>NZ_HG938353.1:0-2400000 GCF_000731315.1 Neorhizobium galegae bv. orientalis str. HAMBI 540
ATGCATATGAATACTATATCGGCCCGTGCAGGTAATGGGGACCACGCACGGCAAGGATTTGATTCAAGTTGCTCCCAGGCGGCAGGGGAAACGACGGAGATGAAGCATAATGCTCTTTTTGAGCGGTTTAGCACGCGTTTGAAGGCACAGGTCGGCCAGGATGTTTATGCGAGCTGGTTCGGACGCCTGAAGCTGCATTCCGTTTCGAAGAGCGTTGTTCGGCTCACGGTTCCGACCACTTTTCTGAAATCCTGGATCAACAATCGTTACCTCGATCAGATCACCACCATATTCCAGGCGGAAGACGCGGAAATCCTGAAGGTGGAAATCCTGGTGCGCAGCGCAAGCCGCAACACCAAGGTACTTGTGGCAAGTGAAGAGCGCACTCTTGCGCCGGAGCCCGTCGTCGCGACCTCCTTCCCGCGCTCTCAGGCTCCCCGCGAGATCGGCAAGATTGCCGCTTTCCCGTCGCCGTCGGCTTCTCCTGCGCGTTCGGCCCACGTTCCAGGCCCGCTGTTCGGCTCACCGCTCGATAGCCGCTTTACCTTTGATACGTTCGTGGAAGGCCCGTCGAACCGGGTAGCGCTTGCTGCCGCCAAGACGATCGCCGAAGCTGGCGCCAGCGCGGTCCGTTTCAATCCACTGTTCATTCATTCCGGCGTCGGCCTCGGCAAGACGCATCTTCTGCAGGCGATCGCCAATGCGGCGGTCGGCAGCGAGCGCATGCCGCGGGTCGTCTACCTGACGGCGGAATATTTCATGTGGCGTTTCGCGACCGCGATCCGCGACAATGATGCACTGACGCTGAAGGACTCGCTGCGCAATATCGATCTGCTGATCATCGACGACATGCAGTTCCTGCAGGGCAAGATGATCCAGAACGAGTTCTGCCATCTCCTGAACATGCTGCTCGATAGCGCCAAGCAGGTGGTGGTTGCCGCCGACCGTGCGCCCTGGGAGCTGGAATCGCTCGATCCGCGCGTTCGTTCACGTCTGCAGGGCGGTGTGGCGATCGAAGTCGAAGCGCCGGATTACGAGATGCGTCTCGAAATGATCAAGGGCCGCCTGGCGACTGCCCGCCAGGACGATCCGTCGCTGGATATCCCGGCGGAAATCCTCAGCCACGTGGCGAGAAATGTCACCGCCAGCGGTCGCGAGCTGGAAGGCGCGTTCAATCAGCTCCTGTTCCGCCGTTCCTTCGAGCCTTCCCTGTCGATCGAGCGTGTCGATGAACTGCTCGCGCATCTGGTGGGTGCCGGCGAGGCCAAGCGCGTCCGCATCGAGGACATCCAGCGCATCGTCGCCCGCCATTATAATGTGTCGCGCCAGGAACTGGTCTCCAACCGCCGCACTCGCGTCATCGTCAAGCCGCGCCAGATCGCCATGTATCTGTCGAAGACGCTGACGCCGCGCTCTTTTCCGGAGATCGGGCGCCGTTTCGGCGGCAGGGACCACACGACCGTCCTGCATGCGGTCCGCAAGATCGAGGAGCTGATTTCGGGTGACACGAAGCTCAGCCACGAGGTAGAACTGCTGAAACGGCTGATCAACGAGAACAACGCTTAAAATCCATGTTTCTGCTTTCTGTTGCAATGATCTGGGCCGTGGCGTGCATAACGCCGGGGCCCAATACGCTTCTGGTCATGCGTTATGCGCTGACCGCGCCACGTCGCGTGCCGATTCTCGCGGCAATGGGGACCATTACAGGCACGTTCTGCTGGGGTCTTGCCGGGTGGTTGGGGATCAATGTCCTCTTCCAGGCGGCACCTTTCGCCTATGTGGCGTTGAAGATCGTCGGCGGACTTTATCTTGTCTGGCTCGGATTGAAGATATTCCTGGATGCGCAAAAGTCACGCCAGTCGGCTGACATAGCGGCGGCGCGTATCGACGTGCCGCTCAAGACCGCCTATCGCATGGGCTTGGTGACCAATCTTGCCAATCCGAAATCGGCGCTGTTCGTCGCCAGCCTTTTTGCCGCGACCATGCCGGTCGGAACGCCCTTCCTCTATGGCTTGGCGGCGATCGCCGTCATGGTCACCGTTTCGACCATCTATTATTCCTTCCTTGTCGCGCTGATCACCCACCGAACAGTGGCCGCAGCCTATCTGAAGGCAAAGAAGAAGATCGATCTGGGCGTCGGCATGGTTTTTGTCGGCTTTGGCACCAAGCTGCTGATGTCGCAGCGCTGAGGATCACGCATGGCCTTGGAAAAGGATCCGACGGCGAGCTTTTACAGCGAAAACGCGGTGGCTTACGCGGAGAGCTCTGCACCAAACACACGCCGCCTCGATAGCTTCCTGTCGAAACTTGTACCTGGCGCTGCCATCCTCGAACTCGGCTGCGGCAGCGGGCGGGATAGCGCGGTCATGATCGCGCGGGGTTTCGACGCCACGCCGACGGATGGCACGCCGGAGATGGCGCAGGAAGCTTCCAAACATCTGAGCAGGCCGGTCGATGTACTGCGTTTCGGGGATATCGACGCGGTCTCGGCTTTCGATGGCGTCTGGGCCAATGCCTGCCTGCTGCATGCACCACGGGCGGAACTCGGCGGCATTCTCGGCCGCATCCACGAGTCCTTGCGCCCAGGCGGCGTCTTCTATGCGAGTTTCAAGGCTGGCGAAGCCGAGGGACATGACGGCCTCGGGCGTTATTACAATTACCCGTCCAAGGCTTGGCTAAGGGCAGCTTATGAGGCTTTCGCCTGGACCTCTGTCGATATCGATGAGGTGCAGGGCAGCGGCTACGACAAGAAGCCGACCGACTGGCTGCATGTCCTGGCGGTAAAGGCTTAAACGCCGGGGTTTCAGCAAGCCAGATCGGCAACCACCGCGTCGAGGATCAGCATTCCGGACGGCGTGCAGCGCAGCCGCGAGTTGCCGATCCGCTCGATGAAGCCATGTTCCAGCAGCCTTTCCTCGCGGATCGGGTCGGGGTCCCGGCCGGAAAGCTGCTGCCAGCGGGCGAGATCGACGCCTTCCCGCAGGCGCAGGCCCATCAGTAGCAATTCGTCGGCCTGTTCCTCGAAGCCAAGGATTTCTTCGTCCAGCATCCCGTGGCCGACGCGTTCCACCTGCTCCAGCCAGGTTTCCGGACGACGTTCGGTGGAGGTCGCGATCTTGTTTCTACCGCGCATCAGACGCCCGTGGGCGCCGGGTCCGATGCCGGCATAGTCGCCGTAGCGCCAATAGGTCAGGTTATGGCGGCTTTCAGCACCGGGGCGGGCGTGGTTGGAAACCTCGTAGGCCGGCATGCCGAACCCCTCGGTGATCTGTTGGGTCGCCTCGTAGAGGGCTGCCGACTGGTCGTCATCCGGCACGATCAGTTTGCCGGCCTTGTGCAGGCCATAGAAAGGCGTGCCTTCCTCGATGGTGAGCTGGTAGAGCGACAAATGGTCGACCGCGTAGGAAACCGCTTCCTTCAGTTCCGCTTCCCAGGCCTCGACCGTCTGTTTCGGCCGGGCATAGATGAGATCGAAGGACATGCGCGGAAAGATCTCCCGCGCCAGTTTGATCGCCTTCAGGGCATCGGCGACGTCATGCAGCCGACCCAGGAACTTGAGGTCCGGATCGTTGAGCGCCTGCACGCCGAGTGAGACACGGTTGACCCCGGCAGCGCGATAGCCGCGGAAGCGGGTCGCCTCGACGCTCGAAGGGTTGGCCTCCATGGTGATCTCGATGCCGTCGGGCACATGCCAATGCCTGGCAATGCCGTCGAGGATCGCCGAGACCGTGGCGGGGTCCATCAGGGACGGCGTACCGCCGCCGAGGAAAATACTGGTGACGGTTTTCGGCCCGCTCATCCGCCGCATCACTTCCATCTCCTTCAGGAAGGCGGCGGTGAAACGCGGCTGGTCCACGGGCTGATGGCGCACATGGCTGTTGAAGTCGCAATAGGGGCACTTGGCCGCACAGAATGGCCAATGCACATAGACGCCAAAGCCCGGCTCGCCGGTATCGGGCAGAAGGGTGTCGCGCAGAAGGGGAGCGGCTGAGTTCAAAATGCCTCAAGCCTCCAGGCAGGTTTCGACGAAACGCTTGAAGGCACGGGCGCGATGCGAAAGCGCTTCCGGTTCGCCAGGTTTCCAGCCGTGTTTCTGATCACTACTCATTTCACCGAAGGTAATATCATAGCCTTCCGGTTGGAAGACCGGGTCATAACCAAAACCCTGGGTGCCGCGCGGCGGCCACACTACAGTGCCTTCCACTTCGCCCCGGAACATTTCCGTGTGTCCGTCAGGCCATGCGAGACAGAGAACGCTGACAAAGCGGCAACCGCGCTGTTCCGGCTTGGTCGCGCCGCGTTCTTCGAGCGCCTTCTCGACCTTTTCCATCGCCATCTGGAAATCGCGGCTGCCATCCTCACGCTCCGCCCAGTTGGCGGTATAGACACCCGGCGCACCGTCGAGCGCGTCGATGACGATGCCGGAATCGTCAGACAGTGCGGGCAGGCCGGAGGCCCGGGCGGAGGCGAGTGCCTTGATCGCGGCATTTTCCTCGAATGTCGTGCCCGTCTCGTCCGGCTCTTCGAATTGCAGTTCGGCGGCGGATTTGGCCGAGAAACCGAAGGGGCCGATCAATTCGGCGATTTCGCGGATCTTTCCGGCATTGTGGCTGGCGACGACGATCGTCTTGGTATCGAGCTTGCGCATGATAATTCCTATTCGATATTCCAGAGCCTGGGCTCTGCGCATTCCAGGCTGTTGCCGGCCGGATCGCGGAAATAGATTGAGCGGGCACCGTTCGGCCAGCGGAAATCGCTTTCGATGGCAATCCCTGCCTTGTTGAGCTTTTCCCTGATCAAGTCAATCGCGTCGCCGGTCATGCGAAAGCAGATATGCCCCGGTCCCATCGAGCCATGTGGCGGTACGGGTAGCGAATCGGCGGGCGGTGGCTTGATCGTCTCAGCCGGATTGAAGATCAGCAGGATGCCCGGCCCACAACGAAAGAACACATGTCTGGTGCCGGCGCGCCGCACCTTCTCTAGGCCGAGAATGCCGCCGTAAAATGCTTCGGCGGCATCGAGATCAGCGGCGTAGAGCGCGGTTTCGAGAATGCCTTCAATCAAACCGCACCTCTTTCAGGTTCAGGCAATCGCCTGCTTCTGCATCGCCACCAGTTCCTGGGTACCGTCCTGAGCGAGCGCCAGCAGCTTCAGGAACTCTTCCTGGCTGAAGGGCTTGCCTTCCGCCGTGCCCTGCACCTCGACGATTCCGCCGGAACCGGTCATGACGAAATTGGCGTCCGTCTCGGCAGCCGAATCCTCGATATAGTCGAGGTCGATTACCGGCTGGCCGGCAAAGATGCCGCAGGAGATCGCCGCGACATGGTCCTTGAGCACCTTGTCGACCTTGGTCATCGAGCGGGCTTCCATCCACTTCAGGCAGTCGTAGAGCGCAATCCAGCCACCGGTGATCGAAGCGGTGCGCGTGCCGCCATCCGCCTGGATGACGTCGCAGTCGATGGTGATCTGCTTTTCGCCGAGTGCTTCGAGATCGATGACGGCGCGCAAGGACCGACCGATCAGGCGCTGGATTTCCTGGGTGCGGCCGCCCTGCTTGCCGGCGGCGGCTTCGCGCTTCATGCGGTCGCCGGTAGCGCGCGGCAGCATGCCGTATTCGGCGGTGACCCAGCCCTTGCCGCTGTTGCGCAGCCACGGCGGCGTCTTTTCTTCGAGGCTCGCGGTGCAGAGCACATGCGTGTCGCCGAACTTGACGAGGCAGGAACCTTCCGCGTGCTTGGAGAAATTGCGCTCGAACGAGACCTTGCGCATCTGGTTCAACTGTCTGCCTGAAGGCCGCATGTTTCACTCCCTGGATTTCTGTTTCCGCCTTCTACGGCCCCGGCCAAGCTTTTGCAAAGAAAAAGCCCTAATGAGTGTACGAGCGAATGATCGTGGCTGGCGCAATTTTCCCTTTGGAGAAGGCGCGTCGAATGACTATATTTTATCGAATGATCAACGGAACGGTGAAGGTCTAGATGGGATTTTCGGCATCGACGGGTAGGGACAGCGGCTCTGTGCTCGATGACCGTTCGCGCGAAATTTTCCGCCGCATCGTGGAAAGCTACCTGGAAAACGGTGAGCCGCTGGGCTCCCGCAATCTTTCGCGGTTGCTGCCCATCTCTTTGTCACCGGCTTCGGTGCGCAATGTGATGAGCGATCTTGAAGAACTCGGCCTCATCTATTCCCCGCATATCAGCGCTGGCCGCCTGCCGACCCAGTCAGGGCTCCGGTTTTTCGTCGACGCCTTCATGCAGGTCGGAGACCTGTCTGCCGAGGAGCGTGCCAACATCGACCGGCAGATCCGCCCGGCCGACCGCGACCAGCCGATGGAAAGCCTGATGGCGGAGGCAAGCCGCATGCTCTCGGGCGTCTCGCGCGGCGCCGGCATCGTCATCACCACCAAGAGCGATCCCGTCCTCAAGCATGTTGAGTTTATCCGCCTCGAGCCGACCAAGGCGCTCGCCGTGCTGGTCGGTGATCACAATCAGGTCGAAAACCGTATCATCGAGCTGCCCGCCGGCGTGACGTCGTCGCAGTTGACCGAAGCGGCCAATTTCCTCAATGCCCACCTGAGTGGCCAGACCTTGCCGGAACTGCGCGGCCAGCTGAAGACCCTCAAGGACCAGGTTCAGGGAGAGCTTTATGCGCTCTCGCACGAACTGGTCGAGCGCGGTCTTGCGGTCTGGTCCGGCGACAGCGAGGAAGGCAAACCGACCCAGCTCATCGTCCGCGGCCGCGCCAATTTGCTTGAAGGCCTGGCGGATGTCGCGGATCTCGATCGTTTGCGGCTGCTTTTCGATGATCTCGAAAAGAAGGACAGCCTGATCGAGATTCTCGATCTCGCAGAAAAAGGGCCGGGCGTCCGGATCTTCATTGGCTCTGAAAACAAGCTGTTTTCCCTCTCTGGCTCCTCGCTCATCGTGGCGCCCTATCGTGACGGCGAGGACCGGATCGTCGGTGCCGTCGGTGTCATCGGGCCGACGCGGCTCAACTATTCCCGTATCGTGCCGATGGTGGACTACACCGCGCAGCTGCTTGCCAGGCTGTCGCGCTGAATTTTGCGGCCGGACCGCCCAAGTTTCCCAGCAAGCCTTGATTTTTCCACCTTAAACCTCGATATCGGGCACAAATCCAAGCCCGTAAATCGAAGCCAAGAATAACCGGAGACCGTCATGACCGACGAAACCAACAAGAACGGACCTGACGCAACTGCCGCGGAGAACACTGCGGAAGCCGTAGCATCTGCTCTTGAGGACGCGGCCAACCAGAAGAATGCCGAGGCGCCTGCCGCCGAACCTGATCCGCTGGAATTGCTGAAGGCCGAAAACAACGAGCTGCGCGACCGTTTCCTGCGGCTTGCCGCCGAGATGGATAACCTGCGCCGCCGCACCGAACGCGAAATCAAGGACGCTAAGTCCTACGCCGCCGCCGGCTTTGCGCGCGACATGCTCGCCGTTTCGGACAACCTGCGCCGGGCGCTGGACGCCGTGCCGACCGAAATGCGCGCCACGGCAGATGCCTCGCTGACCACGCTCCTGGAGGGCGTCGAGATGACTGAACGCTCGATGCTGTCCGCTCTGGAGCGCCACGGCGTGAAGAAGATCGATGCTGAAGGCCAGAAGTTTGATCCGAACTTCCACCAGGCGATGTTCGAAATCCCGAACCCTGCCGTCCCGAACAATACTGTCGTCCAGGTCGTTCAGGCCGGCTTCACGATCGGCGAACGCGTCCTGCGCCCCGCCATGGTGGGTGTCGCAAAAGGTGGTCCGAAGTCGGAAGCTTCGGCAGAAACCGCCGGTGAGAAGAGCGCCTGAAGCCTTTGAGGAGCAGGGGTAAAGCCTGCTCCTCATTTTACGCCGGCCGGTCCCCGTTGATGTTTCATCGTCTGATTGTCGATTGTTCTGATCGGTCGAGTTTTCGCGCGTAACCCCTGCAAAATACGGCTCAAAAACAAAACCGCCCGGCGCTTTGACAGCGGCCGGGCAGTTTGTTTCGTCCCCACGAATGCATATGCCGTCAGGCGGCGTGGTTGGCTTGTTCCTCGTTGAGGAATGCGTAGATCGCCGAAGCGGAATCGGTCTTGCGCAGCTTGGCGACGAGATCCTGGTCGCGCAACACGCGGGCAATACGCGACAGGGCCTTCAGGTGGTCGGCGCCGGCGCCTTCGGGCGCGAGCAGCAGGAACACCAGATCGACCGGCTCGTCGTCGAGCGCTTCGAAATCGACCGGGGCTTCAAGGCGCGCGAAAATACCCTTGATCGACGAGATGCTGTTGAGCTTGCCGTGCGGGATGGCGATGCCGTGGCCGACGCCGGTGGAGCCGAGCCTTTCGCGCTGCAGGATGATGTCGAAGATTTCTCGTTCACTCACGCCCGTCAACTTGGAAGCCTTGACCGCCAGCTCCTGCAATAGCTGCTTTTTGGAGTTTACCTTTAGGGCAGGAATAATCGCATCTTGCTGCAGCAAATCTGCCAATGCCATTCTCTTCATCCTTCGTGCCGCAAGAGCTTGTGCCCTAGGCGAAGGGGAGCGCCGTCTCCGACGCTCTCCCCAAGTTGTTAGTTCTTGATATTGGTGGAATCGATCCAGCCAATATTGCCGTCATTGCGGCGGTACACAATGTTCAGATGTTCCTTGCCGGGGCTACGGAACAGAAGAACAGGCTCGTCTGTCATATCAAGTGCCATGACGGCGCTTGCGACCGTCATCGTCTTCAACTGCTTCGAACTTTCCGCGACGATGGTCGGCGCGAAATCCTCGGGCACTTCCTCCCCTTCATCCGGTACGCTGTCCATAACAGTGTAGGCAACTTCCGCATAACCATTCACATGGTTGCCGGCATGATGATCCTTGAGCCGCCGCTTGTAGCGGCGCAGACGTTTTTCGATCCGCTGTGCTGCGGCGTCGAAACTGATCTGCGGATCATTCGCCTCGCCAGCCGCATGCAGGACGATCCCGGTATCGAGATGCACCTTGCAGTCGGCAGAAAAGCGCGAACCAGCCTTTTCCACGATGACTTGGCCTGAATAGCCTCCGTCGAAGTATTTTGTAATCGCTTCTCCGATTTGGTCCTCGATCCTTTGACGGAACGAATCGCCAATTTCCATATGCTTACCGGATACACGCACACTCATGGAGTTCTTCCTTCTTGTCGTGACTTGCGTGTTCCAGTCTACGCCAAGCCGTCCCCGCATCCAAGCCGTTCACATGCGACTGGGCCAAATTGCTGCAATCGATGCCTGTCTGGATAATGGGATACGTTTCGTGCCATGTCCCGTGCAGTTGCGGCGGGCTTCTAGCGCCCGATGTTTTAAATGTCAACGGCAGCGGGCCTCGGGATTTCTACGTAGGCCTGTGGAAACCCGGGTGTTTCGCCGGTTTCTCAGAACGCCGCGACCCCGGCGATCGCGCGCTTTTCGCGACGGCGCTGGACGGAAGAAGGAATGTTCATCGCCTCGCGGTACTTCGCGACGGTCCGGCGCGCGAGCTCGACCCCGCCGCGTTTCAGGCTGACGACGATATCGTCGTCGGAGAGCACCGTCTCAGGCGTTTCCTGGGCGATCAGCAGGCGAATCCGATGGCGCACGGCCTCCGCCGAATGGCTGTCGCCGCCTTCTTCCGCCGAGCCGATCGACACTGTGAAGAAATATTTGAGCTCGAACAGCCCCCGCGGCGTCAGCATGTATTTGTTGGAGGTGACGCGGCTGACCGTCGATTCATGCATCTTGATCGCTTCGGCGACGGTCTTGAGGTTGAGCGGGCGCAGGTGATCGACGCCGTGGATCAGGAAGGCATCCTGTTGCCGGACGATTTCGGCCGCCACCTTCATGATCGTCTTGGCCCGCTGGTCGAGGCTGCGCGTCAGCCAATTGGCATTCTGCATGCATTCGGAAAGAAAGTTGTGGTCGTCCCCGTTTTTCGGGCAGTGCTTGGACACCGTCTGGAAATAGCTGTGGTTTACCAGGACACGCGGCAGGGTGTCCGGATTGAGCTCGACCACCCAGCTGCCGTCGGGCGCTGCGCGCACGACGATATCCGGCGAAATCGTCTCAGACATGCCGCGCTCGAAGCCGGCGCCGGGCTTGGGGTTGAGGCAGCGGATTTCTGCCAGCATGTCGATGAGGTCTTCGTCGTCGACGCCGCAGATCTTTCGAAGCGAGGCGAAGTCGCGTTTGCCCAGCAGATCCAGATGTCTGATCAGCGCATCCATGGCCGGGTCGAGTCGGTCCTTTTCCCGAAGCTGGATTGCCAGACATTCGCTGAGCGATCGCGCGAAGACGCCCGGCGGATCGAGCGTCTGCAGCGAGCGGAGGATGGCTTCTACATTCTCGACGCTTCTGCCCAGGCGGGCGGCAATCTCCTCGATGTCGCCGAGCATATAACCGGCCTCGTCCAGCTGATCAACGAGATGTTGGGCAATCAGGCGGTTGGCCGCATCGATGATCAGGAAAGGGATCTGCTGGTTCAGGTGGTCGCGCAGCGTCACCTGACCGGCGACGAAATCATCCAGATCGTAGTCTTCGCCAGACTCGCCGCCCGGCATCGATTTCCATTGGCTGAGCAGCTCCGGCGCATCGGCGCGCCGCGCCGGACCATCGTCGGGAAAGACGTTCTCGAAGCCCGTGTCGAGCCCTTCGCCGAGCCTTTCGGCGCTGATGGAAGAGGACCCCTCGTACCAGCCGCTATCGACTTCGGCCACTGCCGAACTCTCGCGGTCTTCAGTCGGGGCAAAGTCGTCGGCGCTGTCGAAGCCTGTTTCCGCGTCGTTTTCGCTCTCGTTTGACGTAATTTCGAGCAGCGGGTTCTTTTCGACTTCCTGGGCGATGAACTGGTTGAGTTCGAAATGCGTCATCTGCAGCAGCTGGATGGATTGCATCAGCTGCGGCGTCATCACCAGCGATTGGGTTTGGCGTAGGAAAAGATTAGCGGATAAACCCATGGCGGACGCGAAACTCCCGTGCAATCCCCTTGAACCACCCGGTCATGGATGGCGGACGCTCGCTTTCGGCCAAGCCTCCACAAGGCCAAATTTGCATCTGGCACAAGAATTGCTTTTTTGAAAGATTTGGTCAAGCGCTGCAGTGCGGGAAAGTAAATTTCTTTGGCGCGCTGCAGCGACCGGAACAGCGTCTAGAGGCTGAACTTGTCGCCGAGGTAGAGGCGGCGGACGTCCGGGTTGTTGACAATGTCGTCTGCGCGGCCGTGCGTCAGTACTTCGCCCGCATGGATGATATAGGCCCGGTCGATCAGGCCCAATGTTTCGCGGACGTTGTGGTCCGTTATCAGAACGCCGATCCCGCGTGCCGTCAAGTGGCGCACGAGGTTCTGGATGTCGGAAACCGAAATAGGGTCGACGCCCGCAAAAGGTTCGTCGAGCAGCATGAAGGCAGGGTCGGTCGCCAGCGCTCGGGCAATTTCAAGACGTCGGCGCTCACCGCCGGAAAGCGCAACGGCCGCTGTTTTCCGAAGTTGGCTGATATGGAACTCTTCCAGCAGCTCGTCGAGTTTACGTTCCCGCTCGTCCCTGTCGGGCTCGTGGACTTCCAGCACCGCGCGAATGTTTTCCTCGACTGTCAGGCCGCGGAAGATCGATGCTTCCTGCGGCAGATAGCCCACGCCCAACCGGGCGCGGCGATACATCGGCATGCGGGTGACTTCGTTGCCGTTGATCGCGATCATGCCTTCGTCCACCGGCACCAGGCCGGTGATCATGTAGAAGCAGGTCGTCTTGCCCGCGCCGTTCGGCCCGAGCAGTCCGACGGCCTCGCCACGGCGCACGACCAGCGACACGCCGTTGACGACGCGACGCGTGTCGTAGGTCTTCGAAAGCCCATGCGCGACCAGCGTACCCTCGTAGCGCGCTTTATCGCGTACGACGAAGGGTTCGGGCGCGGACGGCTTCCTTGCCGACAGACTGGTGATGAACGGTATTTTCACGTCAAATGTCTATTATTGCTTTGGCCGCGATTTCGGGTCGAGCAGGATCTCAACGCGCCCGCCACAGGCGTCGAGCTTGGCCTGGCCGGTTTCCATCAGGACGGTGAGTTTGCAACCCTTGAAGACGTTAGGGCCTTCGGAGAGCACGACCTGCTTGCCGGAAAGCACGAAGGTTTGGGATTTCATGTCGAACTCGCCCTTCTCGGCGGTCGCCTGCTGCGTTCCCGAGGTCAGAAATACCGTCTCGTCGAGGAATATCTTGTCGATATTGGCGTTGCCCGAGGTCACCGAGCCACCTTCACCCGTATAAAGAACCGTCATCTTGCCCGCCTTCATCGTGGTCGTGCCCTGCACGACCTGGACGTTGCCGGTAAAATAGGCCTTCTTTTCCTGCTCCTTGATCTCGAGTTGGTCACTCTGGATCTGGATTGGTTGGTCGCCGGAAAGCTTCAGGCCTTCCATCTGGCTGGTGGTCGTCTGGGCATGTGCGGTCGCTGCTAGACAGGAAATAAATCCTGCCGCGATCAGAACTGCGGCATTGCGTGTAAGAAGGCGGCGATTGATCATGACGGCCGGGCTCTATTTGCCTTGGTTGCGAATGGTGGCTGGATCGAGATGGACGCGAACCTGGCCTTTGAAGGTGATGGTATGTCCCTTATCCGTTATCTTTAAAGACTCTGCAACGATAGAGCCTTCTTTCATGGCGATATCGACGTGCTCGGGTGAATTCATCACACCAGCGTTGATATCGAGATGGGCGGATTTGAAGCGGGCGGTGATCCCGTTGCTCAGATTGACATCGAACGGGGAGTTGAGATCGAGCATGTCCGTGCCGCGGTCGAAGTCGGCGCCGGTCGCGATGACCCGCGCGATAACGTCGTCGTTGACCGGCACGGCGGCCTTGACGTCCTCAAGCGTGATCATGTTCGAGTTCTTGATATCCTGCAGCGCACGGTTTGCGGTCATCGAGTAGCTGATGCCGTCCTTGTTGCGGCCGGAGATCGCCGGTCGTTCCATGACGATCTTTCCGTTTTCGATCCGGGCGTTTTCAATCGAAAGGTTTTCCGGCAGGTAGGCGCGGACAATCGAGATAGCGATGAAGGCGGCCGAAATCACGCCGGCCAGGATCGGCAGCAGTATCTTGAGTTTACGCACGAGCGAGGAATGCGCCAGCGCCGCCTGATAGGCATCCGCGCGCGGCTCCAGCGCCGCAGTAAAGCCTGCCGTTTTTCGAATATGCTGCAGCATGAGTGCCGGGTTGTTCCTTCTAGCTCGTCTCCATGCCCATCTCGGCAATGCCGATGGAACAGGTAGGAGCTTTGCTTTGTCCGCCAATATGGTTTTTATTCAATCAACAAACAATAATGGGCAACATAAAAACGTGATGTGAGCCGCTGCAAAACACGCTAGAGAGCCTATTTAGCAACGACGGTTCATCTCGAAGGGTGATTTTATGGATCAAATGGCAATCGCGGACCGGCGCTCCCTGCGCCGCAAGCTGAGTTTCTGGCGGGTCGTTGCTCTTGTTTTTTTGGTCGGCATCGGTTTTGCGCTCTACCGTGCCGTTGCCGGCGAGAGTGCCGGATCCGCCTTGCCTCATGTCGCCCGCATCGAAATCTCCGGTTTGATCACCGATGACAAGGAATTGCTGGAGCGCCTCGCCAAGATTGCCGAGAGCAGCCAGGCCAAGGCGTTGATCGTCTCGATTTCCTCGCCGGGCGGGACGACCTATGGCGGCGAGCGCATCTTCAAGGCGATCCGCAAGGTTTCCGAAAAGAAGCCGGTCGTTTCCGATATCCGCACGCTGGCCGCGTCTGCCGGCTATATGATTGCCACCGCCGGCGACCAGATCGTCGCGGGCGAAAGCTCGATCACCGGTTCGATCGGCGTCATCTTCCAATATCCGCAGGTCGATGAGGTGATGAAGAAGATTGGTGTCTCGCTGGAAGAGATCAAGTCGGCGCCGCTGAAGGCCGAGCCGTCGCCCTTCCATCCCGCGAGCGAGGAAGCCAAGACGATGATCCGCAGCATGGTGATGGACAGCTATGCATGGTTCGTCGATCTCGTTGCCGATCGCCGCAAGATGCCGCGCGACGAGGTGCTGAAGCTCGCGGATGGCACGATCTTCACCGGTCGCCAGGCACTCAACGTCAAGCTGGTCGACAAGCTTGGCGGCGAGGAGGACATCCGCGACTATCTGGAATCACGGGGCATCTCGAAGGACCTGCCGATCGTGGACTGGAAGGAGCGTAGTTCTTCCTCGTCCTTCTGGCTCGCGAGTGCCATCAGCGAGATGTTGAACCTCTCCGGTCTCGGCCAGGCAATCACTCCCGACGTCCTTCGCGTCTTCGGCGCCGACAAGTTGTTTCTTGACGGTCTTGTCTCCGTTTGGCAGGTTGGGCGCGGTTAAAAATCTAAACTTTTCAGGGGGCAACCGTGATCAAGTCAGAACTGGTGCAGATCGTTGCGGCTCGCAATCCGCATCTCTACCACCGCGACGTCGAGAACATCGTCAATGCCGTGCTCGACGAGATCACAGATGCCCTGGCAGGCGGAAATCGTGTCGAACTGCGAGGCTTCGGCGCGTTTTCTGTGAAAAATCGTCCCTCCCGGTCCGGTCGCAACCCGCGCACCGGCGAGAGCGTCTTTGTCGAGGAGAAATGGGTTCCTTTCTTCAAAACAGGCAAGGAACTGCGCGAGCGCTTGAATCCGGGTCTGGACGACGAAGAGGATTGATCCTTCGGGCGCGGCTTTCGCCGCCCTTGAAACCCCACAAAGCGCGCCTATTCTGCAACAGATGCTGGTAAACAGCAGGCAGTCTGCTGCCGGAGATTCAGATGGATAAGTTCAAAAGGATCGTCTCGCTCGTGGTCTTCGTGCCGCTCGGCATCGTGCTGATCGTGCTCGCAGTCGCGAATCGCCAGATGGTCACCCTGGCGCTGAACCCCTTCCGGCCTGAAGACGGCATGTTGGCGGTCAGCGCACCCTTCTTCCTGTTTCTGTTCCTGGCCTTGCTGGTCGGCTTGTTCATCGGCTCGTTCGTGACCTGGTGGAGCCAGGGCAAGCACCGCAAACAGGCTCGCGTCGAAGCGCGCGAAGCGGTCCGATGGCAGAACGAGCATAAGGCGGCCGTCGCTGGACGGCCTGCCTCGGCGCAACTTCCTTCGAAATGAATTCAGGCAAAGTAAATCAGGCTTGCGCGGCCTTGGCTACGACGGCCTTGTTGAAATCCGCAAAAAACTGGCCGGCGAGCTTCTGCGAGGTCGAATCGATCAGTCGTGAGCCGAGCTGCGCGATCTTGCCGCCCACCTGAGCCTTGGTGGAGTAACGAAGCAGCGTGTCGCTGCCGTCGTCAACCAGCGTGACGGTGGCGGAACCCTTGGCGAAACCTGCGATACCGCCCTTGCCTTCGCCTGAGATCGTGTAGCTCACCGGTGGGTTGATGTCGGAGAGGGTCACCTCGCCGGAAAAGCTCGCCGAGACCGGGCCGACCTTCAGCTTGACGGTTGCGGAAAGCTCGGTTGGAGACTTTTGTTCGAGCGTCTGGCAACCGGGGATGCATTGGCGAAGGATTTCCGGGTCGTTCAACGCCGCCCAGACCACCTCGCGAGGTGCTGCAATACGTTCTTCGCCGCCCATATCCATGTGATGATCCTCCGTCCACCGTTGCTAGACTTATTGCAAGGGCGATGATCTTTGCCAAGGGGGACAAAAGGCGGACATGCCGGGGCTTCAATAAAACACGCCGCCATCGGCTCCCCGGCTTTGAAGAATGGCCGGCAAATGCTATCTGCTGCCCAAGTCTCAAAAATCCAAGCGGATGAACGTATTGAAGAACAAGGAAAGGCGGCCGGGTGAAAAAGCCCGGAGCGATGCCGGCAACAGGTCCTCCCGCGGGTACGCCGCCGCAAAACCAGCGGCAGTCAAGCAGGTCCCGCGGCTGCAGGAAAGGGCCGCGAAACCCGCGCCGGCCGCAGCACCGGCGGAAACCCGCCCGCTTTTGCCGCGCAGCGGCGAGCGGCCGCCTGAGCGCGTGCCGATCATTCTCGAATCGTCCGGTGCCGGTGATTTTCACCTGGTCGACAGCGGCAACGGGCTGAAACTCGAGCAATACGGCCCCTACCGCATCGTCCGGCCGGAAGCCCAGGCGCTCTGGCAGCCGTCGCTTGCCGGCCACGTCTGGGAAAAGGCGGATGCACTCTTCACCGGCGATACGGATGAGGACGGCATGGGTCGCTGGCGCTTCACCAGGGAAGCTCTTGGCGAAACCTGGCCGTTGTCGCTGCTCGGCACCGATTTCCTCGGCCGCTTCACGTCCTTCCGCCATGTCGGCGTCTTCCCGGAGCAGATCGTTCACTGGGAGTGGATGAAGAACCGCATCGAGGAGGCGAAACGCCCGGTGAAGGTGCTGAACCTCTTCGGTTATACGGGCGTTGCCTCGCTGGTCGCGGCAGCTGCCGGCGCCGAAGTTACCCATGTGGATGCCTCCAAAAAGGCGATCGGCTGGGCGCGCGAGAACCAGTCGCTCGCACGCCTCGACAAGGCGCCGATCCGCTGGATCTGCGAGGACGCCATGAAGTTCATCCTGCGCGAGGAGCGTCGCGGCAACCGCTACGACATCATCCTCACTGATCCGCCGAAATTCGGCCGGGGTCCGAATGGTGAAGTCTGGCAGCTTTTCGATCATTTGCCGCTGATGCTCGACATCTGCCGCGAACTGCTGTCCTCGAAGGCGATCGGCCTGGTGCTGACCGCTTATTCCATCCGCGCCAGCTTCTACTCCATCCATGAACTGATGCGCGAGACGATGCGCGGCGCCGGCGGCGTCGTGGAATCGGGCGAGCTCGTCATCCGTGAGGCGGGGCTGGACGGCAAGACGCCGGGCCGCGCGCTTTCCACATCTCTTTTCAGTCGCTGGGTGCCGGCATGACCGACGATTTTCAGAAATCCGGACCACGACGGGTCGGCCATGTGAAGGAAGTCACTTCGCTTTCCAATCCGATCATCAAGGACATCAAGGCGCTCACCAACAAGAGGGACCGCGAAGAGAGCGGCACCTTCATGGCCGAGGGCCTGAAGCTCGTCATCGACGCACTGGAGCTGGGCTGGGAAATCCGCACGCTGGTCTATGCCAAGGCGGCCAAGGGCAAGGCGCTTGTCGAGCAGGTGGCGGCCAAGACGGTCGCCCATGGCGGGCTGGTGCTGGAGGTCAGCGAGAAGGTGCTCTCGTCGGTCACCCGCCGCGACAATCCGCAGATGGTGGTCGGCATTTTCGAGCAGCGCTGGAAGAAACTCGACGATCTGAGGCCGGGCAGGGACGAGACGCTGGTGGCGCTCGACCGCGTGCGCGACCCCGGCAATCTTGGCACCATTATCCGCACCGCCGATGCCGCAGGCGCCACCGGGGTGATCCTGGTCGGCGAATGCACCGACCCGTTTTCGCTGGAAACCGTGCGTGCCACCATGGGTTCGGTCTTCGCGGTGCCGGTTGTCAAATGTTCGGCGGAAGAATTCCTGAGCTGGCAGAAGCGCTCCGGCACCCAGGTCGTGGCGACCCATCTCGCCGGCGCCGTCGACTATCGCACCGTGGATTATTCGAAAAAGCCGGTCGTGCTGCTGATGGGCAACGAGCAGTCTGGCCTGCCGGACAATCTTGCTAAGGCTGCCGATCGCACCGTTCGCATTCCCCAGCAGGGCAGGGCGGACTCGCTCAACCTCGCCGTCGCATCCGCCGTGATGCTCTTCGAGGCCCGCCGCCATCTGCTGACCTTGGACGACAAGAAATGACCGGACGCGTAGCCCTTCTTTCGCGGCCACTAGTGGCTCTGATCGTCATCGTCGTCGCGGTCGTCCTCGATCAGGTGGTGAAGATCGCCGTCGAGAATTATCTTCCGATGCAGGAAGCGGTGCCGCTGCTGCCGCTTTTGGCGCTCTACCGTACCTATAATCTCGGCGTCGCCTTTTCCCTTCTGTCCGGCATGGAGCGGGAATTCATCGTCGGCATGCGGGTGCTGATCGTCGCATTCGTGCTCTGGCTCTGGCGCCGCACCCCGAAGGAGCGGCCTTTCGCCCATGCCGGGTTCACGTTGATCATCGCCGGCGCGGTCGGCAACCTGATCGATGGTTTCGCCTATGGCCATGTGATCGACTACGTCCTGTTCCACACCGAGACCTGGTCCTTCGCGGTCTTCAACCTGGCGGACAGTTTCATCACCATCGGGGCAGGCCTGGTGATCCTCGACGAGCTGGTCGGGCCGAAAAAGGTCGATCAGTAAAATTTTACCTGATTGCTCTAAGGATTGGGAAAGAAACCTCGTTAGTCTTTCCCAATGCGAGATATCGCCGACATACATGAACGTATCTCCAAGGCGTTCGGGTCTTCCCCGGCGGCCGGCATGGCCGAACCCGTGGTCGAAAAGGTCGTGCCCGCTTTTGGCGTGCAGCCGGGTGAGGAGAAACGTGCACCACGCAGTGTATTTGCCTCGCTCTTTTCCCGGATCTCCGAGTGGCGCCGCCAGCGCACGGTTCCCAGGCTTCAGCACGCCTTGAAGAATGCCGAGGCGGCCAGCGCTGCGAAATCCCGGCAGATCGCCACCGTCGTCCATGAAATCCGCACGCCGCTCAACGGCATTCTCGGCATGACCCATCTTCTCGGCCAGACCAAGCTGACTGCGGAACAGCAGAACTATCTAAGTGGCATTCGCCAGTCCGGTTATGCCCTGGCGCAGCTCGTCGAGGATCTCCTCGACTATTCGACGCTGGAAGCCGGCCGTTTCCGGCTCAACAACCGGGCGGAAAATCTCCGTCATCTCATCGAAAACGTCGTCGAGATGCTGGCGCCACGCGCCCACGAGAAACGGATCGAGATCGCCGCGACGGTGGCCGCTGATCTGCCCGACCTCCTCGATTTCGATCCGGGACGTATCCGGCAAGTGCTTTTCAACGTCATCGGCAATGCCGTGAAATTCACCGCCCATGGCGGCGTACTGGTGCAGGCTGCGGTCGATGACGGCAATGTCGCTATCGCAGTCATCGATACCGGTCCCGGCATGGCGCCGGAGGAACTGAGCCAAGTTTTCGGTGAGTTCGAGCAGGCAGGCTCCGCGGAGGCACGCAGCGGCGGCACCGGTCTCGGTCTAGGTATTGCCTCCCGAATCCTGGCGGAGTTCGGCGGATCGCTTTCCGTCGCCAGCCAGAAGGGGGTCGGCAGCACGTTCACCATCCGCTTCCCCTTGCATTTCGCGGAAACGGCGCAATCGGGCACAGGCCAACGCAACCAATTGCTCGCGATGTCGCGCGTTCTGCTTCTGGCGCCGGAAGGGCCAGCCGCGAAGGCGACGGTCGCGACGATCGAAACGCTTGGCGGCCGCTGCCGGCACGTCGCCAACACGGCCGACGCGCAGATGCTGATCGACCGAGCAGAGACTGGGCCGCTGCCCTATACCGACCTGATCGTCGATCACCGGCTTGCCTCCGATTATGCCAATGAAAAGGCGCATGCGCCGCTTCATCGCATCCTGCTCGTCAATCCAGAGGAACGCGCTTCCCAGCCTCAGGATTTCTTCGACGCGTGGCTCATCCGGCCGCTTCGGGAAAAATCCCTGATCGATGTCTTAAGCGGCCGCCTGCGCGGTTTCGGCACACGCGACGCGCTGAATGACAACCAGGCCATGCCGGCGCCGCCCGTCATCGAAAAGCATGGCGAAGGGCTCGACGTGCTGCTCGGCGAGGACGATCCCGTCAATGCGCTGATCATCCGCTCGGTTCTGACAAAGGCCGGGCATCGCGTCCGTCTCGTCGGTGATTTCCCCACACTGATCGAGGCGGTACTCAACCGGGACACGCCGCTCGATCTTATCATTTCCGACATGTACATGCCTGGAGGAGATGTTTTCAATCTCCTGGCGGCACTGCGTGGCGAGGAGCAGAACGGCGTTCGGTCTCTGGTTCCGGTGATCGTGCTGACGGGCGAAAGCCGTGAGGCGACACATCGCGAGGCGCTTCTGAACGGGGCCAGCCGCGTCTTCGCAAAGCCGGTCGATCCGCTGACGCTGCTGGAGGAGGTCCGAATTTTGGGAGTTCTCTCCACCGAGCGCCAACAGGCGCGTTGACGCGACCATTCCTGGAACCTATTATGACAATGGATGTCACGTTCTTGTCGCAGAGAAGTGATTTAAGGCGGTGATCAAACCGGGACGGGGAGAATCACCTTGGCAATCGAACTCCTGAACCGTGAAGTGATACCTGAAACAAACCAGGCGCCGGCCTCTGCTCCGGTAAGCGGCGATGTCTTCGGCCGCATTGGCACGCTCGAAACTCGGCTTGCCCGCAGCGAGCGTGAAATCGATGCCGCGCAGGCGGTTCGCTATCGCGTCTTCGTTGAAGAAATGCACGCGACACTCAGCCCCGACGCCATGCGCCGCCGCCGCGATGTCGATGCCTTTGATGCGATCTGCGACCACCTTCTGGTCGTCGACAACGCAATCGAGGGTGACATTGAAGACCAGATCGTCGGCACTTACCGCCTGCTGCGCCAGGAAGTGGCGTTAGCCAATAACGGCTTCTATTCGGCGTCGGAATTCGACATCGAGCCGCTGCTTGCGCGTCATCCCGACAAACAGTTCATGGAGCTCGGCCGCTCCTGCGTACTGCCGGACTACCGCACCAAGCGCACCGTCGAATTGCTCTGGCAGGGCAATTGGGCCTATTCGCTGAAGCACGGCATGAACGCCATGTTCGGCTGCGCGTCCTTCCCGGGCGTTTCGCCCGAAGAACACGCCATGGCGCTGTCTTTCCTGCACCATACGGTCTCGACCAAGGGCGATTGGGCGGTTTCGGCACTGCCGGAACTCTATCGCCCGATGGACCTGATGCCAATGGAGGACGTGAACACCCGCAAGGCGCTTTCCTTGCTGCCGCCGCTGATCAAGGGCTATCTGCGCCTCGGCGCCATGGTAGGCGACGGCGCGGTCATCGACCACGCTTTCAACACCACCGACGTGCTGATTGTCCTGCCGATCGCCTCGATCTCCGACCGCTACATCAGCCACTTCGGCGCTGACGCGGGACGGTTCGCGAGCTAACGACGTTTCTCGAAACGCTCCTCGTCTATCGGACGAACCGGATCGGGCCGCTGTATTTGGCTATGGTTGCCGTAAAACAGGTCCTCGATCTCCTTGTCCATTCCCTTGTCCAGATCGTCGGGAATGAAAAATTGACCGTCAAGATCGCCGATTCTCCGCTTCTTCTTCGGCTCTTCTTCCAGAGGTACGACCTTCACCGTCGGCTTACCGGCCTTGGCGATGACGAAAGCTTCGCCGTTTGCTGCCTCTTCGACGAGGCGCGACAGATGGGTTTTGGCTTCATGAATGTTGATAGTTTTCACAAGCAAACCTCCGAGTGGACTGAGTTCACTAAACTTAGTCCGCTCGGAGGTTGATTGCAAGAAAACCACTTACGTCCCAGCGTTGTAAGCGGCGATTGCTGCCATGTTGACGATATCGCTGTCCTTTGCACCCATCGAGGTGATCTGTACCGATTTGTCGAGGCCGACGAGCAGCGGACCGATCACGGTCGAAGCGCCGAGTTCCTGCAGCATGCGGGTCGAGATCGAGGCCGAGTGGATCGCCGGCATGACGAGCACGTTGGCTGTTCCCGAGAGCCGGCTGAACGGATATTGCTCCATCCGATGCGGGTTGAGCGCCACGTCCGCCGCCATCTCGCCGTCATATTCGAAATCCACGCGACGCTGGTCGAGGATCTTGACCGCCTCGCGAACCCGCTCTGAACGTTCGCCGATCGGCTGCCCGAAGGTGGAATAAGCAAGCATCGCGACGCGAGGCTCGTAACCCATGCGCTTTGCGACGCGCGCGGCTTCGACCGCGATATCGGCGAGATCCTCAGCATTCGGCATATCGTGGACGGCGGTATCGGCGACGAAGATCGTCCGGCCGCGTGAGATCACCAGCGATACCCCGATCACCTTGTGCCCCGGCTTCGGATCGATGCAGCGGCGGACGTCCTGAAGCGCCGTCGCATAATTGCGGGTCGTGCCGGTCACCATCGCATCCGCATCTCCGATGGCGACCATGGTCGCGGCGAAATGGTTACGATCGTTGTGGATCAGGCGCTGGACGTCGCGATAGAGGAAGCCTTCGCGCTGCAAGCGAGCGTAGAGATGATCGATATAGGCATCGAGCCGGTTGGAAAGACGCGCGTTGACGATTTCGACGCCGGTGCGGTCGAGGTCGATCCCCGCCTTTTCCGCCGTGGCGCGGATAACGTCGTCGCGGCCGAGAAGAATGGCAGTGCCGAGCTTCTGGGTGGTGAAGGAAATCGCCGCGCGCATGACCTGCTCTTCTTCGGCCTCGGCGAAGACAACCCGCTTCGGAAAGCGGCGAACGCGTTCGTAGATACCCTGCGTCGTCGCGGCAATCGGATCACGACGGGCGGAAAGTTCGCGTCCATAGGCGGCCAGGTCGGCAATGTTCTTGCGGGCGACGCCGCTTTCCATCGCCGCTTCCGCGACGGCAACCGGGATCGCGGAGATGAGGCGCGGGTCGAACGGAACGGGGATGATGTATTGTGCACCGAAGCGGGGACGGTTGCCCTGGTAAGCGGCGGCGACATCGTCCGGCACGTCTTCGCGGGCGAGATTGGCGAGCGCATTGACGGCGGCGATCTTCATCGCATCGTTGATCTGGCTTGCCCGGACGTCGAGCGCGCCGCGAAAGATATAGGGGAAACCGAGGACGTTGTTGACCTGGTTTGGATAGTCCGAACGTCCGGTCGCCATGATTGCGTCGTCGCGAATGCGGGCGACCTCTTCCGGGGTAATTTCCGGATCGGGATTGGCCATCGCGAAGATGATCGGCCTGTCCGCCATCGAGCGGATCATCTCTTCGGTAAAGGCCCCCTTCTGAGAAAGGCCTAACACGACGTCCGCGTCCTTCATGGCCTCGGCGAGGGTCCGCTTGGTGGTGTTCACCGCATGGGCGGACTTCCACTGGTTCATGCCTTCGGTGCGGCCCTGGTAGATGACGCCCTTGGTGTCGACCAGGATGATATTTTCCGAGCTGAAGCCCATCGCCTTGATGAGTTCGACGCAGGCGATTGCCGCGGCGCCGGCGCCGTTGCAGACGAGCTTGGTAGTCTTGAGGTCCCGGCCGGTCAGTTCCAATGCGTTGATCAGGCCAGCGGCGGCGATGATCGCCGTGCCGTGCTGGTCGTCATGGAAAACCGGGATGTCCATCAACTCGCGCAGGCGGCTTTCGATGATGAAGCACTCCGGCGCCTTGATGTCCTCGAGGTTGATGCCGCCAAAGGAAGGGCCGAGGAAGCGCACGCAGTTGATGAATTCGTCGACGTTTTCCGTATCGACCTCAAGGTCGATCGCGTCGACGTCGGCGAAGCGCTTGAACAGCACGGCCTTGCCTTCCATCACCGGTTTCGAGGCGAGCGCCCCAAGATTGCCGAGACCGAGGATCGCCGTGCCGTTGGAGATGACGGCCACCATGTTGCCGCGCGTGGTGTAGTCATAGGCGGTTGCCGGATTTGCGGCGATTGCCAAGACCGGCACGGCAACGCCCGGCGAATAGGCAAGCGACAGGTCGCGCTGGGTCGCCATCGGCTTGGTGGGATTGATTTCGAGTTTACCGGGGCGGCCTTCCGAATGGAAATCGAGTGCTTCCTGTTCGGTTACGGAAGCGCGCGAACGTGCGGCCTTCTCCGTGGCCTTGTCCTTAGCAGGCATGTCTCCTCCAGCTTTTTGTGGGCAGCCGTCCTCTAGGCCGCGGCAGATGTTGTCTTTCAGGTGTCTTCATCGATAGTGTCGCAAGTTCCAGCGCGCAACAAAAAATCGGTTCCGTGACCCAGTTTGAAAGATTCCCCATCGACGCCCTGAATACTGCCGAGCTTGCCTCGGAGGAAAGCCGCGCCTCGGCAACGCCGATGATGGAGCAATATATCGAGATCAAGGCGAATAATCCGGGTTCGCTGCTCTTCTATCGGATGGGCGATTTTTACGAGCTCTTCTTCGAGGATGCGGTCGATGCGTCTCGCGCGCTCGGCATCACGCTCACCAAGCGCGGCCAGCATCTCGGCCGCGAAATCCCGATGTGCGGCGTGCCGGTGCATGCCGCCGACGACTATCTGCAGAAGCTGATCTCGCTCGGTTTCCGCGTCGCTGTCTGCGAACAGGTTGAAGACCCGGCGGAGGCCAAGAAACGCGGCTCGAAATCAGTGGTGAAACGCGATGTCGTGCGGCTGGTGACACCCGGCACGATTACAGAGGAGAAGCTCCTCTCACCGTTCGAGTCGAACTACCTGATGGCGCTCGCCCGCATCAAGGGGGCCGCCGAACCGCTTCTGGCGCTCGCCTGGATCGATATCTCGACCGGCGTCTTCCGGCTCGCCGAGACCGATCAGTCGCGGCTGCTCGCCGATATCCTGCGCATCGATCCGCGCGAACTGATCCTGCCGGATACGATGTTTCATGATGCCGAGCTCAAACCCGTCTTCGACGTGCTCGGCAAGGTCGCGGTGCCGCAGCCGTCCGTACTATTCGACAGCGCCAGTGCGGAGGGTCGCATTACCCGCTATTTCGGTGTTGGCACGCTCGACGGTTTCGGGAATTTTTCCCGTGCAGAACTCGCCGCCGCCGCGGCCGCCGTCGCCTATGTGGAAAAGACCCAGATCGCCGAACGGCCGCCGCTCGGCCGCCCGGAACGCGAAAGCGGCGCCTCGACGCTGTTCATCGACCCCGCGACCCGCGGCAATCTGGAACTGACCAAGACCTTGTCCGGGGAGCGTGAAGGCACGCTCCTGAAGGCGATCGACCGCACCGTGACCGGCGGCGGCGCTCGTTTGCTCGCCGAACGGCTGATGTCGCCGCTGACTGATCCCGACCGCATCAACCGGCGTCTCGATTCCATCTCTTTCCTGCTGGAAGAGCCCACGCTCTGCAGCGAGCTGCGCTCCGGGCTGAAACACGTGCCGGATATGCCGCGCGCCCTGTCGCGCCTGGTGCTCGACCGCGGCGGCCCACGTGATCTCGGCAGTATCCTGCAGGGGCTGGAAGCGGCCCGCGGTGTCGCGGCCTTTCTCGACAAGGCGATGTTGCCCGAGGAGCTGGGGCAAGCACTCGACGACCTGAAGGCTTTGCCACTTCATCTGGAATCCATGCTCGGCAACATGCTGGCGCGGGAACTGCCGCTTCTGAAGCGCGACGGTGGGTTCCTCGCCGATGGCGCCCATTCGGACCTCGACGAGGTGCGAGCGTTGCGCGACCAGTCGCGGCGGGTGATTGCCGCGCTCCAGCTCCAATATGCCGAGGAGACCGGCATCAAGTCGCTGAAGATCAAGCACAACAATGTCCTCGGCTACTTCATCGAAGTGACGGCCGGCAATTCCGGGACGATGACCGATACGCCTGAAGGCAAGGCACGCTTCATCCACCGCCAGACCATGGCGAGCGCCATGCGCTTCACGACGACGGAACTTGCCGATCTCGAAAGCCGCATCGCCAATGCCGCTGACAAGGCGCTGACGATAGAGCTCGAAGCCTTCGACAGCATGGTCGCAGCCGTGACCTCGGAGGCAGAGACGATCAAGGCCGGTGCCCGCGCGCTGGCGGTGATCGACGTCGCGGCGGCCCTTGCCATGCTCGCCGATGAGTGGAGTTATCGCCGTCCGACAGTGGATGACTCGCGCATGTTCGCGATCGAAGGTGGTCGCCACCCGGTGGTCGAACAGGCGCTACGCAGACAGTCCGTCGGCCCGTTCATCGCCAATGATTGCGATCTCTCGCCGCATAATGGCGGCGAGTTCGGTGCGCTCTGGCTGCTGACCGGCCCGAACATGGGCGGTAAGTCGACCTTCCTGCGCCAGAACGCACTGATCGCCATCCTCGCGCAGATGGGTTCCTTCGTGCCTGCGGTCTCCGCCCATATAGGCATCGTCGACCGGCTCTTCTCGCGCGTCGGCGCTTCGGACGATCTGGCCCGCGGCCGTTCCACCTTCATGGTCGAGATGGTCGAGACGGCCGCCATCCTCAACCAGGCGAGCGATCGTTCGCTGGTCATCCTCGACGAGATCGGCCGTGGCACCGCGACCTTCGACGGCCTGTCTATCGCCTGGGCGGCGGTCGAGCACCTGCACGAGGCAAACAGATGCCGCGGCCTGTTCGCCACCCATTTCCATGAGCTGACCGTACTGTCGGAGAAGCTGAACCGGCTTTCCAACGCCACGATGCGGGTGAAGGAATGGGATGGGGAGGTGATCTTCCTGCACGAAGTCGGTCCCGGCGCTGCCGACCGTTCCTACGGCATCCAGGTCGCGCGGCTGGCGGGTCTTCCCGACTCGGTGGTCGCCCGCGCCCGCGACGTGCTGACCAAGCTCGAGGATTCCGACCGTAAGAACCCTGCGAGCCAGCTGATCGACGACCTGCCGCTCTTCCAGGTCGCAGTCCGCCGCGAAGAAGCCAAGCGCGCCGGGCCCTCCAAGGTCGAGGATGCGCTGAGGGCCATCAATCCGGACGACATGACTCCCCGCGAGGCTCTGGACGCGCTTTATGCGCTGAAGAAGCAGCTCAAGGCCTGACGTTTCGACAACGGGTTCAGAGTGCGCGATTTAGGAGGTGAGAGACCGCGCCGGGGATCGCCTCCTTCGGACCCTCGATCCGCATGCCATTTCAGCCTGAACATGCTAATGCCTTCCAGATCGTGATCGAAGCCGTTTCATCGGGTATCCTGCGTGCTGTCCGTTCCCTTGCCTTTTCTTGCCGGCCTCGTCTTCGCGCTGACGCTTTATCGCAGCCTGAAGGGCGTCGAACTGCCCGGAACGCGTCGTTATTTCTATGCGTTCCTTGTGCTCTATGCCTTCCAGGGCGTTGGGGTCGGGCTGCGTTTTGGCTACGGAGTCGACGGATTGGTGCCCTTTTTGCCGATTACCGCGTCCATCATGCCACCGCTTGCCTTCCTGGCGTTCCGCGGTCTGACCGCAAAACCTCTAGAGCAGCCTTGGTTGCACGCCGTGGTGCCCTGCGTCGTGGCAGTGGCGGTTGGTTTCTTCCGCGATCTTGTCGATCCACTGCTGCTGGTGATCTTCTTCGGCTACGGCGTTGCGCTTTACAGGCAGACGGTCTCGGGCGGAGACGACTTGATGGCCGAAGCCTCCCTGCAGCGGGTTCGTCCGGCGTTGCGCGCTGCTCGTTTGACCGCAGGGCTGATGCTGTTCTTCGCTGTCAGCGATGCCGCGCTGGCCGTCTATACCAATATCTACGGCGCACGCGATGTACCGTTGGCGGTTACGATCATGAACCTCGCGGCGATGGCCGCGGTGATCGTCTACTATTTTTCACCAGATTTCTCGTCGGCCAAACCGACTGCTGCTTCGCCTTCCGTCGAGCCAACGGAAGAAGATAAGATCTCGCTATCTCGCATCGAGGCGGCTCTGGAAGAGGGCGAGCTTTACAAGAGCGAGAATCTGAGCCTTGCGAAGCTTTCCCGCAAGGCGAGGCTTCCGGCCCGCGAGGTCTCTGCCGCCATCAATCGTGTGACGGGGCTGAATGTCTCGCAGTTCGTCAACGATCGCCGTATCGCCGAAGCCTGCCGCCTCCTGCGGGAGACCGAACGGACGGTGATCCAGGTGATGCTGGACGTCGGCTTCTCGACGAAGTCCAACTTCAATCGTGAATTCCGCCGCGTGACGGGCATGAGCCCCAAGCAATGGAGAGCCGAGGCAAGGGCCGCACAAGACGGCGGTGCGATAAAAACACGGCCTTGAACTTCAAAGCGGGAAGCAACAACTTTGAAACGTCCGATGATGATAATCGTTGGTCAAGGTGCCTCAAAAAGATTATAGCCTCCCCCGCAGGCCGGGCACCGGCAGGATAACATGGCCAGACACGACATCGATTTTTCTGAACTTCTCGACGTGGCCCGTCTTCGGGCCGATTGCAGGGCGATCGTCAAGGACAAGGATCGCCCCCAGCTGGAATTGCGGGCGGCGCTTCTGCCGTTGCTGCGCCGGGCAAGCGTCGAGGGCCGCGAAAAGGCCCGGCAGCTTCTCTCCAAGGACGGCAGCGGGTTGAATTGCGCCCGCCGCATCTCCTGGCTCCAGGACCAGTTGATCCGCGTTCTTTACGAGACGATCGCCGAAGGCCTCTATACCGAGGGCACCGATATCGCCGTGGCGGCCGTCGGTGGTTATGGCCGCGACACGCTGGCGCCGGGTTCGGACATCGACCTCCTGTTCCTGCTGCCTCCGCGAAATACCGAGACCATGCGCAAGGCAGTCGAGTTCCTGCTCTATGTGCTGTGGGATATGGGCTTCAAGGTTGGCCATGCGACCCGCACCGTTGAAGAATGCATCCGTCTCTCCAAGACGGATATGACGATCCGCACCGCTATCCTCGAAAGCCGCTACATCTGCGGCCGCGAGGCGCTGGTGAACGATCTCGAGAGCCGTTTCGACAAGGAAATCGTCGCCGATACCGGTCCGGAATTCATTGCCGCCAAGCTTGCCGAACGCGACAATCGTCACGAGAAGGCCGGCGATACGCGGTATCTGGTCGAGCCGAACGTCAAGGAAGGCAAGGGCGGCCTGCGTGACCTCCACACCCTCTTCTGGATCGCCAAATATTACTACCGTGTCCGCGAGACGACCGAACTGGTGAAGCTCGGGGTTCTCTCGCGCGAAGAAGCCCGCTCGTTCGAAAAGGCGGACGACTTCCTCTGGGCGGTGCGGTGCCAGATGCATTTCCTGACCGGCAAGGCCGAGGAACGTCTTTCGTTCGACATCCAGCGCGAGATTGCCGAGAGCCTTGGCTATCACTCGCGCCCCGGCCTCTCCGCCGTCGAGCGCTTCATGAAGCATTATTTCCTCGTGTCGAAGAATGTCGGCGATCTGACCCGCATTCTCTGTGCAGCACTCGAAGAGCAGCAGGCGAAGGCGGCACCCGGCCTCACCAACCGCGTCATCTCGCGTTTCACCAAGCGTCTCCACAAGATCCCCGGCACCGTGGAATTCGTCGTGGACCGCGGCCGCATCACGCTTGCCGATCCGAACGTCTTCAAGCGCGATCCGGTCAATATCATCCGCTTTTTCCATGTGGCCGATATCAACGGGCTGGAACTCCATCCCGATGCCCTGAAGCGCATGACCCGCTCGCTCTCGCTGATCGACAACGACGTGCGCGAGAACGAGGAGGCCAACCGGCTTTTCCTCTCGATGCTGACCTCGCGGCGTGATCCCGCGCTGATGCTGCGCCGGATGAACGAGGCGGGCGTGCTCGGCCGCTTCATTCCGGAATTCGGCAAGGTGGTCGCGATGATGCAGTTCAACATGTATCATCATTATACCGTCGACGAGCACCTGATCCGCTCCGTCGAAGCGCTCTCGGAAGTCGACAGGGGCAAGGCCGCCGATATCCACCCGCTCGCCAATAAGGTGATGCCGAGCGTCGAAGAGCGCGAGGCGCTTTACGTCGCCGTGCTGTTGCACGACGTAGCCAAGGGCCGCCAGGAGGATCACTCGATCGCCGGCGCCCGCATCGCCCGCAAGCTTTGCCCGCGTCTCGGCCTCAATGCCAAGCAGACCGAACTCGTCGTCTGGCTGATCGAAGTGCATCTCCTGATGTCGATGACAGCCCAGACCCGCGACCTGCACGACCGCAAGACGATCACCGACTTCGCCGAAAAGGTACAGTCGATGGACCGGCTGAAGCTGCTCCTGATCCTGACCATCTGCGATATCCGCGCCGTCGGCCCGGGTGTCTGGAACGGCTGGAAGGGCCAGCTGCTGCGCACGCTCTATTACGAGACCGAACTGCTGCTCTCGGGCGGTTTCTCCGAGGTATCGCGCAAGGAGCGTGCCAAGGTTGCCGAAGAGGAACTCTTCAAGGCACTGGCCGACTGGAGCGCCAAGGACCGCCGCACCTATTCGAAACTGCACTACCAGCCCTACCTCCTGTCGGTCTCGCTGGACGACCAGGTCCGTCACACGAAGTTCCTCCGCGACACCGACAAGGCAGGCCAGGCGCTCGCCACCATGGTGCGGACGGACAGTTTCCACGCCATCACCGAGATCACCGTCCTGGCGCCAGACCATCCGCGCCTGCTGTCGATCATCGCCGGCGCCTGCGCCGCGGCGGGCGCCAACATCGCCGATGCGCAGATTTTCACGACCTCCGACGGCCGGGCGCTCGACACCATTCTGATCAACCGCGAATTCCCGGTGGACGAAGACGAATTGCGCCGCGCCGGCACGATCAGCCGGATGATCGAGGACGTGCTGTCGGGCAAGAAGCGCCTGCCGGAAGTCATCGCGACGCGCGCCAAGTCTCGCAAGCGCAACAAGACCTTCACCATTCCGCCGTCGGTCATTCTCTCGAACGGCCTGTCGAACAAGTTCACGGTCATCGAGGTGGAATGCCTCGACCGTACCGGCCTGCTGGCAGATATCACCGCCGTGCTCGCCGATCTCTCGCTCGACATCCATTCGGCACGCATCACCACCTTCGGCGAAAAGGTCATCGATACCTTCTATGTCACCGATCTCGTCGGCCAAAAGGTCGTGAACGAGAACCGCCAGGGTAATATCGCGGCGCGGCTGAAGGCTGTGATGTCCGAGCAGGAGGATGAACTGAGAAGCGGCATGCCGATGGGCATGATTGCGCCGGCCCCCAATCCGGATCAGGCGTCGCAGCCGCGCAAGTCCAAGGCAAACGTGTGAGTTCCCTGCGATGAGCCTCGCCCAATGAGCCTTGTTCGAAAATTCGCGACAGTCGGCGGAGCGACCCTCGGCAGCCGGATTTTCGGTTTTGCTCGCGAGACCTTCATGGCGGCGGCACTCGGCACCGGCCCAATGGCCGACGTTTTCTACGCCGCCTTCCGTTTCCCGAACCTCTTCCGCCGGCTGTTTGCCGAGGGCGCCTTCAACGCCGCCTTCGTGCCGCTGTTTTCGAAAGAGATCGAGGCGAACGGCGTCGAGGGTGCCAAGCGTTTTTCGGAAGAAGTCTTCGGCGTTCTGTTCTCGGCTCTGATGATCATCACCATCGGCATGGAACTGATGATGCCATGGCTGGTGGAATGGATCATCGCGCCGGGCTTCGCCGACGATCCCGAAAAGACCGCCATCACCATCCGCTTAGCGGCGGTTATGTTCCCCTATCTGATGTGCATGTCGCTGACGGCGATGCTGAGCGGCATGCTGAACTCGCTGCATCATTTCTTTGCTGCCGCCATCGCCCCGGTTTTCCTGAACGTGGTGATGATCGGTGCCTTGTTCTACGGCCTCTGGATCCATGCGGATCCGCTGACCATCGCCTGGTATCTCTCCTGGAGCGTGCTGGCGGCCGGCCTCCTGCAGCTTGCCGTCGTTTATGCCGGCGTGCGCCATGCGGGGATCAATATCGGCTTCCGCCGCCCGAAGATGACGCCGAACGTCAAACGCCTCCTCGTGCTGGCGGTGCCGGCGGCCGTGACCGGCGGCATCACCCAGATCAACCAGATCATCGGCCAGGCGATCGCGTCCGGCAAGGAAGGCGCGATCGCCGCCCTCCAATATGCCGACCGCATCTACCAGCTTCCGCTCGGTGTGGTGGGCGTCGCTGTCGGCGTCGTGCTGCTGCCGGAACTTGCGCGTGCCTTGAAGGGCGGGCACCTCAAGGAGGCTGCCAATACCCAGAACCGCTCGATCGAATTCGTGCTGTTCCTGACCCTTCCGGCTGCGGCCGGGCTCTGGATCCTGTCGGACGCGATCATTCGCGTGCTTTATGAGCGCGGCGCCTTCTCCGCCGAAAATACCTCGGTCGTCGCCTCCATCCTCGCAATCTACGGCATTGGCCTGCCGGGCTTCGTGCTGATCAAGGCGCTGCAGCCCGGTTTTTATGCCCGCGAGGACACAAGGACGCCGATGCGGTTCACCATGCTCTCGGTCGTCATCAATTCGGGCCTGGCGATTTCGCTTTTCCCGCTGATCGCCGAGCGCGGCATTGCGACGGCCGAGGCTGCAGCCGGCTGGACGAACACCGTGCTGCTGTTTTCGACGCTCGTCTGGCGCGGTCATCTCACCTGGGAATGGGCGCTCGCCAAGCGCACGGCCCTGTTGCTCGTCTCGACAGGTATCATGTCCGCAGCGCTGATCTTTGCGCTTCGCTATGCCGGGGTGTGGCTGACCCCGAATGCGCTGCTGATCCATCAGGTCGCGGCACTTGCCTGCCTGCTTGTCCTGGCGATGGCCGTCTATTTCGCCTGCGCCTTCCTGATCGGTGGCGCCGATATCGGCATGATACGCCGGAACGTGCAACGGAAACCGAAGACCTAGCCTCGTTTCCGCCCTCCGCAATACGCCCATTGGCGTTTCGGTCCGACGTCCACATGCACGATGCCGTTGCAATAGCGGCCGATGCCGCCGATACCCGGTGCGCTGGCCGCGGCGGCGAGGATCGCTCGCTCAGACACACCCGGCACCCGGATATCGGCCGCATAACAATGACTGTGCTGAGACCCGCCGGAATGCGGCCGATGGCCGGACGTGACCATAGGCTTATGGCCGGTCTCGCGCGCGATATGCGCAAGGATGGCCCCCAGTTTTTCCGGAAAACAACTCGTGCGAACGCTGATCCGCTGCACGGTGAAGAAAGCTGAATAATCGTGCTTGAAGGAAGTGCTTCTGCGTTTCTGGTTTTCGCCGGCTTCGGCGGCGACAGTGAGCCCTAGCGTCAAAAGGCAGGAAAGCGCGACGCGAAATATGATGCGCATGGGTATCCCCCGTGAACAGACCGTGTCGTTCATGACCGGTTAACTGTGATACGCTTGGGTATTTCCTTTCCAAAATGGGCGCGAATAAGGAGGCTTTTGCTCAGAAATGGGATTCTGCCTGCCTAAAAGACTAGCATCCGTTAATCTATTCGGAGATGGGTGGAGAAAAATTTTCCCATTAGGCGTATTGACTTAGGAGTTGTACGCCTAATGAGGTAGGTGTTTCTCGGCCCTACCTCGAATGATATGTGGACTGCTCTTTTGTCGCTGTAGTGTTTCGCGAGGCCTCCTGAATGGAGCTCCTCGCACCGCCAAAGCCACCACGGCCGGCAACCCGCGGGTGGCTTAATCACTCGAATTCGGAGCTTCCGCATGCCTGTCCAATCGCTGTTTCTCGTGGCCCTGATTGTCGACGATTACGATCGCGCGAAGGATTTCTATTGCGATGTGCTCGGCTTTGATTGCCTGGAAGACAGCGTGCAGCCGGAGGGCAAGCGTTGGGTCGTGGTGAAGCCGAAGGGCGGCGAAGGAGCTGCGCTGCTGTTGGCTGAGGCCGCCACCGACATGCAGAAAGCGGCAATTGGCAACCAGACCGGTGGCCGGGTCGGCTTCTTCCTGAAGACCGACGACTTCGCCCGCGATTATGCCGCCATGAAGGCCAAGGGCGTCCGGTTTCTCGAAGAGCCGAGGCACGAGGTTTACGGCTCGGTGGCGGTATTTGCCGATCCCTACGGCAACACCTGGGATCTGATTGAACACGCGGTTTCCGCGGCCTCTTGATCCTCCGCGCTTCGCCGTGCATAAGCCCGCGCGTTAGCAACATGACCCTTTGGGTCTGGGGCCCTCCACCAGCCTAATTGAGGACGATATGAATACCTTCAAGCCGCTTGTCTTTTCCGGCGTCCAGCCGACCGGCAATCTCCATCTCGGCAACTATCTCGGCGCGATCCGCAAGTTCGTGGCGCTGCAGGAAAACAACGACTGCATCTATTGCGTCGTCGATCTGCACGCGATCACCGCCCAGCTCGTCCATGACGACCTGCGGGGACAGATACGCTCGATCGCCGCTGCCTTCATCGCTTCGGGCATCGACCCGAAGAAACATATCGTCTTCAACCAGTCGGCCGTGCCGCAACATGCGGAACTTGCCTGGGTCTTCAATTGCGTCGCCCGCATCGGCTGGATGAACCGCATGACCCAGTTCAAGGACAAGGCCGGCAAGGATCGCGAGAACGCCTCGCTCGGCCTGCTCGCCTATCCGAGCCTGATGGCGGCCGACATTCTCGTCTATCGCGCCACCCACGTGCCGGTCGGCGACGACCAGAAGCAGCACCTTGAGCTTGCCCGCGATATCGCCCAGAAGTTCAATATCGACTTCCAGGAGAAGATCCGCGCCGCCGGCACCGGTGTCGACATGGTCGTCGGCGAGGAGCCGATCCACGGCTTCTTTCCGCTGGTCGAGCCGCTGATCGACGGGCCGGCGCCGCGCGTCATGTCGCTGCGTGACGGAACCAAGAAGATGTCGAAATCCGATCCTTCGGACCTGTCGCGCATCAACCTGATGGACGACCCCGAAGAGATCGCCAAGAAGATCCGCAAGGCCAAGACCGATCCGGAAGGCCTGCCGAGTGAACTCGAAGGCCTCAAGGGCCGCCCGGAAGCCGACAATCTCGTCGGCATCTATGCAGCCCTTGCCGACAGGACCAAGGCCGACGTTCTCGCGGAATACGGCGGCCAGCAGTTCTCGGTCTTCAAGCCGGCGCTTGCGGATCTCGCCGTGCACGTGCTTTCGCCGATCACGTCCGAAATGCGCCGCCTGATGGACGACACGACCCATATCGATGCCATCCTCAAGGATGGCGGCGAGCGCGCCCGCGCCCGCGCCGAAAAGGTCATGGGAGATGTCTTCGACATCGTCGGCTTCCTGCGCTGAGATTATCGGCGTCTTTCAAGTCACGCAAAGATTGCATACCCGCCACGGCATTCGTGGCGGGTTTTCATTTTTTTCGGTTGGTATAAGTTCCGCATCACGACTGCTTCGGTCGACTACATGCGAAGGAGGGGAAGCATGGTTTCGAAACGGCTTTCGCGGCTTGAAGGGCACCGGCGCAAGTTCATGGCCGTCATCGACGGCACGCCGGAATGTGAAAAGGCGGTTCATTACGCCGGACGCCGCGCCAAGAACTCCAACGGGGGTCTCGTTCTGCTTTTCGTCATTCCCGAGGGCGATTTCCAGCAATGGCTGGGCGTCGAGCAGATCATGCGCGCCGAGGCCCGCGAAGAAGCGGACGCGGTGATGGCAAAGGCCGCCCAGAAGGTGCGCGATACGATCGGTATCGATCCAGAAATCGTCATCCGCGAAGGCAACGCCAGCGAACAGATTATCCTGCTGGTCGAGGAAGACCGCGATATCGCGGTCCTTGTGCTGGCGGCCGGTTCCACCAAGGAAGGGCCTGGACCCCTGGTGTCCGCCGTTGCTGCCTTCCCGATCCCCGTCACCGTCCTGCCGGACACGCTCACGGCCGAGGAAATCGACGCGCTGGCCTGATTGCGGACTTGATCTTGCGCAGGCAAAGGAGCACTTGAACGAAAAGCTGATACGGCTTATCTTCTTTGGAAGAGTTCTAAATTTGCGAGGGGCGTCGTGCCCCAGGAGAGACGAGATGTTCATTCAGACGGAAGCCACCCCCAACCCGGCGACCCTGAAGTTCCTGCCTGGCAAAGTCGTGATGGATAAAGGCACTGCCGATTTCCGCAATGCCGGCGAGGCGGAAGCATCTCCGCTGGCCGAGCGCCTGTTCGGCATCTCCGGCGTCACCGGCGTCTATTTCGGTTACGACTTCATCACCGTCACCAAGGAAAGCGCCGAATGGCAGCACCTGAAGCCGGCGATCCTCGGTTCCATCATGGAGCATTTCATGTCCGGCGCGCCGGTCATGGGTGGTACGTCCACGCTTGCGGAAGCATCCGACGTGGAAGGTGAGTTCTTCGACGAGGACGACGAAACGATCGTCGCGACGATCAAGGAACTGCTCGAAACCCGCGTCCGCCCGGCCGTCGCCCAGGACGGCGGCGACATTACCTTCAAGGGTTTCCGCGACGGCACGGTCTACCTCAACATGAAGGGCGCATGCTCGGGTTGCCCGTCTTCCACGGCGACGCTGAAGCATGGCGTACAGAACCTGCTCAAGCATTTCGTTCCGGAAGTGCAGGCCGTCGAAGCTCTCTGAGCCCGCCGGCACCGTTGAATGATTATTCTCGCCATCGATACCGCCGGGGTGGATTGCTCCGCAGCGCTCTATGACAGCGCCGCGGGCAAAATGCTGTCTGAAGTCACCGAGACGATCGGCAAGGGCCATGCCGAAAGGCTGATGTCGGTCATCGACGAAGCGCTCGCCGCCGCCAGTCTTCCCCTCAAAGCCGTCGAGCGCGTCGCGGTCGTCATCGGCCCGGGCTCGTTCACCGGCATTCGCGTCGGCGTCGCCGCCGCCCGTGGTTTCGCGCTCGCGCTCGGCGTCGAGTCGGTCGGCGTGACCACGCTCGAGGCGTTGGCGCTCAAGTTTCTGGGTGAACATCCCGACCAGCCGGTCGTGGTTGCCATGGATGCCAAACGCAACGAGATCTACACTCAGGCGTTTTCCGCCAAGGGTGAGGCGTTGAGCCAACCCGCAGCGCTTTCGCCGGAGGATGCTTCGGAACTTGCCCAGTCTCTTTCGGCAGCAATGACCGGCTCCTGGGTAGAGCATTCCCTTGGTAAGGGAGTGGCCGAATATGACGGGCGGGATCGCTTCGACATTGCCGTCGTCGCGCGCATCGCTGCCGAAAAACCTGCGGATGCGCAACGCCCTAAACCGTTGTATCTTCGGGGACCCGATGCGAAACCGCAGACCGGTTTCGCCCTTGCCCGTTCGTGAATGTACAGACTGCGCCGATGCTCGACGATTATCTGACCTGGAAGCCGTATTTCGAAGTCGTGCCGATGGAGGCCGGCGATTGCCTGGAGATCTCCGAGCTGCATGGCCAGCGGTTTCCGCGCCAATGGAGCGATGGCGAATTCCAGAACCTCCTCCTGCAGCACAATGTCTTCGGTTTTATCGCCCGCCAGACCAATGCGTTCTTCTCGAAGCCGCTCGGCGGTTTCGTTCTTTCGCGTGAGGCGGCCGGCGAGGCAGAGATTTTGACGGTCGCCGTCAACGAGAAATTCGGCCGAGTGGGGCTCGGCTGGCGTCTGATGCAGGCGGCCTTGCGCGAGGCGGCGTCGCGCGGCGGGGAGAGCATGTTCCTGGAAGTGGAGGCAGCCAACCGCCCTGCCGTCGAGCTTTACCGCAAGCTCGGTTTCCGCAAAGTGGGCGAACGCCCCGCCTATTATGCCGGGCCGGATGGGACGCGCTCCACGGCGCTTGTCATGAGCCGCGTTCTTCGTTAGTCCGTTAGTTTCTACGGGAACGTTTCGAAAGCCAAAACGACATGACAGACCTTTCCAAAACCCTGGAGGAGCTGTGTGCCGAAAAGGGCATGCGAATGACGGATCAACGCCGCGTGATCGCGCGTATCCTGCAGGAATCCGTTGACCATCCAGATGTCGAGGAACTCTATCGCCGGTCCTCGAAAGTCGACCCCCGTATCTCGATCTCGACGGTCTACCGCACGGTAAAATTGTTCGAGGACGAGGGGATCATCGAACGTCACGATTTCCGCGACGGCCGCTCGCGTTACGAGACCGTGCCTGAAGAACATCATGACCATATGATCGATCTCAAGACCGGTACCGTCATCGAGTTCCGCTCGGCGGAAATCGAGGCGCTACAGGAACGCATCGCCCGGGAGCACGGCTTCCGTCTCGTCGGCCACCGGCTGGAGCTCTACGGCATCCCGCTGGACAAGGACGATAAGTGATTACCTGGGCGCGGATCGGCTTCGTTTTTGTCGTTCTTTTCGCAGTTACGCTGATTTTGTGGCCGTTCCAGCTCCTGGGCCTCGCCCTCGACCTCAAGATCCGCCGCTATATCCCGCGCTGCTGGCATCGGACCGCGTGTTTCCTGCTGGGCATCCGTATCCATGTTCACGGAACGCTGGAGCGTCGCCGGCCGCTGATGCTTGCCTGCAATCACGCCTCGTGGAAGGATATTCTTGTGCTCGGGGCGATCGCCGACGTGGTCTTCATCGCCAAGATGGAAGTGTCGGAATGGCCGGTCTTCGGCACGCTCGCCAAGCTGCAGAAGAGCATCTTCGTCGCTCGCGAGCAGAAGCGTCGGACCGGCGACCAGGTGAACGAGATTGCCGAACGGATGGCGGCCGGCGAGATCGTCGTGCTCTTTCCCGAAGGCACCACCTCCGACGGCAACCGGCTTCTGGAGGTGAAGTCGTCGCTGTTCGGGGCCGCCGCCGCCGCGGTCCAGCACACGCCGGAAGGTGTCGTGCATGTCCAGCCGGTGGCGATCGCCTATACCCGCATTCATGGCATGGCCATGGGCCGTTACCATCGGCCGATCGCCGCCTGGCCGGGCGATATCGAATTGGTGCCGCATCTGCTCGGCGTCCTGAAGGAAGGAGCGCTCGACGTGGACGTTGCTTTTGGCGAGACGATCGAATTCCGCGCCGGCGACAACCGTAAGCATCTGAGCATGGCCGTGACGAGCCGGCTTCGGCGCATGCTGATCCGCCATCTGCGGGGGCGTGACTACGAAGCGCTATAGGAAACGCTTCATTTCCGGGTCTTCTTGCGGTATGGAGCGAGCCATGAACGAACACGTCTCCCTTTCCGTGCCCGCCGACGAGCAGGCCCCGCGCCCGAATTCCCGCAAGGTCTTCATCAAGACCTACGGCTGCCAGATGAATGTCTATGATTCAGGCCGCATGAGCGATGCGCTGGCGGGCGAAGGCTACGTTACGACCGAAGAGATGGGCGAGGCCGACCTCATCCTCCTCAACACCTGCCACATCCGCGAGAAGGCGGCCGACAAGGTCTATTCGGCGCTCGGGCGTCTTCGCGACATGAAGAAGGCACGCGCTGCCGAAGGCCGGGAGCTGATGATCGGCGTCGCCGGCTGCGTCGCCCAAGCCGAAGGCGAGGAAATCATCCGCCGTGCGCCGGCCGTCGACGTGGTGATCGGCCCGCAGACCTACCATCGCCTGCCGGAAGCGCTGAGACGCGCCCGCGGCGGAAAGCCTGTCGTCGATACCGAATATGCGGTCGAGGACAAGTTCGAGCACCTGCCGGTTACCGAGAAGGCGAAGATCCGCGCCCGCGGCGTCACCGCCTTCCTCACCGTTCAGGAAGGCTGCGACAAGTTCTGCACCTTCTGCGTCGTGCCTTACACCCGCGGTTCGGAAGTTTCCCGCCCCGTCCAGCAGATCGTCGACGAAGCTTGGCGGCTCGTCGATGGCGGTGTGCGCGAGATCACGCTGCTCGGCCAGAACGTCAACGCCTGGCGTGCGGAAGGCCCGAAAGGCGGCGAATGGAGCCTCGGCGACCTGCTTTATCGCCTGGCGGAAATCCCAGGGCTCGCGCGTCTGCGTTACACGACCAGCCACCCGCGCGACATGGATGACCGGCTGATCGAGGCCCATCGCAACCTGCGCACCCTGATGCCCTACCTGCATCTGCCGGTTCAGGCCGGTTCGGACCGCATTCTGAAAGCCATGAACCGCCGCCACACGGGTGCCGAATATCTCCGCTTGATCGAGCGCATCCGAGAAGCCCGGCCGGATATCGCCATCGCCGGAGATTTCATCGTCGGTTTCCCCGGCGAGACGGAGAAGGACTTCGAAGACACGCTCCGCCTCGTCGAGGACGTGAATTACGCTCAGGCCTATTCCTTCAAATATTCGACCCGTCCCGGCACGCCCGGCGCCGACCTCGGCGATCAGGTGTCGGAAGAGGTGAAGGCGGAGCGGTTGGAAAGATTGCAGGCCCTGCTCTTGAAACAGCAGGCCGAATTCGCCAAATCCTGTGTCGGAAAAGTCATCGACCTGTTGCTGGAAAAGCCCGGTCGCATGCCAGGACAGATAATCGGACGTTCTCCCTGGCTTCAATCTGTGAATGTTGATGCAAAAACATCGCAAATCGGTGACATTATCCAGGTACGAATCAGTGGAACCGGCCCGAACAGCTTGTTTGCCGACCCGGCAGAGAGTTTAATAGGAGCCTGAGCTAACATCGAGGAGCTTGCCCTACTTGAACGGACGTGAATTGGTTTCTTCATCCGCGCGCCACCCCCGCACCGCCGCTACCGACGCCAATCACTTTGTCCTGACGTTCGAGAACAATAGGTTCGCCAGCGAGCTTTTCGGGCAATTCGATCAGAATCTCAAACTTCTCGAAGAGCGGCTTCACATCGATGCCAGGGCACGCGGCAATTCGGTGGCCATCTCCGGCGATCTGACGGCGACCAACCAGGCGCGCCGGGCGCTGGATTTCCTCTACGAACGCATCCAGAAGGGCGGCTCGGTCGAGACATCCGACGTCGACGGTGCGATCCGCATGGCGCAGGCGGCCGACGACCAGCTGCAGCTGCCGACGCTGGAGAAAAAAGCCAAGCTCTCCATGAGCCAGATTTCCACCAAGAAAAAGACGGTCGTCGCGCGCACCCCCACCCAGGACGCCTATATGCGGGCGCTGGAACGGTCGGAGCTTGTCTTCGGCGTCGGCCCGGCCGGTACCGGCAAGACCTATCTCGCCGTCGCTCATGCCGCCCAGCTTCTGGAACGCGGGGCTGTCGATCGCATCATCCTGTCGCGGCCGGCCGTCGAAGCCGGCGAGCGCCTGGGCTTTCTGCCCGGCGACATGAAGGACAAGGTCGATCCCTATCTGCGGCCGCTCTATGACGCCCTCTACGACATGATGCCGGGCGACAAGGTGGAGCGGGCGATCACCGCCGGCGTCATCGAAATCGCGCCGCTCGCTTTCATGCGCGGCCGCACGCTCGCAAACGCCGCCGTCATCCTCGACGAGGCGCAGAACACCACGTCGATGCAGATGAAGATGTTCCTGACCCGTCTTGGCGAAAATGCCCGGATGATCATCACCGGTGATCCGAGCCAGGTCGATTTGCCGCGCGGCGTGAAATCAGGCTTGGTGGAAGCGCTGCAGATCCTGAAGGGTGTCGAGGGTATTTCGGTGATCCGATTTAAGGATACTGACGTGGTCCGCCATCCGCTGGTTGGCCGCATCGTCCGGGCCTATGATGCGCAATATGCCGTCCACGAGGAAAGCGAGGAAGTCGATCGGTAATGGTCGGCTCCAAACCTTATGCCCCAACTCGACATACAGATTAGTATTGAAGACGAGGGCTGGCCCGAAGAGCCGGCCCTTTTTGCCCTGAGTGAAAAAGCGCTTGGGGCGGCTGCCGAATTCCTAGCGAAGGAAGAGAAGCAGCCATTCCCGAAAGTCGCACCGGAATTGTCGCTGGTCTTTACCGGCGACGCGGCGATCAAGGAGATCAACGCCGAATGGCGCGGCAAGGACAAGCCGACCAACGTGCTGTCTTTCCCGGCTTTTCCGCTCGAACCAGGCAAGATGCCGGGCCCGATGCTGGGAGATATCGTTATCGCGCGCGAGACGGTTGAGCGGGAAGCGGTTGATCTCGACAAGAGTTTCGATGATCATCTGACCCATCTGCTCGTCCACGGTTTCCTGCATTTGTTCGGTTACGACCATATGCAAACGGACGACGCGGAAAGAATGGAAGCGTTGGAGACTCGCATTTTGGCCGCCCTTGGCCTATCTGACCCCTATGCGGGGCAGGACCCGATAATATAGTCTGGACCAATGAACGACTTTTCGACAAACCCGACCCGTGAGGGCAAGGACGCCGACTCGAGTTCCTCGGAAGAGGGCAGTAGTCCGTCTCGAGCGGAAGCTCAGAAACACCAAAGCTCTTTCTGGTCGCGCGCCGTCAGGCTGCTCAGGCCGTCGCAGGGCGAGAAGCTCCGCGAGGACCTCGCCGACGCGCTGATGACCGATACCAATATCAGCAACGCCTTCTCGCCCGAGGAACGGGCGATGCTGCATAACATTCTCCGGTTCCGCGAAATCCGCGTCGAAGACATCATGGTGCCGCGTGCCGATATCGAGGCGGTCGACATGACCATGACGATCGGCGAGCTGATGATCCATTTCGAGGAAACCGGTCGCTCGCGCATGCCGGTCTACAACGACACGCTCGACGACCCGCGCGGCATGGTTCATATCCGCGACCTCCTCTCCTATCTCGCCAAGCAGGCCCGCAACAAACGCCGCACCAGTGCGCGCGCTGCACCCACCCAGCCGATGCCGCTTGCCACCGACAAGCCGGAAAAGGCTGAAAAGACGGTGCGCACCCCGCGGCCTGCCTTCGACCTCGGCCGCGTCGACCTCGAACAGACGGTTGCCGAAGCCGGGCTGATCCGCAAGATCCTGTTCGTGCCGCCGTCGATGCTCGCTTCCGACCTGATGCAGAGCATGCAGGCGGCGCGTACCCAGCTGGCGCTCGTCATCGACGAATATGGCGGGACCGACGGCCTCGTCACCCATGAGGACATCGTCGAAATGGTGATCGGCGATGTCGAGGACGAACATGACAATGAAGAGGTGATGTTCTCCCGCACCAGCGAGGATGTGTTCGTCGCCGATGCGCGTATCGAACTCGAAGAGATCGCCAAGGCGATCGGTTCCGATTTCGACATTCGCGACCGCCTTGAAGACGTCGATACGCTGGGTGGCCTGATTTTCTCCGCGCTTGGTCGTATTCCGGTGCGCGGCGAGGTGGTGCAGGCGGTGCCCGGCTTCGAATTCCAGATCCTGGAGGCCGATCCTCGCCGCATCAAGCGCGTACGGATCCTGCGCAGGCGCACGCTCGCGCGCCGCCGGCAGAAAGGCGATGGCGAGATGCTGCTCACCGATCAGACGCCGACGACTGCCCTGCTGCCGGCGCCATCCGCTCAGGACGCCGACGGACGCAATCACCAGGCCTGAGTGATCCCTGAAGTGTCCGCGCCTCTTTGACCTCACGACAAGCCCGCCATTTTTTGAAAGACTGCAGCCGCTGATTCGGGGGCGGAAGGGAACATAGATGGAGCGGCTGGCGGGCAGGATCATGCTTCTCTGGGGCTTCCCGCGCGTCGTCGTTGCTTTTCTCGCAGGAGCGATCGGTGCGCTCGCGCTGCCGCCCTTCGGTTTCTTCGCGGCGTTCTTCATCTCCTTCACGCTGCTCGTCTGGCTGATGGACGGTTCCACCGGCAATCCGGATGGCGGATGGTTCGCGCGGTTTCGTTCGGCCTTCTGGATCGGCTGGGTTTTTGGCTTCGGCTATTTCGTCGCCGGCCTCTGGTGGCTTGGCAATGCGCTGCTGGTGGAAGCCGACGAGTTTGCCTGGGCGCTGCCGCTCGCGGTTCTTGGCCTGCCTGCCTATCTTGCCCTATTTTACGGTCTTGCGACGGCGATCGCCCGCATCTTCTGGTCGGATGGTTTCGGGCGGATGGCCTCGCTCGCCTTCGGTTTCGGCCTTGCCGAATGGCTGCGTGGCTTCGTCGCTACCGGTTTCCCCTGGAATGCGGTCGGTTATGGCGCGATGCCGATGCCGCTGATGATGCAATCGGCGGCGGTGCTCGGCATTTTCGGCGTGACGGTTCTTGCCGTCTTCGTGTTTTCAGCCCCCGCCCTGATCGGCACTAAAAAGGGCATGCGGACCGGGCTAACGCTCGCGGCCTTGCTGTTTGCCGCCCATCTCGGTTATGGCGCCTATCGTTTGCACATCGCCGACGCCGCGCTGGCTCCGGCCGCCGATAGCCAGCCGGTCGTCCGCATCGTCCAGCCGGTGATCGACCAGGCGCGAAAACTGGATGACGCCGAACGGGCGGCGATCTTCGAGGAACATCTGGCGCTGTCGGCTTTGCCGCCCGAGAACGGTGGCAAGCGGCCGGACATCATCGTCTGGCCCGAAACCTCGGTGCCCTTTATTCTGACCCAGAACCCGGATGCGCTGACCCGCATTGCCGAGGTGCTGCAGGATGGTCAGGTCCTCATCACCGGCGCGGTCCGCTCGGAGGATGCGGGCGCGGGCTTCGCGCCGCGTTTTTACAATTCCATCTATGTGATCGACAGCCAAGGCCAGATCGTTTCGGCCTCCGATAAGCTGCATCTGGTCCCGTTCGGTGAATATGTTCCCTACGAGGATCTGCTGCGCAATCTCGGTATTCCCGATGCCATCGCCATGCCGGGCGGCTTTAGTGCCGCGCCCGTGCGGGCCATGCTGACCCTGCCGGGCGGCAGGATCTTCTATCCGCTGATCTGTTACGAAGCGATTTTCCCGGACGAGATTGGGCCGGACGTGGAGCGGGCGAGCGCGCTTCTGAATATTACCAATGACGGCTGGTTCGGAGCGACGCCGGGACCGTATCAGCACTTCCAGCAGGCTCGAATCCGCGCCGTCGAAAATGGCCTGCCGCTGATTCGCGGGGCGAATACTGGCGTTTCGGCGGTCGTCGACCCCTTCGGAAGGCTGATACGGGGTATGGACTACAATCAAAAAGGCGTGATTGACGCAACCTTGGGCAGTATTTCAATCTCGCATTGGGATGTGAAAGCTCGGGAGCAGCACTTCTGGTTGGTTCTTGCAGGGATGTTGTTGATTGCAGGCGTCTCGCGCGTTGGTTTTAATTTTCGGACGAATTGACCAAAAACCCCTAAAATTGCATAGTGGTCTCAGCCTTTCGTCTCGCCATATGCTTCAAACGTTGAGCCTGTTGTGACCAGCCGCGCGAAGTGTATCACCACACGCAGACCGGGTTGTGAGGATTAAACAACAAACGTCGTCAGGACATCGTTATGATTGAAAACAAAAAGAAGCCGAACCCGATCGATATTCACGTCGGGAGCCGGATTCGCCTTCGCCGGACCATGCTCGGAATGAGCCAGGAAAAGCTGGGCGAAAGCCTTGGCATTACGTTCCAGCAGATTCAGAAATACGAAAAAGGCACCAACCGCGTCGGCGCGAGCCGTCTGCAGAACATCTCCAGCATTCTCAACGTGCCGGTCTCCTTCTTCTTCGAGGATGCGCCGGGCGATCAGGGCGGTCAGGGCGGCATGGCAGAAGCCTCGAGCTCCAACTACGTGGTCGATTTCCTCTCCTCCTCCGAGGGCCTGCAACTGAACCGGGCTTTCGTGAAGATTTCCGACCCGAAAGTTCGTCGGCGTGTGGTTGATCTCGTAAAAGCTCTGGCAGCGGATGCCGAGGTCGAATAACGACCATTCGATATCAGCACGGAAGCGGCCGCAAGGCCGCTTTTTTGTTGCCTGTCCCGAGGTGACGGGTGTTGCGGGAATGTCTAACTTGTAGACATAAAGATATATTTATGTCGTTGTACGCTTGTGTTTGTCGGTGAAAATCACTACACAGGTGCGTCGTTTCTTTGAGGGGAATCCCGTAATGCGCGCAAGTTATCTGTTCACCAGCGAGTCCGTTGCCGAGGGCCATCCGGACAAGGTTTGTGATCGTATCTCCGATGAAATTGTAGATCTTGTGTACCGCGAAGCGGCCAAGACCGGCGTCGATCCCTGGACCGTGCGCATTGCCTGCGAAACGCTGGCGACCACGAACCGTGTGGTGATCGCTGGCGAAGTCCGCCTGCCGCCGAGCCTGATGAAGAAGGACAAGGACGGCAAGGACGTCATCAATCCCTCGAAGTTCAAGTCCGCCGCCCGCAAGGCTATCCGTGATATCGGTTACGAGCAGGACGGCTTCCACTGGAAGACGGCCAAGATCGACGTGCTGCTGCATTCCCAGTCCGCTGATATCGCGCAGGGTGTTGACAGCGCCGCCGACAGGCAGGGCGATGAAGGTGCCGGCGACCAGGGCATCATGTTCGGTTACGCCTGCAAGGAAACGCCGGATCTCATGCCGGCACCGATCTATTATTCCCACAAGATCCTGCAGCTGCTCGCCACCGCCCGCAAGAAGGGCGAAGGCGATGCCGGCAAGCTCGGCCCGGACGCCAAGAGCCAGGTGACCGTGCGTTACGAAAACGGCAAGCCGGCCGCGGTCGACTCGATCGTTCTTTCCACCCAGCACCTCGACGAGAGCTGGGATTCCAAGAAGGTCCGCGAGGTCGTGGAACCTTATATCCGTGAAGCGCTCGGCGACCTGCCGATCGCCAAGGATTGCAAGTGGTACATCAATCCGACCGGCAAGTTCGTCATCGGCGGCCCGGATGGTGACGCTGGCCTTACCGGCCGCAAGATCATCGTCGACACCTACGGTGGCGCGGCTCCCCACGGCGGCGGCGCATTTTCCGGCAAGGACACGACCAAGGTCGACCGTTCGGCCGCTTACGCTGCCCGCTATCTGGCCAAGAACGTCGTTGCTGCCGGTATTGCCGATCGTTGCACGATTCAAATCGCATACGCCATCGGCATCGCCCAGCCGCTGTCGATCTATGTCGACCTGCATGGCACAGGCAAGGGCGTGACGGAAGACCAGGTGGAAGCGGCCATCCGCAAGGTCATGGACCTGTCGCCGACCGGTATCCGCCGCCATCTCGACCTCAACAAGCCGATCTACGCCAAGACGTCCGCTTATGGCCACTTCGGCCGCAAGGCCGGCCGCGACGGTTCCTTCTCCTGGGAGAAGACCGATCTGGCGAAGCCGCTCAAGGATGCGCTGAAGGAAGAGCCCCTCAAGGCAGCCTGATTGGCCTTTACGGATAGCTCCATAAAACTGTAAAGCGGGTGCCTCCTGACGGAGACGCCCGCTTTTATCGTGAGAGACCAGCCCATGACCGAACCGCAGCACCCGAGCCGCAGCACCGAAGCCTTCTTCGGACGCCGCAAGGGCAAGCAGCTCCGCGAGCGCCAGGCGGAAGGGATTGCAACTCTGCTGCCTGCACTGAAGCTCGATCTTGCGGCGCCCGCGCCCGCCGCGCTTTCAGAGATATTTCCCATTCCCGTGGAGGAGCTGCGGCTGGAGATCGGCTTTGGCGGCGGCGAGCACCTCGTCCACCGCGCGCAGGAAAATTTAAAAACCGGCTTCATCGGAGTTGAGCCGTTCGTCAATTCCATGGCGAAGCTTTTGTCGCGCGTCGACGAACTGGGGCTCAAGAATATCCGGGTCTATGACGACGACGCCACGCAGGTGCTCGACTGGCTGCCGGATGCATCGCTCGATCGCATCGACCTGCTCTATCCGGACCCGTGGCCGAAGCGGAAACATTGGAAAAGGCGGTTTGTATCTGCGGTCAATCTCGACCGATTCCACCGCGTGCTGAAGCCGGGCGGTCTGTTCCTGTTCGCATCCGACATCGACACCTATGTCAACTGGACGCTGATCCATTGCCGCGACCATGGCGGATTTCAATGGCAGGCGGAGCAATCTTCCGACTGGCTGACGCCCTTCGCCGGCTGGCCAGGTACGCGATACGAAAACAAGGCCCGCCGAGAAGGCCGTTCCTCGGCCTATCTGACATTCAGGAAAGCCTGAAAGGTCAGTGCAGGCTGACGGTCTTCAAGTCGTCTTCAGCTGCCTTGAAGAAGGTGCTGGAGCGATTGTCGGTCAGAAGAATCGGCGTGCCATCTGCGCCGAACAGGGCCCAAAGATCGAGACTGGGATCGATATCCGGGGCTTCAGGGAAGCAGCGGGACACTTCGTCCGACCGCATCTTGCGAATATATCCGACCTCTCCAGCACCCAGATGAGCAAGTTCGGACAGCGTCAAACGCGTATTCGCTTCTTTCAGGAGCATTCCAGCCTCCAGCATTGAGGGGCAACGGCATTGGCGCCGTTGACCTACTCTGAGACGGAAATGTTAATTTTTCGCACCATGCGCGCGGGCTCGGGGCGGATAAGGTCGACAGAGAGCAAACCGTTCTTGAGCGAAGCGCCGGAGACCTGCATTCCGTCGGCAAGCACGAACATACGCTGGAACTGGCGGGCGGCAATGCCGCGATAAAGATAGTCGCGCTCACCCTGCTCCGTCTGACGCCCGCGGATGACGAGCTGGTTTTCTTCCGTCGTCACATCAAGCTCGGCTTCGGAAAAGCCGGCGACGGCCAGCGTGATTCGCAGCCGTTCGGGAGCCCCGGAAGCGTCGGCGCGGATGCGTTCGATATTGTAGGGAGGATAACCGTCGTTCGCCTTTGCAAGGCGTTCGAGTGTCTTTTCCATGGCGTCGAAGCCCAGAAGCAGGGGGCTCGCAAACGGCGTCATTCGGCTCATCGTACAGTCCTTGCAACAAGCGACCATGTCGGCGCCCGTCGGGCGGCCCGCCAACTCCGCCACTATATGGGAGGTTCCGGGGGTGACCGCAAGGATCAGCGCCAGTGCCGGTTGTTACGATTGCTCTGCGGGGTCATGTAGCACTTGACAGAACGTAAGGTTGTAGACCACTACCCGCGGAGACAAGGGGGCATCCATGCAGCGCCGGAAGATCATCATCGACACGGACCCGGGTCAGGACGACGCCGCGGCGATCATGCTTGCGTTTGCGAGCCCGGACGAGATCGAGGTGCTTGGTCTCTGCGCGGTCGCCGGAAACGTGCCGCTTTCCTACACCAGCCGCAACCTCCGGATCGTCTGCGAACTCTGCGGCAGGCCGGATGCGCCGGTTTATGAAGGCGCGCTGAAGCCGACAGTGCGACCACAGGTGACCGCCGAGCACGTCCATGGCAGGACCGGCCTCGACGGTATCGAATTGCCCGAACCGACAATGTCGGTGAAAGCAACGCATGCGGTCGACTTCATCATCGAGACCCTGCGCGCCGAGTCGGCCGGAACGGTAACGCTCTGCACGCTCGGGCCACTCACCAATATCGCGCTCGCTCTTGAGAAAGCGCCGGACATCGCGGGGCGCGCTAAGGAACTGGTGATGATGGGCGGCGGCTTTTTCGAGGGCGGCAACATCACGCCGGCTGCCGAATTCAACATCTATGTCGATCCCGAAGCGGCAAAGACCGTCTTCGCCTCGGGCATGCCGATCGTCATGCTGCCGCTCGACGTCACCCACCAATTGCTGACGACCAAAGCCCGGGTCGAGAAGATCGCCGCGCTCGGCACCCGTCCGGCGGAGGTCCTGGTCGCGTGGCTTGCCTTTTTCGAGCGCTTCGACATTGAAAAATACGGTTCCGATGGCGGACCGCTGCATGATCCGACGGTCATTGCCTACCTCATCAAGCCCGAGCTCTTTTCGGGCCGGGACTGCAATGTCGAGATCGAAACGCAATCGGAGCTGACGGTCGGCATGACTGTAGTAGACTGGTGGCACGTCTCCGGCCGCAAGCCGAACGCCAAGGTCATGCGCCATGTCGATGCCGATGGTTTTTTCGAATTGCTGACGGAGCGGGTTGCCCGGCTCTGAGCGATCGCAGCCGATGCCAGTTGTCATACGCGTGTATCGTGATCCATTCACGGCCCGCGGAGATAGAGATCACGACCGAAAATGGGCGTCTTCACCTTGGCCAATTGCAGATGCCCGCCATCGCAACGCGGGAAAATACCGACTGACGCCCGGGCTGGCCAGCTTAGACCCTTGCATCAACCGCCCCGGCAGGCGGGATCGACGGCTGGGCGCCGCGGCTGAGGCAGGCGAGCGAACCGGCCACTGCGGCGCGGCGAAGCGCTTTCGCAAAATCCAGCCCCTGTTCGAGGCTGGCAGCCAGGTAACCGCAAAACGTGTCGCCGGCGCCGACCGTGTCGACCGGTTCGATCTTCAATCCCTCGGCGGCGATGACCTCTCCGTCGCGGATCGCGACCACGCCGTCGCCGCCGAGCGTCACGACGTATGTCTGGCCGGTTTCCGCATGCAGTTTTTTCAACATCTCCTGGCGCGCGGCGGCATCCGGGATCGGGCTTCCGGCCAGCAATTCGAATTCCGTTTCATTGGCGACGACGATATCTGCAAGCCGGGCCAGCCGGGCGGCATCGCCGGTCAGCGGCGCGGTGTTAATCACCGTCTGAATGCCTTTGGCGCGCGCCGCGTTGAGCGCGGTCTCTACCGTCTCGGCCGGAATTTCGAGCTGCAGCATCAGGATGTCCCCGGTCTTCATGGCTTCGACCGCCGCTTCGGCCTGTGCCGTGCTCACCGTACCGTTGGCGCCGGCCACCACCGCGATCATGTTTTCGCCCGTGCCGCCCACCAGGATCAAGGCCGTGCCGGTTGGATCGGTTACATGAGCGACCGCGGAGAGGTCGACTTTGGCGTCATCGAGAAGCGCCAGCGCCGGCGCAGCAAAACCATCTTCCCCAACGGCTCCAACCATATGCACGGCGCTTCCGGCACGGCATGCTGCGAGCGCCTGGTTGGCGCCCTTGCCACCGGCGGCCGTCGCAAAATTCGATCCCGCAACCGTCTCGCCCGGCTGGGGCAGACGTTCGGTCGTGGCGATGAGATCCATGTTGATGGAGCCGAGGACGGTGATCATGGGCAGGCCTGCTTGCGTAAATTAAAGTCGCGCGACACTGCCCGAGAGGATCACTCCTCGTCAACCACCCGCAGCTTGAGCAGGCCGGTACGGCTTTCGACCGCCTTGGCCTGGGGCCGATCGCGAGCCACCTCGGCTTCGTGGGGCGCCTCCAATTCGAGAGCCTCTATCTTGGCGCCGCGGCGGTTGAGCTTGTCGGTGGAGGTGAGGATCTGTTCGACATCCTTCTGCGCGGCAAAGAAATGCGCTTGAAGTTTGCGGGTGCGGTCGTCGAGGCGGGAAAGATCCTCGATCAGCAGCGCCACTTCGCCCTGGATGAGGTGTGCCTGCTCGCGCATCCGCTGGTCCTTCAGCACGGCCTGGATGACCTGGATGGACAGCATCAGCAGGGAAGGGGAGACAATGACGATGCGGGAACGTTGCGCCTTCTGCACAGCGCTTTCGAAATGTTCGTGGATCTCCGCGAAGATCGATTCCGACGGCACGAAAAGGAAAGCCATTTCCTGCGTTTCGCCCGGGATCAGGTATTTTTCCGAAACATCGCGGATATGCACTTCGAGATCGCGCTTGAAGGCCTGGGCGGCCGCCTTTCTGGCTTCGGGCGCTGCTGCCTCGCGAAAAGCGTTCCAGGCTTCGAGCGGAAATTTGGCATCGATCACCAGAGGTGGCGCGCCGTTCGGCATCCTGATCGTGCAGTCCGGCCTGGTGCCGTTCGAAAGCGTAGTCTGGAAACCGTAGGCGCCCATCGGCAATCCGTCGGCAATGATCGCTTCCATTCGGCCCTGACCGAACGCGCCTCGCGTCTGCTTGTTCGAGAGGATCGCCTGCAGGCCGACAACGTCCTTGGCGAGGGTCTGGATATTGTTCTGGGCGGCGTCGATCACCGCCAGCCGTTCCTGAAGCCGCTGCAGGTTCTCGTGCGTCGATTTGGTCTGTTCGGTAATCGTCGCGCCGATCCGGTGCGTCATGCCGTCGAGCCGCTGGCTGACCGACTGGTTGAGTTCCGATTGCCGCGTTGAAAGCGTCTCCGCCATTGCCGACAACCGTCCCTGCATCTCGCTCTGCGCTCTCAGAAGTTCAGAAAGCCGGGCTTCGCCTTCCATCGCTCGCAAGGCCGCATCTTCCTGCCGCCGAAACGATGCGCGCCGGACCAGGAACAGCCATAACAGTAGCAATGCCGCTCCACACATCACCGCCACGATGGCAGCGCGCGGATCGTCGAAGAAACGGGAAAGGCCAGCAACAAGATTATTCATGGCGGGAAACTAACAGAAATTTGCCGCTTGAAAAGATCAAAACGTGAACATCTCGCTTCCTCCTGCCGTAATTTCTATTCCTTCGGAAAAAAAGATGGGTTATGGGAAGCCATGACGATCAAGCCTCTGATTATTCTGCCTGACCCGATCCTGCGTCAGGTTTCCAAGCCGATAGAGCGTGTTGACGCCGAGCTTCTGAGGCTCGCCGACGACATGCTGGAGACGATGTATGACGCGCCGGGCATTGGCCTTGCTGCGATCCAGATCGGCGTGCCGCGCCGTCTGCTCGTCGTCGACATCGCACGTGAGGGTGAGGAAAAGCAGCCGCAGGTCTTTATCAATCCGGAGATCGTCAAATCCTCCGACGAAATCGCGGTGTATGAAGAGGGCTGTCTTTCCATTCCCGAATATTATGCCGAGGTGGAACGCCCGGCGACCGTCAGCGTCAAGCATCTCGGCCGCGACGGTAAGGAATATGTGGTGGAGGCCGACGGCCTGCTCGCCACCTGCCTGCAGCATGAGATCGATCACCTGAATGGCGTGCTTTTCATCGACCATATCTCCCGCCTGAAGCGCGAGATGGTGATCAAGAAATTCACCAAGGCTGCCAAGTCCAAGGCGGTCTGAACCGTCGCTCGGGCGATCCGAGTTAAGAAGGCGCGGTCTCTTGAGACGCGGAATGTCCATGTCTCTTCGCATCATCTTCATGGGAACGCCGGAATTTTCCGTGCCGACGTTGCAGAGCCTGAAACATGCGGGCCATGAGATCGTCGCCGTCTATACCCAGCCGCCGCGCCCGGGTGGCCGCCGCGGGCTCGATCTGGTGAAGTCGCCGGTCCATCAGGCCGCCGAACTGCTGGGCATTCCCGTTTTTACGCCGGCGAATTTCAAGGATACCGATGAGCGCGAGAAATTCCGCGCACTCAAGGCGGATGTTGCCGTCGTCGTCGCCTACGGTCTCCTTCTGCCGGAAGCGATCCTGACGGGCACACAGCTCGGTTGTTACAACGGCCACGCTTCGCTCCTGCCGCGCTGGCGCGGTGCCGCGCCGATCCAGCGGGCGATCATGGCGGGTGACAAGAAGACCGGCATGATGGTCATGCAGATGGAAAAGGGCCTCGATACCGGTCCCGTTGCACTGTCGAGGGAAGTGGAAATCAGCGAGAACATGACGGCGGGCGAGCTGCACGACAAGCTGATGCTGGTCGGAGCCCGTGCCATGGTCGAGGCGATGGGGAAACTCGCAGCCGACGACCTGCCGCTGACGCCGCAATCGCCGGAAGGCGCGCTTTATGCCGCCAAGATCGACAAGGGTGAGACGCGCATCGATTTTTCGAAGCCCGCAGATGACGTGCATAACCACATTCGCGGTCTGTCGCCGTTTCCGGGCGCATGGTTCGAGGCGGAGATCAACGGCCGGCCGGAGCGCGTAAAGGTTCTCGGCTCGGAAGTCGGCGAGGGGCAGGGCGAGCCCGGAACGGTTCTGGACGAAGCGTTGACCGTTGCCTGCGGCGCGGATGCGGTGAAGCTCCTCAAATTGCAGAAGGCCGGCGGCAAGCCGTTGGCCGCGGCGGAGTTCCTGCGCGGGACGCCGCTTGGGCCGGGCACGAGGCTCTCCTGATGCCCCGATTCCGCATGGCCGTCGAATATGACGGCACGCCCTATGTCGGCTGGCAGAAGCAGAAGAACGGCCACTCGGTACAGTCGGCGCTTGAAAATGCCATCCTGTCCCTGACCAAGGAGACCGTGGTGGTCAAGGGCGCCGGCCGCACCGATTCCGGCGTGCATGCGCGCGGACAGGTGGTGCATGTCGATCTCACGCGGTCGTGGCAGCCACACCGGCTGCGCGACGCGCTGAATGCCTATCTCGGCATGGCCAGGGAGAAAGTCGCCATCGTCAGCGTGCAGGTTGTCGATGATACGTTCGACGCTCGCTTTTCGGCTGTCCGGCGATACTACCTCTACCGTATCATTTCACGAGCCGGCCCGCTGGCGCTGGATGCCAAGCGTGCCTGGTGGGTCACCAAGGATCTGGATCATGAAGTCATGCATGCTGCCGCCCAGACGCTGGTCGGAAAGCACGATTTCACGACCTTTCGTTCGGTTCATTGCCAGGCGAAAAACCCCGTCCGCACGCTGGACATACTGGATGTCACGCGCAGCGGCGACCTGATCGAAATCCGCGCGACGGCACAGAGTTTCCTGCACAATCAGATACGGTCGCTCGCCGGCACACTGAAACTGGCCGGCGAAGGCCGCATGACGCCGGCGGATGTCCGCGCAGCATTGGACGCGCGGGACCGCAAGGCCTGCGGGCCGGTGGCGCCGCCGGAGGGACTTTATTTCATGCGGGTCGATTATCCAGGCGACCCCGTAGAGCCCTGAAGCGCTAGCTTCGTCAGAGCGGGTAGATGCCGAGGAAACGCTGCAGTGCTTCGGTCAGGAGCATGCTCGGCACGATCAGCACCAGCACCAGCGTGGTGATCATCAGCGGCTGCGGTCCGCAGATCATCCGCATCACCCGCGATATCGCGACGATCATGACGATCAGCAGCGCGAAATGGACCAGCGCCAAGGCGGTATCGAGGCTGGACGGCAACAGGAAGCGCAGGCTCAGCAGGCCGTAGAGATAGGCAAACGGAACCGAGAGCCAGTTGACGGTGACGACGACCGCCGGAAACTTTCGGGCGATGCCGAGAAGCGAGCAGAGTACGCCGGCAAGGATCAGCGGCACCAGCCAGTTGAAGATTTCCAGCATTGCCATGCGAACGAAGAAAATCCCGCCGATCCGGGCACCGGACGGCATGCCTTCGAGCAGATAGTCGCGCCACCACAGCCACGAGATGAACGCGCCCGGCAGGCACCAGACGAACGCCCAGAACGAGCGCATCATGCCGCGGTCGGAAATGTCGAGCAGGCGGAAACCCTGCGCATCGCCGCGGATCAGCAGCCAGAGACCACTCAGATAGAGTCTGACTTCAGGATAGGAGGGCAAGGCGGCCTCCTCGCAAAACGGCGAAATCACGCATCAGGTTAACGAAACCCCCATGATATTCTCCAGTTCGCGCGCAACAAGCATGTCGGTCAGGAGCACAAGTCCCAGGGTGGCAATGCGGGTCATCACCGGGCCGCCCATGACTGTTCTTAGAATGCACCAGGCGAGGAAAAGCGCGGCGATCAGAATGGTTGCCGCCAGAATTATCGAAGCGTAACCGGCAAGCCCCATGGCGCCACCTTGCTGGGCAGATAGGAAAGCGATGGGCGAATAAACCGCATGGATCGCATAAGCGAGCGGGACGGCAAACCAGTTGCGCACCACGATCAGGATCGGCACGAGCGGCATGAAGCGTAGAATGAAGCCGAGGGCGATGAGCGCCGCGGCCGGCACGACCCACTGGGCCGCTTCGAGGACCAGCATCTTCAGGAAAAAGATAAAGGAATAGTCCTCGCGTTGAGGGAAATGACGGAGGTATTCCATCCGCCGAAAGATCCAGCCGACAATCAATGCCGGCGCGCACCAGCCGACCGCCCAGAACGAACGCAATACGCCCTGGTCCGAAATGTCGAACGGCCGCAGGCCGCGCGCATCGCCTCTGATCAGCAGCCAGAGACCGCCGAGGTAGAGCCTGACTTCATGATAGGAGGGCATTATCGAACCAGCGGGAGATGAAGGTCCCATAGATTTGGGTGAGCGTCTCCAGATCGGCAAGGGCTACGCGCTCATCGATCATATGCATGGTCTGCCCGACAAGGCCGAATTCGACGACCGGGCAATAATCCTTGATGAACCTGGCATCCGACGTGCCGCCGGTTGTGGAAAGCTTCGGCACCTTGCCGGTCACGCTTTCGACGGCACCCGATAACGAAGCGATCAGGGCATTGTTGCGGGTCAGGAACACGTGGCTCGGGCGTTCTGCCCAGGTGATGTCATAGCGCGCCGGATCGCGCTCCGGGCGAAGCGGGCTACCAATCGCTGCTGCGTCGAGCCGCCTGACGATCTCGGCCTTGACGGTATCGGCGGTCCAGGTGTCGTTGAAGCGGATGTTGAAGGCGAACGCCGCCTTGGCCGGAATGACGTTGGTCGCCGGATTGCCGACATCGACCGAGGTCACTTCCAGATTGGAGGCCGGGAATTCCGCCGTGCCGCCGTCGAAAGGCGGGTTCATCAGCACTGAGGCGAGCGGCAGCAGGCCGCGCACCGGATTGTCGGCAAGATGAGGATAGGCCGCGTGGCCCTGGACACCGAAGACGGTGACCTTGCCGGAGACCGAACCGCGCCGGCCGATCTTGATCATGTCGCCGAGCGCATCCGGATTGGTCGGCTCGCCGACCAGGCAGGCATCCCAGGTCTCGCCCCGTTCGACCGCCCATTTCAGCAGCTTCTCGGTGCCGTTGACGGCCGGGCCTTCCTCGTCGCCGGTGATCAGGAAGGAGATCGAACCTTTTGGCGCGCCATGCTGCTCGACATGGCGGGCGACCGCTGCGACGAAACAGGCGATGCCACCCTTCATGTCCACCGCGCCACGCCCGAACAACTCGCCGCCGACAATCTCGCCGGCAAACGGCGGCCGGCTCCATGACGTTTCATCCCCCGGCGGCACCACGTCCGTATGCCCGGCGAACATCAGATGCGGGGCGTCGGTGCCGAGCCGGGCATAGAGGTTCTCGATGTCCGGCATGCCGGGTTCCGTCGCCACCATCCGCTCGACTTTGAATCCGAGCGGAAGCAGCATCGCCTCAAGCGCTGCAAGCGCGCCGCCCTCGGCAGGTGTCACCGAGCGGCAGCGGGTCAGCGTCTGGAGATTGGCAATGGGATCGGCAGCAGACATTTTATCGGATCAGTCGCGCAGCAGTTCGTTGATAGCGGTCTTGGAACGGGTCTGCTCGTCGACACGCTTGACGATCACGGCGCAATAGAGGCCCGGTCCCATGTCTCCGTTCGGGAACGGCTTGCCCGGCATGGTGCCGGCGACGACGACCGAGTAGGGCGGCACTTCGCCATAGCTGATCTCGCCGGTGGCGCGGTCGACGATCTTGGTCGACTTGCCGATGAACACGCCCATGCCGAGCACTGAGCCTTGGCGGACGATGCAGCCTTCGACCACTTCCGAGCGGGCGCCGATGAAACAATTGTCCTCGATGATGGTTGGGCCGGCCTGCATCGGCTCCAGCACGCCGCCGATGCCGACGCCGCCGGAAAGATGCACATGCTTGCCGATCTGGGCACAGGAACCGACCGTCGCCCAGGTGTCGACCATCGTGCCTTCGTCGACATAGGCGCCGAGATTGACGAAGGATGGCATCAGCACGACGTTCTTGCCGATATGGGCTGAGCGGCGCACGACAGCGTTCGGCACGGCGCGGAAACCGGCAGCGCGGAACTGGTTTTCACCCCAGTTCTCGAACTTGGAAGGCACCTTGTCCCACCAGGTGGAGGCACCGGGGCCGTTTTTGACAACTTCCATGTCGTTGAGGCGGAAGGACAGCAGAACGGCCTTCTTCAGCCACTGGTGCACGGTCCAGGTTCCGCCTTCGCCGCGGCTTGCAACCCGCGCCTGACCGCTGTCGAGCAGGTTGAGCGCTTCCTCGACCGCATCGCGGATTTCCCCTTTGGTCGAAACAGTCACGCCGTCGCGGTTGTCGAAGGCGGTCTCGATGGTCTTTTCGAGGGAAGAGAAGTCGGGGCTGCTCATGGGAAATCCTTAAACGTCACTCTGTATCGTGATGGTGGGAGAGGTGGCCATTTGGTGTCTTTTGATCTAAGCGACCGCCACTCAAGCGTCAATGTGAATTGGCGTCAATGCATTTGACGCCGGAAGGATCATGCGAATGGCAAAGGCGAAAAAGGATGGCCCGCGACGCAAGGACGGGGCCTGGGATCCGCTGAAGGACAACAAGGCGGACAAAAACGACGCCGCAGTCCAGCCGAGGACGCCGCAGACGGAATCGCACTCTTATCGCCTCGCCTATGCGGATGACGAGTTTCTTAGCCGCGAGGAGCTTCGCCCCGTCCGTCTCCAACTCGAGCTGATGAAGACCGAAATGGCGCTCGCCGAGCGCGGCATCAAATCGACCGTGGTGCTGTTCGGCGGCGCGCGCATCCCGGCGCCCGGCCAGAGCGCCTGGGCCGCCCGCAACGATACGCAGCGCCAGAACCTCGAGGCGGCTTCGGTTTATTACGAGGAGGCGCGCAAGTTCGCCGCCCTCTGCGGCAGGCATTCCGCAAGTTACAACCATCAGGAATATGTGGTGGTGACCGGCGGCGGGCCGGGCGTCATGGAGGCCGGCAACCGTGGCGCGGCTGACGCCGGCGCGCCGAGCATCGGCCTCAACATCATGTTGCCCCACGAGCAGGCCCCGAACCGCTACGTAACGCCGGAGCTCAGCTTCAATTTCCACTATTTCGCCATCCGCAAGATGCATTTCATGATGCGGGCCAAGGCAGTCGTGGTGTTCCCCGGCGGGTTCGGCACGCTGGACGAAATGTTCGAGGCGCTGACCCTTATCCAGACCAAGCGCATGGAACGCATGCCGCTTATCCTGTTCAGCGAAGCCTTCTGGCGCGGCATCATCAATTTTGGCGCGCTCGCGGAATTCGGGACCATTGCTCCGGACGACCTCAACCTCATCAATTTCGTGGAGACCGCGGAAGAGGCGTGGAAGATCATCTCGGATTTCTACGATACCGAAAAATAAAAGAACCCGCCCCTTGGGGGAAGGGGCGGGTCTTTTGGACGACTGTCGGAACTAGTTCCAAGGGGCGGAGAACTAGAGGGGGCGGTCCGGCAGGTCGTCGATGGAAATGGTTCCATCCTTGTTGGTGTCCATGCGGGCGAACAGCTTGTCGGATGCGGCAGAAGCTTCCGCCTTGGTGATCTTGCCATCCTTGTCTTCATCGACCATGCGGAACATCCCCTGGCCCATCATCTGGCGGCCATGCGGGCGTTCCCAGCGGGCGTCCTCGCGGCCCCAGCCATGGCGGCCCTGGCCGTCGCGGTTCCAGGCGGAATGATCGCGGTCACGGCGATGGTCGTCGCGCCGATCGGCCATGTCGCGGTTGGACTGGTCGTCCTTTTTGTCCGCGGTGTTGGCGACTTCCGGCTGGTTGTTCTTGCGGAACTCTTCCATCTTCGCCTGGCGATAGTCGAACATTTCGCCGCGCGTGAGGGTGCCATCCTTGTTGGCGTCGATGGCCGCAAAGAGCTTGTCCTGGAAGGCAGTCATCTCGTCCTTGGAGATTTTGCCATCCTTGTCGGCATCGGCGTTCTTCAGCAGGCGGACGAACATCACATCCTGCATCATGGCGCGGCCGGGACCATTATGGCGGTCGGGACCATCACGCCCTGGGGCTGCAAAGGCCGGGATGGCTGCGCCGGCGATCAGCGCTGCTCCGAGGGTCGCCAGAACGATCTTTCTTGCGGTCATTGTGGTGGTCCTTCAGGTTGTTTCGATAGCCTGAAGATAGAGACCGCCGCGGTCAAAACCACTTAAACATCCGTAATGTGGATGAACTTTTCGTAATGGCGATAAAACGTTAGCGGATGTTGAGACCGGTGAGGAAACCCGTCAGGTCGTCGGTCACATAGTCGATGTGATCGTCCTCATCGGTAAGCTTTTCCCAACGTTCCATCAGCACCGCATCCAGATTGCGGGGCACCAGAAGGATGGTGCGCATGCCGAGCGCCTTCGGCACCTGCAGATTGCGCGGCAGGTCCTCGAACATCGCAGCACTTTTTGTATCGACCCGGTGCAGGCTGGCGAATTTGTCGTAAGTCGCGCCTGCCGGCTTCGGCACGTAGTCGGCCGCAACGATGTCGAATATGTCGTCGAAATTATCGAGAATGCCGAGTGCCCGCGCCGCCGCTTCCGCATGCGGCACGCTGCCATTGGTGAAGATGAACTTGCGGCCGGGAAGCGCCTTGATCGCCTCGCCGAGCTCCGGGTGCGGCAGGAGCGCCGAATAGTCGATCGCATGCGCCTGTTCGAGAAACCCGTCCGGCTCGATGCCATGGTTCAGCATCAGGCCCTGCAGCGTCGTGCCGTGCTCATGGTAATATTGCTTTTGCAGCGCTTTCGCTTCCGCCGGCTCCAGCTGCAGCAATTCCTGCACATAGGCCGTCATGTTCTTGTCGATCTGTGCGAACAGATTGATGTGATGCGGATAAAGCGTGTTGTCGAGATCGAACACCCAGTTGCGGACGTGGGCGAAATCGGCGGGATCGGGCAAGGTCTGCGGCTTTTTTTCCATGGCCGCTTTATGCACCGCCTCAGCGGCAAAGAAAACGAAAAAGACGAACGCTTTCAGCCGCGACCGACCTTGGCGATCTGCCGGAACGCGTGATACCGCCAGCATATGGAACTCTGGATCCCCATCACCATCGCCGCCGCCTTCCTGCAGAACCTGCGCTCTGCGCTGCAGAAGCATCTACAGGGGTCTCTTGGCACGCGCGGAGCGAGCTTCGTGCGCTTCGGCTACGGTTTTCCGATCGCGATCCTCTATGTCCTCTGCCTCCATTATTTCGTCGGTTATCCGTTTCCGACGCTGAACTGGATCTTCGCCTTATGGGCGGTGATCGGCGGGCTGGCGCAGATCTTTGCGACCATGATGCTGGTGCATCTCTTTTCGCTCAGGAATTTTGCGGTCGGAACGGCTTATTCCAAGACCGAGCCGGTGCAGGCTGCCATATTCGGCTTCATTCTGCTCGGCGAAAAGCTGACGCCGGGCTCGGTTGCCGCAATCATCGTCGGCGTGACCGGCGTGATGACGATCTCGATGGCGCGCATGCCGCTGTCCTGGCGCAACATGCTGGTCGCCATGACCAGCCGCACCGCCCTCATCGGCATCGCCTCGGGTGCCGTCTTCGGTATTTCGGCGGTGTCCTACCGCACCGCGTCGTTGTCGCTCGGTGGTCCGGGCCCGGTCATGGAGGCTGCCGTGACGCTCGCCTGTGTCACGACCTTCCAGACCGCTTTCATGCTGGTCTGGATGTTCTGGAAGGACAAGCGCGAGATCGTCCAGGTCGTTCTCTCGTGGCGGTCGTCCTCTCTTGTGGGCCTGGCTGGCGTCGTCGGTTCGGCCGGTTGGTTCACGGCCATGACCCTGCAGCAGGTCGCCTATGTCCGCGCTCTCGGCCAGATCGAGCTCGTCTTCACGTTCATGGCGTCCTATTTCCTCTTTCATGAACGGGTGAACCGCATGGAAGTGTTCGGCTGCTCGCTGATCGTCTGCGGCATTCTGGGGCTGATCTTTTCCTGATCGCCGCCCGATTTGCGGCGGCATCCGTCACCGAATCCGGTTAAGGTAAGCCTATCAACGGGAGGATCTTCGATGTCTCAGAGCGACAAGGCAGCCGCGTTCGCAGCACTTCACCAGAAGGGCAACCCGGTCATCATCTACAACATCTGGGATGCAGGCACTGCCAAGGCGGTTGCGGATGCTGGGGCGAAGGCGCTCGGCACCGGAAGCTGGTCGGTCGCCGCAGCGCAAGGGTATGCCGACGGCGAGAACCTGCCGCTCGATGCATTGCTTGCCACGGCGAAATCGATCACCGCGGCCGTCGACCTGCCGCTTTCGGTGGATTTCGAGGGCGGTTATGCGGAAGATCCGGCCGAGCTGGCGGCAAATGTCGCCAGGGTCATTGACGCGGGTGCGATCGGCATCAATTTCGAGGATCAGGTCATCGGCGGCAGCGGTATCTATCCCGTGGAGCAGCAGGCCGATCGCATCCGTGCCATCCGGGCCTTGGCAGACACACGCGATATGCCGTTCTTCATCAACGCCCGGACCGATCTTTTCCTTCAGGAAGGCGACCGGACAAAGCATGCCGCGCTTCTCGATCAGGCGATCGAACGCGCCAGAGCCTATGCCGAGGCTGGGGCCAACGGTTTCTTTGCGCCGGGACTGGCCGATGAGGGGTTGATCGAGACGCTCTGCAAGGCCTCGCCGCTTCCGGTCAACATCATGATGTTCAGTGGCGTTCCGTCGCCGAAACGTCTTGGTGAACTTGGTGTCGGCCGGGTCAGCTACGGGCCGGGTCCCTACCGGGCGATGATGGTGAAGCTGAAGGAAGACGCGGCGGCGGTTTTCACCGCCGCCGGCTGAGCATTGGAGGCATCAGCGATCAGGGTACGATCAGTGTGCCGGCGCCGTGTTCGGTGAAGATTTCGAGCAGGACCGAATGGGCGGTCTTGCCGTTCAGGATGACGACGCCCTGCACGCCGGCCTTGATCGCCTCGATGCAGGTCTCGACCTTCGGGATCATGCCGCCGGAGATCGTGCCGTCCTTGATGAGAGCCTGGGCCTGGGCGACCGTCAGTTCCTTGATCAACTGCTTGTCCTTGTCGAGGACGCCCGGAACGTCGGTGAGGAAGAGCAGACGGGTGGCGCTGAGCGCGCCGGCGATGGCGCCCGCGAACGTGTCGGCATTGATGTTGTAGGTCGCGCCGTCGCGGCCCGGAGCAACCGGGGCGATGACCGGGATCATTTCCGACTTGGCGAGCAGGTCGAGCAACGTGCGGTCAACTTCCACCACCTCGCCGACGAAGCCGAGGTCGAGAACCCGCTCGATATTGCTATCCGGATCGATGACGGTCTTCTTGGCCTTTTCGGCGAAGACCATGTTGCCGTCCTTGCCGCAAAGGCCGATCGCCCATTCGCCGGTCTGGTTGATCAGCGCGACGATTTCCTTGTTGATCGAGCCGGCGAGAACCATTTCGACGATCTCGACCGTCTTCTGGTCGGTGACGCGCAGGCCGGCTTCGAACTTGGATTCGATACCCATCTTCGTCAGCATGGCGCCGATCTGCGGGCCGCCGCCATGCACGACGATCGGATTGACGCCGGACTGCTTTAGAAGCGCGATATCCGCCGCGAACGCCTTGCCGAGCTCGGTATCGCCCATGGCGTGACCGCCGTATTTCACGACGATCGTCTTGTTTTCGTAACGCTGCATATAAGGCAGCGCCTGCGCCAGAAGCTTTGCCTGAAGTTCACTTTCGGAAGCCGTCATGGGATACCCCTGAATATTGAGTGTGGCCTTTTAGCGCATGTTTTTGACAGAGGAAATAATAAGTCCGGAGATTATCGCGCAATCGACGGAGCGGTGCAGGTCAATGGAGCACCACACGCCGGCACGAACGCAAGTTGGGGACATGTTGGTCCCGTAAATTGGGGGCAATGCCGTAAATATAGGATAATAAAACCAAAGGTTTAATAGTTTATTTTCGGCTTTCTCATTGCCGCTGAAACTCTTCTTCTCCGGCTCCCGTCTCTTGTGATGTCTCCGCAAAGTCGGGACGTCAGGCCTTGGGAGGCGCGCGTCCGCGCCGGGGCAACAAGATTCGTTGAGAGGAAGCCATCATGTTGAAGACCGCATTCCGCACGCTCGCCATCGCGACCGTTATGTCCGCCACCACTGTCACCGCCTTCGCCGCCAACCCGAAGGTCGGCGGTGCTGCCATGTATGAAAACAAGAACATCGTCGAAAACGCCGTGAATTCCAAGGACCACACGACGCTCGTCGCGGCCGTCAAGGCTGCTGGCCTCGTCGATACGCTCCAGGGCAAGGGTCCGTTCACGGTCTTCGCGCCGACCAACGAAGCCTTCGCGGCACTGCCCAAGGGCACTGTTGAAACGCTGCTGAAGCCGGAAAACAAGGCTCAGCTCACCAAGGTGCTGACCTGCCATGTGGTCGCGATCAGCGCCATGTCCACCGCCATCGAGAAGATGATCAAGGACGACAAGGGCACGCATGACGTCAAGACCGTCGGCGGCTGCATCCTGAAAGCCAAGGAAAGCATGGGCAAGATCACGCTCACCGACGAAATGGGCGGCGTCTCCAATGTCACGATCGCCGACGTCAAGCAATCGAACGGCGTCATCCACGTGGTCGACAAGGTTCTGCTGCCGAAAATGTAAAAGCCGGTTACGCGTTTGGGGCTTTTACATCAGTATCCGGTCGCCTCTCCTGGGGGTGGCCGGATCTGCCGTTTCAAGAACAGCGTCAGACCGGGCGGCCGACGGTTTCGGCAATCGCCTGGCGCAGTTCGTCTATCCCCTTGCCCTTTTCGGACGAAGTGGAGAGCACGAACGGGAAGGCGGCGGGATGCTTGCGGACCTTTTCCTGAGTCTCGGCCAGCAGCTTCACCACGGCTGGTTCCTTGATCTTGTCCGTCTTGGTCAGCACGATCTGGTAGGAGACGGCGGCCTTGTCGAGGAGGTCCAGGACTTCGTCGTCGTTCTTCTTGATGCCGTGGCGGCTGTCGATCAGCACATAGACGCGCTTCAGCGTCGCGCGGCCGCGCAGATAGTCGAAGACGAGCTTGGTCCAGGCGTCCACATTCTCTTTCGGGGCCTTCGCGTAGCCGTAACCCGGCATGTCGACCAGCGCCATGGGGGGCAGGTCGTCTCCGCCTCCGGAATAGCCGTCTGGCACGAAATAGTTGAGCTCCTGGGTTCGCCCGGGGGTATTGGAGGTGCGCGCCAAAGCCTTCTGGCCGACGAGCGCATTGATCAGCGACGACTTGCCGACGTTCGAGCGGCCGGCAAAGGCGACTTCCAGCGGGCCTTCCGGGGGTAGGAACTTCATCGAGGGCACGCCGCGGATGAAGATCCAGGGGCGGCCGAATAGCGGTTTGTCGTCCGTGCTCATGTCTGCGGGCATCGGTTCTGGTCGTCCTGTTTTGTCGAAGGGCACGGCTTCAAGGTTTTGGCCGGCAATGTCAAGCTTTTGGGCTTTTCAGCCCTTTCCCTAAAAGAAAAACCCCGGACGAGCCGGGGTTCTCATTCGCTTATCGGCAGGCGCTATTTTGTCGGCGCCGGTTTTCGTCGGAAGAGGCCCTTCAGATTGTCGAACAGCTCCACCTTCGCACCATGGCGCTTCATGATGATTGCCTGTTGCGTCACCGACAGCGTGTTGTTCCAGGCCCAGTAGATGACGAGACCTGCCGGGAAGGACGACAGCATGAAGGTGAACACCAGCGGCATCCAGGTGAAGATCATTGCCTGGGTCGGATCCGGCGGCGTCGGGTTCATGCGCATCTGCAGGAACATGGTAACGCCCATGACGAGCGGCCACACGCCGATCATCAAGGCATGCGGCACGTCGTAGGGCAGCAGGCCGAAGAGATTGAAAAGCGAGGTCGGGTCGGGGGCGGACAGGTCCTGGATCCACCCGAAGAACGGCGCGTGCCGCATTTCGATGGTGACGTAGATGACCTTGTAGAGCGAAAAGAAGATCGGAATCTGCAGGACGACCGGCCAGCAGCCGGCGATCGGGTTGATCTTTTCTTCCTTGTAAAGCGCCATCGTCGCCTGTTGCAGGGCCATTCGGTCGTCGCCGAACTTGGCTTTCAGCTCTTCCATCTTCGGCTGCATGCGCTTCATGTTGGCCATCGAAGCGTATTGCTTGCTGGCCAGCGGGAAGAACAGCGTCTTGACGACGATGGTGGTAAGCAGGATCGCCACGCCGAAATTGCCCACGTGACGGAAGAAGAAGTCCATCAGTTGGAACATCGGCTTGGTGATGAAGTAGAACCATCCCCAGTCTATCAGGCGGTTGAACTGCGGAACGCCGAATTCCGTCTCGTAGCGCGAGACCAGCGGCACTTCCTTGGCGCCAGCGAAGACGAGGTTCTTGATCTCGGTCGACTGGCCCGGCTGAACCGTCAGGTCATCGCCCTTGTAGTCAGCCTGATAGCTCGCCTGACCGCCGGTGAAATGCGAGAAGCGCGCCACATAGGGCAGCGTCTGCGGTGGCACGATGGTGGCAGCCCAGTACTTGTCGGTGATCCCGAGCCAGCCGGTCTTGGCCTTCTCGTTGGTGTACTGCTCTTTTTCGATATTGGCGTAGGTATGCTCGTTGAGGCTGCCGCTCTCGCCCATCACACCGATGAAGCCTTCGTGGATGACCCAGACGGCAGGCGTAGCCGGCTTGTTGTTGCGGATGACGCGGCCATAAGGCGTCAGCGTCACCGGGGCGGCGGTCTTGTTGTCGATCTTGTCGGCAACGGTCAGCATGTAATGGTCGTCGACCGAGACGGTGCGCGTGAAGGTGACGCCCTTCTCGTTGGTGAAGGTCAGCGTCACCGGGGTCTGCTGTGTCAGCTTGCCGCCGCTTGCGAGCGTCCACTGCGTGCCGGTACCGGGAGCCGTGCCGATCGTTTCATTCGGGATATACCCGACTTCCGTGAAATAGCCATCCGTCGTGTCGGATGGCGAGAACAGCGTGATGATCGGGCTCTTTTCGTCGACGGTTTCACGATATTCACGCAGCTTGAGGTCGTCGAAACGGGCGCCGGTCAGGTTGATGGAGCCGATCAGAGCAGGCGTCTCGATCTGTACGCGTTGCGACCGGGCCAGCGCCTGATCGCGGGAGAGTGCTGCAGTTGCCGGGTTCGCGCCAGGCAGGTTCCCCAGTACGCCGGAACCACTCTGAGCGCCGGGGCTTTCCGGCGAAACAGGCTGGGCGCTCTCGCCCTGAAGCGCACGGCTGGCTTCTTCGGCGCGCCGCTGGGCTTCCATCCTCGGGTTCATATAGAGGAACTGCCAGGCAAGAACGATCAGCACCGAGAGCGCGATCGCGATGAAGTAATTGCGGTTCTTTTCCATCATGCTTTCCTGGAACGGGTCTCCTCGGACCGCTTTGGTCTCGGCTTGCTTTCGATACGCTCGATAAGCTGAGCCGTCATATCCGCAAAGGGGGCCTTAAGCACCTCCCGCCGCGCGACAATCACATAGTCGTGTCCGTTCTTCATTGCAAATCCGGCAGATTGCCTCACCACCTCGCGGAGGCGGCGGCGCATGCGGTTGCGTTCGACCGCGTTGCCATGTTTCTTGGTAACGGTGAAACCGACGCGCGGCGCTTCGTCCGGCTGGTTCCGATCAAGGACTTCCAGAAGGAAGTTCCGGCCCCGGCGGGCTTCGCCTTCCCGGACGGCAAGGAACTGCGGCCGGCTTTTAAGCCGCCCGACAGTTTTCTCGTTCTTTGTCTCAGTCGTCATCGCCCGGTCGTCTCGGGCATCTCAGGCCTTAGGCCGAGAGACGCTTGCGGCCACGGGCGCGACGTGCGGAGAGAACCAGACGACCACCTTTGGTGGCCATACGGGTGCGGAATCCGTGGCGGCGCTTGCGAACAAGCTTGGACGGTTGATAGGTACGCTTCATTTATTTTAATACCGCGGTGTGCGGCCCTTCTTGGAGTTTGCCGTCATCACGACGGCAAGAGCGCTTCGGAAAAACGATCTGCGCAGGCGGCCGCATGCGTGCAAGCCCGCCGGAGCTGAACGTGGGCGGCTTATAAGAGGACTCCGCCGGAAAAGTCAATCGCTGCCGGGCTTTTTTGCTCGTAAGCCGAGAGCCGGTTGATCTTCTATCAAAGCGCCCCGCTGCGACATTGCAGTGCGGCTGCGCTAATATTTCCCCCATGAATTGAGGGGTAAGAAATATAAGATGTGAGGCATCTTCCCTATCAAACGTCAAATCTCTCAACCGTTGAGAGCGCCGGGAGAAATCATGCCCTCCAAGGCTGCGCAGATACCTTTTTCTCTAAGCGTTTCTTTAATTTCTAAAGGCTAATTTTAGCATTGAATGGAAGAGAAGCTGGTTACGAGCCAGCCCTTCCTCACACGATAAGTCGCGTTGGAAGGGAAAGAAATGAGAATTCGAGGGAAAATCAACCTCCTCGTCGGTCTGATGAGCCTCGTGGCCTGCTTTATTGGCGGAATGGCGCTGTTTGCCATGGCGGAATATCGGCAGATGATGGTTCAATATGAACTGGCCGCAGACCGCGCCCACAAGGGCGAGCACCTTAACCGGCTCGTCACGGCCGTCGTGATGGACTCCCGAGGCGTCTACATGTCGAAGGACATCAAGGAGGGCGGAAAATTCGGCGACGGTATCCTCGGTTACCTGGATGAGATGGGCAAGCTTCTCAAGGATTGGGACAAGATCGTCCCTGCCGATGAACGCGTCGCATTCGACAAACTGCTCGCTCGTTCCAAGGAGTTCACCGGCTTTCGGACCGAGACAGCCCGCCTTGGTCGGGAGGTGAGCCCGGCTGCGGCCAACGAGCAGGGCAATAACGACGCCAACCGAAACAACCGTAAAGCTTACCAGGTCGAGATCGATGCGATCGTCGCCACCGACAAGGCCGTTCTCGCCGCCGTTAATGAAGAACTCAACAACTTCACGCAGACCCTTTTTATACTCGTCTCCGCAGTTACCCTGGCAGGCGTAGCCACCGGTGCCGGTTTTGGCCTTTACCTGGGACGCCGCCAACTCAGCCATCCGATCACGGATCTGACCCGGTCCATGAAACACATTGCTGCCGGCGAATTCGATACGGTCGTCGGCGGGGCGGATCGCGCCGACGAGATTGGCGATATGGCCGCCGCGATCGAGATCTTCCGCAAGAACGGCATCGAGGTCGCGCGCATGAATGCGTCCGAAGCGACCATGCGCGGCAAGAGCGACGATCTGCAGGCGCGCATGGCGGCCGTCGTCGCGGCCGCCGCGGACGGAGATTTCACCCGTCGTATTGACAAGCAATGGGGCGAGGAGAGCCTCGACCGTTTCGCCCGTGACGTCGACATGCTCGTTGAGAGCGTCGATGCCGGGGTGTCCGAAACCCGGCGCGTCGTAAAAAGCCTTGCCGACGGCGACCTCACCGACAGCATGCGGGGCACGTTCAAGGGTGCATTTGCCGAGCTGCAGCACAATGTCAACGGCACCATGGATACGCTGCGTGGCACGATGCGCAATGTCCGCACCGCCACGGGCTCTATCAACGGGAGCGCCGCCGAGCTGAGCCGGGCGACCAACGATCTGTCTCGCCGCACCGAACAGCAGGCCGCCGCGCTGGAGGAAACTTCAGCCGCGCTCGCGCAGATCACCGCCGTCGTCAAGAGTTCGACCGAGCGGGCACACGAGGCAACCGTCATGGTCGGCGAGGCCAAGCAGAGCGCGGTCCAGTCGGGCGAGGTGGTGCGCAGTGCCGTCGACGCTATGGGCCGCATCGAGCAGGCCTCCCGCGAGATCGCGCAGATCACCAACGTCATCGACGAGATCGCCTTCCAGACCAATCTTCTGGCTCTGAACGCCGGCGTCGAGGCAGCCCGCGCAGGCGAAGCCGGCAAAGGTTTTGCCGTTGTTGCCCAGGAGGTTCGCGAACTCGCCCAGCGCTCGGCAAGTGCCGCAAAGGACATCAAGGCGCTGATCAGCAAATCCGGCGAGGAAGTCGCCGGAGGCGTGATGCTGGTCCAGAAGACCGGCGAAGCGCTGTCGGAAATCGAAACCCGCGTTTTGAGCATCAACGACCATATCCACTCGATCGCCGTCGCCTCCCGCGAGCAGGCGACCGGGCTCGGTGAGGTCAGCAGCGCCGTCAACCAGATGGACCAGGTGACCCAGCAGAACGCCGCCATGGTCGAAGAGACGTCGGCCGCGACCCAGACCCTTTCTTCCGAGGCCGACAGTCTGTTTGCGCTGGTCTCCAATTTCGACATCGGCCAGGAGAGCGAGCGCGTCGCCGAACCGGTCAGGGCCCCGCGGCCCGTCGCGGCGGCTGCGGTTCATCGGCCGCGCGTTTCTCCGGTGAAGGCGATGACTGGCGCACTCTCGCGGGCTTTCGGCGGAACGGCCACCGCAACGGCAGCCGTTGCCGGGGATTGGGAAGAATTCTGATCCAGTTTCACCTAGCAACCGAATAAGGAAGCGGAGATGGGCAACCCTCTCCGCTTTCTCTTTTGCACTGCGGCAAAGGGGCTGGTAAAAAACCGCTGAAGCCCTAGAATGGCTGATCATCCCTGTGCCTGCTCCGATCCGGCGGGTCCAGTATTTCGGAAATGGAGATCCGCATGGACGACGAGGTTCATACCTCGGGGCGCTCGGGGTCCTCGCCGGAAGGCGCAGGTCCGGAAACGATGCCGCGTCTTTTCCGCGGCCTTTCCGGCAGGCTTTTGTGGCTCACCGTCATTTTCGTGATGATGGCCGAAGTGCTGATCTTCGTCCCCTCCGTCGCAACCATGCGGATGAACTGGCTGCGTGATCGTCTGGATACCGCCGCCGCCGCCGGCATCGTCATCGACGGACTGCAGCCCGCCGAGCTTCCCCGCGCCGTGCAGGACGACACGCTGCTCGCGACCGGCACGAAGGTGATCGCGCTGCGCAAGGACGGCACCTCGCGGCTGCTGGCTGCCACGGACACGCAGCCCCAGATCGATCAGGTGTTCGATCTCGCCAACACCCCGTTGGTCTCCGCAATGTGCGATGCAGTCGACACGCTCGTCTTCGGCGGTCGCCGGGTCATGCGCGTCTATGGTCCGATCGGCGACAGCGACATGATCATCGAACTGGTCATGACCGATGACGCCCTGCGCAAGGACATGCTGAAATATTCGAAGACGATGTTTCTGCTGTCGCTATTGATCTCCCTGATCACCGCGGTGCTGATCTTCCTCGCCATCAACCGCATGATGATCATGCCGATCCGGCGGCTCACCCATAGCATGCAGCTTTTCTCGGAACAGCCGGACGATCCCGCCCGCGTCTTTAGCGCCGATCGCTCCCGGGGCGAACTTGCCGTCGCAGGCCGTCACCTCACCGCCATGCAGGCGCAATTGCAGCGCATCCTGAAACAGCAGAAGAACCTAGCCGATCTTGGCCTCGCCGTGTCCAAGATCAACCATGATATGCGCAACATCCTGGCATCGGCGCAGCTGATGTCGGACCGCCTGACGGACGTCGACGATCCGATGGTGAGGAGTTTCGCCCCTAAACTGTTGCGCACCATAGACCGGGCGGTAGGTTATACGAGCGAAGTCCTGGCCTATGGGCAGGCCTCCGAAGCAGCACCCCGCCGCCGCCGCATCCGCTTTGCCGCGTTGGCCCAGGACGTGCGCGACATGCTGGCGATCGATCCGGAAATAGGCATCGAGTTCCTGGACCAGATCGCCGCTGATCTGGAGGTGGATTGCGATAGCGAGCAGATTTTCCGCGTCATCCATAATCTCTGCCGGAACGCCGTCCAGGCGCTGGTGAATTTCGATCCGCAGGATGCGTCCATGGTTCGCCGGGTAACGGTCTCCGCGCACCGGGTGGGCAGCGTCGTCAGCATTACCATTGACGACACCGGCCCGGGCATGCCGCGAAAGGCCCGCGAGAACCTGTTTTCTGCGTTCCGCGGTTCGGCGCGGTCGGGCGGCACAGGCCTTGGCCTGGTTATCGCCCGCGAGCTTGTCCTGGCCCATGGCGGCACGATCGCGCTTGTCGAAAAACCAGGACCCGGCACGCAGTTCAGGATAGAAATTCCCGATCGTCCGGTGTCGCTGGAGGACTACCGGGTTCGGGCCTGATGCAAATAAATGTTGCTTCTCAACGGTTTGAGCGAGAAGTGACAGCAAAATGACGTTGCCTGCGGTAAAATCGCTTGCAATCGGAATGCGGACGTTTTAGAGGATCGCCACGCAAGCGGTCACGCACTGCTTGCAGCCGCACCCGTAGCTCAGCTGGATAGAGCACCAGACTACGAATCTGGGGGTCGGGCGTTCGAATCGCTCCGGGTGCGCCATATTTTTTCGCTAGACGACGCTACAGGCGTCCTTTCATGGTCTGGCGGCCCGAAGCAATCTTCCTCAAAGTATTGAACCGGCGACCATGTTTCGCGGCTTTCGATCGCAGTCATGCAATGCCTCAAGTGGCGGAGCTGATCCTGCCGAGTGCCTGGCGCAGCCTCGGTGTCGCGAAATCCAGGAAGCTGCGCATCTTGAGCGGCATCTGGCCACGCGCGGCGTGGATGAGATGGATGGGGGCCGGCTCTGGCTCGAATGATTCCAGGATGATCCGGAGCGCACCGGCTTTGATCGCGTCTTCCACTTGGTAGTGGAGCAGCCGCGTCACCCCGACATTGCGCATCGCGGCCTCCGCGGCGGCCTCGGCAGTCGAGACCGAAAGGCGGGGTGCAGCGATCATCCCAGCGGTCGTGCCTGATCCCGCCGACAACATGTGCCGAATTGGCGATGGGATTGGCCCTTCGAACGTCACCCATGGCATCCGTCGAAGGTCCTCGGGTGTCTGCGGAACGCCATCGACCGCCAGCAGGGCCGGGCTGGCGCAGGTGACCATCCGCATCGATCCGATCCGCGTCGCGACCAATGCGCTGTCCGGCAACTGCCCGATCCGGACGGCCATATCGACATGGTCGTCGACGAGATGGACGTTGCGATCGGCGAGCAGCAGGCGGATGTTGATCTCGGGGAACAGCGCCAGGAAGTCGATGACGATGGGCAGGACATGCAGCCGGCCGAACATGACCGGGGCAGTGATGACCAGTTCACCCTTCGGCGCGGTGAACTCGCCGGCTGCCTCGCGTTCGGCATCCTCGACCTGCTCGAGAATACGCCTCGCGGCCGCCACATAGGTGGCGCCCGCGTCGGTCAGGGTTAGTTTGCGGGTCGTACGGATCAGCAGGCGCGCACCGAGCGACGCCTCGAGTTCGGAGATCTTCCGGCTGAGCGTCGGCACGGGAACTCGGAGCGCCCGGCCTGCGGCAGACAGGCTACCCTTGTCCACCACCTCCAGCAGCATTGACATGGCTTCGAAGCGATCCATCCGCTTTTCCATTTTTTGGTAAGATGAGTTCCAATATTACTCTATTCTGCAGATTTGTGAAAAGAGGCATTGTCTCCACCAACTCGCCGGTCGCGGCTCCTGACCTGAAGGAGGTCCATCATGTCCTATGGCTTTCTCGATATTGCCATAACCCCCAGCGTCCGGGCCGCACAGAAAGCGATGGGCGTCGACCACATCTGGCAGAACTTCAACGGCGATCGCGACTTCGATCGACTGACGGAAAACGAAGCGGCCTTTATCGCCGCCCGCGACAGCTTCTACATGGCGTCGGTTTCGGAAACCGGCTGGCCCTATGTCCAGCATCGGGGCGGTCCGAGCGGTTTCCTGAAGGTGATCGATGACCGCACATTGGCTTTTGCCGATTACCGCGGCAATCGCCAGTACATCAGCACCGGCAATGTGGCAGCGAACGACCGGGTCAGCCTCTTCCTGATGGACTACGCGCATCGCGCCCGGCTGAAGATCTACGCGCATGTCGAAGAGGTGGCGCTCGACGCGGATCCTGAACTGACTATGCTGGTCACCGACCCGAATTACCGGGCCAGGATCGAGCGTATTTTCCGGCTGCGGCTCGAGAGTTTTGATTGGAACTGTCCGCAACACATCACGCCTCGCTTCACCGAGGGAGAAGTCAACGAAGCGGTTCGTCCTTTGAGGGAGCGTCTTGCCCAGCTCGAATCCGAAAACGTCGAGCTGCGTGCTCGCCTTGCCACCCCTGGAGATACCCAATGAGCGATCAACGTCCTCCACTGCCACCGTTCACGCTGGAAACGGCTGTCGAAAAAGTCCGGCTTGCGGAAGACGGCTGGAACAGCCGCGACCCGGCCCGCGTGGCGCTGGCTTATACTGTCGATAGCTTTTGGCGCAACCGCGCCGAATTCGTCCAGGGGCGTGAAGCGATCGTCGGTTTCCTCGCGCGCAAATGGCAACGAGAGCTGGACTACCGGCTCATCAAGGAGCTGTGGGGTTTTGGCGAGAACCGCATAGCCGTACGCTTCGCCTACGAGTGGCACGACGACAGCGGCAACTGGTTTCGCTCTTATGGTAACGAGAACTGGGAGTTTGACGAAAACGGCCTGATGCGCCGGCGCTTCGCCTCCATCAACGACGCACCCATCCGCGAGAGCGACCGCCGCTATCACTGGCCCCTCGGCCGGCGGCCGGACGACCATCCCAGCCTTAGCGATCTGGGCTTTTGACCCCCAGGGGATTTTTAGGGACATCTTTCACCCGCCATGGAACTGTCGTCTTTCGACATTCTTGCCCCAGGGCTGCCGATCGTCTTCTGCGGCATAAACCCAAGTCTGAAAGCGGCCGTCACCGGCCACAACTTCGGATCGGCGTCGAACCGCTTCTGGTCTGTACTCCATCTCTCCGGCTTTACCTCCGAGAAAATCTCGGCGGCTGAGGACCGGCGCCTGCTCGATTTTGGCTGCGGCGTTACCGCCGCAGTCAATCGCGCGACCCGCAGTGCTGCCGAACTCCAGCATCACGAGTTCAGGAAATCCGCAGATGCGTTTCGCGCCAAGCTCGAGCACTTTCGACCTCAGACCATAGCGTTTCTCGGCAAGGCCGCCTACGAGGCGATCGAAGGCGGTAAAGTCGACTGGGGACCGCAGACCTCCCGATTTTGCGGTGCCGGCGTGTGGATTTTGCCGAACCCGAGCGGCCTTAATCGCAGCTTCAGCCTTGTGGATCTTGTTGAGGCCTATACGGCGCTGAGAACCTCCCGCTCGTCATCTCTGGTTGATTGGATGAACCGGCGGTTTTCCGAATGAGCGCTTCAAAAAGCGTTGTTTCACGCGTCTGAAGCTTTCTCGAACGCGCTCCAGCGAACGGATAATTTCCGGCGGATCGTCGAGCGGGGAGCACGAGGCTCTATTGATCCGCGCTCCAGGTTGTGTCACGTGCATGCTACATGAGGTTTTCCTGAAGAAGAGAAAATGAATCGTGGGAGCGTGGACGCGGTGCGTTCCGAAGAGTTGAAAAAGCCCGGCCGGCTGGCAGGGCTTCTGGCCGGTGGCCTTGGGCCTGCGGCGCTTTTTCTCGGCGCCTATTTCTTGCTGAGCGTCGCTGTTCGCCTGGCGCTTCCCAACGCGCTGACGCTGGACGAGGCCGAGCAGGCGTTGTTTTCGCAATATTGGCTGGCCGGTTACGGGCCGCAGCCGCCTTTCTACAACTGGGTTCAGAATGCCTTTGTCAGCGTGACCGGCATTTCGCTTTTCTCGCTGACCCTGCCGAAATTCCTGATGCTGCTGTTGTGCTACGTGTTTTTCGGCATGGCCGCCCGCGAGCTCCATACGCGGCCCGGCTTTGCGGCGCTGGCGATGTTGAGCCTGCTCACCCTGCCGCAACTCTCCTACATGCCACAGCAGGATCTGACCCACACCGTCGCGGTGCTGATGGCGACGGCGCTGTTCCTCTACGGGCTCTTCCGAACCCTTGTCCGGGCGGATTGGCAGGGCTACCTCATCGTTGGAGTCGCGATCGGCATCGGCACGATCTCGAAATACAATTTCGCGCTGCTGCCCGCCGCTACCATCATCGCCGTATTCTGCGACAGGGAATGGCGCCCCCGTCTTTTTGATCCGCGCATCCTGGCGACTGCGATCGTCAGCCTGGTCATCGTCCTCCCGCACGCCCTCTGGCTTCTCGGCCACCTCGATCTCGCGACATCTGGCACGATCGGCAAGATGGTCGAGGCGAACATACCGCATGGCGCCGTTCGTATTGTACGCGCCCTCGGCTCGCTGATGCTTGCCTGCGTGGCGTTCGGCGCGCTGACGGTCGTCATCTTCGCGGTCGCCTTTAAAAGGGAGTTCAGGCAATCGCTGAAGGCAGGCGACCGCTGGACGCGTCTTCTGGGGCTGATGATGGCGGTGGGCCTGCTCGGCGTCGTGCTCGTCATCCTTTTCACCGGGACGACCAAGATTACGGAGCGCTGGCTCGATCCCTATCTTCTGCCTTTGCCGCTTTATCTGCTTCTGAAGCTGGAACGAGCGGGCGTTGATACCACGTCCCATCTCAGGCGCTTCGTCCCCGTCTTCGCCGTCATCATGCTCGTGACGCTGGTGCCGCTGGCGGGGAAGACACTGACGGGCGGGCTCACCGGCGGCTACACCCGGATCAACTATCCGTTTGCATCCGTCGCCGAGGCTCTGAAAGCTGAAGGTCGACCGGTGGTGATCATTGCGGCCGGCATGAACCTGGCTGGCAACATGCGGCTACAGTTTCCCGATGTGCCGGTCATCAATTCGGAGCAGCCGATCGCGGGATTCCCGGCTCCTAACGCCGTGAAGGGGCCAGTTCTGGCGATCTGGACCGACGAAGGGTCGGCATCTGGCTCGCCGCCGATCGATCTTTCCTCCATCGAGACGCTCGGATTGACCCCAACGCCTGCAAAATCCCTCTCCCGGCCTTATTATTACGGCGACGGTAAAATTCAACTCAACCTCGGTTATCTCTGGCTTCGCTGAAGACGGTAGGCAAACCGGCGATGCTGATATATCTGTTCGGGAAGCCTGTTTGCAGGCGACAAAGGCTTAGAGGAGATTCCGATGGCTGAGATGGAAAAGGTCGCGCTGATTACCGGCGGCGGGCGCGGCATGGGTGAGGCGATCGCCCGCGAACTGCACGCTCAGGGTTACAAGCTTGCACTGATGTCGCCCTCGGAAAGCTGCGAGAAGCTGGCAGCCGAGCTCGGCGGCGTCGCCTCGCGGGGCGTCGCGGAAAAGGCCGAGGACATCCAGGCGATTTTCGACCTCACCATGAAGACCTATGGCCGCATCGATGCCGTGGTCAATCATACCGGCCATCCGCCGAAGGGCGACCTGCTCGATATCAGCGACGAGGACTGGACGCTCGGTTCGGACATGATGATCCTGTCACTGGTGCGCATGGCGCGCCTGGTGACTCCGGTCATGCTGAGCCAAGGCAAGGGCGCCTTCGTCAACATCACCACTTTCGCCGCCTACGAGCCCTCGCTCGTCTTCCCGGTTTCGTGCACTTATCGTGCAGCTGCAGGTGCCTTCGCAAAGCTCTATTCGGATCGCTATGCGGCCGACAATATCCGCATGAACTGCATCCTGCCGGGGTTCATCGACAGCCTCGACCATAAGCCGGGGACGGCGGAAAAGGTACCGATGAAGCGCGTCGGACAGGTGGAAGAAGTTGCGAAGACAGCCGCCTTCCTCCTTTCGGATGGTGCGGGATACATCACCGGCCAGAACATCCGCGTTGATGGCGGTATAACTCGCCACGTCTGATCGGGAGCATATGGGATGAGATGGAAGCGCACGATCCAGCTGCTGGACGTTCATTGCGAGGGTGAGATCGGCAAGGTCGCAATCGGCGGCGTGCCGAAGATCCCGGGCGAAACGGTTGCCGCCCAGCTTCACTGGCTGAACACCGATCCCAAGGGCAACGAGCTTCGCCGGTTCCTCTGCCTCGAGCCGCGCGGAGCGCCGATCGGCTCCGTCAATCTGCTGCTGCCGCCGAAGCATCCTGATGCGGACGCCGCCTTCATCATCCTGCAGCCGGACCAGGCGCATGCGAGTTCCGGGTCGAACTCGATCTGCGTGACGACGGCGCTTCTGGAATCCGGCATTGTCGAAATGCAGGAGCCTGAAACCGTCGTCATTCTGGAAACCGCGGCCGGCCTCGTGCGTGCGACCGCCACCTGCCGCGACGGGCGTTGCGAAAAGGTGAAGCTCACCATGGTGCCGTCCTTCGTGCATCAGCTCGATGTCAAGGTTCAGACCCCGTCATGGGGCGAGATTACCCTCGACCTTTGTTATGGCGGGATCTTTTACGGACTGGTGGATGTCGGCCAGATCGACCTGACCATCGAGAAGGGCAATGCGGCGGCGCTCGTCCAGGCGGGCATGGTGCTAAAGGACCTGATCAACAGGCAGGTCGAGGTCGTGCATCCGGAAATTCCGGCAATCTCAGGCGTCGCTTATGTGATGTTCCGCAATACGGAGGCTGACGGTACAGTGCGCACCTGCACGACGATGTGGCCGGGGAGGGCGGACCGTTCGCCCTGCGGCACCGGCAATTCCGCCAATCTGGCAGCGCTTCATGCGCGCGGCAAGGTAAAGGTGGGGGACGTCTTCAAGTCACGCTCGATCATCGGTTCCCAGTTCGAGGTGGGACTGGCGTCCGAAACGGAGGTCGCCGGAAAGCCGGCGATCATTCCGACGATCACCGGCCGCGGGTTCACCTTCGGTCTGCATCAGATCGCACTCGATCCGTTCGATCCGCTGTCGGACGGCTTTGCGATGACCGACGTATGGGGGCCGTCCGCCGGAGAAATCTGAGCTTTCAGATTTCCTTGCCGTTGCCGGTCGTCTGTTCCATGTCGCCCGGCTTCAGCACCAGCGAATTGACACCTTCGGTCGTTGCGGGGGCGCTCGGGCCCGGGACAACACCCAGCTCCTGCATCTGCATGAATTTGTAGGCGCCGAAGACGTCGCCCTTCTCGGCAGCTTTGCCGTACATTTCGGCAGCCTTCAGAGCATTTGCTTCGATGCCTTCGCCGGCTTCGTACATCAGCCCGAGATTGATCATCGCATCGGCATTGCCGCGCTGGGCCGCGAGGTCGTACCAGGCGATCGCCGTCTGGTCGTCCTGCTCTACCAGATGGCCTTCGTCATAGATCGCGCCAATGTTGAAGGCGGCGGTATCGTCGCCTTCCGCTGCCGCCTTTTCAAACCAGCTGAGCGCCCGCTTGACATCCGGCTGGGTGCCGAGGCCATCGCGATAGGCGACACCGAGATTGTAGGCGGCAAGAACGTTGCCGCTGTTGGCGGCTTCCGTATAGAACTGGAATTCGGATCGCTCGTCGCCGAGCCGGCCCATCAGCATGCCGAAATTGACCTTGGCGGCGGGATATCCGGCCTTAACCGCAACGTCATACGCGCTCATCGCCTGGCCGGCCTGCTGGGTCTTGTTGAGAGCCCGGCCGAGCTGATAGGCGAAGCGCGGGTTGCCGGTCGTGTCATAGGCCATGCGGCAGGCATCGACCGCGGTGCCGTCTATATCGGAAATGCCAACCGGGGCGAATTCGCCGTTGCGCTGCTGATCGTAGGGGCTGCCGGCGAGGCGATCGCACTCCGTCTGCATGGCGGACGCGAGCTGCAGGTTGGCCCGCTCCTCGGCGCCTAGCGAAACCGTCAGCGCGCAGAGCGCTGCTGCAGTACCTGTGGCAATCGCAAAACCCCTGTTGACTTTGGAGAAGCGGGATTTCATTGTTCGCTCCGATTTACTGATTCTTCAGATTGCTTAACGAACGCTGCAAGCGGGCGCCGGTTCCGTGTGCCTTTCATCTTTCATGCGTGATGAACCTCTGGATCCCGCACGTTTGCGTGAGAAGTAATCTGCATCGGGCCTGCTGGATTGTAGGTTCCTCGCATGATCGGATTGTTTTGGCCGAGCCATTGATGTTATGGCGGACAAATCGATCACGTCCGGAAGCTTCCTATGAAAACGCTCACGCTCCGCCGCCCCGATGACTGGCACCTGCACCTGCGTGACGGCGACGTCCTGCAGGCGGTGATCGGCGATACCAGCCGGCATTTCGCGCGTGCCATCATCATGCCCAACCTGGTGCCGCCGGTGGTGACGACCTCGGATGCCAAGGCCTATCGTGAGCGCATTCTCGCCGCCCTTCCGGCAGGTGACCGCTTCGAGCCGCTGATGACGCTCTACCTGACGGAGCATACCGATCCGGACGATGTGGAAGAGGGAGGCAAGAGCGGCCTGATCTCAGCCGTGAAGCTTTATCCCGCTGGCGCCACGACCAATTCCCATGGCGGCGTGCGCGACTTCAACAAGGCAATGCCGGTTCTGGAGCGGATGGCGAAGATCGGCCTACCACTCTGCGTGCACGGCGAGGTGACCACGCCGGAAGTCGACATCTTCGACCGCGAGGCCGTCTTCATCGAGACCGTGCTCGATCCGTTGCGCAAACGCCTGCCGGAACTGAAAGTCACCATGGAACATGTGACGACTGCCGACGGCATCGATTACATCAAGTCGTCGAAGGGCAATCTCGCCGGTTCGATCACCACCCACCACCTGATCATCAATCGCAATGCCATCCTGGTCGGCGGCATTCGCCCGCACTATTACTGCCTGCCCGTCGCCAAACGCGAGAACCATCGCCTCGCACTACGCGCGGCAGCGACATCCGGTGATGCGCGCTTCTTCCTCGGCACCGATTCCGCCCCTCATGTCGATCCGCTGAAGGAATGCGCCTGCGGCTGCGCCGGCATCTATACGTCGGTCAACACCATGAGCTGCCTTGCGCATGTGTTTGAGGACGACAATGCGCTCGACAAGCTGGAGGCGTTCACCTCGCTCAACGGCCCGGCCTGGTATGGCCTGAAGCCGAATGAAGAGATTATCACGCTTGAAAAGCGCGACGAGCCGGTGAAGTTTCCGGACAAGCGCGATAGCGGCGCCGGGCCAATCACGGTCTTCGATCCGATGTTCCCGCTTCATTGGCATGTGTTTGATAAGTAAATGCTAATGGTATCCGGATTGATGGTATCCAGATCGATCCGGTAACCTTTTGGATAGAATCCGGGCTTAGCTTGGCGCCCAAGATTTTCCCGCGGGGATGTACCCGAAGAGAGAGCTAGGCATGATGCTCGACTACCATTCTCTTCTGCTCGCGCTGGGCGTCTCGGCGGCGTGCCTGATGGTGACGCTGTTCGGTACATGGTACTCACGTCGCACCGATTCCTTCCTTCTCACCCTTGTCATCGCGCTCTGCCTCACTGTCTCGGGCATTTTCGCCTATAGTTCCTATACCGTCGAGGCCGACGTTATGGGTGCCTCGATCGCCTATACGTTCCTGATGGCGGGGTTCGGCACGATCTATGCGGCATCGGTGCAGTTCCGCAGCGGGACCCGGCCCTGGATAACGGCCGGTGCCATCACCGCCGCTTCCGTGGCTTTTGGCCTGCCGCTGATGATTGCTGGCTTCGACGGCCTCGGGTTCATCGTCATGAACCTTGCCACGGCCGGGCTGCTCCTCGAAACCGCCAGGCAATATTGGCGCGCACGCCGGGAGGCGCCGGGACCGCTCATCGGAATGGCAGTACTTTACGCCGCCACCGCGGTGTCTTTCGCGCTATGTGCCGTCGTCCTGATCGACGGGCAACAATGGGTGCTGGGCCACGCGCCCGACAACTGGGCCGAAAACCTCAATATCGCTGTCTGCATCGCCGGCATGACCGGCATCGGCGCGCTGTCGCTGGCGCTCCACCAGTGGCGCATGGCGACCCACCATCGCCACGAGGCGATGACCGATGCTCTGACGGGGCTTCTCAACCGCCGCGCTCTCTTCGAGCAGCATGCCCATCGCACGCTCGGTTCGTCGACCGCGGTCATCGTTTTCGATATCGACCGGTTCAAGTCCATCAACGATCAGCATGGCCATGCTGCCGGTGACCAGGTGCTGAGGTTGTTTGCCGAAGATCTCACGAGCGGCATGAAAATTCGCAATACCGTCGCGCGGCTTGGCGGCGAGGAATTCGTGATGATCCTCGACGGAGTTCTCCCCGGACGGGCTGAGCGGATCGCCAGTGACATCTCCCGCCGGTTCGCCGCTCGCGAGACCGTCATCGGCGAGGCGGTGCTGAAATGCACTGTCAGCGCCGGTGTGGCCGTCGGTGCCCCGACCGGCCAACCTTTCGAAACCGTACTCGGCCTCGCCGATAACGCGCTCTACGAAGCAAAGCGGGCTGGCCGCGACCGCGTGCATGTCGCGGGCTATCTGCGGCCGGTGGACCTGACCGAAACCCGCACCACCGCCTGATCCCCTCCTTATTTTCCACATCGTCTGGCATACTCTGCCGCATGCTGCTATTGCGGCGCGTGGTTTTGACAAAAGGAGCGGGCGCATGATTCAAACCACATTTCCGGACCGCGGCGTAATGGCCGAGCTGATGGCAAAGATGCTCTGGGAGATCGGAGCGGTTCATTTCAGCGCCGACAAGCCCTACAAGTTCGCCTCCGGCCTGATGAGCCCCGTCTATATCGACTGCCGCAAGCTGATTTCCTATCCGCGCATCCGCTCGGCGATCATGGATTTCGCGGCCGCTACCGTTATGCGTGAAGCAGGCTTTGAAAAGTTCGATTGCATCGCGGGCGGCGAGACGGCCGGTATCCCCTTTGCCGCATTCCTTGCCGAGCGGCTCGGCCTGCCGATGATCTATGTCCGCAAGGCGCCGAAGGGCCATGGCCGCAATGCACAGATCGAAGGCCATATGCCGGAGGGTGCGCGTGTGCTGGTCATCGAGGACCTGACGACCGCCGGCGGCAGCATGTTCAAGTTCATCGATGCGATCCGCGCCGCCGGCGCTACCGTTGATCACGGCATCGCGCTCTTCTTCTACGATATTTTCCCGGAAGCCTACGAGCGTTTCTCGAACGGCCAGGTAAAGCTGCATCACATCGCCACCTGGCGCAACGTCCTGGCGGCAGCCAGGGAAGGCAAGCTTTTCGATGACAACACGCTCTCGGAAGTCGAGGCCTTCCTCGACGCGCCGCTGGCCTGGTCGGGACGCAATGGCGGCGTCAGCGAGATCGCTCTCTGATTTTTTGCTCTGGCCTTTTGGCAAAAGCTCGCTTAATCGATTGAAAATTGCTGAGAAAGCGCGCGGGAGGATTTTTATGATTTTGTGCTGCGGCGAAGCCCTGATCGATATGCTTCCGCGTGACACCACGCTCGGTGAAAAAGGCTTTGCGCCTTACGCGGGCGGCGCGATCTTCAACACCGCGATTGCGCTCGGGCGGCTTGGCCAGCCGACCGCGTTTTTCACCGGCATTTCCGATGACTTGATGGGCGATGTCCTGCGGGACACGCTGGCAAAGAGCGGCGTGGACTACAGCCTTGCGGCTGTCTCTTCTCGCCCGACCACCATTGCCTTCGTGAAACTCGTCAACGGCCAGGCGACCTACGCCTTCTACGACGAAGGCACTGCCGGCCGGATGATCACCGAGGCTGACCTGCCGGCGCTCGGCGATGACTGCGAGGCCATGCATTTCGGCGCGATCAGCCTTATCCCCGAACCCTGCGGCGCGACCTACGAGGCGTTGATGGCTCGCGAATACCGCAAACGGGTGATCTCCTTCGATCCGAATATCCGCCCCGGCTTCATCAAGGACAAACCAAAACACATGGACCGCGTCCGCCGGATGGCCGCCATGTCCGACATCATCAAATTTTCCGATGAGGATCTAGACTGGTTCGGCATGCAGGGCGACCATGACGCGCTGGCTGCGCATTGGCTGGAGCAGGGCGCCAAGCTGGTGGTCCTCACCCGTGGTGCGGATGGCGCCACCGGTTATACCAAAAACTTCAAGGTTTCGGTGCCGAGCGAGCGCGTGACGGTGGTCGATACAGTCGGCGCAGGCGATACGTTCGATGCGGGCATTCTGGCCTCGCTGAAGATGCAGGACCTGCTGACCAAGGAAAAGGTCGCGGGCTTGACCGAGGATGCCGTGAGCAAAGCTCTCGCACTCGGCGCAAAGGCCGCTGCCGTCACGGTATCGCGGGCGGGCGCCAACCCGCCTTTCGCCCATGAGATCGGTCTGTGAGGTCCTATCCCCAGTCCGCAAAGGAAAATAGCTCGGCCCCCTGATAGGGGCCGAAACGTTATTTCCGGGCAGCCAGCAGTGCCTTCAGCAGCCCCTGCGTCGAGGCATCGTGGCTGCTGGCGCTTTCCTTGCCTTCCACGACGGGCAGCAGGCCGGTCGCCAGTTCCTTACCGAGCTCGACGCCCCACTGGTCGAACGAGTTGATGCGGAAGAGCACGCCTTCGACGAACACCCGATGTTCGTAGAGCGCGATCAGCCGGCCGAGCGCAAACGGTGTCAGCTTGTCGTGGACGAAGGTGATCGAAGGGCGGTTGCCAGTGAAGACGCGATGTGGCGCGATGAAATCGGCCTGCTTGTCATCCATGCCCTTGTCGGTCAGCTGCTTCTTGGCCTCCTCGAACGTGCGGCCCTTCATCAGCGCTTCCGACTGCGCCAGGACGTTGGCGATCAGCAGCTCGTGCTGGTGGCGCAGATGCGGCTCGAAACTGTTGGCGGCGATCATGAACTCGGCCGGGATAACGGTCGTGCCCTGGTGGATGAGCTGATAGAAGGCGTGCTGGCCGTTGGTGCCGGGTTCGCCCCAGACGACAGGACCGGAGTTGCCCTCGACCGGCGTGCCGTCGATCGTCACGCCCTTGCCGTTCGATTCCATGTCGAGTTGCTGCAGATAGGCCGGGAAGCGCAGCAGCCGCTGGTCATAGGGCAGGATAGCGCGCGACGGATAACCGAGAACGTTGCGGTGGTAGAAGCCGATCAGGCCAAGCAGCATCGGCAGGTTCTGGCGCACCGGGGCAGTGCGGAAATGCGTGTCCATCGCATGTGCGCCATCCAGGAACTTGCCAAAGTTCTCACGCCCGACAGCGATCATCAGCGGCAGGCCGATCGCCGACCAGATCGAATAACGTCCGCCGACCCAGTCCCAGAACCCGAAGATGCGGTCGCTGTCGATGCCGAAGGCGGCGACCTTGTCGAGCGCGGTGGAGACGGCGCAGAAGTGATGACCGACGGCTGCTTCCCCGAGCTTGTCGGCGATAAAGGCACGCGCCGAGGCTGCATTGGTCATCGTCTCGATGGTGGTGAAGGTCTTCGAGGCGACGATGAACAGCGTCGTTTCCGCGTCGAGCAGCTTCAGCGTGTCGGCGATATGCGCGCCATCGACGTTGGAGACGAAATGCGCCCGTGGGCCGTCATGGAAAGGCGCCAGCGCCAGGGTGACCATGACCGGGCCGAGATCGGAGCCGCCGATGCCGATATTGACGATATCGGTGATCTTTTTGCCGGTCGCGCCCTTGAGCGCGCCCGAGCGGATGCCGTCGGCAAACTTGCCCATGGCGGCGAGCACGCCGTTGACATCCGGCATCACGTCCTTGCCGTCGACCAGAACGGGCGTATTGGAGCGGTTGCGCAGTGCCGTGTGCAGCACGGCGCGGCCTTCGGTGAAGTTGATCGCGACGCCCGAAAACATTTCTTCGCGCTTGGCGGCAACCCCGCCGGCATCTGCCAGCTTTTCGAGCAGCGCCATGATCTCGTCGTTCACGGCCGTCTTGGAATAGTCCATCAGGAGATCGTCGAAAACGGCGCTGAACTTGGCGAAACGGCCGGAATCGGCCGCGAAGGCGGCGCGGATATCCGTGGCATTGGTTTTCGCGACGGTGGACTTCAGGTCTTGGACGATGGCCTGCATGGGTGATTCCTCGGCACTCGAAATGGGATGATCGGGAACCTATTCCGTTTTGATGTCAAATCAAGCACGGCCGTGGCGGCGATGCGTTTATTGTCCAACCGCCGTCTCGACGGCGTTGCCGATCGAGTTGCCGAAGCGGTCGACCTGGTCCTTGTAGTTCCGGCGGGTGGTCGGATCGAAGATGGCGATCGGCGTGCTGACGGCTACGCTGGCGGCGCTGCCCACGGTCTGAGCCGTGCCGAGGGCCACGGCGCCGAGCGTCTCGCCGAGCCCGACGTCTGAGTCGGTCACCGTCTGCCCGGCGATCAGCCGGTTGCCGATCAGCTTCACCACCTCCGGGCTTTCGGCGAATTTTCCGTGGTTCAGCCGGTCGCCGGTCTTGAGCGCCGTGAGGTCGAGAACCACGATGCCGGCCTTCTCGAATTCGCTGCGATAGGGTTCGACAGTCGGATCCACCTGGCCGAGCCGGTCGATATTGCCGGAAATCCGTCGCGACAGGCTGAGCGCCCGATCGTCGCGGGAGACGAACAGCGTGAAATGTGGCCGCTTTTCGCCGATCTCGGCAAGCTGCTGGCCGAACACGTCGACATCGAGATCCGGGGAGGCAAGGATGACGTTCTGGATCTTCGGCGCCACCCTGCCGTCGCGGATCGCCATCTGTCGGAGCGCCTCGACGGTCAGCCATGATCCCATCGAATGGGCCATGACGGTGATCTCGCCGACGCCAGGCTCCTTCGCCAGCCGCCGCAGCATCTCCTCCAGCGCATCGCGGGAATAGTTGGTGCTTTCCTTGTCGTAGTTATAGGCAAAGATGCTGCCGCGAGACGGCCAAGTGAAAAGGACCGGAGCCACATCCGCATTGGAGTCGTGGACGATCTGGGCGAAGCGATAAACTGCGTCCTCGTAGCGGTTGTTGAACCCGTGCACGAAGACGAAGACCCGACGGCTCTTGCCCAGGTGGCCCTTGAGCCAGGATTGGGCCGCCGGGGCGGCGAGTGGCGTCACGGAAACCGTCGCGAACTCCTTCGCCGGATTGGCAGGCAGCTTCGATGGCCACTGCACCTGCCCGATCTCGCGAGCCTTGTCGGGCGGGATGGAGACTGCAATTTCGGTAACGACAGGTTCCTTGCCGCGCTCGCCGGAAAACAGCACGCCGGGCGTCTCTGTCGGGCGTCGCGTAGTTGCCACCAGCACGTCAACTTTCGAGGTCCCGGCTGCCTGCGTCTGGGTCGGAATGAGCACGCCTTCGGGGCGCCCCGCACAGCCTGCAAGAACGCTCAGCACCGTGAGAACGGCGATCACATGAAACGAAAATCCGGCGCGGCTTTCCAAGCGAACTCCAACATGCTTTGCCCAGCCCCCGCGGAAAGGGCTAATCAAGGACTGCCGCATCGTCCACCGCTAACGGAAGGATTCCGGCTTTACTGCACACGCTTGGTCGTCATCTGTCGCAGCGTTGCAACGGTAGGTTAGCCGCGCAGCTCCCGCCGCAGGATCTTGCCGACATTGGATTTCGGCAGCTCGGTGCGGAATTCGATGAAGCGCGGGCGTTTGTAGCCGGTCAGGTTGGTCACGCAATGGGCCTTGACGTCCGCCTCCGTCAGGTTCGGATCCTTCTTGACCACGAAGAGCTTCACGGCCTCGCCGGAATGTTCGTCCGGCACGCCGATCGCCGCGCATTCCAGCACGCCGGGATGGGTTGCCACGACTTCCTCGACTTCGTTCGGATAAACGTTGAAGCCGGAGACGAGGATCATGTCCTTCTTGCGGTCGACGATTTTGGTATAGCCTTGGCGGTCCATGTAGCCCATGTCGCCGGTCCGGAAATAACCGTCCGCCGTCATGACCTTGGCGGTTTCGTCCGGGCGGTTCCAGTAACCGGCCATCACCTGGGGGCCGCGGATGCAGATCTCTCCGACATCGCCGAGTTCCACCTCGGAATCGTCGTCGTTACGGATCGAGATTTCCGTGGACGAGATGGGAAGTCCGATCATGCCGCTGAATTCGGTGGCGTCGAGCCGGTTCGCGGTGGCGACCGGCGAGGTTTCCGACAGGCCGTAACCCTCGGTGATCTGGCTATGGGTCATCTTCAGCCAGCGTTCGGCGACCGGCCGCTGCACAGACATGCCGCCGCCAAAAACGAGGATCATCGAGGAGAAATCCAGCTTCTGGAAGTCCGGATTGTTCATCAACGCATTGAACAGCGTGTTGAGCCCGGGGAAGACATGGATCTTGTATTTCTGCAGTTCCTTGACGAAGGCCGGAATATCGCGCGGGTTGGCGATCAGGATATTGTGGCTGCCGGTCGCGACACCCATCAGCGAATTCACCGTCAGCGCAAAGATATGATAGAGCGGGAGGGCGCAGAGGAACTGGATCTGCTCTGGGCGCGGTTTGTTGAGGAAGGCGGTCTCCAGCCACAGGGCCATCTGCTCCTTGTTGGCGAGCAGGTTGGCATGGGTGAGGATGGCGCCCTTGGAAATACCGGTCGTGCCGCCCGTATACTGCAGGAAGGCGATATCGCGAGGCGAGACCTCGACCGCATTCATCGTCTGCCGGGTGCCTTCGGCAATCACCTGCTTGAAGCTTCGGGTTGATGGCAGCGACCATTCCGGCACGAGTTTCTTCACCTTGCGCACGACCAGATTGACGATATGGCCCTTCAAGCCGAGCATGTCGCCCATCGTGGCGACGACCACGTGCTTGATCTCCGTCTGCGGCAAGGCCTGCTGCACCGTATGGGCAAAGTTTTCGAGCACGAAGATCGCCTTGGCACCGGCATCTTTCAGCTGGTAGGCCAGCTCGCGTGGCGTATAGAGCGGGTTGACGTTGACGACGACCATGCCGACGCGAAGGATGCCGTAGACGATCACCGGGTTCTGGAGAATGTTCGGCAGCATCACCGCCACGCGATCGCCCTTGACCAGGCCCTGGGCCTGCAGCCAGGCGGCGACCTTGCGGCTTTCCCCTTCGAGCGCTCGGTAGGTGAGCGCCTTGCCCATGCTCGAAAAGGCGGCGCGGTCGGCATAGCGCGCGCAGCTTTCCTCGAACAGTGCTCCGAGGGATTGATGCTGCAGCGGCGGGATTTCGGCCGGCACTGTCGGCGGGTAGGAGGCAAGCCAGATCTTGGGCGGATTGGCACCGGTACGTGCGGTGACTTCGTTCATGCTGGACCTCCTCTATCGTTTTTCTTGTTATCCCGCGCTTTCCCGGCGCGTGCGGGTCAGGTCCTCCACCTTCCCGCGAACAACAGCTTATGCCATGCCACGGTAGCATCAAGCCATAGACACAGATATAAACAGCTATCTTACTTTGACGTAAACGTCAAAGACGGCATGGGCGAGTGTATTTGGACGAACAACGGAACATCCGAAAGGGTATGGCGTTTTCCCAACCTAATAAAATGCATGAGGAATCACAAAGGAGGCGCGCAATGTTGCATCAAGAACCACGAGCCGGACAGGACCCCTATGTCAAGGATACCCCGTCGCTGATCGCCAGCGATAAGGTGGAAGGGACGAAGGTTTATGGCGCCGACGGCAAGCATATAGGCTCTATCGCCCGAGTGCTTCTGGAAAAGCGCGGCGGCCGCGTCGGATATGCGGTCCTGAGCTTCGGCGGTTTTCTGGGTATCGGCGACGACTATTACCCGCTGCCCTGGGAAAAGCTTCGTTACGACGAACAGCTCGACGGCTACCGCATCGACCTGACCAAGGACCAGATCACCGGCGCCCCGCGTTACCGCGATCTGGATGACGATACCTGGTACAACGACAAGGGCCGGACGATCTACGACTATTACGGCATTCCGCCGTACTGGATGTAGGCGTCACGCCAATGGAACTCCGGAGGCTCCGCGTTGCGGGGCCTCTTTTCGTTTATTTAATTCTCCTGATGCAAGGTCCTCGCGACAAGGGGACGGCGATGACGGGAAAGACGGAAGCGGGCACGGTCCGCGATTTCGAGCGCGGTGATATCGAAGCGGTAGCGCAGCTTTTCCAGGAGACGTTTCGCAAGTCGAAAGCGCCGTCGCCCTCATTGATCGCCTATCTGGAAGAAGCCTTTTTCGATCATCCCTGGGCTGAGCCCGACATCCGGTCGAAGGTGTTTGCGGAGGCTGATGGAAGGGTATCCGGTTTCATCGGCGTCTTTCCGTCGCGGCTGGAGCTCGATGGCCGGCCGCTTCGCGCAGCCTTTGCAGGTTCTATGATGGTTCGGAATCCGAAGGAAAATCCACTCGCCGGCGCGCGGCTGTTGCGCTCCTTCCTTGCCGGTCCGCAGGATATCTCGCTTACCGAAACCGCCAATGCCACCGCGCTCGGCATGTGGCAGAAGGCCGGCCATCCTCTCGATCCCGGTTACAGCATGAACTGGCTGCGCATCCTGCGTCCCGCCTCCGCAGCGGTCGAGATCCTGGCCAGGCGGTTGCGTCCCGCGGCCCTCCTGCGTCCCTTCGGCCGGATCGCCGACCGTGGCTCGGCTTTGGTCCGTATGACGCCTCTTCGGCCGGCCGAACGCGGCGCCTCAAAGATCACGTTCCGCGATGTCACCCGCGAGCAGTTCGGCACGGCGCTTCCGGCGCTTGCCTTGAACTATCCCCTTCGTCCGCGCTGGGATGATCGTTCGTTGGCGTGGTTCCTGGATCAGGCGGAAAACAAGCGGAATTTCGGCTATCCGGAATGGCGCGTCGGCTTTGCTCCCGACGGCCGGCCGGTTGCAGCTTACGTCTATTTCGCCGGTCCCGGCGAGATCGCCTGGCTGCTGCAGGCGCTATCGGCCCCGAATGCGACCCCGGACCTCGTGGACGACCTGTTCGCGCACGCCTACGAGATAGGATGCTCCGGCATACGCGGCAGCGGACATCCATGGCTGATCCCGGCGCTGATGAGCCGCAAGACGATATTCTACGGCCGTTCCTTCTATGTCGCGCAGGCGCGCGACAAGAGCCTGCTGGAACCGATCAGGTCCGGCCAGGCGCTGATCAGCGGCCTCGCAGGGGAAAGCTGGACGCGCCTGATCGGCGACCGGTTCGAGTGAGACTTCTCAGCCGAGCATCGTCACCGGCTCGGCATGCAGATATTCCGCCACCTTGCGTTTCGCGGCGATATTGCGCCAGACGGCGTCCACCTCGTCCGGCGTCAGGCCCGCGGCGTCGCCGACTTCTTCCCGCGATATGCCATTCTCTAGCCCGTAGAGGCACAGATCCATCCGGTCATAGGGCAGCGAGAAATAATACTCGTCCTGGCCCTGCGGCAGCGACCATGTGTCCGTCGTCGGCGGGCGCCGGCGGATGTCGGCGGGCACGCCGAGGGCTTCGGCAAGCTGATAGACCTGGCTCTTGTAGAGATGCGCGATCGGCTTGAAATCGGCGGCACCATCGCCGTTCTTCACGAAGAAGCCCTGGTCGTATTCGAGCCGGTTCGGCGTGCCGGCGACGGCAAAATTCAGCCGGTCGGCATGATAATATTCGATCTGCTTGCGGGTGCGCTGCTTCATGTTGGCGGCCGCGATCATGCCGAGATAGACCTCGAGCGGCATGCGATGGCGGCTTTGTTCGCCGGCCGGATTGGCGACCACCAGCCAGGAAATGTTGTAACCGCGGCCGGTCAGAGCATTTTCCAGCACCACCTTGCAGCCCCAGCCGTCACCGAATTCCGGAACGATCTGGCGGATGAAGCCATCGCGGCGGGTATAACAGCCGGCCGCGGCAAGCGCCGGACCGATATCTTCGAGCACGGTCTCCACGCCGACCGCCTCTGCAAGCGCCTTGCCGAGCTTCAGGCTGCCCGGATCGGAATCATGTTCCGGCATGAAGATGCCTGTCACCTTGCCCGGACCGAGTGCGCGGGCGCAAAGAGCCGCGGTGACGCTGGAATCGATGCCGCCGGACAAGCCGAGCACTGCGCCGCGTTTGCGCAAATCCTTCAGCACTGTCTCCCGCAGCCAGCCGCAGATGCGTTCGATCGCGGCCTCCGCATCGAGCTTCAGCGTCTCGGCCGAGAATTTCTCCGCCCTTTGGGCCTGCTTCAGGCTCTGGATCATGCGACATTCCCCCGTGTGGCTGTGTTTGTTTCATCCGCGCCGAGCCGGATCTTGCCGCTCGTCGTGCGCGGCAGCGCGTCGCGGAATTCGATGCTTTTCGGCACCATGTAATCTTCGAGCAACTGAGCGCAGTGGCGGATGATTTCCCGTTCGGTAAGCGTCACGCCGTCCTCAACCACCACATAAGCGCGGACGACCTGGCCGAAGATCGGATCGGCGATGCCGCCAACCGCCGCTTCCTTGATGCCGGGCAGCGTATAGAGCGCGCGCTCGACTTCCTGTGGGCTGACCTTTTCGCCGCGTGTCTTGATAATGTCGTCGCGCCGGCTGATGAAATAGAGAAAACCGTCCGCATCGGCGCGAAAGAGGTCGCCCGTATGCAGCCGCCTACCGTCTGCGACGGGCGAAAGTGCACGCACGGAGGTCAGGCCGCTGCCCCAGTAACCGGACATCACATGTGGTCCCTCGACGACAAGTTCACCGATCGTGCCCGGGGAAGCGGGACGTCCGTCCTCGTCGATCACGAAAGCCTTGGTGCCGGGAATGGCGCGGCCGACAGAAAGCGGCCTTCGGGAAACCTCTTCAGGCGGCAGGTAGGTCGCACGCAGACATTCCGTCTGGCCGTACATCAGGAAAAGCCGGATATCCGGGAAAAGCTGCTGCAACCGCTCGGCAAGGGCCGGCGGCATGGCCGCGGCGGCGCTGGTGATGGTGCGCAGATGCGGCAGGAAACCCGGCTCCAGATCCTTCATGCCGGTAATCAGGGCGGCCATCGGCGGCACGAGCGGGAAACCCGTAGCCTTCACCTCTGCCAGCCGATCGAGGATCTTCCGCGGAAAGGCGAAGCTCTTTTCGAGAACCAGCGTACCCCCGGCCATCACCATCGTCACCACCTGGGTGATGCCGTAGCCGAAGGACAGCGGCAGGACGCTGAGCACGACGTTCTCAGCGGTATTGCCGAGATAGGCAACGATGGCCTCGCAGGCGGCGCCGACATTGGCGTGGGTCAGCATTACGCCCTTCGGCTGGCCGGTGGAGCCCGAGGTGTGGAGCAGCAGCGCCAGCGCCTCGGTGTTTTCGAAGTCCCTGAGCGGAACCGAAACCTCACCGCTGACCAGGTCTTCGAACCGCAACCCATGCCCGAGATTTTCGCCGGCATCCGCCTGCGCGACGATCCTCAGCGGCTGCATCTTCGTCATGGAAATGGCCGCATTCACGGTTGCCCGTTGACGTGCCTGGGTAATGATCGCGGAAGCCTCGGTGCTGTTCAGAATGACTGAAAGCTTTTCGGCTTTGATCGACGAATAAAGCGGGCAGGGCACGGCGCCCGCCTTCCAGAGGCCAAAGAAACTGATGACCGCCTCATGGCCGTTGTCCAGCACCATCAGCACCCGGTCGCCGGGCTTGACGCCGCTGCGGGCAAGGCTGGCGGCGAGCCGGTCGGATGAGGCATCGAGTTCCGCATAGGTCAGCCGGGTGTCGCCCGCAATGAGCGCGCATTTGTCGCCGAAACGTCTGGCGCTGTCGCGGAGCCGGGCCTCTATGCGCATCGGCGCAGCCTCAGGCCGCTGCCAGCTTGGTCGTGAGGTAGCTGGTCATGTTGTCGATGCTGTCGAGGTTTTCCGGAACGATTTCCTCGTCGGCCACGGTGATGCCGTAGGTCTGTTCCAGGAAGGCGATCAGTTCGAGCACGCCGGTGGAATCGATCACGCCGCTTTCGAGCAATGACTGGTTGTTGGAAACCTGCGCGTCGGCCCGGAAGAGAAAATTCTCCGCGATGAACTCGCGCACGCTATTTTCGATTGCTTCCGCCATCGACGGCCCTCTCCACAAATAGTTTTTGCCGCGCGGATGCGGCGCGGTCGATTGAAAAGGCATCTTCCAGACTATCCCTGAACGTTTTGCTAAAGTCGAAAATACGTTTCTAACAATGTGTCGTTTATGGGCGAATTCATCTCCAGGCTGCAATCCGACAAGCGGCGATGGGAAATGGCGGATGTCATGACCTCTCTCCCGAATGTCTCACCTCAGAGCACGTTGGACGGCGAGCCCTTTTCGAAGTTCTCGACATGGGTGATGACCTGCGCCCAGAGTGTCTGCATCGCCTCGTCGCTCGCCCAGGCCACATGCGGAGTGAGGATGAAGTTCGGTCGTTTCAGGATCGTCAGCAGCGGATTGTCCGGTGCCGGCGGTTCCTTGGTCAGCACGTCGAAACCGGCGCCGCCGATCAGGCCCTCGTCGAGCGCGGTCACCAGATCGGCCTCGTTCACTAGGCCGCCGCGGGCGGTATTGATGATCAGCGGATGCCGCTTCATCTTTCGGAACTCGGGCAGGCCGATGAGGTCGCGGGTCGCCGGCGTCAGCGGCATGTGAAAGGTGATGATGTCCGACGTTTCCAACACTTCGTCGAAGGCCGTGTAGCCGGGCTCGACCTTTTCCGCATCTTTCCGGGCCGCGAAGATGGCCTTCATGCCGAACGCCTCGGCGATCTTCGCCACCGACTTGCCGAGCGTGCCGCGGCCAAAAATGCCGAGCGTCGAACCGGCCAGATCCTTGATCGGATGGTTGAAGAAACAGAACTGGTTGGCGCGCTGCCATTCGCCGGCGATCACGTCCTGGCGGAAACCGACGATCGAGCGGCGCAGCGCGAAGATCAGGCCGAATGTATGCTCCGGCACGGTGTTGACCGCATAACCGCGCACGTTGGAGACGGTGATGCCGCGCTCCTTGGCGAAGGCCAGATCGATCACGTCATAACCCGTGGCAGCAACCGCAATCATCTTCAGCTTCGGGGCATTGGCGATCGACTGTTCGCGCACCGGCGCCTTGTTGGTGATGACGATATCGGCATCCGCAATACGGGAGGCCACATCCCCTAGCGCCGTCTTGCCGTACTCAACCCATTGATGAGCGAACGCGGGCCGGGTGATCGTCACCGAAGGGCCGATCGTGTCGCGGTCCAGAAACACGACCTTCATCGCGAAAATTCCTGCATGATTTGAAACTCCTCCCAATCGAACCACGGCGGCCGAAGCGCTGGCCGCAATGGATTTCTCGTATATCATCCCGCCCGCCGACCGGAAGGCAAAAGTGCGGAGAATGGCATGGGTGAAGTGTTGACGCTCGATTGCGCCGTCATCGGCGGCGGCGTGGTGGGGCTGGCGGTGGCCCGCGAAATGGCAATCGCCGGGCGCGAGGTCGTGCTCCTGGAAGCCGAGCCGATGACCGGCAGCATCACCTCTTCCCGCAACAGCGAAGTCATCCACGCCGGGCTCTATTATCCGACCGGCAGCCTCAAGGCCGAACTCTGCGTCGCCGGCAAAGAGAAGCTCTACGATTATTGCCGCGACCGGCATATTCCGCACAAGCGATGTGGCAAGCTGGTCGTCGCCTCGAACGAAGCCGAAGTTGCCTATCTCGAAAAACTGCTGAAACAGGCGCAAGCCAATGGCGTCGACGATTGCCGGCTGATCGACGGCGCCGAACTTGCCCGCCTCGAGCCGCAGATCACGGGCTTTGCAGCACTCGTCTCCCCCTCGACCGGCATCATCGACAGCCACGGCCTGATGGAAGCCTATATCGCCGATATCGAAGCGCACGGCGGCAGCGTCGTGCTGAACTCGCCCGTCCTTGGCGGCGAGCTTCTATCCGATACGGTGCGGCTTTCGGTCGGCGGCCGCGATCCCGTGGAGATCGAGGCGAACCTGGTGGTCAACTCGGCCGGCTTAAGCGCCTGGGCGATCTCCGAAAGCATGATCGGCCTCGACAGGAGAACTATCCCCGAGCGCCACTATGCGAAAGGCTGTTATTTCTCGCTGACCGCCCGCGCGCCGGCGGAACGGCTGATCTACCCAGTGCCGGAGACCGGCGGGCTCGGCGTCCACCTGACTCTCGATCTCGCCGGCCAGGCACGGTTCGGCCCGGATGTCGAATGGGTGGAGACGATCGATTACGACGTCGATCCCCGCCGCGCCGACAAGTTCTATGGAGCGATCCGCCGCTATTGGCCAAATCTGCCGGACGGCGCCCTGCAGCCTGCCTATGCGGGCATGCGGCCGAAAATAGTCGGTCCGAACGGGGGAGGGGTCGGCGACTTTATCATTCAGGGGCCTGAAACGACCGGCCACCCGGCCTATGCCGCGCTTTACGGCATAGAAAGCCCTGGCCTCACCGCCTCCATGGCGATCGCGGAGAGGGTGGAGCGCCTGACCTTGCGATAAGGGCAGGCGCTTGCAGCCTCAAAACGCCGCGCGCCTGTCGTGTTTGGCGAGACGGGTGAGCAGATAGTCAACTTCCGCCTTGGCGGTCGCGGAAAGCATCTGGGCCGGTTTGCGCTGCGCATCCGAGGTGATGACGCCGCGCCGTTTCAGCACGTGTTTGCGGATCGCCAGACCGATGCCGGCCTGCTGCTCGTAACGGATCAATGGCAGATGCGCATCGAACAGGTCATGCGCCTCCTCGCGTTTGCCGGCGGCAAATAGGCCGATCAGTTCCGTCAGCATGTCGGGGAAGCCGTAGCCGGTCATTGCGCCGTCGGCACCGCGTTCCGGTTCGAAATCGAGGAACACGCCGCCGTTGCCGCAAAGGATCGAGAAGGGGCGCAGTTCGCCCGCCTTCTGCATGGCGCGCAGCTTCGACACTTTTTCGAGACCCGGCCAGTCTTCGTGCTTCAGCATCAGGCAGGATGGGTGGTTGGTGATGATCCTGGCGATCACGCCCGGCGACATGACGACCGTCAGCGTCAGCGGATAATCCTGCAGCACCCACGGTACGTCGTCGCCGACCGCTTCGACAGCCCCGGCGAAATAGTTGACGATCTGGTCGTCGGTGCGCAGCGCCGGCGTCGGGGCGATCATCACGCCGGCAGCACCCATGTCCATCGCATCGCGCGCCAGCGACCGCATCCCTGCAAAGCCCGGCGCCGAGACGCCGACGATGATCGGCACTTTGGCGCGAGAGACGACGCGTTTGATGATTGCGCGGCTTTCCTCCGGCTCCATCTTCGGCGCTTCGCCCATGATCCCGAGAATGGTGATGCCGGTGCAGCCGCTCTCTTCATAAAAATCCGTCAGCCGGTCGATCGAGGCAAAATCGATCGATCCGTCTTCGAAGAACGGCGTGGTGGCGATGGCGTAGACGCCTTTGGTCTCGATCCCGAAAGTCACTATTGTGCGTCCTTCCAGGCCTGATAGCGGGCTTTCGTTTCGGCGTTCATCGGATAGAGGCCCGGCAGTGGCACGCCGCGGTCGACCTCGGTCATGATCCAGCCTTCCATGCGTTCCTGTTCCGGCGCCTCGGCGACAACCGCGTCGAGCAGCTTGGCGGGGATCAGCACCGCGCCGTCATCATCCACGACGACGATATCGTCCGGGAAAACGGCAACGCCGCCGCAGGAGATCGGCTCCTGCCAGCCAACGAAGGTGAGGCCGGCGACGGAAGGTGGAGCGGCGATGCCGTCGCACCAGACCTTCATGCCGCTGCCAAGCACGCCTTCGGCATCACGCATCACGCCGTCGGTGACAAGCCCGGCCACGCCGCGCTTCGCCATCCGGGAGCAGAGAATATCGCCGAAAATGCCGGCATCGGTGACGCCGAGCGCATCCGCGACCGCAACGCAGCCTTCCGGCATCGCTTCGATCGCCGCGCGGGTGGAGATCGGCGAAGCCCAGCTTTCCGGCGTCGCCAGATCCTCGCGGGCGGGCACGAAACGCAGCGTGAAAGCCGGCCCAACGACGCGGCCCTGGCCCGGCTTCAGCGGCTTCGTGCCGCGCATCCAGACATTGCGCAGGCCCTTCTTCAAAAGCACCGTGGTCAGCGTGGCGGTGGAGACGCCCTTCAGCGTCTCGATGATCTTGGGGTCCAGCGGCATGAATTCTCCTTGGGATTCTTGAATGCCGCCTTCGCAGGCGGCGGGCGATATTCGGTCGCGGCTTCTCGTTCGTCAAGGAACTAACGCCCTGTCGTTATTGACACGACAGCCGTCTGTCGAGGTATAACGTCTTTCAACACTGACACATGGGAGGATGAGACAGTGCTTTTTCCAACGACACTCGTCGGCAGTTATCCGCAGCCGGAATGGCTGATCGACCGGGCCAAGCTTGCGGGCCGTTTCCCGCCCCGCGTCCGCGCCAGGGAGCTCTGGCGCATCCCCCAGGAATACCTCGCCGAAGCACAGAACGACGCGACGATCATGGCGATCAAGGCTCAGGAGGAGGCTGGCCTCGACATCATCACCGATGGCGAGATCCGCCGCGAGAGCTATTCGAACCGCTTTGCGACCGCGCTCGAAGGCGTTGATCTCGATAATCCGGGCTCGGCGCTCGATCGTTCCGGCCACCCGAACCCCGTTCCGCGCATTACCGGCAAGATCCGCCGCAAGCACGCAGTCGAGGCCGAGGACGTGAAATTCCTGCGCAGCCACACGGACCGCAAGATCAAGATCACCGTTCCCGGCCCATTCACCATGTCGCAGCAGGCCCAGAACGACTTCTACAAGTCGGAAGAGGAGGCCGCCTACGACTACGCCGACGCGGTGAATGCCGAAATCCGGGATCTCTTCGCCGCCGGCGCGGATGTGGTGCAGATCGACGAACCCTACATGCAGGCCCGGCCACAGAAGGCGGAACAGTATGGTCTCGCGGCGCTCAACCGCGCGCTCGACGGCGTCCAGGGCACGACGGCTGTGCATATCTGCTTCGGTTATGCGGCCATCATCCACGAGCGGCCGTCAGGCTATTCCTTCCTGACCCAGCTTTCCGGCTGCTCCTGCCATCAGGTGTCGCTCGAAACCGCGCAATCGAACCTCGATTGCTCGACGCTGACCGGCCTTTCCGGCAAGACGCTAATGCTCGGCGCCATCGACCTGTCGGACATGAATATCGAGACTCCGGAAATCGTCGCGGCCCGCATCCGCCGGGCGCTGCCTTACGTCGAGGCGAAGAACATCATCGTCGCGCCCGATTGCGGCATGAAATACCTGCCCCGCGAGGTCGCCTTCGGCAAGATGAAGGCGATGGTCGAGGGCGCCAAGATCATGCGCCGGGAACTCGGCGAGACTGCCTGATCTTCCAATTGAGTGCGTGGATAACAGGGGCGATTGCTGCGGCAATCGCCCTTTTTTTGCGGTCTTGGCGTCTGAGCACACGCGATATCGGGGATATGTATCCCAAATATGTAAATTGTGACCATGATTGGCTTATTTTACAGACTATTGTATCCCAAATAGAATCCATGTATACATTGCGCCAGAGGATTTTCGGCTTGCGGTTGGGCGATCTGCCTCACACAGGCTGGTCCGATAGGAAGATCATGACGACCCTTGTTCTCATACCCGGGCTTGTATCGGACGCCATCGTCTGGGCGCCCTTGGCCGAAGCGGCGTCTGGCGTCATGCCGGTTCATCACGCCGATCTCTCTGACGGCACATCGATCACCGGTATGGCTCGAACGCTTCTCGAGGAGACGGATGGCGATATCGTTGCTGTCGGCCACTCGATGGGAGGCCGCGTCGCCCTGGAAATGGCTCGCATGGCGTCGGACCGGATTCGTGGTCTCGTGCTGGCGAATACCGGTCATCATCCCAAGCGCGAAGGCGAGGAGATCAAACGTCAGCAGATGATCGATCTCGGCAACCGCAGTATCGAGGAACTGGCGCAGCAATGGCTGCCGCCGATGCTCGACCCTGCCCGGGTTGGTGACAAGGACCTGATCGGACGCCTCCACGCCATGGTCCTCAGGGCAGGTTCGCAGGTTCATGAGCGCCACATTCGCGCCCTCATCGATCGCCCGGACGCCAGCGCCTATATCGCCGATCTTCGTTGTCCTGTCCTGCTTGTCGCCGCTCGCCAGGATGGCTGGAGCCCGATCGCCCAGCATCAGGAAATCGCCGACGCAGCGCCGGATACGGAGCTCGTCACCATCGAAAATGCCGGGCATTTCGCTCCCGTCGAGCGACCCGTGGAAACCACCGCTGCCATCACCGAATGGCTGGCGCGCAGATTTGGAGAATCCCAATGAGTGAAGCAGCAGCTACGATACCGGATACCCCCCTCTTCGACCGGGCAGGCTCGATCCGCGGCTACCGGATCAACAAGATGGCGATGGCGCTTGGCCAGCCCGCCAACCGCGCCGCCTTCAAGGCCGATGAAGAGGCCTATCTCGACGGTTTCGGCCTGAGCGCCCACGAGAAGTCCGCAGTGATGGGCCGCGACTGGCACGAGATGGTACGCCTCGGTGGCAACCTGTTCTTCATCCTGAAGATCTCGGCGGTCGATCCGACCCCGATCACCAGGATCGGTGCGGCGCAGGCCAGCATGGAACACGAAGACTTCCTGCATCTGAGATTGGGAAAAAAGCGCAATGGCTAAGATCATCGGTGGGCTTGGAACGAGCCACGTTCCCTCGATTGGTGCTGCGCTCGACAAGGGACTGCGCGACACACCGGACTGGAAGCCGTTTTTCGACGGTTACGAAGTCGGCAAGCGATGGATGCGGGACGCCAAGCCCGATATCGCCGTCGTCGTCTTCAACGATCACGGCAATACCTTCTTCCTCGACCGCGTGCCGACCTTCGCTGTCGGCGTCGCCGAAACCTACAGTCCCGTCGATGAAGGTTGGGGTCCGCGCGCCATTCCGGCATTCGAAGGAGCGGTCGATTTCTCCTGGCATTTTGTCGACAAGCTGGTCGAGCGCCATTTCGACCCGATGGTCTGCCGCGAAATCGAGGTGGATCACGGCCTGCAGGTGCCGATGGAACTGTTTTTCGGCCGGCCGGAAGCCTGGCCGGTGAAGGTCCTGCCGATCTGGGTCAACACCATCCAGTATCCGATCCCCACCCCGCAGCGCTGCTGGGACATGGGCAAGGTCCTGCGCGAAGCGATCGAAAGCTGGCCGGGCGACGAACGCGTCGTCATCCTCGGCACCGGCGGCCTGTCGCACCAGCTGCAGGGCGCCCGTGCCGGCTTTATCAACCAGGCAGCCGACCGCGCCTGGCTGGACGGCATCGCCAAAAATCCGGAACCCTACCGCGCCATGAGCCGCGAGGACTACGTCGAACAGTTCGGCTCCGAAGGCGCCGAGCTGATCATGTGGCTCGTCATGCGCGCCGCGATGAACAGCGACGTCAACCTCCTCCACAAGCACTACCACGCCCCGGCATCGATGACCGGCGCCGGCATGGTCGTGCTGGAAAATGCGGCCTGATCCGATGTTTTTCCTGATGCGCTGCCTGCACCATGAAGGCCAGGACGCCGTTCGCGATACCCACCGCCCGTCACACCGGGCCTGGGTCCAGTCGGGCGGAGAAGGCCATGCCACCGTCCTGATAGGCTCGGCCCTCGTCGATGAGAGCGGTTCCGCGCTCGGCAATTTCGGCATCCTGGAGGCCGCGAGCCTCGAAGAGGCGCAAGCTTTTGCGCAAGGCGATCCCTTCAATCGCGCCGGAATCGTTTCGGCGATCGAGCTGACGCAGCTGCCGGACACGTTCCAGGCGGCCCGGATCAGCGACCCGATGACCCCGCGAAAGCACGGCTAATCCCATTTCGGGCATTGAAAAGGCCGCGCCATCCAAGCCAGGATGCGCGGCCTTTTGTCATTTGGTTCAGTCCCCGATCGTCTCGTGGGCATCCGCCTTGCCCTCGGCCCAATATCCGGCGGCCTTGATCCAGGTGAGCGGATATCCGCGCTTCTCGACCAGATAGGCTCGAGCCGCCCGGGCAACCGAAGCTTCGGCGGCGACCCAGATGAAGGTCTCGGGCTCAAGCGCAATCGTATCGAGTAGTGAGATCAGCCCGGAGGCGTCCGTGGCGTGGGAAAGGGGGCGGTGCACCCAGAATGTCTCGAGCGACGCCTGCGTCTCGAAGACCTGTTCCTCTTCAGGCCCGGCGACCAGCCCGATACTCGTGATGACGGCATCTCCGCCGGCCTCTTCGATACGGCGGCCCATGGCAGGAAGCGCTGTCTCGTCGCCGATCAGCAGCCAGCGTTTCACGCCCGAGATGACGGCCGACCCACGCGGACCGCCGATCGACAACGTGCTGCCCGGTCCGGCATCCAGCGCCCATCGCGTGGCAGGACCGGCATCGTGGACGGCGAAATCGAGCACCAGGGACTTGGCCCCCTGATCGTAGCGACGAGGCGTATAATCGCGGCGCTCCGGTTCACCGGCAGCTGTCGGCAGAAATATCTTGACGTGGTCGTCCGGCGCAGCGCTGACGAAATCCGAAAGATCCTCGCTGGTCAGTGTGATGCGCAGCATCTGCGGCGTGATGCGCTCGACGGTTTCGACCGTCAGTACACGACGCTTGAGTTCGTGACGGATGCGCTCGATCTTGGGGGCGGAGGAAATCTGGTCTTGGGTCGTAAGGTCGTTCATCTAAGTCCTTTCACGGGATTTCGATATCGACCTGCCGGACACAGCCGCGCAGACCGAAACCGGCAATGCCCGATCGATCAGCGCGTTGAGTGACGTTAACGCTTACGTGCGAAGCCTTTCGGCACTCGCAGTGTGAACTTTAGTTAGGCGGGCAATGCCCATACGGCAAGGGTGGCGAACACCAACTCCCGTAATTTTCCCAACGGGGAAACTGTAAGCAACAGCAATCGGATAGTTGTCGTCTTCAAAGCGGTGGCCTCGACATCCACCTTCCCCGCACCAGATAACTCCAGTCGTTCAGCCTTTGTGAAGGACTGGCGGCCAATGTGCTGCGATCCCTGGGCGATTCGCCCGACAATATGGAGATGGCATGACGCTGCTGCAATTCCCCGCCGATCGGCGCTCCGCTGACGTAAAACGCTGCGCTGAGGCGCTTCTGCGGCTTCACGGCGAACAAGCGAACCGTTTCTGGCGATCGGAAATGGCCGGTTTTGCTGCGGCTCTCAAAGCCCAGGGCGCGGCAGACGAGGAAATCTCTCGCCAAGCCGGTCTCTTCATGCACGCCGTCCAGATGCAGCTCCAAAGCGATTGCCTCGACGACGAGACGAGCCTCGTGGCGGGTTAAACCCGCGCCGTCCTTCGCGCGGAGATATCGGCGATGCAGGCGCTATGGAACAACTTGAAGATAAGTGGTGCCGCTTGCAGGACTCGAACCTGCGACCCCATCATTACGAATGATGTGCTCTACCACCTGAGCTAAAGCGGCACGGGCAGCGACCGGTTTAGCCGGGGCTGCGAGTGATGCGGCTGATACAGGCAATGACCTGCGATTTCAAGCGGGCTTTTTGGCTTCGCGACGATTTTCCTGGAAAGACGGTTATTATCCGGCCGTTAGTTTAAACTGCGAGGCGCTCGCGCGCCGCCCGGTATTCGTTTTCCAGCCGGTCGACGAGTTCCGCGACCGGAACCACCGCCTTGACCGCGCCGACGCCCTGGCCGGCGCCCCAGATCTCCTTCCAGGCCTTAGGCCCGCTGACCGCCTGGTCGAAATCCATCTTGGACGGATCGGCGACCGGAAGCGCATCCGGATCCATGCCGGTGGCGGCGATCGAACCCTTGAGATAATTGCCGTGGATACCGGTGAAATAATTGGAATAGACGACGTCGGCGGCGTTCGAATCGACGATCATCTGCTTGTAGCCCTCGACGGCGCGCGCCTCCTTCGTGGCGATGAAGGGCGAGCCGATATAGGCCATGTCGGCGCCCATGGCCTGGGCGGCAAGAATGCCGCCGCCGGTGGCGATCGCGCCGGCGAGCAGCAAGGGTCCGTCGAACCATTCCCGGATCTCCTGCACCAGTGCGAAAGGCGACAGCGTGCCGGCATGCCCGCCGGCACCGGCTGCCACCGCGATCAGTCCGTCGGCTCCTTTGCGGATCGCCGAATTGGCGTGGCGGTTGTTGATGATGTCGTGCAGCACTATGCCGCCATAGGAATGCACGGCGGCATTTACCTCCGGCACGGCGCCCAGCGAGGAGATGACGATCGGCACCTTGTATTTCACGCACATCATCAGGTCGTGCTCCAGGCGCTTGTTGGACGTATGGACGATCTGGTTGACGGCGAAGGGTGCGGCGGGCTTTTCAGGGTTGGCGGCGTTATAGGTGGCGAGGTCCTCGGTGATCATGGCCAGCCACTCGTCGAGCTGGCTTTCCGGCCGCGCATTGAGCGCCGGGAAGGCGCCGACGACGCCGGCCTTGCATTGCGCCAGCGTCAGTTCCGGATGGGAAATGATGAACAGGGGCGACGCGATCACGGGCAGGCGAAGCCTGTCCTTGAGGACTGCTGGAAGCATGGATCAAGAACCTCCCGATTGACCTTTACGCAAACGTAAATCCGTCTACCAGATCGCGGAGGCCTCGAAAAGCCGGTGGAAAGATTTTCGAAGCAGAACTCCGGGATGCCCGGCAAAGGCTCCCGACATATCCTGTCCTTATTTTTGGCGATGGTGCAGTCGAATGCGGTGCTTGCAGTTCCGCGGCGGAGAGGTTACCGAAACGTAAACTCCCGCGCAGTGGGTAAGAGTATGAAGAAGGACCGGCAGTGAGCGGTTTGGAAACGGCCATCAGGAACGCACTGGATCGCTCGAACCGGGCGGACCGGGAGATCAGGGCGCGTATTTATCAGTCGGCGCGTCAGGCGCTGGACGCCGGCCTTCGCAAGCAGGGCGTTACCGACCGGCTGATCATCATGCAGCAGCATGAACTTCTGGAGCGGAAGATCCACGAGATCGAAATGAGCGAAGTCGAGCGCCTGGCCGAGCCGGTGCCGGGTCCCGCCGTTGAACTCGAACCGGAACTGCCATATGCCGCAGAACCGATGGCAGTGGAGTCTCCGGTCATGGAGGCCCGCCCGCGGCCGGAAGCACAGCAACGGTCGGCGCCGCCAGCTGTCGCGCCGCCTGTCGATACCGTTTCTGGTGGGACGCGCGCACCAGCTGCCGCGGCCATGTCTCCCGGCGATCTCGGCGGCATCAGCCCCGCGCGCGGCGAGCGGATCGAAGCCGAGCCATTCGAACCGGCACCTCAGGCGAAAGCGGCAAAGCCGGGCAGGACGAACAGGAACGCCCGCCCGTCATCCGATAGCGGACTGCACGTCCCCCCGGAGCGGGCCGCCAAACCGCGAAAGCGTCGCGGTTTCCTGTCGCATCTCCTGACCTGGGGCATCACCCTCGGCGTGGTCGGCGGCGCCTGCTGGTGGTTCTATCAATCCGGCCTGGTGCAATCGATCATCGAGGAAGCCACGAAGTCGGCGGACCGCTCGGTCGCCGGCCAGGGATCGGGAGGCCCGGTCGCCTTCGATCCGCGCCGCGGCTTCTCGGATGAATGGGTAGAAGTCTTCGTGCCCTCCAAGGCGGCGGAAATGAAAGCCGGCGGCCAGGCGAAAGTCGAGACGGTCGCTGCCTCGGAAGGGCAGGCCGTCCGCATCGCATCGGTAACGTCAGGCGAGGGCGGCGATGTCTCGGTCGAAGTATCACCGGAAGTGCTGCGCGAAATGGCCGGCAAGAGTTCGACGGTGGCGCTGACCTTGCAATCGGGGCAGGACAGTTCCGCGCAGCTGTCGGTCCGCTGCGATTTCGGAAGCCTCGGCAGCTGCAGCCGTCATCGCTTTACGGCAACGCAGGAGAAGCTGGAGGCCCTCTTCCGGGTAACCTTCGAGCGGTCGCTCGCGCCCAACCGGCCCGGCCGCCTGGTCTTCAACAGCGGCATCGACGGCGCCGACCGGGCGGTGCTGCTTTATTCGGTGCGCATCCTGCCGGGGCAATGATCTTTAGCTGAGGAACTTCGGGCCGAAACCGAAGATCTTGTCGTCGATCTCGCCGACAGCGTCCTTGTCCTTGCCCTCATAGTCGAGCGACAGCAGGATATGGCGAATGACGTTGAGGCGGGCGCGGCGCTTGTCGTTGGCCCGCACGACGGCCCACGGCGTCTCCTTGTTGTGGGTTTTTTCGAGCATCGCGTCGCGCTTCTCGGTATAGGCGTCCCACTTGTTGAATGCCGCGATATCCATCGGCGACAGTTTCCAGATCTTGAGCGGGTCGTGGCGCCGGTCATGAAAACGCTTGAGCTGCATCTCGCGGCCGATATCCAGCCAGAATTTGAAGAAGATGATGCCTTCGTCGGAAATCGTGTCTTCGAAGCGCGGCACCGCCTTCATGAAGTCCTTGTATTGTTGCGGCGTGCAGAAGCCCATCACCGGCTCGACGCCGGCCCGGTTATACCAGGAGCGGTCGAACAGCACGATCTCCCCCGAGGTCGGGAAATGCGAGATGTAGCGCTGGAAATACCACTGGCCGGCCTCGGTCTCCGTCGGTTTGTTGAGCGCCACCACGCGGGCCGAACGCGGATTGAGATAAGCATTGATCGAAAAGATCGTGCCGCCTTTGCCGGCCGCATCGCGCCCCTCGAACAGCGCCATCATCCGCTTGCCGGTCGCCTTCAGCCAGAATTGCACCTTGACAAGCTCGACCTGCAGCTTTTCCAGCTGCTTTGCGTATTTGTCCTTGTCCAGCTTATCGTTATGGGGATATCCGCCTGAACCGAGCGCGTGTTCTTCGATCCAGGCCGGCAGTACTGGGTCGTCGATATCGAACCGCTTGAGCTTGCCGTTGATGTCGATGCTGACTGCCCGGCTTTCGGTCTCATCCGCCATGATTATGCTTCCTCCGATCGTTCCGCCGCGCGTGGGCGGTAGCCGATATGTAACGCAAGTTGGAAATTCCGCTACAGTCCGGATAGCGTCATTTTTGCGATGCGCACTCGGAAGCGATGTATATCTGTCATGCAGGGGATATATGAGCGCGTGTTCAACCTGTGAAAGCTGCGAGTCTGTCTGTGGGGTCGGTACTGGAGAAATGGCGTCGGGGTCTGGGCACGCTTGCTGCGAGGGCTCGGCAGGAGCGACCGCTGTTGCTGCTTCTGACCCTTCTGGCAACGATCGCGTTTCTAGTCGGAATGGATTGGGTGGGCGTGCTCATCGGCTGGCTGCTGCTGGTGCTGGTCGTTGTCGGGCGTAAGCCCGTCGTCCTTCCGCCGCCGGCCCCGGAGATCGTCGAGGAAGAGCGGCTTGGTTTCCAGCCGCTGCCTCAGGTGGCCGCAACGCTCAGTGCGCTCGATATTCCGGCTTTCGTGCTGGGCGACGATATAACCGTCCTCTACCAGAACAAGGCGGCCGAGAAGGCCTTTGGTACCCTTTCCCCCGGATCGCATCTTTCGGCCCGGCTGCGGTCGCCCGGCATTCTTGACATGGTGCGCGAAACCATTGCCACCGACGAGCCGAACCAGATCGAGCATTCCGAACGGCTGCCCTCCGAGCGTGTCTATACCCTACGCATCGCACCCATCGATCTCGGTCAGCCGATGCAGCAAAGCTCGGAAGCCGTGGTGCAGAAGCTCTATCTCCTCTCATTCAGGGACATTTCGGAGTTGCGCCGCATCGACCGGATGCGCTCCGATTTCGTGGCCAATGCCAGCCATGAACTGCGCACCCCGCTTGCCTCGCTGCGAGGGTTCATCGAGACCCTGCAGGGGCCGGCGCGCTCCGATCCGGCCGCGCATGAGCGGTTCCTCGCCATCATGTTCGACCAGGCAACGCGCATGAGCCGCCTTGTCGACGATCTCATGTCGCTGTCGCGCCTGGAGCTCAAATCCCATATCGCTCCGGACCAGACGATCGACCTGAAGCCGCTGATCGGTCATGTGCGGGATGCGCTTGTGCCACTCGCCGATGATCTCGGGGTAGAAATCCGCATGCACCTGCCAGAGGGTAAGGTGGAGGTTCTAGGCGATCGCGACGAGCTCGTCCAGGTTTTCGAAAACCTGATCGAGAACGCCTGCAAATATGGCCAGGAAGGCAAGTTCGTGGACGTCTATCTGCGCAACGGCGCCTCCGATCCGGTGGAAGTGACCGTTGTCGATCAGGGGCCGGGCATTCCGGCCGAGCACGTTCCGCGGCTCACCGAGCGCTTCTACCGGGTCAGCGTGGCCGACAGCCGTTCCAAGAAAGGGACGGGCCTCGGCCTTGCAATCGTCAAGCACATCCTCACCCGCCACAGAGCACGTCTGATCGTCAAGTCGGAAGTCGGCAAGGGAAGCGAGTTCACCGTCAGATTCTGACATAAAGACTTCTCGCTGCAAAGCTGTGCAATAAATTTCCGTTGAAATATCAATGCGTTGATATGTCACAAATGTTTCACCGAACTGACATAAAAGAGAGGTGCTACAGCGGCTAAGACAAGCGGGCCGAGCGTTGGCGAGAGCGAGAGCCAGCGCCGTCCGCATTCACACAAGCCCATGACGGGAGATTCCTCATGAACATCCTTAAACTCTCTGCAGCTGCCTTGGTGGCCTCCGTTGCGTTTGCCGGCGCTGCCGCTGCACGCGACCAGGTCCAGGTTGCCGGTTCTTCCACTGTTCTTCCCTATGCGAAGATCGTCGCCGAATCTTTTGGTGAAGCCTTCCCGAAGTTCAAGACCCCGATCGTCGAGTCGGGCGGCACCGGCGCCGGCCTTAAGGAATTCTGCAAGGGCGTTGGCGAAGCCACGATCGACGTTGCAAACGCTTCGCGCCCGATCAACAAGTCTGAAGCCGAAGCCTGCAAGGCAGCTGGCGTCACCGACATCCAGGAAATCCGCATCGGTTACGACGGTATCGTTTTCGCGACCGCCAGCAGCAACGGCGACATGAAGTTGGAGCCGAAGGACCTCTACAAGGCTCTCGCTGCTCAGGTCGTTGTTGATGGCAAGCTTGTTGCCAACCCCTACAAGAACTGGTCGGACATCAACCCGACGCTTCCGAAGGGCCCGATCGCTGCCTACATCCCGGGCGAAAAGCACGGCACCCGCGAAGTTTTCGAACTGAACGTTCTGGCCGCAGGCTGCAAGGATGCCGGCGCAACCGACGTCATCGCCAAGGAAATCGCTGACAAGGCTGCCCAGGCCAAGGCCTGCGTTGCTGTTCGCAAGGACGGCGTTGCCGTGGACATCGACGGCGACTACACCGAGACGCTCGCTCGTATCGCTGCCAACAAGACCGGCGTCGGCGTATTCGGCCTCGCTTTCTACGAAAACAACGCCGACAAGCTGAAGGTCGCCACCATGCGCGGCATCAAGCCGACCTCGGCCACCATCGCCGACGGCACCTACCCGGTTTCCCGTCCGCTGTTCTTCTACGTGAAGAAGGCTCACCTGGGCGTCGTTCCGGGCCTCAAGGAATACGTCGAGTTCTTCCTTTCCGACGACATGATCGGCCCTGACTCGCCGCTCATCGAGTACGGCCTGGTTGCTGCTCCTGACGCACAGCGCGAACAGGCCCGCAAGGACTTTGCCGCCGGCAAGGCCATGTAATCCAAAGACCGGCGCCGCTTTTGGCGGCGCCGTTTTCTCTTCCGATCGATGGCTTTTGCATCGGCGGAATCGTCGGTTTTGTGGCGATGGTGTTGCGCAGGGCGCGATGGCGAATGCGATCGGTTCCGATGAACGGAGCTGGGCGGTGATGGGTTGCCGCCGAAGGCGGTACGCCGGGGGATTATGATGAACACATCACTAATATTATTGATTTTGGCAATAATCGGCATAGCCGGTTACGTCACCGGTGCCCGATATTCAATGGCGCTGGTCGGAGGGATTTCCTCCAAACTTCATTCACGGCCTGGATATTACGGTTCTTTTGTCGCTGTCTGGGCGATCCTGCCGGCCGTCGTCATTCTCTTTGTCTGGCTGGTCGCCAGCCCGATCTATATCAGCTCCTCGGTCCGCGGTGCGTTTCCCGAGGAGGTGAAAACCCAATCGCAGGCCGAGCAGGGCCTGAGCTACGGCATGATCACCTCGATCGCCCGAGGCATGAATGCGCTGACCGGCGACGAGATTGCCCGCGTCGAGAATAATCCGGTCGAGCTGCGTGCTGCGCTTGGGGCCAAGGGCGTTCCGCTTGCGGGCGATCCCCAGCCCTTCATGGTCAAGGCCGCCGCTGTCCTGAACAGGATGACCTTCGTCAGCCGCATCCTCATGACGATGGTCGTGCTGGCGGTTTCCATCGGCGGGGCATTCTTCGCCTATCGTCAGATTGCGCCGCGGTTCCGCGCCCGCAACCGGGTGGAAAAGGTGGTTCTCGGCAGCCTCGTCGTCGCCTCCTCGATCGCCATTCTGACCACGGTCGGCATCGTCGCATCGATGCTGACTGAAGCGGCCCACTTCTTCACCGCTATTCCCGCCTGGGAATTCTTCTTTGGCACGGTTTGGGATCCGCGTTTTGCGGCTGCCGGTTCTGGCGGCTCCGAAGGTCAGTTCGGTCTCATTCCGCTGCTGCTCGGCACGCTCTATATCGGTTTCGTCGCGATGCTCTTCGCGGTTCCGATCGGCCTCTTTTCGGCAATCTACATGTCGGAATACGCATCGCCGAAGGTCCGCTCGGTTGCCAAGCCCTTGCTCGAAGTGCTCGCCGGCATTCCGACCATCGTCTACGGCTTCTTCGCCCTGACCACGGTCGGACCGTTCCTCCGCGATATCTCTTCGCAGCTGAACGGCCTCGTTACCGGTGACTATGCCAACTTCATTCAGGCACAGAGCGTTCTGACGGCCGGCTTCGTCATGGGTATCATGCTGATCCCCTACGTCTCCTCGCTGTCTGACGATATCATCACGGCGGTGCCGCGTGCCCTGCGTGACGGCTCGCTCGGCCTCGGCGCCACCCGTTCGGAAACCATCAAGAAGGTCGTCTTGCCGGCCGCTCTGCCGGGCATCGTCGGTGCACTCCTGATGACCGCATCGCGCGCTGTCGGCGAGACCATGATCGTCGTGCTTGCGGCCGGTGTTGCCGCCCGCCTGCAGATCAACCCCTTCGAGCCGATGACGACCGTGACCGTCAAGATCGTCAACCAGCTGACGGGTGACCTTGAGTTCACCTCGCCGCAGACCCTGGTTGCCTTCGCGCTGGGCATCACGCTTTTCGCCATCACGCTTTGCCTCAACATCTACGCGCTTTATATCGTGCGCAAATACCGGGAGCAGTACGAATGACCGATGTGGTTTCTCCCGCCGCCGGCATCTCCAAGGCCAAGTCCGTCCGTCGCGATATCGGCATCAAGCGCCGTTATGCCGCCGAGCGTCGCTTCCGTGCCTATGGCATCGCCGCGCTTTCCTTCGGCATCATCTTCCTGATGCTTCTCCTGTGGTCGGTGGTCTCCAAGGGGTACACAGCCTTCCAGCAGACCATGATCACGATGCCGGTCGAGTTCTCGCAGCAGATCATCGACCCGCAGAACGAACGTGCCACCAATCCTCAGAAGCTGATGACGGCCAACTATCCGGTCGTCGCCCGCAACGCTCTCGCCAAGCTGCTCAACGTCAGCGTCGACGACCGTGTCGCCGCCCGCGCAGTCGGCCAGATGCTGTCGGATGGTGTCCGCGTTCAGCTGCGTGACCTGGTCATCGCCAATCCGGCGATCATCGGCACGACGCAGACGGTAAGACTGCTTGCTTCCGGCGATATCGACTCGGCCTACAAGGGCCAGATCGACCTCGATGTCAGCCAGGAGAACCGCAAGATCAACGACCAGCAGCTCGGCTGGATGACAAAGCTCTCCGACAGCGGAGCCCTTGCCAAGCACTTCAACGGCGGCATTTTCGTCAACGGCGCATCGAGCCGTCCGGAAGCAGCCGGTGTCGGCGTCGCACTCATCGGCTCGTTCTACATGATGCTGATCGTGCTTGTCCTGGCGCTGCCGATCGGCGTCGCCGCTTCGATCTATCTCGAGGAATTTGCCCCGAAGAACAAGTTCACCGATCTGATCGAGGTGAACATCAACAATCTAGCGGCCGTTCCCTCTATCGTCTACGGTCTGCTCGGTCTGGCGGTGTTCGTCAACTTCATGGGCCTGCCGCGCTCGGCCTCCTTCGTCGGCGGTCTGGTGCTCACCCTCATGACGCTGCCGACGATCATCATCGCGACCCGCGCCGCCTTGAAGGCCGTGCCGCCATCGATCCGCGCCGCCGCCCTCGGGCTCGGCGCCTCGAAGATGCAGACGATCTTCCACCATGTCCTGCCGCTTGCCATGCCGGGCATCCTGACCGGCACCATCATCGGCCTGGCCCACGCACTCGGCGAAACCGCACCGCTGCTCCTGATCGGCATGGTGGCTTTCGTTGCCAACTATCCGACCACGCCGCTCGACCCGTCGACGGCGCTGCCGGTCCAGATTTACATGTGGGCGAACGAAGCTGAGCGCGCGTTCGTCGAGCGTACCTCGGGAGCAATCATCATCCTGCTCCTGTTCCTCATCCTAATGAATGTTGGCGCAATTCTCTTGCGGCGTCGCTTCGAGCGGCGCTGGTAGAAGGAGTATGACAATGAATATGATGTCAGAATCGGCAGTTGAAAAGGCGCTGGACCAAAAGATGAGCGATGCTTCCCACAAGATGATCGGCAAGGACGTTTCGGTGTATTACGGCGAAAAGCGTGCGCTTTTCGACGTGAACCTCAACGTTCGCGAAAACACTGTGACGGCTCTCATCGGTCCTTCCGGTTGCGGCAAGTCCACCTTCCTGCGCTGCCTCAACCGCATGAACGACACGATCGAGAATTGCCGCGTCACCGGCAAGATCACCCTCGACACGGACGATATCTACGACAATAACATCGACGTCGTGGAACTTCGCGCCCGCGTCGGCATGGTTTTCCAGAAGCCGAACCCGTTCCCGAAGACCATCTACGAGAACATTTCCTACGGTCCGCGTATCCACGGCCTTTCCAAGAATAAGGCCGACATGGATCAGATCGTCGAGGCGAGCCTGCAGCGCGCCGGCCTCTGGACCGAAGTCAAGGATCGCCTGCATGAATCCGGCACCGGTCTCTCCGGCGGTCAGCAGCAGCGTCTGTGCATCGCCCGCGCGATCGCCGTGTCGCCCGAAGTCATCCTCATGGACGAACCATGCTCGGCTCTCGATCCGATCGCGACCGCCAAGGTAGAAGAGCTCATCCATGAACTTCGTGCCAACTACACGATCGTCATCGTGACGCACTCGATGCAGCAGGCTGCCCGCGTCTCGCAGCGCACCGCCATGTTCCATCTCGGCCAGCTCGTCGAGGAGAACGACACCGACAAGATGTTCACCAATCCCGACGACCAGCGCACCCAGGATTACATCATGGGCCGTTTCGGCTGACCCAGCCGACTGTGCCGCCTGAAAATCAATTTTGAGGACTAGAAGATGGCATCGACCCATATCCTGTCGGCTTATGACGACGAACTGAAATACTTGAGCCGCCGCATTTCTGAAATGGGCGGACTCGCCGAGCAGATGTGCTCGGACGCCGTGCGCGCGCTGGTCAATTCCGACGCCGCACTCGCCCAGAAGGTCATTTCCGACGACGTGATCCTCGATCACGCCGAGCGTGAGATCGGTGACAAGGCGATCATCACGATTGCCAGACGCCAGCCGGTTGCAGCCGACCTTCGCGAGATCGTCGGTTCGTTGCGCATCGCCTCCGATCTGGAGCGCGTCGGCGACCTTGGCAAGAACACCGCCAAGCGCGTCATCGCGGTTCAGGGCACCGGCGTGCCGCGCAAGCTCGCCCGCGGCCTGGAGCATCTCTCCGACCTCGCCCTCGTGCAGCTCAAGGACGTCCTCGACGTTTACTCGACGCGTTCGGCGGAAAAGGCCGAGGCGATCCGCAGCCGCGACGAGGAAATCGACGCGATGTACACCTCGCTGTTCCGCGAGCTCCTCACCTACATGATGGAGGATCCGCGCAACATCACCACCTGCACGCATCTGCTGTTCTGCGCCAAGAACATCGAGCGCATCGGCGACCACGCCACCAACATCGCCGAGACCATCTACTACATGACGACCGGTGCCCAGCCGGAAGGCGATCGTCCGAAGGACGACTCGTCGAACACGCTCGGCGCGATCACCGAATAGAACTGACGGAGCAGACCAAGAATGCTGCCGAAAATTGCTGTCGTAGAAGACGAAGAAGCGCTGAGCGTGCTTCTTCGCTACAATCTGGAAGCCGAGGGTTATGAGGTCGATACCGTTTTGCGGGGCGACGAAGCCGAAATTCGGCTTCAGGAGCGGGTACCCGACCTCCTGATCCTGGACTGGATGCTGCCCGGCGTTTCCGGCATCGAACTCTGCCGCCGGCTGCGCATGCGCCCGGAAACCGAGCGCCTGCCGATCATCATGCTGACGGCCCGCGGCGAGGAGAGCGAACGTGTTCGCGGCCTCGCCACCGGCGCCGACGACTATGTGGTGAAGCCTTTCTCGACGCCGGAGCTGATGGCCCGCGTCAAGGCGATGCTTCGCCGCGCCCGTCCCGAAGTGCTCTCCAGCGTGCTCCGCTGCGGCGATATCGAACTCGACAGGGAAACTCATCGCGTTCACCGCAAGAGCCGCGAAGTGCGCCTTGGCCCGACCGAGTTCCGCCTGCTGGAATTCCTGATGGCCTCGCCCGGCCGCGTGTTCTCGCGGTCGCAGCTTCTGGACGGCGTCTGGGGTCACGACATCTATGTCGACGAGCGCACCGTCGACGTGCATGTCGGGCGTCTCAGGAAGGCGCTCAACTTCTCCAATATGCAGGATGTCATCCGCACCGTCCGCGGCGCGGGTTATTCAATGGAATCCTGAGAGGCGGCTTTAAGCCGCCTCGGTCTGCCGCTGCCATTCCGGCAACGGAAAGATCCGGTCGTAGGCCCAGTTGAACACGAAGGCATAGACCACGTAGAAGACTGCGAACGACACGTCCATCGTCAGCGCATGGACGAGGCTTATACCGAGATACCAGGCGATCAGCGGCAGAAGCGCGATCAGCAGTCCAAGTTCGAACAGCACCGCATGCGCCACGCGTATGGCGGTGTTTTTCTGCGTGCCGCCGGTAAAGCGCTGCATCAGGTGGTCGAAGCCGAGATTGTAGAGATAGTTCCAGCCGGTGGCGATCGTCGCGCTGCCGATGCCGACCACGCCGATATCGGCGGCCGGCATGCCGAAGGCGAAGGAGCCGAGCGGTGTGATGAGAGCAAGCCCGATCAGTTCGAAGCTGATGGCATGGCGGATACGGTCGCGTGTCGTGCGCATGATGACCTCCTGGGGTGCTTTCCGGGCCGTCCCGGAGTTTCTGCCCGAATGGGGGAGGTCGTCCTCGCTGCCTTTTAGATAGGCGTAATGCCGATCCGGAGCAAGACTTGGCCGGCATATCTGCCATGCACAACAAAAAAGCGGGCCTTGAGCCCGCCTTCGATTTCGCCCTCGTGTCGCGCCGCCGCTCAGACCCGAGCGGCAACCTTGCGGCGCTCGTTGACCGGCTGGTAGGCGAGCTTTGCGTGATAACCGCAATAGGGCGATGCATCCGGGGATTCACAGCCGCAGAAGTGGAAGTCTTCCTTGAGCGGGTCGCCGACCGGCCACTTGCAGGTGCGCTCGGTGAGTTCCGTCAATGCAAGGCGACGGGAGATCGGCACCACCACGTTGGAAGCAGGACGATATTCCATCTCCTGGTAGGGTTCGATCTCGATCTCTTCCTTGACCATCGTCGCGCCGACGGCGCGGGTAACGGTCCGGGTCGTGACGCGCGACGCATAGTTCGGAGCCCGCGGCGCCGATGTCGTCCGCTTGGCAGCCGATGCGCGGCCGGTCGCAACCGTACCGCCGGCTTTCGCGCGGCCCGGCAGGCAGAGGCGATGCACCTTGCCGATCACGGCATTGCGGCTTACGCCTCCCAGTTGTGCAGCGATCTGGCTGGCACTCAGGCCCTCCGACCACAATCTTTTGAGCTTCTCGACACGCTCGTCTGTCCAGTTCATGCCCGTTCTCCGCCTTTGAACGCCGCTGGCATGCAGAATCCGTCCACCTTTACTGCGAAAATCATTTCACAGCACCCACTATATCTATGCTTGAGGTGACTAGTTCCGCCGCATGCAGTCTAGTAATTGATCTTTAACCTAGTGTGAGGCTGACTCCGTGGCAAGAGTCGGAGGAATCTGCGGGATTCGATTTCGTGGTTTTCCCCAACTTGCTGTGATGGAGAGTCTTTTTTGTCACAGAAGCCAGCACCTGTCGGTTTCCGGTCGTAACACGCCTAAAACACCGAGCTTTGTTGACATTGACGGCCTAAACCACGATAGTGCCTCCGCCGCCCAGTGGGCGGCATTTTTGGTTTTTCTGGCCGGTTTTGTCGGCCTTTTTTGACTGCCTAGAGGAGTGATGTCGCCATGGCTGAAGCCGCGCTTTTCGACACGTTTGCCCGGGCTCCGCTGCGTTTTGAACGCGGCGAGGGCGTATGGCTTGTGACGGAAAGTGGAGAGCGATATCTCGACTTCGGCGCGGGCATCGCCGTCAACTCACTCGGTTACGGCCATCCGCACCTCGTCGGCGCACTGAAGGCACAGGCCGATAAGGTCTGGCACACATCCAACCTCTTCGAGCAGCCCGGCCAGGAGACGCTGTCGCGCCGCCTCGCCGACAACTCTTTCGCGGATAAGGTGTTCTTCACCAATTCCGGTGCGGAGGCGCTCGAATGCGCCATCAAGACCGCGCGCCGCTACCAGTTCGTGAAGGGCCATCCGGAACGCTTCCACATCGTCACCTTCGAGGGCGCCTTCCATGGCCGGACGTTGGCGACCATCGCTGCCGGCGGCCAGGCGAAATATCTCGAAGGTTTCGGCCCCAAGGTTGAAGGCTTCGATCAGGTGCCGTTCGGCGATATGGATGCTCTGAAGGCTGCGATCACCGATGCGACCGCAGCGATCCTCATCGAGCCGATCCAGGGCGAGGGCGGCATCCGGCCGGTTCCAAAGGAATTCCTGGCTGCGTTGCGGCAGATCTGCGACGACAACGGCCTGCTGTTGATCTTCGACGAGGTCCAGACCGGCGTCGGCCGCACCGGCAAACTGTTCGCCTATGAATGGACGGGCGTTTCGCCCGACATCATGGCGCTCGCCAAGGGCATCGGCGGCGGGTTCCCGCTCGGGGCCTGCCTTGCCACGGCGGAAGCCGCGTCCGGTATGACAGCCGGCACCCACGGCACCACCTACGGCGGCAACCCGCTGGCCATGGCGGTCGGCAATGCCGTGCTCGACGTGATCCTGGGGGACGGCTTCCTGGAAAATGTCCGCGACGTCACGTTGGTCTTGCGGCAGGGGCTAGCCAGCCTCAAGGATCGCTTCCCCAACGTCATCGAGGACATCCGCGGCGAAGGCCTGCTGCTCGGCGTGAAGGCAAAGGTGCCGGCGGGCGACCTGGTTGCCGCCATGCGCGGCGAACATATGCTGGCCGTTCCGGCCGGTGACAACGTGGTGCGTCTCCTGCCACCGCTCACAGTCACAGCGGAGGAAGCCCGCGAGGGTCTTTCCCGCATCGAGAAAGCGGCGGAAAAGCTCTCCGCCTCGGAAATGAAGAAATCGGCCTGAGCGGGCAAAAAGGGGGATGCCGTTGTAGGTTTCCCACTTCACAGGGAACATCACATGGCATCTCCCAAGCATTTCCTCGATCTTTCCGCCGTTTCCCCGGCTGATCTGCGCAGCATTCTCGACGACGCGAAGACCCGCAAGCAGGCCACCAAGGCCGGCACGGCGGAAAAGCCGCTCGCCGGCAAGATGCTGGCGATGATCTTTGAAAAACCTTCCACCCGCACCCGCGTATCCTTCGATGTCGGCATGCGCCAGCTCGGCGGCGAAACGCTGTTCCTGTCGGGCACTGAAATGCAGCTCGGCCGCGCCGAGACGATCGGCGACACCGCCAAGGTTCTGTCGCGTTACGTCGACGCCATCATGATCCGCACCACGGACCACGCCCGTATGCTGGAGCTTGCCGAACACGCGACCGTACCGGTCATAAATGCCCTGACCGACGACACGCATCCCTGCCAGATCATGGCCGATATCATGACCTTCGAGGAGCATCGCGGGCCGATCGCCGGCAAGACGGTCGCCTGGACCGGCGACGGCAACAATGTGCTGCATTCCTTCGTGGAAGGTGCTGCCCGTTTCGGCTATCGGATGAACATGGCGGTGCCGATGGGGTCGGAACCCGCCGACAAGTTCCTCAACTGGGCGCGCAACAACGGTGGCAACATCATGCTTTGTCATGACGCCGAAAAGGCGGTTGCCGGCGCCGATTGCGTCGTCACCGACACCTGGGTTTCGATGAACCAGGAGCACAAGGCGCGCGGCCACAACGTCTTCCAGCCCTTCCAGGTCAATGCCGACCTGATGAAGCGGGCCGACAAAGAGGCGCTGTTCATGCACTGCCTGCCGGCCCATCGCGGCGAGGAAGTCACCGACGAGGTCATCGATGGCCCGCAGTCGGTGGTCTTCGACGAGGCTGAGAACCGCCTGCACGCGCAGAAATCCATTCTCGCCTGGTGCTTCGGCGCGGTCTGAACGCAAGTCCCGGACGAGGCGGATGCGGAAAGCGGCGGCGATAGAACCTTGATTTCCGCCCCGCTATCCCCCATCTGTCGGCTTTCAACAATACGCCGTCTTCTGGACTGGCGTTTCAACACACATCGTCGACGTCTTTTCCTCCGGCCGGCGGTTCCGCTCGGGCTGGCGCTTGTGTAAAGGTTTTTGGGTCGGCGCGAAGGAGTGAAGTCATGGCGGAAGCGACTGTGGAACTCAACGAACTCGACTTTGCCGGAGACGACCGGGTCGTTCCCTTCCAGGTGGACGGTCTCGACGTGCGTGGCCGGGCGGTCCAGCTCGGGCCGCTGCTCAACTCCATCCTTAGCCGCCACGAATATCCAGGCCCCGTCGCGCGGCTGCTTGCCGAGGCGATCGTCCTGACGGCCCTGCTCGGCACATCGCTGAAATTCGACGGCAAATTCACGGTGCAGACCAAGGGCGACGGTCCCGTCGATCTGCTGGTCGCTGATTTCTCGACGCCCGACAGTCTTCGTGCCTACGCCCGCTACGACGAGGAGGCACTGGCGGCCGCCGTCACGGAAGGCAAGACTTCACCGGCCGATCTCCTGGGGCACGGCGTACTGGCCTTCACCATCGACCAGGGTCGCGGCATGCAGCCTTATCAAGGCATCGTGCCGATGGACGGCTCATCGCTGGAGGAGATCGCCGGTGTCTATTTCCGCCAGTCGGAGCAGATCCCGACCAGGGTGCGCCTCGGTGTTGCCGAGCTCTTCGATCGCGATGCCGATGGCAAGCCGCGTCACAACTGGCGGGCAGGCGGGCTGGTCGCGCAGTTCCTGCCGCAGGCACCCGAGCGCATGCGGCAGCCGGACCTGCATGGCGGCGACGGCGATGAGCGCGATTTCGAATTCGCCGAGGACGATTCCTGGGCCGAAGCCCGCACGCTGGTGGAAACGATCGACACCGACGAGCTGACCGACCCGCGGGTTGCGATCGAGCGTCTGTTGTTCCGCCTTTTCCACGAGCGCGGCGTCCGGGTTTACGCGCCGCACCCGGTGTTCGACCGCTGCAGCTGTTCGCGCGACAAGATCAAGGGCATCCTCTCGGGCTTCAGCGCTGAGGAGATCGAGGCAAGCGAGGAAGACGGCGAGATCGCTGTCACCTGCGAGTTCTGCTCGACCACCTATCGCTACAAGGCGGATGAATTCGCTGCAGCCTGAAGTCACACGGCGGGAGTTTCCTCCCGCCGTTTTCGTTTCAGGGCATCTTGCATTCGAAGTTGGCGCCATCCTTCACATCGCCGTTGCCGGAATATTTGGCCGATTGCGGGTAGGGGCAGAGCGGCCGGGTCATCGCCGGTTTGCCGTCCTTGATCTGGCTTGCCTGGATCACCGTGGGTGCCTTGCCGTTTTCCACCCAGTCCATCAGCGGCGTGAAAGCGTCGAAGGCATCAGTGCCGTAGCCCGCGGTGCAATGGAACATGCCGGGCACCATGAATAGCCGGTAGAATTCCGCTGTCCGGTCGGCACCCATCTGCTTGCGGACGGCTTCGTAATAGTTCACGCCCATCATCGGGTTCAGCGCCGGATCCGACCAGCCGAAATAGGTGATCATCCGCCCGCCGCGTTTTTGGAACTCGCTGAGGTCCGGATTGGTCGCATCGACGATCTCTCGGATGGCGCCGATCTTCGGATATTCGGCATCGAAGTCGAAGGTCTTCCAGTCGATCGCTTTTCCGGAGGCGGGCAGCATCGCCATGTTCTTGACGAAGGTCTCGCCATAGGCCAGCTGCCGGCTCGGCCCCTGCTCCGATACCATCCACATGTCCCAGCCGCTGACCCCGCTCGGATCGACACCCTCGGTGCCCAACTGCACGCCGGGGAAAATCGTCTCTCCCTTGATCTTCACTCCGCCCGCCAGCGTCTTCAGCGTGTCCACCTGCGCAGGCGTGAAGCAGTCAGAACCGCCGGCCTCGCAGATCTTCAGGTCCTTGGCCGGATCAAAATTGCATTGGCGCGGATCGGCGATCAGCCCATCCTTGGCACCGTCGATCGCATCGCATTTGTCCATCACCGCCTTGGCGAGCACCGGAAGCTGGGCCCGGCTGATCGGAGCCTTGAGGAGCGCTCGTGCATTCCAGACGCCCCAGATCTGCGTATTGGTGAGATCGAGGACTGGCGCTCCGGCGAGGATGCCATCGAAATCGGCCGGATACCGTTGCGCCGCCATCAGCCCTTGGCGTCCACCGGTCGAGCAGCCGTCCCAGTAGGAGAAGGAGGGATGCCGGTCGTAATAGCGCGCGGCGATCGTCTTGGCCGTGTCGACCGTCAGATGCACCGCGCGTGAGCCGTAGTCGATCAAGAGGCCAAGGTCTTGTGCAAAATCCCCGAGCTTGTAGGTGACCGCATCATGGCCGGTGTTCTGCTGGACGGTGAGAAAGCCTTTCGTAAGTGCCGCATTGCGGGTGGCGATCCGCGACGCCGCGGCAAGGTCTTCGCCGGCATACCCGCCATTGCCGAACATGTAGAGCCGGCGGTTCCAGTTGTCCGGAAGGGTGATTTCGAAACGGACCTGCGGCCGGATATAGCCCGTCACCTGGCAATGACCTGGCACGTTGCCGACGCTCGCGACATGCGTGGCTTTCAGCGTCGCGACCTCGGCAAAGGATTGGCTGTTCAGCATGCCGCAGGCGATCTGCGGCGAGACGGTGGCGGAAGCGAAATCCGGCCTGTCCTTCTGATCGATGAAACTGCTTTTGTTTTGTGCGAGCCCTGGCGTAAAGGCCGTAAGCGTCATTAACGCGCAGGACACCAGCAGAATGACCGGCGAAGTGGATCGTGTCATCAAGTACTCCTCCCAAAGACCGTTTGACGGAGCCAAGATGCCGCAGGAGGAAAGGGGTAACAAATAGAAAAACCGCCGCCACCCATAACCTGTAGGTTGTCGTCGGTGGCGCGGTCTAGTTGAGGACGCGCATCAGGCCTGGTGAATCCAGCGAGAAAGCCGGGATCGTCACCTCGAAGGTTTCGCCGTCGTCTGTCTGCATGTCGTAGTGGCCGAACATCAGGCCGGATGGGGTGTCGAGCGGACAGCCCGAAGAATATTCGTAGCTGTCGCCGGGCTTCAGCCGCGGCTGTTCACCGATGACACCAGGCCCGTCCACTTCGTCGACGATGCCGTTCTGGTCGGTAATGTTCCAGTAGCGATGCACGAGCTGCACGGTGAGCGACGAATGATTTTCGATGACGATGCGATAGCCCCAGACATAACGGCTCTCTTCCGGATTGGATTGCTCCTCCAGATAATAGGGCTCGACGGCGACATCGATATCTCTTGTCCGGGCGCGATACATGCGACACCTCAACAAATCTAACTTGGTTCGATATTGTACAGAGGCGCCGCAACGTCAAGAATTCTCGCGGTTTGAACAACCGAGTATGGGCATTAGTTGAAGTTAAGGATAACCGGGATGGTGAATTTCTGGTCGATCCACCACCCCGGAAAGCCAAGGCTTACATGCCGGCCTTTGAAAGCGCCCGAGCGAAATCCTCGATCAGGTCGTCGGTATCCTCGATGCCGGCCGACAGACGCACGGTGCCGGGCGAAATGCCGAGTTCGGCACGGGCCTCGTCCGTCAGGTTCTTATGGGTCGTCGTCGCCGGATGGGTGATCAGGCTCTTGGAATCGCCGAGATTGTTGGAAATCCTGACGATCTCCAGCGCGTTCTGCAGCTTGAAGGCCGCGTCCTTGCCGCCCTTCAGCTCGAAGCAGACGAGCGTCGAGCCGGCCTTCATCTGCCGGGCGATGATATCGGCCTGCGGATGGTCCTTGCGGCCCGGATAGATGACCTTTGCGACCTGCTTTTGGTCGGCGAGGAAGTCGGCGATCTTCGAGGCGCTCTCGGTCTGCTGCTTGACGCGCAGCGGCAGGGTTTCGATGCCCTTCAGCAGCGTCCAGGCATTGAACGGCGACATGGCCGGGCCCGTATGACGGAAATAGTCGTGCAGGTTCTCGTCGATCCAGGCCTTGTCGGATAGCACGACGCCGCCGAGGCAGCGGCCTTGGCCGTCGATATGCTTGGTGGCCGAATAGACGACGATATGCGCGCCGAGTTCCAACGGCTTCTGGTAGAGCGGGGTCGCAAACACGTTGTCGACGACGACCTTGGCGCCGATCTGGTTGGCGAGCTTGGCGACGCCGGCGATATCGACCACTTCGAGCGTCGGGTTGGTCGGGCTCTCCAGGAAGAACACCTTGGTCTTCGGGGTGATCGCCTTTTCCCAGTTTTCCAGGAAGCGCCCGTCGACCAGCGTGCATTCGATGCCGTATTTCGGAGCGAGCGTCTCGACCACCCAGCGGCAGGAGCCGAACAGGGCACGGGCAGCGACGATATGGTCGCCGGCCTTCAGCTGGCAAAGGATCGCGGCGGTAACGGCAGCCATGCCGGACGCTGTGGCGCGGGCGTCTTCGGCGCCTTCCAGCATGCACATGCGCTTCTCGAACATGTCGTTGGTTGGGCTGCCGTAGCGCGCGTAGATGAAGCCGTCGGTCTCGCCCTTGAAGCGCGCTTCCGCTGCTTCAGACGTGTCATAGACGAAACCCTGTGTCAGGAAGATCGCTTCCGACGTTTCGCCATATTGCGAGCGCAGCGTGCCGCCGTGTACGAGTTGAGTTGCCGGGCGCCAATTCTTAGTCATGCGTGTTCCCCATTCAGAACAAAAAAACCGGTCGCATAAGCAGACCGGTTTCGCACCCGGTCTTTTTAGCCACTTATTTAACGTGGCTGCAAGCCGACCGGCCAAATCACCACGGGATAAGATTGGCATAGCGCCGCGTCCCGCTTGCGTCAATGGCTCGCATTTGGTTTTGTCGCCTCGAAAACTTGAGAGAGACATGATGGCTCGCGAAACGGGAATTTTGGCGGACCGCGCGATCGCGGCGCTTTTCGACAGTGGACGGCTGATTTCCGAACGTGAGCTGGACCGGGACCAGATCCAGCCGGCAAGCCTGGACCTGCGCTTGGGTGCCAAGGCTTTTCGCGTCCGCGCCAGCTTCATGCCGGGCCCGACGAGCCTGGTCTCCGATAAGCTCGATCGCCTCAAGCTGCACGTTATCGATCTTTCCGACGCCGCCGTGCTGGAAACCGGCTGCGTCTACATCGTGCCGCTGATGGAACGGCTCGATCTGCCGGCCAATATGTCTGCCTCCGCCAATCCGAAAAGCTCCACCGGCAGGCTCGACATCTTTACCCGCGTCATCACCGATTACGCCCAGGAGTTCGACAAGATCCCGACCGGTTATTCCGGGCCGCTCTATCTCGAAATCTCGCCCCGTACGTTCCCGATCGTGGTGCGCCGCGGTTCGCGTCTGTCGCAGATCCGCTTCCGGGTCGGCAATGCGCTGCTGAGTGAGCCGGACCTTCTGCAACTCCACAACGACGAAACCCTGGTCGCATCCGCCAAGCCAAATGTCTCGGGCGGCGGCATCGCCCTGTCGATCGACCTTTCCGGCGACAGCGTCGGCCTGATCGGTTATCGCGGCAAACACCACACGGCCGTCGTCGACGTCGACAAGAAGGCCCAGCACGACATCTTCGATTTCTGGGAACCGCTTTACAGCCGCGGCCGCAACGAACTGATCCTCGATCCGGATGAATTTTATATCCTCGTCTCGCGCGAGGCGGTGCACGTGCCGCCGCTCTATGCCGCTGAGATGACGCCCTTCGATCCGCTGGTCGGCGAGTTCCGCGTCCACTATGCCGGTTTCTTCGATCCGGGCTTCGGCCACGAGGCGGCAGGGGGACGGGGCAGCCGGGCGGTGCTCGAAGTGCGCAGCCACGAAGTGCCCTTCATCCTCGAAGACGGCCAGATCGTCGGCCGCCTAGTCTACGAACACATGATGGACAAGCCCGAAGGCATGTACGGCACGGGCCTCGGCTCCAACTACCAGGCCCAGGGCCTCAAACTGTCCAAGCATTTTCGCGCCTGACCCCACCTCCGGCTTGACAGGCGAGGCCGTCTGTTGGAAGTCTGAAACCTGACGCGGGTGTAGCTCAATGGTAGAGCAGCAGCTTCCCAAGCTGAATACGAGGGTTCGATTCCCTTCACCCGCTCCATTTTCCCCTTTGTCCGGCCTGTAGACTATCAGCGATTTCCCGTCGCTTGATGATGGACGGCCAGGTTAGCGGAATTGACCATCGCGTGGTAAGTTGGCGCAGGGAGCTCCGATCCCAACAGCATGCATTACAAGCCGCCATCACAGTCGCGATGACACGGGGACGCAGTCCATGGCCGACGGCATAGACGCACTTTTCGCGCAGGCGGCGCATCTGGCCGCCGGCTTCCGCCATGTCGACCCTCAACTCCACCGGCCGCAACTGCAATACCAGGAATGCCTGGCGACGCTCGTCGAAGACCTCCAGGAGGAGACGCTGTCGATGGAAGACGTCCTTCTGCAGCTCGTGGAAAAGGCAGAGCCGGGGCTCCACCGAACGACCGGGCCGTCTTTTTTTGGCTGGGTGATTGGTGGCTCTCATCCGATGGGCGTGGCGGCAGACTTCCTCACGAGCGCCTGGGGGCAAAACGCGGGCAATCACACAGCGTCTCCTGCCGCCGCATCCTTCGAGAAGGTGGCAGCCACCTGGCTCCTGGACGTTCTCGGCCTGCCTGCGCAATCTTCCGTGGGCTTTGTGACAGGAGCGACTGTCGCCAACTTCAGCTGTCTGGCCACCGCGAGAGGCGAAGTGCTTCGGCGAGTCGGCTGGAACGCCGATGCAGACGGGCTTTTCGGCGCGCCGCCGATCACCGTTATCATCGGTGACGATGCCCACACGACGGTTTTTTCAGCCTTGCAGTTCCTGGGGCTTGGGCATGACCGCGTTGTCAGGGTAGCCACCGATCCGCAGGGACGTATCCTTGCCAGCCGTTTCGAGGAAGCGGTCAATAAAACGGCTGGTCCAACGATCGCCATCCTTCAGGCCGGACAGCTCAACACGGGGGCCTTTGATCCGTTCGCCGAACTTATCCCGGTCGCCCGAAGCAGGGATGCCTGGGTGCATGTGGATGGCGCATTTGGCCTGTGGGCCAAAGCTTCCCCTTCGACGCGGCACCTTTGTCCCGGAGTGGAGTTGGCCGATAGCTGGGCCACCGACGGCCATAAGTGGCTCCAGACCCCCTATGATAGTGGTTATGCGATTGTAAGGGACGAAGTCGCCCATCGCCGCGCCATGACGATCGCTGCCAGTTACCTCCCCATTGCCGCAGAGGGAGAGCGTGACCCGTCACATTATGTGCCGGAGCTTTCAAGACGAGCACGCGGTTTTGCTACTTGGGCAATGATGAAGCATCTCGGCCGAAACGGCATCGCCCGTCTCGTCGAAGGCTGTTGTTCCTCCGCGCGGATCATTGCCGAGCATCTGTCGCGCGAGTCGGGCGTCGAGATTTTGAACGACGTCGACCTAAACCAGGTGATCTGCCGCTTCGGCTCGGATCTCTCGGCAACCGATGCCGAAGATATAACGAGACGAACTATCGCGCGGCTACAGCGCGAAGGAACGATTTTCGTGACAGGAGCCAAGTGGAGAGGGATCGACGTCATGCGGATTTCTGTAAGCAACTATCAGACTGACGCAAACACGGCGATGCTGGCTGCGGAGACGGTGTCGGCAGCGTTCCGGAATGAGCGGTTGGACAACTAAACTGCGGCAGGCACTCCGCCCAGCAGCAGGTGCGCTGGCGGACGGAGACTTTGCAGTCGGTGGTCGCCGGGCGCCCTGAGCGCCCGGCGAACCGGCTTACTTCTTGGTGTCAGCCCAGCTCTTTACAAGTTCGTCGTAGTTGACGGTAACGGGCTTCTCTTTCTCGGCTGCGATCTTGAGCTGCGGAGCGAGGTTGCCTTTCGCGACGGCATCCTTGTTCCAATACGCGAGATCGTGTTCTTCGGCGAGCTTCGGTCCGATGTCGCCCTGGACCTTGGCGCGCTCCAGGCGCTGCAGGACCTTTTCCTGCTCGGAGCAAAGCGAGTCCATGGCCGCCTGGGCGGTCTTGGCGCCCGACGACGCATCGCCGATTGCCTGCCACCAGAGCTGCGCGAGCTTCGGATAGTCAGGCACGTTCGTGCCGGTCGGCGACCACTGGACGCGAGCCGGGGAACGGTAGAACTCGATCAGACCACCGAGTTTAGGCGCGCGATCCGTGAAGCTCTTGTGGCGGATGGTGCTCTCGCGGATCAATGTCAGACCGACATGGCTCTTCTTGACGTCCACCGTCTTCGAGGTGACGAACTGGGCATAGAGCCAGGCCGCCTTGGCGCGGTTGGTGGGCGTGGACTTCATCAGCGTCCAGGAGCCGACGTCCTGATAGCCGAGCTTCATGCCGTCCTTCCAGTAGACCCCGTGCGGAGACGGTGCGAAACGCCATTTTGGCGTGCCGTCCTGATTCATGACAGGCAGGCCTGCCTTGACCATGTCGGCGGTGAAGGCCGTGTACATGAACATCTGCTGGGCAATCTCGCCCTGAGCCGGCACCGGTCCGGATTCCGAGAAGGTCATGCCCTGGGCGGCGGCCGGTGCGTAGGCCTTCAGCCAGTCGAGGTATTTCTGGATGGAGTAGACGGCCGCCGGGCCGTTCGTATCGCCGCCGCGCGCGACGCAGGAGCCGACCGGACGGGATTTCTCGTCGACCTTGATACCCCATTCGTCGACGGGCAGGCCGTTCGGCAGGCCTTTGTCGCCGTTGCCCGCCATGGACAGCCACGCATCGGTGAAGCGCCATCCGAGCGAGGGGTCCTTCTTGCCGTAGTCCATGTGACCATAGACCTTCTTGCCTCCGACCTCGCGGCCGGTGAAGAAGGCGGCGATGTCCTCATAGGCGGACCAGTTCACCGGAACACCGAGATCGTAGCCGTATTTCGCCTTGAAATCGGCCTTGTTCTTTTCGTCGTTGAACCAGTCGTAGCGGAACCAGTAGAGGTTGGCGAACTGCTGGTCCGGCAGCTGGTAGAGCTTCTTGTCCGGCGCCGTGGTGAACTTGAGGCCGATGAAGTCCTCAAGATCGAGGCCGGGATTGGTGACGTCCTTGCCTTCTCCCGCCATCCAGTCGGTGAGCGAGCGGGCCTGCTGATAACGCCAATGCGTGCCGATCAGGTCGGAGTCGTTGACGTAGGCGTCGTAGATGTTCTCGCCCGACTGCATCTGCGTCTGCAGCTTTTCGACGACGTCGCCTTCACCGATCAGGTCGTGGCTGACCTTGATGCCGGTGATTGCGGCAAAGGCTTGCGCCAGAACCTTCGATTCATACTCGTGCGTCGTCAGGGTTTCGGAAACGACCTTGATGTCCATGCCGGCAAAAGGTTTCGCCGCATCGATGAACCACTGCATTTCCTTTTCTTGTTCGGCACGGGAAAGCGTCGAAAGTTCGCCGACTTCTTTGTCCAGGAATTGCTTTGCCTCATCCATGCCGGCATAGGCGGAACCGGTCAGAGCCAGCAGCATTGCCGCTGTCGTTGTCATAAGATGCCGTCGCATTTTATCCTCCCAGAGTTTTGCGATTGCAATTTCCGTATCGGGCGGCGGTTTTCCCGCCACCTTTTCAGCTTGCCTTAAACGAAGCGGAAGACGCCGATGGCGTAGGCCACTGCGAGGGCAAGAGCCCACCACAGGTTGGGGCCGATCAGCCCCAGCCATGCAAGATGAATGAATGCTGCGCCGAGCAGCGAGATGAAGAGCCGGTCTCCCCGCGTCGTCTCGAAACGCAGGATGCCGATCCTGGGCGAACCGCCCGGCGCAAAATATTCCCAGATGCTCATGCCGACGAGCAGAGCGAGGATCGTCAGAAAGAACAGCGCCGTGGGAAGCGTCCAGGCCATCCATGAAAAGTTCATGTGTGGTTCCTCCTTGTCAGACCCGCCCGAGGGCAAAGCCCTTGGCGATGTAGTTGCGGACGAAATAGATGACGAGCGCGCCGGGAACGATCGTCAGCACGCCGGCCGCTGCCAGCACGCCCCAGTCCATGCCGGAGGCGGAAACGGTGCGCGTCATGATGGCGGAAATGGGCTTGGCGGCAGTCGTCGTCAGCGTACGGGCGAGCAGCAGTTCCACCCAGGAAAACATGAAGCAGAAGAAGGCGGCGACCCCGATGCCCGAGGCGATCAGCGGCATGAAGATCTTCACGAAGAACCGCGGGAACGAATAGCCGTCGATATAGGCGGTCTCGTCGATTTCCTTCGGTACGCCCGACATGAAGCCTTCCAGGATCCAGACGGCAAGCGGCACGTTGAACAGGCAATGGGCGAGGGCGACCGCGATATGCGTGTCGATGAGGCCGAAGGCGGAATAGAGCTGGAAGAAGGGCAGGGCGAAGACGGCGGGCGGCGCCATGCGGTTGGTGAGCAGCCAGAAGAACAGATGTTTGTCGCCGAGGAACCTATAGCGCGAAAAGGCATAGGCAGCCGGCAATGCCGCCAGCACCGAAATCAAGGTGTTCAGGACCACATAGATGATGGAATTGATGTAGCCGTTGTACCAGGACGGATCTGTGAAGATCACCATGTAGTTCCTGAGCGTCGGGTTCTGCGGCCAGAGCGAGAATGCACCGGTGATCTCGGCATTCTCCTTGAAGCTCATGTTGACGAGCCAGTAGATCGGCAGGAGCAGGAAGATGATGTAGATCGTCGAGACCAGCCAGGAGAGATTGCCTGCAGGCTTGTATTTGATTGTCTTCGCCATGGTTTTCCTCCCTCCTTCAGGTGTCTGCGTCGCTGCTGGTCATCACGGTGTAGAAGATCCATGACAGCAGCAGGATGATGAGGAAGTAGACGATCGACATGGCGGCGGCCGGCCCGAGGTCGAACTGCCCGACCGCCGTCTTGACGAGATCGATCGACAGGAAGGTCGTCGAGTTTCCCGGGCCGCCACCGGTCACCACGAAAGGCTCCGTATAGATCATGAAACTATCCATGAAGCGCAGCAGGACGGCGATCAGCAGCACCCGCTTCATCTTCGGCAGCTGGATGTAGCGGAAGACCGACCACCTGGAAGCGCCATCGATCTTGGCCGCCTGATAATAGGCATCCGGAATGGAGACGAGACCGGCGTAGCACAAGAGCACGACGAGGCTCGTCCAGTGCCAGACGTCCATGACGATGACGGTGATCCAGGCATCGAGAGGATCGCGCACGTAATTGTAGTCTACGCCGAGCGCCGCCAGCGTGTGGCCGAGGAGCCCGATATCGACGCGGCCGAAAACCTGCCAGATCGTGCCGACGACGTTCCACGGGATAAGAAGCGGAAGAGCCATCAGCACTAGGCAGACCGGAACGCCAATACCCTTCTTCGGCATGTTCAGGGCAATGAAGATGCCGAGCGGAATTTCGAGCGCAAGGATGATGAAGGAGAAAAGCAGATTGCGCTGCAGAGCTTCCCAGAAACGGGCAGAATGCAGGATCTCGTCGAACCAGTCGGTACCGGCCCAGAAGAACGCGTTGTTGCCGAACGTATCCTGGACCGAATAATTCACCACGGTCATCAGCGGAATGGCCGCCGAAAAGGCGACGAGCAGGAGCACGGGAAGCACCAGAAACCAGGCCTTGTTGTTCCACGTCTTTTCCATGGTTCAGGCCTCCCTGCCAACGCGCCACGAATTGGCATAGATATTCAGCGCAGCGGGATCGAAGGTGACGCGAGCCTCAGCCGGAATCTCTGCATCCTCGGAAACGACAATCGCCATCGGTTGCCCCGCAAGGCTCGCGCGGACGATCCTGCGCCGGCCGATATCTTCGATGCGCGTTATCGTGACAGGCATTCCCTCCCGGCCGATGCGAATGAATTCCGGTCGAATGCCGAGCTCGACCCGGTCTCCCGCAGTAATCTTCGGTGCATGGTCGAGGGCGATTGTCTCACCCCCGAGCGTGATCGTGCTGCCATGGACCTCGGCGGGCATCACGTTCATGCCGGGGGAGCCGATGAAATAACCAACGAACGTATGGCTCGGTCTCTCGAAGAGCTCGGCCGGCGTTCCGATCTGAACGATTTGCCCGTCGTACATCACGACAACTTTGTCCGCGAAGGTGAGCGCCTCCGTCTGATCATGGGTGACATAGACCATGGTGAAGCCGAATTGCTTGTGGAAGCGCTTCAACTGGGAGCGGAGCACCCATTTCATGTGCGGATCGATGACCGTCAGGGGTTCATCGAAAAGGATCGCGTTGACGTCGTTGCGGACGAGACCTCTCCCGAGCGAAATCTTCTGCTTCTGATCGGCCGTGAGCCGCTGGGCCTTGCGGTTCGACCAGTCGGAGAGATCGATGATGTCAAGCATCTCGCGGACGCGGCGATTGACATCCGGCTCGGCGATGCCCCGGTTGCGCAAGGGAAATGCCAGGTTGTCGTAAACGGTCATCGTGTCGTAGATCACCGGAAACTGGAAAACCTGGGCAATGTTGCGTTCCTGCGTGGAAAGATTGGTGACGTCGTTGCCATCGAACAGAATACGACCGTGGGACGGCTGCAGCAGGCCGGAAATGATGTTCAGCAGGGTGGTCTTGCCGCAGCCGGAGGGGCCGAGCAGGGCATAAGCGCCACCATCGGCCCATTCGTGATCGACTTCGCGCAGCGCGTAAGCCACGTCGGATTTCGGATTGGGACCGTAGGCGTGGCGGATGTGATCGAGCGTGATGCGTGCCATGTTCCCCTCCTTCAAGCCGCCGCCGCGATGGCGCGGCCGTCTGTTCCGAAAGCCATCAGATGACGGGTATCCAGGAAGAGCTCGATTTCCGTATCCGGGTCGATATCGTGGATGCCGGGAGCGAGCATGACCCAGCGCACACCGTTATAGTGCATATGGACGAAGCTTTCGGAGCCGGTGATTTCCGAGATCTGCGTTTGAGCCTTGAGCCTCGCTGCGTTGCCTGTCTGCGCCGTGAGCCCCAGGTGATGGGGATGAAAGGCGATCGTCACCGGGCCGTCCGGCACACTGGAGAGATGCGATGGCACGGCAAGGCTGTCTGTTCCCAGATACTGGAATGAGCCGCCGGACTTGACTACATCGATGAAGTTGAGTGGGGGATCGGCAAATGTCTTGGCAGTCACGAGGTCTGCCGGGCGACGATAGACCTCGATCGTCGGCCCGAACTGGGTGATCCGTCCTTCCGAGAGCGTTGCCGTATTGCCGCCGAGCAGCAAGGCTTCGGACGGTTCGGTCGTCGCATAAACGAAGATGGCGCCGGATTGCGCGAAGATCTTCGGCAGTTCCTCGCGCAGTTCCTCGCGAAGTTTGTAGTCGAGATTGGCGAGCGGCTCGTCCATCAGCACCAGGCTGGCATTCTTGACGAGGGCGCGGGCGAGCGCCGTACGCTGCTGCTGCCCACCCGAAAGATTGAGCGGCGTCCGATCGAGATAAGGCGTCAATCTCAAAAGTTCCGCCGCCTTGCGGACTTCCCGGTCGATCGTCGTTGCGTCCTTGCCGGCGATACGCATCGGCGAAGCGATGTTTTCGTAGACGGTCAAGGCCGGATAGTTGATGAACTGCTGATAGACCATCGCGACATTGCGTTTTTGCACCGCAACCCCGGTGACATCGGCGCCGTCGAAATACACGGAGCCGCTGGTGGGACGGTCAAGCCCAGCCATCAATCGCATGAGTGACGTCTTGCCCGAGAGCGTCGGGCCAAGCAATACGTTCAGCGAGCCGCGATCCAGTGCAAGATTGGTCGGATGAATATGATATTCACCACCCACCATCTTGGCGACGTTGCGCATTTCCAGCATTCGAGTTCCCGTGCCTCCTCACACCGGGAACACATGCCGCTTATCCGGCCATTTTTGCCGGGACAGCAGCCATGTACTCCTCCAGATACTCTTTCTCAGTTTCGCTCAGCCGCAAACCGTCTTTGGTTCTCCGCCAGAGCACGTCCTGCGCACTCATGGCCCATTCACGGTCGATAAGATATTTGACCTCGGCCTCGTAGAGATCGCCGCCGAAGTGGTGACCAAGATCCTCCATCTTGGCCGCCCTGTCGAGGATCATCCCGGCGCGGGTTCCATACCGGCGCACCAGTCGCCGCGCATGCCGTTCCTCCAGAAATGGATAGCGGGCCTTGAGTTTCGCTACTTCTTGCTCGTAACCTTGGGCCGCAAAATCGCCGCCCGGCAGGTGGCTCTTCGCCGTCCAGGGCCGGCCCTTTGCTCCGATCGCTTCGGCGATCTTCTCGAGCGCATGTTCCGAAAGCCGGCGATAGGTGGTCAGCTTGCCGCCGAACACGTTGAGCAACGGCGCACCCTGGGTGTCGTCGAGCTTCAGCACATAGTCGCGCGTTGCTTCCTGCGCCTTTGAGGCACCGTCGTCGAAAAGCGGGCGAACCGCCGAATAGGTCCAGACAATGTCTGCCGGCCGGACCGACTCCCGAAAATACTCGCTCGCAGCATTGCAGAGATAGGTCGTCTCCTCTTCGGAGATTTTCACGTCTTTCGGATTGCCGGAATAGTCCCGGTCGGTCGTACCGATAAGGGTGAAGTCGTTTTCGTAAGGGATCGCGAAAATGATGCGATTGTCCCGGTTCTGAAAGAAATAGGCCCGGGATCCTTCGAACTTCTTTTTCACCACGATATGGCTGCCCTGGACAAGGCGCACATGGCGGGCGTCATTGTTGCCGAGCGCCTCGCGGATTACCTGATCCACCCAGGGACCTGCAGCATTCACCAGCATGCGGGCCTTGTAGGTCTCTGCCCGTCCCGTGCTGGTGCCGACTGTTTCGATCATCCAGAGGCCGCCTTCCCGACGAGCGGCAACCACCCGGGTGCGCGGCAGGATCAAAGCACCGCGATCGGCTGCATCCCGGGCGTTCAGCACCACCATCCGGGCATCGTCGACCCAGCCGTCGGAATATTCGAATGCCTTGGTGAAAAGCGGCTTCAGAGGCTTCCCGGCCGGGTCGGTGCGCATGTCCAGCACGGCGGTCGGCGGCAGCAGCTTTCGACCGCCGAGATGGTCGTAGAGAAACAGGCCCAGCCGGATCAGCCATGCCGGGCGGATGCCGCCCTTGTGGTATGGCAGGACGAAGCGCAGCGGCCAAATGATGTGCGGTGCCATCGCCCAGAGGGTTTCGCGCTCCATCAGCGATTCCCGCACCAGCCTGAATTCGTAATGTTCGAGATAACGCAGGCCGCCATGGATGAGTTTGGTGGCGCCGGAAGAGGTGCCCGAGGCAAAATCGTCCATCTCCGCAAGCGCAACGGAATAACCGCGCCCGGCCGCATCACGTGCAATGCCGCAGCCGTTGATGCCGCCGCCGATCACGAAGATGTCGTGGATTTCCTCGCCCATCATTCCCCTCGCCGAACCGAAATGGACAGCAATCCACAAACGTTGTGAACCTGAAACGGATTAAATCGAAAATATTCCGAATGTCAAATGAAACTCCGGGGCTATAAATCCAATTCCTCGTCTTTCGAAGTTTCCACGAGCGCCACACCGTTCACAAGGCATACATCTCGGATCGACGGCGAAGGGCAATGGTCGGTGATAAAGGTTTGGACCTGTGAGATCTGGCCGATGCGCACGGGCGCAGTGCGCTCGAATTTTGTCGAGTCGGCGACCAAAATCACGTGTCTGGCATTGGCGATGATTGCCTGGGCAACTTTCACTTCGCGAAAATCATAATCGAGAAGGGCGCCATCCGGATCGATCGCCGAAACGCCGATAATCGCATAGTCGACCTTGAACTGGCGGATGAAGTCGACTGCGGCTTCACCCACAATGCCACCGTCTGACTGACGAACGACACCGCCGGCAATGACCACCTCGATTTCGTCCAGAAGGCGCAACCTATTGGCCACATTGATATTATTGGTGATTACCATCAGTTCGCGATGATTGACCAGCGCCTCGCTGACCGCCTCCGTGGTGGTGCCGATATTGATGAAGAGCGAAGCGTTGTCCGGAATAAGATTGGCGGCGGCGACGCCGATCGCCTGCTTTTCCGCAGCGGCGATCTGCCGGCGTGCGTCGTAACGGACATTCTCGTTACTGCGGGGAAGGGTAGCGCCGCCGTGGATACGCGTGAGAATTTGCTTGTCGCATAGATCATTCAGATCTTTGCGGATCGTCTGCGAGGTCACCGAAAACATTGCCGCCAAGTCGTCGACGAGGACCCGGCCCGCAGTTTTCGCGCGTTCGACAATCTTGGCCTGACGATCCGTAATAAACATCCGACCCCTCCGTTTCGCTTTTCTTTCACTTCTAACGAAAGCGCGCGTGAAGGCAAAGGCCGTAGACCGATTTTTCGGGGTCGGATGCGAGTGCTATCAGAAGTCTTCAGTCGGCGAGGACGCCGGATACGCCTTCGAGCTCCGTCATCACGGTGTCCGACAGCTGCAGTTCAGCCGCGGCGAGATTTTCACGCAGGTGGGGCACGGACGAGGTTCCCGGGATAAGCAGAATATTCGGTGCCCGACGCAGCAACCAGGCAAGTGCGACCTGCATCGGCGTCGCGTCCAGGCGCTGGGCAACGTCCGACAGGATCGACGACTGTAGCGGGCTGAAGCCTCCGAGCGGGAAGAACGGCACATAGGCGATGCCATCGCGAGCGAGATCGTCGATCATGGCATCGTCTTGCCGGTGAGCGAGATTATACTGGTTCTGCACACAGACGATCTTGGCGATCCGTTGACCCTCCGCTACCTGTGTCGGCGTCACGTTGCTGAGCCCGATATGGCGAACAAGCCCCTTGCGCTGCAGTTCGGCCAGAGCCGTCAGGGGCGCTTCGATCGAGCCTTCTGCCGGGCCGTGAACATCGAACATGATACGCAGGTTGACGACGTCCATGGCGTCGAGACCAAGATTGCGCAGGTTGTCGTGGACGGCCTGAGTCAGCTGGTTAGCTGAAAATGCCGGGTTCCATGAACCGTCATCCCCGCGTACGGCGCCGATCTTCGTGACGATCACCAGATCTTCGGGATACGGATGAAGCGCCTCCCGGATGATCTGATTGGTCACGTGCGGACCATAAAAATCGCTGGTATCGATATGATCGACGCCAGCCGCGACCGCCTCGCGCAGCACCGCCACTGCTGCGTCGTGATCTTTCGGCGGCCCGAAGACACCCTTGCCCGCAAGCTGCATGGCGCCATAGCCGAGCCGTTTCACGCTGCGGTCGCCGAGGATAAATGTGCCTGCCTGATCTATATTCGACATGGGAATATCTCCTGTTCAAGATGATGTGGATATAGGCCTTGAGAGGCCGCACGAAAATCCGGTACAATCGGCACAGGCCGTGCGGAATTTCGAACGATGAAAATCGACCTGGGTGATCTGAATGCTTTTGTGGCGGTGGCGCGCGCTGGTGGGTTTCGCGAGGGTGCGCGCGCCACGGGTAGCAGCGCATCGGGATTGAGCGAGGCGGTGCGGCGGGTCGAGGCCCAACTTGGGGTGCGGCTCCTCAATCGCACGACACGCAGCGTGGTGCCGACGGAGGCAGGGGCAGGTCTCCTGGCTCGACTGACCCCAGCGCTTACCGAGGTCGATGCTGCCCTCGACGTGATCAACAGGTTTCGCGACAAGCCTGCCGGCGCGCTACGTCTCAATGTACCGGTCAGCGCCGCCCGATTGGTGCTCCCGGCGATCATCCCGGCGTTCCTCGCGGCCTATCCCGACATACGGCTCGAAATCGTCGCCGATGACAATTTCGTCGACGTGCTGGCTGCCGGATGCGACGCCGGCATCCGCTACGACGAGCGGTTGGAGCAGGACATGATTGCGGTGCCGATCGGTCCGCGGCTGCAGCGCTTCGCGGCCGCGGCATCCCCGGCATATCTCGATCGCCATGGCCGCCCCGATCATCCCCGCGATCTGCTTGGCCATGCCTGTATACGCGGGCGTTTTGCGAGCGGCGCAATGATACTCTGGGAATTCGAGCGGGACGGCGAAGTGGTGCGGGTCGATCCGACAGGACCGCTGATCGTGCAGGTGGGTGCGGCAACCGATCTTGCCGTCGATGCAGCGATTGCCGGCACCGGTATCATGTCGCTGTTCGAGGACTGGCTGCGGCCCCATCTCGACAACGGCTCACTCGAACCCGTGCTCGAGCCATGGTGGCAGCAATTCTCCGGTCCATTTCTCTATTACCCCGGCCGGCGGCTCGTACCAGCGCCGCTGCGGGCCTTCATCGATTTCGTTAAGGTTTCGTCCAATCAACGGTGACGGGCGGGGCGCGTATTTAGCGTCAATCGCGCGCCATTTCCGATATCGAATTTCCGTCCGTCGGCATCAGATCCTGCTGCCAGTCGCCGATAGGAACCACGTTCCCGATCGGGCGTTGAGGAGGCGCGCGGAGAATGAAATGGTTGGTAATTGGATTCATCTTTGCATCGACATGCAGCGGATGTTCGCTGAAGACACCCCATGGCACGTGCCCTGGATGCGCGAAGTATCGCCGCAGATCCAGGAGCTATCCGGCCGCCATCCTGAGAATACCATCTTTACGAGGTTCGTGACGCCGACGCGCCCCGAAACGACGGAGGGGATGTGGCGTGTGTATTATGAAAAGTGGCGGATGATGACACGCGAGCATCTTGATCCCGGCCTTGTCGACCTGATCCCCTCATTGAAGCTCCTTGTCCCTCCTGCGGGCATATTTGACAAGATGACTTATTCTCCCTGGGTAAGCGGAGAGTTGCACCGAATGCTGCTGAAAAAGCGTATCGAAACCGTGGTCCTGACCGGTGGTGAGACCGACGTTTGCGTCCTCGCCACAGCGCTTGGCGCCATCGATCTTGGGTACGGCGTGGTCGTGCTGAAGGATGCCGTCTGCAGCGGAGCCGATGACACACATGATGCGTCGCTCGAACTTCTGGGAGACCGCTTCTCTGTTCAGTTGCGTCTGACAACCACGGAAGAGTTCCTGCGGGAGCTTTAGAATGCTGGTCCGACTGAATTGGTCGTGACTTAGGGGTTCGCTCTGCGGAACTCTCCAGCCTGTTCGTACCCGAACGGCCTGCCCTGTTTCATTATCCGGGATCCGCTCTCTGTCGAGATATTAACGAGTCGTTGACTAAGTACTTTAGTGATTTTTAATATTCGTACATGCTATTTGATGCGTGCAGCGCAACGCGGACATGACGTCTTCTGCAGCCTTGGGCAATTCAATAAAGCTGGGATCTGTCATGCTCGCACGCCGACCGAAGGAGAGCCGTGAAGGCTACTCCGTTTTCATTGCCACGTCGCTACTCCTTCTTGTCGCCGTGATCCTTGGCGGGATGGGTGCTCATGTCGTTGACCGCATGCGCAGTTCCGCAAACGCGCTCGATGACAACAGAGCCATATTGGCGGCAGAGGCTGCCGTCTCGTCGTTCAAGGGAAAACTTGCGGCAACGGTGCGGGACAATGCCGTTTGGGATGAGGCCTACAAGGCGATAACGCAAGGGGATCGCGACGCTTGGACTTATGAGAATTGGGGCAAGACCAGCGCGGACTACGCGCTCTATGACGGGGTCGTGCTGACAGCCCCGGCAGGCGGTAAGAGCATCGCCTATCTTAAAGCCAATATAATAGATCCGCACGAATATCTTGGTGCAAAATTTCTGGGGCAAACGGAATCAGCCGCGCGGCCTGGTATGGACCCCACCGTCAACTTCTTCAGAAGCGGCGACGATATCATTGCAGTCGCGTCGGAAGCGGTTCAGCCGTTCGGATCACAGGTTGAGGATTCGCAGTACTATATCCTCAGCTTCTTCAAGACCCTGACTTCCGAAGTCGTGGCCGAGATGGCCAAAGATCATCAGCTCCCGGAACTCCACATAACCTACAGGCCAGCAGCCGATCTCCTGAATTTGCCGCTGACGGATATCGACAGAATTGAAGTCGCGCGTTTGGCTTGGCCAAGTGCCGCTCCCGGGAATACGATTTTCGACGAGGTGCGCCCCTTTATTGCCGCCGCGATCGCAGTCCTCGGCGTTTATCTGGTCGGTGTCCTGTATGCAGGCTGGTCGGAAACGCGCCGCTTGAAGAGCTTGGCTGATCGCGCCCGGCACGAGGCCACCCATGATAGTCTCAGCGGTCTCTTGAACAGGCTCGGTCTGATTGAGGGAATGGACCGGCTGATGCAGGCTAACAAGAGCCGAATGCTGGTTTTGCACCTTATCGATCTCGACGGCTTCAAGGCTGTCAACGATGCCTGGGGACATGCGATCGGCGATCAGCTGATCAGGCTGGTGGCGGAAGCCCTGCGTGATATTCATCCCGACGCGGCTGGTGTCGCGCGGTTGGGCGGTGATGAATTCGCTCTTATCCAGCTGGGCTCCGCCAACCTCGCCGAGCTTGACGACCAACTTCTTGAACGTCTCAAAAAGCCGTTTTTCATCGAAGGCCGTACGATCGAAATCGGGGCGAGCATTGGGGTAGCTTCCCGTGATGACGCAGAGGATGCGCACGAACTCCTTCGTCGGGCGGATATGGCCCTTTATGAAGCGAAGGAAACGGGCAGGGGATGCGCGATCATCTACCATCCAGATCTTGACCGCCAGCGCGAGAAGATCGCGGCGTTGGAAAGCGAGCTTCGGCGCGCACTTCAGAAGGATGAGATCCAGCCGGTCTTCCAGCCTCTGGCTTCGGCGGCCTCCGGAGACATCACAGGTGTGGAGGCGCTGGCAAGATGGAGGCGCGCCGAAGGAGCAATCGGCCCGGACGCCTTCATACCGCTGGCGGAGAAATGTGGATTGATCGATATCCTGGGCCTCCAGATGCTTCGAAAGTCCATCGTGGCGTCGAAGGCGTGGGCTCCGCTCTCCTTGTCGGTCAATGTCTCTCCGATCCAGCTGTGCAACCTCAACTTTGCGGGGGATGTGCTCGCCGTTCTGGAAGAGGAGGGTTTTGACCCTTCTCGACTGACACTGGAGATCACCGAAGCGGTTCTGATGTCTAACCCCGAGCAGGCGCGACGCTCCATCACCGCCCTGAAATCAGCCGGCATCCGTTTTGCCCTCGATGATTTTGGCGCCGGTTATGCCAGTATCGGCACGCTTCGTGAATTCGGCTTTGACCGGATGAAGATCGATCGCTCCTTGGTACAAGCCATGGATGATGGGAGCACTGGCCGGAACGTCCTGACGGCCACGATCTCCTTGGCTATGGCGCTCGGAATTCCGGTCACGGCGGAAGGCATCGAATCCGCCGATCAAGCGGACGCCCTTCGAGTTGCCGGTTGCGATCAGCTGCAAGGCTACCTGGTGGGCAGGCCCATGGGACGAGACGAACTTGTATCCTGGCTCGCTTCATCGATTGCCGCATAAAGAGCTCTTCTCGTGACGCGAAGCCCTACGCCGACTGCTGTTGCCTGACTTCTTCGAACGGCAGCTCGACCGTGAAGGTCGTACCTCGTCCCAGAATGCTCCGGACCGAGATCGCCCCTCCGTGCAATTCGACAATTTCCTTGACGATATTGAGACCGATCCCCGTTCCCGCGATTCCGGTGGCGCTGCGGGCGCGAAAGTAGGGTTCGAACAGTTTCGGCAGGTCGTCGGCATCCATGCCGATGCCGGAGTCGCTGACGCCGACAATAACTCGCCCACCGTCCTTCCCTCCGCTGACATGAATGTTGGAACCGGCGGGTGAATATTTGACCGCGTTCGACAGCAGATTGGAAAAAACCCGCTCTATTGCGTCCCTGTCGATCATCTGCAGCGCTGGGATTGCATCCAGATTGTGGCTGATCGTGTGGCTTTTGCTGAGCTCGGCTCGGCTTGCAATGCATTGACGAAGTATAGCGCTGAGCGAACTGGCTTGTTTGTTGATGGCAATGGTCCCGGTCTCCAACCGCCCGGCGGCGAGGATGCTTTCCATCAGCTCGACCATGCGGGCGACTGCGCCCTTGATCTGCAGGGCCTTGCCCTCCAGGAATTGCGGAGTCACAGCCGTCTTTGTCCGCGTGAGCCGCTGGGCCGCTCCGTCGATCACGGCCAAAGGCGTCCTGAACTCGTGCGATATCATCCCGACGAAACGGCGCTGCAGCGCATTGATACCCCGTTCGTGCTGGAGAAGGCGGTCCAGCTCGATATTCTTTTCCTGAACTTCCGCCGTTCGGTCGAGAACGATCTTTTCGAGCTCGTCCCGATGCTGGCGCAGTCTCCGCTCGCTGGACTGAAGCGCCTTGAGGGCAAGTTGCCGGTCATGGACGTCCTCAAGGAGCCCATACCAGCGGACGACCCCGCCGTTGCCGTCGAGCCGAGCTGCCGCGCGGTTCCGATACCACCGATACCGCCCCCTCGCTGTCCCGATTCTGTAGATCATGTCGAACGGTGCGCCGGTCTTGACCGAGAACTCCCATTTGGCAATGACCTCAGGCAGGTCCTTCGGATGCAAGGTCTTCTCCCACCCGCGCCCCAGGGCTTCGCCGACTTCCCGTCCGGAGGCGTTCTGCCACCCGGGGCCGACTTCGACGACATTGCCCAGCGCGTCGGCTAACCACGGTGTCTGGGGATGCAGCTCAATGAGAGACCGATAATGTTCCTCACTTGCCCGCAGGACCTTCTCGGCATGGCGGAGCTCCGTAATGTCGGAAATGACGGCGATCACGATCGGCTTCTTCCCCGCAGCCGTTGGTAAGAAGGACCGCCGCTTGTGTGTCAGAAGCGTCCGGGCCGAACCATCCGGACCGGTGACATTCTCCTCGAACAGCAGCTCCTCACCGGTAGCCAGCACTCCCGCATCCATCTCTCGGATCCGTTCGGCTTCGCCTGCGGGCAAGAAGTCACGGTCGGTGCGGCCAAGTATGTCGCCGAGGCCGACGCCGAACATCTCGCACGCCGTGCTGTTGAGGAACAGGAAGCGTGACTCTTCGTCCTTGATGATTGTGGGTCTCGGGGCGCCTTCGAAAAGGTCTTCCAAAAGTTCGCGATGGGATGTGTGCAGATCAGGTCCGATGGCGGAGTCTTGGTTCATTCGCAAGGGTCCAGGTCTACTCGCGTAATTTGATCGGTGCCTAATGTACAATCGGAGCGTTACCGAATGCTGAAACCAAGGGGGGCTGTTTTAGCCGAAGAGAAATCGAAGAGAGACCTGTATATGGCGGGTTTTTCGCCCATGCCGAATTGCTGAGGACGTGCTTGTCGGGGCACCCAAAATCATTCCTTGACCCAATAGGAAGTCGTATTCTCGATGACTTTTTTGATCTTGCGGTTGTCTCTCCATTCTCGTCCGGTGTCCCGGATGACCGGTGTCTGCCGGGGAGAAAAAATATAGTTCTTATGCGGCGCCGCCAACTGCTCCAGCTCTGCGTTGACGCCGGAATAGAATTGTTTTTCTGGATCCCGCGAGGCGTCCATCAGGCTGGAAGCCTGCCGGGCGAACGAACCGCGAAGAATGGAAGGTGACGTCGTGAATTTCGGAAAAGTCCGAAACAGCGGGATTTTTATGCCGAGAAACCGAGTATATTCGTTTCTCTCGTGAAGATGGCCGTCTTTTGCGATGTTCCAGTTCTGGTCAGCCGTGTGAAAGGATACCTGCATTACGGCCGGATCTGCAAACGGGGCAAAAATCTCCTCGCCGAGGTCCGTCAGCGCGATCCAGTCGTCTTCGAGGTGGAACACGTAATCCGAATGCGTATTGGACCAGAGACGCTTGACCGCGGCGCCAAAGCCCGGCTCGGCGGGCCTAAAGAAGGAAGCGGACGGCAGGTAGTTCGAGACGACCCGCAGGCACTCGGCCTCATCTTCTTCGGTTCCGAAGATCGGATCCATGTTGACGAGGACATTCGAGACGGAGAAATGAGCAAAGCAGCGCTTCGAGAAACTTTCCAATGTCTGCTCAAGCAAATCCGGCCTTCTGCCGGCAACGATGCACAAATCCAGACTAAAATTCGCCAACGCAGCATATCCCACTGAAACCGGAGCTCTCTAGAGAGTTCGGTCCAAATACCATAGTGGCGGCAAGGTCGCCACCTTCTGGGGGACATGCAATCCTCTCGCCCACAACGGTGTGGGTTACGACACGAACTGTTCTCGCCGCGCGTGGCCGCCGCGGTCAAAATGGACCGGCAAAGGCCGCATCGGGTCGCCTCGAGCTTTCAGAACGCGGCATCAACCATCGGCCGTTCCCGCAACGGTAAGCGGCAACGCCGAGGTATCGGGCAATCGCCCGGCAAGGCGCAGTCTGATCGTGTTCGACGAAGCGACAAGGCTACCTTCTGAAGAAAGAAGCCAGGTATGCAAGGGGACCGCTGGATCTGCGGGTGGCGATGGACCGCACCTGATGGGCGACTGTGCTTGCGCTTACATGCGCTCCGAAGTGGCAGAAGCAGACCAGTTTGTGGATCTGTCGGTCTGACAGTTCAAAAAACCGCCTGGCTTCCCCATAGGTGTCGTCTCTCATCCCCGCGGCGCGCAGCACGGGATCCCCGAACGCGACAGCAATCGCCGTCCCGTCGCCGCGCATGGCGGCCCTTATTTCATCTGGCTGATATTCGGTTTCCCGAAATGTCGAAAGGGATCGGTCGGGGTTGAGCTCAAGAATCTCGGCCCACCGTTCGAGCCGTTCGCTGCTGGACATCTGGAAGTCGGGATAGCTGCGGTTTATCCTGGCGATAGTCTTCAGCTGATCGACTGCACGTTGCTCCATTACGGCCTCCTATTTGAACAAAATAGATGCCCGTCGCCCAACCGTTATTTTGATCCTGACCGCTTTTGATGTCCAATCACGATTGGCCATCGGCAGGAGATCCGGCCGTTCCTGTAATCAAAATTGATGAGCGGGGATCAACGTCGCCATGGCGTCCCGCCGCGCCTGGAGTTGCCGGATCGGCAGAGACCTGCCTCGTGCGCTGTCGTCAGGAGAAAAGGTCACCCTTATGAAGGATTTCGCGGGGATGGGCGGCATGTTCCTTCACCACCTTCTCGGCGCTGTCGATTTCCTGCAGCATGACGTCGTATCCCCACAGATCCGCCAGATGTTGCAGAACCTGCCGGGTCTCGCTGTCCTCGAGAACCCAGTCGTTCGGCGCCCGGTGCTGCAGCAGAAGGCGGCGGTCGCCGGCGAGATCGACATCGATGATGTCGATCCTCGGGTCGGTCCAGCCAATATCGTATTCGCGCGCCAGCTGGCGGCGGACGCGCTTGTAGCCGCGCTCGTCGTGGATCGCCGAAACCAGGATCCCTTCGCTCATCTGCGGATCGTCGTAGAGCTGGAAAAGGCGCCACTTGCGGATCAGGTGCGGGCTCAGGAACTGGCTGATAAAGCTCTCGTCGCGGTAGTCGGCCCAGATGCCCCGCAGGACCTGCATCGGATCTCCGCGGCCGGCGATATCGGGGAACCATTCGCGATCCTCGTCGGTCGGCTTGGTCACGATCCGCTCGATATCCTGCATCATGGCGAAGCCGATGGCATAGGGATTGAAGCCGGAGAAACGCCGATCGTCATAGGTCGGCTGGAACACGACATTGGTATGTGATTTCAGGAATTCGAAATAGTTGCCGTCGCTGATCTGCCCGCGGTCGTGCAGCCTTTCCATGATCTGGTAATGGACGTAGGTCGCCGTCCCCTCGTTCATCACCTTGGTCTGGCGCTGCGGATGGAAATATTGTGCGACGTGGCGAACGATGCGCAGGATCTCCCGTTGCCACGGTTGCAGCCGGGGTGAGGATTTTTCGAGGAAGTAGAGCAGATTGTCCTGCGGCAGGCCGAGCGCCGCGCGCCGTCTTTCGAGATCGACGTCGGCCGCGTCGCGCTTGCGGCCCGTCGGCACAGTGCGCCAGAGGTCGTTGAACATCTGCTCTTCATGGGCGCGCCGTTCCTGCTGGCGTTTTTCCTCCTGGCGCAGGTCGAGTCTCGTCTTGCCGGCATAACGGTGTACGCCATGTGACATCAGCGCATGGGCCGCGTCGAGGGTCCGCTCGACGGCTGTTTCGCCGTAACGCTCCTCGCAGCGGGCGATATAACCCTTGGCGAAATCGAGATAATCGAGAATGCCCTCGGCATCCGTCCACAGCTTGAACAGGTAGTTGTTCTTGAAGAAATGGTTATGGCCGAAGGCCGCATGGGCGATCACCAGGGTCTGCATCGTCGCGGTGTTCTCCTCCATCAGGTAGGAGATACAGGGTGACGAGTTGATGACGATCTCATAGGCGAGATCCCGCATGCCGCGGCGGTAGAAGGCTTCGTGGTGGGCGAAGTGTTTGCCGAACGACCAGTGGCGGTAAAACAGCGGCATGCCCGTCGACGAATAGGCATCCAGCATCTGTTCGGCGGTGATCACCTCGATCTGGTTTGGATAGACATCGAGCCCGAGTTCCCCGATCGCGATTTCCTCGCACGCATCGTGGATGCGCTGGAGCGTCGTGAAATCCCAGTCCGCGCCTTCGAAGAGCAGTCGATCCTTCTGCATAGCCGCCTGAGTCATGGCACCGCCTTCGTCTGTGTCGAACGCTTCTGGAAGAGATCGTGGAAGACCGGGAAGATCTCGTTCTTGCGGCAGACCTTGCGCATCGCAAGCGTTGCCGAACCGGACCGGATGCTTTCATAAAGGCGCCAGAGGGGGGAATTGGATACCGAGGAATCGCCACCCTCCTCATCGACTTCGATATAGGCGAAATACTGGCAGAGCGGCAAAATCTCGTGCTTCAGCAGATGGCCGGTCGGAGCTTCGTCCCGATAGGAATTGTCGCCATCCGAGGCCTGTGCGGCATAGATGTTCCATTCGGTGGGATCGAAGCGTGCGGCAATGATGGAGCGCATCGCTGCAAGCGCGCTCGATACCAGCGTGCCGCCGGTCGCCTGGCCGTAGAAGAAGGTGTCCTCGTCGACCTCCTCGGCCTTCTCGGTGTGGCGGATGAAGACGATCTCGACCTTTTCGTAACGCTGCGAAAGAAACAGATAGAGCAGCAGATAGAAGCGCTTGGCCAAATCCTTCATATGCTCCGACATCGATCCAGACACGTCCATCAGGCAGAACATCACCGCCTTCGCAACCGGTTTCGGTTCGTTGTCGAAACGACGGTAGCGCACGTCGAGCGGATCGACGTATGGAATGCGCCGGATCCGGTCCGTCAGCGACTTGAGTTCCGCCTCCAGCGACAGGCGCGTCTCCTCGTTCTCAGATTCGTCGATCTGGCGTTGTAGTGCCTCGATTTCGGCAGGCTTGGGGCGCTTGAGAGCGATGCGGCGCATCATGGCGAGCCGCGTCGTCCGGTCGATGGAGAGATTGGAAGGGGAACCCGAAATGGAGTAACCGGCCCGCACCGGGCTCATCTCCTCGGTTTCGCTAAGCCGCCGCTTGGCGAGTTCGGGCAGTTCGAGGTCATCCAGAAAAACTGAGAGGAATTCTTCGCGCGTCAGAACGAAGCGGAAGCCGTCTTCACCATCGCCCTGGCCGGCCTCCTTGGGTCTGCCGGCGCCTTGGCCCGGAGGGCGGGGAATGATATCGCCTTCGACGAAGGCCCGGTTGCCGGGCAGGACATGATCCGTAATCCCGCCTTCGGCCCGGCGAAAACTCGGCTCGCCCATGCCGCCGATCGGGAGGCTGACTTCGCCGCCATCGAGTACATCACGGATACTGCGGCTTTGCAGGGATCGCCTGACTGCTTGCTGCACGGCGTCCTTTGCGCGCCGCAGAAACCGCTGTCGATTTTCCAAACTTTTACCGCGCGGGTTCAGCCGCCGGTCGATGATGTGCATGTTGGCTCCTGCATGAGCATTAGGGTCTGTACTCAACTAGGTTTCGGACGCCGCACAACCCAGTATGCCACAATCCTACGTCCTGTCGTCACACACAATGACGGAGATGACGTCCACCTTTGTGTGTTTAAGGAACTGAACGGTTTTCTTGCATGCTGCGTTCCAAATCCTAATTGAGTACAGACGCTAACCTGCCTGTTTGACCCGCATGTACCACTCCACCAGACGGCGAACCTGTCTTTCGGTGTAGCCGCGCCCCGTCATGCGCGACACGAACTCGCTGTGTTTCTTTTCTGTTTCGCCGTCCTTTTTCGATCCGAAGGAGATCACCGGCAGAAGGTCCTCCACCTGGGAGAACATTCTTTTCTCGATCACTTCCCGGATCTTCTCGTAGCTCGCCCAGGACGGGTTCTTGCCGCCGTTGTTGGCGCGCGAGCGCAGGCAGAACTTGACGATCTCGTTGCGGAAATCTTTCGGATTGGCGATTCCCGCCGGCTTTTCGATCTTGGTCAGTTCCTGGTTCAGGAGTTCGCGATCGAGAAGCTGTCCGGTATCCGGATCCTTGAAATCGACGTCCTCGATCCAGGCGTCGGCATAGTCGACGTAACGATCGAAAAGATTCTGGCCATAATCCGAATAGGATTCCAGATAGGCCTTCTGGATCTCGTTGCCGATGAACTCCGCATAACGCGGGGCAAGGTCTGCCTTGATGAACTCGATATACCGCTTCTCGGTTTCCTCCTGAAACTGTTCGCGGCGGATGGCCTGTTCCAGCACATACATCAGGTGAACCGGATCGGCGCCGATATCCGTCGTATCGTGATTGAAGGTCGAAGCTAGAACCTTAAAGGCAAAACGTGTCGATATTCCGTCCATGCCTTCGTCGACGCCGGCCGCGTCCCGATATTCCTGAACACTGCGGGCGCGCGGATCGGTTTCCTTGAGGCTCTCGCCGTCATAGGCACGCATCTTGGAGAAGAAGGTAGAGTTTTCGTGCTTGCGTAGCCGCGAGAGCACGGAAAACCGTGCCAGCATCTCAAGCGTCGCCGGTGCGCAGGAGGCATCCGCAAGCTCCGAACCTTCGATCAGCTTTTCATAGATATGCTGTTCTTCCATCACCCGCAGGCAATAAGGAACCTTGATGACGCAGATGCGGTCGATGAACGCCTCGTTGTTCTTGTTCGCCTTGAAGCTCTGCCATTCCGCCTCGTTCGAATGGGCGAGGATGACGCCGGAGAAGGGAATGGCGCCGATATTCTCGGTGCCCATGTAATTGCCTTCCTGCGTCGCCGTCAGCAGCGGATGCAGCATCTTGATCGGCGCCTTGAACATCTCGACGAATTCGAGCACGCCCTGATTGGCGCGGTTGAGCCCGCCGGAATAGCTGTAGGCATCCGAGTCGTTCTGGGAATAGTTTTCGAGCTTGCGGATATCGACCTTGCCGACCAGCGACGAGACGTCTTGGTTGTTCTCGTCGCCCGGTTCGGTCTTGGCGATCCCGATCTGGCGCAGCCGCGAGGGCTGCAGCCTCACCACCCGGAAACGAGTTATGTCGCCTCCGAATTCATCGAGCCGCTTCAGGCACCAGGGGCTCATCAGCCCGCTGAGGCGCCGGGTCGGAACGCCGTATTGCTCGAGCAGCATCGGCCCCATCGCCACCGGATCGAAGAGGTTGAGCGGGCTTTCGAAGACTGGACTGATATCGTCGCCGGCCTTCAGCACGTAGATCGGATTGGCCTCCATCAGCAGCTTCAGCCGCTCGGCAAGCGAAGATTTGCCGCCGCCGACCGGTCCGAGCAGATAGAGAATCTGCTTTCGCTCCTCGAGGCCCTGCGCCGCGTGCCGGAAGAAGGAAACGATCCGCTCGATCGTCTCTTCCATGCCGAAGAAACCGGCAAAAGCCGGATAGGCCCGGATGGTGCGGTTCATGAAGATCCGGCCGAGCCTGGCATCCTTGGCCGTGTCGACCATCTGCGGCTCGCCGATCGCCGCCAGCAGCCGCTCGGCGGCGTTGGCATAGGCCATCGGATCTTTTTTACAAATCGCCAGATACTCGGCGATCGACATGTCTGTCTCGCGCCGCGCTTCGTAGTTCCTGGTGAAGGCATCGAACAAGGATTCACTCGGCATAGGCTACTCCAGTCAGGGTTGCGCTACTGCTCGACTGCCGCAAAGATTGAAAACGCTGCGGCAATCTATTGAGAATCAAGATGTTTCTAAACCTAATACGACACCCGGAGCGTTTTCATGGCAATGCACAAAAATGTGCGTCCACAAATCCGTGCTGACTTGGCAAACAGCAAGTGTGGGCTTGTCTGGTCGGCCGCAATCGGCCTCCTACGGTTCCGGTGGGTAGGGAAGACAAGTCGTGTTTTGCCGTTTATGGATGCCCATACCAGGTGGCCGAAACGGGCTTTTTTATGGACCAACAGTTTTTCGACAGAGGCTCCGTGGAGGTGGCGCGTGATCTGATCGGCGTCGAACTCGACGTCTCCGGTGCAGGCGGCGTGATCGTCGAGACGGAAGCTTATGAGCCGGACGAGCCGGCCTCCCACAGTTTTCGCGGGCCCACGCAGAGAAACGCGGTGATGTTCGGCCCACCGGGACACGCTTATGTCTACCGTTCCTACGGCATTCACTGGTGCCTGAATTTTGTCTGCCGGCCCGGTAGCGCCGTGCTGATCAGGGCCTTACAGCCGGTCAGCGGCCTTCAGGAAATGGAGAAAAGGCGCGGTCTTGCCGATCCGCTGCTCCTCTGCTCCGGTCCGGGCCGCCTCTGCCAGGCGCTCGGCATCACCATCGAGCACAACGGCCTGCCGCTGTTTGCGTCACCGTTCGAGTTCACTTTGCCGAAAACACCACCGCTGATCGTCACCGGTCGGCGGATCGGCATCTCCCAGGCTATCGATCTGCCCTGGCGTTTCGGTCTTTCCGGCTCGTTGCATATCAGCAAGAAGTTCACCGGCAAGGGTGGCATGGCGCTTTGAGTTAAAGCTTATCCGTTGCAGCCGCTCGCTGATATGGGAGACAAGGCGGGTTGGCCGACGTTCAAGCGGCGATTTGAGAAAAACCGTAACCACCGAGCAATGCCGAAGCGAATACCCTGATAGCGGGTAATATGCGCCTGCCTGAAGCAAAACAGGCATGCTTCCACCTTCCATTAACCTTCAGGCAAGGAATTAACCATACATATTAGAGACCACGGCGAAATGGGATGACTGCGGTCCCCCACCAGGCATGAAGCCGCAAAGCCGTACCGGTCCAATCCGGTATCCGCTCATGAAAATCCAGCAAAGCCCGTGGTGACCGCGTTGCCCATGCCCGACGGATATCGAATCCGGTCTGGCGAGCATCCCCCGTTCATCCAGGCGCTGGCTGACAGCAGCTTGCATGCCGCTGATCCTCTCCGGGGATTGGCTTAAATAATTTTGGGGACGGTTTTGGTGCAGGAAATGCCATCGGATCAGGCGCGACGTGGCCAGGCAGGCAGCCTGGGCGAGAGACTGGCATTTGCCGGCCTCGACGGCGAACTGCGCGATCTGCTGCGCCGCTGCCGCCCGCAGCTCGACCGGCATCTGAAGACCGGCCTGCGCGACCTCTTCCACCGCTTTCAATCCTTTCCGGAAGCCGCCCGCAATTTCGAGAGCGAGCAGCAGATCGAACGGCTGCACGACCTGCAGGCTTCCCATTGGGGCGTGTTGACCGATGCCCGTTTCGACGCGCTTTATGCCGAGCGGGTGAAGGTTCTGTCCGATGCCGAGAGCCGCATGGGCCTCGACCCGCGCTGGCACGTCGCCGGCCACGCGGTCATGCTCGAACATCTGATCGCCGGCGCGATCGTCGACCTTGCTCCGAAGTCGCTGCTGCCGGGCGGCCGCAAACGGGAGCAGGAGCTGCTCGATCTCGTCGGCGCGATCACCCGCCTGGTGATGGTCGATGTCGAGATTGCCGTCTCGCTCCGCTTCAACGAACAGCGCCAGAAGCACCAGCGCGCGCTCGCCGAACAGCGCGAAGCCGATCATGCGCAAGCGATCGAAACTTTTACCGACGTCATCACGGCACTTGCCGACCGCGACCTGACGGCAGGTCTTGCCGACGACGTGCCGGATGCCTATCGCGAACTCGCCGATCTGCTCAATCAGGCAGTCGCCGGCATGCGCTCGTCGGTCGAGAGGGTCGATGGCCATGGCCAGAAGGCCGGGGCGCTGACGCAGGCCCTCACTGAGGGGGCTCGCTCTTTTGCCACCGCTTCGGAAGAACAGTCCGCCCGCCTCAGGGAGGCGGCACGCGTGCTCCTCGACGTGACCGCCAGGGTCAAGGGCAGCGCCGCCGAGACGGCCGCCGCCGAAAAGGCCGCCGCCGAGACGCGTCGTTCGGTCGAGGCAAGCGGCGAGGTTGTCGGCCGCGCGATCAACGCCATGGCCGATATCGAATCCTCGGCTGAAAAGATCGGCGAGATCATCGGCGTCATCGATGACATCGCGTTCCAGACCAATCTGCTGGCGCTGAACGCCGGTATCGAAGCGGCCCGCGCCGGGGAGACCGGCCGCGGATTTGCCGTCGTTGCCCAGGAAGTGCGCGCGCTCGCCCAGCGCTCCGCCGACGCAGCACGCGAGATCAAGGCGCTCGTCAACGGCACCAAGGCCCAGGTGGATGCCGGGGTCGACATGGTTCACCGCACCCAGGACGCGATCGGCGGCATCGTTCGCCAGGTGTCCGACATCAACGACGCGATCGCCGGTATTGCCCGCGACACCGGCGAACAGGCCGTCGGCCTCGACCGGCTGACCGCTGAGATCGGTTCGGTCAGCGAACACGTCGCCTCGAACGCCAGCCTCGCGTCCCGCGCGGGCGAGGGCGCCGACGAACTCCATACCGTTATTCTGGAACTCGGCCGCACGGTCCGCGAGTTCCGGATCGAGCGGCAGAACCGCTATGCGGATGCGCGCCGCCCTGCAGTTCCAAGACCTCAGCCGACTTTGGTCCCGATCGCGCCGATGGCGACCGAGCGGCCGGATGACGGCGAATACCTCTTTCAGAAACGACAAGGAATAAGCTGATGGCAGCAAAGAAGGCTGGAGCTGGAAGTTTGAAGCTGGCCGCGGTGTTGGACCTCAACGAGGCCTCGAACCTGCACGGCAAGCTGGTCTCCATGCGGGGCAGCGATCTCAAGATCGACGCCTCGGGCGTCGAGCGGGTCGGTGTCCAGTGCGCCCAGGTTCTGGTCGCTGGCGTCAAGGCTTGGGAAGAAGACAAGAAGTCCTTTCTCGTCGAGAAGGCTTCGGATGCATTTCAGAAGACGATGCAACTCATCGGCATTAATAACGAAAATTTGGTTGCTAAGGAGATCTAGCAATGAAGAAGAAAGTACTGACCGTGGATGACTCACGGACGATCCGGAACATGCTTCTGGTGACCCTGAATAACGCAGGCTTTGAGACAATTCAGGCGGAAGACGGCATTGAAGGCCTCGAAGTCCTCGAGGGCTGCAATCCGGACGTCATCGTCACGGATATCAATATGCCGCGCCTCGACGGCTTCGGTTTCATCGAAGGCGTTCGCCGCAACGAAAAATATCGCGCCGTTCCGATCCTCGTCCTGACGACGGAAAGCGATGCCGAGAAGAAGAACCGGGCCCGGCAGGCCGGCGCGACGGGCTGGATCGTCAAGCCCTTCGATCCTGCCAAACTGATTGATGCGATCGAGCGTGTAACCGCCTGAGCCAGGAATTCCCCCGATGGATATGAACGAAATCAAAGAGATCTTCTTTCAGGAATGCGAAGAGCAACTCGCAGAACTGGAGTCGGGTCTTCTCAAGCTGAACGACGGGGATCGCGACCCCGAAACGGTGAACGCCGTTTTCCGTGCCGTTCATTCCATCAAGGGGGGTGCTGGCGCCTTCGGTCTGGACGACCTGGTTTCCTTCGCCCACGTCTTCGAGACGACGCTCGATTGCGTACGCTCCAACAAGCTCGAGCCGACGCAGGACGTCCTGAAGGTCATGCTGAAGTCGGCAGACGTGCTGGCCGATCTCGTCAGCGCATCGCGTGACGGCGGCGGCGTCGACGAATCGAGAAGCCGCAGCCTCGTCAAGGAACTTGAGGCGCTCGCCCATGGCGGGTCACCCTCTTCCTCCGGCCACGACGCCCCGAAACCGGCCGCAAAGGCTGCCCCGGCTCCCGTGGCGAAAGTTGACCTTCCCAAACCGAGCGACGACAGCGGCTTTCAGCCGGTCCCCTTTTCGTTCGACGGTTTCGGCGAGGACGATGAGCCGGCAATTGAAGGCTCGGTCTACGAAGTCTCCTTCAAGCCGCGTCGCGAACTTTATTCCAAGGGCAACGAGGCAGCGCTCCTGCTGCGCGATCTGTCCCGTCTGGGAGAGATGAGCATCAATTGCGACACGGACGATCTGCCGACCCTCGACAAGATGGATCCGGAGGCCTCCTATTTCAGCTGGAAGATCTCGATCCGGACCACCAGGAGCGAAGACGACATCCGTGCCGTCTTCGAATTCGCGGAATGGGATTGCGACCTCGAAGTGAAGCTTGCCGAAGAGGCATCTTCCAACGAGGAACTGCCGATGGTCCCGGTTCCGTTCGATCTGTCGATCCTTGATGACTCCGCTGGTGGGGAAGACGAGGAAAAGGCCGCTGAACGGGGCGTTTCGGAAGAAGCCGTCGCTGCGGCCGTATCCGCTGCCGAGACCGCAAGCAACGTCTCGAGGACGGCCCGTGCCGCCGAGAGGAAGGAATCGGCTGCCGCAGCAGCTGCCGCCCAGAACAATGCCGCTGCCGCAGCAGCCGGTGCTGGCCAGACGATCCGTGTCGATCTCGACCGCGTCGACCGTCTCATCAATCTCGTCGGCGAACTCGTCATCAACCAGGCGATGCTCTCCCAGAGCGTCGTCGAGAACGACGCGACCGGTACATCGGCCGTCAACATGGGCCTCGAAGAGCTGCAGCAGCTCACCCGCGAGATCCAGGACTCGGTCATGGCGATCCGCGCGCAGCCGGTAAAGCCGGTCTTCCAGCGCATGTCGCGTATCGTCCGCGAAGTGGCCGACATGGTCGGCAAGTCGATCCGCCTGGTCACCGAAGGTGAAAACACCGAAGTCGACAAGACGGTCATCGACAAGATCGCCGAACCGCTGACCCACATGATCCGCAACGCCGTCGACCACGGCATCGAGTCGCCCGAAAAGCGCGAGGCCGCCGGCAAGGATCCGGAAGGCACGATCAAGCTGACCGCAAAACATCGTTCGGGCCGCATCCTGATCGAACTTGCCGACGACGGCGCCGGCATCAACCGCGAACGCGTCCGCCAGAAGGCGATCGACAACGACATCATCGCAGCCGACGCCAACCTGTCGGATGACGAGATCGACAACCTGATCTTCATGGCGGGTTTCTCGACCGCCGATAAGATCTCCGACATTTCCGGTCGCGGCGTCGGTATGGACGTCGTCAAGCGCTCGATCCAGGCGCTCGGCGGCCGTATCTCGATCTCTTCTCGGCCGGGCTACGGCTCGACCTTCACCATGAGCCTGCCGCTGACGCTTGCCGTTCTGGACGGAATGGTTGTCACGGTCGCCGGCCAGACGCTGGTGGTGCCGCTCACCGCCATCGTCGAGACGCTGCAGCCGGAGGCTGCCGCCATCCATTCCTTCGGCGCCAATCAGCGGCTTATCTCGATCCGCAACTCGTTCTGCCCGCTGGTCGATGTGGGCCGGGTCCTCAACTACCGCGCCACCCAGGCCAATCCGGTCGAAGGTGTCGCGCTGCTGGTCGAATCGGAAGGCGGCGGCCAGCGCGCCCTGATGGTCGATGCCATCCAGGGCCAACGCCAGGTCGTCATCAAGTCGCTCGAGGCAAACTACACTCACGTTCCGGGCATTGCCGCAGCCACCATTCTCGGTGACGGTCGCGTCGCTCTCATCCTCGACGTCGATGCGGTCGTCGCAGCGTCTCGAGGCCAGTCCATGAAACCTGAAATGTCGTTAGCCGCCACGGGTTGAGTTATTATGTCGTATGCCGTGAAAAATCTGGTCCCGGGAAGCAAGGAGCTGATCGCTTTTCGCATCAGCGATCAGGAATTTTGCGTGAACATCATGTCCGTCCGCGAAATTCGCGGATGGACCCAGGCAACCCCGCTGCCGCATGCGCCCGCCTATGTCATGGGTGTTATCAATCTGCGCGGCGCGGTCCTGCCGATTATCGACCTTTCGGCCCGGCTTGGCATGAAGGATGCCGAGCCGACGGCGCGCCATGTGATTATCGTGGCGCAGATGAAGGCCAAGATTGTTGGTCTCCTCGTCGAGGCCGTTTCCGATATCCTTACGATTACCGACGAGAATATCCAGCCAGTACCGGAAGTCTCCTCCGATCTGGAGAGACAATATGCCCGGGGGATTCTCGCCATCGATAAGCGGATGATCTGCATGATCGAGTTGGACGCCCTCTTCCCCGACCAGGAAAGCGACGCTGCATGAAGCCCTTGGGCGCCATCGAAAGCCGACAATCACCGGATGAGGTGCTCGCAAGCGGAGAATATCCGCTGACGCGCCGCGACCTCACCGACATTTCGGCGATGATCTACGCGGATGCCGGAATCTATCTCAATGATTCCAAGGCCTCGCTCGTCTATTCCCGCCTTTCCAAGCATATCCGGGCCTTGGGTCTGCGCGGCTTCAAGGACTATTGCGTTCTGGTGGCCTCGCCCGAAGGTGCTGCCGCCCGCCGCGAGATGCTGTCGCATCTGACGACCAACTTCACCCGCTTCTTCCGCGAAAACCATCATTTCGAGCACCTGCGCGACGAGGTTCTGCCGGGTCTTATCAACCGCGCCAAGAGCGGCGGTCGCGTGCGCATCTGGTCGGCCGCCTGTTCGGATGGGCAGGAGCCCTATTCGATTGCGCTGACCGTATTGTCGCTGCTTCCCAACGCGGCCGATCTCGATTTCCGTATCCTGGCGACCGATATCGACCCGAAGATCCTGGCCGCGGCCCGTGCCGGTCTCTACGACGAGAACGCCCTCGAAACCATGACGCCAGCCATGCGCAAGCAATGGTTCCGCGAGGTCGATGCCGGCGGGCGCCGCAGGTTCCAGATTGACGAACGCGTCAAGAAACTGATTACCTTCAACGAATTGAACCTGATGGCGCAGTGGCCCTTCAAGGGTAATTTCGACATCATCTTCTGCCGCAACGTCGTTATCTATTTCGATGAACCGACGCAGGTGAAAATCTGGTCCCGCTTCGCGTCGCTGCTGCCCGAAGGCGGACATCTCTATATAGGCCATTCCGAGCGTGTTTCCGGCGACGCCAAGAACCTGTTCGATAACATCGGTATCACCACCTATCGGTATACCGGTAAGAACGCAGGGAGAAAAGCATGAGCGCTCCGGCACGAGTCCTGGTCGTTGACGATTCACCCACCATGCGCGGCCTGATTACGGCCATTCTGAATTCCGACCCGGAAGTGAACGTCGTCGGCCAGGCCGGCGATGCGCTGGAAGCACGCGTCGCGATCAAGCAACTCAACCCCGATGTCGTTACCCTTGATATCGAGATGCCCAACATGAATGGGCTGGAATTTCTCGAAAAGATCATGCGCCTGCGTCCGATGCCGGTAATCATGGTCTCGGCAATGACCCATCAGGGTGCCAATGCGACGTTGGCTGCTCTTGAGATCGGCGCCTTCGATTGCGTCGGCAAACCGGCTCCCGGCGATGTCCGCCCGTTCATGGATCTTGCTGAAAAGGTGAAGGCTGCAGCCCGGTCCGGACCCCGCCGGAATGGACCGACGCCTTTCATCGCCGCCTCTCCCGCTGCGGAATACCGGGTGGGCCGGAAGGTTGTGGCTATAGGGTCGTCAACTGGAGGTGTTGAAGCTCTTATCGCGGTATTGCAAAAGTTTCCGCAAAATTGTCCGCCGACCGTAATTACTCAACATATGCCTTCCACGTTTACCAAAAGTTTTGCCGAACGCCTTAATCGTATCTGCGCTCCTGTGGTGCAGGAAGCCACCGATGGCGCGCGGCTGGAGATCGGCAGGATCTATCTGGCGCCCGGTGGCGAACGACACTTGCAGGTGGTCAATCCGTCGGCGCCATGTTGCCGGCTGATCGAAAAGGAGCCGGTAAACGGCCACAGGCCCTCCGTGGACGTCCTTTTCGACTCGGTCGCCGACCTGGCAGGTCGTAATGCGGTCGGGGTCATCCTGACGGGCATGGGCCGCGATGGAGCTGCAGGTTTGCTCAGAATGCGTAGCGCGGGCGCACGCACGATCGGGCAGAACGAAAAGACCTGTGTGGTCTACGGCATGCCGAGGGTTGCCCATGAAATGGGGGCTGTCGAGCAGCAACTGCCGTTAGGCTCCATAGGAGAAGAAGTGTTGAAGTTAACTGCTGCCCGAAAAGAAGGTACCGAATAAATGTCTATCGCTGAAAAAATCAAAGTTCTGATCGTCGACGATCAGGTCACCAGCCGCCTGCTGCTCAGCGACGCCCTGACACAGCTCGGCTTCAAACAGATCACTTCTGCCGGCGATGGCGAGCAGGGCATGAAGATCATGGCCGAGCAGCCGCACCATCTCGTCATTTCGGACTTCAACATGCCGAAAATGGACGGGATCGGTTTCCTGCAGGCCGTTCGCGCCAATCCGAACACGAAGAAGGCCGCGTTCATCATCCTGACGGCCCAGGGCGACCGTGCCCTGGTTCAGAAGGCTGCGTCGCTCGGCGCCAACAACGTTCTGGCCAAGCCGTTCACGATCGAAAAGATGAAGGCCGCTATCGAAGCGGTGTTTGGAGCATTGAAATGAATGACGCCGCTGCAGTCAGGCGTGTCCATATCATTCAGGGGGAATATAAGGTCCTAAACGACCCGAACGCTGTTCTCTCCACGATTCTGGGCTCATGCGTGGCTGCGTGTCTTCGCGATCCTGTCGCCGGTATCGGCGGCATGAACCACTTCCTGCTTCCGGGATCCGCCGGTTCCATGGCCTCGGGCGGCGATGCGACGCGTTATGGCGTGCATCTGATGGAACTGTTGATCAATGGTCTTTTGAAGCAGGGAGCCCGGCGAGACCGGTTGGAAGCGAAGATTTTTGGCGGCGCCAAGACAATTGCCAGCTTTTCGAATGTCGGCGAACAGAATGCTGCATTTGCTATGGAATTTCTAAAGGATGAAGGTATCCCGGTGGTCGGCTCCTCAACGGGCGGGGAGCACGGGCGCAAGCTGGAGTTCTGGCCGGTAAGCGGTCGGGCGCGTCAGTATCCGCTGACCGGCGCCGAAACTCAACGGACCGTGGCGATGGAGCAGCGTCCGGTACGCATGCCGACGAAGCCGGTCGAGAGCTCAATCGAGTTCTTTTAAAAAATCATTTCTCGGGGCGAAGATAGCCATGAACGACATCGTCAAGACGCCAATCGCTCCGTTTGAGGAATCTCTTCCAGAAGTCCTGATGCGTCTGGTCTCGGAGCTTCATGACGTGGCATACCTGATCGAACGGGTCGAGCCGCAGCTTCTGGAACTCGGCGGAGAAACAATCCTGCAGTCGCCGGACAGCCTGAAAGTCCTGCAGGGCATTGACCTTGCCGTGCAGAAGACGCGCGGCCTTGCGGAATTCGTCGACACCATCACCGGCGGCATTCCGAGCGAATGGATGGTCGATGTCTCGACCGCGCTCAATCTCGTCAAGCTTGCCGACATGCAGAAGGCGCTGACCAACGGCATGCGCCACGGCCATTCCCAGCCTTTGAGCAAGGCAGCCGGCGATTTCGATTTCTTCTGATCGCCAGCCCTGACATGCATGTTTCGGCCATGATGGCCGATTACCCCGCCCGCCCTCCATAGTCGCCAGAATCCCTGTGCACGCGAAACGCTCGCACAAGCTTCGCTTTCTAAGGTGCGACTGGGCATGGGCTCGAATACCTAGTTGGCGATGTGGGAACAGAATGAATCTGTTGGCTCAATTTTCACAAGTCTTTAGAAATCTGGCCGGTTTAGGCCAGACGAGACTTATTGCTTTAGGCGCTGTCGGCGTCATTTCAGTTGCGATCGTTATTGCGGCGGCCCTCTTCGTTAACAAGCCGGCTTACGAAACGCTCTATGTCGGGCTTGATAAGGCCGACCTTAACCAGGTGAGTATTGCGCTGGCGGAGGCTAACATGCCTTTCCAGGTCGGTACGGACGGTTCGAGCCTTCAGGTTCCGGCCGGCTCGACGAGCAAGGCGCGGCTTCTGCTGGCCGAGCGCGGTCTGCCGAACAGCTCCAACGCCGGTTATGAACTCTTCGACAACGTCGGCTCGCTCGGCCTGACCTCCTTCATGCAGGAAGTCACCCGGGTTCGGGCCCTGGAAGGCGAGATCGGCCGGTCGATCCAGCAGATCAACGGCGTCAACGCCGCTCGCGTCCATATCGTGATGCCGGATGTCGGCAACTTCCGCAGGGGTGAACAGAAGCCGACCGCATCGGTGATGATCCGGGCCAGCTCGACGACGGGCCGCAAGGCGACCTCGTCCATTCGTCACCTTGTCGCTTCCGCAGTCCCCGGCCTCGACGTCGATGACGTCACAATTCTCGACTCCACCGGTCAGTTGCTTGCATCGGGCGACGAATACGGCGGCAGCGAAATGAACAAATCGCTGAGCATCGTCCAGAACGTTCAGCAGGAAATCGAGAACAATATCGACAAGGCGCTGGCGCCTTTCCTCGGCATGGACAATTTCCGTTCGAGCGTCACGGCGTCTTTGAACACGGACAGCCAGCAGATCAACGAGACGGTCTTCGATCCGAACTCCCGCGTCGAACGTTCGGTCCGGACCACCAAGGAAGCGTCCAAGTCGCAGCAGACCCAGGATGACAACGCTACGACCGTCGAGCAGAACGTGCCGCAGGCCGCTCCGCCTCCGGGTGGTGCCAATGGTCCGAAATCGACTGATCAGTCCGACAAGAAGGAAGAACAGACCAACTACGAAATCAATCAGAAAACGGTCGCCACGACGCGCAACAGCTATCAGATCGAGAAAGTCTCGGTTGCGGTGGTCGTCAACAAGGGTCGCGTCGCCAAAATGATCGGCGAGCCGGCCGACCAGGCCAAGGTCGATGCCTATCTCGCCGAGATGCAGAAGATCGTGGCATCCGCGGCCGGCATCAACTCGGGCCGCGGCGATGTCGTCACGCTGACGGCCATGGACTTCCTGGAGAACCAGCTTCTGAGCGAGGCCTCCAGCGGTCCGGGCATGATGGACATGCTGAGCCGGAATGTCGGAGGCATCATCAACTCGCTCGCCTTCGTCCTGGTTGCTTTCCTGGTGGTCTGGCTCGGTCTTCGCCCGCTCATCCGCACCGTCAGCGGCACCAATGTCGCCGGCGAAGCGGCAGAGGGTGCAGGTCTCGAACTTCCCGACTTCTCGCCTACGACCGGCAGCCCGGCACTCATGGACGGCTTCGGTTCCGATTTCGGTTTCGACAGCTCGAACGACATGCTGGGCGGTGGCGACGACGAGGGCTTCAACCGCCGCGTCAAGGAAGGCCCCGAAAAGCGGCTTGCCCGGATGGTCGAAATCTCCGAAGAGCGCGCCGCGAAGATTCTCCGCAAGTGGGCGCTCGAAAAGGCAGCGTGACAAGGTATCACGAAAATATGATTGCCATGGGCCGGACCTTGTCCGGCCCATTTCTTTTCAGCCCCGCCGCACACTTGGCGGATTTATCCATTAGCGAATCAGTGAACAATATGGCGCAACTGGGGAAATCCGGTGTCGAGGCGATGGTAATTCGTAGTGCGTCTCCTACAATGGCCTTGATTCGTACAATGGCTTCCGAGGTCCCGTGGAGGGTGGGGCTGGCTGGAAATTCCGGTGTGGACGACGAATGAGAGCGGCTACCAACAGTATTCCTTGAAGAATTCGTCTAACTCGGGATCGTTTCGGCCCAAGAGGGGTTGTATGAAATCGCAGCATGCCGCGGCGCGCGCATTCATGATGGATGCGCCACGTGGCGGGGAGCAGATCGCGAATGGAGTTGTCGGGGGTAGAAATGATGACGGAGGGGCGCTCCTATACGGAGTCTGCCAGCTCCCGGGGACTATCGCGTGAGCAATTGGTTCGCCGTCTTTCTGTTCTGGCGGGATCCAACAACGTCCAGGCAGTCATGCGCCTGCTTGCCGATTACGTCGGCGCTTCTCATTTTCTGCTGGCCCGCTACGACCTTATCCAGGAGCAGGGCCTCGATTTTATCGTAGCGTCCAACTGGCCGTTCGATCTCGTGCGGCGCCTCGGCTCGGAACTTGCGAGCGGTTATGCCCGTTCCACCGAACTCGAAAAATGTCTCTCGCTGCTGACACCGAGCTTTGCGCTGTTGCCGGACGACATCGTGCCGCCGGACGACATCAGCAGGCAGTATTGCGCGCTGACGTTCTGTGTCGGCCGGACGCGCTTCTCGCTGATGCTGCTGTTTCTGGACGGCATCATCCTCTCGCAGGAACGGTTGAGGGAAGTAGGGCTGTTCGCCGCCTACGGCTCCAGTTTCGGAGAGAATGCCGACGCCAGGACAGAACGTGATTTCGAACTGACCGAACGCGAGCTGGAATGCCTCTTCTGGATTGCCGAGGGCAAGACCAGCGACGAGATCGCCGTGATCCTCGGGATATCTCGCAACACGATCAACAATTACATTACCAGCGTGATGCGCAAGACGGCAACCAAGACGCGTTCCGAGGCGATTGCCTACGCCGTTCGCAACAATCTAGTTTAGGAAAATAATTTCAATGGGTTATTCGCGCAGCGGCACGGCAGATGGACCTGGAAGCATCCAGTATCTGCGCCTCCAGCGCGCATCGAGCAGGTCGGATATCTTCCCGAAGCTCATCGCCATGCAGAAAAACCTGAAGGCGCGGAATTTCGCGGTTTTCCGCATCGCCGGCGCCGGGCTGCCCAACAAGCGCAAGCTCGTATGCGAGCTTGAAAACTGGGGAGCAGGCGCACTCGAAAGCAGCAACCAGCTCATCAGCGCTTATGGCGAGGCGCTGCTGGACCACATCGAGACGTCACTCCTGCCGCTGATCTGGAACGGTTCGGAGAACACGAGTTTTGCCGATGCCGGCGAATTTTCGCCATTGACGCATCGTCTGGATGCCGGCGCCGTTCCCTTTTCGGGGATCGCATTCCCCGTACGCCTGGGCGCCCTCGGCAATGGTTATGTTGCTTTCTTCGGGACATCGATGGAGCTGGTGAGCGATGTCATCATCGACCAGCATGTCAGGAGCTGCCAGGTGGTCATGGACCTGCTGGCGCTCGACGAACGCCGGAGCGTACCGGCGGAATCACTGAGCGAACGCGAGATTGCCTGCCTCCAACTGGCCGGCGACGGTCGCATCAGCGAAGAGATCGCCGAAAAACTCGGCCTCTCCGTCCACACCGTCAACGCCTATCTCGGCTCTGCTACCGTCAAGCTCGATTCGGTCAACCGCATCCAGGCGATCGCCAAGGCGATCAGGCTCGGTTATATCCACTGACTAATCCGGCCAGGAACGCGTCTCTTACGCTTCGGCGGCAGCCTCACATCTGCGAGTTGCTGGTCTTTACGAATTTGGCTTCCTGAAGGCTTTGTGCAAGGAACGCGGTGTTGTCGTGCGGGTCCTCGAAAGGGGCCTGGAATGCAATGTGGTCGATCTCAAGCGCCGCCAGTTGGTCCGCCAGCGTCAGGCGCGCATAGACCGAAACGCCGCGTGGCTTAATTTCGAGGTCGAGGACGACTTCCGGCTTGCCGTTCCATTCGAGCTTGTAATCGCCGCCAGCACCGAAACTGACGGTCCCAGGGTGGAAATAAAGCTCCGCTGCCGAAGATACGAGGTCGGCGAGGCTGCTGTGGCACTCTAGACGGAGAAGCGAGATGAGGTCACCGGCATCGAGCAGGCGAAGTTCCGAAGCCACCGGGCTGATTGCTTGTGCGACGATTTCTTCTCGTTCGGTGGAGTAGGTGCATTTCTTCATGACGCTCAGCGTGTCCGTTTTTTTTGCGACCGAGAGGCGTAGACCCGGTGCACGAGTTCTGCCACAGCCTTATAAAAGACTGGCGGAATGACACTATCCACCGAGACTTGCGCAAACATGGAGCGTGCCATGGGCGGATCTTCAAAAACGGGGATGCCGTTTTCCTCTGCAATTTCGCGGATCTTGAGCGCAATCAGGTCCTGCCCCTTGGCGACGACGACCGGGGCGTCGTTTTCTTCGCGCACGTATCGCAGCGCCACCGCAAAGTGAGTCGGGTTGGCGATCACCAGCGTCGCACGGGGGACGTTGTTGATCATGCGCCGGCGGGCACGGTCGCGCGCCACCGATTTCTGGCGCTGCTTGACGATCGGGTCGCCCTGCGCCTGCTTATATTCGTCCTTAACCTCCTGCTTGGTCATCTTCAGTTCGTTGTACCAGTGATACCGCGTCCAGAGCACGTCGACGACGGCAAGGATGCCCGCCGACATGACGACAACGATCACCATTCGGCGGATAATTGCGTCCAGTTTGACGAGAATGATCTGGGGATCCGAGAACATTGCGTCGAGTGAGGCGAAATATTCGCTGCGCAGCGCGAAATACATGATCACCGCCACGATCAGGATCTTGAAGATCGACTTTGCGAATTCGACGAAGCCGGGGACGCTGTAAATCCGTCCGAAGCCCTTGGTCGGTGAAACACGGGCAATCTGCGGCCGCACGCGCTCAAGGACCAGCGACGGCATGTTCTGCGCGAACGAGGAGCCAAGCCCGAAAATGATGAAGAGCAGCATCACCGGAATCAGGAATGCGGCGATGGCCCAGCCAAGATGGACGCTCAGCGAGACGACATCCGTCGAATTTTCGAGCCGCCACTGATCCGGCTGCTCGAAAAGGTCTTTCAGCGTCTCGGCCATCTTTGCGATGCCGGAGGGGAGGAAGAAGACGAGGTACACATAGAAAGCCAGGATCGAGGCGAAAAGCGGTACTTCGCGGGAGACCGGGACGTTACCCTTGTCTGCCGCTTCCGACATTCGTTTGGCGGTCGGGTTTTCTGTTTTACTGTCTTTATCGTCGTCGGACACGGCTTTGAACCAATCGGTCTTCCGGTTGCGAGGACGTGGCTCAAACGAATCGGCCGCCGCCGCTCGCGATGTTACCGCATCGCCTGCTAGTCGCTAATCGAGTCAACAAAAAGACTGTGGGTGGCCGGAGAATAACAGCGAAAGGTGGCTTGAAACGAAAACGGAGCGAGATGTTTCCCGCTCCGCTTCTTTTGTGGTGTCTCAATAGGCAGCTCAGGCCGCCTCGGCCGGCTTGTCGCCATCCTTCTTTTCTTCCTTGAGGAAGATTTGGCCGGAATTGGCGAGCCGGATCGCTTCCTGTGCGATCGCGCGGCGGGCAATCGCCACTTCGCGCGGATTGAGGTTCATGTTCTGGACCGCCAGATCGCTTTCGATCATGCGGCGCTGGCGCGGGCTGATCGCCGAGAGGACACATTCCTTGATCTCGTTGGTCGCACCGCGCAGCGCCATCGTGAGGATGTCGCCTGCGACGTCGTTGAGCAGCATGACGCGGCTGCGCTGCGGCATGAACATGAGGTCTTCGAAGAGGAAGATCTTCGGGCGGACCTTGTTGACGGACTCCTTGCTGATCGTCTCGAGGGAGCTGAGCAGGGTATCGACCTGGTTCTTGTCGAGCTCGTTCATGAGCTCGGCGACCTTGTTCGAGCCGTTCGAATTGCGCTCCGCTTCGATTGCCGCGATCAGTTCCATCACCCGGTTCTCGATGATCTGTGCTGCCTTGGGGCTGACTTCCTTCATGTTGACGGCGCGGTTCATGATATCGGCGCGGCGGCTGTCGGGAAGCTGAAGCAGGACCTTCGCGCCGAAGATCGACGGCATCTGCGAAAGAATGTAGGCGACGGTCTGAGGATGTTCACGCGACAGGAATTTGCCCACGAATGCCGGATCGGCATCCTGCAGGCGGTCCCAGATATTGGCCTGGTAATCGTCGAACGCAGTGCGGCGGCCGAGCAGGCCGTCGACTTCTTCCGGTGTCAGGCCCGCTTCGAGAATGCCCTCGATCGCTGCGGCATTGTCCATAAGGCCGGTGCCCTCGGTGAACAGGTCCTCGAACTCGTTGACGAGTTCGAGGAGTTCGTCCGGCGGGATCGCGCGCAGCGTCTGAGCACAGGCAATGATATTCTGCAGCTCGCTCTGGGTGAAATACTTGAGAAGCTTGCCAGCGACGCCCTTGCCCATAGCCAGGAGCACCGCCGCGGCCTTTTCGGCCTTGGACAGCGGTTTCGTAGATAAGGCGCTGCCACCGAAATCCTCAAAGTCCATCATGGTCTTCCTTTTCTGTCCCAAACAGGGATCAGGTTCTTCTCGTGCTCAGTACTTCCGTCAGTCTCACACCGAAGCGCGTGTCATCATTTTCCAGCACAGTGATCTCACCTTTGCCGATGCGGCGTCCGTTGACCACGATCTCAACCGGCTCGCCGATCTTCTTGTCGAGCGCGATCGTCGCACCCTCTTCGAGCGTCATCAGGCCCGAAACCTGCATGCGGCTGGTTCCGAGCACGATCTCGACGTCGATCGGGATATCCATGATCAGGTCGAGATTGGCATTGAGCGCGCTGCCCGGCTCCTGATAGGCGGCGCTGCTGGATGTCGAGCTGCCGAAATCGTTGCCGCCGAAGCTTTTTGCACCGCCAAGGCCAGCGCTACCGCCGCCGAAGCTTCCTCCGCCGCCGAACGTATCGGCCGGGGCTTCGAAGCCGCCTCCGAACGATGGGGCATCGGACGAAAAGTCGCTGGTTGCGGATGCGCCGAAATCAGCATCGAAGCCAGGCACGCCGCCGTCGGCGTCCGTCTTCAAGACGCCGCGCAGATCGTCGATAGCCTGATCCAGATCAGCATCATTGCCGAGGGGCATCAGTGAATCGTCATCGGTGAGAGGTGTCTTCTTCGTAGCCATGCGGTGATTATTCCCGTTGAAACTTGCGTCAGCCTGCCTTTGCGAAAACGCCGGCGGCAGGCTCGCCGCGGATCTAGCCTATCAGGTGCTGGAGGATCTCGTCGTCCGTGCTGATGTTATCCTTTACGCGGACTGTATACCGCTCGCCGGACCGCCCGAATTCGCAAGAGTACATATCCCGGCCGTTGGCACTGACCTGAACCTGGACATCGCGCTTGTCCTGGAAAGCGATCACGTCGCCGGCGGCGAGCCGCGAGATCGTCCCGAGCGTCAGCTTCTGCAACCGGATACGGGCCTCGAGGGTCACATGCGAACGGCGGACTTGGTCATTCATGCGGTCCGTCCATTCTTGCTTGGCCTTGACTTGAGCCTTCGCCCGCGGAGCGGTGACTTTGGTCTTCAGGAAGGCACGTTGAGGGATGACCAGGGCAAATTCGGACATGACCGAGCCGAGCTCGAATGCCATACGGATGGAGACCCCGAATTCCGGGCGTGCCAGATCATCCGATTTCGGCCTGTCCTCGGCGTTATGGGGTCGTTCAAGGTTTGCTTCGAACCCTCCCTGCGAATTGACGCCGGAGCGCAGCACGTTGGCGATCCGCTCGAAAACCATCGCCGCGAGGTCGAGCTCGATATCCGAGAGCGGACGTTCGATCGGCTGCATGATCGTGTCGGCTGCCGAGCCCAGCATCAATTCCATGAGTGCAATCACGAAGCTGTTGCCGCAACCGAGCACGAAATTCGGGGACCAGTTGCGCAAGGATCCGTCGGAAAGCGCAAACCCATCGCCCAGATCGGTGATGAGGTCGGTCATCAGGCCGGACGTGCAGCTCACATAAGAGACGCCGATCCGGATGCCCGTTTCGCTGTGGAAGACGTCTGGCAGGAATTCCGCGTAGAGTTGCGCGAATTCGCTGCTGATCTTCTCGACGGTTTTCTTGTCGCCGAGACCCCCGGTCAGTTTTGCGAGGAGCGCCAGGTCCATGCCCGACGCCGGTGATTGGTTTGCTTGGTTCGACGTCATCATGCCGCCTTTTCTCCACCAGGATTCATCATTTCCTGCTCGACCGAGTCGATCGAGGGCCGTTCTTTGTTGGAAATAGTCTTACGTCCGTATTCGAGCGCAACCTGCGGCACGGAGCCGTTCATGTAGGCAAGCAGGGTCTGCTTGACGATGATGTACAGGCGGTGCTGCTTGGTGCGGACGATCTTGATCTGCGAGGTCAGCGGGTTGCAGACCGAATAGGACAGGAAGATACCGAGCATCGTGCCGACGAGAGCCGCACCGATGAGACCGCCGAGAACTTCCGGCGATTCGTTGATCTTGCCCATCGCCTTGATAACCCCGAGAACGGCGGCGACGATACCGATGGCCGGGAAGGAATCCCCCATCGCGGTGATCGCATGATAAGGCTTCATCTTGTCGGAGAGCATCGTGTTGATTTCTTCGTCCATCAGCGCCTCGATCTCGTGGGAGCGGGCGTTGCCGATGATGATGAGGCGCACGTAGTCGCAGATGAAGGCGGTCAGTTCCTTGTTCTTCAGGACCGTCGGAGCAGTCTGGAAGATCGGCGATTCATCCGGATTGTCGATATGGGCTTCGATTTCGTTGCGCGACTTGGTTCTGAGGTCGCGCATCAGTGAATAGAGCACGCCGAGAACGTCGAGGTAGTTGCGCTCCTTCGGTACGGCATTCTTGAAGGCTTCTCCAAGCGCCTTGCCGCTATCCTTCACCACCTTCATCGGGTTGGCCATGATGAAGCCGCCAAGACCGGCGCCGCCGATGATCATGAGCTCGAAAGGCTGGATGAGAACGTTGATATGGCCACCCATGGCCATGAAGCCGCCGAGAATACAGCCAACGGTGATGACAAAGCCGATAATAATATTCATCGCGTACCTGTGCCCGATCGTTTTCGTTTGTCTTGGGGATAAGGCTTCTGGCTTGCGTGAGGCTGGCTGTGAAGACGGTAATAAAAGCGGGTGCCGAACAGCTTCGCACAAGTCTTCAGGCCTAGTTCTGCCTAGGATCGGACCGGATTGCCGGCTCCGCAGCGACGTTCGCCGCTTCCGCGGACTTAGGTAGAGCTACCGTGATCACGACCTACACCAGCTACGCAATGATCAGTCGCGACATGTCGAAGTCGCTGGAGCGTGTCGCCGAAAAGCCGGAAGTTGCGCGCGAGACCGAATATTATCTCTCCAAGATCGGCAGTATCAAAAACATCGACGACTTCATGGCCGATACGCGTCTCTATAATTACGCGCTGAAGGCACACGGTCTCGAGGATATGGGCTACGCGAAGGCATTGATCCGCAAGGTCCTGACGGAAGGCACCGACAACAAGGCCGATTTCGCCAACCAGCTGTCCGACAGCCGTTATGCGCAACTGGTCGAATCCCTGAACTTCGCAGCTTTCGGTACGACCGCCACGTCGTTCGACAAGGCCCAGAAAGGCGTCGTCGACAAGTTCCAGCGCCAGACGCTGGAAGAGGATGCCGGTGCCGACAATATGGGCGTTCGGCTGGCTCTCTACTTTGAGCGCACTGCGCCGACGATCAAGTCCGGCATGGAAGTCCTGGCCGACGACGCGCTTTCGGAAGTCATGCGCACCGCGCTTGGCATGCCGGATGAGATGATCGGCGCCGACCTCGACCGTCAGGCCAAGTACATCGAAGACATGGTCAAGATCGAGGATTTCCAGGATCCGACCAAGGTCAACAAGTTCCTCGAGCGGTTCACGGCCATGTGGGAGATCAGCAATCCCACCGACACTTATGACCCGCTCGCCGTCTTCAATTCCCCCGCGTCGAGCGGGATTTCAACAGATCTTCTGATCTCGATCAACAATCTGAAACTCGGAGGCAAATGATATGCAGTCCGGACTTTACGTCGGCATCTCTTCCCAGATCGCGCTTGAGCGTCGCTTGAACACGATCGCCGACAACATGGCCAACATGAACACCGTCGGCTTCCGCTCCACGGAGGTCAAGTTCGACGAGGTTCTGAGCAAGACCCAGAACGATATCGGCGCAAAGGTCGCGTTCGTCACCCAAGGCAACGACTATCTGTCGACGCGTACGGGTGAAATGCAGCGCACGGGCAACCCGCTCGACTTTGCGATCAAGGGTGATGCCTGGTTCTCGATCGACACGCCTGCCGGCAAGGTATTGACCCGTGACGGCCGTTTCACCATGGATGAGCTCGGCCAGCTCCGCTCGATCCGCGGTTATGCGGTCCTCGATGCAGGCGGCGCGCCGATCCAGCTCAACCGTGACGGCGGTCCTCCGACCGTCGGCTCCGACGGCATCATTCGTCAGAACGAACAACCAGTGGCCAGCCTCGGTCTGTTCACGGCTGATGTCACCAAGGGCTTCGTTCGTCACGACAACTCCGGCGTCATCACTGTAGACACCCCGCAGCCGGTTCTCGAGGGCATCAAGAATTCCGTCGTCCAGGGCTATATCGAAGGGGCCAACGTCAACGGCATCAGCGAGATGACCCAGCTCATCCAGGTCAATCGCGCTTTTGAAAGCATTTCGTCGCTGATGCGCGACAGCGAGACTTCGCTGGACGCTGCGATCAAGACGCTCGGTGGTTCCAACGCTTAAACGATAGGAAAGAGGGCCCACCATGATGGAAGCGGCTATCCTCGATGCAATCAACGGCGGCAAGCTGGGCCAGCTTGCCGGGCTTTCGGCGCGTTACTCCGATCCGGCCTTCTCTGTCGCCCATGGTGGTCATGTCAGGACCATTGCTGCAGGGCATTATACGGTCGCGGGCTTGTCGAAACATGTGCGGCTCGGCGAATTCGTCGCCCATCGCAGCGCGACCGGCATCCATCTCGGCGAAGTGGTTCGCGTCGAGCCGGACATCATCTATGTCTGCCCCATCGAACCCGGCGAGCCGATCGGCATCGGCGATACTGTCATTCGCAAGGGTGCCTTTCGTGTCGCTCCCGACGAGAGCTGGTGCGGGCGCACGATCAATTCGCTCGGTGAGCCAATCGACGGCAAGGGGCCGATCGCGCGCGGCCTTCATCCCCGTTCGATCGCCAATACGGCGCCACCCTCCATGACGCGCAGCCGCGTTGAAAAGGGTTTCAGGACCGGCGTCCGGGCAATCGACATCTTCTCGCCGCTCTGCCTCGGCCAGCGTCTTGGCATTTTCGCCGGTTCCGGCGTCGGCAAATCCACGCTTCTGTCGATGCTCGCCAGAGCCGACGCGTTCGACAAGGTGGTAATCGCGCTGGTCGGCGAACGCGGCCGCGAAGTGCGCGAATTCATCGAGGATACACTCGGCGAGCATATGTCGAAGTCAATCGCTATCGTCGCGACCAGCGACGAAAGCCCGATGCTCCGCAAGATGGCGCCACTGGTGGCGATCACCGTCGCCGAACATTTCCGCGACCAGGGCGACAACGTCCTGTTCATCGCCGACAGCGTCACCCGTTTTGCCCATGCGATCCGCGAGGTCGCGGTCGCGGCCGGAGAACCGCCGATCGCACGTGGGTATCCGGCATCCGTCTTCACCGAGCTGCCGCGCCTGCTCGAACGTGCCGGCCCGGGCGTCGAGGGCACGGGCACGATCACCGCGATCATCTCGATCCTGGTCGATGGCGACAACCACAACGACCCGATCGCCGACTCGACCCGCGGCATTCTCGACGGCCACATCGTTCTCGACCGTTCGCTTGCCGAAGAGGGCCGCTATCCGCCGATCAATCCGCTCGCCTCGATCTCGCGTCTCGCCCGCAAGGCCTGGACCGAGGATCAGGAAAAGCTGGTCTCGCGCCTGAAATCACTGGTCCACCGCTACGAAGAAACCCGCGATCTGCGCCTGATCGGCGGTTATCGCGCCGGCAGCGATCCGGATCTCGACATGGCGATCAAGCAGGTGCCGGTCATCTACGAAGTCCTGAAGCAGACGCCGGGAGAAAAGCCGACGCTTGATGCCTACGCGGATCTGGCCAATGCGCTCCGGGCGGCGGCGGGGCAGGGCAATCCGCAGTCGGCCATAGCAAGAAGGTGATTATTCGATGAGCGACAAGAACAATCAGGACGCGGCGGCTCAATCGAAGTCGGAAGAGGCACAGTCGCGATTGGGGGACAAGATCCTCGTCGCGACGGGCATCACGCTGGCCGCCGCCTCTGCCTTTTTTCCCTGGTACGTCTTCCTGAATGCCGACAAGTTCGGCATCCGCACGGAAGCACTCGGCCGCACCCGCGATCTGCCCCCCGGCGTTGCCCGCTCGGTCGTCACGGTATCGCCTCTCGCCATGACCGACAGTTCCAAGGACGACTGGCCGAAGCCCGTCGAGCCGACAGACGCGCTGACCACCGCCACCGCCTCGTCGCTCGGCGAGACCCGCAACACCGGTAGTGTCCGGGAAGAGCAACCCTTTCCGGGCAAAGGCAATTTCCGGCTGCTTCATGTCGCCAATGGCCGCGCGCTCATCGAAGACGGCTCCGGCATGTACATGGTCCGGGTAGGCTCGATCCTGCCCAACAACAGCAGGCTCGCCACGCTCGAACAACGGGACGGCAAGTGGGTGATCATTACTTCGAGCGGAGAAGTTTATCGTGACACCGGCGGCAGCGCGCGTCCGTAAGTCCGACGCAAGCTTACCGGCATAGTCTCCGGACAGAAGATGGAGACAGGCCCATGCAACCGATTCAATTGTTCGAAATGGCATCCCGGCAGGCCGATTGGCTCTCGGTGCGTCAGGAAGTTGTTGCGGGCAATATCGCGAATGCCAACACGCCGAAGTTCAAGGCGAAGGATATCACGCCTTTCAACTCGGTGCTGGACCGCACGCATGTTCCGATGGCTCGCACCAATCCGGGCCATTTCGCGAGCAACGACCTCAGCGATGAGATCGACATCAAGCCATCGGAACTGAACGACGAAGTCGGCGTCCAGGAATCCGGCAATACCGTCTCGCTGGCCGACGAGCTGACGAAGACGGGCGAAATCAAACGCCAATACGAATTGAGCACAGGACTAGTGAAATCGTTTCACAGCATGATGCTGACGTTAGTGAAGAGGTAAGCAAATGGATCCGCTTTCAGCCTCCTTGAAGATCGCTGGATCGGGAATGGAGGCGCAGTCGACACGTCTGCGCATCGTTTCCGAAAACATTGCCAACGCCCGCTCCACCGGCGACACGCCCGGCGCGGAGCCCTATCGCCGCAAGACGATTACCTTCGGCTCCGAGCTCGACAGGGCGAGCGGCGTAGACGTGGTGCAGGTGAAGAAGCTCGGCAACGACAGCTCGAAGTTCATCGAGGAGTATGATCCGGACCATCCGGCAGCCGACGCGAAGGGCATGGTCAAGCTGCCCAACGTCAACATGCTGATCGAAATGGCCGACATGCGTGAAGCCAATCGCTCCTACGACGCAAACATCCAGACCATCAAACAGACGCGCGAACTGATCGCTGCGACGATTGACCTTCTGAAGGCCGGACAATGATCGATAAAATTCAAAATGTTAGTTCTCTTTCGCTGTCGAACGGCATCGATGAGGTCGGTTCCACAAACAGCTCCGTGCTCGCCGGCGGCATCGCGACGACGCCCGGCCAAAACACCGGCATGGATTTCGGCAGCGTCATGGCCAACATGGCGACGGACACGATGAACAGCCTGAAGGGCGCGGAATCGATGTCGTTCAAGGCCATTCAGGGCAAGGCCAACACCCGTGAAGTCGTAGACGCGGTCCTTGAAGCGCAGCAGTCGCTTCAGACCGCCATGGCACTGCGCGACAAGATCGTGTCGGCCTATCTCGAAGTCACGAAAATGCAGATCTAGAGTTTGAGGACGAAGACATGAGAGCGCTTTCCGTCGCAGCAACGGGCATGGATGCCCAACAGACCAACCTCGAAGTCATCGCGAACAATATCGCGAACATCAACACGACAGGTTATAAGCGCGCCCGCGCCGAGTTCTCTGATCTGCTCTATCAGAGTGAGCGTGCCCAGGGCGTGCCGAACCGGGCCAACCAGGCGATCGTGCCGGAAGGTGCCAATATCGGCCTCGGCGTACAGACGTCCGCCGTGCGCAACATCCATACGCAGGGTGAACTGACCCACACTGAGAACGATCTCGACGTCGCGATCGTCGGCCGCGGCTGGTATCAGATCCAGACCCCGGATGGCCAGACGCTCTATAGCCGCGCCGGCGCCTTCAACAAGAATGCCCAGGGCCAGCTGGTCACGATCGACGGTTATGCGGTCGTGCCGAACATCACCTTCCCGGCAGATGTCAGCGAAACGCAGATCACCCGCACCGGCCAGGTCATGGTCCGCGTCGGCAAATCCGCGGATTTCACGGAAATCGGCCAGCTCACCACGGCCAACTTCGTCAACGAAGCCGGCCTGCAGCCGCTCGGCGACAACCTGTTTGCGCAGACCGCCGCATCCGGCGAGCCGATCGTCGCAGCCCCCGAGGATCCGGGCTTCGGTTACCTGAAGCAGGGCTATCTGGAAAGTTCCAACGTCGACGCCGTCCGCGAGATTACCGATCTGATCTCCGCCCAGCGCGCCTACGAAATGAACTCCAAGGTCATCACCACTGCCGATGAGATGGCTACGATCGTCAGCAAAAACCTGAAATAATAAACAGGAGACGGGCAGACATGAAGTTTCGCCGGAAAAATGCGATTGGCGCCAGGCTGGCCTTGCGGCTCCTGGCAGCTCTTCTCGCCGCAACGGGCTCGCCGGTTCTGGCCGGCATGGGGACGGCCGTCGTGCCGACCCAGACGATCTATCCCGGCGAAGAGATCACCGAGGGCAAGGTCGATGAGGTTCAGGTAACCAATCCGAATCTGGCCGGCGACTATGCCCGCAAGACCAGGGAAGTCGTGGGCATGGTGGCAAAGCGCACGCTGTTGGCCGGGCGTACCGTTCCGGTCTCGGCGCTACGCGAAGCCTTCGCGGTCACCCGCGGCAAGGCTGTTCGCCTGACCTTCACCATCGGCAGCATGACGATTTCGGCCTCCGGCTCGCCGCTTGAGAATGCGGCTGTCGGGGACGTCATTCGCGCGCGCAACATCGATTCAGGCGTCACGGTCAGCGGCACCGTCATGGCTGACGGGACAATCCAGGTGATGACGAAATGAGAACTCGTTTCTTCCTCACGACGCTCGCCGTGATAGGCTCCCTGCTGGGGAGCGTGCCGGCGTCCGCCGATGGCCCCTACATCGTCTCCGCCCGCATCAAGGATATCGCATCCCTGCAGGCTGGCCGCGACAACCAGTTGATCGGCTACGGTCTCGTCGTCGGCCTCCAGGGCACGGGCGACAGCCTGCGCTCGTCTCCCTTCACCGACCAGTCCATGAAAGCGATGCTGCAGAACCTCGGCATCTCGACGCAGGGCAGCCAGTCCAATGCCAAGAACGTCGCGGCCGTCATGGTCACGGCCAACCTGCCTCCTTTCGCTAGTCCCGGCAGCCGCATCGACGTCACGACCAGCTCGCTCGGCGACGCGACCTCGCTGCGCGGCGGCACTCTGGTGATGACCTCGCTTTCCGGCGCCGACGGCCAGATCTATGCTGTGGCCCAGGGCGCACTGGTCGTATCCGGGTTTTCGGCACAGGGCCAGGCGGCGACGCTGACCGAAGGCGTAACGACTGCGGCCCGGGTGCCGAACGGCGCAATTATCGAGCGCGAGCTGCCGTCCAAGTTCAAGGATTCGGTGAACCTCGTCCTGCAGCTCCGCAATCCGGATTTCTCGACCGCGGTGCGCGTCTCGGACATCGTCAACAGTTTCGCGGCACGCCGCTACGGTGGTCCGATCGCCGAGCCCCGCGATAGCCAGGAAGTGGTGATCGAGAAGCCGAAGAGCGCTGATCTGACGCGGCTGATGGCCGAGATCGAGAATCTCGTGGTTGAAACCGACACGCCGGCCAAGGTTGTCGTCAACGAACGGACCGGCACGATCGTCATCGGTGCGGATGTGAAGATCTCGCGTGTCGCGGTCAGCTACGGCACGCTCACGGTGCAGGTCACCGAGACCCCGCAGGTGATCCAGCCTGAACCGTTCTCGCGCGGCGAGACGGCGGTTCAGCCCCAGACGGACATCATGGCGATGAAGAACGGCGGCCAGGTCGCGCTCCTCAACGGTCCGGATCTCAGGACCCTGGTCGCCGGCCTCAACAGCATCGGCGTGAAGCCGGACGGCATCATCGCTATCCTGCAAGGCATCAAGTCCGCTGGTGCCCTTCAAGCGGAGCTCGTCCTGCAATGACCGAGACCCTGTTCACCATTTCCATATCGAAGAAGCTGGCGCGTCGGGTGCTTGCCGCTGCTGCTGTCCTGACGTTGGTTTCCCAGGTCGGAGCGCAGCAGCCGGCTCCGGTCAACGAAGCGTCGACCAGCGACGAGATCCAGAAGTTCTGCACCAATATCGCCGATGCCGCGCGAGACCAGCGTTATCTCCTGCAGAAGCAGGAGCTTGAAAAGCTGCAGGCGGACGTCGACGACCGCATCAAGGCCCTCCAGGACCGGACCGCCGAATATCAGGACTGGTTGAAGCGCCGCAACGACTTCCTGGCACGCGCCCAGGCCGGCCTGGTCGACATCTTCAAGACGATGAAACCGGATGCGGCCGCGCCGCAGCTGGGAGAAATGAACATGGAGGTCGCGGCCGCGATCATCATGCAGCTTCCGGCCCGTCAATCGGCCCTTTTCCTTGCGGAAATGGATCCGCATAAGGCCGGCATGATCTCGACGATCATCTCTAGCGCTTCCGACCCGCACACGTCGAAAGCACGCGCTCCCAATGTTCCGAAAGTACCCTCATGACGAAACGCATTCCCGCAATCCTCGCTGTTCTCCTTCTGGCCGGTTGTTCCAGCCAGACGATCAAGGAAATCGGCAATGCGCCGGCGATGAGCCCGATCGGGAGCGGCCTGCAATATGCGCAGGCGCCGCAGATGTCGTCCTATCCGAAGCAGCCGCGGCAGATGGCCAGCGGCTATTCGCTGTGGAGCGACAACCAGGCCGCGCTTTTCAAGGATTCGCGTGCCCTCAATGTCGGCGACATCCTGACCGTCGACATCAAGATCAACGACAAGGCGTCGTTCGACAACGAGACGGAGCGCAACCGCAAGAATTCGACCAGCCTGACCTGGGGCGCCAACTTGAGCAATCTGTTCGGTTGGACTCCCAAGGCGGGCACGACCGGCGATCTGGGCACGGATTCGAACACGGATTCGCAGGGCAAGGGAACGACCAAGCGTGCCGAAAGCCTGAAGCTGCTCGTGGCTGCCGTCGTCACCGGTATTCTCGAAAACGGCAATCTCCTGATCAGTGGCTCACAGGAAGTGCGCGTCAACCACGAAATCCGCATTCTGAACGTTGCCGGTATCGTCCGGCCGCAGGATGTCGATTCCACCAATATGATCTCCTATGACAAGATCGCCGAAGCCCGCATCTCCTACGGTGGCCGCGGCCGCCTGACGGAAGTCCAGCAGCCGCCGGTCGGTCAGCAGGTCGTCGATATGTTCTCGCCCTTCTGACGGACCCGGGCGAAGGTCTCTTGATGTGAAGGTTTGAAGATCATGGCGGATGAAGCACAGGCGGCCGACGCTAAGAAAAAGAAGAACGGCACCATCATGGTCATTGCGGGCGTCGCGATCCTGACCGTGATCGGCGCCGGTGGCGGCTGGGTTGTCGGCGGCATGATCGCGCCGAAGGATCCGAACGCGCAGGCACATCAGGCGGAACCTGCGGCCGGCGAACACGGCGAAGCCGGCAAGAAGGAAGAGGGCCTTCCCCATATTTCCACCGAGGCCAACGGCGTCGTTCTCCTCGAGCCGATCACCACCAATCTCGCCTATCCGTCCGAGAACTGGATCCGGCTCGAAGTCGCGCTTGCATTCAAGGGGCCGCCGGAACTGACGCTTGCCGAAAATATCCACCAGGATATTCTCGCCTATATGCGGACGGTCTCGCTACAGCAGATCGAGGGTCCGCGAGGCTTCCAGTATCTCAAGGACGACATCAAGGAACGCGTCGATCTTCGCTCGCAGGGCAAGGTCGCCAAGGTGATGTTCCGCTCCTTCGTGATCGAATAGCGGTCGTCTCAACGACAAATCACAAAAAAAGCGGCCTGTAAGCGGCCGCTTTGTTCGTTTGGGTCGGATCTCTGTCCGATCGTGACTGCTCCTTCGGTTTACCGAAGGAGCATCCTTTCGTTTAGCGGACCCGCTTCAGGAAGCCGTCGGGGGCGACGGTAATCAGCAGCTTGTTCTCGACCGACTTGTCGATCTCGAATTCCGGATGGGTTTTCAGGTATTCGAAGACGGCGGTTTTCGGATTGTCGCCTGGTCCCCAGGGGCGATCGCCCGCCAGTTCCTTCGGAAGGTCCTCGACGACGGTGTCGAACACGACGCAATAGCTGCCGACGCTGGTGAGCGGGGCATAGAGCTTGAGTTCCTCGAGAACGTGCTCGTGCGTGTGGTTGCTGTCGAGGCTGATCAGGATGCGCGAGTAGCCGGCAGCGACCTTGCGGACCTGGTCCATGATCTCGGGCGCGATGCTGGAGCCCTGGATCATCTCGATCCGCGATGCCATCGGGTGGGCCTCGATCGCGTCCTTGTTGTGGGGGCGGATGTCGATGTCGATGCCGAGAACCTTGCGCTTCGGCTTGGCGGGATCGACGACTTCGCCCTTTTCCGCCGCTTCCGACAGTTCCAGCAGCGCCAGCATCGAGGCGCTGAGGATGAGGGAGCCGCCATGGGCGATGCCGGTCTCGATGATCAGGTCGGGTTTTACCGTCCAGATCAGCTCCTGCATGGCGACCATGTCCTGCGGATACTGGATGATCGGCCGGCCGAGCCAGAAATAGTTGTAGGAATATTGCGAGGCGATCGACGTGCGCATGAACTGCGCGGCGCTGTCGGTAAGTTCCTTGTTTCCAGGGACGGCAGCGACGCGGGCTTCAACTTCCTTGGTGAAATCACTCATTGTCGATCCCCACATAGGTATAGGCGTTGTGAGACAGCATTCGAATTTCCTCGAGATAATTGGAGTTCATGACGTAGATGGTCGAGCCGTGGGGAAGCTTCGCCAGGGCCTGGTCCGGCGATTGCACCATCAGGCCGGTCGCCGGCAGGAATTTGCCCTGTTTGGCGGGATTGATGTCGATGACCATGTCGACCGGCTGCCCCTGACGGGATTTCAGCAGCGAGAAGGTCACCCCTTTCGACGCGCCGCCCCAGATCGCCGAACTGTCGCCCGCTGCAATTCGATCGCCCAGTGTGCGGGTAAAGTCGGCGGGAAACGCGACGCGATCGGTTTCTTCGCGCACCGGCGGCTGCAACGAGTCCAGCTCGGCCACCACGTAAAGGTACTGCCCGCCGAAAATCCGGCCGCTTTCGATGACATTGCCGAAGATCCGGTGGAAATCGGCCAGGCGGAAATAATTGACGTGCTCGTAGAATACGTCGAACCAGGCACGGTGTTCCATGATCCAGTCGAAGCAGGGTACTTCGATATAGATACGGCCCTTGCCGCCGTTCGCCTTGCAGAGCTCGACGAGGAAATCATACGGGCTCTGGATATGCTCCAGCACATGGCGAAGGATCAGTCCGTCGCCTTGAACGTCGACGCCGGCCTCGAAATAATGCCGTTTCACGCGCGGGTTCGTGCCCTCGTAGGTGGGGTCGAAACCGGTGAGGTCGAAGCCTTTTTCGAGCAGCATTTCGAGGAAGAGGCCCTTGCCGCAGCCAACCTCCACCAGGTTCTCGCGGCCCATCGTCCGCTCGACGATGCCGGCCACCATTTCCAGATGCTGGTGAAAATGCCGGCTGACACCCTGTTCGTTATTGTAATTGCCGTCGTAGTCCATGAGCTTCGGGTCGAACGCATCGTTGTAGACGAGGCCCGTGTTCATGTCCTGCACCAGGCGGATGTCGCCCTTGGCGCAGTTCTTAGCTTCCGCCGCCGTGGGATAAACGCGGTTCTGGAAGGTCGGTAACTGCGGCTGTTCGTAAAGCAGCAGGGTATCTTTCGTTGTCATGTCATCACCTCGTTAATCCTACAACGCAGGGAGGATCCACCAGATTGTCGGGACGGGCGCCGAATCGCAGAAGATCGCGTCGACCATACTCGTCGGCCAATCGCTCGGCTATCTGCCGCACGGTGACCGGAATTCCGGAACAGATGTTGGCTGCTCCCGTTCTATCGCCAAGCCCGATATCAGCAATCTGCCTTCCTGCTTCGCGAACGTCCAGGAAGTCGCGGATCTGGTTGCCGCTGGTCAAATCCACCGGTTTGCCTGCGGCGAGCTGCGCGCGAAGGTAGGGAAACAGCCGTCGCTCGTCTTCACCTTCGCCGAAAAGATAAAAGAGTCGGCACCAGGCAAAGCTGATCCGGTGCAGCGGCAGCCATTGCGACAGAGCCATAAATACTGCGGCTTTCGCGCCGGCATAGGGGCTGATCGGGCGCAGCGGCGTGTCGGTGGCGAGCATGCCCACCGAGACGTCATATTCGAAACACGTGCCCACGCCGACGAACCGTTTGACGCCGGCGAGAGCCGCGCCCTGCGCCATCCGTAACGTGCCTTCGAGGCAGACGATATTTTCCGCCGACTGCAGATATTTGCCAGGCTCCGCATACCAGGCGACATGTGCGACCGTATCGACGCCTTCGAGGGTCTTCGCCCACCACTCGACCGGCTCGCGAAACAGGTCCGGCGTCCGCACGATGCTCTCGACAGCGGAGAGATCGCCAAGCCGGCTTTCCGCTGATCCTTCGCGTAAAATCACCCGGACGCGCACACCGGATTCGGTCAGCGCCCGCAGTACCTGCCGGCCGACAAAACCTGTTCCTCCGGTGAGCAGGACGAGTGGCGTCATATGACCTTCAATTCCGGCACGGCGGTTACGAACCTGGTGCCCTGATCGGCAAGCGAAGCCAGCTGCTGACGGACTTCGGTCGCGATGTTCCAGGGCAGGATCATCACATAGTCCGGCCGGCGCGCGACGATCTCGTCCGGATGCAGGATCGGAATGTGGCTGCCCGGCATGAACTTGTTCTGCTTGGCGGCTGCGGCATCGCAGACATAGGGCAGCAGGTCCGGCTTGACGCCGGCGAAGTTGAGGAGCGTGTTGCCCTTGGCCGCGGCGCCATAGGCTGCCACCGTCTTGCCCTCGCGCTTTGCGTCCAGCAGGAAGGCGAGCGCGTCGTTCTTGACCTTTTCGGCCTTGGCCTGGAAATCGGCATAGGTGGCCGAGGTCTGAAGACCACGGCGCTGCTCTTCGCCGAGAAGTGCGGCAACCGCCTCTGTCGTCTGCCGCGGATCACCCGCATGGCATCCGTAGACGCGCAGGCTGCCGCCATGGGTCGGCAATTCCTCGACGTCGAAGATACGTAAGCCCGCCGCTTCGAAGATCTTTCCGACCGTGAAGAGGGAAAGATAGGAGAAGTGCTCGTGATAGACCGTATCGAACTGATTGTACTCGATGAGCCGCATCACATGCGGAAATTCGAGCGTGACGGTGCCGCCGGCCTTCAGCACCGCCTTCAGGCCGCGCGTGAAATCGTTGATATCTGGAACATGCGCATAGACGTTGTTGCCGAGGATGAGATCGGCACCCTTGCCTTCCTCAGCCAGCATTTTGCCGAGCGCTTCGCCAAAGAATTCTCGGCGGACCGGAATGCCGAGCGCCTCGGCAGCTTCGGCGGTGCTGGCCGTCGGCTCGACGCCGAGGCAGGGTATGCCGGCCTTGACGAAGTTCTTGAGGAGATAACCGTCGTTCGAGGCGACCTCGATGACCATGCTGTCCCGGCCGAGACCGAGACGGGAGGTGATCATCTCGACATAACGGGCTGCATGGGCGAGCCAGCTCGTCGATGCGCTGGAAAAATACGCATATTCGGCACTGAAGAGCGATTCGGCCGAGGCATAGTCCTCGGTCTGGACCAGCCAGCATTCCTCGCAGACCTGTAGCCGCAAGGGAAAATAGACTTCCGGCTTTACCAGATCTTCGGCGGTGAGATACGCGTTGGATGGCGGCGCGAAGCCGAGGTCCAGGAAATCGCAGCGAAGTGCGGTCCCGCAGTGGCGGCAGTTCATGGCGTCAGTCCCGTGAATTGTGATGTCAGGAAGGAATGACCGCGATCACGATCCGACATTTCGGTGATCTCCAGCGGCCAGGCGATGGCGAGTGCGGGATCCAGCGCGTTCAGCGCACCTTCCGAACCGGCCGCGTAGGGCATCGAATGGAAATAGAGAAGCTCGCAGTCGTCGGTGAGTGCTTGGAAGCCATGCGCGAACCCTTCCGGGATCAGCAGCGAGCGGCGGTTCTCGGCGGAAAGCTCCTGGGCATGCCATCTCAGGAAGGTTGGCGAATCGCGTCTGAGATCCACTGCGACGTCGAAGACCGCGCCGCGCAGGCAATTGACCAGTTTCATCTCGGCATGGGGAGGGCGTTGGAAATGCATGCCGCGCACGGTGCCCTGGCGGGCCGTCATTGTCAGGTTGATCTGGGCGATCGGCTTTTCCCAACCCACCGGCGCCAGTTCGTCTGCGCAGAACATGCGCGACAGGAAGCCGCGCGAATCACCGAGGTTCTGGCGTTCGACGAGCTTCAGGCCGGCAAGCGGCAGATCGGTGACGGTGAAGCGGCTCAAGGGCGTGCCTCGTATTCGTCGATTTCGGCCTCGCAAAGGGCGCGGGCGTCGGCGCCGTCATTCTGCGCACGATACCATTTCATCGTCCGGTCGACAGCCTCCGCCAGCGACCAGCGCGGTTCGATACCCAGCATATGCCGCGCCTTGGCCGTTTCCAAGGCAAGCCAGCCCGCTTCGTGCGGTCCCTCGGTGCCGTCGCCGTATTCTACATCGCCGCGGCCGTAGGAGGCGCGGGCGATTTCGATCACCTGGCGCACCGGTGCAGCTTCATGGCTGATCGGGCCGAAATTGAAGGCGTCGCCAATCGAGGGATCGCTCCACAGCCGTTCGGCAAGCACGAGATAGGCTGAGAGCGGTTCGAGCACGTGCTGCCAAGGGCGCTTGGCTTCCGGCCGCCGGACGCTGAGGGAATTGCCGGACTGCCAGGCGCGCACCGCATCCGGCAGCAGACGGTCGGCCGACCAGTCGCCGCCGCCGATCACGTTGCCCGCCCGGGCGCTGGCAACCGCCACGCCTTTTTCGCGCAGAAATGAATCGCGGTAGCTCGCAATGATAATCTCGGATGCGGCCTTGCTGGCGCTGTAGGGATCGTGCCCGCCGAGATGATCGGTCTCCCGGTAGGGAAAGGCGTGTTCGAGGTTGCGGTAGACCTTGTCCGTGGTGATCGCGACGACCACGCGCGCGGACGGCACCGAGCGGACCGCCTCCAGCAGGTTGGCGGTTCCGAGCACGTTGGTCGCGAACGTGCCAAGCGGATCCTGGTAGCTCGGGCGCACCAGGGCCTGAGCGCCGAGATGCATGACGATGTCGGGGGAGGCGGAGCGTACCAGTTCGGCGAGCCTGGCCGCATCGCGGATATCCTGGAAATGACTTTCCCTGAGATCGGGCCGCGCGAGCGCAAAGAGGCTGGGCTGCGTTTCGGGCAGCAGGGCAATGCCGGTGACTTCGGCGCCGAGGCGACCGAGCCAGATGGAGAGCCAGGCTCCCTTGAAGCCTGTATGCCCTGTCAAAAGGACGCGTTTACCTTCCCAGAAACCGCGGCTCGGCTGGGCTCCTCCGCTCACGGCCAGATTTTCCATGGCGCTTTTCCGGAAGCCCAGAGGTCTTCGAGCAGGTTCTTTTCGCGCAGCGTGTCCATCGGCTGCCAGAAGCCTTCGTGCTCGTAGGCCATCAGTTCGCCCATCGTGGCAAGGTCCGCCATCGGCGCAGACTCCCACGGAATGTTGTCGCCCTCGATGAGGTCGATGCATTTCGGCGAAAGTACGAAGAAACCGCCATTGATCATGCCGCCATCGCCGCGCGGCTTCTCCACAAAGCCGGTAACCTGGTTGCCGGAGCGTTCGAGCGCGCCGTAACGGCCCGGCGGATGCACCGCGGTAACCGTCGCGTTCCTGCCGTGCGAACGATGGAACTTGACGAGCTCGGTTATATTCACGTCGCTCAGGCCGTCGCCATAGGTGAAGCAGAAGCTTTCCTCGTTGCGCAGGTAGTCCGAGACGCGCTTCAGGCGGCCGCCGGTCATTGTCGCTTCGCCGGTATCGATCAGCGTCACCTTCCAGGGCTCGGCGCTGCGGCGATGGACCTGCTTTTCGTTATAAGCCATGTCGAAGGTGACGTCCGACATATGCAGGAAGTAATTCGCGAAATACTCCTTGATGACGTAGCCCTTGTATCCGCAGCAGATGATGAACTCATTCACGCCATGGGCGGAATAGAGTTTCATGATGTGCCAGAGGATCGGCCGTCCGCCGATCTCGATCATCGGCTTCGGCTTGAGATGCGTCTCCTCGGAGATACGGGTTCCCAATCCACCGGCGAGAATTACAGCTTTCAATTCCGTCTCTCCGTAACTGACGCGCTATCCATTGAAACGACGACCGTCAGCAAGCCATGCAAGGGAGGCTTTCAAGCGATCGGGCAAAACGCCTTCGTCCGTTAGAGCAAAATGGTCTTGATCAGATCGTCCTGGCTGAACACGAGGTTCGGCAGATAGCCCATTTCCACGAAACGGTCGCGCTCTTCCGGCAGGTGCACGAGGACTGCCGTATTATCAAGTTGCTGCGGCGTGGGGGCGGCCGGCTCGTCGATCATCTGCAGCCGCAAGGGGAAATCGACCCTGAAAAGCCGTTCCTTGATGGTGTCGATGTCATGAAACCCGTGGATGACGAGATTTTCGATGCCGGCGGTGACGCTCACCTGCCACACGAGGATCTGCAGCGCCGTTGCCAGCAATCCGCCATCCTTGAAGGACTGAACTTCCGGATGCTCGTCGAAGCCTCCGAAGACCATTCTCGTATAGACTTCATACGCCTTCACGTATTCGCGCATGCCGACGAGCAGTCGCATCGAGACGGCCATTCGCTGCAGCGTGAAGTTTCTGCAAAGATGCTCCTGGGTCGCGCGCTCGTCGGGCGAAGTGCCGACCTTGCCGCGTTTGGATGCGAAATAGAGGAAATATTCCAGACCGCCGCGGTACTGGTCCCATCCGGTTGCCGCGATCTGAGCGCCTCCCTGAACGCGATCGCGTTCGACGCCGGATACGATGACCTGGCGATAGAAGGGCGTCTTGCGGAAAGCGATGTCGCCCTGGTCCAGGAAGTGGGCGAGCATGGGGAACGGGTAGAAGCAGATATCTCTCGGAACCCACGCGGCCCGGAAAGCGCTGCTGCGATAGATGCCGATTTCAGGGAAGATGTGGCCCCTGAACATATAGTTGAAGACTTCGGCGAAGCTTTTCTGCGGGAAAACCTTGTCTTCGTTGACCGTGTAGAACAGTCCGCCCTCTACCTCGTTGATGCCGTCATACATCGCCCATGGTGCATGGCAGACCGTGATGTTCGGGTTTTCGTCGAGATAGGCAACGATATTGGCGACTTCCTGCGGGATCAGGCGATCGTCGTCCGCGAGATAGAGCATGTATTCGCCACGTCCCAGCCTGAGCGCGCTGTTCATGTTGGGGATCATCCCGACATTCTGCGCACCCCTGACGTAGCGGATAGGCATTCCCCGCTCGATGAATTCCTTGGCGACCGCGCCCGTATTGTCGGTGGAGGCGTTGTCGGAAATGACGATTTCATAGGGGAAATCGAAACGGAAATCGCGATGGCACCGTTCCAGGCAATCGTGCAGGTGTTTTTCACGGTTGTAGGTGGGGATGCAGATGCTGAGTTTAATGGAAGACACCGAATTTCCTCGATCTGATTTACTCGAACAAGCCCTTCCGGCTCGCCGCAGACGATTGACGTTCCGAAGCACCGGTGACTTGCCGAAGTGAGGAGCCCTCACATTGCTGTTGGGCCTCTTTGCGGCTTTGAGCCATTCATAAGCTCACGCTATTCAACCAGACTTGCGCCAAGCTGAATGAAGACCTCGTTCGGCAACCCAAGCCTTGTCGTTTGGTCAGGCTGGTGCGGCTTTCTGTGCACGAGCTTCAGGATGCGGGCTTGAGGTGTTGACCTGCATTGGTCGGGGTGACTATCGAAGGTGACGCAAAGGACCTTCGTGATCGCATGATTCGGCTGATCTTCCTGTTCGTCGCTCTGATGGCGGCACCCGGGCTCGCGCTCGCCCAGCAATCGCCCGCGGATCTTCTCAATCTGCCGGTCGATGGTTCCGCAGCCGCGTGGATCATCCGAACCTTTGGGCTGTTGACGATTCTTTCCGTCGCCCCCGGCATTCTGATCATGGTCACGAGCTTTCCGCGGTTCGTGATCGCCTTCTCGATCTTGCGCTCCGGCATGGGTCTGTCGACCGCGCCGTCGAACATGATATTGGTCTCGATGGCGCTGTTCATGACGTTTTATGTCATGTCGCCTACCTTCGACAGGGCCTGGAACGAGGGCGTCCAGCCGCTTCTTCAGAACAGGGTCACGGAGGCTGAGGCGGTTCAACGAATCGCGGAACCGTTCCGGGTTTTCATGTCGGCCAATACGCGCGACAAGGATTTGCAGCTTTTCGTCGAAATCGCCCGCGAACGAAACCAGTCGGTCGGGACGCCGCAGGCGATCGACTACCGCGTCCTGGTCCCCGCCTTCATGCTCTCGGAAATCAGGCGCGGTTTCGAGATCGGCTTCCTGATCATCCTGCCGTTTCTGGTCATCGACATGATCGTCGCGGCAATCACCATGGCGATGGGCATGATGATGCTGCCGCCGACGTCGATCTCGCTGCCCTTCAAGATCCTTTTCTTTGTCCTGATCGACGGCTGGAATCTGCTGGTCGGCAGCCTGGTTCGTTCCTTCAATTGACTGGCAGCAGAGCTGCTGAAATGGAAACGGCGGGGGATCCCCGCCGTTTCCATTCGCATATCAGTTCTTGCGTGAGCTGAAGGGGCCTTCCCGCGGCGGGAGAGCAGGAACGCTGAAGTGGTCGGGCTTGATCTTGGCCTTGGCCTTCTCGGCCATCATCGTGTAGGCGGTTTCAAGATGCCGGCAATACCGTTCGGCGTCGAACAGCGGGTGCGTGAAGCGGTTTGCCTCGAGCCGTTTCCGGACCTCTTTGAGCTCCTCGCGGTTGTTGTAGTAGTGGACCGCGCGGCGAATGAAATCGTCCTGATCGTCGGCGACCATTTCCGGCAGGCCGAGCGCATTCAGCAGGCTTTCGCTGACCCGGGATGCAAAATTCTTGCCCTTGTGGGTCAGCATCGGAAGTCCGGCCCAGAGCTTTTCGGAGGTCGTCGTGTGGCCGTTATACGGATAGGTATCGAGACCGAGATCGGTCAGGCCGATACGGTTGATATAGGCCGCATAATTGTTGACGCGATCGCCGAATATCAGGCGGCTTTCGGGTATGCCCGCCTCCGCGAAGGCCTTGATCAGGTTCTTTCTGGCGCCGAAACGCTCGCGGCAGATCAGGAACAGATAGCTCTCCGGCGTTTCCTTGAGGACGCGTATCCAGAGGTCGATCGTTGCAGGCGTGAATTTCCAGTGGCTGTGGAAGCACGAGAAGATGAAGGCGTCCTGAGGCATGTCGCAGAGTGACCGATCGATCGGCTGCGGCATCGGGCGGTGGACTGCTTCGTTCGGGAAGAACGTCTCGGGCATCCAGACAACCTTCTCGAAATAGTTCGGGAAGGAGCTTTCCGGCACCACCGTGCTGTCTGCGATGAGGTAGTCGATATCGACATTGACCACAGTGCCCGGATAGCCGAGCCAGGTCGCATGGACTGGCGCGGTCTGGCGGTTCATTACGAATACCCGGTTTTCGGCAGTATGACCCTGCAGGTCGACCAGGATGTCGATATTCTCGGCCTTGATCGCTTCGGCCGCCTCGTCATCCGTCATGCCGCGGATTCGGACGACCCTACCCCATTCCTCGCGGATGGCGTTGTTGTCGTTGCGTAGCCGCTCGGCAGGCGCGTTACAAAAGAGCGTGATGTCGAAACGGCTCTTGTCGTGCGATTCCAATATGCCGCGAAGCGCCTTCATAACGGCGTGTTCGGTCCAAAGGTCGGCGGAGAGATAGCCAACGCGCAATTTGCTGCCCCAGCGATGCGGCATGGCAAGCCTTTTCGAGGCGCTGTTCTTGGGCTTTCGTTCGCCCATTCTGGCGCCCGCAATGGCGTTCGTCTTTTCATCGTCGCACCAGCGCAGATTGAAGAGCGATACCTCGTCGGAAATCGCTTCGAATTCGCCTCTGGCGATTTCCTCGAATTGGATAGGCTCGTATTTGCGGATGATCTCGTAATCGAGGGCGTCTCTCATGGCTGAGAGATAGAAATTGCGCACGATGCGATCTTCGGGATCCTTTTCAAAGATCTCGAGAATGCACTTGTTCTCTTCGTCGCTCCGATCCTGCAGCCGGATCGAGCGGGCCGCAAGCTGGCGGTGTGTCGGCTCTTCGCTTCTTGCCAGCGTATTGCGGAAGGCTTCGGCGCCCTCCAGTTCCTGGCGCATCAGGGCGCCGGACATCAGGACGGCCATGTCGGGATCGGCGATCGCTTCCTTGAGGAAGCGCGCACCCAGACGAAGGACGTTGATGTCGTCGTTATTGGAAAAATGAAGCCGCATGGCTTCGCGCATGTATTTCATCTTGTGGGGGGATTCCATGCCCCCGGCAAGCTGGAACGCCTGGGCGGCCTCGGTCTTCATCTTGAGCTTCAACAGAGTGGCGCCCAGGAGTGCGTAGTGCCTCGGGTCCTTGTGAACATCCAGCAGCTTGTTCAGGATGCCCAATACATCGTGATATTCTTTTTTGTCGAAGTGATTTTGTGCTGCGACGTATTGCCGTTGTATCTTCAGGGGTTTCAAGGCTTCCCGCTCCAGTAAAGTTGTGCCGGCGTCCCGGCAAATCGGCTTCCCCGACAATGGTGGCAAGTCAAGCTTGCATGAAGCCGACCTCGCTGAAGCGGAACTTTCGTCAATCTTCCGTTAATCATATCGGTCGAACGGCTTTTAGCTCCCATCGTTGTTTAAAGAACTTAGAAAGGAAATGCTGCGAGATTTGCCTCACACGACGGGTTTGGTGTTCCTTCAGATTGAAGAGACCGAGTTGGCATGATGCCGGACCGAAGTGCCGGTAAAATATACAGTCCGGTATGTCCCCCTCCAGGTATTTCGTTCAAAGGGACAATCAACTATGGCTAGCATTCTCACCAACGTGTCGGCGATGGCCGCGCTCCAGACGCTGCGCGGCATCAGCAACGATATGGAATCCACGCAGAGCCGAGTTTCCTCGGGCCTGCGTGTCGGTTCTGCTTCCGACAACGCTGCCTACTGGTCGATCGCGACCACCATGCGTTCCGACAAGGGTTCGCTCTCGACCGTTCAGGACGCCCTCGGCCTCGGCGCTGCCAAGGTCGACACTGCCTATTCCGCCATGGAATCGGCCATCGACGTCGTCACCGAAATCAAGAACAAGCTGGTTGCAGCTTCCGAACCGGGCGTCGACAAGTCCAAGGTCCAGGAAGAAATCACCCAGCTGCAGAGCCAGCTGAAGAGCATCGCTTCCTCCGCCTCGTTCTCCGGTGAAAACTGGCTGCAGGCCGAAGTCGGCGGCACTCAGAACGCCACCACCGGCATCATCCAGGCCGGCACCGAGATCACCAAGCAGCTCGTCGGTTCGTTCGTTCGTGACAGCGAGGGCAACGTTTCGGTCAAGACCGTCAACGTCGTTCTCGACGAAACCAACGTCCTGTTCGACCTGAGCGGCGGCCGCGGCGGCCTTCTCGACCAGAACGCCCTCAACGGTTTCCGCGCCATCAGCTTCGACGACGGCACGACCAACCACAAGGAATACTTCGGCAAGATCAACACCTCGGCGATCTACTCGACCACTGCCCAGTGGAAGGATATCGGCGGCGGCGTGTTCATGAAGGGCGACACCAACGGCGTCTACTCTTCGGGCTCCAACGGCACCTACATGATCAAGGTCGGCGGCGCTTACATCGACGCTGTCTACACCACCAAGGGCTACGACTTCTCGGCTGGTGCGACCGCAACGTCCGGTATCAAGTACGGAGCGGACATCTCGGTTTCCGACCTCGACATCACCAAGCTCGAAGATTATCGCGACTCCAGCGGTGTCAGCTATCTCGGCCTGGGTACAAAGGCCAGTGATGAAGACCTCATGGCGGCACTGACCTCGTTCGTCGACGGTCAGCTGGAAGCGATGGGCAGTGCTGCGGCCAAGCTCGGTGCCGTATCGAAGCGCATCGATATGCAGTCGGACTTCGTCTCCAAGCTCACCGACTCGATCGACAAGGGTGTCGGCCGACTGGTGGATGCGGACATGAACGAAGAGTCGACCAAGCTCAAGGCACTGCAGACCCAGCAGCAGCTGGCGATCCAGTCGCTCTCGATTGCCAACTCCGACTCGCAGAACATCCTGTCGCTCTTCCGTTAATCGACACAGGGAAAATGGCGCGGCGGTTGACCGCGCCATCGACCTTCAAAAAGGGCCGCGTCCGAATTCGGACGCGGCTTTTTTTATTCCATGGTTCGCTTCAATGTTCCTTAATCATATTGCTGCATTCTTTGGCCATCGAAACGGTGAGTTAACCAAGAAAATTAAATGGTTAACAAGCATGACGCTGTCCGCTGTTCCCGGTGAATTCCGGAATGTCCCTTCCTGCAAATAGCCATTCAAGGGGCAATCAATATGACTAGCATTCTTACCAACGTTGCAGCCATGGCCGCGCTTCAGACGCTGCGCGGCATCGGTTCCGATATGGAATCCACGCAGAGCCGAGTTTCCTCGGGCCTGCGTGTCGGTTCTGCTTCCGACAACGCTGCCTACTGGTCGATCGCGACCACCATGCGTTCCGACAAGGGTTCGCTCTCGACGGTTCAGGACGCTCTCGGTCTTGGTGCGGCCAAGGTCGACACTGCCTATTCCGCCATGGAATCGGCAATCGACGTCGTCACCGAAATCAAGAACAAGCTGGTTGCAGCTTCCGAACCGGGCGTCGACAAGTCCAAGGTCCAGGAAGAAATCACCCAGCTGCAGAGCCAGCTGAAGAGCATCGCTTCCTCCGCCTCGTTCTCCGGTGAAAACTGGCTGCAGGCCGAAATCGGCGGCACTCAGAACGCCACCACCGGCATCATCCAGGCCGGCACCGAGATCACCAAACAGCTCGTCGGTTCGTTCATCCGCGATAGCGACGGCAATGTAGCTGTCAAGACCATCAACGTCCTCCTCGACGAACAGAACGTCCTGTTCGACCTGAGCGGCGGCCGCGGCGGTCTTCTCGACAGCAACGCCCTCAACGGTTTCCGCGCCATCAGCTTCGATGACGGCACGACCAACCACAAGGAATACTTCGGCAAGATCAACACCTCGGCGATCTACTCGACCACTGCCCAGTGGAAGGACATCGGCGGCGGCGTGTTCATGAAGGGCGACACCAACGGCGTCTACTCTTCGGGCTCCAACGGCACCTACATGATCAAGGTCGGCGGCGCCTATATCGACGCAGTCTACACGACCAAGGGTTACGACTTCTCGGCTGGCGCAACCGCAACGACCGGTATCAAGTACGGCACGGACGTCTCGGTTTCCGACCTCGACATCACCAAGCTCAAGGACTATCGCGACTCCAGCGGTGTCAGCTATCTCGGCCTCGGCACCAAGGCCAGTGATGAAGACCTCATGGCCGCACTGACCTCATTCGTCGACGGTCAGCTGGAATCGATGAACAGCGCTGCCTCCAAGCTCGGCGCCGTATCGAAGCGCCTTGATCTGCAGACGGACTTCATCTCCAAGCTCACCGACTCGATCGACAAGGGTGTCGGCCGACTGGTGGATGCGGACATGAACGAAGAGTCGACCAAGCTCAAGGCACTGCAGACCCAGCAGCAGCTGGCGATCCAGTCGCTCTCGATTGCCAACTCCGACTCGCAGAACATCCTGTCGCTGTTCCGTTAATCGAAACTGGAAATATGGCGCGGAGGCTGACCGCGCTATGGATCCAAAAAGAAGCCGCGTCCGAAATCGGACGCGGCTTCTTCATTTTCCCAATTCGTTTCAATCTTCATTAACCATATTGGGTTTACCTAGGATCATCGAAACAGTGAGTTAACCAAGAAAATTAAATGGTTAACAAGCATGAAGCTGTGCGCTGTTCCCGGTGAAATCCGGGATGTCCCTTTTCGTAATCAGCCACTCAAGGGGCACCTAAAATGACTAGCATTCTTACCAACATTGCAGCCATGTCTGCTCTCCAGACTTTGCGCGGCATCGCGTCCGACATGGAATCCACGCAGAGCCGAGTTTCCTCGGGCCTGCGTGTCGGCACGGCGTCCGATAACGCCGCCTACTGGTCGATCGCGACCACCATGCGTTCCGACAACGGCGCTCTTTCCGCAGTTCAGGACGCTCTCGGCCTCGGCGCCGCCAAGGTCGACACTGCCTATTCCGCCATGGAATCGGCAATCGACGTCGTCACCGAAATCAAGAACAAGCTGGTTGCAGCTTCCGAACCGGGCGTCGACAAGTCCAAGGTCCAGGAAGAAATCACCCAGCTGCAGAGCCAGCTGAAGAGCATCGCTTCCTCCGCCTCGTTCTCCGGTGAAAACTGGCTGCAGGCCGAAATCGGCGGCACTCAGAACGCCACCACCGGCATCATCCAGGCCGGCACCGAGATCACCAAGCAGCTCGTCGGTTCGTTCATCCGCGATAGCGACGGCAATGTCACGGTCAAGTCCATCAACGTCGTTCTCGACGAACAGAACGTCCTGTTCGACCTGAGCGGCGGTCGTGGCGGTCTTCTCGACGCCAACGCCCTCAACGGTTACCGTGCTATCAACTTCGACGATGGCACGACCAACCACAAGGAATACTTCGGCAAGATCAACACCTCGGCGATCTACTCGACCACTGCCCAGTGGAAGGATATCGGCGGCGGCGTGTTCATGAAGGGCGACACCAACGGCGTCTACTCTTCGGGCTCCAACGGTACCTACATGATCAAGGTCGGCGGCGCTTACATCGACGCTGTCTACACCACCAAGGGTTACGACTTCTCGGCCGGCGCGACGGCGACGGGCGGCATCAAGTACGCTTCGGACATCTCGGTTTCCGACCTCGACATCACCAAGCTCGAAGACTACCGCGACTCCAGCGGTGTCAGCTATCTCGGTCTGGGTACCAAAGCCACAGATGAAGATATCATGGCGGCACTGACCTCGTTCGTCGATGGTCAGCTGGAAGCGATGAACAGTGGGGCGGCCAAGCTCGGCGCCGTTGCGAAGCGGCTCGAGATGCAGTCGGACTTCGTCTCCAAGCTCACCGACTCGATCGACAAGGGTGTCGGCCGATTGGTGGATGCCGACATGAACGAAGAGTCGACCAGGCTCAAGGCACTGCAGACCCAGCAGCAGCTGGCGATCCAGTCGCTTTCGATCGCCAACTCCGACTCGCAGAACATCCTGTCGCTCTTCCGTCAGTAAGACGCGCAGATGTCGCATCAAGGAGCCGCGCCCTTCCCGGGCGCGGCTTTTTTTATGCCCCGGTAGTTTTTGTTAACTTTCGTAAATACCGTTTAACCTTTGTTAACCATTTCCACCTTAACTGAGCTCATCGAAACGATGGGTTAACCAAGACGAAGAAGAGGTTAACAGGCATCAGGCCAAGCCAACGTTCACCGGTGTGATCCCGGAAATGTCCCTTCCATCTAGCCAATCAAGGGGCAATCAAATGACCAGCATTCTTACCAATGTCGCAGCCATGGCTGCACTCCAGACTCTGCGCAATCTCGATGGTCAGATGCAGACCACCCAGAGCCGAGTTTCCTCCGGCCTGCGCGTCGGTACCGCGTCCGACAACGCTGCATACTGGTCGATCGCGACCACCATGCGTTCCGACAACGGTGCGCTTTCCGCGGTGCAGGACGCACTCGGTCTCGGCGCTGCCAAGGTCGATACGGCCTATTCCGCAATGGAAAGCGTTGTCGACGTCGTCAAGGAAATCAAGAACAAGCTCGTTACCGCCTCTGAAGCAGGCGTCGACAAGTCGAAGATCCAGGCAGAAATCTCGCAGCTCCAGGATCAGCTGAAAAGCATCACGTCCTCCGCCTCGTTCTCCGGTGAAAACTGGCTGCAGGCAGAAGTCGGTGGCGCCACGAACGCCACTACAGGCCTCATTTATGCGGCCAACCCGGTCGTCAAGCAGGTTGTCAGCTCGTTCATCCGTGATCCGGACGGCAATGTTGCGGTCAAATCGGTGGATGTCGTCCTGAACGAAACGAATGTTCTGTTCGACTTGAGCGGCGGCCACGCCGGCCTGCTCGACGGCAATTCCTACAGCGGCTTCCGCTCCATCAACTTCGACGACGGCACGACCAACCACAAGGAATACTTCGGCAAGATCAATACAGCCGCGATATACGCGACTGACGCGATCTGGAAGGATGTTGGCGGTGGGGTCTACATGAAGGGCGATACCAACGGCGTCTATACCTCGGGTTCCAACGGCACCTACCTCATCAAGATCGGTGGCGCCTATATCGATGCCGTCTACACCACCAAGGGCTACGACTACTCGGCTGGCGCAACCGCAACGGGCGGCATCAAATACGCAGCCAACGTTTCGATCTCCGAACTGAATATCACCAAGCTGGACGATTACCGCAATTCCAACGGTGTCAGTTACCTCGGCATGGGGACCAAGGCCACCGACGCGGACCTCATGGGGGCACTCAACTCCTTCGTCGACGGCCAGCTCGAAGCGCTTATCAGCGCGACGGCAAAACTCGGGTCGATCTCCAAGCGCATCGATATGCAGGAGGATTTCGTCTCCAAGCTGACCGACTCCATCGACAAGGGTATCGGCCGATTGGTGGATGCGGACATGAGCGAAGAGTCGACCAGGCTCAAGGCACTGCAGACCCAGCAGCAACTGGCGATCCAGTCGCTTTCGATCGCCAACTCCAGTTCCGAGAATATTCTGTCGCTGTTCCGTCAGTAAGCGGCGCTCTAGGCTAGGAGCGGTTCGTCCCGCTCTGACGTGGCAGCAAATATTCCGGAAAAGAAGACCGCGTCTCGAAAGGGACGCGGTTTTTCCGCATTTTGGCGCGGGGCTTGCGTGAAACCTGCACGGTTGTCGGATACTGCCATTAAGACTTCATTAACATCTTGCCAATCCACAATTGCCTTTGCTAACTGTCGACTTAACGATTTGTTAAGAACGACAGACCGCCCGCATTCTGTGATGCTGAGTGGCGGTACGCATGATGCCTCTCGTCGTTTCCGGTGAAAATACCCCGGATTCCCAGAATATTTGACCGAGGCACGGCCTATGACCAGTATCCTGACCAATCCCGCCGCTATGGCTGCCCTGCAGACGCTGCGCTCGATCGACCGCAGCATGGAAGTGACCCAGGCGCGGGTTTCCTCGGGCATGCGTGTCCAGACGGCCGCCGACAATGCCGCCTATTGGTCGATCGCAACGACGATGCGGTCGGACAATCACGCGCTTTCGACGATCCAGGACGCGCTTGGCCTTGGCGCCGCCAAGGTCGATACGGCCTACACGGCGATGGAAAGTGCGATCGATACCGTCGTCGAAATCAAGTCCAAGATCGTTGCTGCCTATGGCGTCGGCGCCAATCGCGGCAAGATCCAGGAAGAAATCGCCCAGCTCCAGGAACAGCTGAAGAGCATCTCGGACTCAGCGACCTTCTCCGGCGAGAACTGGCTTCAGGATTATATCAGCGACGGCGGTACCAACGCCCAGGAACGGCCGGTCATCAAACAGGTCGTCGCGTCGTTCACCCGCACCGCTTCCGGCGATGTCGCGGTCAAGACCGTCGATTATACGCTCGATTCCAAGACCGTTCTTTTCGACCTCAACGGAGGCAATCTCGGGATTCTGGATTCGTCCGTCAAGTTCGTTGCCGAGAGCGAGACGCCCGTCGATATTACCACGAGCAATGGCACGATGGGCGCGACCAACGCATCCTACGCCGTCTCGTTCCTGACGGAAAGCCAGCTGACGGCAATCGGTGCCGACACGAATACAATCGACACGAGCATCTATGCCGTCGGCGGTAATTTCTACCTGAAGGTCGCCGAAGGTAAATGGGCACAAGTGACGACGACCGATCCGGCGACGGCGCCCGCGGTAACCACGCCGGCGCATGATGACGGCACGACAAAATATTACTTCGTCGTCACTGCCGCGAACAATCTCAACAATCGAAAACTTGGGATGTCCGTCACCAATCTCGACATCAACAAGCTGAATGATCTCGTGGTGAAGATGAACACGATGGTCCCTGGCTCGGCGCCGAACACGGATGCCGTGCTCGATATGATGGAGCGGTTCCTCGACAAACAGCTTTTGGCCATGACCAGTGCTGCTTCGAGCCTTGGTTCGATCCAGAAGCGCATCGATCTGCAGGAGAGCTTTGTCGCCTCGCTGACCGACGTGATCGACAAGGGTGTCGGCCGATTGGTCGATGCGGACATGAACGAAGAGTCGACGCGTCTGAAGGCGCTCCAGACCCAGCAGCAGCTCGGCATTCAGTCGCTTCAGATCGCCAACAGCAACGCCGAAAACATCCTGCAGTTGTTCCGGCAGGGGTAAGATTGAGCGGCGCCGGTCACTCCGTCGCCCCATAATGGTCGGCCGGACCTGTCCGCGAGGTTCGAGGCGATACGGCATCTTCATCCTCGCGCAAGTTTAACTTCCTACCGTTTCGTTAAAGTCCGGCGAAGTGTCTTGTGTCGCCGAGGACAGATGAATGGCAACCTTGTCGGGATGATACGATGATTGCAGCGGTGACGATTTGCGCTTTCGGGAGGCTCATGACGAGCCCCGCACGAAAGGCGACGGCAGGGCAGGAGGGCTCACGATGAGTGCTTCGATCGCCCGCTATCTGAAGGATTTCAGCGAGCCGCAGACCCTGCCTTTATCCCTGTCGGCCGATGGTTTCGGCGATGGTCTCGAAGACGATCTGGCATTTCCCGCCATGGTCGAAGAACCAATCGATATCGAAGCCGAGCGCACAGAGGCTTATGCGAAGGGTCATGAGGCTGCGTCCGAAGAACTTCAGCAGCGTTTTGACGAAGAGCGGCAAGCACTTTTCGCCGCACATGAACAGGAAATCGCAGCGCTACGCGAAAAATATGAAACCGAACTGGCTGCGTCGATCTCGACGGGACTTCAGGAAATCGCTGGGCTGACGGCGCAGGCTGTCAGCGACCAGACGGCACGGATCCTGTCGCCCCTCCTCGACGAAGCGCTCGTCGCCAAGGCGATCTCCGACATGGCCGACATCATCCGTGGCGCCATGCTCGAGGGCGACGTCGGCACATTGACGGTCCGCGGTCCGGTGCATCTGTTCGAAAAACTGAAAACTGCGCTTGGAGCGCCCACCCAGCTCCTGCGCCATATCGAAGCGCCTGACCTCGATATTGCGGTCGACATCGGCGAAACCGCCCTTGTGACCCGCATGTCTGCGTGGTTGGCGGGTCTGAAGAAGGTATTGGGATGAGCGAAGGCGAAAACCATCACCACGGCAAGAACGAGGTCGTCATCGTCAAGCGACATGGCGGCGCACACGACGAAGGCGTCCACGGTGGCGCCTGGAAGATCGCCTATGCCGACTTCATGACTGCGATGATGGCGTTTTTCCTCGTCATGTGGCTGGTCAATGCCGCCAACGAGGAGACGAAAGCCTCGATGGCGAGCTATTTCAACCCGATCAAGCTTTCCGACGAGACCCCGGCCTCGAAGGGATTGGAAAAGCCGGTCGATGCGGCCGAGGGTCAGGAGAAGGGCGAGAAGTCGAAGGTCAAGGCGGAAGGTGACGTTCAGGGCTCCGCGGCAGCGACCGGCGAGGACATGACCTCGACGTCCGGCGACGAACCCAATTATTCCGAAGCGGATTTCTTCGAAAATCCCTATTCCGTTCTTGCCGAAATTGCCCAGCAGGTTGGCCAGCAGGCCAATGTCAGCGCCAAGGGCGAGGGCGGCGCCAGTGACTCAGGCCCCGCGACCGGTGCCGATGGCGGTCAGGCCTATCGCGATCCGTTCGATCCGGACTTTTGGACCAAACAGATGCAGGTGACCCGCACCGACGGACCTGAAAAAGCCGTCAAGACCACGGCGAGCGACGATCCATTGGCCCAGATGGGGCAGGCTCCGCAATATCAGCAGGCCCCGCAGTCCACGGAAGCCAAGACGCAGCTGCAACAGACCCAGATGGCCGTCGCCATCCCAACTCCGCGCCCGGATCCGACCCAGCTGGACAAGCCCCAGACGCCGTCGGGCGCCGAGGCCGTGAAGCCGGCCAATCTCAAGGGCCAGAAGCCGGAGGATGGCGCGAAGGCGGAACAAGTGGCCGAGCTGAAGGCTGCCGACGAGCTGAAGAAGGAAATCCAGCAGCAGATTTCCGGCATTGCCGGCAAGCTGGCGGAAGGTCTCGTCGTAACGCCTGCAGAAGGCGGTCTGCTCGTCTCGATTTCGGACCAGACCGACGACCCGATGTTCAATATCGGGTCGGCCGTACCGCGTCGCGAAATGGTGCTGGCGATGGAGAAGATCGGCCAGATCCTCAAGGACCGCAAGGGCAGTATCGTCCTGCGCGGACACACCGACGGCCGTCAGTTCAAGGGCACCGAGAACGACAACTGGCGTCTTTCCATGTCCCGCGCTCACAGCGCCTACTATATGCTGGTTCATGGCGGCTTGGCGGAGGATCGTATCAAGCAGGTTTCCGGTTTCGCCGACAGGCGCCTGCAGGTCCCGGCGGATCCGCTCGCCGCTGGCAATCGGCGTATCGAAATCCTGATCGGGGCGGACGAGGGATAGTGATGGCTGTGGGCATAAAGTCCTTAGTTGCGGCTGGCCTCGTGCTCGGGGTTGCGCTCGCGCCTGCGGCATCGGCTCAGGATCGTGCGGACCTTGCGCCCTATGCGATGCTCAGGTCCCTGCAGTTCGTGCAGGATTCCGTTGTGCTCGGCGACCATTCGGCCGCCGAAATGCAACGCTTCATGCTGGAAACGATCGATCAGCGCCTGCGGACTGCCGACCCGTCGGTCTTCGAGGATCCGCGCAATGTCGACGCTGCATTGGTCTATGCCATGAGCGGCGGCAACCCCGCGACGCTCGAATATCTCGCCTCGCGCGACGTCGCTGGCAATTTCGACAACCGCGTTGCCGATGGGCTGAGAAAGTATCTCGGCGGTCGCGGGACGCTGATCGAAAAAAGCCTGAGCGAAATGGCCAAGGAATATCGCGACGAGAAGATCGGCCCCTACCTTTCGCTCGTCAGCGGAAACGTGATGGTCGCCAAGGATCCGAAGGGCGCTTTGGTCTTTTATGACTGGGCGCGGTTGACGGCGCCGGGCACGATCATCGAGGAAGCGGCTTTGCGCCGATCGGTCGCGATCACCGTCGATGCCAACATGGTGGCCCAGGCGCTCTCCTATTCACGCAAATACGCGCGGCGTTTCATCCATTCGCCCTATGCCAGCCAATTCGCCGATTTCTTCGTGCAGCTGGTCGTCGGCCACTTCGGTGAGATCACGCAGGACGATATCGACGGAGCGGTGGAATTCATGGACGCCGACCGGCGCCGCGAGATTTTCCTGCGCATCGCTCGCTCGGCGGCAATCGCCGGCAAGAACGATCTTGCGCGCCTCGCCTCCGCAAAGGCCGAAACACTCGCCAAAAGTCCGACACCTGAGGCGCTCGCGAAGCTTTACGGCGGATTTGCCAATATCCCTACCAAGGACATCGGGCAGGCCATCCAGGCGATAGCCAACGTTCCCGAGGAAACTCTTTCGCCGCGTGACCGCGCATTGAGGCAGGCGGCAAAAACAGTGGCAGAGCAGGTCGTTAGCCGGCCTACCGCCGACAGCCTCGCACAAGATAAAGCTATCAAACTGACTAATACAGAAGACGCGAAATCTCCAGTCGCGTTGCCCAGGAATGAGATCGCTGGGCCTGCCTCCGCCACGGAACGTCCGATGGCCGGCACCGCTGCCAAATTCGATCCGGCCTTCCAGACATTCGTCGATAGCGGTCGTTCGAAATTGAGTGCTATCGACGCAATGCTGAAGGAGGAGAACGCTTCCAAATGATTACAGACATTCTTGGTGGTGGTAAGACTGGCGCGGCTGATGCGGCTTCGTCCACGAAGCAGGGTGTTGCCGGTCGCAAAGGCGCCGATGGTTCTTCTGGGTTCTCCGACGCTCTTTCCGGTTTTGACCGCGATGCATCTTCGAACAATAAGGACGTACCGGAGGAGGGCGCCCACGCGTCTTCTGCGGAAGAGCGTATGGCCGGCGACGTGAAGCACGGCAAGCCAAAGCCGATCATCGACATCAAACCGGAATCACTCCGTCGCCCGATCGAGGAGACGGAAGAAACCGCAGGCGCTCTGAAGCAGGCCGCGGCGAACGGGCTCAAGGAAAAGCAGGTGACCCCTGCCGAGAAGAAGCTTCGCGAGGCCCTGGAGGCCGCGAAAGCCGTCGCGCGGAAGTCGGACGAGGTTCAGGGCAAGCGCGCCGCCAGATCCGAAAAGGCTGCGGCGACGGAGACGGACGGCAGCGAAGATCTCGACCTCTCCATGCTGGTCGCAGACGATGCCAAGATCACCGACATGCTCTCGCTTTTGACGAGCGGCGAAACGAGCGTCGGCGAGATCAGCGCGATGATATCGAAGAATGCGCCCGGGCAGCAGCCGAACAAGCGGGCAAAAGGTCAGGAAGGTAGCGGGCACGAAGTCGATGCCCTTGCCGTCAAGGATCCCAAGCACGCCGGCGTGCGGAGTGAGGCGGACGGTGATCCGCTTTCGACGCCGCTGGATACAGACACGAGCGCTCCCGGCACCCGTGTCTTCCGTTTCAGCAATGCACGTGGCGACCAGCATGTCGATATGACTGTCGGTGGTCGAGGCGAGCGCGGCGCCATGGAGCCCAGAGTGCCGTCGAACGGGGCCGCGGAAAACGTTACCGTGCTCGACGCGCGCCGGTTCCTCGGGCTCGCACAGAATTCGAACGGCGCCAATCTCACGGCGATGTTGTCGGGTGACCCGGAATGGGCCGGCGCCATGAGCCCCAGTTCGGCTCTTTCGAATGCCGCTGCGCAAAGCAGCACCGGTACTGTCGTCAACACGCTAAAGCTGCAGATGAACCCGCACGATCTCGGCGCGGTGACGGCCATGCTGCGGCTTCACGGCGAGGAGCTGAACGTTCATCTCACCGTCGAGACGCGGGCGGCCTACAGGCAGCTCAGCGAGGACAGCGGCGGTATTCTCGATGCGCTGCGTGCGCAGGGCTTTGCCGTCGACCAGGTGACCATCAGCATCGCGCCGACGGCAGATTCCGACGGTACCAGCAGCCAGCAGGGGCAACCCGGCCAGGCGGGCCAGCAGGCCATGGCCGAAGGCGGTCGCCAAGGCCAGGCTGCCGGTCGTGGCCAGCAGCAGAATGGGGAGCGCCAGGCCGCGGATCAGGGGACGAGAAATGCAAATGACGCGGCACCGGACAATGTGGCGGGGACCGCTCCTGGCGGCGCTCGTCCTGGTCAGCTCTACCTTTGACGCCGACGCCGGGTCGCTCTTCAGTTCTGGAGGTTGGGGAACGCAGCAAGGCGCTGCTGCGCCCGCCGCACCTCCGAGCCGAGCTGCCATCACGCGCCGCGCGCCCGTCAGAACGCCGGCCGCAGGTTCATCTGTCAATTCCGGCGTCTGCGAACGGGAAATACAGGCGGCTGCGGCGAAATACGGCGTACCGGAAGGTATTCTCTATTCGGTCGGTCTGACCGAGACCGGCCGCAAGGGCAGCCTCAGCGCCTATGCCATGAATGTCGAGGGAAAGGCCTTTTTCCCGCCCTCGCAGCAGGCGGCGATGACGACTTTTTACGACGCCAAGCGGCAGGGCATGAAGCTCATCGACATCGGCTGCATGCAGATCAACCACTACTTCCACGGCGAAAATTTCTCGTCCCCGGAGGAGATGTTCGACCCGAAACGCAATGTTGAATACGCGGCAAAGTTCCTCCGGAACCTGCACGACAAACACGAAACTTGGACGATGGCGGTAGCACGATACCACGCGGGACCGAATAACAATCCCGCTCAGAAACAATATGTCTGCCGGGTGATCAGCAATCTCGTCGCTACAGGCTACGGAGAGTGGACCTCCAACGCTTCCCGGTTCTGCGCCAGCTAAGCAATCTGCAGTTGAATCGTTAAAATAAAGAATCGCAAAATTGCAGCGACTTGCGTTTATGGCAAAAATGGTCATGCAAGTCTTCTTTTACGATACGTTAATTTTTCCACTGGAGATTTGTGTGCGAAATTGGTGCACCCACTACATCTAGTGCAAATCGCGGTGCGGTTCTTAATCAACTATTAATTTGTTTGGTTAACTTCACACAGCTTGTCTCGGATTCCGCCGATTCGTACCCATAGAGATATTGAAGCACCACAAGTGATTCGGAGGCGGACGAATGATCGTAGTGGTTGATGAGCGTGAGCTCGTGAAAGACGGATACACATCTCTTTTTGGACGCGAAGGAATTCCGTCCCAGGGGTTCGATCCAAAAGAATTCGGCGAATGGGTGAGCACGGCGGCTGATTCGGATATCGCCGCGGTCGAAGCCTTCCTGATCGGTCAGGGCGAGCGTACGCTCGAACTGCCGCGGGCTATCCGGGATCGGTCCATGGCACCGGTGATCGCAGTCAGCGATCAGCCATCCTTGGAGGCGACCCTTGCCTTCTTCGACAGCGGCGTGGACGACGTGGTGCGCAAGCCCATCCATCCCCGCGAGATCCTGGCGCGTGCCGCTGCGATCCGTCGCCGGCTGAAGGCGATCTCGAATTTCACCGATATCGGTTCGATCCGGGTATTCTCCGACGGTCGTGATCCGGAAATTGACGGCGATGTCTTCGCCCTGCCGCGCCGCGAGCGCCGCATCCTCGAATACCTGGTCTCCAACCGCGGTCGTCGCGTTTCCAAGACCCAGATATTCAACGCCATCTACGGCATCTTCGACGAGGAAGTCGAAGAGAACGTCGTCGAAAGCCACATCAGCAAGCTGCGCAAGAAGCTGCGCAAGAAGCTCGGCTTCGATCCGGTCGATTCCAAGCGTTTCCTTGGTTATTGCATCGACTGGAGCTGATTTTCCAAAAGGGCCTTGCCGCAAATTTTCGGCGGGAACCGTAAGCAGACAGCTTCACGCAAGGCCCGCCACTTACTCTCTCCATCAGACAAAAAGGAGATTTTCCTATGAGTATTTTCGGCACGATGAAAACGGCCGTCTCGGGCATGAACGCTCAGGCAAACCGTCTCGGCACCGTTGGCGATAACATCGCGAATTCGAGCACCGTCGGTTACAAGCGTTCTTCCACGGCGTTCTCCACGCTGGTCCTGCCCTCGACGCAGGGTTCGTATTCTTCCGGCGGTGTCGAAACCAACGTTCGCTACAGCATCGCAGATCAGGGCGGCATTCAGTACACCACCTCGTCGACCGACCTTGCCATCCAGGGCGAAGGCTTCTTCATCGTCAGCGATCCGAACGGTACTCCTTACCTGACCCGCGCTGGTGCCTTCGTGAAGGATGCGACGGGCTTCCTCAAGAACACCGCCGGCTTCAACCTGATGGGTTATCCCTACGGCACGAACCCGCCGGCCGCCGTCGTCAACGGCTTCAACGGTCTCGAGGAAATCAACATCAACGACTTCGGCATGGTGTCCTCGCCGTCGACAGCAGGCAGCTTCCCGGCCAACCTGGATAAGGGGGCGGCTATCGTTCCCGCTGGTAGCAAGCCGAGCGATAACGTTGCCGGTAGCGTCATTACCAACAAGAGCTCGCTGACGGCCTACGATCATGCCGGCGCGAAAGTTCTCTACGACTTCTACTATACCAAGACTGCCAACAACCAATGGGAAGTCACGGTCTACCGTCAGGATCAGTCCACGAATGGCGGCTTCCCTTACGTGGGAGTTCCAGCTGCCAACCTGGTGAAGCAGACGGCGAATCTGGTATTCGATCCGAACACGAATAAGCTCCAGGCCGGCAACTACGTGCCGGGCAGCGCGGGTCCTCCGGTTGTTCTGCCAACCGGTTCCGACAAGTCCATCACTTTTACCGACTTGACCGACGGCGCTACCCCTGCACAGTCGATCGCTATCGACCTCTCGGATATGACGCAGTTCGCCACCGCCTTCACGCCGGGCAAGGGCATCATCGACGGCAACGCGCCGAGCCCGATCACCGATGTCGAAATCGGCGGCGACGGCTTGGTCACGGCAGTCTATCAGGATGGCGGTCGTCGTCCGATCTACCAGGTTGCGCTGGCAACGGTCCCGAGCATCGACAATCTGCTTCCGCAGAACGGCAACGTCTACCTGCCGACCAACGACTCGGGCGTCGTCACCATCGGCTTCCCGCAGGCTGGCGCCTTCGGCCAGATCTATTCCGGTGCGCTTGAAAGCTCCAACGTCGATATCGCCAGCGAACTGACGGAAATGATCGAATCGCAGCGTGTCTATACCGCGAACTCGAAGGTCTTCCAGACCGGTTCCGACCTGATGGACGTCCTGATCAATCTGAAGAGATAATCGGACGGACGATCGAGAGAATAAGTCTCAAGAGGTTAGTAAAAAATGTCGCTCGCATCAGCATTGTCTACGGCACAGTCGATCTTCACCAACTCCGGCACGCAGTCGGCTGTATCGGCGAAGAACATCGCTAATGCACAGAACCCCGATTACACCCGCCGATCCGCGATGGTCGTGACCGGTGGCAACGGGGCCATGATCGGCGACATTACACGGTCCCAGAACGAGCCGCTCCTGCGCCAGACGATTGCAAGCTCGTCGATCGCAAGCGGCCAGCGGACGGTGCTGGACGGCCTCCAGGAGATCAAGAACCTGATGGGGGGGAACGACAACGAGCTCTCCCCCGCCAAGCTGATAGCGGCCTTCCGCAACAACCTGGATGCCTTCGCCGGAAAGGCGAACGATACCGGCATCGGCATCTCCTTCATTTCGAGCGCGCGGGACGTGGCGGCCGGCCTCAATATCGCTTCCGACAAGCTTCAGCAGATCCGCAAGGACGCGGACGATCAGATCAAGCAGAATGTCATCGATCTGAACGCGCTGCTTGCGAAGTTCGAGACCGTCAACAACCAGGTCAAGAACGCGGTCTCCAGCGGCGCCGACCCGAACGACTCTCTCGACGAGCGCGATGGCCTCGTCAAGAAGATCTCGGAAATCGTCGGCGTCACGTCTTATACGCGCGGCGGCAATGATATGGTGCTCTACACCACGGACGGCACGACGCTGTTCGAGGCGGTACCGCGCAAGGTGACATTCCAGCAGACAGCCGCTTTCGATGCATCGACGTCCGGCAACGGCGTCTATATCGACGGCGTGGCACTCAAGCCTGGGGATTCGGGCAACACCACCGCCAAGGGCTCGATCCAGGCCCATATGCAGATCCGCGACAAGATCGCGCCGACCTTCCAGAGCCAGCTCGACGAAATCGCCCGAGGTCTGATCACCTCGTTTGCGGAAACCGGGCCGACCGGCGCTTTGACGCCGATGACGGGTCTCTTCACATACAAGAATGGCGCCGGCGTCCAGCAGACGGCCATTCCCGCTGCCGGCACGATCGTTCCGGGCCTCGCCTCCAAGATCTTCGTCAATCCGGTGGTCGTCCCTCCGGCCGGCACGCCGGACAAGGTGCGCGACGGTGGGATCAACGGCGCGGCCTACATCGTGAACACGGCCGGTAGCAGCTACGGGGACCTCCTCGACAAGTACAACCAGAACCTGACCGGCCCGATGGTCTTCGATACGGACACGGAAATCGCCGATGCGCCGGACGTCCTCTCATTTGCGGCCGATTCCATGGGCTGGCTCGAGCAGCTTCGCAGCACGGCGACCGCCGCCGACGAGACCAAGACAGCCATGCTGTCGCGCAGTCTTGAAGCATTTTCCAGCAATACGGGCGTCAGCCTGGACGAAGAACTGTCGCTGCTTCTCGATATCGAGCAGTCCTACAAGGCGGGAGCCAAGCTCATGTCGACGGTCGACGATATGATGAAAGCCCTCTTGGATATTGCGAGCTGATCATGAAGACCTCTTTCATTTCCACATTGTCGATCCAGACCACGATGCGAAACTCCATCTCGAATGTTCAGCGCGAGATGGTGAAGGCGAACCAGGAGGCGGTGAGCCAGAAACACGCCGATCTCGGCGTCACCCTCGGAGCCAATACGTCGCGCGCTCTCGATCTTTCCCGCGACATCAGCCGCACCGACTCGCTTCTGACGACCGCAGCACTCGCGACGCAGCGTCTCCAGACCGCTGAACTTTCGCTCAAGAGCATGAACGAGCAGGGCCTGAAGATACAGAGTGCGATCCTGACGCTTGGAAGCTCGGCCGACGAAACGAGCCTGGCGACGGCGCGCCTCGCGATGTCCGACGCCCTCGACGCCTTCACGAACTTCGCTAACACTGCCGTTCAGGGCGAATATATCTTCTCGGGCATCAATTCCGATGTGAAGCCTCTCGACGATTATTTTGCGCCGGGATCGCCGGCCAAGGCCGCCGTCGCCGCCGAGCTCACGCAATATCTCTCTGCTAATGCAATTCCGAGCAAGGAGCAGATGACGAAGGCCCAGATGGATGGTTTTCTGGACAATCTGCAAGCCAAGTTCAACGGTTCCGCGCCGCTGACAAGCCCACCCCATCCGGCGGCCGTCGCCGGCCAGGACTTCTGGAAGACCTTCTTCTCGGATGCCAGCGACGAAAACATGAAGAGCCGCATCAGCCCGACCGAAGTGGTCGAAAGCTCTACCAATGCCAATAGTCAGGGCATGCGCAATTTTGCTTTCGCGTCGATCATCTCGATGGAATACTTGCAGACCGGGATGGACAAGGATGCCCGGGCCGCGGTCGCCACTCGCACCACAAGTCTCATCAACAAGGCGATGAACAGCGAGGGCAGCATCAACCAGCAGCGGACGTCGATCGGTATCTATACCGAACGCGTCTCCAAGGCTGAGGAAAGGTTGCAGGCGCAGAAAGATATTCTGACGACCAGTCTCGGATCGATGGAGAACGTCGATCCGGAGGAGGCCGCGACCCGTCTCAATACGATGAAGACGCTTCTCGAAACCGCATATACAGTAACGGCAAAGATACAGCAGCTGAGCCTGGCCAACTTCCTTTGATGAATAAAGGAAGGCTCGTGACGAAGGATACATGAATGTACCAATTTTCATATGCCGAGATCATGGAGGACGGCGTTGCCAACGCCAAGGATCGCGAGCGGCAGGCCCTGGATCGCTCTATCGACCTTCTGATCGCCGCGCGCGATGAGAAAGCCTATACGCGCACCACGGTTGAGGCGTTGTTCTATACCCGGCGTGTCTGGATCCGTTTCGTCGAGGATCTGAAACATCCGGACAACGAGTTAGCCAACGAACTTCGAGCGGATCTGATCTCGATCGCAATCTGGATACTGAAGGAATGCGAGAAGATCAGAAACCGTGAATCGACCAATTTCCAGGGCATTATTGAAGTGACCACCATCATCAGGGATGGACTTAAATGAAAAGTACGCTTCGCATCTCTTTGAAATCCGGCGAGCGGATATTCATCAACGGCGCGGTTCTGCGCGTTGATCGCAAGGTCGCGCTGGAATTTCTCAATGACGTCACGTTCCTGCTGGAGAACCATGTTCTTCAGCCGGAAGATGCGACAACGCCGCTTCGGCAGCTCTATTTCATCGCCCAGATGATGCTCATCAATCCGGATGGCAAGGAACAGTCGAACGCGCTGTTCCGCAAGTCGGTCGCCATGCTGCTGACCTGCTTTACCGACGATGAGATGCTGGCCGAACTGAAGCGCATCGACGGTATGGTTGCATCGGGTCGCGCCTTCGACGCTCTGAAGGCGATCCGCGCGCTCTACCCCGTCGAAGACCGTATCCTCAACAATCGGGAAATCGCGCCGGCGACAGTCGAGCGGATTCGCAAGGAGATCGCACCGTGGCGGTAGACTCGATCAATACCAAGAACCCCTACGCCGCCGGCGACGGCAAGGCGGCATCGTCCGACAAGTCGGCCGCAGGCCTGAACTACGACAACTTCCTGAAACTGCTTATCGCGCAGATGAAGTATCAGGATCCGACCGATCCGATGGATGCGAGCCAGCAGATCGCCCAGCTTGCCACCTTCTCGCAGGTCGAGCAGTCCGTAAAGATGAACTCGAACCTGCAGTCGCTGATCCAGGCGTCCTCGTTCTCGCAGGCTGCCGACATGATCGGCAAGACGATCACCAGCGCCGACGACAAGATCACCGGTATCATCAAACAGGTGGAAATCTATTCCGACGGTCTGGTGGCGATCACCGAGAAGGGTGATAAGGTTCTCATCCAGCCGGGGATCGTTCTTTCGAATCAGCCTGCAGCGAGTAGCTGAGAGCGAGATACCTCGGCATGACGCCGAAACTTTACAGCAGACGGAGCCGGCGCAATGAATGAAGCCGATGCCCTTGATATCATGCAGGCGGCGATCTGGACGATCCTGATCGCCTCCGGTCCCGCGGTCCTCGTGGCGATGGTCGTGGGTGTCGTTATTGCATTTCTCCAGGCTCTGACGCAGATCCAGGAGATGACGCTGACGTTCGTGCCGAAAATCGTCGCCATCATGATCACGATCGGCATTACTGCGCCGTTTATCGGCGGCCAGATCAATCTTTTTGCCAATCTGGTGTTTTCGCGGGTGCAATCCGGGTTCTGACCCGCTTGCTGCCCGCCTGATCTTTTTCGCTTACCCCACCTTCGCGCAAGCTTCGCCCTTTAGGCAGGACATGAACTGGTAGGAGTACTTCCTGCCGCCATCTCATGAAGAGACGGGAAAGTCATGGCGCAACCACCTTCACTATCCATTCCGAAAGTAGCCCCCAACGGTCGCGACCTCGGATTTGCGGGCGGCATCGTCGCCATCCTCTGCATCCTCTTCCTGCCGATCCCGCCGTTCCTGATCGACCTTGGGCTTGCCTTCTCGATTGCGTTTTCGGTGCTGATCCTGATGGTGGCGCTCTGGATCCAGAGGCCGCTGGACTTCTCGTCCTTCCCGACCATCCTGCTGATTGCCACCATGATACGGTTGTCGCTCAACATCGCGACGACGCGCGTGATCCTGTCGCACGGCAACGAGGGCCATGGCGCGGCCGGCAACGTGATCCAGGGCTTTGCGGGCCTGGTCATGTCCGGCGACTTCGTGATCGGCGTGATCGTCTTCATGATCCTGGTGACGGTCAACTTCATCGTCATCACCAAGGGTGCCACCCGTATCGCCGAAGTCGGCGCCCGCTTCACTCTCGATGCAATCCCCGGCAAGCAGATGTCGATCGATGCGGACCTCTCGGCCGGCATCATCGACGAGAAGGAAGCACAGCGCCGCCGTTCCGAGCTGGAAGAAGAAAGCTCCTTCTTCGGGGCCATGGACGGTGCGTCGAAATTCGTCCGCGGCGATGCGATCGCCGGTCTTATCATCACCGCCATCAACATCTTCGGCGGCATCATCATCGGCTACTTCCGCCACGGCATGCAGATCGGCGAAGCCGCCGATGTCTTCGTGAAGCTGTCCGTCGGTGACGGTATCGTCACGCAGATTCCGGCTCTCATCGTTTCGCTCGCTGCCGGCCTCCTGGTCACCCGCGGCGGCACCGCCGGCTCCACCGACAAGGCCGTCATCGACCAGCTGAGCGGCTATCCGCGCGCCCTTTCGATGTCGGCCGGTCTGATGGCTCTTCTGGCGATCATCCCCGGGCTGCCGTTCCTGCCCTTTATGACACTCGGCGGCCTGATGGGTTTCGGCGCCTGGCTCGTTCCGCGCCGCATCGAGGCGGAGAACAAGGCGCGTCGCGAAGACGAAGAGCAGAAGGTCGTCCAGACCAAGGAAGCGGAGAAGGACTCGGTCAAGTCGGTCCTCAAGACCTCCGAAATCGAGCTCGCTCTCGGCAAGCAGGTCTCCACCCGGTTGCTTGGTGCCCACCAGGAACTTGCCTTCCGTGTCGGCAAGATGCGCAAGAAGTTCGCGACGCAATACGGTTTCGTGGTCCCGGAAATCAAGGTTACCGACGACATCTCGATCCAGGAAAAGTCCTACCAGATCCGCATCCACGGCACGACGATCGCCTCCAACGCCCTGCGGGTCGGCGACGTCCTCGTCGTAACCGGATCCGGCCGCAAGCCGAGCATCCCGGGCGACGAGATCCGGGAACCCGCCTTCGGCATGCCGGCGGTGTCGATCCTCGAAACTTTCGCCGAAGACTTGAAGCGTGAAGGTTTCCATCCGATCGACAACGTCTCGGTCGTGCTGACCCACCTGTCGGAAGTCATCCGCAACAACCTTCCGCAGCTTCTGTCCTACAAGGACGTCAAGATCCTGATCGAGCGTCTCGATCCGGAATACAAGAAGCTCGCCGACGAGATCTGCTCGTCGCACATGTCCTATTCAGGCCTGCAGGCGGTGCTGAAGCTTCTGCTCGCCGAGCGCGTGTCGATCCGCAACCTGCATCTCATCCTAGAAGCGGTGGCCGAGCTTGCTCCGCATGTCCGCAAGACGGAGCAGATCGTCGAACATGTGCGCGTGCGCATGTCGCAGCAGCTCTGCGGCGACCTGGCCGACAACGGCGTGCTGCGGGTGCTCCGTCTCGGCAACAAATGGGACATGCTGTTCCACCAGGCGCTCAAGCGGGACGGCAAGGGCGAAGTGGTCGAATTCGATATCGATCCGCGCACGCTCGAAGAATTCAGCGAACAGGCGACCAAGGTCATCCGTGAATTCATGGACCGCGGCCTGCCTTTCGTGCTCGTCACCTCGCCGGAAACGCGCTCCTACGTCCGTATGATCATCGAGCGGCTGTTCGCGACCCTGCCGGTCCTTTCCCATGTAGAACTCGCCAAGGGTCTCGAAATCAAAATACTCGGCGCCATTTCGTGATAGGCTGTCCGCAAAGGACGATTCTCGCATGATTACCGACCCGCAGGGGACCATTCTCGCACTTTTCCTTGCGTTCTGCCGCATGGGTACGTGCGTGATGGTTCTTCCGGGGCTGGGAAGCGGCCGCGTGCCGGTGCAGGTGCGGTTGTTTGTGGCGGTTGCCCTGTCAATGGCCGTGCTGCCGGTTCTCTGGGATCAGATCTACCCGAAAGCGTCGGAACCGACGGCCACCTATCTTGGCCTGATCTTCACTGAAGCCGCGATCGGCACGGTTTATGGATTGATCGCCAGGCTTTATACGCTCGGCATGCAGTTTGCCGGCACGGTCCTGACCCTCTCGATCGGTTTCACGGCGCCTGGCGGCCACGACGTTTTCGAAGACTCGCAGGAAAACTCGCTGACTATCCTGCTGACGCTGAGCGGACTGCTGCTCCTGTTCATGATGGATTTCCACCACATCGTGTTCCGCGCGCTGGTCGATTCTTACACGGCAACGCCGGTCGGTGCGGTGATCGATCCGCAGAAGATACTGATCACGCTGACGGATACCCTGCGGGCGTCGACCGTGATCATGCTGCGGCTGGCAAGCCCATTCCTGATCTTTGGCCTGATGTTCAACGTGGCGATCGGCCTCATCAACAAGATGGCGCCGCAGATCCCGATCTTCTTCATCTCGACGCCCTTCATATTGATGGGGGGGCTTTTCCTTCTCTATCTGTCGATCGCCGCCTTCATTCGCCAGTATGCGGATGGCTTCGCGCCGATCTTCAGGTCCTTCTAGGAGACGCCAATGGCAGGCCCAGTCAAGCGGTCGGACAAGCTCAAGCGTCTCGTTGCGGTCCAGCGGCATCTCGAGACGATGGCCGAACACGAGCTTGCGGCCACCACCCGCTATCGCGCGGAGGTCAATCAGTCGATGGAGGAAGTCATAGATGCGATCGGCTCGATGAACCCGGTCCATCGACAGTTCTCGCAGCATTATTCCGAACGGTTCGGTCGCTTGACGACGAAGGAACGCCAGCTTGCCGGCGTTCAGCAGATCCAGGAGATGAAGGTTCTCAAGGAGCGCACCAAGGCCGACCGCCTTGAAGAGAACATGAAGGACGCCCGTGATCACGAAGACCGCGAAGCCGCGGACGACTCGATCTACGAGCTCATCGATATCACGCTCGCCCTCGATCGGGTCAAATAGACTGGCCAGCCTCCAGCAAGCTTCGAACGTCATAGTCTCGTCATTGCACTGATTGCCGGCTCCGAATCGAGACCGGCGGGATCACGTGCCATTTCAAACTGTTGCTGCGCTCGGGCACCTTTAGGGATGCAGTCCGCGGCAGTCATGAAGGGAGCTGACGTGGCGATTTCACCTCCGAGCGATCTGGTCATGGACGTCGTCCGCGCTGCGGACCCGACTGCCGTTCAAGAAGCGCAGGCCAAGCTGAAGGCGAACAAGGCGGCCTTTGCCGCGACCAGCCTTGCCGAAGTCGGCAAGGGTTTTGGTGCTGCCATGAAATTCATCGATACACCCGGCACGACGGCGGGTCTCGGCAATCCGGAGGCGCCGAACAAGGTTGCCGAAATGCCGGAGGAATATCGCAAGTTCGAAGCCTCGGTGCTTTCGACCTTCGTGAATTCCATGCTCCCGAAGGAGACCGAGGACGTTTACGGCAAGGGCTCTGCCGGTGAATTCTGGAAGAGCATGATGGCTGAGAAGATTGCCGACGAGATGTCGAAAAAGGGCGGCGTCGGTATTGCCGAGCAGATGTACTCGCAGGCGGTCGCTCGTGCGGAACGTCAGGCCACGGTCAATCCGACCACCAATGAAACTGATCGTAGCCGCGCAATGAGCATGATCACCGATTTCGAGCGGCAGGTTCTCGGCGTCGGCAAGAAGAGTGAGGCCTGATATGCATCAGACTGGGGCAGAAAATATGGAAGTCGTTTCGAATGATTATCGCATCAAGACCGTGCTTGGCCGGTTGGAGCTGATAATCGACAACGAAAATCAGCGGATCGGCCGCGATCCGGAATTCGACCTGAAAGTGTCGAACGCGCACAAAAGCCGCTGCCTCTACGAATTGACCATGCTGTTCCGCGGCACCGACCCGAAGCAGCTCGCCACCGGCCATATCGACCAGATGCACGGATTGAAGAGCAAGCTGGCCCTTAATGCCCGCCGGGTCGAGGCGCATCTCCACGCCGTCCGCGCCGTCGCAGATCTTCTGAAGAATGCTGCCCGTGACGCGGACGACGACGGTACCTACACCCAAGAACAGTTCACCTACAGCGAGGCTTGATGGTCAAGCTCCTTCTCACCGGTCTATGGGTCTGCATCGTCACGCTTGCGGCGGTGTACTTCTCCGTGCAGATGTCCGCAGCGCCGGCGCCGGTCGACGAAGCGGCCAGGCGCAAGGAGCTTCAGACCCTGGTGCGCGGGGAATCCATTACCATTCCGATGATCGCGGACGGCGCGATCACCGGTTATTTCCTGAGCCGCGTCTCGTTCATGATGGACAAGGAAAAGATCAAGAACACCAAGCTTCCGATCACCGAACTGACGACTGACGAGCTTTTCACGCTGCTGATCGGCAACCAGATGGTCGATCTCAGCAAGCCCGGCGCCTTCAACCTTGAGAAGTTTCGCACGAGCATCAAGGATGACTTCAACAAGAAGCTTGGCGACGGGCTGGTGGCAGAGGTCCTGGTCGAGCAGCTCGATTATCTCTCGAAGGAAGACATCCGCAACAATGCCTCGCGCGGCAACAAGAACCCGAACCCGGGCAAGAAAATTGTCGAGGGTGTGAAGGTCGACGATCCGAAAGCCGCGCCTGCGGGTCACTGACGCGCCCCGAGGCATCGCGGCGGCGCTCACCATGGAGTATAACGGCCGGCCGCGATGGCCGGCCTTTTTGTTGTGAAGCCCCGAAAATACGGGCATCGCTTGCATTTTACCGATCGATTTAAAGGCGATTTCAGAGCGCGCTGTTAGACCTTTGGGGAGAATTGGTCTTGCCCCATGGGGAGCGCATTGATGAACGCATCCGGAGACTTCCTGGCATCCGCGTCACCCCGGACCCTATTCGGTTTGCGTGTCTGCGATCTCGGATGGAACGCCACCCTCGGCCTCGTGGAAAGCCTGATCGCCTTGCGCGGCAACCGCTCCACCCTCGGCTTCCTAGATGAACGGACTACTCTCCGCCAGATGATCGATCCCGCCTACCGCAGTCAGCTGGGCCGCAGGGTGCTTCTGCCGGGTGGTGGCCGTGCTTTCAGCCTCCTCACCAAGGCGCGGCATGAGAAGCCCGCACCGGTGCGTTTTTCGGCCACGACCTTCGTGCCAGCCCTTCTGAGCTTCATGGAAAAGAGCCACCGCATCGGCATAGCCGGCGAGGATACGGGACGTATCGAAGCGCTCCGCGAGCATTTCGCCCGCCATGCGCCCTGGCATGACGTGGCGGTGGTCGCGCTGGACCAGGACATCTCGCAGCGCTTCGACCTCATCCTCGTCGATGCGGCAAGCCTTGCTCAGGAACGGCGTATCGAGCGCCGGCTCGCTTTGGTCCGCACCGGATTGGTGGTCATGACCGGGGCCGGACTGTCTACCTTCATCGAAGGCAAATCTGTGCGTGTGGTGCCAAAGGCGGATGTTCCTTCGCCGCAACCGTCTTTCGCCTGACAAGTTAACCCTTTCTTTGCCATGAAATTTTAGACTGCCTTAATCAGAGGGCTGCCTGCGGGATGTCGGCAGCACCAGATTAGCGCGGTCATCCCATGTATCAGTCAGCGAAAATCGAAGACGACCGAAACCCCAAACCGGCAGCATCGCTCGCCGGCGCCGGTTCCGTGTCGACCGGATTGCGATCCGCCGTCCTCAAGATCGGCGCCCTCACGCTGGTTGGCGTCTTCTTGCCGTTGCTGTTCATTGATACGTTTCCGCATAAATTCAACGTTGAAACCAGGCTGAAGATCGAAACGGCGAGCGAGGCGGCGGTCAATGCGGCTGCTGCTGCATTGCGCTCGAAGGCCAGCCTCGACAATGTCATCCGTGCCCTGAACCTTGGCCGCGACAGCGAATTCTCTGCCGACCGTCCGAGTGTCGTCAGGATCGTGTCCGATATTGTCTCCGGCGAGACGATGACGGTATCGGAGGCTGAAAACCGGTTACGTGCGCGCCTTTCCCAGGCGATTGCCACTAGCTACGACCGCCGCACCGGCCGACTTGTGATTTCCGTTACGGCGGAAGAGCCGGCCGAGGCGGCGCGCATCGCCAACATGCTCGTCAACACTTTCCACGACGAGATCGCCTTCTCCGGCACAGCGTCGTCCGCGCCGGTGGCGGAGAAGCTGCGCCAGACGCTTGAGCATGCAGAGGCCGCCCTTGCCGGTTTCATCGCCGAGACGGATGCGCAAAAGCTTGCCGAACTGCGCCGGACCGAGGACAACGGGCAGCAGCTTGTCGCAGAGATAAACGAGGCGACGGCGCAGCTTGGCGACCTGAGACAGAAGGCGGCACAGGCCTCGGCCATGAAGCTCTCGGACGTGCTGAACAAGCCTCTGCCGGACAGTCTCGAATATACAGGCCTCGATTACCAGCGGCAGCGACATGTCGAGGCAAAGCTTGCCGTCGACCAGCTTTCGAGTGATCTCGGCCCGCGCCACCCGCGGCTTGCTGCGGCTCAAGCAGCACTGGCGGATGTCAAAAACGACATTCAGGACGCGCTGAAACAGCTTGGCGCCTCGCTTCGCCAGCAGGAGGCGGCGGCCGCCAAACATCTGGCCGATCTAAAGGCGAAGCAGGTAAAGAAGCCTGACGACAAGGAAATTACCGAATCCGCGGCGCGGCTGACGGCGCTCGAGACTGCGGTCGACGAGGCTCGGCGGAACTATCTCGACGCGCTTCATGGCACCGAGACGAAGGCATCGACGGCCAAGGTGACCGTGCTGGTTCCGGCCGAGGCAGCAGCGGCGGCAGCTCTTGGCCCCTCGTTGGCCGAGGTTTCGGGCATCGGTGCGCTGATCGGCTTCTCCCTCGGCATCGGGCTCGCCTTCGTGACCCGGGGCAGGCGCTTCCCCACGCCTTCGGCAATCTCGACGGAGGAACTGGACCCCACCGACGAGCCCGCGCTGATGATCGATCGGGACCTGCTGGCAGAGCATCTGGACGAGCAGGACTTTTTTTCCGAGGAACAGGATCCGGCCTACGATCTGCCGGGCTACGATCGACCAGACTACGAGCAGCGGCCCTGGCGCCCGCGCCATCCGGCGCCGGTCAATGACAGCCCGCTTGCCGATCACATCCGTGAGATGCTGATGGCCAGTCGTCGTCCCGCAGCGGAGGCTGAGCTTCCGCCGCTGGTCGCGGCCGTCATGGCCGGCCGTCTTGCCGATGCCCCCTCCTATGGCGCAGCCCGTCGTCCGACTCCTTCGCCGGAGGAGGTCCGCAAGGCCGAAGAACTTCGCGAGCTTCGCCGCGACATGGCGGAATTGCGTGAACGAGTGCAGGTCTATTCTGCGCGCCGGAATACCTCCCGAGGATAAGACCTGCGACATCGAATCCGCTTGCATTTGCTGTCTGCGACCAGCATAGGGCGTTGGCGGGCAAATTCAGAACATGCTCCATGTATACATTGGTGGCGGTTTCAAGCGGGAGGTACGCATGGCTGTGGTGATCGATGGTAAAGAAGCGGCGGCATCCGTTATCGCTGCCGTGACCCAGGCGTCGGGCTCTCTCGAACACGAAACCGGCCTCAAGCCAGGCCTCGCGGTCGTCATCGTCGGCGACGATCCGGCAAGCCATGCCTATGTCAATTCCAAGAGCAAGATGGCCAAGCAGTGTGGGTTCAACTCGATCCAGCACAGCCTGCCTGAAGACACCACCCAGGAGACGCTGGAAAAGCTGGTGGCGGAGCTCAACGCCGATCCGGCCATCAACGGCATTCTCGTCCAGCTGCCGCTGCCGAAACACCTGAACGCAGAGCCTGTCATCCTGTCGATCTCGCCGGAAAAGGACGTCGATGGCCTGCACGTCGTCAACGCCGGCAAGATCGCCACAGGCGACCTGGAGACCGGCTTGATCTCCTGCACCCCTGCCGGCGCCATGCTGCTGGTCAACCGTATACATGGGCGTGACCTTTCGGGCCTCAACGCCGTCGTCATCGGTCGTTCCAACCTGTTCGGCAAGCCGATGGGCCTGCTGCTCCTGGCAGCCAATGCGACCGTTACCATGGCGCATTCGAAAACTAAGGATCTCGCCGGCGTCTGCCGCAATGCCGATATCCTGGTCGCCGCCGTCGGCCGCCCGCAGATGGTCAAGGCCGACTGGGTGAAGCCCGGGGCAACCGTCATTGATGTCGGCATCAACCGCGTTGCCGCCCCCGACAAGGGCGAGGGCAAGTCCCGGCTGGTCGGCGACGTGGCCTATGCGGAAGCCGCTGAAGTCGCTGGCGCCATCACCCCGGTCCCCGGCGGCGTCGGCCCAATGACCATCGCAATGTTGATGGCCAACACGGTGATCGCCGCCTATCGCACGGCCGGCAAAACCGCACCTAGGTTCTGATCCTGCGGGAACGGATTTTTTCATTTGTTCCACGCGGCCTGCGCAGGGGTTGACTCCTCCGCGAGAGCGTTAAATCTCTCCCATGTTGTGAACTCCCGGCAAGGTAGCAAAAGTCGGGACAACGGGAGGATTATTTCATGAAGGCATCATTTTGGATCGGTACTGCGCTGGCAGCGCTCGTGGCCGGCGGCGCAGTTGCTCAGGAGCTGAAATTCGCGCCCGGCCAGGATTCTAAATTTACCTGGAAGAGCTATGAGGATTTCAAGGCTGCCCACGCCAATCTCAAAGGGCAGAGCCTGACGCTTTTCGGCCCTTGGCGCGGCGAGGACGAAGTGCTGTTCAACAGCGTTCTGGCCTATTTCAACGCTGCGACCGGCATCAACGGCCGCTATTCCTCCTCGGAAAACTACGAGCAGCAGATCGTCATCGATACGCAGGCCGGTTCTCCGCCGAACATCGCCATCATCCCGCAGCCCGGCCTTCTGGCCGATCTTGCCGCCAAGGGGTTCCTGACCTCGCTCGGCCAGGAGAACTCCGACTGGGTCAAGACCAACTACGGCTCTGGCGGAGACTGGATCCGTTATGGCACCTACAAGGGCAAGGACGGCAAGGAGGCCTATTTCGGCTTCCCCTTCAAGGCCGATTTCAAATCCATGGTCTGGTATGTGCCCGAAAACTTCGAGGAAGCCGGTTATGAAGTTCCGAAGACCATGGAGGACCTGATCAAGCTCAGCGACCAGATCGTTAAGGACGGCGGGGTTCCGTGGTGCATCGGTCTCGGCTCCGGCGGCGCGACGGGCTGGCCGGCGACCGACTGGGTCGAGGACATGATGTTGCGCACCCAGAAGCCGGAAGTCTACGACAAGTGGGTGAGCAATGAAGTCAAGTTCAATGATCCGGCTGTTATTGGCGCGATCGATGAATTCGGCAAGTTCGCCAAAAATCCGAAATATGTCAGCGGTGGAGTTGCGGCCGTTTCCTCCACCGACTTCCGCGACAGCCCGAAGGGCCTCTTCGGCATTCCGCCGAAATGCTACCTGCATCATCAGGCATCCTTCGTGCCGTCCTTCTTCCCGCCGGATACGAAGCTCGGCACCGACGCCGACTTCTTCTATCTGCCGACCTATGCTTCGAAGCCGGAGCTCGGAACGCCGGTTCTCGGTGCCGGCACGATGTTTGCCATCACCAAGGATTCGCCTGCCGCCAAGGCCTTCATCGAATTCCTGAAAACGCCGATTGCCCACGAGGTCTGGATGGCGCAGTCGTCGTTCCTGACGCCGTTCAAGGGTGCCAATCCGAATGCCTATGCCAATGATGTCCTGAAGAAGCAGGGCGAACTTCTGACCACCGCCACGACCTTCCGCTTCGATGCTTCCGACCTGATGCCGGGCAAGATCGGCGCCGGTGCGTTCTGGACCGGCATGATCGATTATGTCGGAGGCAAGGACGCCAAGACCGTCGCGACCGATATTCAGAAGGCTTGGGACGGTTTGAAATAAGCCTCCCCCAGTAGGCTCTCAAATACGACCGCGCCGGAGGCCGGCGCGGTACAATAAAAAGCTACGCATAAAACGGTGAAAAGGGGAGAGCCATGATATCGCAGATCGTTTCAGCCGTCGGCGTCGTGATCGCCGGCGTTTTCGTCTGTGCCTTATATTACTGGCTCTCCGATAAAATCCTGCAGATCGTCGTTCCCGTGCCGGTGGACAATGTCCGCGCCGCCTCCGTCAACCTCAATCGCCGCGCCATGGTGCGTCCCTGGTTGTTTCTCGGACCGGCATTGATCTTGCTGGTCGTCTATCTCGTTTATCCGGTCGTCGCGACCTTCATCCTTTCCTTCTACGACCGGTCGGGCGGCAATTTCGTCGGCCTCGCGAATTATCGCTGGGCTATCCAGGACGCGCAGTTCCGCCAGTCCATCTTCAACAACATCCTCTGGCTCGCCGTGGTGCCGGCGGCATGTACCTTCTTCGGCCTCGTCATCGCGGTGCTGACCGACCGCATCTGGTGGGGCAATCTCGCCAAAAGCCTGATCTTCATGCCGATGGCGATTTCCTTCGTCGGCGCTTCGGTCATCTGGAAGTTCATCTACGAATATCGTGGTGGCAGCGAAACGCAGATCGGCCTCCTCAACGCCATCGTGCAGGCCATTGGCGGCTCTCCGCAGGTGTGGATCTCGCTGCCGTTCTGGAACAACTTTTTCCTGATGGCGATCCTCATCTGGATCCAGACCGGCTTTGCCATGGTCATCCTCTCGGCCGCACTTCGTGGCATCCCCGAGGAGACGATCGAGGCCGCAGTGATCGACGGCGCCAGCGGCTGGCAGATCTTCTGGAAGATCATGGTGCCGCAGATCTGGGGCACGATCGCCGTCGTCTGGACGACGATCACCATTCTGGTGCTGAAGGTCTTCGATATCGTGCTGACCATGACCAACGGCCAGTGGAACACCATGGTTCTGGCAAACCTGATGTTCGACTGGATGTTCCGCGGCGGGGGCGACAGCGGACGAAGTGCGGTCATCGCGCTGATCATCATGGCCGCCGTCACCCCAATCATGATCTGGAACATCCGCCAGGCGAACAAGGAAATGGGAGGCCATTGAGATGAGCGTAGTTGTAAGCCTTCGCCGTATCGGCCTTCCACGCCTCATCGTCCACGCCTCCGTCCTCGTCATCTGCTTCATCTGGCTGATCCCGACGCTCGGCATCCTCGTCACGTCCTTTCGAGAGGCGGGCCAGATTACAGCTTCGGGTTGGTGGACCGCCTTTACGGGCGCCGCCGAGACGAGCGCCGCCCGCCTCGGTGAGCCTTCGACAGCCAAGCAGAATGGTACGAGCTACGTCATTTCCGGTTCCGTCTTCGAAGGCAGGAAGGGCGGCACCGTGCGCGCCTTCGGCACCCGCGTCGCCGCTCCAACCGAGTTTGCAGCAGGAAAGCCCGCCGATATCGGCGACGGCGAGACGCTGACCATCAACGAGGACGGCAGTTATACCTATTCCAAGAACGCGCCTTTCGAGGGCCGCGGCAAACGCGTCTACCTATCCGTCGCGACGCCGCCATCCTTCACCACCGAAAATTACCGCACGGTGCTGACCTCTCAAGGGATAGGCCAGTCCTTCGTCAACTCCCTGACGGTCGCGGTTCCCGCAACGATCATTCCGATCCTGATCGCAGCCTTTGCCGCCTACGCTCTGTCCTGGATGGAATTTCCCGGGCGCGCCCTCATCATCGCCCTGGTGGTGGGGCTGATCGTCGTACCCTTACAGATGTCGCTCATTCCGCTCCTGAAGATGTATAACGAGATCGGTAATTTCTTCGGCGTGCCGTCTCGCAGTTATGCGGGCATCTGGCTTGCGCACTCCGCCTTCGGCATGCCGCTCGCGATCTATCTTTTGCGCAACTACATTTCCGGCCTGCCGCGGGAAATCATCGAATCCGCCCGCGTAGACGGCGCCAGCGATTTCGAAATCTTCGTCAAGATCATCCTGCCGCTGTCATTTCCGGCGCTCGCATCCTTCTCGATCTTCCAGTTCCTGTGGACCTGGAACGACCTCCTCGTCGCCATGGTCTTCCTCGGAACCGGCAAGGATCAGCTGGTCCTCACCGGCGCTCTGAACGCGCTTCTGGGCTCAATGGGTGGAAAGTGGGAAATCCTGACGGCCTCGGCCTTCATAACGATCGTCGTGCCGATTATCGTCTTTTTCGCCCTTCAGCGATATCTCGTCCGCGGACTGCTTGCCGGCTCCGTCAAGGGCGGCTGATCAACATCGAACGACAACAGGACATTGAATGAGCGTTTCAGCAGAAGCCCCCGCAGCACCGGACAAGGACTGGTGGCGGGGGGCCGTTATTTATCAGATTTACCCGCGCTCCTATCAGGACTCGAACGGCGACGGCATCGGCGATCTGAAGGGCATCACCGCCCGCCTGCCACATGTCGCAGCGCTCGGCGCGGACGCCATCTGGATCTCGCCCTTCTTTCCGTCGCCGATGCGGGATTTCGGCTACGACGTCTCGAACTATACGGATGTCGATCCGATGTTCGGCTCGCTGTCGGATTTTGATGGTCTGATTTCCGAGGCGCACCGGCTCGGCATCAAGGTGATGATCGATCTCGTGATGTCGCACAGCTCCGACCAGCATCACTGGTTCATCGAGAGCCGGTCGAGCCGCTTCAATCCCAAGGCGGACTGGTACGTCTGGGCCGATGCCAGGCCGGACGGCACGCCACCCAATAACTGGCTGTCGATCTTCGGCGGGTCGGCCTGGCATTGGGACCCGACGCGCATGCAATATTACATGCACAACTTCCTGACCTCGCAGCCGGACCTCAATCTGCACAATCCGGAAGTCCAGGATGCGCTGCTCGACATGACCCGATTCTGGCTGAAGCGCGGCGTCGACGGTTTCCGGCTCGACACGATCAACTTCTATTTCCATGACAAGGACTTGCGCGATAACCCGGCGCTCGATCCCTCGCGCCGCAACGCCTCCACGGCGCCGGCCGTGAACCCCTATAACTTCCAGGAGCATCTCTACGACAAGAACCGGCCGGAGAACCTGGAATTCCTGCGGCGTTTCCGCGCCGTGCTCGACGAGTTTCCGGCGATTGCCGCCGTCGGCGAGGTCGGCGACAGCCAACGGGGCCTGGAGATCGTCGGCGAATATACGTCCGGCAACGACAAGATGCAGATGTGCTACGCGTTCGAATTCCTGGCGCCCGATCCGCTGACGCCGGCGCGGGTCTCCGAGGTGCAAAAGGCATTCTCTATCGCTGCACCGGATGGCTGGGCCTGCTGGGCCTTTTCCAACCACGATGTAGTGCGCCATGTCAGCAGATGGGGCCACGACGTTCTCGATCGCGACAGTTACGCCAAGATGGCGTCCGCCATCCTGATGTCCCAGCGCGGCTCGGTCTGCATCTATCAGGGCGAGGAACTTGGATTGACCGAGGCCGACATCGCCTATGCCGACCTTCAGGATCCCTACGGCATTCAGTTCTGGCCGGAATTCAAGGGCCGCGACGGCTGCCGCACGCCGATGGTCTGGGACAGCCAGGCACTGCAGGCGGGCTTCTCGACGGCAGAAAAAACCTGGCTGCCTATCCCGGTCGAGCATCAGCTTCGGGCCGTGGGCGCTCAGTACGGCGATCCAGCATCTGTTCTGGAACAGTACCGACGGTTCCTCGCCTTCCGCAAGCAGCACCCGGCTTTTGCCAAGGGCGAGATCGAATTCCTGGCCGAGGACGGCGCCGTTCTCGGCTACAAGCGCCAATATGGAAACGAGACGGTGCTTTGCCTGTTCAACATGAGCGCGGCGGAAACGGCAACCGAGCTGCCGGCCGGCGATTGGGAAGTGCTGACTGGCCACGGCTTCGAAAGCGGGCTTGAAGGCAGGCGTGTCGAATTACCGGCCTGGGGGGCGTTCTTCGCCCATCACGCATAACGGGAACAAAGGGGAGGAAAACATGGCTGGTGTCGTTCTGAAAGATATCCGCAAGGCCTATGGCCAGGTGAAGGTGCTGCATGGCATCGACCTGGAGATCACCCAGGGCGAGTTCGTGGTGTTTGTCGGGCCGTCAGGCTGCGGCAAGTCCACGCTGCTGCGGATGATCTCCGGCCTTGAAAGCATCACCGGCGGCGAGATGTTCATCGACGGCCAACTCGTCAATGACGTGCCGCCGTCGCGGCGCGGCATCGCCATGGTCTTCCAGTCCTACGCGCTTTATCCGCATATGACGGTCTACGACAACATGGCCTTCGGTATGCGGATTGCCAAGGAAAGCCGTGACGAGATCGACCGCCGCGTGCGTGCGGCGGGAGACATCCTCCAGCTCACACCCTATCTCGACCGCCTGCCGAAGGCGTTATCTGGCGGCCAGCGCCAGCGCGTTGCCATCGGCCGCGCCATCTGCCGCAATCCGAAGGTCTTCCTATTCGACGAACCGCTCTCCAACCTCGACGCAGCCTTGCGCGTTGCCACCCGCATCGAGATCGCCAAGCTCAAGGATTCGATGCCGGATACGACGATGGTCTACGTCACCCACGATCAGGTGGAGGCGATGACGCTCGCCGACCGCATCGTCGTTCTCTCGGCCGGACATATCGAACAGGTCGGCCCGCCGCTCGAACTTTACGAGCGGCCGCAGAACCTCTTCGTCGCCCGCTTCATCGGCTCGCCGGCGATGAACATCATCCCGGCCACCGTGACGGAGACCGGCGAGGCGACCACGGTGTCGCTGAAGGGTGGAAAATCGGTGCGCATGCCGGTGCCGACGGCGGCTTCGGAAAAGGGCAAGACCGCCAGTTTCGGGGTGCGGCCGGAAGATTTGTCGATTGCATCAGGCGAGGATTATCTCTTCGAAGGCCAGATCGCGATCATCGAGGCGCTCGGCGAGGTGACGCTGCTTTACATCGAAGGATTGGCTGATCAAGAACCGATCATCGCCAAGATTCCCGGCATTCTGCAGGTGAAGAAGGGCGATACGATGCGCTTTTCAGCAGACCTCAAGAAACTGCACCTCTTCGATGCAGAAGGTAAGGCCTATCGCATATAGGAGTAACCGTCTGTTTACTGTGATTTTGCGATCTGCATTTGGAGTTGTCCTGATTCGGGACTTCAAAACGCTCTGTTAAATTTCGCCGGCTAGCTTTCTCCTGTAAAGAAATGGAGGGATGTCGTGAGCGCGGCACCAATTAACAAAAATCACTTTTTGAACAAGGAAGAGTCTTTCATGTACGACCGGGAAGCCCGGTTCAAAATGGAAGACACGATGAATGCGGCGCGTATCGAATATACCGAAAATGGCGTGATGAACATGGCGCAGCGTCGCTGCGACGTCATCCGGATCTCGATGAGCGGCGCCGTTCTCGGCATCCTGACCCAGTATAATCTGCCGAAGCAGTTTTATCTCGACATTCCCGACGCGCGCATTTCCAAGGTCGGTTGCCTGCTGATGCGCACCAATGCCAACAACACGATCGAGGTTCGTTTCCTGTCTCTTCTCACCAAGAAGGAGCTGGACCGCATCTTCATATTCTCGACGCATCCGAACCATCGCGACCGGACGATGGATATCCGCTCCTGGTAACGCGGCTCGTGGCCTGACATGGAAACGGCGGCTCCTTGGCCGCCGTTTTCGTTTCTACCGGCAATCAGCCCGTTTACACAAATACGCTGGCGCCCATGTCGGCGGTGCCGACATGGCGGCGGAAGGGGGCGAAGAGCTCGCGGCCCATGCCGAATTCGTTGTCGGAAAGATCGACGACGACAGGCGTGCGGGCCGAAAATTCCGTGGCATCCACCAGCACTTCCAGCGTTCCGGCGACAGCATCGAGGCGGATCATATCGCCGTCCTTGATCTTGGCGATCGGGCCGCCATCGCAGGCTTCCGGGGTGATGTGGATTGCCGCCGGCACCTTGCCGGAGGCGCCGGACATGCGCCCATCGGTCACCAGCGCCACCTTGAAACCGCGGTCCTGGAGCACGCCGAGCGGCGGCGTGAGGCGGTGCAGTTCCGGCATGCCGTTCGCCTTCGGTCCCTGGAAGCGCACGACCGCGATGAAATCCTTGTTGAGCTCGCCGCGCTTGAACGCTTCCTGCAGCCCATGTTGGTCGTGGAAGACGATCGCCGGCGCTTCGACGATGTGGCGTTCCGGCTTGACGGCGGAAATCTTGATGACCGCCTTGCCGAGGTTGCCCTTCAGCATCTTGAGGCCGCCATTCGACTGGAAGGGGGTCTCGATCGGCGCCAGGACCTTGAGGTCGCCGCTTTCGTTCGGAGTGGACTCACGGACGACTGCGCCGTTCGCGTCCAGCTTCGCCTCGACCGTATAGGCTTCCAGCCCATGGCCGAAGACGGTGCGCACGTCATCATGCACCATGCCGGTTTTCAGGAGCTGCTTGATCAGGAAGCCCATTCCGCCGGCGGCGTGGAAATGGTTCACGTCGGCAAGCCCGTTCGGGTAGACGCGGGCAAGCAACGGCACCACGTCGGAGAGCTCGGAAATATCCTGCCAGGTCAGCAGGATGCCGGCAGCGCGGGCCATGGCGACGAGGTGGAGGGTGTGATTGGTCGATCCGCCGGTCGCATGCAGGCCGACGACGCCGTTGACCACGGAGCGCTCGTCAATCATCTCGCCGGCAGGCGTGAATTCATTGCCGAGCGCCGTAATCGCCAGCGCCCGCTTGGCGGCCTCGCGGGTCAGCGCTTCGCGCAGCGGCGTGCCGGGATTGACGAAGGAGGCGCCGGGCATGTGGAAGCCCATGATCTCCATCAGCATCTGGTTGGAATTGGCGGTGCCGTAGAACGTACAGGTGCCGGGGCCGTGATAGGACTTGGATTCCGCCTCGAGCAGTTCGGCGCGGCCCACCTTGCCCTCCGCATAAAGCTGGCGGATGCGCGACTTCTCGTCGTTCGGTAGCCCTGTTGTCATCGGGCCGGCAGGAATGAAGACAGAGGGAAGGTGCCCGAAGCTGAGCGCCGCGATGACGAGGCCCGGCACGATCTTGTCGCAGATGCCGAGAAAGACGGCCGCGTCGAACATGTTGTGCGACAGACCGATGCCGGCCGCCATGGCAATCGCATCGCGCGAGAACAGCGAAAGCTCCATGCCAGGCTGGCCTTGGGTGACGCCGTCGCACATGGCCGGCACGCCACCGGCGACCTGGGCGATGCCACCGGCTTCCCGTGCCGCCTCGCGAATGATCGGCGGGAAGGTCTCGTAGGGCTGATGCGCCGAGAGCATGTCGTTATAGGCGGTGATGATGCCGAGGTTCGGGACGACGTCTCCTGCGAGCGCGTCCTTCTCGGCGGGGGAACAGACCGCAAAGCCATGGGCGAGATTGCCGCAGGAGAGCGTCGAGCGGTGTGGACCCTGCGAGGCCGCCCGCCGCACGCGGTCGAGATAGGCTTCACGATGGGGTTTCGAGCGTTCGACGATACGGGCGGTGATTGCCTCGATGCTGGAATGAGCGGCCATGTTCTTGTCCTCTTGTGCTCAACCCCGGCTCGGGAGGGGCAGGACCTTGGGGAGGGCCCTAAGCCACCGGGATTGCTCGCGTTGAAAAGTCGGCGCTTTAAGGCGCCCAGAAAATCTGCAGCGGCGAAGCGGCTCGGTTAAGCACGGCGCGGATCGGCATGTCCGTTTCGTCGGAGCCGGCCTTTGCCGCTTCGAGCACGTCCTTCTTGCCCTGGCCTTCGATATGCAGCGCCAGGAACCGGGCGTCCGAAAGGCTGGCGAACGAGAAGGTCAGTCGCTCTTCGCCGGCACCTTCCGCCTGCATCGTCAGAACGCCGCGGGGCCTGGAAAGATCGAGTGCTCGGGCAAGATTATTCCCATGCGGGAAAAAGGAGGCTGTGTGGCCGTCGCCGCCCATGCCGAGGATCGCCACGTCGAAAGGATGGCCGATGCCGGCGGTCTTTTCGGTCGCGATCACGGCCGCTTCATCGATCGACGGCGCCTCGTAGTAGAGCGGGATGAAATGTGCCGCTGCCGCCTTGTCCTTCAGAAGATGCGTCGACACCAGGAGGTGGTTGGAACGCGGGCTGTCCGCGGGCACGAACCGTTCGTCGACCAGCGTCACCGAAACCTTGCCCCAGTCGATATCGCGGGTCGCCAGTGCCTCGAAGAATTTCTTCGGCGTCGAGCCGCCCGAAACCGCGATCGAGGCGGTGCCCCGGTCGCGGATAGCGGTTTCAAGCTGTGCCGCAACCTCGTCCGCCAGGCTGGCGGCGAGGGCTGCGGCATCCGCAAATTCATGCATCTTCGCGGTCATGACCCTCAACCCTCATGCCATGTCCGGCCGTCGCGCTCGATGAGGGCGATGGCCTGGCTCGGACCCCAGGTGCCGGCAGTATAACCCTGCACCTGCTGGCCGGCCGCTTCCCAGCCTTTGAGTATCGGATCCACCCAGCGCCATGCGGCTTCCACCTCGTCGCGGCGCATGAACAGCGTCTGATTGGAGCGGATCGTGTCGGTGAGCAGGCGCTCGTAGGCATCCGGATTGCGCACCGAGAAGGCTTCCGCAAAGCTCATGTCGAGCGACACATTGCGCAGCCGCATGCCGCCCGGGCCCGGATCCTTAATCATCAGCGACTGCTTGACGCCTTCGTCCGGCTGCAGGCGGATGATCAGCTGGTTGGCCGAAATGCGACCGGCAGCCGCATCGAAGATATTGTGCGGGATCGGCTTGAAGGTGATGACGATCTCGGACATGCGCGCTGCAAGCCGCTTGCCGGTGCGGATGTAGAAGGGAACGCCGGCCCAGCGCCAGTTGCCGATCTCGGCCTTTATGGCGACGAAGGTCTCGGTGTTGGAAACGCCGCCTTCGAGCTCGTCGAGATAACCCTTGACCGGACCGCCCGCGGATGCTCCGGCGCGGTATTGGCCACGCACCGTCATCTGCTCGACATTGGCCTCGGTGATCGGCTTCAGGGCGCGCAGCACCTTGAGCTTTTCGTCGCGCACCGATTCCGAATTCATCGAGGAGGGCACTTCCATGGCGACAAGGCAGAGGAGCTGCAGAATGTGGTTCTGCACCATGTCGCGGAGCGCGCCCGCCGTGTCGTAATAGCCGGCGCGGCCTTCGAGGCCGACGGCTTCGGCGACCGTGATCTGCACGTGGTCGATATGGTCGGCGTTCCACAGCGGCTCATAAAGCGCGTTGGCGAAACGCAGCGCCATCAGGTTCTGCACCGTCTCCTTGCCGAGATAGTGGTCGATGCGGAAAATCTGGTCTTCGTGGAAGGCCTTGCCGATCATGTCGTTGAGCTGCAGCGCCGACGCGAGGTCGCGGCCGATTGGCTTTTCGACGACGATGCGGGTCGACTTGGTGATCAGCTTGTGGTCACGGATCTTTTCGGAAATCGGGCCGAATATGCCCGGAGCCACGGCGAGATAGAAGACGCGGATACGCTCCTTGCCGTCGTCGAGCAGTTTCTTCAGTTCCGCCCAACCTCCTTCGGCCTTTGCGTCGACCGAGATGTAATAGATCCGCTGAAGGAATTTCTGGACTTCCGCTTCGTCGTATTCGCCCTGCTTCAGATGCTCTTTGAGGGCATCCTGGGCGAACTTGCGGTAATCCTCGTGCGAAAGCGCACTGCGCGAGGCGCCGATGATGCGGGTTGGCTCGGTGAACTGCCCCTCGATCTGCCGGTGGTAGAGGGCCGGAAGGAGCTTGCGTTCCGCAAGGTCGCCGGTACCGCCGAACACGATACAATCAAAGGGTTCAACTGGGATGATCTGGCTGCTCATCGCTGTTCTTTCGTCCTGCATGGTTGGGTGCATACTTATTCTAATCGATTTAAAAACGCTAGCCCGAATTGGCTTCCGAAGTGTGTTGCGGACCCCCGCTTGTCAGAGCCTGTCGCGCAGCGCAAACCACGTGAGGGCAAGGAAAAGCAGTGGGGTCCGCATGTGACGCCCGCCTGGGAAGGCAGGAATTTTGAGTGCGGCGAGGTGGTCGAGATCCGTCGCCTTGCCGCCGACCATATCAGCATAAAGTTTGCCACAATAGTTTGACAGCATGACGCCATGGCCGGAATAACCGCCGATCGACGTGACGCCAGGCATGACTTCGCGCACGAAAGGCTGGCGCGGCATCGTGATCCCGACATTTCCGCCCCAGGCATGGGTGATTTCAACGTCTTTCAGCGCCGGATAGGTGTCGACGATCTGCCTGCGGATGGCGTTCGCAGTGTCCGCCGGATTGCTTGAGGTATAGACCTCGCGCCCGCCGAACAGCAGCCGGTTGTCCCGGCTCTTGCGGAAATAGCGCACCACGAACCGCGAATCAGCAACGGCCTCGCCACCGGGGAGGACATCGGGGAAATCGTCGAGCGGCGCGGTCGCGGCGATGAAGGAGCCGATCGGCATGATATGCGCGGATGTAACCGGTTCGAGATCGCCGATATAGGCATTGGTGGCGATCAGCACCCGGTCGGCAGTCAGCGTGCCCTTGGGGGTCCGGACCAGGATCTTGCCGCCCGGTCCGTTTCTTGTTTTCTCGATGCCCGTCGCTCGGGTCATCTCGAAAATCTGCGCACCGGCCGTCTGCGCCACCCTGGCAAGCCCGACCAGCAGCTTTAGCGGATGGATATGGCCGGTGCCGGTATCGCGCACCCCGCAATAATAGTCTTTCGTGCCGAGCCGCTCGGCGGTCTCCCGGCCATCCGTGAAGGAGATGTGCGGATAACCGTAACGCTCCGCTGCGATCTCGGCAGTTGCCCGATAATCCTTGTCGTGGCCCCGTTTGTGGGAGACATTCATCTGTCCCGGCATGTACTCCATGTCGATGCCGTGGGCCTCGGCAAAGTCGAGAAGATGCCGCTTGGCGTTCTCGGCCATGTCGAACAGCGCCCTGGAGCGCTCGTAGCCGATCTCCTTTTCGAGATCTTCCGGCCACCAGCGCTGCCCGGTTCCCATCTGCCCGCCATTGCGGCCGGAGGCGCCGTCGCCGAAACGGCTGGCCTCGATCAGTGCGACGGAGATGCCGGCCTTTGCCAGATTATAGGCTGCTTGCAGGCCGGTATAGCCGCCGCCGATAACCGCCACGTCGACCGTCTTCGATCCGTCGAGTGCCGGATAGGTCGGCCGCTCGCCGACTGTTGCCTGATACCAGGAAATTCCCGGCGCGATCGGGCTCTGCCATTCATCCAAGGAGCAGCCCTCACACGTTGAGAAGCAGGAATTCCCGCTCCCAGGGGCTGATAACCTGCATGAAAGTCTCGAATTCGCCGCGCTTAACGCCGGCATAGAGGCCGATGAATTCCGAGCTGAAGACGCCGGCAAGCGCCGGATCGGATTCGAGCAGCGACACGGCTTCGAGCAGGCCGCGCGGCAGTTCGATCGACCCCTCGTTGGCTGTATCCTCTGTCGGCGGTCCCGGCTCGATCGCGTTCATGATGCCGAGCAGGCCGCAGCCGAGCGAGGCCGCGAGCGCCAGATAGGGATTGGCGTCCGAGCTCGGCAGGCGGTTTTCGACGCGGCGGGCATTCGCATCCGAGACCGGCACGCGGAAGGCGGTGGTCCGGTTGTCGTAACCCCAGGCATTGTTGACCGGCGCCGACATATCGGGCGTCAGGCGGCGGTAGGAGTTCACATAGGGCGCCATCATCGCCAGCGTCTTCGGCACATAGGTCTGCATGCCGCCGATGAAGTGGAAAAATTCCTTGGAAGCCGAGCCGTCCGGGTTCGAGAAGACGTTCTTGCCGGTCTTGATGTCGACCACCGACTGGTGGATGTGCATTGCCGAACCCGCCTGGCCCTGCATCGGCTTCGCCATGAACGTGGCGTAGATGCCGTGTTTCATGGCCGCCTCGCGGATGGTGCGCTTGAACATGAACACCTGGTCGGCGAGTTCGATCGGATCGCCATGGCGCAGGTTGATTTCGAGCTGCGCCGGGCCTTCCTCGTGGATCAGCGTATCGATCTCGAGGCCCTGCTTTTCCGAGAAATGGTAGATGTCGTCGATCAGCTCGTCGAATTCGTTGATGCCGGCGATCGAATAACCCTGGCCGCCGAGGATGGAACGGCCAGACCGGCCTTTCGGCGGGTGCAGCGGATAGTCCGGGTCATCGTTCTTGGCGACGAGATAAAATTCGATTTCCGGCGCCACGACCGGCTTCCAGCCACGCTCCTCATAGAGTTTGAGGATGTTCTTCAGCACGTTGCGCGGCGTATAGGGAACCGCCTTGCCTTCGGTATCGACGATGTCGCAAATCACCTGTGCGGTCGGGTCGGTTTCCCAGGGCACGACCGAAAGCGTCGAAAGATCCGGCACCAGCTTCAAATCGCTGTCGCGCGGCTCGTAGCGGAACGTGCCGGTCTCCTCGGGGTATTCGCCGGAAATGGTGTGCCGGTAGAGGGCGGACGGCAGTGCCAGCGAGGTATTCGATGTGAACTTCGAAGAGGGCATCATCTTGCCGCGCGGCACGCCGGCGAGATCGGGCGTGATGCACTCGATATCCTCTATCCCTCGAGCCCGAAGCCACGCGGCGGCCTCCCGCCAGTCCGCGACACCTCTGAGCGAAGTGAGCGTCGGCTGGGCAGTCGCGGCTTTCGCCACGGTGCCGGTTGCGAGGGCGGGAGCGTTTTTTTTGCGCGGCATGACACATCGGGGTGAGGTTGATCGGATGTTCCATCATAACCACGGATTGGCGAATGGCGAGGGGGAGACGCCATTGACTTTGAGTTGCCGATCGAAAACAGCAGATATTGAAACAAGGAGCATGCGGTGACGCGGAAATTCGATGTCGTGGTTCTGGGCGCCGGCGGGGCGGGCATGATGTGCGCCATTCGCGCAGGCGGGCGCGGCCGTTCGGTGCTCGTGCTCGATCACGCCAAGTCGCCGGGCGAGAAGATCCGCATTTCCGGCGGCGGACGCTGCAACTTCACCAATATCCATGCAAGCGCGAAAAACTATCTCTCAGCCAACCCGCATTTCGCCAAATCGGCGCTGGCGCGTTACACGCCGCGCGATTTTCTGGACATGGTCGAACGCCACGGCATCGCCTGGCACGAAAAGACGCTTGGCCAACTCTTCTGCGACGACAGCGCCAAAGACATTATTCGCATGCTGTTGTCCGAGATGAAGGCGGCGAACGTCGTGCTCGAACTGCAGAAGCAGGTCACGTCGATCGAAAAGGCGCCAGAGGGTTTCCGCATCGGCACGTCCGATGGACCGGTGGAGGCGGCATCCCTGGTGGTTGCGACCGGCGGCAAGTCGATCCCGAAGATGGGCGCCACCGGTTTTGCCTACGATATCGCCCGGCAGTTCGAGCTGAAGATCGTCGAGACGCGGCCGGCGCTCGTGCCGCTGACGCTCGATCCGAACCTGCTCGAAAAGCTCTCGCCACTTTCCGGCATCGCGGTGCCGGCCGAGGTCCGCCACGGCAGGACGGCGTTTCGCGAGGCACTGCTCTTCACCCACCGGGGCTTGAGTGGCCCGTCGATCCTGCAGATCTCGTCCTATTGGCGGGAAGGGGATGACGTGACGCTGGTCATCGAGCCCGACCTCGATATCGCAGCGATGCTCAAGACAGCCCGAAAGGCCAACGGTCGCCAGGCCGCGCAGACGGTGCTGGCGGAGGTGCTGCCGAAACGGCTGGCGCAATTCTTCGTCGAGGCGCGCGGCCTGACAGCCCATCTCGCCGATCTTCCCGACAAGGCGATCGAGGGTCTGGCGGCTTCCATCCAGACCTGGGCCATCCGGCCCGCCGGCTCCGAAGGTTACCGGACGGCCGAGGTGACGCTCGGCGGCATCGATACGTCCGAACTGGACTCGAAGACAATGCAGGCAAAGGCAGTATCCGGCCTTTATTTCATCGGCGAATGCGTGGATGTGACCGGCTGGCTCGGCGGCTACAATTTCCAATGGGCCTGGGCTTCGGGCCATGTTTGTGGGGACGCATTGTAGTATAGGTTGATTCAGCAGTTGTTAATGTGAGCGCCCCATCCTGCCTTAATGCCAGCCAATTCCTGTGGTTTAAGGCGGGCATGCGCTTCCTGCCGGTGGCGGCTGGAGCGCCAGAGCAACTTGCCTTGGAGTGCCGTTTCCATGCAGAGACCCAGCCGTGCCCGTGCAATCGCAATCGCTTTGATCCAGGACGAGGCAAAGCTGAGGCGGCTCAGGCTGCTGGCCATCGCGATCGGCGCCACTGCAGCGCTGCTGTCGCTTCCCGCGCTATTCTACTGAGCCATCTGCTATTTGATGACCGCACGTGGACGCACCTGAACGGGCTTTCGCGGGCGATGCTCAATGTTCTGGCACCCCACGATTCTCGCCAATAACTTGTATATTCTAATTCAGTAATTTTTTACGTGTAGAGAGAATAGTGGACCAACTACCCTGTGGAGAAATTGGTCCATGTCGAAAGTACTGCCGTCGTCCGTGGTATCGCGGATAGTTCTTCTATGTCTGTTCCTGATTTTCGTAGCTGTTTCGGCGGTTGGCGGGCTCAACTATGTCTTCCTGCGGGGCGACATCATGGACAGCGCGAAGAACGATGCCCGCGAGGCGATACGGGTAATGGGGCTGCTTTACGACCTCGAACTGCAAGGCGCCAAGACGGATATCCGGGATGGGATCGTCGTGCGTGTGGCCCAGGGCGAAGGCGCCCTCAAGGGTTACGAGCTGGTCGATCGAACCGCGAGCGCGATCGGCGGCGTCGCCACGGTCTTCGAAAAGAGAGGCAGCGAATACGTCCGCATCTCGACCAACCTGAAAACAGAGAAGGGCGAGCGCGCCGTCGGCACCAAACTCGCAGCCGATCATCCGGCGCAACCCTTCCTCGCCCGCGGCGAGGCCTACTTCGGTCCGGCGGTGCTGTTCGGCAAGGATTTCATGACGGGGTATTTCCCGATCACCAACGCCTCCAACACGATGACCGGCCTGCTGTTCATCGGTATTCCGATGGAGTTCTATTTCGCCCATATCGTCAGCTCGAGTTATGTCGTCATCAGCAGTTCGCTGATCGCGATGATTGCCGTCGGGCTTGTAAGCCTGTTCGGGCTGCGCGTGTTGCTCAACCCGCTCGGCGTGCTGACGGGCACTGTGCGCAGTCTCTCCGAAGGGGATGACGCTACTGAAATCCCCTATGCCGAACGCCGCGACGAATTCGGCAATATCGCCCGCGCCCTGGAAGTCTTCCGGGATGCCGGTCACGAGAAACGGCTGATGGAGAGCCGCAGCGCCGAGGATCGAGCCGAAGCGGAGGCCGAGCGCCGCCGCAACGACGCCGAAAAGCAGCGCGTCGACCGCCAGATCGACACGGCCGTCAGCGAGTTGGGTGGGGCCCTGGCCCGCCTGGCTCAGGGCGATCTGTCGAGCACCATTGAGACGCAGTTCTCGGGTCGGTTGGAACAGCTCCGCAGCGACTTCAACGGCTCCATCGTCCGGCTGCGCGATACGCTTTCTCACATCCGACAAAGCACGCTCTCCATCCAGAAAAGCAGTGCCGACCTCAGCCATTCCTCGACCGAGCTTTCACGCAGGACGGAAACTCAGGCAGCCTCGCTCGAAGAGACGGCGGCTTCCGTCGACGAGATCACCGCGACGGTCCGTTCATCGGCCGAGCGCGCCCACGAGGCCAACCGGGCCGTGGCGCTCACCAAGAAGAGTGCCGACAGTTCCGGCAGCGTGGTGAGCAGTGCGGTCGCCGCGATGGAACGTATCGAGGAAGCTTCGGGCAAGATCGAGCTGATCATCGAGGTGATCGACGACATCGCTTTCCAGACCAACCTCCTGGCACTCAACGCCGGCATCGAGGCGGCCCGGGCCGGTGATGCCGGCAAGGGTTTTGCGGTCGTAGCGCAGGAAGTTCGCGAACTGGCGCAACGTTCCGCCAGTGCCGCCAAGGAGATCAAGGACCTTATCACCCAGTCGAGCCGGGAAGTCGGCGCCGGCGCCGGCCTCGTGCAGCAGGCGGGTGAAGTGCTGGCGGCGATCAGCCAGCAGATCACCGGCGTCAGCCAGCATGTGGAAATGATTGCCACTGCCAGCCAGGATCAGTCGGCCGCTCTGCAAAACATCAACAATTCCGTCAACCGCATGGACCAGATGACCCAGCAGAACGGCGCGATGGTCGGCGAAACCACGGAAGCGAGCCGACGCCTTGCAAGCGAAGCGGATGCCCTGCTTGAACTGGTAGAGCAGTTCCGCATCGATGCGAACAGTCGCTCCCGTTATCCTCGCGCTGCGTAATATTTGCGGATGTCAAAGTAGGGGTGATGCCGCCTTTACGTCTGCCCCTGAGCCGCAGCAGGTCAGCGAACCAGCTCGGATAGGGCTGGGCGTAACGTTCATAGAAATCGTTTTCCGCGGCTATATCGCGACGGATGGACTTTGTTCCGAAGGGATAGGAAAAGGCGGCTGCGACGATGTTCTCATACATCGGAATTCCTCCGTTTGTGGAAATCGTCTCCTTTACTAAACCCAAAAAACTGCTTCTTGTATCGCCTAATCCCCGCTATGCTTTTCACCCATGAAAAACGTCAACTGGGATGCCTACGAGCTTTTCATGCAGGTCGCCCGCCTCGGCGGACTGTCCGGGGCCTCGGGCGTCACCGGTCTCAGCCCTGCGACGGTCGGTCGGCGGATGCTCGATCTCGAAGAGGCGATCGGGCGTCCGTTGTTTTTACGCAGCCGTACCGGCTATCAGCTGACCGCCGATGGGTCTGCGTTGTTTGCCCAGATTCTGGAGATGGAAGGCGCTGCCCGCCGTATCGAAAGCTGGAAACGGGAAGGCGCCGGTTCGACGCTGGTACGGGTTGCCTGCGGCACCTGGCTCGCCTGGATGTTCACCCGTAATCTGTCGCTCATCCGCACCGAACGGGACGATTTCCGCCTCGATTTCTATATTGCCGAGCGACGAGCGAGCCTTGCGCATCGGGAAAGCGACGTCGGCATCCGCGCGTTCGAGCCGGACGAGCCAAACCTTGCGGCGACCAGGCTCGGCGAGGTCGCCTATGCAGCCTATCGTGCCCGCAACGCCCATCCCTCGGCTGCCGAACGCTGGCTTGCGGTCTCGGAGGAGGACGCGATTTCCGCCTATCTGCGCTGGCCGCATCAGGAACGGGGAGGTCAGGTGGTCGTCACGGTCAACCGCCCGCGTTCTCTGCGCGATCTGGCACTTGGCGGCGCCGGAACCGCAGTCCTGCCCTGTTTCGTCGGCGATCAGGACATGCGGCTGGAGCGTGTCGGCGGAGAGATCGAAAGCCTGCGCCACTCCCAGTGGATCGTCATGAACAACGACGATCGCCACCGCCGGGATATCCGAGCGGTGGTCGATCGGATGGTGAAGTTCGCCCGGGCTCACAGCCTACTGTTTGCCGGCCGGCAACCTTAGTACACGAGGTACGTGAACTCTGTGCCGTTCTGCTGAATGCTGGCATACTTACCGGTTTTCGTGTCACGCATCATGCCATCCGTATCGATGGTAATGTGGTCTGCGATGAATTTATCTTTCCCCTTGGTGTCGAACGTGACTCTTTCGCCCCCCACCCTGCCATCTGCGTAATACATAATCGTCTTGGTCAAGGTCGAGGTCACTCCCATGTCGGACATGTCATAAGACTGGAGTGTGCCGTCGTCTAACGCTTTCAAATAAGCCTGCGCGCGCGCTGCGTTCGGTCCGCTTCCCTTGGCCTCTTCCTGTTCGTGCATGACTGTTTTTAAGGCCATCTCCTCGTCCGAAGAGAAAGCACCTTGTCCAGTTGCCGTCTCTGTGTATTCACCATTTGCCCCATATTCCCGCACCGCGTTCTTCATCTGGAACAGCGTGGATTTTTTGTCCTGTTCCGATGCGAGCGCAATGATCGTGCCGATCGCATTACCCGTCCTCATCACGTCATCGGTATACCCGGTGGCGTCTCGCAGCAGCTTCACCGCGCTCGATGTCGGACCGGTAGCTGTAATGTGGCCGGTGCCAAAAAGAAGTGAAACGGAACTGGTGGAAATGGAGTTGATGCCGGAGACCATGATTGCTTCCTGGGATTAACGGATTTTCAAAATTCCCAGCATCCTATGGACGGAAAGCTCATGCGGCTGGAAAAGCATCATGCCTGATCATTCACTACCGTGTATTCCGTAAGATCCTGTTAAATTCTACCCAAGGTTTAGATGGAATATGATTAGATATCGGAAACACGAATGATTGATCAGGCTATGAGGCGTCTTCCGATCACTGCACCCGGTTGGTGACGATGACGGGGATCATCAGGTCGCCCCAGTGACCGTCTCCGCCGTGGTGGCGGGCGGAGCGGACGAGCTCCACCGAAACCCCGGCCTCGACCGCCTTCATGATTGCATGGTTGAGGCGGTGCAGATCGTTGGCAAGCGTGCGGATCGCTGCCTGCTGGTCGGGGGTCATCGCCGTCGACTGCTCTTCTGCGCGTTCCTTGACGTGGGTCTGGATGTTCATGTCGGTTCTCCTCCTTGTGATGGGGTTCAGACTTATTCCGCAGCCGGCCGGAACTGGTCGTGCTCGGTGGATTCCTTCATTGCGGTGGTGGACGAAAGCCCGCCGGTGATGGCGACGGAGACAGCGTCGAAATAGCCGGTGCCGACCTCGCGCTGGTGTTTTGTGGCGGTATAGCCGTTGATCTCGGCGGCGAATTCCGCTTCCTGCAGCTCCGAATAGGCCGCCATCTGCCGGTCCTTGTAGCCGCGGGCGAGTTCGAACATGCCGAAGTTCAGCTGGTGGAAACCGGCGAGTGTGATGAACTGGAACTTGTAGCCCATCGCACCCAGTTCCCGCTGGAACTTGGCGATCGTCGCGTCGTCGAGGTTCTTTTTCCAGTTGAACGACGGCGAGCAGTTATAGGCGAGCATCTTGCCGGGATGCGCCTTGTGAACCCCCTCCGCAAACCGGCGCGCCTGTTCGAGATCCGGCTTCGAGGTCTCGCACCAGATGAGGTCGCAATAGGGCGCATAGGCGACGGCGCGGGCGATGCAGGGTTCGAGCCCGCTCTTGACCTGGTAGAAGCCCTCCACCGTCCGGCCGGCATCGTAGTCGACGAAGGGCTGGTCGCGCTCGTCGATATCCGAGGTGAGCAGCTTGGCCGCTTCCGCATCGGTGCGGGCGATGACCAGCGTCGGCGTGCCCATGACGTCGGCGGCAAGCCGCGCGGCTGTCAGGTTGCGGATATGGGCGGCGGTCGGGATCAGGACCTTGCCACCGAGGTGGCCGCACTTCTTTTCCGATGCGAGCTGGTCCTCGTAGTGGACGCCCGCTGCGCCCGCCTCGATGAATGCCTTCATGATCTCGAAGGCGTTGAGCGGCCCGCCGAAACCGGCCTCTGCATCGGCAACGATCGGCGCGAACCAGGTCTCGACCGAAAGGCCCTTGCCTTCGGCGGTCTCGATCTGGTCGGCACGCTGCAGCGTGCGGTTGATGCGCCGCGCCAGTTCCGGCGCGGCATTGGCCGGATAGAGCGACTGGTCCGGATACATGGCGGATGCGGTATTGGCATCCGCGGCGACCTGCCAGCCGGAGAGGTAGATTGCCTTCAGCCCGGCGCGAACCTGCTGCATGGCCTGGTTGCCGGTCATCGCGCCCAGCGCGTTGACGAAGTCTTCGCGGCGCAGCAGTGACCACAGCCGGTTGGCGCCCATCTCGGCAAGCGAATAACGGATCTCCGCCGAACCGCGCAACCGCTTCACGTCCTCGGCGGAATAAGGGCGTTCGATACCTTCGAACCGGCCCTTCTGCGCGCCTGGAACCAGTGTGTAAAAATCTGTCATTGCTTTCCTCCTATGTAAAATCGATGAGCCACGGTATGGCGCTTTTGATGTGACTGAATTTACAGAAAGGAATGCTGCACTGCCAGATAAGATGCAGAATTGCGGGTATGAAAGGGGTTATGTTGTCTTGTCTTTCACAAAGGGTTCTGTGAAGATGTCATAATTGTAAATACGGCGAGCCGGCCGATTTTGTAAAAGCGGTGACAAAAATGGCGGAGCGAAAGATTTTTGCCGGCCCACGGGTACGGCGGGTGCGATTGGGGCTCGGTCTTACCCAGACTGCCATGGCCGAAGCGCTCGGCATTTCGCCCTCCTATCTCAACCTCATCGAGCGCAACCAGCGACCGCTCACGGTCCAGCTTCTCTTGAAGCTTGCCTCGGTCTACAAGGTCGATCTCGATGCGCTACAGGGGGAAGGTGGCGGTCTTGCGGGGCGGCTGCGCGAGGTGTTCGCCGATCCGCTGCTGGCGGGCGAGATCCCGGGGGATCAGGAAATCATCGAGGTGGCGGAGGCCGCTCCCAACGCGGCGCTGGGGCTGATGAAGCTCTATCGCGCCTATCGTGAGCAGGCGGCCAGGCTTTCCGATCTTTCCGATCTGCTGGCCCGCGAGGGTCACGAGACCTCGATTGCCGGCACGCGCCTGCCGATCGACGAGGTGCGCGAGACGCTGCAGCGCCGCCCTAACTTTTTCGCGCGTATCGAGGATGCGGCCGAAACCTTCGTGGCCAGGCTCGGGCCCGGCGACGAACTGCCTGGCGCCTTGAAGGCCTGGGCGAAGAACGAGCACGGCATCGTGGTGCGTACGCTGCCGGTTCATGCCATGCCGAACCTGCGCCGGCGCTACGACCGCCATTCCATGCGGCTGTTTCTGTCAGAACGGCTCTCGCCCTTCGACCGGACGCGCGAGCTTGCCATGGAAGTGGCGCTGCTTGCATTGGGCCAGGAGATCGCCGCCGAACTCGAGGACCTAAACCTCTCCACCAACGAGGCGCGTCGCATCGGCCGCTTCGAACTCGCCCGTTATGCAGCCCATGCGCTGATGATGCCTTATGGGGCTTTTCTCACGGCGGCCCAGCGCGCCCGATACGACCTCGACGTGTTACGCTCCCGTTTCGACGTGTCGTTCGAGCAGGCCGCCAACCGGCTGACATCGCTTGCCCGGACCGGCACGCCGGGCATTCCGTTTTTCCTGATGGAGGTCGATCACGCCGGCAACGCCATCCGCCGCGCCGGTGCGCAAGGGTTCCCGCAAGCACGTTTCGGCGGGCTCTGTCCGAAGCTCGGCCTTCATGCCGCCTTCCTTCAGCCGGGGCAGGTTCTCGTCGATCGGGTCGAGATGCCGGATGGCGCCGCATTCCTGACGCTGTCGCGCACGCTCGAAGGTCCGCAATCGGGATTCGGCGAGCGTATCCGCCGTACGGCAATTCTTCTCGGCTGCGATCTGTCGAGCGGCGGCGACACCGTCTATGGCGAGGCACTGCCGGGGGCCGTCGGAACGGTGCTTGCCGGCACCGCCTGCCGGCTCTGCGAAAGGCAGGGTTGCCTCTCCCGCGCCGAGCCTCCGGTCACGAGACCGCTCGGTCTAGACGAAATGGTGACCGGTCTCAGTGCCTTCGATTTCCAATGAGTTTTGCGGCGGCGCACATTCCCCCTTGTGGGGTGTAAAATTACTTTTTACTCTCGCCGAAAAATATAAGGGAATTAGGCGCGATTTGACGATTGCGCAGACAAAACTGGAACAGGAGAGACCATGAAAAGTCATTTGCTCAGCCTTGCCGCCGCAGTTGCCGCGGCGGCTTTCGCCGCGACGGCTGCTCTGGCCCAGGAGCGTGAAGTCCGCGTCTACAACTGGTCGGACTATATCGATGAATCGATCCTGGGGGATTTCACCAAGGAGACCGGCATCAAGGTCATCTACGACGTGTTCGACAACAACGAGATGCTGGAGACCAAGCTTCTGGCAGGCGGCTCCGGTTACGATGTCGTCGTGCCGACCGGCCCGTTCCTGGCCCGCCAGATCCAGGCCAAGGTGTTCCAGAAGCTCGACAAGTCGAAACTGCCCAATCTTTCCAACATGTGGCCGGTGGTTACCGAGCGGCTGGCGAAATACGATCCCGGCAATCTGTATGCCGTCAACTACATGTGGGGCACCACCGGCATCGGCTATAACGTCGACAAGGTGAAGGCAGCACTCGGCGACGTGCCGATCGACAGCTGGAATGTTCTCTTTAAGCCGGAAAATGCCGCAAAACTGAAGTCCTGCGGCATCAACATCCTCGATGCATCCGACGAGACTTTTGCGATCGCGCTGAACTATCTCGGCAAGAACCCCGACAGCAAGGACACCAAGGACCTCGAAGCCGGCGGCGCCGTCTACTCGAAAATTCGCAAGTCGGTGAAGACCTTCAATTCGTCGGCCTATATCGATGAACTCGCCAATGGCGACAGCTGCATCACGATCGGCTGGTCGGGCGACGTGTTGCAGGCCAAGACCCGCGCCGAGGAAGCCAAGAACAGCGTCAAGATCCAGTTCGTCATTCCCAAGGAAGGCACGTATATGTGGTTCGACAACCTCGCGATCCCCGCGGACGCGAAGCATGTCGACGAGGCGCATGCCTTCATCAACTACCTGATGAAGCCGGAAATCATCGCCAAGGCTTCCAACTTCGTTCAATACGCCAACGGCAACCTGGCTTCGCAGAAGTTCATCGACAAGGAAGTCTTGGAAAATCCCTCCGCCTATCCACCGGAAGACGTCGTCAAGAAGCTCTTCACCATTTCGCCATACGGGCCGCGCGAGCAGCGGGTCCTGAACCGGGTCTGGACGCAGATCAAGACCGGTAGCTGATCAAGGGCGGGGCAGGCGGAAACGTCTGCCCCGAATACTTTCGGGCGGCCATCGGGGCGAAATGGGGTAAGGGCATGGCGAAATCTCTTGGGCCGGTTAAACGCAAATTTTCTCCCTGGGCTGATCCTTCAGCGGTTCCGTTCATCCGTTTCGAAAACATCACCAAGCGGTTCGGCACCTTCACCGCCGTCGATAACCTGACGCTCGATATCTACGAGCGGGAGTTCTTCTCGCTGCTCGGGCCGTCCGGTTGCGGCAAGACGACGCTGATGCGCATGCTCGCCGGCTTCGAGGAGCCGACCGAAGGCCGCATTCTGCTGCAGGGCAAGGATATTTCCGGCGTGCCACCCTATCGCCGGCCGACCAACATGATGTTCCAGTCCTACGCGCTCTTCCCGCATATGACGGTGGAAAAGAATGTCGCCTTCGGCCTGGAGCAGGACAATCTGCCAAAGGGCGAGATCGCCGACCGTGTCGAGGAGATGCTGAAGCTCGTCAAGCTGGAGCAATTCGCCAAACGCAAGCCGAACCAGCTTTCCGGCGGTCAGCGCCAGCGCGTCGCGCTCGCCCGGTCTCTCGCCAAGCGCCCCAAGGTGCTGCTGCTCGACGAACCGCTCGGTGCGCTCGACAAGAAGCTGCGCGAGGAGACGCAGTTCGAGCTGATGGACCTGCAGACCAAGCTCGGCCTCACCTTCCTGATCGTCACCCACGACCAGGAAGAGGCGATGACCGTGTCAGACCGTATCGCGGTCATGGACAAGGGCCTGATCATGCAGGTGGCGACGCCGGCCGAGATCTACGAAGCGCCGAACAGCCGCTATGTTGCGGATTTCATCGGCGACATCAATATCCTCGAAGGCACGGTCACCTCGACCGACAGCGCACTCGGCATGCCCGGCTCGGTCAGGATTGACTGCGACGGCATCGCAGTCTCCGTCGAGCAGGAATGCCAGGCGGTGAAGGGCGACAAGGTCGCCTTCGCGGTGCGGCCGGAAAAGGTGCGTATCTCGCCCGATCAGCCGGCCGATATCTCGGCCAATGCGGTTTACGGTGAAGTCTGGGACATCGGTTATCTCGGCGACTTCTCGGTTTTCCTCGTCAGGCTCGCGGATGGCCGGGTGGTGCGTGCGGCGCAGGCCAACGTCTCCCGCCTCGTCGACCGGCCGATCACATTCGGCGACATGGTGTGGCTCACCTGGCCGCTCGATGCCGGCCTCGTGTTGACGCGTTGAGCGGGGGACAAGGAGATGGCAAGCGTTTCTGAAACCCAACCCGCCAACAAACCCAATCCCGCCCGCTGGCTGGTGGTCGCGGTTCCCTATGTCTGGCTGCTGCTGTTCTTCGCAGCGCCGTTCCTGATCATCTTCAAGATCTCGTTGTCGGAGACGGCGATCGCCATGCCGCCCTATACGCCGCTCTTTCAAGGCTTCGGCGCATTCGGCGACTTCGTCTCGGAACTCGACTTCGACAACTACCTGTTCCTGACCGGCGACCCTCTTTACATCGAAGCCTACCTGTCTTCGCTGCGCATCGCGGTGATCTCCACCTTCCTGCTGCTGCTGATCGGTTATCCCATGGCGCTCGCCATGGCCCGCGCGCCGACAATGCTGCGGCCGACACTGGTCATGCTGGTCATCCTGCCGTTCTGGACGTCGTTCCTGATCCGCGTCTATGCCTGGATCGGCATCCTGAAGCCCGACGGACTGCTGACGCTCCTGTTCCGGTCGGTCGGCCTGCTCGGCGTCGATGATCAGGTGCAGATCTTGCGCACCGATTATGCGGTCTTCATCGGCATCGTCTATTCCTACCTGCCCTTCATGGTTCTGCCGCTCTATTCGGCACTGGAGAAGATGGACAATACGCTCTTGGAGGCCGCAAGCGATCTCGGCTGCCCGCCCTGGAAGGCGTTCTGGAAGATCACCTTCCCGCTGTCGCTGCCGGGCGTCATCGCCGGTTCGATGATCTGCTTCATTCCGATCACCGGCGAGTTCGTCATTCCGGATCTGCTCGGCGGTGCCGATACGCTGATGATCGGAAAGACGCTGTGGACGGAGTTCTTCGGCAATCGCGACTGGCCTCTGGCCTCGGCCGTGGCGGTCATCCTGCTGATCATGCTGGTCGTGCCGATCATGATTTTCCAGAACCAGCAGAAGAAGGTGGCTTGAGATGAAATCCTCGCGCTTCGATGCCACCGTCCTCACCCTCGGTTTCGCATTCCTCTACATCCCGATCATCATCCTGGTGGTCTATTCCTTCAATGCCTCCAAGCTCGTCACAGTATGGGGCGGGTTTTCGCTGCAATGGTATCGCACCATGTGGTCGAACCAAGGCCTGATGGATGCCGCCTGGGTGACCGCCCGCGTTGGCGTCATCAGCGCCACGATCGGCACGGTGCTGGGCACGCTTGCGGCGCTTGCCCTGGTGCGGTTCACGCGCTTTCACGGCCGGATGCTGTTTTCCGGGATGATCTATGCGCCGCTCGTCATGCCGGAAGTGATTACCGGCCTGTCGCTGCTGTTGCTGTTCGTCGCCGTCGGTATCGATCGCGGTTTCTGGACGGTCGTTATCGCGCATACGACCTTCACCATGTGCTACGTGGCGATTGTCGTGCAGTCGCGGCTACTGACCTTCGACCTCAGCCTCGAGGAGGCGGCGCTCGATCTCGGCTGCCCACCGGTCAAGACTTTCTTCAAGATCACCCTGCCGCTGATCTTCCCCGCCGTCATCGCCGGCTGGATGCTGGCTTTCACCCTGTCGCTGGACGACCTCGTCATCGCGAGCTTCACGACGGGGCCGGGTGCCACGACGCTGCCGATCAAGATCTACAGCCAGGTGCGCCTGGGCGTCACACCGGAGATCAATGCGATCTGCACCATCCTGATCGGGCTGGTGACGATCGGCGTCATCATCGCCTCGATCAGCACCAAGCAGACGGAAATGCGCCGCATCCGAGACGAGCATGTCGCCGCTCGCGGCACGACCTGACGATCATTCGCCCCGCGGCGGCAGGAAGATATAGATGAGCAGCCACGCCGGCAGCACGATGACGGCGCCGAGCACGATGCGTGGCACCGACCAGATATAGGCATTTTCGAGCCCAACCCTGATATCGTCCGGCGTCAGATGCAGGAGCGCCAGTAGCGCCGGCATGGTGATGCCGAAGAAGCTGAGCACTGCGCCCATGATGAGGCAGGCGAGCAGCGCCTTGCATAGATTGATCAGGAATCTTGACACCAGATAACCCCCATCCGGTTGATTCGGTTCATTGTAGGGGCTTCGCCGGAGTTTGCGAAACAGGCCAGATGACGGGGTTCGGCCAGGAGCCGCCGATGAAGACCATCAGCGGTGCCGCCTTGGTGTCCTGCGCAATCGGCTCGATGGTTGCGGAGAGCGCCAGGCTGCTGTTGATATAGGGAACAACGCCGGAAAGCGTCAGGTTCTCGGAGGGGCCGGTGATCTTTCCTTCGCGGATATCCGCCGAGCCGTCCGCGAGGTTGGCAGAGATGTCGATATGGTCAAATTCAAGGCTGCCGCTGCCGGCATCGCTCAAGGGAAAATAGGGTTTTTGAGCTGCAAGCTGCCGGACACCGGCAAGGTTGACGCCGGAAAGCGAGCCGCGGTCCGTCCGAAAGCGTAGGGTGCCTTTCGCATTGCGCCAGGCTTCCGGTTCCAGCGGCCGATCGACGTCAAGCGCCAGATCCAGCGACCCGCGCGCCGCCGGAAGCGGGCCGGCGAGGCCAAGTTCCTTGACGATATTGCCGAAATCCGCGTCCTGGATGGCAAGGCGCAGCGCCACGGCTCCGGCCGTACCGCCCTTCACCGTAGCGATGCGGCCGGTCAGTCGGCCGGTCTCGAAATCGCTGTCGGCGATGTCGATGCGCGATTGCTCGCCGACGTTCATGATGCTTACGGCGGCTTCCGAAAGCTGGAAAGGCCCGAGCGTCGCCTGCTGGGCGGAAAGCCTCAGGTCGAGTTCCAGGCCTGCGAGATGGCTATTGCCCCGACTGGTATCACCCATGGCGCGCGGCGCGATGGCGGCAAGCGCTGCGGAAAGGTCCATCCGGTCGAAGGCGAGCGTACCGGTGAGCCTCGCCGGCCGGTCAGTCGGCAGCACGAGATCGAGTATGCCGGTCGCCTTGGCGTCGTTCAGGCCGAGGGACAGGTTGTCCAAACGCAGGATGTCTTCGTTGGTGACGAGCCGGGTATTCAACGAAAAGCTCTTCAGGCGTTCGACACCGGCAAAGTTCAGCCCGGCCCAGCGCATCGCCGTCGAAAGGTCGGGAACCGTCAGTTCGGCATCGCCGGAAAGAAACGCATGCGCCGCCAGATTGGCGACGCCGCGGAATTGGCCATGAAAGAGAGCGGACGCCATCGTGCCCGAGATATTGCCGCTTTTGCCTGAGAGCAGCAGCAGCGGCTGCGTCGAACTCATATCCAGCGTCAGCGCCTGGCCGTTGAGATAGGCATCTGCCTTCAGTTCCAGGCCCCGGGACAGCCAGGGCCAGTCGAGCGTGCCGTTGATCGACTGGAACCGCGTGATCCGGCCGCTGGCGACGTCGGAGATTTCGAATATCCCGTTGCTGATGCGGACATCGCCCATCCGCGCATCTTCACCCGTCGCGAGTGCCTGACTGCTGCCGTCCGGCCGCGCATCGCGCACGGCGCGGCTGAGCCGCCCGTCATTCGCCCAGTCGAGCCTGCCGTCGGCCTCCCTGAGGACATAGATTTCCGGATTCGTGAGCCGAAAATCCTTGAACTCCGGCCGTCCGAGCAGAGCCTGCAGAAGATCGAAAGAAGCCGAAAGCCGCGAGACCCGGCCGAGCACCCGCTCGCCACCCTCCGCCTGCTTGCGGATGGTGATCTCCCTGAGCGTGATCCTGGGCTCCGGCCAGAAGCGGATATCCGGCGTCCCCTCAATTGTCACATCGTGGCCGGTCCATTCGGCGACCGCCCGCTCCATGCTTTCGCGCACCACGGTCGATGAAATCAGGAACGGCGCGATGAGCTGGAAAAGCGAGAACAGGAAGAGCGCGACGATGGCGCCGATCAGAACACGGCGTGACCGCCGGCCCAGCGGGCGGCTCAGGTTCTTCCGCAGATGTCCGAACGGGTTGGTGAGCATGATCACACGCGCATTATAGGAAATGCTGGGTTCGCGCAAATCCGCGAAACGTCCCTGGCGGTCTCCTTTATAATGCGGTGCAACATGCTATAAAAGCCGATACGCTCGGCCTCGCAGGATTTGGCGTGGACGGAGATGGAGGCAGACCCCAGGTTCCGATGTCGGGGCGGGGTTCTCCGAGGGTGGAGGAATGGGAATGGGCAATGAACAACCGCTCTGGAGCCCCTCGAAGGAAGCGCAGCAGAAAACCCCGCTTTATCATTTCATCAGCTGGTGCGCCGAGCGCTTTGGCAAAGTCTTCCTCGACTATAATGCGTTCTACGCGTGGTCGATCGCCGAGCGCGCCGATTTCTGGTCCGCGGTCTGGGAATTCTCCGGCGTCAAGGGCGAGCGCGGCGACCGAGCGCTGATCAATGGCGAAGACATGCTTGCCGCCCGCTTTTTTCCTGATGCGACGCTGAATTTCGCCGAAAATCTGCTTTCCGGAACAGGCGCCGGAGACGCGCTGATCTTCCGCGGCGAGGACAAGGTGAGCCATCGCTGGTCCTGGGATAGGCTTCGCGCCGAAGTCTCCCGCCTGCAGCAGGCCTTCAGGGGGCTTGGCATCGAGAAGGGCGACCGTGTCGCCGCGATGATGCCGAATATGCCGGAAACCGTTGCCTGCATGCTGGCCGCCGCCTCGATCGGTGCCATCTGGTCTTCCTGCTCACCTGATTTTGGCGAACAGGGCGTGCTCGACCGTTTCAGCCAGATCGACCCGAAACTGTTCATCACCTGCGACGGCTACTGGTACAACGGCAAGCTCCAGGATGTCGCCGCCAAGGTGAGGGCGGTTTCCGAGGTGCTGAAGACGCCGGTTCTGGTGGTGCCCTATGCGGGCGATGCTCCCGCACTCGCCGCGTCGCTTGCCGATGCCCGCACGCTTGCGGATTTCACTGCGCCTTACGAGGCGCGGGCGATCGAGTTCGCGCCGTTGCCATTCTCCCATCCGCTCTACATTCTCTTCTCGTCCGGCACGACAGGGGTGCCGAAATGCATCGTCCATTCGGCCGGCGGCACGCTGCTGCAGCATCTCAAGGAGCTTCGCTTCCACTGCAGCCTGGAGCCTGGCGAAAGGCTGTTCTATTTCACCACCTGCGGCTGGATGATGTGGAACTGGCTGGCGTCTGGCCTGGCAGTCGGTGCCACGCTCTGCCTGTTCGACGGCTCACCCTTTGCGCCGAATGGCAACGTGCTGTTCGACTATGCGGAAGCTGAAAAGTTCGCGGTGTTCGGCACCTCGGCAAAATACATCGACGCGGTCCGCAAGGGCGGCATCGCTCCGAAGCAGAGCCATGATTTGGCTGCGCTCAGGCTCGTCATCTCCACCGGTTCGCCGCTCTCGCCGGAAGGTTTTTCCTTTGTCTACGAAGGCATCAAATCCGACGTGCATCTGGCCTCGATTTCGGGCGGCACCGACATCGTTTCCACCTTCGTGCTCGGCAATCCGCTGAAGCCGGTCTGGCGTGGCGAGATCCAGGGGCCGGGCCTGGGGCTCGCCGTCGACGTCTGGAACGACGACGGCAAGTCGGTGCGCCGGGAAAAGGGCGAACTCGTCTGCACCAAGGCCTTCCCGTGCATGCCGCTCATGTTCTGGAACGATTCCGGAGGCCAGAAATACCGCGCCGCCTATTTCGAGCGCTTCGAGAATATCTGGTGCCACGGCGATTTCGCCGAATGGACCGAACGTGACGGCATCGTCATCCACGGCCGTTCGGACGCGACACTCAATCCGGGCGGCGTGCGGATCGGCACCGCCGAGATCTACAATCAGGTGGAGCAGATGGAAGAGGTGGCGGAAGCCATCTGCATCGGCCAGGACTGGGACGACGACGTCCGCGTCATCCTCTTCGTCCGCCTCGCGAACGGCCTGACGCTGAGTGACGATCTCGCCAAGGCGATCAAGGCCCGCATCCGCACCGGCGCGTCGCCGCGCCATGTCCCGGCCAAGGTCATCCAGGTCGCCGATATTCCACGCACCAAGTCCGGCAAGATTGTCGAACTCGCAGTCCGCGACATCGTGCACGGCCGGGCGGTCAGGAACAAGGAGACGCTCGCCAATCCGGAAGCGCTCGATCTGTTCGACGGCCTTGTCGAGTTGAAAAGCTGAATGGCCGGGTATCCCCGACGAGGCGAGATGTATCGATACGGTACATCTCCAGCATAAATTCCAGAAATGGAGCGCCGTTAACGCGCTATTAAGCCGCTTTGATCAAAAGTGGAGCAACATGGTTTCGTCTCGTGTATGAAATACGCCTAGCCGCGAGCTTTCATAGACATGACGTCTCCACCGACCCTCGTTGGACAGCATTAAACTTCAAAGGCAGCTTCGGCTGCCTTTCTTTTCAGGTTATACTCAACTTTTAGATGCGACAATATACAGCAACAACCGAACCCAGCCGGCGAGAAGCAGGGTATTACCTGCAGCAGTGAGGATGCCAAACTCGGTTACAATCTCCTGATCAATTCGCAAGCACCCGCGGCGAAGGGAAGGTGATCTCCACCAGCGTGCCCTCGTTCGGCGCCGAAGTGATCGCGAAGGCGGCGCGGTTTGCATCGACCATCGCCTTTGTCAGCGGCAGGCCAAGACCGGTACCGTCGCCGCGCTTATGCGAGGCGCTCGACACCTGGCGGAACGGCTTCATGGCAAGCTCCAGCTCCGAGCGAGTCATGCCGATGCCGGTATCGCGGACACGAAGTACCACGTTTCCATTGGTCTCGTAGGCGGTGGACACGACGATCTGACCGCCCGAGGGCGTGAAGCGGATGGCGTTCGACAGGATGTTCAGGACGATCTGCTTGATCGAGCGCGGATCGGCGACCACCTGTGGCACGGCATGCGAGAGCGCCGTGCGGATGATGACGCGCTGGCCGTTTGCCTGCGGCTGCACCAGCGAGACGGCTTCCGACACCGCCTCGTTCAGGCCGACGGCGACGAAATCGAGCTCCATCTCGCCCGCCTCGATCTTGGAAATATCGAGGAGGTCGTTGACGATATCGAGTACATGTCGGCCGGAGCGGCTGATGTCGTTGGCATATTCGACATAACGCGCATGGCCGATCTGGCCGAAGCGCTCGCTCGCCATCATGTCGGCAAAGCCGATGATCGCGTTGAGCGGCGTGCGGATTTCATGGCTCACATGGGCAAGGAATTCGCTCTTATGGGCATTTGCGGTCTCGGCGGCGCGCTTGGCAGTGCGCAGCTCGTCTTCGGTGCGCTTCCACTGGGTGATGTCGCGGATGACGGCGCAATAACCGTTCGAGGAGGTCAGCTTGCCGATCGTCATGAACAGCGGCAGGAAGCCGCCGGAAGCTTCCCGGCCGATCACTTCGCGGCCGTCGTTGAGGACGCTGGCGACGCCGTGGCCGGCAAGGCCTGCGAGATAATCGAGGATCGCCCGCTGGCTCTCATGCGCAAACAGCGTGACGAAGGGTTTGCCGCTGATCTCTTCGTTGTCGTAGTTGAAGAGCGCGCTCGCCGCCCTGTTCAGCGAGCGAATGTCGCCATCCGCGCCGATGATGACCACACCGTCCGTGGCCGTTTCCAGGATCGCGCGCAGCTCGGTTACCTCGACCTGTAGCTTGGCCAGCTGGTCGGCAGCGCGGGGCGCCCGCAACGGAATGACCTCCGCCGCGTCGCCATCCTCGGTGGAGCTCTGTACCTCGGCCACGACCGGCATCAGCGCCAACATGAGGACGGTCGAATTGTCCCAGCGGACGGATTGAAGGCGTGCCGTCACCGGCACCAGTTCATCGTCGGCACGCACCACGACCATGCCGCCGGCCTCCGCCGTCTTGCCTTCGAGATCCTGGCGCTGCAGCAGCGCATCGAGACCGCCGACTTCCGCCAGATCGTCGATCGAAGCATAACCGGTCAGCCGCAGGAATTCCGGATTTCCGTGGATCAAAAGGTCGCCGCTGTGCACGAGAAGAGCCACCGGCATCTGGTCGACGATTTCCGCGGAAAGACCGATCCGCTCGCGGACCGGGATCATCTGGCTCAACAGTTCACGGTCGGAAAGTTCCGGATGCGGGTCCACCGGCGCCTCTGCGGCAGCCTCCGCCCCTTCGGTGGGCTCGATCGGCGCGTCGGCAAAAGCCTCGTTCGCTTCTTCGGCGAATGCGATCGCCTCTTCCTCGGAAATCTCTTCTGAAACGGGGGCGACAGGTTCCTCGCGCACAGTCTCATGTTCGAGCTGGGTGGGCTCTATCGCGGTCGGCTCGTTCTGTTCGACAACGGGTACCTCCGCCTCGGTCGAGGTCTCCGGCTTCTTTTCCTCGTTACGGCGACCGACGAAATTGTCGAGCTGGCGAGCGATCTCGCGGAAGGCCGCTTGCTCGACGGGGGTCAGTCCGTCGCGGCGGTTGGAGCGGCGCTCTTCCAGCTGGATGACCTTGTCGGAATGGCGGCGGCCGGCGTTTTCGACGATCCGGAGCGCCGGGCGTTCGCCAGCCGGCCAGTCGAGCAGCGAAGGAACCTGCCGGCCGGACATGGACGGCTGCGGCTTGTCCTCCGGGGCGGGCTCCAACGGCAGGTCTTTCGCAAGCAAGTCTTCGGATGGTGTCGCATCGGCGGATATGTCTTCGGCGGCCGCAGGCTGCTCGGCATCTTCCGTGACTTCCAGCTCTTCGAACGCGGCGTGCTCCTCGATCGCAGAAGCCTCTGCAGCCGGTTCTTCACTCGCGGAGCTTTCAGCGTTTGCGTCTTCGGCCGAGCCGATCTCAGCTGGCGCATCGATGGCTTCGTCCTGCCCGACGGCCAGATCGTCTTCTGCCGTCAAATCCGCTGCATCGGCAGGCATCTCATAGGCTTCGGAAACAGCCTCAGCTTCCGGTTCGGCCACATCCTCCGGCACGGCGCGGGTCAGGGTCAGGCCAACGGCATTCGGATCCTCGGCTGCATCGCCGATGCGCACGATGCCAAAACCGCGAAATCCGTCGAACTCGCGGGTACGGGTATATGTCGGCAGCGCGGCGAGATCGACCGGCACCATCAAAGACGTGCCCTCGACCGGCCACCAGATCGTCTTGCCGGACCAGGTATCGCGCTTGTTGAGCAGTTCGGTGATCTTGCCCTCGGGATCGAGATAGAAGAGGGCGGCGAGATCGGTAAAAGCCATGCCGTTGATATCGGCGGCATGCGGGCCGACAGCGTCGGCAAATTCGCTCGAAACTTCCCTGAACCGGCCTTCGGCATCGATTTTCCAGACGAAACGGGTCGCGCGCCCATCGCGGCGGAAAACGAAATCGTCCGGTTCCGGTGCGGCAATTTCGGCGGCTGCGGGTTCGACTGCAGGCGCCGCCTCCACCATCTCAGGCTCGCCAGCCACGGTTTCCTCGGTGGCGGTTTCGGAAACGGCCTCTTCCGTCGTCTCGATCGTTGCGGCCGAGGACGCGGCATCGATTTCCGAATTCGGCGCGGCCTCTTCAGGCGCGACCTGTTCAATCGGTTCTTCGGAAGCAGCGGCGTGGACGGGAGCAAAGTTTTCGCTGGGTTCCAGCAAAATTTCTTCTTCAGGCTCTTCCGTGTCGACGATCTCCGACACGGCGGCAATCACATCGGCAAAACCGTCGGCAGGCGCCGGCTCGGGTGCGAAGTCCTCGGTGTCGCCGCTTGCGGCAAGTTCGACCACGGCTTCTTCGACGGCGTCGGCATTCGCCGGCGCATCATCGCGCGGCTCGTAGCCGTTCGCGGCGGTGGCCCGGCCCTGTTCGGTCTCGACCGTGAATAGGAGATGCAGGGCCGGTTCGTTGGAAAGCTTGCCGATCGCAGCCGGCAGGTAGCCCTTGGAGGTCGGGATGGGGCGCTTGACGAGGCGGCTCGGATCGGCGCCCGCCATTGTCGTCATCATCTTGGCGGTGTGGGTGGAAACGCCGAGCCCCGCGAACTCGGCCGAGGCGGCGAGCACCTCACCGTTTTCGTCGATCACCGCCATATGCGTATCGGGATCGTCGAAGCCTTCGATCATCCGGGCCGCGGAGGCTGAAGGTGAGAGCCTGCCCCGTTCCACCGGCGCGCTGAACAGCACGGCCGTTTCGCCATGAACCTGAACGAGTTCGCAGACCGCCTGCACGGGAATGCGCTGGAAACCGGAAGCGACGCGGATCGTCAGGTTACGGATGTCACCGACTTCGCCGAGCTGGCGCGCAGCCGCTTCGATCTGGCGGAAGGCGATATCGACGCGGTTCGGACCCTGGTCGAGGAAATCGTAGATGGAGCCGAAGCCGAAAAGATCGGCGCCGCGCCCGTTCGCCCAGAGAGGGCTTTGCATGTCCGGAGAAAACAGCACGATCGCTTCGCCCGCCGCAAAACGATCGCGGACGCGCTCGTGCACGGCAATATCGATGAACGGGTATTGGACTGCGGACATAGGCAAAACCTACAGGACGTTTGTGACCGGACTTCTACGTAATTTAACGGATTGTTAATAACCTTCCGCGGCCTTCGGGTCGAGAGCGGCGCTATCCAAACCGTCGACAGGGTTAATGCCGGGATTCATTTTATTGTGCACCGCACAATGATGTTGCAATGCACAACGAGATGGTCTATATAAGAGGCATGACATCTTCGGTTCTGCCGAAGAAATCGCCAACGAGGACCTGAAACGATGGCATACAAGACCGACGATATCTTTTCCTTCTCCGCTTTCGATCCGTCCAAGATGACCGAAGGCTTCCGCGACTTCGCCGAAAAGGGTGCCACCCAGTCTCGCGAAGCCTATGCTAAGATGAAATCCGCTGCCGAGGAAGCCACCAAGACGGTGGAATCCACAATGCAGTCGGCGCAGGCTGGCTCTGTCGAACTCGGCCTCAAGGCGATCGACGCGCTGCGTACCAATGCCGAAAACTCGCTGACCCATATGGAGTCGCTGCTCGGCGTGAAGTCCTTTGCCGAACTGATCGAACTGCAGACTGGTTTCATCCGCAAGCAGGCTGAAATCACGGTTGAGCAGGCCAAGTCCATGCAGGACACCGCCCGCAAGATCGTCGAAGACGTGACGAAGCCCGGCAAGGAAGCCGCCGAAAAGGTCATGACGACCATCAAGGCTGCCTAATTCTTAGAGCTTGATTTGAAGGAGAAGGCCGGAGCATGCTCCGGCCTCTTCTATTTGCGGGAAAGGACTTTCTATTTGCGGGATAGGACTTGCAAAAAAAGTCCGATCACCGTATGTGACCCCCAACGGCGCCCGAGGGCGCTTGTGCGGTTGTAGCTCAGTTGGTTAGAGCGCAGGTTTGTGGCACCTGAGGTCGGAGGTTCGAGACCCCCCAACCGTACCATTTTTCCAAAATCCCATTTTTTTTGAATTCAGTCGAGCAAATTTGCGGTTGGATTCCCGCATTTGAATTGTCGCGGAACAAAGCGAGGGGCCGATGAAATTATCGGATGTGAGGCGTTCCCGCCCGCTCACCAGCGCAACAGGCGCGGTCCCAGAAGCGAGCCGGCAATGCCGGTCAGCAGGATGCCGAGCGAGTACCAGATGAGCACGAAGGGCATGCCGTTCTCGGTGCAGAACCAGGAATAGACCCAGGCGCCGGCAGCACCCGCCGCGATCCCGGCGATGAAGCCGGTCAACCTCAGATCAGTCGGTGCGCCATGGCGCAGCACCCACACGTTTCCTGCAAACACCGGAAGCGCGAAGAGGAAGATCAGCAGTGGGCAATGCAGCGCCGACGATCCGATGATCATTTTGGAATAGTTTGCGGCCGGCGACATCACCAGCTGGATCACGGCGACCACAGCCATGATCGCAACGATCGCCGCCGCGGTCTGGAAGAACCGTCCCCTGGAACCGCCAGGCCGTGCCAGATGATAGGCGGCGAGGAAAGCGGCGATAGCCAGCAACGCATTGTAGGCGGACTTGATCCAGAACACCGGCAGCATCAGCGCTTCGGCCATGTCGATGCGCAGGCCGAGGATCGCCAGCATCAGTACCAGCGACACGGCGAGCGCCGGCAGGACGCCGATCACGAAGCGGCGTGCCAGCGCATGCCGCGGCACCGGCTTCAGGTCGCCTACCAGGCTGTCGATGATGTCGTCCGTCTTTCTCACTTTCCGCCTCGCAATTTCTCCGCCAGTGCCTTGAGCCCTCGATGAATGCCGACCTTGACCGCCGATTCCGACTGGCCGGTCCGGCTCGCCGTGTCGGCCACCGACTGGCCTTCGAGCTTCACCTGACGGATCAATTCCCGCTGTTTCGCCGGCAGGCTTTCCAGAAGCCGCTCGACATCCATCCGCGCGGAGATCGCTTCCTCATGGTCGTCGCTCTCGAAATCCTCGCCGAGCTCCGTTTCCGCCATCATCCGGCCGCCGCGGCCGCGATGGTGGTCGATCAGCTTGTAGCGGGCGATCGAGAAGAACCACGCCGTGAACGGTCGCTCGCGATCGTAGGTCTCCCGGCGCGAATGCAGTGCCAGCAATGTCTCCTGGACAAGGTCTTCCATGTCCGCTTTCGTTGCAGCTGCCATTCGGCGGCTGTAATATCCGACGAGCAGGACACGCACCGCGTTGAGCAAACGCCGATAGGCTACCTCGTCCCCATCGAGGGACAGAAGCATCATAGCCTTCAGGGCTTCTTCCGAATGGGCGCTCGTCATGCTGTTTCAATGATCATTCGGAAAAGCACGTAAACGGTTACAGGTGGAATGGAAAATATTTCGGATGCTTTCGGCCTATCACATAACCGTGAGGCTGTAACGACTTTCTGCGCGGGTCGAATTGATGGTTGTGAGCCCTCGGCAGGCAGCCGGCGGACACATCGATTGATCCCAGGAGGACATCCCATGACCAAGCTTCTTTCCAGCCTCGCAGCCTGCACCTTCGTCGTCGGCCTTTCGCTTGCCGGCGCGGCGAACGCCCAGAGCAGCATGAGCAGCGACACGATGAAGAAGGACTCCATGAAGACCGACACCATGAAGCAGGACTCGATGAAGAAGGATTCGATGGCGACCGGCAGCACCAAGACCGACTGCATGCACAAGGCCGGCATGGAGAAGAACGCCATGAAGAAGTCCGAGATGATGAAGGCCTGCGACGCAATGAAGTAATGTCGTGAAATGATCTGACCGCGGCCGCTGAAACTTTTTGTCTGGCGGCCGCGTCTATCTGCTGGAGCCCACTTCCCGCATTCGGAGGAAACACCATGGCCACGATCGAAGCCGGCGTTGCGACCGGCCGGACGGTCATCTACCGCCACAGCCTGCTGGTGCGTCTCTCGCACTGGGTGAATGTGTTCTGCATGACCGTGCTGTTGTTCAGCGGCCTGCAGATATTCAATGCGCATCCCGCGCTCTATTGGGGCCAGTATGGTGCCGACAACGATCCGTCCTTCATTTCCATGGAGGCGGTCGAGGATGGCGACAAGGCCAAGGGCGTGACCCGCGTCGGTTCGCTGACTTTCAACACGACCGGGGTTCTCGGCCTCTCGCAGGTCGACGGCGAGGCGACCGCGCGCGGTTTCCCCGAATGGCTGACGATCCCGAGCTATCAGGATCTCGCGACCGGCCGGCGCTGGCATTTCTTCTTCGCGTGGCTGTTCGTCATCAACGGCTTTATCTATCTCGCCTACGGGCTGTTGAGCCGGCATTTCCGCCGCGATCTCTTACCCGCAGGAAATGAACTGACGCCCGCGCACATCGGCCACGAGATCGTCAATCACGCCCGGCTGCGGTTTCCGAAAGGACCGGAAGCGCGGCATTACAACACGCTTCAGAAGCTCACCTATGTCGCGGTTATCTTCCTGCTCCTGCCGCTGATGATCCTCACGGGGCTCACCATGTCGCCCGGCTTTAACGCCGTGGCGCCCTGGCTTCTCGATATATTCGGCGGCAGGCAGTCAGCCCGCACGATCCACTTCCTGACGGCCTTTTCCCTCACCGCCTTCGTGGTGGTCCACGTCGCGATGGTGATCCTGTCGGGTGTCTTCAACAATCTGCGTTCGATGATCACCGGTTATTACGCCATCGACCAAGGGGATATAAAGGGAGACAAGCTATGAGCCGCATCATCACCCGCCGCCGCTTCCTGATCGGCGCGACCATGACGGCTTCGGCGCTCGGCCTGAGTGGCTGCGACGCGATTGTCGAAAGCGACCGGACGAAATCCGTCCTCAAGATCGCCGAGGGTTTTTCGATGAAGACCCAGCGCTTCCTGCTCGGCGACGATGCGCTGGCCCGTGAGTTCACCGAGGCGGATCTCTCGCCGGTGTTTCGCGCCAACGGCACCAGCATGCCGGACAATCCGCAATATCTCGACTGGATGAACCAGCAGTTCTCGACCTGGAAGCTGGAGGTCGGCGGTCTGGTCGACAAGCCTATGCAGCTGTCGCTTGCCGACTTGAAGGCGCTGCCGGCCCGCACCCAGATCACCCGGCACGACTGTGTCGAAGGCTGGAGCGCGATCGGCAAATGGACCGGCGTGCCGCTCGGCGCTCTGCTCAAGACGGTCGGCCTGAAGCCGGAGGCCCGCTACATAGTCTTCCATTGTGCCGACGAATACGAAAAGACGCTCGATGGCACCGGCTGGTATTACGAGAGCATCGACCTGGTGGATGCCTTCCATCCGCAGACCATCCTGGCTCACACGATGAACGGCCGCGACCTTGAAGTCGCCCATGGCGCGCCGCTGCGGCTGCGTGTCGAGCGCCAGCTTGGCTATAAACAGGCGAAATATCTGACACGCATCGAAGCGGTAGCCGATCTCGGCCGTCTTTACGGAGGCAGCGGCGGTTTCTGGGAGGATCGCGGTTACGAATGGTATGCCGGGATCTGAGAAGGAGCTCAGGTTTCCGCCCGTGCCGGAGCAACTCTCGGAAGCCGGATGATGAACCGGGTGCCGCGGGCCCTGTCGCCCGGCGGGCTTTCGACGGTGATCGATCCGCCGAGAACCTCGGTGACGATCTGGTGGACGATATGCAGTCCGAGGCCCGTGCCGCCGCTGTGACGGGCCGTGGAAAAGAACGGTTCGAATATCTTCTGGATGTCCGTCTCGTTTATCCCGCGACCGTTATCGGTGAATTCGATGAGGACCTGCTCCCCCATTCTCCGAACATCGATGATGATCATGCCGGGTTTGCCCGCATCGAAGGCATGCAGCAGCGAGTTGTTGAGGAGGTTCGACAGGACCTGGGCAAACGGCCCCGGATAGGTGGTGATCGCCAGATCATCAGGCACGTTCACCGTCAGGCTGACGCCGGCGCTGGCGTCCCATTTGCGCAGGCGCGGATCGGCATCGGGAATGAACGCGGCGAGATCGATATCCCGTCGCTCCAGCGTCGCGCGGTCGACCGCAACCTGTTTGAACCGTTGAACCAGCGCGGTGCATCGATGAATGGCGTCGCGCACCAGATCGAGGCTGACGTCGCTGTCTGCGATATAGAGGTCGAGATCGGAGCGGCGCAGCCCCGCTGCAAGCCGTTCCTTGAAAAGCCTGAGATCCTTGGCGGCCTTGCTGAGCACGAGTGCGGCACTTCCAAGCGGCGTGTTCATCTCGTGGGCGACGCCGGCAACCATCAGGCCCAGCGACGACAGCCGTTCGGCCCTAGCAAGTTCCCGTTGGGTTACGCTCAGTTTTTCATTGGTGTCGCGCAGCGTCTTGTTCGTGTCCTCCATTTGCCGCGCCCATTCCGCCTCGGCCTCCATGCCGTTGGCCAGGCGGCCGGTTACCGCAAGCGCCACCATGGCGAGGATTGCCGCGACCGCGCCGAGAATGAGTTTCCCCCTCGTTTCCTGGTCGTTGATCGCGGTCGCCGAGTCACGGGCGAGCAGATAGAGGTCGGCACCCGCGGCACGTCTTTCCGCGACTTCGCCTGTTGCCAGCAAGCTCGCAACGGGCTGGAAGCGACGGTAGTTCCAAACGCCGCCCCTGCTGCCGAAAAGCCCTCTTTCCCCGTTGCCGATCGCCCGCAACATCTCCGCCTCAGCCGGGCCGGGCGTTGAGGCCCCAAGCTGCCAGCCCCAGTTCGCATCCGCATTTGGACCTTGGAGCCAGTATCCGGCCTGGTTCATCAGATAGAGCTCGACGCTCCTGTCGAGGCGCTTCAGGCGTTCGAGCAATCGCGTGGCGCGGTAGTTGATGACGATGATGCCCTGCTTGGTCCCATTGCGGAAGACGGGGCTTGCAACGCGCAATGTCGGCAGGTGGGGGACCTCGACCACGCCGTTGTCGATATTCAGTTCGAGGGCAGAGAAATAGAGGCCGTTCAGCGGCAGCGGAATCGTATCGCGAAAATAGGGCTGGTCCGCCTTGTTCTGCAGCTGCTCGCTGCTCACGACGACCGGTTCCGCGCCGCTGCGGCGGTTGACGCGCAGCCGTTCATTGCCGTCATTATCCAGCCACCGTACCTGATCGTAATCCGGCGAACTGGCGGCAAAACTCTGGAAGATTTCAGCGCTTAGCGGAGCAAGCCGAGTGGTCGTTTCGCCGAAGCGCGATTGCAGGTCGGCGAGAAACAGGGCGTCGCGGCCCAGCCGGTCCAGGGCCCGACCGAGAATGTCATAGCCTTGCGACAGGGTCTCCTCCCTGTTGCGGATCTGAGGTTCCCGCGCGTTCGCGCCGATCTGATGCCAGAGCAATGGAACGCCGATGCCAAGTCCCACGACCCAGGGTACCACGAAGATGGCAAGCCGCCTGCGATGGCGATAAATGGCCCGGAGAGACGGAAACATGCGAGTTGCGGACGAGCGGATCATAGGCATTTACACAGTCTTGACGGGCGAATTCCGCAGCCTGGCCAGGAACTGCTCGAACGGCTCAGGACGGGCGTAGAGAAAGCCCTGCGCCAGGGTGCATCGTCTCGACTGCAGCCATTCTGCCTGCTGCTCTGTTTCGACACCCTCGGCGAGGACACGCATGTTCATGCGTTCGCCAAGCCGAATGATCATCTCGACGATCGTCTCGTTCTGGCCGGCACCGCCGAGACCGGCAATGAAGGACTGGTCGATCTTGAGTGTGGCGGCCTCCAGGGAGCGGAGCTTTGCCAAGGAAGAATAGCCCGTGCCGAAATCATCGATGGCGATGGCAAATCCTTTGCGTCTGAGAATGGAGAGAACGTCGTCAGCATGTTGCTGCTCTTCCATGGCGACGGTCTCGGTAATCTCCAATTCCAGCCGATCCGGCGATAAGCCATAGCGGCGGATGGTCGCGATCAGTTCGTCGATGAACTCCTTTCGTCCAAGCTGCACCGGCGAGACATTGACGCCGAGGGTGATCCCTGGAAATCCCGCTTCGTCCATGGAGCGGAGCGCGCTGCAGGCCTGTTCCAGGATCTGCTGACCTAGGGGCACGATCAGCCCGTTCGCCTCTGCGAGCGGAATGAAATCCGCCGGAAAGATCGTCGATCCATCCGGGCGCGTCCAGCGCGCCAGGATCTCCGCGCCAACAATCCGATTGTCGGTCAGGTCGATCTGCGGCTGGAAAACGACAGTGATTTCCCGGTTGAGCACAGCCTTGTAAAGCTGCTGCGAAAGAGCGAACCGGCGGCGCGTTTCCTCTTCGACATTCGGATCGTATTCGATGAGTTGGCCGCTCGTCCCCTTCAGCCCGGCCTTCTTCAGGAGCAGAAGTCCTGTCGCGATGACGGTTTGAGCCGACGTGAAGTGATTGAGATCCAGAGACGCTGCCTCCGCGCCGAAAAACAGCGCTTCCGGGGTTTGGGCTCCCGCTTCGAGGCGGTTCACATAGTCGATCCGCACCAGATATTCCGGGCCGAGCACGGCAAATACATCTTCATGCAAACGGGCGATCATGCAGGGCGGCGGAAAGGCCGCCGCCAGGCGCTTCACGAAGGCGCGCAGCAGATGATCGCCCTGTTCGACGCCGAGGGAGACGCAGCTTCTCGCATATTGGTTGAGTTCGATGAACAGGACCTTCCGCCTGCGGGGCGGCGGTATCTCGAGTGCCGCCTGAATGCCACGCTTCAGGGCGTTGCCGTTCGCGATCTCGAGCAGGCCGTCTTCGTAGGCGATCCGATCGAGCTGGCTCGTCAGCGCAACATTGATCAGGCCGGTGCCGATGTTGGTCGCGAAGACCCGCAGCAATTCCCGCTCCGTATCGTCGATGAGCCTGTTTGTCGCTATGTAGGCTGCCGCAGCAGGTGCGACCGCCTGGCCCGGGAAAAACAGAACCTGCGCCTTTTCCGTCTCGATGCTCGCCTGTTCGTCCAGCGAGCGTTGGATCAATTCCCGAATCGATTGGTCGTTGATGGTGTCGAGGGTCTGGTTGATGGCCGAAGCGAACCGCCCCGCCGAGCCGATGATCCTCGGCGGATGTTCGTGGTCACGCCCGCGGACGCAGACGATGCCGTCCTCGCTGACGCCGAGAAGTGCGGCCAGTTCGTGGATCATCCGGCGGGAGAAATCTTCAAATCCCGAGGATCTTGCCAGGCTATTGCTCGCCTCGACAATGCTCTGGAGGCCTCGGCGGGCACGGTTCAGCACATCGATCTGCTCGAAGGTCCTGAGGTTTGCGGTAAGAATGCTGTGAAGCCGCTCGTTGGTCAGGTCGGTCTTCAGCCAATAATCTGCGATATCATAGGTCTCGAGCGACGATTGCATCGGCGCGATGCCTGGCTGTCCCGTGAGAAGCACGATACGCAGCTGCGAGTTGCCGAGAACTTCGCGGATCGTGCGGACCAGCCGGAGGCCCGCATCGTCCGTCTCCATCACCACATCGAGCAGCAGGACCGCGATTGAAGGCGTTTCGAGCAGAAGCTTGGCTGCCTCGTTGGCAGAACTGGCAATCAGTATACGCGGGGCGACGCCGCGATAGGTGTAGCCCGAAAGCGAGAGCTTGAGGGAATTCTGGAACATCGCATCGTCATCGACGCTCAAGATGGTGAAATCACGCATCTCCGCCCCGAATTGGTCGGGCGAGGCCCCCGTCCCGGCAGCGGGTTCCGGGTGAAATTCGAAGAGATCCTGAGATTGCGTTTCTTGTTCGATATCGCCCACGGACACATCCCCCGATTGTCGCGCAAGGGCAGGACCCTTGCATTTCCGCGAATCCATTAATTCATCCAAAACCCTGGCATGTCTCGCAAAAAATGAGCGTGTGGCGAGATTTTGGTCTCAACTGCGGATCGAGGCCCGTTGCGGGACGGGAATGGTCGCCGTAAAAGGCGGGATCTCTCAAGCCGCGCTTGAATTGCGGCCGTGCGAAAGGCCGGCGTCGAAACTTTTATCCTTTCCCGCATGCCGCTGCTTGAGGAAGCCTATCGCTTCGGCGAAAAGGTATTGCCGCGTCTCGATGTTGCCCGCGAGGTATCGGTATCGCGTCATTTCACCTGGTCGACGCTCTTTGATTGTGGTCTCTCCACGGTCAAGACCGCCTGATCCTCCTGCAAAGGTAAGAACCCGTGGCAGCCAGCCGATCCGATTTTCTCGAGCAGACGGCAATCCCCGGCGACGGTATCGCAGCGAGGGTGCTGAAGGGCGTTGAGACTGTCCTCGGCGCCATCGCGGCGCTCATCCTCGCCGTTCTGCTGACGGTGGTGCTGGTCAGCGTCTGCCTGCGTTATTTCTTCAACACTGGTTTCATCGGCACCGAGGACCTCGGCATCTGGCTGCATGTGGCGCTGATCTCGATCGGCGCCCCGCTCAGCCTCAACAGCGCGCTGGCGATGCGGTTGGATGTTTTCGTGCGTTTGGCTCCCGCTCGGCTGCTGCCGGTAACCCAGGTGCTGGCGGACGTGTTCACGGTGCTTGCGGCGCTGATCTTGCTGTTTGGCGGTTCCGAAATCATGGCCATGCTCGGCGGTATTTCTCCGACGCTTGGCGTTCCGGAGTGGATACGCTTCGGTTTCCTTGGTGCAGGCGGCGTGCTGATCATCATTGTCCTTGTATTGCAGCGGGCAGCCGAGGGCAGGGTGCTGCCGGTGCTGATATCGCTTAGCCTCGGCGTAGCGCTTTATTTCGGCATTCCCGAAGTCTTCATCGATAGCGAATTGCCGCCGAGCCTTTTCCTGGCATTGGTCGCCGCGCTCGGCCTTGTGCTGGCGGCGCCGTTGGCGCATGCGTTCTTGACCGCAGCCTATGTGGCGATCACCTTCGGCAGCAGCCTGCCGGAGCCGGCGATCGTGTCCTCGACGGTCACCGGCATGTCGAAATTCCTGCTGCTGGCCATTCCCTTCTTCCTGCTGGCCGGCGGGTTGCTGACCTCTTCCGGCGTCGCCAACCAGCTCGTCCGTTTCGCCGCATCCATGGTGGGACACCGCCGGGCGGGGTTGGCGCAGACGACGCTGCTGACCAGCGTGCTGTTCTCGGGCGCGTCGGGCTCATCCGTCGCCAACGCTGCCTTCGGCGCCTCGACCTTCCAGCCGGAACTGGTGAAGCACGGCTATCCGCCGGCCCAGGCGGGGGCGATCATCGCCGCGACCTCGGTGCTCGACAACGTCATCCCGCCGTCGATCGCCTTCCTCATCCTCGCGACCGCCACCAATCTGTCGGTCGGCTCGCTGCTGGTCGGCGGTTTCTTCGCCGGCGGCCTGATGGCGATCTGCCTGGCGGTGGCCATCCATATGTCGGTCCGCGAGCAGGTCGCCTTGCCGCGCGCCTCCGGACGCGAGCGCTGGCAGGCCGCCATCTCGGCCATTCCCGCCTTCGGCCTCGGCATCATCGTCGTGGTCGGCATCCGCATCGGTATCGTCACCACGACGGAAGCGGCTGCTCTCGCGGCGCTCTATACGATTATCCTCGCCGTCTGGGGGAGGGTGGGAGCCGGCTCGCTGCTCGCCTCGTTCCGGCAGGCTGCGACGGAGTCCGCTGCGATCGGCCTCTTGATCGGTACGGCCGGCCCCTTCGCCTTCCTGCTTGCGGTCGACAATGTCTCCGGCCTCGTCTCGGAGTTCGTGACGAAGCTCGGCGGCAGTGCGCTGGCGGTCATCGTCCTCTCCAACGTTATCCTGCTGGTCGTCGGCCTGGTGCTCGATATCGGCGCGGCGATCCTGCTGTTCGGCCCGATCCTGCTGCCGGCCGCCGTCGCCGCGGGGATCGATCCGATCCATTTCGGCGTCATCATCGTCGTCAACCTGATGATCCACGGCCTGACGCCGCCGCTCGGCATGCTGATCTTCGTGGTCAGCGGCGTCACCCGCATCCCCGCGGCCGCGCTGTTCAAGGCGGTCGTGCCCTATCTGCTTGCACTTCTGGTTTCCCTGGCGATCCTTTGCGCCTGGGCGATCATCTTTTAACCGCTTCACATCTCCGGGGACCTTAAGACATGGACAACATCAACCGCCGAACCCTCCTGAAGGCCGCCACAGCAACCGGCGTGGCGCTTGCCGCGCCCGTCTTCGTGCGCAGCGCCGCCGCCCGCACCACGACGATCACCACCGCCTCGCTGCTTGGCGACGACAAACCGGAATCGAAGATCTGGGTGAAGATCGGCGAGCTGGTGGAAGCCAAGCTGCCGGGCCAGTTCAAATTCAACGTCGTCAAGAACGGCGCGCTCGGCGGCGAGAAGGAAGTGGCCGAAGGTGCCCGCCTCGGTGCCGTGCAGGCAAGCCTTTCGACCGTCTCGTCACTGTCGGGCTGGGTGCCGGAACTGCAGGTCCTCGATCTGCCGTTCCTCTTCCGCGACGCAGCACATGTCCGCAAGACGGTCGATGGCAGCATCGGCGCCGACCTCAAGCAGAAGCTCGCCGCGCAGAATTTCGTGATCGGCGACTTCATCAACTACGGCGCCCGCCATCTGCTGACCAAGGAGCCGGTCACCCGTCCGGAACAGCTGAAGGGCAAGAAGATCCGCGTCATCCAGAGCCCGCTGCACACCAAGCTGTGGAGCGCCTTCGGCACCGCACCGGTCGGCATTCCGATCACCGAGACCTATAATGCGCTGGCGACCGGCGTTGCCGACGCCATGGACCTCACCAAATCCGCCTATGCCGGCTTCAAGCTCTATGAAGTCGTGCCCTACATGACCGAGACCGGCCATATCTGGGCGTCCGGCGTCATCTATTATTCCGCAAGCTTCTGGAACCAGCTGAACCCCGAGCAGAAGACGGTCTTCCAGGAGGCCTCGAAGGAAGGAGCTGCCTATTTCAACCAGCTCATCGTCGACGACGAGGCGGCATCCGTCGCGGTGTCGCTGAAGAATGGCGGTAAGCTCTTGAAGCCGGAAGTCTTCGAGGAATGGCAGAAGGGCGCGCAAGGAGTGTGGCAGGATTTTGCCGCAATCGCCGGTGGCATCGACAGGATCAAGGCAATCCAGTCGGCCTGATAGCATTTTCCAAAGGTTAAGAAAATTTAATGTGGCACCGCAAACGCGGTGCCATTTCTGTTTTTTCAGCTCGATTTAAGGCAAAAATGCCCAATTCCAGTCATTTTAAGCGAGTCGAGTAAGTGGACGCTGCCTTCTTTCGACCCGAAAGTGAACACATTTTTGTGCACTGCACTAATCGCCCTTGTCTCGGTCGTCAGCATGCCTATGTTTGCGGCAGCCGGTGCCTAATTTTTTAGACTCCTGCGTCTCGGGCGTTCGTCCCCCTTCACCTGACCGGTTTTCGGCAGGCCATTCTAGAAGGAGCATACAATGACAATTTCGATCAATAATTTCGCATCCGCCAATGGAGCGAAGCTTTCTCCGCAGCATATTGCCTCAGCCGTCGCCGAAACGCGCCGTTCTGTCGGCTACAGCATCGAAGAGCTTGCCATCACGACCGGCCTCGTCAACGACGAGATCGTTCGTATTGAAAACGGCACCGATGCCGACCCAGCTAAGCTGAAGCGCATTGCCGCGGCACTCAAGGTTCCGGTTACGACCTTCCTGCCTTCTTGATACAAGGTTTTCCGGCCGCTCCGGCGGCCGGACCCTGTTTGGGTCTTCTCGTTTTTTCTCGTGAAGACCGTCCTATCCGTCACACAAAAATGTGGCTTTCCCCATCGACCAATTCCTTCAGAAACTCGACCACCGTCCTCAGCCGCATCAGGTCGCGGGTCGTTTCGTGGTAGGTGGTCCAGTAGGACCGCCGGATGATGGTCTCGGGCAGAACACGAACCAGTTCCGGATATTGTCGCGCGACATAGTCGTGAAGGATGCCAATGCCGGCGCCGGAACGGACCGCCTCGGTCTGGCCGATCGCGCTTGAAATCTCGAAGCTGGCATCCCAATCCCGCATCACCTCGCCGGTGAAATTCAAGGACGGCGAAAAAATCAGGTCCTCCACATAACCGATGCGGGGATGGCTCTTCAGGGCCTCTACCGTCTGCGGTGTTCCTGCCTGATCGAGATAGGTCTTCGAGGCATAGAGGCCGAGCGTGTAATCGGTCAGTTTCGAAGAGACAAGCCGGCCCTGTTCCGGGCGTTCGATGGTGATGGCGATATCCGCCTCCCGCTGGGAGAGCGAGAAGGATCGCGGCACGGGCACCAGCTGCAGCTTGAGTTCCGGATGGCGGCGCGTCAGCCGTCCGAGCCGTGAGGCAAGGAAGGAAACGCCAAAGCCGTCGGGCGCCCCGATTCTGACCGTGCCGGCGATCGCCGCGTCGATCCGCCCGGTACTCGCCTGCGCTGCCAGCATCTCCGTTTCCATCCGCTCGGCAGCTCGAAAGAACACCTCGCCCTCTGCGGTCAATTCGCAGCCATTGGTCCGGCGGATGAGGAGGCGAGTACGCAAATCCTCTTCCAGCGCCGTCACCCTCCGCCCGAGCGTCGCATGGTTGACACCGAGTCGCCGCGAAGCAGCCAGGATCTGGCCGGCGCGGGCTACCGCCAGAAACATGCGGACATCGTCCCAGTTCATTGTTGGTCGTCTTTCAATGTTTGCTGCTTACTTTGCTCGCATCATCACCGGATCGAGGTCGATCAGCCTGAGAGACTTCACCATGTCCGCCGTATGTTCTTTATACTTCAGGAAATGCGGCGTCCGGAGATGGGCCTCGTAGGCTTTCTGGTCCGCATATACCTCCAGGATACGGACTTGCTCAGGCCGTTCCTTTTCTGCGACGGCATGCAACATCAGCACGCCCGGCTCATTGTCCACCGATGCCTCGATTTCCTCGGCAAGGAGGGCTCGATAGGGGTCGATTTGTGCGGGATGAATTTCCAGTTCCGCAATCCTGACGATCTTGCCAGACATGATAGCCCCGGTCTTGCTTCAATTTCTGCACAACGGATGCTTATTCCACTCCATTGCTTTGTGCAAATCGAAGTGTAGACTCCCGCCACTTACCAAAAATGGAGGAGCATACCATGCGTGAGATCGGGCATTTCATCGGCGGCAAGCATGTCGCCGGCACCAGCGGCCGCACGGCTGACGTCTTCAATCCGGCAACTGGCGAAGTCCAGGCGAAGGTTTCGCTTGCCAGCGTTTCGGAAATCCGCGCTGCAGTCGAAAACGCCAAGCAGGCTCAGCCGAAATGGGCTGCCACCAATCCGCAGCGTCGCGCCCGCGTCTTCATGAAGTTCGTCGACCTGCTCAACCAGAACATGGATGAACTCGCCGAGATGCTGTCGAAGGAACACGGCAAGACGGTCGAGGATTCCAAGGGCGACGTCATCCGCGGCCTGGAAGTCTGCGAATTCGTGATCGGCATCCCGCATCTGTCGAAGGGCGAGTTCACCGAGGGCGCCGGTCCGCAGATCGACATGTATTCGATGCGCCAGCCGGTCGGCATCGGGGCCGGCATCACCCCGTTCAATTTCCCGGGCATGATCCCGATGTGGATGTTCGCGCCGGCGATCGCCTGCGGCAATGCCTTCATCCTGAAGCCGTCGGAGCGTGATCCGTCCCTGCCGATGCGCCTCGCCGAACTGATGATCGAAGCGGGCCTGCCTGCCGGTATCCTCAACGTCGTCAATGGCGACAAGGCGGCCGTCGACGCGATCCTCACCGATCCGGATATCGGCGCCATCTCCTTCGTCGGCTCGACCCCGATCGCCCGTTACGTCTATGGCACGGCTGCCATGAACGGCAAGCGCGCGCAGTGCTTCGGCGGCGCCAAGAACCACATGATCATCATGCCGGACGCCGATCTCGACCAGGCCGTCAACGCGCTGATGGGGGCCGGCTACGGTTCCGCCGGCGAGCGCTGCATGGCTGTTTCGGTTGCCGTTCCGGTCGGCGAGGAAACCGCCAACCGCCTCGTCGAAAAGCTGATCCCGAAGATCGAGTCCCTGCGTATCGGCCCCTACACGGACGAAAAGGCCGACATGGGACCGGTCGTCACCAAGGAAGCACACGCCCGCATCAACGGATTGATCAACCGCGGCGTCGAGGAAGGCGCCAAGCTTCTGGTCGATGGCCGCGGCTTCAAGCTGCAGGGTTACGAGAACGGCTATTTCGTCGGCGGCACGCTGTTCGACCATGTCACGCCTGAGATGGACATCTACAAGCAGGAAATCTTCGGCCCTGTCCTCTCGGTCGTCCGCGCCCATAACTATGAAGAAGCGCTCGATCTGCCGATGAAGCATGAATACGGCAACGGCGTTGCGATCTACACCCGCGACGGCGATGCCGCCCGTGACTTCGCCAGCCGCATCAATATCGGTATGATCGGCATCAACGTTCCGATCCCCGTTCCGCTCGCCTATCACTCGTTCGGTGGCTGGAAGGCTTCGAGCTTCGGCGATCTCAACCAGCACGGCACGGATTCGATCAAGTTCTGGACCAAGACCAAGACGATCACCGCCCGCTGGCCGTCCGGCATCAAGGATGGTGCCGAATTCGTCATGCCGACGATGAAGTAAGCAAAAACTCGGTCGAATTATCAGGCGGGCCTCTTCGGGGGCCCGTTTTTGTTGTTGTCATATCCGATTTACCAAGCAATTTAATCCCGCTTTATCCGTGAATACTGGCCAAATCGTCAGCGGTTCTCGTTTATACGAATGACGGTAAAGTAACAAAAAGGGGACGGGCATGGCTAAAAAGGTAATGATGAAGAACGATAGCATCGGTCTGACCAAGAAGGGTTTCCACGGTTTTTCGTGGACCTACCTTTTCTTCGGCTGGCTGGTTCCGGTTGTACGCGGTGAAATCTCCATCGGTGCCCTGCATCTGGTGATCTCGGTGTTCACCGCGGGCATCTCGCAACTCATTTTCTCCTTTCTCTATAACAAGCAGTATACGCATCGGCTGATCGAAAAAGGTTATCGGTTCGCTGACACGCCGGAGAACAACGCTGCTGCGGCCGAAGCGCTCGGCGCCGATCTCCCCGTCGGGACGCCGGCACACGCCTGAGGGGCCAATCGGGAAATGAGCAAAACGGGTCTCGCAGGAGGCCCGTTTTGTTTTTGGCGACCGAGAACCTGATTACGTGTCGCGCGAACAATTGAAATGACATATCCAGGCCCTACAATCATGCGGGGAATCGGGCAGGCAGCCGTCTCGACGGTATTCGGCAAGGGGATATGACATCATGGCAATAGCAGAGACGGCGCCTCGGGCGGCGGCGGGGCAGTCTTTTGAGCGCGCATCGTTCACCGGCAGCGCCAGCGAATATTTCGGTATCTGGATCGTCAACGTTCTGCTGACGATCGTCACCCTCGGCATCTATTCGGCCTGGGCCAAGGTGCGGCGCATGCGATACTTCTACGGCAATACGGTCATTCTCGACCGCGCCTTCGAATATCACGCGACCGGCAAGCAGATCTTCATCGGCCGGCTGATCGTCATCGCGTTCCTGATCGTGATCAACATCGGCACGGCGATTTTTCCGCCGATCGGCATCCTTACTCCGATCGTGATCCTGGTTGCTCTGCCGTGGCTCATCAAGCGCAGCCTGCGTTTCAACGCCCGGGTGACGAGCTACCGCAACGTGCGTTTCGATTTCGTCGGCACCGCGGGCGGCGCTTTCGTTGCGATCCTGCTCGGCAGTTTTGTCGCCTTCATTTCTTTCGGCATCCTGGCGCCGCTTGCTAGCCGCTGGACCTGGCGATACCTCTTCAACAACCTGCGGTACGGCGATCGGCCGTTTTCCAGCGATCCGCAGCTCGGCCGGCTTTATGGCGTCTGGATCCTGCCGGCATTGATCGTGTTCCTGGGTAGCATCGTCTTCGGTTTCATTGCCTTCGTCGTGATCGTCGGTGCTGCGACCGTCATGCGCGAGAGCGCCGAATTGACGAGCACGCAGATGACCGTGCTGAGCATCGCAGGTCTCTATGCCGGGGTCTTCATCTATTTCATCCTCTATGGTGTTGCTGGTCTCTTCTATCGGGCGGGTGTGCGCAACGTCGCCTGGTCGGCGGCGCAGCTTGACGGTCGCCATCAGCTGGTCAGCGATATCTCCCGGCTGCGTTATGCCTGGATCGCAATCAGCAACGTGATCGTCACCGTGCTGACGCTCGGACTGATGCGCCCCTGGGCGGCGGTCCGGATGGCGCGGTATGTGAACGAGCATTCCGGTATCCGAATCAACGGCGATCCGGGCGAGATCCTCTCCTCGATCGAGGCGACCGGTGCGGCGATCAGTGCCGAATACATGGATATGGAAGGTTTCGACTTTGGCTTCTGAAGGCATGGGGATCGCGAGGGGCGAATGGCATCCGGCCAATTCCAGCCGCGCAATCCCGGCCGTTCTGCGCGAGGATGGCAGTCTCCTCGTCGCAGCGGAAGAGGGGCGGGCCCTCGCCTCTGCCGTGCCGGAGCGGGTCGAAGTCAGTTCGCGGGTCGGCTCTATTCCGCGGCGAGTGAGTTTCCCGGACGGTTCCGTGTTCGAAACCCGCGACAACGAGGGCATCGACACCTATCTCCGCGCCAAGCGAGGCCATCGCAGCGGCCTGATCCACCGGCTGGAGCGGTTCCATCCGCGGCTGATCGTCATGACGATCGCAGTCATCCTGCTTGCGGCCTCGATCTATCGGTATGCGGTACCCGTGCTGGTGGAGGTTGCCGTCCTGGTAACGCCGCCGTTCGTGCCGGAACTGATCGGCTCCGGCACGCTCGCCTCGCTCGATCGGACGATCCTGAAACCCTCCGAGTTGCCGGAAGGCGAACGACAGGCGATCTCCGAGGGCTTCGCGAAACTCGCCGAACATTCGAAGGGCGGGCAGCGAGCCTATCAGATTTATTTCCGGGATGGCGGCGTGATTGGCCCAAATGCCTTCGCACTTCCGGACGGCAGCCTGATCCTCACCGACGATCTGGTGAAGCTCGCCAACGGCGACAGGGAAATGATCCTCGGCGTGCTCGGTCACGAGATCGCCCATGTCGAGGGTGAGCACAGTCTGCGGCAGCTCTATCGCGCCGCAGGCGTCGCCGCGCTGGTCATGCTGATTGCCGGCGATGTCGGCTCGGGCGTCGAGGATATCCTCACGCAGGGCGGCGCACTGCTGGCATTGTCCTATTCGCGGGCCGCTGAAGCGGAGGCAGACCGCCGTTCTGTCGAGCTGATGCGGGCTGCCGGTTACGATCCCGCCGCGCTTGCCCGCTTCTTCGTGGTCCTCAAAGACAAGCTCGGAGACCATAGCGACGCGAGCATCCTGTCGAGCCATCCGGGCACCCCGCAGCGTCAGCAGGACATCCGCAATTATGCCGCCGAGCTTGAAGGTCGGCCTCAGGCAAGGTAGCCGTGATCCATAGCCACCATTGACGTATCCGCAGACTATTCTAATTTAGCTTGCGGAGTAGGAGTGGGGATGTATGTCCATGGTGTACGAGTGGGATGCGAAGCGTGCCCGCCGCGCGTATCTGGCGAGGATCGGCCTTAGCCTGCTGGCTGCAATGGTGGTGGTCGCAGTCCCCACCTGGGTGGCGATCTCGATGACCGGTTGACGCCGGCCGGAACTCTTCCGACGAGCCGCCGCCGAGCCTGAGCCGGCTTCGCGCAGGGCCATCAAAACTTCATGCAGGTCGCGTGATATCGTTGGCAATCCTTGCGCAGCCTGTTCGGCGCGGCCAGACGTCTTCCTTCGGCAGAGCGCCAAAGGTCTGCCTGGGAGAGCCCGCGCCAGTCTGCCCGGGCCGCTGTTCCGGCTTGAACCCCAGCCTTCCGGGTCGTCGTTTGTGTGGACGAGCAATTCATCGCTTTAAATCCGTTCCGATGGAGGCAAGCTGCCTCACGTCGGAAACTTGATGACGATTTTCTTATTTTGGAATTGTTCAAAACTAGGGAAGCCATTATATAAGGCGGGTACGAGTCTCGGGAGACCAGCATGCGCTTGACCAAACAGACGAATTACGCAGTACGGATGCTGATGTATTGTGCCGCCAACGAAGGCCACCTGAGCCGCATTCCCGAGATTGCCAGGGCCTATGGCGTTTCCGAACTCTTCCTCTTCAAGATCCTCCAGCCCCTCACGAAGGCCGGTCTGGTGGAAACCGTGCGTGGTCGCAACGGTGGCGTAAGGCTTGGCCGAGCTGCTGACCGCATCACTCTGTTCGATGTCATCAAGGTCACCGAAGATAGTTTCGCCATGGCGGAATGCTTCGAAGAGGGAGTTGCGGAATGCCCGCTTGTTGACAGCTGCGGCCTGAACGCTGCGCTTCGCAAGGCGCTCAACGCTTTCTTCGATGTGCTCGCCGAATACACGATCGACGACCTCGTTAAGGCGCGCCCGCAGATCAATTTCCTGCTGGGCATCGATATGCTGCATCTGCCAAAGGCCATCCCGAAGGTCGTCGCGCCGGCCGCCTGATCTTGCCCGCTGATGCTTATTGAAGGCGCCGCCATTGAGGTTGGCGCCTTTTTGCTATCCGCCGTATGCCGCAGAAGAGGTTGACCTCGCGCGCATTTGCAATAGAAGGGGACGAGGCGTTTTGCTGGCTTTTGTCAGTTTTCCTTCCTGTGGCGCCTTCAGGATCAAGCCATGCCCCTTTCGGAATTGCGCGTATTCGCGCTGACTGCGCTGATCGGCACTGCCGGTGCGCTGATCGCAATTCTCATTGCTTTTCCAGCCCCTTACCTCATCGGCCCGGCAATCGCGATCACCATTGCGGGACTTGCGGGGCTGAACCTGGCGGTGCCGGCGCAGGTCCGCAACGTCTGTTTCATCATCGTCGGCGTGTCGATGGGGGCGACTGTCACGCCGGAGGTGATCGTCGCGGCGCGCACCTGGCCTTTGAGTTTCGTCATGGTGCTCGTGGCGGTCGTCATCCTGCTCTATGTGAGTTCGTGGGTGCTGCAGCGGTTCTTCCACTATGACCGGATCACCGCGCTGCTCGCCTCCTCCCCCGGCCATCTGAGCTATGTGCTGAGCCTCGCCGCCGAAACCCGCTGCGACCTGCGCGCCGTCAGCGTCGGCCAGAGCGTGCGCGTGCTGGCGCTGACGATTACGGTCCCGCTGATCGTGGAAATCTTCGATCTTGTCGGCACCGACCCGGTTCTGGTGCCTTTGGCGATGAGCGCGCCTGTTCTCATCGCCATGCTTATCGTCTCGGCGCTGTTCGGCTTGCTGTTCATACGCTGGAATTTTCCGGCAGCGCTGCTGCTCGGCGGCGTCGTGGTATCGATCGCCACGCATGTGACCGGGTTCATCAACGGCGGAGTTCCGAACTGGCTGCTGGTTCCGACCTATGTCATACTCGGTTCGGTCATCGGCACGCGTTTCTGCGGCGTGTCGATCCGCGAATTGCGCACCGCCTTCGTGGCTGGCGGCGTCGTGACCGTGGTCGTCATCGTGCTGGCAGCGGCGATTGCCGGCAGTGTTTCCTATCTGACCGGCGTACCGCTCGACGCGGCATTGATCGCCTTCGCGCCGGGCGGGCTGGAAACCATGTCGGCGATGGCGGTGATGCTGCACGCCGACCCCACCTATGTCGGCGCTCATCACGTGCTTCGGCTGATGTTCCTGTCGGTGCTGATGCCGGTCGTGCTCGGCAAGGGCGCGCGGCAGCGTTGAGCGTCAGTTGACGAGGCGCACCGATGTAATTTCGGAACCTGTCCCGCTATCAGCCCCCGTATAGGGTTCGATCTGCCAGTTCGCGGAGTTCATGATCATCGTATTGACCACCAGTGTAATGAGGTTCGACTGATTGGTGGTCGAATTGTAGACGACGTCCCGGTTCGGAAGATGGATGACTCCCTTAAGCGTCTCGCCGTTGGAGCCGTTGAAGATGTACTGTTGCTTGCGGCCGTTGTTGGCGACATCGCTGGTCTTTTCGAACATCAGGATGCCCTTGTAGGTGCCGCTGGTCGGCGCCGATGCGGTGAAGCTCAAGGCGCCATTGGCGCGGATTTCGCTGTCGGTATCGGGGAAATAGAAGGTTACGCCTTCCGCGACGACCGTCGAACCGGAATTGATGATCATCCGGCCCTTGATGATATGAAGGCCGGGTTTGAACGTGATCTTCGGCGATCCGTTGAAGGTCGTTGCGCAATGGACGCCTGGGGCCATGTCCTGCACCGCTCCGTCCTTTGTGCCGCTGGTGGTGCAGGTCGAGGAGACGGTCGGCTCGGCGATGCCGACGGCATAGGGATCGCCAGATACCTTGCAGCCGGGTTTCAGGTTGCTGAGCGTCCCGCCGTTCTTGATGTATTGGGTGCCGGCGACGCAGAAGCTGGGCGTATCGATCGTCGCGCCGCTGTTCATGATGAAGGCCGGGTTTTGGGTCGAACTGACCTCCACGCCGCATTTCTCCGAATGCACGTTGGCGCCCGAATTGATCAGGACGGCCTGCGTCGTGTTGCCGAGCACGTAGATGCACGCGCCGGAAGGTTTCGGGTTCCTGTTCGCGATCGCGGTGGATTGGACCTTGACGTCGATGGTGTGGATGCCGAGCAGACCAAGGAAATTCGTCGGCACGCCTTGGGCATAGGTGCCCGTCAGGCTGCCATCGGCATTTCCGGCGACGATGAGTGCGGTGTCGAGGTCGGTGTCTTCCGGTACCGTATCGGTCAGAAAGCGCAGCGCTTCCCGGCGCTGACTTGCAATATCGGGTTTCGCAACAGCGCTGAGCAAGGCCGCATCGAGGGCACCCTGCAGGCGGCCGCGTTCGAATGAGGCCTGGGCAAAATCGATCGCGCCACCGGCGGTCGTGACGAGGAGCGGCATCGCCAGGGCAGTGGCTATCGCAAAATTGCCGCCTGTATCGCGTAGGATATGATAAAGGCGTAACGCAATATTGTCGATGAGTCGCCGCATGATCGTGGGTTCCCGGTTGGGTTCGGTGAGTGCAGAATGCGCTTCAAGGTCAGCCCTTTTATCGCAGCGCCTCTAAAGTTCCCGTAAGAGAATTGGAAAACCTGAAGTTAACCTCGGCTCCTGTATTTCGGTTTTCCCGCCCCTGAACATGGTCCCAATGGAAGTTAATCATGCCCCCGATCGAACCCTCGTCTCCTCTCGCAATCGTCATCATGGGTGTCAGCGGATCGGGGAAGACATCGGTGGGCGAACATCTCGCCGCGCGTCTCGGCTGCGCGTTCGTGGAGGGTGATCGCCTGCATCCGGAGGCGAATGTCGCCAAGATGGCGAAGGGCATTCCGCTGACCGACGACGACCGCTGGCCCTGGCTCGATCTCGTCGGCAACGAACTGGCCACGGCAAGGGGGCGCGGCCAAAGCGTGGTCGTCTCGTGTTCGGCGCTCAAACAAACCTATCGAGATCGTTTGCGGCGGGAGGCCGGCGGCACGCTCTATTTCGTCTTTCTCACGGGCGACCCCAAGGTTCTTGAACAACGGATGGGCGCGCGTACCGGCCATTTCATGCCGACATCACTGCTTCAGAGCCAGCTTGGAACCCTTGAAAGCCCTGAGCATGAGGCCGGGGTGATAACGGTCGACATCGATGCAAGTGTCGATACCATCGTCAGCAAGGCTTTCGATGGTATTACCAGGCTCATTTGAGGATAGATAATAGGATTTAGCCTCTTGATTTCTCCGATGTTCTGTCTTGTGCATCGCCGTGGAAAGTATTCTAAAAATTACCAGTCATTGTGATCCGATGCTCTTCGGGCGCCGTATAAATAACAGTTTTGCGTTCAAGCAATTCCGCCTGACTTGCCGGAGGTTCCTCCGGGACGACAGGGAGCAGTTGACAGGTGTTTGAGGAGACGGTTTGCGGATGCCAGATTCGACGCAAGGACCCGGGCGGGGTTCCCTTCGCCGGGTGCCGAAACAGGAGCGGAGCCGCGAGCGCATCGATGAGATCCTGAAAGTGTCGATGCAGCTGATCGGCCAGAAGGGCATAGACGCAGTGACCATGAAGGAGATAGCCGCCCTTTCCGGCGGGCCTATCGCATCGGTCTATCAGTATTTCCCGAACAAGTCCGCCATCATCGCAACGCTCTACGAGCGTTACGTCGAAGAGGTTCGTTCTTTTGTCGCAGAGCAGATCGGAAAGATCGCCACGGCCGAAGACGCTTTGCAGGCACCGGCCGCACTTTTCGATTTATACTACTATAACATGCGGGAAAGGCCGTCGCTCCAGGATCTCCTGAATGCCATCCAGGCGGACAAAGCGCTTGCTGATCTGGATATTGCCGAGACCCGCTTTCAGGCTGATGTATTCTACAAGGCCACCGAGCCTTTCGTGGAAGAACCGCTTCGCGAAAACTATGCACGGGCGCTTCTGGTGATGTTTCATCTGTCGGGCGCTACCATGCGGCTTGCCCTCATGGTTCCCGAAGACGAAGCCGCTGCGGCCGTGGCGCAGTTCAAGTCGATCATTCGCGCCCAGGCGACCTATTATTTCACCGGCAGCTTCCCGGATTCTCTCTGATCCCTTGATCAGATGCCCAGCCGGTCACGCAAGCCATACCACCAGGCACCGAGCACCGTGAGCGGCACCCGGAACGTCTGCCCACCCGGAAAGGGCAGGTTGGGTAGCGATGACCAGATGTCGAAGCGTTCCGCATGGCCGGCGACTGCCTCGCCCAGGATCTTGCCGAGCAGGTGCGTGGTGGTCACCCCGTGGCCACTGTCGCCGTGCGAGAAATAGACCTTGTCCGACAGTCTCCCCATATGCGGGATACGTGTGAGGGTGAGCGCGAAATTGCCGCTCCATGCATAGTCGATTTTTACATCCTTCAGCTGCGGAAACGTCTTCAGCATGTTGGGGCGGATGACCCCCGTGAGGTCGCTCGGGTCGTGGCCGCCATATCCGATGCCGCCGCCATAGAGTAGCCGATTGTCCGCGGTGCGCCTGTAGTAGTCGAGAATATAGTTGGCATCCTCGACGCAGTAATTGGCCGGCAGCAGGCTTTCGATCAGCGCGGCGTCGAGCGGTTCCGTCGCCATCACCTGGCTGGAAACCGGCATCATCCGGCCGCTGATCTCTGGAAACTGCGGGGAAAGATAAGCATTACCGCAGACCAGCACATACGAGGCCTTTACCGAACCCCTCTCGGTTCGCGTCACCGGTTTTTCGCCAGTGTCTAAGCCGGTCACGCGCGAGGCTTCGAAGACGCGCCCGCCAAGGCTTTCGAACGCCGCTGCTTCCCCGAGCACGAGATTGAGAGGGTGGATGTGGCCGCCGAGCCTGTCGATCATGCCGCCGGCATACCGGTCGGTCTTTACATACCGTCCGACCTCGGCCTTCGAGACCATCTCCAGTCCGCCGTGGCCATATCTCTCCCAATCGGCCTTGTGATGCGCCATCTCGCGGATCTGCTTGTCCGTGAAGGCCGCGAAGAAGCCGCCATGCACCAGATCACAGTCAATCCCGTATTTCGCCACCCGGCTGCGGATGATCTCGCCGCCTTCGAGCGACATCGCGCCGAGCTTTACCGCCTTGTCGCGGCCATAACGGCCGGCAATGGTTTCAAGATCACGGCTGCAGCCGTTGACGATCTGGCCGCCATTGCGGCCGGACGCGCCGAAGCCGATGCGCTCCGCCTCCAGCACCACGACGGAATATCCGCGCTCCGCAAGTTCCAGCGCCGCGGAAATCCCTGTGAAGCCGGCGCCGACGACGCAGACATCCGCTTCTATCGCCCCGTCAAGGGCAGGGCGGACACGCTTGTCCTTTGCCGAAGCCGCGTACCAGGAATTCGTGTGGCGGGGATTGTCGCTTGTCTTGCCCCGATCTTCGCTGATCATAAATGCCATCTCACACCGTCCGGACATAGGCGTCGCATTCGGCGTTCGCCACGCGCAAGGCAAACTCCGACAGTTCCTGCTGCCCGCGGGCCAATGCGCGCTTTTAGGTAGAGCTAGGCGTTGAAGCGCTCCGGACGATAAGCCGAGATGTCGATCAATGTCTTCTGCCCCGTGATCGCCTCGGCAATCACCTGGCCGGTCACCGGACCCAGCGTCAGGCCGTGATGTGCATGACCGAACGCGAACCACAGGCCGTCGTGCCGGGGCGCCTTGCCGATGACGGGCATCATGTCCGGCGTGCAGGGGCGGGCGCCCATCCACGGCTCTTGGTCGAGCCGCTCAGCGAGCGGGAAGATACTGCGTGCCACGGCTTCGGCGCGTTCCAGCTGAACAGGCGTCTTCGGCGCATCGCGGCGGGCGAATTCCGCGCCCGTCGTCAGGCGGATGCCCTGGTTCATCGGGGCCAGGAAATAGCCGCGCTCCGCATCCATGGTCCAGCCGTTGAGCTTGGCATTGCCCTTTGCCGAATAGTGCATGTGGTAGCCGCGCTTGACGCCGACCAGGAAATTGTAGCCGAGCGGCTTTGTGACCGTGTCGGACCAGGGCCCAAGCGCCACCACCACATCCTTGGCTTCCACCGTGCCGTCGCCCGCGACGATCCTCCAGCCGGTCTTGGTCTGCGACAGGCTCTTGGCATCACCCTTCAGCACGCGGCCGCCGAGGCTTTCGAACAGTTTTACATAGGCTCGCGTCAGCGCCAGCGGGTCCTTGACCGACCAGGGATCTTCCCAGCGCAGGCCGCCGACGAAATCGGTGGAAAGATTGGGTTCCTGCGCGGCGATATCGGCAGGCGAAAGTTCCTTGAAGGCGACGCCGTATTCCTTGCGGAGCCGCTCGGCCTCGCCGATCTCGCCGTCATGCTTGGCGCGGGTGCGGAACACCTCCGTCCAGCCGTTCTTGGCGATCAGATCCTGGGCTCCGGCTTCCTCGATCAGCTCGTTATGGGTCGCGATCGAGTGCTCGATCAGCGGCGCGTAGGCGCGGGCGATCAGCTGGTGGCGGGTCAGGTTCGAATGCCACCAGTATTTCGCCAGGAACGAGGTGACCGAGGGAATGGCTTTCCAGTGAAAATGCGCGTCGATGCGGTTGTTGAGCGCATAACGCAGGATCAGTCCGAACTGCTGAGGAAAACCGTAGGGCACGACACCCTCGCGCTGGATCAGGCCGGCATTGCCGTAGGAGGTCTCCATCCCGGGTTCTTTCCGGTCGACGAGTACCACCGATTTGCCGCGCCGGGCGAGCTGCAATGCCGTCGAAACGCCGATGATGCCGGCTCCCAGCACGATCGCATCTGCTGTCATGATCTGAATTCCATTTCCCAAGTCTTTTATAGTTCGAGGATTTCGAACATGCCGCCCGGAATGCTGCGGCGCAAATGAAAAATCGCGGTTGCATATATGGATTCCCTATTTCTTCGCATCGTCCCTCCAATTGGCCTTGTGGGACGTCGCTGCCTTTTTGGATCGCGCCTAGGCTTCGATGGCGACCGATGCAGCCGGAACGAGTGAAATTCCTATAGGATTTTTATTTCTTTCCTCTGCGCTCCGTCTCGAACCCCTATGCGGTCCCGCCGCATATTAGGGTCAGAGAGATCGCAAAAGATCATCTCCAAAGCCGGAAAGCATCAAGGTGCCGTCTTTCAGGGATGGCACCCCTTTGTCTTGTCTGGCCTCGCCTTAACAACAGGAGTCCAGATCAATGTTGGACGTCATTCTACTCGGCACCGCAGTCGTCTTTTTTGGTCTCTGCTTTGCCTATACCCGCGCCTGCGACAGGCTTTGAAGGGAGAAGCACCGATGATCCTCGATTATGTCCTGAGCGGTGCCGTGACCGTGTTCCTCACCGTCTACCTCACCTACGCTCTCATTCGCCCCGAACGCTTCTGAAAAAGAACGCTTTTGAAAAGAACTGGCGCTTCCAGCCAAGCAGCCGGGTATTGAAAGTTAACCCAAATGACCCTCAACGGATGGCTTCAGATCCTGCTTTTTTGCGGGATCATCATCGCGCTCGTCAAACCGCTCGGCGGTTACATGACGCGTGTCTTTTCAGGCGAGCGCACTTTCCTGTCACCCGTCCTCGTTCCGATCGAACGGGGACTTTATGCCATGGCCGGCACCAGCGAACGCGAAGACCAGCATTGGACCTCCTATGCCTTCTCGCTGCTGATGTTCAACCTGTTCGGCGTCATCGTGCTCTATGCGATGATGCGCCTGCAGGCCGGCTTGCCTTATAATCCGGCCGGCATGAGCGCCGTTCCGCCCGAGCTTTCCTTCAACACCGCCGTCAGTTTCGTCAGCAATACCAACTGGCAGAACTATGGCGGCGAAAGCACCATGTCGTATCTCACCCAGATGGTCGGCCTCAACGTGCAGAACTTCCTGTCCGCCGCGACCGGCATGGCGATCGCCGTCGGCCTGATCCGCGCCTTTTCACGAGCCTCCGGTCCAGGGGCTAGGAAAACGATCGGCAATTTCTGGGTCGATATGACCCGCGCGACGCTCTATATCCTGCTGCCGATCTGCATCGTGCTGACGCTGGTCTACGTCTATCTCGGCGTGCCGCAGACGCTCGGGCCCTATGTCGAAGCGACGACGCTGGAAGGCGCCAAGCAGACAATCGCGCTCGGCCCGGTCGCCTCGCAGCTTGCCATCAAGATGCTCGGCACCAATGGCGGCGGTTTCTTCAACGCCAACTCGGCCCACCCGTTCGAGAACCCCGACAACATCTCCAACATGATCCAGATGCTGTCGATCTTCGCGATCGGTGCTGCCTTCACCAACGTCTTCGGCCGCATGGTCGGCAACCAGCGTCAGGGCTGGGCGATCCTCGCATCGATGGGCATCCTGTTCATCGCCGGCGTTGGCATCACCTACTGGGCAGAAGCTGCCGGTAATCCGCTGATGCATGCCTTCGGTCTTGAAGGTGGCAACATGGAAGGCAAGGAAGTCCGCTTCGGCGTCGCCATGTCCTCGCTGTTTGCGGTCATCACCACTGCGGCTTCCTGCGGCGCGGTCAATGCCATGCACGGCTCGTTCACGGCACTCGGCGGCCTGATCCCGCTCATCAACATGCAGCTCGGCGAAGTCATCGTCGGCGGCGTCGGCGCGGGTTTCTACGGCATTATCCTCTTCATCATCGTCGCCGTCTTCGTGGCAGGCCTCATGGTCGGCCGTACGCCGGAATATCTCGGCAAGAAGATCGAGGCGAAGGAAATGAAGATGGCCGTGCTTGCCATCCTCTGCCTGCCGCTTGCCATGCTGGTGTTCACCGCGATCGCCACGGTGCTGCCGTCCGCAGTCGCCTCGATCGGCACCGCTGGCCCGCACGGCTTCTCCGAAATCCTCTACGCCTATACGTCGGCTGCGGCCAACAACGGCTCGGCTTTCGGCGGGCTGACGGGCAACACGCCCTGGTACAACGTGACGCTCGGCATCGGCATGCTGATGGGCCGCTTCCTGGTCATCATCCCGGCACTTGCTATCGCAGGCTCGCTGGTCGCCAAGAAAACGGTTCCGGCCTCGGCAGGCACCTTCCCGACCGACGGCCCGCTCTTCGTCGGCCTGCTCGTCGGCACGATCCTGATCGTCGGCGGCCTCACCTTCATGCCCGCCCTGGCACTCGGCCCGGTCGTCGAACACCTGGTCATGATCGCCGGCCAGACCTTCTGAGGTACCGAGGGGAGCAATGCCATGAGCATCCGCAAAGCCCTCCGCAGACAGTCCACCCTTGCCTCGCAGAAGCGAGGCAAGGGTGAGCAGAGCCCCTACGGATCCTATGCAATTTTTATCATGACGGCGGTCATTCTTGCCGTTGTCCTCGTGATCGAAGTCTTGCGCGGCTGATCGACCCTTCGTCGCCCCGATTGACAAGCCAACTCATTTTCAACGCTGGAGTCTCTTATGAGCCAGTTAAAATCCGCGAGCATCATGGATACTCGCATCCTCATTCCGGCCGCAGGCGATGCTTTCAAGAAGCTCAACCCGCGGACCCTTGCCCGGAACCCGGTCATGTTCGTCGTGGCCACGGTCTCGGTCCTGACGACCGTCCTGTTCCTCCGCGATCTCGCGGCCGGCAACGGCAATCTCGGTTTCTCCTTCCAGATCAACATCTGGCTCTGGTTCACCGTGCTGTTCGCCAACTTCGCCGAAGCGGTCGCGGAAGGCCGCGGCAAGGCGCAGGCGGATTCGCTGCGCAAGGCCCGCACCGAAACCCAGGCCAAGCTGCTCTTGGGCAGCGACCGCACCCAGTACAAGATGGTTGCCGGTACGAGCCTCAAGGTCGGTGACGTCGTCCTCGTCGAGCCGGGCGACATCATTCCCTCCGATGGGGAAGTCATCGAGGGCGTCGCCTCGGTCAACGAAGCGGCGATCACCGGTGAGAGCGCCCCGGTCATCCGCGAATCCGGCGGCGACCGCTCGGCCGTGACCGGCGGCACGCAGGTGCTGTCCGACTGGATCCGCGTCCGCATCACGGCCGCTGCCGGCTCGACCTTCCTCGACCGGATGATCTCGCTCGTCGAGGGCGCCGAGCGCCAGAAGACGCCGAACGAGATTGCGCTCAACATCCTTCTCGCCGGCATGACGCTGATCTTCGTGCTCGCCACCGCAACGATCCCGAGCTTCGCGATCTATGCCGGCGGCTCGATCCCGATCATCATCCTCGTCGCCTTGTTCGTGACGTTGATCCCGACCACGATCGGCGCGCTGCTGTCGGCGATCGGAATCGCCGGCATGGACCGTCTCGTCCGCTTCAACGTGCTCGCCATGTCCGGCCGCGCGGTGGAAGCTGCCGGCGACGTCGATACGCTGCTCCTCGACAAGACCGGCACGATCACGCTCGGCAACCGCCAGGCCACCTCGTTTCGCCCGGTCCGCGGCGTCTCCGAACAGGATCTCGCCGATGGGGCCCAGCTCGCTTCGCTCGCCGATGAGACGCCGGAAGGCCGTTCTATTGTCGTGCTCGCCAAGGAGAAATACGCGATCCGCGGCCGCGACATGGCAAGCCTCAAGGCAACTTTCGTTCCCTTTACCGCCCAGACCCGCATGAGCGGCGTCGATCTCGAAGGCTCCCGGATCCGCAAGGGTGCCGTCGATGCAGTGCTCGCCTATGTCGGCTCGGGCACAATGCCGGTCTCCGGCAATGCGGCGATCGCCGCCAGCCCGCAATCCGATATCGTGCGCGAGCTGCAGGCGATCGCCGACGAAATCGCCAAGGCCGGCGGCACCCCGCTTGCCGTAGCCCGTGACGGAAAGCTGCTCGGCGTCGTCCAGTTGAAGGACATCGTCAAGGGCGGCATCCGCGAGCGTTTCGCTGAACTGCGCCGCATGGGCATCCGCACCGTGATGATCACCGGCGACAACCCGATGACGGCCGCAGCGATTGCTGCCGAAGCTGGCGTCGACGACTTCCTTGCCCAGGCGACGCCTGAGAACAAGCTGACGCTGATCCGCGAGGAACAGGCCAAGGGTAAGCTCGTCGCCATGTGCGGCGACGGCACCAACGATGCGCCGGCACTCGCTCAGGCCGATGTCGGCGTCGCCATGAACACCGGCACGGTGGCCGCCCGCGAGGCGGGCAACATGGTCGACCTCGACAGCGACCCGACCAAGCTCATCGAGATCGTCGAGATCGGCAAGCAGCTCCTCATGACCCGCGGCGCGCTGACCACGTTTTCGATTGCCAACGACATCGCCAAGTATTTTGCCATCATACCGGCGATGTTCCTGACCTTCTATCCGCAGCTCGGCGTGCTCAACATCATGGGGCTGGCCACGCCGCAAAGCGCCATCCTGTCGGCGATCATCTTCAACGCACTGATCATCATCGCGTTGATCCCGCTGTCGCTGAAGGGCGTCAGATACCGTGCCATTGGCGCCGGCGCGCTGCTGTCCCGCAACCTGCTCGTCTACGGTCTCGGTGGCATCATCGTCCCCTTCATCGGCATCAAGGCGATCGACATGATCATCACCGCGATCGGTCTCGCTTAAGGAGAAATGACAATGTTCAAGCAACTTCGCCCTGCGATCGTCATGATCGTCGCCACCACGGCCATTACCGGCCTGATCTACCCCTTCGCCATGACCGGCATCGCCCAGGCCGTTTTCCCCGCCCAGGCAAATGGCAGCCTGATCGAGAAGGACGGAACCGTTGTCGGTTCGGCCCTGATCGGCCAGGTATTCACCAGCGACCAGTATTTCCATGGTCGCCCGTCGGCCGCCGGCGACGGCTACAACGCCGCCTCGTCCTCCGGCTCCAACCTCGGCCCGACCAGCGCCAAGCTGATCGACCGGGTGAAGACGGACTACGAAGCCGCGAAGGCCACCAACCCGAACGCGGACGTGCCGATCGACCTCGTCACCGCATCCGGCAGCGGCCTCGACCCGCATGTCTCGCCGGAAGCCGCCTACTTCCAGGTGCCGCGCGTCGCCAAGGCACGGCAAATGGACGAGGCAGCGGTTCGCGCGCTTGTGGACCAGCATGTCGAAAGCCGCGAACTCGGGTTCCTCGGCGAACCTGTGGTCAATGTGCTTGCGTTGAATATGGCGCTTGATGCTCCTATGACTCGGTGAAGGGACGGAGTACCCCTCATCCGCCTGCCGGCACCTTCTCCCCGAGGGGAGAAGATATATGCCGCGGCGTCGCCGTTCCTCCTCTCCCCTCGGGGAGAGGGTGGCCGAGCGCAGCGGAGGCCGGGTGAGGGTGGCGCCACCCACTGACACGAAAGACCAAGCATGCCCGACGACAGTCGCGAGAGTGAGAACAGGCCTTCGCCGGATGCGCTTCTGGAGCATGCCGAGCGTGAGGCGCGCGGGCGGCTGAAGATTTTTCTGGGAGCGGCGCCCGGCGTCGGCAAGACCTACGAGATGCTGATGTCCGGCCGCGCCCGGAAAGTCGATGGTCTCGATGTGGTGATCGGCGTGGTCGAAACCCACGGCCGCCAGGAAACCGAGGCGCTGGTCGAGGGCTTCGAGATCGTACCCCGCAAGGCGATCGACTATCGTGGCCAGCAGCTCGACGAAATGGACCTCGACGCCATTCTCGCGCGCCGCCCCGCTCTGGTCCTGGTCGACGAACTCGCCCATACCAACGCCGCCGGAAGCCGCCATCCGAAGCGTTACATGGATGTGCAGGAAATCCTCGGCCAAGGTATCGACGTCTATTCGACCCTTAACATCCAGCATGTCGAGAGCCTGAACGACGTGGTGGCACAGATCACCCGTGTCCGGGTACGCGAGACGGTGCCGGACAGCATCATCGACCGGGCCGACGACGTCGAAATCATCGACATCACCCCCGACGACCTCATCAAGCGGCTGAACGACGGCAAGGTCTATGTGCCGCAGACGGCGCGGCGTGCCATCGAGAACTACTTTTCCCCCGGCAATCTGACGGCACTGCGCGAACTGGCGCTGCGCCGCACCGCCCAGCGGGTGGACGAGCAGCTTTTGAACCATATGCAGGCGCATGCCATTTCCGGCCCCTGGGCGGCCGGCGATCGGGTGCTTGTCTGCCTCGACCACGGCAGGAACGGCGCGAGCCTAGTGCGGTACGCGCGCCGCCAGGCCGATCGCCTGCGGGCGCCATGGGCGGCGCTGCATCTCGAAACGCCGCAGTCGGTCAATCTGCCCGAACAGGACAAGGACCGGCTGGCGGCCAACATGCGGCTGGCCGAACAACTCGGCGGTGAGACCGTGACGCTGCCGGCGCTGCAGCCGTCGCGCGAGATCATCGCTTATGCCAACGCCAACAACTTCACCCATATCGTCGTCGGACGCCCGGCCAGACCGCGCTGGCGGCAGATCTTGCAGGGGTCGGTCACCTATGACCTGATCCGCTATGCGGGCGATATCAGCGTCCATGTCATCTCCGGCGACACCAAGGAAGGCGAACCGAAACGTGGCCTGAAGGCGGCGCAGCTGCCCAAGGCTTTCCGCTTCAAGCCCTATGTCAAAAGTACGATCTTTGTGGCTCTCGCGATCATCGCCGGTGCTGCGCTCGACCAGACGCTCGACGTCCGCAACCTTGCCCTCGTTTTCCTGATGGCGGTGCTGGCGGCCGCGGTGCGCGGCGGGCTGGGGCCGGGCCTGTTCGCCTCGGTGGCCGGGGCGCTCTCCTTCAACTTCTTTTTTCTCGAACCGCGCTACACGTTTACGGTCCGGGATCCGGAAAGCCTGGTGGCGCTGTTCTTTTATCTTGGCGTCGCGGTCGTCGCTTCCAACCTGACGGCGGCCGTGCAGCGCCAAGCGGCGGCGGCTCGCCAGCGGGCACGCACCACCGAAGACCTCTATCTCTTCTCGAAGAAACTCGCCGGCACCGGCACATTGGACGACGTGCTCTGGGCGACCGCCTTCCAGATAGCCTCGATGCTGAAAGTCCGCGTCGTCATCCTGCTGCCGGAGAATGGCTCGATCGCCGTCAAGGCCGGTTATCCGCCGGACGACACGCTGGTGGATGCGGATATCGCTGCCGCCAAATGGGCCTGGGAGCACAACCGCCCGGCCGGCCGCGCCGCCGATACGCTGCCTGGGGCAAAACGTCTCTATCTGCCGATGCGCACCGGCCGCGAAGCTGTCGGCGTCATCGGTCTCGACAACGACAAGCAGGGACCATTGCTCACCCCCGAACAGCAGCGGCTGTTCGATGCGCTGACAGATCAGGCAGCGTTGGCGATCGAGCGCATCCAGCTGGTCTCCGACGTCGACAAGGCCAAGCTCGCCGCCGAGACAGACCGCCTGCGCACCGCGCTGCTCACCTCGATCTCGCACGACCTGAAGACGCCGCTTGCCGCGATCATGGGGTCGGCGGGCACGCTCAAGGATTTTGGCGCCGACATTCCGGAAGAAGCGCGTGCCGAACTGCTGACCAGCGTCGTCGACGAATCCGAGCGGCTGAACCGTTTCATCTCCAACCTGCTCGATATGACCCGCATCGGCTCCGGCGCCATGGAGCCGAACTACGCCTTTCATTTCGCCGGCGATATCGTTGGCACGGCCTTGAGCCGGGCGGCGAAGATCGTCTCCGCCCACAAGCTCAATGTCGGCATTCCCGCCGACATGCCGATGCTGAAGGTCGATCCGGTCCTGTTCGAGCAGGTTCTGTTCAACCTCATCGACAATGCCGCCAAGTACGCGCCCGAAGACACGGTCATCGATATCCGTGGCTGGCAGGATGGCGGTTCAATTCTTATCTCGGTGATGGATGAAGGACCGGGCATCCCGCCCGACGATCTGGAGCGCATCTTCGATAGTTTCTATCGGGTGCGGAAGGGCGACCATGTGCGGGCCGGCACGGGGCTTGGCCTTTCCATCTGCCGCGGCTTCATCGAGGCCATGGGCGGCACGATCAGGGCGTCCAACCGATCTGATCGTCCCGGTGCGATCTTTACGATCCGAATGCCGGTTCCGGCCGAAACGCCGATTCTGGGAGAACAGGAATGACCAATACAGCGGTGCGCGTCCTGATCGTCGATGACGAGCCGCCGATCCGCAAGCTCTTGCGCGTGGGCCTCTCCACCCAGGGTTATGCCGTCAGTGAGGCGATGAACGCCAAGGTCGCGATTGATCTCGTCAAGTCCGAGAAGCCGGACCTGATCATCCTCGATCTCGGCCTGCCGGATATGCCGGGCCATGATCTGCTGGCCAGATGGCGGGGCGAGGGGCTGGATCTGCCGATCGTCATCCTCTCCAGTCGCACCGACGAGGCCGGCATCGTCAAGGCGCTCGAACTCGGCGCCGACGACTATGTGGCGAAACCCTTCGGCATGAACGAACTCGTCGCCCGCATCCGCGTGGCGCTGCGCCATCGGATGCAGACACAGGGCGAAAAACCAGTCTTCCAGACCGGCGAGCTTTCGGTCGACCTCGTCAAGCGCATCGTCAAGGTTGCCGACAAGGAGATCAAGCTGTCGCCGAAGGAATACGACATCCTGCGCATCCTGGTGCAGCATGCGGGCAAAGTCCTGACCCATCGGTTCCTCCTCGAACATGTCTGGGACGGCCTGACTGATGTGCAGTACCTGCGTGTTTATGTGCGCCAGCTTCGCCAGAAGATCGAGAAAGCGCCCGATCAGCCGCAATACATCCTGACCGAGACCGGCGTCGGTTATCGGTTGCACGAAGGCCAATAGGCGCTGCGATTTCCATCAATGGACATGACCCCATGAAACTTCGGGATTATCTCCCGCCGGAGAATATCGTGCTGGATCTGGCGCCGCCGTCGAAGGCGATCCTGATCCGGCAACTCGCCGCGCTGGCCGCCGAAAGGCTGGGGCTCGATGCCGGCGAGATCGTCCGGGTGCTGACCAATCGAGAGACCCTGGGTTCGACGGGGATCGGTGCCGGCATTGCCATTCCGCATGCAAACGTGCAGGGCCTCGATCGGCATTTCTGCCTTTTCGCGCGGCTGGCGAAGCCGGTCGATTTCGAGGCGGTGGACGATCTGCCAGTCGATCTTGTCTTCCTGCTTCTCAATCCGGAAAACCGCCCCGACCATCTGAACATCTTGTCCTGCATCGCGCGGCGCGTGCGTGAAGAGGAGGTGGCTGCAGCCATTCGGCGAGCTACCGGTGTGCAGGACGTTCATTCGAGGCTTTGCCCAGCAATTCCATGATTAAAATACAGGTAAGTTGGATTAGGCGAACGTAAACGACTTCTTCCTAATGTCCTTGACCGGCGGATCGCAACTCCTGGGGCGCCCTGTTGCGTCGGTTTGGGAGAGAGAGATGATAGGTGCAATCAAATTCCTGCCCGCCAGGACGTTTGCCGCCGTTGCATTTGCCGTCTCCGGCTTCGTCGGCCTGATCGCCTGGGGAGAATATTCCAGCTGGAGGTCCCAGGTCGCCGGCATCGAGGCGGGCCTGGTCCAGACGGCCAAGGCGTTGGTGCAACATGCCGACGACACGGTCGACATGGCGAGGTTTCCGCTGGCGGCCCTGATCACCCGGATCGAGCAGGAACGCGACGTGGTGGACATGCCGGCAAAGATCACCCAGGTGATGAAACGCCAGGTCGATACCACCCCTTGGCTCGACGCCCTCGCCGTCATCGATGCCGATGGCAAAATGGTCGCGACATCGTCTTCGATCGACGCCAGCGGCATGAATTTTTCGGACAGGGAGTATTTTGTATTCCACCAATCCTCCGACATGCAGGAACCCGTATTGGGCAGGCCGTTGAAGAACAAGTTGAACGGACAGTGGATATTGCCCGTCACGCAAAGGATCAGCAACCCGGACGGAAGTTTCGGCGGCGTTGCGCTGGCGGCATTCATCCTCACCGAATTGACCAGTTTCTTTCAGGGCTTCAGCCTGGGCAGTGAGGGTTCGTTCCTGTTGGTTCGCCGCGACGGCGTCGTCCTGGCGCGTGCCCCATTCCTCCAGACACAGCTGGGATCGAGCATCTCGAACTACGATCTGTTCACGGACCATCTCCGCCAACGGCATTCCGGTTCCTATCACTACGTCTCTCCGATTGATGGCCTGCAACGGATAGGCGGCTTTTCTCAGAGCGAGCGCAGCGGCCTGGTCGGGCTTGCTGCCGTATCCCAGTCCGAAGCGCTGGCGACCTGGATGAAGGGCGCGCGAATACGCTGGATTGCCTGCCTTATCCTGGTGGCGATCACCGGCTTCCTGGTCTGGCGCTGGCGGCGGCAGGTAATGTTGCGGCGGGCGAGCGAGGCGCTGCTGGTAGCGCGCGAAGCGGAATTCCGCCTGCTTGCGGAAGGTTCAGCCGACCTGATCCAGCGCTTCAACGGCCATGGGATCAGGGAATATCTGTCGCCATCCGTCCGGGAGATATTCGGCGTCGACGCCGAGACGATGCTTGGCACTCATATTCTCGAGAACCTGCATGAGGACGATCACGGTGCCGTCGCAGAGGTCATGGCCCGGCTGCGGGAAGGGTCGACCAGGGAAAACATGATCGTCCGGCGCAAACGGGCCGACGGCAAGCAGATCTGGCTCGAAACCACTTTGAACAGGCTGCCGGGCGGCACCGGCGGTACCGATATCCGCATTGTTGCCGTCACACGCGACGTCACGCGCCAGAAGAGCCTCCAGGAAGAGCTGGATGTGCTCGCCAATACCGACGAACTTACCCAGCTCGCCAATCGCCGCTCCTTCAACATCCATTTCGAGGACATGGTGCTGCAGGCAGCACAGCAACACGCGCCGCTCTCCCTTCTGATGATCGACGCGGACCACTTCAAGCTGTTCAACGATACCTATGGCCACGCCTCCGGCGACGACTGTCTGCGTGCGGTTTCCAACGTCGTGCGCGGTTCGATCCGCCGGTCGAAGGATCTCGCCGCTCGTTATGGCGGCGAGGAACTTGCGGTCCTGTTGCCGGATACGAATGGCGCCGGTGCGTTGAAGGCAGCGGAAAACATCCGCCAGCGCGTCGCCGGCCTTCAATTGCCACACGAGAAGAACCTTCCCTGGGGGCACGTGACGATCAGCATAGGCACCGCGACTTTCTATCCCGCAGCAGGCGCCAAGCTGACAACTGCGGAACTGTTCGAGCGCGCCGACTATGCGCTCTACCGGGCAAAAAACAACGGTCGCAATCAGGTCGCGGCCGGCGGGGACGAGGCGGCCAGGCCAACCGTCCGGCCGGAAATCAAGTCCGTCTGACCGCCTGCCACGCTCACGGCCCCGTTACATCCTTGATAAATGCCAGATTTCGCGCTTGACGCCAGCCCGGAGGGGAATACTAAGAAACATCCCCCACCGACGGCCGTTTGACCGCCGAACATCCATCCCTATCGTGTTCGCCCCGCGGCGTTCCCAGGTGAATCCATGACAAATCCAAGCTCCAACCGGGCGCTCGTCATTGCGGCCGTCATGGCAAGCATGGCGATGATCGCAATCGAGGCGACGATCGTCTCGACGGCCATGCCGCAGATCGCCGCCCAGCTCGGTCAATTGAACCTCTATAGCTGGGTCTTCTCTTCCTTCCTGCTGGCACAGACCGCGATGACCGTGGTGTTCGGCAAGCTCTCCGATATCTACGGCCGCAAGCCGATCATCCTGTTCGGTACGGCGGTTTTCCTGATCGCCTCCGTTCTGGCAGGTTTCGCCTGGTCAATGCCGTCGATGATCGCCTTCCGGCTGTTGCAGGGCGTCGGTGCCGGTGCGATCCAGCCGGTCATCATGACCGTCGTCGGCGATCTGTATCCGGGGGCGGAACGTGGCAAGGTCCAGGGATATCTGGCCAGCGTCTGGGCGCTTTCTGCGGTCGTCGGGCCGCTGCTCGGCAGCATCATCGTCCACAGCCTGCCCTGGGCCTGGGTGTTCTGGATCAACGTGCCGATCGGCATCATGTCGGCGATTGGCTTCATCATATACCTGCACGAAGAAAAGCAGACCCGGACGGCATCGATCGACTTTCTGGGAGCAGGCCTCTTCGCCGTGGCCATTTCCGCGCTGATGATCGCACTCACCGAAACCGAAGGCGCCACCGGCTATCTGTTCGTTTCGCTGGCGATCTTCCTCGTCAGCTTCCTGCTGTTCATCTGGCAGGAGCGGCGCGCCTCGGCCCCGATGGTTTCCCTGGAACTCTGGCTGAAGCGGCCGATCGCTTTTGCCAATACGGCGGTCTTTCTTTCCAGCATGGCGATCATGGGGCTGACGACCTTTCTGCCGATGTACGTGCAGACGGTGCTTAACCGCTCGCCGCTGGTGGCCGGTTTCACGCTAACCATGCTGCTGGTCGGCTGGCCGAGCGGCGGGACCTTCGCCTCGCGGATGTTCCCGCGCTTCGGACTGCGGCCGCTGATGATCGCCGGCAGCCTCTTCGTTCCGGTCGGGGCGTTTCTCCTGGTGCTGCTGACGCCGGAAAGCTCGCCTGTCCAGGCAGGCGCCGGCTCGCTCCTGATGGGCTTCGGCATGGGCCTGCTCAATATCTCAGGCCTGGTGATCATCCAGGACAATGTCGGCTGGTCAGAACGCGGCAGCGCGACCGCCTCCAACGTCTTTTCCCGCAATCTCGGCAGCACGCTCGGCGCAGCACTTCTCGGCGCCGTCCTGACCTACGGGCTTGCCAATTCGGTCGCGGGGCCGATCACGTCCGATCAGTTGCGCGATCTGCTGCAGGGCGTCGGCGGCGGACTTGCGGCCGGTTCGCCCATCCGGTCCGCACTTCAGCATGCGCTGCATATGACCTTCATCGCGATGTTCCTGATCACTGCGCTCATCATCGTCGCCTGCCTCTGCGTGCCCGGTGTGACGAAGCGCACCGAGGCGGTGCAGGAAAGCTGAGGCTTTCGAGGCGCCGCTATCGCCGTACGGGCGGCGATAGCGGAATTGTACCCTTGGGTCTCAGTTGCCGATGCCGGCCTGCGCGACCAGAACCGGTTTGTCGCGGTAGTCGCTCGGGAACAGCTTCTTCAGGTTCTCGATCTTCGGCAGGTCGTTATAGACGATATAGGGGTAGGTAGGGTTCTGGGTCAGGAAGTCCTGATGGTAGGCTTCCGCCGGATAGAAGGCCTTGCCCGGTTCAATGGTCGTAGCAATCGCCGCATGGAAGATTTTGGCCTTGTTGAGCTGGTCGATATAGGCCTTGGCGACGCGGGCCTGATCCTCGCTGGTCGGGAAGACCGTCGAGCGATACTGCGTACCGGTATCCGGCCCCTGGCGGTTGAGCTGGGTCGGATCATGCGCGACCGAGAAATAGATCTGCAGCAGGTGCCCGTAGGTGACCTTTTTCGGGTCGAAGGTTACCCGGACCGATTCCGCATGGCCCGTCTTGCCGTAACCGACCGTCTCGTAGGCGGCGGTATCCTTGGCGCCGCCGGCATATCCGGAGACAGCGTTCTTGACACCTTCGACATGCTGGAACACGCCCTGGACACCCCAGAAACAGCCGCCGGCGAAGATGGCGGTTTCGGTCGCAGCCGTGCTCGCCGCCTGGTCGATCGCCGGAGCGGGGATGGCAATTCCCTCCTCGGCCGTGGCGTTGGTGGTCGCGCCGAAGGTCAGCCCGGCCAGGACCAGCGCCGCGCCGGCAAAGGCGGTGAGAGTATAGGGTGTTTTCGTTCTGTTTTTCATGGCGGTCTCCTCAACCGAAGTGAAAGAAGGATAGGGCGGCGGATCAGGCCGATACGGCACGGAATTTCATGACCGCGCCGTTCATGCAGTAGCGCAGGCCGGTCGGCTTCGGTCCATCGTCGAAGACATGGCCGAGATGGCCTCCGCAACGGGCGCAATGAACGGCGACGCGGACCATGCCGAGCGTCGTGTCGCTTACCGTGCCGACGGCGTCCTTGAGGGGCGCCCAGAAGCTCGGCCAGCCGGTGCCGCTTTCGAATTTCGTTTCCGACGAGAAAAGCGCCTGATCACAGCCGACGCAGGCGAACGTGCCCTTGCGGTGTTCATTGAGGAGCGCGCTGCTGCCGGGATATTCGGTGCCTTCCTCGCGCAGGATATTGTACTGCTCCGGCGTCAAAAGCTTGCGCCACTCGTCCGCCGTATGGGTCACGGGGAAACTGTTGCCAGCCGCCGCGAACGTCGAGCGGATGCTCGCGGCCAGAGGGACTACGGCGAGTGCCAGCGCGCTGCCGGCCAGGAATATGCGTCTGTTCATCATGGCGGAACCTCCCGGTCCATAATCTGCTTTCCTGCATGATTACGGAAGAGGCGTTCGGTTGGTTACACACATCGCCGGGAAACACCGAAACGTGATCTCGCGTCGAAAGCCAAGCTTCCCGAACCGGGTGAAGGCCCCGACCCGGAGGTCAGAACCTTCGTGGATACCGCATCAGCGCGCCGGCCATTTCCATTTCTGGATTTCCGGCATGTCCTCGCCATGTTCGCGGACATAACGGGTATGTTCGTCAAGCTTGCTCTTCAGCATCTCGACCACGCTGGCGGCCTTTTCCTCAAGCCCCGGAACGCGCTCGATGGCCTCGATGGCGAGGTGGAACCGGTCGAGTTCGTTCAGCACCGTCATGTCGAAGGGCGTCGTCGTCGTGCCTTCCTCGATGAAGCCGCGCACATGGATGTTCTGGTGGTTGGTGCGTTTGTAGGTCAGCCGGTGGATGAGGTAGGGATAGCCGTGATAGGCGAAGATCACCGGCCGGTCGGTGGTGAACAATCGGTCGAATTCTTCGTCCGGCAGTCCGTGCGGATGCTGGTCCTGAGATTGCAGGGCGAGCAGGTCGACGACATTGACGACGCGGATCCTCAAGTCGGGGATCGCTTCGCGCAACAGGGAGACTGCCGCAAGCGTCTCCAGGGTCGGCACGTCGCCGGCGCAGGCCATCACCACGTCCGGCTCGACCGCGCCGCTCTCGTTGCCTGCCCAGTCCCAGATGCCGATGCCGGCTTCGCAATGCCGGATCGCCTCATCCATCGTCAGCCATTGCGGCTCGGGCTGCTTGCCGGCAACGATGACGTTGACGCGGTCCCAGGTCTTCAGGCAGTGGTCGCCGATCCATAGAAGCGTATTGGCATCCGGCGGCAGGTAGATGCGCACGATATCCGCCTTCTTGTTGGCGACGAGATCGACGAAGCCGGGGTCCTGGTGGGAGAAGCCGTTGTGGTCCTGCCGCCAGACATGCGAGGTCAGCAGGTAGTTGAGCGAGGAAACGGGCTTGCGCCACGGCAGCTCGCGCGACACTTTCAGCCACTTGGCGTGCTGGTTGAACATCGAATCGACGATGTGGATGAAGGCCTCGTAGCACGAGAAGAAGCCGTGCCGGCCGGTCAGCAGATAACCTTCCAGCCAGCCCTGGCAGAGATGCTCGGAAAGCACCTCCATCACCCGGCCGTCGCGCGACAGATGTACGTCGTAGGGCTCGATCCTTTCCATCCAGACACGGTCGGTGACCTCGAAGACATTGCCGAGCCGGTTCGACTCGGTCTCGTCGGGGCCGAAGATCCGGAAGTTGGAATTAATATCGTTGAGCTTCAGCACGTCGCGCAGGTATCTGCCGAGGATTTCCGTCGTCTGGACCATGTCGGCACCTCGCGTCTTCACAGGTACCGCATAGGCGCGGATGTCGGGCACGATGAGTTCCTTGCGGACGAGGCCGCCATTGGCATGCGGGTTGGCCCCCATGCGGCGTTCTCCCCCCGGCGAGAGCGCGCGTAGCTCCTCCTTCAGCCGGCCATTGCCGTCGAAGAGGTCTTCTGGGTCATAGCTCCGCATCCAGTCCTCGAGGATCTTGCGGTGACCGTCATCCTCGCGGCAGCCCGAGACCGGCACCTGATGGGCGCGCCAGAAACCTTCGACCATCTTGCCGTCGACCTCCTTCGGCCCGGTCCAGCCTTTCGGGCTGCGCAGCACGATCATCGGCCAGCGCGGGCAGGCTTCGGGCGCCTTGCCCGCGCGGGCTTGGCCCTGGATCGCCCGGATGCGGTCGAAGGCAGCGTGGAAGGTCGCGGCCATCTGCCGGTGCATCTTGTCCGGTTCGTGACCTTCCACGAAGAAAGGCTCATAGCCGTAACCGCGGAAAAGATGGTCGATATCCTCGTCGGCCATGCGGCCGAGCAGCGTCGGGTTGGCGATCTTGTAGCCGTTGAGATGCAGGATCGGCAGCACGGCACCGTCGCGGGCAGGGTTCAGGAACTTGTTCGAATGCCAACTCGCGGCAAGCGGCCCGGTTTCGGCCTCGCCGTCGCCGACGACGCAGGCGACGACGAGGTCCGGATTGTCGAAGGCCGCGCCGAAGGCGTGCACCAGCGCGTAGCCGAGTTCGCCGCCCTCATGGATGGAACCGGGCGTTTCCGGCGCCGCATGGCTCGGAATGCCGCCCGGGAACGAGAACTGCCGGAACAGTTTTCGCATACCGGCCGTGTCCTCGCCGATCTCCGGATAAATCTCGCTATAGCTGCCTTCGAGATAGGTGCTGGCGACCATGCCCGGCCCGCCATGGCCGGGACCGCAGACATAGATCATGCTGAGATCGCGGTTGCGGATGATCCGGTTGAGATGCGCATAGATGAAGTTGAGGCCGGGCGTGGTGCCCCAGTGGCCGAGCAACCGCGGCTTGATATGCTCCGGCTTCAGCGGCTCTTTCAAGAGCGGGTTGTCGAGCAGATAGATCTGCCCGACGGAGAGATAGTTCGCCGCCCGCCAGTAGCGGTCGATGAGCGCCAGTTCCTCCGCCGTCGTCTCATGGTTTTCCGGCTCGATGGTCTTGAGTTGCATCTCATTCTCCTTCGATAGGTCGACCACATCTACCGCGGGTTTCCACCCGGGCTCATGACATGGATCAAGGCTGCGAATTGAGGATGGCGAGGCATTCCTCGGCGATCATCCGTTCCTCGTCGGTCGGGATGACATAAACCGCGACGCGGGCCGCGGGCGTGCTGATCTTCAGGGCGTTGCTGTGGTTTGCCGCCGTATCCAGTTCGACGCCGAGCCAGAGCAGGCGTTCGGCGACGCGCTTCCGAACCTCCGGCTGGTTCTCCCCGATGCCGGCGGTGAAGACCAGCGCATCGAGACCGCCGAGCGTCGAGGCAAGCCTTCCGACCTCTCCGGCGATCCTGAGCGCGAAAAGATCGATTGCCTCCTGGGCCTGGCTGCCGCCGTCCCCGATCAGTTCGCGGGTATCGCCGCTGAGACCAGAGACGCCGAGGAGGCCGGATTTATGGTAGAGCATATCCTCCACCTCCTCGACCGATTTCCCGAGCGGACCTAGGAAATGCAAGAGCACGCCCGGATCGAGCCAGCCCGGCCTCGTCGCCATCGGAATGCCGTCGAGCGTCGAGAAGCCCATGCTGGAATCGCGGCTCTTTCCGTTCTCGATGGCGCAGAGGCTGGCGCCGCTGCCGAGATGGGCGATGATGACTTTGCCGTCCGCGATATCCGGCGCCTTGGCGGCCAGTGCGCCGGCCACATATTGATAGGAAAGTCCGTGGAAGCCGTACCGTTTGATGCCCTGGTCATGATAGGCGCGCGGCCATACCGCGCCGCCGCACGAGATCGGACTGTGTCGCATGGAAAGTTGTATCGAAGGAGCCGGTCTGGAAAAGCGCCGGGCGCAGGTGCCTGACGGCCTTGATCATCCGCAGTGCCTGGGGCTGATGGAGCGGCGCCAGGTCCGTCAACGACCGGACCTTGGCGATCGTCTCGGTCGTGAGTTCCACCGGGCCGTCGAAGACGTCGCCACCGTGGACGATCCGATGGCCGGCGGAGGTGACGGCGTCGAGATCGAAATGCTTGTCGAGTTCCCGGAACACCTCGTCCATCAGCTCGGCCAGATCGTCGCCGGCCTCGCCCTTCAGCGGCAGCTCGAACTGTTCCGGCCCTTCTTTCAGATGCAGCGTCAGCGGATAGGTTCCGAAATCGACGACTGCCTTGCCGATCCGTTCCGGCCTTTCGCCGTCCACCTTGAAGATGCCGATCTTCACCGTCGAAGAGCCGGCATTGAACGTCAGGAGAAGGTTGTCCGTCATAGAGGCATCCTTGCTTCAAGTCGTTTCGCAGCCATGAGCCTCGCAAGAGCGGCCGACGCGGTTCGAACCTTGGCCGGGTCTGCGCGGCTTGTCAGTATGATAGGAACCCGGGCGCCGAGGACCAGTCCTGCGGCGTCTGCACCGGCGAAATAAATGAGCTGCTTGGCGAGCATATTGCCGGCTTCGAGATCGGGAACCAGCAGGATATCCGCCCGGCCGGCGACCGGAGAGGTGATACACTTTGCCTGCGCGGCCTCGATGCTGATTGCATTGTCGAAGGCGAGCGGACCGTCGACGACCGCTCCTTCGATCTGTCCGCGCGCTGCCATGACGGTCAAGGCCGCCGCGTCCAGCGTCGAGGGCATCTTGCTGTTGACGGTCTCGACGGCGGCCAACACCGCCACAAGCGGCTTTGCGACGCCGAGAAGATGCATGAGATCGACCGCATTCTGGCAGATGTCGCGCTTCCGGTCGAGGTCCGGCTGGATGTTGATTGCCGCGTCGGTGACGATCAGCAGCTTGTCATAGGCCGGAATGTCCATGACGTAGACATGGCTCATGCGCCGCCCGGTCTTCAGTTTCGACGCCGGCGCGACCACCGCCGAAAGCAATTCGTCGCTGTGCAGGCTGCCTTTCATCAGGGCAGCGACCTTGGCTGTCGAGGCAAGTTCGACGCTGCGGTCGGCCGCCGCATGGCTGTGCTCGACAGGCTCGATGTCGATGCCGGCAAGCGAAAGTTCGGCGGCGTCCGCTATCGCCCTGATCTTGTGCTCCGGGCCGACCAGGATCGGATCGAGAAGGCCTTGTTCCTTGAGTTCCACGGCAGAGCGCAGCGTTTCGGTCGAGCATGGATGCACGACTGCCGTCCGCATCGCCGGCAGCGAAATCGCTTGGCGGATGATGGCCTCGTAACGGCCGTGATGTCTGAGCATGATGTCCACGGGAATCGACCTGTTCCTCTCGCCGAGAGCGCATGAGGGGGCGCCTACGGTGACCTGTGTCGCCCGGAACGGAGCCGCTTTCCTTGACACAGCTCAATGTGTCGACGCCGCGATCCGTGGACTGTCGAGCCGGTGCCGTTCAGCATAAGGTGCAGCTATGATGACACAAGATCAGAGCAAGACGGCGGCCTTTCTGGCCAACCCGGCATCCTATGGGCCAGCAGTCCCCGTCGAGCGGATGGAGACGCATATCTCGTTGATTTTCCTCGTTGGCGACCGAGTCTACAAGCTGAAGAAGGCGCTCAAACTTCCCTATCTCGATTTTTCGACCGCCGCAATCCGCGAGGATGCCTGCCGCAAGGAAGTCGCGCTGAACAGCGAGACTGCTCCCGGTCTCTATATCGGCGCGCGGCGGATCACCCGCTCGGACGCCGGCACTTTGGAGTTTGATGGCGACGGGCCGCTCGTCGATGCCGTCGTCGAAATGACCCGGTTCGAACAGGGCCAGCTCTTCGACCGGATGGCGATCGCTGGCCATCTGACGCAGGAGTTGATGACGCAGACCGCCCGGATGATCGCGTTCTATCATCGCCGTGCACCGGCTGTCTCGAAGGGAGGCGGGGCGGCAAATATTGAGGCTGTTCTCGACATCAACGATGCCGGGTTTGCGACCAGCCATGTCTTCGGTGCGGGAGAGGTGGCGAAACTCAGCGAGATCTTCCGGTCACGGCTCGTGCAACACAGCGAACTTCTCGACCAGCGCGCGCTGGCGGGCAAGGTCCGCCGCTGCCATGGCGATCTTCACTTGCGCAATATTTGCCTGCTGGGCGGCAAGCCATGCCTGTTCGACTGCATCGAATTCAATCTCGGGATCGCCACCGTCGATGTCCTCTATGACCTTGCCTTTCTGCTGATGGATCTCTGGCACCGCGGTTTCCCCGACCTCGCCAATCTGGTGATGAACCGCTATCTCGATGAAACCGACGACGAGGATGGGTTCTGCCTGCTGCCGTTCCTGATGGCGATCAGGGCCGCGGTCCGCGCGCATGTGACGGCAACCCAGGCCGAAGAGCCAGGCCAGGATGCCGCCAGACTGGGGCAGGAAGCGAAGTCCTATTTCGATCTCGCCCATGGTCTTCTGAGGGAAACGTCGCCGCGCCTGATCGCGATCGGCGGCCTCAGCGGTTCCGGCAAGACGACGGTCGCGGATCGCTTGGCCGCCAAGGTCGGCGCGCCGCCGGGTGCGAGGATCGTCGAAAGCGATCGTATCCGGAAAGCCCTGCATGGGGTCTCGGCGGAGACGAGGCTTCCCGTTTCCGCCTATCAACCCGATGTATCGAGGAAGGTCTATCGCGAGATGGCGAGGCATGCGGAACGGATTCTGGCTCAGGGAGGATCCGTCGTCGCTGACGCAGTCTTCGACGATCCAGACAACCGGCACCTCATGGAGGCTGCTGCTGCAAAGACCCATGCCAGCTTTCAGGGCATCTGGCTCGAGGCAGATCCGGAACTGCTCTGGCTGCGGGTCCGCGAACGGGCAGGAGGCCCCTCGGATGCCACCACGGACGTGCTGTCCGGGCAATTGGCCCGTAAGCCCACGGATATAACCTGGCGGCATCTCGATGCGTCGAAAGAGCCCGATGCGGTTGCCGCCGCGATCCTGCACGAATGATCACAAGGGTGTTTACGAAAAATCCAGCACCATACGCCCGTCAATCTTGCCGTCCTTCAGGCGTGCGAAGATGTCGTTGATGTCTTCGAGCGGCGCCTTGTGGATCTCCGCCTTGACCTTGCCTTCCGTGGCAAAGGCGATCGCCTCGTCGAGATCGCGTCGTGTCCCGACGATCGAGCCGCGCACCGTGATACGTTTGAGTACGACGTCAAAGATCGGCGTCGGGAACTCGCCGGGCGGTAGGCCGACCAGGCTGACAGTTCCCTTGCGTCTCACCATCCGGATCGCCTGGGAGAAAGCCGGCGGCGAGACGGCGGTGACCAGAACGCCATGCGCGCCGCCGCCGGTTGCCTTCAGCGTGTCCTCGACGGCGCTCAGAGAACGAGCGTCGACGGCGAGATCGGCGCCGAGGCTGCGGGCAAGCTCCAGCTTTTCCGGGCTGACGTCGAGTGCCACCACATGGAAACCCATCGCCTTGGCATATTGAATTGCGACGTGGCCGAGCCCGCCGATGCCGGAAATCGCCACCCATTCGCCGGGCCTCGCTTCGGTCTCCTTGAGGCCTTTGTAGGTGGTCACGCCAGCGCAGAGGATCGGCGAGATTGCCGCAAAGTCGACATTCTGCGGCAGTCTTGCGGCGAAGGCGGCGGATGCGATGACATATTCGGCAAATCCGCCATTGCAGCTATAGCCGGTATTGTGCTGGTGCTCGCAAAGCGTCTCCCAGCCGGTCTCGCAATATTCGCAGCTAAGGCATGCGTCGTGCAGCCAGGCAACGCCGACGGCGTCGCCTTCCTTCAATCCTGTCACGCCCGGGCCGAGCTCAACGACGATGCCGGCCGCCTCATGTCCGGGAATGAACGGCGGGTTGGGCTTGACCGGCCAGTCGCCATCGGCGGCGTGAAGGTCGGTGTGGCAGACGCCGCAGGCCATGACCTTGACGAGGATTTCGCCAGGCCCCGGCACGGGCACCGGGACACACTCGATCGCAAGCGGTTTGCCGAATTGATGCACGACAGCGGCTTTCATCGTTCGCGTCATGTTCGTCTCCTTGTTGTGGAAAGCATGAATGCGGCAACGATTACCTCGGACGCGGGCCGCTTCATTGACCCAGCGCAAGCGCGGGGCCGACAGTTCAGCCCCGCGTCCGTTGATGCGCGTCAATGTTCATGGCGCCGATAGCACTCAGAAATAGGGTTTGGAGAGCCGGCCCGGGCGATCTGCATGGGCCTTCCTGGAGCGAGGATATGGAGATGGATTACGACGTGGGTGTCCTCAACGCTGCGGATGTCTATCGTGCTTACGCGGTCGTCCAACTGGTCATGTCAGGGCTGGATCTGCAGCGATGGAAGCGGCTGACCGCTTCGGCCTCATTGCGCCGTGATTGGCTGGCGGTGACGGATGCGCAAGGGTACGTTCGCGGCCTTTGCCACGTCTTCACCCGCGAGCACCCGGTCTACGGGCGCCAGCTCGAAATCCCCCTCTTTGCATCCGTCAGCCTCCTTGATGACCAGCGCATTGCAAGACATCTTTTCGAATTCGCCAAGCTAAGGGCAAAACTGGACGGGTGTGAGAAGGTCCACTTCTGGTCCTCCGCATCGAGAGACTGGGGCAGCCTCGATACACTCAGGGACGCAGAATCCTGGGACGATGGATTGGTCTATGATATGGGCACTGACCGGGCCACAATTCACTGACCGCGTTGAGCGCCCGGAGCCTCGAAGGCAGCGGGCCGCCTCTCGGTAGGCGATCAGATTCCGATCCGGATTAGCCGAGATCGGCCGCCGTCAGCGTATAGGTAGTGCCCCGGTTGGGGCGATATGCCCTCATTGCGGCATCCTGGATGCTGGATCTGGCCGCATCAAAGGCCTGGAGGTAATCGTTCTCCGACATGCCCGTCGCCGTCCTGCTGGCGAGTGCTTCGGCTTCCACGAAAAATCTGACTTCGAACATGCCGTCATAGCCCAGGAAGCGAACGACCTTGCGCGCTTCGTCGAAACTGCGGCTTCTGTTCGGAAATATCAGGGTCATGACGATTTCAATTCGAGATGGAACGCGTTCTCTGGGGCGGCGTTCCGGGTTTCTGATGATGCGTATTGCCAGGTCAGAATAGGTCGCGAAGTAGGATGAAGAGAATGAATGCCATGCAAACAGCCGGCACCGCGATGCGGAACAGGTGTGCGTAGCCTGCCCGGTGTAATTGCGGGCCTGTCTGGGAAGAAGGTTGGATTCGCCTGATGGAAGACATGTCGTCGTCCTCCTCCTTGGGGCCAGGGCTCGAGCCCTTGATCGCAGCGCCCGTTCTGAATCTGCTACCTGCGGCTAATATGGGTCGAAAACGGACAAATACAAGGGTATTTCTCTCTGCTCCTCAAGAGAAGAGAGATCTGCTGCAGCCGTATTTCACATGATCCGGCTGCTGCATATCGCACGGTATAACCGCATATCGGTTATTTGTTCTTCAGAAGCCATATCTTGCCGGCCATGGTGATTCCATGCGCCGATTCTTCCACCGAGACGTCCTCGTTGAGGACACGCAGAAGGCCGTGTTCCCGCAGTTCGTTCAGTGTCGTCGTCGTCAGGAACTTGATCTTCTGCGGCCGTTCCTTGAACCGGTCGTTCCGCGCGTAAGTCACGACCGCGTTCAGATGCGTCCACTTCTTGGCTTCCTGCGGGAACAGGTCACCATCCTTCGCCAGCTTGAGGCCCCTGACCTGGGTCGGCGTCAGCTCGACAGTCAGCGCATGCGCCGCCGGCGTCGGGGCGGTGGTCGTTTTGGTGTTCTCGGTCGTATTCAATGTACAGTCCTTGATCGGTAGGGAGGTAGTCTTTGTGCATCGGTGCTCAGGCGGTGGTTCCAGCCTCGCCGATTGCAGCGGTTAAGAAGTCTTCGCCGCCTTGGCGGCATCGCGAAACGACAGGAGCTTTCGGCTCTTTTCGTCCCAGAGCACGAGTTTGACGCATTGGATACTCTGCCAAAGCGTTATGCGGCCGATGCCGGCCAGTTCGGGGTGATCGCGCAGCACCTCGGGCAGCCGGTAGTAGGGAATCCTGCTCGACAGGTGGTGGACGTGGTGGATGCCGATATTGCCGGTCAGCCACCGAAGCACCAGCGGGAGGTCGTAATGGGAGGCGCCGTGAAGGGCGGACTCCGGAAACTGCCAGTCCTCGGTCTTCGACCAATGGGTCTCCTCGAACTGGTGCTGAACGTAGAAGAGCCAGACGCCGGCGGCCCCTGCGATCAGCACGATCGGCAGGTGGACCAGCAGAAAGGGCACCAGCCCGATCGCCCATATCATCAAGGCCGCAAGAACAGCGATCGCGAGATTGGTCGCCATCGTGGAAATCCAGGGCAGGGCGCCGGAACCCATCATTCCGAAGGGCAGGCGCTGCTTGAAGAGGAAAAGCCAGGCGGGTCCGATGCCGAACATTACCAGCGGATGGCGGTAAAGGCGATAGGCGAGCCGGCGCGACCAGGGAAGGGCCTGATATTCTGTGATCGTCAGCGTGGTGATGTCGCCGACGCCGCGTTCGTCGAGGTTTCCAGCCGAGGCGTGGTGGGCGGCATGTGCCCGGCGCCAGTAATCATAAGGCGTCAGGGTCAGCACTCCCAGCACGCGTCCGGTCCAATTGTCCAAGCGTCGACGTGCGAAGAACGAGCCGTGCCCGCAATCATGCTGGATCATGAACAGCCGCAGCAGAAAAGCGGCGGCGGGAAGGACGAGGATCAGCCCGATCGGGAAACCCAGGAATACGGAAATATAGGCGCCGGCCCAGAGGACGGCGAACGGCAGCACCGTGACAAGCAGTTCGAAGCTGCTGCGTCCGAAACGCGGCTGCCGATATTTAGAAAGAATCTTCAGCCACGCGCCGACATCGTCTTCGGTATCGGGCGCTGGCGCATAGGCTCTGGCGTTCATGGAAATCGATCCACCTTTTTTGCCTCGGCATGCGGCGGGCCCGAAGCGGGATGTGCCTGCATGATTTCAGGCACATGCCTCGAATATCAGCCCTGACGGGCCTTGCGTGCCGCGTAACGACGATCGCGCTCCGCCTTGCGGGCGGCTTCATCGGCAACGACCCGGGCAACCCGGGCGTTGGTTTCCGCTTGCTGGGCCTCGGCTGCGGCCTTTTCATGGGCTTCCGCGGCTGCGGCCAATGCGGCAGCTTCCTGCAGCTGGCGTTCGTTCTCCGCCGCCTTCAGCGCTTCGCGCTCGGCACGGCGGGCTTCTCTCGCGGCGGCAAGGGCCTCGCGTTCGGCGCGTCGTTCCTGCACGGCGGGATCGGTCAGTTTAGGGGCGGACGCAAACTTCGCCAAAAGCTCTCGCTTGGCATCCGCCGCTGTCTTGCGGCGCTCGGCAAAGCTGTTGTCGCTCGGGTGTCTCAATGTATCTTCCTTGTCAGATCTTGAATGTGGAGGTTGAAAACGAATATCGCGTTTAACGGGAAGTTATACGGATGTTCGCGTCAGCCAAATGCCTCAACGGAAAAAGGCCAGACATATGCCTGGCCTTCACATATCTTTTGCCGCCATGCCAGTACATCCGTGGTCATGGGAGGCTAAAGTTTTAGGCAGCCTGAAGCTGGCCTGCGGACATCTTGCCCGACTTGCGGTCACGCTCAAGTTCAAAGCCGAGCTTCTGGCCTTCAACGATCGAGCTCATGCCGGCGCGTTCGACGGCCGAGATGTGAACGAAGACGTCGGCGCTGCCGTCGTCAGGCTGAATGAAGCCGAAGCCCTTGGTGGCATTGAACCATTTAACTGTGCCAGTGGCCATAACGAACCCTTTCATAGCAACATTGATAATCCGCCGGGCGACGCACGGCGGGTGTTTCGACTTTTGAGAGGGAAAGTTCGTCAAGAAGCGCGATGCGCAGCAAAAACAAATATCGGCAAACAAAGTATCGATATCCCCTACCTAATGCATCATGACCGAAGTGTCAACTTTTTGTTTTGAAATTCATGAGACGCGCAACCATGAGTGGTTTTTGTTGATAGCGGAAGAATATCAACGGTACCCCTTTCGGGCTTGAGCGCCGAAGGGCCGGCAGTTTGAAGATTTAGGCGAAGGCCGGTATTTCTTCGGTCGTCACCTGGAAAGAAGCCAGGATCGCCGGGCCGAAGGCAGTCGAGAGCGCCACGTCCGTCGCGTCTCGCCCGGTCGCCATCAGGATGCGCCCGATGCGGGGTTTGTTATGACGGGCATCGACGGTATTCCAGCGCCCGCCGAGATAGACCTGGAACCAGGCGCTGAAATCCATCGGGTTGATATCCACCGGGACGCCGATATCGCCGAGATAGCCGGTGCAGTAACGCGCCGGAATGTTCATGCAGCGGCAAAGCGTGATGGCGAGATGCGCGAAATCGCGGCAGACGCCTGTGCGATCGGTGAATCCTCCAAAGGCTGTCCGCAGCGGATCCGCGTTCTGGTAGTTGAAAGTGATGTGGTTGTGGGCGAAGTCGAGGATCGCCTGCACCCGCGGCCAGCCGAGAGGCGTCGTGGAAAATGTCTTCCAGGCGAAATCCGCCAGGCGATCGGTGTCGCAGTAGCGGCTGCCGAGCAGGAAGACCAGCACGTCGTCCGGCAGATCCTTGATGTCGTGCTGGAAGGCGTTTTGCGGCACCGGGTCGGGCATGCCGTCGTCGTAGATCTCGAATTCGGTCGAGATCGTCGTCAACCCCGGCGGTGCCACGATCCGGCTGCAGGCGTTTCCGAAACTGTCGAGATAGCTCCAGGCCTCGATCGGGCGGTCGAAGCTCAGCACTTGGTCGGTCAAAAGGTCCGCCCGACGCGAGGGATGGATATTCAGAACCAGTAGCATCGCCGTATCATGCTGGCATTCATACCCTATGCGAAACCCTGCGCGTATCTTCATGATCGTATCCCTATGGAGAAACTCTGGCCGAAATGGCAGTTCAGCGGCAACGCTCGAATAATCCGGGTGTTCCGGTTACCCGTGGAGTTTCACGCTTTGGTCATCGGTCGTCACGTTAACCTGCACGGACATGCTGTCGAAATCGGTATCGTCGCCATCGTAACTTCCCGATAGCGGGATCGCCTGCCGCGGATCGCGGGCAACACCCACGCGTATCAGGTCGCGATTGCCGACGATACCGTTGGTGGGATCGAATTCCACCCACCCGGCGCCGGGAAGATAGACCTGGCACCAGGCGTGGGTCGATCCGCCGCCGAGCGTTATCGAGCCGTCGCGGTCGGGCACGTAGATATAGCCGGTCACGAAACGCGCCGCCAAGCCGAGCGACCGCGCCGCCTCCATCATCAGCAGTGCGAAATCGCGACAGGTGCCGCGACGCAGCTGCAGGGTTTCAAGCGGCGGTTGCGTCCCGTGTTCGGAGCGCCTGGCGTAGATGAAACCCTCGTGGAGCGCGAAACACATGGTCATCAGCAGATGGCCGGTTTCGGTGGCATGGCCGACCCTGACGAATTGCCGTGCCCATTTGCCAACCCGGTCCTCGGGATCGGGATAGTGGCGCTGGATCGTCCTCTCCAGATCGAAGGCTTCTTCCGGATCGTATACGAACGGATAGCTGAGTGCCTCTTCGTCGATCTGGAAGTCCATCGCCACCTGCGGCGTGTGGTCGAGGCGGATATTGGTTTCGAACCGTAGTTCGGAAGACGCCTTCGATATCCCGACCAGCGCGACGCAATTGCCGAAGACATCATGGATCCATCGGACGTAGTCCGGTTTTGGATAAACGTTGAGCTGGGAGCTTAGTAAAGTCTGGTCGAAACTATCCCGCGGCCTGAACATCAGCCTGTGTTCGCCGAACTCTACCGGCCTGGTATACCGATAGGAGGTGACATGCCGGACGGAAAATATCGTCATCCAATTCACCCCAAGAGCAGTAAGGTCGGCACGCGCTGGCGCGGGGGCTTTCATCGAACCCTGCTTGATCACCGCTATAACAGCCGCCATGCCAAGGCGATAGGAAAAACCAGCCGCACCCGGTAAATTACGATAATCCCGAACACTGCATAGGAACCCCGAGAGGGGTTACCTCACTGGTCTCGACGCTGCAGCGGATATTCACCGGCGTCGTAGAGTTTCTGTATCTGCGTGCTGTCGAACCGGGCTTCTTCGACCTCGAGAATGGACCCGCGCAACAGTGATGCAGGCATTACCTCGATTGCAAAACGCAAGGCCTCGGCCACGGTTTCGAACCTCTTGTAGCCAAGCCTGCTCGTTCTCTTCCAGTTCTTGCACGGGTAGAGCCCCGCGCCGGCATTGTAGTTGAAGGCGGCCATGCTGGTGTCCTTGTGGTCGAGGAGATGTGCGAGGGGATGATCCGAACGAATAACCTCGTCGGAGCGATCCGTGTCAGGCCGGCTGCAATTGCGATGCGCGCCTCTGGAGGCGTTCCTGCTTTTGCGCGAGCTTGAGCTCCCGGCTTCTCAGCGCTTGTCTCTGGCGAAACTCCTGCAGCTTCGCTGCATTGGAGCCTTCTTCTGCATCGGGTTTGCGAAACAGATTCTGGGCGGCATTACGGACGGTATCGATCATTGATGTAACCTTAAAGGGTAGACTGCGGGACGCGACAACGGCCAACGCAAGAATTCTCCAGCCGACGGGGCGGAGTTCGACGTTCGCAAAATCAAGGGTGTCGCCAAGCAACCGGCAAGGCCGGGAGGATCAGGTAGCCGAAAAGGCTGAAAACGTGAATCATATATGGCGAAATAATGCGTCGGTTTCAAGACTTGTCTCAAAACGGATAGGCGGTGCTTGCCATGGGCGGGAATGAGGCCCATCGTGGCTGGTCGGCTGCAACTGACAAGGGCGCAGCCGCCTGAGGGACCCGATGCGAGCCCTAGCCCCCACGACCAAGGAGGGGCACGATGTCCTCACGATCCTCGCATCCGAATTTCCAGCTTTATTTCCAGAAAATGCTGACGAACAACCAGCCGCAGGCTGAACAAGCCGCAGAAAGCTGCCCCGACGCCTCGAGCCTGCATGCCATCTTCCGGGATATGCTGATCCAGGGACCGCCGCTGACGGGTTCGGAGATTTGGCTTGACGGCATCCGCGCCACCCGCATTTCGAAAAAGCCTCCCGGATTGCGTTAGCCGGCAACGCTTTCCGCCGACGCAGGGATTGGAGATAGGATCACATCTCCGCGCCCGAAGGGAGCGAATGGTTGAAGAACACATTTTCCGAGAAAGCGAAACGCAAACGATCCAGCAACGACCGGATGGCAATCATCCCTGTCGCCTGCTTGAGCCCGCGAATTTCGAAGGGGGATCGGCGTCGGAGGCGCCGTGGTGCGGCGCCGCCTGCTCGAAATATTATTTCGGCTTCTTGCCCAAGGTGAGGCCGCTGCCGGCGAGCTTGACCTGTGCGCCTGCGGGCGCGGCCGTCACGGCTGCAGTCTTGTCTTTTTTCGGTTTGCGAGTTTCGCGGTTACTTCGTACCTGGCCTTTAGCCATTTTGTCCTCCTTGGGCGGCGATGGATAGTGGAGAGTGAGACCGTTGTTCGGCAGACAGGCATGCAAAGCGTGAAATGACGGATCTGCGAAATCCTGCCTTTGCCAGCCGAACTATCAAAGCTGCGGTATTGTGGAATCTCTGTGTTTGCTCAAAGAAGCCGATATTGCGGCCCCAAAGCTCTTCTCGGGATGATCGCCAAAACGGGCAAGCATCATGGCTGCTCCCGCCGTGTCGCCCCGACCGCCGACAAGCATTCCGCTTGGCTGCGCACGCTCACTGAATTGGTGAAGTTCGATATTTTCCCGGTATCCGGGGCCGCTGACGCGGACCAGGTTGCGGGAGGTGGTCTGAGAGAATTCGGAAGACATGACGTCCTCCTTTCATTGGGGCCAGGGCGTGAAAATCCTGAAGCAGCAGCGCCCTTTATATAGCTGCTGAAGTCGTCATCATGCGCCGGACTTGCGCCAAAGGCAATGTGCCGGGTTGCGAGAAATGCCTTGCTCAAGACATAGTTGACCGATAGGGGTTACCATCGAAATTGGTTGTCGAGCTTCGTTTTCACGCCTTTTGCGTTCGAGCTGATCTTTCCTTTCAAAATCGATCTCTTTTGTCGCCGGCATTTTGCCGGACGGCGACCTGTGTTCGATCGGAAGGATCATCTTCATGAGCAACGGAATCGTAAAATTTTTCAACACCTCCAAGGGTTTCGGCTTTATCCAGCCCGCCGACGGATCGACGGACGTGTTCGTCCACATCTCGGCCGTCGAACGTTCGGGAATGACCTATCTGGCTGAAGGTCAGAAGGTGAGCTTCGATGTCGTGCGGGACAACCGCACCGGCAAGAATGCAGCTGAAAACCTGCAGATCGCCTAAAGCCAAAACCGACTCCGGTCTTTGACCACGGATGTACCGGCACGGACCGTTGAAGCGAGTCGGGTGGCTAGCCCCGCTCGGCCTTTCTCTTCGAATAACGAAAGAATTTCCATGAAAAAGACAGATGCAGAACAGCAGATAAAGCGGGCCCAGCGCCAGGTCGTCAATACCAGCGGCGGCGGCCATCTCGGCGGCACCAACCACGGCCAGGGCTATGACGCCAAGACCTCTTCCGCAAAGGGCAAGGCCGACAAGGGCCGCAAGGCCGGCGGCAAGAACTAAGCATCACATTATGCGGGCCGAGGAGCACTTCGGCCCGTTTTTACTTGCGCTTGGGAGCAACCGGCTGTTTCTCCGGCTTTCGGGGATGGCCCGGCGCGATGGGATCGCTTGCCGGAAAAGTCTCTTCGAGCGACTCTTCCAGGTAATCGTCCTGCTCCTTGGCGATATCTTTGGCGGACGTTCCGGGTGAAGGCCTCTCTTTTCCCATTTTCGAGCTTCCTCATTGATCGACCCGGTAATTCTACTCCCGTTTCTTCGCCGGCAGAAGCAGGAATAAGCACCGGCATGTTCAGGTAGGCCTTATCGCAACGACCTGCGGAAGCCGCGCAGCGAGAAGGCAAACAACACCGTTGCGATGACGAACAGCCACGCAAATTGCGGCCAAACCACAGAAAACCCGGCGCCGCGGTAAAGGATCGCCTGGGCGAGCAGGATGAAATGTGTGTTCGGCGCGGCGAGCATGATCGTCTGGATCACTTCCGGCATGCTTTCGCGGGGCGTGGTCGCGCCGGAGAGGATCTGCAGCGGCAGCAGCACCAGCATCAGCAGCAGGCCGAACTGCGGCATCGAGCCGGCAAGCGTCGCGAGCGCGATACCCATCGCGGTTGCAGCGAGAAGATGGAGCGCCGCTCCTGCCATGAACAGCGCGATCGATCCTTCGACCGGAACCTTCAGCAATCCCTGCACCACGAAGATCAGCGAAAGCAGGGTGGCGACGAACACCACCAGCCCCATCGACCACACTTTTGCAGCCATGATTTCGAACGGCGTCAGCGGCATCACCAGGAGATGCTCGACAGTGCCGTGTTCCCGCTCGCGGATGAGGGCGGTGCCGGTCAGGATGATCGCCAGCATGGTGACGTTGTTGATGACGTTCATCACCGAGGCGAACCACATCTGGTTGAGTTCGGGATTAAACCGGGCACGCAATGCGAGGTCCACGGTTGGCGTTCGACCGTCGATATCCGCGGCGGCAAAACCGGCGACTTCGGTCGAGACGATATTCTGCACATATCCGGATCCGGAAAACGCCTGGGTCATGCGGGTCGCATCGACATTGAGCTGGACGACGGGGGATTTGCCGGCGATCAGGTCGCTCTGGAAGTTCGGCGGAATATCGAGCGCGAACGTGTCGGTGCCGGCATCCATGCGAGCATCCATCTCGCCCGCCGTGATCATCGCCGGCGGTTTGAAATAGGGTTGCAGGAAAGAGTCGGCGATCCGCCGCGAGAGTGGCGAATTGTCCTCGTCGACGATCGCGATCGGCGCATTGTTCAATGTCTCGGGAACCGCTTTTGCTTCCGTATAAACGGCGATCGTGAAGGAATAGACGATCAGTCCGAGCAATATCGGATCGCGCATCAGCCCGCGCAATTCCTTGATCCCGAGGTGGAAGATATTGGCGAGCCGCATCCGTCACCGTGCCTGTTTCTTGAGAAAGACGGCGCTCGCCGCAATCAGCAGCGGCCCAGCAACAATGAGCGGCAGGAAAGCCTCGAAGAGGTTTTCGAAGCCGAGGCTCTTGGAGAAGGTGCCGCGCGAAATGATGTTGAAATAGGTCGTCGGATAGATCCGGCCGATGACCGCCCCGATGCCCTGAAGCGAGGAGACCGGATCGATCATGCCGGCAAACTGCACCGCCGGTATGATCGTCATCAACGTCGTCCCGAAGATCGCTGCGATCTGGCTCGACATGAAGGTCGAAACAAGCAGGCCGAAGGCGGTCGCGAAAGCGACATAGAGAAGTGCCGCTGCGGTGAAGGCAAGCAAGCTGCCGGTGAACGGCACCTGGAACACCAGGACTGCGAACAGCCACAGGAGCACGGCGTTCATCATGCCGAGCGCCAGGTAGGGAAGCTGCTTGCCGATGAGGAATTCGAGCCGCGTCACCGGCGTCACGTAGAAGTTGACGATCGAGCCGAGTTCCTTTTCCCGCACCACCGAGAGCGCCGCCAGCATGGCCGGGATCAGCAGAAGCAGCAGCGGAATGACGGCCGGCACCATGGCCACCAGGCTTTCGATGCCGGGATTGTAGCGGAAGCGGGTCTCGATCGAGAACTGCCCGCTTGCGGCATCTCCGTAGATCTCACGCGCCTTCTGCGCCAGCCAGTGCGCGTGCATGCCCTGCACGTAACCGCGGGTCGTTTCCGCCCGTTGCGGCATCGCGCCGTCGATCCACGCGCCAATCTCGACATCGTGCCCGCGGGCGACATGTTCGGCAAAACCGGCCGGGATCTCGATCGCCAGCTTCAGCGTGCCGTCGCGCATCCGCCTGTCGAGGTCGGCATAATCTGCAAGCGGCGGCTGCTCGATGAAATAGCGGGAACCGGCGATATCGGCAATGTAGTCGCGGCTGGCGACCGTATCGTCCCGATCGAGAACCGCAAAGGTGAGGTCCTTGACGTCCATGTTGATGCCGTAGCCGATCACGAACATCAGGATGACGCTGCCGATTAGCGCCAGGGTCGCACGGATGGGGTCGCGGCGGATCTCCAGTGTTTCACGAAGGCTGTAGCTCCAGATGCGGCGCAGGTCGAAGGCGCGTTGCCGATGCGGGCCGGCGAATTTACGCTCGCCTTCGGCCGTCGATGATGCCGGCGCGGATGAAGCAGCCGTCTCGCCGATCGCATCTTCGAGATAGGCGATGAACGCTTCTTCCAGCGTCGTGGCGTAGCGAGTTTTGCGGATTGCATCGGGCGTATCGCTCACCAGCACCTTGCCGGCATGCATCAGCGATATGCGGTCGCAGCGCTCCGCCTCGTTCATGAAATGGGTAGAGATGAATATGGTGACACGATCTTTGCGGGAGAGCTCGATCAGCGCCGCCCAGAGTTGGTCGCGGGCGATGGGATCGACGCCCGATGTCGGTTCGTCGAGGATCAGCACTTCCGGCGAATGGATCAGCGCCACCGCCAGCGAAAGCCGCTGCCGGACGCCGAGAGGCAGGGCATCAGGGAGCGTGTCCATGACGTCGGCGAGCTCGAAACGCCGGCCCATTTCCTCGATCCTGGCTGGGATGGCGTCGGCCGGCAGCTGAAACAGCCGGGCGTGCAGGTCGAGGTTCTGCCGGACCGTCAATTCGCTATAGAGCGAAAAAGCCTGGCTCATGTAGCCGACACGCCGCCGGACATCCATGTCCTTCGGATCGACCGTTTTGCCAAAAAGCTTCGCCGTACCTTCGCTTGCCGGCAGCAGGCCGGTCAGCATCTTCATCGTGGTGGATTTGCCGCAGCCGTTCGAACCAAGAAAGCCGAAAATCTCGCCGCGGCGGATGCGGAAGCTGACATTGTCCACCGCCGTGAAGTCCCCGAAGCGCATCGTGAGACCTTCCGCCTCGATGGCGAAGTCAGCCTCGGCGAAGTCCGCAGGCTGGATCGCGACCGCGTGGTGGGCGGCGCGTTTCTCTTCGGGCATAAGTTGGATGAACGCCTCGTCGAGAGTATGCGCTTGGGTGCGGTTCAAAATCTGGCGCGGCGAGCCGGTCGCAAGCAGCTTTCCCGCATCCATGGCCGCCAGCCAGTCGAAGCGCGCCGCTTCCTCCATATAGGCGGTCGCGACGATCACGCTCATCTCCGGCCGTTCCCTCCGGATATCCTCGACGAGGCTCCAGAACTGCCGGCGCGACAGCGGGTCGACGCCCGTTGTCGGTTCGTCGAGGATCAGCAGGTCCGGATCGTGGATGAGGGCGCAGCAGAGGCCGAGCTTCTGTTTCATGCCGCCCGAGAGCTTGCCGGCGGGGCGATCCTCGAAGCCCGACAGGCCGGTGCGTTTGAGAAGGTTGGCGATGCGGTATTCCCGTTCCTCGCGGCCCTGGCCGAACAGGCGGGCGAAGAAATCGGCATTCTCGAACACCGATAGCGTCGGATAGAGGTTCTTGCCGAGCCCCTGCGGCATATAGGCGACGGCCGGGCAGGTGCGGTCCCGGTGACGAGCGTTGCGCATGTCGCCACCGAGTACTTCGACCTCGCCCGTCTGGATCTGCCGCGCGCCGGAAATCAGCGACAGAAGCGAGGATTTTCCGACGCCGTCCGGACCGATCAGGCCGATCATCCGGCCCGCCGGCAGGTCGAGAGTTATGCCGTCGATCGCCCGTGTCTTGCCGTAGGAATGGCTGACATCCTTCAACCGTACCACGTAGGCCGGCTCCGGCTGGATGCCTATCGCCTGCTGTTCCGGGGTCATGGGGTGATCGGCTGTGACAGGGCCGCCGGCCACTCAGCGGCGGGATCGAGCTTCACATAGGTCCGGCCCGGCAGCCCGGTCTTGACCTGCGCGATATATTTCTGAAGCAGTTCCGGAGAGACGCGCGCCCGCAGGCGGAACATCAGTTTCTGGCGTTCCTCCTCGGTTTCCACGGTCTTCGGCGTGAACTGCGCGACATCGGACACGAAGGATATCCGGGCCGGAATTACATATTGAGGGGCGGCATCGAGAACGATCCGTGCCTCGCCGCCGATCGGGGTGCGCCCGGCCTCCTCGGTCGGTAGGAAGAAGGTCATGTAGACATCGCCGACGTCGAGGATGTTGAGCACGCGGCCGCCGGCGGCGACCACTTCGCCGGGCTGGGCCACGAGATATTGTACTCGTCCGTCGCGTGGCGCCTTGAGCTCGGAATCACGCAGATCGGCATCGATCCGCGCGACAGTCGCCTGCACGGCCTCGACCGAGGCCTCGGCATCCACGACCTGCGACCGCGCCGCACCGATCGCCGCATCGGTCGCCGCAAGGTTGGCTTTGGCCGCCGCGACGGTCGCCACGCCTCCCTCGACCCTGGCGCGGTCGTCGTCCAGCAACTGTTCGGACACCGATCCGCTGCGGCTCATCTGCTCGCTGCGGGCAAGCCGCTTGCGGGCCGATTGCAGCTGGACCTCGTTCTGGGAGACGGTTGCGGCCGCAGCTTCCTTTTCCGCCTGGCGCTGGACAACGAGGCTTTTCGCGGTTTCGATGGCGATCTTCGCCCTTGCAAGCTGGGCCTCCGCTTCCCGCTTCTGGGCGACGAGCTGCTCGATATCCATGCGGGCGACGATCGCGCCGGCTTTGACGAAGTTGCCTTCCTTCACCAGAATATCGGAAAGGCGTCCCGCGGTTCTCGCCGCGACGTCGATCTCGACCGCCTCGATGCGGCCGTTTCCACTGGCAATTCCCTGCATGGCTCGCTCAGCCCGAAGGTCCTGCTGATAACGCCAGCCGAAATAACCGGCGGCCCCTACGACTGCGACAATGATGGCGGCTTTTGCGATACGGTTCAAAGGGAGGCTCCATGAACGCTGATGTCAGGCAGTTCTCGTATCGGTCCATCACGGGCTTTGCGGTGATCTAAGTCAAGCCGTGGAGGGTTTCGCCGGCGCCCGGCACTTCGACATGCAAAGCCGGATCTGGGCTCCTGCTTTATGGCTGTCGTCGTGCCGCGAAATCGACGAGGATCGGCTGCTGGCCCTTCAATATCTTGCGCTCCGCCTCGTCGAGGCTGAACCAGCCGGCCCGGTCGACCTCCGGAAACTCCTTGATCAGCCCCGATTTCGGCGGCCATTCGATTCTGAACGTGTTGCTGACGATCTTCTCGACGTCGATATCGGCCTCGATCGACCAGGCGAGCACCCGCTTGCCGCCCGGCTGGCGGTATTCGCCGAGCCATTCGAAATCGCCGTCAATTCTCGCTCCAACCTCCTCGAAAACCTCCCGTTTCGCGGCCGCCAGTTCGTCTTCTCCTTCATCGACAAGGCCCTTGGGAATGGACCAAGCTCCTTCGTCCTTGCGTGTCCAGAACGGTCCGCCGGGATGAACCAGAAACACTTGCCGATCTCCGGCAGCGTGGCGGAATATCAAAAGACCTGCGCTGCGTTTCGGCATGGCGAGAGCTTTCATCGTGGAGGCAGAAGCGGGGTTTATGATCCTAGCCGATCCTCAGATAGTGCGCAGCAATCTGAAATTCCGCTTTCGATTGACGAAGATCATGGCTCGGGCCGGTGCCGGTTCTAGGCTTTCCTTCCATAGGCCAATCAAGGCGTTATGCAGAGGAGACAGACAATGTCATTCAAGACAGTGCTCGCGATGATCGGCAATACGGATCCGACTGCTGATCTCGCTCGTGCCATGGAGATCGCGATCGAACTCGAGGCGCATCTTTCCGTCGTGGTCATCGGCCTCGCGGTTCCGGCAACCATGGGCGACTTTCCGGCCGGCACGGTATGGCTCGACCAGCGGGACGAGGACTTGAGATTGCTCGACGGCATCCGGAAACAGGCGGCAGCCGCCTGCACGACGAATGGCCTGTCGTTCGACATCGACGTCACCTACGCGGAAGGTGTTTTCGTTGGTGAGGAAATTCATCGCCGCGCACTTTATGCCGATGTGCTGGTGATCGGAGACGGCGTGCGCAGCGATAGCGTTCTCACCCGGAAAATCGTCGACGGCGGCGTGTTCGAAGCGGGCCGACCCCTCCTTCTGGTGCCGAAGAACCTCAAGACGACCCTGAAGCCGCGGCGTATCCTGCTTGCCTGGAATTCCCGCGCCGAGGCGGCTCGGGCCGCACGCGAGGCGCTGGAGATGATGACCTGGGCCGAAGAGGTGCATGTCGTACTGGTTGATCCGGACAGCTCCTATTGGGTCAGCGGCGGCGAACCCGGCGCCGACGTCGCTGCCTATCTCGCCCGACACGGGATAAATGTCGTCGTCGAACAACTGGCAAGCGGCGGCCGACCGGTGGAGGACGTGCTCGAACGGCACGCGCTCGAGATCAACGCCGACCTCATCGTCATGGGCGCCTACGGACATTCCCGCCTGCGAGAGCGGGTGTTCGGCGGTGTGACCGCTTCGATCCTGGAGAAAAGTAAGCTCCCGGTGCTGATCGCCCGGTAAAACCCGGACACGATTTGCCCTGCCTCCCACCCGTTGGTAGGGGGCAGGTTTTTTATGTCTGCATCTTGCGGCAAACGGGAAAGCGGAGAAGCCCTGAGCGCGCCGACCGATACCAATCGCCACCGGCGCCAGAACGCCAGAAAAGCTATGGGAATTTTTAAAGAGAGAATTGGCTGGGGAACCTGGATTCGAACCAAGATTAACGGAGTCAGAGTCCGTCGTTCTACCGTTGAACTATTCCCCAGCAGGGCGCGCCGGTGAATGCCCGGGCCGGTGTGCGGCGCTTATAAACAAAAGCGGGCAGATTGCAAATACCGATTTCGAAAAAAATCGATGCCGTGGAAGCTTTCTCGCCGCCGCTGCGGAAAAGCTGGAAAGCCGCCCGATGACACGTCCATGACGTGAGCGGCAAAAAGCCGTTGGCGAAAACGCCGCTGCCTGTTATCTTCGCGCCAACGAAACAATCAGACGCCAGCGGCATACCTTCAAGAGGCTTTGCGCGGCGAGATGGACATAAAAGTGATGGACCCCGATAGCGGCGCAAAGCCGCCGGAAGGCGGGGCGTCGGCGGTACCGCGCGGAGAGGGTAAATCCTCGAGGCGTCGGAAGGCGAAGCGGAACGGCAAACGTCGTGACGCGGCGCCTGCAAGCCATTCGGATGCGGTCGATACGACTGCACCTGCCGGACGTCCCCATAACCAGGAACCCAACCCACAGGCGCGTAAGCGCAAGCGGCGGCGCGCGAAATCCGGCGGCGCTCAGCAGCCGGCACAGGGCGCGGGTGCGGCGCCCGTGACAGAGCAGGGTCAGGTTCGTGCCGAGGGCGGACAACAGCTGCATTCGGCAAAATCGCCGCCGCGCAATCGGCGCAAGAAGAACAGAGGCGGCCGTGGTCTTCAGGGCCGGCCGCTGATGCCCGCCAAGGCGGTGCCGGGTGTGGCCAAGACCCCTGCGCCCGCCGGTTCGGGTCAGGGTTCATCCAAGGATGTCCGCGGCAGGGCCGGAAATGAAAGCCAAGGCACGGATCCCCGCGGCGAAAAATTCTCCTATGTCAACGATCTCTATGCGGCGCTCGACCTCGGCACCAACAATTGTCGCCTGCTGATCGCCCAGCCGACAAGGCCGGGCCAGTTCCGCGTCGTCGATGCGTTTTCGCGGATCGTTCGCCTGGGCGAGGGGCTCGGCACCAGCCGCCGGCTGTCGCAGGATGCCATGGACCGCGCTGTCGAAGCGTTGCGCATCTGCGCCACGAAGCTTGCCAACCGGCCGATCCGCCGCATGCGGCTGATCGCCACCGAAGCCTGCCGGGCCGCCGAAAACGGCGAGGAGTTTCTGGCGCGGGTGATCTCGGAAACCGGGCTAGAACTCGAAATCATCGATCGGGAGACCGAGGCACGGCTTGCGGTCTCGGGCTGCTCGTCCCTGGTCGGCCGCGAAGCGCGCTCCGTCGTTCTCTTCGATATCGGCGGTGGTTCGTCGGAAATCGCCGTCATCCGCATCGATGACAGCCGTTCGAGCCGGCTTGCCAATCATATCACCCACTGGACCTCGCTTCCGGTCGGCGTCGTGACGCTGTCGGAACGGCATGGCGGGCGCGACGTGACGCCGGAAGTTTTTGACGCCATGGTGACGGAAGTCGAAGGCATGCTGGCCGGGTTCGATTGCCCGCCGCTTGCCGCCTTCCGTCGTCAGGGCGCCGAGGATTTCCATCTGATCGGCACGTCGGGCACGGTGACCACGCTTGCCGGCGTGCATCTCGACCTGCCGCGCTACGACCGCCGCAAGGTCGATGGCCTGTGGCTGTCGGATGCTGAAGTCTCCGCCATGCAGGCAAAACTGCTTTCGTGGGATTTCGCCGGTCGCGCCGCCAACCCCTGTATCGGTCCTGACCGGGCCGATCTGGTGCTGGCCGGCTGCGCCATTCTGGAAGCGATCCGCCGCCGCTGGCCGAGCCAGCGCATGCGCGTTGCAGACCGGGGCCTGCGCGAGGGCCTGTTGACGGACATGATGGCCGATGACGGCGTGTGGCGCCGGGTGCGGCCGCGCCGCCCAGGGGGTAATCAGGCGGGCAATTCAGGTGCCGGCGGACAGGATGAGGCTGGAGCAAGGCGATGACGAAACCACCCTCCAAATCCCCGGGCAGCGGCAATCGCACCGGCCGCAAGCTCGGCCAGAAGGTCAAGAAGGGCAAGCTCAAGGCGTCGTCGCGGCGCTGGCTTGAGCGTCATATCAACGACCCCTACGTCCAGCGGGCCAAGCTTGAAGGATATCGCGCCCGCGCGGCCTTCAAGCTTCTGGAGATCGACGAGAAGCACCAGATCCTCAAAGGCGCCCGCCGGATCATCGATCTGGGCGCTGCGCCGGGAAGCTGGTCGCAGATCGCCGCTAAGGTCACCGATTCGAGCGACGATGACATCCGCGTCGCGGCGATCGATTTCCTGGAAATGGCGCCGCTTGCCGGGGTCAAGATCCTGCAGCTCGACTTCCTCGACGCGGAGGCGCCGCGCCTGCTGCTCGAAGCGATCGGCGGCACGCCGGATCTGGTGATTTCCGACATGGCGGCTCCGACCACCGGCCACCAGAAGACCGATCACCTGCGCACCATGCATCTGTGCGAAGTGGCGGCGTATTTCGCGGTCGAAGTGCTGGGCGAGGGCGGCCATTTCCTGGCCAAGACCTTCCAGGGCGGCACGGAACGCGACCTGCTCAACATGCTGAAGCAGAATTTCAAACAGGTCGTCCACGTAAAGCCGGGCGCATCGCGCCAGGAATCGGTCGAGATGTTCCTGCTCGCCAAGCATTTCAAGGGCCGCAAGGCCGGCGAGACTGTCTCGGAGTCCGAGATGGAGGAGACCGGGATGGAGGATGCGGACATCGAATACGCCGAGGCCGAAGACGCCGACCTGGACGATCGGGCCTGATTATTCGCCGGCTTCCGGCTGGATCCTGCCGGCCCGGTGGCCGGAGACGGCGGAGCCCGTCGCCGGGTCCAGCCTCAGCAGGGGCAGGACGGCGAGCAGCGAAAGAGCCGCCACCAGGAAGAATGCCAGGTGGAAATCCGAGAGCTGCAGATGCGTGCCGGTGACTGCCGCCGACGCTTCGAGGATGAAAGCCGCAAAGGCGACGCCGAGCGCCATGCTGATCTGCTGCAGGACGGAGGCGATCGAGGTCGCCTGGCTCGCCTGCTCGTCTCTGATCTCTGAATAGCTGAGCGCATTCGAGCCGGTGAAGAAGAAGGAACGGCAGACGCCCGACATCAGCAGGAAAGCGATGATCAGCGCGTGCGACGTCTCCGGTGTGAAAAAGCCGTTTACCGCCGTGGTCGCCGCCCCGAGTAGGCCAGAAACGATCAGCGTCACTTTGAAGCCGGTCATTGCAAAGACGCGGCGGGCTGCGAACTTCACGATCAGCGCGCCGAGCGCGCCCGCAAACGTGATAAGGCCTGACTGGAACGGGTTGAGGCCGAAACCGAGCTGCAGCATCAGCGGCATCAGGAATGGAATGGCGCCGGTCGAGATGCGGAATAGCGTGCCGCTGCTGCTGGCGGCCCGGAATGCGTCGTCCTTGAAGAGCCTGAGGTTGAGGATCGGGGCGGGGTGGCTGCGCGCATGGACGACATAGGCGACGCCCGCCGCGAGCCCGAGCGCCGTCGCAATGATGCCGATGGCCGGCGGCAATGCCGGAAGGCCCATGACCGAAAGCCCGAAGACCGTGCCGGCGGCGGTAACCGAGGTGAGGAAAAATCCTCGCCAGTCGATCGAAGGTGGATTGGTTGCCTCTATTTCCGGCAGGAAGATCGTCGAGAGATAGATGCCGAGCACACCGACCGGCACGTTGATCAGGAAGATCCAGTGCCAGGTGAAATAGGTGGTGATGAAACCGCCGATCGGCGGGCCGGTGAGGGGCCCGACCAGTGCGGGAATGGTAAGCAGCGCCATGGCCGAGACGAGTTCGCTGCGCTTCGTGGTGCGCAAGAGAACCAGGCGCGCAACCGGCGTCATCATCGCCCCGCCCATGCCCTGCAGGAAGCGCGACAGCACGAACTGGAAGAGATCGGACGAGAACGCGCAGCAAATCGAGCCGACGACAAAAACCATGATCGCGACACGGAAGATCCGCTTGGCGCCGAAGCGGTCCGCCATCCAGCCGCTGATCGGGATGAACATGGCGAGCGCCACCATATAGGAGGTCAGTGCCAGTTTCAGCGTGATCGGGCCGACATTCAGGTCGGCGGCAATCGCCGGAAGTGCGGTTGCAATGACGGTGGAGTCCATCTGCTCCATGAAAAGGGCGACGGCGAGAATGAGGGGAACGATGCGGTTCATGAGGGGGCCTGCGACGGGCGGGGATTAAGGCAGTCCATAGACCTGTTGATCCGGTCTGCCAATTGGAGAATCTCACCATTTCACGTTTTGGGTCACGTCTGCGTGAGATCGGATTTTCTCATCCTGAGCCGCGGTTATGTTCCCTGCGTATCGGACCCAAGGGTCTGGCGGCAATTCCAGGAGGCAGTTAAATCATGGCGAATTCAGGTATCGGACGGCGCACCCTCATCGGCACGGCCGGTCTGGGCATCCTCGCCGCTCCGGCAATCATCAATGCTGAGGCTTTTGCCCAGGAGAAGAAGCAGTTGGCAATCGATCGCGTCATCCCGCCGGACATTCATAAATTCAAGCTCGGCGGTTTTCAGGTTCTGGTGGTGAAGGACGGCGCTCGTCCTTCCGGCGCTCCCGGTGAAACCTTCGGCCTCAATCAGCCACCCGAAACGCTTGCAACGCTGCTAAGCCAGAATTTTCTGCCCACGGACCAGTTCGTCAACAGCTTCTCCCCGACGCTCATTGATACCGGCAGTGATGTCATCCTGTTCGACACCGGTCTCGGCAAGGCGGCTCATGCCCAAGGGGCCGGACGCCTGGTCGAGGGGCTCGCGGCCGCCGGCTACATGCCGGAGGATATCTCGATCGTCGTCATCACCCACATGCATGGCGACCATATCGGCGGCATCATGGAAGACGGCAAGCCGGCCTTCCCGAAGGCTCGTTACGTCACAGGGCAGGTGGAATACGACTTCTGGACCGATAGCGCCCGCGCCGGCACGCCGGCAGAGGGCAATCAAAAGAGCGTGCTCGCCAATGTAAAGCCGCTTGCCGAAAGGATGACCTTCCTGAAAGACGGCGGAGAGGTGACGTCCGGCATTACCGCGATGCTCGCGCCGGGCCATACGCCGGGCATGCTGATTTTCAATATCGAGTCGCAGGGCAAGCGTCTGGTTTTGACCGCCGATACGGCCAACCACTACGTCCTGTCGCTGCAGCGGCCCGAATGGGAAGTGCGTTTCGACATGGACAAGGCGCAGGGAGCGGCCACCCGCAAGAAAGTCTTCGACATGATCGCCACGGAAAAGGTCGCCTTCCTCGGTTATCACATGCCGTTCCCGGCGGTCGGTTTCGTCGAAAAGCAGGGTCCCGGCTACCGTTTCGTGCCGAAGAGTTACCAGTTCGACATCTGATTGTGCGGGAAAGCGATCAAAACCCGGGAGAAACACCTCTCGGGTTTTTGCTATTCCCTTCTTGTCATGAACGTGTTACCAGCCCTCGCCAACTTCCAAGCAATTGTTGCCGGAGCGTCGGGACGTATAGAGTCGTTCCTGAGCGCATCCCGCATTTTCTAGATCGAAGGAATTTGGCTATGGCACGCATCATTGAAACGGCAACCGGCGCAGATGCGCTTACCTTCGACGACGTGCTCCTGCAGCCCGGCCATTCCGAAGTCATGCCGGGCCAGACCAATATCGCCACCACCATCGCCCAGGATATCGAGCTCAACCTGCCGATCATCTCCTCGGCTATGGATACGGTGACGGAAAGCCGGCTCGCTATCGCCATGGCGCAGGCCGGCGGCATCGGCGTCATCCACCGCAACCTGACCCCGATCGAACAGGCCGAACAGGTCCGACAGGTCAAGAAATTCGAAAGCGGCATGGTCGTCAATCCTGTGACGATCGGTCCGGATGCGACGCTCGCCGACGCGCTGTCGCTGATGAAGTCCTACAGCATTTCCGGCATTCCGGTGGTCGAAAACGGCGGCGGCCACGTTCCGGGCCGGCTTGTCGGCATTCTCACCAACCGCGACGTACGGTTCGCTTCCGATCCGGCTCAGAAGATCTACGAACTGATGACCCGCGAGAACCTCATCACGGTCAAGGAAAGCAGCGTCGACCAGACCGAGGCCAAGCGCCTGCTGCACAAGCACCGCATCGAGAAGCTGCTGGTGGTGGATGGCGAAGGCCGTTGCGTCGGTCTCATCACCGTCAAGGATATCGAAAAAACCCAGCTCAATCCGAACGCCTCGAAGGATGCGCAAGGGCGCCTTCGTGCCGCAGCCGCGATCAGCGTCGGCGACGACGGTTTCGAGCGCGCCGAACGTCTCATCGAGGCTGGCATCGATCTGCTCGTCGTCGATACGGCCCACGGCCATTCGCAGCGGGTGCTTGACGCAGTCACTCGCGTCAAGCGCATCTCCAATCATGTGCGCGTCATGGCCGGCAATGTCGCCACCTCCGACGGCACCAAGGCACTGATCGATGCCGGCGCGGATGCGGTCAAGGTAGGCATCGGCCCGGGCTCGATCTGCACCACCCGTATCGTCGCCGGCGTCGGCGTTCCGCAGCTCGCGGCGATCATGTCGGCCGTCGAAGCGGCGCGGGCACAGAACATCCCGGTTATCGCCGATGGCGGCATCAAGTTCTCTGGCGACCTCGCCAAGGCGATCGCTGCCGGTGCATCCGCTGTGATGATCGGTTCGCTGCTCGCCGGCACCGACGAAAGCCCGGGCGAAGTCTATCTCTACCAGGGCCGCTCGTTCAAAGCCTATCGCGGCATGGGCTCGGTGGGCGCCATGGCCCGCGGTTCCGCCGACCGTTACTTCCAGGCGGAAGTGCGCGACACGCTGAAACTCGTTCCCGAAGGCATCGAAGGCCAGGTCCCCTACAAGGGCCCGGTCTCGGGCGTACTGCACCAGCTCGGCGGTGGCCTGAAGGCGGCCATGGGTTATGTCGGCGGCGCCAATCTCAAGGAATTCCAGGAGCGCGCCACCTTCGTGCGCATCTCCGGCGCGGGCCTGCGCGAAAGCCATGCGCATGACGTGACGATCACCCGCGAGAGCCCCAACTATCCGGGCTCCGGCGCCTGACATCCGTCGGGGGAAGAGGTTACCGCCTCCTCCCCAAAATTCAAAAAAGTTGGGCGGATGCCGGTCGCGATGTCCTGTCGCGATGGCCCGGCTGCTTATTTCTTTCGTGATTCCCTGCTAGATAACGAACGTTGGTGATTATGCCGACGGGAGAATTTTCGGGGGTAAACATGAAGAAGTTTCTGGCTTGCGCGCTCCTTCTGGGCGCAGCATTCGTTACACCTGCGCAGGCGCAAACCGTCCGCGCAGGTATGTACAAGGTCGAGGGCACGAATCTCGACGGTTCCGCCTACAAGGGAACCGCGAAGATCGCGCTGACCAGTGAAACGACCTGCTCGATCGAATGGAAGACCGGTTCTTCCACGTCCAGCGGCATCTGCATGCTCTATGGCGATTCCTTCGCCGCCGGTTACGTGCTCGGCAAGGCGGTCGGTCTCGTCGTCTACAAGGTCAATGACGACGGTTCGCTGGAAGGTGCCTGGACGATTTCCGGCAAGGACGGCTCCGGCACCGAGAACCTGACCCCGCAATGACCTGCTGCTATGGATGAGATTGCATGGCGCCGGTCAACCGGCGCCATTTGCGTACAGGAGAGCCCGCGTTATCTGGTTCCCGCCGATGAAAATGAGGAGAACCGATGCTTTCCACTGATGCGACGCTTTGGCCGATGATCGCGCATGCCGCGCTGGTCTTCTTTCTCTACTGGCTTTTGTCGAGACAACGTTTCGAGGCCGTCCAGGCAGGCAGTGCCGAAGCAGGCCATTTCCGCGAAAGCCGGGAAGAGCCGCCCGAGAGCCGCGCCGTCCATAATAACCTCAAGAACCAGTTCGAACTGCCGGTCCTGTTTTACGCCGTCTGCCTCGTCCTGTACGTCTCGACTGCAGACAATGGCGGCACTGTTGCGCTCGCCTGGGTCTTCGTCCTGTCCCGATATGCGCATTCCTACGTCCACCTCACCAGCAACCGGCTGCGTTATCGCCGCCCGCTCTTCATGGCCGGCTTTTTTGCGGTGATGGCGATGTGGGTCTGGCTCGCGGTCTGGTTGGCTCTGAACTAGGATAATACTTTAGCCTGGCCAGCGCTCGCCATGTTTATGGAGATAGGCGGGCGAGGCGAGAATGAACGGCTGTACCGCCGCGATCCGTCGAGCCACCGGACGAGCCCGTCACAATCCCCGCGGGCTCCTCCGCTCAAAACGAACTCACGAATAAGTGTAATATCCCACACTTCGATCACTCAGTGTTTCATCTGCAAGTGGAAGCTCCTCGTTGTAGATTTCTTCGTCATACAGTCCGCTACGGAGGAATAGTCATGGACAACGAGACCCCGAAGATTACCCAGGCGATGATCGACGCCTATGACGAATATACCCACCTGACTTTGGACCGCCGTCGCTTCATGGAAAAGCTGACCCAGCTTGCCGGCTCTGGCGCTGCCGCAGCCGCGATTGCGCCCCTGATCGGCGCCAGTTCTGCCAAGGCCGATATCATTGCCGCCAATGACGACCGGCTGACCACGGAGGACGTTACATATCCGGGCGCCGGCGGCGCGACGATGAAGGGTTATCTCGTAAAACCCAAGAATGCCTCCGGCACGCGCGGCGGCGTCCTCGTCATCCACGAGAACCGCGGGCTCAACGCCCATATCAAGGACGTCGCCCGCCGCATGGCGTTGGAAGGTTTCAATGCGCTCGCAGTCGACTTCCTGGCGCCCCAGGGCGGTACGCCGGCGGACGAAGAGCAGGCCCGGCAGATGTTCTCCTCGCTGAAGCCCGACGACGTTTCGGCCAACGGGGAGGCAAGCCGCGCCTATCTCGCCGGCATCAGCGGTGCGAACGGCAAGGTCGGTGCGATCGGCTTCTGCTGGGGTGGCGGCGCGGTCAACAATCTGGCCGTGAAGTCCCCCAGCCTCAACGCCGGCGTCGCTTATTACGGCGCCCAGCCGAAGGCAGAGGACGTGCCCGCCATCAAGGCGCCGCTGCTGCTGCATTACGGCGGGCTCGACGAACGCATCAATGCCGGCATCCCTGCCTTCAGGGCGGCGCTCGAAAAGAACGGCAAGACCTTCGAGATCTTCGTCTACGACGGCGCCAACCACGCCTTCAACAACGATACGTCGTCCGCCCGCTACGACAAGGCGGCCGCCGATCTCGCCTGGAGCCGCTCGGTGGCGTTCTTCAAGAAGAACCTGGCGTAATCCGGCTGCAGGTCCGCAAGCCGGCGGTGCTCGCGCCTGGGCGTTGCAATAAACAGGGAAGCCGGGGTCCAGCCCCGGCTTTTGTTTTGGCGCCTATGCGTCAGGCGGCGATGCGTTGCCGCGTATCGACGATCATCTGGGCCGCCTGGGCGGCCTCGCGTCCCTTCTCGACGAAATGCGCGCTGAATATCGATTTGTGGTGCGCGGTCTCCTGGAAATGATGTGGCGTCAGCGACACCGACAGGACCGGTACTCCCGTATCGAGGCCGGCGCGCATCAATCCATCGACCACCGCCGAAGCCACGAAATCGTGCCGATAGATGCCGCCGTCGACGACCAGCGCTGCGGCCACGACCGCGGCATATCTTCCGGTCGCCGCCAGATCGCGCGACATGAGCGGTAGCTCGAAGGCGCCGGGCACGTCGAAGATATCGACGTTTTCGCTCGGCATGAGCTCGAGGAAGCCTTCGAGAGCCTTGTCGACAATCTCGGAATGCCAGTTTGCTTTGACGAAAGCGAAGCGGGTGTGTGTCATGGAATCTCCTTCAGGTTACGACACGGCACCCAAGGCGATCACGCACGTCCGTAGCGCCCGCGGGATGCGGGTGCTGCACGTCCGTTCTCTTTCATCCGGACTGTGACCGTCGGCTCAGGCATCGCACCTGATCTGCTGACCCTTCCATCGGAAGGCGCTCGCGGGCTCACGGCTCGCGCCGCCTACCGCCGGTGGGGAGTTTCGCCCCGCCCTGAGAACAGGGCGATTTAGCGTGACCGGTGAGGGGAAGGCAAGGCCGAACTCGTGGCCCTTACCATCCCGGCATCACCTGTGCCGCCCGAGCCCGTGGCATGCGCTGGAACGTTTTGACCTCGCCGTCGAGATCGTCGGGCATCACGGCCGGTGAGATGTTGTCGAGGCAGGCGGTGATGTGGTCGGTGATGGCGTTCATCAGCGACGGCGAAAGCCCTGGCCGCTTCATCAAGCCGATCTGCACCGGTGGCAGCGGCGGGAAGCCGTCGGCCGACGACAGCACCTTCATGCCGGTGCGCAGCGCCGATTCCGGCAGCACCGAGACGGCCATGCCGGCAAGCACCGCGGCTGCGACGACCGTCGAGGACCAGCTTGTGAACAAGATCTGGTATTCGCGTCCGTCCGCATCGAGCGCCGAGCAGGCGAGCTGCCGCCACAGGCAATCGCGGCGACCGACCGCGAGCGGCACCGGCGCGTCGTCCTTCAGCGGATGGTTGGCTGATCCGACCCAGCAGAGCGGCTCCGTGCGCACAACGTCGGAAATGCGCTGGCGCGGGTTGTGGGTGACGAGCGCAATGTCGAGTTCGCCACGCGCCATCTTTTCGGCAAGGCTGACGGACGGCTCGCAGACGATATAGAGCTCGACATTCGGGTGGGTCTTGGCAAAACGGCCGATGATCTCAGGCATGTAGCGGTCGGCATAGTCGTCCGGCGTGCCGATCCGGAGCGTGCCCTCGAGACGGTTGTCGTCGAAGGCGGCGATCGCCTCGTTGTTGAGGCGAATGATGCGCCGCGCATAGTTCAGGAGCTTCTCGCCCTCGGCCGTCAGCCGGTTGCCGCGGCCGTCCTTGGCAAACAGCTGCTTGCCGATCCGTTCCTCGAGCCGACGCATCTGCATCGAAACGGCGGACTGGGTCTTGAACACCCGATCGGCAGCCTTGGTGAAACTGCCGGTGTCGACGATGGAAATAAAGGTATGCAGCTGGTCGATATCAAGCGGAGCGGACATGAGAGTGACCCATCAGAGAGGTTGATGCTAATCATTAGAAACATTCGTTGGACTGATCAATAGTTTTTCCGCGATAAGGGGATCGCAAATCAAAATCGAAGGGTGCTTCTTCCCTGAGCGCCCAACCCGGGCAGCCCTTCCGTCGGACCTCCACGGAAGGGATGGCCTTTCTCGTGCCTGCGAAAGGATACATCAATGAGCACGACCGACTGCGGAACTGAACTCGATCTGGTTCACGAGGAGCGCGGCACGCAAGGCCGTCTGGCTGTCGTGATGCTGCGAACGAAATCCGTGTGGCGTGCCTTTCGCAATCGTTTGGCGAGCAATCGCCTCCATGATCTCGACGACCGCCAGCTCAACGATATCGGCATCACACGGCATGATGTGGTGATGGCGCTCAATCGGTCCGGCGTGCTGGACGATCCGTCTCTGCTTCTGTCGCGCTCCGCCCGCGAGCGTGCGCGGCATCGCTTCGCAAGGCCGGCCAATCGCTGATCTTGCCTGACTTTTTCCCCGCAGGGTGATAGCCAATAGCCCTGCTGCTTGCCCGGCCGGTCGATCCGTGCCGGGCTTTTTTTATTTGGAAGGCTTCGGAGCGGCAGGCGTCGCCGCCGGCTCGGCATTGGCGCCTGTGCCATTGCGCAGATAGGTGTCGAAGATCGCTTCCATGTTTTTCTGGTAGCTTTTCTGCACTTCAAGTCCGCTGTCGAACATGTTGTTCAGCACGTCGCGATAGGGATTAGCCTCGGCCGCCGGTGCGTCCTTGGGCTTTTCCGGGGCAGGGGCGGCTGTGTTGCTCGGGGTCGCGAACGCGCTGCCCATCATGTCCTGGAAAGCCTTGGCAAACGGATTGTCGGCAAACGGGTTCCCTGTTGAAGGCTGCGGCTGCTCCGGCTTGTCGAGCCCCCACATGGAACGCATCGCCTGGGCAAAGGGATTGTCGAAGGGATTGGCCGCCGATTGCGGTTTCGCCTTCGGCTGCAGGCCCATGCTTTCCAGCCATTGCTGCTGCATCTGGCCGATGGGAGAGGCGGCGAACGCTTCGTTGGCGCCGGTCATCTGACCGCTCATCTGCTTGAACAGCCCGCCCATCAATGTGTCGGCCATGGCCGGCATCATCTTCTTGAAAACTTCCTGGCCGATCCCTGTGAGCTGTTCGGCCTGCGCCGCGATCGCGCGGGAGACTTCCTTGGAGCCGAACAGCTTTTCGAGCACCGCATTGCCGTCCATCGTGCCCTGCGGCGTGAAGGTCTTGGTCAGGTCCTCGAAATATTTGGAGTAAGCGCCGGAGACCATGCTGCTCATCAGCGAGGTCAGATCATAAGGGTTGGCGCTGGTGCGCTTGAGGCCGGAGGAAAATGCGGGCATCAGTGCCGCCATCGCCTGGGTGGCCTGCTCTTGGGCCAGATTGAACTGCTTGGCAATCGCGTCCATGCCTGTGCCGTTCTGAGCCCTGAGCATCATGTCGAACAGTGGCAGCATGGAGAATCCTTTCCGGTTAGGGTGATGCACCACTATATCTGGAAAGTGCTGAACGGAAACCGGTTTTTAGAACCGATCTCAATCTCGCATCAATATTGGTAATCCTCGAACACTGGCTCGACCGAACCGTTCCAGCGACCGTGGTAGAGAGACAGCATGTCGTCTGCCATGGTCGTCTTCTTGGCGAGCACTTCGTCAAGCGGTTGCAGGAAGATGCTTTCGTCCTGGCCTTCGCCGTTCAGCCGCGCCCGCGCCTTCAAACCCGCCTTGGAGATCGCCACCGCCTCGCGGGCGACGTCGAGCACCGACTTGCCCTTGATTTCAGCCTTCAGGCCCTTCGCCGGCACGGCATCGCGCATGGCGATGACGTCCTCGACCGTCCAGTCGGCGGTCAGCGTTTCGGCGTCGGCAAGCGCCGCATCGTCATAAAGCAGGCCGACCCAGAAGGCGGGCAACGCACAGATCCGCCGCCACGGGCCGCCATCGGCGCCGCGCATTTCGAGGAAACGCTTCAGACGAACGTCGGGGAAGAGGGTGGAAAGGTGGTTGGTCCAGTCGCCCATGGTCGGCTCCCAGTCCTTGATCTCGCCTTTCAGCGCGCCGTTCATGAACTGGCGGAAGGTGACATGCGTGCAGTCGTGATACTTGCCGTCGCGGACGACGAAATACATCGGCGCGTCGAGCGCCCACTCCACGTAGTCGGCAAAACCGAAATCCTGCCTGAACACGAAGGGCAGCACGCCGGAGCGCCGGTTGTCGGTATCGCGCCAGATATCGCCGCGCCAGGAGACCAACCCGTTCGGCTTGCTTTCGGTGAACGGGGAGGACGCAAACAGCGCTGTCGCGATCGACTGCAGCTTCATCGACACGCGCATCTTGGCGGCCATGTCCTCTTCCGAGGAGAAGTCGAGGTTCACTTGGATCGTGCAGGTGCGGTACATCATGTCGAGGCCTTTTGTGCCGACCTTCGGCATGTAGCGCGTCATGATGTCGTAGCGGGATTTCGGCATGCGCGGGGTTTCCGCGAGCGTCCATTTCGGGCTGCCGCCGATGCCGAGAAAACGGATGCCCATCGGTTCTGCGATCTCGCGCAGAACCGCGAGATGCTGGTTCGATTCCCGACAGGTCTGGTGGATGCTCTCGACCGGCGCGCCGGAAAGCTCGAACTGACCGCCGGGCTCGATGGAAATCGCGCCCATGCCGGACTGTTCGCCGAGCCCGATGATGTTCTCGCCGTCCATGATCGGCTCCCAGCCGAGCTTCTTTTCCATGCCTTTCAGCAGGGCGGAAATACTGGCATCGCCGAAATAGGGAACCGGGCTGTTGTCCGCCCGGAAAAAGGCGAATTTCTCATGCTCCGTGCCGATGCGGAAATCTTGCCTCGGCCGAGCTCCCTTCGCCAGGTAGGCGGAAAGCTCGGACACCGAGGTCAGCGGTGTCTGGTCGGTCGTATCGCGGGCCATGAAAATTACCTTGCTCGGAATGCCTGATCTAGACGGATAGCCGGCTGATTGGACCGGATTGATGTGCGCTGCAAGTGAATTTCTTTCAAGATAGATTCAGAATTTCAAGGCCGTCATGTCAAGCGGGTCACCGCCAGTCGCCGACCGCTGCCTGGATCACTGCGAGCGCCGCGACCGCGGCCGTATCTGCCCTTAATATCCGGGGCCCGAGCGGTATCGCGGTGACGAAGGAAAGCGAACGCAGCCGTTCCCTTTCCTCGTCCGAAAATCCGCCTTCCGGCCCCACCAGCAGCGCCAGCTTTGTCTCTGTGATTGCCGAAAGGATCGGCAGCGGGTTCTGGCCCTCGTCGCCTTCGTCGCAGAAGATGATGCGCCGATCGTGGGGCCAGCTGTCGAGCAGGTCGCCGAGCTTCTTCGGCGGCGCGACCTCCGGCACCGACAAAATGCCGCACTGCTCGGCGGCCTCCACCACATTCGCCTGAAGCCGGTCCATGCTGGTGATCTTGCCCTGCACATGCTGGGTCATGACCGGCTGGATGAACCCAGCCCCCATCTCGACCGCCTTCTGCACCAGATAATCGAGGCGGCCGACCTTTAGCGGCGCGAAAAGATAATGCAGGTCGGAGACCGGCGGCTGCGGCCGGGTTTCCTCGATTGCTTCCAGCACGATCTTCTTGCGGGTCGGATAGGTGATCCTGGCCTTCCATTCGCCGTTGCGGCCGTTGAAGAGCAGGATTGCCGAACCTTCCTCCATCCTCAGCACGTTGGCGAGATAGTTGAACTGCTCCGAGGACACTTCATGGCGGGCACCGGCGCCGAGCGGCGCCTCGATGAACAGCCTCTGCATCCGGAAATTGGCGCGCATGGAAACCTCGAAGCCTAGACGAACAGCGCGAACATAGCGGTGGCGATCAGCGCCGCAAGGGTGGCGGCCGCCGGAAGCGTGATCGTCCAGGCGGCTATGATGCTCAGGAAATGCGAGCGCCGCACCAGGTAACGCCGTTTCAGCTCGTCGTCATTGCGTTCGAAAGGCTCGGTGGTATCGAGATCCTTGCCGGCCCGCACCCGCATGTATTCGAAGCGGCGGCGGGAATGGCGGGTATACCATTCGCGGAAGAAGCCGACGCCGAACACCGCACCGATGGCGATATGGGTAGAGGAGACCGGCAGTCCGATCCATGAGGCAACGATCACGGTCAGGGCCGTCGACAGCGAGACGCAATAGGCGCGCATCGGATTGAGCTTGGTGATTTCCGCGCCGACCAGCCGCACCAGTTTCGGGCCGTAAAGCAGCAGGCCGAGCGAGATGCCGAGGCCGCCGATGATCAGTTCCCAGAGCGGAATGTGCACGCCGGCCGAAATGCCCCTTTGCGCCGCCGAAACGATTGCGGCAAGCGGACCGATGGCGTTCGAAACGTCATTGGCACCATGCGCGAACGAGAGCAGCGCCGCAGAAAGGATGAGCGGAATGCGGAAGAGCGTGCGAAGCGACTGGTTGCGGTTTTCGAGCCCTTCGGCCTGCCGGGCGATCACCGGGATCAGCAGTCGCCAGGCGGCGAGGCCCGTCAACAGGGCGACGAGCGTCGCGACCGGCGCCGAGACGTCCACCAGCTCTCCCAGCCCGAGCAGTGCCAGATAGCCTGCAAAGGCGCCGGTCATCACGCCGATCAGCACCGGCACCCATTTTTTCGCCGCGGCGATCTTGTCCTCGCGGTAGATGATGGTTTCCTTGACGAAGAACAGGAAGGCAGCGGCGATGACGGCGCCGAGAAGCGGGGAAAAGACCCAGCTTGCGGTGATGCCGGCGATCGTTCCCCAGTTTACCGCGGAAAGTCCGGCGGCCGCGATCCCGGCCCCCATGACCCCGCCGACGATCGAATGGGTGGTGGAAATCGGTGCGCCGAGCCAGGTCGCGACGTTGATCAGCACCGCGGCCGAGAGGAGTGCCGCCATCATCGCCCATATCAGCACGTCGGGGCTGGTGATCATGCCGCCCTGCATGATGCCGTTGGCGATCGTGTTGGCGACGCCTCGGCCGGCGATCACGGCACCTGCTACTTCGAAGACGGCCGCAAGCCCGAGGCCGAAGGTCATGGTCATGGCACGGGCGCCGACGGCCGCGCCGATATTGTTGGTGACGTCGTTGGCGCCGATGTTCATCGCCATGTAGGCAGCGAGCCCGGAAGCGGCGATGACGACGACGGCGCCGGGTTTGCCCGTCACATAAGCGGCTGCAAAGATGGCGACGAGGATGATGAACAGCAGCGCCGTTCCCGGTGCAGCAAGCCCGCGCGACATCTGCCGAGCGGCTTCCTCCACGGAGGAGAATTTCTCCAAATCCTTGTCGAGCGTCGGCTTCGCCAGGCGCGGCCTTCTTTGGCCCATATCTCCATCCTTGGGTGAAAAGTGAGGCGCGAGAACGGAACTTGCCTGCCGTCTCCGCCTCGCGGAAGAAATCAATGCCTATCGCTTAATAGCGCGCGCAGGCGAAGGCAATATTGCCGAATTGGGAAGATGCTTCAAAGCACCTAACTTGCGGCTTTGATTGAAAGCTGCGGAACGCGCGGCTGCATCCGTTCGGCAAACTGCAGGAAGAGAATCTTCAGTTCCGGCTCATTGACGCGCATCGCGGCCTCGTCACAGGAAACCCATTCCAGTGTTCGAGAGCCCTTTTCGGGGTAGCTTTTCAGGCATTCGTCCACTTCGAGCGCGTGAACCTGCACCCGCACAGGGATCTTCAGGCCGTTATCGAGGGTCTTGCGGTAGTGATAGAAACCGAGCGGTTCCTTTTCCACCTTGCCCTTGACGCCGACCTCTTCGAACGCTTCGCGTTCGGCCACCTGGTGAGCCTTCTTGTCGGTCATCGGCCAGCCCTTGGGCACGACCCAGCGGCCGGTATCGCGGCTTGTCGCAACAAGAACCTCGAGTTGTCCCGGCTTCTTCTTTATCCGGTAGCAAAGCGCAGCATATTGCTGCCGCGGCGGCCGCTGCAGCATCAACCGAAGATTGCTCGTAACCCGATCCATCAAGCCCAATTTCTGTTTCGTCCTCCAGAGGATGATATTTTACTAATATAATGCTTGCGCGAGGATTAACGACCCCTCGCAGCTTTTTTGAGAAGAATCACAGTGGATAATAACCACGGAAGCGATAACCATTGTGAGGCCACTTAGTTTCACGTCAATAGAAATTTGCACAGGTGTTCAATTGTAACTGTGCATGACGTCCGGCAATCCGCAGCGGCGGCCTCAAATTTTGGTCTGCATCATCCTGAGTTGTGCGATCCGGCTCCATTCGCCGGTACGTTCGGCCTCGTTGGTGACCTTGGAGATGAAGTCGATATGGTCTTCCGCAGCCTTTCGGGCTTTGGCAGGATCGCCGTCCAATATCGCCTGTCCGATCGCCTCATGCTGCGTCATCACCGCATCATGGGCGCTGCCGACATTGAAGATGATGCGGCGGTTATAAAAGATCCCGTCGCTGAGCAACCGGTAGCAGGCGCGCAGGGTGTGCATGAGGATGATGTTATGTGCCGCATCGCCGATGGCATTGTGGAATTCGACGTCAGATGTCAGCTCGTCCTCGAAACGCCCGTCCCGATGCGCCCTGCGCATCGTCTCCAGAATGCGCTCGATGAGTTGCCTGTCGGTGTCCGTCGCACGGGTGGCGGCGAGCTCCGCCGTCATGCCTTCGAGCTGGCGACGATATTCCAGATAGTCGTGAACCGCCCGCTGATGCCGGCGGATCAGGGCGACCAGCGGCGGCGAGAAAATCTGGCCGACGATATCGGCCACGTAAGTGCCGCCGCCATGCTGGCTGGTGAGCAGTCCGCGCGCCTCCAGCTCTTTCAGCGCCTCTCGCAGGATCGGCCGGGAAACGTCGAACCTCTGCGCCAGCTCGCGCTCGCCGGGCAGGCGGTCGCCATCGCGCAGCACGCCGCTGAGGATCAGGCTCTCGATCTGCAGGATGACCTCGTCCGCAGTTCGACCATGCGGCACCGGCGCGAAAAGCTCATGCGTCAACTTTGCCGTCTCCATCGGGTGCCACAGCCGGATTGTTCCGCGCTTCTTGTATCACTGGTAAAAAAAGTATACCAGTTGAATGTCTTTAGGAGGAGCCGGTGGCCGATACGATCAGTTTTCTGAAGCCTCGCGAGGCGGTGCTGTCGCGCCGGGCGGCGATCATTGCCGACCTGACCGAGCTTCTACCGCCCGAATGCCTGGTGCATGAGGCGCGCGAGCTGGTGCCGTTCGAGACCGACGCCTTCGTCTCCTATCGCCGCCTGCCGCTCGCCGTCGCCCTGCCGAAGACGACGGCGCAGGTGGCTGCGGTGATGAAATATTGCAATCGCTACGGCATTCCGGTCGTCCCGCGCGGGGCCGGCACCTCGCTTTCCGGCGGCGCCATCCCGCAGGAGGATGCGGTCGTGCTCGGCCTTTCCAAGATGTCGCGCATCCTGGAAGTCGACTATGCCAACCGCACCGCCACCGTGCAGGCCGGCGTCACCAATCTCAATATTTCCGAAGCGGTGGGCATCGACGGGTTTTTCTATGCGCCGGATCCGAGCTCACAGCTCGCCTGCACCATCGGCGGCAATATCGGCATGAACTCCGGCGGCGCCCACTGTCTGAAATATGGCGTCACCACCAACAACCTGCTCGGCGTGAAGATGGTGCTGGTCGACGGCACGGTGATCGAGCTTGGTGGCAAGCATCTGGATGCCGCGGGTTACGACCTGCTCGGCCTCGTCTGCGGCTCGGAAGGCCAGCTCGGCATCGTCACCGAGGCCGTGGTTCGGCTGATCGCCAAGCCGGAAGGCGCCCGCCCGGTCCTGTTCGGCTTCGATACGTCCGAGCATGCAGGCGCCTGCGTTGCCGATATCATCGGCTCCGGCATCATCCCGGTTGCCATCGAGTTCATGGACAAGCCGGCGATCGAGATCTGCGAGGCGTTCGCCCATGCGGGTTACCCGCTCGATGTCGAAGCGCTGCTGATCGTCGAAGTCGAGGGTTCGGAAGCCGAGATGGAAGCGATGCTGAAGGCGATCGTCGAGATCGCCGGCCGCCACGGCGTCAAGACCGTGCGCGAAAGCCAGTCGGCGACCGAGGCGGCGCTGATCTGGAAGGGCCGCAAATCTGCCTTCGGCGCGACCGGCCGTATCGCCGATTATATCTGCATGGATGGCACGGTGCCGCTCGGCAAGCTCTCCTATGTGCTCAACAAGACCTCCGAGATCGTCGATCGTTTCGGGCTCAGGGTCGCCAACGTCTTTCATGCCGGCGACGGCAACATGCATCCGCTGATCCTGTTCAACGCCAACGACCCCGAGGATGCGGCCAAGGCGGAGGAGGCCGGCAACGAGATCCTGAAGCTCTGCGTCGATGCCGGCGGGTGCCTCACCGGCGAACACGGCGTCGGCATCGAGAAACGCGACCTGATGCGGCATCAGTATTCAGAGGCCGATCTCCACCAGCAGATGGCGGTGCGTTACGCGTTCGACGAAGGCTGGATACTCAACCCGTCTAAGGTCTTTCCGCTGGATGGACGGCCCGCCGCATGACGCTGATACCGAATTCCGAGGCGGATGCCGCCTATATCATCCGCAATGCCGCCGGTGACGGCAAGAAGCTCGCCCTTTGCGGCGGCAATACCCGCGCCGGTTTCGGCAACGCCGGCGAGCCTGCCGAAATGATGAACTCGACCGGGCTTTCCGGCATCGTCGACTACGAGCCGGCGGAAATGGTGATGACGGTCAAAGCCGGTACGCCGGTCGCCGAAATAGAGGCGGTGCTTGCCGCTAACCGGCAGATGATGGCGTTCGAGCCGATGGACCATCGCGGCATCATGGGCACGCTCGGCGAACCGACGATCGGCGGCGTGTTTGCGGCCAATGTCTCCGGCCCGCGCCGTTTCGTCTCCGGTGCTGCCCGCGACAGCCTGCTCGGCATCCGTTTCATCAATGGCCGGGGCGAAGCGATCCGCGCCGGCGGCCGGGTGATGAAGAACGTCACAGGCCTCGACCTGGTCAAACTTCTGGCCGGTTCGCACGGCACGCTTGGTTTCCTGACCGAGGTGACTTTTCGGGTGCTGCCGGTGCCGCAGACGGTGGAAACCATCGTCATCTCCGGGCTCGACGACGCGGCCGCCGCAAAGGCGATGGCGGCGGCAATGGCGCTGCCGGTCGAAGTATCGGGCGCCGCCCATCTGCCGCAGACCGTCCGCTTCCGTTTCCTCGGCGGCGGATTGCCGGAAGGCGAGGCAACCGTCCTGCGCCTCGAAGGCCTTGCCGCGTCGGTTTCCGTGCGAGCCGAAAAACTCGCCGCCGTCATGGAGGCATTTGGTCCGGTTTCCCGGCTCGGCCTGGAGCAGAGCCAAACGCTCTGGCGCCAGATCCGCGATGTCTATCCCTATTCGGATGGGACCCTGAAACCCGTCTGGCGCGTCTCGATCGCCCCATCTGCGGGCCACCAGCTCGTCGCCGCCCTCCGGCTCGAAACCGGAGTCGATGCCTTTTACGATTGGCAGGGCGGGTTGGTCTGGATGCGCATGGAAGCCGACCCGGAGGCCGAACTGCTGCGCCGTTATATCCGCGCGCTTGGCGGCGGCCATGCGACGCTGCTGCGGGCGTCGGACGCGGTGCGCGCGGGGACGCAGGCTTTCGAGCCACAGCCGGACGCGGTGGCGCTGTTGTCCGCCCGCGTCAAACAGAAACTCGACCCGGCCGGCATTTTTTGCCCGGGGAAGATGGGGTGATTGCGGCCATGGTAGTGTTCTCGGCATACCCCCCTCTGTCCTGCCGGACATCTCCCCCACAAGGGGGGAGATCAACTCGGAGGAACGTTGCGCCCATCTCGACGGTAGCCGATAAAGTGATGTCCGCGCGTCTTGCCGATCTCCTCACCTGTGGGGGAGATGGCCGGCAGGACAGAGGGGGGCTGGCAGAACGCGGAGCGATCGGCGGAAATGCGGGGGATATCCATTAAATGCAAACCAACTTCACCCTCGCTCAGCTTGCCGACCCGCATGTGGCCGAATCCGAGCAGATCCTCCGCCGTTGTGTCCATTGCGGCTTCTGCACTGCCACCTGTCCCACCTATGTGACACTCGGCAACGAACTCGACAGCCCGCGCGGCCGTATCTACCTGATCAAGGACATGCTGGAAAACGGCAGGCCGGCGGATGAGGAAGTGGTTACCCATATCGACCGCTGTCTCTCCTGCCTTGCCTGCGTCACCACCTGTCCCTCCGGCGTCGACTACATGCATCTGGTCGACCATGCCCGCATCCATATCGAAAACACCTACCGGCGCCCGCTGATCGACCGCTTGATCCGCAGCCTGCTTGCGGCCGTGCTGCCCTATCCTGCCCGCTTCCGCACGGCACTCGGCCTTGCAAGGCTCGGCCGACCCTTCGCGCCGCTCCTGAAGCGGGTCCCGGCGCTAAGGCCGCTGGGAGCGATGCTGGATCTCGCGCCGAAATCCGCCGCCAAGGCGTCTCATTCGGTGCAGCCCGGCACACGGGAGCCTGATGCCGAAAAGCGCGGCCGTGTCGCGATCCTGTCGGGCTGTGCCCAGCCTGTACTTGATCCGGGTATCAACGACGCAACGCTGCGGCTTCTCGCCCGATTCGGTGTCGAAGTCGTGGTGCCGGAGGGCGAGGGCTGCTGTGGGGCGCTCGTCCATCATATGGGCCGCGAGGAGCAGGCGCTCGATTTTGCCCGCCGCAATGTCGATGTCTGGACGCGCGAGATCGACAATGGTGGCCTCGATGCGATCATCATCACCGCGTCGGGCTGCGGCACGACGATCAAGGATTACGGCCACATGCTTCGCCTCGATCCGGCCTATGCGGACAAGGCGGCAAGGGTCTCGAGCCTTGCCAGGGACATTACTGAATATCTGTCGATGCTCGACCTGCCGAGGCTGGAGCCGAAGCGGCTCAACGTCGCCTATCACTCCGCCTGTTCGATGCAGCACGGCCAGAAGATCACCATGGCGCCCAAGAATCTCCTGAAGGCGGCGGGCTTTACCGTCCGCGATCCGGGGGAGGGGCATCTCTGCTGCGGTTCGGCCGGCACCTACAATATCCTGCAGCCGGAAATCTCGGAGCAGTTGAAGGCCCGCAAGGTCAGGAATATCGAGGCCACCAAGGCGGACGTGATCGCCACCGGCAATATCGGCTGCATCACCCAGATCGCCTCCGGCACCACAATCCCGATCCTGCACACGGTGGAGCTTCTGGACTGGGCCTATGGCGGGCCGAAGCCGGAAAAGATCCAGGCCAGATAAAAAGACCCAATAAAAAAGCCGGCGATTTCGCCGGCTTTTTTCGTCAAAGGCCCGAAGCCTTAGAACTTGTAGGAGACGCCAAGGTTGATGGCATGCGTCAGGATGTTGGTCTTCAGCGAAGCGCCGCTGTCGATATCCACATCCACGAACGAGTAGTTGCCCTTGTATTCGGCAAACATCGACCACTTTTCGGTTAGCTGGTACTTCACGCCGGCCTGGGCCTGGATCGTCGCGCCACCGAATTGATATTCGAAGGTACGGCCGGAAGCGCGGGTCACTTCGACATGCGGCACGTTGATACCGACGCCGGCGCCGACATAAGGCGTCCACCGGCTGCCCTCGATCGGGAACTTGTAGAGCGCGTTGACCGTCAGGAGGTTGAGGCCGTCGGTAAATTCGAAGACGCTCCAGCCGCCGGCCTTGGCCATCGTTTCATCGTCGGCATAAACCTTGGCGTGGGTGTAATCGAGCGAAACGCCCCAGTTCGAGAGGGCACCGCCGTCGAACCAGTAGGTGCCGCGGACACCCCAGTAGGGCGGCATCTGGAAGGGATTGGTATCCCAGCCGGCAGCAAAATCCGGTCCGTCGGACACGTCCACATGGGAATGCGGCGCGAATTCGTAGCCGCCGTAAACGGAAACTTCAAATCCTCCGGTGCTGACGGGGGCGACATAGGCGGGATTGGCCGGGGTCAGGTCGGCCGCTTGAGCCGGAGCAATATAAGCAAGACCAGCGGTGAGAAGCGTGGATGCGAAGGCGAAGGAAAGAATTTTGCGCATGAATCAGCCTGCAGGGAGGGACGTTGGCTCTTTGATGACTCAATGTTTAGCGGCGGATGCATCGCCGGTCTGTGCTTTTTTTGCACCAGTCGCCGACGAAGCTAAGCCAGTTATGGTTAACGAAACCTAAACCCATGAAAAAGAGCGGCTTTCGCCGCTCTTCCGGAACTTTGCTTGATGGTTCAACCGCCGAAAATAGTGGCGAAAATGTCGATCCCGCGATCTTCGAAATCGACTTTCCCCTGCCGGTTGCCGGGGCCGATGACGATCACCTTGGTGCCGATGTCGGCGCGCGAATAAAGATGCTCGACATCCTTGTTCATCATGCGGATGCAGCCGGACGACATGTTGAGGCCGATCGTCCAGGGCTGGTTGGTGCCGTGGATGCGGAAGATCGTGTCGCGGCCGCCCTTGTAGAGATACATGGCGCGGGCGCCGAGCGGGTTGTCGATGCCGCCTTCCTGCACGGCCGGCAGAATACGGCCGGCGCGACGTTCGCGAACGCGCATCTCGGCCGGCGGCGTCCAGGAGGGCCATTCCGCCTTGCGGCCGACATTGACGACGCCCGACCAGCCGAACCCTTCACGCCCGACGCCGATGCCGTAGCGGGTCGCCCGGTTGGGGCCTTCGATATAGTAGAGGAACTTGTTGTTGGTATCGATGATGATCGTGCCGGGCTTTTCGGTCGAAGAGAAGCGTACCATGCGGCGCTTGAATTCTTCCGGCACTTCCCGCGGTATCGCGATCAGCGTCACGTCGCTTGCCGGGCGTTCGATAAACGGCACTGCCGGGCTGATTGCGCTCGCATGCCCGGCGGTAAAGAAGATCACGCCAGCCATCCCCATGGCTATCGCAAGGGTCTTGCCTGTCCTCATTCCCATATCCTCTCCGATGTGTTTGAGCGGCAAAAACTAGCCGACTCGGGCATCAAAGCAAGCAGGGACAGGTCTAATAAAGAACATGTGATGGCAAAAAGGCGGCGGGACTGTGTCTCCGCCGCCTCACCTTTGGCATTTGCCGGCATTACATGACGATGACCTTGGTGCCGATGTTCACCCGTTCGTAAAGATCCGTCACATCTTCGTTGCGCATGCGGATGCAACCGGAAGAGACGGCACTGCCGATCGACCAGGGGGCGTTGGTGCCGTGGATGCGGTAGAGCGTCGAGCCGAGATACATGGCGCGGGCGCCGAGCGGGTTTTCTGGTCCGCCGTCCATGCGTGCCGGCAGATAGTGGCCCTTGACAGCTTCGCGCTGGATCATTTCGGACGGCGGCGTCCAGTCCGGCCATTCGGACTTGCGGGTCACCCGGTGCTCGCCGGCCCATTCGAAGCCTGGTTTGCCGACGCCGACGCCGTAACGGCGAGCCTGGCCACTGCCCATCACCAGATAGAGGAAGCGGTTATTGGTATCGATGACGATCGTGCCGGCCTTTTCCTTGCTGTCGTAGGCGACCGTCTGCGGCAGGAACTGCGGTTCGATCTGGCCGCGGATCGGCTGCGGCCGCATCGCTACCGGCTCGGCCGGCGAGCGGTCGAAGATGCCGCGGCGAACCATCGGCTGCTGCTCGCGCTGCTGGTAGGCTTCACGTTGTTGGTAGACCGGGCGCGGCTGGGCAGCCTGGCGCGGATAGACGACCGGGCGGCCGTTCGGGCCGGCAAGCTGCATCACCCACGGGGCTGCAAGATCGGGGCTGACGACCACGGGCGGGCGCTCGCGATAACGGTCTTGGGCAAGGGCAGCGGTACTGAAAAAGGCGGCAGCAAGGCCGAAGGCCAGGAAAAGGGTTTTCTTCATGATCGGATCCACACGTTACAAATCACCGACCGGACGCCCCTCAAACACTTGGATAATTTGGCGTCGGTGTTGACGAACATGGTGACCGCGAGGTGAAAGCGAATGGTAAACGGGTGGAACATTCAAAGCCGGCCGGCCTATAAACCTTTTGGCAGGGTTACCGCCCGGTTTTGAAACATGGTTGACCAATGTTAAAGCCGGCGCAAAGCCGGTTAACCAAAAGGTTTGCAGCAAGGGAGCGTGAATGGAAAAGGCGGGGATCATCGTCGGCGAAGACGGCAAGGGGCGTTGCGCCTGGCATGGCGGTCTCGAAGACTACCGGCGTTATCACGACGAGGAATGGGGTCGGCCGGTGATCGACGATATCCGCCTGTTCGAGAAGATCTGCCTCGAAGGGTTCCAGTCCGGCCTGTCCTGGCTGACGATCTTGAGGAAACGCGAGAATTTCCGCGCCGCCTTCGCCGGTTTCGATTTCGAAAAAATCGCGCAGTTCGGCGAGGAGGATATCGCCCGCTGCCTGGCCGATGCCGGCATCATCCGCCATCGCGGCAAGATCGTCTCGACCATCAACAATGCCGCCCGCGCCATCGAACTCAAGAGCGAGTACGGCTCGCTCGCCAAGTTCTTCTGGAGCTTCGAGCCGGGCCCGCATCTGCGTCCGGCGGTGATGGACCTTGCCACGCTCCGGGCCAACCCAACCACGCCGGTCTCCGTACAACTGTCGAAGGCCCTGAAGAAGCGCGGCTGGACCTTCGTCGGCCCGACCACCGTCTACGCCTTCATGCAGGCCATGGGCATGGTCAACGACCATCTCGAAGGGTGCTTCTGCCAGCGCGAGGTCGATGAACTGAGATTGAAATTCAGGCGGCCGTGATTTTCTGGAGGATCGAGGGCAACTCGCCGAGATGTTCGATCTGGTGGAAGCGCGGCGCTGTGGTCGGCGCGTCCACATGTTCCAGGATCCAGGTCAGCGCATGCGGCACGAACACGCCGTAGCTTCCCGCCGCAATCGCCGGCACGATATCGGATTTCAGCGAGTTGCCGACCATCATCGCCCGTTCCGGCCCGTCGGCTACCTTGGAAAAGATGCGGCGATAGGTGGTGGCGGTCTTCTCGCTGACGATCTCGACCGCATCGAAGAAATCGCCGAGACCGGATTGCGCGAGCTTGCGTTCCTGGTCGAACAGGTCCCCCTTGGTGATCAGCACCAGCAGATATTCGCCGTTCAGGGTTTCCAGCGTCTCTTCCACATGCGGCAGGGTTTCGACCGGATGGCGCAGCAGGTCGCGGCCGATATCGAGGATCTCGCTGATCGTCCTGGTCGGCACCTTGCCGTTGGTGATTTCGATCGCCGTCTCGATCATCGACAGGGTGAACCCTTTGATGCCGAAGCCGTAATGGGAAAGATTGCGCTTTTCCGCTTCGAGCAGTCGCTCGGCAATATGCGCACCTTCGGCGAATTCACCGAGCAGCCGGGCGAAGTGTTCCTCCGTCAGCCGGTAATATTGTTCGTTCTGCCAGAGCGTATCGTCGGCATCGAAGCCGATAGCGGTAATCGGGCGCATGGATCTGCCTCCACCCGCTGATATGGCGAAAAAGAAAGCGCCGGGCAAGACGAAAGCCTGCCCGGCGCCGATCTGCATCAGGGCTTGTTACTTGCCGTGCGCCTTCAACCAGGCCTGCATGTCGGCGATTTCAGCCTCCTGCGCCTTGATGACGGCTTCAGCCAGCTTGCGGATTTCCGGATCCTTGCCGTGGGCAAGTTCGACCTTGGCCATGTCGATTGCGCCCCGGTGATGCGGGATCATGCTGCGCACGAAATCCGCATCCGTATCACCGGAATACTGGATTGCCATGTCCTTGTGCATCCTGGCATTCGCATCTTCGAATCCCTTGGTGGAGGGGCTGCCGCCTGTCGGCGTGCCCATCTTGGAGTGGTCCATTCCCTTCATCTCCTGCGCGGCGAGCGAGCCGGTCATGAGAGCGGAGAGGGCGGCGGTCATGAGAATGATTTTTGCAGACATAGGGTTTCCTTTTCCGTGTCCGACAGAATTTTGATGATGACGTGGATTTTAATTACGTCAGCCTCGGGGAGGCGGCGTTAGCGGCGCCGTTGTCGGAGAGGCGAGCGCCTGCTCGATGGCCGGCGAGGGGTAGGCATGGGCGAACCGGCCATCGTCGCCGATCGCCAGTTCCGGCGGCAGCGTCAGGCAGGCGGCGCAGAAGGGCGTCACGCAGGTCTTGCCGCCATGCGGGCAGGGTGGCTGCGATGATCCATGGGAATGCCCCGTCTTCTCCGTCTCGGTCGCCTTGCCATGGTCGCGATGTTGCGAATGATCCTGCATGACCGGTGGGTTCGCCGCGGGCACGTAAGGCATGCCGACGGCCGGCATGGCCCCGTAAAGGAGCCAGGCAAAGAACATCAGGATGGCGGCAAGGCGTGACATGATTCTGAATCTACGGTCGTCCTCGCGGAAATCAACCGCGCGGACATCACAAGGCGATGACATCGTGCACCGCCTGATACACCTTGCTGAGTTCGCCATAAGGCGCGACCGGCCAGGTCCACGCCCGTTTCGCCGCCGGCGCCGGCACGCCGCAGAGCAGATCGGCCTCTTCCAGAACTTGCCCCGCCCGATCGGCGACGCGATAGGCGGTGTCGGTGATCAGAGCCGTTTTGCAGGGCAGTGCTTTGAGGCCGTCGAGATGCGCCCGCACCAGTCGCTGCAAGATTTCCTCGCGCGCGGGGCTGTTCTCGGCCTCCAGCCGGCGTTTCGATCCGACACCGATCTGCGACAGGATATTGGCCGAGACGACGAGATCGAGATACGGCACCTGCCGCAGGAACGACAGCGGCTCGGGATCTTTGGTTGCGACCGCATCGTCGAAGCCGGAGAGGTCGCGCGAAATCAGCCGGACATTCGCGAACCGCTTCCCCTTCAGCCGCATCCGCACGCTCGCCAGATGCACGAGGTCGACCAGCACCACCGTATCGAATTTTTCCGAAAGATCGACGATCGGCACGTCCCGTAGCAGGCCCGAACCCAGCACGACGCAGGTCCGCCGCTGCTTCATTCCAGCCACCGTCTCGCGAATGAAGGTCCTGCAGTTCTCCTCATGCGCCGCCCAATCCTTCGCACACCGCCCGGCCCGCGACCAGAGGCTGACCGATGAGCGGATGAAGGGACGGAATTTCTTCGGCGTGACTAGCGAGGTCGCGGCGTATTGGATGGCTTCGGTGAGCATGAGTTAGCGATAGACCTCGCGGCGATGGCCGATCTCGATCACCAGCACGACAAGTCGCTGGTCCTGGATGTCGCAGATGATCCGGTAGTCGCCGACGCGGTAACGCCAATATCCGCCGAGGGCGTGTCCTTTCAGCGCGTCGCCCAACTCTCTGGGGTTTTCGTGGGTCGCAAGGCGTTCTTCAAGAAAGGAAATGATGCGCGCAGCATCCCGTTTTGCGAGGCGGCCCAATTGCTTTTCCGCGCTCGCCCGAAGCTCAATCGTCCAAGCCAAGGCGGAGCTTCACTTCTTCCAGAGTATAGGTCGGCTCACCATCGCGAATGCGCTCCATGGCGGCTTCGGCGAGTGCGATGTCGTGGAGGTCTTCCAGATGCTGTTCGATCAGATCCAGAACATACGCGTCGGTTTTAGCACCGGCCTTGGCCGCATGCTCTGTAATCGCCTCATGCATCTCTTCCGGCATTTCGATCGTGACGCGCTTGTTCATGGCCTTTGCCCTTTCGCCGTTACAATATATAGCATCGCGCCTGCGTCTTCACCAGACGCCGCCCTTGCCGCTCAGGCCTCTATCCTCTAAGAAACCGCACACAAATCCGGCCTCTTCGGGGCCTTTGGCAATGGAATTTCGATCATGAACGACAAGAGCAAAAAGCCGCAGAAACTGAAAGCCCGCCTGCCGCGCGGCTTCGTCGATCGTTCCGCCGCCGATATCCACGCCACCAACGAGATGACCGCGAAGATCCGCGAGGTCTACGAGCGCTACGGTTTCGATCCGGTCGAGACGCCGCTGTTCGAATATACCGATGCGCTCGGAAAATTCCTGCCCGACAGCGACCGCCCGAACGAGGGCGTGTTCTCGCTGCAGGACGACGACGACCAGTGGATGAGCCTGCGCTACGACCTGACGGCGCCGCTCGCCCGCCATGTCGCGGAAAATTTCAACGAGATCCAGCTGCCGTTCCGCACCTATCGCGCCGGTTATGTCTTCCGCAACGAGAAGCCGGGCCCGGGCCGTTTCCGCCAGTTCATGCAGTTCGACGCCGATACGGTCGGCGCACCGGGCGTCCAGGCGGATGCCGAAATGTGCATGATGATGGCCGATACGATGGAAGCGCTCGGCATCAAGCGCGGCGACTATGTGATCCGGGTCAACAACCGCAAGGTTCTGGACGGGGTGATGGAGGCAATTGGGCTTGGGGGCGAGGAGAATGCGGGGCGGCGACTGACGGTACTGCGCGCCATCGACAAGCTCGACAAGTTCGGCATTGAAGGCGTGCGTCTGTTGCTCGGGGAAGGCCGTAAGGATGAGTCCGGCGACTTCACCAAGGGTGCGGGGCTCAAACAAATGCACATTGATTACATTGCAAGTTTGTTCTTGGAAACGAAAGATAGCGAATCGATTAAGCAGGTCCAATCTTCAGAAGAAGCCCGACGGTCGATGATGTTGCCGTTGCAAGGCGTACTTGGAGGAAACAAGCAAAACGAGACATACCTGAACGGTATCGATGAGCTGCTTAGCCTTGAGAGTTTGGTCACAGCTGCTGGTTATGGGCCGGAGCGCGTACTTATCGACATGTCTGTTGTCCGCGGTCTCGAATACTACACCGGGATGGTCTACGAAGCCGAACTCACCTTCGACGTCACCAACGAAAAGGGCGAAAAGGTCGTCTTTGGCTCGGTCGGGGGCGGCGGGCGCTACGATGGCCTCGTCTCGCGCTTCATGGGCCAGCCGGTCCCGGCGACGGGTTTCTCAATCGGCGTTTCCCGCCTGATGACGGCGCTGAAGAACCTCGGCAAGCTCGGCCAGGACGAGGTGATCGCCCCGGTTCTGGTCACCGTCATGGATGGCGATGTCGAGAGCATGGGGCGCTACCAGCGCTTCACCCAGGCGCTGCGCAACGAAGGCATCCGTGCCGAAATGTACCAGGGCAACTGGAAGAAGTTCGGCAACCAGCTGAAATATGCCGACCGCCGCGGCTGCCCGATCGCCATCATCCAGGGCGGCGACGAGCGTGCCCAGGGCGTCGTGCAGTTGAAGGACCTGATCGAAGGCAAGCGCCTTTCCGGCGAGATCGAGGACAATGCGAGCTGGCGCGAGGCGCGTGTGGCCCAGGAAACCGTTCCCGAGGCGGATCTGGTGGCCAAGGTGAAGGAGATTCTGGCGGCTCAGGCGGAGGATCGGAAAAGGGCGGGCAATGCGTGAGCTCTACCCCCCTCTGTCCTGCCGGACATCTCCCCCACAAGGGGGGAGATCGGCTGGGCTACTGCTCACCACTCCCTATCTAACGTGGCGTCCTTCGCAGCGCTCCTTCGGGCGCGTCGGTCATGCCGCTTGTGATCTCCCCCCTTGTGGGGGAGATGCCCGGCAGGGCAGAGGGGGGTATTCCTGGGGAGCAATCCCATGCCCCTGATCGACATGCCCGACTTCTCCACCGACCTCCTCGCCGAATTCGCTGCCCGTCGCACCGAGCGGGTCAACACGCCGGTCATCCAGCCGGCCGAACCCTTCCTCGACATGGCCGGCGAGGATCTGCGCCGCCGCATCTTTCTCACCGAAAGCGAGACCGGCGCCAATCTCTGCCTGCGTCCGGAATTCACCATTCCGGTCTGCCTGCGCCACATCGAAACCGCCACCGGCACGCCAAAACGGTATTCCTATCTCGGCGAAGTCTTCCGCCAGCGCCGCGAGGGTTCCCACGAATTCTACCAGGCCGGCATCGAGGATCTCGGCGACAAGGATATCGCCAGTTCCGACGCCCGCGCCATCGGCGACGCGACCGGCATCCTGAAAGCGCTGCTGCCCGGCCGCAAGCTCGCGCTCACGCTTGGCGACCAGGCGGTGTTCGAGGCGGTCGTCAAGGCGCTCGGCCTGCCGTTCGGCTGGCAGCGGCGGCTGATCCACGCGTTCGGCGACATGGCCCATCTCGAAGCGCTGCTGGAACGGCTCGCCCGGCCGCAGCCGGTCACCGGCCTCGATCCGGAGATCGCCGAACTGATCGCTTCGGACAACGAGGAGGATCTCGTGGCCCGCATCGACCGCACCATGCAGGAAACCGGTTATTCCACCAATGCCAGCCGTTCGCCGACCGAGATCGCGAGACGGCTCAAGGAAAAGCTGGAACTGGCCGAAACTCGGCTCGACGGCACCGCGTTGCTGCTGCTGCGCGAATTCCTGACGCTGCAATTGCCGCTCGCCGAAGCACCGGCCGCGCTCGCTGGTTTTGCCGATGCCGCCGGCCTGAAGCTCGGGGACGCGGTTTCCCGCTTCGACGCCCGTCTGGCGGCTCTCGCCAATGCCGGTGCCGATCTCTCCGCCATGACCTATCGCGCCGCCTTCGGCCGTCCGCTCGATTATTATACCGGCCTCGTCTTCGAGGTCACCGAGGTCGGTTCGTCCGCGGTGCTTGCCGGCGGCGGCCGGTTCGACCGGCTGCTGACGCTGCTCGGCGCCAGGGAGCATATTCCGGCGGTCGGTTTCTCGCTCTGGCTCGACCGGATTGAAGCCGCGAGGGCACTGAGATGAGCACGATCACCATCGCTCTGCCCTCCAAGGGCCGCATCAAGGAAGAGACAGCCGAGGTCTTCGAGCGCGCCGGGCTTGCCATTTCCGCGGTCGGCAACGACCGTTCCTATCGTGGCCGGATCGAGGGCATGGAAGGCGTCGAGATCGCCTATCTCTCGGCCTCCGAGATTGCTCGCGAGCTTGCGAGCGGCGCCGTCGATTTCGGCGTCACTGGCGAAGACCTGGTGCGCGAAGGCATGGCCGGCGCGGACGGACGCGTGGAATTCTGCGCCCGCCTCGGCTTCGGCCAGGCGGATGTGGTCGTCGCCGTGCCGGAAATCTGGCTCGACGTCGAAACCATGGCCGACCTTGGCGACGTGGCGGCGGATTTTCGCGCCCGCCATGGTCGCCGTCTCCAGATTGCCACGAAATACTGGCGGCTCACCCAGCAGTTCTTTTCGAGCCAGCACGGCATCCAGCTCTACCGCATCGTCGAAAGCCTCGGCGCCACCGAGGGAGCGCCGGCTGCCGGCCAGGCGGATATCATCGTCGATATCACCTCGACGGGTTCGACGCTCCGGGCCAACCACCTGAAGATCCTGTCGGATGGCGTGATCCTGAAATCCGAGGCCTGCCTGGTCAGGGCCCGCAAGCGGGCTCACGAGCAGGATCCGCGGGTCGCCAGGATCGTGGAGGCAGTCCGCGCCGCGCTCTGAGTTTTGAAGAGGAGGAAGCACGATGCACGTGACCGGTCGATGCCATTGCGGCTATGTGACCTATGAGGCCGAACTCGATCCGAAGCGGATCAGTATCTGCCATTGCACCGATTGCCAGACGCTGAGCGGCTCGCCCTTTCGCGTCACCGCCGTCGTCCCGGAAAGCGATCTGAAGCTTACCGGGCACGAGCCAAAGCTCTATCGCAAGGTGGCCGAGAGCGGCCGCGTCCGCCAGCAGTATTTCTGCCCCGAATGCGGCTCGCCGCTTTTCGTCAATGGCGAAGGTGAGGCGGCCAGGATCTGGGGCATCCGCTGGGGCAGTATCGACCAGCGGGCGGAGTTGAAGCCGCAGCGCCAGATATGGTGTCGCTCGGCCGTTTCCTGGCTGCCCGAAATGAGCGAACTGCCGACCGTCCAGACCGATTGAGATCAAAAAAATACCCGCCGGACTTTTCATCCGGCGGGCAGTCTTGGGCAGGGAATTTCGAAAGCTTAGGCAGCGATTGCGACAGAACCACGGCGGGCGTCGACAGAAAATGCACCGGCGCCGGCGGCGGCGAGCGCCAGGAATCCACCGGCAATCGTCAGGTTCTTCATCATCATCAGGCTGTTAAACACCGTCAGCAGGCCGTTGGCTGCCTCCGGAAAGCCCGGGACATTGATGGCGCCGGAATGGAAGACGAATGCGGTGAAGACCGAAAAGAGCGCAAGCAGTATTGCTGCGATGCGGGTCTGGAAGCCGGTCAGCACGGCAAGGCCGGTGACCAGTTCGAAAAGGCCTGCGACATAGGCGAGCAGCGTGGCGGCGGGAAGGCCGGCACCGGTGATCATGCCGGCGGTGCCGGCGGGATCGACGAGCTTCTGGAAACCGGACATGACGAACATGCCGGCCAAAAGAACGCGGCCGACGAGAAGCAGGGAATTGGTGGCTGTGGTGGACATTTTCAGATCTCCGGATCGGTGTCTCTGGTTGGACACGCGGGTTGAATTCTCTGGGACCGTATGTGCCCCATTTCGCCCGTATCCGGAAGATGAACAATGATTGACAGTTCGTTCGATAAAAGGAGACGATATTGACTGGCGGGATCAGCTCTCCTCGATCCGGCGCGCATCTTCGGGCAGGACCGAAAGCTCGCGCCAGTCGATCTCTTCGAGCAGCAGATTGTATTCGTCGACATTGACCTTGTGCACCGAGCGAAGCTTTTCCAGCTCTTCCCGCTGCGCGGCAATCGCCTTCAAGGCCAGCCGCCGATAGGTCTCGAGAGAGTTGGCGTCCTCGATCCGGGAGGCGGCCTGCTGCTCGATGCGGAATTTGGAGCGCAGCAATTCGGCTTCCGTTTCGGTCGCACCGTCGAGCCTGGAAAGGCCGGCGAGCGCGATCTTGCCGCGTATGACGGCGAGTTCGCCATGCCCCTCGGCGCGTCGGTCGAGACCGAGCCACCGGATGATCGGGGTGAGTGTCAAGCCTTGGACGACGAGGGTTGCGAGCACCACCGAAAAAGCGGTCAGCACCACCACGTCGCGCTGCGGAAAGTCCATCGGCAGGGCAAAGGCGGTCGCAAGCGTCACCAGGCCGCGCATGCCGCACCAGCCGGCCAGCAGCGCCTGGGTCGTCGTCGCGGGTTCCGGCCTGCCGCGGCTGCGCTCGTGCCAGGCGGTGAGGCGATTGTAACCGACGCAGACCGCAAACCGCACGGCGATGACAATCATGATCGTCAGCAGTGAAAACTGGGCCGCATCCCAGAGGTGATCCGCCGGCATTCCGCCGACGATATCGCGAACCTGCATGCCCATCAGCAGGAAGGCCATGACGTTGAGAACGAACACGACGGCCGTCCAGACCGCGTAGGACTGCACCCGCATGCGCGCCGAGGACCGGGCTTCGCTGCTTCTCGCAAGCGTCATCGCGAAGGCAACGATGGCAAGCACCGCCGACAGGCCGAGCCGTTCGGCGAGGATCCACAGAAGAAAGGTCTGGACGAACTGCAGGAGGATGCCGCCGAGCGTGCCGGCGACGAACCGCGTGAGATGCCGGACCACCCAGGCGGCCAGGATGCCGAGCAGCAGACCGCCAGGCACGGCGACGGAAAGATGCAGCGCCACGCCCGCATCGAGACTGCCGGCCGATTGCACGGAGAGCGCCGCGTCGAAGATCAGCAGCGCGGCAGCATCGTTGAACAGGCTTTCGCCGCGAAGGACCGTATCGGTGGTGCGCGGGATCGACATCGACGACAGCACCGCCGTCGCGGCGGCGGCATCGGGCGGGGCGACGATCGCGCCGAGCACCAGCGCCGCTGCGATCGGCAATCCGGCCACGGTCCAGCCGACGAAGGCGACGGCAACCGCGGTCACGCATACACCGCCGATCGCAAACACCAGCAGCGGCAGCCAGAACCGGCGGGCAATCCCGATCGGAAAATCGAACGCCGCGTCGAGCAGCGCCGGCGCGATGAACAGCGCGAGCGCCGTTTCCGGGTCGAGCGAGATATACGGCGTGCCCGGCACCAGCGCGACCGCAGCGCCCGCCAGCGCCAGCATCGACGGGTAGGGCACGGAAAGCCGGCGCGAAATCTGCAGAAGCACGATCGCGACAAGCAGCAGGACGAGCAGGCTCTCGAAGAAGTTCATGCGGCGATCTTAGAGACCGCTGAAGCCTTTGTCAGCGGCAGGTTTGCGCAATTTTGTTCCAGACATCCGCGCGGACGCTGGCCCTGTGTTCGGGCCGATCGAGGCGACCGGCGCACCGGCGCGGAAACGGAAAGGGGCCCGGTGAACCGGGCCCCGGATCGTCCCACATCGGGTTGTTCAGGCCGCCTTTTTGGCGCCGACGAATGCGATGGCCGCCAGGATGACGCTGGCAATCACGTTCCAGCCGGCAAACGAGAGGCCGAGCACGCGAAGGGCTGCCTGCGTGCAGGATGGCCCGTGAACCGTGTTCAGGTCCGACAGCAGGCTGCCGGCATTGGTGGTGACGCCGGCCCCGCCGCCGCAGCTTGCCGGACCTTCCCAGAAGGCCCATTCGACGCCCGAGTGATAAACACCCATGCCGGCGCCGACCAGCATCATCACGCCGATGACGACCAGCAGCGCGCGGGTGACCCCGGCGGGCAGGCCGATCATCGAGACGACGATCGCCAGAATGCCGACCGGAATGCCGTAATAATAGGGATTGCGCTGCAGAAGGCAGAGCGCACAAGGGATATAGCCGCCGATATACTGGAAAGCGAGCGCCCCGCCGACCGTCGCCGCCATGCCGAGCGTCAGGACGATGGCGTAGCCTATGCCGACGCGGGACCGGGGTGTGGAAGCTGTCAGCGCCATGCGCCTCTCCTAAAATGGTTTCGACCGGCGGGGTGCCATGGCCTCACTTAGAGCAGATGCGGCTGCGCGGTAAGACAAATTATCTTGAATTGAAGACCGGGCTTTCCGGGGACAAGGCAACGGCCAGTGCCAGGACCATGGGATAAGGCTCGCCGGAAGCCGCGGGTGCCACAAATAGAACGTCGCCACCAGATGATTTGCATCCGCCGCAAATTGGCGATTGATGCCGGCAACATCCTGAGTTAAGAACCACCATCGGACGGAGACGAGTCATCGTCTTTCAGGTTAGCACCCGTAGCTCAGCTGGATAGAGTGTTGGATTCCGATTCCAAAGGTCACAGGTTCGAATCCTGTCGGGTGCGCCATTTTTCTCTCGTCTGCATCGCCACATAAGCGTGGACTGAACACCGCTAAGCGTGGATTTTGAACGCATAAGCGCGGACTGGGGAAAGCAGCCTGGAAACGCCGAAAGGCGTTTTGTGCGAACCTCCGCCAGTATGACGCCCCTCACCAGAAGTGAAATCAGGCTCTACTTCCCAAGACTGACACACGCGGCTGCGAGGTGACTTCCTCCACCGAGGACGCCACGCCACCTCTGGGCGAGCGCGATCAACTGCCGCAATCACGATGGCGCATGTGGAAACGATTGGCTAACCATCCGGCTCGGAATCAGGGCTTTCCGGCAGGGGATTTCTGTCTTCTCTTGCTACTCGCCTTACGTGCAGAAGCAGACACGGGCCGCCCAGGCGTTAAGACTGATACTTCAAGAAAGTTCACGGATGGAAGTCGAACCGATGGCCTCGGTGGCGCCGTCTGTCCTCCTGATGTATCCAATTCGAATCCGCCAAAGTAAAGAGACACTCGACTTGCCAAAGGCAATCTTTACTTAAGAATTAATTGTTAACGGCACTTCCGGCAAGGACTCCCGTGCTGTCAACAATTATGGAAAGCAAAGACTGGCATTGTGAGTGACATCCAGCTTCCGTCTCGCGTTGCTCATAGCGGCAAACTTTCGAAGACGTGGGATTCAAGTGATCCCACGCAGTTGAAGAGTAGGCGAGCACTTGTCATGTAAGTGTCGAGAAACAAGGCGATTTCTGCCCGTCTCGCGGTCCCGAAGGCAGTTCCCTCCTATAAAAGATCGCAGTATGCGTCGAATCTTGTGGAGTATTGTTGAAAGCAAGCACTCACTTCGCTGCGAAAGGGTGAGAACCGGATACGTTGGTTGCAGTGATTCGCCTCAATTAATCTAGCGAGAATTGCATGGCCAAGGGCACGACAGCAAAGACCGGGGGAACCTCCAAGATCCGTTTCATCATGGTCGAGGCAGAGATTGCCGATGGCGACATCGGGCAGATCACCCAGGCGATCCAGAACGCCCTGAAAACGTCGTCTCCGGTGACGACCCAGCGCATTGCCGGCCCCAGCGTCAAGGCCGTCGCTCGCGAGGCCGAGATCGACGCAGACGACGAAGTGGAAGAAGCGGAGGTCGTTGAGATCGAGACCACTGTGCGGGCGCCGAGGCCGAAGGTGCAGCGCGCCGCCAAGCCTGCTCCCGAGGTCCTCGAGCTTGATATGACTTCCGGCACGTCGCTCGCAAGCTACGTCCACGGGGCGAATCCCAAGAGCAACAACAAGCGTTACTTGCTGATTGCGGCCTGGTTCAAGGAGCACCGGGAGACACCGGCCGTGACGGCCGCCCATATCTACACTGGGTTTCGAACCCTGAAATGGCCTGTAAACATCCCGGACTTCGCGCAGCCCCTTCGCGATCTGAAGTTCGCGAAATACATGACCGCGCCCGAGAAAGGCCACTACGCCATCAACCACCTCGGCATCGCCGAGGTCGAGGCGATGCTCTCAGGCGGCGATTGATGCTCCTCGTCGATTTCGTGCAGCAGGTCGATGGATTCGACGCGCTCTCGCCGAAGGAAAAGATCAAGGTCTTCGGCTGGTATCTTCACGTCCACAAGGGGTTGGCCTCGTTCGACAACGAGGCCATTAGGACGTGCTTCAAGCAGCTTCATCTGACGTCGCCCGACGTATCGGTTTACTTGCCGCGTATGGCCTCCGCGAAGCCGCCGGAGCTTCTGAAGGAGCGGAGCAGATATCGTCTGGCGCGCAGCGTGCGTTCGGAACTCGACAAGAAGTATGGCGTGCATCAGACCGTGGTCCAGGTCAGCAAGCTTCTGTCCGATCTCCCGGACCGCGTGCCGGACATTGCCGAACGCGCCTTTCTGCGCGAAGCGCTGGCATGCTATCGGGCGGAGGCCTTCCGCGCCTGTATCGTCATGTCCTGGAACCTCGCCTTCGATCATCTCCTACGATGGATTCTTGCCGACACCACTCGCCTTGCGGACTTCAACGCGGCGATCCCGCGGCGTTTCCCAAAGAAGGTCGGCATCTCGGTATCGTCCATCGACCATTTCGAAGAGCTGAAGGAAGCGGAGGTCGTCGACGTCTGCCAGAATGCGTCGCTGTTCTCGAAGAACACCACCGAAATTCTTCGGGAAAAGCTCAAGAAGAGGAACATGGCGGCTCACCCCTCGCAGGTGGCTATCCAACAGTCTCAGGCTGACGACGTCATCACCGATCTGGTCAAGCACGGCACACAGTTCAACAGCGACGTACAGCGGCATCGTACCGAGATAGGTCTCACCGGTGCAGCCGAGCAGGCGACCCGTAAAGTACCGTTCATGGATTGAACTTTCGGGCGATTCCACGTCCGGCGCTTGAGGTTTTGCGAAAACATTCAGATCGAGCGCATCAAAATCCTCGGGAAGTTCGGCGAGAGGTTCTCCATGGTCAGGGCAGTTGGCGATCATATTCCAACGCCAAGTTGCACGCATATAAATGCGTGCATGCAGACGGCCGCTGCCGTTCTGAATGTCATCTGCAAAACAATGGGGGCAGTACCTGCGATGCGTACCCCGCAGTTGCGTGCGCTTCAACTGCGCCGAGCCGAACTCAACCATGACATCGGGCGTGATGGCAAACTTGCGCAGCCGGGCTTCCGAGACGCCGCTCCAACGAGCTACTGCATAGAGTTCATCGGAACCCATCGCGACGATACCGGCGCGACGGGTACCGGTGAAATCACAGAACTCTGCCAGCGAATGAAAGCCGTTTGCGCGCACAAGGCGAGCCACGAAGCTTTCGGCGGTCTCATCATCATGCGGCGTAATCTGGATGGGAAGGAGGCCAAATGCGGTCACTTACGCTTCCTCTTCTCATTCGGTTCATCCATGTCCGAGAGCGAGTGAGAGGGGTTGACGCTTTTCCAATCGCTAGCGGTAAAGGGATTGTCGGATTTCAGGCTGGCGCGACGCGTCTTGTAGGCGGCTGCAAAATCAGCGATCTCCACCGTCGGCCGCTTGCTGTCGAAAACCCGATAACAAGCTTGACGGGTGATTCCGATCATGGTCGCAAACGCGCCCTTTGACGCTACGATCAGTCTGCCCGTAAGCTCATCGTCTTCCGTCCACCCAATTTCAAGCCCCGCGTGCTCCTGCACGATTTTGCGGACTACCTTCTCCATCGCCTCGATGTTCTTGGCCGTCGGTTTGACGAGATCGAAACGTTGTACGTCTGCACGGTTGGCGATCTCATCACTATCCATGAAACGTCTCTGCGCGGGCATCCCTGACAGGATTAAGTGAAGGGGCCAGCCATCGATCTGGGTCAGGCTCTTTACGAAGTCCTGGACGTCCCTGATCGCCTCTTCCGTCTCCCCCGTGCTGACGTGCTGCATCTCATCAAGATGCAGGTAGAGAATCTCCCGCTCACGCAACTGCCGCTTGACCATGGACCACATATCAGCAGCACTCGAACGGGGCTTCGCATACAGGTTCCACCTTTCCAACACTGCGCCTGCCAGCGTCTTAGGCGAGCATGAATTTGGGCAGTTCAGAGACAGCAGTGGGTTTACCATATACCCGTGCTCGTTTTGGTAAGGCTGAAAGGCCTCCATATTCCCGAAAATTCGGGCGAGAGCGGTGCTCTTCCCAGTATCAGAAGCTCCTATTACGAGCAGGATACGCTCTTTGGAGCCCCCGCCCTTTTTGCACCGCTCGGCGTTTTTGGTGAGCTTCTCAACTTTCTCCAGAAGCTCCTTATCCTTGGGCTGCAAGATATATTGCAGCTCCATATGGAGTTTCCGGTCCTCAATCGACATGTCGCTGAAATCAGTCATTATAGTCTCCAAACTGGGAATCTTCGTCGTCTTCGCCGATATCCGTCGCGGCATCATCGACTGGAGGATCGATGCGGGGCTCCGGCGTGGCGGCCTTCTTTTTCGGGGACTTCGTAGCCAAGACTTCAGCGGGCAGCTCACCAACGGTACCTTGAAGCAATGGCGTTTCCTGAGGCGCAGGCGCTGCGAGACGTTCCAGATCACCCGCTTCTGCCTTGGTCATGGCGCGGCCTTCGAAGAGCTTCTCCGTGGCGCGAGACATTTCTTCGGCGCTGCGCGTATGCGGGGAAATTCCACTACGGAGAGCAGCGGCATCTACGACGCCGTGTACCCAGTTGATGCCGTCATACATGGTGGGTGCCGAACGCGCAGACCGCTCTGTGTTGAGGCGGTCCAGTTCCTTTTTCGCCAGGTACCACTCCTCAATGCAGATGTATGGAGGCATCCCAAGGCAGTTCTTGACAATCAACCATCCGTCTTCCGTCGAGACCGAGATGGATTCCAAATCGCGAGGATGGAAGCGAACCGGGAAAAGCTTCTTCGAGCCGTGCTTGCGACGATACGACTGCAACTCGTCGGAGTTATACGGAACGCCGTGAAGGATAATGCCCTCGCTCCGAATCGGCTTCTCCTTCTTCGTGCCAAAAATGTGGCGTTTCTCGTGACGACCAGGAACCGGACGCATGGGGTACGTCCGTTTCTTGAGTTCCCATGCCTCGTTAGGCGTCAACCCGTTCAACCGCGCGCTCGGCGTGTTAACAAACACGTCGCAAAGCCAGCGGATCACCACGACCATAAATTCATCGATAATGAGCGTCGCGTTGGCGACGGAGTCGTAGTCACGCCGTTCGACCACGTTAGAGAAGGTGCGGCCGTCGAAATAGGACATCAAGTCCTTCGCGAATGTCTTGAACAACGATTCAATGAACGGACGTTTCCATGCTTGGCCCGCCGGGGGGCGGGTCAAGGACACGCTGCTCATGAGGAAGGCGTCACGCGTGAGGTCGGCAATGTAAGGCGTGCCATTATCGGTGAACACGTTTTCCGGCCGGACCTTCGCAGTCCAGGAGGTCTTCGCACCGGCCAGGTCCGAAATGTGCGTCTTATCAGACATCACCATTTCGAGGGCTTCAACCACGGCGGACGCACACGGATTCCGAGTTCCCTTGAGAGCCAAAGGCATGCCGGTCGCTGCGTCAATGGCTCCCACAAACCACAGACGTTGTGGTTTGTCCGCGCTGGCCTGTTCGAGGATCGTTTGGAACCTCGCAGGAAGGAGCAACCAGGCCCCGGTTTCCTTCATGAGAGTGATGCCATCGACGTTCCAGTCGTCGAATTCTACCCGTTCGCCTGGACGCACAACGTCATAGGAATCCATCTTCGGCTTAAATACGGCATGCGCGTAAGCCTCGCCTTCGCGACCGGCAACCACGTCAAACGCTCGCAGTTCCTTAATCATATTTTCAAAGCGCTTACGCTTTACGAAAATGAGTTTCGGCTGGTCCCCACCGCGCGTTTTGTTTACTTCATGAATTCGTGCATTCGCAATTTTCCGCGCGTTGGACATGCCCCCCTTTCGCCGAGATGCAAATTCGGCTGCGGCCTGTCGCCAGATCGAGTAGCTCTCGGCGCATTCGACCTGCAGATGACGACGTTTAGGACCCTTTTGCTGAGGGATGAGGGCACGTACGTCGTCACCGCAGCTCTCATACAGCCTGATATAGTTGTTGAAACTGCGAAGCGTCGGCAGCTCGACCCCATTGGTCTTCTTACCGGCACGGCGCTTCCGAATTTTACCCGTCTGGGGGTTTGTGACCTTGTGTTTCAGCTGATATTCGGTGGTCCACTCAAACAGAAGTTCTTCCATCGAGCGCCCGCCCGGCATTTCCTCCGCCGGTTTCAAGCTACGCGGCACATGCTGCCCAACCTCGACACACCAAGCGCGGTACCTGTGGATGAGGTATTCATTGAAACGCCCGATAGCTACCGCTTCGGATTTGAAATCGTCGACGTTCTTGTCGCCGAAGCGTTGGTACGCCTTCCAGCCAACCTGGGTATGGAAACCAGGATAGAAATGCGCACGCCCTTCATCGATAGCGAGTTCAATTTCGCTGTGTGCGATGCGGCGATGCGCCAAGGGATCGTTCTCTTTGTAGAACAATGTATCCGTAGCGCTGTACGAGATTGCGATGAGCGGGGTGCCCTCATAAACAAAACGGTCGTTCGACCCCATCAAGGGGATCGAAGGTGCGTTCTCGCGGAAAATGCGCAGTTCAGGCTTGTTGGTATTGTTAGTCATGGTGTCCTCCTTGGACATAGCTTCGCCATGCTCCGAGACGGTGCTCGAAGTGGCAGGGGGATTGGGTTGTTGGCTAAGGGGTGGTTAGGTTTCGACCGTGAACCAGGTCAGCTCGTTAACGAGTTGCCCTGGTTCAGCCTTTAGGTGCCCAAGATCGATGAGCCGCCATATGGCGGTCGTTCGGGACGGTCGGTCGATACCAGGTGTGTACATCTGATAGAAGCACACCCTGGCCCTCCCGTGCTGCTGAAGCTCATCCAGCAGCACTCGGACGTGATGTTCGTAATCGTGATGGAGTTCCCGGTAGTACAGGATGCTCGCCGCGTTGCGCACGACGCACCAAGGCACGTCGAGTTCGGTCATCACGGTCAATTTGTCGAAGAGCGCGCGATACTCAGGAAGCATACCATCGAGAATGGCCTGAGCTTCCGCCCTTTTCGTCTCCTGCTTGACAGCCACCGCCTCCCAACGTCCGCTCTCATAGCGGACGCAGTAGTCGAGCGTATGTTTGTGCACCACGCCATCATTGTCGTAATATTCAACCGTCATGAACTGCGAACGCACTTCAACGACACCGCGACGGGCCTTGAGGACCGTGGCCGCTTTTTTTTCAGTGCCGCTTTCATGCTGCACCTCGCGATTCTTGAACACGGACGAACCGTTCGTGTTCAAGAGATGCTTGGGGGTTACGTTGCGGACACCCTCGTGACGCAGCGGTTCAACCCACAGCATCGGTTCGCCGTCAATGAGAATGGGGGAATTGGGATTGCTTACCATCGCGACGTACGCATCCCGACGATTGCGTCCTTATCCGCGCCCGATCCCGTGTCCTGGAACACTTCAAATCGGGAGCGAATGTCGTCTCCGGCACCGGAGCGCAATTCGTTCAGAATGGTACGTCGCACCAACACGTGGTGCAGCACATTTTTCGATGGGCGCATAGATACCTCCTAGGGCGCGCTGGGGCAGCCCATCGGAGGTGAGGACACGATGTCCTGACTTCAGATGGAGCTGAGGAAGGTCTTTCCTAGAATGACGATGCGTATCATCGTGGGGCTCCGTGTTTGAAACTGGGACGGAAGATAGTCAGCGGCGGTACCGGGTGTCTAGCGGGGGGAATCCGCTTGTTAGAAATGTGGTTAACGTAGTCTGTATTAGTCAACACTTTAGCAGAGCGAGGGCGTCCATTCCTCCTCAACGAGAAGGTCGGACGGCGAGTAGACTGGTTGCGTTGATTTGTGTGTAAGTTCCGGTTCCCGTTGTGAACACATTGAAGGAGCGATTTGCAGCTGCTAGATGTTGGTTCGACAACTTGGGGTTTTCGCGGATTCTGTAGGTAGGCCATGAACGAAAGGTCGCGTGTCGAGACGACTAGCGCAGAAGATAAATCAATTGGCTTCGACTACCAGTATTATTACTTTCTCAACGAGTTGCTGAATTTGAAGAGCGGCCAAGTTGTTGGCTTGGAAGTTTTGGATGATGTTCATGTTGAGCGTCCTGACGGCACCCACTTACTTGTTCAGCTGAAGCACACAGTTCAAAAAAACGTACAGGGTCGTCCTATTAACCTTACGACCATGGACGGTGATCTGTGGAAGTCGATTTCGAACTGGTGCAAGGTAATCATTGACCCGGCGGAGGGGCGTACTTCAGGGGCCTCTCAGGTTGCGTTTATTAAGAAGACCGGCTTCCTGTTAGCTTCGAACAAGTCCGACAACGACAAGAACGCCCTCCTGGTGTCAATCGATGCATTTAAGTCGGGAACCAAAACTCACGCTGCGCTCGTCGCCGATATCACGTTGATCAAGGCTACAAGCAAAGATGCGATCATCCAGGGCTACATCGACGACGTGCTCACGCTCGATCCCGCTGTGTCAGAGATGTTCTTTCAGCAGTTGTCGTTCGCTCTGGGTCAGGACGAAATCATCAATCTATGCAAGGCGTCCATCGCCGAAAAGCAGATACACCAGTCACGGATCGACGATGTCTTTAACGCCGTCGACTCCGAGGTGCGGCAAAATTCCTTCGCCACCGTCAAGGCGGGGAACAAGATCACAATCAGCTTTGACGAGTTCAACCAGAAGTACCGACGCCATTTCGACAAGGCGAGGAGCGGTGCTCTGCTTTTCAGGGAATTTCCGCCTGTTCTGCCGGACAATCTGTCCGAGCAGACGTTCATCAGGCAACTGGTGGATATCGAAGACATCGCTTCGGATAACATTGAGTTTCATACCAAGTTCACCACTAGGCGTCTGCACTTTCGCGATAACCTGGAACGCCTAATCCAAGACGGAGATATCACTCAATCCGATATCGACGATTTGGAGGAGGAGGCTGGCGTTATGTGGGAAGGCAAGTTCCTCCAGATTTATTCGGGTCAAGTGGCCGCTGTTGACGAGGGTGCATCCGCCCGTGCGATCCTCGGAGACTTACGCCTGAGAAAGCTCACGCTCGCTTCACAGGAGCTTCCGTTATCCATGAGCAACGGCGGATTCTACGATCTCTCTGATCGCCCGGTGATCGGCTGGCTGAGTAACTGGAAAGATCGCTACAAGTGAAGTTCAGCTCATACTACAATAACCTCGGGATCAACGCGTTTGCTATCTCTTCGGTGTTGAAAGAGGCAGAATTTCTATCGCTTCCCAAAATCGCGTTGATCCTGCCAGTTGTTGCGCATCGCGAAATGGTAAGTAAACTTGGCCACGGCAGGTTTCGCTTTGTAAGCTTTGAACAGTATCTGATCGATAACATCGAATATTTCTACAATTTCAATGAACGATACATGGCGTCGCTGACTCCGACAGTGAATGCTCTCCAATTTTTGTACGAAATTGGCGTAGTTCAACTGAAAGATCACGGGGCGGTGATCGCGTCTGCCTTACCCTTCGATGCGTCCATGGGCAAACGCGCCGAGCGCGTGCAGCGTGCGTCAGCCAACATAGCTGCCCTGGTCTCGGGTAATGCTGAAGTTTTCTACCTCAATGCGAGGATCGAGCTATGAAATTTTATATAGAAAGCCTCCAACTTTGGCTGAAGACCGGAAAAAGACGGTCGGTTTCGTTTCTGCCGAACAAAGTGAATGTGATTACCGGCGACAGCCACACCGGGAAGACGGCGATTTTGGACATCGTCGATTACTGCATGTTCGCGAGCAAGCATCGGATTTCAGAGAGCATAATCAACGAAAATGTTGGCTGGTACGGGCTGCGCATTCATTTGAATGAAAAAATCTATATGCTGGCGAGACGCGCGCCAGTGGGGACGACCCCATCACCCGATTACTACTTCTCTTCAACGGGAGAAGTGCCAGACACCGCGCCAAGCCCGAATATCAGCGAGAGCGTCTTGAAGAAGCTGTTGAGCGCTGATTTCGGTATCGATCAGGACGTCAGAATTCCCTTTGGCGGGAGGACACTGCAGGCCAATTCTCGGGTGTCGCTCCGATATTTCTTGCTCTTCAACACAATTTCACAAGACATCATCACGCATAGCGACCAGTTTTTCGACAAGCAGAACCAGGCTCGCTACCAAGAGGCGCTCCCACGCATATTCGATATTGCTGTGGGGATCGACACAGTCGAGAACATCCTGAAGCGAGAAAAGCGCGCAGAGTTGGAGCGTAGCCTTGCCCGGCAGCAAAAACTTTCGGCTAAAACGGAGGAAAAGCGCGAGCAGTTTAATGCTCAACTGGCCGAAACCGTCGCTCGGGCTAAAGGGTACGGGCTCGTTGCCGAGGATACAGACGCTGATGCTTCAGTCACCGCGTTGACGCGAATGGTGACCGAGAGGGAGAGTGGCCCCGACCTGCATGTATCGGCGAAATATGAAGAGATTTCCTCGGAGATATACCGAGTTTCTCGGAAGATTAGGGGGCTCCGCAGGTTCGTTTCGGAATATGGGAACCACAAGGCGACCCTCAAGGAAACAGCGGACAGCCTTCAGCCTGTTGAGCATCTGATGAGGAACTTTGAGGAGACGGTTCGAACATCGGTTTTCGACGACATCCTTAGAAACCTTTCCAAGGGTCTACAGGAGATCAAGGATGCCACTGCTCGAAAGACGCCGCTTGACGGCAATATCGCCGAAATTATCAAAGAGTTGGAATCTCAGCGCGGGAAGCTGGAAAAGGACCTTCAAGCCCTGCCTGCCGAGATGGAAAGCTTCGAGAGCGACAAAGATAAGTACATCTTCATCGGAGAAACGAAGGCCAAGCTTGAGCTGTATAGCGAACCAGAGTCAGACAACGCTCCAGACAACAGCGAGTTGATCGCAAGCCTAGAAGCTCAGATCGAAGACCTTGCTGTATCACCTGTCGAAGACCGGAAAGAGCTTTTTACCAGGGCCCTTGATGAGGCGATCCAAGATTACATCTCTTTGACGAAGGCAGCGCTCGGAAATTATGGCGATTATCGTTCCGCGTTCAACTATTCGGAAAAGAAGCTTCATCTGCGCAAGCCCAAAACAACTTCTACCGAGAACGTCGGTAGCAGTTCCAATCACATGTTCCTTCACCTGTTCCTGTTCCTGGGCCTGCATGAATTGATAATGCGGAACGACCGCATTCACGTTGCCCCGTTCCTGATTATCGATCAGTTCTCCAGACCGTACTGGGGTGAGGATGACGAGAAAGATGTCGACCAGAGCGATGTCGGAAAGGTGAAGTTGGCCCTGGAGCTTTTGGACCAGTTCATCACTACGGCAAATGGAATGGGCAAAGAGTTCCAGATGATCGTCTTCGAGCATATAAACCCGCGATATTGGGAGGGGCTGAAGAATGTTCACTTGGTCGAGATTTTCCGAGATGGAAACGCTCTCATCCCAGTTGCTTCTGGAGGATAGGGGATGGGACCGTCCAGTATCACACGAAGAAGGCTCCGTGTCGTTAGACCCCGTGCACACCAATCTGTATCAGTGCGTGGCGACATCCTGCAGCGCAGTATCTTATACGCTTCCTCCACACGCCTTCTAAGCTACGCTAATCCTAGAGTGCCGATCAGAAACTGATTAGAGTGAGCCGTGCTGAAGGGCGACAAGAAACGCAAAGCTACGGCATCTCTCTGCCGAACACGGCGAAGAAAGAATGAGGAAACCTTCGTCTGTTAAAGGACCCAAAAAGGGAGCCCTAGCATGCCAATAAAAAATACAACCCTCGTGCAACGAAATTTCGAAGAGGCAACACATCCGCTTCTTGAAGAAGCTGCTACGGTTAGCGCACTGACCGAGAGAAACATCACAGCAATAGACTGGAAGAAGCAGACCTTCTTTCCGCGTCACAAGAAATTTTCATCTGATCTTGTCGGCTTCACGCAGGACGGGGACATTATACACATAGAGCAGGAAACGTCACCGGGGAGCGACTTTTTCTATCGCATGATCGAGTACGCCACGCTCATTTCGGTTGAGTTCGATTTGAAAAGGCGATTGTTCCAGTACGCATATTACACAGGCGACGAACCGCGCAAAACGGAGTTAATCGAACACAATATGGGCTGGTTCGGGCACCGATTCTTCTTCATGGATGCTGGTTCAGAAGAGGTTTGCCAGCGCTTGATCAAGAAGCCGCTTCCAACAGCTGTTTTGTCACTGCTTGTTAGAAATTTTGATCTTGCCGAGAGATATTCGGAAGCCATAGTTGAACGCATCGGAAAATTGTCCCCTCAGGAACGGCGGCCCATCATTGATCATTGCATGCGAGTCTCCTCTCTTAGAGGCAGGCGCAATCTTTTCGAGACAATTCTGATGGGTAAGCTCAATTACGACCCAACACTCTTCAATAATCCAGCAGCCGAAGCCGCCGTTAAGGATGCTCTTAGCGGGTGGTTGCCAGATGCCGTTGCGCGGCTTTCATTCGCGATCTCACCCGGTCTCAACGACTATATTCTGAACGGCATGAGTGGCTGGGAGATTACGGAGTTTTTGAAGCACGCCGGGTCTTTCATCTCGCAGGATGACCTTATGAAGACGTTAGGCCTTGAGTGGGTGCCCGAGACGCCAGAGCCGGATACTGAGTCCGGTTATGGCAACGGCACGTAAATGCGTGGGTACTTTGGCGCTACGATTTGCCCCAGAACGCCTGATACCTCGGCCCATGCGAACCTGGTTGTTGGCCTTTTTCCGGCCGGTCGATGAGCACCGGAAGCGGAGCCGGTAGCTCCGGACCAACGATGATCGCCTCGCCTTGGGCGAGGGAGGGAATGAAGGCCGCCGCGTCACGATCTAGGTCGCCGCAAGCGCGTTCGATTGTCTCTCGGTCCCGATCATTTGTCAGGCGATGGACGAATAACGTACCGAGTTGGCTCAACACATCCGAGGGGACATCTCTAGGGCGCTGGGTGGCAATCGTTGTTGTAAGCCCGTACTTTCGGCCTTCCTTAGCAATAAGGCCGAAAGCGTCCAACATGACATGGTTGGTGTCGTCTCCGATAGATCGACCGATAAACTGGTGGGCTTCGTCCAGAAAACAAACCAGCGGACACGTTTGGAAGACATTCTGTCGAGCGAGGCCGAGTAGATAACGCCCGAGCGTATTTAGCAGCAGCTCACGCGTGTTGTATTTGAAACTGACATGCTCGAATGATAACACGAGCGCGTGCTGTATCGGGTCGGCAATAAACTCTTCTATTTCTTTACAAATATCGACGCCATCGTCAGAGAAAAGGCACCTCATCTCTGGCGATGACAGATAATTTTCGATGCGCACGTTTAGGGAATTGCAGGTTCCCAGTGCGAAGTCGTCGTGAGTGCCATAGGAACCCATCGTGTCGTTCGTGTGCTGCTTCACGCATTCTTCTTTGATCTGGTCGGATAGCAAGTGGACGTCGAAGTCGCAAAAATGCGAATCCAGTTCCGTCGACAACTCAATCAGGGCTAGCGAAAGAGCGTGGCGGCTGTTTCCAGCTTTTCGAACGACACCGCTTTGACGGACCTCGACAAAACCTCGTTTCCCAACTGCAAAGCGCTCACTACCGTCTTCCATGGCTTTGACCGCATATCGTAAAGGCTCCTTGCGCAGCGCTGTCGCCAACCTAAGACTTTTGATCGCGCTGCGGAGGTTCGGTCCTTGCATCTGCACTGATGGAGTAAGGAGGGCATAGAGATCGATTTCGGACAATTGTCGGTAAGGGAACCTGGCAAGGGGCTGGTCGTCATTTGCCTTTGAGAACGAGAACTCCTTCGCTCCGGATACCTTTCCAGCAAACTCTCCTGTGGGATCAAATAGGATGCATTTTCCGCGCAGCCGAACGATTTCGTTTAAGAGCTTCGAAAGCGTCCAGCTCTTGCCGCCTCCTGTCGCTCCGAAAATTCCACAGTGACGCCCGAACAGCTTTTCCGGCGGCATCGCAATCGATGCGTCCGCGATGCCGGAGAGCCTGCCAAGGTTCACGAGTAGGCGTTCGGTCTTTCCCGGCTCGATTTCGCCTTGCAGAGCTTCTCGAATGGCAGTCGCAAGCGCCCCACCATCAGCGAGATAGACCCCATCGCCGACGCGAGGCTTAACATTGATCCCACGCGTCACCTTGTGGGTAGACTTGTTAACGGTCGCAAGAAGCTGTGCACGGCCTTGCGGCTCGGCATTTGCGTCAATTTCCATTTGGCGTTCCAATGCGGGTCGCTGCCGCTCTGGAACTAACACATCCGTTATACGGCCAAGAATTGTCTCCTGATCGCAATCAATGAACACGAAGTCGCCGGTTGCTCCCTTTGCCAAGCCGCGCTGCCCGCTCGCGGCCAACGCCTGTGGCATGGTCAGCTCAATCGACGAAGCGCTTACCCTGGTAACGGTACCGACACGCTTGTCCGGATCGATGAGCGCGATGATAGGCTCGGTCATATCGCGACATCTCTGATCTGATCCAATCGCATTTGTAGGCGCTGCCGATCCGATTCTCCGGTGATCGCGGGAATGGCATCAACAAGGTCTTCGAACCTACCGTTGAGTAAGGTCACACGTGGATCACCTTCTGCGACCAAGCGAGCCATTCGGTTCTGATATTTCCTGGTTGGCAGGCCGACGTCGAGGAGGTGATCGGGTGCGGGATACGCATCCAGCTTCACCGGCGGGATGAAGGAGGGATCGACTAAGATGAGGCGGAGGCTGAGGTTTGATTCCAACGCTGACCATATCGGCGCACTAATATGATCGTCGGCGAACCCGAAGCCAGCGATCAAGAGAGCGGTATCCGGTTCGCGCAGGGCCGCTTGAAAAGCCGCAAACATGTCGAGATATGGGGTTTCGAAGGCTTCCTGATATTTCGTCGACCTTGGATAGATCAAGACCGGCTTTAGCGCGGGATCGCCCGCCCTGGATCGAATGACCACGCCATCTGAGCGACGCCGCCAATCTATGGAACCGTGAAGCTTGTACAGGTGGAAAACACCGTCGATGTAGTCCGCCTTGGTTCCCGAAGTCTGTCTTCTGACCAGATCATGCTGGAAATAGTCACGGTTGAAGCGCTGTTCGGCGCTATGGGAAAAACCATCTATGAGCACCACGCCCAGGCGAGATGCAGCCTCTTCAACGCAGAGATCGTAGTTTGTCGTGAATACTTTAACGCGTGGTTTGTCCACGGCACGTTTTGCGAATTTTTGGATCAGGCCCCGGTGAGCAGGGAGATCAGTCGCTTGATCGACAAAATCGACCTTCGCAAGTATCGCGCCCTCCGCTTGCTCGATAAAAGTTTTTAATTTCCTTATCGGGCCATCAGGATCGCTCCTTTCATTATCTTTTGCACGTACCTCCATCAGTTCAAGCTTCATCTTACAAAGGCTGAGGAGATTTTCGATGTCACCGGCTCGCTGTTTACCGTTTTCCTCTGGCGGCAAACTTCCGACGGCATCCAATACGACGTTGTCGAAATTCGAATGGTCAATCAGTTCGTTTTCGCAAACCTTTTCTCTGGCGGAATGCCACAAGTCTCCCATTCCAGGCGCTTCGGTCGGACCAGCGTTTTTTGCGCTGAACGAAGCGCCTGAACCAAGGAGGGTCAAAACATTCGTGGCGTGGACGGCCTGGGTAAGCATCTCATTGACGCGGCTCTTTGCCCCTGGGATTCGCTTGCTGCTGGGATCGTTAGGGTCGGACTCCTGATCTTCCCACGCAAGCCATTTCCCCTCTCGCGTCAGAAGACGAAGGTTACCGGCGGCACCAGGTTTTCCTTTCCAATAGTCGCTCACGCTCGCTCCCGAATCAAGGGACAACAACATAGGGTTGCGAATCTAGTCGCACAAAAGAACATTAAATAACATTGGGGGCTTCAACTTTTGGACGGTCCGTAGGACATTCCATCGTCATCCCTGCACATCGCATCAATTATCAATAGCGGATACTTTGGAATGTCACGTGACCGCGTCCTTCTCCACATGTGGGGACCATATCGGGAGAGCCTTATAGAGCAACTCGACTTCTTTAAGTCGCAAGCGGACACTCGACTTCTTTCGCAGTTCGAGAACCTCTCCGAGGAAGCCGAGAAACGTGCCGAAGATGTGTTGGAAACAATGGGCAAGCATTTTGATCCAGATCGCCACGATCTATCGGATTTTTATGACGCGGCCAATGATGCCAGCATCCATTATTATGGGCTGCTCGATGGGATGCGCGATCAAGCGGTTCTATCTGTGGCAGCCGGGCTGTACCATCAGTTCGAGATCAGACTTCGCGATTTTCTGGCGACCGAGTTCCAAAAATATTTTCATGGGGACAAGCTTAAGCAGAAACTCTGGCGTCAGGATATCGGAAAGATTTTCGACCTGCTGGAAGGATGTGGGTGGGACATCCGGTCGGAACCGTTCTTCGCGCCGATTGACGCCTGCCGTCTGGTGGTCAACGTTTACAAGCATGGGGAAGGCCCGTCGCTTGACGAGTTGAAGAAGAAATATCCTCAATTCCTTCGGTCCATATGGGGAGAAGGAGAGCTTGATATAATGCTACGCCTCGTCGATCACACCCATCTGACCGTAAAGCGAGATGACGTTGATAGATTTCACGAAGGGCTTCGCCTGTTCTGGTTATCAGCACCCGAATACACAATGTTTTCACATGCGACCGATGTGCCGGAGTGGGTGGTCAACGCTATCAATGCCGACGTTGCCGAGCGAGAGCTTGAGGCTAAAGCAGGCGCGCATAACTCGCCGCAGGGTTTATGGCGATAGAGGTGAAATTGTCCGAAGACATTGTCGCAATCGACCCTCGTGTGCTGCAGCAGCGAGAAGCATGCTTGGATCACGCTGCCGATCTTGTTTCCTCGGCAGAACGGATATTGCAGGGTGACAAGGGCTATCCGAACATTGCTTATCATCTTGCACTTCTGGCTCTGGAAGAGATCGGAAAATCACAACTGATCGTCAGCCGAGCTGTAACCGGTCCGCACCGTGATCCGGCTTGGATCGACAAGCGGCTGGACAACCATGTTTTCAAGATGCTTTGGGCTATCTGGTCCTCAACGCTTTTTACGGGGCCCGTCGATCCGGGCCGATTTGAAGAAGCCAAACGGTTCGCCCAGGGCCTGCACGAAAAGCGCCTGAGGGGTCTTTACGTCGATTTTTCCGAAGCTTCTGCGGGCCAGCGACCATCTGATGCCGTTAACCTGCACGACGCGAGGTCTGTTTTGGAGGTGGTGATCAGTACACTTGCTACAGAACGGGAAAGGAAACCGGTCGGGGTTGGTGGTGCTGGGTCCGACTCCGCCTGGTTCCTTGAGACGGTAGCCAACGAGGAAAAGCAGAAACGTTTGTTTAGCCGCCCCTTCGTTGAGAAGCTCATCGAGTTGGTGGAGGGGCGAGCATGGATTTCGTGGGCGCGTGGAGAATTCGAGAGGATAGAACTAGAAGAGCAGGCAGCGCTGAGCCGTGAGCTTGAGCGGCAGAAATCAAATGGGATGGGAAGGGCAAAGTGGCAGCTCCAAATTCCAATCGTGAGCCGGTGGCATAGCGTTCGGCAGAAAGTCCTGAATGATTGGAATTCGCGTGTTGAGTTTGCTCAGTTTTTTACTGGCAAGAACCAGAAGAATGGTGACTTGCTCCTCAAACTTACACTCCATGACCACATAAGCGCCGATCAGGTGTTCGACGCGGGTCTTTCATTGAGCAAGCTCGTGATCGCGATGCTCAACATCGGATCGGCAGGATATTTCTGGTTTTCTACCAGCGAGCTGTCGGACACCTATTTCGACCGTGCCATTGATCTTGACGAACCGAGCATGGGTCTAAAAATCTCAAAGCCTCGTGGACTTTCGAGCCTGCACTTGCAACTGGTCCCGCAGGACACACCGAACCGTCGCGATGGCTTGGAGAGCGCTTATATCCACAATGCTCTCAAATGCCTGATGGTGTATTCAGCAATGTCGGAGGCCGAAGCTGCGCCAATATTCGGTCCTTACCTTCACGGCCTCGTCCTTCTTAGCAAAAGCGATATCAACCTCTCGTGTGAGAACGATGCCCGTGGGGCATTCCTGGAGACGCTGGAGGCAGCGTTGAAGTATTTCCACGACTGGGATGGAGAAGACGATGTCGCCAGTGCTCTCGATGTAGTGTTCAGTGAGATTATTCCGAACGGCGGCCACCGACAGGAAGCACTGAGCGTTCTAGGAGACATGCCAGAGACGGGAGAGACGCCGATATCCTGGGCATTTCATGCTAAGCGAACCGCCGACATATATTTGGCATTCGCTGCAGACCGCCAGTGGAGAAGGTCCGCGTCGTCAGTTATATGATATCGCGAGTTTGGGTCTTGCTGCCGCCCCACCTCGCTAAGCGGAGGGAATATCCTATTCATTTTGCCTTGACGGCGTTCAAAACCCGTCCCACATGAGCATTTTCATATTATTCAGAGCGGCAACGTCTATCCGCAAAGCCGAGTGCAGCGTGAATTGCACCTACGGAATCGCTGATGCGCCTAACAGAACCCTCATAGCGAGTTTCTAGACGCGTCGATTATAGGGCCTATCTTCCGGTCCAGGAGCGAGTTCAGAGGGCACTGTCGTCATTTCGTAAGCCACCCCTTCGACACGCCGTACTTCAGAGCAGTCGGCTACGAATTCAAATTTGTCCGGGTAGAAGATACAGATGTTGCTACCCGTTGAGACTGAACTGCGGTAGCGGACCCCATCAAATCCATGGCGAAGTAGGACTTCGGCGAGGAGCTGAGTAAGTAAGTAAGGTGTTCGCTGATCCGGCGTAACCGGCATGCTCATCAGCCTGTCGAACGCTTGGATTACCGCGTAGAGCGATAGCCGCGCGTCACTCGTGGCGAAAATGCTGATGTCAGGGCTGAAATCGGCTAGCCGAATGGTTTTTAAGCTCTTGAAGCCTCCAAGAGAAACATGATGGCCGGGGTGCGGTCTTATTTCAGCCACCGCCGTATACGGATCAGAGGCAAGGTACATCACCGACACGCCAGCACGGTTGAGACGGCCAAAACCTGCTTTTGGCGGGGGCGGCGCTCCGATATCCTTGTCAAGCCAGGGTATCCGCACGATCTTGGATTCCCAACCAGCGAACGGGAAACGTCGAAATATAGCGGACTCTCCAAGGCGAGCCCGATACCAGACCTCAGCCTCAGGAAGCAGTATCTCAATATCTTTCAGGAAGGGTGCAATAAGCTCCTCCAGGGTCGGCTCGACCTGGAAGAAATTTTCTGTCTGCAAACGCTGCTGCAGCACAAGAAAATCCGCCGGATTTGTACGAGAAATAGCGAAATTCATCCCCCTGAGACCGTCATCGTGTCCAGCAAAAACTGAGATACCCTTATCCCAGTCTGGGTAGACTGGCCAGTTGAGCCACTCGTCGAAGTCGTCGACGTAGAGGTTGGATTTCGGTGGCTCCAGAATGGGATTATCTGCGGCATAGAACAGCGACATGACGCTGTCGCCTCCCCAGTGCGGGTTGTACTCATGTTCGTCATAGTGGAAACGGATCAACGCTCGGATCAGCATCACGAGTGGTTCTAGCTTATCTGGATTTCGGACATCAACACCATCGCGGGCACACAGTGCGCATCGCCCGGTAGTGCAGTCCGCCGCGATCATTTTCTTTAGACTGGTATGACGAGCGCAATCAATGCAAAGACTCGCCGCAGTTTCCTCGCCATTGAATTCTTTGACGTCTAGCATACTTCTTGAAAACTCACTCATTTAATCGCGGATTTCTCTATTTGCCTGATGTAGTCTTAACTATTCGGATCATTTACCTCGGATCAACCATAAAGCGCATTTAAATAGCGATTTTAGCTTGCTGGAGCGTTGGCTAAGGCCGCGCATCACGCCGCCGCATCACTGCGCCGTGAGCTTCCTCAATAACCCGCATTAACGTCCCAGGATCGAAGGGCTTCGTCACCAGAAAAACGGGTTCAGGTCTCGGTCCTTTCAGCAGGGCTTCTGGTGTCCTCGTTATGACAATGGCGCTTACGTCGTGGAAGGTCAGAATTTCGTTGACTGCATCGATACCGGAGCTTCCGTCCGCTAACGAGATTTCGGTTGTGATAATGTCCGGCTGCACACGCTCGGCAACTTCTATCAGCTCGGAGGCCGTGCGAACCACCCCTCCCAGAATGCAACCTGCGTCTTCGATAATCTGCTGCAGATCGAGAGCGATGAGAGGCTCGCCCTCGGCGATTAAAACGACGGGACGTTTAGACCGCAGCGCTGAGAGTCGCTTCTGCAGTTTTTTGATTTCTGCAGTCAGTTCCCCAACCTTTTTGCTTCGCAGGTTGAGTCGACTTTCCGCCAAGGTCGAGGCCTCCAAAACCTGATTGTATTCGCTGCGCGGCACTTTAGGGGAGGGTTGTAGTTCTTTCAGTCGAAGTTGAAGATCGACCGCCCAACGCTTTCGTTTTCGTTCGAAATTATGATTTCCACGCCCCTCAATCCCAAGTGTATCCAGCACCGTTTGGCGTATCGACTCAAGGCCACTAGTGTCGGTGATATTCCAGCCCTGTCGGAAACCGATGGTTCTGGTAACCTCCACGAAGCTCACTGGCGGGACGACGATGGGAAGTGGCTTTAGTTGCAGGGCCCAGGTTGCCCCTAGCTCCATCAGGCAAAACGCGCTGTCCATGTACGCAGGGGTCATCAACAGAACTACAAGCTTTGGATTTTGTATTTGCTGAAGCATGTTATGGTTGAAATCGTATGTTAGCGGGTTTCCGTGTCCCGGGACGCTGGAACAGAATATGCTGGTTTCCGGAACACCGATTGCGTCCGCTAGGAGATCAACGACCATTTCGGCCAGCGGCTGATCAGCAGTTGCGTGGCTGATAAAAATGTCGCTCATCCGCGTTTCTTTCTGAATCAGTAAACGCGCATCAGAAGGCTGAATTTAAGCTTCGGCAATATCGTTGCGGCAACTACCTCCGAAATATCCAAGAAAACGCGACATTTCGCCGTCACCGCTTGTGGAATCTGCCGACTATGCCTGCGAACCTTACGAAATACGATGCAGGTGAAGGCTTGGTTCGGGAGGCGGTCGGCTTTCGCCGATGGTCATGAGCCTATCCGGCCTCTACTCGTCCGCAGTCGATGCCAGGCAGTCATTTATTTGCTGAAACAACGTCGTGAAGCAAACCGAGCAAGAACGCTTTTCCACCGCTCGCTGGTTCTTTGCTGGACAGATGAGGAGCTGTAGTCGATATCGAAAAAATTGTGTAATATGGTAGTTGTTCCGTCGTGGTTGTTGCGCCCCGCAGTGGATATAGATGTTAAACGCCCATTCCCACGGTTGCCAGAGATGAAACAGGCGGATTTGCTTGTCGCGCTGCGCCGAGCCAACGAAGAATGTCGCCGAGGCACCAGCCCGGACGAAACCTTGTTCATTATCAAGCAGATTTGTCATCGTTGGAGGCAAAGCCTCGGCATGACCACAGGAACAGGAACCAAACCAGAAATCCCGATTGCGATAATTTGTCGTCGTCCGGGGCCACAACCTCCATCTGAAGGTTGGAAAATCCGGACATGAGTTCAGAGCTGCGCTAAAAGGGAGCTAAAGGGTGCAGCACCCAGCCTCAAGGGGACGGCCGTTTCGCGGCGAAGCTCGGGATACCGTGGCATCAAGGCCGCCGGGTACACGCTTCAGCTCTTGTGATGCCCAGATCATCTCGTCTCGAAACTCAGCCTTCGACCATCCGTCCGCGCGAGCCAATAATAGGATCATCGGGTCAGAGAGGATTTCATTGAGCGTCAGATCGTCATGCCGTGCCATTTCCAATCCTCTCGCGATCCTTGACTGAGCTACGGTGGGGTGTTACCGGTAAGTAACAGATAAAGCGTTACCGACCGGTCACACCCATGTCAAGTTCGAAATTCCCAGATAAAGCCGCCGACCTTTCTTCACCGGCGGCCATTCCTCCCCGTGAGCGCATCGTGTCCTCAGCAGCGGACCTTTTTCGAAAATTCGGGATTCGCGGGATTGGCGTAGACGCCATTGCGGAGGCCGCCCAGACGAACAAGATGACGCTCTACCGAAAATTCGGTTCAAAAGACGAGCTTCTCTGCGCAACTCTGCGCCAGGTGACGCAACGGGCAGGGGCAATCTGGGACGAGCTGGAGAGAGATTTCGCAGGAGACGCTGCCGCGCAGTTGAAGCGATGGGTCGAATTCCAGGTGGACCGTCTGGAACAGGAACCCGGCGGTTGCGATCTCGCGAACGCTGCGGTCGAGCTGCGTGACAGCGACCATCCAGCCCACGCGGTTGTTCAGGAATTCAAGAATTCCCAGCGCAACCGACTCGCGGCGGTGTGCGAGGCAGCAGGTTCGTCGAACCCAGAGCTGCTGGCGGACACGTTATCCCTTCTGCTTGAAGGGGCTCGCGTCAGCGTCCAGACAAGTGGGCCTGAAGGGTCGAGCCGACGGTTCAGGGAGTCGTGTGAGGCGACCATCGCGGCTTTTTCAACGAAGTAAACACAACATCCGCCAACGGTACGTTCACGTGCCCGCGTACAAAAACAGGAGATTCTGGAAGGGTTGGACAGGTTGGGGATAAATGAATCAACGTTGTTTCCTGAGCTTAATAAGGCAGCAGATCAGATTGTCCGGCGTTATTCTAGGCAACTCGCCGAAAATGATGATCTCGCGTCATTTGATCACAGCGTCAGATCGTTTCCGTAGGGATAGCGGCGACGGTGAAGGCGCTCTATTCGGTTCGGAGGATTGGAATGGAATGGCTGACAACATTAGCGGCAACCGACGTCGGTAAAGTCGCACTAACGGCATGCGCAACGTTGGTGATCACCGGTTTTGGTGTGGTGATCGGCGGCGCAAAGGATATCTTCACCGATTACTGGAAGCGCCGTCGCCAGGTCAATTATCACGCCATGCTACTGACTGTAATCATTGACCAGCTCATCGACGACTGTGTCGAAGTAGTATTCGACGACGGCTTTGCTGATCCTGATGGTGTTAAAGGTCCATCAACGCCCACGCCGAAGATCGCATGGCCTCCGACGCTAGATTGGACGCTCCTGCCATCAGACCTAATGTATAAGGCCCTGCTGCTGCCTGGTATGATCAGGAGTGCAGATGAGAGCGCTGCGTTCATCTCCGAACACATAGCCGGACCACCGTATTATGAAGAGTATTTCCAAGAGCGGCAGGATCGATATGCGAAGATCGGTCTGGCTTGCTTGGATATCCTAAACAGGTTGAAGAAGGACTACGGTGTCCATCACCAGGATCGCACACACTACGATCCCCATCGTCAGTTCGATGACAAGATCGTGAAAGTCGAGAGTGAGCGGGCAGAAGAGCGAGAACGACAAGCTAAGATGATGCGCGAGTTAACGCTGAAGGAGTCCGATATCAGGTACGCTCTTCTTGATCCTGAGAAACCTCACGGCTGAGTGGGACGCCTAAAAGGTTATCTCGGTAAGTCCTGCCATTACCTCTACCCTTCAGCCTCTCATCGTATATTTTGCCGCCCGTGTAGGAACACATCCTTCGCCTTCGATACTTCACTTGATTCGCCACGGCGCAGCCTTGATCGGCTCAGACGTGATCCCGCTAGAGCGTCAGACAGGGAACGCTTACGATACCGCTTTGCATCACCTTCCCCATGGGTCGTTCATTGCGGCAGGTCACGGGCACTCGTCTAGATAGGAGAGTTCGGTTTGCAGGCTCTTGTTGATATGGGCTTTAAACCGATCACTCATGGCGTCAGAAAAGGTAGGCAGCTGGTCTACGCTGGAAGCGACACCTATGAACTGACGTGTAAAAGCGATCAGACCATCCGGACCATTCAATTTCTCGAAGCCTTGCGCTTTGCATGCATCAAGGAATTCGGGGACGCGCCCTTGTTCGATGATCGCCTGTACGTGATGAAAAACGCCTTCAATCGACATTTCCTTTGTCATGAGCCACTCCCGTTGCTGGAATTATAAGCCTTTCAACAGGCTCAAAACCTCGGTAGGACCAAGACGATCCCGATCCTCGATACGGCGCAGTTCTCGCGCGCTCGCGCTCAACTGCTCAAGATATTCGGCGTTTTCACGCTTGTTGCGAATCTGTGCAATGGTCAGCCCGCCGATTGTCGGCACTTGCATCACAAGTATCAGCTTATGCAGGTCGACGCGTTCAGCGTTTAAGTTCAGTGTTGCGGCTTTCACGCTGGTACCGGTCAGCCTTGGCTCCAAATCGAGCTTTGCCGTGTTGAGACCACCTTCTAGGGTGGTGGTAAATATATAGGTTTTGTTGATTGACGGGGTGGGTGGCTTGTCAACTGCTGTGAGTAGTTCCGCGTCGCCGAATTGTCCAATAAGGTTCCCGGACTGATTGTCGGTAATGAAGTTTGCTACGTCACCTCTAAGCTTCAATTCACCGGAGATCGGATACAGGCCATTTTCAGGACGCTCGCCCTTGCGGTATTTGTTGCACGTCCGTATCACTGGCCTGTTTAATAGAAGGTCGCTCACCCGAGTCCCAATAGCCTTCTCTAGTTTTGCTTGGCGCATGCCGCTAAACGAGCCGCCAATTGGACTGGTGAGTGTTCCACGAGACACTGCGGAAACAAGGTCGATGCTAGCTCCGACGTCATTCGTCTGGGACATGTCGAACACGAACTTCAACGTAATGAAGACCTTTGAATAGGTCTCTATCGCGAATTCGACCTCGGTATCGCGCTTCGGCAGCTTTCGATATCCATCGGCAAGGAACTTCTCCAAGGTCTCCGCTTCATTGTTGGCTCGCCAATTCGCTAATTGCTCTGGTTGAAGTTCAAATCCAGCAGGGACTGCAGCCGTAAGGTGTTCGCGAGATAACTCTGCAGCTTTGCCTCTGTTCTCTTCCAGTCGCCCCACTGCGCTGACTAGGACGCCAACCCAGGCATCACGCATTTCGCACTGAACCGCGCGGCTTATGCCGGAAGTATCGAGCGCAACTACATCATCGGTATCCGGAACAACGGAGCAAGATGAAAACAGCAAAAATAGGCACAAGGGCACTATCTGCCGCGAGACAGCGTGAAAAATCAAAGCTAAATCCCCCAATATGCGGTGGCTCCACCCTTTCGACTTCTATCGGTAGTTGTTAATATAATTAAACCATTGTCAACTAGATCATTTGAGACTCTTACGCCGATTCTATTTTTAACATTGCTTGCAACGCGCCCGGTCGCGCCAATAGGCTCCGAGGGACGTGGAGGTGAGATTGATGGAGCCTCAATATGGTCTCCTCGATTGGACAACGACGACAGTCTCCAGCGGGGCTGGAAAGGTAGTGGGCGGCCTCTTCGCGCTGGTTGTCGCGTGGGCAATACGCGGCTTGGAAATTGGAGAAATGATCGTAGCGAGCGACGCAAGCGCGAAGGTCTGGCTCCTTCGAGTGACGAGGCCTCCCTCGACGAGCTGTCGTAGACGCATGGCGAAGCGAATTCGCTTGGCGATCACCACGAAGATGAGGGGACGGGATTGATCAAGGCACGCTCATCTCCTGCGTCAGCCAACGCAGATCGCATTGCTGCGATATCGACAAGGGCCTGAGGGCAGGTCGTATGCATCAGGATGCGGTTCGGCTAGGCACTGGGATGTCGAGCGACAGCCTTTTGGGCGTTGAAGGTGGTGGCCGTGGGGTCGAGATCGGCGCTGGTTTTGCCGTCGGAGATAGTGTCGCGTGGGTACGCGGTCCCGGCATCTATGCCGAAAAAAATGTAATCCCGGCGACATCCTGGTTCACGTGCCTTACGATATTGACGACCGTACCGCAGCCTCGATTATAATGCAGGGGCTCACCGCCAGTCACTTCGGGGACCGATTTCTCTCCGATCAAGGATGACGACGTTGTTTTCATTCACGCGCTTGCGGTGGCTTGGGCCTCCAGTTGACGCAGATTGTCGAAATGCGAGGCGCTACCGTCATGGGCGGGTTTCCTTTCAGGGAACGGCATAGCCGATGCAGCCAAGGCGCGCTCAGATATGGAGAGGCGTGCGAGTATGGGAAATTGTTGCTGATCCCTTGCTCTACACCTTATATTCCATCGCAATGCCTATCTCCGGGTGTGCCGATGGTGTCTGATCGAAAATTTCAGTGTCCTTGCGCGGCATTGCGCCAATCTTAAAATGCTTATTTTACGTGCACTTAAGGAAAATAGAATTAGTGTATAGCAATAGCTGACCAACTGGACATTTTCTGATGACGATAGCGGTACAACTGGCGTTTCAGGGCGGGGGAGCAAGGCTCTCTGCCTTTTTCCCTGCGATTATGGCTTTGCAAGAGCTTGAGCGTGCCGGTGTCATCGCAGTAAAACGGGTCTCTGGCGCTTCCGCTGGCGCTATTGCCGCCGCTTTGTTTGCTGGCCGAGCGAACATCCCAGCTCTTATCGAGTTCTGCAAAGGGCTGGAGGCAAAAAAAGATTTGATGAATCAGGTCTTTCCGAAAATCGATTACTCGACAATGGGAGGCAAGGCAGGCATCGCAATGAATGTTGCCCGTCATAAGCCTTTTGGCGATGAGGCGGCGCTGGCGAAGATATTAGGAGATGCTTTCTCTGCTGCGCGAATTTCGGCAACTACAATCGGCAGCCTTTCCATCCCTTGCTACATCACGTCCGCAAACCTGGTCCACCATCAGGCTAATGTGGCTTCTAACGATAAGCAAATCATCCAGTGCCTGATAGAATCCGCCGCTTTGCCATTCTTTTTTAGAATGGCTGGCGAGACGTTCGATGGGGGCGTACTTGATAATCTGCCAATCGACGCTCTTAGGATCGACAGCAAACTGGAAACGGAGTTTGGAGAAATCGTAGCTGTAGGCTTTAGGCAAAGTTCTTACGCCGAGCCTGTGACAAGTCCTTATCGGCTTGGTCTTCGACTTCTTGAATCGTCAATAAATGCCCGCACGGCATATTCCAAGGCATTGTTAGGTGAAGATCGTGTTGTAGAGCTTCCGATTACGTTCGATCAAGTTACCTTGTCGACATTCGACTTGAATAGCTTTTTTGCGGTGTGCAAAAGTACGTCGATCCAGAGCCAGATCGAGGTAGGCGTTTCGAACTGGTTCAAAGCATACTCTGAAAAAAGAGCGAATCCTGAGAAAATCACGGTTGTCGCCGATAGTGCGATTAATGAAGCGCATGACCATGCGAAGATCGTTGCGTCTCAATCTGCAAAGCTGAGACAACTGGCGTCGATTTATCATGGTCGTTCAAATGTGCGGTTTGCGACAACGCTATTGGAGGTTACGGCAAACAGCCTGAAAAGTGTCAATCCCGGCGAAGACCGTTTTGATTATCAGGATGATTTTTACATCGGCGATGAGCCGGTTTTCTCCCATGTAACGCGGCTTTTTGCGAGCAATTCCGGGCACGTTAGTCAGAACCAGCTGCTGGTCTACGACGATCAGGGCGAGGAAATCCCGTCGGTTACATTCTCCGTCCCAGACGATGTGGGAGATCACAATTGGATTTTGGCGCTGTTTGGCAAGCCCATAATGCCAACGGCCGAACGCAGGAAGTACACCCTACTAAGTAAGCAACACAGCGGCAACTCGATGCGCCCTATCGTGGAAAAGGGCCATGATTATCTGGCTATTCAGCTGTCGCAGGCGGAAAGCGCTGATTGTGCCGAAATCCGGCTTTTTGTTCCTGAAGAAATCGAGCTCATAATGCAGAACGGAACCCAGGAACTTCTTGCGGCTTGCAAAATTGTTGAAGAGAAGGTTGAGGAAGGAGAGAAGCTCGTGGTGGGCAAAGATTGTTCGAACGATCCCGCCGTCAAGCGCTCGTGTCCACCAGATTTTCGCGCTTATGTGTGGCGCGCCGAAGGCCTAGCGCGGGGCGACGTGTTGCGGGTCGTTTACAGCAAGAAATAACCTTTCTGCTATTGACTTATGAAACTTATACGACGATCTTTAAATCCCAATATGGAGTGGAATCAATGATGCGCGGCGGCACTAAAATCATCTAATTCGCTAGTTATCTAGCAAAAATCTCCCAAATGGTCCGTCCGATTAGTTTCGGGTGGGCCATTGTAATTGTAACTCTGATTATGGTTAACGACAAGAGAGCGACGTTGAGAGTATCCGCAGACCGGATCAAATTGCACCTTCAAGCAATCCAATGCGTTGTTCAACGCCAATTTCGCTAGAAATTCCTCGTCGTGACTGGCGATCAGGGCGACCCGTCGTTGGCGCTCAAAGCATCTTCAATATATTCAATCGACTCGATATCCAGATGATTGGTCGGCTTGTCCAAGATCAGCAAGGCAAGTGGACTTTGTCCTCCACGGACATAGGCCAACCCAGCGGTGAGCATTGGCTATTGAGCGAACCAACCGTCTGCGGTGCCGCGTCCGTTCGGTACAGAAGCCAGCAAGCATCACGCGACATTCATTTTCGGTCGCACCAGGGTTGATGCCCTTCAAATTTTCCATGATCGACACCGTCCTCTCCAAGGCGCTGACGCTTTGATTGAGCGAGGCAATGAAGGTAAGCGGTGTTGCACTGGCACCTTGATTTTATGATGTCTGTCGTTTTGAAAAGCCGCGATACGGACGGCAGGAATGGTCGCCAGTTGCGGTCACTGGCAGCGCAGCATAACGTGGCAGCGTAATAGCCAGCACGAGTAGGCGCGTTTGGATGTATGGTTCGATCCTCAGGGCTTATATGGCTCCCCTCTGCGTCCTGCTTTCCACCGGGCAAGCTCATGCAGCAATACTGCCTTGGCAAAATGTCAAAGCCATGCCGTTTATCGTGCAAGATGGCTTAGAAATAGCGAGACAGGCTCAGGGGAAAGTACCAGCGTCTTTGTACATCGTTTGCTCGGAGAACAAAGAATTGCATCTGGTCTTATTGACGAGATTGCCGGGCCCGCGATGGGCGATTGAAAAAGGCCGCGACGACAACGTCTCGCTTTTTGTTGGCGGCATTGAGCAGCAATTGAAAGTGGTCATGGATTTAGTCGTGAAGGGGCAAGACCTCACATGGCTTGAATCCGCCATATCGCGCGACGGTGAAGGTGAGCCGGATACGTTGGTCACAAATCCAATAAAAGGCGAAGAAATAAAGACAATCGGCTCTTGGTTCGGTAACAGGCCACCGTTGAAAGTGTCTATCGTCGGTTATGCCGAAACAGGTGTCTCCATGGTGGGAGCAGTTGCGGGGCCAGCAATTGCCGAATTTAACGCCTCGTGTGTCGCCGAGTAGAACTGGCCAAAGCATGTTATGATCTGTTCGGGCAGATATCATCCTATTGGCCAATCCCACGGCAGTAGCTCGTCGATCCGGCTCTGCCTGTGGCCATTGACTATGGCGGTGAGCGTGGCGCTTAGGTAGGCGAACGGATCGACGGAATTAGCCTACAGGTCTCGATGAGCGACGCGATGATCGCCCAGTTCTCCGCCCCGGCGTCATGCCCAGCAGACAGAGCGTTCCTTCTGTTTAGAGCAATCGGTCGGATGGTTCTCTCGACGCTGTTGTTGTCGATCTCGATACGGCCATCGTCAGGAAAATGCAAAGGCCGTCCCAGTATTTGGCGATGCAGGCGAGCGCTTCGCCAAGCGGCGACTTACCAGCAACACGGGCACGACACTGAGCAAGCCAAGTTCGCGATCAAGGGCGCTGAACGCACTTGCCTTCGCTTTGGTCGTAACCCAGCTGACCGTGGGACGGTCACTTGGGGGCAACATCAAGACGTTGCTTCAACAACCAATCCCATAGTTCAGGATCGTTTAGAGCTGCCGCTTCGATCCCCGAGTGATCCACGCCTTCCAGGACACTCAGCCGCGCGTCACGGTTCAGAGCCTTGAGGCGTTCGTACATGATGACGGAATCTGATAGCAGGATGACGTCGTCGTCTGTCCCGTGGAAGACCCAGAAGGCAGCCTTCTCATTGGTCCTGCTGAGGTAGTGGCGATTGCCGACAGACGGGAGGTGAGCTTCGCGATTACGTGGAAACGGTTATCCCTACAGATTTACCTTCTACGGAAAGCGAAATTCAATTGATTTAATGCATCTTCCCGATGCATGAGCAACTTCACGCTTCTCGTCATTGGCGCAACGGCTACGGCTTTCTTGGCTGCGGGCGGCTACACCCTCTTCCCGCGTGAGTGGTATGACCCGGGCTGTAACCTCAAGGGCAACATCTCCATCGGTTCGGGCGAACGAATTTTTCACGTGCCGGGACAATACGACTACGATGCAACCAACATTCGTCGCGACTATGGCGAGCGTTGGTTCTGTTCAGAAGAAGACGCGAGGGCCGCAGGATGGCGAAAGGCAGGACGCTAATAGAGCCTATCGGCGTCATGCCGGTGTGGAAGCGCCGTTTCCGGGACGGAAGTGCTCAGGGATGAGCTACAGCACTTTTCAGCTAGAGGGGCTGCTCTACTGGTACCTCACTGGAAAGCTTCTTGAGGCAGCTGAAAAGCTGGAACATGAAGTCTGCCATGATGAGGGCATTCATACTGTTCTGCATTGTGTTGTAATCCACCAGGCCGTGAATTGCTGCATGTCGATTGGGCACCGGATCGAGTGTTGCTTTCCTAATCGCATCGTCATCTTGGACCTTCGTGTATATGTGCCCCTCCAGCTTTCGATAGAGCTGGAGGGGCCCCTCAACTTGCGGAAATTCACCAAGGGTTAGGCGACCAACTGCATCGGCGAATTTAGGCAAGCTAGCCTTTTGTTTTCGCGCTCCACCGTAGAATTCAAGGCAAGCAACCCGCTCGATCTCAGGAAACAAGAGACGCACGGTCGCCCGATAGCATCCATGCCTATGGCATTGCAATGCTTCACTAAACGTCGCCGTAAGCTGGCCATCCAAGTCGTAGCAGCCGACACTCGCCATGAACTGCCGCTCAACGTCGTCGATTTCGGAAAAGTAAAAATCTGACAAAATTTGGTGAACCCGCGCCGTATCCATATCGAGAGCTAAGAGCGCACTAGGTGTTGTTATATGTGGAAGCCAGCCTGCGTTGGTGACCAATTCAACGGTCTTCTCCCGGAGAGCCATCCGCTGAATTGACATCAGCAACGGTTCGAGTGCCCCACGGGCTTGGTCGTAAAATGAGCTAAGTTGAACTGCAGCTGCACGTATTCCCTTTACGGCATCCGCTACCTCCGGAGCCGCGAACATTTTCCGGTATCGGTCGCCAACGACGGATATTTCTTCGAGCATCTTTCTGAGATCGATTGGGTCATTCTCTTCCAGCAAATCAGGTCTCCATCGTAGCCTCTGCTGCACTGACGTACCAAAATGCGTACCTCCGGATTCCCATAAGGAAAACCGGGGGTGTCATAAGCAACTCGAAACTCCAAGCGGCTTATCGATTGAGCGACTACGCAGGTATGTGACAGATGCCCATAAGAGCGCTCCCAGGTCTGGGGCATCACCAAATCCTGCGTTGCCTGGTAGGCCTCGAAGAGGGGAAGCAGCGTTGGCACCAAACCTCCTACGGGTGGTTCAGCGCCTTAGCGGAAATAATCAATTTACGGGCATTCTGGCAGACTTAGGAGGTTGTTGGGTTGATCACCGTCTGCCGTGGTCTTCAGATATTTATTACCAGCGGCACTTTTAGCCACGATGACGTTCACGCGGTCACCCGCAGGCCGTTCGACGTAAAATGCGTATTTTCCTGTTTCGACGCCTGAAATCGCATCGTTGAGTGAAAGCTTCCATCTAGTTCCGTCTCCGTTCAACCCGCCTACGTAGCGGATTCTTTCCCAAGCGTTTGTCCGGTCGGATTTATTGATGCACTGAATTCTCACGCTCGTTGCCATGTTTCGCCTCCTCATCCCCTAGTTGAACAATAGGAACATAGCATGGCGTTACCGAGAACAGACTCCTTTGAGCGCACTATCCACGGTTTATTAGAGAAGTGCTCACAACTCACTGAACCTGGATGCTGCCATGCCGTGCAAGGAGCGCGAAGTGATCTTTGTTAGGGCAAAACCGTCGAAAGCCGTCAAGGCTGAGATACGGCATGCAAAGGCGGGTTTATCGAGCCGCGAAATTGTCACGTTGAGGGCCGAGAACGGCAAGGGATGGAAATATTGATCCCAGTAACCGCCTTCGCGGAGGCCAAAGGCGAGAAAGGCAAAATGACAAGGACCTGGTTCAGCCTACCCCACGCACTGCGCCGGTGAGCGGACGGCAGGGGTCAATCGAACAAGGCGTTTCGGGGCCGCTTAGAAACGTGCGCTGCAGGGTAGTTTCCCCCTCCCGTTTTCATACCTCGATTAACCTTCACTGGCGATAGTCGCACAGCAGCACGATGCTGCGGCGAGGCTCATGACGAACCGATCTTTATTAATTTTATTGGTTTTCCATGGTCAGCATCCTCACAAATACGTCCGCAATTGCCGCCCTCCAAACGCTGCGCTCGATAGGTGCCTACCTATTTGATAGCCAGCAGCAGGTCAGCTCGGGCCTGCGAGTGAAAACCGCGTCGGATAATGCGGCTTATTGGTCGATTGCAACGACGATGCGCTCGGACAACGGCGCACTTTCCGCCGTTCGGGATGCGCTGGGGTTGGGTGCTGCTACAGTCGACACCGCTTATGCGGGCATGGAAGTTACAGTCGACATCATCGCCGAAATCAAGAACCGTCTGACGGCCGCCGCCGAATCTGGTGTGGATCGTTCGAAGATTCAGGAAGAAATCGACCAGCTGCAAGATCAACTGTTGTCGGTCGCCAATGCATCATCATTTGCTGGTGAGAACTGGCTTATCGGCCATCCGAACGTCAACGGCTTCGTCTATGCCGGGCCAGACAACCCCAATCCCTTCCCGTTGTTGGAGGGCGATAAGAAACTGGTCGCATCCTTCACGCGCGATAGCGCCGGGAATGCGTCGGTCCAAACCATCGACATCAAGCGAACAACCAAGGACGTTGTGTTTGCTCCGGCCCGTTACGAGCCGGGCGCTCCCCTGATCGGCGTGCAGACCGGCTACGGCATTGCGGATAGTCCGATCAAATACGAGATGATCTACATCCCCGATGACGTTTTCAACGTTCCTAGGCCTGTAGCCTTTCTGGACTACCAATCGAGCTGGGAACGAGTGAGTGATGACCTCTATTCCGACGGCACCGACTATTTCACTCGCCTCAACGGCTTTTTCGTCAAGGCGGTCGATGCCTCAGGCAAGATTGATACAACAAGTACGACCGCGAGCCATGGCTTCAATCCGGACGTTACGGTTGCGAGCCTCGACATAACGAAGCTTGATGAGTATTCAGCGCAGTTCGTCGGCACGCAAGCACCAGTGGAGTTTGCGCTCGATGTGCTTATTTCATTCGTCGACAGCAAGCTGCAGGATGCCGTCGACGTCTCGGCGAAGTACGGCGCGCTCTCCAAGAGGATCGAAATACAACAGAATTTCGCAATGGAATTGGCCGACTCTTTTGACCGGGGCGTCGGCCGCCTCGTTGATGCCGACATGAATCAGGCGTCCACGCGGTTGAAAGCCCTGCAGGCCCAAGAGCAACTTGCCACCCAAGCGCTCAGCATCGCGAATGAAAGTCCGAACGCCCTTCTACGACTGTTTCAGTGACGTGCTTCCGTAGATGCCTTCGAACCGTTCTTGGATGCACTCGGTACTGGAGGGCTATGATTTCTAGCGAAAGGTTTTCCTGGAAATGCGCCCGGTACACATCAGCAATCTGCTCCTGAGTAAGCGACGGTCGGCGGCCAAGCAGTCGACCCTTAGCTTTGGCGGCGGCAATCCCTGCTGCGGAACGTTCGGATATCAGACGTCGTTCAAATTCGGCCAACGCGGCAAAGATATGAAAAACTAAAGCGCCTGCGGGGTTTCCAGTGTCCATGGATTCCGTCAGCGAGAGGAACTCTACTCCCCTGTTTTGCAGCCGCGTTACTGTTTTTACCAGGTGAATCAGAGACCGACCGAGACGATCCAGTCGCCACACGATGAGCGTGTCACCTCGTTTAAGCCGTCGCAATGCCTTTGTTAGGCCAGGCCGATTTGTGATCGCGCCCGAAAATCCTTCGTCTTCAAAAATGACGTCACAACCGGCTGCAACCAAAGCGTTCAACTGCAAATCCAGATTTTGCTCTGTGGTCGATACCCTCGCGTAACCTATTCTCATGATCTTTCCGAGATTTCCTTGGAATCGGCGCGATTGACAAAACCAACCAATTTTGTCCAACCACGTTTGCCGACGTGCAATAAATGTATGCGTTCAAGGTTCTCAGGGACCTACGCAAGGTACGACATCAATTCTGGTTCGATGACAAAATTGGTTCGTTTTGTCCTTCACCGACAGCCAAGATTTGTCGTGTTGCCCTGCAGGAGTTGTTTCGTGCGAGGGGTGAAATCCTTTTCAGCCTGCGTGCACGACTTGATGGACGCCTGGATCAAAAGCAGCGAGGGAGCCAAAGCTACCGACATCTACGAAGCCGTTCTTCGCCCAACGCAGCCGAACGCAATTCTGGCACTCATCGGCTGCAAGGCTCAGGAACCAAGCAGTTTCTCAGTCGAATTTATCCGGCGCTACAGCGTTGCAACGGAAATTCTGGATTTCCCGTTGCAACAGCCGTTCAATCTCCGGAACTTCTCAGATCAAGATTACCTCCACGATATCGTGATGCCCGCGTTGACCGAGGTACTGGCCCAAAAGCGACCATTGTTTTCCAAGGGACGCACAGTCTTCCAAGGTTGCAGGATTTTCCATGAAAGGCTGCTCCTTCCTCAAAAGTCCGCAACCGGAAGAAGCGAATGGTGCATCCTCTTCTCGAAGATCGACCTCCTGCTCCCTGAGGTTACAGGGTTCAAAGTGGACGACATTGATCTCAGTATCCTCCAACTGCTCACAGAAGGCGCTGCGCAGAAGGAGATCGCGCTCAGGCTGGACCTGTCGCCTCGGACGATTGAGCATCGGATCGAGCGGCTTAAGGGGAGGGTCGGGGCAAAGAACCTACAGCACCTCGTAGCGCTCTGGATTTCGAGCAGGCTGTAAAACGCATGCTGAAGCACAGCCTATTCCAACCACCTGCCGAGCATAAAATGTCCGCACTCCCCACTTGACGACCAAAAATTTGTTCACTAAATGTTCCATCCATGATGAACACGGCCCGCACCATACGAATATCGATCTGATCCCGCGTCTCCACTGGAGGCAGTGAGTTCAGCGTATTCGAGTGGTCCGATGGAAATTCAGCCTGTCAGCCCCCAGGGCTCGTCAATTCCGACAAAAATTTTTTATCCTCAACAGACGGTCCGGTGCTCTGGCCCAGCTGCATTCCGCAATCAGTTGGCACGCGACATCGCATGCCTTCTGGACGTCGACGATGACGTGACCTCGTGGTCATGCCTCAGCGAGGCACTCCGGTATGGCGGCGAAGTATATTTTCCTGATTTGCTCGTGGAGCGTGAGAGCTGCCGAACCCTGATTCAAGCCGACAATAGGTGCGAGGGCGCTCCAACTTGGTTGATTGAGGCCGCTCACCTGGCTGGTTTCGAAATTCAGATTCTAGCTCGGCCCGATCTGCCTGACGTACGGCTTCGGAATGCGAAAGACCTTTTGCGGTACGCGCGTTACGAAGTTGCGCTCGATGATCGAGTTCGATTGTTGGCGGCTCTAGAGGAACACGGCACTCTCACGGTGGCTGAATGCCTTTCCGTATTTCGAAACGTGCCTCCGATACCCGGTCTAGCGAGTCTGGTTCTGGCCCGTATTGTCGCCATCGATTTGGATGACGCCTTGATTGCCCCTGAGACCATAGTACGCCGCTATCGCGGTTGATCCCACATTACCTGTTCAGCGTTCGCGGCTCCGCCGCCAGGAGGATAATTGTGTCTAAAAAGATGCCTTCGCTCAAAACCCCAAACGATGTCGCTCTGTATTGTACGCTCAGGCGAGCGCTCCGAAAGGCCCCTGATTTCATCGGCGGCTACGATTGCATCGTACTTCTGAATGTGCCGTCGGACCGATGTGCGGAAGACTATGATACGTGTGCGGCAAGCCTCATGCTGCGATTGTCTGCTAATCGGGATGATATGGCGTATGTGATGATCACCGCCGCCGACAAGCCGAGGGCAATCGTCAAACGACTGGAAGCGGACCATAAGAAACGCCGACTTCTTATCTTTAAGGAACAGGCTGTTGACCTTCCGCTCCAGGTGTCATTGTCCATCGATGTCGAAGTCGATCTTGCGCCGATCTCGGTGATGGATTTTCGGATCGGCTGCCGCATTGCGTATCAGATCGATGCTACTGCTACTGAAGCGGAAGCCGCCATGAAATATCCGCTGGATCATGTATGGGCAGCACTGCGTCGCGGCCGCCCCATCAAGGGAGCCTTGGCTCGTTTGGCGAAGGCATCTGAACTCAGTAGCAGCGGATCGAAGAGTAAAGGTGAATTGCCGCTCCTAGAGGCGATGTACGGTTTTGGAGCTGCAAAGACCTGGGGCCTCGAACTTGCGCAAGACCTAAAGGACTGGCAGCGAGGCACTATCGATTGGTCAGAGGTCGATACAGGTATCGTCCTCTCGGGTCCGCCAGGTGTCGGCAAAACGCAATTTGCAGCCGCGCTCGCCCGACAATGCGGTATTCCGATTATCGCGGCCTCGCTGGCTCGTTGGCAAGCGAACGGACACCTCGGAGACCTGCTCAAGGCCATGCGAACAGACTTTGCCAAGGCAAAAGACAGTGCGCCGAGCATCCTGTTCGTAGACGAATTGGACAGCTTCGGCGACCGAAACTCATTCACCCACGATCACAAAGACTATTCGGTCCAGGTCGTGAATGCCTTCCTTGAACATTTGGACGGGCTCGACGGGCGCGAAGGTGTCGTCATGATCGGCGCGACGAACGACCTCAGTCGAATTGACCCCGCCATCCTGCGGCCGGGACGATTGGATCGACATGTTGCCATTCCATTGCCGACCGCCACGGACAGGATCGCCATCCTTCAACAGCAGCTTGGCCAAGAACTTCCAAGCAAGCATCATTCAAGGCTAGCGGCCGCGACCAGCGGCTTTTCCGGGGCCGATCTTGCAAAGGTCGCACGCGACGCAAAACGAGTTGCACGACGGGCGAGACGTCACGTGACCATGGATGATGTTGTCGAGGTATTGCCGGAACTTGTCCCGATCACGGGTAAGCTCCGGCGGGCGCTCGCCGTCCATGAAGCTGGGCACGCGGCGGCAGTGGTTGTTCTTGATCATGGCAAATTTCATGGTGCCATGATCATCGACCACACTCGCAACGATGCGGAGACCGTACCTGGCGGGGGAGCTTATTACGAGCTTCCAAATGTAGCACACCGTACCGCCCAGACCTACAGGAACCAGATCGCAGTCCTGCTCGCAGGGATGGCGGCTGAGGAGGTCTTCCTCGGAGCCATCAGCGATGGTTCCGGGGCAGGCGAACGATCCGATCTTGCACAGGCAACAAGGATCGCAACGCTGCTGCAGACAGGCTTGGGAATGGGCAATCGTCTTCGACACAGCCTTGCGAAGAAAGACGCCGACCTCGAAAAGCTTCGCAACACTGACGCGACGATCACGGCATGGGTCGATGGCGTGCTCCAATGCGAATTCGGACGAGCAAAGCAGCTTATCTGGGAGAACCGACAACTCGTCGAGCGTATTGCTGATGAACTGGAATCCCGAGGCAAAGTGACCGCTGACCAGGTCGCCGAGATGGTGGCGAAACCCGATCTCCTCACACGCAGGGAAAGTCGCCTGCACGCCAACAACAGGACATCTTAAACTGGTCAGTGCCCTGGCAGGAAAACCATCAGGCAAAAGCCGCTGGTGCCGTAAATTTGCTGTGCCACCTGTTATCTTGGGGATTGTAGATTCCTGGAAGCGGATAGCAGCTGTTGATCAAAAGGAAATCTTTGATATTGAGAGTTGCTATCGGTAATCCATTGACGAGCGCCGTCGCCGCAATATGGAGGTCTTGCCCGTGCCGCAGGCGTTTTGCCCCAGGATGTGAAATTAGGAGATTGCGCAATCTAGGATCGGCAGCGAGGACGCCCCACACCTCAGCGATCTCTTTTCCAGTATCTAGGATCGGCATGCCGGAGGAGATCAGCTTCTGATACCAGTTAGCTAGTCGAACCGCTTTGAGCGGATCACGTGAGCACAGCTGAGCGATCCCTTGCTGAAACTCCATGATCGCGGCTGCGGGAATAAAGAGATTAGATGCCGTTTCAATGAACCGGATCACGTGTGGATGAGGTCTGCTCCTACTTGTTTCGCTCAAAACGCATGTGTCCAGTAAATATCCTATCGTCATAAAGGTACGCTCAGTTTGCAATGCGCGCACGCTCCACCATTATGGTTAAGCATCGATTAATCTGTATATTCGAATATACTTCCGAGCGCGCCGGAAGATTTTACAGGAATAGATATGTCTGAAGACGATCACTCCCTAGCGGGAGCCCATGAAGATAATATATCGGACGGTGCATTCCTCATCCCCGAGGAGGGCGATCTAAGGCGCTTCTTTGAAGCCTTGCGCCGAACGGGCACGCTCACTGTGAAAGACGGTTCTGAAGAATTCCTTGTCCGGATTTCGCGGTTGCAGATAACAGACGAAGCGCGAGCTTTTCTGACGCGTGGCGGCCCGATTTCTGGCAGCGGATCGAAGCAAGTGTGACGCAGCTTGCCGTTCTGGCTCGGTGCCGCTTTGACACGTTGGGGAATCAGTCGGGGTCGTATAGCTTCAGCCTCCCGCCTAAAGTAGGCGACCCTAGTCGGCTGGGACGTCGTATGCCCCAGCATTCTGGGGGCTTGCAGCGCTACGGTTAATCAATACTCTCCCATCATTGCTGCGGGGATTCTTTCATGCTGTTCTGGTCTTACGGCGCATTCAATATGCCATCATCTTTCGACGAGAAGTATTGGAAGAGCATATTTTGGCTGCAGACCCACGAATTCAATGAATATGATGGGCTTACACCAACGCTGCAGAAAGCGATAGGCTGCTACGTATTTGTCATGGCACGAGGCGACGTGCTTCGACCGTGGTATGTTGGAAAGACCAACGCTCGATCCGGATTTGAGGGTGAGATTTTCACTCCCCATAAGCTGGGCCATTATTCCACAATCATTGCAGAGGCGCGCATGGGCTGGCGGCCTCAGATGCTTCTGTTCCCACTTGTTGCAAATCAGGAGACCGCACAGCTGAGTACAGCTTACAAGTCCAGCAAACCGCTCATCGAGTGGATGGAACGCACCTTGATCGGTATGGCCTTGGCTAAGAACCCGGACCTATTTAATACCAGGGACACAGTTAAACTTCGGAACTGCATCGTAGACGGCGTGGTCGGAAAGTTTCCTAAGCGACACCGATATCCAGGTGCCATCGCTGCAAGAAAAGCGCTGACAGACCTTCAGGACTGGGACTGACCGCTCTGCAAGACTTGCGCCAGAGCACTTGGCCCATCATGCGATCTAGCGCACGCCATTGGATGTCGCAAGGAATGGTGACCACCAAGCCGCAACGCGCAAAAAAACCCTCGGAAGTCATTGGGATAGGCGAATCGCACGGACGGCTGCGAGGACGTGTTTCTCAAAGTACCTGCAAATAAAACCATCCGTCCGTTCCGTGAGGGATCAGGTCGCGAAGCGGAAGCTTCAAGGATCGATCTCTCTACATGTGAATAACATAAGAAAATCTCAGGAATTTGCCAAATAAACGGCTTCGCAGATTGCTAAATGTGACTAGCAGTTCTTATTTACCGGGCAGCTCACGCTACGCTACCAAGGATTGCACATGACGGAAGAAAAAGTACGGCGCGAAATCCTGCTCGATGAGCCGTCGGACACGGACTTATTTCACGGCAAAGGTCATGAACGGACGGCGGATGCGTTAGCTTCGGCGATTAAAGCATTTAAAAATGCGGACCGAGCAATTGGCCTCGATGGCCCTTGGGGCAGCGGCAAATCAAGTGTCGTGGGAATTGCCCAGAGGAAATTGAAAGAAGCGAACGGGAATGGAAAGGTTAAGTTTCACTTCTTTACTTTCGATATCTGGAAATCTCAAGGCTCAGCTTTTCGCCGCTCGTTTCTTGAACACTTGGTCGCATGGGCGCACAGCCAATTCCCCAACAAGCAACCGAAATTGCGGGACATCGAAAGCAAAATCAAAGGCAAAATAAGAGAAGTAGACACCAACAATCAATTAAATCTCGACTTGTACGGCATTCTCGTTTTGCTGTTTGTTCCTTTTGTACCAATTTATGTTTTGTGGACAAAACAAGTATTTGACAGCCTTGTGACTGCAAAAGAGCCGGAGAAATTTCTCTATTCTTGGCCGATGTTCCTAATTTACGTTTTCCTTGTCGGGACCTTCGTCGCAGCGTACGCCAAATACGAGCTTCAAAAACCTTCTGGGAAATCTCGGTTTTCGCGATTTCGCCTAGCGTTGTCTCAGACTCTCCTGATCGGCGCGAAGCAATATGAGCATCAGAAAGTTACCCAGTATATTCGGGAGACAGACCCCAATGACTTTGAGTTTCAGTCAGTATTAAGAGAAATACTAGAGACAATCCAGGAAGATCATTCGAAGGTTATTATCGTCTTGGATAATATCGACCGCCTGCCACCGGACGAGATCGCCGAATATTGGGCACTCGTCCGCTCGATCTTTTCAAGAACCCATTCCGTTACAGAGACGCAGCAGCACAGCCAGATTACCGCAATCGTCCCCTATGATCGTCGACATATCGAGGTTGCCGCCGACAAGAACAAGGGCGGCGACGGTTTTACCCATCTTCGAAAGCGCGAGCTTTTCTCAAAAACGTTCGACGAAGTGCTGAACGTCGCCCCTCCGATCATGTCGAATACGAAGGAATTCTTCGAACAGAAGATTCGCATCGCTTTGCCGGATATCCGTGATGCCGACGCACTTTTTCGCGTGTATTTGATCTTTAACATGCTCATTGACCGTGCAGGGGGAAAAGCCACTCCCCGACAGGTGATCTCTTACATCAATGAAGTTGGTGGTCTTTACGCGCTACATGCAGGCCGGGTGCCTTTGCCGACGGTAGCTGCCTATCTCGCGCTTCAAGACAGTCTCGAAGAAAACCCGGCCTCACTTGCTATTCGCGAGACCGTTGACGACCATCTCCGATCCCTCGCTGCGGATGGAGAGCTGGAGAGGAATCTTTCGGCAATTCTCTTCAACGTTGAGCCTGAACTCGCCTTCCAGATTCTTTTGGATGGTGAAATTGAGAAGGCGGCTAACGCAGAAACATCTGACCGGCTGATCGCCCTCTCGAAATCGCCTGGATTCGACGTACGCGTGAATGACGTTTTCGTAGCAAGCGCCTCAAGCTGGCGCAGCTCCTCGAATTTTGCGCCAATGGTGAACAACTTCGCCGAACTTCTAGTCAACTATGACGGTGAAGCTTCATCTCATCTCAGAAAATCTGTCGTCGCGGCCTTACTGCAGCTGCCGGATATCACATTAGGAAAGGATACTGCTGCCGTAGTGAAGCTCTTGGAGGTGTGCTCTTCGGAGGACAGAGCGAAGGTCTTGCAACATATTCTGACGGCAACCGCAAGTGGCTTGGGAACCGACAAGGACCAGGCAAAGGGAAGATTGTTCTCAAAGTTCTTGTCCAATGTCACGGCGGCGGCGCTCTCGGTCGACCCTAAGATGCAAACCGCCCCGCTGCTAAAGAAAGTGGTTCTTCCTTCCAATCCTTCGTTCTTGTTTGGTTTTGCAGCCGAGGCTTCCACTAGCTCTGTAGGGATGCAGCAGTTGGCTAAGCCTGCGCTGGATTTGTCCTCGGAGGGGACATTTCTAGAGACCATTGCGGTTCAACAGCCAAATGACAGCCTCGCCGCATTTTCCGGCTTCAAAGCGGCCTCTCTTTTGACCGATGACCAGTGGAACGCTATTGCCAATGCGCTAGCCTCCTCCCTCATTGACGACGAAACCGAGCTAGAGCAATTTCAGGAACAGCTCACATTGCTCAGCGCAGTCCGGTCGTTTACTTCGATCAGTAAAATCAAAGATAGCGACCTCAACAACCTTTTCGCGAGCGGAAAGTTCTATAAAAATCTCTACAATGCCTACGGCGGCGATACCGAGAACATCGGAATCACCGACGCAATCTTTTTGGTAGGTGACTTAGCTCTTCCTGGTAATTTGCCACAGCCGACACGCTTAAATGTGAATGGTCAAAGAGTCCATGACGCCCAAGATGAGCAGGCTTGGTTTAATGGTTTTCTGAGTGGTGAAAGCCTCTTGACGAAGGAACAGATTGACAACCTTGTCGACAAACTCATTGCTCATTATCGCATACCGTGGTGGGCGTCTCACGGCGTTGCCAAACCGAGCAATCAACTAATTTCAGCTGTCGTTGGCACGGCCTTCGCACGTTCACGGGTTCCCTGGATTTCCGCCGCCGATCTGATGCGGCTCTACCCGTACATAAAGAAATCTATTGGAGCGGATTTTGAGACTGCGTTACCAAGAATTGGAAGTCGATTTGATGTAAACGATCTTTCAAAAATCGCGGTTGAGGCGTATCCCTCCGGCATTCTTCAGGACACGGCAAAGTTATCTGCCGGAGAATGGAGACTTGTCCATGAGCGTGCGGACGCTCTTCTTGATGAGATTCAAGTCGAAGGCTGGATGACCAGTTTTGCGACTGGCGATGTAAACCTGCTTCTCCTGGTCGAGAAAGCCAAAAGTTCCGGGTATTCCCCTTCCTCAACCGCAGTCAGAGACGCTTTTCGCCAATTTTCCGTTGGCGTACTTGATGGTTCCATTACGGATGTTCCGGCAGCCGATTTCGACGCTGTCTTCTCTGTGATCGACGCTGGGTATCATCTCGAAACGTTAAGAACCATCAGGGAGAGCGTCAAATCAACATCGGTCGAGAGCTTGGGTTTGGCTATCAGACTGTTCCCCATAACTTTAAAACGGTTGATAAAAGAAGGTGAGAAGTCGAAGCAAGAAAAAGAAAACCTCGTCCGGTTCTTCCTCCGGCCAGGACTAGAGGGAAAATTGACTCCGGTGATCGACGCATTTTTGGAGCTTAAGCGGTCGACAGTGGCCGATTTCATTCGAGCATCAGACAAAAGCGTGCGCGATAGCATTGAACCCGCGTTGCGGTTGTTTTCGCGCGATCAGAGCGGCAACTTTGGTTATGTCCAGAAAGTCGGAGAGCTGGTCCAAGGCAGAAAGTCAAAATCGTTTTTTGAGCGAGTTTTCAGTTTCGACTCAAGCGAAGCAAACGACGATGATGAGACGCCGTGACGACAAGACAAGTTCACGATAGACTTCATAAGCTGCCCGTTTTCCTTAGCTCGCAGGCCGAGTTCCATGTGAACCTCCGCACTAGCGGCAGGGTCGGACATCGTCGACGGTTGGCACGCCGCGAAAAGTGCAAGGATCACTCGCTTTTTATAGGGCGTCGTCGCGCCATTCTCAAGGCAAAGCGAAGCTCACGCTTGAGCTGTGCTGTCTGATGACGGCCGAGCCAATTCAAAAGAGGGAAATAGGCGGGAGGAATAGAGACGTTATTGACCTTCTCCTTCTCGAAGGAGCGTTGAAAGATAAGCTGATGAGCCGGGACTCGGGTTGAATCGGAACTGACGATGGAAAATTTCGAAGAAACGACAACGGCCGACCTGCTGAAAATCCATGCGTCGATCATAGAAGAATTGCGAAATAGGAAGATTCTCCGCAGCGCCAACAGCCCCACAGGTGATTTGGCTGAGTACCTTTTCTGCGCCGCATTCGGCTGGGATCAGGCTTTAAATTCGATGAAGGCTCTCGATGCCGTGGACACGGCCGGGGTTCGATATCAGATCAAAGGGCGTAGGATGCACCAGCGGAACAAATCCCGGCAACTTTCCGTCATCCGGGACCTGGAAGGCTTCGATGTCCTTGCCGCCGTGCTATTTGATGATGATTACAAAATCGTGCGCGCCGCGCTCATCCCGGCCGCTGTCGTGAAAGAGAAGGCAGTCTACATCGGACGCACGAATAGCCATAAGTTCATGCTCAAGGACGTGATCTGGGATGTTCCGGATGTCCTCGACGTCACCGCGCAATTGAGGGCAGTGCCCTAAGCAACGCCCGTAGCGGCGACGATCAGCCGTACGAAGATGAGCGACGCCCGGGTTCATTGGTTGCAGCGGCGAAGGCAGCTTGCGATCTGTTCTCGAATAAGAACAAGACAATTCGGGAGAAGATGGTTCTCAACCAAAGGGGGTGATTGTCGGCGGTTGATGAGTGAAGTACAACTCTTTCTGTGGACGCAAAGAGGGTAGCCGATGCGAGGGCGAGTTGCCACAGGTCTGAAAACACTCTTTCTTTCCGTCACCTTTATCGCTGAGCTTTGCGCTCCGGCCGAAGCGGCCTGTTGGTCAGCGTTGAGAAGTCCGGAATGGCATCGGATGGCTGAATCCATTGCAACCATAAAGCTTTGCGAGGAGCTTCCCGGCGGCCCAGATCGGACCAAGAAGTTTGAGGTCACCGCCGTTGACGTTTGCACAGCAGCGAATGGAGTTTCAGTCACCGCGAAAGCGTCGCTGACTTGCGAGGCAAGTTCGGGAGCCTTTTTCAAAACACCGCCATTGGATGGGAAGGTCGTTGCCACGGTAACACTTGATATGGGGGCGTGCCGGATCACAGAATCGAATATCGAGATCAGTGGCGAAGTCGGCGGCCTCTTATCATCGCTGCCACAAACTCAGCAGTTTGCGCGCTCCTGGGCACAATATAGGCTCTCTCGCTTCTGCGGGCTTCAATGACTCAATCAACGTTGCGAACGATCTGGATAACAGCAGCTCTGCTAATACTTGTGTTCATTTTCAACATGCACAGCGGAACTCAGAAGTCCGATTTTGCTCTCGTCATAAAGCTCCCTATCGAATTCAAGGCGACTGAAAAGATCACGCCGGTTGGATATGCGCTGCATGGTCTTCGGATGATCGCGTTGTTCTTCTGGACGATTCCATTCCTGGCTTGGGTCCATGCGAAAGGAGAGTCCGGTTCAGCTGCGGCGGCTTTTCCCTTCCGTTTGCTCGACGTCGTACCTGCCAGCAGAGCTGGCATTGTTGTTCAAGTTCTTGCGTTCTTGCCATTAATCGTCGCTCCCTTCGTATCAGCCTTTCACTTTTGGCAGATCATCGAATGCGGGAAGGTATGCCGTTCGGACCCTGCAGAGCCCTGCTTGGGAATTTGGGCCCGACCGGTTACATCGGGTGGATTATGGAATCATACATACCGGCTGACCGATGGGACCTCTAACAATGGCCCGTCGTATGAACCCGTTGTCGAGCCGATTCTTGCATTGACGCTGCTCGCGGTGGCGCTTGGATTTGTAGTCCTGTTGCTGACGGAAATGTACAGAGCGCAAATGCGGCCAGTCACCGCGAGCGAGACCTCGTGAGGTACTCGCTGTCACCGACAGTCCTGTTTGCTGGCAATCCTGGGGACCGGGGCAGCAGAGCGACAGCTATCAATCAGAGCCATATAGAGGACCGAAATCCCAATGTCGCTACGAGCGGTTCCCTTCAGCAAGCTATCGGAAGCAGAAATCCAACGTCTGCTTGACTATGGCGTCGGCGAGTCGATCCATCTCGACTACAAGCGCCAAAATTACGAGACCTCGGAAGGTGATCGTAAAGAGTTCTTGAAAGACATTTCGTCTATGGCGAACACCTTAGGCGGCGATTTAGTCATAGGCCTCTCCGAGGCCGACGGCCTTCCTCAGTCTATAATCCCGTTGGTTGGGGATCGTGACAAGGATGTGCAACGCCTGGAACAGCTCGCCCTCCATGGGCTTGAGCCTCGTATTCGCAATTTGCAAATAAAACCCATCCCTTTGGCGGCGGGAGGTTACCTCATTGTGGTCCGCGTCCCTCGAAGCTATGTGGCTCCGCATAGGGTCATCCTCGGGAATAGTGCTCGATTCTATGCACGAGCAGGTACGACAACATATGAACCGAACGTTGACCAGCTACGCCAGATGTTCACTGCAGCGCCGCTGATTGCGGAAAAGATCAAAGCCTTCCACGTGGATCGCTTGATCAAGATTACGGGCGATGAAACACCGATTGCTATGAATGCTGCTGGCAAATTGGTGATCCACGTCGTTCCCTTTCCCGCGTTCACCGACGGCTCAATGATGGACCTAATTGCGAGGCTCAGCGCTGGAACGCATGTTCCGGTTCCACCAGATGGAGTCGGGCAGCTAACTCGGCAGTCGGTGAACCTGGATGGGTACCTGAATTATACGAGCACCGGCTCGCACAGTGACGCTCGAACGGCATACGCACAGTTCTTTCGAAATGGCGTTATCGAAGGCGTTGCCGACCTACGAAGTGATGATGGATCGTCATCACGTTTCGTTGGCGTTCCATTTGTCCGATTGGTCGTCGACAAAGTGCGGCAATATCTGGCCACGGCTGATCACTATGACATGGGCTTACCCGCTTATGTCTTCCTCTCATTATGCAATGCGTCGAACATCGTTTATCGTTACCCGGGACCTGAAGGCGGATTTCAGGACACCAATCCACTTGGACGGGAAATCATCGCCCTACCGGAAATCTACGTCGATAGTTTTGACGTCGACGTAGCAAAGGCGATGCGTCCTGCGTTCAATGTGCTCTGGAACGCGTTTGGTCACTATCAATGCGATGTCTACAACGCCAACGGTGAAATCCCCGCGTCCTGATCAATGGCAAACGGTCGCAGATCACTTTTCAAAGTACGACAATCTCAGTTTCAACGGCCATCTACGGTTCGTTGGATAAGACTTGCCTGCGTAACCACGGAGGCTTCCGTATCCAATTATTGGATACGCTTTTAATGTACCGCTGATGGTGGGCCTACAACGCGCCTTGTAGTTTGCAACGCTGATCCAAATCCTAGGTCAACCGAAAGGACGTCCATGGATTACTTACCCCACCCCGCTCGAACTCAGTTTATCCCAGCCGCTGGGCTCGAACGCTCAACTCAAGCGAAAGCAGCCATCGAGAAGAACATTGCCGTTACCGATCCCAGGTTGAACCGCCAACGCGAAGTTATAGCGAAATGGATGGCCGCTTCGGAACAGTCGGGCGCGACCGAGGACCAAGTCGCGGACATGAAGGCTCGCGCCAAAATTTTGGAAAAGATCGCGGAGCCTGTTCTGCACAGCGACGAGTGCTCGATCTTCGACGTATCGGCCTTGATACCGAAGTTAGCAAAAAACGATGTCTCGGCCTTTAGTCTCCGTAACCTGGTGCTGCCGGGCGATAAAACCATCTACATTCATCTTGGTCGCCAAGCGGCGCTGGTCGTCGACCAGAATGAGGACCTATATTTTGAAGGCGCTTACATCACACAAGTCGACAATGAGATCGGCGATAACGAAGTCAGCACGTTCAGAATTGCGCTCGTATTCAGTGATCCTGAATTTGGAGTGCTGGCCTTCGACCGTCCAATCGGCCAGACGCTGAAGCGGAACACAGACTTCGTCCGGTTTGAGATCAAGCACACCAACAGCGTTCAAAAGAGCTTTGCCAGCATGGCCCAAAACGGGTTGACGGAAGAAAGCCAGATTTTAACCGCCCCGTTGAACGTCTATCGCATGGCTTATGATCTTGTCGTCAGATCGATGATCTATCTCGGTCTTGAAGGGCGTGACCTGGAATTGGGCTTCTTCACCGGCGCTCCGGACAAGCAGGTCCGGAAGGCGTTGAAAGGCGATGAAAATGCTAGGCGGTATCTTTTCGAGAACGGCTTTCCAGCCGTGCAGTTTGTCGGCCGAAACATCGGGCCGGTCTCGGACCTTTCGGAGCCCGATTGGCGTTCTGAACCATTTGGCTTTCGGATTTAGAGGGTTCTGCGGTTTAAGCCGCGAATCGGCCGGGGAAAGTTGTTATGGGGCATCCGCCCCCTAAGACCATTCCTGGGGAAATTCGTTAGGGGCCGCACCAGCGCGGGAAGTCCGCAACCATATCAAAGCTTCCAGGAGATGTGGTGCCCCGTGCCGGAATCGAACCAGCACTCCTCTCGGAACCTGATTTTGAGTCAGGCGCGTCTACCAATTCCGCCAACGGGGCACTTGGGTAGCGGTATGCGCTCTATCACGGGGCTGCACCGGCATGCAAGGGTGAAGTGAGGTTGCAATCTCACATGCCTCGCAGCTGCGAGATTGTCCCGGATCAAGGCCGCTTGATGTCGTTTTTCCCGATCCCCGGCGGCAGATCGCCGTCTTTGGCGCCTCCCGGAACATGCGCGCCGCCTGGGCCTCCGGAGGCCGCCATATCAGGTCCCCTCCCGTGTCCCCCTTGTATTTTAAGCATCCCGGATGTTAGCTGGTGCAGCAAAAATAGAAGCGCTGCCCATGAAACTGCCTGCCCGCACCTCCTATGAAGACCTTTTTCGCGATTTCGCCTGGGAGATCCCGCAGCGATTCAACATGGGGGAAGCGGTCAGCGATGCCTGGGCGGAGAAATTTCCGGGTCGCATCTGTCTCCAGCATTTCAGCCCGGATGGCGCTCATCGGGCTCTGACCTATGGCGAGCTGTCCGGGCGATCCGCCTCGCTTGCGAACGCCTTTGTCGCGCTCGGCCTGAAGCCCGGCGACCGCGTCGCACTTCTTCTGCCGCAGAGTTTCGAGACGGTGATCGCGCATGTGGCGATCTACAAGATGGGTGGCATCGCCCTGCCGCTGGCGCTTCTGTTCGGGGCCGAGGCGCTGGAATATCGGCTGAAAGCATCAGGTGCGACGGCGATCGTCACCAATCCCTTCGGCCTGTCGCGGCTGGCAGCCTTAAGCGAAAAGCTGCCGGAGTTGCGGCATGTGATCGTCACTGGAGATACGCCGCCCGGCGACGGCCTGCTGGCGCTCGATGCGCTGATCGCCGCCCATCCTCCGGTGTTCGAGGTCGTTGACAGCGGTCCGGACGATCCGGCGCTGATGATTTTTACCTCCGGCACGACCGGCCCGCCGAAGGCGGCGCTGCACGGCCATCGGGTGCTGGCCGGCCATATTCCGGGTTTCCAGCTGGCGCATGAATTCGCACCGCAACAAGGGGACCGGATCTGGACGCCGTCGGACTGGGCCTGGGCGGGCGGCCTGCTCAATGTGCTGATGCCGGCGCTGATGCTCGGCATTCCGGTCGTGTCCTCGCCGGCCCAAAAGTTCGATGCGGACATGGCTTTCCGCATCATGAGCGAGATGGATGTGCGCAACGCCTTCATTCCGCCGACGGCGCTCAGACTCTTGAAATCCATCGAAAACCCGCTCGAAAAATACGATCTCAAGCTGCGGACGATCGCGTCCGCCGGCGAGGCGCTCGGCCGCGAGACCTATGACTGGGCGAAGGCGGCGCTGGGGCTGACGGTCAACGAGTTCTACGGCCAGACCGAATGCAATTTCGTGCTGTCCTCGGCCGCCAATCTCGGCGTGTCGCGGGGCGGGGCGATCGGGCGGGCGGTGCCCGGCCATCATGTGGCGGTGATCGACGGCAGGGGCATCGAGCTTCCGGCCGGCAAGATGGGGCAGATCGCCATCCGCCGTCCGGACCCGGTGATGTTCCTCGGCTACTGGAACGACGAGGCGGCGACGGAAGCGAAGTTCGTCGGCGACTGGCTGATCACCGGTGATCTCGGCCGGAAGGACCCTGACGGTTATGTGGAATTCGTCGGGCGGGACGACGACGTCATCACGTCGTCCGGTTATCGCATTGGGCCGAGCGAGATCGAGGATTGCCTGACGGGTCATCCGGCGGTGCGGCTGGCGGCCGTGGTCGGCAAGCCTGACCCGATCCGCACCGAGATCGTCAAGGCCTATATCGCGCTCGCGCCCGGCTATCGTCCGAGCGACGAGCTGGCTCTGGAGATCCGTGACTGGGTGAAGACGCGGCTGTCGATGCACGAATATCCGCGCGAGGTCGCCTTCGTCGACGATATCCCGCTGACGACCAGCGGCAAGGTCATCCGCCGTCTGCTGCGCGACAAGGCGGCTGCCGAGTGATCGCTACGGGTTGATTATTCCGAACGGCCGGCGAGCGACATGATCTTCTCGCGCAGCATGCGGGCCATGTTGCGGGTGTTGCGGTAGAGGTGAAGCTGGGCTGCCACCTGGCGCACGTCGCGGTCGCCGTTCTGGCGCAGGCCGATCACCAGCGTGCCCATTTCCTCGCGCTCTTCCCAGAAGCGGCTCATAATCGGATGGTCCGGAACCGCACAACTGTCGGTGCGCACGATGTTGGCGTCTTCGAGATGCCATTCGGTCAGCTTCACCATCAGCAGCTTGCCGGGCGAGAACTGGGAAAAGCTCTCGTCGTAGGCGGTTTTCCACGTATAGGCCTCGCCGGCCATGATGAAGACGATGAGCGAAGCGATCGCGCGGCCGTCGAAATCGATGGTGTGGATGCGGACCGCGTCGATTTCCGCCAGGTTGGTGATCGCTTCGCGGGCGAAGGCGGCGCGGTAGCGGTCGTTGATCAGGGCCGAGCGTTTGCGGCCCTTCCAGCCCTTGGCTTCGAGCGCCAGGAATTCCTCCATCCGCAACCGGATCTCTTCCGGCTGGCGGGCGACCGAATAGCTGAGCGAGCCCTTGTTGCCGAGATTGCGCCAGAGACGGCGCATTTCGCGGTAGTGGTGCGACGAGATCGAGTGCTTGAGATAGGCCTCGCCGTCGAGCATGCTTTCGAGCATCGGTCGGAGATGAGGATCGGTGACGGCCACCGGCAGGTTGCGGCCGATCGCGACCGCTTTGGCGAGCTGCGCGAACGGACCGGCGAGCCTGACGTCCGGCATCACCAGCACGGAGGGGAGGCGGGCTTCGCGCATGCTGAGCGCGTCGAAAAGATTGTCGATCGTCTCGGCTGAATCTTCCGCGTCGACGAGCGGCGTGCCGATCGGTCCGAAGGGGTTGGCCCAGGCGCGGATGATCGAGGCGCCGACGGAAAAGCCCGGCTTTTCGACCGTGAACGGCATCAGCAGCCGCATGCGGCTGCGCGCACCGATCTCGTCGCGGATCAGCGCCAGGCGCACCTGCTTGTCCTCGACCCTCGGCATGGCGGGGGCGAGCAGCCGGGCCGAAAAGAAGATGTTCGGCTCCAGCGCGCGGTTGGAGAGGAATTCGAGCTCTTCCTGCAGGTCGTAACCGAAGGCGGCGGGATAGAGGCAGAGTTCGCGACCGGGCCGGCCGACCTGGAGATGGGTATCTGCATCCGGTCGCTCGGCGCGGAACGCCTGAACCATGCTCATCCGGCCGCCGCCATTGCCTTCGAATTCGCTGCTGAACGGAGGTTGCGCCATGATCAGGAAGCCTTTGAAGGAGCAGAGGGCGTCGGATCGGCAAAGGCGAAGAGCACGATGCCGAGCGTGCGCCGGACTGCGATATGCAACAGGATCGCCTCGATCATCATCGCCGACGCCGTCGCCATGGCGGCACCCGTCAGGCCGAAGCGGGGGATCAGCGCGATATTGAGGCCGATGCTCGCCAAAAGCGTCACGCCGTAGAGCAGCACGCAGAGTTTCTGGCGGCCGGCCATGCTGAGCAGGACCTCGCCTGGCCCCACCATCGATTTGGCGAGGATGCCGCAAAACAGGATTGCCATCAGCCAGTAGCCGGCCGTGAACGCGCTGCCGAACAGCGACAGAAGCAGTTCGCCGGAAGCGAGCGCCATAAGCCCGACGGCAAGCGACGGCCAGAAACTCCAGCGCGCGGTCTGGCCGGCAAAGGCGGCCAGCGCCGTCATGTCCTCCTCCGCCATGATCGCGGAAAAGCGGGGGCCGGCGGCAGCCTTGATCGAGAAGTAGACGAATTGGACGAGCACGATCGTTTTTGCCGCGGCATAATAGATGCCGACCTGGTCCGGCGGCAGGTAAAGGCCGACAACGACGACGTCCGCATTGGTCAGCAGGAAGCCGATGCCGTCGACAAGGAAGAGCGGCAGCGAATAGCGGAACCAGGCGCCCATTTCGAACTGCATCGGGCCAGGGCCGTAAAGCCGGCGCAGGCGCAGCGTCAGGCGCAGAAGCTGCGAGAGCGTCGTGACATAGGTTGCCGCAAGGGCTGCCTGCATGGCGGTGACGGCCGTGTGGTCGGCGCCGAACCAGAGTGCGGCCAGCATGAACACGAGGATCAGGGTCGGGCGGATCAGGTAGGTGGGGCTCAGCGCCGTCACCGTCCAACCGTTCGAGCGCGCGGTGCCGTCGAGCACGTCGCCGAGCGCGATCATCGGTATGGTGAAGAAGGCGAGCGACACCGGCACGAGGTAATAGGCCTCGACCGTGTGGCCGTAGGCATGCAGGAACAGGAAACCGAGGCCGGCCACCGTGCTTGCCGAGATGAGCGCCACCAGGCGGACGGCGAGATTGAGCCCGCGCACCGTCGCCACCTCGTCGCGCGCCTTGTGCTGGTGCAGGAAGCGGATGACGGAGGTGTGGAAGCCGAGGCAGGAGAGATTGCCGGCGAGCACGACCAGAACCCAGACGAAAGCGAAGATGCCGTATTCGAACTCGCCCATCAGCCGGGCGAGCACGATTTGCGATACGAAGGCGATGGCGGCGCTGAAGACGCGGATCACGAAGGCAATCAGGGCACGGCGCTGGGCGCGGGCCGTCTCGTCGTCGTCGGTGAGGATCGATTCGAGCTTGCGGGTCAGCGGTGCCAGCCGGGTCCTCAGACCAGGCGGAAGCAATCTTTCCGCTGTTTCGATAACCGCCATGATGGGCACGCAATACTCGTAACGACGACGGGAACAATGGGCAAAAGTGTTGCCACAGCAGGGTTAAGAAAGGGTTCGCCCAGGCGTCGATGGCTTCACGAACTGTGAACTTCAAGGCTCCCTGGAAGAACGGGTCAAAAGGTTGCGGACGGCCGGAACAACCTGGTGAACGGCGGCAATGGCGAGTGCGACGGCAATCATCCCCACGGCAATTGCGAAGGTGAACGACATGCCGGCGGCCACGGCTTGCGGAGGTGCCGTCGCGACATCGCCCGTTCCCGAGGCCATTGCGAACACCGCGCCCATCAGCGAAGCGCCGGTGATGAGGCCGAGATTGCGCGACAGATTAAGCAGGCCGGAAACGACGCCGCGCTGCTGTGCACCGACGTCCACCATGACCGCGGTGTTGTTGGCTGCCTGGAACAGTTGATAACCGGGCGTCAGTACCGCGATGGCAGCGACGTAGCCGCCAATGCCGAACGTTTCGGGAAGCAGGGTGAGGGCAAACGAGCCGGCCAGCATTCCCACGAGACCGATGACGACCGCAGTCCCCGCGCCCAGGCGGTCCACCAGCCGGCCGGCCGGTACGCCGCTGAATGTGGAAACAATCGGGCCGATCGACATGACGAGCCCGACGAAAGCCGCGTCGAGGCCGAGCGAACGCGAAAGATAGAACGGCCCGACCACCAGCGTCGACATCATCACCGCCGAGACAAGCGCGCTGGTTATCAATCCCATGCTCAAGGCTGGATTGCGCAACATCGATAGTCGGATCAGGGGCGACGCCGCTCTCGCTTCGACAAGAACAAACAGGCCGGCTCCGACGGCAGCCAATAGTAGCAGAGCGGCGTTGACTGGACCAGGACTGCCTCGGCCGACCGTCATGGCGAGTGCATAGGCTGCAAGCGTCAGGGCAAGCAGCAGCGTGCCAGAGACGTCGAAGCCGGGTCTTTGGTCCGGTCTTTCTCGGCGAAGATCGTCAGGCAGGTAACGAAAGGCAAGCAGGAGCGCCAGCAGGCCCAACGGCACGTTGATCAGGAAGATCGCCCGCCAGCCGGCGCCGGCGATCAGCAGGCCGCCCAGGGAAGGGCCGAGCGCGGTGCCGATTGCCGACATGGTGCCGAGCAATCCCATGGCCGCGCCGGTGCGTGTCTTTGGAAATAGGTCAGCGACAAAAGCCATGGTGAGCGCCATCATGGCGGCGGCTCCGAGACCTTGTGCTGCTCTTGCAGCGATCAGGATACCCAGCGTCGGAGCAATCCCGCAGGCGATCGAGGCTACCGTGAAAAGGGCAATCCCGGCGAGCAGGAGCCGCCGGCGCCCCGAAATGTCGCCAAGCCGCCCGACGCTGACGATCAGTGTGGTGATTGCGAGAAGATAGGCAAGAACCACCCATTGGACTTGCTGGAAGGAGGCGTCGAATGCCTGCGCCAATGTCGGCAGGCCGACATTGGCGATGCTGGTGCCGAGCGAAGAGAGCAACATCGAGAGCGAAAGAGCGGCGAGCGCCCCACCGAAGGCACCCGCGCGTTCTGCCGGTTGCGTAACCGGATCGTGGGCGGCAGAGGTCATCGTTTTTCGCCCTCCGCCGGTTTCGGGGCCGGTTTCGCGAGGTTGCTGACGATCCGGCGCGCCAGCGGCGCGACAACCAGTACGACCGGAAAAGCGATGATCCAGGAGGGGAGCCATGCTCCCATCCAGATCCCGAAGAAGCCGTCGATCAGCCCCGCGCTGCGGAGCGTGGAAACGCCGGAGATAAGCAGGGACATCATGCAGGAAAGAACAAGGCCGAAAATGACGGGTATCAGTCGTGCGGGTATCATGGGGGAACCTCCAGAAACTGCTGCCCGATGGCTATCTCACGGTCAGGTATGGCGGAAGGCGCATCGTTTGCATCAATTCAATGCATCGGACGCCATCTCATATAGAAGAGCCTGTGTTATGCTGCGCGCATGTCCAGACCCGATCTCAACCTGCTTTTCACCCTCGACGTCCTTTTGGCTGAAGGCAGCGTGGCACGGGCGGCCAAACGGCTACGGCTCAGCCAGTCGGCCATGAGCCGGGCCTTGGCGCGATTGCGTGAGACGACGGGTGATCCGTTGCTGGTGAGGGCCGGCCGAAGTCTCGTGCCAACGCCTCGGGCGATCGAACTGCGCGAACGGGTCGGCGGCCTCGTGCAGGATGCGGAAGCGGTCTTGCGGCCGATCGAGATGCTCGATCTCGGTAAGCTCGTCCGGACATTCACGCTGCGCACCAACGAGGGTTTCGTCGAGAATTTCGGGCCTGGCCTCATCGCTCGTGTCAGCGCGCAGGCGCCCGGCGTGCGGCTGCGTTTCATCCGCAAGCCGGACAAGGACAGCACCTCGCTTCGCGACGGAAGCGTCGATCTGGAAACCGGGGTCGTCGGCACGACGATCGGTCCGGAAGTGCGGGCCCAGGCGCTGTTCCGGGACCGTTTCATCGGCGTCGTGCGCAGCGGGCACCCGCTGGCCGAAGGCGAGATATCGGCTCGGCGATACGCGGCGGGCGATCATATCCTAGTTTCGCGACGGGGGCTCGAAAAGGGGGCGATCGACGAGGCGCTCGCTGCGTCGGGGCTGGAACGGCGGATCGTGACGATCGTCGACGGTTTTGCCACTGCGCTGGTTCTCGCCCAGTCTTCGGATCTGATAGCCAGCATTCCCGAGCGGCACAGCGGCAACCTGCGCGCCGGAATGTTCAGTTTCGCCCTGCCGGTTCCGGTGCCCGAGATCACCGTGTCATTGCTCTGGCATCCGCGCCTGGATGCCGATCCGGCTCACCGGTGGCTGCGGACATCTGTCCGCGAAGTCTGCGCCGGGTCTCCAGCCGAAGGCTGACCTTCCATTCCGGAGGGCGGAAACGACAACGCCGCCCGGCAAGGGCGGCGTTGAAAGGATGGGGTTTTCGCAGAAGCCTCAGGCCTGTTCGAAGGCGCCGTGGCAATGCTTGTATTTCTTGCCGGATCCACAGGGGCAGGCCTCGTTGCGGCCGATCTTGCCCCAGGTGGAGGGATCTTCCGGACGGCGGTCTGCCGGTGCGGCGATGAAGTTCTCGCTGTCGAAGCCGGTGACCTGGTTGAGGCCGGTCGTCGGATCGACATGCTGTTCGTCGTAGATCGCCGGCGGCTGCGGCGGCTCGGGGTTCTGCACCAGCTCGACGCGCATCAGCTGGGAGGTGACCGCCTCGCGCAGGTTGGCAAGCAGCGCCTGGAACAGCTCGAAGGCTTCCGCCTTGTATTCCTGCAGCGGATCACGCTGGGCGTAGCCGCGGAAGCCGATGACCGAGCGCAGGTGGTCGAGATTGACGATATGCTCGCGCCACAGGTGGTCGAGCGTCTGGAGCAGCACGGAGCGCTCCACATAGGTCATGATATCGGCGCCGAAACGCTCCTTGCGCTCGGCCGCGGCCTTGTCGGCAGCCTCGGTGATACGTTCGCGGATATCGGTCTCGCCGATGCCGTCTTCCTTGACCCAGTCTTCGATCGGCAGGTCGAGGTTCAGCATCCGGCCGACGTCTTCGCGAAGGCCTGCGGCATTCCATTGTTCGGCATAGGCGCGTTCGGGAATGTGCTTGGCGACCAGAACCTCGATCACCTCGTTGCGCATGTCCTCGACGGTCTCGGATACGTCTTCCGAATCCATCATCTCGATGCGCTGTTCGAAGATCACCTTGCGCTGGTCGTTGGTGACGTCGTCGTATTTCAGAAGGTTCTTGCGGATGTCGAAGTTGCGGGCTTCGACCTTCTTCTGGGCGCGTTCGAGCGCCTTGTTGATCCACGGATGGACGATTGCTTCGCCTTCCTTGAGGCCGAGCTTCTGCAGCATGCTGTCCATGCGGTCGGAGCCGAAGATGCGCATTAGGTCGTCCTGGAGGGACAGGTAGAATTTCGAACGGCCCGGGTCGCCCTGACGGCCGGAGCGGCCGCGCAGCTGGTTGTCGATGCGGCGGCTTTCGTGGCGCTCGGTGGCGATCACGTAAAGACCGCCGGCGGCAAGCGCCTTCTCCTTGAGCTGCCTGACTTCTTCGCGGCTTGCCGCTTCCAGCGCATCGCGCTCCGGACCCGGCTCCATGCCTTCGAGCTCGCGTTCGAGGCGCATGTCGATATTGCCGCCGAGCTGGATGTCGGTGCCGCGGCCGGCCATGTTGGTGGCGATCGTGACGGCGCCCGGCACACCGGCCTGCGACACGATATAGGCTTCCTGCTCGTGGTAACGGGCGTTCAGGACCTGGAAATTATTGAAGCCCGACTGGCGCAGCATGGTCGCCAGCAGTTCGGATTTTTCGATCGACGTGGTGCCGACCAGGACCGGTTGGCCGCGTTCATGGGCTTGTTTGATCTCTTCGATGATCGCCTTGAACTTTTCGTCGAAGGTCCGGTAGACCTCGTCGTCCTCATCGATACGCTGGATCGGCAGGTTGGTCGGCACTTCGACCACTTCGAGCTTGTAGATATTGCCGAATTCTTCCGCTTCCGTCTGGGCCGTACCGGTCATGCCGGCGAGCTTTCCGTACATGCGGAAATAGTTCTGGAAGGTGATCGAGGAGAGCGTCTGGTTCTCCGGCTGGATCTGCACCTTTTCCTTGGCTTCGAGCGCCTGGTGCTGGCCTTCCGAATAACGGCGGCCGGGCATCATGCGGCCCGTGAATTCGTCGATGATGACGATCTCGTCGTTGCGGACGATGTAGTCCTTGTCGCGGGTGAAGAGCTTGTGGGCCTTCAGCGCGTTGTTGATGTGGTGGACGATCGCGACGTTCTCGACGTCGTAGAGGGATTCGCCCTTCAGTAGGCCCGCCTGACGCAGCAGGTTCTCGAGCTTTTCGGTGCCGACCTCGGAGAAGTTGGCGGAGCGCTGCTTCTCGTCGATCTCGTAGTCTTCCGGCACCAGCGCCGGGATGAAGGCGTCGATCGTGTTGTAGAGTTCCGAACGGTCGTCGAGCGGGCCGGAGATGATCAGCGGCGTGCGCGCCTCGTCGACCAGGATCGAGTCCACTTCGTCGACGATCGCGTAATTGTGGCCGCGCTGGACCATCTGGCTACGCTCGTACTTCATGTTATCGCGCAGATAATCGAAGCCGAGTTCGTTATTGGTGGCGTAGGTGATGTCGCAGGCATAATTGGCATGACGCTCTTCGTCGCTGAGGCCATGGACGATGACGCCGGTGGTCAAGCCCAGGAAGCCGTAGAGCTTGCCCATCGTATGGGCGTCACGCTGGGCGAGGTAGTCGTTGACGGTGACCACATGCACGCCCTTGCCGGCGAGCGCGTTCAGGTAGACCGCCAGCGTCGCCACCAGCGTCTTGCCTTCGCCGGTCTTCATCTCGGCAATCGCGCCATCGTGAAGGATCATGCCGCCGGTCAGCTGCACGTCGAACGGGCGCATGCCGAGCACGCGGCGGGAGGCCTCGCGCACCACGGCGAAGGCCGGGATCATGAGGTCGTCGAGCGTCTTGCCTTCGGAGAGCAGTTTCCTGAACTCGACCGTCTGGGCCGCAAGCTGTTCATCGGAGAGAGCCTTGGTCTTCTCCTCGATAGCATTGATGGCGTCGACAGTCGGCTGGTAGCCGCGCACGCGACGATCGTTAGCCGAACCGAACAATTTGCGGGCGATGCCGCCAAGGCTGACCATACGAATGGTCCTTTCTGAAATCTGTCCCATGGGGGCGCGGGACCGGTCGAACCATCGGTTTCTGATACCGATAAAATGACCTGTCACGCCCGGAAACTCTGCTGGACGCGAAGTTGCGTGACAGATAAGAGGGGGGTCGAATGATGTCAACGGTGGCGGCCGATACAGAATGGCCACAATCCGGTGTTTGTGAAGGTTTTCTGGCCGGAATCAGACGTTCTGAAACCGGTATCCTTAATCGAAAGGTCTTTATCGATGTTGCGCCACAAGTTTCTCATGACGGCCGCGCTGGCCGCCGCGATCCTCTGCCAGGCTCCCGCCTTTGCCGCGGAGGATCCGGTCGTTGCCAAGGTCGGCGACCTCGAAATTCACCAGTCGGAACTGGAGATTGCGGTCCAGAACCTGGACCCGCAGCTTGCCCAGCTTCCGGACGACCAGAAGAAGGTTGCAGCCCTTTCCGGCGCCATCGATGTCAAGCTGCTCGCCAAGGGCGCTCTCGCCGAAGGCATCAAGGACACCCCGGACTTCAAGAAGCGGATGGACTATATCGCCGACCGCGAGCTGCATAACGCCTATTTCCGCAAGCATGTGATCGACGCCACCACCCCGGCAGAGGTCAAGGCCCGTTACGACAAGGAAATCGCTTCCCTGCCGAAGCAGGAAGAAGTGCATGCCCGCCACATCCTCGTAAAGACCGAGGACGAGGCCAAGGCGATCATCGCCGATCTCGACAAGGGCAAGGATTTCGCCGCGATCGCCAAGGAAAAGTCCCAGGATTCCAACAAGGATGAAGGCGGCGATCTCGGCTGGTTCGGCCGCGGCCGCATGGTTCCGGAATTCGAGGAAGTCGCTTTCGCGCTGAAGAAGGGCGAATATTCCAAGACGCCGGTCAAGTCGCAGTTCGGCTATCACGTCATCAAGCTGGAAGACACGCGAGATGCTCCGGCGCCGGCTTTCGATCAGGTCGAGGACCAGGTCAAGCAGCTGGTAATGCGCGACAAATATGTGGCTCTCATCACCAAGGCCAAGAGCGAGCAGAAGATCGACATCAAGGACGCGGCCCTCAAGAAGGGTTATGACGACGTCAGCAAGATGCAGGACGGCAACGTCCCTGCCCAGCAGTAATCATTTTGACGACGGGCCCGGATCTTCCGGGCCCTTTTCCTATTTGAGCCAGGTAGTTTTCCGATGTCCGATTCCGTTTCGCCGCTCGCTCCGAAATCCTATCCCGACATGCCGGCGATCCGCGGCGTGCGGATGGCGACTGCCGCCGCCGGGATCAAGTACAAGAACCGCACCGACGTGCTGCTGATGGTGTTCGACAAGCCCGCGACCGTCGCCGGCGTCTTCACCCGCTCCAAGTGCCCCTCGGCGCCGGTCGATTTCTGCCGCGCCAATCTGTCGCACGGGGTGGCGCGCGCCGTGGTCGTCAATTCCGGCAATGCCAACGCCTTTACCGGCGTCAGGGGCAAGGCTGCGACTGAACTCACCGCCAAGTCGGCCTCCGAGGCGGTCGGCTGCGGCAAGAACGAGGTCTATCTGGCTTCGACCGGGGTGATCGGCGAACCGCTCGACGCGACGAAATTCGCAGGCGTGCTCGGCGACATGAACAGCGGCGCCACCGGCGATTTCTGGCTGGAGGCGGCACGAGCAATCATGACCACCGACACCTATCCGAAGGTCGCGACCCGCACCGCCGAGATCGGCGGCGTCAATGTGACGATCAACGGCATCTCCAAGGGCGCCGGCATGATCGCCCCCGACATGGCGACCATGCTGTCCTTCGTGGCGACCGATGCCGACATCGCGTCGCCGGCACTGCAGAGCCTGCTGTCCGCCGGCGTCGGCCCAAGCTTCAACTCGGTCACCGTCGACAGCGATACCTCGACCTCCGATACGCTGATGCTGTTTGCCACTGGTGCCGCCGCCGAAGATGGCCAGGCCCGCATCGAGACCGCCGACGATCCGCGTCTCGCAAGCTTCCGCGCCGCGCTCAATGACCTGCTCAAGGATCTGGCCCTGCAGGTCGTCCGCGACGGCGAAGGTGCGCGCAAGATGGTCGAGATCACCGTCACTGGCGCCGAAAGCGATGCCGCGGCAAAGGTGATCGCGCTGTCGATCGCCAACTCGCCGCTGGTCAAGACCGCGATCGCCGGCGAAGATGCCAATTGGGGGCGGATCGTCATGGCCGTCGGCAAGTCGGGCGAAATGGCCGACCGCGACCGGCTGGCGATCTGGTTCGGCGACGTGCGCGTCGCCGTCGATGGTGAGCGCGATCCGGCCTATTCCGAAGCAGCGACCACCGCCGTCATGAAGGAACAGGACATTCCGGTGAAGGTCGATATCGGTCTCGGCAGCGGCCGTGCGACCGTCTGGACCTGCGACCTCACCAAGGAATATGTTGCCATCAACGGCGACTACCGGAGCTGACAGGAATTGAACGAAGCATCATCTCCTCAGAACGATCTGCCATTGGTCCGGCGGCTCGAAGCCGTCGGCTTTCGAGCCTGGCCGGCGGCGTCCGTCGTGTATGACGGCAGCTGGCAGGTACGGCTGACCGGCGGTCATCCTTCCAAGCGTTTGAACTGCATCGTGCCGCTCGACCCGTCGGATCATCGCGACATGGCGACGCGGCTCGAGAAGGCGCGCAAGCGGTTCGAGGACTATGGCCGGCCGCTGGTCGTCAGGGAGACGCCGCTTGCCCCTCCGAAGCTCATCGACCACCTCAACGCCGCCGGCTGGCGGGCGTTCGAGACCGTCGACGTCCTGACCGTCAACCTCACCGAACTGGAACTGCCGGACACGCTCGATCACCTGCCGAGCCACGATATCGGCCGGTTCTGCGATGCGAGCCTTGCCATTGACGGCGAGGATGCCGCGCTGAAGCCGGCGCTTGCGGAGATCCTGAGCTCGATCAAGCCGACATCCGGCTTCTTCATCAAGGAGAACCCGCAGGAAGGGGCCGCGGCCGTGGCGCTCTGCGTGCAGGACAACGATCTGGCCGGCATCATCTCTTTTGCTGTCGCGAAGGCACATCGGCGCGAGGGTCTCGGCACCGAGATCCTGTCCTCGGCACTGCGCTGGGCCCGGATCAGCGGTGCTCGGTCGGCCTGGCTGCAGGTGGTCTCGACCAACGAACCGGCGCTGGCGCTCTATCGGAGGTTCGGCTTCCGCAAGGCCTACGAATATCGCTACTGGCGGCAGGAAAGCCGGGCATGAGCGACAACCCCCGCAAGATCCTGCTCGTCGCCGCCTGCGCGCTGATCGATACCGACGGCCGCATCCTTCTGGCGCAACGGCCGGAAGGCAAGTCGCTGGCCGGCCTCTGGGAGTTTCCCGGCGGCAAGGTCGAGCCGGGTGAAACACCGGAGGAGACGCTGGTGCGCGAGCTCGAGGAAGAGCTCGGCATCCAGACCAAGATTCCGTGCCTTGCGCCGCTCACCTTCGCCAGCCACACCTACGAGACCTTCCACCTGCTGATGCCGCTCTATATCTGCCGTCGCTTCGAAGGCATTCCGACGGGGCGGGAAGGGCAGGCGATCAAATGGGTGCGGCCGAACGCGCTGCGGGACTACCCGATGCCGCCGGCCGACGAGCCGCTGATCCCGATCCTGCAGGATCTCCTCTGATCGATAAAATTAGAGCCGCCGAATTCATACGGCGTTAAGGGATCGTTTAGCCGATTGTGGCACCTTCAAGGCTTATCCGGTAACGCGTTGATGAGGCTTTAGAAGGCATGGACGAGGAATTCTGGAAAACTGTGCGGGTCCGTCAGCGGACGACGCATGGCTCCGGCAAAACCGGCGCGCTGAATATCGCACTCCTGTTCGGGACGGCCGCGATCGCTCTTTCGCTGATCGTGACGCCAATGCTCGCCAGCCGCAATGACGAGCGCCGACTGGCGCATGTCCAGGAAGATTTCGACCTGATCAGCACGGGCTCCATCAAGCCCGGCGAAAAGGGCGCAAGACATTATACGATCCGGCGCAGCGTATTGCAGGAAACGCCCGGTTCGGTCTGCATCGTACAGGGTTATGGCATCGGCAGCGACTGCTGACGCCGGGACTTTGAGGCCGGACTCCCATTTGATCCAAAGGTCAGTTCATGCGCCTTTTCAGGTTTCTTCTGAATAATAACAGCGGCGCGACGGCCGTGGAATACGGCCTCATCATCGGGATCATCTCGCTGTCGATGATCGCCGGGTTCACCACCTTTACCGACGCATTGACGAATACGTTCAAAACCATCTCTAACAACATTGACGACCCTGTTCCCTGAATTTGGGTCGGGGGCCGTTCAGCGCGGGTCGCGACTGTTGAGGGCGTCGGCAAGCCGCATTTTGGCGGAGCCCGGCTTCAACGGCTTTTGCTGGCTTTCATGCGGCGCCCAGCCGGATGCGTAGATGATCGAGAATGTCGCGCGGATGCGGCCGTCCGGATCGGAATAACGCTCGGCATAAAGTTCTGCAGCTCTCACGAAGAAACGCCTCGTCACCGGCACGCGACTGCGCCCGGCGAGAGGGTTGGTCATGCCCATGGCCCGTAGATCCCGCATCAGTGGGAACAGCGAGTCGTAACGCACCGTGTAAGTCTCGGCATCGACGACCGGCAGCGAAAAGCCCGCCCGCTGCAGCAGCGCACCGACATCGCGCACATCGGCAAACGGAATGACGCGCGGGCTTGCCCCGCCGGTCAATTCGGCCTCGGCAGACAGAAGAACGTCCCGCATTTCCTGCAACGTGCCCGAGCCGGGGATCGCGGCCAGGAAAAGCCCGTCCGGCTTCAGTGCCCGGCGAATGCGGATCAGCGTGCCGGGCATATCGTTGACCAGATGCAGCGACAGCGGCGACAGGACCAGGTTGACGGAGTCCGGTTCGAGCGGCACGTCCTCCAATGGAGCGGCCGTGAAGGTGTCGCCAGGCCTTGCAAAAGCGGCGTCTGCCTCGACGCGCCGGATGGTGCCGATCTTGCCGGTGGCAAGCGCTTCGCGGGCGGCGATGCCGGTTCCGCCATGGAGTTCGACCGCCGTCTCGAAGCGGCGCTCGACGACCGCCAACCGATCTGCAAGCTCTCGGCCAGCGATATCCAGAAGAAAGGCGGCGGCGTTGTCGTCCTGAGCGGTTACCGCGCGTCTGCGGCGCGCACTCACCAGCTGTTCGTCGAAGAGAATTTCCATGGTCGTCCACTCGTATTCTGCCGTCGCAAAGGCGCGTTCCATCCGCTATTGTCAAGTCATGTCCGCCGAGCCGAACGTCAACGCCCTGCGACTTTTAACATCGTTCGCTGCGGGGTGGACGAGATGGATCGGCGATTTCGTCTATCCGCCGATCTGTCCCGGCTGCGGGGTGCGGACCGGGGCGCATCAGGGCTTCTGCCCCTCCTGCTGGCGGGAAATCCGTTTCATCGAACGGCCCTATTGCGAGAAGCTCGGCCTGCCGTTTTCCTATGATCCGGGGCCGGGCATTCTGTCGGCGCAGGCGATTGCGGAACCGCCCGTCTTCGACCGTTTGCGCTCGGCGGCAATCTTCGAGGGCGCCGCCCGTGACCTCGTCCATTCGCTGAAATACCGCGACCGCACCGACCTTGCGGGGATGATGGCCGGCTGGATGCTGCGCGCCTCCGATGGTTACGTGGAAAACTGTGACGCCATCCTGCCGGTGCCGCTGCATCGGTCGCGTTTCGCCTCGCGCAAATTCAACCAGGCGGCGGAGCTCGCCCGGCATCTGTCGCAGAAATCCGGTCGGCCGTTCCTGCCGTCTACCCTCATTCGCGTCAAACGCACCAACCGGCAGGTGGGGCTTACGGCGCGGGGCCGCGAGGACAATGTGCGGGCGGCCTTTGCGATCGCGCCGCGCCATGAGGATCGCGTTTTCGGCAAGCGGCTGGTGCTGGTCGACGACGTCTACACCACCGGTGCGACGGTTTCTTCGGCCACGCGTGCCTTGCGGAAAGCCGGCGCTGCGGAGGTCACTGTTTTGACCTTTGCAATGGCCGTCGGCGGGCCTATATGACAGTAGAAAACACTATTGCGCGCGGCCTTTTCCCCGCCCGGTCGCGCCCGGAGACGATCATGGCAGAGGTCACTATCTATACCCGCGAATATTGCGGTTACTGCGCGCGCGCAAAAGCTTTGCTGGATACCAAGGGTGTCGCCTATACCGAGCATGACGCCACCTATTCGCAGGAATTGCGCCAGGAAATGATCGGCAAGGCGAACGGCCGCTCGACCTTTCCGCAGATATTCATCGACGGCACGCATGTCGGCGGCTGCGACGATCTGCACGCACTCGACCGGGCCGGCAAGCTGGATCCGATTCTGGCGAACTGAGAGGTATCTTCCATGGCTTTCAAAGCTGCCGCTATCCAGATGTGCTCCGGCGTCGATCCGGAAAAGAACGCCGCCGACGTGGCGCGGCTGGTGCGTGAAGCGGCGGCCCACGGGGCGACCTATATCCAGACCCCGGAGATGACCGGTTTCCTGCAGCGGGACCGAAAGGCCATGCGCGCTGTGCTGCGCGACGAGGCGGGCGATATCATTGTTTCGACCGCCCGCAGCTTGGCGAGCGAACTCGGCATTCACCTGCATATCGGCTCGACCGCGATCGCCGTCGACGGCGGCAAGATCGCCAACCGCGCCTTCCTGTTTGCGCCGAGTGGCCGCCAGATCTGCACCTATGACAAGATTCATATGTTCGATGTCGATCTGGACAATGGCGAGAGCTGGCGCGAAAGCTCGGCCTATGAGCCGGGAAGCGAGGCGCGGGTCGCCGGCCTGCCGTTCGGCAAGCTCGGTTTTGCGATCTGCTACGACGTGCGCTTCCCGCAGCTTTTCCGCAGCGAAGCCTTGGCCGGTGCCGAGATCCTGACCGTGCCGGCGGCCTTTACCCGCCAGACCGGCGAAGCGCATTGGGAAATCCTGCTGCGCGCCCGTGCGATCGAGAACGGCGCTTTCGTGATCGCCGCCGCTCAAGGTGGCGTGCATGAAGACGGCCGCGAGACATTTGGCCACTCGATGATCGTCGACCCCTGGGGCAAGGTGCTGGCGTCTGCCGGCGGCACCGGCGAAGGCGTCGTGCTCGCCGACATCGATATTGCTGCCGTTGCCGCAGCCCGGGGAAAGATCCCTAACCTCAAGAACGCCCGCGAGTTCTCGCTCGATGCGGTTCCCGACGCGGCGGGAGAGGTGGCCGCTTGATCAAGTATTCCCTCTCCTGCGACAATGCCCACGCGTTCGAAGGCTGGTTTTCGGAAAGCGCCGATTTCGACCGGCAGGTCGCGAGCGGCTTCCTGACTTGTCCGGTCTGCAATTCCGCCGCGATCTCCAAGACGCTGATGGCGCCCTCCGTTTCGACCGCCCGCAGGCAAGAAGAGAAGCAGGCGATGGTGATGGACCTGGCACGCCGGGAGGCGATCGCCAAGCTCAAGGAAGCGGTAGCGGCGATCAAGGCCAATGCCGAGGACGTCGGTGAAAAATTTCCCGAGGAAGCCCGCAAGATCCACTACGGCGAGGCCGATGCCCGCGGCATCATCGGCCAGGCGAGCCTCGGCGAGGTGCGCGACCTCCTCGACGAGGGCATCGAGATCGCACCATTGCCGGTCATTCCCGAAGACGCGAACTGAATGAGCTGATGGCGATCAGGGAGAGGTTAGCGTGCGCGGCGGGGGCGGGGATGGCTATTCTTTCGGAAAGAGGGCGCTTTCGTAGTCCTGGGCGCCGTGGAAGATATGGAGGATTTCGACTGTTGCGCCGCCGATCCTGTACAGGATTACATAGTTGCCATAGGGGCGTCGCCTGATCCCGCTTTCCGGATAGTCGGACAACGCGGCAAAAGCCCCCGGTGCATTTCCGAGCTGGCGGCAGGCTTCCCTTAATTCCAGTGCGAATGAGATCGCGCGCGGAGGATTATCTTTTCTGATAAATTTTGTGATTGAGGAAATGTCCGAAAGCGCTTCGTCCGTGATGACGACTTTCACGGGCTTTCCCTACTTTTCGAGGTCGCTCAGGATGCGGTCGAAGGCCTCTTCGAGCGGGGTGACGCGACCCGCATCGGCGTCAGCTATCGCCCGATCAAGAGACTCATGTAGCTTCTGTCTTTGGAGGTCGCGGAGATAGCGATCACGCAGCGCGTCCTCGATATATCGATCGCGTGACTTGGTCTCACCGCGGTCGATGGCGCTTTGGATATGATCATCCAGCGCTGCGTCGAGCTTTACGGTTACTTGCGGCATATGCAGCTCCTTCTACTCTGACATAGTACCACAGGCGCCACGAATTTCCATCAAGCCGGCCGTTTCGCCAGCATCATGTAGTTGACGTCCATATCCGGCGACAGGTTCCAGCGGTCCTGCAGCGGGTTGAAGAAGACGCCGGTGCGGTGGATGATGTCCATGCCGGCTGAGGAGATCGGCCTTTCGAGCTCTTCCGGGCGGACCAGCTTTTCGTATTGATGGGTGCCGCGGGGCAGCCAGCGCAGGATGTTTTCGGCAGCGAAGATCGCCAGCGCGCCCGCCTTGAAGGTGCGGTTGATGGTGGCGACGAACATCAGGCCGCCGGGGCGAACCATGTTGGCGCAGGTCGTCATGAAGAAATTGACGTCGGCAACGTGTTCCACCACTTCCATATTCAGCACGACATCGAAAGTCTCGCCGGCTTCGGCGAGCTGCTCGGCGGTGACGGCGCGGTAGTCGACCGAGGTGCCGGTCTCGGCGGCATGGGTGGAGGCGATGCCGATGTTCTTTTCCGACGGATCGGCGCCGACCACGGTCGCGCCCATGCGGGCGATCGGCTCGGAGAGCAGGCCGCCGCCGCAGCCGATATCGAGGATGCGCAGGCCGGAAAGCGGCAGGTGGCTCTTGCGGTCGCGGCCGAAGTTTTCACAGATGCGGTCGCGGAGATAGGCGAGGCGCACTGGGTTGAACTTGTGAAGCGGCTTGAACTTGCCGGTCGGGTCCCACCACTCGGCGGCCATCGCGGAAAACCGGTCGACTTCGCTCTGGTCGATCGTCGTGCGGGGATCGATCGTGCTGCGGGCGGCTTCGGTCATGGCTCTACTCCTTGTTCCGCTGTTGAAGTCGGATGCAGCGGATGAGAAGTCAAGAGATGTTTCTTGGCGCGCCGCCTTGCCGCAACCAAGATGCAGGCGCGGAGCACGTCGAGATTCGGTTCATCGATTGCTAACTGCTGAAGCTTCTGCAAGGCCTGTTTGAAGAGTTCATAACGTTGGGGTTCGCGATTGGCGATGCAAAGCGGTAGATCGGCGCATGCCTTGCCGCTGAGGCCGATTTCCTGCTGGGCACGGACCTTCCAGATCTGATGCACCGATGGCAGCATCGGGCCACTGCAGACACGCCGGCGGCGGCAGGCGCGCAAATGGCAGAAGCCGCTGTCCAGAAAGCAGATCGACGCCGTGGCGCGGCATAATTCCTCATGCTGTTCGGCGCGAAGCTTTTCGTAATCGCTGAGTTCTGGCTTATCCATGTTCTTCCTTGCCTGATCTCAAGGCGTACTCATCCCTTGGTGCCTTTGCGTTTCAGTTTCGGCCGGGACACGTCGTGTGCCTCGAATTGAAATTTTAATAATGACACTCGACGTGTCCCGTTCGGCGTGTTTTTCCGCGCGACTCCGGTCCCTCTGCGGCGGTATGAATTTAACTCCGTGGAAATGAGCACGGATGCCATACCGGGTTGTGTGCGACACACGCACGCCCCGCCATTAGGCGAGAGGGAGACCATTTTCTGCGCAGCCCCTGGCGACCCACCTGCATGACGGCAGATCATCAAGGCACCGGTCCCGTCTCGCCGGTTATGCGGGCCGGTGTAGCCGAAACGGGACGCGCAGATTGTAGGCGGGGGTTTGGCGGGCGGGGATGCGAGGGGAGGAAATTTCGTCTATGTCTCTGAAAAGCCGAAGGGCACAGATGGCAGTCATCCTCGCTGGAGGGCCAAGATGACCGGCCGGGAGGAGGACAACATGGCGATCACGGTTGAGCGATTGAAGGAACTGCTTGCCTTCGAGGAGGTCTCCCTGACGCTGGCGGACAGTTCCGCGGAAAACCGCGACGGCTATATTCTCGAAAGGTTGCGGTTTCGGTTGAACGACGGCACCGAGGTGCGCGGCTTCCTGACCCGGCCGAGCGAAGGGTTCCTCACCCGCGGCCCGGCGATCCTCTATGCCCATGCACACGGCGCTCGCTGGGATATCGGTGCGTCGGAACTGATCGACGGGCGGCCGGCTTTACTCGATGCCCCGGGACCGGCATTGGCGCGCGACGGATATGTGGTGCTGTGCATCGACATGCCGACATTCGGCGAGCGTGCCGGCGTAACGGAGGATGCGGCGACCAAGGCGGCGCTCTGGCATGGCAAAACGTTGTTCGGGCAGATGCTGTCCGAACAGGCCGCGGCGCTGGCCTGGCTTGCCGGCCGGCCGGAGGTCGATCCGCAGAGGATCGGCGTGACGGGGCTCTCGATGGGTGCGACGCTTGCCTATTTCCTGTCGGCGCTGGATCCGAGGGTGAAGGCGAACGCGCATCTGTGCTGCTACGCGGATTTCGCGACGCTGGTCGAAACCGGCGCCCATAATCTGCACGGCCATTACCTGACCGTGCCGGGGCTGCTCAAAGAAACCTCGATCGGCGAGATCGCCGGGCTGGTGGCGCCGCGGCCGCAGCTGATCTGCGTCGGCTGGGACGATCCGCTGACACCGCCTGATGCGGTGGAGCGCGCCTTTGCCGAGACGGAGGCCGCTTATCTAAGGGCCCAGGCGCTCGGTGCGCTGGTGTTTTTGCCGCAAGCTGACGTCGGTCACCGCGAGACGGCGGAGATGCGGCGGGCGGTGCTGGCCTTTTTCAAAGGATATCTCTGAGAGAAAGTGCCGGTCAGGCACTACGGCGCCTGACCGGCCACGCGGACGCCCACACCTACCGCGTGCCGTTCAGATGCACGCATTTCTTGCCGATTTCTTCCTTGCGCTGCGACTTGGTGTATTGCGCGATCATGCCGGCGGGGCAGCTCTTGTCGTCGAACAGGACAGTCTCGCCGGCAGCCATCGACGCCACCGTCGGCTTGGTCTTGACCAGTCTGGTTTGGGCATTGGCCGGGAGCAATGCGGCGGACCCGGTGAAAAGCACGGCCAGCGACAGAAGCAGAAAAACACGGAACATCATACGCCTCCTCTTCCCGTTTTGGCTGCGCCGACTGTACCGTTCGGTCAGTCAGCCGACCATCCCATCTTCCGGAGGAGGTGGGCGCAAAGGGATGAGGGGTGGACGGCTCAGCTACCCTTGACGCGCAACCCATTCCTGTCGAACAGGTGCAGCGGTGCGCCGGCGACGGAGAAATAGGCTTCGTCGCCCGGCGAAATCGGCTTCTGGCCGGAAACTACCGCAAGCAGCTTTTCGCCGTTCAGATCCGCATGGATGACCGTCTCGGAGCCGAGCGCCTCGACGAGGCGCACTTTGACCGTGAGACTGCCGGGGTCGCCGGCGAGCGTGATGTGCTGCGGGCGGATGCCGATCGTCAGCTTGTCGCCGACGGAAAGCGAATGGCCCGAGAACGGCACGAGGAGGCGGTGGCCGCCGGATGTCGTAAGCGTCGCGGTGCCGCTCTGCAGCTCGGTCACTTCGCCGGCCAGGAAATTCATGTGCGGCGCGCCGATGAAACCGGCGACGAAGCGGTTGGCGGGCGTGTTGTAGAGGTCGAGCGGCGTGCCGACCTGTTCGATCTTGCCGGCGCGCATGACGACGATGCGGTGGGCAAGGGTCATCGCCTCCACCTGGTCGTGGGTGACATAGATCATCGTCGAACCGAGGCGGGCGTGGAGGGCGGCGAGTTCGGCGCGGGTCGAGACGCGCAACTCGGCGTCGAGGTTCGACAGCGGCTCGTCGAGCAGGAAGGCGGTCGGGCGGCGCACGATGGCGCGGCCGATCGCGACGCGCTGGCGCTGGCCGCCGGAAAGCTGGCCGGGCCGGCGTTCCAGATAGGGCTCGATCTCCAGCATGCGGGCGGCTTCGGTGATGCGCTCGGCCACTTCGGCCTTCGGCATGTTGGAATTTTCGAGGCCAAAGGCGAGGTTCTGGCGCACGCTCATATGCGGATAGAGCGCATAGGACTGGAAGACCATCGCAAGGCCGCGGTCGGCGGCCGACACTTCGTTGACGCGCTTGCCGTCGATCTCGATTTCGCCGCCGGTGACCTTTTCAAGCCCGGCGATGGTACGCAGCAAGGTCGACTTTCCGCAGCCGGACGGGCCGACGAAAACGATGAACTCGCCGTCCTTTATCTCGAGGTCGATATCCTTCAGGACGTCGACCGCGCCGAAGGACTTCTTGATTTTGGTGAGTGTGATCTCGCCCATCGGGGATCCTTACTTCAGGCCGGTGCCGGCAATGCCGGTGGTGATGAAACGCTGCAGGAAGATGAAGACCAGCACGACGGGGATCATGGTCACGACCGTCATCGCCAGGATGAAGTGCCACTGGACGTTCAGCTCGCCGGAATAGATGCTCAAGCCGACCTGCAGGGTATAGAGTTCGCGCCGCGACAGGACGATCAGCGGCCACAGGAAGTCGTTCCAGCGCCAGACGACCGAAAAGATCGCGAGCACCGCAAGCGCCGGTGCCGTCAGCGGCAGCACGATGCGCCAGTAGATCTGCCATTCGGACGCCTTGTCCATGCGGGCCGCGTCGATCAGCTCGTCCGGGATGGTCAGCATGTACTGGCGCAGGATGAACACGCCGGTCGGTGTCGCGACCGTCGGCAGGATCACGCCCCAGAGACTATTGAACAGCCCGAGTGACGAGATGATCGAATAGAGCGGCACCATGATCACCGAAAGCGGTACCATCAGCGTCGCAAGGATGATCAGCATCGCCAGGTTGCGGCCTTTGAACTCGTATTTCGACAGCGCGAAGGCGGCCATGGAATTGACGATCAGGGTGATCAGCGTCGCCGTCACCGTGACGAAGACCGAGTTCCACAGGTAGCGCAGGAAATCGAACTGGGTGAAGGGCGTCGTGTAGTTTTCCGTGGCGAATGAGACCGAGCGGACCGGGGTGCGGTCGCCGATGTTGACGCGGACGATTTCTCCGGGCGCCTTCGGATCGACCATCTGGGCGACGAGGCCGATACGGCGCACTTCGGCCAGCACCTTGGTCGAACCGTCCGGCATCTTGGCGTCGAAGAGCTGCAGCGGCTTGTCGTAGCCCTGGACCGTCGCCTGGCTGGTGACATAGGGCAGGATCGACGGCGGGAATTCGGCAAGTGCTGCCGGCGTCTTGAACGACGAGAAGGTGAGCCACACGGCCGGGCCGAACATGATGATCAGCCCGCCGATCAGCCAGACCCAGGTGACGATGTCCGTCCAGTGCCAGCTCTTGCCGCCGCGGCGGCGCAGAATGAAGCGAGAGGCTACACCCATCAGCGTTTCCCCTTCTTTTCGCCGCGCTGGCCTACGCCGAGCTGGATCAGTGTCAGGACGACGAGCACGAGGCCCATCAGGATCGAGGCGGCAGCGGCAAGGCCCGGATTGCGGAGCGCCGAGGCAAAGCCGGTCTCGTAGATATACTGGGTCAGATAGAGCGTGCTGGTGCCGGGACCGCCGCCGGTCAGGACGTAGACCTCGTCGAAGATCTGCACGGCCTTGATCAGCGCCAGGACGACGACGACCAGAAGGTTCGGGGCGAGAAGCGGCAGCGTGATGCGCCGGAAGACGCGCGCCGGCTTGGTGCCGTCCATTTCGGCGGCTTCATAGAGATCCTTTGGGATCGCCTGCAGACCGGCGAGCAGGATCAGCGTGTAGAGGCCCATATGCGCCCAGATCGATACGCCGATCGTGGCGATGAAGGTCCAGTTGCGGTCGGTGAGCCAGGTATAGGGCTCGATGCCGAACTGGTAGAGGCCGAAATTCAAGAGGCCCTGGCGCTGCAGGATCCACTTCCAGATCAGCCCGACGACGACGGGCGACAGGAGGACCGGGAAGAAGAACACGGCGCGCCAGAAGGAGCGGGCGGCGAGATCGCGGTTGAGGATCAGTGCGGTGATCAGCGACACGCAGATCATCAGCGCCACCTGCAGGATGACGAACCAGAACGTGTTGCCGACGGCGGCCCAGAAGGCATCCTCCTGGCAGGACATCGGGTCGAGGTAGTTCGTGCAGGTGAAGAGGCGCTGATACTGGTCGGCGCCGACGAAATTGCGCTCGGAAAGGAAGAAGGCAGTGCCGCCGGTCATCGAGTAGACGAAGTTGATGACGAGGGGCAGGAGCACGAAAATGCCGAAGATCAGCATGTTCGGGGCGAGGAAAACGGTTGCCATGCCGCCGATGCCGGTCGCTTTCTGGACGGCGCGCAGCGGTATGTCGATGATGCGCATCAAGAGATGCACGGGCGCCATGAGGAGGCTGCCGAGGCGGTCTGTAAGGGACATCGTGCTCATTTCAATGACTTCCTCCCCTTGGCCTGGTTCTGTTCGTTCGGCTGTATCGATTCAATGCATATGGAAAAAAGGCGTTGCGGCTGGCCGATCTCCCCCCTTGAGGGGGAGATGCCCGGCAGGGCAGAGGGGGGTGTCGCATAGGCACCTCATAGATCCTCGCACCCGCTGCACCGCTGCCACCCCCCTCTGTCACCTTCGATGACATCTCCCCCTCAAGGGGGGAGATCAGAGGGAGTTTGCCGCGCCGCCTCGTATCCTCATGCCGAATTTCTCTCCCCGGTGCGGGGAGAGAAGAATGTCCCGCCCGACGGGCGGAGCAATTTCGCCAATTGGGCATCAAAGGCCGCTGTCCTTGACCTTCTGGGCGATATCGGCGTCGATGCGCGTAAAGGCGTCGTCGAGCTTCAGTTCGCCGGCAAGGGTCTGACCGACGCGGGTGACGATCGCGGCATAGACCGTGTCGGACCAGCGCCAGCCGGGCAGCTTCAGGGCGGTGTCGGACGTGGTCTTGGATGCCTCGACATATTTGGTCAGGGCAGCCTTGGCGAAGGCGTTGTCGGTCTTGAAGTCGAGGCCACCCTTGTCGACGACGCCCTTGTGACCGGGCAGGAACAGGGTGCGCTCGGAGAATTCCTTGACGATCTTCTCCTGGGCGAACCAGTCCATGACGGCTGCGACGTCCTTCGGGTTCTTCGTGTATTTCACAGCGACGAGTGCCGCGCCGCCGGGCATGCCGGTGCAGGCTGCCGGGCCGCAGGGGCTGCCGGTGGCGACCCAGTCGAAGCTGTTGCCGATCTTGGTGGCGAGGTTGGCCACCTGCCAGGAACCGGAATAATAGAAGGCGAGCTGGCCGTTGATGAAGTCTTCGGCCGCGGCGCGGTAGGTCGAGCCGCCAGCGGAGACCCAGACGTCCTTGGCAAAGGAGCCTTCGCCGACCCAACCGACGAATTTGGTCAGGAAATCCTTGGCGCCCTTGTCGAGCGGGGCCGGCTTGCCGTCCGGGCCGACATAGTTGGCGCCGTAGGACAGCAGCGGAGCGGTGAGGCGGTGGCCGGAGCGGTCGATCGCCATGGCGAACGGAAGCTTCTGGCTATCCTTGACCTTCTTGGACGCTGCGGCCCATTCTTCCCAGGTGGCCTTCGGGCCCGGCATCGGAACGCCGGCCTGATCGAACAGGGTCTTGTTGGCAAAACCGCCGGTCAGGGTGATCTGCGTCATGAAGCCGGAGATCTGCTTGGAACCGTCCGGACGCATCCAGTCGGCCTGGGCGCCGAAATTATCGTCCCAGTACTTGGCGTCCTTGACCAGCGGGCGCAGGTCGAGCCAATGCTTGGAAAGGTCCTTGATCGCCGTGACGCGGGCGATATCCGGGCCGTTGCCGGCTTCGAGCTGCACCGGCAGTTGATCCTTGATGACGCTGTAGGCAACGTTGTCGAGGATGACGTTGATGCCTGGGTTTTCCTTCATGAAACGGCCGACGAGGTCCTTCATGACGTCGCCTTCGACGCCGTCCGAATACCACATGATCCGCACGTCGCCGGCATGTGCTGCCGTCGACATGAGAAGGGCGAGCGCTGCGCCCGCCAGAAGCGATTTGGTTTTCATGCTCATTTCCTCCTCTGAATGGACGGGGCCTCCTCCCGTCCGGTTTCCTTAAGGCGCACATCTGTGCGCCTTAACCTGAAAATCCTTTTTATATCATGCGGGGCTCAGCATCGTCGCTTCGCCCTTTACGGTGTAATCCGCCCGCGCGATCACGCGGCCTTCGGCCTCCACGGAGCCGTCCTTCCTGAAGCGGACGGTACCATATTCCGGGTCCTCGACAACGACGGTGCCGTCGGACGCCTGCCGCGCGGCGAGCGCGCTGAAGCGGTATTCGACGGCGGTGAGATTGTTCGCCTCGCAGACGCGGACGATCCAGCGGGTCTTCTGGCCGTACTGGCGCAGTTCCGCGCCGGCCGACGGCCCTTCGGTCACGGCCTCCAACTTCGACGGGCTGATCAGCAAAACGGCGCCCTTGCCGGAGCGGGCCAGTGCCATGCCGCCGGAAATGCTGGTTTCGTCGAACTCCGCCTTCGGGAACCAGGCGTGGGTGAAATCGGGCTGTTCCTCGTAGGTGGTGAATTCGAGGATCGCCAGGCCGCGATATTGCTGGGCACGGGGAATGGTGCCGCAGCCGCCCCAATAGGACGGGCGACCGTAGCCGAACTGGATGGTTTCGCCCGGATGGTTGATCCAGATCGCAGCTTCCGGCTTGTCGCCGAGACGCAGGTGCAGGATGGTTTCCTGGTAACCCCATTCGTCCCAGCGGTAATGCACTGTCGAACCCATGGCGAAATGCTCGCCCTTGTAGTGATAGAGCGCCGCAAACGAGTTTTCGCCCTGGGCGAAACGCCATTCCTGGTGCTGGCTGCCGCGGTGATCGGCGATCGCGGCAAATTCGGCGGGGATTTCGAGACCGTGGTCGCGCAGGCAAACGGCCATCTGCGGCAGGCAGTGGACGCGGCGGCCGTACCAGCCCTTGCCCCAGAGCAGACGGGCGACGCCGGAGAGTTCCAGCGAGCGGCCGGCGCAGAGCGTGTGCTCGTAGGAGCGGCCTTGCGCCGCGGTGACCATGCCGTGATGAGCGGAGCGGGCGATGATTTCGCAGAGCCGCACGATGCCGGCCTTGGCGCGGTCGGCGATATCCTTGTCGGGCGACAAGGCGGCCAGCGCGGTCAGGCCCTTGAGGTCGATCGGGAAGTAGGGGGCCGAGTTGAATTCGGCCATTTCCCAATGTTCGAAATGGTCGAGCCAGGCGCGGACACGGGCGGCACCGACCTTCGCCTGCTCCGAACCTTTGCGGCCGGAGCGGGCGAAGGTGGCGTCTGGGAGGAGACTGCCGCCGAGATAGGCTGAAGTGTGGAAGAGGAGCGCGTGGTTTTCGGAGAAATACCACTGCACGTCGTTGCCCGGCTCATCCATCCAGTAACGGTAGTTGAGGATGGCGCCGTCGATGCGCGCGCGGGTCTTTTCCTTGATGTCCTTGCCCCAGACGGTGCGCGACCAGATGAGCGGCACCAGAGAGAAGTCTGCGCAGTCGTGGCAGTCTTCGATCGAGGGTAGGATCTCCTCGATCATCGCGTCCGTATCGGGCCCGGAACGGCCGCTCGCGAGACGGGCGAAGGCACGCACCGTATCGCGTTCGGAGTTCTCCGAAATCTGCGTCAGGGTCTCGGCGATACGATCGCTGAGCGATGCAGGAGCCTGCCCCTGGCTTTCGGCATGGCAGATCTCGATGCCGAGCGAACGGGAGACGACGAAGCCATCGGCATTGAGGGTGATACGGAAATGGCGGAAATCGGCGGGCGCCTTTTCCGACGGACCGACATTGAGGCTGGTGGCGCCGGCGGGCAGGGTGAAGTCGAAATCGAAACGCTCGCGCGACATGAAGTCGCCTTCGACCGCGACATTGACCTTCACCTCGACCGGCAGAGGCTCGGAGAGAAGCAGGGTGATATCGCCGCCGAAATAATGCTGGCGGTCGAAATACATGGTGTCGAGGGCCTGTTCGAGGCTTGCGGCGACGGCGCTTGCGACCGGGACGGGCAGGGCGACGCTGGCACTCGGGCCGGAGATGTAGTCGAACTGGTAGAAATAACGGGCGTCACGTTCGGCGAGGTCGTCGAAGAACAGCGTGATCTCGTTGAGACCGGCGACCAGCGGCAGCTCGAATTCCTGCTTGGCTTCGAGATTGCGGCTATAGGGCGCCATCCAGCCGGCTTCGGTGCCGTTGACCCAGATGACGGCGCCGCCGCAGGTGCCGAGGCGGATCTTTGCCGTGCCGGCGGTTTCCGCGTCGATATAGGTGCGGGTCCAGCTGGCGAGCCGGGTCGGGCGGAACCAGAAGCCGGAGAGATCGAGCCGCGGTGAACCGAAAGGCAGCCACCAACGGGTGGCATCGAAGGCGCCGCGGACATCCGGGCGTTTGCCGCGATAGGTTTCGGCAAAAATGGTGCGGCAGGGATATTCGTGCGGAATGAAGTTCTTGACCTTGGTCAGGAAGAAGAACGGGTCCATCTCGCCCTTCATCGGGGCGTCGGGCACGTCGAACCGTTCCTCGGTGATGCGGCCGAGCTGCCAGTACCGGACGGCTTCGCCCGGCTTCAAGGTTTTCCGCATCCAGTTTGCTTCGGGGTTCATCATCGGTTCCGCACTTATCTAAGTTCGCTGAGAGCCACGGGGGCCACGTCGTTATATTCCTGGTTCTCGCCGGTCATGCCCCAGACGAAGGCATAAGGCCCGGTGCCGGCGCCCATATGGATCGACCAGGCGGGCGAGAGAACCGCGTCGAGGTTCTTGACCACGAGATGGCGCGTCTCTTCCGGGCGGCCCATCAGGTGGATGACCCGTTCCTCTTCGGGCAGGTCGAAATAGCAATAGGCTTCCATCCGGCGCTCGTGCAGATGCGGCGGCATGGTGTTCCAGACGCTCCCTTCGGCCAAATCGGTAATGCCCAGCAAAAGCAGGCAGGACGGCGTGACTTCCGGATGGATGTACATGCGGAGGTTCCGCAGATTGGCGCGTTTGGGATCGCCAAACGTCAGCATCTTCGATTCCGCCCGCTTGATGAGGCGGTGCGGGATATCGGCGCCGGCGGGAACGGAGTTCATGTAGAACCGGGCCGGTTTGTCGGCCGAGGCACTGGCGACCGAGATCTCCTGCGCGCCGCGGCCGACATAAAGCACGTCGCGGTTTTCCAGGGTGAAACTCTTGCCGTCGACCGAGACGACGCCGGTGCCGCCGAGATTGGCGATGCCCATTTCACGGGCCGACAGCAGGAAGGGCGTGCCGATCTCTTCGCCCGAACCGAAGCTCAGAGTGGACGATGTCGGAACCGCGCCGCCCAGGATCAGCCGGTCGACATGGGTATAGGTGAAGCTGACCTTGTTCGCCTGGAACAGGTCTTCCATCAGGAACTCGGCGCGCAGGCGCGCGGTGTCGTAGGTCTTGATGTCGTTGGGGCCGGCCCCGTAGAGAACCTTCATCGTCATGCCGCCTCGTCTCCCGGTTCCACATGCCGGATGGCTTCGGAAAGGCAGAGGATCGAAAGCGCCTGTCCGTAGCCGGTCGGCTGGATCGGGATATCCCGATAGAATTGCAGGTCATGGCCCATGCGCGTCCCATAGGAGACGTTGAGCACGGTGCCGGTTTCGTCGATATTGGCGAGCACGGCTTCAACGGCCTTGAGGCCGGCCACGCGCCATTCAGGGGTGCCGAGGCCAAGGCGGTAGCCCTTGAGCAGCCCGTAACCGAAACCTGCGGTCGCCGAAATTTCCTCGTAGGACGACGGATCGTCGAGCAGGGTGCGCCAGGCACCGGAGGCAGCCTGCAGCGGCAGCAGCGCGTTGACCTGCGCCGTCAGCACGCCGAGCAGGAAATCCTTCACCGGCTTTGAAACCTCGGCGAGGTCGAACAGGTCGAGCATGCCGGCGGTGATCCAGGCATTGCCGCGCGCCCAGCGGGCTTCAGCAAAATTATGGCGGCCCTGGAACGTCCAGCCGTGGAACCAGAGGCCGGTCTTGGTATCGGCGAGGTAACGGGAATGGACGAGGAACTGCCTTGACGCCTCGTCGACCAGTTCGCGGCGGCCACTTGCCTCGCCATAGGAAGCGAGGAACAAGGCGACCATATAAAGAGTGTCGTCCCAGAGTTCGTCGTCATTGACCTTATCGGAGACGTGATGTTCGAAGGCGCCTTCCTCGGTGCGGCCCATCTCGCTCATGACGCGGTCTGCCCAAGTGTCGAGAACCGGCTGCCAGCGCGGGTCGCGGGTTTCGCGCCAGAGGACGGACAGGCCGAGCATCGGTGCCGTGGTGTTGACGTTGAGCGTCGGAAGACCCGCTTCGATGCGGGACGCATACCAGTTCTCGATCAGAGCCTTCAGGTCGTCGCGGCCGGTGAACAGCCACAGCCGGATCAGGCCGTAGAGACCGACGCCCTGCGGCCATTCCCAGCTTTCGAAAGAGATATAGTCGCCGGCGGTCCCGTCGAGATTGGGTTCGTGGAAACGACCGTCGTCGCGAAGCCCGGTTATGCCGGCCACGAGGCGATCAAGCTTTTCACGGATGTCCCGGGCTGAAAGGCCCATGTCTCAATTCCTCCCTTTGCTGCAGCTCTTGCCGCGCAGCATTTCACTCCGCTTCTCCCGAGCGATGCCTTCATGAAAACATTTGAAAATTGATTGCGCAATCTGAAAATTTTTTGCAGTGTGCGCATCTGTGATGGGAGGATGTGATGGCGACGACGATCGTGCCGGGCAAGCGCGGCAAAAAAAGCCGACGGGTGCGGCTGGAGGATATTGCGGAAAAAGTGGGCGTGTCGCTCAGCACCGTCTCGCGGGCGCTGGCCGGCGAGAAGGGGGTGCGCGCGGATATCCGCCAGCGGATCATGGAAGCGGCGAAGGACGCCAATTACGCGATGCCGACGCCGGTCGCCGGCAAGAAGGTGATTCTGGCAGCTTCGAGCGCGGCGATGATCGACTATGTGCGCAACCAGTTCACGCTTTATGTGCTGGAAGGGTTGCGGGACCGCGCCCAGGCTCTCGGGCTCGACATCGTCACCCGCGCCGTCGCGGATCAGTCCGAGGAAAAGGTGGTGCTGGAGGAGGCGCGGGTCGATCCGGACGTCGCGGGACTGCTGTTCCTGACCGTCGACGACGAGGGCATGCTCGACGCCACCCGCAGTTTCGCCAAGCCGGTCGTGCTGATCAACGGCGACGATCCGATGATGCGGCTGTCGAGCGTGACGCCCTGCAATCGCTCGGCGGCGCATCTGGCGACGGATTATCTGATCCGGCTCGGGCACAAGCGCATCCTGTTCCTGATGCGTCCGGGGCGGCGGACGATCGACCGGCGCCGCGAAGGCTGGCAGGATGCCTTCCAGCAGCACGGGTTGCCGTGTCCCCCGGATCTCGTCGTGCCGGTCGATGACTGGCTGCCCGAGCTTGCCGCCCAGGCGGTGAGCGACCGGCTGCGGAAAAACGGGCTCGATTTCACCGCCGTGCTGACTGCGGGTGACAGTCTCGCGGTCGGCGCGATGATGGGCGTGCAGCAGATGGGTTTTACCGTGCCGGGCGACGTTTCGGTGATGGGCATGGACGACCTGCCACAGGCGGCCTTCCTCAATCCGCCGCTGACCACGGTGCATGTACCGATGCGCGAACTCGGTGCCGTGGCGCTCGATCTTTTGAGGGACGGCATGACGGGATTTGCAAACCCGGCGCGGCGGGTGGAGCTCGCCTGTTACATCGCCGAGCGGCAGTCAACCGGGCCGGCCAGAAATTAACGCCTGCCAAATGACGTATTCATGCGCCATTCAGCGGCTTGCTGGAACAATGCGGATGTCTCGAACATTGATCTGCCGACGAAATGCGTCCGGCAGATGTCAGCCCGGTTCGAACGCCATTTGGTTTCTCAGGAGGAAGCCCGTGAAGAAAATACTGATGTCCGTTGCGGCACTTTGCGCCATGTTCGTGGCGCCGTCGATTGCGGATGCGGCCGTGCGCGGGGTTGCCACCGCCGATGTCAACATGCGGTCAGGGCCAAGCACCGGTTATCCGGCCGTCGACGTCATTCCGGCCGGTGCGGCGGTAACGATCTACGGCTGCATGAGCAGCGTCAACTGGTGCGACGTCGCCTTCGTCGGCGGACGCGGCTGGGTGTCGGGCAACTACGTGCAGGCGACCTATCGTTCCAACCGTGTCTATGTCGCCCCCGACTATTACGAGGGCCTCGGCATTCCGATGGTCACGTTCGACGTCGGCAACTATTGGGGCCGCTACTATCGCAACCGCGACTTCTACCGCGATCGCGACCGCTGGGACCGCTATGACTGGAGGCGCGAATCGCGTCTTCCGCCGCCGCCACCCCCGCCGCCGCGCTGGGATCGTGACGGAGCCCCACGCTGGGACCGGGATCGCAGCTGGAGCCCCGGCGACGCGCAGCCGCCGCGTCCGCCAGTCTGGCAGAGATATCCCGACCGTTTCTTCAGAGATCGGGATTGACCGCAACCGGCCTCTCAGCGGTTCGGCCGTGACGATGACCGGCAACCCGAACCGCTGATCCCGCCCAAAAAATCAAAGAGGCCGCCTACGGGTGGCCTTTTTGCGCTCGGCATTAAGCCAAGCTCATGCCGAAGCGTACCGCTCGGCCCTGTTCTGACCATTGCGCCTTTTCAGCCTTTTCGATAAGAGACCCCGCAACTCGATGATCCTGTCACAAACGACGGGATTTCGGGGCGGTTTGAAAGCAGGCGCCCAAGGCTCCCGAGCCTCTTGGCGAAACAGTGGTTTTTGTCGGTATGGCTCGCATCGTCATGAAGTTCGGCGGCACTTCGGTCGCCAATCTCGAACGCATTCACAACGTCGCGCGCCATGTGAAACGTGAGGTTGAGGCCGGCCACGAGGTCGCGGTCGTCGTCTCCGCCATGTCCGGCAAGACTAACGAGCTTGTCGGCTGGGTTCAGGACATGCCGAAGGTTTCCGGCGCCAACTCGCCTTTTTACGACGCGCGCGAATATGACGCTGTCGTGGCATCCGGCGAGCAGGTGACGTCCGGCATTCTGGCGATCGCCCTGCAGTCGATGGGCATCAACGCCCGGTCCTGGCAGGGCTGGCAGATCCCGATCCGCACCGACAGCGCCCATGGCGCGGCGCGGATCATGGAGATCGACGGGTCCGAGATCGTCAAGCGGATGGGCGAGGGCCAGGTGGCCGTCGTCGCCGGTTTCCAGGGGCTCGGCCCCGACAACCGGATCGCCACGCTCGGCCGCGGCGGTTCCGACACGTCGGCGGTGGCGATCGCGGCTGCGGTCAAGGCCGACCGCTGCGACATCTACACGGACGTTGACGGCGTCTACACGACCGACCCGCGCATCGTGCCCCAGGCACGGCGCATGAAGAAGGTCTCCTTCGAGGAAATGCTGGAAATGGCATCGCTCGGCTCGAAGGTTCTGCAGGTGCGCTCGGTGGAGCTCGCCATGGTATTCAAGGTACGTACCTTCGTGCGTTCCTCATTCGATGATCCAGATGCTCCGGGGATGGGCGATTTCGACAATCCGCCCGGAACGCTGATTTGTGCAGAGGAAGAAATCGTGGAACAGGAAGTCGTCACCGGCATCGCCTATGCCAAGGATGAAGCGCAGATCTCGCTCCGGCGTCTTGCCGACCGGCCGGGCGTATCGGCGGCGATCTTCGGCCCGCTCGCCGAAGCCCATATCAATGTCGACATGATCGTCCAGAACACGTCGGAAGACGGCTCGCGCACGGATATGACCTTCACGGTGCCTTCGGGCGACGTGCAGAAGGCCATGAAGGTGCTCGACGACAACAAGGAAAAGATCGGCTTCGACGTCGTCCAGACCGAATCAGGCCTGGCGAAAGTGTCGGTCATCGGCATCGGCATGCGCAGCCATGCGGGCGTCGCCGCGCATGCTTTCAAGGCACTTGCCGAAAAATCCATCAACATCAAGGCGATCACCACCTCGGAAATCAAGATTTCGATCCTGATCGACGGTGCTTATTCGGAACTCGCTGTTCGGACTTTGCATTCCGCTTACGGTCTCGATAAGAGTTGAGAATGAACCGTTTGGACGCGCCGGCAGTTGCGGGCGCCGTCTTGCGGTTGGGGTGACCTCGTTTCGGGAGAGCATATGCCGATGAGAGACCTGTCGGCAGGTCCGCGCGTTCTGTTGAGGCGGCTACGCGAGTTGATGGCGGAGCCGCTCGAGCCACAGGAGCGCCTTGACCGGATCGTTCGCCAGATCGCCAGCAACATGGTGGCCGAAGTCTGCTCGGTCTATGTGCTCCGCTCCGACGGCGTTCTCGAACTTTATGCGACCGAAGGCCTCAACAAGGAAGCGGTCCACACGTCGCAGCTGAAGATGGGCCAGGGCCTTGTCGGCACGATCGCCGCGTCCGCCCAGCCGCTCAATCTTTCCGACGCGCAGGCGCATCCGGCGTTCCGCTACCTCCCGGAAACTGGCGAGGAAATCTACCATTCCTTCCTCGGCGTGCCGATCCTCCGGGCCGGCCGCACGCTTGGCGTTCTCGTCGTCCAGAACAAGGCGAGCCGCAACTATCGCGAGGACGAGGTCGAGGCGCTCGAAACCACGGCGATGGTGATCGCCGAGATGATCGCCACCGGCGAACTCAAGAAGATCACCAGGCCGGGCCTGGAGCTCGACCTTACCCGCGCCATCACGATCGACGCCGACGCCTATAACGAAGGCATTGGCCTGGGTCATGTGGTGCTGCACGAGCCGCGCATCGTCGTCACCAATCTTCTGAACGAGGACGCGGAAAAGGAAGTCACGCGGCTGGCGGAAGCGCTCGGCTCCTTGCGCATCTCCATCGACGACATGCTGTCGCGCCGCGAAGTCTCCCAGGAAGGCGAGCATCGCGAGGTGCTCGAAACCTACCGGATGTTTGCCCACGACCAGGGCTGGGTCCGCCGCATGGAAGAGGCGATCCACAACGGGCTTACGGCGGAAGCGGCGGTCGAGAAGGTCCAGAGCGATACCAAGGCGCGGATGATGCGCCTGACCGACTCCTATCTGCGCGAGCGGATGCATGATTTCGACGATCTCGCCAACCGGCTTCTGCGCCAGCTGACGGGTTTTTCCGGCCGCGCCTTCGACGAAGGCTTCCCGGTGGACGCAATCATTCTCGCCCGCGCCATGGGTGCGGCCGAATTGCTCGACTATCCCCGCGCCAGCCTGCGCGGCCTCGTGCTGGAAGACGGAGCGGTGACCAGCCATGTGGTGATCGTCGCACGCGCCATGGGCATTCCGGTCGTCGGCCAGGCGGCAGGTGTCGTGGCGCTTGCCGAAAACGGCGATCCGATCATCATCGACGGCGATGACGGCCAGATCCACCTGCGGCCGGTTCTCGACCTGCAGAAGGCCTACGAGGAAAAGGTACGCCTGCGGGCCCGCCGGCAGGAGCAGTTCAGAGCGCTGAGGGATGTCGAGCCGGTCACCAAGGACGGCAAGCGCATCAGCCTGCAGATGAATGCCGGCCTGCTGGTGGATCTGCCACAGCTTGCCGAGTCGGGCGCCGACGGCATCGGTCTCTTCCGCACCGAACTGCAGTTCATGATCGCCTCGACCATGCCGAAGCTCGAGGAGCAGGAAGGTTTTTACCGCAACGTCCTGAAACAGGCGGCCGGCCGACCGGTGACGTTCCGGACCCTCGATATCGGCGGCGACAAGGTCGTCTCCTATTTCCGCGCCCAGGAAGAGGAAAACCCGGCGCTCGGCTGGCGGGCGATCCGCCTGTCGCTGGACCGGCCCGGACTTTTGCGCACCCAGCTTCGGGCGCTGCTCAGGGCCTCCGCCGGCGCCGAGCTCAAGATGATGCTGCCAATGGTGACCGAGGTTTCGGAAATCCACGCGGTGCGCGAGCTGATGCAGAAGGAAGTGCAGCATCTTTCGAAATTCGGCCATAGCCTGCCACGCAAGCTGCAGTTCGGGGCAATGCTCGAAGTGCCGGCACTGATGTGGCAGCTCGACGAACTGATGGCAGAGGTGGACTTCGTCTCGGTCGGCTCCAACGACCTGTTCCAGTTCACCATGGCAGCCGACCGCGGCAATGCCCGGGTTTCCGACCGTTTCGACAATCTCGGCAAGCCGTTCCTGCGCATTCTGCGCGATATCGCCCGGGCCGGCGAACGCAACAAGACGGTGGTGACGCTGTGCGGCGAGATGGCGGGCAAGCCGCTCTCGGCCATGGCACTGCTCGGGGTCGGTTTCCGCTCGGTTTCCATGTCCCCGACCTCGATCGGGCCGGTCAAGGCGATGCTGCTCGGGCTTGACATCGACAAGCTGTCCGCTGAATTGAACGCGGCGCTCGACGATATAAGGTCGCCGGAGCCGATCCGCGCGCTGCTTCTGCGGTTCGCCGAGGCCAACAATATCCCCATCTAGCGGATAAAAAGAATAAACGGAGTTAGTGGGTGGCGAAGCTTCCTGTCGAAAAGATGCGCGAGCTGGAACGCCGGTTCGGCGAGATCGAGGCGCGCATGTCGGAAGGCCCGGCTGCCGACGTCTATGTGAAGCTGGCGTCGGAATATTCCGAACTGCAGCCGGTGGTGCGCAAGATCCGCGAATACGAAAAGTCGATCGCCGAAGTGGCCGATCTGCGCGCGATGCTGACCGACAAGGGCACCGACCGCGAGATGCACGAGCTTGCCGAAATGGAGCTGCCGGAGGCCGAGGAGCGGCTCGAAGGGCTGGAAAAGGACATGCAGGTCCTGCTTCTGCCCAAGGATGCGGCCGACGAGAGGAGTGCCATCCTCGAAATCCGCGCCGGCACCGGCGGCAACGAGGCGGCCCTTTTCGCCGGCGATCTGTTCCGCATGTACGAGCGTTATGCCGCCACCAAGGGCTGGAAGGTCGAGGTTCTGTCGGCGAGCGAAGGCGAGGCGGGCGGCTATAAGGAAATCATCGCGACCGTCACCGGACGCGGCGTCTTTTCGAAGCTGAAGTTCGAATCCGGCGTGCACCGGGTGCAGCGCGTGCCCGACACCGAAGCGAGCGGCCGCATCCACACCTCGGCGGCGACCGTGGCGGTGATGCCGGAAGCCGAGGAGATCGACATCGAGATCCGGCCGGAAGACATCCGCATCGATACGATGCGTTCGTCGGGCGCCGGCGGCCAGCACGTCAACACGACCGACTCCGCCGTGCGGATCACCCACATGCCGAGCGGCATCGTGGTGACCAGTTCGGAAAAGTCGCAGCACCAGAACCGCGCCAAGGCGATGCAGGTGCTGCGCACCCGTCTCTACGACATGGAGCGCCAGAAGGCGGACAGCGAACGTTCCGCCGACCGCAAGAGCCAGGTCGGCTCGGGCGACCGCTCCGAGCGCATCCGTACCTACAATTTCCCCCAGGGGCGGGTGACCGACCACCGCATCAACCTGACGCTCTACAAACTCGACCGGATGATGGAAGGCGATATCGACGAAGTGGTCGATGCTCTGATTGCCGACTATCAGGCCGGCCAACTCGCGCAACTCGGCGAGCAACACGGATGACGACGCTCGGAGCGGCTGTCGCGGATGCCAGATCGCGGTTTTCGACAGCGGGCCTGCCGGATGCGGTGATCGAGGCGCGGCTGCTGATCGGCGGTTTGCTCGGCCTTTCGTCGACGGAAGTTTTTACCGGCGGCGACCGTGTCCTGACGGACCAGGAATTGTCCCTCGTCGAGAAAGCGGTCGAGCGGCGCTTGAAACGGGAGCCGGTGCACCGCATATTAGGGATACGTGAATTCCACGGCATGGAGCTCCTGATTTCGAAGGAAACGCTGGAGCCGCGCCCGGACACCGAAATCCTGGTAGATTCGATGCTCGCCTATCTGAGGCAGATTGTCGCAGGCAAGGGTTCGGCACGTATTCTCGATCTTGGAACCGGAACCGGCGCGATCGTTTTGGCACTGCTGAAAGAAAGCCCGCAAGCTCAAGGGATCGGCAGCGATATCTCGGAGGATGCCCTTCAAACGGCGTTGAGGAATGCGGCGCGGCTGGGAATGTCCGAGAGATTTCAAGCGATCCGCAGCGATTGGTTCGACGCAATTTCTGGCCGGTTCGACATAATCGTGTCAAATCCGCCCTATATACGTAGCGATGTTATCCCCGCATTGGACCCGGAAGTCCGGGATTTCGATCCGTTGACAGCGCTAGATGGAGGTCCGGATGGGCTCGAAGCCTATCGCGCGATTGCAGCGAGTGCAGGAGATTTCCTCGAAAAGGACGGCGTTATCGGCGTCGAGATCGGGTTCGATCAAAAGGAAACCGTGACCGCGATTTTCCGCGTCGCCGGCTTTACGCTGGTGGAGGCGCTACGCGACTACGGCGACAATGATCGAGTTCTCGTATTTACCGTGAATCATCCTTGATTTTGCAGGCAAAAGAAAAGGCTTGGATTTCCGGAGGAAGCGGGATAGCTTGCAAATACGCACTGGGACGGCTGGGAATGAACAGCGATTCGTTCGGGTTACAGGGCAACCCTTTGATCCTTCTCTTTTCGAAGAGTTGCGAAGGTTGAACAATTCCCGGTGCGTGAATCAGTTAATTTGACTTTCACAAGCGGCAGGACGCTTTGATCGGCCTGTGCGCGGCACGCGAAGTCTTGTTCGGCTCTGTCCGACAGACCGCGTGGCCCCTTATCAGCGAAGACAGAGAATTGGTGAACGATAGATGAGGCCAGGACAGCAGAACAAACGCGGTCGAGGTCGCGGCAGTAACAACAATAACAATAATGGCGGCGGCGGCGGTGGTGGAAATAACAACTTCAACCGCAAGGGCGGCAATCCTCTCAGCCGTACCTACGATAGCTCCGGCCCGGACGTGAAGATCCGCGGGACCGCCCAGCATATCGCCGAAAAATATAGCCAGCTCGGCCGCGACGCCCAAAGTTCAGGCGATCGCGTGATTGCGGAGAACTATCTCCAGCACGCCGAACACTATAACCGCATCATTGCCGCCGCACAGGCGCAGATGCAGGATCGGTTCCAGCACGACAATCGCGGTGAGTATCAGGATCGGGACGGCAACGTCCAGGATCAGGACGACATGGACAATGGCGACAACGAGGACAATGGTTTCTCGCAGCAGCCGTCCATGGACGAGGCTCCCCAGCCGCAGGTCCAGCAACAGCAGCCCCGCCGGGAACAGCCCCGGGAACAGCGCGAGCAGCGGGAACCCCGTGAACAACGCGAGCCCCGCGAACAGCGTGACCAGCAGCGCGAACGCCCCCGCCGCGAAAATCGTCCGGAACAGCCGGCCGTTGCAGCGGTTCCGGCCCAGGTCGCAGCACCTCAGCCAGTCGCTCCGGTCGTCGATGGTTCCGGTCCGCAGCCGGTGATCGAAGGCACGCCTGCCGAAGTGGCGGTCGAGGAAGAGGCACAGGCAGAAGCCGCTCCGCGCCGCCGCCGCGCTGCCGGCAGCCGCCCGCGTCGTCCGCGTCGTGGCGAAGGCGCCGGTGAAGAGGGTGGTTCCGAAGGCGAAGCCTCGGGCGACGGCTCGCAGCCGGCCCTGGCTGATGCCGCTTCCGAATAAGCCCCACGGGCTGGAACAACGAGATCAAGAAGGCCGCTCGGGAAACCGGGCGGCCTTTTTCTGTAATCAAAGCCCTTCTGCTTCAGGCCCGAGTTTGGCGCCGATCGCGGACGGAGCGGGCAAGCTCTTCGAGCACCAGGACCGATGCCTCCCAATCGATGCAGCCGTCGGTGATGCTCTGGCCGTAAACGAGAGGTCTGCCGGGCACCAGATCCTGGCGGCCGCCGACGATATTGCTCTCGATCATCATACCCTTGATGGCCATGTTGCCGGCAGCGATCTGCGTCGCGACGTTTTTGACGACCAGCGGCTGGTTCATCGGATCCTTGCCGCTGTTGGCATGGCTGGCATCGATGAGGATGCGCGGCTCCAAACCGCGTTTCTCCGCGTCCCCGGAAACGGCCTCGACATCGGTCGCCTCGTAGTTCGGCTGTCTTCCGCCGCGAAGGATGACGTGACAATCCTCGTTGCCGGTCGTCGTGGCGATCGCGGCCCGGCCGTCCTTGGTCACCGCCGGAAAATGGTGCGTCTGCGAGGCGGCCAGTATGGCGTCGAGCGCAACCGCGACGCCGCCATCGGTGCCGTTCTTGAAGCCGATCGGGCAGGAGAGGCCGGATGCCAGCTGGCGATGTACCTGGCTTTCGGTCGTCCGCGCCCCGATCGCGCCCCAGCTGACGAGGTCGGCAATGTATTGCGGGGTAATCGTATCGAGGAATTCGCAGCCGGCCGGAAGGCCCGTCGCATTGATGTCGAGAAGAAGCTGCCGGGCGATCCTCAATCCCTCTTCGATGCGGTAGCTGCCATCGAGATGCGGGTCGTTCATCAGGCCCTTCCAGCCGACGGTGGTGCGCGGCTTTTCGAAATAGACGCGCATGATGATTTCGAGATCGCCACCGAAACGTCGTCGCTGTTCTTCCAGCCGGGCCGCATAGTCCCGCGCGGCAATCGGGTCATGAATGGAGCAGGGGCCGATGATGACGATCAGCCGGTCGTCCTCTCCATGCAGTATGCGGTGGACCGTGTCACGTGTGCGAGTCACGGTCTCGGTGACCGCGTCGTTGCGCGGAATTTCGGCGATGATGTCGGCGGGGATAGTCAGCGGCGTGATCTCGACGATGCGGCGATCGTCGACAGTATTGGCGGGAGTGGCGTTCGGCACGGGTATGGCTCCTGTTTGGTCCTACCGTGCGGAATTGAAAAAGCCGCCAGGTAGACCAGCGGCTTGAGGGAATGTCGTTGCGTCGAAATCAGCTACGCACGGACCCGCATCCGCTGGGAAAAGCGGTAGCTATAAAATCGCGAGGCGTAGGCGGACGTGAAAGACATGGGGTTTCTGTATTCGCTCGATTGTGGATTGTCACGCGGAAAATTTGTGAGGTTTCCGCTCGCAGATTTTGACCGTCTGAACACTTTAAACAGGAGAATCCGCTTACCATATCTCCAGCAACGCCGAGACTTCGGCAGGGCTCGCCTTTGAGGGAGCTCAATCTCAATCATCGGTCCGTGCCTTATAAAGGGCGGGTCGATCACTGGAGGTACCATAATGAACATCGAAAAATACTCCGAGCGCGTCCGCGGTTTCCTGCAGTCGGCTCAGACGCAGGCCTTGGCCTTGGGTCACCAGCAGTTCACGCCCGAACATGTGCTGAAGGTTCTGCTCGACGACGACCAGGGCATGGCGTCCTCGCTCATCGACCGCGCCGGCGGCAGTGCCAAGGAAGCGCGCATCGCCAATGACGCCGCACTCGCCAAACTTCCCAAGGTTTCCGGCGGCAATGGCGAGATCTATCTCTCCCAGCCGCTCGCCAAGGTTTTTTCGACCGCGGAAGAGGCAGCCAAGAAGGCCGGCGACAGTTTCGTCACCGTCGAACGCCTGCTTCTGGCGCTTGTCATCGAGACCTCGGCCTCGACGTCCGCGACATTGAAAAAGGCCGGCCTGACGGCGCAGGGCCTCAATCAGGTCATCAACGACATCCGCAAGGGCCGCACCGCCGATGGCGCCAATGCCGAAGCCGGCTTCGAGGCCCTGAAGAAATATGCCCGGGACCTGACGGCGGAAGCCCGCGACGGCAGGCTCGATCCGGTGATCGGCCGCGATGATGAAATCCGCCGCACGATCCAGGTTCTCTCCCGCCGCACCAAGAACAACCCGGTACTGATCGGCGAGCCCGGCGTCGGCAAAACGGCGATCGCCGAAGGCCTGGCGCTGCGCATCATCAATGGCGACGTGCCGGAAAGCCTCAAAGACAAGAAGCTGATGGCGCTCGACATGGGTGCCCTGATCGCCGGCGCGAAATATCGCGGCGAGTTCGAGGAGCGGCTGAAGAGCGTGCTCAACGAAGTGCAGTCGGAAAACGGCCAGATCATCCTGTTCATCGACGAGATGCACACGCTGGTCGGCGCCGGCAAGTCCGACGGCGCGATGGATGCATCGAACCTGTTGAAGCCGGCGCTTGCCCGCGGCGAACTTCACTGCGTCGGCGCGACTACGCTCGACGAATACCGCAAGCATGTGGAAAAGGACCCGGCGCTTGCCCGCCGTTTCCAGCCGGTCGTGGTCGACGAGCCGACGGTCGAGGACACGATCTCGATCCTGCGCGGCCTCAAGGAAAAATACGAACAGCACCACAAGGTCCGGATCTCGGATTCGGCCCTGGTGGCGGCTGCGACGCTTTCCAACCGCTACATCACCGACCGGTTCCTGCCCGACAAGGCGATCGACCTGATGGACGAAGCCGCGGCGCGGCTGCGCATGCAGGTGGATTCCAAGCCCGAGGAACTCGACGAACTCGACCGCCGCATCATGCAGCTGAAGATCGAGCGGGAAGCGCTGAAGCGGGAAACCGACAATGCCTCGGTCGACCGGCTGGCGAGGCTCGAGGGCGAAGTCACCTCGCTCGAAGAGCAGGCGGATGCGCTGACGGCCCGCTGGCAGGCGGAAAAGCAGAAGCTCGGCCTTGCCGCCGATCTCAAGAAGCAGCTCGACGAGGCTCGCAACGAACTGGCGATCGCCCAGCGCAAGGGCGAGTTCCAGCGTGCCGGCGAGCTTACCTATGGCGTGATCCCCGAATTGGAAAAGCGCCTCGTGGACGCCGAAGCCCAGGACAGTTCGACCAATGCGATGGTGCAGGAAGTCGTGAACCCGGATGCCATCGCCCATGTGGTGTCGCGCTGGACCGGCATTCCGGTTGACAAGATGCTGGAAGGCGAGCGCGACAAGCTGCTGCGCATGGAAGACGAACTGGCGAAATCCGTCGTCGGCCAGGGCGATGCGGTCCAGGCTGTCTCGCGTGCGGTTCGCCGTTCGCGTGCCGGGCTGCAGGATCCGAACCGGCCGATCGGCTCGTTCATCTTCCTCGGCCCGACCGGTGTCGGTAAGACGGAGCTGACGAAGTCGCTGGCCCGCTTCCTGTTCGACGACGAGTCCGCGATGGTTCGCCTCGACATGTCGGAATACATGGAGAAACATTCGGTCGCACGGCTGATCGGGGCGCCTCCAGGTTATGTCGGTTACGAGGAAGGCGGCGCGCTGACCGAGGCGGTGCGGCGCAAGCCCTACCAGATCGTGCTGTTCGACGAGATCGAGAAGGCGCATCCGGACGTGTTCAACGTTCTCCTGCAGGTGCTCGACGACGGGCGACTGACGGACGGGCAGGGCCGCACGGTCGACTTCAAGAACACGATGATCATCATGACCTCCAATCTCGGAGCGGAATACCTGACGGCTCTTCGCGAGGATGAGGATTCCGAAAGCGTGCGCGAGCAGGTGATGGACGTCGTGAAAGCCTCGTTCCGGCCCGAGTTTTTGAACCGCGTCGACGAGATCATCCTGTTCCATCGCCTGAAGCGCAACGAAATGGGCGCGATCGTCGATATCCAGATGAAGCGGTTGCTGTCGCTGCTGGCGGAGCGGAAGATCAGCATCGATCTCGGTTCGGACGCCCGCGAATGGCTGGCCGACAAGGGTTACGATCCGGTCTATGGCGCTCGTCCGCTGAAGCGGGTGATCCAGAAGTTCATGCAGGATCCGCTCGCCGAGCAGATCCTCGGCGGCCAGATCCCGGATGGATCGGCCGTTGCGGTGAGTGCCGGTTCCGACCGGCTGCTCTTCCGCGTCAAGCGCGCGGTCAGCGAAGCCGCATAACCTGCAAAATGGCGGCTCCGCAGCCCAGCGTGAGCCGTCGAACAGATCAGTCAAAGAATGGCCGCACCGGAAACAGTGCGGCCATTTTCATTGGGGTGTGTTCTGGGGCGGCGGGGCCAGGTTTGTTTCGCGAAGTGGGGTCGCGGACCCTCAAACAGAAAGGGCCCCGGTCAAACCGGAGCCCTAAATCGTTTTCAAACTAGGCTGCTTCTTGCCGCCTGTTCAGCGCGCTTGACGCGCTGAACCACTTGAGGTGAGAGGCGGCTTCGGCGATAGGCTTGCGCCTATCACATCATGTCCATGCCGCCCATGCCGCCCATGCCGCCAGGCATGCCGCCGCCAGCCGAATCCTTCTTCGGAAGTTCGGCGATCATGGCTTCGGTGGTGATCAGCAGCGAAGCAACCGAAGCTGCGTTCTGCAGAGCCGTGCGAACGACCTTGAGCGGGTCGACGATGCCCATGACGATCATGTCGCCGTATTCAGACGTCTGGGCGTTGTAGCCGTAGTTGTCTTCGTTCTTTTCGAGGATCTTGCCGACCACGATCGAAGCTTCGTCACCAGCGTTTTCAGCGATCTGGCGAACCAGCGACTGAAGAGCGCGGCGAACGATGTTGATGCCGGCTTCCTGGTCGTCGTTTGCACCCTTTGCGGTGATCTTGACGGAGGAACGCAGCAGGGCAACGCCGCCGCCCGGTACGATGCCTTCCTGAACGGCAGCGCGCGTCGCGTTGAGGGCGTCGTCGATGCGGTCCTTCTTTTCCTTGACTTCGACTTCCGTCGAGCCGCCGACGCGGATCACGGCGACACCGCCGGCCAGCTTGGCCAGACGTTCCTGCAGCTTTTCGCGGTCGTAGTCGGAAGTGGTTTCTTCGATCTGAGCCTTGATCTGACCAACGCGGCCTTCGATGTCGGCCTTGGAGCCGGCGCCGTCGACGATCGTGGTGTTTTCCTTGGAGATCGAGACCTTCTTGGTGCGGCCGAGCATGTCGAGCGTGACATTTTCGAGCTTGATGCCGAGGTCTTCGGAGATGACAGTGCCGCCCGTCAGGATGGCGATGTCTTCGAGCATGGCCTTGCGGCGATCGCCGAAGCCCGGAGCCTTGACGGCAGCGATCTTGAGGCCACCGCGCAGCTTGTTGACGACGAGGGTGGCGAGGGCTTCGCCTTCGACGTCTTCAGCGATGATCAGGAGCGGCTTGCCGGTCTGAACGACGGCTTCGAGAACCGGGAGCATTGCCTGCAAGTTCGAGAGCTTCTTCTCGTGAAGGAGAATGAAAGCGTCGTCGAGATCGGCAACCATCTTTTCCGGGTTGGTGACGAAGTAGGGCGACAGGTAGCCGCGGTCGAACTGCATGCCTTCGACGACTTCGAGTTCGGTTTCGGCGGTCTTGGCTTCTTCAACCGTGATGACGCCTTCGTTGCCGACCTTCTGCATGGCTTCAGCAATGTCGAGACCGACCTGCTTGTCGCCGTTTGCGGAGATCGTGCCAACCTGTGCGACTTCTTCCGAGGTCGAGATCTTCTTGGCCTTGGCCTGGAGATCCTTGACGACGTCTGCAACGGCGAGATCGATGCCGCGCTTCAGGTCCATCGGGTTCATGCCGGCTGCAACGGCCTTGTTGCCTTCGCGAACGATCGCCTGGGCAAGAACGGTAGCAGTCGTGGTGCCGTCGCCGGCGATGTCGTTGGTCTTCGAAGCAACTTCGCGGACCATCTGGGCGCCCATGTTTTCGAACTTGTCTTCGAGTTCGATTTCCTTGGCGACCGATACGCCGTCCTTGGTGATGCGCGGAGCGCCGAAGGACTTGTCGATGATGACGTTACGGCCCTTCGGGCCGAGCGTTACCTTGACTGCGTCAGCGAGAATGTCGACGCCGCGCAGCATCTTTTCGCGCGCGGTGCGGCCGAACTTGATTTCTTTGGCTGCCATTTTGATAACTCCTGAAAAGGGGTGTCAGCGATTTCGGATAAAGAGCAAACGGCCGGAAATCAGCCGATGATGCCCATGATGTCGGATTCCTTCATGATCAGAAGGTCTTCGCCATCGAGCTTGACTTCGGTGCCCGACCACTTGCCGAACAGGACGCGATCGCCAGCCTTGACGTCGAGAGCAGTGATGTTGCCCTTGTCGTCGCGGGTGCCGGTGCCGACGGCGACGATTTCGCCTTCCTGCGGCTTTTCCTTGGCGGTATCAGGAATGATGATGCCGCCCTTGGTCTTGGCTTCGGATTCGACGCGACGAACAACGACGCGGTCATGAAGGGGGCGGAAATTGGTGCTTGCCATTGTCTAATCCCTCGATCAAATGACATGGACGGGTGAAACCCGTATCTCGGTGCTGTTAGCACTCCCGGTTGGAGAGTGCCAGCCCGCGTCGAGATAAGGCTGGCTGGCGGATGAGTCAAGAACGGCCGTAAAATTTTCGAGACGGCTCGGAACTTCATACGAAATACGCTTAACGATACGGATGCTGGCTGAACGCCTGCTGTCTCACGGAACTGACGGCTATCTGCGGCCCCTTCGGGGTCTCTCGTTTCGGCCACCCCTTTCGGGCAGGTCGGCATGTTGCACGGGACTTTGGTGGAAGAATGGCGCCGACGCGGCTGCGATCCGGGTACCGTTGCGAAGAGTTATCCTTGCCGACGTCGGCGATCTCGTCGCGGTTTTTCTCCCGATTATCTCTTGTAATCCTCAACCGGGTTTGTCATGTGACCCGGGACTTGCGAGATGGGAAGATTACATGGCAAAGCGCATCGGCAATCTGAGCGAAGTGATCGGCGACTACGACGTTGTCCTCTCGGACGTCTGGGGTGTGGTTCACAACGGTGTCGAGGCTTTCCAGCATTCCTGCAAGGCGCTCGCCGCAGTCCGCGAAGCCGGCGCCACCGTCGTGCTGATCACCAATTCGCCGCGCACGGCACCCGGCGTCATCGAGCAGATGCGGGCGCTCGGCGTGCCAGACGGCACCTATGACCGGATCGTCACATCCGGCGACGTCACCCAGCACCTGATCGTCGACGGTCCGAAAAAGGTTTTTCTGATCGGTCCCGAACGCGACCTCAACTTGTTCGACGGGCTCGGCGTCGAGGTGGTCCCCGCCGACGAAGCCGAATGCATCGTCTGCACCGGCTTTTTCGACGACGAGAAGGAAGTGCCGGAAGACTATACCGACATGCTGATGGCGTTTGCCAAGCGTGACGTGCCCTTCATCTGCGCCAACCCGGATCTCGTCGTCGAGCGCGGCCACAAGATCATCCCCTGCGCCGGCGCGGTCGCGGCCTATTACGAAGAGTTCGGAGGCAAGACCCGCGTCGCCGGCAAACCGCACCGCCCGATCTACGAGGCGACGATCGAAGCCGCCCGCGAAGTGCGCGGCGATTTCCCGATGAACCGGGTGCTGGCGATCGGCGACGGCATGCCGACCGACGTGCGCGGCGCGCTCGCATACGGCCTCGACCTGCTTTATATCAGCGGGGGCATCCATGTTTCGGAATATACCGTCAACGGCCAGACCGACGAAGCGATCCTCAACGCCTGGCTGAAGCGGGAAAATGCCGCGCCGAAATACTGGATGCCGCGCCTCGCATAGCCCCCTGGGCCTGAATTGGGCCTGAACCGGAATCCGCGCATGACTGTCTTCCATCGCAACGAGAAGAAGGAACCGCTGCCCGAGGAGTTGAAGGGCGGCGTCATCGCCATCGGTAATTTCGACGGCGTGCATCGCGGTCATCGCAGCGTATTGGAGCGCGCGTTGGCACTTGCCGAACAGCGCGGCGTGCCAGCCCTGGTGCTGACCTTCGAGCCGCATCCGCGCACCGTTTTCCGCCCGGAGGAACCGGTCTTCCGTCTGACCCCGGCGCCGCTCAAGGCTCGCCTGCTCGAGGCCATGGGTTTCCGCTCGGTGATCGAATATCCCTTCACCCGCGAGTTCGCGACCCGTTCGGCGGAAGAATTCATCCAGACCATTCTCGTGGATTGGCTCGCCGCCAGCGCCGTCGTCACCGGCTTCGACTTTCATTTCGGCAAGGACAGGAAAGGTGGCCCCGCCTTTCTGATGGCATCCGGCGCCAAGCATGGTTTCAACGTGCAATTGGTCGATGCCTTCCGTGACGAGAATGCCGAGGTGATCTCGTCCAGCCGCATCCGCGATCTGCTGGCGGAAGGCGATGTTTCCGCCGCAGCCGGCCTGCTCGGTTATCGCTACACGCTTGAGGCGGAGGTGATCGGCGGCGAAAAGCTCGGCCGCCAACTCGGTTTCCCGACCGCCAACATGCAGCTTCCCCCCGAAGCCGTACTCAAGGCCGGCATTTACGCCGTCCGCTTCCGCCGCCCCGACGGCACGCTTTTCGACGGCGTCGCCAGCTACGGCCGCCGCCCGACGGTGACCGAAAACGGTGCGCCCCTGCTCGAAACCTACCTTTTCGATTTCTCCGGCAGCCTTTACGGCGAAACCTGCTCCGTCTCCTTCTTCGGCCACCTGCGCGACGAACTGAAATTTGACGGCCTCGATGCCCTGGTCGCCCAGATCAAGCGCGACGAGGAAGAGGCGCGGGCGCTGCTGTCCGGCGTCAGGCCGCTCGGCGAGGTGGACGCCAAGATCGCGTTTTGAGGGGTTACTTCAGCAGCCGGCTGTCGAAGGGATAGCGTACCGCTTTTTCGATTGTCAGCTTCCCGGCATCCGCATGCTCCGGATTGACAAGAATGTTTGCAGCTTCAGGCAAAATCGCCGACGGCACCTTCAGAAGGCAGAATTTGTTTTCCACGAGCCAGGCGTTTCCCGCCTGACCTGTTTCAGTGGTATCCAAAAGGTCGACATCGCCCGACGTAATCGTCTGGGCGGCAATCTCGTCCGGGCAATGGATCTTCAGTAGTTGAAAATCCAGCGGCAAGTCTTCGGCGTCCACATGCACCAATATTTCCAGAAGTGCGGTCGAAGGGTGATCGCAGCAATAGACGATTGGGCTTCCTTGTTTATGCCATCGCCCGGGCGCGACCAGTCCACCTCCGCCTGATAAATCCGCATAGTTGGAAATGCGCCACAGGATCATGGATCAGACGTAAATGCCGTGATCGATCTGATGCAACGCCTGCTCGACGAGCACTGCGCCAGTTTCCGATTCAAGGAGATCGAGCGGCACGACGCCATCCATTCCTCTGTTCGGTTTGCGCAACCAGCGATGAGCGCGATCCTGATCACCGAAGACCCGCTTGGCGAGTTCCATCACGCGCACTACACGCAGGGCTCCGTCGTTCTCGCTGACAGTTAATGTCTCTCTATTTGCGATCCGCCGGGCAAGCGTGCGACGCGGGGCCACAAATCTATAGAGTTCTTCCATCGAAAAGCCGAGCTTGGTCAACTCTGATACATTGGCTCCGTCATAGGCTTGCAACTGACCACGCGATGCGATCTCAAGTCGCTTGCGAATAGGTATGTCAGCAGATGCGCGCACTTCAAATTGCCTCCGTGCCATTTGCCCAGAAATATAAGCGCAGATGGCACCAAAATCAAATGCGGCTTCGGGAGGAAATTGGCTTGGTAAATCCCCTTCCTTTCCGCCGCAAAAACCCTTAAGAACCGCCACCATGAAAAAATTCCGGCTGGCCCAGATCATTCGAATTATAGGCCCGGTCTTCCGCGCGCTGTAAGAGCGGCCGGAGGGTCCGGGTTTTTGGCGCTTCATGAGCGCCTTCCGCCAGCGAATTTTCATCGAGATGCGCCCCGTTGCGGCGCCAGGACGATTGCTCCCATGACCGATACCGCCGAAAAAATCGACTATTCGAAAACCCTCTATCTGCCCGAAACCGATTTCCCGATGCGCGCCGGCCTGCCGCAGAAGGAACCGGAACTGGTTGCCCGCTGGCAGCAGATGGACCTCTACAAGCAGCTCCGCGCCTCCGCCGCGGGCCGGACAAAATTCGTGCTGCATGACGGCCCGCCCTATGCCAACGGCAATATCCATATCGGCCACGCGCTGAACAAGATCCTCAAAGACGTCATCACCCGCTCGTTCCAGATGCGTGGGTATGACTCGAACTATGTTCCGGGCTGGGATTGCCACGGCCTGCCGATCGAATGGAAGATCGAGGAAGCCTACCGCGCCAAGGGCAAGAACAAGGACGAGGTTCCGATCAACGAATTCCGCCAGGAATGCCGCGAATTCGCCGCCGGCTGGATCAAGGTCCAGGGGGAAGAATTCAAGCGCCTCGGCATCGTCGGCGATTTCGAAAACCCGTACCTGACGATGAACTTTCACGCCGAGAGCCGCATCGCCGGCGAGCTTTTGAAGATCGCCCAGAGCGGCCAGCTCTATCGCGGCTCGAAGCCGATCATGTGGTCGGTCGTCGAGCGCACCGCGCTGGCGGAGGCTGAGGTCGAGTACCACGATTACGAGAGCGACACGATCTGGGTGAAGTTCCCTGTCAACAACGCCGTTCGTGATGGTGCTGTGATGGGAGACCTCGTGGGCGCCTTCGTCGTCATCTGGACCACTACCCCTTGGACGATCCCCGGCAACCGAGCGATCTCCTATTCTTCAAAGGTCAATTACAGCCTCTACGAGATCACCGAAGCAGAGAATGATTTTGGCCCTCGTCCGGGTGAGAAGCTTATATTTGCGGATAGACTGGCTGCAGACGCTTTCGCAAAGGCCAAGCTTCAATATCGTGTTGTGCGTTCTGTCTCTGCCCTGGAACTGGCCGGTTTGGGCGTGCGGCATCCTTTGGAAGGATTGGGTGGTGGATATCACTTTGCCGTTCCCATGCTGGACGGGGACCACGTTACAGATACGGACGGAACAGGTTTTGTTCATACGGCTCCTGGGCACGGACGCGAAGACTTTGACATTTGGATGGAGCAAGCCCGCCATAAAGGCGTAGATACGAAAATCCCCTTCACGGTCGATGACGGCGGTTTCTACACCGCCGACGCCCCCGGTTTCGAGGGCGTTCGCGTCATGGACGACAACGGCAAGAAGGGCGATGCCAACGACCGCGTCATCAAGGCGCTGATCGAGCGGAACGCGCTGTTTGCCCGCGGCCGGATGAAGCATCAGTATCCGCATTCCTGGCGGTCGAAGAAGCCGATCATCTTCCGCAACACGCCGCAGTGGTTCGTCTACATGGACAAGGACCTTGCCGACGGCACCACGCTGCGCTCGCGCGCCCTGAAGGCGATCGACGACACGCGTTTCGTGCCCGCGGCCGGCCAGAACCGCCTGCGCGCCATGATCGAACAGCGCCCGGACTGGGTGCTTTCGCGTCAGCGCGCCTGGGGCGTCCCGATCTGCGTCTTTGTCGACGAACAGGGCGAAATCCTCCAGGACGAGGCGGTCAACCAGCGCATCCTCGAAGCCTTCGATCTCGAAGGTGCCGACGCCTGGTTCGCCGAAGGTGCTCGTGAGCGTTTCCTCGGCTCGCGCGCCAACGAAGGCTGGACCCAGGTCAGGGATATCCTCGATGTCTGGTTCGACTCGGGCTCGACGCACACGTTCACGCTGGAGGACCGCCCGGACCTGAAATGGCCGGCCGACGTCTATCTGGAAGGATCGGACCAGCATCGCGGCTGGTTCCATTCCTCGCTGCTGGAATCCGCCGCCACCCGCGGCCGGGCACCTTATGACACGGTCGTCACCCATGGCTTCACCATGGATGAAAAGGGCCAGAAGATGTCGAAGTCGCTCGGCAATGTCGTGGCCCCGCAGGACGTCATGAAGGATGCCGGCGCCGATATCCTTCGCCTCTGGGTGATGACGACCGACTATTGGGAAGACCAGCGCCTCGGCAAGACGATCATCCAGACCAATGTCGACGCGTATCGCAAGCTGCGCAACACGATCCGTTGGATGCTCGGCACGCTCGCCCATGACGAGGGCGAGGAGATCGCCTATGCCGATCTGCCTGAACTCGAAAAGCTGATGCTGCATCGTCTGGCCGAACTCGATAAGCTGGTGCGCGAAGGTTATGACGCCTTCGAGTTCAAGAAGATCGCCCGGGCGCTGATCGATTTTTCCAATATCGAGCTGTCGGCCTTCTACTTCGATATCCGCAAGGATGCGCTCTATTGCGACGCCCCGTCGTCGCTGCGCCGCCGTGCGGCTCTTGCGGTCATCCGCAAGATCTTCGAATGCACGGTGACCTGGCTTGCCCCCATGCTGCCATTCACCACCGAAGAATCCTGGCTGTCGCGCAACCCGAATGCGGTTTCGATCCATCTCGAACAGTTCCCGACGGTCCCGGCCGAGTGGAAGAACGAGGCGGTTGCCGAGAAGTGGGCGCAGATCCGCAAGGTGCGTTCGGTTGTCACAGGCGCGCTCGAAATCGAACGCAAGGACAAGCGGATCGGCTCTTCGCTGGAGGCCGCGCCGGTCGTTTATGTCAACGATCCGGAGCTGATGAAGGCGCTGGAAGGCCAGGAGTTCGAAGAGACCTGCATCACCTCGGGCATCGCGATCGTTGCGGGCGAGGGGCCGGAAAACGCCTTCCGTCTGCCGGAAGTGCAGGGCGTCGCGGTCGATCCGAAGCTCGCCGAAGGCACCAAATGTGCACGCTCGTGGCGGGTGACGACCGATGTCGGCTCCGATCCTGCCTATCCGGATGTATCGGCGCGCGACGCCGCCGCATTGCGCGAACTCGCTGCACTTGGTCGGCTTTGACGGCTTGAAATCACCGGATGATTGCGCTTTGGGCAATCATCCGGTAAAACCGCCTGAAATTGGCCGGATTTTCCGGCCATCAGGCGTTTGATTGTGTCTGAGGCGTCAGGACGGGCGCCGCTGGAAGGGTTTTGATGAAAGCGACATATGCGTTTCGTGTCGGCATGGGCTTGGCCGGTATCCTCGCCTCGACATTGACCCTTTCGGGCTGCATCGGCGGCCCGACCTACGGCACTGACAAGACCGCCATGGAGCAGCTGACCGACGATCTTGGTCAGTCCGTCTCGCTGGGCGGCAAGAATACCGAAGCGAAAGCCGGCCTGAAATACAACCCGCGTCCTTCGCTGGTTGTCGCCAAGGGACAGGACCAGGCGCTGCCGGCGCCGCAGCAGTCGCTGGCGAACCGCGAGAGCAACCCCAATTGGGTCGAATCTCCGGAAGAAACCCGCAAGCGTCTGCGTGCCGAGGCGGCGGCTCACGAGAATGATCCCAACTATCGCTCACCGCTATTGGCGGGCAATGGCCAGGCCGGTCAGATGACCGAGACGGAAAAGTGGGAAGCCTTCCGCAAGGCCAAGGAAAACGCCGAGACCGTCAGCGTCACCGGACGCCGCCGTTCGCTCGCCGAGCCGCCGGCGGAGTTCCGCTCGGCGGACGCAGCAGCACTGTCGGATGTCGGCGAGCCCGAAAGCCAGAAGGAAAAGCGCCGCAAGGCGCAAGCCGCGGACGCCAAGAAGGGCAGTGACTGGTGGAAGCTCTTCTAGGCCCGCTCTAGCTCTCTCTTTTCGATCTGAAGAAGCTGGTGAGCAGGATCGCGGCTTCGCTTTCGCCGAGGCCGGAATAGACCTCCGGTGCGTGATGGCAGGTCGGCTGGGCGAAGAAGCGCACGCCGTTGTCCACCGCTCCGCCTTTCGGGTCTTCCGCGCCGTAATAGAGCCGCCGGATGCGCGCAAACGAGATCGCCGCCGCGCACATGGTGCAGGGTTCGAGCGTCACGTAAAGGTCGGCACCTGACAGCCGCTCCTGTCCAAGCGCGGCCGCGGCATCCCGGATGACGGCGATTTCGGCATGGGCGGTAACGTCGTTTTCGGCGCGGGTCCGATTTCCGGAGCGGGCGACGATAACGCCGTCGACGACCAGAACGGCGCCGATCGGAACCTCGCCGCGGGCGGCCGCGTCTTTGGCTTCCGCAAGGGCTGCGTCCATGAACCCGTCGCTATTAGGCATTTCGGCGATTCCCTCTTAACCCGGATCGCGCGAACTGGTAGGAAGCATCCAACTGGACGCCCGGCTGCGGGCACGAATCCATCTCAGTCAACACGAACAAGAATGTCCGGATCGCTCCGTAGACATCACGCTTCAGGCAAACAACAAATGAATTCCAAAGACAAGCCGAAGCGCGGCGAAGGCAAGACTTTCGTTCGCGAAACCAAACCGAGAGCCGCTCCGAAGGCCGGCGCTGCAGGCAAGGCGGGTTTTTCCGCCAAGGAAGGCCTCGGCCCCAGGAAGAGTTCCGCGGCCAAGAGCGGCGCTGAAAAGGCGGCAAAGCCCGTCCGCAAGCTGCCGCCGGCACCGGAAACCATGGAGGCCGAGGGCAAGCCCGAGCGCATCTCCAAGATTCTCGCCCGTGTCGGCGTCGCGTCGCGCCGCGATATCGAGCGGATGATCATGGAAGGCCGGGTCAGCCTGAACGGCAAGGTTCTCGATACGCCGGTCGTCAACGTGACGCTCGCCGACAGAATAGAAGTGGATGGCATGCCGATCCGCGGCATCGAGCGCACCCGCCTCTGGCTCTACCACAAGCCCGCCGGCCTGGTGACCACCAATTCCGATCCGGAAGGCCGCGCCACCGTCTTCGACAACCTGCCGGAAGGCCTGCCGCGGGTGCTCTCCATCGGCCGCCTCGACATCAATACCGAAGGCCTGCTGCTGCTGACCAACGATGGCGGCCTGTCGCGCGTGCTGGAACTGCCGACCACCGGCTGGCTGCGCCGCTACCGCGTGCGTGCCCATGGCGAGATCAAGCAGGAGGAGTTGGACAAGCTGAAGGAGGGCATCGCCGTCGAAGGCGTGCTCTACGGCTCGATCGACGCGACGCTCGACCGCAGCCAGGGCAGCAATGTCTGGATCACCATGGGCCTTCGCGAAGGCAAGAACCGCGAGATCAAGAACGTGCTCGGCGCGCTCGGCCTCGAGGTCAACCGTCTGATACGCATTTCCTACGGACCTTTCCAGCTCGGAGACCTGCCGGAAGGCCAGGTGGTGGAAGTGCGCGGCCGCATGCTGCGCGACCAGCTTGGGCCCCGCTTGATCGAGGAATCGAAGGCCAATTTCGACGCGCCGATTTATACCGAGATCGCCGCTGACGAGGAAGAGAAGCCCGCCCGCGCCGAGCGTTCGGAATGGACTGCAAGGCCGGAGCGGACCGAACGCCCGCGTGCCGGCAAGCCGGAGGATCGGCGTGAGAAGCCGTCTGGCCGCCCCGACACCCAACGCGACGACCGCAAGTTTGCCGACAAGCCGCGTGGTGCCAAGCCGTTTGGCAATCGCGCCGAGGACGAGGACGACCGTCCGAAGAAGCGTCCGCCGATGGGCACCAGCCGCACCGCCAATGTCTGGATGGCGCCCGGCGCCCGTCCGACCACCGAAAGCAAGACGCGCAAATCCTCCGCCCGTGCCGAGGCCGAGCAGCTTTTCAAGAAGCCCACGCCGCAGAACGACCGGCCGGTCATCGTCAATCGCGCCGAAGAGGACCACGACTGGATCCGCGCCGACGGGCCTGACAAGCCGGAAAAGGCTGATTTCGGCCGCAAGAAGTCCTTTGGCGATCGGCCGGACCGCGGCGATCGTCCCGTCGGCGACAAGCCGAGGGGCGAACGTTCCTTCGGCGACAAACCCCGTGGCGACCGCAAACCGCGCGAAGGCGGCGACCGTCCGCGCACCAAATCCTTCTCGGGCGACGCCCGTTCGGAACGTCCACGCGGCGAGCGCGCCTTTGGTGACCGCCCGCCCCGCGGCGACCGCCCGTTCGGCGACAAGCCCAGAGGCGACCGCCCATTTGCCGACCGCAAGCCGCGAGCCGACGGCGACCGCCCAGCACGCGCCTTCGGCGAAGGCCGCCCTGAGCGTCCGCGCGGCGAACGTCCTTCCGGTGCCCGCCCGCCCCGTGGTGACCGCCCGTTCAGCGACAAGCCGAGGGGCGAACGCTCTTTCGGTGATAAGCCGAGAGGGGAACGTTCGTTCGGCGACCGCAAGCCGCGCGAGGATGGCGAGCGTCCCGCACGGTCCTTCTCCGCAGGCGAGGGGCGCTCCGAGCGTCCGCGCAGCGACCGGCCGTTCTCGGATCGGCCTCCGCGCGGAGATCGTCCCGCAGGTGACCGTCCCACAGGTGATCGGCCCGCCGGCGACCGGCCGCGCGGTGGAAAGCCAGGCGGCAAACCATTGGGCGCCAAGCCGGGCGGCGGCAAGAGCTTTGGCGGAAAACCTTCCGGCGGCCGTGGAAAACCGGCGGGTGCCGGTGGCAAGCCCGGGGGCAAGCCTGGTGGCCGGCCCGCGTCGGGCGGACGCCCGGCCGGCGGCAAGCCGCGCACGCCGAGAGGGTAACGGGTAGTGCGGATCGTCGGTGGTGAATTTCGCGGCCGGTCTCTGGCCACGCCCAAAACGAGCGATATCCGGCCGACCATCGACCGGACGCGCGAAAGCCTGTTCAACATCATCGGCCACGTCTATCCGCAGGCGCTGGACGGCGGCCGGGTGATCGACCTCTTCGCGGGTACCGGCGCTGTCGGGCTGGAGGCGCTGTCGCGCGGCTGCAAGAGCGCGCTCTTCGTCGAGAACGGCGTCGAGGGTAGGGGCCTGTTGTGGGAGAATATCGACAGTCTCGGCCTGCATGGCCGGGCGCGCATTCTGCGCCGTGATGCCACCAAGCTCGGCACGGCCAACAATATCGAGCCGTTTCATTTCCTGTTCGCCGACCCGCCCTATGGCCAGGGGCTTGGCGAGGGCGCAATGCTTTCGGCCCATGTGGGCGGCTGGCTCGCACCCGGAGCCCTTGCCATTCTGGAGGAGCGGGCCGACATCAATCCTGCTGTCGATGCCGCGTTCAAGCTCCTGGAGAGCCGCACATTCGGCGATACCCGCATGGATTTTTTCCGCTACCAGCCGACCTGAGGTCAGAGGAATGAATACGAGGCTTGCAGTTCCCGATCTCGAAGCCGTTGGAGCCAAGGGCGGCCTGACGTTTGCCATCGCTCTCGGCGGCGGCGGGGCGCGGGGCATCTCGCATATCCAGGTCATCGAGGCGCTCGACGAACTCGGCATACGGCCGGTGGCGATTTCCGGCTCGTCGATCGGCGCGATCATCGGCGCCGGCATGGCGTCGGGCATGACCGGCCGCGAAATCCGCCAATATGCGCTGGAGACGGTCGGCCACCGCGGCACCCTTTTGAATAAGCTCTGGGGCCTCGGCCCGGCGACCATGCGCGACAAGCTCGGCGGCTTCCGTTTCGGGCAGTTCAATCTTGAACTGATCCTCGATGCCTTCCTGCCGCCGCAGGTGCCGGAGGATTTTGCCGATCTCGAAATCCCGATGAAGATCTCCGCCACCGACTACTACGGCCAGGCGGAAGTGATCCTCGAACAGGGCGAGCTGCGCACCGCGATCGCCGCTTCGGCCGCCATTCCGGGCCTGTTCATGCCGGTCCGGGTCAACGGCCGGGTGATGATCGATGGCGGCGTCTTCAATCCCGTCCCCTATGAGCAGCTGATGGACGTGGCCGACGTGGTGATCGGCGTCGACGTGGTCGGTGCGCCGGAAGGCGACGGCACCCATGCGCCCAGTCGCATCGACAGCCTGTTCGGCGCCAGCCAGCTGACGATGCAGGCGAGCATCGCGCTCAAGCTGAAGCTCAATCCGCCGCATATCTTCCTTCGGCCGTCGGTCAACCGTTTCCGGGTGCTCGATTTCCTGAAGGCCCGCGAAATCCTCGACGAATCCGAGCACGTCAAGGACGAACTGAAGCGCGCCATCGACGCACTGCATGCGGCGGCAGCCGAAGCCTGACGTTTGGGCTGGCTAAGCGGCCTCGGTTTTCCGGGCCGTGCTGAAAACATTGCGGCCGATCTTGCGCGCGATCTCTGATGGGAAATCGGGCTTATCCAGCTCTTCCTCCAGGAGAAGCTCGGATGCCATGACCGGCGCGCCGCAATAATCGAATATCCCATGATCGATCTGTGTTCTCATCGCGCCGAAATAGCCATGTCGCGCATAGGTGCGCATGTCGGCGCCGCCGATCGCGACCAGATGGATGGGAAGGTGGTGAAGTTTCTTCACCACCTTGGCGCCTTCCGCGTCGTCATAGGCCCAGCCGTTTGCGAACACGCGGTCGATCCATCCTTTCAGTAGCCCCGGCATGGACCACCAGTAGACAGGATAGACGAGCACCAGAACATCGGCACGATCGATCCTCGCCTGTTCGGCCGTGACATCCGCCGAGGGTGCTTCCTCCCTGCGATGCGCGGCGAGATCCGCCTGCGTAAATCTCGGATCGAAGCCCTCCGCCGCAAGATCGGCAATCTCGAAAGAACCGCCGGACATGGTGACGCCCTCGGCCAGATGGGCGGCGACGTTATGGGTGAGGGATCCGGGTTCGGGATGCGAAACGACGATCAGTGCGTGCATGGCGATAACTCCTGCTGGCAGATTGAAACTGACGGGCGATAGCTATATACTTTTAGTAAGTTACTTTTGGTATATAGTCATGTCAAGCATCGAACTGAAAGAACCGGCGCGTCTCCGGCAACGCCTCTCGCGGCAGGGAAGGCGCCAGCAGTTGATGGAGGTTGCGTGGCGCATCGTCCGGGAGGAGGGCACCGATGCCCTGACGCTTCCCCGGCTGGCGGAGCAGGCGGGCGTCGCAAAGCCCGTCGTCTACGATCATTTCAGCACCCGGCCCGTTCTCTTGGCAGCACTTTACGAGGATTTCGACAGCCGCCAGACGGCCATCATGGACGCTGCCCTGCAATCGAGCGCCCCGACGCTCGCTGACCGGGCGGCGGTCATCGCCTCCTCCTATGTGGATTGTGTTCTGTTGCAGGGCCGGGAGATACCGGGCGTAATCGCCGCCTTGGCGAGTTCCCCCGAGCTTGAACGGATCAAGCGCGACTACGAGGTTATTTTCATGGAAAAATGCCGGCTTGCGCTTGTCCCGTTCGCGGAAGCCCGCCACATAGCGCTGCCCGGTCTTTGGGCCATGCTCGGTGCAGCCGAAGCGCTGTCCAACGCCGCCGCGAGCGGGGACATCACGGCGGCAGAGGCCAAGGATGAGCTTTCCGAGACGATCGTCGCGATGGTCGCAAGAGCAAGCGCCCGCCGGCCCTAACCATTCTCCGCCGTCGCCGGCTCCGGGCTCAGTTCGTCGTCGACCACCATCGACCGCTTCGGCTTGATCAGCGGTTCCGGCCGGACCGGGCTGTTGAACAGCATTTCGCGGCCGGCGCCGAGCCCCTGGACGGCCTGGATCTGCAGCCGCTCCTCGTCGCGCTGGCGGATGTCGTTACCGATCTCCTCAGCGTCGATTTCGCCCATGCCAAGCGCCTCCAGCGTCTTTCTTCCGAACAGCAGGCCTGATTCCAATGTCTCGCGCAGCTCGTATTCGACGTTCCGGTCCCGCAGCGACAGGGAATGGATACGGTCGTAGGAGCGCACATAGAGACGCACGTCCGGAAATTCCGAGCGGATCAGATCGACGATCTGGTCGGTCGTCTCGCGCTTCTGGGTGGTGACGGCAACGACCTTCGCCTTTTCGATGCCCGACGCGATCAGCACGTCCCGGCGCGTCCCGTCGCCGAAATAGATGCGGAAACCGAAGGAGGCCGCCTGGCGGATACGGTCGGCGGAATCGTCGATGACGGTCACCTCGCGGCCGCCGGCCAGCAGGATCTGCGCGGCGATCTGGCCGAAACGCGAAAACCCGATCATCAGCACGTCGGCGCCGGCGCCGTCGAAATCTTCCTCGAGTTCCTCGCGGCTCTCACCATTGAGAAGCCGCTTGGAAAGTGCTGCGCCGAACGGGGTGAGGGCCATCGAAAGCGTCACGCCGGCGATCAGCAGCGAGGCGGTGGCCGACGAGAACAGGCCGCTGGCCGTTGCCGTGGTGAACAGCACGAAGCCGAATTCGCCGCCCTGCGGCAGCAGGAAGGCGATGCGCACCGCATCGTTGTGTGGCGAACCCCAGAGCCGGGAGAGCCCGTAGACGATCAGCGCCTTGAGCGCCATGAAGATCGGCACCGCTGGCAGGATGAAGAAGATGTTGTCGAGGATGACATGGACTTCCAGCGACAGGCCGACGGCCATGAAGAACAGCGCCAGAAGCAGGCCGCGGAACGGTTCGATATCCGCTTCCAGCTCATGTCGGTAGGAAGACTCGGCCAGCATCACGCCGGACAGGAAGGCGCCCATCGCCATCGACAGGCCGACCGCCTGCATCGCCGCCGCCGACCCCAGCACCACCAGCAGCGCTGCGGCGATCATCACCTCGCGCGCACCAGTGCGGGCGATGATCTGGAACATCGGCGTCAAGAGATAGCGCCCGGCGATCACCATGGCGCCAACGGCTCCGACCGCGATTGCGAAATCCAGAAGTGGCGAGGCTTCTGTCTCCGTGGTTCCCGGCGCCAGAATGGTGATCAGCGCCAGCAGCGGCACGATCGCGAGATCCTGGAACAGCAGTACCGAGAACGAGCGTTGGCCGTGCCGGCTGTTCATTTCGCCGTCGTCGTTGAGGATCTGCAGCGCAAACGCGGTCGACGATAATGCAAGGCCGAAGCCGACGATCAGGCTGCCGCGCCAGTCCGCCATGTTCGTCAGATACGCCAGCCCGGTGAGCGCGAACCCCGAAATTGCCACCTGTGCCGGACCGAGGCCAAACACGTCGCCGCGCATCTGCCAGAGACGCGAAGGCTTCAGTTCGAGCCCGATGATGAACAGCAGGAAAACAACGCCGAATTCCGCGAAATGCAGCACTTCTTCGGTCTCGACGATCTGCTGCATGATCGGTCCGATGACCACTCCGGCGGCAAGATAACCGAGCACCGTGCCAAGCCCCAGCTTCCTGAACACCGGGGCGGCGATCACCGCGCCGGCAAGCAGGAGAAGCATTTGGGAAAATAGCGAGCCGGCAGCGGTCATGCGGGATACTTTCAGTCTAAGGTGGGACATCAAGAATCGGCGAGCCGCCCTTGATGCTTCTAACAGTGCACAATAAATGGGACGAGAATGAAAGGCTTGCAATCATGACCTCTGAAATCGATTCCGCCGACCTGCTTTCCCGCGCCAGCCAATTGATCGATCTAGCCAAGGCCGCGGGAGCGGATCAGGCGGACGCGGTCGTGGTTCGCTCCCGCTCCCGCTCCGTCAGCGTCCGCCTCGGCAAGGTCGAGGGCACGGAGGCCTCCGAGAGCGACGATTTCTCGCTCCGCGTCTTCGTCGGTCAAAAAGTCGCGAGCGTCTCGGCCAATCCCGGCTTCGACATGAAGATCCTCGCCGAGCGTGCCGTCGCCATGGCCAAGGTCTCTCCCGAAGATCCCTTCGCCTGCCTTGCGGACGAGGCGGATCTCGCCAGATCCTATCCGGACCTCGAGCTTTACGATCCCACCGACATCTCGACCGACGCGCTCCGTGAAGCATCGCTCGAAATGGAACAGGCGGCGCTCGATGTTCAGGGCGTCACCAATTCCTCCGGCGCCGGCGCATCGTCGGGCATGGGCGGCCTCGTGCTCGTCACCTCGCACGGCTTTTCCGGCAGCTATATGGCTTCCCGTTTCGGCCGCTCCGTCAGCGTCATTGCCGGCGAGGGCACCAAGATGGAGCGCGACTACGATTTCGACAGCCGCCTTTATGCCGCCGATCTCGACGATCCGAAGCTGATCGGCCGCCGCGCCGGCGAGCGCACCGTGAAACGCGTCAATCCACGCCAGGTCGATACCGGCAGCAACATCACCGTCGTCTTCGATCCGCGCATTGCCCGCGGTTTCGTCGGCCATATTGCCGGCGCTATCAATGGCGCGTCGGTCGCCCGTAAGACCAGCTTCCTGCGCGACAAGATGGGCCAGCAGGTGCTCAAAGCCGGGCTCAGCATCACCGACGATCCGCTGATCGTCCGCGGCTCCTCTTCGCGTCCTTTCGATGGCGAGGGTGTTTCCGGCGAACGCATGGTGATGATCGAGGACGGCGTCCTGAACCACTGGTTCCTGTCGACCTCGACGGCGCGCGAGCTCGGGCTTGTCACCAACGGCCGCGGCGTGCGCGGTGGCACGGCTGTCTCGCCGGCCTCCACCAATCTGGCGCTGGAGCCTGGCGACATCTCGCCCGAGGATCTGATCAAGTCGATCGGCAACGGCTTCTACATCACCGAGCTGATCGGCCAGGGCGTCAACATGATCACCGGCGAATACTCGCGCGGTGCGACCGGCTTCTGGATCGAGAATGGCGAGCTCGCCTATCCCGTTTCGGAAGTGACGATCGCCTCCAACCTCAAGGACATGTTCATGCGCCTGACGCCGGCCAATGACATCGACCGCAAGTTCGGCGTCGCGTCCCCGACCATTGCCATCGAGGGCATGACGCTGGCGGGACGCTGATCCCGGTGGCGGAAGTGCTGGACTGGGGCCAGGACCTCGAACTCATTCTCGACGCGGCGCGCCAGGCCGGCGAGATCGCCCATGGCTTTTTCGGCCGCTCGCCGGAAGTCTGGTGGAAGAACGAGGGCCGGTCTCCGGTCAGCGCCGCCGATTTTGCCGCCAACGACCGGCTGCAGAGCCTGCTCCTGACGGCCCGGCCGAACTACGGCTGGCTCTCCGAAGAGACCGACGACGATGTTGCCCGGCTTGACCGTGAAACGCTTTTCGTCGTCGATCCGATCGACGGCACCCGGGCCTTCATCAATGGCGAAAAGACCTGGTGCGTCTCGGTCGCCGTCGTCCATCGCGGCCAGCCGGTCGCCGGTGTCCTGGTCGCGCCGGCGCTCGACGAGGAGTTTTGTGCGGTGAAGGATGGTCCGGCGCTGAAGAATGGGCGCCCGATTTCAGTCACCGGTGAGCGCGCCAACGGCGAACTGGTTATCGCGGCCGACGAAAACCTCGTCAAGAAATTCGAGCCGGGTTTTCGAGACGAAGTCCGTCGGGTGCGGCATGTACCGTCGCTTGCCTACAGGCTCGCCATGATCGCCGACGGCAGCATCGATGGCACGGTCGTCAAGCGCGCCTCCCACGACTGGGATCTGGCGGCTGCCGACCTCATTCTCGAACGGGCAGGCGGGTGCCTTGTCGATCTTGCCGGCAACCGGCTTGTCTATAACCGCGAGAGTGTCGTCCACGAAATGCTGGCCGCCGGCGCCGAACATGCGCTCCGCAGCCTTTTGCCCCAGCTTGCCGGCCTCGCTCCGGGTTGACCTTTCATTAGGAATGCAGCACAGGAAGAGCCGGGGGAGCTGGAACGGACGGATACGGACAATGACGGAAACGGGCGAAAAGAAACAACTTCTGCATCTGGTCTTTGGCGGCGAACTGCAGAGCTTGGAAGGTCTTCAATTCAAGGATCTTTCGGCGCTTGATATCGTCGGCATCTATCCCGACTACGCAAGCGCGCTCGTCGCCTGGCGGGGCAAGGCGCAGCAGACGGTCGACAACGCTCATATGCGTTATTTCATCGTCCATATGCACCGCTTGCTCGATCCTGATACTAAGTCGGCTTGAGATAAGCCTCGCGTTTTACAATGTGCTCGCAATGCTGGTCCCTCGCCTGGTATCGATCCCGGGGACCCTTTTTTGACGCATTTGTAAAACACAAAAAACTGGGCTACGGATGAGCAATCGGAGGGTCTATCACATTGATGGCGGCCATCACGCATCGGGGGCAAACACGGTGAGCAAGATTTCTGCGCGCCTGGCTCTCGCTGGCTACCGGGCGGCCGGTATTACCCTCTATCCGTTGGTTGGTCCTTACCTTGCCTATCGCGCCATGAAGGGCAAGGAGGACAGGACCCGCAAGCTGGAACGGCTCGGTTATGCAAGCCTTGCCAGGCCCCGCGGCCCGCTGATCTGGGTCCATGCGGCAAGCGTCGGGGAAACCATCGCCATCATGCCGATGATCCGCGAGCTGCGGCGCCGCGAAGTCCACATCCTTCTGACGACGGGCACTGTTACATCCGCAAATCTCGTCCGGTCACGGCTGGCCGACGAGGTGATCCATCAATACGTGCCGCTCGACCTGAAATTTCCGATCAAGCGCTTCATCGCCTACTGGAAGCCCGACGCCTGCATCACGGCGGAATCGGAAATCTGGCCGACGACGATCGCCGAACTCGCCCGCCGCCGCATTCCGCAGATCCGCGTCAACGCCCGTATCTCCGACCGGTCCTTCGATCGCTGGCGCAACCGCAGCTCGATCGCCGAGGCCATTTTCGGCAGGATGGCGCTGGTCATCGCCCAGTCGGATCTGGATGCCGAACGCTTCCGCGATCTCGGCGCCTGGCCTGTCATCACATCCGGCAACCTGAAGAGCGATACGGACCCGCCACCCTGCGACGAGGCGCTGCTTGCAAGTTATCGCAAGCAAATCGGCAGCCGCCGGACCTGGGCGGCGATCTCGACCTTCGACGGCGAGGAAAAGGCGGCGGCAACCGTGCACAAGGCGCTGAAGCCGAAAAACGGCCAGTTGACCATTCTCGTGCCGCGCCACCCCGATCGCGCCGACGCGGTCGAGGAGATGCTGAAGGAAGCAGGCCTGACCGTGGCGCGCCGTTCGCGCAACGACGTGGTGACGCCGGAGACCGACGTCTTTCTCGGCGACTCCATCGGCGAAATGGGACTTTACCTGCGTTTGACCGAAATCGCCTTCGTCGGCAGGTCGCTGACCAACGAGGGTGGGCAGAACCCCCTGGAACCGGCCATGCTCGGCTGCGCCGTGCTTTCCGGCCCGCATGTCCAGAATTTCCGCGACGCCTATCAGCATCTGGTGCGCAAGGGTGCCGCCCGCATCGTCAAGGACGTCGAGATGCTGGCAAAGGCCGTCCATTACCTGATGATCAACGACCTCGCCCGCGTGAAGATGATCGATTCCGGCCATGACGCGATGGAGGAGATGCGCGGTGCCCTGTCGAAGACGATCAAGGCGCTGGAGCCCTATGTCAATCCGCTGACGGTGAGCGCAAGGCTGCAGCCGAAAGCCGCCGCCGTTCGATGACCCCGGAAACGCTCGCACACATTAGCGGCATCCTGTTCGACAAGGACGGCACGTTGTTGCTCTATGACGAAAGCTGGGGACCGGTGAACCGCGAGGCGGCCCGCATCGCCTCGGCTGGCGACGCCGAGCTCGAACCGCAGCTTCTGTTTTCCGGCGGCATGGACCCGGTATCCGGCCACACCCGCCCGGACAGCCTGCTGGCCGCCGGCAATGCCGCGGAAATCGCTGCCGGCTTCGTCGCCGCCGGCTCACCGATTGCCGTTGCCGAACTCACCCGGCTGCTCGACGACCTCTTTATCCGTTCGGCCGAATTTTCGGTACCGGTCACCGATCTGGCGGCGCTGTTCGGCAAGCTCAAGGCGCGGGGCTTCAAGCTCGGCATCGCCTCCAGCGACAACGAACAGGCGATCCGCCAGACTGCCATCCGCTTCGGCATCATCGATCATGTGGATTTCATCGCCGGCTACGACAGCGGTCATGGCGTAAAGCCGGGGCCTGGCATGGTGCTCGGCTTCTGCCGCGCCACCGGGCTCGATCCCGCCGAGGTCGCCATGGTCGGCGACAACAATCACGACATGCATATGGGCGCGAGCGCTGGCGTCGGCCTCAAGGTCGCGGTGCTGACCGGCACCGGTTCCCGCGAGACGCTGTCGGCCTCGGCGGATATCTGCCTTGCCGATATCACCGCGCTCGTGGACCTTCTGCCGGAAAAGCTTCACGCCTGAAGCGGGCTTTGGTTTCAAAGACTTGCCTTTTTTCAAAAACTGCCATTTTGTTCGCGGGCTGTTTCAGGATGGATCAGCCGGAGTTTGGGTATGGTATCGGAAGCACCGCCATTCTGGTGGACGAAAGCGGATTGGCGTGCCTGGGGCCTTGCCCCCGTTTCGTTTCTTTATGGCCGGATCGCCGGCCGGCGCATGGCGAAAGCCAGGCGCGCCAGCATTCCCGTGCCGGTCATCTGCGTCGGCAATTTTACGGTCGGCGGCGCCGGCAAGACCCCGACCGCGGTCACCCTTGCCCGAGCGGCAAAAGAAAAGGGCCTGAAGCCCGGTTTTCTCAGCCGCGGTTACGGCGGTTCGCTTGACGTCACGACCGTGGTCGATCCCGAACACCATCGGGCCGAGGCGGTCGGCGACGAGGCGCTGCTGCTCTGCCGCGAGACGCTGACGGTGATTTCGCGCACCCGCGTCGACGGCGCTCATCGACTGGTCGCCGAGGGCGCCGACCTGATCATCATGGACGACGGTTTCCAGAGCGCCCGGCTGGCGCTGGATTTCGCGCTCGTCGTCATCGATACGGTGCGCGGCATCGGCAACGGCCATCTCGTGCCGGGCGGCCCGGTGAGGGCGCCGATATCCGAGCAGATGCGCCAGCTCTCGGCCATCCTCAAGGTCGGCAACGGCGAGGCTGCCGACAAGCTGGTGCGCCAGGCGGCCCGCGCCGGCAAGCAGTTCTATGTCGCGACGCTGAAGCCGCGAGAAAATCGCGAGATCGCCGGCAAGTCGCTGTTTGCCTTCGCCGGCATCGCCGATCCGGAAAAGTTCTACCGCACCGTCAGAGAAGTCGGCGGGCTGGTCGTGGAAAAACGCGCCTTCCCGGACCACCATTATTTCAGCGAGGACGAGATTTCGGACCTGCTGGATGATGCCGCGAAAGACAATCTGACGCTCGTCACCACAGCCAAGGATGCGGTGCGGCTGCAGGGGCATCACGGACGCATGGAGGAACTGGCGAAAAAGGTAAGCGTCGTCGAGGTCGACATGGCGTTCGACGATCCGCAGGCGCCGGGCAAGATCATCGATACGGCGATCGCCAATTTCCGAGAGCGGCGCATCCGGGAAGGAAATGCGGTGAAAGCCTAGCCGCGGCTCTGGTTCGGCAGCATGCCGGCGCGTTTGTCGGCTTCCAGCGAGGAGGCACAATCGACATAGGGCTCCTGCCGCGCGACGCTCCAGTAACGCAACTCGTCGATCGGGATCTGCGCACCGGTCATGGCGCATATGACATACGAGCCGGCGGTCAGGATCTGGTAGTCGCCGTCGAGATAGCGGATCTTCGCTTCGCGGAACCCGCTTCCCTCGAACCGGTTCATCTGTCGTCTCCTGCGGAAAAACATGGCGCCTGCTCTATCCCGATTGTCGCTGAATTGCCAGCTTTTTCAGCTTCGGCCGAAGAGCCGCTCGATGTCGGAAAGCTTGAGTTCGATGTAGGTCGGACGTCCGTGGTTGCAGGTGCCGGAGCCGGGCGTCGCTTCCATTTCCCGCAGAAGCGCGTTCATCTCCTCCGGCCTCAGCCGCCGGCCGGAACGCACCGAACCGTGGCAGGCCATGGTGGCGGCGACATATTCGAGCTTGCCGCGCAGGCCCCCGGCGGTGTTCCATTCGGCGATCTCGTCGGCGAGGTCGCGGACCATCGAGGCCGCATCGACTTCGCCGAGCATGGCGGGCGTCTCGCGCACGGCGACAGCGCCGGGGCCGAACCGTTCGATCGCCAGCCCCAGCCGGTCGAGTTCCGTCGCATTCGCCATCAGCCGGTCGCAATCCTCTTCCGGCAAGTCGATGATTTCCGGGATCAGGAGCACCTGGCTCGCCAGCCGCTTGTTGTCGAGTGCCTTGCGCATCGCCTCGAACACCAGCCGTTCGTGCGCGGCATGCTGGTCGACGATGACCAGCCCGTCTTCGGTCTGCGCGACGATATAGTTTTCGTGGACCTGCGCCCGTGCGGCGCCCAGGCGATAGCGCGGCGCGTCTTCGGCAGCGGTCCTTGGAGCGGCTTCCGCGATCACCGTGTCGGCGCGCGCGGCCGGCATGGTCAGCACGTCGAAACCGGATTGCGCCGGTTCGGCAAAGCCGTTGGCCGGCTGCGGATGGAGCGGCCTGAACGGCGATGCCGCGGCCGCCCAAGGGGTGCGCGGGGCGGCATGAGCCGGCGGAAAGCCGGGGCGGAAGGCGCGCATCATGCCCGACGTACCGGTCGTTGCCGCCCGGTCGCCTTCGCGATGCAGCGCCTCGCGGATCGCCCCGACGATCAGGCCTCGCACCAGGCCGGGATCGCGGAACCGCACGTCCGACTTCGCCGGATGCACGTTAACGTCCACCAGCGCCGGATCGATCTTGATCGAAAGGACTGCCACCGGATAGCGGCCGGAGGGCACGCTTTCCGCATAGGCGCCGCGCAGGGCCGACAGGATCAGCTTGTCCTGCACCGGCCGCCCATTGACGAAGGCATATTGATGCGCCGAGTTCCCACGGTGAAAGGTCGGCACGCCGACGAAGCCGGAAAGCCCGACATCTTCCCGCACCGCATCGATCTCGATCGCATTGTCGCGGAAATCGGCACCGAGGATCTGCGCCATGCGGGAAAGATGGTCGTCGCCGGTCGCCGGGAATTCCAGCGTCGTGCGGTCGGAGCCCGACAGCACGAAGCGGATATGTGGGAAGGCGATCGCCATGCGCTTGACCACTTCGGTGATCGCGCCGGCCTCGGCCTTTTCGGTCTTTAAAAATTTCAGCCGCGCCGGGGTCGCGAAGAAGATGTCGCGCACCTCGACGACCGTGCCGGTATTGGCGGGCGCCGGCTTCACGCCGGACATCTTGCCGCCGACGACTGCCACCTGCGATCCTTCCGAATGACCGTTGCGGCGGCTGGTGATGGTGAGTTTTGCCACCGACCCGATCGAGGGCAGGGCCTCGCCGCGGAAGCCGAGCGTGCGAATGTCGTCGAGCGTCTCGGAAATCTTCGAGGTGCAGTGCCGCCGCACGGCAAGATCGAGATCGGCCGCATCCATGCCGGAACCGTTATCGGTAATGCGGATCAGGCTCTTGCCGCCGCCAGCGGTGGCGATCTCGATGCGGGTCGCGCCGGCATCGATGGCGTTTTCGATCAGTTCCTTGGCGGCGCTGGCAGGCCTTTCGATGACCTCGCCGGCAGCGATCTGGTTGATCAGGGTCTCGGGTAGCTGTTTGACGGACATGCGCCATTTTCCCGGATTCGGCGCCGGAAGGAAAGCCCGGATCGCGCCTTTCCTTGCCCGTTGAAATGAACTTTAGGTTGATGCACGGCCGTTCATTAATCCGGCTTTAAGATAAAGGCGATAATTTGTTCCGTATTAAACTTGGATGAAACCGGGGAGGCGCCAGCTTCCCGCGAGTGACCGGGATGGCGGCCAGCTGGGCACCGTCATGCGAGCCCCGATTACCCGTTGAGGACTTGGAGCCAGCATGTTCCCGCGCCGACAAGACGAAAACTAGAAGGAATAACGCCGAGAGGCGAATATCGGCATTACGGTCCGATTTTTCATTCGGTCCGAAAAAGCATACGGGGAGTTTCATCCTATGAATGATTTGGCGTCGGCGGACGCAAACATTCAAGCTGTCATGCTCGAAGTGATTTCCGAGGGCATTTCGGGCGGCGTCTTTGTCTATGACAGGAATGACCTGATCGTCTTTGCGAGCCAGCAATTGCTGACCCTCCTGCCGGTTCCGAAGAGCTTTCTGACGCCCGGCACACGCCTTCGGGATTTCCTCGGGGCCGTCTATGATGGCGGCGGACGCTTCTTGACCGACGCTTCCGGTCCGCGTCGGATGCTGAGCCGTGAGGACTGGGTTGCCGAACAGATCGCCACTCTCTGGAAGGAACGGGCCGAGTCGCAGGAGCGCCGCGGCACCGACCGTTGGGTGAGCTTCACCAAGCGCCGCCTGTCGTCCGGTTACGGCGTCTGCGTCGTCAGGGATATCTCGGATCACAAGAAGCGCGAGGAACAGTGGCGCGCCGACATGGAGCGGGTGCAGATCACCGAAGAGGTGCTCGACAACCTGCCGTTTCCGGTCACCGTCAAGGATAGCAATCTGACCTTCGTCGCCGTCAACAAGATGGCCGCAAGTTTCCTCGATCTGCCGCCAGAAGCGATTCTCGGTCGCAAGGGGTCCGATATCCACCCGCCGCAGGTGGAACAACGCCTCGACCGCGTCAATCGCGGGGTCATCGATCTCGGCGAGCCCCAGCAGATGTCCGAACTGGTAACGCGGCCGGATGGTTCGCAGGTCGTCATTATCGCCAACAAATACCGTATCGGAAAACCTGGCCGTTATTACCTGGTCACCGCCATGGAAGACATTACCGGGCTGGTCGCAACCGAGGACGGGCAGATCACGCCGCGCATGAGCCGGGGCGGATTGATCGCCACCTCGCTGCACCGGCATGAACGTGACAGGCCGGTGCAGACCGCGGTCGAGCCTGAAAGGAGCCAGCTCTCCCACCGCAAGGTCCTGGTCGCGTCCTCCGACCCGAGGACGAGCGCCGAGGCGCTGGATATCCTGGCCGATCTGGGATTCGACACCTCTTCGGTTTCAGACGGTGAGGAACTGGAACTCTTCCTGCAGCTTGCAAAGGAAGCCAGCATCACGATCGATCTCGTCGTCGTCGACACCCTGGCGGACAAGGCTTGCCTTGAAATCGTCCAGCGACACCGCATTCCCGCCTTGGCAATCAACGGTGTCCGGGTGAAGCGGGACCTGGCCGCCGGCGTCGCTCGTCAGTTCAGCCAGCCTGCCGCAACTGAAGCCGGGCGCGAAGAGGACTGGCAGATTGCCTCGCGAGCCGGCGAAAACGCAGCCATCGACGTTCTGGTCGCCGAAGACAACGGAGTGAACCAGATCGTCTTTTCGCAGATACTCGAGGGCCTGGGTTATCGTTATGCGATCGCCGCCGATGGCGAAGAAGCGGTCAGGCTCTGGCAGGAGCGGTCGCCGCGGCTGATCCTGATGGATATCACCCTTCCGAAGCTCAGCGGCTTCGATGCGAGCGTGCGCATCCGCAATCTGGAGACGATCGACAACTCCATTCCGATCATCGGCGTCCTTCCCCAGGCCTTCGAACGCGACCGCGACCAGTGTTTCGCCTCGGGAATGAACGAGGTGATCCTCAAACCGATCAGCCCCGAAGCGCTGGAAGCCGTCTTCCAGACGTATCTCGGCATACCCGCAAAGCACTCGTATGCTTAACCGATTAATCAATCCGTTCATGTAAGTTAAGCCCGGGCCATTATTTTTTAATCTTTTTCCCGCATCCTTCGCCGGTCTGTGAAGCGCAACGGGATAATTCATGAAGTCGGCGGGAAACCCATTGCCGCAGGTCAGCCAGAATGAACTTCAGGCTATGGCTTACAGCGACGCCCTGACGGGGCTGGGAAATAGATATCGTCTGCGCGACAAGGTGCGCCTGTTGGCCGCCGAACGAGCCCAGGATCCCGCACCCTTTACCATCTGCATTGCCAATCTCGACGGTTTCAAGCCGATCAACGATCTGTTCGGCGCCGAAGCGGGCGACGAGATCCTGTGCCAGGTCGCCCATCGGCTGAAAGCCTGCATTCCGGACGGCGCGACCGTGACCCGCCATGACGGTGACGAGTTCGCCTTCATCCTGCCTCTGGTCTTCGAGCGCATCGGCGCTGAGCGCATCGGCCAGATGATCAAGGACGTCCTGTCCGCGCCCTACGATCTCGGCGACCGCAACGTTCGCCTTTCGGCCTCCTTCGGCTTTGCGATTTATCCCTTTGCCGGCGAGGATTTCGAGGAACTGCTGAAAAGCGCCGAAACCGCGCTTTACCGCTCCAAACGCCGCGGCCGCGGGCAGATCACCGTCTATTCACGCGAGATCGCCCAGGAAATGAAGCGGGCGACACAGCTGGAGCAGGCGCTTCGCAACGCCATCATTGCCGATGCCGTGGACGTCCACTTCCAGCCGATCGTGCGCATCAGCGATGGCGGTGTGGTCGGTTTCGAGGCGCTCGCCCGCTGGATCGATGCCGATCTCGGCTTCGTCTCGCCCGCGGTTTTTGTGCCCCTTGCCGAAGAGCGCGGTTTTATTGACGCACTTTCTGAAACGTTACTGCGCAAGGCTGCGGAGGCCGCACTCTCCTGGCCGCGCGAGCTTTTCCTCTCTTTCAATCTCTCTTCAGCGCAGCTGATGGACCCCGGCACGACCGAGACCATCCTCGCGACGCTCGCACGCGTCGGGCTTGATCCCTATCGTCTGGAGCTGGAGATAACCGAAACAGCGGTGATGACATCGGCCGATACGGCGCAGCGCATCATCACCGACTTGCGCCAGCAGGGCGTGCGTATCTCGCTCGACGATTTCGGCACAGGCCAGTCGAGCCTCGGGCGCCTGCGGGACTTCACCTTCGACAAGGTGAAGATCGACCGCGCGTTCGTCTCTCGCATCACCACCGACCGGGCGTCGGAACACATCGTCAAGGCGATCATCGCCATGTGCGACGGCCTTAATCTGGCCGTGGTAGCGGAAGGCATCGAGGAAAAGGCCGATGCGGACAAGCTCAATGAACTCGGCTGCGCGATGGGGCAGGGCTACTATTATGGCAGGCCCGCCGACAGCGCCGCCACTCTGCGCTATCTCCAGGAACACTACCGCGATTTCATGACCATCGAACGGGCTTGACCCCCGAGATTTGGCTTTCGCGATCAGCGCCTGCAAAGAAGGGCGGCACCTGCGGTACCGCCCCGTTTCGTGGTGACGACGTGTCACCCGTTCCGGACCCTTAATTGACCGAGCGGTTACTTGCTCGGGGCAGCCGGGGTCGTCGACGGGTTGGTGGCGCCGCCTGCAGGCATCGAGGTGCCGGTGGAGGATGTGGTCGTCCGGTCGGTTTCCGCCTGCTTGTCTGCCAAGGTCTTGAATTCCGGAGCAGCCTGAAGAGCTTCTGCCGTTTCCGTCGTGGTCAGGCGCATCTCGTTGTTGTTGTTCATATCACGTGTCATGGTGATCTTGTTCATCGGCAGCCCGACTTCCTTTTCGCCGATGCCGAGGAAACCGCCGACGCCGATTACAGCTGCAACGATGCCGCCGTTTTCTTCGAGAATCAGGTCGTTGACGTCCCCGATGCTCTTGTTTTCTGCGTTGTAGACCGACTTGCCGATATAGTCGTTGGCGCTGATCTGGTTTTCGGCCTGTTCGGTCAGGTAGCCGCCGGAAGCGCTCGCCGTGTCGGTGCCGGTCTTCGGAGCTGGCGTTGCGGCGCTGTCAGCCGGTTTTGCAGCCGGAGCCGTCGGAGCGGCAGGGGCTGCCGGAGCCGGGGAGGCCGGCGGCGTCGGCTGGGTCTGGGCAAACGCTGGTGCAATGGCGGTGGACGCCAAAAGAACTGCGGCTGCCATCATGCTGAGGGTCTTCTTCATAACGAACCTACCTTCCTCTGCTCAATTTATCTCTCTGAACACACGGCGCTAGGTTGCGGACTTCTCCGCCGCGCCAGTTCGAGAGGAAAATGTTATGAAAGGCTATTGGTTCCGGGTAAGATTGCTGAAATTTTAGGCGATTAAGCGGGAACTTTTTTGCGTTTTGCTAGTTTGAAATGCCTTCTGCATTCTTTATAGTCGATAGACGGGCTCCGGATCGCATTCGATCGAGACGGCGATCTCGAAGAGCGAGCCGGCGAGGGGATCCGCGGCGCGGGCGGCCTCGTCCAAACCCTCCCAGGCAGACGTGACGGCCAAGCGATCCTTGCCGATGAAGACCGGGCAGGTGGTTCGTCGCGCCGGCACCAGGTACCGCGACAGGTGCCGGCCGTCAGCCGAATAGTGATCCAGGGCGCCTTGGCCCCATCGGGCGTTCCAGATGGTCCCGTCGCTGGCGCAGATCGAGCCGTCGATGCCGCCCGGCTTGCCGTTCTCGTCGACCAGGACTTCGGCCTCACCGTTTGGCAGACCCGTTGCGGGGTCGAGAGATATCCGCATCAGCCGGTTGGCGCGGGTATCGGCATAATAGCCAACCGCACCGTCAGGCGAAAAGCAGATCGAATTGGGGATGCTGATGTGGTCGAAGAGTTTCGTCACCTCGCCCTGTCGGACATGGTAGATCGCGCCGACGCCGTCCTCGCCCTTCCGGCCCATCGTTCCGATCCAGAAGCTGCCGGAAGGGTGCACCCTGCCGTCGTTCGAGCGGTTGCCCGGCTTTTCCGGCTCCAGTTCGCGATAGGGAGAAAGCTCGCCAGTGGCGCGGTCACGGATGAAAAGCCCCTTGTCGCTCGCGATCAGTTGTCGGGCGGCGTCGATCGACGCAAGCGCACTGCCCATCACCGGCAATGCGTGGACGATCTCCCGCCCGGTCGGCAGATGCAATTCATGCAGTCCCTTGCCGAGAATGTCGAACCACCAGAGCGTTTCCGTCTCCGATTCGAAGGACGGGCCTTCTCCAAGTTCGCAGAGGGAGGAGGAAAGGACACGGCCTTCGAAAGTGTATGTTGTCACCAAGTGAAATCTCCAATTGCATGCCGAGGTGATCAATTAGTATCATCGACGCGAGAGAGTCGGCAAACACCCTGCATAAGTGATTTGATCCCCAATAAATATCTCCTGACAAGCAGATGGAGGCATGCAAGAGTTTGCAAATGCGAGCAGATGTCATCATTATCCGAAGTTGAGGACGTATGTCATCATTACCGGGAATTAATAATAGCCACGAATTCAGCAGCAAATTAAAATTTGAAATAGCAGTCCTCCGCCACGCGGACACGTTCAGCGGGACATGTCTGGGCAAGTCCGGAGAGCCTCCCGCGTTCCAAGCGTCGGAGATGGGAACTGCGAATGCGAAAGGCCGATTGGGCGGATGTATGGGAAATACCAGGGATCGCTCGACGCCACCAGGCGAGCAGAGAAGCAAGTGATGGCCAATACCGAGAAAGCAGAAGCCCCTCGGGCCTTTGATGGAAACGTCGAAGAAATCGCCGATCTCAAGACGCAGTTCGATGTCATCCGGTTCATGAAGCGGATGGCGGAGCACTACGGTTGCCGCACGTTTATGGTTCTCAACCTGCCCCACGCCACGTCGCGCGAACTGTCCAACAATACGGTGATCACCAATTGGCCGGCGGAACTGATGTCGCTTTTCGATCGGGAAGGCATGATGCAGACGAGCCCCGTGCTCCGGCGGCTGCGCACCTCGACCATCCCGTTCACCTTCGATTTGGACACGGTGCCGCCCGAGCGGCAAGGACCAACCATCCGCGGCATTTTTGGACGATTCGGTGTCGTTCGGGGGGCTTATTTTCCGGTCCACGACATGTCCGGCAGCCGCGGCGCCGTTTCCTTCGCAGGCGATGGGCTGACATTCACACACCAGCAGATGATGGAGTTGATGTATATCTCCATCCATGTCTTCGAGCGGCTGGCGGAAATCCGCAACCTCGATGTGCGCCCGACCGATACGCTGACAGACCGGGAGATCGACTGTCTCAACTGGACGGCCGCCGGGAAGACAAGCGCCGAGATCGCCGAGATTCTCGGACTATCGGAGCATACGGTCAATCATTATCTCAATCGCGCGGCAAAGAAGCTCGATACGGTCAATCGCACCCAGGCGGTCGCCAAGGCGCTGAGAATTGGTTTGATCAAATAACCAAAACCAATGCTGCGATGCGCAAAATTTCATCGCTGCTCAAGCCGTGACCGGCGCCAAATGCGGCTTCAGCCAAGGGATGCTGCGATGCAGCAGGCGCTTTAGCCGGAAGTGGCTGAAAAAGCTCATCAATAGGAAGTATCTTCCCGTCTGGCATGTTTCGTGCTTCTGTAGCGTCAGGTCCAGAGGGGACTGCAAGCGCCCCAAGAGGCGTAACAAGAAAAGCTGCCGTTCGATCAGTGCGCCACATGGCTGCCGATCGAACGGCAGTTTATCTTGCTTGCTCCCGGCAATGCCCAACTCCTATATATCTGCGAACGCGGCATCCCGTCTTGAGGGATCTGACCGCATCAGGCATCTGGGAGTTTTGACATCATGGCTGAAGTGACGAAAGAGGAAGTTCTGGCGGTTCTTGCAAAAGTGCGCGGACCGGGCCTCGAAGGCGATATCGTCTCGCGCGGCATGGTCTCGGACGTCTTCATCTCCGACAGCAAGGTTTACTTCTCGATCACCGTGCCGGCCGCGCGGGCGAACGAACTGGAACCGTTGCGCATAGCAGCCGAACGCACGGTCAAGGCGATGCCGGGCGTAAAGGGCGCCCTGGTGACGTTGACGGCGGACCGCAAAGCCGGCTCCGCCCCACCGCCGCGTCCGCAACCAGCCGCTCCGGCAGCCCATTCGCATTCGCATGGTCACACCCATGACCACGGGCATTCCCATCCGCCCCAGGGCCAGCAGCCGGGCCAGCCGCCGCAGCGGGAAAAACCCGGCGTGCCCGGCGTCGGCGCCATCATCGCCGTGGCATCCGGCAAGGGCGGCGTCGGCAAGTCGACGACGGCTGTCAATCTCGCGCTCGGGCTTCAGGCGAATGGCCTGCGCGTCGGCATTCTCGATGCCGATATCTACGGGCCTTCCGTGCCGCGCCTCCTGAAGATCACCGGCCGGCCGCAGCAGATCGAAAACCGTATCATCAAGCCGATGGAGAATTATGGGCTGAAGGCCATGTCGATGGGCTTCCTCGTCGACGAGGAGACGGCGATGATCTGGCGAGGGCCGATGGTCCAGTCGGCGCTGCTGCAGATGCTGCGCGAAGTCGCCTGGGGCGACCTCGACGTGCTCGTCGTCGACATGCCGCCGGGCACCGGCGACGTGCAGCTCACTATGGCCCAGCAGGTGCCGCTGGCCGGCGCGGTGATCGTTTCGACGCCGCAGGATCTGGCGCTCCTCGATGCACGCAAGGGCATCGCCATGTTCCGCAAGGTCGAGGTGCCGCTGCTCGGCATCGTTGAGAACATGAGTTATTTCCTCGCTCCCGATACCGGCAAGCGTTACGACATCTTCGGTCACGGCGGGGCCAGGGCCGAGGCAGAGCGGATCGGCGTGCCATTCCTCGGCGAGGTTCCGCTGACGATCGACATCCGGGAACGTTCAGATGCCGGCACTCCGGTCGTGGCCTCCGATCCGCAAAGTGCCTCGGCCAAGATCTACCGGGAGATCGCCGCCAGGGTATGGGCCGAACTCGGCGACCTCACCCCCCGACAAGCGCCGGCAATCGTTTTCGAATAAATATGCCGCGACATTTTGGAATACCTCCCTGCCGCTGGTGGGGAGGCACTTTCGTGGGCGTTTCCGGTCAAGGCTTTGATGTAGGCCGCGAATCGTCTTGTTACTGAAGGCCCCTTGAACATATTCGGCCGGAGAGTCATGTTGCGGCGCCCACTGCGGGATTTGTACGGCTCTTGATTTTGACGACGGCTGTCTCTATAGGCCCGTCCCGCCGGGGGCCGGCTGGCGGTCCCGGAACCAGGGAACCGGTAAGCCCGCTTCTCGTTCAAGGCCGACGAACTCGGCCGGAGACCACGATTGATCAATGCCTATAGCGCCACTGGCTCGATGAAGACGCTTGCACCGGCCGAGGCGTTGCGACAGCTTGCCGACGATATCGTCTGGATCGATCTGATCGAACCGACGCCGCAGGAAGACGCCTATGTCGAAAGTCTCCTCGGAATTCAGGTTCCGACCCGCGACGACCTGAAGGACATAGAGCCCTCGAGCCGCCTTTATATCGAGAAGGATTCCGTGTTCATGACCGCGTCGCTCGTCTGGCGCGCCGACGGCAAGGATCCGCAGCTCACCGACATCGCCTTCATCCTGTCCGGCAACCGGCTGATCACCGTGCGTTATGCCGAGCCGAAAAGCTTCCAGCTGTTCATCGCCGGCCTTAGCCGCCTCCCGGAGGCCGGGCGCGATGGCGCCACGCTTCTGGCAAAACTTCTCGAAACCATTGCCGACCGCACCGCTGAAATTCTCGAGCAGACGGTCGATCGCGTCGATGCACTGTCGACGGATATCTTCCGTGATCGCGGCAAGCGCCGGCCGCCGCAATTCCTGGAGCGCAAGCTTGCCGACATCGCCGAATACCACCGGCTGATCAGCAAGGTGCGCGACAGCCTCGGCTCGCTTGCCAGGCTATTGACCTTCCTGATGAACGTGCCATTGATCAGCCAGGACAAGAGCGACGACAACCTCTGTCGCACGGTGGCGCGGGACGTCGATTCGCTTTCGGAACATGCCTCTTATATCGCCGGCAACATCGCCTTTCTGCTGGATGCCTCGCTCGGCCTAATCAATGTCGAGCAGAACTCCATCATCAAGATATTCTCCATCGCGTCGGTGGTGTTCTTGCCGCCGACACTCGTTGCCTCCATCTACGGCATGAACTTTCATTTCATGCCGGAACTCGACTGGCATCTCGGATATCCGCTCGCGATCCTTGCGATGCTCATGTCCGCCATCATCCCCTTTTTCTTCTTTCGCTGGAAAGGCTGGCTTTAGGCCGGATATCCCATGGGTCACCCCGCTGAACATCACGCTGCCGAGAAAACCAAGGTCCAGGGCCTTTTTGCGCTCGCACTCGGCTCCGTCGGCGTCGTCTACGGCGACATCGGCACGAGCCCGCTTTATGCCTTTCGCGAAGCCCTCAAGCCGATCGCCCACGACGGCGTCACCGAGCTTGAGGTCATCGGCCTCATCTCGCTGATGATCTGGACGCTGACGATCATCGTCACGTTCAAATACGTGCTCTTCCTACTGCGCGCCGACAACGACGGCGAAGGCGGCACGCTTTCGCTGCTGGCACTTCTGACCAAGTCCGCCAACGGTCACAGGGCGCTGCTGATGCTGCTCGGCCTGATCGGCGCAGCACTCTTCCTCGGCGATGCGATGATCACCCCGGCGCTGTCGGTTCTGTCCGCGGTCGAAGGCCTGAAGCTGGTGGCGCCGTCGATGAGCCGCGCCGTGCTGCCGATCTCGGTCGGCATCCTGATCGGGCTCTTCGCCATCCAGTCGAAGGGGACAGGTCTGGTCTCCCGTTTCTTCGGGCCGATCACCGCCGTCTGGTTCATCGTCATCGGTGCCGGCGGCATCGCCCATATTTCGGATGACTATAGCATTCTGGCGGCTTTCAATCCGCTCTATGCGGTCGAGTTCATGCTGAACGAAAATTTCGTCGGCATCGTCGTTCTCGGCGCCGTCTTCCTGACGGTGACGGGCGCCGAAGCGCTTTATGCCGATCTTGGCCATTTCGGCCGCCGGCCGATCCAGTGGGCCTGGTTCACGCTTGTCTTCCCGGCGCTGACCTTGAACTACCTGGGGCAGGGCGCCCTGGTGCTGAAGCATCCGGAAGCGATGTCCGACCCGTTCTACCTGATGTTCCCGCAATGGGCGCTGCTGCCCGTGGTCATTCTGGCGACTGCGGCCACCATCATCGCCAGCCAGGCGGTGATCACCGGCGCCTTCTCGTTGGTGCGCCAGGGGATCCATCTCGGCTATCTCCCGCGCATGCAGATCCAGTTCACTTCCGAGACCAATACCGGGCAGATCTTCCTGCCGTCGGTCAACACCCTTCTTCTGGTCGGTGTCATCGCGCTGGTTCTGGGTTTCGAAAGCTCGGATTCGCTCGCCACCGCCTACGGTATCTCCGTGACCGGCGCCATGGTCGTCACCACCCTGATGGCGTTCGAGTTCGTACGGATAAAGTGGAAATGGCCACAGACTTTCGCGATCTGTATTCTGGCCCCGCTGCTTGCCCTGGAACTGGTCTTCCTCGGCGCCAACCTGTTGAAGATCCACGACGGCGGCTGGGTGCCGGTGATGATGGCGATCATCTTCACGATCGTCATGTGGACCTGGAAGCGCGGCACGGCGATCCTGTTCGAAAAGACCCGCCGCATCGACGTGCCGCTCGAAACCTTCATTCCGATGGTCGAGAAGAAGAGCGATCATGCGCCGGTCTCCGTGCCCGGCGTCGCGATCTTCCTGACGAGCGACCCGGAAACCGCGCCGGCCGCCCTGCTGCACAACATCAAGCACAACCACGTTCTGCACGAAAAGAACGTCGTGCTGACCATCATCACCGTCAACAAGCCGCGCGTGTCGCTCGAGGAGCGGTTCAAGATCGAAAAGCTGTCGGACCGCTTCACGCTGATCGAATTGCGCTTCGGCTTCATGCAGTCCCATAATGTCTCGCAGGCGCTTGCCTATCTGCGCAAGACCGGCTTCAAGTTCGACATCATGTCGACGTCCTTCTATCTCGGCCGTCGCAAGCTGGTGCCGGATGCCGCTTCCGGCATGCCGATGTGGCAGGACCGGTTGTTCATCGCCATGGCCAACACCGCGACCGACCCCTCGGACTATTTCCATCTGCCCGCCAACCGCGTCGTCGAACTCGGCTCGCATGTCATCATCTGAGGCGCGGCATTTGGCGTGCCCTTCGCCGACATTGATGTGAATGTGCTAATTCAGGCCGGGTACCGGGCTTTTCGGCCGCCGGCGTTAACCGCTCATCAAGGTTAATGATTGATCTTCATCGGGTTCTTGTTGCCCTGTGGAGTTTAAGGTTTTGCGTTCGAAGAGCGTTTTGCGTCGCAGGTCCTCATCCGGACTGAGTGGATGGACTTCCCCGGCCGTCTTCGGCCTTGCCTGCTGGCTGATCTTTCCGTCCGCCCCGGCCCACGGCGATCTTGCCGATCTTCTGACCGGTTTCGATGGCGCCGAACAATGGCGCATGGTGCTGACCGATTCGCCGGCGGGCTCCATCCATCAGGCCTCGCTCGCGTTTCCCGGCGTCAAGAATGCCGTCTCCGGCAATGCCGGCCTCGAACTTCCCGATGGCCGCAAGATCGCCCTTGTCGACGAAAAGCAGTCCTCCGATCCGCGCCCGGATGAAGACCGCGTCAACCGCGCCGCCAAGAAGGGCCGCATTGTCAGCGTCGAGCCCATGCAGCCGCCGAAGGCGTTTTCCGCCGGCTCCGTGCTGCAGCGTTCGAGTGCGCTCACTTCGCCCATCGAAGAGAAAGATGCGATGACAGCCTTCTTGAAGGCCGGCAAGAATGACGCTCCGGTAGAGCTCGCGTCCTTCTATTTCCGCAAGGATGAACCGAGGCGGGCAGAGGACGAGCTCATGCCGATGATCGCCAGCCTCATCAACAATCCGAATGCTGATGTGCTGGCCGCCGCCTATGCGCCGGCGGAACCCGATTTCGCCAAACAGTCACCGTTCGACGCCATTCTGACTGAAAAGAAAAAGCCTGGCCGGTTCATCCCGCCGATCAGTGCTGATGACCATGCCTGGGCCGCAACCCCGCTGCCGCCCGATTCCTTCTCGGCCAAGCAGCAGCAATGCCTCTCATCCGGTATTTATTTCGAGTCGCGCGGCGAATCCGCCCGCGGCCAGGCCGCCGTTGCCCAGGTCATCCTCAACCGGGTGCGCAATCCGGCCTATCCGAAGACGATCTGCGACGTCGTCTACCAGAACGAGGACTGGCGCAACCGCTGCCAGTTCTCCTTTGCCTGCGACAATATCAAGGACCGTATCCGCTCCGAATATCATTGGACGATGGCCCGCGAAGTGGCGATGGCGGTGACCGCCGGCAAGATCTGGCTGCCGGAAGTCGGTTCCGCCACGCATTATCATGCGGTCTATGTTCATCCGGACTGGGCGCGCACGATGAAGAAGGTCGGCCGCATCGGCCTGCACGTCTTCTATCGTACCTATGGCGGCGGCTGGAGCTGAGCCGCTCCCCATCGCCGCAACAGGCAGCGATTCCCGCGGCAGTTTTACCCGGCTTCGGTTGTATCTGTTTTAAGCGGTTGAATTTGCTCGGTTAATTTACCTGGAATGAAGAGTCCCGGATGCCTTGACTATAAGGACGGGCAAAACTATGTTGCGCGCGACTTGAAAACGGGCCGGATGGCGCGAAATCCCTCGCTAACTGCAGTTTTTTGCGGTTGGAAAGCATAAAACCGGTTGTGCCGGAAGCAAAAATAGGGGAGGACGCACATGACGGATCACCGCGACGATGGTCTGGAAGAGCGCCGGAAGCGCTTGTCCGCAGAACTTGCGGACAGGAAGGCCGACGACGTGGCAGAGGCGAAGAGGGACGCGCAATCCGAGGAAAGCCGAAAAGGCATGGCCTTGGGTTTCAAGCTTTCCTCCGAGTTCATCTCCGCAGTCGCGGTGGGGGCTATTCTGGGCTTCATGCTCGACCGTTTTGCCGGCACTGCGCCGTGGGGGATGATTGTTCTTCTTCTCCTCGGGTTCTGTGCCGGTGTGCTGAATGTGCTTCGCTCCGTGGGAAAGGTGGCTCCGTCGCCGCTTATCACCGGGCAAAGCGGCAAGGATGAGAAGGGAAACGGCGGCCGCTGAGGCTCTGCTTCCTGAATGAAAATTGGGCCGACCTGGCGCGGCTAAGGACAAGAGGTAGACGGTGGCAAACGATCCGATCCATCAGTTCCAGATCAGCAAGATCGTTCCGATCCAGATCGGCGGCATCGATTTCTCCTTTACCAATGCATCTCTGTTCATGGTCGCCACCGTCGCCTGCGCCGCCGGCTTCCTGTATTTCGCCACCTCGCAGCGCGGCCTGATCCCCGGGCGGGCGCAGTCGGTCGCGGAAATGTCCTATGAGTTCATCGCCGGCATGCTGCGCGAAGGCGCCGGCAGCAGCGGCATGAAATTCTTCCCGCTGGTCTTCTCGCTGTTCATGTTCGTGCTGACCGCCAACCTGCTCGGCATGTTCCCGTATTTCTATACGATCACCAGCCAGATCATCGTCACCTTCGCTCTGGCGCTGCTGGTTATCGGCACCGTCATCGTCTACGGCTTCTACAAGCACGGACTGCACTTCCTGCAACTCTTCGTGCCGAGCGGCATTCCCGGCCTGCTGATCCCGCTGGTCGTCGCCATCGAAGTCATTTCCTTCCTGTCCCGTCCGATCTCGCTGTCTGTTCGTTTGTTTGCGAACATGCTCGCCGGCCACATCACGCTCAAAGTGTTCGCAGGCTTCGTCGCCTCGCTCGGAACCATGGGCGCACTGGGCGTTGGCGGCGCAGTCCTGCCTCTCATCATGACGGTCGCCCTGACCGGTCTCGAATTCCTCGTCGCCTTCCTCCAGGCTTACGTCTTTGCGGTACTGACTTGCATGTACCTCAACGATGCGATCCATCCCGGCGGGCACTAAGGATAACCGACATTGGCGTCCTGGGCGTCAGTCATCAGCCGCAACAACCATTTCGAAGGAGTTTCTCATGGAAGCGGAAGCAGCAAAGTTCATCGGTGCAGGCCTGGCTTGCTTTGGCATGGCCGGCACGGCTCTTGGCCTTGGCAACATCTTCGGCAGCTACCTGTCGGGCGCTCTGCGCAACCCGTCCGCCGCTGACAGCCAGTTCGGCCGTCTGGTGTTCGGCTTCGCCGTTACGGAAGCTCTGGGCATCTTCTCGCTGCTCATCGCTCTCCTGCTCCTGTACGCAGTCTAAGATCTGTCCAGGAAATATCGGATCGCGGCCGCTTGCAAACAGCGCGCCGTGATCCTTCGCATTTGGAATACACCTGGAGGTGATGATGTTCGTGACCTCGGCATATGCGCAAACCGCGCCGGCCGCTACTGATCCGCATGCCGCGCCTGCTGGCGAAGCGCATACCGAAACCGGCGCTGCCCATGGCGGCGGCGTCTTTCCGCCGTTCGACGCGACCCATTTTTCGTCGCAGTTGCTTTGGCTCGTCATCACCTTCGGCCTCTTCTATCTTTTGATGAAAAAGGTCATCGTTCCTCGCGTCGGCGGCATTCTCGAACACCGCCACGACCGGATCGCTCAGGACCTCGATGAAGCCGCCCGCCTGAAGGCGGAAGCGGACGCTGCCGTCGAGACCTATGAAAAGGAACTGGCGGCTGCCCGTTCCAAGGGCCACAAGATTGCCGAAACCGCGCGCGAGGCCGCCAAGACCAAGGCTGCCGCCGACCGCACCGCGATCGAGGCCGAACTTGCCGGCAAGCTCGCTGCTGCGGAAACCCGCATCGGCGAAATCAAGGCAAAAGCTTTTGCAGAAGTCGGCCAGATTGCTGAAGAAACTGCCACCGCCATCGTCGATCAGCTGATCGGCGCCAAGGCGAGCGGCGACGACATCAAGGCTGCAGTCGCAGCCGCGAAGACGGAGGCCTGATCCTATGGCATTCGATGCAACATTTTTCGCATTCGTCGGCCTCGTTCTCTTCCTGGCCCTGGTCGTCTATCTGAAAGTGCCTGGCATGATGGCGAAGTCGCTCGACGAGCGCGCCGCCAACATCAGCAAGGAACTCGACGAAGCCAAGCGTCTGCGCGAGGAAGCGCAAACCCTGCTCGCCGAATACCAGCGCAAGCGCAAGGAAGCCGAAGCGGAAGCCGCACAGATCGTGGCTGTCGCCGAGCGTGAAGCAGCGGCTCTGACCGAGGAAGCTCGCCAGAAGACCGACGAATTCGTCACTCGCCGCAACGCGCTTTCCGAGCAGAAGATCAAACAGGCGGAAGCCGAAGCGATCGGCGCCGTGCGCGCTGCCGCAGTCGACCTCGCCATCGCCGCTGCCCAGAGCGTTATCGCCCGCAAGGCCGATGCCTCCACCCAGGACACGCTCTTCAAGGACGCCGTCGGCAAGGTGCAGTCGCGTTTGAACTGATTTCGGTCACATAAGAATTCAAAAAGGCCGGGCGAAAAACCCGGCCTTTTTGTTTTTGGAGAATGAACGAAGGACTTGCCGCGCATCAAGCCTCCGGCAGGTCGTCCTTCTTCAGCGGCCGAAAGCTCATGCGGTGCAGCGAGCACGGCCCATGCGCCTCGATACCGGCGCGGTGTTGCGCTGTCCCATAACCCACGTGATTGGCAAACCCGTAAGCCGGGAAGACCAGATGAGCGCGGGTCATCATCCGGTCGCGGGTGACTTTTGCGATGATAGAGGCAGCGGCGATCGAAACGGAGCGGGCATCGCCCTTGATGACCGCTTTACCGGGGCAGCAAAGCCCCTGCGGCACGTCGCGGCCGTCGGTGAGCACATAGGCCGGCGTGACGGCAAGCCCCGCCACTGCGCGGCGCATGGCGTCGAGGCTGGCGCGCAGGATGTTGCGTTCGTCGATATGGCGTGGGCTGGAGGCGGCGATCGAAACTTCGGCGGTCGCCATGATCGCCTCGAACAGAATTTCCCGCTGGCTGGCGGTCAATTGCTTGGAATCGTTGAGGCCGTCCGGAATATTGTCTGGGTCGAGGATGACAGCGGCGGCGACGACCGGGCCTGCCAGCGGACCGCGTCCCGCCTCATCTGTGCCCGCGACCGGCCAGTGGCCGGCCCGGCGTGCCACAAGTTCCAGACTGAAATCCGGAACCAGCGGAATGTCTTCGAAAAGCATCGGAGAATCGGGCGACGTGCGAGGTAACATGGCGGCAACCTCGCACGTCGTCCCGACCTCCTGCAACCCCCGGCCAAGCGATTGCGGCGTCGCTATCCACCGAGGGGCGGCGGTGGAACCCGGGGTATTTTTCCGACGCGGGGACAGGGCGGGTCGCGTCGGAAATGGGAATTTACAATCGAACCTGAATAAGGTCCGGTCAGAGCAGCGAGAGCTGGATGCCGCCGCCGTCGGGGCGCAGGAAGATGTCGTCGCGCAGCGGCAGGCCGCGCCGGACCATGCCGAGCCGCTTGGTCGCCATCTCGAAACGGCGGCCGATCTGCCAGGCATAGGGACCGGCGCCTCTCATCCGCTTGCCCCATTCGGCGTCGTAATCCTTGCCGCCGCGCATCGAGCGGACGAGAGACATCACATGCCGGTAGCGGTCCGGATAATTCTGCAGCAGCCAGTCGCGGAAGAGGGGGCTCACTTCCAGCGGCAGGCGCAGGAGCACATAGCTTGCTTCCGTCGCCCCTGCCGCATGGCCGGCGTCGAGGATCCGCTCGATCTCATGGTCGTTGAGTGCCGGAATGACGGGTGCCACCATGACCGCGGTCGGAATGCCGGCATCGGTCAACGCCTTGATGGCAGTGAGGCGCTTGGGAGGGGTCGAGGCGCGCGGCTCCATGGTGCGGGCAAGCTTGCGGTCGAGCGTGGTCACCGAAATCCCGACCTTCGCGAGCCCCTTGGATGCCATGTCGGCAAGAATGTCGATGTCGCGGGTAATCAGCGCCGACTTGGTGACGATCGCGACCGGATGATTGGCCTTCTGCAGCACTTCGAGGATCTGCCGCATGATCCGCCATTCCCGCTCGATCGGCTGATAGGGGTCGGTATTGGTGCCGATCGCGATCGCCCGCACTTTGTAGTCCGGGCGGCTTAGCTCCCGTTCCAGCAGTTTCGGCACGTCAGGCTTGGCAAACAGCTTCGATTCGAAATCGAGGCCTGGGGACAGACCCATGAAACTGTGCGTCGGCCGGGCGAAGCAATAGATGCAGCCATGCTCGCAGCCGCGATAGGGATTGATTGAGCGGTCGAACGAAAGGTCCGGCGATTCGTTGCGGGTGATCGCGGTGCGCGGCTTTTCCACCTGCACCTCGGTCTTGAACGGTTCGAGCTCCTCCAGCGTCTGCCAGCCGTCGTCGAAGGCCTCGCGGCGCTCCTCCTCGAAACGGCCGCTCGGATTGAGCCCCGCACCGCGTCCGCGACGCCGGTCGATCTCCACCCGAAGACCGGAGGATTGGACCAACGCATCGGCAATATCGGCCGTATGAGCAGGCGCGAAAGCGTCCTGCCGCAATTGATGCAGCTCGTTCATGGGTTAGCTCCTGAAGGGGAAATTCCCCGTTCCTGATGATTAAATTCCTAGCGCTGAAACAAGAACATTGCAAGAACAAAATTTGGAACCCGTGTTTCTGGTGTTCCTTGTTGCAATGCGTTACATGTCAGGGATGCTGACTGTCATCATGGAATGCCGCGATCAGGAATCCGAGCTGGCGCAGACGCTCTCGGTGCTCGTTTCCGCTGCGGTGGAGGGACTTGTAAGCGATGTCGTGGTGCTCGATCACGGTTCGCGGGACGGTTCCTCCAGTGTCGCCGATGCGGCCGGCTGCCGTTTTTATGGCCATTGGGACATCAAGGATATTTTGCGCGGCGCCCGTGGAGAATGGTTGTTGCTGGTCGAACCTGGCTCCCGGCTGCAGGGGGGCTGGATCGATGAGGTGATGGAATATATCGCGCTCAACAAGCAGCCGGCCCGCTTCGCGCCCGCCCGCAATTACCGGCGGCCGTTCTTCAAGCGCCTCGGCCGTGCCGTGCCGCCGCTGGAATACGGCATGCTGCTGCCGAAGCGGCAGGCGATTGCGCTCGCAAAGTCGGGGATGGACCTGGAAACGCTGGCGCGGGGCCAGAAGGTGGCGAAGCTCGCCAGCGAGATGATCCCGGCCTGGGTGGCCGCGGCCGTCAGGTAGCGCCTATTTGCCGCCGCGCTTCAGGTGCTCGTCGAGCCGCGGCATAATCTCGATGAAATTGCAGGGCATGTGGCGGTAGTCGAGTTGCGCCTTCAAAATGCCGTCCCACGCATCCTTGCAGGCGCCGGGCGAGCCCGGCAGCACGAAGATGAAGGTGGCGTTCGCCACCCCGCCGGTCGCCCGCGACTGGATCGTCGACGTGCCGATCTTGTCGTAGGAAATCCGGTGGAACACCTCCGAAAAACCGTCCATGCGCTTTTCGAACAACGGCTCCAGCGCCTCCGGCGTCACGTCCCGGCCGGTAAAGCCCGTGCCACCTGTGGTGATCACCACGTCGATATCGGGATCGAGCGTCCATTCCCGCACCTTACCGGCAATGCGGTCCTTGTCGTCCGGCACGATCGCTCGCGCCTTCAGGTCGTGGCCGGCCTCGGCGATGCGCGACACCAGCGTGTCGCCGGACTTGTCGTCGGCAGGCGTGCGCGTGTCGGAGACGGTCAGCACGGCGATGCCGACGGGGATGAAGGAACGGGTTTCGTCGCTCCGGTTCATTGGATTCTCTCGGGCACCTGTCCAACGGTTCTCACCGCCTGAAAATACCATTCCGGCTTCTGGCCGTTAAGGTTCTCCATCGCCTTTTCCGCCGCTTCGAAGGAAGGAAATATCCCGAAACAGGTGGCGCCCGAACCGGACATCCGCGTCAGCATCGTGCCTTCCGCGCCGATCAGGCTGGAAATCTGGTCGATCTCACGCACCAGCGAGCGCGCCGGCGGCTCAAGGTCGTTGCGCAGCATCTTCAGAAAGCTGATCCAGTCGCCGTCGAGCGCGCCGATCGGCGAATTGTCCTTCTGGGTCAGGCGGCGGAAGATACCCGGCGTCGAGACCCCGACCAGCGGATTGCCGAGCACCAGCGACAACGATGGCAGGTCGGGAAGGGCGGTCAGCTCTTCGCCTATCCCCCTGGCCATCAGCGGTTCGCTCTTCAGGCACATCGGCACGTCGGCGCCGAGTGAAAGACCAAGCACTGCCAGTTCCTCCGCCGGCAGCCCGACATTCCACAAGCGCATCAGACCACGCAGCGTTGCCGCAGCATCCGCCGAACCGCCGCCGATACCGGCCGCGACCGGCAGGTTCTTTTCAAGATGAATGGCAACCGGCGGCGCCGAAACGCCTTTATCCTGCAGTGCCTTGCGCAGGAGATCGCGGGCTTTCAGCACGAGATTGCCGTGCTTGCCCTCGACGGATGTCGGCAGCAGCGAGGCGAACCGGCCGGAAAAGGAAATGCCGTCTGCGTCCGCGTCGCTGAAACCGAGCCGATCCCCCGTGTCGGCAAAGGTCACGATACTTTCGAGCAGGTGATAACCGTCGGCCCGCTGGCCCGTCACATGCAGGGCAAGATTAATCTTGGCGGGCGCGAGTTCGAAAAGGTTCGCCTCGTCGGCGAACCGGCTGTCAGATGACAAATTGCCCAGAAACATGGGCGTCAGGATTTCTTGTCAGGATTGGCCGGCGCCGGCGGAGCGGGCGCTACGGGTTCGGACGGGCTGCGGTCGGCAGTCGTCGCGTTCGGATCGAGCGGGGGCAGGCCCTTCTCGATCTTCTCCTTGATCTGCTCGCGGTTGATGTCCTCGCCTTCCGAGATCAGCGCGCGATTCCATTGGTAGACGGCTTCGAGCTTGCGCCCGACACGCCAGTAGGAATCGCCCAGATGGTCGTTGATCGTCGAATCGCCGGCGCGCAGCTGCACCGCACGTTCGAGCTCGGTCACGGCATCGTCGAACTTACCCATGCGGAAATAGGCCCAGCCGAGCGAGTCGACGATATAGCCGTCATCCGGCCGCGCATCGACGGCCCGCTTGATCATGCCGAGACCCTCGTCGAGGTTCTTGTTCATGTCGACCAGCGAATATCCGAGATAGTTGAGCACCTGCGGCTGTTCAGGGTTGAGTTCCAGCGATTTGCGGAAACTTGGCTCGGCCTTCTCCCAGTTCTTCAGCCGCTCGTAGGCGATGCCGCGCTGGAAGAAGATGGTCCAGTCGCCCGGCTTCGGCACCGGCCCGATGACCTCGGCCGCCTTGTCGTAGGTCTCGGCCATGGTCTTGTAGTCCTTGGCGTCGGAAAGCACGCTGCCATAGGCGATGTAGCTGCGGATGTCCGACGGATCGGATTCGATCAGCGATTTCAGGTGCTGCTTGGCTTCGTTCACCTTGCCGGTGTCGGAAAGCGTCACGCCGAGCTGCAGTTCGGAAATCCGGCGCATCGGCGAATCGGCCGGAACGCTCGCATAGAACTTGATGGCGCGATCGGGCTGCTTGAGCTTCTCGGCGATGCCGCCGAGCAGGATCAGCGTGTCGGCACTCTTGACGTCGAGCGCGTGGGAAATCTGCAGGTAGAGCGAGACCATGTCCTCGGCACCCTGGCGGTTCAGCGCGCCACCGATCGAAAACAGCACGCCGGCCGCACCTTCGGCGGCGTTGCTCACCTGCTGCTGGGGCTTCTCGCCCTTTTCGATGCTCTGGCGGAGCGCTTTCAGCGGCGCATAATTGGAGACCATGCCGTCACCGACGGAGATCGCATCGAGCGCCTTCTGCTTGTTGCCGGCAGCCGCTTCAAGACGCGCAAGCGCCATGACGGCGCGCATAAACGTGTCCGGCGCGGTGGCGACGGCTTCTTTGTTGGTGACGGCGGTGTTGAGATGCTGCCGTGCAGTGCCGATATCCCCGGTCACCAGCGCCATGGCGCCGAGATGGTAGTCGGTGAATACCTTGTACCAGGGCGGTCCCTTGAGGTTGTTGATGCTGGCCATCGCCTGCTTGCCCTTGCCGGCGCCGACATCCGCCCAGGCGGAGAGAAGCTGGTGGGTCAGCCGGTCGAGATCGTTCGGCCCCTCATAGGCAAGCACTTTCTTGGCGATGTCGAACTTTTTGTCACGCAGGGCATCGAGGCCGCGGACGATCTTGGTGATCCGCTCGACGGCGGTGTCATCCTTCAACGCATTGGCCTCGGTGAGACCCTGGTCGAAATCGCCGTTGAGCAGCAGCGAGATCATCAGCCGTTCGCGGATTTCCAGGTTGGCGGGATCGAAAGCCAGCGCCTTGCGGTAAAGCGCGATCGCGGTGTCGTAGTCGTGGTCGACGTCGGCAGTGCGGGCCGCCAGAAAGGCGCCGGAAAACGTCTTCACGTTGCCGGGACCGAACGTCACGGTGTCTTTCACCGCTGGCTTCGCTTCCGCCGTCGCCGCATTGGCCACCGTTCCGAACATGAGGACGGTTGCGAGCGCCGCGCTGGAGAGCAGAAGAAGGCTGGATTTCCGCCGCATAAAGATGCCTTTCGTAAGAGCATGGCGATTCGGTGAGATACCGCCGCCAATTTCGCCCTATTGATTCACGATAGAATGGCTTTTTTGAAGCAGGTCCGCAAGGAAATCCCCAGCGCCGCACGGGGGCGGCGCCGGTCACACCTTCGTCAACGGACGCCGAGCGTCAGTTGACGCGTTGGATCGAGAAGTCGATGACTTCGAGAAGAGCGGCCTTGAGCGGCGAGGCGGGAAGCGGCGCCAGCGCATCGCGGGCGATCGTCCCGTAATGCAGCGCGCGGCCAATCGTGTCGTTCAGGGCGCCGTATTTGTTGATCAATCCGAGCGCCTTTTCGAGGTTCTCATCGCTGCTTTCGCCCTTCTCGATCGCCTGGCGCCAGAAGGCGCGCTCGGCCTCGGTGCCGCGGCGATAGGAGAGGATGACGGGCAGCGTGATCTTGCCCTCGCGGAAATCGTCGCCGACATTCTTGCCGAGATCGGCAGCCTTGCCGCCGTAATCGAGCGCATCGTCGACGAGCTGGAAGGCAAGGCCGAGGTTCATGCCGTAGGATTTCAGTGCGCCCCGGCCGGCCTTGTCGGCATTGGCGATGATCGGGCCTACTTCGGCAGCGGCTGCAAACAGGGCCGCCGTCTTGGCGCGGATGACCGAAAGATAATCGTCCTCGGTCGTTTCCATGTTCTTGGCGACGGACAGCTGCAGCACCTCGCCCTCGGCGATCACAGAAGCCGCGGCTGACAGCACGTCGAGCGCTTCGAGCGATCCGACATCGACCATCATCCGGAACGCCTGGCCGAGCAGGAAGTCACCGACCAGAACGCTTGCCTGGTTGCCCCAGATCATCCGCGCGGTCGAGCGTCCCCGCCGCAGGTCGCTTTCGTCGACCACGTCGTCATGGAGCAGCGTTGCGGTGTGCATGAACTCGACGCTGGTCGCGAGTTTTACATGACCTTCGCCCTGATAGCCGAACAGGGCGGCGGAGGCGAGCGTCAGCATCGGCCGCAGCCGCTTGCCGCCCGACGAGATCAGGTGGTTGGCAACTTCCGGGATCATCTGCACGTCGGAGCCGGCCTTGGACAGGATCAACTGGTTGACCCGATCCATGTCCGCCTTGGTCAGATCCACCAGCGGTTTGACGGATGCCAGTTTGTTTTTGCCTTCTTCAAGCGGTATGACGACGCCCAATGTCAGGCCTCCCTATCGAAATCTTTCAAACGACAATAGAAAGAGGCTGATAGTGCGGCAAGCGCAAATCGCATCCCGCCGGATATAATGGGGTAACAAACAAGCCATGCTGGAGATCATCCGCACCAACGACATCGTGATCCTGTCGCTGGCCCAGAGTCTGATGAAGGATGCGGGCATCCATTTCATGGTCGCCGACCAGTCGATGAGCGTGCTCGAAGGCTCGCTCGGGCTTTTGGCACGTCGCCTGATGGTGGATAGCGAACGGGCCGACGAGGCGCGGCGGATATTGAAGGACGCGGGGCTGGAAGCGGAGCTGCGGCCTTGATGCTTGTGGATCCTCGGTCCTCAGTTTTTCCGGAGCTTTAGCATTGAGCGTTCTCGCGGATCGCCCCCCTCTGCCCTGCCGGGCATCTCCCCCACGGGTGGGGAGATCGGCTGGGCGCACGCTCGCCGCTTCAAATTTGACGTCTCATTCTGCGCACCAACGTGCGGCGTATCTTCTCGCGCATTTTTATCTGGCCTCTCTTCCGGCACGCCGTATTTGGAAGGGCGATGATCACGCCGCTTGTGATCTCCCCACCTGTGGGGGAGATGCCCGGCAGGGCAGAGGGGGGCTACCGACTACCAGCGCTCAATGGTGTCGCGAAGGATGACCACTCCAACCCACACCATCGACGCCTTCCATCGCGGCCGTTTCCACGTCATGCAGCCGAAGGGCGGAGGCCATCGCTCCGGCGTCGATGCGATGCTGCTTGCCTCGCTGGTCGCTGCCGACAAGCCGGTCAGCGTCGCCGATCTCGGCTCCGGCGCCGGTGCCGCGGGCCTTGCGGTCGCCTCAAGGCTGGATCGTGCAAAAGTCCTGCTGATCGAAAAATCGCCGCTGATGGCCGATTACGCTCGCAAAACCCTGGAAATTCCGGAAAACGCTTTCTTGGCCGGTCGAGTCGAAGTGCTGGAAGCCGACGTGACGCTCACCGGCAAACCCCGTCTCGCCGCCGGCCTCGTGGACGAGATCCATGACCACGTGATCATGAACCCGCCCTTCAACGATGCCAGCGACCGCAAGACGCCGGATGCCCTGAAGGCCGAGGCACATGCGATGACGGAAGACCTGTTCGAAGCCTGGATCCGCACAGCCGGCGCGATCATGAAGCCTGGCGGGCAGTTGTCGCTGATCGCCCGGCCGCAATCGGTCGCTGAGATCATCGAGGCCTGCGGCAGGCGTTTCGGCGGGCTGGAAATCACTGCCCTTCACCCCCGGCCCGACGAAAGCGCCACGCGCATCCTCGTCACCGCCGTCAAGGGATCGCGCGCCCGGCTGACATTCCGGGCGCCGCTTTTCGTGCATGGCGCGGATGGCCATGCCTTCTCGGCTTTCGTCGACGACCTGAACAATGGCCGGGCCGCCTATGCCCGCCTCAGCCCGAAACGAAATCCACGAGCAGCTTGACGTTGAGGCCGGCGATGACGACGGCGATCAGCCAGGCAATGCCGGAGAGCCAAATCGGCGCCACGAGTTCGCCCATCTTGGCCTTGCTGGCGGTGAACATGACCAACGGGAATACCGCGAAGGAAAGCTGCAGGCTGAGCACCACCTGGGTGAGGATCAGCAGTTCCGCGGTGCCCGCATCGCCGTACCAGATGGTCACGAACGCGGCCGGGATGATGGCTATCCCCCGGGTGATCAGCCGGCGGATCCATGGCTGCAGCTTCATCTTGAGGAAGCCTTCCATGACGATCTGACCGGCAAGCGTCGCCGTCACCGTCGAATTCAGACCGCAGCAGAGCAGCGCGATGCCGAACAGCGTCGGCGCGATAGCCAGCCCGAGCAGCGGTGCGAGCAGCGAATGGGCTTCGCCAAGCTCGGCCACTTCCGTTCGCCCGGTGCTGTTGAAGGCGGCTGCCGCGAGGATCAGGATCGAGGCATTGATCAAGAGGGCGAAGCAGAGTGCGACGGTGGAGTCGATCGTCGCAAAGGTCAGCGCTTCCTTCTTTTCCGGCAGGGTATGGCCATAGTTGCGGGTCTGCACGATGCCGGAATGCAGGTAGAGGTTATGCGGCATGACGGTCGCGCCGAGGATGCCGAGCGCCAGATAGAGCATCTCCGGATTGGTGACGATCTCGGTGGTCGGGAAGAAGCCGCGGATGACACCGCCCCATTGCGGATCGGCAAGGAAGATCTGGATCGCGAAGCACACGGCGATGACGCCGAGCAGAGTGATGATGAAGGCTTCGACCCAGCGGAAACCCATCTTCTGCAAGTAAAGGATGATGAAGACGTCGAGAGCGGTGATCAGCACGCCGAGTTCGAGCGGGATGCCGAAGATCAGGTTGAGGCCGATCGCGGTGCCGATCACCTCGGCGATGTCCGTGGCGATGATGGCGATCTCGGCAAGTGCCCAGAGCGGAATGGAAACCCATTTCGGAAACGCGTCGCGGCAGGCCTGCGCCAGATCCCGGCCCGATGCGATGGCAAGACGGGCACAGAGCGATTGCAGCACGATCGCCATCAGGTTGGACAGCAGCGCCACCGCGAGCAGCGCATAGCCGAACTTCGAACCGCCGGCGAGCGAGGTTGCCCAGTTGCCGGGGTCCATATAACCGACCGCGACTAGGTAACCCGGACCCGCAAAGGCGGCGAGCCGCCGCCACCGCGATCCGGAACTCGAAATATTGATGCTTCGATGGACGTCGGAAAGCGATGCCTCCCCCCGTTTGTTCCGCCAGCCGCTGTCCTGCTTTGAACTTAAGACGTCCATCTTCACCTTATCTCCGTTCGTGAGGAGATAATGCCTTATTGGAATGATAATGCAAGTCATTCGCAACTGGAAAATCAAAATCCTGCTTTAAGTGGCGCAGCCATTGCGTTTGAAATTCCGTCACATACATGCTTTGGCAGAGCCGAACGCGACAGAAGGAAAAGAAATGGCCGGGTTTTTGAAGAGGTTGATGCCGAAACGATTCCGTAAGAAGGGGCTGACGATTCCCGTCGTCCGGCTTCACGGAGCGATCATGGCCGGCGGCAGCCAGTTCAAGCAGAGCCTCAACCTGGCCGGTGTGGCGCCGATGCTCGACAAGGCCTTCTCGAAGAAAGATGCCCCGGTCGTCGCAATCTCGATCAATTCGCCGGGCGGCTCGCCGGTCCAGTCGCGCCTGATCTTCCAGCGCATCCGCTCGCTTGCGGAAGAAAAGGACAAGAAGGTCCTGGTCTTCGTCGAGGACGTCGCGGCCTCCGGCGGCTACATGATCGCGCTTGCGGGCGACGAGATCTTTGCCGATCCCACCTCCATCGTCGGCTCGATCGGTGTCGTTTCCGGCGGTTTCGGCTTTCCGGAACTGCTGCGCAAGATCGGCATCGAGCGCCGCGTCTATACCGCCGGCGAGAACAAGGTGATCCTCGATCCCTTTCAGCCGGAAAAGGAAGGCGACATCGAATACCTGAAGGCGCTGCAGCTCGAAATCCACAAAGTCTTCATCGAGATGGTCAAGATGCGCCGTGGAGAGCGGCTGGCGGACGATGCGACGATCTTTTCGGGTCTGTTCTGGAGCGGGTTGCGCGGCCTCGAACTCGGCCTGATCGACAGCCTCGGCGACATGCGCGAAGTCCTCAAGCGCCGTTACGGCAAGGATACCAGGCTGGAACTGATCGGCAGCGCCCGCACCCTGTTCGGCCGCCGCGTGCCCGGCGTCGTCTTCGGGGAGGGCAAGGCCGGAGAAATCGCCGCGGGCGCAGTCACGGGACTTGCGGCGAGCCTGGAAGAAAAGGCAATGTGGAGCCGCTACGGCCTTTAAGGTCGTCAGGATAGCGCGAGAGGGGAAATGGCGCAGCTTTTATTTCTGATCATCGTCATCGGCGGAGGCTGGATGCTCTACAAGAAGTTCATCAAGGACGCCGAAAGACTGTCATCGCGCACCCGCCGCGAACAAAAGGAACGCCAGACCGGCGCGATCGGTACCTTGGAGCGGGACCCGACGACGGGGGAATACCGGGTGAAGCGGGATGAGGAGTGAGGGCTAGAGTCGCTCTTTCACGCGCGACGCCCAGTCTGAGCCGGCATAACTTACGCAGAGAATGAAGACGGTTCTGGTTTCATCATCGACGGTGAAACAGAGGACGGCTTTTTCTGCGGCGGGGACGGCGCGCAGGCCCGGAATAAGATCGTCGCGTATCGTGCCGATTTTGGGTAGATCTGCAAGGCGATAAGTTGCGGTTTCGATTTCAGCGAGCTTTCTCTGGGCTGTGATCCGCCCGGCATAGGCCTCGATGAAATTATAGATGTTGATCAGGTCTTGCTCTGCTTCGGGGTGATAGTCCAACTTGTAGGTGGACATCACTTGCCTTTGTATTTCTCATCGATCCGCGCACGGACACGATCGAAAAGATTATCCTTATCCATGGACACCCACTGATCCCGCGGCAGCTCCGCTCGGCGGCGGATTTCGTCCTTCATGCCGATCAATGGGTCGTCATGGGCGGAACTTTCCTCGTCCCTCAGCAAGCTGTCGATGCCGGCCTCCAGCACTTTTTCGACCGAAGGGAACTGGCCGTCCTCAACGAGCTTTTCGGCAAGTCGCAGGGAGCGCTCGGACAAGGTGAAGCTGTTCTTGACGTTCATGGTCTTTCTCCGGAAGAACGGGCGGACCTTAGCATGGACCACGTCCGGCGTGCATCCTCGCATACCCCTCAAACGCATAAATCCTTGACCCGCGCCCCTGATGCGTGGCACTCGTCCGCATCCTCGAACCGACACAGATATGGCCATGACCGAGCTGCCCGACCACATGTCTCCGACCCGCTCCTTCCAGGGGCTGATCCTCGCGCTCCAGAATTACTGGGCCGACAAGGGCTGCGCAATCCTGCAGCCTTACGACATGGAAGTCGGTGCCGGTACATTCCATCCGGCGACGACGCTACGTGCGCTGGGACCGAAGCCGTGGAAGGCTGCCTATGTGCAGCCGTCGCGTCGTCCGTCCGACGGCCGTTATGGCGAAAACCCCAACCGGCTTCAGCATTATTACCAGTTCCAGGTCATCCTGAAGCCGAACCCGCCGAACCTGCAGGAACTCTATCTCGGCTCGCTTGCGGCAATCGGCCTCGATCCGCTGCTGCACGATGTGCGTTTCGTCGAGGACGACTGGGAAAGCCCGACGCTCGGCGCCTGGGGTCTTGGCTGGGAATGCTGGTGCGATGGCATGGAAGTCTCGCAGTTCACCTACTTCCAGCAGGTCTGCGGCATCGAATGCTCGCCGGTTGCGGGTGAGCTGACCTATGGTCTCGAACGTCTCGCCACCTATCTGCAGGGCGTGGACAGCATCTACGAGCTCAATTTCAACGGCCGCGAGGGCGAGGAAAAGATCTCCTATGGCGACGTTTTCCTGCAGGCCGAGCAGGAATATTCCCGCCACAATTTCGAATTCGCCGATACCGCCATGCTGCACCGGCATTTCGTCGACGCCGAGAAGGAATGCCAGGCGCTTTTAGCGGCCGGCGCTCCGGGCGCGAACGCCAACCAGATGCTGCACAAATGCGTCTTCCCCGCTTATGACCAGTGCATCAAGGCGTCCCACGTCTTCAACTTGCTGGATGCCCGCGGGGTGATCTCGGTCACCGAACGCCAGAGCTACATCCTGCGCGTCCGCACGCTGGCGAAAGCCTGCGGCGAGGCCTTCCTGATGACCGATGCCGGTGGTGTGAATTTCGGCAAGGCTGCCTGAGTTCGGATTTTCGTGGGTCGGGGACCGACGCCGCGTGCGGCGAACCGTTCAAACGGTTCCAGCCCATTGCGTGCCCAGCTGCCAGACGGGTTTGATTGTCGGGTAGGCGCCGGTCGGAAGCTGCCCGGCATAGATCTGCAAAAACCGACGTGTGCCGGCTGGGGCCGGGGGCTTCATCATTACTCCGTACTGAAAAAACAGTACGGCAAACGCCAGCACATTGGCGGTTCGCGCTAGGCACGCCATGGCAATTCCATCTAGGTTGTTTTGAGGTGGGGCCGAATCTTTGGAATCGCCCGTTTTCTGTAAGAGAATCTAGGGCATCCGGGTGATCGGAACTTTGCGGTAAGTCAAAAAATTGACCGCGAAAAATAATCGATGACTTCAACCACTTTTTTATACCACGCCTCTACTGTCCCATCGCAATGGCAAGTCGGGAGACTCAGATGTACATTTTGATCGGCATAATTGTTCTCGTCGCACTCTACGTTGTTATGATCTACAACGGCCTCGTCAAAGCCCGCCAGATGGCGGAGGAGGCGTGGTCCGGCATCGACGTTCAGTTGAAGCGTCGCGCCGACCTGATCCCGAACCTGATAGAGACGGTCAAGGGATATGCCGCCCACGAAAAGGGTACGTTCGAGGAAGTCGTCAAGCTGCGCAACCAGGCGCAGGCGGTGCCGGCAGGCGATGTCGCCGGCCGCGCCCAGGCGGAAGGCTTGCTCGGCCAGGCACTCGGCAAGATCATCGCACTAGCCGAGGCCTATCCGGACCTGAAGGCAAACCAGAACTTTTCCGAACTGCAGGCGTCGCTCGAAACCATCGAGAGCGAGATCCAGATGTCGCGGCGGTATTACAACGGCGCTGCCCGCGACCTGAACGTCAAAGTCGAGAGCTTCCCCAACAACCTGGTCGCCGGTCAGTTCGGTTTCTCGAAGCGCGAATATTTCGAGATCGAGAACGCGGCCGACCGGGCGGTCCCGACCGTCAAGTTCTGAAATCCGTCATTGGACCTTCGTGCCGCAACGGGTTAAGAGCGCGGTCGGCCGCTCGTTGCGGCATTCCATTGGCGTTAAGAGACGAATATCATGGGTAGAGCCAAACTCACCATCCTGCCGCCGGGCAAGCCGCTTTCCGGGCGTGCCATGCCGCCGGGTTCCAAGTCGATCACCAACCGCGCGCTGCTTCTGGCGGGCCTAGCCAGCGGCACCAGCCGGTTGACCGGCGCGTTGCGGAGCGACGATACGCGCTATATGGCCGATGCATTGCGGGCCATGGGTGTTTCGGTCGACGAACCGGACGAGACCACCTTCGTTGTGACGGGCAGCGGCAAGCTTCTGCCGCCGTCCGCCCCGCTGTTCCTCGGCAATGCCGGCACCGCGACCCGTTTCCTGACCGCAGCCGTCGCTTCGGTCGATGGCACCGTCGTCGTCGATGGCGACGAACACATGCGCAAACGGCCGATCGGCCCGTTGGTCGTCGCCTTGAAGTCGCTCGGCATCGATGCCGAGGCGCCGACCGGCTGCCCGCCGGTGACGGTGCGTGGCAACGGCCATTTCGCCTCCGGCCGCGTCGAGATCGATGCCGGTCTCTCCAGCCAATACGTATCCGCGCTGCTGATGGCAGGGCCGCTTGTCAGCCAGGGCGCCAATGCCCCGTTGACGGTCGCGCTAGCCGGCGCGGAAATCGGTGCAAGGGGCTATGTGGACCTGACGCTCGCCGCCATGCAGGCCTTTGGCGCCAAGGTGGAGCAGATCGATGCGGCGACCTGGAAGGTCGAACCAACCGGATATAGCGCGGCGGATTTCGTGATTGAACCGGACGCGTCGGCCGCCACCTATCTCTGGGCCGCCGAGGTGCTGACCGGCGGTGCCATCGATCTCGGCGTGGCGGCCACTGCCTTCACCCAGCCGGATGCCAAGGCTTACGAACTGATCGCGCAGTTCCCGCATCTGCCGGCGGAAATCGACGGTTCGCAGATGCAGGATGCGGTGCCCACGCTCGCGGTGCTCGCCGCCTTCAACGAAACGCCGGTGCGTTTCACCGGCATCGCCAACCTGCGCGTCAAGGAATGCGACCGGGTGAGGGCGCTCTCGCTCGGCCTCAACGCCATCCGCGAAGGCCTTGCGACGGAAGAGGGCGACGACCTGATCGTCGCCTCCGATCCGTCGCTTGCCGGCCAGACCCTGCCGGCGGAAATCAACACCTTTGCCGACCATCGCATCGCCATGAGCTTTGCGCTTGCCGGGCTGATGATCGGCGGCGTCACCATTCTCGATCCCGATTGCGTCGCCAAGACATTCCCCAGCTATTGGGACGTATTGGCTTCGCTCGGCGTCGAATACACGGACATAGTTTAAACGGAAAACCCGGATCGGCTGGCGCCGAAGAGGAGGAATGTCGTGATGCGGTGGTTCTCCGGCCTTGGCCTGGCTCTGCTTTTCTCCCTGTCGGCGGCGCTGCCCGCCGCGGCGGAAGAATATATCCGCTCCTATCATTCCGACATCCAGGTCGCCGACAATGGCGACCTGGCGGTGACCGAAACCATCATCGCCAATTCCGAAGGCGACAGGATCAAGCGCGGTCTGTTTCGCGACTTCCCGCTAACCATGACGGACGCCAACGGCCGCACCGTGCGGGTCGGCTTCGAGGTCGTTTCCGTCATCCGCGACGGTCAGGCCGAACCCTTCCATACGGAAAGTGTTACCGGCGGCATCCGGATCTATTCCGGCGACGAGGATGTGTTCCTCCGCGATGGCGAACACACCTTCGTCTTCACCTACAAGACCGACAGGCAGATCCGCTATTTCGACGACCACGACGAGCTTTACTGGAACGCGACCGGCAATGGCTGGGAATTCCGCATCGCCCAGGCCTCGGCGCGGGTGACCCTGCCGGCCGCCGCGCGGATAACCCAAACCGCCGCCTACACCGGTCCGCTCGGCTCCACCGCTCGCAATGCCCGCATGCAGGCGAACGGCAATCAGGCGGTCTTTTCGACCACGCGGCCGCTCGGGGCGCAGGAGGGCCTGACGATCGTCGCGGGCTTTCCCAAAGGCATCGTCGCTCCGCCTTCGAAAGATCAGCAAAGCGAATGGTGGTGGCGCGACAATATCGGGACGATCATCTCGATCGTCGGCCTCGTCCTCGTCGTCGGGTATTATGCGCTTTTCTGGGTCCGCGTCGGTCGCGACCCGGATCGCGGCGTCGTGGTACCCCGCTGGGATGCGCCGGAGGGGCTGTCGCCGGCTCTGGTCAACTACATCGACAACAAGGGCTTTTCGGGCGGCGGATGGACGGCGTTTGCCGCAAGCGCGCTCGATCTTGCGGTCAAGGGTTACGTGACGCTGGAGGATCTCGCGGAAAAGATCGTCATCCGGCGCACCGGCAAGGCCGCGCCGAGGGACGTGCCGATCGGCCAGGCCTCCATCCTAGGCTCCATCGACGCCAAGGGGCAGGAACTGATCATCGACGAGGCGCACGGCACCTCCGTCCAGTCGATCGGCGCAAGCTTCCGCCAGGCGATCGAAAAGGAACACCGCGGCAAATATTACAACGGCAACAAGGGTTATGTGATCGGCGGCGTCGTACTGAGCGTGCTTTCCATCGTCTCTCTGATCGTTTTCGGCAATCTCGAACCGGACATGATCGCGACGCTGATCATCCCGGCCTTTTTTGCCGTGGTCTTCGGAGTGCTCGCCGCCGCCTTCGGCAAGGGCCTGCGCCGCGGCTCGTCGCTGATTTCGAAAATCGTCTCGGTCGTTATCCTCGGTTTTATCGGCTTGGTGGCCCTGTCGATCGGCTCGGCGGTCCTGGTGGGGATCATGTCGGAAATGACCGGCGACGAGCATTGGCCGATCATGGTATCGGTCGGCGGCATCGTGCTGGCCAACGTCATCTTCTTCTTCCTGATAGGCGCTCCGACACCGCTCGGCCGCAAGCTGATGGACGGGATCGAGGGCCTGCGCATCTACCTGACGCTCGCCGAAAAAGACCGCATGAACACCGCCGGCGCTCCCACCATGTCGCCGCAGCATTTCGAAAAATTGCTGCCCTATGCGGTGGCGCTCGGCGTCGAAAAGCCCTGGAGCAGCACATTCGAAACCTGGCTTGCGAGCGCCGTTGCGGGCGCTGCCGCCGGCGCCTATGCGCCCGGCTGGTATAGCGGCAATTACGGCTCCAATTTCGGCAACCGCATCGGCGGGTTCTCCTCCTCGATGGCCTCCACCATCGCCTCGACCATCCCGGCTCCCAAATCCTCCTCGTCCTCCTCCGGCTTTTCCAGCGGTTCGTCCGGCGGCGGCGGAGGCGGCGGCGGCGGAGGCGGTTGGTGAGATTGAAATATGTATCGCCTCGTGATACATAGGAGCGAGGTATGGCGATCCGTTCCTATGCCGATGCGATGACGCAGTCGATCGCCAGCGGTAAGGTGCCGAAAGGCTTTCCTGCCGATCTTGCGAGAAGAGCCGTGCGGAAGCTGACGATGATTGAAAATGCGATGGAATTGCACGACCTGCGTTCACCGCCGGGCAATCATCTGGAAGCGCTGAAAGGCGATCGCGCTGGGCAGCACTCTATCCGCGTCAATGACCAGTGGCGCATCTGCTTCGTCTGGACGACGGCCGGTGCCGAACAGGTTGAAATTGTCGATTATCATTGAAAGAGACGAGCATGGCGAGCCTTCTTCCTCCCGTTCATCCCGGTGAAATCCTTCGTGAAGAATACCTGGCCCCGCTCCATCTCAGTGCCGGGGCGCTGGCTAAGAAGCTGAATGTCCCGCGCACGCGCATCGAGCGGCTGGTTGCAGAGCAGACGTCGGTCACCACCGATACCGCTCTTCGCCTCGGCCGATTTTTCGACACCACTCCCGAATTCTGGATGAATCTCCAGACGAGTTACGACCTGAAGGTCGAAAGTACCGCAAAACGCGAAGAAATCGCCGCGATCCCGGTTATCCACGCCGCCTGATTGCCCGACTTTCCCCAATCCGCTGATGACTTTTGGCGACGGGCTTGCTAAGTCCGCCGCGACCTCGTTTCTCATTGCAAAGACTTAACCCATGCCCGATCTTCTTCTCGAACTCCGCTCGGAGGAAATTCCCGCCCGCATGCAGCGCAAGGCGGCAGGAGACCTGAAAAAGCTCGTCACCGACGCGCTGGTGGAAGCGGGCCTGACCTACGAGGGTGCGCGCGAATACTGGACGCCGCGCCGCCTGACGCTCGATATCCGCGGCCTAACGGCTCGTTCGGCCGACCAGCGCGAGGAGCGCAAGGGTCCGCGCACCGACGCCCCGGAAGGCGCCATCGCCGGCTTTTTGCGCGGTGCGGGTCTTTCTTCGATTTCCGAGGCCCAGGTCGTCAACGACCCGAAGAAGGGCGATTTCTACGTCGCGGTCATATCCAGGCCCGGCCGTCCGGCGGAAGAGATCATCGCCGAGGTGATGCCCGGCATCATCCGCAATTTCCCTTGGCCGAAATCGATGCGCTGGGGTGCCGCCTCGATGCCGAAAGGCGCCCGTTTCGCCGGCATCGACGGCAAGGGCCCGGAAAGCCTGCGCTGGGTGCGCCCGCTGCAGTCGATCGTCTGCGTCTTCGGCCCGGAACATGAAGAGACCCAGGTCATCCCCTTCGAGATCGACGGGCTGGTGGCGAGCAACGTCACCTACGGCCACCGTTTTCACGCGCCTGACGCCATCACCGTGCGCCGCTTCGACGACTATGTGACGAGCCTCGAAAAGGCGAAGGTCATGCTCGATGCCGACCGCCGCAAGGACGTCATCCTGCACGATGCCCGCGACCTTGCCTTCGCCAACGGCCTCGATCTGGTCGAGGACGAGGGCCTTCTGGAGGAAGTCTCCGGCCTCGTCGAATGGCCGCACGTGCTGATGGGCGAGTTCGAGCAGGACTATCTCGAAATCCCGTCCGAAATCATCCGCCTGACCATCAAGACCAACCAGAAGTGCTTCGTCACCCGCCCGCAGACCGGCGGGGAAGGGCTCTCCAACCGCTTCATCCTGATCTCGAACATCGAGGCGAAGGACGGCGGCAAGGAGATCATGCACGGCAACGGCAAAGTCGTGCGCGCCCGCCTCTCCGACGCCAAGCATTTTTGGACCCGCGACCAGGGCGACATGCCGGATCTCGATACGCTGAAAGAATCTGCGGCGAAGTTCGACCTCGACCTCAGGAAGCCGCTCGACCAGCGCATGGCGAAGCTCGATGCGCTGAACGTGACGTTCCACGCCAAGCTCGGCACGCAAGGCGAGCGCGTGGAACGTATCCGAGCTTTGGCGAAGAAACTGGCGGAGGTCACCGGTGCCGATCCGGTCCTCGTCGACCGTGCCGCAGTGCTGGCGAAGGCCGATCTGCGCACCGAAGCCGTCGGCGAATTCCCCGAGTTGCAGGGCCTGATGGGCCGCAAATATGCGATGCTGCAGGGCGAGGACGCCTCCGTAGCCGCTGCCATCGAGGATCACTGGAAGCCGAACGGTCCCTCGGATCGCCTTCCGGAAGGCAAGGTCGGGCTGACGGTCGCACTCGCCGACAAGCTCGACACGCTCGTCGGTTTCTGGGCGATCGATGAAAAGCCGACCGGCTCCAAGGACCCGTTTGCGCTTCGCCGTGCCGCGCTCGGCGTAGTGCGTATCCTGCTGGAGCGGAAGGTGCGACTACCGCTGAATACCGTTTTGAGAACAGCGATTCTGCCGATCGAAGACATAAAGCCGTTTGTCACTGACGTGTCGAAAGACGTCGTCATTACGGACCTCCTCTCCTTCTTCCACGACCGCCTCAAAGTCTACCTCCGCGACCAGGGCGCCCGCCACGACCTGATCGACGCAGTCCTCACCCCCGACTCCGACGACCTCCTGATGGTCGCCCGGCGCGTCGAGGCGCTGACGGCGTTCATCACCTCGGAAGACGGCAAGAACCTGCTCGCCGGCACCAAACGCGCCGTGCAGCTGCTCGCGGCCGAGGAAAAGAAAGGCACCGTCGTCGCCGATGGCGTTTCCGAGGAACTGCTGAGGCTCGATGCCGAAAAGGCGCTCTGGGCGGCGATCGTCGTCGCCTCGAAGGAAGCGGCCGAGGCCGTCGCCAGGGAAGACTTCCGCTCGGCCATGGAAGCCCTGTCGAAACTCCGTATCCCCGTCGACAAATTCTTCGAGGACGTGCTCGTCAACGACGAGGACGCCGCCATCCGCGCCAACCGCCTGGCGCTCCTGAAAGCCATCCGCGAAGCGACCGCGACCGTCGCGGATTTCTCGAAGATTTCAGGCTAACCCAAAACAACAAAAAACCGCCGGCTCTTTCGACCCGGCGGTTCCTCCGTCCCCTGTATGGGGCCATCTGTTGGATTGGCGTCAGCTGGCGCGGCGCATCTTCTGGGCGACGCGGTTGAGGCTGCCGGCGCCGGCATTGTAGCCGGTGTCCTGGTTGGCGTTGATGCGGAAGCTGCTGATCAGGTTCAAGAGTTCGTCGGTGTCGGCGGCAAGCGCCTCGGCCGAGGCGGTGGTCTCTTCCGCCATCGCCGCATTGTGCTGGGTTGCCGCGTCGAGCTGGTTCAGCGACGACGAGATCGAGCGCAGCGTGGTGTCCTGTTCGGAAGCCGAATGGGCGATCTTGCCGACGATGTCGCTCGCCGCCTTCACCTGGCTGGAGATCCGCTTCAGCGCTTCGCCGGCTTCGCCGACGAGGCGCACGCCGTTCTGCACCTGGCCGGAAGAACGCGAGATCTGGTCCTTGATCTCCTTTGCCGCAGCGGCGGAGCGCTGGGCGAGTTCGCGCACTTCCTGGGCGACGACCGCAAAACCCTTGCCGGATTCCCCGGCGCGGGCCGCTTCGACGCCTGCATTGAGCGCCAGCAGGTTGGTCTGGAAGGCGATGTCGTCGATCACGCCGATGATCTTGGAGATCTCGTCGGACGAATGTTCGATACCGCCCATCGCGTCGATCGCCTGGGCGACGATCTGGTCGGAGCGGTTGGCCTCGGCGCTGACCGAGGTGACCCGCTGGGCGGCCTCATGTGCACCTTCTGCCGTCTGGCGGACGGCGACGGCGAGTTCGTCGAGGGCGGCCGACGTCTCTTCGAGATTGGCGGCCTGGCGTTCGGTGCGCTGCGACAACTCGTTCGAAGCGCGGCGGATTTCCTCCTTGGAACCGCCGATATCGATGCCCTTGGCATTGACCTTGCTCATCGCGGCTTCGAGATGGACGAGCGCCTCGTTGAAGTTGTGGCGCAAGGTTTCGTAACGCGGGCCGAGATCGGCGCAGCGGATCGTGAGGTCGCTATGGGCGAGTGATTCCAGCGCTTCGCCGATGGTGGAGACGACGCGGGCCTGGCTTGCGGCTTCCTGCTGCTGCAGATCGAGATTCTGCTGGCGCTCGCGGTCGAGCTCGGTCTTCTGTTTTTCCTCGCGGGCGGCCATCGCATGACGTTCGCGGATCTTTTCCTGCAGCGCCTGGGTGGCCTTCGCCATCATCCCCACTTCGTTCGACATGTCCGTGTGCGGGATCGTCGCGGTGACATTTTCGTCGGCGACGGCCTGCAATGCGCCATGCACCGCGGCGAGAGGCCTGGTGATATTACGGATGACGATCAGGGCGACACCGAGCGCAAGCAGGAAGGCGAGGAAACCGACGCCGACCACTTCCAGGATCGTCTTGTTGATCTTGATATCGAGGTCGTCGGTGTAGACGCCCGTGCCGACAATGATCTGCCAGGGTTCAAACGCGCGGGAGTAGGCAGCCTTCTGGAAAACCTGGTCGGCCGGCATGCCGGGCTTTTCCCAATAATAGGTGGTGACGCCGCCGCCGGCACGGCCCTTGGCGACCATCTCTTCGCGGAACAGGTTGCCCATCTTGTCCGGCTGACCCTTCTGGTTCACGCCGACCAGCTTGGGATTGTAATGGAACTGCGTCACCGTTTCGTAGTTCAGGCCGAAGATGTAGCCGGCCGGCTCGTATTTGATCCCAGCCACGGTTGCGTAAGCCAGTTTCTGCGCGTCCTCGCGCTTCAGTTCGCCCGATTTTTCCCGGTCGTAATAGGATTGCAGAATGGAAATGCCGGACTCCACCTGGGTGCGCAGCATGTCGTAGCGCTCGGCATAGATGGAGGCGATCGAAGCGCGGATCTGATAGTAGGTGACAGCGGTGAAAGCCACCATAAGCACTGCCACCATGGCCAATAACTGGTGGGAGATCTTGAGATTCTTCATGTTTCGACTCACTTTCAGGCAGCCGAACTCTCCCGGAGGAGCCGGAGCGGGACGAAGTTTTTGGGGAAGGCGCGTTCTGCACCGGTTACGTGCTACACCGCACTATGACGGGAGAGTGATCCCGAATATTTGAATAAAAATTTAATTATCCGACCCTTGACAGCCGCAAATGCGAATAATTTGGGCAGGTCGGATTTGATGATGCGCAATTTGCGCGCATACCGGGAAAGGCTGTTCTCGGAGCACTTTCTGCTATGTAAATATAATGATATTCTAAACTTAGAAGCGATCGGTGCGCAGTTCGAACGTGTCGAGCGCCAGCGGTTTCGGGGTAAGGGATGCTTCGACGATCCCGACCTCAGCCTTGCCGATCGTCTTCACCGCGCTGGTCAGGACGTCGGCATCGATGCCGTCACTTTTGGCTTCTGCAGTCGCGATCTGCGTTTCGGTGGAGCCGTTGGTGGTCGGGTGAAGCTCGGCAATGGCGTTTTCCTCGGCCATCCATTTGGGAAGCTTGCTGACATGGATCACCGGTGAGCCGCCAAGCCAGACCTCGGTACGCACCAGCTTCTTTTCGCCGTTGATCTCGATGATCTCCGTCTTCTGGATCCCTGCCGGCAGATCGGGAACCTTGTAGGTTGCCTCGTCCGATTTGGGCGCCGCGGCGCTCGGGCAGCTTGCGCAGCTCTTGGTGAGGATGCTGACGCCCGCCTTGTGCGTGTTGTCGATCACCGTGATCGACGACGCGAAAGCCGAACTGCTTGCAAACACCAGAGCTGTAGCCAGAACGAGACGCATGACCGGGAATCCTTCTTGAGGTCTCCCATGACTATCGCGGCTTCGTTTCGATCCCGTCTGGATAATCGGTAAATTTTAAATGAAACGACCGTTCCGGCATTCAGTTCTTTTCGCGCGCCACCGCCTGCCAGCCGATATCGCGGCGGCAAAAGCCGTTTTCCCATTCGACCTGGTCCACGAGCTTGTAGGCGCGGGCTTGCGCATCTGCGACGGTCTTGGCGGTTGCTGTAACGTTCAGCACACGGCCACCGGTTGCGACGAGAGCGCCATCCTTGAGTGCCGTTCCGGCATGAAAGACTTTCTCTCCGGCAGCGCCCTCGGGCAGATGGGCGATCGGTGTGTTCTTGTCATAGGCGCCTGGATAGCCCTTGGAAGCCATCACCACGGTCAGCGCCACGTCGTCGTTCCATTCAGCGGAAATCTGGTTGAGCGTTCCGATCGCCGCCGCATGGAGCAGGTCGAGCAGGTCGCTCTTCAGCCGCATCATCAGCACCTGGCATTCTGGATCGCCGAAGCGGACATTGTATTCGATCAGTTCCGGACCCTTGGCCGTGATCATCAATCCGGCGAAGAACACGCCGGTAAAGGGATAGCCGCTTGCCGCCATGCCGCGGATGGTCGGCTCGATGATCTCCCTCATGGTGCGCGCGACCATGTCCGGCGTCATTACCGGAGCGGGCGAATAGGCGCCCATGCCGCCGGTATTGGGCCCGGTATCGCCATCGCCGACCCGCTTGTGGTCCTGGGCGGTGGCAAGCGCCAGTGCCGTCTTGCCATCGGAAAGGCAGAAGAAGCTTGCCTCCTCGCCGTCGAGATAAGCTTCCACCACCACTTCGGCACCGGCCGACCCGAAGGCGCCGTCGAAACAGTCGTCGATCGCCGCAAGCGCCTCGTCGAGCGCCAGGGCGACGGTGACGCCCTTGCCGGCGGCAAGCCCGTCCGCCTTCACGACGATCGGCGCGCCCTGTTCGCGCACATAGGCCTTCGCCTCGGCCGCGTCGGTGAAGCGGCGATAGGCGCCGGTCGGGATGTCATAGCGGGCGCAGAGATCCTTGGTGAAACCCTTCGAGCCTTCGAGCTGGGCGGCGGCTGCAGACGGCCCGAAGGTCGCAATGCCTTTGGCGCGCAGCACATCGGCGAGCCCGGCAACCAGAGGCGCTTCCGGCCCGACGACGACGAGGTCGATCGCATTGTCGAGGCAGAAGGCCGCGACGGCGGCATGATCGTCGATGTCGAGGGACAACAGTTCGGCATGCTCGGCGATGCCGGGATTGCCGGGGGCGGCGTAGAGTTTGCCGAGTTTCTGAGACTGCGCGAGTTTCCAGGCGAGCGCATGCTCGCGTCCACCCGAACCGATCAAGAGAACCTTCATGTCTCGCCCTCGCCTGCGCTGAAAACCTTGGCCTTGCGCGGCGGTTAAGGGGAGGGGAGGCAAAGGTCAAGAGCCAAGGCTTGAGTGGCCTCCCATCTTCTGTCCGTCATGGCGTTTCGATGGGAGGCCGTCGCGTTCGATAAGGTCAGAATTCACCGCGCCGATTTTGGGCGCCACGTCGGATATCCAGCGTCGTCTGGAAGATCACTCTGTTCCGATAGGCGAGGAAAGGCACCGGTTCGTTCCGAAAGGACGCATCGTTCAGCTTCTGTTCGAGATAGGAAATGGCAGCCTCGAGCTCTTCATTGGCGACCGCCGTGTCAAATGCCAGTGTCCTGGCGGCTTTTTTGGGCATTCGTATCTCCATTCGGCCACATCATGCGGCGGAATGGTTTTAATGGCCTCTTGCCGGAGGTGAGAGTGCGTTGGTTCTTTTCCACAGGGCCTTGGTTAGCGACCGGTCAACCCGTGTTTCGTTTCGGCACGGTTGGTACAAAGCAAATTGTGGAACCGGCATTCGCCACGTTGCCTTGCCACAAACTTCGACTATGGTCGCGCCTCCCATTTGAACGAGGACGCCCATGGCCGCCGATCTCCGTTTCCTTGCCGCCGCGATTGCCGCGGAAATCAATGCCCGTCCCGAACAGGCCGCCGCCGCGATCGAGCTGATCGACGACGGTGCCACCGTGCCGTTCATCGCCCGTTACCGCAAGGAAGTGACAGGCGGGCTGGACGATACGCAGCTGCGTAACCTGGCAGAACGGCTGGTCTATTTGCGAGAGCTCGAAGCGCGCCGCTCCACCATCGTCGACCAGATCAATTCGCAGGGCAAGATGACCGACGAGCTTGCCGCAAAGATCGGCAAGGCGACGACCAAGGCCGAGCTCGAAGACCTTTATCTCCCCTACAAGCCGAAGCGCCGCACCCGCGCCGAGATTGCCCGCGAGCGTGGCCTCGGCCCGCTTGCCGAGGCGATCTGGGCCGACCGCGGCGTCGATCCGGCAAAGCTTGCCGAAGCTTATGTCAAGGACGAGGTAACCGACGTGAAGGTAGCGCTCGAAGGCGCCCGCGATATCGTCGCCGAGACGTTCTCCGAAAATGCCGACCTGCTCGGAAAGCTGCGCCAGCATATGCGGGCCGGCGCGATGCTGAAGGCCAAAGTGGTCGACGGCAAGCAGGAGGCGGGCGCCAAGTTCTCCGACTATTTCGACCATTCCGAGCGCTGGGCGACGGCGCCCGGCCACCGGGCGCTCGCCATGCTGCGCGGCTGGAACGAGGAGTTCCTGACGCTGACGATCGAAGTCGACCAGGACGATCCGTCGCCGGTCAAGCCCGCCCAGCGCATCATCGCGCTCGCCTTCGACATCCGTGACCGCGGTGCTGCCGACCGCTGGCTGATGGAAGCCGCCGGCTGGACCTGGCGCGTCAAGCTTTCGGTCTCGCTGTCGCTCGACCTGATGCGCGAACTGCGCGAGCGCGCCGAGGAGGAGGCGATCCATGTCTTCGCCCGCAACCTCAAGGACCTGCTGCTCGCCGCACCCGCCGGCTCGCGCACCACGATGGGCCTCGATCCGGGCATCCGCACCGGCGTCAAGGTCGCGATCGTCGATGCCACCGGCAAGCTGCTGGAAACCACCACCGTCTATCCGTTCCCGCCGAAGAACGACATCCGCGGTACCCAGGCCGAACTCGCCTCGCTGATCCGCAAGCACAATGTCGAGCTGATCGCCATCGGCAACGGCACCGGCAGCCGCGAGACGGAAAAGCTGGTCGCTGACATGCTGTTGAACCTGCCCGGGCAGAAGCCCACCAAGGTCATCGTCTCGGAAGCCGGCGCCTCGGTCTATTCGGCGTCGGAAACCGCCGCCCTCGAATTCCCCGGTCTCGACGTGTCGCTGCGCGGCGCCGTCTCCATCGCCCGCCGCCTCCAGGATCCGCTGGCGGAACTGGTCAAGATCGAACCGAAATCGATCGGTGTCGGCCAGTATCAGCACGATGTCGACCAGGGGAAACTCTCCCGCTCGCTGGATGCCGTGGTCGAAGACGCGGTGAACGCGGTTGGCGTCGATCTCAACATGGCGTCCGCACCGCTACTTTCGCGTGTTTCCGGCCTCAGCCGCTCGATTGCCGAGGCGATCGTCGCCCATCGCGACCAGAACGGCGCGTTTTCGAGCCGCAAGGACCTGCTGAAGGTCGCCCGTCTCGGAAACCGTACCTTCGAACAGGCGGCCGGCTTCCTGCGCATTCCGAACGGCAAGGAGCCGCTGGATTCATCCGCCGTCCATCCGGAAGCCTATGGCGTAGCCAAGAAGATCGTCGCCGCCTGCGGCCGCGACCTGCGCTCGCTGATGGGTGACAGTGCGGCGCTCAAGGCGCTCGACCCGAAAAGGTTCATCGACGAGACCTTCGGCCTGCCGACCGTCAAGGATATCATCGCCGAGCTGGAAAAGCCCGGCCGCGACCCGCGCCCGAGCTTCAAGACCGCCACCTTTGCCGAAGGCGTGGACGAGATCACCGACCTGAAGCCGGGCATGATGCTCGAAGGCACCGTCACCAACGTGGCCGCCTTCGGCGCCTTCGTCGATATCGGCGTGCACCAGGACGGCCTTGTCCACGTTTCGCAGCTCGCCGATCGTTTCGTTAAGGATCCGCATGAGGTGGTAAAGGCCGGCGACGTCGTCAAAGTGCGCGTTGTCGAGGTCGATGTGAAGCGCAAGAGAATTGCGCTGACCATGCGCAAGGACGGCGGCGAGACGGCTCCGGCCCCGCGCGGCGACCGCGACGTCCGGCCGGTTAACCCGAAAATGATGAAAACTGAAAAACCTTCATCTCAAGGCGCTTTCGGCGCAGCACTCGCGGAAGCTTTAAAACGCAAGTGATTTTGGCCGGCTTCGGCAGAATTTCAATCACAGGGTGCGGGTCGTCAGGCGGGGGTTTGACGGCCTGTTTTTTTATGTCATTTTCATGGCTGCAATGTGCTTGAAAGTCGCAGGGAAACGCTTAGATTTTGGATTAGTAAGGCACCCTTAGTATTATTATTGGAGGTGGGTCCGTGGCCTCGTCCCTTCACAATCTTCTCAGCAAAATCATCAAGACAGGAACTTTGATCGTACGCGGCTCGGGAGGCGAGCAACGTTACGGGAGCGGCGGCGGGCGATCCGTTTCGATACGGTTTATCGACGAAGCCGCCGAACGCGAACTGGTGGCGGATCCTCCCTTGAAGCTCGGCGAGCTCTACATGGATGGCCGTCTCGTCATCGATGACGGCGACATCTATGAATTCCTGGCGCTTATCAAGGACAATACCCTCAGCGAAGGCCTGACCTTCGGCATGATCTGGCGCGGCATCGCCCGCGTGCTGGTCTCCCAGTTCCGCAATCGCGTGCCGATCAATCATAACAGGCGCAACGTCGCCCATCATTACGATCTCGACGAAAAGCTGTTCTCGCTCTTCCTAGACGAGGACTGGCAATATTCCTGCGCCTATTTCAACCCGCCGGGCATTTCGCTCGACGAGGCGCAGATCGCCAAGAAGCGCCATATCGTCGCCAAGCTGCTTGCCGAACCCGGGCAGAAGGCGCTGGAAATCGGTTCCGGCTGGGGCGGCATGGCCATGTATCTGTCGGAATCCTCCGGCGTCGACGTGACCGGCATCACGCTCTCGACCCAGCAGCTCAAGATTTCGAACCAACGCGCCGCCAAGCGCGGTCTTGCCAACAGCGTCCGCTTCGAGCTGCAGGACTATTATTACTTAGCCCCGGACAAGCGCTACGACCGCATCGTCTCCGTCGGGATGTTCGAGCATGTCGGCCGGCTGAACTATCCCAAGTTCTTCGACAAGGTGAACGACGTGCTCGCCGATGACGGCGTCATGGTGCTGCATTCGATCGGCCAGCCCTATCCGGCCCTCATCAACAATCCCTGGATCGAGAAATACATCTTCCCGGGCGGTTATATCCCGGCGCTTTCGGAAGTGATGCCGTCGATCGAGAAGGCGGGCCTGCTCGTCTCCGACATCGAAATCCTGCCGATGCACTATGCCCATACGCTGCGCCACTGGCGCGAGCGGTTCATGGCCAACAAGGACAAGGCTGCGGCACTTTACGACGAACGTTTCGTGCGGATGTGGGAGTTCTATCTCGCCGGTTCGGAAATGGCCTTCACCCACGAAAGCTTCTTCATCTTCCAGATGCAGATCGTCAAGAAGCGCACCGCGGTTCCGGACAACCGCGACTACATCTACGAGCGCGAGGCGGAACTGAAAGCCTTCGAAGATAGCCGCATCCCGCTCGACAAGGTAGCGGTGTGATTCTTCGCTTGGTTAACAAGCTGGCAATGCAAATGCGATAATGGAACAGATATCCCCAGTGGGATCTCTGTTCTGTTTCGCGTTTTCAGGATCCGTTGCCATGTCCCTGCCTGTCCGGGCCGCCTTTTTTCTTTCCATTTTTTCGATTGTTTCCTCGGGGAGCGCCGAGGCTCAGGAAGGCTTCTGGTCCGGTGACTGGTACCTGACGCTCGGCGGCGCCGGTTTCGTGGCGCCGAAATTCGAGGGTGATAACGGCCGCAGCCTGCAGTTCTCGCCGATCATCTCGCTCGGCCGCCAGAACGCCAAACAGGCGCGTTTCTCGTCCCGCAACGACAACATCTCCTTCGCGCTGATCGACCAGGGTTCGATCCGCGCCGGCGTGGCGGCCAAGCTGATCATGCCGCGCGACGATGATACCTCCGACGATCTCAAGGGTCTGAAAAACGTGAAGCTCGGCGGCGAGGTCGGTGGCTTCATCGATATCTATCCGACCGATTGGATCCGCGCCCGTGCCGAAGTCCGCCAGGGCATACGCAGCCACGACGGCGTCGTCGCCGATGTCTCGGTCGACGCTTTCACCGATCTTCAGCCGGATCTCAGGCTTTCCGGCGGTCCGCGCGCGACCTGGGCAAGCAACGGCTATAACGACGCCTATTATAAGGTAACCCCGAGCCAGTCGGCGGCATCGGGTCTCTCCGCCTACGATCCGGGCGGCGGCCTGCATTCGGTCGGCGTCGGCGCGGCGCTGACCTGGAAGGCGACCGAGAAACTCGAACTCACCTCGTTTGCCGAATACAAGCGGCTGACCGGCGATGTTGCCGACAGCAGTCTCGTGCGCGAACGCGGTTCGAAAAACCAGCTGATGTTCGGCGTTTCAGCGAGCTACAAATTCGGCTTCTCACTGCCCTAAGGCGTGGCTCTTCCACGACGGAAGGCGCGGGACTTTCCGTTTCCAAACGGCGACAAAGCGCCGGCTTGACCGTAGCGTTCGGCCGGCGCTAGAACCGGCCATGACGAACGCCGACGATTTCAGCGGCCGCGTGGCCGACGCTCCATCCGACAACTGGGTCTATCGCGTTCTGCCGCGGCCGGCCTGGCCCTATGCGCAGCTTGCGAGATGGGACCGGCCGATCGGCTGGCAGCTTCTGATGTGGCCGTGTTTCTGGTCGGCGGCGCTGGCGGCGAATGCTGCCAAGGGGGAGGGCGCGTTTTCCCTCGGTCTCCTGCTTTTCCACCTCGTGCTGTTCTTCCTAGGCTCGGTCGCCATGCGCGGCGCAGGCTGCACCTATAACGACCTCGTCGATCACGATATCGACATGGAAGTAGCGCGCACCCGCTCGCGGCCGCTGCCCTCCGGCCGGGTGTCGCGTTTCGAAGCCAAGGTCTTCATCGGCGTGCAGGCGCTGATCGGCCTGCTCGTCCTCATCCAGTTCAATGCTTTCACCATCCTGCTCGGCATCCTGTCGCTGACGGTGGTGGCGATCTATCCCTTCGCCAAGCGGTTTACCGACTGGCCGCAATTTTTCCTCGGCCTCGCCTTCTCCTGGGGCGCGCTGATGGGCTGGGCCGGCGTGTTCGGCAGCCTCTCCTCCGCCGCCCTCTGGCTTTACCTGGCTGCCATTGCCTGGACGATCGGATACGACACGATCTATGCCCATCAGGACAAGGAGGATGACGAGCTGATCGGGGTGCGCTCGACAGCACGTCTCTTCGGCGACAACACCAAGCCCTGGCTGATTGGCCTCTACGGCCTGACGCTGATCTTCCTGCTGCTCGCGTTCGCAGCGGCGGGCGTCGGTTTCCTCGCCTATCTCGGGCTTCTCGCCGCAGCCCTGATGTTCGGCTGGCAGGTGCTGATCCTCGATATCGACAATGCCGACCAGTGCCTGAGGCTTTTCAAGTCGAACAACCGCGTCGGCGCGATCCTGTTTGCGGGTCTCGTCCTGTCGCTTGCCCTCTAACGGAAAAAGCCCGACCGCTCAAGGATCGGGCTCCCTCCCATATTATCGCGAGAGGCGGTGGACAAAGGGACAAGCAAAGCCCTAGCGTCGCGCGATAATTTCCTTGCCTTCGATTTTCATCGTCACGCCCAGGCTGCCGGTCGTGCGGCGGACCAGGAAGCGCGGACGACGGGCCGCGAAATAGGAATGGCGGCGGCGCTGCTTGACGCCGTTGGTTCGCACGTCGCCGATATGGTTTTCCAGCGGCCGGGCGATGCCGTCGGCTTCCACCATCAGCATCGGAATGCGATAGGCGTCCGACCAGCTCCGCCAGTCGGCGGCGATGTCGCAGAGATCGTGGGCGACGAGCAGCGGAATGCAGAGATCCGGGTCGTCGTGATGCAGTTCGAGCGTGACCGTCACTTCGCCGTCGCCGTGGTCTATGGCGCGGGCCGCAACCCCTTTGAAGGCGCGGGCGGGCAAGGCGAAGGAGAGCGGCAGGCCGCTTGCGGGGAGGATCTTACGCAGCACTGCGCCGCGTTCGTCGATGGTGATGGAGACATCTCCTGAGGTCTCGCGCAGCGCATAGGTAACCTGCTGCGGGAAACGAGACGGATCGAGCCTGAATGTCGACCCTGCCCAGACGGGCTTCAGAACAGTGTTGGTCATCGATATGCTACCCTTGTTTTACCTGAGAGCCGTTGCCGGTTTCTCTACGGGACTTTTGTCCTCTGATAGCCAAAGCATAGGGCGGGCCATGTTCGAGACTGCTTAAAAATAGCGGTTAAAGAAGCCTTGCCTGCCTGGATGGTTAGCAAAAGGGGTCGGATTTGGGTTTCCGGAAGGTGAATCGCAGCATTCCTGTGCAGGCCTGGGACATTCCGGACGGGATGTCGAAACCCTTTCGAAAAGCCACAGGCAAGGCTAGGCTGCGATGATTGCGGCAGCATAATTCCGAGTCGTGAGGCCCTTCCATGGTATCGACCTATCTCACCTTTGATCTTGTCAATCGCGACATGCAGAAAAGCCTGAAAAACATTGCCGGGCAGACGACGGTCATCAACGATACGAAGTACTATCAGGACAATATCGGCAAGGTAAAAACCGTCGACGAGTTCCTCGGCAATTATCGCCTCTATTCCTATGCGATGCAGGCCCACGGCCTGGACGACATGATCTATGCCAAGGCGTTCATGAAGCAGGTGCTGGAAAGCGATCTCAGCGACGACAACAGCTTTGCAAACCGCCTGACCGACGACCGTTACAAGGATATCGCCGCAGCCTTCAATTTCGGCGTTTCCAACGGAGAGGGGGCGGCGCCCCAGTCCAACGGCCAGATGGACGAACTCTTCGATACCTACGACCAGACGATCGCAGCCCAGAACGATACGCTCGAGGAAGACACCCGTTATTTCAAGGTCATGCTGGGCGGGACCGGCAATATCACCAATGTCGATCAGCTGCTGGCCAACCCGAGGCTCCGCGACTACCTGTTCACGGCCTATGGCATCGATACGAAATATTACAACTACAACGCCATCCGCGGCGTGCTGACCAGCGATCCGGCTGATCCGACCAGCTTTTACAACACCGCCTATGGCAACAATCTCGACCAGTACAATGCGGCGAAAACCGAAGACACCGAGCTTGCCGAGCGGCTGAACCTCAGCACCGGCATTCCGACGCTGCAGGACTCGATCGCGCTCGGCCAGCAGAAGAAAACCGACCTCGAAACCCAGATCGCCGCCAAGCAGGATGAACTGAACAATGGCGGCCCGGCGACCCTCCAGGCCGAGATCGACGCCATGCAGGTGGAGTTGACCAAGACGGTGGAGGCGATCCAGACGGACCAGACCACCCTCACCACATCGCAGACACGCTACACCGAGCTGGATGGCAGGCTGGTGCCGATCGCCCAGACGGACTCGCGGCGCGCCGAACTCGCGACGATCATCAGTGCCGGTGCGTCCGATGCGCCCTATCTCGCTTTGATGAAATCGCTCGCCGAGGACTTCAGCTTCAACGCGGACGGCTCGGTTCCGGCGGGCGGCGCGGTCACGCCGGAAAAGCTGCTGGAGATTGTCGGAGGCTTCTTCAACAAGCAGACCCAGATCACGCATGCCGAGGCGTTGTTCAATCAGGAGCTCTTCGAGCAGGAACTCAAGACGGCCACCAACGTCACCGATTTCATCAATGACCCTCGACTTCTCAAATACATCAAGGTCGCCTTCAATCTCGACAAGGTCACGGTCGTCAAGTCCACGATCGAACAGATATTGACGAGCGATCTTTCCGACCCCGACAGTTATGCAAATCGCTTTGGCGCCACCAATCCGGAATATCTGGATCTGGCGAAGGCCTTCAACTTCAACACCGACGGTACCGTCGCCGCCGGCCAGGCCCAGGACGAATTACAGACCAGTACCACCCGCAGCGACTATATGAGCCGCTGGGACGACAAGCAGGAAGCGGAGCTCGACAAGACCATCAAGTTCTACAAGCTCGACCTTTCGGCCGTGAAGACGCTTGACGACTTCCTCAGCAAGGACGCCGAAAAATCCTACAATTTTGCTCTTCAAGCGGTTGGCCTTGACCCCACCACCGTTTCGAAACTGACGATCAAGAGTGCCTTGAAAAGCGACCTTTCCGACCCGAACAGCTATATCTACAAGCTGAAGGACGAACGGTTCGTCTCGCTTGCCAAGCTCTTCAATTTCGACCCCAAGGGGGCAGTCACCCGCCAGGTGCTGCTCCAGTCCAATGCGGCAATCACCAACGTCGCCAAGGACTATATCCTGCGTAAAAGCCGGTTCATGGAAGGCGATGAACTCAAGGCGGCCAGGGCGAAAGCCCAGACGGAGGCCAAATATTATACCGACGCAATGCAGCGCATAGGCAGCCGCGACGAGCTGCTCGCCGATCGCAAGACGCTCGACATCCTGCTGATATCGAAGGGGATAGACCCTTCCAAGGTCACCAACGATTTTCTGAAGAAGGCCTTCAATTCGGATCCCGCCGATCCCAAGAGCTTCGTGAATACCCAGACGGACAAGCGGTTCGCGCAGATCGTCGGTACCTTCAATTTCGACTCCAAGGGCGAGATCGACCGAAGCTCGGCTGGCGAGGCTCAGAACGGCGGCGAAGTTGTCGCGACCCAGGACCTTTATGTCCGCCAGATGCTCGAAACCCAGCAGGGCGAGGAAAACCCGGGCGTCCGCCTGGCGCTCTATTTCGAGCGCATGTCGGACAGCATCACCGACCCTTACGTGATCCTCGGCGACGAGGCGCTGATGGAGTTCTTCCGCGTCACTTTCAGCCTGCCCGGGGAAATCGGCAACATGGACGTCGACCGGCAGGCCAAGATCGTTAAAAACAAGCTCAACCTCGAAGATCTGAGCGACCCGGAAAAGGTCAAGAAACTGGTCCAACGTTTCACGATCATGTACGACTTGGAGAACAGCCAGAATACGGCGTCGGCGGTGAGCATTCTGAGCAGCGACGGCAGCTCCGTCGGCATCAGCTCCGACACTTTATGGGCATTGTCTCAGATCAGGATGAGCTAACGGCGGGCGGCTATCAGGCGTCGGTGGTTTTGTCCGTTGTCTCGAAGCGCGGATCTGCATTCGATTCGAGCCAGTCGAGGTCGGCGCGCATCGCGTCCCGGCTTGCTTTTTCCATCCGCCGGTAGCGCGACAGCAGTTCCTGGCCGAATTCCGTCAAACCCGCACCACCGCCGCTTTTGCCGCCGTGGCGGGTAAATATCGATGGCTCCTTGAACATCCGGTTGATCTCGTCGCCGAGCAGCCATGCGCGCCGGTAGGACATACCGATCGAGGCGCCCGCCGCCCGGATTGAGCCGTGTTCGGCAATCAGTTCCAGAAGCTGCGCCTTGCCCGGACCGAGCCGCACGCCGTTGTCGAGGTCGATCCGGATCGTGGTCTTCGAAGACCGGGTCATGGGATCGCCACCACCTTGCCGGGGTTCATGATGCCGGCCGGATCGAACGCCTGCTTGATGCGCCGCATCAGGTCCATCTCGATCGGCGAACGGATATGGGCGAGTTCGTCGCGCTTCAACTGGCCGATGCCGTGTTCGGCCGAGATCGACCCGCCGGCGGCGAGCACGATGCCGTGGACGATCGCGTTGATCTCCCGCCAGCGGCCGATGAAGGCCGCCTTGTCGCCCGCCATGTCGGCATTGATGGGCTGCGAGATGTTGTAGTGGATATTGCCATCGCCGAGATGGCCGAAAGCGCAGACCCGCGCGCCCGGCATGGCCGCCAGCACCGCCTGCTCGGCCTCCGCCATGAAGGTCGGGATTTTCGAGACCGGCACCGACACATCGTGCTTGATCGATCCGCCTTCAGGTTTCTGCGCATCCGACATGCTTTCACGCATGTGCCAGAGCGCCTTCTGCTGCGCGACGGAGGAGGCGATCACGGCGTCGCGGATGAGGCCTGCCTCGAAACCCTGTTCGAGCAGCGATTGCACCATGGAACTGGCCGTCTCGGCGGAATCCGAAGTCGAGATGTCGATCAGCGCGTACCACGGATGCGGCTCGGAGAGCGGATCGCGCACGCCCTCTATATGCCGAACCACGAATTCGATGCCGATGCGCGGCATCAGTTCGAAACCGGTCAACGCCGTGCCGCAGAGGTTCGAGGCCCGCTCGAAGAGTTTTAACGCGTCTGCCGGCGAATTGAGCCCGGCAAGTGCGACCTGGTGCCCGACCGGCTGCGGAAAAAGTTTCAGCACCGCGCCGGTAATGATGCCGAGCGTGCCCTCCGCGCCGATGAACAGGTCGCGCAGGTCGTAACCGGTATTGTCCTTCTTGAGCCGGCGCAGGCCGTCCCAAATCTCGCCTGTCGGCAGCACCACTTCCAGCCCGAGGCAGAGTTGGCGGGTATTGCCATAGGCGAGCACGGCGGTGCCGCCGGCATTGGTGGAGAGGTTGCCGCCGATGCGGCAGGAGCCCTCTGAGCCGAGCGACAGCGGAAACAGCCGGTCGACGGCTTCCGCCGCCTTCTGCACGTCGGCAAGGATGGCGCCGCCGTCGGCGACCAGCACGTTTGCGACCGGATCGACGTCGCGGATGCGGTTCATGCGTTCGAGCGAGACGATCAGGTCGCTGCCGCCGGTGCGCGGCGTCTGGCCTCCGACAAGGCCGGTATTGCCGGTTTGCGGCACGATCGGCGTGCCGGTCTCGCTCGCAAGCTTCAGGATCGCCGACACTTCCTCGACCGAGCACGGTTTCAGGAGCATCGGCGAGGAACCTTTGTAGAGCCCGCGGCCCTCGACCAGATGCGGCGCAAGATCGCTGGCATCGCGCAGCACGTGATTTTCGCCGACGATCGCGGCGAAGCGGTCGAGAAGTTCTGGTTTCGGCCCGGAAATATCCATCAGCGTCTCCTCCTCTTTTGCCCCGGCTTATTCCCGCGGAGCGGCGGCCCTCACCAGCCGGTCGTTGATCGCTTCGCCGAGCCCATGGTCGGGAATGGGTGTGACGGCGATACTGGCGGCGCCGGTGGCGTCGGCCCGCTTCAGGTAATCGAACAGGTTTGCCGCCGCCTGCGCAAGATCACCGGACGGGCTGAGGTCAAAAACCGCTGCGGCGAGTTCCATTCCCTTCACGGGAGCAGAACCGAGCCGGATCAACACCTCGCCGGTCTCGACATGGTCGACATTGAGCCTGACCGCCGCTCCTGGCGCGTAATGGGAAGCGAGCATGCCGGGAGCCTCGATGATCGCCGCCGGACCGCCCGGTCTGATCACCGAAAGTCCGGTCGCCCGTTCGATCTCTTCCACGGCAACCCCGCCCGGCCGCAGTAGCCGGATCACGCCATCCTCGACACGAACGATGGTCGATTCCACACCGACCGGAGCCGCGCCGCCGTCGATGATCAAGGCCAGCTTGTCGCCCAGATCGTCAGCCACATGGGCGGCGCTGGTTGGGCTCACCTTGCCGGACGTGTTGGCGCTCGGCGCCGCGAGCGGCTTGCCGAAGGCGCGGATCAGATCTGAAGCGAAGCCCTTGGGAAGCCGGATGCCGACCGTATCGAGCCCGGCCGTCGCCAGGGCATGGATGCCGCTTTCGGGTTTCAGGGGCAGGATCAGGGTGAGGGGTCCCGGCCAGAAGGCTTCAGCAAGCTTTCGCGAAATCGGGTCGAAGTCGGCATAACGCTCGGCCATGGCAAGATCCGACATGTGGCAGATCAGCGGATTGAAGCGCGGCCGGCCCTTGGTCTCATAGATGCGGGTGATGGCGGCGGGATTGGTGGCATCGGCCGCAAGCCCGTAGACCGTCTCGGTCGGGATCGCCACGGGCAGGCCGTCGCCGAGCACAGCGCAGGCTTGGGCAAGCGCGCCGTCATGATCCCGGGTGATGTCGATGATTTGAGCCGTCATATCCGCCCGTCAATAACGCGGACCCGGGCGTCTTCATAGCTTTTTGATGATCTCGCGGAGCATTTCGTTGGAGGTGCCGAGCATCAGCACGTTCTTGATCGCTTCCATCGGATCGTTGGTGCGGAACAGAAGGCCGTTCTTGCGGATCGACCGGTTGATCTGCAGCGGCTGGCCGGCCTCTCGTTCGACCGCGACGGCGAAATACATGCGCGAATAAGCCGTGCTGATACGCTCGAAGAACGTTTCCTCCCCGCCCATCTCCGAGACGAAGTTGGCAATGTAGAAGGACCAGCTGACCGGCACGCCGTGGGCAAGCTGCGTTCTTGCCGCCGTGACATGGCAATAGCCGAGATGCGGCCGCTCATCGAGCGTGTGGTGAAAGATGATCTTCGGAAACTTGATCGAGCGATGAAAGGAGTTGATCCGGTTGTGGCTTGTCTCGCCGGCCGCCTCGAGCCTTTTGCCCGTGCGCTCGGCGACCTCGTCATGGGTGAGATAACGGCGCTCTTCCGGCAGCCAGATCGGATTGTAGCGGGCGATGCGCCCCGTCCGGAGGAATTCGGAATGGGCAGCGGTCTTCACCACCACCGGCGCCGGAGGCTTTGGTGGAGGAGCTTTATAGTAACGGATTTTTCCCTTGGCCTGCACGGTGGCATCGCTCCCATTCGAGCCGGGATTTTATGGCTTATCCCTTAATGACAGGTTTCGCTTTCGCGGGGCTGGAGTGTTGCATTCTGGGCCGTTTCGCCGCTGTCGCCAACGCGGTTGCCGATGTCGCAATGTCGCCTATGCGACACGCCGGCTCAATGATTATATCCGTCTCGATCTTGAGGTGCCGCCTGTCTAGGGAAGGCGGAGAATTGGGAAGCCGGCAGGGGTCTTCAAAACCTTGATCCGGCGCTGCCCCCGCAACGGTGGTGGAGCAAGAAAGCTTGGTACAGGCCACTGGGAAAGAGCCGAAAAGGCCGCCCGGGAAGGCGCCGAGCCCGTCCCGCAACGGACAGCTCCTGAGCCCGGAAACCAGCCTCGGGACAAAAGATGACGACCGGACGCGGCGGGCGTTCGGGACAGGGTTTGGGGCGGGCCTGGGGCCGGCCGGCATTTCCATGTCCTTCCGCTGTCCACATTGACGAGGAAGGTAAGTATATGGAAATTCGCAATCAGGCCCTGCGGCAGCTCAAGAACCGCCGCGAGGGATTCAGCCTCGAACAGCCCTTCTATACCGATCCCGCCTATTTCAAGCTCGATCTGGAAATGATCTGGTACCGCGACTGGCTGTTCGTCGGGCATGATTGCGAGCTGCCCAAGGCCGGAGCCTATTTCACCCTGCAGATCGGCGATTATCCGGTAGTCGTCGTGCGTGGCCGCGACAACCAGATCCGGGCGCTGCACAATACCTGCCGCCATCGCGGCAGCCGCGTCTGCACCAAGGAGCATGGCTCGGCGGTGCGGCTCGTCTGTCCCTACCATCAATGGACTTACGAGCTGGACGGCTCGCTTCTGGTCGGCCGCCAGATGGGCCAGGATTTCGACAAGACCCAGTTCAGCATGAAGAAGGTCCATTGCGAGAGCGTCGCGGGCTTTATCTTCATCTGCCTTGCCAACGAGGCGCCGGATTTCGCGCCGGTTCGCGCTGCGATCGAGCCCTATATGGCCCCGCACCGCTTGTCGGAAGCCAAGGTCGCGCATCAGTCGACGATCATTGAGAAGGGCAACTGGAAGCTCGTCTGGGAAAACAACCGCGAATGTTACCATTGCGCCGCCAACCACCCGGAACTCTGCCGCACCTATCCGGAATCGCCGACCGCGACCGGTGTCCAGGGCGCCAAGGACGATCCGGTCATCGCCGCCCATTGGCAGCGCTGTGAGGAGGCCGGGTTGCCGAGCGAATTCCGGATGGACGAAACCGGCCAGTTCCGCGTTGCGCGCATGCCGCTGATCGAAGATGCCGAGAGCTATACGATGAGCGGCCGCAACGCCGTACAGCGCAAACTCTCCGACGACGTGACCATCAACTCGATCGGCACCATGCTGCTCTTCCACTATCCGAGCAGCTGGAACCACATTCTCGGCGACCACGCGATCTCGTTCCGCGTCACCCCGCTCGGGCCGGAGGAAACGGCAGTTACCACCAAATGGCTGGTCCATAAGGACGCGGTCGAGGGCGTCGATTACAATCTCGAAGACCTGACCCATGTCTGGAACATGACCAACGACCAGGACCGCCAGATCGTCGAGGAAAACGCCTTCGGCATCCGCTCGCCCGCCTACGAACCCGGTCCCTATTCGCCACTCCACGAAGGCGGTGTCATGCAGTTCGTCGAATGGTACTCGAACTTCATGGTCAACCGGCTGCAGGGCGAGCAGGCGCAACTTTCGATCGTTGCCTGATCGCCAATTCGTGATCGGCGCCAAGTGTCTTGCCAGGAACGGAATCCCGCATCTGGCGTTGTTTTCTCACTGAAAATCAGAATGAGGAAACATCCCGCATGAATGCCTTTCGTCTACGCCTGACCGCAGCGGCAGTCGCTGTTGTCACGACATTTGCTGGCCTTGTACCCGCGCAGGCTGTCCAAATGCCGGCTCCGCCATCCGGCATTTCGGCCGCCAGCGATGTCACCAATGTTCAGTATCGTCGCGATTTCCGGCGTGACCGCTACAGCTGGTATCGCGGCCATCGTGGTTACCGCGACCGCCGCCCCGGTTATCGTTATCACAACGGTTTCTGGTTCCCGCTGGCCGCCTTCGGTGCCGGCGCCATTATCGGCGGCGCTATCCAGGCGGATCGGGGTTATGGCAGCCGCCACGTCGCCTGGTGTGAAAGCCGTTATCGCAGCTATCGGGCCTGGGACGATACCTACGCACCGCGCGCCGGCGTGCGGGCACGCTGCATCTCGCCTTACAGGTAAGCGGGCATTGGCCCTCTCGACGCGGAGCCCGGCCGCGGCGTAAGCCGGTGGCCGGGCTTGTTTGTCGCGGCGCACGTTAATCACGCATTCAGGATGAACTTCCCAAGGGTTGCAGCGAAATTCTATTTCGCTGCATACTGAAATAATTGGCTGGCAAAAATTGAAACACCGACAAGGGATATGGGGGACTTAATATGACTCTTTTGAAGAAGATCGCGGTTGCGGGCATCTCTGCTGCCGTTCTCGCCGGCTCGCTGATGCCGGCTCAGGCGATGCCGCTGCCGACCGCTCCGGCCGCCGGGATCGAAACGAACGCCAATACCGACGTGACCCTCGTGCAGTACCGTCGCCATGGCGGCGGCTGGTATGGCGGGCATCGCGGTTATCGCGACTACCGTCCTGGTTATCGCCGCCATAACGGCTACTGGTTCCCGCTGGCGGCATTTGGTGCCGGTGCGCTGATCGGCGGTGCCATTGCCTCCCAGCCGCGTTACGTCGAGCCGGCGCCGGTCTATGGCGGCGGGGACGACATCAATCCGCGCCACTACGAATGGTGCGCCGAGCGTTACCGCTCCTACGACGCCTATTCGAACTCGTTCCAGCCGAACTACGGCCCGCGCCAGACCTGCTATTCGCCCTATTTCTAAGAGCGGTCGATAGGCAACGTTCAACCCGTCCGGCATCGACCCCGGGCGGGTTTTTCGTTTGTCCAGCGGTCAAAGAATGCCGGTGCGTTTCAACAGCCACCAGGCGGCAAGCACCGAAATGACGATCAGGCCGAAGGCATAGGCTGTCCCCGAGCCATTCCCTTCGAAGGGCAGCGACGCGGTGTTCATCCCGAAAAAGCCGGTGACCAAGGTCGGCGGCAGCAGGAAGGCGGTCATCAGCGACAGGATGTAGAGGTGACGGTTGGTCTCTGAGGAAAGCTTCGAGTCGATTTCCTCGTGCAGCAGTCGCGCCCGCTCCTGCAGCGCGTAGACGTCGTGGTCCGCCGCCTCCAGCCGGCCGATCAGCCGCGAGGCGGCGTCGTCGAATCCGGGGGGCATCTCGTCGTCGTCGGTCGCCGCTGCCCGCCGCAGCAGTGTCAGCACCGTCCTCAGGTGCCGGTGCAGCCTGACCACCGTCCGCCTGATCGGCGCTAGCCGGCGCCGTTCGTCGCGCGGCGTGTTGTCGTAGACGAAATCCTCGATGATGTTCATTTCCTCGGTCAGCTCCATCACCAGGGCGATCAGCGTACGCTGGAATTCGGCGACCAGCGTCTCGAACACGTCGATCGGCTTCTTGTAACGCGAGGCGTTCTTTTCGATCGCCGCCCGCACCCGGTCGATCGATCTCAGGGGCTGCAGGCGGGTGGTGATGATCACCCTGTCCGAGACGAAAAAATGCAGCCAGCCGATATCGCGCGTCTCGCTGTCGAATTCGCGCTGGAAGTCGACCAGTGTGCCGTAGACCAGCTGCTCGTCGAGCGTCACCGCGGCGTGCGTGTCGTGGGTGGTGAGTGCGGCGATGGCCGGTGGTGTCAGGCCCGGGAAGTTCTCCAGGAACGCGTTGACCCGACTGTCGACGAGGTTGAGATGCAGCCATAGAAAACCATCGCCGACCTCGAGATCGCTGCGCGCCGCATCCAGCGGCAACCTGGTGCAGGGCGCCGCTCCCGGATGGAAGTGATAGGCCCAGACGAGGCCGGGGATAGCGGGGTTCATGAGGGACATGGCCGAGGAATCCGAAAGCATAGGCATCACTCCATAGACCTCTTGTGTAACGCCTGTTTCAACAACGTTCTCTGAAACGGAAGAAGCAGCGTAAGACTTGTCATTCGATCGGCGCCGCTGGCCGCTAAAACAAACCTGGCGAGAATTGCATGCCTCCCGAAGACGCATACCGCAAGCAATCCTTGGCTGTCTCTGCTGCCGCTCGAAACACACCGGACCTTTTGGCATGGCTGGACCCGCACTCGCGGAGTTCGTTGATGAGGATGCCAGGACCGCGGCCAAGCCGGTCTCCACGAACGAACATTGACAACGTTATTTACGTTTACGTAAAAAGCAAGGTGAGGATGCCGACGGAGTAGAATCGGCTAGGTTAGGGCGGTCACAACTGCGCCCACGAGGAGGAGCATCATGTACAAGGCACCGGTCGAGGAGATCGCCTTCACCCTGAACCACGTGGCCGGTCTTGCGGACGCCCTGGAGATCGGCAGGTTCGGTGACCTGAGTGCCGATCTGGTCGAGGCGATCCTGGAGGAAGCGGGGCGGTTTGCGGGCAACGAGATGGCGCCGCTCGGCGAGATCGGCGACAAACAGGGCGCCTGCCTCACCGACGGCAAGGTGAAGACGCCCGACGGCTGGCCGGAACTTTATCGTCACTGGCGAGAAGGCGGCTGGAACGGCCTGACCGCGCCGGAAGCCTACGGCGGCCAGAACCTGCCGCATATGCTGAACGTCGCCGCACTCGAAATGTGGAATTCCGCCTCCATGGCCTTCGCACTCGCCCCAACGCTCACCATGGGCGCGATCGAGGCGCTGGTCGCCCACGGCAGCGATGCGCTGAAGGAAAAGTATCTGGCCAAATTGGTCTCCGGCGAATGGACCGGTACCATGAACCTCACCGAGCCGCATGCCGGCTCCGACCTCGGCGTCCTGAAGACCCGCGCCGAGCGTAGCGACGACGGCACCTATCGCATTTTCGGCCAGAAGATCTTCATCACCTGGGGCGAGCACGACGCTGCCGACAACATCATCCATCTGGTACTGGCACGGCTTCCGGATGCGCCTGCCGGCACCCGCGGCATCTCGCTTTTCCTGGTGCCGAAATTTCTCGTGGGCGACGACGGATCGCTGGAGGCGCGCAACGACGTGTTCTGCCATTCGATCGAACACAAGCTCGGCATCCACGGCTCGCCGACCTGCACGATGATCTATGGCGACGGCAAATATTCTCCTGGCAACGAAGAGGACAAGGGCGCGATCGGCTGGCTGATCGGCGAGGAGAACAAGGGTCTCGCCTGCATGTTCACGATGATGAACAATGCGCGCCTGGCGGTCGGTATGCAGGGCGTGGCGATCGCCGAAGCCGCGACGCAGAAGGCCGTCGCCTTTGCCAAGGAACGCACTCAGGGCAAGGCGCCCGGCTGGTCGGGGGAGGGCATGAGCCCGATCATCGACCATCCGGATATTGCCCGCACGCTGATCACCATGAAGGCACTGACCCAAGGCGCTCGCGCCATCTGCTACGCCTGCGCCCACGCGACCGACATGTCGCATCACGCCGAGGGCGACGAGGCCCGCCACTGGACCGAACGGGCCGCACTTCTGACACCGATCGCCAAATCCTTCGCGACCGACGCCGGCGTCGACGTCGCCTCGCTAGGCATCCAGGTGCATGGCGGCATGGGCTTCATCGAGGAGACAGGCGCTGCTCGCTACCTGCGCGACGCCCGCATCGCGCCGATCTACGAGGGCACCAACGGCATCCAGGCAATCGACCTCGTGACCCGAAAGCTGCCGCTCTCCTCCGGCGATCAGGTGCGCGGTTTCATCGGTGAGCTGAAGGAGATTGCCGACAAGATCTCAGCCTCCAACAATACGGCGTTCGGCGAGACCGGCGACCGTCTGCGCGCCGCCATCGCCGCACTCGAAACCGCCACCGGCTGGCTCCTCGACACCCAGGCGGCCGGCAGGACCGCCGATGCGCTCGCCGGTGCGACGCCCTATCAGCGCCTGTTCGGTCTGGTGCTGACCGGCTGCTACCTCGCCAAGGGTGCGCTCGTCGCTGTCGATAACGGCGGCCCGGAAAAGCGCGTCGCGCTCTGCCGCTTCATGGCCGAAAACCTGCTGGCCGAAACCTCGGCCCTGAAGGACCGCGTCGTTTCGGGAGCAGCGAGCCTTCAAGCCGCCCGCTCGATCCTCGCCTGAAGGAGATGTCCGTGAGCGACAATCATATCCTCGTCGAACGCCCCGAGGCCCAGCCGGGCGTCATGGTGATCCGCTTCAACCGGCCGGAAAAGAAGAACGCCATCACCTCGGCCATGTACAACCGCATGACCGCAGCGCTCGAAGAGGCGAACAGGGACGATGCCGTGCGCGCCGTCGCCTTCCTGGGCACCGAAGGCTGCTTTTCCGCCGGCAACGACATGGGCGACTTCCTCGCCTATGCCATGTCCGGATCGAAGGAGGCGCCTGCCGCCGCCGTTTTCATCAAGGCCTTAGCGCTTGCCGAAAAACCGCTGGTGTCCGGGGTCGACGGCCTCGCGATCGGCATCGGCACCACCTTGAACATGCATTGCGACCTGACGGTCGCCTCCGCCCGCAGCGTCTTCAAGACGCCCTTCGTCGACCTGGCGCTGGTGCCGGAGGCAGCCTCCAGCCTGCTCGCCCCCAAATCCATCGGTCATCAGCGCGCCTTTGCCATGCTGGTGGCGGGCGAGGGGTTTTCGGCGCAAGCTGCACTCGATGCCGGTCTGATCTGGAAGATCGTAGAGCCGCAGGCGGTCGAAGCCGAGACTCTGGCGCTTGCCGCAAGCCTTGCCAGCAAACCGCCGCAGGCCCTGAAGATCGCCCGAGATCTGGTGCGCGGACCGCGCGAGGCGGTACTTGCGCGTATCGACGAGGAGCTGGTGCATTTCTCCGCCCAGCTCAAAAGTGCAGAAGCACGCGCCGCCTTCGAGGCCTTCATGCGGCGTTAACGGTGTCGCATGGGAAATTTCTGTTCCCGTCTTCTTTTGACGCAACTTCAGCGCTAGATTGCCTCCAATCGATTGGGAGGGAATAATGATGCATCGTATCTCGGCGAGCTTGCTCGTGCTGCTTATTGGAATAGCACCGGCGCAGGCCGAGACGCTGGCGTTCCCCTCGCAGAGCCAGCCGCTGCAGCTCGCCCAGAGCCCTTCCGTCACCATCGGCCCCAACGGCCTCATCATCCGCCGTGACGACGACCGTGATCGTGACAGGGACCGCGACAGGGACAGAGATCGCGACCGTGACCGCGATAGAAATCGTCCCCGCCCGCAACGTTATGTCTGCGTCGTCTCTCCGCCGCCGAGCATGGACCGCCGCCGCCCCTATGTCTGCAATGCCGATCCCGGCCGCGTCGGCAGCCGCTGCCGCTGCTCCGGCGTGGTTGGCAGCGGTACGCTTGATCTGGACCGGTAAGAGGCCCGGCGGTCGCCCGCCCGAGCTTATTTTTGCAGCAGCGCCACCGCTTCGACATGCGGCGACCAGAGAAACTGGTCGATCGGCGTGACCGCCTTGATCTGGTATCCGGCATCGACGAGAATACGAAGGTCGCGGGCGAGTGTCAGCGGGTTGCAGCTCACCGCCACGACCGTCTTTACGGTCGAGCGGGCAAGCTCCTTCATCTGGACTTCGGCACCGGCGCGCGGCGGATCGAAGACGACGGCGTCGTAGTTCTTGAGCTCCGAAACCATCATCGGCCGGCGGTAGAGGTCGCGCTTCTCCACCGATACGGGCTTCAGGCCTTGAGTGTTGCGGCCCGCAACGTCGAGCGCCCTGACCGATTTCTCGTCGCCTTCGACTGCATGCACCTTGGCGATGCGGGCGAGCCGGAGCGAGAAGGTGCCCGAGCCGGCAAACAGGTCGATAACCCGCTTGGCCTTGCCGATATGCGACAGCACCAGTTCAGCCATCGCGTCTTCCGCCGGTTTTGTCGCCTGGGTAAAGGCGCCTGGTGGCGGGGAGACCTTGACGCCGCCGAAATCCACCAGCGGCTTCTGCAATTCGATGACGATCTCGCCATTGACCGAAACCCGCGCGATGCTTTTCAGCGCCAGCACCGTCTCGGTGACCGTGCGCCGCTGCTTGTCGTCGAGCGGCTTCAGCCCTTCTGCGGCAAGATCGAGGCCGGCAAGCGTTTCGAGAACCGCGATCCGGAACGTCTCCGAACCGGTCGCCAGTGCCTTGCCCACCGCGCGGATCGCCTCCAGCCGGGCAACGATGCCGGGCGAGGCGATCGGACATTCGACGATCGAGACGATGTGGTTGGTCTCGGCACGGTTGAAGCCGAGCAGCAATTCCTTCTCGGTCTTGCGGGCGGAAAACACCACCCGCCGACGCTCGCCGGCATGGGCGATGACCAGCTCACCCACTTCAGGCGTCAGGCCCTTGGATTTTAGGGCCTCGACGACGAGGTTGCGCTTGAAGGCGTGGTAGGGGACATCCGCCAGATGCTGCAGCGAACAACCGCCGCAGGCGTCGCTGTCGGGTCCGAAGTGACGACAGGGCGGCGTGACCCGGTCCGGCGACGGATTGGAGGTCGACATGACCGTGCCGTGATCGCCGTTGCGGGCGATCGCCAGCGTTTCGCCGGGCAGCGCATAGGGCACGTAGACGGGGCCGTTTTCGCCATTGGCGATACCGTGGCCCTGGGCGCCGAGCCGATTGATCGTGACGGTGACCGTGCTCATGAAGGTTCACCGGGCTTCCTGCCTGCGAGCAGGTATTCCTGGTTGCCGTCGCCGCCGGCGATCGGGGAGGGGATGAGCCCGAGGCTTGCCCAGCCCATCTCTTCGACCAGCCAGCGTTCGAGTTCGGCCGCAACCGCCGGCGCCGTCTCCGGTTCCTTCAACAGGCCGGCCTTGCTGATCGCATCGCGTCCCGCCTCGAATTGCGGCTTGACCAGCAGCACGCAATGCGCGCCGGGCTCGGCAAGATCCAGGGCCGGCGCCAGCGCCAGCTTCAGCGAGATGAACGAGACGTCGGAGACGATGAAGGTGATCTCGCGGTCGTCGTAATCCTCGGCGGTCAGATAGCGGGCGTTGAGGCCCTCGATATTGGTGACCCGCGGCTCGGCGAGCAGCCGCGGATGCATCTGTCCGTGGCCGACGTCGATCGAGGTCACATGCTCTGCGCCGTGCATGATCAGCACTTCGGTAAAGCCGCCGGTGGAGGCGCCGATATCGAGACAGTCGTGGCCGGCCGGGTCGAGCTTGAAGTGATCGAGCGCCGCGACGAGCTTCAGCGCCGCGCGGGAGACGTAATCCTGCGCCGGGTCGTCGATCGTGAGTTTCGCGTCGAGCGGGAAGGTGAGGCTCGGTTTGGTGACAACGCGGCCGTTGACGGTGACGGTGCCGCGGGCGATCGCGTCGCGCGCACGAGCTCTGCTCGCCACGAGATTGAGCGAGACGAGAAGCTGGTCGAGGCGTTGGTTTTCAGGGCTTGAGGACATGGTCGCAGTCAATGCCTGCCTATCGCCTGGCTTGCAAGGGCCTTGTTTCATGAAAACCCGCGCCGGGTTCAATCAAATTTTAATCATGTTGGGATTCTCTCGCGGCCGGAGGAGCAAGCAGTTTCATTTCACCTGAGAGCGGAAGCCCCTCATGTCGCTTAAAAACCTATCCCTGAACAAGAAGCTGATCATCACCTTCGCGGCGTTGATGTCGGTCTGTCTGCTGGCATCGGCCGGCGTTTATTGGCAGGCCTTGAAGTCGAGCCGCTCGTCTGCGCAGCAGGTCGTTTCCCAGACGATCATGATGAATGTCGACGCGGCACTCGAAGCGATGCTGGAACAGGCCGTCAATCAGCGCGGCTTCCTGCTCTTCAAGAGCGACAGCACCTATGCCGACGTCTTCAACAACCGCGAGAAGATGATCGCCGCGATCGACTCCGCCAAGAAGGCGGCTGCCGGCATGCCGGATATGCTCGCCTCGCTCGATGCGATGCGGGCCGCAGCCGATGTCTTCCACACTCAGCTCACCGTTCCGCAGCTCGATGCGCGCAAGAACACCAGCAAGCCGATTGAAGAAGTCATCGAGATCGGCCGCAACCAGTCCAAGGGCCAGCTCGACGTATTCCGCGAGGCTGCCGCCAAGATCAAGAAGCAGGCTTTCGACCTGTCGACCACCATGGTCAACGCCCAGACCCAGGCCCATAACGATCTGCTGCTGACGCTCCTCATCGGCGGCGGTATTGCCGGCCTGATCGCGGTCGCCCTGGTGCTTGCCCTGTCGCGTGCCATCGTCAAACCGATCGTCGGCATGACGGAAGCCATGACCAGCCTTGCCGGCGGCAATCATGATATCGGCATTCCCGCTCTCGAACGCGGCGACGAAGTCGGCCGTATGGCCAAGGCCGTCACCGTCTTCAAGGATGCGGCGATCGAAAAGCAGCGCCTGGCCCGCGATGCGGATGTCCTGCGCGACACCAGCGAGCGCGAACGCCTCGACAACGACGCCCAGAAGGCACGCGAAGCCGCCAATCTCGAATCTGCGATCGACGCGCTTGCCACGGGGCTTGCAAGCCTTGCCGATGGCGATGTCGCCTACCGTATCGAAAAGCCGTTCTCAGGCAATCTCGACCGGCTGCGCACCGACTTCAACCAGGCGCTCGGCCGGCTGCAGACCGCCCTCCAGGCGGTCGGCGAAAATGCGTCGGCGATCAGTTCCGGCGCCGGCGAAATCCGCTCCGCGGCCGACGATCTCGGCCGCCGCACCGAACAGCAGGCTGCAGCCGTCGAAGAGACAGCCGCCGCGCTGGAACAGGTGACGACGACGGTGAAGGAATCCGCCCGCCGAGCAGAAGATGTCGGCCAGCGCGTCGAGCGGACCCGCATCGGCGCCGAAAAGTCCGGCGAAGTGGTTCGCCGGGCAGTTTCCGCCATGGAGCAGATCTCAAAATCCTCCGGCGAGATCGGCAATATCATCTCGGTCATCGACGACATCGCCTTCCAGACCAACCTTCTGGCGCTCAATGCAGGCGTCGAGGCAGCGCGCGCCGGCGAGGCGGGCAAGGGTTTTGCGGTCGTCGCACAGGAAGTCCGCGAGCTTGCTCAGCGTTCCGCCAATGCGGCAAAGGAGATCAAGTCGCTGATCACCACCTCCAGCCAGCAGGTGGATGCGGGCGTCGCGCTGGTCGGCGAGACCGGCCAGGCGCTGGAAGCGATCGTCGGCGAAGTGCAGCAGATCAACCAGCACCTCTCCGCCATCGTCATCTCCACCCGCGAACAGTCGACCGGCCTCCAGGAGATCAACACGTCGGTCAACGCGATGGACCAGGGCACCCAGCAGAACGCCGCCATGGTCGAAGAGCAGAACGCGGCAAGCCACAAGCTCGCCCAGGAAGCCCAGGCGCTCGATGCCCTGCTGAGGCAGTTCAACTTCGGGGGCACGCCATCGGTCCGGACCTCGCGTCCGGTTGCGGCCCCGTCGGCAGCCCGTCCGGTGGCCTCGCCGGCAAATGCCCTGCGTTCCACCGTCGCCCGCGCCTTTTCCGGCAAGGCGGCGAGCGCCGCCGCCGTCAAGGAAGAGTGGTCGGAATTCTGATCCTCGATCCAGCACCGATCGATGCAGCAAGGCCCCGGTTTCCGGGGCCTTTTTCGTGTTGCGGCTGCGTGGACGCGGTTGTCAGGGGGCGCCGCTCGAACATTGCGAGAGAGCGCGTTAAAATTGCTATCCCGAAAGCAATATCAATCTTGAGTGGTTAATATCGCTACATTTTAAATTAGATAATATTAAAATTGCGGGGTCCATCTCTACCCCTATAGCGCGCATCGCTGCATGCGCCTCGCGTATGAATCTTCGCAACGAGCTTCAGTCCAACCAGAAGCCCATGTCGGTCGTCTGGGTTGTCCTGCCAGAGGAAAGTGATACCGCATGTCCCGCCCCAGCATAAAGATCGCCCTGGCCACCCTCTTCACGATCATCGGAGTGCTTTTCGTTGTGTCTGCCTGGGTCACAACCAGCGGCATCGCCAAGATGAATGAAGAATCGACGCAGATCGTCACCAATCGCGTCCCCAAGCTCATCGCATCCCAGGATATCCGCCTCGCCTTCTCGCGCCTCAATTTTGCCTTTGCTCGCCGGGTGATCGCCGAAACGCCGAAAGCGATCAAGGAAGCCGACCAGTTCATGGCTGAGCGGCAGAAGGATCTGCACGATTCGATCGAGGGCGTGCGGCCGACGGTCGTCACCGCCAAGGGCAAGGAACTGCTTGCGAATATCGAAAAAGCGATTGCCGCCTACGACGTGCCGGGCAAGAAAATGCTGAAGCTGTCCGGGGAGGAAGGCGAAGAGGAGGGCGCACGGATACTGAACGAGGAACTTCTGCCGCAGATCGAACTGGCCAGGTTGCCGATCATGGCGATGCTGAACTACAATCTCTCCAAGGTGGATGACGCCTACAAGGAGAGCCAGGACTTCTTCTCAACGACCGTCACCACCAGCTATGCCATGACCAGCATCTGCTTTCTGATCCTGTTCGGCGCCGGCTTCTATGCGGTGGCCGGTATCGCCAATCCCGTCGAGAAGATCACCACCTCGATGAAGGGACTGGCGGATGGCAATTGCGCCAAGGAAATCCCCTTTGCTGGCCGCGGCGATGAGATCGGCGCGATGGCCGCGGCGGTCGAAGTGTTTCGCCTGGCGGCGATCGATAACGAGAGACTCGTGGCAGAGGCAGAAGAGCAGCGCCACAGCAACGAGCGGCAGCGTATCGCGCTCGGCAAGGCGGCTGCGGAAGAGGCTCGGGGCCAGCTGTTGCAGGCCACGAGCGCATTTGCCAGCGCATTGAAGCATCTCGCCTCAGGCGATCTCAGCTACAGGATCACCGAAACCGTCTCTGAGGACTTCACGTCTCTCTGCAGCGATTTCAACACCGCCGCTTTACAGCTCTCGCAGACCCTTTCCTCTGTCGCCGACGCCGCCGGCGCGATTGATAACGGCACCCAGGAAATCGCCTCGAGCGCCAACGATCTTTCCAGACGTACCGAACAGCAGGCGGCATCTCTGGAAGAGACAGCGGCCGCGCTGGACCAGATCACCGCCAATGTCGGCAATTCCTCCAAACGGGCCGAGGAGGCGCAGCAGGCGGCCAAGCAGGCCAATGACAGTGCCCGCAGCTCGGGTGAGGTGATGTCGCAGGCCGTCCAGGCGATGAGCCGCATCGAAGAATCGTCCAAGCAGATCTCCAATATCATCGGTGTCATCGACGAGATCGCCTTCCAGACCAACCTGCTGGCCCTGAATGCCGGTGTCGAGGCCGCACGTGCCGGCGAGGCGGGCAAGGGTTTTGCCGTGGTTGCCCAGGAAGTCCGGGAATTGGCGCAGCGCTCCGCCAAGGCCGCCAAGGAAATCAAGGCCCTTATCCAGACTTCCACGGGCGAAGTTGAAAGCGGCGTCAGATTGGTCGGCGGAACCGGCGAAGCTCTAAAGGCGATCGAGAATCACATCATCACTATCAACGCGCATATGAATTCCATCGCCATCTCGGCGAAGGAGCAATCAACCGGACTTGCGGAGGTCAACACCGCCGTCAACCAGATGGACCAGGTGACACAGCGCAACGCCGCCATGGTCGAGGAATCGAACGCCGCCAGCACGAACCTTGCGTTGGAAAGCGTCAAGCTGCGCGATCTGATCGGCCAGTTCAGGCTTGCCGGACAAACGGCCGGCGGCGGTGGCAACCAGACGCATCGGGCGTCTCGATACCCCAACGACACTCGGTCGGCCGGATCGCCCGTCCATGCCCAGCGCGCCAACGCCCCTCGCAGCGCCGGCGGCCGGGGGGGCGCGGCGACGGCGGGCAAGGAAGACTGGTCGGAATTCTGACCGTCGGACAAGGTTGACTGCCCCGCCTTTTCGGCGGGGCCAATCCGGTCTATCTTCACGCCATGATGGCACGGGGGGCGGGCATGCGGGGGAGAATGCTGATCGTTGGATTGCTGGCCTTTGCGCCCCCGGCTTTCGCCAACGATTCCATGGCGGAACTGAAGACGGGCGGGCTGATCTACGTCCAGACCTCGGATGTGGCGATGGCCGAGGAACAGCTCTACATTTCCCGCGACGAAGTGCGGGTCGATTACGTCTTCAAGAACGCCAGCGACAAGGATGTTGAAAGCGTCATCGCCTTCCCAATGCCGGACATCACCGGCAGCATGGATAGCGATATCGCGCTCGAGAACACCGACAGTGACAATTTCCTCGGTTTTTCGGTTGTGCAGGACAGCCGGCAGATCAAGCCGGAACTGCAGCAGCGGGTGCTGGCGGCCGGCATCGACCGCACCGACGAACTCGTGGCGCGCAACATTCCGCTTCTGCCCTATAGCGACAGGACGCTTGCCGCACTCAAGGCCCTGCCCGAAGACGTGAAGGCCGCCTGGATCGCCGAAGGGCTGGTGTTCGTCAACCGCTACGACGCCGGCAAGGGCTGGCAAGAGGACCTGACGCCTGCCTGGACGCTGCGCTCGGTCTATTGGTGGAAGACGAAATTTCCGGCCGGCAAGCCCGTCCGTGTCAGCCACCGCTATAAGCCGAGCGTCGGGGGCACTGTCGCCATGACCTTCATCGATCAGGGTAAGCCGGCGACGAACTACAAGGACTATGCCGACCGCTACTGCATCGACACCGCATTCATGAAGACGGCCGCAAAACTCGAAGCGGCGGCCGGAAAAGGCGGCCCGAACTATACCGAGCAATGGGTGTCCTACATCCTCACCACCGGCGCCAACTGGGGCGGTTCGATCGGTAAGTTCAAGCTGACGATCGACAAGGGCAGGGAGAAGGATTACCTCAGCTTCTGCGGCAACGGCGTGAAGAAGATCGGCCCCACGACTTTCGAAATGACCGCCGACGATTTCTATCCGGAAAAGGATCTGAATATCCTGTTCCTGACGGCTGCCGATCAGTGACGGCGGCCGCTCAGATCCGAATTCAGTAATATTGAATGAAAGTGATCGTGCCGGCGCTTGCCGGCCGGGTCGGAAAGCGCGATGTTTCCGGCTGTAAGTTAGCCGACAGTTCCGGAAACATCTCATGCCGCGCCGCCCTGCCGACGGTTATGATCCCATCGCGATCGTTCTGCACTGGCTGATCGCATTGTTGATCCTCGGCCTGCTGGTGCTCGGCTTCGTCATGACCCTCCAATCGATTGATCCAGCCCTGCAGTTCTCGCTTTTCCAGTGGCACAAGTCCTTCGGCATGCTGGCGCTGCTTCTGGCGGCCGTGAGGCTCGTCCATTCGCTGACCGTCGTACGGGTGAAACCCGTCAAAGGTCTGAGCGCCCTGGAACATCGCTCGGCAGACGCGATGCATTATCTGCTGATGACTTTGGCGGGGGTGGTGCCGGTGGCCGGCTGGATGATCGCCTCCGTATCGCCGCTCGAAATTCCGACCTTCGCGTTCGATCTCGTCGTCATTCCGCATCTTCCGATGCCGAAGTCCGATGCCGCCGAGGTCTGGTGGACGACCGTCCATGCGGTTCTCGCCTATTCGATGCTGGCACTCGTCCTCCTGCATTCGGGCGCCGCACTCTACCACCACTATGTCAGGCACGACGACGTGCTCACCCGCATGCTCGGCAGCCGGCACCGCACCGCAAAAACATCCATCGAGGAGCCGGGACCATGACCCGCAAGACAACCGTCATCGCAGCCATGCTGCTCGCCATGTCGCTCCCCGGAGCCGGCTTCTCGGCCGTGAACGTTCCGAGCCTCACCGAGGCGGCGGGGCGTTATGCCATCACCTCCGGTTCCCGCATCGCGTTTGCCGTGGATCAGGTCGGCGGCGGTGGCATCAAAGGCAAGTTCGGTAAGTTTTCAGGCACGTTTAACCTGAAGGCCGGCGATCTTACGCATTCAATGGTGAATTTCGATCTGAAGCCGGAAAGCGTCAGCACCGGCCAGGACCGCATCGACGCCTTCCTGCGTTCCGGTGCCGTCTTCGATTCCGGTCATTTCGAGACGATCTCGTTCCGCTCGGAACGGGTCGAGCAGACCGGCCCGGACAGCGCCCGCATCACCGGCACGCTGACCGCCAAGGGTCATAGCTCGTCCGAAGTCTTCGATGTGAAACTGACCTCCTGGAGTGGCCGCAGGATAGGTTTCAATGTCAGCGGCAAGATCTTCCGCTCCCGCTACGCCATGGACGTCGGCACGCCGATCTATTCCAATGTCGTGCAGTTCGACATGGTGATCGAAGGCGAGCGGAACTAGGAACCGCCCCTTCAATGGGATGCGTTACTTCATTCGACGTAGGAGGATACTGCTTCGGAGCCTCCGTGCCGCATGCCATCGAGGCGTGGAAAGACACTTCCAAATGAAGTATCTGATTTCAAAGCCGTAATTGAGGGGTGGGGTCTGGGTTCGAATTTATCCGACGACTAACGCTTTCGAAGTATGAGCTTTTGTCATGCTTGCGCCATCTAAAAATTATGACACTCTGGCCAAGGTATAATTTGGGGGAGTGTAATGGCGCAGTTAGTATATCCCATTGATGCGGATACTCTTCTGGCAGATGTTGATGCTGCTCGCTCGATGGCCAAGAATTATGCCGGAGCTTATCAATCGGCATCGCCTTATCCGCATATCTGCATCGACAATTTCCTGCCCGAGCAGGTTCTGGAGAACGTCCTGACCGACCTCCGGAACCGTCCGGAAAAGGAAACGACCTTTGCGAGGGCGCAGGAAAACAAGAAGGTCTCCTATGTTCCGGAGCGGCTTCCGACCTACACCAAGAACCTGTTTTATGCGCTGAATTCGCGGCCCTTCATCCTGTTCCTGGAGGAGATGACCGGGATCGAAGGATTGATCCCCGATCCGTTCTTTTTCGGCGCCGGTGTCCATGAGACCGCCAACGGCGGGCATCTCGATATCCATGCGGACTTCAACCTCCATTCCAAGATGAAGGTCGAGCGCCGGCTCAACACGCTGATCTATCTCAACAAGGACTGGCGGGAAGAGTGGGGCGGCTCGTTCGAGATCTGGGACAAGGAAATGAAGGGCAAGGTGCACAGCTTCACTCCCCTGTTCAATCGCATGGTCACCTTCTCGACCACGTCGGATTCCTTCCACGGCAACCCCTCGGTCGTGAACCATCCGGATGGCAAGTCGAGAGATTCGATCGCGCTCTATTATTACACGGCGACCTGGGACGATTCCCGCAAGTCGCATTCGACGCTCTTCAAGCCGCGGCCGAATTCCACCGACAAGAAGGACTACGCCGAAATACGCCGCGACGTGCTGCGGGATTTCACACCGCCGATGCTCTATCGCAAGATCATCGGGCCGCTGAGCCGCCTCGGTTTCTAATCCGGGAGAACCTGACGGTCGGGTCAGCCGGCAAAGCCGACGCCGATCTGGGGCTGGCCGAGCGTCTTGAACACGGTCGAGACGATGCCGGCGCGGTCGAGGCCGGCCTTGGCATACATCGCGTCCGGGCTCGCCTGCTGCATCCAGATGTCCGGCAGCACCAGCGAGCGGATTTTCAGGCCGTTGTCGAGCAGGCCCTCGGTCGCGAGGAACTGCAGCACATGGCTGCCGAAGCCGCCAACCGCACCTTCCTCGATGGTGATGAGCACTTCGTGATGGCGGGCGAGTTGGCGGATCAGATCTTGGTCCAGCGGCTTGGCGAAACGCGCATCCGCTACCGTTGTCGAAAGACCGGCGGCATCGAGATCCTCGGCTGCAAGCACACATTCCTTAAGGCGCGTGCCGAAGGAGAGCAGCGCCACCTTGGCGCCTTGCTTGACCACCCGGCCCTTGCCGATTTCAAGAATCTGGCCACGTTCCGGCAGTTCGATCCCGACGCCTTCGCCGCGCGGATAACGGAAGGAGATCGGGCCTTCGTCATAGGCAGCGGCCGTGCGCACCATATGCTTCAGCTCCGCCTCGTCGGCGGCAGCCATCACCACCATGCCCGGCAAGGTGGCGAGGAAGGTCGTATCGAATGAGCCCGCGTGGGTCGGCCCGTCGGCGCCGACGAAGCCGGCGCGGTCGATCGGGAAACGCACCGGCAGTCCCTGGATCGCCACGTCATGGACGATCTGGTCGTAACCGCGCTGCAGGAAGGTCGAATAGAGCGCGCAGAAAGGCTTGTAGCCTTCGGCGGCAAGGCCTGCCGCAAATGTCACCGCATGCTGTTCGGCAATGCCGACATCGAAGGTCCGGGCCGGGAAGACATCCGCCAGCTTGTCGATGCCGGTGCCGTTCGGCATCGCCGCGGTGACGCCGACGATCTTCTCGTCGAGGGCGGCTTCCTGGACCAGCGCTTCGCCGAAGACGCTCGTATAGCTCGGTGCGTTCGGCTTCGATTTCGCCTGCGCACCGGTGATGACGTCGAACTTGTTGACGCCGTGATACTTGTCGGCGGCGGCTTCCGCCGGCGCGTAACCCTTGCCCTTCTGCGTCACCACATGGATCAGCACCGGGCCGCGGGCATTGTCTCGCACGTTGCGCAGTACCGGCAGGAGGTGGTCGAAGGAATGGCCGTCGATCGGGCCGATATGGTAGAAGCCCATTTCCTCGAACATCGTGCCGCCGGTGACGTAACCACGCGCATGTTCGACGGCGCGGGTAATCGCCCGGTCGACATTCTTGCCGAGATAGGCGGTCAGCTTCTTGCCGAGGTCGCGAAAGCCCATATAGGTGCGGCCGGAGGCGAGGCGCGCCAGATAAGCGCTCATCGCGCCGGTCGGCGGGGCGATCGACATGTCGTTGTCGTTCAAGATGACGATCAGTCGGGCATCCAGCGCGCCGGCATTGTTGAGCGCCTCATAGGCCATGCCGGCCGACATCGCGCCGTCGCCGATGACAGCGATGACGTTGCGCTTCGAGCCGGAAAGGTCGGCCGCGACGGCCATGCCGAGGCCGGCTGAGATCGATGTGGAAGAGTGTGCCGCGCCGAACGGATCGTATTCGCTCTCGGCCCGGCGGGTGAAGCCGGAAAGCCCGTCCTCCTGGCGCAACGTGCGAATGCGGTCACGCCGGCCGGTGAGGATCTTGTGCGGATAACACTGGTGGCCGACGTCGAAGATCAGCCGGTCATCTGGCGTGTTGAATACCTTGTGGATGGCGATCGTCAGTTCCACGACGCCGAGGCCGGCACCGAGATGGCCGCCGGTGCGCGACACCGCATCGATCATCTCGTCGCGCAATTCGCGGGCAAGCTGCGTCAGGTCGCGATCTTCGATGACGCGAAGATCGGAGGGAAGCTTGACCTTGTCGAGCAATGGCGTGGCGGGGATTGATGTCACGGACGATGGCCTTTTCTGCTCTTTCCGGAAGCGTGTTCTTCCCCAAGATGAGAAGAAAGCAGGCTTTTTCAAGTTGCATGACCTGCGGTTCTAACGGATTTCAGGCAGTGGGCAAGGGGACAAACTCCTCCTCGTCCCCGGGCACGATGTCGAAACGGCCGGTGCGCCATTCCTCTTTCGCCTTTTCGATACGCTCCTTGGAGGAGGAAACGAAGTTCCACCAGATATAGCGTTTGGAATTCAGCGCCGCCCCGCCGAACAGCATCAGATGACAGCCCGGAGCGCCGGCTTCGAGGGTAATGTCGTCGCCCGGCCGGAAGACGAGAAGCTGGTCGGCCGCAAACCGGTCGCCGGAAACGACGAGTTCGCCGGAAAGAATGTAGATCGCCCGCTCCTCATGCGCCGCCGCAAACGGGAAGCGCTTGCCCGCCTCGAGGCGAAGATCGACATAGAGCGTGTCGGTGAAGGTCGAAACGGGCGAGCCAAGGCCTTCGAAAGCGCCGATCACCACCCGTCCGCTCGCCCCGTCCGCATCGATGACCGGCATCTTTTCCTTATCCGTGTGCGAGAAGGTCGGATCGATCTCCTCCTTATTATCAGGCAGTGCCAGCCACGTCTGCAGCCCGGAGACCGACATCGGATGGCCGCGCAGGTTTTCCGGCGTGCGCTCCGAATGCACGATGCCGCGGCCAGCCGTCATCAGGTTGATGTCGCCCGGACGGATGGTGAGTTCGGTGCCGAGGCTGTCGCGGTGCTTGATCTCGCCGTCGAACAGGTAGGTGACGGTGGAAAGCCCGATATGCGGATGCGGCTTGACATCAAGCGCCTCGTCGGCCCGCAGCAGCGCCGGTCCCATCCGGTCGAAGAAGATGAACGGCCCCACCAGTCTTCTCTGCCGGCTCGGCAAAGCGCGCCGCACGGAAAACCCGCCGATATCGCTGGTGCGCGGAATGATCAGGTTCTCGATCGCATCGCAGGCAAAGGCGTCGCCCGCGACCGGGTCGTTTCCGGGGAAAAAGGACATGGGGGAGCTTCCTAAAGCGTTTCCTGGTCTTCGGGATATCGGGCGAGAAAGGCTTCCAAATCGGCGAGCAACGGTGGCAGACGATGCGTGATCGCCGCCCAAATCACCGCATCGAGTACATCGGGAAGTCATGCCGCAGGATATTGCCGAGGTTTCGTATGCCGCGCCAATCATGCTGCGGAAACAGCTCTTCAGCAAGCGGGCCAAGTTTAACGGCTGCCTCCGAAAGTCGCGCGAGGCATCGCTCAGACGCATCCTTTGTCAGCCGGTTCTTGGAATAAATGGTGAAATCCATGCCAAGGGTGTATTCAAGAACGGCTTGCCCGTTTTCGATAATATCACGCATGCGGATAAGAGGGCGCTTAGTAGGCAATGGCGCGATCCCGTTCCACATTCCGCCGGAGCCGTTCCTTCTGCAGCGGTTCGGCAATGATATCCACACTGCTGGCACCCGTAATGCTTGAGATCAATGCGCGTAGATCTTCAAGGGCGCTAAAGTAGCCGAAACCCGACTGGATCACGGGTTCACCAAATTTGACGAGAACGTCAAGATCGGATTCTACCGTCGCTTCGCCTCGGGCAACCGAGCCAAAGATCGACACATGCTCCGCACCCGCGGCACGCAGCTCGTCCTCATGCTCTCTCAGCTTGGCGATGACCAGATCTTTGTCCATGCGGACAATATAGTGGAGCGGTAGGATTTGGTCGATAGCCTCAGTCGGGACACCCGCTCAAGCTCACTGCATTCCCGACCGTCGCCCCAAGCTCGACGCAGCCGTCTGCATGGCACAGTTTCCACCCACTCGGCGTCATGCCTGAAGCCGCCAGTGAAACGCGCTCCTGTGGCGGCAGCGTCGGGTGCCAAACCCACCAGCCGTCCTTCAGCACCGCGTCCGCCCCAGGTTCCATGCCGGCGCCGGACCCTTTGACCTCCGCCTGACGAAGCTCCAGCCCGGCCGGTGTCACGGCCCACGTCTCTCGCCATTCCGTCTTCTGCACCGAATGGGTCCAGGAAAGCGTGAACATCGAGACGGCAAGGGCGGTCAGCTTGCCGCCCGCCAGGATGCAGAGGCTCACCGCCCGTCGCTCATGTCAGTGCCGGCGCGGCCGGCGCGCTGCGGTTCCGCCACCAGTGTTGCGCGACGATGATGACGCCGAGTACCCAGCCGAGTTCGTCGGTCCAGGGAAGCGCCACCACCAGGCTTGCGCCGGCGATGAAGGCGAGCAGGCGCTCCCACGCCGCCATGCGGGCGAACAGGAAGCCGACCACCGCCGTGCCCCAGAGCGCGATGCCGAAGCACGCTTTCAGGAATACATAGGCGACTTCGACCGGATAACCCCAAGCCGCAGCAATCGCACCCGGGTCCTGCAGCATCAGGGCTGGCGTGTAGACGGCCATGAAGGGCACAACGAAACCGGCGGTCGCGAGCTTGGTCGCCTCCACGCCGATCTTCAGCCCCGAGGTCTTCGCCATCGGTGCTGCCGCGAAGGCTGCGAGTGCGACGGGCGGCGTCAGGTCCGCCATGATGCCGAAATAGAAGACGAACATGTGGCTGACGATCAGCGGCACGCCGAGTTCGAGCAGCGCAGGTCCGGCAAGCGACGAGGTGATGATGTAGTTCGGGATCGTCGGAATGCCCATGCCGAGGATCAGGCAGGTGATCATAGTCAAGACCAGCGACAGGAACAGGTTGTGCTCGCCGACCCGGATGATCGCGCCGACAAAGGTCGAGGCGATGCCGGTCAGCGTCAGCGTGCCGATGACGATGCCGACGATGGCGCAGGCGATGCCGACCGGCAGCGCATTCTTGGCGCCCTCGGCCATCGCGTCGCGGCAGATCGCCAACGTCTCGCGCCCACCCTTGACGAAGATGCAGCCGACGATCAGGGCGAGGATGACGATCGCCAGGAAGTTGACCCCGTAGCGCAGGAAGGCGGCGGCGGCGATGCCGAGCACGAGCCAGAAGACGAGGCGGAAGGCAAGCGGGCCGATGCTTGCGGCAAGCGGCATGCCGAGGATCAGCACGATGACCAGAGCCAGGCCCATCGTTCCGGCGAAGATCGGCGTATAACCGGCAAACAGCAGGTAGACGAGGGCGGCGAGCGGCAGGATCAGTGGCCAGTGCTCCCGGACGGCAGCCCAGGGGTTCGGCAGGTCGGCCTTGCTCATGCCCTTGAGGCCCGCTTTGCCTGCCTCCAGGAACACCATCCAGAAGCAGACGCCGAAATAGAGCACGGCCGGGATGATCGCGGCCTTGACGATTTCCGCATAGGAGACGTTGAGCGTTTCCGCCATGATGAAGGCGACGGCGCCCATGACCGGTGGCATGATCTGCCCGCCCATCGAGGACGTCGCCTCGACGCCGCCGGCAAAGGCCGAGCGGAAGCCGAAGCGCTTCATCAGCGGAATGGTGAACTGGCCGGAGGCGACGACATTGGCGACGCCCGAGCCGGAAATCGTGCCCATCAGCGCCGAGGACATCACGCAAACCTGCGCCGGTCCGCCGCGCCAGGTGCCGACGAGGCCGAGTGCGAAATCGTTGAAGAGCGCCAGCATGCCGGCGCGCTCCAGAAAGGCGGCAAAGACCACGAAGATGAAGATATACGCCGCCGAGACGTAGATCGGCGTTCCGTAGATGCCCTCGGTCCCATAGGCGAAATTCTCGATGATCTGTTCGAAATCGTAACCGCGATGGATGAACGGCCCGGGGGCGTATTGGCCGAAAAAGCAATAGGCGAGGAATATGGCGGCGATGATCGTCAGCGGCAGGCCCATCAGCCGTCGCGCCGCTTCAAAGACGAGCACGATCAGCACGGTTCCGACGATAAGGTCCGGCGTCGTCAGGAACCCGCTCCTGACGATCAGGTCGTGGTAGAAGACCCAATTGTAGAGCCCGGTCAGGAAGCCGACGATGCCAAGTGCCCAGAACCAGATCTTGCCGGCTTTCGTTTTGGCGACGAGATTGCCGATCAGCACGAAACCGAGCAGCAGCAGGAAGCCAACATGCATGGCGCGGACGATCTGGCTCGCAAGCGTCCCGTAGGCGGCGGTCCAGAGCTGGAAAAGGGTAAAGGCAAAGGCGATCCAGAAGGCGATCCGCCCGGTCAAACCTTCGCCGAACCCGGCTGGCAGGCCCTCGATCGGCTCTTCGGCGCTCTGCGAGATCATCGGGTTTGGCATTGGGGTTTCGGACATTGGTTCTCTCGGCAAGCTCTCTGGTCTGTTGGGAAACCCCCTCTGGCCTGCCGGCCATCTCCCCACAAGGGGGAGAAGACCCGCGGCTCCCTCCCGACCAAGTGGGCGTCGGCGGGCGGCAGGTTAAGCCCCTCCCCCTTGTGGGGAGGGGTTTGGGGGGGGACTTGCTGCAATAGGCAAAGTCTGCGTATCGCTCTACTTCAACAGCCCGACTTCCTTGTAATACCGCTCGGCGCCCGGATGCAGCGGTACGGGCATGCCTTCCAGCGCCTTCTTGACGTCGATCGCCTTGGCGGCGGCATGCGCTGCGGAAAGCTTCGGCAGGTTGGAGAACAGCAGCTTGGTCATCTGGTAGACGGTTTCGTCGGAAACGCCCGAATGGGTGATCAGGAAGTTGCCGACGGCGGCGGTCTCGACATCGGCGGTCTGCCCCTCATAGGTGCCGGCCGGGATTTTCACCGAGACATAGGGAGCGCCGATCTTGGCGACTTCGGCGGCCGGGATCGCCACGACGTTGATCTTCAGCGAGGTCGCAAGGTCACGGATCGAGGCGACGCCAAGGCCGGCCGATTGCAGCGTAGCGTCGAGCTGGCGGTTCTTGATCAGCTCGACGGATTCGGCGAACGGCAGGTATTCGGTCTTGCCGAGATCCTTGTAGGACATGCCCGCAGCGGTGAAGATGGCGCGGGCATTGAGTTCCGTGCCGGAGGCAGGTGCGCCAACCGACAGGCTCTTTCCCTTGAGATCAGCAAGCGTCTTCACGCCGGATTCGGCGCTGGCGACCACCTGGATATAGTTCGGATAGATGGCGGCGATGCCGCGCAGCTTGTCGAGCTTGGCGGGAAAGCCGGCCTCCTTGTTGCCCTTCCAGGCTTCCTGGACGGAATCGCCGAGCGAGAAGGCGATTTCGCCGCGTCCTGCCTGCAGCAGGTTGAGGTTTTCGACGGATGCCTTGGTGGCCTGCACCTGGGTGCGCGCGTCCTTGATCCCCTGTCCATAAATTTCGGCAAGCGCCACGCCGAGCGGATAATACACGCCGGACGTGCCACCGGTCAGCACGTTGATGAATTCCGCAGCCTTCGCGCCGGCGGCCGAAAATGCCGTCGAGACGGCAAGTGTCGCCACGAACATGAGATTGATTTTACTGGACTTCACGCCGAAGTTCATAATGGCCTCCTCCCAAAGCAACCACGCAGATAGGCCATCATGGGGAGGCGTTTCCGGTGCGTCAATCGGTTTATGACGCATTCCATGCGAAGGTTGTAAGACTTTGGTTTTAGCCGTCCGGCTTATTCGCCGTCGAGCGGCTCGACGCCCTGCGGCTTGCCGGCGCGGTCGAGGCGGATTTTCTCGATGCGGTTTTCGGCGGCCGTCAGCAGTTTTTCGCAATGTTTCTTCAGCGCCTCGCCGCGCTCGTAGATGGCGATCGATTCGTCGAGCGCCACGTCGCCGCGTTCCAGCCGCGCCACGATGCTTTCGAGTTCGGCAACGGCCTTCTCGAAGGAATAGCCGCTCACATCGAGGCTCTCGGTGTTTTCGGTCATCGTCTATCCCTTCATCAGTCTGCAGATGTGCATGCCCGCCGATTCGGCGAGTCCTTCCAGATCATATCCGCCCTCGAGCAGGCTGACGATACGGTTGCCGGCATATTTGCCGGCGATCTCCATCAGCCGGCCGGTCGCCCAGTCGAAATCGTCGCCGACGAGATTGATCTGCGCCAGCGGATCGCGGTGATGCGCGTCGAAGCCCGCCGAGATGATGATGAAATCCGGCCGAAAATTGTCGAGCGCCGGAAGCACGCGGCTCTTGAAGGCCTCGCGGAAATATTCGCTGCCGGTGTCGGGCGAAAGCGGCGCGTTGACCACGTTGTTCCTGGTGCCGGTCTCGTCCTTGGCGCCGGTGCCGGGATAAAGCGGCATCTGGTGCGTCGAGCAGAACAGCACCGACGGATCGTCCCAGAAGATGTCCTGCGTGCCGTTGCCGTGATGCACGTCCCAATCGACGATCGCGACGCGCTCCATGCCGTATTTCCGTTGCGCGTGACGCGCGGCGATCGCAGCGTTGTTGAACAGGCAAAAACCCATCGCCTTGTCTTTTTCGGCGTGGTGGCCGGGGGGCCTTGCCGCCACAAAAGCATTGTCCACCTTGCCGGTCGCGACGTCGTCGACGGCGGCCATCGCGCCGCCGATGCCGGTCAACGCCGCCTGAAAGCTCTTCGGCCCCACATAGGTGTCGGCCTCGATCTGGCGGATCGTATCCTCCTCGGGGATTTCGCGCATGACGGCGCGCAGGTGCTCCTCCGGATGGGCGAGCAGAACCGCGTCCTCGTTCGCCTGCGGAGCGTCCTTGCGGTCGAGCCTGGCGAAATTCGGATGCTCCAGCGCGATCGCCAGCGAACGCAGCCGGTCTGCCCGTTCGGGATGTCCTTCCGGCGTGCTGTGTTCGAGGAAGATCTTGTGTTCGTAAAGGCGCGTGGTCATGCGGCGGCCTCGTCAGGGGTCAGTCCGGTCTGGACCTTTCCGACATGGCGCAGAAAGCTGACTTTTTCAAGCCGCAACCCCTTGCTCTTGCGCTTGTTTAGCTTGAAAGAATGGTCTTACATAGAGGGTGCAACCCAGAGGGTATTGTGGTCAAAGAGCCAGTCAAGTCTCAGGAATTCCGTGTTCCTTTCCGCGATGTCGATATGCATGGCGAGATGTTCCGCTCGGCCTATGTCGTGCGGGCGGAAGAAGCCGTCACGGAATTCTGGCGTCGCCGCAGGTCGCAGAAGGGCGATCCGTTCTTCAGGATCGGCAAGATCACCTGCACGTTCCACTCGGCCTTGAAGCTGGGTGACGTCGTCCACACGCATATCGGTGTCAGCAAGATCGGCGGAAAGTCGGCGGGGTTCCTGGTGCATATGCTGCGAGGCAACGAGGCGGTTGCGGAAGCCGAGATCGTCTGGATGGCCTGCGATCCCGAAAGCAGGGAACCAGTGCCGCTCCCCGAAGACTTGCGCGACTGGCTTTATCAGTTCCTGGACTGACGGGGCGCGGCCGATCAGGCCCGTTGCGGTAGCAGCGGATAACCGACCATTACTGCGCGGCCGGCGAGTGCCGCGATCATCGCCTTCAGCACGTCGCCGGGAACGAAGGAAAGGTCGCCGATGAAGGCGGTCGAAAGCCCGGTGCCCGTGACATAGGCGAGGTAGATGACCCCGAGCGCGTGGTCGACCACCACGCCGCCGAGCAGTGCCGCGAGGAAAAAGCCGGTGATCTGCACGATGCCGCTCTGCGAATGCTCGACGAACCGCTCTGAACAATAACCGGTGATGACGGCTGCGAAGAACCAGCCGACGAGATAACCGGCGGTCGGCGACATAAAGGTGGCAAGTCCGCCGCGTCCGCCCGATAGAACCGGCAGGCCGATCGCGACCAGCAGCAGGACAAGAAACACCGCAAAACCGCCGCGCCTGGCGCCGAGGATGACGCCCGCAAGCATGACGCCGAGCGACTGGGCGGTGATGGGTACCGGAATGAAGCCGAGCATGATCGGCGGCACGAGACCGAGCGCCACGATAATGGCGGCGAAAAGGGCGGCCAGAACGAGATCACGGGTGGTCATGCTATACGAATCCCCAGTTTTATATGAGGTTATTTCTGCGCCCGGATGCCACGTGCGTCAATGGCGGCGGCAATCTCGTCGGCGTTTTTGAGCGTCAGGATGATCAGTGGCACCGCCAGCGTCAGCGGCCGGACCTTCAGTCCGCGGGCGCGATGGGCGTCGCGGATAGCCTGGTAACGGCTGAGGATCTCCGGCACGAAACGGATGACAAGGCCGATCGAAAGCCCGATATCCGCGGCCCTGACGAGCCCCAAGCGCTCCAGCGGCATGGCAAGGCGGGTGATCTCGTCGATGAAATCGCCGGTGCTGGTGGTCGCCGTCACGGCCGCGGCGAAAAGGGCGAGCGCCGTCAGCCGCGTGGCGACGACCAGCGCGTCATGAGGGCTATTGAGGGCAAGCGTGAAGAGCGCGACGATGGCGATGGTCAAAAGGATAGGCCGCAGTCGCAGCCAGGATTGGCGCCATCCGAGCCGGAGCGAGACGTAGACGATGCCGCCGAGCAAGGCCGCGACCGACAGAACGGCCGGCGAATGGACAAGGAAAAGGACAAGGCTGAGCGCGGCGAGGCCGAGAAGTTTTGCCCGCGGCGAAAGCCGATGCAGAAACGTGTCGCCCTCCACATAGAGCGTCTTCATGCCGCAAGCTCGCGGTAGCGGGCGATGACCTCGGCTGGCGCGCCGTCATAGGCGAGGCGGCCTTCGTGGAAGCACAGAACCCGGTCGAAATCGGCGATCAGGCCGAGGTCATGGCTGATGACGACGACATTTTCGTCGAGGCGGTGGATCGTCCTCTCCACGAGATCGCGGTTCCGGAGATCCAGCTGGTTGGTCGGTTCGTCCATGATCAGGATGTCCGGGCGGGTCACCAGTACGGAGGCAAGTGCTGCCAGCTGCAATTCGCCGCCGGAGAGTTCGTGCGCGCGCCGCTCGCCAAGATGGGCGATACCGAAACGGGCGAGCACGGCCTCGACCGCCGCCGCCGTGTCCGGCTTCGAGAGTTTTTGGCTTTTCAGCCCGAGCGCGATATCCTCCTTCAGGATCGGCAGGATGATCTGGTTCTGCGGGTTCTGGAAAATGAAGCCTGTCTGGCCGCGAACCTTGTCGCCGTCCTTCACCGTATCGAGCCCGTTGACAGTCACGTGACCCTCGGCAGGCAGCACCAGCCCGTTGATCATCCGCGCGAACGTCGTCTTGCCGGAGCCGTTGAGGCCGATCACGCCGATCCGCCGTTCGCGGAGCGACAGCGTCAGCGGATGGACGACAGTACGTCCCTCGAAACGCGCTTCTGCCTGTTCGAAACGGATATCCAAGCCGGTCCCCTCGGTGTTCAGCGGTCTATAGACCGGAAGATGGGGAAGGGGAATGCGGAACCGAACGTGAACATTGAATCCGGCGCGGCGGTATCCTAGTCTAGATGGCATGGCGATTCTCATTCCGAACGATCAGGCCCGCAAGATCTTCCTCGAACGGCAGCGGCTCTGCGAACCGCCCGGCCGGGCGCTGACCAAATCCGGCCTGCTGCAGCTCATCGACGATCTCGGTTTCGTCCAGGTGGACAGTATCGCGACCGTCGAGCGCGCCCATCACATGATCCTGTTTTCGCGCAACCAGACCTACCGGCGCGAACACCTGACCGCGCTTCTGGAAAAGGACGGCGAGCTGTTCGAACACTGGACGCATGACGCCTCGATCATTCCGGCGAGCTTCTTCCGTTACTGGAAACACCGTTTTCGCCGCCGCGAGCCGATCCTGGCCGAGCGCTGGAGGAAATGGCATGGCGAAGGGTTCGACGCCGCCTTCGAGGAGACCTTCCAGCACATCGCCGAGAACGGCGCCATCATGTCCCGCGACATGAAGCAGGAGGACCACAAATCCGGCGGCTGGTGGAACTGGCATCCGAACAAGACGGCGCTCGAATATTACTGGCACACCGGCAAGCTGGCGATCGCCGGCCGCGTCAACTTCCAGAAGATCTACGACCTGATGGAACGGGTGATCCCGCGGCATCATCACGAGCCGGAAGTGAGCCACGAGGAATTCATCGACTGGGCCTGCCGCGGCGCCATGACCCGCCTCGGTTTCGCGACCTCCGGAGAGCTTGCCGCCTTTTTCGATCTGGTCACGCCGGACGAGGCAAAGGACTGGGTGAAGACCCATCGCGACGAACTTGTGGAGGTGCTGATCGAGACGGCCGACGGCAGCAAGCCACGCCCGTCCTTCGCCTTCCTCGGCTTTCCCGACAATCTTGGTCCCATCCCTGAGCCGCCGGCCCGCGTGCGCGTGCTCAGCCCCTTCGATCCGCTCCTGCGCAACCGCGACCGGGCCGAGCGGCTGTTCAACTTCTTCTATCGCATCGAGGTTTTCGTGCCGGAGCCGAAGCGGCAATACGGCTACTACGTCTTTCCGCTCTTGGAAGGCGACCGCATGATCGGCCGCATCGACATGAAGGCGGACCGCAAGTCCGGCACGCTGGATGTGAAGCGGTTATGGCTGGAAAAGGGCGTGCGCGCTTCGGCTGGGAGATTGGAGAAGCTGGATGCGGAGCTGCTTCGGGTCGGGCGTTTTGCGGGTGTGGACAAGGTGATCTATCAGGATGGCTGGCGGGGGAAATAGGCGAAGCCACCGGAAAACCTTGGGCCGCGCCGTTTGCCGTGGCACCCCCTCTGCCCTGCCGGGCATCTCCCCTCAAGGGGGGAGATCGGATGGAGTTGCCCTGTCGGCTCGACCATGATCGTGGAGATGAAACTAAATATCCTCCATTGCCGCTGAAACTTTGCCCTTTAACGGGAGGCGTTGAGCCCGCCTCTGGTCGATCTCCCCCCCTTGAGGGGGAGATGCCCGGCAGGGCAGAGGGGGGTACCTCACGACAAATTCACGCTTCAACTTAAGCTGAAGCCTACCCCTTCCACCGCAAGAACACCGTCGCCAGCGGCGGCAGGACCACCTGTATGGAAAACGCCTTCCCATGCGCCGGCGCACGTTCTGTCCAGGCCTCCGTCTGCCCCAGATTGGACCCGCCATAAAGCGCCGCGTCGGTGTTCAGCACCACCTCCCAGCGTCCCTCCGCCGGCACGCCGATGCGGTAGCCGTGCCGCGGCATGGGCGTGAGGTTCGAGGCGACAAGGACATGCGATGACCGGTCGTCGCTGCTCCTCAGCATGCCATAGACGGAATTCTCGGCATCGTCGGCCACCGCCCATTCGAAGCCTTCATGGTGTAGGTCGCCGAACTGCAGTGCGGGTTCCTGGGCATAGAGCGTGTTCAGGTCGCGGATCAGCCGTTGGACGCCCGCGTGGTCGGGGCTGTCCAGTAGGTCCCAGACGACCGAGCCGTCGTGGTTCCATTCGCGCTCCTGAGCCAGCTCGCCGCCCATGAACATCAGCTTCTTGCCGGGATGCCCCCACATGAAGCCGTAATAGGCGCGAAGGTTCGCAAGCTTCTGCCAGTGGTCGCCCGGCATCTTGGCCACCAGCGAGCCCTTGCCGTGCACCACTTCGTCATGGGAGAGCGGCAGGATGAAGCGTTCGGAATAGGCATAGATCATTCCGAAGCTCATCGCACCATGCTGGTATTTCCGGTAGACGGGATCGTCCTGCATGTAATGCAGCGTGTCGTGCATCCAGCCCATGTTCCATTTGAAGTCGAAGCCGAGCCCGCCCTCTTCGGTCGCCTTGGTGACGCCCGGCCAGGCGGTCGATTCCTCCGCCGCCGTGAACGCATGTGGGCAGCGGTCATGGATGATGCTGTTCAGGTGCTTGAAGAACTCGACGGCTTCGAGGTTCTCGCGCCCGCCATACTGGTTCGGGATCCATTCGCCCTCGTTGCGGCTGTAGTCGCGATAGAGCATCGAGGCGACCGCATCGACGCGCAGCGCATCGACATGGTAATGCTCCAGCCATTCGAGTGCCGAGGCGATCAGGAAACCTTTCACTTCGTTGCGGCCAAGATTGTAAATCAGCGTGTTCCAATCCCCGTGGAAACCTTCGCGCGGGTCGGCATGCTCGTAGAGCGGCGTGCCGTCGAACTTGGCAAGACCCCAGACGTCGGTCGGGAAATGCGCCGGCACCCAGTCGAGGATGACGCCGATGCCCGCCGCATGACAGCGATCGATAAAATAGGCGAAATCTTCCGGCGTGCCGTGACGTCCGGTCGGCGCAAACAGTCCGAGCGGCTGATAACCCCAGGAACCGCCGAACGGATGCTCCATGATCGGCAGCATTTCGATATGGGTGAAGCCGAGGTTTTGTACATAGGGGATCAGCCGCTGGCTGAGTTCGACCCAGTCGAGATGGCGGTTGCCTTCCTCGGCAATTCGGAGCCACGAGCCGAGATGCACCTCGTAGATCGACATTGCGCCTTCGCGAGCGCGGTCTGCGCGCTGCCTGCGCATCCAGTCCTCGTCGTTCCAGCGGAAGGGTTTGGAGGAGGCGACGATCGAGGCCGTCGACGGCGCTGCCTCGCTGGAGCGGGCGACCGGATCGGCCTTCTGCGCCAGCAAGTTGCCGTTGCCGTCGAGGATTTCGAACTTGTAGCGCTCCCCGTGGGTCAGGCGTGGGATGAACAGTTCCCAAATGCCCGCCTGCGGACGAAGCCGCATCGGATAACGTCGCCCATCCCAGGAATTGAAATCGCCGACGACCGAGACACGCCGGGCATTCGGCGCCCAGACGGAAAAGCGCACGCCCTCGACCCCTTCGACCTCCATTGGGATGGCACCGAGCGTCCGGCCAAGATCGTAGTGCGTGCCCTGGCCGATCAGGTGCAGGTCGAGATCGCCGAGCAGCAGCGGAAAGGAATAGGGGTCCTCCATCTCCTGCACCGCATCCGGCCAGCGGATCCGGAAGAAATACGACGCAGTGCTGCCGGTCACCCCGGCAAAGAGACCGCCCTCATGGATGGTTTCGAGTTCGGCCAGCACCTTGCCTGTATCGGCCTCCACCACTTCGACCGACAGCGCACCCGCCAGCAGCGCCCGGACCACGGTGAGGTTGCCGTATTGATGGCGTCCGAGGATCGAGAACGGGTCTCCATGCCGCCCTTCGACCAGGGCCTGCAGGCCTTCCTGGACGGTGCCGATCATCAAATCGGTGCGCTCGTATCTCATGAGACGTTCTCCAGAAGTCGGGATGCGATCGCCGAGAAGCCGGCAAGCGGGAGGGGAAGCCAGTGCGGACGGCTGCGCACCTCGTAGGCGATCTCGTAGGCAGCCTTTTCGAGCAGGAAGAGATCGAGGATGCGACCGCGAGCCTCCCGCGGGATGCGCAATTCCTTGGAATTTTCGGTCGCCTCGAAATAGGCTTCGAGGAAGGCGGGTTCCGCCATCTCAATGAAACGGGCGACGAGCTCTCTATGGCGCGCGTCGTCCACCTCGCTGACGATTTCCCGGTCGAGATCGGCCGAGGCCGCAAGATAGCTCAGCGACCGCAGCAGCCCCGCAACGTCGCGCAGCGGATTGGTCTTGGCGCGGCGTTCTTCAAGATCGCGGGTCGGTTCGCCCTCAAAGTCGATGATATAGGCATCGCCCTCCGAGACCAGGATCTGGCCGAGATGGAAGTCGCCGTGGTTGCGGGTCATCAGCGTGCCCTTCACCGCGCTCGCGAGGTGTGCGGCGAGGCCAAGAAGGTCGTCGCGGCGGTCCAGCAGTGCTTTTGCCTCGCGGCCGATATCCGAATCGAGACCTTCGACGGTCTTTTCGAGGATTGCCAGGCTGTGGGAAATCTGGCCTGTGACGGCCTCGCGCCATTTTTCGGCATCGGCCGCCTTTGCCCGGACCGGCTGGAAGTCCGGATCGTCGGTCGGCTGGGCGAGCGCCACATGCAGTTCGCCGAGCCGTTTGCCGATGGTCGCGACCAAGTTTACCAGCGGCTTGAAATGCTCGTCCACCACCTCGCCTTCAAGGCCGGTCACCACGATTTCGTCGATGGCGCGGCGCAGGTTGCTGAGCATCCAGTTCCAGGCGTCGCCCTGATTGCGGATCGCACTCTGCACGATGATCAGCGTGTAGCGACTGCCGTCCGGCGCCGTGCGGGCGACCTCGCCAAGCAACTGCGCAGTGTTCTGATAACCGACATTGGTCAGATACCGGGTCATTTCGACTTCGGGATGCATGCCGGGGAAGACGTGGCGGATGAGCTTCACCATCGCCAGGTCGCCCAGAATAAGCGAACTGTTGGATTGCTCGGCCGACAACCAGCGGACGGCCATGTCGTCGTGGACCGTCAGGCTGTCGAGGCTCTCTGTGCCGATGAATTCCAATGTGCCGGCGCGGCCGGAAATCACTGAACGCTCGCGGAGGCCGCGGATCACGCCGCGCGCCAGTCCTTCCATCGCGAACCCGTCGGTCAGGAAGCCGACGCGGCGGCCCTGGCGGATGCGGGCGAGCGCCAGCTGCTGCGCGAGCGCAGTCGGCTGGGCATCGTCCCAGGAAACGGCGAGCGGCAACAGGTATGTGTCCTTGCGGCCGTTTACCTCTGCTTCGAGTTCTCCGAGCAGGATGTTGTTGGCAAACGCGATCGGCGTTGCGGCAACCAGCGAAGCACCGGTCAGGACTTCCCCTTTTGCGCCGAACCAGCGGCGTTTGCCCAGATAGGCGGGCAGGACCTCGTTCGACAGCGTTGCGGCAAGCCGGGGCTGATCGACCAGTTCCTGCAGGTCGCGGCGGGTGACCATGGTCACCATGTCCTGCAACTGCTCCGGCGGCTCCTTGCGCCAGACCGGGCCGTCGGCTTCCGCCACCAACTGGAACCAGAAGAAACCGAAGGGCTGCAGGGTCAAGAGATAGGTCAGCTGTCCGATCGGCGGGAACGGCGACATGCCCGAAAGTTCGATCGGCACACGGCCGGCGAACTGTGCCAGGTCGAGTTCTACCGCCTGCGGCAGGCGCGAGAGATTGGCGACGCAGAGGATCGTGTCGCCATTGTATTCACGCAGATAGGCAAGGATCTTGCGGTTGCCCGGCGACAGGAACTTCAGCGAGCCGCGGCCGAAGGCGGAGTGCTTGTTGCGCAAGGCCAGCATCCGCCGCGTCCAGTTGAGCAGCGAATGGGCGTCGGCTCCCTGCGCCTCGACATTCACCGCTTCGTATCCGTAGAGCGGGTCCATGACCGGCGGCAGCACCAGCCGGGCCGGGTCAGCCTTCGAAAACCCGCCATTGCGGTCCGGTGACCATTGCATCGGGGTGCGCACCCCGTCGCGGTCGCCGAGATAGATGTTGTCGCCCATGCCGATCTCGTCGCCGTAATAGAGAACCGGCGTTCCGGGCATGGAGAGAAGCAGCGCGTTCATCAATTCGATGCGGCGGCGGTCGCGCTCCATCAGCGGTGCAAGACGGCGGCGGATTCCGAGATTGATGCGGGCGCGGCGGTCGGCGGCATAGATGTTCCAGAGGTAGTCGCGTTCCTCGTCGGTCACCATTTCGAGCGTCAGCTCGTCGTGATTGCGAAGGAAAATCGCCCACTGGCAGTTTTCCGGGATTTCCGGCGTCTGGCGCATGATGTCGGTGATCGGGAAACGGTCTTCCTTGGCGATCGCCATGTACATGCGCGGCATCAGCGGGAAATGGAACGCCATGTTGCATTCGTCGCCATTGCCGAAATACTCGTTCGTGTCCTCCGGCCATTGATTGGCCTCGGCGAGCAGCATCTTGCCGGGATGGGTGGAATCGAGCGAGGCGCGAATCTTCTTCAGGATCTCGTGCGTCTCGGGCAGGTTCTCGTTGTTCGTGCCCTCGCGCTCGACAAGATAGGGGATCGCGTCCAGCCGGAACCCGTCGATGCCGGTATCCGCCCAGAAGCGCATCACGCCGAGAAGTTCCTCCAGCACCTGCGGATTGTCGAAGTTGAGGTCCGGTTGGTGGGAGTAGAAGCGGTGCCAGTAATAGGCGCCGGCGACCGGGTCCCAGGTCCAGTTGGATTTTTCGGTGTCGAGGAAGATGATCCGGGTTTCCGGGAATTTCTGGTCCGTATCCGACCAGACGTAGAAGTCCCGTTCCGGAGAGCCAGCCGGCGCATGGCGCGCCCGCTGGAACCATGGATGCTGGTCGGACGTGTGGTTGATGACGAGCTCGATGATGACCCGGATGCCGCGCTGGTGCGCCGCTTCGACAAAGGCCTGAAACTCCTCGATCGTGCCGTAGTCGGAGCTGACATTGCCGTAATCGGCGATGTCGTAGCCGTCGTCCCGTCGCGGCGACGGGAAGAAGGGCAGCAGCCAGATCGCGTTGGCGCCGAGCGAGGCGATATGGTCGAGCTTCTCGTGCAGGCCCTGAAAATCGCCGATCCCGTCACCGTTCGCATCGAAGAACGATTTGATGTGGAGCTGGTAGATGACGGCGTCCTTGTACCACAACGGATCGCCATCATTCATCTGTGCCTGGTTCTGCCCCTGGCCCCGGTTTGCACTCGTCATATCCATTTTTTGCTTTCCTCCCCTATCTCACACGCCAGATCGCAAAGGGCAGGCCCCAATGGGGATCAAGCCGCAACCTCTGCATCTTGCCGGTCCAGGTGAACTTTTGGCCGGTGATCAGGTCTTCGACGTCAAGTGCGCCATGGTCCGGGAGGTTCCATGACCAGAGCGGTATTTCGACATTCGCCTCCTGCGCGTTGTGCGGATCGAGGTTGATCGCGATCAGCAGGACGTTCTCGCGACCGGCACTCGCCTTCTCGAAGAACATGATGTTGTCGTTCCAGGCGGTGAGAAGCTGCAGGCCGAGATGCGAATGCAGCGCCGGGTTCTCGCGGCGGAGCCGGTTGAGCAGGGTAATCTCGCCATTGATATTGCCCGGGCGGTCGTAGTCCCAGGCACGGATCTCGTATTTCTCCGAGTCCGCATATTCCTTGCGCTTGGCGTCCGGCCGTCCTTCGCAGAGTTCGAAGCCGTTATAGACGCCCCAGAGGCCGGACAGCGTCGCGGCAAGTGCTGCCCGGATCAGATAGGCCGGCCGCGGCGCGTTCTGGAGGAAGTCCGGGTTGATGTCATGGGTGTTGACGAAGAAATGCGGCCGGAAGAACTCCTTCGGCTCTTCGGTGGTGATCTCGCGCATATACTGCTCGAGCTCCCATTTGGCATTGCGCCAGGTGAAATAGGTGTAGGACTGCGAGAAGCCGATCTTGGCGAGCCGGTACATGACCTTCGGCTTGGTGAAGGCTTCCGACAGGAAGACGACATCCGGATGCCGCGCGCGGATGTCGGCGATCAGCCACTCCCAGAACGGGAAGGGTTTCGTGTGCGGGTTGTCGACGCGGAACAATTTTACGCCGTTGTCGACCCACTTCTGCACGATGTCGCGAAGCTCGACCCAGAGCGACGGGATCGCGTCATGGGCGTAGAAATCGACGTTGACGATGTCCTCGTATTTCTTCGGCGGGTTTTCCGCATATCGGATCGTCCCGTCCGGCCGCCAGTCGAACCAGCCGGGATGTGATTTCAGCCACGGATGATCGGGCGAAGCCTGGATCGCCAGGTCGAGCGCTATTTCAAGGCCCTCTTCCTGGGCGGCATCCACCAGCCGGCGGAAGTCTTCGAACGTGCCGAGCTCCGGATGGATCGCGTCATGACCGCCTTCTTCCGAGCCGATCGCATAGGGGCTGCCCGGATCGTCCGGCGCGGGGCTCAGCGAGTTGTTGCGGCCTTTGCGGTTGGTCTTGCCGATCGGGTGGACGGGCGGGAAATAAAGGACGTCGAAGCCCATGTCGCGGATGGCGGGCAGCCGCTTGATGACGTCGTCGAAGGTGCCGTGCCGGTTGGGATCGCCACTCTGCGAGCGGGGAAAGATCTGGTACCAACTGGCGAAACCGGCAGCGATACGCTCCGCATCCACGGGGATCGCCTGCGAACGGACCTTGAATGGCCGACGGTCGGCCTCCGCCATCAGATCGGCGGTCTCGGGCGCCAGCAGGATTTCCGTGCGCTGCGGGTCCTGCACCTCGGTCAGCTTGTCGAACAGGGTTTTGAGCCGGGTCTTGATCCTGCCCGAAGAGTTGTCCAGCGCATCGAGAACGAGGTTGATGCCCTCCTGGATTTCCAGCCGAAGATCGAGCCGCGCCTCGTGTTTCTTCACGAATTCGTAGCGGAAGATCGCAAAGGGATTGCGCCAGGCTTCGATCAGAAACTCGTGACGCCCCATCCGCTTCAGCGTGAATTCCGCGTTCCAGCGATCGTTGAGGACGAGCCGCATGCGCTCTTCGGTCCATTCCGTCTCGTCGGCTGCGCGCCAAAGCAGCGCCGCCGCCAATGGATCGTGGCCGTCGCCAAAGATATCCGCCTCGACCTTCACCGTCTCGCCGACGACCCGCTTGACCACGAAACGGCCGTCATCGACGGAAGGCGTGATCTTCTCGATTGCCAGCCGGGGGGAAGCGGTCGCCTTGTCCACGGCCGGCACCGGCACGGCATCGACGATCGGCACCGACGACCGGCCCTCGAATATCCTGATCTCACCGGGTTTCAGCTTGAGCTGTGCGGCAAAGGCTTCGCCATCCGCCTCCGGCGCTTCGAGCGGCAGGAACGGTGAGGCAGCCTCGCGAAGCGCGTTGAATGGCGCAGCCACGGCACGCCGCAGATCGCGGTTCAGGACCACCACCCGCACCTTCTGCGCCGAACGCACGTCTTCCCGGTCGGTCTGCATCAATGCCACGGCCGGCGTCTGGCTGGTGGAGATGAGACGCAGCGGCTGCCGGGCGAAGCCGGCAGCGGTCTTGTTGGTACCGGCATTGACGCTGCGTATATCGATCGAGAGATCGAACGAGCCCTGTTCGCGCAGGCCCCTGAGCCCCATCCCATCGCCATGCAGGGGATCGAGCGGCGTGGAAGCGCCGAATTCGAAACCCATCGGGATCATCAGCCCGCTTGCGAAGGTCGATGCGAGTTTCAGCGACCGGACAGCCTTCCTTTGCAGCACTTCGCAGCTGTCGGTGCCATGGGCGATGCGTTTGCCAAAAGGTGCTTCCGGAAACGTGACCTGATAACCGAGCTGTCGCTGGATCTGGTATTCGTCGAGGATCCAGCGCTCCTCAAGGTTCCACCAGGCAAGCGACGAAAAACTGCCGTCGAAGCCGGCGCCCTCGAGCGCCCGTCGATCTTCGAACGAGGTGCCTGGCGTCCATGCCAGAAAGGTGGTTTCCGGTGTGGCCTTGCGGGTCGAGACGATCAGGTCGTACCAGGCTTCCGGCGCCAGGCGGCCGATGCCGAGGCAGCGGAAACCGGCAACCCCAAGGCCGGCAAGCCGCGCCATGCGGTTGCGCCAGTCCTCGATATGGTGGGCTTCGTTCATGAAATCGATGCCGCGGCTGCAGCTGTCCCGCGGCGCGACACGCGGATCGGCGAGGATCGGCCCGGCATGTTCCGCATCCACCGCGACCCGGTCGACTACGAGGTCGAGCATCAGCTTGACCTTGCTTTCGCCTGCCGCCCGGATCAGCGCCTTGATGCCGTCCTCGACGGAGGAACCGATCTGAAGCTCGGGGTCGAGCCGATCGAAATTCTTCGTCACGAAGACGCTGGCATTGTGGCCCCGTTCGAAAAGCGGCGCCGTCAGCACCGTGTCGAAGCCGAGATCCCTGGCATGCGCGAAAAGCTCCCGCCAGGCGTCGAGCCCTCTCAGCATCAGGGGATGAACGTAGTAAATCTGAGGTGGGAGTTGCGCGAGGGATGTCCCGGCGATGAATTGGGGGCGCGTGTTCATCGGTTTTGCCTCGCCGCAGATTAGAGCCGTCGAATTTGCGGTCTAACTGTCGAGCGGCGGTGCTGGTTCCGATAAAATTGCCTGACTCACGCGCTTTCTCACGCTTCGGGCCTGCATCTTCGGCGAAGCTGTTGATGCAGATGATCAATCCGCAGTTGTTCCTGAGAGGCGTCTTGGCCCCTATTTTCGGACGAGTTGAAACAGAAAAAGGCCGGAGATCGCTCCGGCCTTCCTGATACGGTCATACGTCCGGAAGCTTACTGCTTTTCGATCTTGCCGATCTTGGCCCACTCTTCCCAGCGCTTGGTGTCCATCGTCGCGTAGTCGAGGGTCGCCTTCGGGCTGTCGAGCGTCATCGGCTCGCCGCCATTGGTGCCGACGAACTTGCGGGCTTCTTCGCTGGTGGTGACCTGCGTCATCACCTTGTGCATCTTGTCGAGAATATCCTTCGGCGTGCCCTTGGGCGCGGCGAGAACCCACCAGATGCGTACGTCGACATTCGGCACGCCTTCTTCCGCGAAAGTCGGGATATCCGGGACGGAGGAAATGCGCTTCGCCGTGCTGACGGCCAGCACCCGCAGCGTTCCGTCACGCGAGCGGGCAAGGCCGAAGACCGGGTCGCCGACCATGTAGTCGATGGCGCCGCTTGCAAAGTCGTTGAGCGAGTCGGCACTGGTCTTGTAACGCACCTGAAGCGTGTCCGGCACGCCGGTATTGGCCTTGTACATTTCGGCCAGGATCACCGACGGGAAGTTCGACGTGGCGTAGGAGCCCTTGGCGCCCTTCTCCTTCATCGCCTTGGTCAGGTCGGAAATCTTCTGGTAGGGCGACTTGGCGTTGACCAGCATCATGAACGCCTGGCTGAACACCGGCGCGACATAGTCGAAGTCCTTGAGCGGATCATAAGGCGGCGCGTTGAAAACGTAGGGCGCCGCGGTAAACTGGTCGGCCGAGCCGATCAGCATCGTATAACCATCCGGCTTCGCGTTCTTGAGCGCGACGACCGAAAGGCTTCCGAGGCCGCCCGGCTTGTTGTCGACGATGACGGTCTGTTTAAGCTGTTCTTCGAGCTTCTTGGCGAAGAAGCGGGCATAGACGTCCGCGCCGCTGCCGGCCGGGAAACCGGCGAGCAGCGTGATCTGCCGGCTCGGGTAGTTGTCGTCGGCGGCGGTGGCCGTACCTCCCGGAACGTATGCGGAAAACACCAGCGCCAGGGCGCCTGCTAAAAATTTCTTCACTGCACTCTCCTCCTAGAGTCAGTCCGGAACATCGTGGGCGAGGCCGGAATGTGATAACGCGAACAGTCTCCTCCCGCTCGCGCTAAAATATAAGGTAGCCATACATTTTGGGGGTCGTCAAATGCCCTGCCGGTGTGAAAGTGGCTTCCGGCCAAAATCTAATGGGCGGGATGGCCGCGCTTATGCCGCGGCGGCTCGAGGCCTGATTTTTGGGCGATTTCGAGGCTCAAAACACGAGATCTCGCCACTCCAGAAGCCGAACCGTTACCGTTGTTCCGCCCGCCGCCTGGAGCGTGAGACTCTAAGATCGGCGTGGCGGCCAGGCGCGCAGAAGTGCGCCGGTGGCGCCTCCCACCGGGTCGGTCTTTGGAAGCGGCAGGTTGGCGATCCTGGCAAGTTGCGCCTCGCTCGCCGGCCTCGTCTGGATATCCGCTTCCTGCCTGGGCGGGTAGGCGCCGACTACCAGGAAGTCCCGGCTGGCGTCGATCCGCATATGGCCGGTGCCGGCGGGCAGGATCAGGCAGTCTCCGGCATGGACGCTGAGTTCCGTGCCGTCAGGCCCGCCGATCAGCAGCCGTGCCCGGCCGCCGGCGATCCCCAGCACTTCATGCGCGCCGGTGTGATAATGCTGATAGTCGAATACGCCATTGCGCCAGATCCCCTTCCACCCATTCTCCCTGAACCGGCTTTCGAACTTCGGCGCCATCTCGCCTTCCGCCGCGACGGCCTGCCGATAGACCAGCACCGGCAGTTCGGGATTGTTCGGCACCCAGTCGCCGGGCTCGAAGAGGATCGTTTCGAGAGTGGTATCGGCAGCGGAGGTCATGGCATCGAGGCTCGGCGGGGTAATCTTAATGCTTCGGTTCACGGCCGAAATCCTTGCGAAGCTCATCCTTGGTCTTTTCCAGCGTCACGCGTCGCGATTTCGAAAGCTGGCCGCCGGCGCGGTTGATGTAGAAATTCAGCATCGACATCGCCGATTGGAACGGGCTCGACTTGCGGCGATGGCTCTCCTCTGCTGAGTGCTGGAGGGAGCCGGCGATCTTTTTCGGGCTGCGCGATTTGAACACGCCATCCTTCAGGTGCATCGCATCGCTATGTTCGGTCACGTCCTGCGACCATTTCTTCTTGTTCTTCTTGGGCATGGAAATCTCCCGTGGAAGATTGGATATCCTCCCGAACCGGCCGCTGCCGGCAAGGTTCCCGCCTATCGTGCTGCGGCCGTCGTATTGCGCACCACGAGATGGGTTTCCAGCACGTAGCGCACGTCGCGGATGGCGCGCGACTGCAGCATGTCGAGGAGCAGCGAAACGGCCACCCGGCCGGCTTCCGTAGACCGATTGGAGACCGATGTCAGCGCTGGATAGGTGACGGCGCCAAGCACGTCGTCGCAGCCGATCAGGCTGAAATCGCCGGGCACCGAGACCCGCTTTTCGGAAAGCCCGGCCAGCACGCCTTGCGCCGTCAGGTCGTCGAAGGCGACGGCCGCCGTGGCGCCGGTGGCCAGGATCGCGCTGACGGCGTTGCGGCCGGAATTGTAGCTCGCCAGCACCGCCGGCACGGTTTCGACCACGATATCCAGCTTTGATGCGGCGGCCTTGATGGCGGTGCGGCGCTGCTTGTTCGACCAGGAATTCGACGGGCCGCTGACATAGACGATCCGGCGGTGGCCGAGCTTGGCGAGATGTTCGACCGCCTCGCGGACGCCCGATCCGCTGTCGATCAGCACCCGCGGAATGCCGTCGACATCGCGGTTGATCAGCACCAGCGGCAGCAGGTTTGCATGGGCGCGGATGCGCTCGTCCGAAAGGCGGGAGGAGGCGAGTACCAAGCCTTCTACCTGGCCTGCGAACCGGCCGACCAGCTTGTCTTCCTGCGTCGGGTTCTCCTCGGTATTGCCGAGGAAGATGCAGAAATCGGAACGGTCCGCCTCCAGTTGGGCCGCCTGGATCAATGGCGGAAAGAACGGGTTGGCGATATCCGGCACGATCAGCCCGACATTGCCGTGTCGCCCGGTGCTGAGCGCCCGCGCCGTGTGGTTCGGCACATAACCGAGCGCTTCTGCCGCCTTCATGATGCGGGTCACTGTTTCAGGGGAGAGCATGTCCGGCCGCGTGAAGGCGCGCGAGACGCTGGAACGCGCAACGCCTGCCGCATCGGCGACCTGGCTGATAGTGACGCCCTTGGTCCGCTTGATCATGGAAATTGAGAACTCGCCGGTTTGGCCTGGCACTTAGCATGAAGTCCGCAGCGCTATCAATTCTGACGCGAAGACTGACATTCATCCACTTGACATGCAACCGGTTGCATGGAAGTCTTTTGCTACAGATAAGGGACCTGCAACGGATGCGGCGAGGCGAAGCCCGCCTGCCGGTGCGACCCTGCAGACATGGAGACCGCGTTGACCATCGCCACCGCCCATCGTCCTTCGCCGGAAACGCGGCGGACTTTCGACCGCCTCTCGGTCGAAAGCTTTGCAACACGGGCCGAGATGGGCGCCGCTGCGGCCGCCGACATTGCCGCCGCCTTGACCGAGCGCCTCGCCAACCAGACGGAAGTCCGCATGGTCTTTGCCGCCGCCCCCAGCCAGGCCGACATGCTGAAGGCGCTCTGCGCCGTGCCGGGTATCGACTGGGGCCGCGTTACCGCCTTCCACATGGACGAATATATCGGCCTTTCGCCCTCCTCGCCGGCGCGTTTCGCCAACTGGCTGGACGAGCATGTGTTCGCCAAGTTGCCATTCGCCGCCGTGCACCGCATCACCCCTGAGCCGGATGCGAGCGCCGAGGTGCGCCGTTATTCCGGCCTGCTGAACGAGGCGCCGATCGATTTCGTTTGCCTCGGCATCGGCGTCAACGGCCACATCGCCTTCAACGACCCGCCAGTCGCCGATTTCAACGACCCGCTGGACGTCAAGATCGTCGAGCTGGACGATATCTGCCGCCAGCAGCAGGTCGATGACGACTGTTTTTCGGATCTCGCGTCCGTCCCCAACGAGGCGATCACGCTGACGGTGCCGCGCCTGCTCAGAGCCGACCGGATGTTCTGCGTCGTGCCGGGCGCCGTCAAGCGCGACGCCGTTTCGAAGACGCTTTACGGCCCGCTGACCACCGAATGCCCGGCAAGCGTCCTGCGCTTCCACGCCGCCTGCACCCTTTATATCGATAAGGATTCCGACCCCGATGCCTGATCACCCCGTCATCGATGCGGATGCGCTCTGCGAAGGTTATTTCGCCTCGACCCAAGCCCTGATGCGGCGAGTCCTGGAAGAGGAAAAAACGCCGCTCGACCAGGCCGCGGCCAAGCTCGCCGACCAGATCGCCGCCGACCGGCTGGTGCATATCTACGGCCCGGGCGGTCATTCCAATCTCGCCTCGCAGGAAGTCTTCTTCCGCGCCGGCGGGCTGATGCATATCAGCGCCATTCTCGACGAGGGTACGCTGCTATCGAACGGCGCGCTCCGCTCCATGGCGATCGAGCGTACGCCCGGTTACGGCAAGGTGGTGATATCAAACCAGCGGCTCGGCGACACCGACCTGCTGATCCTCGTCAACGCCTACGGCATCAACGCCGCGCTGATCGATGCCGCGCTGGAAGCCAAACGCCGCGGCGCCTTCCTGGTCGGCGTCAGCTCTCGCGAACATGCCTCGAAAACCTCGCCGGATCATCCGGCCCGCCATCCAACCAGGCAGAACCTCCACGACATCGTCGACATCGCCATCGACTGCAAGGTGCCGATCGGCGATGCGGTCGTGAAGGTCCCCGGCATGGGCGAAAACATTGCGGCGATCTCCACCTTCGCCAACGCATTCACGCTGAACTGCCTGGTGATCCGCACGGTAGCGAAGCTTGTCGAGCGCGGCATCGAGCCGCCGGTCTGGCGCAGCGGCAATGCGCCGGGAGGCGACGAGGCGAACGGCCGTTTCATCGCCAATTTCCAAGGCCGGGTGAGGGCGCTCTGACCATGGTCGTCGACGGTATCGATCCCCGCACCGGCAAAGGTTTTGCGATCGAAATCGCCGACGGCAGGATTGCCGCCATCCGCCCGGCGGAAAATACCAGCCCGCGTTATCTCTCCGCCGGCCTGATTGACCTACAGGTCAACGGTTATCGCGGCTTCGACCTGAACAATGGCGAAGTCACCGCCAACATCCTCCTTTCCCTCTGCGAGGAGATGCTGGGCGTCGGCGTGACCACCTGGCTGCCGACCATCATCACGGCCTCCAAGATTTCCATCCTTCAGGCGCTCGCCGATATCGCAAGAATCCGCGCCGGCCACCGGCTGATCGCCGAAATGGTGCCGGGAATACATGTCGAAGGCCCGTCGATCTCCGACAAGGACGGTCCGCGCGGCGCGCACCCGCTGGCGCATGTCCGCCCGCCGTCGATCGCGGAATTCGACCGCTGGCAGCAGGCCTCCGGCAATCTGGTCTCGATGGTGACGCTTGCGCCGGAACATGAGGGCAGCGTCGATTATATCCGCGCGCTCACGGCCAGAGGCGTTCACGTGGCGCTCGGCCACACCGCCGCGACGCCGGAGGAAATCCATGCGGCCGCCGCGGCGGGTGCGGTCCTTTCCACCCATCTCGGCAACGGCGCCGCGGCCATGCTGCCGCGCCACCCGAATTTCATCTGGGCGCAGCTTGCCGATGACCGGCTGACGGCCAGCTTCATCGCCGACGGCTGGCACCTGCCGGCCGATACGTTCAAGGCCATGCTGCGCGCCAAGGGTCCGGATCGGGCGATCCTCGTGTCCGACATGGTGGCGCTCGCCGGCATGCCCGCCGGCATCTACGACCAGCCAGTCGGCGGCCGCGTCGAGGTGTCTGCCGAAGGCCGCATCGGCGTTGCCGGCACGCCCTATCTCGCCGGCGCCAGCCTGCCGCTGTCCGCCAATGTCGCGATCGCGTCGCAGATGGCGGGCCTCCCGCTTGCCGATACGCTTCTGCTCGCAACGGCAAATCCGGGTCGCTTCGTCGGCGGGCGCGGTCTGCTGGAAGTCGGCGCGCGGGCCGATCTCATCCGTTTCGAATGGTCGGAAGGCGAGCGTGAATTGTCTATCCGCGAAACCTGGGTCCACGGCGAAAAGGCGTCCTGCGCATGATCCCGGTCGGAGCCGCCATCGTCGATATCACCCCGCCGCCCGGTCTTGCGATGTCCGGATTTGCGGCACGCACCCTGCCGGCCAAAGGCGCCCATGATGCCCTGACGGCGCGCGCCGTGGTGGTCGGCGATACGGCAGTTGTCGTCGCCGATGTCATCGGCATCGACGCAGCGACGAGCGACCGGATCCGCAAGCGCTGCGTCCTTCCGGCGGATAACGTGGTGGCCGCAGCACTCCACAATCACGGCGGTCCGGTTTCCATGGCCGGACGGCTCAGCATCGCCGCCGATCCGGCCTATCTGGAGCGGCTGGAAGACGCATGCGTCGCAGCCATCGACAAGGCCGCGGCCGCGCGCCGGCCGGCAACCATCACTGTGGGGCAGGGGAGCGATCCGGGGATTGCGCGCAATCGGCGCCATCCGGGCGGACCCGTGGATGCTTCCCTGCCGCTCCTTCGCATCCGCGCCGCGGATGGCGACATGATCGCCGTCGTCACCGCCTATGCCTGCCACCCGGTGGTGCTGGCGGCCGACAATCTTCTCTGGACGGCGGATTATCCGCATTTCGTGCGGCAGGCGCTGGAGGAAGCCCATCCCGGTGCCGTTGCCCTGTTCATGACCGGCTGCGTCGGCGACGCCAATACCGGCCATTCGGCGCATGCCTCGATCTCGCTCGCGACGAACCCAGACCGCAGCTTTGCTTCAGCCGAACGGATCGGCCGCAAGATCGCCGATGCGGCGCTTGTCGCTCCTGAGCAGCCGGTGCCCGATACCGCGACCGCCCGAAATGGCACCCTCAGCCTTGCCTTTGAGCGCCGCGAGACCGAAGCCCCCCAAACTCTCGAAAATCGCTGGCGGGAAGAGGCACTCACCGCCGAACCTGCCCGCAAAAGCCTGCTGTTCTATTGGGCCGATTGGGCGCGCGACATCGCGCCCCTCAAACCCGAGCCACTTGCGGCGCGCGTGACCGTGCTCGATTGGGGCGGTGTACCGATCGTCGCTTTGCCGGGCGAGATCTTTGCGGAGACGGCGCTGTCGATCCGCGCAGCACTCGGAGCCGACAAGCCGGCCTTCGTCATCGGTTTTGCCGATGACAATCCTGGCTACATCCCGCCGGCCGGCGAATTCCCGTTCGGTGGATACGAAGTGGACGAGGCGCACCGTTATTACGGCCTGGCGGCCACCTTCGCGTCGGGCTCGGCGGAAGCGCTCGCGGCCTGCGCTATCGAACTCGCGAAAGCCACCTCCAGTGGAGGCGGGGCAGCATGAGCCGACGGGCGGCGACAAACGATCCGATGCTTGACACGCAACCGGTTGCATGAGAGCTTTTTATCAAACAACAACAAGGGAACAGGGACATGAAAAACAGATCAGCAAAGACCAGAATTTCGACCCGCGCGCTGCTTATGAGCGCGGCATTCGGCGCCGCCCTTCTCTCGGGCGCGTCCACCGTTTCGGCCGAAACGCTGACGGTCTGGAGCGGTTATCCGGAAATGGCGCCGTTCTACGAACATGTCGCGCAGGGCATGAAGGCCGCCTATCCGAAACTCGAGGTGAAGGTCGAGGCGATCGCTCTTCGCGAGCATGAAAAACGCGTCGCGCTCGGCCTTACCGGCGGCCAGGACGGCACGACGGTTATCGAGCTCTCCGGCTCGACCGCCACCCGTTACCTCGAAAACGATCTTCTGCCGGAGGCGCCGGCCGATATCTCGACTTTCGTGAAGGACCCGAAGAACTTCGACAAGTTCTTCAGCGATACGGCAGGCCAGGGCGGCAAGATCTACGGCATGCCGCTCTTCCGAGGCCAGGGTGCTCTCTATTATAACACCGACATGTTCAAGGCTGCGGGGCTGACGGCCGCGCCGAAGACCATGGAGGAATATTCCGCCTATGCCGAGAAGCTGACCAAGCGCGATGCCTCCGGCAAGGCGACGGTGTCGGGCTGGAGCATGCGTCTCTCGGGTGGTGGCCAGGGCATTGCGGAGAAATTTTGGATCAACATGCATCAATATGGCGGCGCCATCCTCGTTCCCGCAGGCGACGGCAAGTGGAAGCCCAATTTCGCCAATGAAGCTGGCCGCAAGGCGCTGAAACAGTATCTCACCAACATCTTCACCACCAAGACGGTCACCCCGGAAATGCCGGCTGATGCCGATGCCTTCGAGCGCGGCCAGACCGCCATGTTCATCCGCGAATCCTGGGTGATCGGCGACATCGCCAAGAAGGCTCCGGATCTGAAATACGCCACCGCGCCGCTGCCGAAGGGTTCCATCGCCCTGCCCACCAACCTCTATGTCGCCGGCAAGGGCGCCGATGCCAAGGTCGGCTGGGAATTTGCAAAGGCTGCCAATTCGCCGGACAACCTCGTCTGGCTGCTCCAGAACGTCGGCTGGCTGCCGAACCGTTCGGGTGTCGACTATTCGGCCGTCACGTCCAAGCAACCGGCGTTTGCTGCCTTCGTCGACTATCCGAAAGGCTACGAGTTCTTCACGCTGCCGTCGATCGGCCCGATCGAAGAGATCCTGACCCGCGTTGCCGCCCAGCTCGTCGTCGCCTTCGGCGACGCCTCGCTTGCCAGCGACGATGCCAAGATCGATGCTTTCCTCAAGAAGGCCAGCGACGAAGTGAACACCATCCTCGCCCGCGAAGGCCTGGCTGCGAAATAATCGCCGGCAGCACTCGCCAATCGCATGGGCCCGGAGCATCATTGCTCCGGGCACTTAAAACGGGGATCCTGGGTCCGACCCGCGCCGCGGCCGAACCCTGCTGTCTACAGGCCAAACTCTATGCTGAAGCGCAAAAGATGGATTTTTGCGATCCTTGCGATTTTGCCGACCCTGGCAGTCTTTGCCTATGTCCGGCTTTATCCGATCGCCGACACGCTGAGGCTCAGCCTTTTCAAGTGGGACATCCTGTCGAAGAACAAGCCCTTCGTCGGCCTCGCGAATTTCCGCGAGCTGATGGGCGACCACCTGTTCATCGATGCGCTGGTCAATACTACGATCATCGCTTTCGGCGTGCTGATCCTCACCATTCCGATGGCGCTGATCATCGCTGCACTGATCTTCCACCGCACCCGCTCTCGGATGGCCGGCTTCTACGAGACCGCGATCTTCATTCCGCATGTCGTGTCGCTGGTTCCGGCCGCCATGGCCTGGAAATGGATTTTTGACGCCCGGCTCGGGCCGCTGAATGCGCTTTTGACCTTCTTCGGAATCCCGGCGCAATCCTGGCTGTTCGATCCGGTCCTGTCGGTCATCTGCATCATCGTGCTCTGCTCCTGGCAGGCGCTGGGTTACGCGGTGCTGATCTATATCGTCGGCTTCAAGAACCTGCCGGTCTCGCTTTATGAAGCCGCCAAGCTTGACGGCGCCTCCGGGCCGCAGAGTTTCTGGCATCTCTCCATCCCGATGCTGAAACCGATCACCCTCTACGTCTCGGTCGTGACGCTGGTCTCCGGCTTTAACGTCTATGCCCAGGCCTTCGTCCTGGCATCCGATGCGCAAGGGGCGCCCGGACGGCAGGTGCGGGTGTTGGTTCTCGACATGCTGGAAAACAGCTTTCGCAATTACCGCGTCGGTTACGCGGCGTCCGAGGCCGTCGTGCTTCTGGTTATCGTTCTCGCGCTGACGCTCATCCAGTTCTCGATGCTGCGGGAAAGGGGCAAGGCATGACCACCAATTCCGTGAACTATATCGAGCCCACCACCGAAGAGCTTTCCGAGGGCCTGCGCCTGCGCCGCAAGAAGCGGATGACGAACTTCGCGATCGACGTGTTCCTGATCATCGTCTCGATCCTGATGCTGCTGCCGCTGGTGTTCCTGGTGGCCAATGCCTTCAAGACGCCGGCGGAAATGCTTAGCTGGCCGCCGACCATCATCCCGCGCGACCCGACGATCGCTAATTTCTCCGCGGTGCTCGGCGAAACGCCGCTCCTGCGCTGGATCGCCAACAGCATCGCCTTTGCGGTGATGTCGACCATCGCCATCGTCGCCACCTCGGCGATCGCCGGCTACATCTTCGGCAAGTTCCGCTTCCGGACGATGAACATCCTCTTCGCGCTGTTCCTCGCAACCGCCATCGTGCCGTTCGAGGTCTACATGATCCCGCTCTATTTCCAGGCCAAGAGCCTCGGCATCCTCAATTCCGTCTGGGGCCTGCTGCTCGGTTATCTGGTGATGAGTTTCGGTATCTTCCTGATCCGCCAGAACGTCATCCACTCGATCCCCGACGAACTCCTGGAAGCCGCCCGGATCGACGGCGCAGGCGAGTTCTGGATTTTCCTGCACATCGTCCTGCCACTCTTGCGCGGCGCGCTCGGCGCACTCGCCGTCCTCGCCTTCTTCCAAGCCTGGACCGCCTTCGCCTGGCCGATGATCGTTACAACGACCCGCACCAGCTACACGATCGAAGTGGGCCTGGCGCTTTTCCAGACCGGCTTCACGGTCGATCTCGGCCGCCTCAGCGCCGCCTCCGCCACCGTTCTCATTCCGTCCATCCTGCTCTTCGTCATCCTGCGCCGCAATTTCGTGCAGGGCGTCGCCAGCACCGGCCTCAAGGAGTGACGACGGCGATGGATTTCTTTGAAGAAGCCCGCACCACTTACGCCGCAGCCAATGCCGGCACGCTCTACTGGATGCTGCGGCGACCGATGCTCGGCGGCGGGTTCCTGAACACCAAGCAGAACAGCCTGACACTGAACGACTATGGCGCGGAAGACGGTGTTCGAGGTCCGGATTACACCTATGGCTGGATCCAGGGACGGGGACTGGAAGCGGTCGTCACCCATGCCGAGCTCTTCGGCGCGGAACTGCCGCCCCTGGCTGAAAAGCTCGATACCGCCGGCCGCCGCCTCTACGCCCTTCTGGCGGCGCTCCAGAAGCCGGATGGCCACGCCTATTTTTGTTACGACCGTGACATGCGGGCCGTCTATGCCGATCAGGCGAACGTGGTCCAGACCCAGGAAAAGCCGGCACTGATCTACACCTATTCCGACGCCTTCGTGGCCAAGGGGCTGGTGGCCGCCGCAAGCCGCTATGGCCTGCAGGATATTGCCGACCATCTCGCCTATTTCGACCGGGTAATCACTGCCATCGAAACCGGCCGTTTCCAGATGGACGAACGCCGGCCACTCTCACTCGATAGCCTCGCCGTCCAGGCCAATGATTTCGGCCCGCGGATGATCCTGCTCGGTGCTGCCGGTATGTTGAAACGCGCCGGCCACACGGCGCATCTCGCCTTTGCCGACCGCTTCATCGCCCATGTCATCGACAGGCACTATGACGCCGCAACCGGTCTGCTGCGCAACGTACCAGGCGAGGACAACTGCAATGTCGGCCACGGAATCGAGTTCGTCGGCTTTGCGCTCGACTACCTCGCCGACCTCGCCGATCCGGCACTGATCGAGACGCTGGAACGCATCCTCGTCTCGTCCTTCAAAAAAGGCTTCGTCGGTCCCGGCATCACGCTTACGGTTTCCATCAAGACCGGCGAGGCACAGAGCCCCTATTGTCCCTGGTGGTCGCTGCCGGAAACCATCCGATCGGCGGCTCTCGCTCATGAGCGCACCGGTAGCGCCGCCAGCCTCAGCGTCTGGAAGACCGCGCATGCCGCCTTCTTTGAGCGCTACTGGCGCGGCACACCGCCGATCGCCTACCAGACCATGACCAAGGACGGCCCGGTCGATTTCGTGCCCGCGACGCCGGATCTCGATCCCGGCTATCACACCGGCCTCAGCCTGCTCGCAGCCATTCACGCCGCAGATCGGTTGAAGCCTCAAACCCGAACAGTTTCAGGATAAACTCATGGCTTCCGTTGAAATCCAGAACGTCCGCAAGGCCTATGGCGACTTCGAGACCATCAAGGGCGTGTCGGTCGATGTGCCGGATGGCGCCTTTGTCGTCCTCGTTGGGCCCTCCGGCTGCGGCAAGTCCACGCTGCTGCGGATGATCGCCGGCCTCGAAGACATTTCCGGCGGCACGATCCGTATCGACGGGCGCGTTATCAACGAGGTCGAGCCGAAGAACCGCGACATCGCCATGGTTTTCCAGAATTATGCGCTTTATCCGCATATGACGATCGCCGAGAACATGGGCTTTTCGCTGCGGCTGGCCAAGAAATCCAAGGAGGAGATTGCCGAGCGGGTCACCGACGCAGCGCGTATCCTGGGGCTGACCGATTACCTCAAGCGTTACCCGAAACAGCTCTCCGGCGGCCAGCGCCAGCGCGTCGCCATGGGCCGCGCCATCGTCCGCAACCCCAAGGTTTTCCTGTTCGACGAGCCGCTATCCAACCTCGACGCCAAGCTGCGCGTGCAGATGCGCGCGGAACTCAAGGACATCCACGCCCGCATCAAGACGACCACCGTCTACGTCACCCACGACCAGATCGAGGCGATGACCATGGCGGACCGGATCGTGGTGATGAGGGATGGCATCGTCGAGCAGGTCGGCGCGCCGCTGGAGCTCTACGACAAGCCGGTCAACACCTTCGTCGCCAGCTTCATCGGCTCACCCTCGATGAATTTCCTCTCCGGCACGGTGGCTGAGGATCGTAAGTCCGTGCTGACTGAAAACGGCGTCCGCCTGCCGCTCGGCCCGGAGGCTTCCGCGCCTCCCGGCACCGCTGTCAGCTACGGCATCCGCCCCGAACATCTCGCCATCGCCTCCGGGAACGAGGGCATTCCGATGACCGTGACGAATATCGAGCCGACCGGTTCGGAAACCTTCGTGCAGGGGACGGTCGACGGCCAGAAATTTTCGGCGCAGCTGCGCGAGCGACTTTTCATCAAGACCGGCGAAGTGCTCAATCTGGCGCTTGCGCCCACCAACAGCCATGTCTTCGATGCCGCCACCGGCATGCGGCGCGGCTGACAAGCATAAGGTAGCAATACGATGGAACAGTCTTGGCGTTGGTTTGGGCCGGACGACACGGTCACGCTTTCGCATGTGAAACAGGCGGGCGCGACCGGCATCGTCAGTGCGCTGCATCACTTGAATGACGGCCGTATCTGGCCGGACGACGAGATTTTGAAGCGCAGGGCGATCATCGAGGAGGCCGGACTCACCTGGTCGGTGGTGGAAAGCATCATCGTTCATGAGGATATCAAGACTCGCACCGGCCGTTACCGCGAGCTGATCGACAACTACAAGGCCTCGATCCGCGCGGTCGCCAAAGCTGGCATCGGGACGGTCTGCTACAATTTCATGGCGATCACCGACTGGACGCGCACCGACCTCGAATACGAGATGCCGCATGGCGGCACAGCCTTGCGTTTCGATATCGTCGAATTCTGCGCCTATGACGTCTTTATCCTGAAACGCCCCGGCGCCGAGCAGGACCATCCCGTCGACCGCATCGCCAAGGCTCAAGACTGGCTGAAGACGGCGAGCGAGAGCGATCTCGCCCGGCTGGAACGCAACCTGATCGAATGGGTGCCGGCCCGCGAATTCGTCTACGACCGGCAGAGCCTCAACCGCATGCTGGATATCTACAAGGAACTGTCGGAGACTGGTTTCCGCGAAAACCTCTTCACCTTCCTGAACGAGATCATCCCGGTTGCCGAAGAGGCGGGCGTCAGGATGGCGATCCATCCGGACGATCCGCCATTCCCGCTCTTCGGCCTGCCGCGGGTGGTCTGCAGGGCTTCCGATGCACGCGGGCTCCTTGCGGCCGTGAAGTCGCCCTCGAACGGTATCACGCTCTGCACCGGCTCCTACGGCGCCAATCCGGAGAACGACCTCGTGGCGATGGCCAGAGAATTTGGACCCGACATCCATTTCGCCCACCTGCGCAACGTCACCAAGGAAGGCGATGGCTCCTTCCATGAGGCCGAGCATCTGGACGGGGATACGGACATGGTACGGGTCACCATGGCGCTGATGGCTGAAGAGAAGCGCCGCAAGGCCGAGGGCAGGGTGGACTGGCAGATCCCGATGCGACCGGACCACGGCCACGCGATCGTCGACGACATAGGCAAGAAGATAAACCCCGGCTATTCTTGCATCGGCAGGCTGAAGGGCCTGGCGGAATTGCGCGGCATCATGCGCACGCTCGAAGTTCTCGGCTGAAAACGGATATTGAGGGGGAGTGGACGATGACCAAACTGAAAGTGGCGATGATCGGGCTTGGCATGGCCGCGGGGCACCACGCCCGCGCCGTGCTCGATTTGTCCGACAGAATCGAATGCGTCGCGGCTTTCAGCCAGACTGCAGCCCGGCGTGAGGCATTTGCCGCCCAGTACCCGATCCCCACGACCGGCGATCTCGATGCGATCTTTGCGGACAAGACGATCGAGGCCGTGTTGATCCTCACCCCGCCGAGCAGCCACCTGGAACTCGTAGAGCGCTGCGTAGCGGCGAAAAAGCATATCCTGCTGGAAAAGCCGCTCGATATCTCGTTCGAGCGCTCGGAAGCGATCGTCCGGGCTGCGGAGCAAGCGGGCGTGCTGCTGGCCATGGTGCTGCAAAACCGGTTCCGCTTGGCAGCGCTGAAACTCGACGAGATCGTCAGATCCGGTCGACTGGGACAGTTGATCGAGGCGTCCGCCGCGATCCGCAATTGGCGGCCCCAGAGCTATTACGACGTCGAGGGCCGCGGCACGATGGCACGCGACGGCGGCGGCGTGCTGCTGACCCAGGGCATCCACACGATCGACTTGCTGCTGAGTTATGCCGGTACCCCGAAAGACGTCTGCTCCTTCGTCCGCACCAGCCCTATCCATGCGATGGAAACCGAGGATCTGGTGACGGCGACCTTCGCGTTCGAAAACGGGGCGATAGGGACGCTCAACGCCACCACCTGCGCCTATCCCGGCCTGCCGGAGCGCATCGAGCTGCTCGGCACCCACGGTACGGCAGTCTTGACCGGCGATACGCTGAAAGCCGCATTCATGGACGGCACCAGCATCACGGAAGGCGGCGAGAAAACGGGCAGCGGGACAGGGGCCAACCCGATGGCCTTCGGCCATGAAATGCACCGCGCCCTGATCGGGAATTTCATCGATGCGGTTCGAACCGGTGCACCGCTGCGCGTCACCGGCGAAGATGCGCTCAAGGCTCACCGCTTCATCGCGGAAATCCTGGCTGCCGGCCGGTAGACCGTCTCAGAGGCCGGCTGCCTTGCGCAGCTCCTCGGCCATTTTGGCCCGCCAGTCCTTGCCGGACGCCTTGAATTTTTCGAGCACGTCCGGATCGAGCCTGAGCGTGACAGCTACCTTGGGTGCCTCAAGTTTCGGCCGGCCCCGGGCGGCGATGGCCTGTTCCATCTTCGCGGCCATCTCGGGAAAGACTTCCCGGAACGGCCGCATGCTCGCCATCTCTTCGGCGGTCAATGGTGGGCTGTCGACCGCGTCCCAATCCTCTTTGGTATATCCGCGACCAGGGCGAAATTCTTTCTGTTTTTCGTGCTTGATGTTCATTCGATCATGCTCCTCTCATCTTTTCGGGCAGGGCGCATCGAAATGACAGAGATTGCTTCCGAGCCGAGCACCAGGAATATCACGACGATCGTTCCATCCTTCAGGCGGCCGACAGCTTTGGATCTCGCCTTCTTGGCGGGTGTGGTCACTGCCGTTGCGAAGAATTCGAAATAAAGATCAGCGAAATCGAGACCATGCTTCTCGAGATTCACAATCCGCTTCGTCTCGTCCCAAATGATCTTCAACTATTATCCGTACACGAAAAATCGCCGCCCGACAACGAGCGACGATGGAACGGTCCGAAACCTTTTGCAACCCTAAGGATTGAGGGCGATCAGCAGATCACCGTTTCGGCGATCTTGATGCCGAAACCTTCGAGGCCGACATAGTGGCGCTCGCTGCGGGTCAGCAGCTTGATCGAGGTGACGCCGAGATCCTTGAGGATCTGCGCGCCGAGGCCGATTTCCAGCCATTCGCTCTCGCGGGCCTGGGCTTCGGCATGGCCCTCCTGGTCCTGACGCAGCTTGCGGCCATGATCCTTCTGGCCGACCCCGACCGAGCCTTCGCGCAGGTAGATGATCACGCCGCGACCCTCTTCCTCGATTTTCGCCATGTAACGATCGACCGAGCGCTGTGTGCCGAACACGTCACGGGTGACGTTTTCGAGATGCAGGCGGACCGGAATGTCGACGCCGTCGCGGATGTCGCCGAAGATCACCGCCACGTGCTGCATCGGGTCCCAGGGCAGCGAATAGGCATGCGCCTTCGCCTTGCCGTGCGGCGTCTCGACGTCGAACGCCGTCTGCAGCTCGATCAGCGTTTCCTTGCGCTGGCGATAGGCGATCAGGTCGGCGACGGAAACCTGCTTCAATCCGTGTTTGGCGGCAAAGTCGGTGACCTGCTGGCCGCGCGTCACGGTGCCGTCGTCGTTGACGAGTTCGCAGATGACGCCGATCGGCGGAAGGCCGGCGAGCCTGCAGAGATCGACGGCCGCTTCCGTATGGCCGGAGCGCATCAGCACGCCGCCTTCGCGGGCGATCAGCGGGAAGATATGGCCGGGCCGCACAAAATCGCTTGGGCCGACATTCGGATTGGCGAGGTTGCGGACGGTGAGCGTCCGGTCCTCGGCGGAAATGCCGGTCGTCGTGCCGTGCTTGAAATCGACGGTGACGGTGAAGGCCGTCGTGTGAGCACTGTCGTTTTCCGCCACCATGGCGTTGAGGTTTAGCCGCTTGGCCTCCTCGCGCGGCATCGGGGCGCAGACGATGCCGGACGTGTGGCGCACGATGAAGGCCATTTTGTCCGGCGTACAGTGGACAGCGGCGACGATCAGGTCGCCTTCGTTCTCACGGTCGTCGTCATCGGTGACGACGACGATTTCGCCGGCCTCGAAGGCGCGGAGGGCGTCGACGACGCGCTTCTGATCATAGGCCATGGATGTCGTTTCCTAGAGATTTCGCCCCGTCTGGGCCCGGTCGCGGAGATAGTGATCGGCAATTGCGCATGCAACCATCGCCTCGCCGATCGGCACGGCGCGGATGCCGACGCAGGGGTCGTGGCGGCCCTTGGTGCGCACCTCGACATTGTTGCCGTCGACGTCGATCGAGCGCTGCTCGGTAAGAATGGAGGAGGTTGGCTTGATCGCGAAGCGGGCGACCACCGCCTCGCCGGTCGAGATGCCGCCGAGAATGCCGCCTGCATGGTTGGAGAGGAAGATGGGCTTGCCGTCATTGCCCATGCGCATCTCGTCGGCGTCTTCCTCGCCGGACAGTTCTGCAACGCCGAAACCGTCGCCGATCTCGACGCCCTTGACGGCATTGATCGACATCAGAAGGCTGGCGATATCCTGATCGAGCTTGCCATAGACCGGTGCACCGAGGCCGGCGGGCACGCCTTCGGCGATAACTTCGACCACGGCACCGATCGAGGAACCGGCCTTGCGGATGTCGTCGAGATACTCTTCCCAGACGGGCACCATCGCCGCATCGGGGCAGAAGAACGGGTTCTGGCCGACCTGGTCCCAATCCCAGTTGGCGCGGTCTATTTTATGCTTGCCGATCTGGATCAGCGCGGCGCGGACATTGAGGCTCGGTACGACCTTGCGGGCAAGCGCCCCGGCGGCGACGCGGGCAGCCGTCTCGCGGGCGGAGGAACGGCCGCCACCGCGATAGTCGCGGATGCCGTATTTGACGTCATAGGTATAGTCCGCATGGCCGGGGCGGTAGCGGCGGGCGATCTCGCCGTAATCCTTGGAGCGCTGGTCAGTATTCTCGATCAGCATCGAGATCGGCGTGCCGGTCGAGATCATCGTCTCGCCGTCGGCGTCCAGCATCACGCCGGAGAGCACCTTGACGATGTCGTCCTCGCGCCGCTGCGTCACGAAGCGCGACTGGCCGGGCTTGCGCTTGTCCATCCAGGCCTGGATTTCCGCCAGTGTGAAGCGGATGCCGGGCGGGCAACCGTCGACCACGCAGCCGAGCGCCGGGCCATGGCTTTCGCCCCAGGTGGTGACACGGAAAAGGTGACCGAAAGTGTTGTGCGACATGGCGTTACAGGACCAGCTGTGGCGGAGCTGGCCTTTCGCCAACTTCTGACGCGGTTGTCATATGGAAAAGGTTGCCGGGCGACAAGTCTTTCTTGGCAGAACTGTCGCGCCGGAAATGGTGAACAATGATGGTTCTAGGCGGCGGCCCTGCGCCAGCCTGCATGCGCGGCTGCGGTGAAATCGTCGAACGAAAGCGGCCTGGCGAAGGCATAACCCTGCAGCAGGTCGCAGCCGAGTTCGCGCAGGAGGCTCGCATGCTGCATGGTCTCGACGCCTTCCGCCACCGTTTCGACGCCGAGCGAACGGGCAATGTCGATGATGGAGCGCACCAGCGCACGCTCCTGCGGCGAGGTCAGGATCGGCATGACGAGCTGCCGGTCGATCTTCAGCCGTTTCGGCTTCAGCTTCAAAAGGCTGACGATCGAGGTATGGCCGGTGCCGAAATCGTCGATCTCGATGTCGATGCCGAGTTCCTTGATGCGTTCGAGATTGCTGGTCGCAGCCGCTTCGCTCTCGTCGAGGAAGATCGATTCCACCAGTTCGAAGGAAATCTCGCCGGGCACGATCGCCAGCGTCTGCAGCGTGTCGATCAGGGCTTCGTCATTGAGGCGTTTTGAGGAGACGTTGACGGAAACCTTCGGCACCCGGACGCCGAGTGCAGCCCAGCGCATCTTGTCCTTCAGCACCGTCTGGAGCACGATGTGGTCGAGTGCTGCCGACACGTTCAAATCCTCTGCAATCTTCAGGAACCGGTCGGGCGCAAGAATTCCGTGATGCGGATGGTTCCAGCGGATCAGCGCCTCGACGCCGGTCAGCTGGTTGGTGCGGGCATCGAATTGCGGCTGGTAGAAGGCGATGAATTCGTCATTGTCGATACCGGTAAGGACCTCGTCGGCGGTGCGCTTGTGGCTGACGATCTCGGCCTGCAGGTTCTGCGTGAAGAATTCGTATCGGTTGCGGCCCATGCCCTTCGCCCGGTAGAGCGCGATATCGGCATTGACGAGCGTGCGACGTGCATCGACATTCATGCCGCTTGCCTGGGCGATGCCGATGGATACGCCGCAGCGGCAGGCGAAACCTTCAAAGTCGATCGGCTGGTGGAATTCCGCGATGATGCGCTGAGCGAGCTGGCTTATCTCCTCGGCGCTCGAATTGTCGGTGGCGAGGATGACGAATTCGTCGCCGCCGATGCGTGCGACGATATCGCCGCTGCGGACGTTGCGCGAGAGGATGCGTGAGGCGTGCACGAGCATCGCGTCGCCCGCCGCATGTCCGAGCGTGTCGTTGATCTGCTTGAAGCGGTCGAGATCGAGATGCAGGATCGAGAACTTCTGGCGCTCGTTGTGGCTGGAGCGCGACAGCCGGTCGAGTTCCACGTCGAGCTTGCGGCGGTTGGCGAGCAGGGTCAGCGGGTCATGCAGCGAATTGTGCTCGATGCGGCTCTTGGCGAGTTCGAGTTCGGCGTTCTTCGCATCGGCCTCGTCCTTGGCGGCCTTCAGTTCCCGGGTCAGGATAGCGTCCTGGGTGACGTCGAAGGCAATGCCCACCACCTTCTTGGATCCGTCGCGCATCGTATGCACCTTGCCGATGGAGCGGATATAGCGGATCGAGCCATCCGGCTGGGGCACGCGCACGACCAGCGGATCCGGCAGGAAGTTTTCCGTGAAATGGTAGGAACTGAGCTTGGCGTGCTCCCGGTCGTCCGGATGGATGAGCTCGATCCAGTCAGCGGCCAGGATGCGGCCGTCGGTGAACGGAACGCCGTGCAACTGGCACATGCGGGCGTCCCAGGTCTCGATATGCGTGACCGGATTGGATTCCCATATGCCGCAATTGTAGGAATCAAGCGCCAGATCGAGGCGGCTCGACAGCTCTTCCAGGTCCTGTTCGCGGTTCGACAGTTCATCGAGCGCCAGTTCCAGTTCGGCATTCTTGATGTCGGTATTTTCCTTGGCGTTACGCAGCGTCTGCGTCATCACCACGTCGCCGGTGACGTCCCAGACAATGCCGGTGGTGCGCAGGGTGCCGTCGGCATTGCGGTAGTTCGCACCTGCCGATTTCAGGTATCGCAACGTGCCGTCCGGCAATTGCACGCGGTAGGTTTCGCTGCAGGGTGTGTTGCTAGAGGCGCAGTCGACGAAATGTGTCTCCGCCGCCGTCCGGTCCGGCGGATAGATCGATCCGAGCCAGTCGTAGAGACGGTTGCCCTCGCTGGCCGCCGGCTTGTCGTGCAGCCCCGCTGCCCGCTTGTCCCAGAACAGACTGTTGCCGTTGCCCGTCACCTCCCAGATGCCGATATTGGAGGCTTCCATGGCGAGGTTGAAGCGTTGTGACAGCTCGATGAGATTGAGCTCACGGGCCTTCAGTGCATCGATATTGCGGTTGCGTTCGGAAATCAGTGAGGTAGCGATGAAGATCGGCACGATCACCGCGAGTGCCGCAAGCACGAGGGCCAGGCGGAACCCGAGCTGGTTGGGCGGCACGATGTCCCAGCCGGAACGAGGAGCGGCGAGCAGCGTCCAGTTGGCGCCGTTGATGGGCACCGTCCATTTCATGGGAGACTGGTCTTCGATGGAATCATTGCCGAAGAAGGCGAAATATTGCGGCCTGTCGACGTCCCGCAGAACGACGTTCAGCCACTCGAGATTGATCAGGTTCGGTTTCGTCGCCGTGGCGGGGGAGAAGGTGACGCCGGATGCCTCCATCAGGCCCTGCTTGTCGATCAGCACCGCGAGCGCCCCCCAAAGGTCACCACCGTCCTCTTCCTTCGATACCGGTACGACGAGAGTCAGATGTCCTTCCTGAGTGCCGCTCAGCAGAGATACGCGGTTGCGGCCGCTCACGGACTTCAGGTCGTTTGCAAGGCGCAGCAGATCGATTTTGCCGATCTTGCCCGACCCGCCGCCGACAATGCCGTCGCGCGTGATGACCTGGGCAAGCTCGAAATTGGGTGCGACCGCGACGCCCGAAAAATGCGCGACTTCGCCAAGTTCCTTATCAACGTGGCGCTTGAACGTGTCTGCCGAGCCGCTCAAATCGTCCCTCAGCGCGTGAACCAGATGGTCCGTGGCGGCGATGTCGGTCTCTACGCGTACGATGAGGCGCCGGGCCAACAGGCCGGCAACTTTCTCCGTCGTCGCCCGCAGGTCGCTGCGAAAGCTTTCGGTATAACGTTGGTCGATGATGACCCCGATCGAGATGACCGCAAGGGTGATAACGAGCGCGATTGTTGTCGGGGTCTTGGTGCTGCGTGCGAAGCGCAGTGATTTGGAACCGGACGACGGCCAGAATTTCACGCGCGAGAACCTTCTCATTAACCCCTGTGGCACGAAGGGTCAGCCTATGGGGCGGGGGTTAATTTACGCTTTCACGGCACCCTACAAACTTTGGTCCAATTTATTGTAAGGGAATACTTGGGATTGGTTTCGCAAACGCTGCCAGACCCCGTCATAGGGAGGCATCCCGCCCTTGAAAAGCGTTAACAATCAGGTCATTACTTATACGGAAAATGTCACGGTAAGGGGCGATTTTCGCCACAATCGGGAGGCTATCTGTGCGTCGGAACAAGACATCATCGACCTCATCAAGGCTTCCGACCATGCGCATCCTGATTGCTGCTCTGCTTGCCACTGCCAGCATCTTTTCGCCCCTCAACAGCTGGGCTCAAAGTGCCGACGTCGAAGCCACGATCAAGGCCGTGGATGCGAAGGCGCTCAACTTAACGCTCGACGACGGAAAGACCTATAAAGTGCCCGAGGAATTCAATTTCGAGGGCTTGAAGGCCGGCGTGAAAGTGCTGGTCTTCTACACGGTCGTCGATGGCAACCGCGTTGTCGACGATCTCCAGATCGTTCAGTAATATCGCAGAATTAGCGAAGTATAATTTAGAATATCCGCTGCCCCGCGTATATTTCAATCAGAGCCATGTTATCCGGTTGAGGTCGGTATCGATCATCAGGATGCGGTCCTGCGGGGTCGGAACGGTGGCCGCTTCGTCTTCGTCGAGGTTACCGATCAGCCGGAAGAGCGAGCGGATCACCCCGCCGTGGCTGACGCAGACGGTCGGGCCATCAACGGACTGCAGCCAGGCGCCGATCCGCCAGCAAAGGATCTCATAGCTCTCGGCAGAGATGCCGGGCGGAATGAAGCTCCACTTCTGCTCGGCCCGGGCGGCGAGGCGGTCCGGAGAAATCCGGCGGATCTCCTCGAGCGTATGGCCTTCCCAGTCGCCGAAGGAAACTTCGACCAGCCGTTCGTCCGTCCGGTAGGCGAGGGGATCCAGCCCCATGGCGGTGCGCAGCCGTTCCATTGTTTCGCGGGTCCGCGACAGCGGGCTGGCAACGAAGGAGAAACCTTCGGCCGCGCCGATCATCTCGCGCAGCCGCTCGCCGTTCCGCGTTGCCTGAGAGCGGCCGAGAGCATTGAGCGGAATATCCTGCTGGCCCTGGAGCCGGCCTTCGGCATTCCAGTCCGTCTGCCCGTGGCGGATCATGTAGATGAGCACGGCAGACGTCCCTGGAAGAGCATCAGTCCTTGATGACCGAAATGTCCGGCGCATCGACGGCCTTCATGCCGACGACATGGTAGCCGCTGTCGGCGTGATGGGTTTCGCCGGTGACGGAGCGCGAGAGGTCGGACAGCATGTAGAGACCGACATCGCCCACTTCCTCGATGGTGACGGTACGGCGCAGCGGCGCATTGTACTCGTTCCACTTGAGGATGTAGCGGAAGTCGCCGATGCCGGAAGCGGCAAGCGTCTTGATCGGCCCGGCCGAGATCGCGTTGACGCGGATGTTCTTCGGGCCGAGATCGACGGCGAGATATTTGACGCTGGCTTCGAGCGCGGCCTTGGCGACGCCCATGACGTTGTAGTTCGGCATGACCTTTTCGGCACCATAATAGGTGAGGGTCAGCATCGAGCCGCCGTCGGTCATCAGCTTTTCCGCCCGCCTTGCGACCGACGTAAAGGAATAGACCGAGATCTGCATCGTCTTGGCGAAATTGTCAGCCGAGGTATCGACGTAACGGCCGGTCAACTCGTCCTTGTCGGAAAAGCCAATCGCATGCACGAGGAAGTCGATCTTGCCCCAGTGCTTTTCGAGATTGGCGAAGACTTCGTCGATGGTCGATTCGTCGCCGACGTCGCAATGGCCGGCCATGTAGGCGCCCAGTTCTGCGGCCAGCGGCTCAACCCGCTTCTTGAGTGCGTCGCCCTGGTAGGTGAATGCAACTTCCCCGCCATGCTGGTGGATGGCCTTGGCAATGCCCCACGCGATCGAACGATTGTTGGCAACGCCCATGATGAGACCGCGTTTGCCTGCCATGAGGCCGGAAGCCTGAACCATTCATAGTCCCCTGATACTCTAGATGAACGCTGCCTATGACATAGGCGGCTCAAGGGTTCAAGCTGACTTGGATCATCTCGTGTTAGTGGCCGTAACAAAGGGTGCGCAGCGGTGAATACCGACGCAAAACTGTCATACTGGGCAAGGCCTGTCAGACATACAGTCCGTGGCGCATGTGCCGCATCAGGTCGGTGACCTTTTCGTTCGGCTTTTCCCACAGGACGACGCGCAGCTCGACGACGAGATCGCCACGGCCGCCGGCATCGTCATGGAGGCCGAGGCCCTCCAACCGGATCGTCTGGTCGGAACCGGACCAGGCCGGAATGCTGATGCTGCGGTTGCCTTCCGGCGTCTCGACCGACGCGTCGCCGCCGAGCACCGCATCCTCGAGCGAGATCGACAAGGTCGTGTGGAGATCGAAACCTTCGACCCGGAAATGGCTGTCGCGGGCAATCTTGATCGAGGCGAGCAGGTCGCCGGATTTCATGCCGGTGAGCTTGAGGCCCTGGCCCTTGAGGCGCGCCACATGGCCTTCGGTCATGCCCCTTTCCAGGGCAAGGCGCACTTCGCGGTCGTCGGCCATTTTCAGCGTGATCGTGTTGAGCTTCAGGAGATCCTCGACGGTGACCGTGGCTTCGACGGAGATATCCGGCGCCTTTTCCGGTGCCGGCGTCGTGCCGCGGAAACGGCGCACGATGGAGGCGATCAAGTCGATGGCAAGGGCTGGCAGCGGCGGTCGTTCGCCCCCCGATGGATCTGCCTTGGCCGTTTCGACCGTATCGCCGTTTGGTTGCGCCGAACCGCCCGCCTGAGCTTTTGCCTGATCGGCCGCCGCGGCGCCGAATATGCGCTCGATCATGTCCTCCGGCGTTTCGCCTGCCGGGCCGGACTGATTCTGGGGATGGGCCTGAGACTGGGCCTGTGATTGGCCGCGAGCCTGTGCCTGCGGTTGCGCCTGGGATTTGGCGTTTTGCGCATTGGTCTTGGCGAGTTCTTCCATGACCTTTTCGGCGTTGGCCTTTGCGACCTTGGCGCGTTCGGCGGCTTCGCGGGCGGCATTGCGCTGCTGCATGATGGTCTGGTGCATCTCGGCGGCCCTGTCGTATCGCTTGCGGCGCTCGGGATCCTTCAGGACCTCGTAGGCCTGGCCGATCTCTGCGAAACGGCTCGTCGCAGACGGATCGTCCTGGTTCTGGTCGGGATGAACGGTCTTGGCCTTGGCGCGCCAGGCTGCCTTGATTTCGTCGGGCTCGGCATTGCGCTGCACGCCGAGAAGAGAATAGGGATCACGCATTGTGGGACCACCGGTTACCTGAAACGGCGGGTCCCCGCTTGATCCTTGGACCCCCATTATTCGTCACAACTCCGACAGTCGTCCGCCGGTTCCTCATGTCCCGGACAGATTACTGCTTACGTCGGGAGAGCCTATGTTAGGACTTGTGAATCAGTGGTTACACAGCCGCCGGCAGCACTCGTTAAGGTAAACGAAGCGTTTCCAGCACGAATTACGGAAACGCGCGAAAACCGTTTCCTTGCAGCCGCATCGGGTGTGGGGCAGTGATGACTGCGACTACTGGCGGTCGAAAGCCGTCAGCATCCAGTCGCCGCTGCCGGTGAGGCAGGTCTGGCCGGAGAACATCGCGATACCCTCGTAGGAATGCCGCGTGGTGGTGAAGGCGCGGCAGATCTGCTCGCCGTTGCGGGCCTCGTGGATCTGCGAGACGACGCCGGCGCTGCCGGTCGCGGTATTCGCCCACGGAACCGAGGCTGCGCCGACCTTTGCAAGATCGGCCGAGGAGACCGCATTGCGCACAGTCGCTTCGTCGGAAAGCGTGGCGCCGGTATGCGGCGGCGTGCCCGGCACGGTGCCAGTCGCGATCGAGCGGTCGACCTTCGGGGAACTTCCGAAGAGATCGAGGCTGCTCGTACAACCGGCAAGCGAAAACCCGGCTAGGCAGAGGGCGGCTGCCCGTCTGCCGAGGAGAAACGACCTCTTTGTGCGGCTCTTCGACTTTGCTATCACTACCACCGTGCGTCCTGTCCGACTGAAAAACTCGGGCATTTTTCATGAGATTGGGAGTATTTTAGTCAATATGTCTGACAGCGGGTTAACAACTGGTGACTTCACCGCCGAGAACGAGCCTTTCGCGCTTTTTGGCGCTTGGCTGAAGGATGCCGAGAGCTCTGAACCCAACGATCCGAATGCCGTTGCGGTTGCGACCGTCGACGAAAACGGCATGCCGAACGTTCGCATGGTCCTGTTGAAGGGGTATGACGAGAACGGTTTCGTTTTCTACACAAATTTCGAAAGCCAGAAGGGCCGCGAGATCCTCGGCCAGAAGAAGGCCGCGATGTGTTTCCACTGGAAATCGCTGCGCCGCCAGGTTCGCCTGCGCGGCGAGGTGGAAGTGGTGAGCGATGCGGAGGCGGATGCCTATTATGCCTCTCGCGCCCGCGGCAGCCGCATCGGCGCCTGGGCGTCGAAACAGTCCCGCCCGCTCGAAACCCGTTTCGCGCTCGAAAAATCGGTTGCCGAATACACCGCGAGATACGCGATCGGCGACATTCCGCGCCCGCCCTACTGGTCCGGTTTCCGCATCAAGCCGGTATCGATCGAGTTCTGGCACGACCGCCAGTTCCGCCTGCACGACCGCATCGAATTCCGCCGCCCCGTCGCCGACGGTCCGTGGGAAAAGGTGCGGATGTATCCGTAAAGGGAAGGGCGGCTTTCAGCGCCCGATCACGAAGGGGATGCCCGAGGCGAGGGCCGAGACGTAGCGCGGCTGCTGGTAATAGCCGTTGAGCGAGATGCGCGGCAGGCCGGTGAGCCTGTTCACGTATTTGGCGCAGAGCGTGCCGGGCTGCGTCGTCACCGCGACTGAAAAGCCGATCTCCTTGGCAATCGCGTAGTCGCGTTCGGAAACCGCGGCGCGGCTGCCATAGGGATAGGCGATTGTTTGCGGCCGTTCGCCGGTCAAAGCCTCGATCCAGTCGGATGACTGCTTCATCTCCGCACGGGCGTCTTCCGCCGAAAGCCGGGCGACGGCGCGGTGGCTTACTGTATGGGCCCCGAGCGAGGCCAGCGGATGGACGGCGACCGAGCGGAGCTCCTCGGCATTCATGGTCAGGTCGGCAGTGATTTTTAGAGGGTCGATGCCATGTTTTCTCGCCAGCGCATCGACCCGCGAGACGGCGGTGGATTCCTCGACTTCGAGGACATAGCTGGAGAACCGGTCGAAGGCATCGAATTTTCGGGCCTCGGAGGTGAGGTCGAGGATGTCGGACCCGCCGCCGAAGTCGAACGTCACCTCGCGTTCGCGACCGAGCAGCTCGGCAACCGTTTCCCACCACAGCGAATGGGTCCGCTCGGCAAATCCGCGGGTGACGAAAATGGTGAAGGGCACGCCGTAGCGGGCAAACACCGGCAAGGCGTATTCGGCATTGTTTCGGTAGCCGTCATCCAGCGTGAAGGCGGCGAACGGCTGTTTGGTCGGCGCGGCAAGCCGTGCCGGCACGTCGCTCAAGGGGATGAACTCGTAACCCTCCGCCGAAAGCCGTTCGATCGCTTCGCCGAGGAAATCCGGTGTGACTTCGAGATGACCGCTCGGCTGCAACGGGCGGCTCTGTTTCGGCCGCACATGATGAAGTGTGAAGATGGCGCCGTGGCCACGGGCATTGGGCATCATCCCGGCACGCGCAAGTGCGGCAGCCATGTCGAGGCCACCGGCGACAAGCCGGCGTTTGACATCCCGGCGCCAAAGCGCCTGAAACCTCTCCTTCGTGTTCCCCACCGCGATCACGCCCACGTTACTTCGGTGAGGCCGACCCTACTCTCGGACGGGTTAAGTCTTGCTGAATAACGCCGTGCTGAATCCTGCTCAGGGCCGCAGCGCATCGAAAAGCGGCAGGCTGACGATCGCCGCCATGGCGATCAGCAGGAAGCAGATACGCCGAAAGGTGCCTTCGGAGGCAAATCCGAACAGTTTCGAACCGGCAGTCACCCCGAGGCCGTAACCCGGGCCGGCGATCAGTGCGAGGGCAAGGACGTCGAGGGTCAAAAGGTGGCCGATGACATAGGCGGTGGCCGAGATCACCGTCGAAAGCGCGAAATAAAGGATGAGATTGGCGCGCACGGTGAGCGGCGGAATGGCGCCGCCGAGCCAGTAGGCGACGACCGGAGGACCGGAAAGCTGCGCCGCGCCGCCGAACAGGCCGGCAAGCGCCCCGACGCCGATGGTCAGCGGAGTTTTTGGCTTGCCGTGGTAACGCCAGCCGGAAATCAGGAAGATCAGCAGGCAGAGCACCACGACCGAGATCAGCCACCGGAGCGCTGTTGGATCGATCACCGCCAGCAGCGTCGTGCCCGCCGGTACGCCGACCAGCGTACCGATCAGCATCGTGCCCACTTCTCGCCGGTTCGCCCGCCTCCAGCCGTCCGGCAGCATGCCGAGCGTCGTCACGCCGTCGATGACCAGGAGCAGGGCAGGGGCGATCTTCGGGCCGACGGCAGCACCTGCAAGCGGAACGAAGATCAGCGCTCCGCCGAACCCGGAAAACCCGCGTGCCAGTCCGGCGATCAGCGCCGAGAGGAAAAGAAAGACGAGCTGCGCCGCCCCATGACCCGGAATCCATGCATCCAGGAAGGCGGAAATCGGGTTTGAGGATGCCATGAAAAATGCCGTGATGAAGGGCTTCGGATGGTCCGCACCTGCCGGGATTTGGATGAGGGTGTCAAGCAAACCCTCTGGACACGGCGCTGGAATCAGCATTCTCCTGTGGATACAAAAGGAGAACATTATGCTGGGCAAACTTACCGAACAATTCGAGGCTGCATCCGCGGATTACGCCGAAACCCACGGAATGGTCCGCGATGCCGATTGGTTTCTCCTGAAGCTGCAGGAGGAGATGGGCGAGCTGACCCAGGCCTGGAACCGCGCTACCGGCCGCGGACGGAAAAAGGGCAGGAGCGACGAGGATCTCGCCCGCGACCTTGCCGACGAGACGGCCGATCTTCTCGGCCATATCCTGCTGTTTGCCAGCAACAACCGGATCGATCTTGCATCGGCGATCGAGCGGAAATGGCTGTTCAGGCCGGATGAGGGCTGAATTTGAGGCTCGTACGCCAGCATTGGGATTTGGCGATAGAAACCTCAGCGTTTCTATCGCCAGGCAAACTGCTCCGCTTTACGCCTTCGTCCCGCCCACCGTCACCTGGTCCATCCGCAGATGCGGCTGGCCGACGCCGACGGGGACCCACTGGCCGCCCTTGCCACAATTGCCGATGCCGGTGTCGAGCTTCATGTCGTTGCCGACCATCGAGACGCGGCGCATCGCATCCGGGCCGTTGCCGATCAGCATGGCGCCCTTGATGGCCGGGCCGATTTTGCCGTTTTCGATCATGTAGGCCTCGGTGCAGCCGAACACGAACTTGCCGGAGGTGATGTCCACCTGGCCGCCGCCGAAGGAGACGGCGTAGATGCCTTTCTTCACCGAGGCGATGATCTCTTCGGGCGATTTGTCGCCGCCGAGCATATAGGTATTGGTCATCCGAGGCATCGGCGTATAGGCATAACCCTGCCGGCGGCCATTGCCGGTCGGCGCGACGCCCATCAGCCGGGCGTTCTGGCGATCCTGCATGTAACCGACGAGCTTGCCGTTCTCGATCAGCACGTTGTAGGCCGATGGCGTGCCTTCGTCGTCTATGGTGATCGAGCCGCGGCGGTTGTCGATCGTGCCGTCGTCGACGACGGTGACGCCAGGAGCCGCGACCATCTCACCCAAAAGACCGGCAAAGGCCGAGGTCTTCTTGCGGTTGAAATCGCCTTCCAGCCCGTGCCCGACCGCTTCGTGCAGCATCACGCCCGGCCAGCCGGAGCCGAGTACGACATCCATCGTGCCGGCCGGCGCGTCGATTGCGGAAAGGTTGACGAGCGCCTGGCGCAGCGCCTCGTCGGCGCCGGTCTGCCAGTTGCCTTCCGTGACGAAATCGCCGAAGCCGATGCGACCGCCGGTGCCGAACGAGCCCGATTCCTGCCGGTCGCCGTCACCGACGACGACGGAAATGTTGATGCGGGTCATCGGGCGGATGTCCTGCACCCGGTGGCCGTCGGCGCGCAGGATGTCGACCACCTGCCAGCTTGCCGAAACGGTCGCCGTCACCTGCCGCACCTTGTCGTCCTTGGAGCGCAGATAGGCGTCGATCTCGGTGAGCAGCTTGACCTTCTCTTCGAAGCTGGGGCTGCCGATCGGGTTCTCGTCACCGTAATATTTCTTGTTGGTGCGCTGGGGGGCGGCGGCGTAGGAGCCGGAATAACCGGCGGTGACGGCCCGCACCGCATCCGAGGCGCGGGACAGCGCTGCCGCCGAAAGCTCGCCTGCATGGGCATAACCGACCGCTTCGCCGGCGACGGAGCGCAGCCCGAAACCCTGGTCTGTGTTGAACGAACCGCCCTTCAGGCGGCCGTTGTCGAAGGTCAGCGATTCCGCCTGGGCATGTTCCACGAAAAGCTCGCCGTCATCGGCGCCGGTAAGCGCCTCGGAAAGCATCGAGCGCAGCTTGGTCTCGTCGCAGTCGAAAAGGTTGAGAAGGTCGGTATTCATGGGATGCTCCTTCTGCGCTGCCACTGGAAGACGCGCTCTGTTCCAACCGATGTAGGTCCGGGGAGGGACCGAAGCAAGCCTGCTTTCAGATGGCTTTTGCGCTGAGGAAGGCCTGCACCTCCTGCGGCATGGCATTTCGCGGCAGGATATTGAAGGCCGATGTGCCGCTGAACAGCATGAACGAAAGCGGCCGTTCCCAGATCTCGGTGACATTGGTCCAGTTGAGCCGGCCGTCGCCGAGGTTGGAGGCGATGCCGAACCCTTCCGGATCGATGGTCACTTCGGCGCTGCGATCGGTCATGCGCCTGTAGCGGCCAAAGGCGCTGGCGGAATGCGCGCGCCAGACCACGGCGCTGAAAATCGCCGGGAAACAGGCGACGAGGAACGCCAGCAGCGCGAGGGTGAAGTTGGCCTGGAACAGGAGTACGGCGCCGGCGACGACCACCAGTCCCGCCGCCGCCCACTTCCCCTTCTGCTCGCGCATCGTGCGCTCTATGACAAACACGCGCACTGCATCGCGCACGACCTCGTCGTCGAAGCGAACGGGGAAGGTATGGTTGCCGCGAAGCTCCATGAACGATCGTTTCTTTATTATAACGTGATCACGGAAGCGCGTCGTAACCTTCGCCGAAGCCGGTCAGCTCGATCGGAATGCCGACCCGGTCCTGATCGGCGGATTCGCGCAGTGCAAAGACGGCAGCCTTGCCGGCCCGCAGGATGCGCATCAGTTCCTCGTCGATCTCCACTTCCACATAGCAGCCCTCGGAGAAGCAGCGGGTGAAATAGGCGCGGCCGATATTGTTGTTGTCGACATAGAGTTCCATGCCGTCCTTCAGGAGCACGCCGAGCGGCGCGAGGATGCGCAGGATGCGCGCCTTGCGGTCGGCGGTCTTCAGCACCACCACCGACAGGCCGACTTCCGGCCGGTCCTCGGCGATGACGTTCTGCATCAGCGCGCATTGGTCGGCGGAAGCGCCGGCCGGGCGGTCGCAGATGATCGACCATGCGCCGTGGTTCTCGCGCACATTGCCGGGCGGTTGCGCCTGCTGCCCCGGGGGCTGCTGGGTCTGCGCGCCGTTCGGCGCCGGCCGGGGCGCCTGCGGCCCCGGTTTGGCGCCCTGAGCCGGCAGGGGGGCCGGCTGGGGCGCGGCGGGGCGCGGGCCGGGCTGCGGCTGCTGCGCGAACGCGGGAAGCGAAACGGCGGCTGCAAGCATCACGGCTAGACCGGCGCAGATCAGGGAGGGACGACCCATGTAAACCTCTGGAAGACGAATCAGTGCGGCTATTCTTGGCGTTCGCCGGGCGAAATGAAAAGCCCTGACCTCTTTCCAGTGGAGTACGGCGAAAATGGGACTCGGCCCGGGCCAGTGGCGCCACCGACATTATTATAAAGAAATCGCCGGATTTTGGTCGGCACAGGGGCTATAGTAAGGCCGCCGAAAGTGTGGAAGGCCTATGGAATACGGGCCGAACGCCCCAAAAAAGGAGCTCTATAGCCTATCATTATGGCACGATTTCGGGCTTCTCCGGGAGGCGCAAAAATGCCGCACGGGCTTTTCCCGCCAGATATTGCGGCGGCAGGCAAACTGTGATTGAAGCAGACCATATAGCTTGGATTCTGCGTTCGGTTTGATCGAGATCAGACGCATGGGGAGATATGTAGTGATGAACAGGGCTTTTGCAGTGATGACGGCGCTCATCTGTCTGCTCTTTGCTTCCGCAGGTTTTGCGGACCAGCCGCATCCGTGGCAGATTGATTTCCAGGCGGCCGCAACGCCGATCATGCACCAGATCCGCTGGTTCAACCATTACACCTTGTGGTTCATCGTGCCGGTGACGCTGCTGGTCCTGGCGCTGTTGGTCGTCGTCGCGGTGAAGTTCCGTGCGAGCGCCAATCCGGTGCCGTCGCGCGTCAGCCACAATACGGCGATCGAGATCATCTGGACGCTTGGCCCGGTTCTCATTCTCTTCTTCCTCGCAATCCCCTCCTTCAACCTGTTGAATGCCCAGCTCGAAATTCCGGACTCGGACATGACGGTCAAGGCCACTGCCACCCAGTGGCAGTGGAACTATGAATATGAAGGTATGCAGACCCCGGTCGCCTTCGATTCGTACCTGCTGAAGGATCCCGATCGCGCGAGCGCCGGCAAGACCGATCTCGCCGTCTATCCGAAGCTGCTGGCTGTCGATAACGAACTGATCATCCCGGTCAACAAGACCGTGCGCATGCTGGTGACGGCCGCTCCGTCCGACGTTATCCATGCCTTCGCAATGCCGGCTTTCGGGATCAAGATCGACGCCGTTCCGGGTCGCCTCAACGAAACCTGGTTCAAGGCCGAGAATGAAGGCCTCTATTATGGCCAGTGCTCCGAGCTTTGCGGCAAGGACCATGCCTTCATGCCGATCGCCATCCGCGTCGTGTCTGAAGACAAGTACAAGGCTTGGCTCGCTGCTGCTGCGACCGACCTGCCGGGCGCCTACAAGGGCCTGATGGCAGCCGTCGACAAGCCGGCCGGCAACTTCGCCGTCGCCGCAAACGAATCCAAGTAATCAAGGGGAGTGAGGACAATGGCTGGACATTCCGCTCACGACGATCACGCTCAGGCTCGCACCTCTCACGATGCGCATGCTCACGACGATCATCATGATCATTCGCATAAGCCGGGCTTTGCTGCCCGCTGGCTGTTTTCGACCAACCACAAGGACATTGGCACGCTCTATCTGATTTTCGCGATCATCGCGGGCATCATTGGCGGCCTTCTCTCTGTTGCCATGCGCATGGAGTTGCAGGAGCCTGGCATCCAGATCTTCCACGGCCTGGCCGCGATAGTCTACGGCTACGAAGGCGACGCCGCGATCGACGGCGGCAAGCAGATGTTCAACATGTTCACCACCGCTCACGCACTGATCATGATCTTCTTCATGGTCATGCCGGCGATGATCGGCGGTTTCGCCAACTGGATGGTGCCGATCATGATCGGCGCGCCGGACATGGCTTTCCCGCGCCTGAACAACATCTCCTTCTGGCTGATCGTTCCGGCCTTCCTGCTGCTGCTACTGTCGATGTTCGTCGAAGGCCCGGCAGGCGCCTATGGCGTCGGCGGCGGCTGGACCATGTATCCGCCGCTCTCGACCACGGGCAACCCTGGCCCGGCAGTCGACCTGGCGATCTTCGCGCTGCATGTCGCCGGCGCGTCCTCGATCCTCGGTGCGATCAACTTCATCACCACGATCCTCAACATGCGCGCTCCGGGCATGACGCTGCACAAGATGCCGCTCTTCGCCTGGTCGGTTCTGGTCACCGCCTTCCTGCTGCTGCTGTCGCTGCCGGTCCTGGCGGGCGCCATCACCATGCTTCTGACCGACCGCAACTTCGGCACCACCTTCTTTTCTCCGGAAGGCGGCGGCGACCCGATCCTGTTCCAGCACCTGTTCTGGTTCTTCGGTCACCCGGAAGTCTACATCCTGATCCTGCCCGGCTTCGGCATCATCAGCCATATCGTTTCGACCTTCTCGAAGAAGCCCGTCTTCGGTTATCTCGGCATGGCCTACGCCATGGTCGCGATCGGCGCCGTCGGCTTCATCGTCTGGGCCCACCACATGTACACGGTTGGCATGTCGCTCGATGCTCAGCGTTACTTCGTCTTCGCGACGATGGTCATCGCGGTTCCGACCGGCATCAAGATCTTCTCCTGGATCGCAACGATGTGGGGCGGCTCGCTGACCTTCTCCACCCCGATGATCTGGGCGATCGGCTTCATCTTCCTGTTCACCGTCGGCGGCGTCACGGGCGTCCAGCTCGCCAATGCCGGCCTCGACCGTTCGCTGCATGATACCTATTACGTCGTGGCCCACTTCCACTACGTTCTGTCGCTCGGCGCAGTTTTCGCCATCTTCGCGGCCTGGTATTACTGGTTCCCGAAGATGTTCGGGTACATGTACAACGAGAAGATCGGCAAAGCGCATTTCTGGATCATGTTCATCGGCGTGAACCTGGTGTTCTTCCCGCAGCACTTCCTCGGCCTTGCCGGCATGCCACGCCGCTACATCGACTATCCGGATGCATTCGCCGGTTGGAACTACGTTTCCTCCGTCGGCTCTTACATCTCCTTCGTCGGCGTGCTGATCTTCCTCTTCGGCGTCTGGGAAGCCTTCGCAAAGAAGCGCATTGCCGGCGACAATCCGTGGGGCGAAGGTGCGACCACGCTGGAATGGCAGCTTTCTTCGCCGCCGCCGTACCACCAGTGGGAACAGCTGCCGCGCGTCAAGTAAGCGGTTCATCTTTGAAGAAGGGCATCGCGGCAGCGCGATGCCTTGAAATACCAAACAGGACGGTTCAATGACGGTTATGGACAATCACGACGCTCTCGGCTCCGATGGAGGCTCACGCCTCTCGGAAGCGAGTGCGCGCGATTTCTTCGAGCTCCTGAAGCCCCGGGTGATGTCGCTCGTGGTCTTCACCGCATTCGCCGGCCTCATTCTGGCGCCAGGCCACATCAATCCGGTCCTCGGCGTGATTTCCATTCTCTGCATCGCGGTCGGCGCCGGCGCCTCAGGCGCGCTCAACATGTGGTATGACGCCGATATCGACGCCATTATGACCCGCACCGCCAAGCGCCCGATCCCCGCTGGCCGCATCCTGCCGCAGGAAGCGCTCGCCTTCGGCCTGACGCTATCAGTTTTCTCGGTGGTCATCCTTGGCCTCGCGGTCAACTGGTTTTCAGCCGGCCTGCTCGCCTTCACGATCTTCTTTTACGCCGTCGTCTACACGATGTGGCTGAAACGCTCGACGCCGCAGAACATCGTCATCGGCGGCGCTTCCGGCGCCTTCCCGCCGATGATCGGCTGGGCCTGCGTGACGGGCGGCGTGTCGCTCGACAGCATTCTTCTGTTCCTGATCATCTTCCTGTGGACGCCGGCGCATTTCTGGGCGCTCGCGCTCTTCAAGATGCGCGACTACGGCTCGGTCGGCGTGCCGATGATGCCGAATGTTGCAGGCGAAGCCTCCACCAAGAACCAGATGATCGTCTATGCTGTGCTGACCGCTGTCATTGCGGTCGCTCCCACCTTCACCGGTCTTGCCGGCCTCGGTTACGGCATCTTCGCCGCCGTGCTTGGCGCGATCTTCATCATCTGTTCCATCGCCGTCCGGCGCATGCCAGACGGCGACGAAAAGATGATGCCGGCGAAGAAGATGTTCGCCTATTCGATCATCTATCTCTTTGCGATCTTCTCGGGCCTGCTGGCCGACCGGCTGCTGGCGGGGGTGCCGCACCTCCTGGGAGGCTTGCTGTGATCGAGACAGTCAAGCTCAGCGAAGCCCAGAAGAAGTCGCGCCGCAACCGCAATATCGCGCTCGGCCTGGTTCTCGCCGGGCTCGTGGTCCTCTTCTACATCATGACGCTGGTGAAAATCGGCGGGGTCGGGAACTAGGATGGAACCGATGGCGGACGGAATTCAGAACGGTCAGGCAAAACGGGTCAGCAACGCCGCGATCTTCGCCGGCTGCGCTGTTTTCGTGGCCGGCATGGTCGGCGCCGCCTATGCATCCGTGCCGCTCTACCGGCTGTTCTGCCAGGTCACCGGCTATAACGGCACCACCCAGCGCGTCGAGCAGTATTCCGACAAGATCCTGAACAAGTCGATCCAGGTGACGTTTGACGCCAACATTTCGCCGGGCCTGAACTGGGAGTTCAAGCCCGCCAAGGCAGTCAGCCCGAAGATCGGCGAGACCGTGCAGATCGAATATAGCGCCACCAACCGATCGTCGAAGCCGACGACAGGCAGCGCCGTCTTCAACGTCACGCCGATGGAAGCGGGCGCCTATTTCAACAAGGTCGAGTGCTTCTGCTTCACCGAGCAGACGCTGCAGCCCGGTCAGTCGGTCCAGATGCCGGTGGTGTTCTTCGTTGACCCGGAGCTCGCCACGGCGCCAGAGACCAAGAACATCAAGACGATCACACTGTCCTACACCTTCTATCCGAGCGAGCCGAGCAAACCGGTCGCCGCTCTGCCGGAAGGCCAGAAGGCGGGCGCCCAGAAGACGGGCACCCAGAACACAGGCGTGGGGAAACTTTAAGAGGGTTCGCCGGTTTTCCGGCGAAGCAGGCATTCATCCGGGGATTCTGACATGGCCGACGCGCATCAGAAAAATCACGACTACCACATCATCGATCCGAGCCCGTGGCCGATCCTGGCTTCGATCGGCGCCTTTATCATCACCTTTGGTGGTGTCGGTTACATGCGCTACCTGCATGGCGGCCAGTTCCACATCTTTGGTCTGGATCTTGCCACGCCGTGGCTCTTCTTCGTCGGTCTTGCGATCATCCTCTATACGATGATCGGCTGGTGGTCGGACACGATCAAGGAAGGCGATGCCGGCGCCCATACCCGCGTGGTCTCGCTGCACCTGCGCTACGGCATGATCATGTTCATCGCTTCCGAAGTGATGTTCTTCGTCGCCTGGTTCTGGGCCTTCTTCGATGCGAGCCTCTATGCCAACGAGGCGATTCAGGCGACCCGCGTCGAATTCCTCGGCGGTCAGTGGCCGCCGAAGGGCGTCGAGGTTCTCGATCCCTGGCACCTGCCGATCTACAACACCGTCATCCTGCTTTTGTCGGGCACCTGCGTCACCTGGGCTCACCATGCGCTGCTGCACGGCGACCGCAAGGGCCTGGTCACCGGCCTGGCGCTCACCGTTGCGCTCGGCATCCTGTTCTCCAGCGTCCAGGCTTACGAGTACATGCACGCTCCGTTCGCGTTCTCGAACTCGATCTACGGTGCAACTTTCTTCATGGCGACCGGCTTCCATGGGTTCCACGTGCTGATCGGCACGATCTTCCTGCTGGTCTGCCTGCTGCGCGCGATTGCCGGCGGCTTCACGCCCACCAAGCATTTCGGCTTCGAAGCCGCCGCCTGGTACTGGCACTTCGTCGACGTGGTCTGGCTGTTCCTGTTCTTCGCCATCTACGTCTGGGGTGGCTGGGGCGCGCCGCTGGCCCACTGATCGGGTTGATATGAATTCGGAGAGGGCGGCGACGAGCCGCCCTTTTTCGTTTACGGAATGTCCCAAATTTGTTACATTGGTGTTGGATGGCTGGGGCGCTGAAGAAGATTATCGGGCGGTTTTATGCGACCGGAAGCGGCCGTAAGCCCGTCCGCGATTGGCTAATGGAGCTTTCCCGCGAAGACCGACGGCAGATCGGCATCGATATCCAGCGCGTCGAATTCGGATGGCCGCTCGGAATGCCCTATTGCCGGTCGCTCGGTCATGGTCTGTGGGAAGTTCGAAGCAACCTGTCTTCGGGCCGCATCGTAAGAGTGATCTTCTTCATTCATGAGGAAGAAATGATCCTGCCGCACGGGTTCGAAAAGAAAACGCAAAAGACGCCGGCGCAGGACATCGATCTGGCCTTGAAACGAAAAAGAGAGATAGACGCATGAACGACGCGAAAGGCTATGTCGACAGAACCGAAAGCTTCGATGACTTCCTCGATGCCGACGGTCTCTTGGAGGAAACCGAGGCGGTTGCCCTGAAACAGGTGATCGCCGATCAGGTTCGGGCGGCGATGGCTGAGAAGGGGCTGACGAAGAAGGCCATGGCGGAACGCATGCATTCCAGCCGCCAGCAACTCGATCGGCTGCTCGATCCGCATTATCCGTCCGTCACGTTGCTCACGCTTCGCCGCGCCGCCGCGGCTGTCGGAAGAACGCTTCGCATCGAACTGGTTTGATCCATGAACATTCAGACGAAGACTAGGCCTGACACGCCGGCCCGCGGCCGGATGATCGCGACTGTGATCGCGGTGCTGGCGGCGTTGGTCATCCTTTTGTCGCTCGGCACCTGGCAGGTGGAGCGGCTGCATTGGAAGGAAGGGCTGCTCGCCGATATCGCCGAGCGGCGGGCGGCTGCACCCGTCCAGCTCTCCGATATCGAAGCAATCGGGAAATCCGGCGGCGATATCGAATATCGCCGCGTCTCGGTTACCGGCACGTTCGATCACCCGAAGGAACGGCATTTCTTCGCGACCTTCAACGGTCAGACCGGGTTCTATGTCTATACGCCGATGACGCTTGCCGATGGCCGCGTCCTGTTCGCCAACCGCGGTTTCGTGCCTTACGAGATGAAGGACCAGAAGACCCGCCCCGCCGGAGAGGTTGCCGGCCAGCAGACCGTCACCGGTTACGCCCGCGTGCGGCTCGGCGAAAAGCCGTCCTCGATCGTCCCGGACAACGATCTCGCCAAGAACATCTTCTACTGGAAGGATCTCGATGCGATGGCCTCGACCACCGGCATCGATGCGGGCAAGGTCCTCCAGTTCTTCGTGGATGCCGACGCGTCGGTCGCCAATCCCGGCGGCTGGCCGAAGGGCGGCGTCACTCAGTTCGACCTGCCGAACAGCCACCTGCAATATGCCGTCACCTGGTACGGTTTGGCGGCGGCCCTGGTCGCGGTCGTTATCGGCATGGTTTTTCGCCGCAAGCGCGTCTGAGCTCGCATGGCCTGAGATCCGCAATTGGGATAGCCTTGTCGAAGGGTCGAGGGAATCGGGGCGACGTTATGACACTTCTGGCGAATATTTTTGTAGCGCTGACCGCGCTTCTGCATGTCGGGTTTCTCGTCCTCGAAATGTTCCTCTGGACCGGCCCGACCGGCCGAAAAGTGTTCCGCATGTCGCCGGAACAGGCCGCGACGACGAAGGTTCTCGCCGCCAATCAAGGGCTCTACAACGGCTTCCTGGCGGCCGGCCTTTTCTGGTCGCTGCTACAGGCCGATCCCGCCTTCGCCTTCCAATTGAAGCTCTTCTTTCTTGTGTGCGTCATCATTGCCGCTATATATGGCGCGTGGTCGGTCAAGCCGCGCATCCTGCTCATCCAGGGCGGCCCGGCCATTCTCGCTCTCGTGTTGACAGTCCTGGCGTCCTGATTTGATGGCATCATCCATTCTAGAAAAAAGCCCGCTCAAGATCCGCCTCTGCGGCCCGCGCGGTTTCTGCGCCGGCGTCGATCGGGCGATCCAGATCGTTGTGCTGGCGCTGAAGGAGTATGGCGCCCCGGTCTATGTCCGCCACGAGATCGTCCACAATCGTTATGTGGTCGAAGGGCTGGAAGCCAAGGGCGCAATTTTCGTCGAGGAGCTGGACGAGATCCCCGTCGAACACCGCAAGCAGCCGGTCGTCTTCTCCGCCCACGGCGTGCCGAAATCGGTGCCGGAGGATGCGGAGGCCCGCAATCTCTTTTATCTCGATGCCACTTGCCCTTTGGTTTCGAAAGTCCACAAGCAGGCGATGCGCCACCAGCGCCTGGGCCGCCATGTGGTGCTGATCGGCCATGCCGGCCACCCGGAAGTGATCGGCACGATGGGCCAGCTGCCGCCGGGCACGGTGTCGCTGATCGATACGATCGCCGATGCGGAAGCTTATGTCCCCGAGGACCCCGACAATCTCGGCTATGTCACCCAGACGACGCTCTCGGTCGACGATACCGCAGGCGTCATCGCCAAGCTGCAGGAGCGTTTCCCGAACCTCACCGCGCCTTCCGCCGACAGCATCTGCTACGCCACCACCAACCGCCAGGAAGCGGTGAAGGAAGCAGCCCCCGGCTGTGACCTCTTCATCGTCGTCGGCGCACCGAACTCGTCGAACTCCAAGCGGCTTGTCGAAGTGGCGCTAAGGGCAGGGGCCAAGCGGTCCCTCCTGGTGCAACGCGCCTCCGAACTGAACTGGGACGAAATCGGCCGCATCGGCACGCTCGGCCTTTCCGCCGGTGCCTCTGCTCCGGAAGTCATCGTCGACGAGATCATCGCTGCCTTCAAGGATCGTTTCGACGCCGAGATCGAGCTGGCGATCACCGCGGAAGAAACCGAAAACTTCCTCGTCAACCGCGAGCTGCGCAACGTGCCTTTGACGGTCGACGATATGGCCTGGGTGAATGGAGCGCGGGCGTGAGCGAGTGTGGCCTGGAGCACCCCCCTCTGCCCTGCCGGGCATCTCTCCCTCAAGGGCCGGGCATCTCTCCCCCCTTGAGGGGGAGATGTCACGAAGTGACAGAGGGGGGTGTGCCCTTGAACTGAATACTCCGTTTTCCCACGCACCGTGAGACCACCTTGGCCGTTTATACCGATATCACCGAAGACGACCTGAAGCAGTTCCTGACCGAATACGATGTCGGCGAACTGACCTCCTACAAGGGGATTGCAGAAGGCGTCGAGAATTCGAATTTCCTGCTACACACGACCCGTGATCCGCTGATCCTGACGCTCTACGAAAAGCGGACGGATGAGCGCGATCTTCCGTTTTTCCTCGGCCTGATGCAGCATCTGGCAGCCGGCGGCCTGTCCTGCCCGCTGCCCCTGCCGCGCAATGACGGGGGCCTCTACGGCACCCTGTCCGGCCGGCCGGCTGCGCTCATCTCCTTCCTCGAAGGCATGTGGCTGCGTAAACCCGAGGCGAAACATTGCCGCGAGGTCGGCAAGGCGCTCGCCCGGATGCACCTCTCCGGTCAGGATTTCGAGCTGACGCGTCCGAACTCGCTCTCCGTCGAGGGCTGGAAGACGCTTTGGGAAAAGTCCGCAGCGCGCGCCGACGAGGTCGAAACCGGCCTGCAGGAGGAGATCTCATCGGAGCTCGATCACCTGGGCAGGAACTGGCCGAAGGACCTGGCCGCCGGCGTCATCCATGCGGATCTCTTCCAGGACAATGTCTTCTTTCTCGGCGACGAGCTGTCCGGCCTGATCGACTTCTATTTCGCCTGCAACGACCTGCTCGCCTATGATGTCTCGATCTGCCTGAACGCCTGGTGTTTCGAAAAGGACGGCGCCTACAACCTCACCAAGGGCCAGGCGCTGATCGAGGGTTACCAGAGCGTCCGCCCGCTTGATAAAGCCGAGATCGAAGCCCTGCCGATCCTGGCCCGCGGTTCGGCGCTGCGCTTCTTCCTGACGAGGCTCTACGACTGGCTGACGACGCCGGCCGGCGCGCTGGTGGTCAAGAAGGATCCGCTCGAATATCTGCGCAAGCTGCGCTTCCACCGCCAAATCACATCGGCCACCGAATACGGGTTGGTCGAGGAAAGACTGTCCGCATCATGAAGCAGGTAGAGATTTTCACCGACGGCGCCTGTTCCGGCAATCCCGGCCCGGGCGGCTGGGGCGCCATCCTGCGTCACGGCGACACGCAAAAGGAACTGTTCGGCGGCGAGGCCGATACGACCAACAACCGCATGGAACTGATGGCGGCGATCTCCGCGCTGAACGCGCTGAAAACCCCGTGCGAAGTCAACCTTCACACCGACAGCAAATATGTGATGGACGGCATTTCCAAGTGGATCTTCGGCTGGAAGAAGAACGGCTGGAAGACTGCCGACAAGAAGCCGGTGAAGAACGCCGAACTCTGGCAGCAGCTTGAGGAAGCGCGGAACAAGCACAAGGTGACGCTGCACTGGGTGAAGGGCCATGCCGGCCATCCGGAAAACGAGCGCGCCGACGAGCTTGCTCGCCTCGGCATGGCACCGTTCAAGAAGAGATAGCCTGCCAAAGCCTCGGAGAGGATCGATGGCCCAGAACGTCTATGACACGCCGGAATTCTTCGAAGGCTACAGCCAGCTCGGGCGCTCGGTCCATGGGCTGGCCGGCGCCGCCGAATGGCCGGCAATCAGGACGCTGCTGCCTGAGATGACCGGCCGGCGCGTCGTCGATCTCGGTTGCGGTTTCGGCTGGTTCTCGCGTTTTGCGGCGGCGGAGGGCGCCGCCTCCGTGCTCGGCCTCGATCTCTCGGAAAACATGATCGCCAAGGCTCGGACGGAAAACGCTCATCCGGCCATCACTTATGAAATCGCCAATCTGGAGCGGGTCGAACTGTCGGCAGGGGCTTTCGATCTCGCCTACAGTTCGCTCGCCTTCCATTACCTGGAGGATTTCGGCCGGCTGGTGGCTGAGGTTCATTCCGCCCTCGTGCCGGGTGGAAAGTTCGTTTTCACCATCGAGCACCCGATCTACATGGCCTCCCGGAATCCCGGCTGGCGGACGGATGAGGCGGGCAAAAAATTCTGGCCGGTGGATGGTTATTCGGTCGAGGGCCGGCGCGCGACCGACTGGCTCGCCAAGGGCGTCGTCAAGTATCACCGCACCATCGGCACGACGCTGAATACGCTGATCGATGGCGGTTTTGCCATTCGCCGGGTCATCGAATGGCATCCCTCGCCGGATCAGATTGCCGCCAATCCGGCACTTGCCGAGGAGATGGACCGCCCGATGATCCTCATGGTCTCCGCGGAGCGCTGAACAATGACCTTGCGCCTGATCTCTCTCAACGCCTGGGGCGGCCGCGTCCATGCGCCGCTGATGCAATATCTCAAGGACACCGATCCGGATGTGCTCTGCCTGCAGGAAGTCACCCATGTCGCGTCATATGACGGCGGCTGGCTGACCTTTCGCGAAGGCGATTTCGAGCTGCCCCAGCGTGCCAGCCTGCTGGAGGACGTGACGGAGATCCTGCCCGGGCACCGCGCGTTTTTCGCCCCTGCCGCGCGTGGCCCGCTTTACGATGGCGATCGCCAAGTGATATCCGAATGGGGGCTGGCCACCTTTGTCCGACAGGACCTGTCGGTGATCGACCAGGTGCAGGGTTTCATCCACGGTGACTTCCCGCTTTCCGGCTTCGGCGACCATCCGCGTCCCCGCAACGCCCATGCCGTCCGCATCCACCGCTACGATACTGGCTCGGGCGTGACGATCGTGCAGATGCACGGGCTGCGGGATCTTGCCGGCAAGGGCGATACGCCGGCACGATTGGCACAGGCGCATGCTCTCGTCGCGCTGATCGAAAAGGTCTGGCAGCCGGGTGAACCGCTTGTCGTCTGCGGCGATTTCAATCTGCTGCCCGGCAGCGAGACCTTCGCCATTCTCGGAAAACTCGGCCTCACCGATCTCGTCACCACCCGCGGCTTCACCGATACCCGCACCTCCTGGTATCCGAAGGATGGGCGATATGCGGACTATCTGCTGGTGACGCCGGATGTGAAGGTCGAGAATTTCGATGTGGTCGAGGAGCCGGAAGTTTCCGACCATCGTGCCCTTCTTCTGGAAATCGTCTGAGCCGCTGTTGCGCTCGAAGCATCAGTCACTATTCTGCCGCAGACAACTCGGGGAGGCCGGTCCATGATCCTGCATTGCGTATTCATCCGCTTCAAGGCGGCCATCCAGCAGGCCGAAAAACAGTCGATCTTTGATGCTGTTGCAGCGCTCAAGAACGTCACGCCCGGAATTGTCGACGTCAGATTCGGCCAGAACGTTTCCCCGGAAGGCCTGAACGGCGGCTTCCTCGATGGGTTCATCGTGACTTTCGAGAACCCCGAGGCGCGCGACGCCTATCTCGTCCATCCGGACCACGTAGCTGTCGGCGACCGGATCATCGGTTCTGCGGACGGCGGTCTGTCCGGGCTTCTGGTCTTCGATATGGCAGTCTGAAGAAAGGCCGCGGGCGTTTGTCCGCAGCCTCCCCTTGTGGGATCAGCTCGATTTCGCCATCGCCGCGGCGATCTGGTCGACATTGTAGCGGAACATCTTTTCATAGGTCGGTGCTGGCCCTTTGGCATCCGAGAGCGATTCGACATAAAGCTCGCCGCCCGGCTGGGCAGCGGTCGCCTTGGCGATCTGCTTCACCAGCCGCGGATCGTTGGAGTTTTCGAGGAAATAGGTTTTCACCCCCTCGGCCTTGATCTGCTCGATCAGCTTGGCGACGTCGGCGGCTGAGGCTTCCGTTTCGGTCGAGAGGCCGAGCGGCGCCAAAAAACTCACATTGTATTCGCGGCCGAAATAACCGAAGGCGTCGTGGCTGGTCAGCACCTTGCGGCGGTCGGCCGGTACCGCGTCGAACTTGGAATGCGCGTAGGCATTCATGGCGTCGAGCTTCTGGAGATAGGCCTCGGCATTCGCCTTGAAGGCGCTCGCATCGGCCGGATCTGCCTCCGACAGCGCCTTTTCGATATTGGCGACCCAGACCTTCACGTTGACGGGGCTGTTCCAGACATGCGGATCGGTCACTGTCTTGCCGTCTTCGTCCATGGTGCGGGTGTTGACGCCTTGCGAGACGACGATGGGCTTGCCCCTATAGCCCGATGCCGTGATCAGCCGGTCCATCCAGCCTTCCAGGCCTTCGCCGCTGACAAAGGCCACCTGCGCCGCCTTGAGGTTCTTGGCATCCGCCGGCGACGGCTCGAATTCATGGGGATCGCCGTTCGGGCCGACGAGGTTCGTCACCTTCACGTGTTTGCCACCCACCTGGGAGACGACATCGCCGAGCACCGTGAAGGAGGCGACGACTTTCAGCGTGTCAGCGAAGGCAGGCACCGCGGAAAAGGCCATGAGGGCGGGAATGGCGGCGGAGAGAAGCAGTCTGCGGGATATCATCGAAGTCTCCTTGAAGTCAGCCTGCGAGATGCGGGCGGGGAAAGAGCCGCCGAGCAAGGCCGGACGGTGCGAAGAGGATGGAAAAGCCGTAGATCACCGCTGCCGTCATGATGATCGTGGGGCCGGAGGCGAGTTCGAGATGGTAGGAGGCGATCAGCCCGACATAACCGGAGACAGCGGCCGCGGCGGCGGCAAGCGCCATCATCGCGGTCAGGCTGCGGGCCCAAAGCTGCGCGATCGCTGCCGGCAGCATCATCAGCCCGACCGCCATCAGCGTGCCGAGCGCCTGGAAGCTCGCCACCATGTTGAGCACGACGAGCAGCAGGAACAGCGCGTGATAGACCGGCCCGCGGCCGCCAACGGTGCGCAGGAAACCCGGATCGAAACATTCCGCCACCAGCGGCCGGTAGACGATCGCCAGGGTGACCAGCGTCACCGATGTGATCGAGCCGATGAGGACGAGCGCGGGGCCGTCGATGGCGAGAATGGTGCCGAACAGCACGTGCAGGAGATCAACGTTGGAGCCGCGCAGCGAGACGATCAGCACGCCCAAGGCCAGCGAAGTCAGGTAGAAGCTCGCAAAACTCGCGTCTTCCTGCAGCACCGTGACGCGGCTGACCAAGCCGGAAAGCAGCGCCACGGAAAGCCCCGCCACAAGTCCGCCGATCCCCATCGCGGTCAGCGACAGCGAACCGGCGACGAGGTAGCCGATCGCCGCACCCGGCAGCACCGCATGGCTCATTGCATCACCCATCAGGCTCATGCGCCGCAGCATCAGGAAAACGCCGATAGGTCCTGAGCCGAGCGCCAGGCAGAGGCAGGCGACCAGCGCCCGGCGCATGAAGCCGTAATCGGCAAACGGCGCGATCAGCAGATCATAGGTGCTCATGCGACAACCCCGTTGGTCGAAGCGCCACCGACCGGCGGTTCGCAGATACCGGCGCCGTCGTCCCATCGCTCGGCCATCATCCGCGCCTTCAGAAGATTGCCGGCCGACATCACCTCCGCCGTCGGCCCCCAGGCGATGCATTCGCGCGCCAGCAGCAGGGTCTCGGGAAAATGGGTCCGCACCTGCTCGAGGTCGTGCAGCACGGCGATCACGGTGCGGCCCTCGCCATGCCAGTGCGCGACAATGTCGAGCAGATCCTGGGTCGTGCGCGCATCGATCGCCGTAAAAGGCTCGTCGAGCAGGATGACTTTGGCATCCTGAAGCAGGAGGCGCGCAAACAACACCCGCTGGAATTGCCCGGCCGAGAGCGAGCCGATCGGCCGCCGGTCGAAACCGCTAAGGCCGACGGCCGCGAGCGCCTCCGCCGCTTGGGTGTATTCCTTCGGTCCGTTCGCCTTGAACGCCCCGGTATGCCGCCACGCGCCGAGCAGCACCGTATCGAGGACCGAGATCGGAAAACGCCGGTTGATATCCGCCGCTTGCGGCAGATAGCCGAAATCGCTGCGCGCAAGCTGATGCCGCAGCCGCCCTTCCGCCGGCCTCAACTCGCCCATGATCGCCTTCATCAACGTCGATTTGCCGGCGCCGTTCGGCCCGGCAATCGCAGTCAGGCTGCCGGCCCGGAAGAAACCCGATACGTGATGGACGGCGGGATGACGGTCGTAGGTGACCGTGAGATTATCGAGCGTGAGGAGGGCGCTCACGGCAGCATCACAGCCCACTCGATCGCCAGCCAGAGCAGGCCGAGGAGCAGCGCGACATAGACGAGGCGACCGAGAGCGGAACTGCCGATAAGGCTGGAGGAGGGAGAAAATCGTGCCATTGCAGTTGCCATTGATGTAATAACATTACGTGTTATGTTATAACAAATGTGGCGGAAGGATGGCGAAGGAGGAAGTGCGTCCCGCGGACATTGCGCTGCGGGGTTCCTGTGACAAGCACAGGAATGAAGATGGGCCCGGCCCCATCCTCTCCCTCTCGAAAACAAAAAGGACGCCCGCAGGCGCCCTCCTCAAACGAAATACAAACCCAGGCTTAGATCTGTTCCAGCATCGCGGCAGCGCCGGAGACGGTGGCCTGGCCGGGGCTTTCCTCGACGTTGAGCGACTTCACGACGCCGTTTTCGACCAGCATCGAATAACGCTTGGAGCGCACGCCGAGGCCGCCGGCGGAAAGGTCGGCGTCGAGGCCGAGCGCCTTGGTGAATGCGCCGTCCCAGTCGGCCAGGAAGTGGATCTTGCCGAGACCGCCCGTCTGGGTCGCCCAGGCGCCCATCACATGCCAGTCGTTGACCGAGAGAACGGCGATGTCGTCCACGCCCTTGGAAAGGATCGTGTCGCGGTTTTCGAGATAGCCCGGCAGGTGGTTCAGCGTGCAGGTGGGGGTGAATGCGCCAGGCACCGCGAAAAGCACGACCTTCTTGCCGTCAAAAAGCTGTTCGGTGGTGATCTCCACCGGGCCGTCCGCGGTCTTTTCCTTGAACTTGGCTGTGGGAAGTTTGTCGCCGATGGCAATCGTCATGGGGCTCTCCTCGGTTGGGCGAGCGCCTGTCTCAGGCCCGCCATTCGCGGCGCACTATAGAGCGGACTTGCGTCAAGACAAGGGAGAGGGCCGCACGCAACAGGTCTCCGGCGGCAGATCCGATCAACAGGAAGTGACGTCACTCGAAGGCGAGCGAGGTTTCCATGGCCCGGTTGCCGGCGATCACGAGAATGCCCCAGCGCTTGCCCCTGATGTCGTAATTCTTCGGCAGCTTGCCGACCGGCATGTCGAGCGCGTAGGCGTCGCCGTCGCGCCGGCCGTTGACGCCGTCGAAGAGCACATGGCCTTGCGGACCGGTGACGATCACCTGCGGCGGCACCACGCTGCCGGGCGGCAGCTTCAGCTTCAGGCTCAGGTTGTCGCGCCCCTGCGTCATCGCATAATGGGTGACGGCGAAATCATCCGATGGTGCTTCCGGGAGCTCTGACGTCGCGGCATTGAGGATCATCGCCTCTTCGACCGGCGTGCCTTTGACGGCCCCGAGCTGCAACGAGAATTCCGCCTGAAAGGGAATACAGATATTGCGGCAAAGACCGACGAAGGCGGAGGCGCCGAGGTTCAGGGGCTTGCCGGGATCTTCCATCTTCAGCTCGAAGGGCAGGGCGACCGCATGGTCGTAGCCTATGTCGCGCAGTTTGCCATTGTCGATCCGCTTCGGCACGGGATAGCTCATGCTGCTCAGCGTCACGCCGCTTGCCTTGGAAAACACCATCTGCGGCGGAATGCCGGCATCGCCCGGCTCCTTCCAATAGGTGATCCAGCCGGCTTTCGGTTCGATCTGCAGCGCGCCGCGCACCGTGCCGTCGGGCTCCGGCGGCATCGCCACGATCCGCATGCGGCCGCCCTCGTTGCTCGCCCATGGCGTGGTCTCGGCGCAGCTCATCGAGGCAATGCCCAGGACAGCGCCCACAGTGATGCACGCGGCGACCACGGTCGGCGCGCGAGAGGGCATGCTGCTCAGCGAAATTCTCTTCATCGACCAAGCGTTTAACTGATTGGCCCTGTCCGAACCAGTCACGAGCCGATCATTTTCGGTTGATTGATCGGCCCGACTGCCCCATCTTGATGGAATTGCAATCGACGCTCTCCTGCCCGTTGGCTGCGCCGGAAGGCAGGCTGGAGGCATCATGTCTTTCTCGACCCTCGGGGACAAGAGCGAACGGGGCTTCCTGGACGGACAGTTCCTGATTGCCATGCCAAGCATGCAGGACAGCAATTTCACCCGTGCCGTCGTTTATATATGTGCCCATTCGCAGGCCGGCGCGATGGGTTTCATCATCAATCGCGCCCAGCAGATTTCCTTCACGGACGTCCTCCACCACCTGAAGATCATGGATCAGGCCGACACGATCATGCTGCCGCTGCAGACCCGCGATTTCCCGATCCTGTCAGGCGGTCCGGTCGAGACCGGCCGCGGCTTCGTGCTGCATTCGGACGACTTTGTCAGCGAATCCTCCATTCCCGTCAGTGACGACATCTCGCTGACCGCCACGCTCGATATCATCCGCGCCATCTGCGACGGGCGGGGACCGGCGCGCGCCACGATGCTGCTCGGTTATGCCGGCTGGGGCGCCGGCCAGCTGGAACTCGAGATTGCCAATAACGGCTGGCTGAATTGCCCCGCCAGCGACGAACTGATCTTCGACCGGGCGCTGGAGGGCAAATACGAACGTGCCCTGGCGCTGCTCGGTGTCAGCCCGGAAATGCTCTCCAGCGAAGCCGGCCACGCCTGATCGTTCAATTTGAAAAGATTTGCGGAACGAAGCCTCCAGCCCGGAGTTCTTTTCCCAGCAGGACGATGGACGTCCTCGTGAAGGAGAAGCATGATGGGCAGCACCAGTGACAAGATGGCCGGCAAGGCCAATGAAATGGCAGGCAAGGCCAAGCAGGCGGCCGGCGATATGACCGACAATCCGAAGCTCAAGGCAAAGGGTGCTGGCCAGGAAGCCAAGGGCCATGCGCAGCAGGCCAAGGGCAAGGTCAAGGATGCCGCAAAGGGCGTTGTCGACCGCATGTAACGGTTACGCTACAAGGTTAGAATGCGAACCTGTTCCGGCTCCGGCCGGAGCAGGTTTTCTGTATCCGCCCCCTTGAAACCGACGGACATTCCATGCGCCTCTACGACTGCGATCATTGCGGCCAGACCATCCATTTCGACAATCGCTCCTGCGTCAACTGCGGCCACCGGCTGGCTTTCGTCCCGGAGCACCTGGCCATGCATGCTCTCGTACAGGATGAAGGGGAGGAAACATGGCATCTTGTCGCCCGGCCGGACTACAAGGTGCGACACTGCGCCAATGCGGCGATGGACATCTGCAACTGGACGGTCAGCGCTGACGATCCGCATCCGTTCTGCCCCGCATGCCGGCATAACCGACTGGTTCCGGATGCCTCGACCGAGGTCGGCCTCAGCCAGTGGCGGCGCATCAGCCAGGCGCAACGGCATCTCTTCTATTCGCTTCTGCGCTGGAACCTGCCGCACACCAATCGCGACGAGGATCCCCAGGGTGGCCTCGTCTTCGATTTCCTGATCGACGCGGTGCAGCCTGACGGCACCGTCGTGCCGGCCATGACCGGTCACGAGGACGGACTGATCGCCATCCGCGCCGCCGAGGCCGACGATGCGACCCGTGAGCAGGTGCGCGTCTCGATGAACGAACCCTATCGCACCATGCTCGGACATTTCCGCCATGAGACCGGTCATTATATCTGGGACAAGCTGGTGCGCGACGGCGGCAGGCTGGGGGAATTCCGCGCCATCTTCGGTGACGAGAACCTCGACTACGGCGCTGCGCTGCAGAGAAATTATGAGCAGGGCCCGCCGTCCGGCTGGCAGGATTTCTACATCAGCACCTATGCCAGCACCCACCCCTGGGAGGATTTCGCCGAGTGCTTCGCCCACTATCTGCACATCGTCGACACGCTGGAGACCGCCCGTGCCTATGGCATGGTGATCGAGCCGCGCGGCCATGCGGAAATGGCGGCGGAAGTGGCCTTCAACCCCTATGCGGCGCGTGATGCGGAGCAGCTTGTCTCCGCCTGGGTGCCATTCAGCATGGCACTCAACAGCATCCACCGCTCGATGGGCCAGCCGGATCTCTATCCGTTCGTGCTGTCGCAGGCCGTCATGGTGAAACTGGAATATATTCACCGGCTGATCCATTCCCGGAGAGGGTAGGGAACTCAGGCGAAAAAAAGAAAACCCGCCTTTCGGTGGATCGAAAGGCGGGGTGTAGTTTGTGGGGCGCATTCAGAGACCCCTGGGAATTAGGGGGCAAGATCACGATTTCGTCAACTCGAAATATGCATTTTCATATTTTTGGGGAGGCTGCACCGTATTGAAACAGCGCTTTTCGCCTCTCATTCCTGACAAACGACGATGTATATTATTTATTACCCGTTATTATCTCTAGTTTTTTGTCCCTCGATAGCTCTTGAACGTGCTGTCCCGATAGAAGGCTGCGGCGTGGGAAATGATCGGGGCTGGTCTAACAGTTAAGCCCCTGATCAGGCGCTCTTCGGCTTCTTTTGGGACCGGGCGGCATTCAATGCCACGGCGGCGCGGATAAGTGCCTTCAACGCCTCTTCATCGATCTTGTCGCTCTCGTGGAGATCGATGGCGCGCCGGGTATTGCCGTCGAGGCTGGAGTTGAAGAGGCCTGACGGATCCTCCAGCGAAGCCCCTTTGGCAAAGGTCAGTTTCACTGCATTCTTGTAGGTCTCGCCGGTGCAGATGATCCCGCCGAGCTCCCAGACCGGAACCCCTCGCCACTTCCATTCCTCGACCACGCCGGGCTCTGCCTGCTTGATCAGAGACCGGACACGAGCGAGCGTCTCGCCCCGCCAATCGCCAAGCTCGCTGATCCGCGCGTCGATCAGCTGTGCCGGAGAGGCTTGCTTGTCCGTCGAACTGCTTTTTATCGTTTCCATGGTTGCCGTCGCTTCCTTCATGCTGTTGCGTTTCGCCCGTTGCTACATTCGTTCGCCGGGCAACTGACTGGCCTGCTTCACCCAATCGGCTAGCTGCGCTTCGTCGAGTTCGTCTCCCTCATGGATATGGACGTAGCGCATCTGCGGCGTCTTGGAGGTGCCGGGAGGGATTGGACTGAGCGAGGCGCCGCGGAAGAAGGCCAGCTTGATGTATTTCGCGAAGCAATGGACGCCGAGGAACCAGCCGTCGCCCTCGATGCCATAGAGCGGCGAGTTCCATTTGACCGCCTTGTAAACGTTGGGGACGGTGCTGGTGACGAGCGCGTCGAGGCGGCGCCCGACATCGCTTTTCCAGCCCGGCATGGCCGCGATATAGGCCTGCACCGGGGCGTCGCCATAACCCTTGGCGATCTGCGGATTGCCGCCCGAGAGCAGCACCGGCCCCGCACCGACATCACCGGCGGATGCCTTGGCAATATTCACGGGCGTTTTGGACGGCTTGCCGGCCATTCGCTTCACTCCTATCCACGAACATCTTGCCCGCCACGGCGGGCATAAGGCAGCGCAAACAGATATAGGCCGCTGAACAATAGCAGGAAGAGCGGGAGCAGGGGAGAATAGACCACCCACAGGGGCGGTTCCCCAAAGCCCATGGCGACGAAATTGGCCACCACGGTGATCGTGAAGACGATCGACAGCCAGCGGTGGACCTGCCGAGTAAGCGTGTTCCAGTTCAACGGTAATACCTCCTCTGAAAACAAGCGGCCCTGCCGCCCTGTAAAAAAATCCGGCCGTGGCCTGTCGCCAGACCTCAGTCGATCCCCGCCAAAACCGTCTCCAGCGCTCCGAGGAATCCCTGCCATCCATGGCGGGCACCGTTGTAGGCGAGTTTCTGCTCGGGCCTGAAGCCGGATTGCTCCATGCGCAGATGGGTTCCGGTGCGGGTCGGGGTGAGCGTCAGGGTCACTACGCTTTTCAGATTATAGGCCGCATCGTCGTGTGCATGGTCCCAGGTGTAGGAGAGCTTTTTATGAACCTCCACAGCCAGCACTTCGCAGTCCAGCACGCCGCCCCATTCGCCGCGAAGCTTGAAGCGGTGCCCGACGGCCGGCTGGAAATCGTTCTTCATCAGCCATTCCTCGATCAGGTGCTGCTGCGTGAGCGCGCGCCAGACCTTTTCCGCCGGGTGAGGAATATCGCGTTCGACGACGACGGTGCGCGTTTCGGTCGAGGTCTCGTTCATTGGTCCATCCTTTTGAGTAGGTCTTCGAGCTTGTCGAAGCGGTTTTGCCAGAATCCGGCCATCTCGCTTGTCCAGTCTACCAGCGGGGCGAGTGCGCCGAGCTGCGCGCTGTAATGCGTCTGGCGGCCTTCATGACGATCGCGCACCAGCCCGGCGCGCTTCAGCAAGCCGAGATGTTTCGAGACGACCGGCTGCGAAACCCCGGCCTGCGCCGTGAGCACCCCGACCGTCTTCTCGCCTTCCCGGCACAGCCGTTCGAAAATGGCTCGGCGCGTGGGGTCGGCGAGCGTTCTGAAGAGCACATCGTGAGCGTCCGACACTAAATTCATACCTCGTTGGCTATGGATTAACGTATAGCCAGGGAGCTATGAATAAGTCAAGCGGGAACAGGAGGCCTCAAAGCGGTTTCGCTGGACCCGGAGTGGCTGCGTGTGGATTTCTCATGCCCTGGGGGCTATGCATCGTATGATGCCGATACCGGTCCGCGAGGGGCGATGGACCCCGGCGCAGTACGCTTTAGGCCCGCTTGGTCAGCGGAAAGCGCTCTTTCAGAAGCCGGAGCACGGCGTCTGCTGGGGCAGGCGGACCGAACAGATAGCTCTGGCCGAAATGGCAGCCCATCTTGGCGAGTTCCGCCGCATCCTCGTCGGTCTCCACGCCTTCCGCCACCACGGTCATCTCCAGCGCGCGGGCCATGGCGATCACGGAGCGCAGCAGCACGGCCCGCTTTTCCGTTGCGTTGCGGACCAGCGCCTTGTCGAGCTTGATCGTGTCAAAGGGGAATTGCGTGAGGTAGGCGAGCGACGAATAGCCGGTGCCGAAATCGTCGAGCGCCAGGCTGAGGCCCGTCTCCTTGAGCTTGCCGAGCACCAGCCGCGCCTGTTCCGGGTTCTCCATCATCAGCGATTCGGTAAGCTCGAGCTTCAGCTGGCCCGGGTTGACCTGGGTCTTCTGCAGCAGTGCCCGCACGTCGTTATAAAGGTCTGCGTTGAGTAGCTGCGCGCTCGACAGGTTGACCGATACGAACACCGGCAGGTTGCCTGTCTGCTGCTGCCAGACCATCAGGTCCGAGGCGGCACGGTCGATGGCGAACAGGCCGAGCGGGCCGATCAGGTCCGACATCTCGGCAATCGGAATGAATTCCGACGGCGGAATACTACCACGCTTGGGATGATCCCAGCGCATCAGCGCTTCGAACCCGGCAATCTCGCCGTCCTTCAGACGGATGATCGGCTGATAGGCAAGAAACAGCTCCTTGCGTTCGATGGCCCGGCGAAGGTCTGTTTCGATCTGTAGCTTGTCTGCGCCGGCGGCCCGGAACGCCGGGCGGAATGGCTCGACGCGGTTGCCGCCGGCGCGTTTCGCCCGATACATGGCAAGTTCCGCGTCGGCCAGCATGCCCGAAGCGCTTTCCTGCTGGTCGACCCAGGAGGAGAGGCCGATCGAGGCGGTGAGGATGATCTCGCGGTTGGCGAAGTTGATCGGCACCATGATCGCCTTGGAAACCGCATCGGCAAAATCCGCCACCTTGGCGGGATCTCGCTCCGAAACCAGGATCAGTCCGAACTGGTCGCCGGCAAGCCGCGCCAGCGTATCCTGCGGCTTCAGCAGGCGGCGCAGGCGCCGGGTCAGCGCGATCAGGATATTGTCGCCGGCCGCGATGCCGAGTGAGTCATTGACCTGCTTGTAACGGTCGATGTCGATCGCCATCACAGTCGGACGCACGGTGTCGCCGCCGGGCGCCAGCGTCAGCACCGATTGCAGCCGGTCGAGGAAGACCTGGCGGTTTGGCAGGCCGGTCAGGTTGTCGTGCATCGCGTCCTGCAGCAGCCGCTCGACGGAGTTCTTCTGTTCGGTGACGTCGATGATCGTGCCGACGCAGCGGATGATTTCGCCGTTCGAGCCCAGCACCGGCCGGGCGCGGATTTGCAACCAGTGGAAATGCCCGTCCTCGGCGCGGATGCGGAATTCGTGGTTCAGCCGGCCGCGGCGGTGTTCCAGCAAGACGTCCAGTGTCGCGCGAAAACGGTCGCGATCATCGGGATGCAGCCGCGGCACCCAGTTGCGCACCGGCCCGTGCATGGCGCCGGAATCGAGCCCGAGGCGGGTCGATATGTCGGGCGTGGTGACGACGCGGTCGCGGGCCACGTCCCAGTCCCAGACGGTGTCGCCGCTGCCGGTCAGCGCCAGCGATTGCCGCTCGAGGTCGGAGAACAGGCCCTGCTGATAGGCGCCGCCGGCAAAGGCGTGCTGCATGACCGTGAAGCCGATCAACAGAACGATCAGCACGAGGCCGCCGCCGAGTGCCGGCTGGATAATGTCGTTGTCGAGCTTGCCGGTCACCGTCAGCCAGCCGCCGAACAGCCAGACGAGGATCAGCGCCCAGGTCGGCACCAGCAGGATCGCCCGGTCGTAGCGGTTGAAGCCGAGATAGATGATCAACAGGATGCCGACGGTGCCGGTCAGCGCGAAGGAAAGGCGGGCGATACCTGCCGCGACTGACGGATCGTAAATCGCCACGCCGCCGAGCAGCACCAGGCCGACCACCCAGGCAAGCGTCGCGTAGCCGAGATGCACGTGCCAGCGGTTGAGGTTGAGATAGGTGAACAGGAAGATCACGAGCGAGGAGGCGAGCGCCACTTCCGCGGCCGCGCGCCAGATGCGCTGGTCGCCCGACGTGACGGTGATCAACTTGTCGAGGAAGCCGAAATCGACGCAGATATAGGCGAGCACCGCCCAGGCAAGGGCTGCCGCCGCCGGCAACATCGACGTGCCCTTGACGACGAAGAGAATGGTCAGGAACACCGCCAGCAGGCCGGCAATGCCGAGCACGATGCCGCGATAGAGGGTGAACGAGTTGACCGTGTCCTTGTAGGCGTCCGGCTGCCAGAGATAGATCTGCGGCAGCGACGGCGTCGCCAGTTCCGCGACGAAGGTGATGGTCGAGCCGGGGTTCAGAGTAATCCGGAAAACGTCGGCATCCGGGCTCGGTATCCTGTCGAGCGCAAAACCTTCCGAAGGCGTGATCGAGATGATGCGCTGCGAGCCGAGATCCGGCCAGAACATTTTCGAATTGGCGAGCCGGAAATGCGGCGCGACGATCACCCGTTCGAGCTGTTCTTCGGAGACGTTGGAAAGTGCAAAAACAGCCCAGTCGCCCTGGTGGCCGGGGGAACTGGCGCGCACCTCGATGCGGCGACGGATGCCGTCCGAGCCGGCGGCCGTCGACACCTGGAAGGCTTCGCCCTGGTTGACGTAGATATCCGTGGTTCTCGTAAGGTCGAGCGCTGTGTCGTCTCGCGAGATCTTGACCGGCTCAGCGGCGCGCGCAGTCGGCGCCGCCGTCAGCAATATGGCGGCAGCAAGGAGGGCGATGATCGCCGGAATAAATCGGATCAAAGGCGCAAGACGCAAGAACGAGGCACTCATGGCTTCAGCATCTTCCCGAACTCACCGTCTTCCGGCAGCCGGGAAAACATCAGGTGGTCGCGCCATTCGCCATTGATTTTGAGATACTTGCGCAAAAGACCTTCCTGCTCGAAACCGGCCTTTTCCAAAAGCCGGACACTCTTCCAGTTCTCCGGAATACAGGCTGCCTCGATCCGGTGCAACTGAAGTCCGCCGTAGATATACGGGATAGCCACCTTCAATGCGGCCAACATATGGCCTTGGCCGGAATGTTTCTCGCCCATCCAGTAGCCGACCATGCAACTCTGCGCCGCACCCCGGCGGATATAGCCGATGGTCAGGCCGCCGAGCAGCACCTGGTCGTCGCGGCGGAAGAGAAGTAGCGGCACGGCAAGGCCCGAGGCATATTCCTGGCCGCTTCTGACGACACGCAGGCGGAACGATCCTTCGGTCAGTTCGTCCGGCCGCCAGACCGGCTCCCAGGGCTGTAAAAAGGGACGACTTTCCGAGCGCAGCCGCTGCCACTGCTTGTAGTCGGAATAACGGGGGAGCCGGAGCAGGTGGTTTTCGCCATAAAGCTCTGGTGTGTCCGGCTGTCGCGACAGGAACCGAAACACCGACTTGGTCATGCTAGTGCTGCTCCGGGCAGGGCGGCCGGTTTAACCGGCAGCCTTCTTGGTCTGGATCCCCGGCGTGGCAAGCGCCGTGGTGATGTCGCTCAACGGTGCAAGCTGTTCGATCGGGCCGACCGCCGACAATGTCGGAACTGTATCGAAAAACAGCCGTCCGGCAAGATCGGTGAGCCGCTCGGTCGTGATCCCTTCCAGCCGTTCCATCATTTCCGGGTTCGGGATCGGGCGTCCGTAGAGCATCATCTGGCGGGCGATCTGGCCGGCGCGTGCCGCCGGGCTTTCCTGGCCCATCAGCAACTGGGCGCGGATCTGGGCGCGGGCGCGGTCGATTTCCTGCTGATGAATGGTTTCCGAAGACTTGCGCAGCTCGTCGATGATGACAGGTACCAGCGTCGGCAGCTCGTTGCCGCCGGTTGCCGCGTGGATGCCGAAGATGCCGGTATCGGAAAAACCCCAGTGGAAGGCATAGACCGAGTAGCAGAGGCCGCGGTGCTCGCGCACTTCCTGGAACAGGCGCGAGGACATGCCGCCGCCGAGGATGTTCGCCAGAATCTGCGAACAATAGAAGTCGCGCATGTGATAGGCCTTGCCCTCGAAACCGAGCAGAACCTGCGCGTCCATCAGGTCGCGTGTTTCGCGCACGTCGCCGCCGATATAGCGGGCGGTTTCGAGCACGGGCGGCGAACTCGGGGTCATAGGCAGGCTGGCGAAGCGCTCCTCCACCTGCTTGGTGAACGTCGCATGATCGACGGCGCCGGCGGCGACCACGAACATCCGGTCCGTCGTGTAGTTGCGCGAAAGATAGTTGCGGATCTGCCCCGGGGTGAACCCCTTGACCGTATCCGGCGTGCCGAGGATCGGCCGGCCGATCGTCTGGCCGCGATAGGCGACCTCGGAAAACTTGTCGAACACCACGTCGTCGGGCGTGTCGTTGGCAGCGCCGATCTCCTGCAGGATGACGTGCTTTTCGCGACGCAGTTCTTCCTCGTCGAAGGCGGATTCCGTCAGGATGTCGGCAAGGATATCGACCGCGAGAGGGACATGGTCCCTGAGCACGCGGGCGTAATAGGAGGTGGTTTCGGTGGATGTCGCGGCGTTGAGCTCGCCGCCGACATTCTCGATTTCCTCGGCGATGTCGCGGGCGCTGCGGCGGGCGGTACCCTTGAAGGCCATGTGCTCGAGGAGATGGGCGATGCCGTGTTCGTCCTCGGTCTCGTTACGCGATCCGGACTTGATCCAGACACCCAGCGCGACGCTCTCCAGATGCGGCATGGTTTCGGTGACGACCGTCAACCCGGAGGCGAGCCGGGTGATTTCTACATTCATGTTTACGTCTTTCCGGCGCCGCCGATACCTTACTTACTTAGCGCGGGCATGCTCGCCGATGAAAGTTTCGACGGACTTAAGCTCAGGCTCCAAGATATCGAAGCGCTCCTCCCTTTGCATAAGATCAGCAAGCCATGATGGAAGCGCCGGATCAATTCCGCAAGCGGATTTTACCGAGGCCGGGAATTTGGCCGGGTGGGCGGTCGCAAGCGTCACCATCGGGCTCGCCGGCTTTGCGTTCTTTTTTGCGACGAAAACGCCGGTCGCCGTATGCGGGTCAAGCAGGTAACCGGTCTCGGCAAGCGTCTCGCGGATCGTCGCGGCAACCTGCCGCTCCGTCGCCCGCCCGGCGCGGAATTCGCGGCGGATCGCCTTCAGCGCCTCCGGCTTGATCTCGAAGCTGCCGGATTGCTTGAGGCCAGCCATGGCGGCGCGCACCGAGGCGGCGTCGCGGCCATAGGCCTCGAACAGCAGCCGCTCGAAATTGGACGAGATCTGGATGTCCATCGAAGGCGAGGTGGTCGCCTTGACATCGCGCATCTCGTAGCGGCCGGTCTTCAGCGTCCGAGCGAGGATGTCGTTGTCATTGGTGGCGATCACCAGCCGGTCGATCGGCAAGCCCATCTTCTTGGCCACATAGCCGGCGAAGATATCGCCGAAATTGCCGGTCGGCACGGTGAAGGAGATTTTCCGGTCCGGCCCGCCGAGCGAAACCGCGGCGGTGAAATAATAGACCACCTGCGCCATGATCCGTGCCCAGTTGATCGAATTGACGCCCGAAAGCCTGACCCGGTCGCGGAAGGCGACGTCGTTGAACATCTCCTTGACGATGTTCTGGCAGTCGTCGAAATTGCCCTTCAGCGCCAGCGCATGCACGTTGGCGGCACTGGAGGTCGTCATCTGCCGCTGCTGCACGGACGAGACCTTGCCATGCGGGAAAAGGATGAAGATGTCGGTGCGCTCGCGGCCCGCGAATGCGTCGATCGCTGCCCCGCCGGTATCGCCCGACGTCGCGCCGACGATGGTCGCCCGCTCGCCGCGCTCGGCGAGCACATAGTCCATCAGCCGGGCGAGCAGCTGCATCGCAACGTCCTTGAAGGCGAGCGTCGTGCCGTGGAAGAGTTCGAGCACGAAATCGTTCGGTCCCGTCTGCACCAGCGGCACGACGGCCGGATGCCGGAACGTGGCATAGGCTTCGTCGATCATCGACTTCAACTTGTCGGCGGGAATCTCGTCGCCGACGAAGTGCTTGAGGATCTCGAAGGCGACCTCCTGATAGGTCTTGCCGCGCAGGGCGCGGATCTCCTTTTTGGAGAGCGAAGGCCATTGACGTGGCACGTAAAGGCCGCCGTCGCGGGCAAGGCCCGCCATCAGCGCATCCCGGAATCCGAGCGGAGCGGCTTCGCCCCGGGTAGAAATATAGTCCACGACCATCAACCCCAATCGATTTTTATTCGCGCCGCTGATATAGACCAGGAAAATGGGCGGTGAAAGACCGGAAAGTGACGCTCCGGTTCGCCAGGTAAATGGCCCAGATATTGGGATGGAAGAGGGTTGAGTACGGTGTTTGCAAAGATTTCGCGTGGTCTTCTGGCGGTGTCGCTCGTGGCGGTTCTCGCAAGCTGCAATTCCTCGGCGCCGACAGAGGGGCTGACCCCGACCGCTACTGCCGCCCCCGCCGCTGAGGCAGCAACTGCCGTCGTGCAGGCATTCTGCCCGCCAGTCGTCATGCTGGAACAGACCGCTATTCACCGCGCCTATGCGCGCGGTGGCGAGAACAAGCCGGAAAAACTGCTCTACCAGGCGTCGCTCGCCGATGCGACGCGCCAGTGCACCGCCAATGAGACGACGCTGACCATCAACGTCGTCGCGCAAGGGCGCCTCGTCCAGGGCCCGGTCGGCGTTCCCGGCAAGGTCACCTTGCCGATCCTTGTCGAAGTCGTGGACGGCGACAGCGTCATTTATTCGCAGAAGGTGGCTTTCCCGGTCGACATGCCGGCCGGCGGCACCCAGTTCATCTTCAACAAGGCGGATGTGCAGATCCCGAACGCGCAAGGCGGCGCCTCGCGCTTCACCCGCGTCCGCCTCGGCTTCGACGCCGGCCCGGCGAAGAAGCCGGTCCGCCAGAAATAATCGAGGCCGGAACTAATCTAGAAAGAACTGATCGGGATGATCAGAACGCGCCGGCCCATTCGCCGAGCGCGGCGATGACGGCCGGCAGATCCATCATCCGTGAGATCACCGTTTCAGCACCCGCATCGGTCAACCGGTCGGCGTGGCTCGGATAGGTATGCGATGCGCCGGTAAAGCCGACGACGCGCATGCCGGCCGCCTTGGCGCCATGGACGCCATGGGTGGAATCCTCGATCACCAGGCACTTCTCCGGCGAGACTTTGAACTGCTCGGCCGCATGCAGGAAGATATCCGGCTTCGGCTTCACCCGATCCGGCCCGAGATCCTTGGCCGAATAGATATGTGGCGCGAAATAGGGTTTCAGGCCGACCTTTTCGAGCATCACGTCGAGGCGGTGGGTACTTGAATTGGAGCAGATGCAGCGTTGCGTCGTCAGCCTTGCCAGCGCGAACTTCACGCCGTCGATGATCTTCACGTCGCGGGCAAGCCGCGCATCGAGCAGCGTCTCGGACTTGTCGAGCAGCGAGGCGGACAGCGGAATATCGGCTTCCTTTTCCACGGCCAGCAGGATGTTCTTCCAGGTCATGCCGGCGAAGCGCTCGCCCATTTCCTCGACGCTGATCGGATAACCCGCTTCGGTCAGCAGCCTGGATTCCACCTGCGCCGCGATGATTTCTGAATCGACGAGCACGCCGTCGCAATCGAAGATGATGAGGTCGAAGCTGCTCATGGGGGAATGCCTTTTATGGGCCTTGCATGGAGGGTGAGGCGGCCTTTTATACGATGGCAGGACAAACCTCAACCAACCGCCTTGCATGGCTGGGACAAGCGGAGCGGGCGGCTCTCGACAAGCGGAAAACGGCGCTCTAAGGAACGCTGATGGGCAAGGAACCGGAAGACACAATCGCCAGCCGCATCAGCCGGGTGCTTGCCGATCGCATCGTGCGCGGCGAACTCGCCCCCGGTGCCCGTCTCCGCCAGGATCACATCGCCGAGGAATTCGAGACCAGCCATGTACCGGTGCGTGAGGCATTCCGCCGGCTGGAGGCGCAGGGCCTGGCAATCAGCGAGCCGCGCCGCGGCGTGCGCGTCGCCTCCTTCGATCTGGCTGAAGTCCGCGAAGTGGCGGAAATGCGCGCGGTGCTGGAAGTGCTGGCGCTCCGCCACGCCGCCCGCCACCTGACCCCCGCCATTCTCGACGCGGCGGAGGAGGCGGCGAGGCAAGGCGATGCCGCCGCCGACGTGCATGCCTGGGAAGAGGCGAACCGCCGCTTTCATCGGCTGATTCTCACCCCCTGCGGCATGAAGCGCCTGCTCGCCTCGATCGACGACCTGCATGCCGCAAGCGCCAGGTTCCTGTTTTCCGCCTGGCAGTCCGGCTGGGAAAAGCGCACCGACCACGACCATCGCGCCATCCTGGCCGCACTTCGGCAGGGCAAGATCGACGAGGCCGCCGCCATCCTGCAGAAGCACGTGCAATGGATCGGCCGCGGCCCGCAACCGGCCAAGACCGGTGCCGCGCGCGAGACTTTCGCGATCGTCGGCTGACTATTTCTCAAAATTATAGATAATTTATTCAACCGAAAAATCGGCCTTATTCGGCTATTTTGCGCAGATGATGTCAGATTTGTTTTGCGTAAGGTCGTCGGCTCGACACTGCGCCCCTTGCCTCCGTCGAAAATTCGCCTCATAAAATAGATGGGAATCAAAATTATCTATAATTTGAAGGAGAGCCTGATGTCCCTGATTAATTCCCCCCAGCCGTTTGTTTTCGATCCCTTTCGACTTGTTGGCCGGTCCCTGCCAGCCAAAGCCCTTTTCGTGCTTGCGGGCACGCTGGTGCTGGTGATCGCGTCCCGGATCGCCGTGCCGATGGTTCCGGTGCCGATCACCATGCAGACCTTCGCCGTGACCATGGTCGGTGCGCTTTACGGCTGGCGGCTCGGCGCCTTGACGGTGCTTGCGTGGCTTGGAGAAGCAGCACTTGGAGCGCCCGTGCTGGCGGGTGGGGCAGGCAGCATTGCCGCCTTCGCGGGGCCGACAGCCGGTTATCTCTTTTCCTTTCCCGTGATTGCCGCCCTTGTCGGCTGGCTTGCCGAACGCGGCTGGACCGGGCGGCGCATCCTCGCCAGCTTCTCGGCACATCTGATCGCAAACCTTCTATGCCTTGCGCTCGGCTGGGCCTGGCTTGCGGGACTGATCGGTGCTGAAAAGGCGTTTTGGGCAGGTGTTGGTCCGTTCATCCTCGGTGCGGCACTGAAATCGGGCCTGGCGGCGGCTGTCCTTGCCGCGGTCGCCTCCCGCAAGCGCGCCACGGCAGAGTGACGGTGAGGCTGCGGCCGCATCATCTTCTCTGCATGCTGACCTTTGTCGGCGAGGGCTATAGCCCAGCCTTCGTCGCCAATTATCGTCGTCTCGCCGGCCGGCTTTCCGCCGGCGAGCCGATCGAGATCGTCTCCGGCCCAGACGATATCTGCGCCCCGCTTCTCTCGGATGAAGATGCTCATTGTTTCGGTGCTTCGGTTGCCGGTCGCGATGCCGCGGCGCTGGCGGATATTGCCCGCCTGCTTGGGCGGGAGCTTCGGATCGGGGCGGTGATTGCGTCAGATCCGGCGCTGTTCGAGCAACTGCGCCGCGCCTTCTCTGCCGGCGTGACCCGCCACGCCTGCACGGGCTGCGAATGGAGCAGCCTTTGCGATCGCATTGCAGGAGAAGATTACAAAGGCGCGCTGGTCATGACGTTCAGCCCGCCGGAAACAGCGAAAGAAACTTCCGCTCCCCATCTGGCGTGAACAGCACCGCGCGGCTCTCGCTACTGCGCAGTGCCCAGCCGTTTTCGAGGAAATGGGCAAGCAGCGCCTTGCCGAGCGTGCCGGCCAGATGCGAGCGCCGCTCGCTCCAGTCGAGGCAGGATTTGCAGAGCGGCCGGCGATTGGATGTGAGCGATGCCACATCGATGCCGAGCGCGCCGAGTTCCGCGCGGCCGTCCTCGGTAACCGCCAGGTTCTCGCCATCGCTCTCGATCGCGCCGCGGGCGACGAAACTGTCGAGCATCCTGACCCCATAGTCGCCGGCGAGATGATCGTAGCAGACGCGCGCCTTGCGCAGTGCCGGGTCCTTCGGCCCCGGCCGGTGGCGCAGATGGCCCCTGCTTGCCGCAAACCCCATGATGTTTTCGAGCAGCGTGCCGGCGGCCGCGTCGGCAAGCGTGAAATAGCGATGCCGGCCCTGCTTGCGCTGGGCGAGAATACCGCCTTCCTCGAGCTTGGAGAGATGCGAACTCGCCGTCTGCACCGTCACGCCGGCGGCCTGCGCAAGCTCGGTTGCCGTCAGCGCCTGGCCGCCCATTAGGGCGGTCAGCATGTTGGCGCGGGCGGGATCGCCGAACAGCATCCCGATGCGGGCAATGTCTGGACCTTCTTTCATACTTCGACCGTAACCGAAGCATCTTCGTCTGGCAATATGGCAAAACACCTCCACAACAGAAGGAGACGAAGTCATGATCACCTGTTTCATCCGCTACGAGATCGACCCGTTCAAGAAGGACGACTTCGCCGAATATGCCCGCAACTGGGGCCAGGCGATCCCGCGCTGCGGCGCCGACCTGATCGGTTATTTCGGCCCGCATGAGGGCTCGGCAACAACGGCCTACGGTGTCTACAACATCGACAGCCTCGCCGCCTACGAGACCTACCGGTCCCGGCTGATGGCCGATCCGCTTGGCCAGGAGAATTATGCGTTTTCCAAGCGCGAACGTTTCATCCTGAAGGAGGATCGCATCTTCCTCAAGAACGTCTCCATGCCCCACGGAGCTTTGGTAAAGCCATGATCGCCGTCATCTTCGAAGTCATCCCCTATATGGGCGAGCGCCACAAATATCTCGACCTTGCCGGCGAGCTACGCTCCGAACTGGAAACCATCGACGGCTTCATCTCGATCGAGCGTTTCGAAAGTCTGACCCTGCGCGGAAAAATCCTCTCCCTGTCTTTCTGGCGGGACGAGGAGGCGGTCAAGGCATGGCGCAACCTCGAAAGCCACCGAGCCGCCCAGAAAGCCGGCCGCGGCGGCGTCTTCGCCGATTACCGCCTGCGCATCGGCCATGTCGTCAGAGATTACGGCATGTTCGAGCGCGACGAGGCGCCGAGGGACAGCCGCGAGGTGCATGCGGCGTGAACGCGCGCCCCTCGTGATCTCAAGGTTCTGCGGTCACCAGGAATATTCGCGGCCCTCGGCAAGCACGCTGTTGCACATCAGTCGACCTTCATCTCGCTGCGCTCGCCGGCCTTGATGGTGACCGGGCGATCCTCGGGTGCCTTGTCACCCTTGAACGTCAGCTTCACCACGTAGTCGCCGGCCGGCAGGGTATCCTTGTGCTCCGGCCCGAACCCATAGGAAATCTCCTTCTGATTCCCCTGGATGTCCTTTTTCGCATCGAAGACGACGATGCGGTCGGAGTCGGGGGCGGCGACCGCGAGAACGCCTGCCTGTATGTTGATCGTCACGTCCTTGCGTTCGCCTGCCTTGATGCTGAACGGAATTTCGGCGCGTGTCGAGCCCAGCCTGGCGGTGAGGATCAGGTCGCCGGCCGGCGCTTCGAGCGTGGTGCCGGTGCCGTATGTGGAGTTGAAGCTCTTGCGCGCGCCGTTGATGTCCATCGTCGGCGAGACCACTTCGAAGAAGATCTCGGAGGATTCCATCGGCGGCCCGCCCGCCACATAGGTCGCCCTGTTGACGACCATGCCGGCGCCGATGACGAGATCCGTCTCGATCTTTTCGCCGGCCTTGGCGGCGACGGTCTTCTCCACCGTGACCGCGCCGAGCGAGCCGGTGAGTTTGACGTCGCCGGCCGCGACATAGGCCTTGGTGGTGCCGTAGAACGTCGTCGCATAATCGCCGAAGGCGACATCGACGCGGGCGTTGTCATCCGCCTTCTTGTCCTGCGGCGTCCGCTTGGGCAGTACGGTCAGATGTGCCGCGTCGAAGTTGACGGCTACCTTGGTGATCACACCGGGCTTCACCTCGAAGGGAGCCAGCTTCTTGATCGAGTTGTTGAGGGTTGCCTGCGCGACGTAACTGCCGGGTTCGAGCGTCGTCGAATAGGTCCCGACATACTGGTTGTCGAGATAGTCGCCCTCCGCCTGGCCGCTTGCATCGGCCTTGTAGAACAGCCACTGCACATCGTTATTGTCCTTGCCGAGTGGCGGCCCGCCTTCGGAAAGCGTGGACGTGGCGATGACGTTGAATTGCGGAACGGCGGCAGGAGCTGGAGCAGGGGCAGGCTTTTCCACCGGCTTCGGCGCCGCCACGACGGTCTGCTTCAGCGCCTCGGCCAGTTGCTTGGCGTCGGAAGCCTGCAGGTATTTGCCGCCGGTGTTTTCCGCAAGGCAGGCCACCTGCTTGCCTTCCTCCTTGGTCAGGCCGAAGCCGACGACATGGGCGGTGAAGTCGACACCGTTCTTTTCAAGCTCGTTGGCAAGCGCGCAGGGATCGGCCTCGCAGGTCTCCAGGCCGTCGGTGACGAGGATGACGGTCGCCTTCTCCTCGGTATATTTCAGTGCCTCTGCCGCCTCGCGCACCGCCTGCGAAAGCGGCGTCTTACCCTTCGGGTTGATGCCCTTGACGAAGGCACGGATCTTGTCGGCGGTTCCCACCGCCGGCGGGATGGCGAGTTCGATATCGTCGCACGATCCCTTGTCGCGATGGCCGTAGACCATCAGTCCGAGCGCGCTGTCGGCAGGCACCGATTGCAGCACGGCGCTGAGCGTTTCGCGGGCGATCTCCATCTTCGCCTTGCCGCCGATCTGGCCCCACATCGAACCGGAAGCATCGAGCACGATGATCGATTGTTCGGCCGCCTGCGCCGGAGCCATGAACAGGCATGAGATTGCAAACATCGCCACTGCCAGAACCCGCATGGAAATCCCCCGAAAGTTTATGGGACCACGGTGTCATAGGCCCTGCGGCGCAGCAACAGGAATTGTGAATGTAAACCCAATGGGTCCTCGCGGGATTATTTTGTTTTTTACCAAGCCGCTTCAGGCTTTAGTAACCAAAATGGGTAACCATAACAGGCAGTAAAAATTCGTATCGAGTAGAGTGTAGCGAGTAGCAAATGGCAGCAGTTCTTCCGCTGGCCGACCTGAAGCGTCAGGTCCGTCCGGACACTTGGCTAAACTCCATCATCAAGGGCGATTGCGTCGCCGCTCTGGAGGCTCTGCCGGATCATTCCGTCGATGCGATCTTTGCCGATCCCCCATATAATCTCCAGCTCGGCGGCACGCTTCACCGTCCCGATCAGTCGCTGGTCGATGCCGTTGACGACGAATGGGACCAGTTCGCCTCCTTCGAAGTCTATGACGCCTTCACCCGCGCCTGGCTGCTCGCCTGCCGCCGCGTCCTCAAGCCGAATGGCACGATCTGGGTCATCGGCTCCTACCATAATATCTTTCGCGTCGGCGCGATCATGCAGGACCTGAACTTCTGGCTGCTGAACGACATCGTCTGGCGCAAGGTCAACCCGATGCCGAACTTCAAGGGCCGCCGGTTCCAGAACGCCCATGAAACGATGATCTGGGCGAGCCGCGACGCCAAGTCGAAGGGCTATACCTTCAACTACGATGCGCTGAAGGCCTCCAACGACGACGTTCAGATGCGCTCCGACTGGCTCTTCCCGATCTGCTCCGGCGGCGAACGCCTGAAGGGCGACGACGGCAAGAAGGTCCACCCGACCCAGAAGCCGGAAGCGCTGCTTGCCCGCGTGATCATGGCCTCGACCAAGCCGGGCGACATCATTCTCGATCCCTTCTTCGGCACCGGCACGACCGGCGCCGTCGCAAAACGCCTCGGCCGCAATTTTGTCGGCATCGAGCGCGAGCAGGATTATATCGATGCGGCTTCCGAGCGCATCGCCTCCGTCGAGCCGCTCGGCAAGGCGGAACTGACGGTCATGACCGGCAAGAAGGCAGAACCCCGTGTCGCCTTCAACACTCTGGTCGAAAGTGGTCTCGTCAAGCCCGGTCAGGTCCTGACCGATGCGAAGCGCCGCCACAGCGCGATCATCCGCGCCGACGGCACGCTCGCGGCAGGTGGCGAGGCTGGTTCCATTCATCGCCTCGGCGCGAAAGTGCAGGGCCTTGATGCATGCAACGGATGGACTTTCTGGCATTTCGACGATGGCAAATCCCTCAAGCCGATCGACGAACTGCGATCCGTGATCCGAAACGATATGGCGAAAATAGACTGATCCACCGGTCCCGCCACGTCGACCGAATGCCTCGTCCGGTTTCGTACCTCTAGTCCCGGACGAGGATAATTGGCGCCCGGGAAGGCTGATCCCGGGCGCCATTTCTTTTGCAGGCGCCCTCGTCGCTTCTGCCGCTCGGCCAAATTCGACTTTGCGAAATTTCAGGTATTCCCGACGTCACCTGCGCTTGATATCGTAGGTTGTATCGGGTTGAACGAATTTCCAATTTAGCGTTTTTTAGAATGTCCATGCCTGTCAATGGCGAGCTGCGCCACCGGATCGAGCGTGCGTTGGCGCGGTTCTCTCCAAGCTGGGAGGGCAGGGATGCTGCGCGCCGGGCCGTGGCGCTGAAGATGCTGATCCTTTGCGAGCTCGCCGGCGGCCGCCTGCGGGTGGTGGGTGCGCTGGGCTTGAACGACAACACCCTCGACAACTACCGCCACGGCAAGACCGAGCCGCGCCACAGCACGCTCAACATGATGGCGGAACTGGCCGACGTGCCGATCGAATATCTCGGCAACGACTGGTCGGTGGAAGAAGGCGTCATCCATTTCGCGGCGCTGGAAAACCAGCCGGCCGGATTTTCCGAGCCGAGCCCGGCCTGGGATCTCGCCGATCGTATCGTCATCCCGGCTTATGAAAACGAGGCGACCAGGCAGCCCCCTCTCGAACCGCACGACACCACATGGGCGGCCATACCGCGAGGTTTTTGGGCCAGACTTTCGGTCGAGCCGGAAAACATGCGGGTCGTATCCGCCAAGGGCGACAGCATGTCGCCGACGATCGTTGACGGCGACCCGATGTTCGTCGATACCAGCGACCGCAAATTGGAGGACGGCCGGGTCTACCTGTTCGATACCGGCGCGGAACGGATCGCCCGGCGGGTGCAGAGGCTTGCCGATGGCAGCCTCGAACTGCTGCCGGACAATCTGGAACGTTATCGCCCGCAGCACGTCCTTAAGGACGGTTTAGCGGAGCTGAAAGTCGTCGGGCGCGTCTGCGCCGCGAGCCGGATCCTTTAGGAACCGACCCCGCAACCGGAAGGCCCTATACCTCGATGCCGTGGGCGATCAGGTCCTGCCGCAGCGTCTCGGCATCCTTGAAATGCACCGCCTGCCAGCCGGCCGCACGGGCACCTTCGACATTCGCCTGGCTGTCGTCGATGAAGATCGAGGCTTCCGGCGTCAGGCCGAAGTCGCGGGCGTGCTTTTCGTAGATCGCCACGTCCGGCTTGATCAGGCCGATCTCGCCCGACACGGTGACGCCGCGCGGTCTGTTGAGAAAGGGAAAGATTTGCCTAGCCTGGACGAACGTGTCGGCGGCGAAATTGGTCAGCATCGTCACGTCGCGGCCCTTGTCGATCAGGCCTCCCATGATCGCGACCGAGCCATCATAGGCATGCGGCACCATTTCGTGCCAGTATTTGCGGAAGGCGCGGATCTGTTCCTCGCGTTCCGGGTATTGCTCGACCAGCAGCGCCTCGGCATCTTCCCACTTGCGGCCGCGGTCCTGTTCCAGGTTCCATTCATGGGTGCAGACGTTCTCAAAGAACCATCTGCGTTCCTTCCCGTCCGGAATGACGCGGGCATAGGGAAGGTTCGGATCGTAGTGGATCAGCACCTTGCCGATGTCGAAGACGATGTGGTCGATCTTGGCTGCCATGAATATGTCCTGGGAATATCAGTTCGGAGATTTTTCGAAGGCCCGTGGAATAGCCTGGGTGATGGCTTTTTTCATCACCGTCGGCAAGGCCTGGGCCTCGAGATTTGTGACCGGTTCCCACCATCCATCGGCGGTAGAGATCCTCGCCGTCTTCGCCCGGAAGACCGAGAGCCTCAGTTCGAAATGGGTGAAGACGTGGGTGACGGTGCCGAATGCTTCCCATGCGGCGGGGAAGGGCGCGTGGTCCGTCGTCGTCCCGCCATCGATGCGCGACGTCCAGGCGGTTGTCGGCACTTCGGTCATGCCGCCGAGTAACCCGCTGTCGACCCGCCGCCTGAGCAGCACTTCGCCCTCCGGCGTCACGGCGACGAAGACGGCGCCGAGCCGCACCGGCTTTTCCTTCTTCGCCGCCTTTACCGGAAACCGCTCCGGGTCGTGTTCTGCAAAGGCCAGACAGTCGTCGCAGAAGGGACAGAGCGAGCAGGCCGGCCGTTTCGGGGTGCAGATAGTCGCGCCGAGGTCCATCATCGCCTGCGCGAAGTCGCCGGGCCGCTCAGTCGGTGTCAGTTCGGCAACCCTCGCCTTCATCGCCGGTTTCGAGCCCGGAAGCGGCGCGTCGATGGCATAGAGCCGTGAAATTACCCGCTCGACATTGCCGTCCATCACGGCGGACTGGCGGTTAAAGGCGATGGCCGAGATTGCCGCTGACGTATAGTCGCCGATGCCGGGAAGTGCTCGCAGGCCTTCCTCGGTGTCCGGAAACACACCACCATGCTCGGCCGCAACCGCTTCGGCGCATTTTTTCAGGTTGCGGGCGCGGGCGTAATATCCGAGGCCCGCCCAGGCCGCCATCACGTCCTCGACCGGTGCCGCGGCAAGGTCGGTCACTTTGGGCCAGAGCGTCAGGAACTTGGCGAAATAGGGTTTCACCGCCTGCACGGTGGTCTGCTGCAGCATCACTTCCGAAAGCCAGATATGGTAGGGATCGGCTCGTTCTCCGGCCTTTGCCGCGGCCGGGCTCACCCGCCAAGGAAGCTCGCGGTGGTGCCGGTCGTACCAGGTCAGCAGCTTCTGCGCATGGGTGATGTGGATCGTCTGGAGCATCGTTTGCCGTAATGGGAAGAGATGGCGTATAGTTGTGGGAATAGTGCGCCGGCATCAAGGCCTGCCGGTGCCGCAATGGCGGGCGTCATGAGTTATCCCAAGAAACGCGAGTTGCAGATATCGGAAATCGCCAACGGCATCATCGATCCGGTGCTTGCCCGCCGCGCCGGCATATCGACGGCACTGCTCGGCTCCTGGGACGAGATCGCCGGCGAGGACTTTGCCGATTGCACGCGGCCGGAAAAGATCGCCTGGCCGCGCCGCGACGAGGGCACCGGTTCGGGCGGCGGTCATCAGGCTGGTGTTCTGACGATTGCCTGCGAAGGGGCGCGCGCTCTTTTCCTCACCCATGCCCAGGGTGAATTGATCGCCCGCATCAACGGTTTTTTCGGTTTCCCGGCCGTGCGCCAGATCCGCATCGTCCAGAAACCGGTGTCCCAGACCTTCAAGCATCCCCGCAAGCCGCCGCCTTTGAAGGGCGAGGCCGCCAGGCGGCTGGAAACCATGATGGAAGGCATCGAAAGCGAGGCGCTCAAGAAGGCGGTGGCAAGGCTCGGCACCGCCGTCCTGCAGCAGAAACGCAAGGTCTGAGAGATAAACTCGCCGATCCTCTTGATAGACCTCCGATTTGTCACAATTCTTTGAAGAGATTTGCTTATCGACAGCTTGTTCGCGCTGGGGCGCCGCGATACGGAATGTCACCTTTATTGAAGATTTCTCGCACACGGGTGTTCCATGCAGATGAACGAAATGACCATGACCAGGCGCGCGCTTCTCGGCGGAGTGGCTGTAACCGCCCTTTGCCTGGCGCTGCCGCTCGGCGCTTCCGAAGCCTTCGCGCAGGAAATGCCGGAATCCCAGGGCGACGTGGACATGGCCGCTGCATTGAAGCCGGGCCCGCTGCCGGAAATGGCGCTGGGCGACGAAAAGGCCAAGGTCACGATCATCGAATACATGTCGATGACCTGCCCGCATTGCGCCAACTTCCACAACAAGACCTTCGACACGATCAAGACCAAGTATATCGACAGCGGCAAGGCGCGTTTCATCATCCGCGAATTCCCGTTCGATCCGGTCGCAACCGCTGCTTTCATGCTTGCCCGCTGCAGCCCGCAGAACGCCGCCGAGCTTTCGACGCCGGCCCAGTATTTCCCGATGGTCTCGATGCTCTTCAAGCAGCAGCGCGGCTGGGCGTCGCCGGCGGATGGAAATGTGCGCAATGCGCTGCTCCAGACGGTCAAACTCGCAGGTTACTCACAGCAGACTTTCGAGGCCTGCTTGACGAACCAGAAGCTTCTCGATGAAGTGAATGCTGTCGTTAAGAGGGCCGCGGATGAATTTGGCGTCAATTCCACGCCGACCTTCCTGATCAACGGCAAGAAGTATTCGGGAGATATGTCGGTTGAATCCATGTCCAAGCTCATCGACAGCCTGTTGTGAGCACACCTTCCTTAAAGGGAAGGTGAGGGGCGCGGCATGAAGTTCAACAAGCTGCGCGTTCTGGGATTCAAGTCTTTCGTCGAACCGACGGAATTCATCATCGAGCGCGGGCTGACCGGTGTGGTCGGCCCGAACGGCTGCGGCAAGTCGAACCTTGTCGAGGCGCTGCGCTGGGTGATGGGGGAAAACTCCTACAAGAACATGCGCGCGTCCGGCATGGACGACGTGATCTTCTCGGGCTCCGGCAACCGGCCGGCCCGCAATACGGCCGAAGTCGGCCTCTATCTCGACAATTCCGACCGCACGGCGCCTGCTGCCTTCAACGATTCCGACGAGATCCAGGTAACCCGCCGCATCGAGCGCGAATCCGGGTCCGTCTACCGCATCAACGGCAAGGAAGCCCGCGCCAAGGATGTGCAACTGCTGTTTGCCGATGCCTCGACCGGCGCTCGCTCGCCGTCCATGGTCGGGCAGGGCCGCATCGGAGAGCTGATCCAGGCAAAACCCCAGGCACGCCGCCAGCTCCTGGAAGAAGCCGCTGGCATTTCCGGCCTGCATTCACGCCGCCACGAGGCGGAACTGCGGCTGCGGGCCGCTGAAGGGAATCTCGAACGCCTGGACGACGTGCTCTCGCAGCTCGAAAGCCAGATCGAGAGCCTCAAGCGCCAGGCCCGCCAGGCCAACCGTTTCAAGACCCTGTCGGCCGATATCCGCGCCCGCGAAGCGATGCTACTGCATATCCGCTGGGTTCAGGCCAAGGAGGCGGAAGGCGAGGCGGAAAGCGCGCTCAACCAGGTGACCAGCGTGGTCGCCGAAAAGGCGCAGGCGCAGATGGAGGCCGCCAAGAACCAGGCGATCGCCAGCCTCAAGCTGCCTGAACTGCGCGAGGAGGAGGCGAAGGCAGGTGCGGCCCTGCAGCGCCTGCAGATCGCCCGCGGCCAGCTGGAGGACGAGGCGAACCGCCTCCTGAAGCGCCGCGACGAACTGACCCGCCGGCTCGTCCAGCTGGGCGAGGATATCAGCCGCGAGGAGCGGCTTGCCGCCGACAACACGTCCTTCCTCGAAAAGCTTGGCGAGGAAGAGACCGAGCTCAACGACATGCTCGCCGATACAGGCGCCGAAGCCGAGGAGATGCGCGAGACCTTCGAGGCCGCCGCCGCGTTGCTTGCGGCGAGCGAAGCGCTGTTTTCAGCAATCACCGCCGAGCGCGCCGAGGCCGCTGCCGGCCGTCACCAGCTCGAACGGCTGATCCGCGATCTGACCGAGCGCCGCCAGCGCCTCGACCGCCAGCTTGGCGATGCGACGAACGAGCTGGACACCATCAACGAGCGTCTCTCCGGCCTCGACGACCCGGCCGAAAGGCGCGAGGCGGTCGAAGCGGCGGAAATCGCCGTCGAGGATGCAGCGATCGCTGCCGAGGATGTGGAAGCCGCACTTTCTGCCGCGCGCTCCGCCGAACTGATGGCCCGCGGCCCCGCGGAGGCTGCACGCTCGGCGCTCAATGCGCTGGAGACCGAGGCCCGTACCATTTCGAAAATGCTCGCAGCCGGTGCGACGTCGGGGGATTTCGTCGCGGTTGCCGACATGATCCGCGTCGATCGCGGTTTCGAGGCAGCCCTCGGTGCCGCACTCGGGGAGGATCTCGACAGCCCGGTCGATGTCGCGGCTCCGACCTACTGGTCGGTGAATGGCGACGGTTCCGGTGATCCCGGCCTGCCCCAGGGTGCTCAGTCGCTGATCGCCCATGTTACCGCTCCGCCGGAGCTGTCCCGTAGCCTTGGTCAGATCGGCGTCGTCGCGGCGGCGGACGCCCAGCGGATGATGCGCCTGCTGCGGCCCGGCCAGCGCCTGGTGACTCGCGAAGGTGCCGTCTATCGTTGGGACGGCCACGTTACCGGTTCCGAAGCTCCGGGTGCCGCTGCCCTGCGCCTATCCCAGAAGAACCGCCTCTCGGAACTGGAAGCCGAGATCGACGAGGCGCGCATCGTGCTCTCCGAAACCGAAGTGGCGCTCGCTGTCGCCGCCTCGGAAATTTCCGCTGCGGAACGGCGCCTTACGGATGCCCGCGACCGCGCCCGCATCGCCTCCCGCCAGCTTTCCGAAGCCCGCGATGCGCTGGCCGCTGCCGAACGTGCAGCCGGCGACCTGATGCGTCGCCGCGACGTCGCCGGCGAGGCGGTGAGCCAGGTAACTGCCCAGATCGAGGATCTCGGCGTCCAGGAAGAAAATGCCCGCATCGAACTCGAGGATGCGCCGGATATTTCCGATCTCGATAACCGGCTGCGTGATCAGCAGGCGATTGTCGCGACCGACCGCGGCCTGCTCGCCGAGGCGCGCGCCCGTTACGAGGGCCTGAGCCGCGAGACCGAGGCCCGCAAGCGGCGCCTTGCCGCGATCGCCCAGGAGCGTGCGTCCTGGACGGCTCGGGCGGCGAGCGCTGCCGATCATATCGAGAGCCTCAGAGAACGCGAGGAAGAGGCCCGCGAAGAGATTGCCGATCTCGAAGCCGCGCCCGAGGAATTCGACGACAAGCGCCGTGCGCTGCTGACCGAACTCCAGAAGGCCGAGGAGAGCCGCCGCGCGGCTGCCGATCGGCTGGCCGAGGCGGAAACCTATCAGCGCGAAGCCGACCGGATCGCGGTCGTTGCCTTGTCCGAACTCGCCGAATCGCGGGAAAAGCGCGGCCGCGCCGAGGAGCGTCTGGTGTCGGCGGCGGAAAAACGTCATGAGAGCGAGGTCCGTATCCGCGAAACGCTCAACGTCCCGCCGCACGAGGTCCTGCGGCTGGCCGGTCTGAAGCCCGACTCGACGCTGCCCGACGTCCGCGAGATCGAGCGCGAGGTCGATCGCCTGCGCATGGAGCGGGAACGGCTTGGGGCCGTCAACCTGCGCGCCGACGAAGAGCAGAAGGAGCTTTCCGACAAGCTCGACAACCTGATGCGCGAGCGCGCCGACGTGATCGACGCCATCCGCAAGCTGCGCGGCGCAATCCAGAGCCTCAACCGCGAGGGCCGCGAACGGCTGCTGGCCGCCTTCGACGTGGTCAACGAGCAGTTCCAGCGGCTTTTCACCCATCTTTTCGGCGGCGGCACGGCAGAGCTGCAGCTGATCGAATCGGACGATCCGCTCGAGGCGGGCCTCGAAATCCTCGCCCGCCCGCCCGGCAAGAAGCCGCAGACCATGACGCTCCTGTCAGGCGGCGAGCAGGCGCTGACGGCGATGGCGCTGATCTTCGCCGTCTTCCTCACCAATCCGGCGCCCATCTGCGTGCTGGACGAGGTGGATGCGCCGCTGGATGACCACAATGTGGAACGTTATTGCAATCTAATGGACGAGATGGCGGCCTCCACCGAAACTCGCTTCATCATCATTACCCACAATCCCATCACCATGGCCCGCATGAACCGTCTTTTCGGCGTGACAATGGGCGAACAGGGCGTTTCCCAGCTCGTTTCCGTCGATCTCCAGACCGCGGAACTGCTGCGCGAGGCGAGCTGAGCGGGTCCGGTTGAGGCGGGTTGCCTGTTCCGCCGCACATGATTTTTGCCATTCATTGACGAGGATCAATTTTCAACTTTATGTCTCCGGTATAAATTTACCTGCATCTACGTAGAATCACCCATATGGGGGATGTAATTTTCGGATTATTGTTGTTTTGTTGACTGTGGAATTGGAACGCGCTTGAGCGTCCATACGCTTCGCAGTCCGACTTGAAAGTTTCCCACCCCCCGTCCGGGTTTCCTGTCCCGGGCGGAAAGCTTTGCGGGGCCGCCTGTGATCCGGCCCCGCAAAGCTTTGTTCTCAAAGCCCTCCCAAGCTTATTTCGGAACCGCATCCGAACGCTTTTGTTGCGGCGCAACATAATCCTGCCCATATCCGTTTCCAAACCGTCATAAAACTTGTAGTTATGCGTAAAAGACTGCGACGGGTGGAGAGCAGCAATGTCGAAATGGGTCTATCGCTTCGGCGGCGGCGAGGCGGAGGGCCGCGCCGCGGATGTCGAGCGGCTGGGCGGCAAGGGCGCCAATCTCGCCGAGATGGCAAGCCTTGGCCTGCCCGTTCCTCCGGGACTTACCATCGTCGCCGATGCCTGCGTTTTCTATTTCAACAACAACAGAACCATTCCCGATGACCTGAAGACGCAGGTTCTCGAGGGGATAACCGTCATTGAAGGCCAGACCGGGCGCGTCTTCGGCGGCAAGGCCAAGCCTCTGCTGCTGTCGGTGCGGTCCGGTGCGCGCGCCTCCATGCCGGGCATGATGGATACCGTCCTCAACCTCGGCCTCAACGACGAGACCGTGCAGGCGCTCGGGCACGATGCCGGCGATGCGCGCTTTGCCTGGGACAGCTACCGCCGCTTCATCCAGATGTATGCCGATGTGGTCATGGGCCTCGACCATGAGATATTCGAGGAGATCCTGGAAGACGAAAAAGCCCGCCTCGGCCATGACTACGATACCGATCTTTCGGCGGTCGAGTGGCAGCATATCGTCAGCCTCTACAAGAGGATGATCGAGGACGAGCTGGACACCAGCTTTCCGCAGGATCCGCACGTGCAGCTCTGGGGCGCCATCCGCGCCGTCTTTTCGAGCTGGATGAACCCGCGCGCCGTGACCTACCGCATGCTCCACCGCATTCCGGAAGAATGGGGCACTGCCGTCAACGTCCAGACCATGGTGTTCGGCAATCTCGGCTCGTCGTCTGCGACCGGCGTCGCCTTCACCCGCAACCCCTCGACCGGCGAACGGGAGCTCTACGGCGAATTCCTGGTCAATGCCCAGGGTGAGGATGTCGTCGCCGGCATCCGCACGCCGCAATCGATCACCGAGGAAGGGCGTATCGCCTCCGGCTCCGAAAAGCCGTCGATGGAAAAGCTGATGCCGGAGGCGTTCGCCGAGTTCAGGGCGATTTGCGACCGGCTGGAAATCCACTACCGCGACATGCAGGACCTCGAATTCACCATCGAGCGCGGCAAGCTGTGGATGTTGCAGACACGCTCCGGCAAGCGCACCACCCGTGCAGCGATGAAGATCGCCGTCGACATGGTGGAGGAGGGCGTCATCACCGAGGAGGAGGCCGTGTGCCGCATCGAGCCGCCCTCGCTCGACCAGCTTCTCCATCCGACCATCGATCCGCGCGTCGAGCGCCACGTGGTCGGCTCCGGCCTGCCCGCTTCCCCGGGAGCTGCCACCGGCGAGATCGTCTTTACCGCCGAGGAGGCGGTCGAGGCGGAGCACGAAGGCCGCAAGGTCATCCTGGTGCGCATCGAAACCAGCCCGGAAGACATCCACGGCATGCACGCCGCCGAAGGCATTCTCACCACTCGCGGCGGCATGACCAGCCATGCGGCCGTCGTCGCCCGCGGCATGGGCATTCCCTGCGTCGTCGGTGCCGGATCGATGCGCGTCGACATGCGCAACGAACTGCTGATCGGCGGTGGCGGCGTGACGCTGAAGCGCGGCGACACGGTTACGATAGACGGTTCGTCCGGCCAGGTGCTGAAAGGCGCGGTGCCGATGATCCAGCCGGCGCTGTCGGGCGATTTCGGCAAGCTTATGGCCTGGGCCGACAAGACCCGCCGCATGACCGTGCGCACGAACGCCGATACGCCGCAGGACGCCCGCGCCGCCCGCTCCTTCGGGGCCGAAGGCATCGGCCTCTGCCGCACCGAGCACATGTTCTTCGAAGGCGACCGTATCCATGTGATGCGCGAGATGATCCTCGCCGAGGACGAGAAGGGCCGCCGCGCGGCGCTCGGAAAACTCCTGCCGATGCAACGCTCGGATTTCATCGAGCTGTTTTCGATCATGCACGGCCTGCCGGTGACGATCCGCCTGCTCGATCCGCCGCTGCACGAATTCCTGCCGAAGACGGAAGCAGAGATCGCCGAGGTCGCCAAGGCGATGGCGATGCCGCCAGCCTTCCTCGCCCGCCGCATCGACGCCATCCACGAGTTCAACCCGATGCTCGGCCACCGCGGCTGCCGGCTGGCGATCTCCTATCCTGAAATTGCCGAAATGCAGGCGCGCGCCATTTTCGAGGCGGCGGTCGAGGCCGGAAAGCTGACCGGCGAACCGGTCGAACTGGAAATCATGGTGCCGCTCGTCAGCCTGCGCAAGGAACTGGATTATGTGAAGGGCGTCATCGACCGCGTCGCCGAGGATGTCGCAAAGGAAACCGGCGTTCCGATCGCCTATCTCGCCGGCACCATGATCGAGCTGCCGCGCGCCGCCATCCGCGCCCATGTGATCGCCGAAACGGCCGAGTTCTTCTCCTTCGGCACCAACGATCTGACCCAGACGACCTTCGGCATGTCGCGCGACGATGCGGCCGCTTTCATCCCGACCTATCAGAGGAAGGGCATCATCGAGCACGACCCGTTCATCTCGCTCGATTTCGATGGCGTCGGCGAACTCATCCAGATGGCCGCCGAGCGCGGCCGCCGGACCCGCAACGACCTGAAGCTCGGCATCTGCGGCGAACACGGCGGCGACCCCGCCTCGATCCGATTCTGCGAGAATGCCGACCTCGACTACGTCTCCTGCTCGCCCTTCCGCGTGCCGATCGCCCGCCTTGCGGCAGCCCAGGCGGCGATCGAAAGGAGGAAGGGATGAACCAAGGGTCATCCCCTATTTCAGATGGTCCGGCCATTTTCGGGACGTGTGAAATATGGCCAGTATCTCCGCCCGTTCGCGAAGACGATAAAACGCGATATAGGGGGTGCCGGCAATGGTGAGGCGCCGTGTATCTCCATCCGAAGTCAGTCGGCCGACTTTCGGGTGCCACGCCAGCATGGAAACAGCTTCCACGATGCGGCGAACCACGTTTTCGGCAGCCTGTGGATTGTCGAGTGCGATATAGAGCCGATCTCATCGAGATCTTGCAGCGCCTCGTCCAGCCAGACGAGTTCATCCATTGGGGATGAATTTGCGGATCACCGCGCGCACCGTCTCGGCGGAAGCAAATCGTCCGTCATCAGCCGACTTTTTTCGCTCTGCCAGTTTTTTGACCTGCCACGCGTGCAGGTCGTCGGCTGCCTCCGTCGGCGCCGGCGAAATAGCATCTTCAATCGAGATTGGCTTCTGCGGTTCGCTCATGGAAGGATCATGGCAGATCGAACCGGCTTTTAAAAGCCGATTGGGGATGTTTATGTCATGCCGGCCGTCGCCGAAAAAACAAATAGGCGTTCGGAAATGCAGCCGAGGAGACCATCATGAACCAAGTCACCGTTCTCGCCGTGCCCGTCTTCAGCACGCTCTGCAACGAGGGTTTCCGCCTTCGCCGCGAAGTCTTCATCGTCGAACAGAACGTGCCCGCGGACATGGAATTCGATGCCGACGACCTGACCGCCTTCCACTTCGTGGCCGTCGTCTCGGGTGAGGTCTGCGGCACGCTGCGGGCCATCTATGCGGAAGATTATGTCAAGATCGGCCGGGTCGCGGTCACCAGCCCGTGGCGCGGCAAGGGTGTCGCCAGCGCCATGATCCGCGCCGCCATGGAAGCGCATGGGCAAGCCCGCGGCAACCGCTTTCATCTGGCGGCCCAGAGCGACAAGATCTCCATGTACGAACGTTTCGGTTTCAAGGCCTATGGCGAAGAATTCTTCGACGTCGGCATTCCCCACTACGACATGAAGAATTTCTGAAGTCCGCCGTTTTCCGTTTCTGCCCATGGGGGTTTAGGACGACGACCTTCCCGTGTTAGCTTATCCGCCGGGAGCGACAGGGAGGAAACATGCCGCGCTTGGACCACGTCAATATTCATACGCGCGACGCCGACGCGATGGTCGCGTTCCTGGGCAAGGTGCTCGGAGCCGAGGAAGGCTACCGGCCGCCCTTTTCCGACCCCGGCCGCTGGCTTTATCTCGACGGCCATCCTTTCATTCATCTGAGCATCGTCACCCGTGGCGAAGATTTTCCGCCCGGCATGTTCAACCACGTGGCTTTCGGCTTTTACGATCACGACGCCGCCATCGAGCGGATCACGGCGACAGGTTACCGCTTCGAACACGACGCCATACCCGATACCGATATCGGCCAGATCTTCGTCTATGGCCCGGAAGGCCTGAAGATCGAGCTGCAATACCGCCGGTGATCGAATGGGCATTTCGCGTTCGAGGCCGGATATCCCTGCGGGCTGATCGAGGAGACCTGGCGCGCCGGGGAAAGCTGGGTTGGAGGAGTGCGCCGTTCTATAGCACCGCCCTTATGCCGGCGTTCAGCGCCGCTCCACGATCACCCGGCGTTCGACAACCATCGGCCGCCACATCATCGCATCGGCGCGGGACTGCATCGAGCGCCCTTCGGCGCGGCGGTCGAGTTCGATGTCGAGCATGCAGCGCGCCATTGCATCCGTGCCGCGCTTGAAGCCGTAGCTGGCGCACGTGGTCTCATCCGCCGCACGGCGTTCCTCCGGCGTCATGGTCTGGCAGCCGGCCAGCAGGACGCCCAGCGGGGCGATAAGCGAGGTGATGAGGAGAAGGCTGTGAGGGCGCATGAAATGAACTCCTTTTCATTCGGCCGGGCTGCAACCTTGGGATTCCATTCCGGGCGAAGCTGTTTTACACATGAGCGAGCGCTTTTGCCATGGAGCCTTTGCCGATCCCATGCCCGTCCGTTTTGTCCGGCCCGTTTCCCATTCGGCCTATACGGCCCGCAGGCTGGCCTTCTCGGCTCTGGCGCTGTTCGTGATCGCCGCGCTGGCACATCGTTTCGGTCCCCTGGCGACCCCGGATTTTCTGGCGCTGCTCTTTCTTTCCGCAGCAATCGCCGCCGTTTCCGTGCCTCTGTCGCTGATCGGCCTGATGCGGCTCTGGCAGGTCGGCGCGAGCGGCGGTGTTGCGGCGACGAAAGGGCTGATCTATGCGGCGGTTCCGCTCGCCGTGGTGGCGACCGGCGCCTTCTATTATTTCACCCTGCCGCCGCTCTACGACATTTCCACCGATATTGCCGACCCGCCGCCATGGGTCGCTGAGCCGAAAGCCAGCCAGAAATGGCTGCCGCGCGCGACGGTGATCACGCCTGCCGATCGGCGGGTCCAGTTCGCCGCCTATCCCGGCCTTACAGGCAGGCGTTACGAGGGCGCGCTCGACCGCGTCTACCAGGGTGTGCAGAAGGCGGTGCTTTCCGCCCGCATCGCGATCACGAAGAAGGAAGGCGTCGAGTTGATCGCGCCGGATATCTCCCAGCGCCCCGCGCCGCAGGACGAACAGGCGCCGGTGCCGGACGTGGCGCCGATCCCGCTGCCGCGCCCGGAACCCTCGCTCGCACCGGTTTTCGTCAATTCCGGCGACGTCCTGCTGCAGGGCGAGGCCCGCACCCTGATCCTTGGCCTGCGTTTCGACCTCGTCATCCGGCTAAGGGAAGAGGCCGAGACGACCTCGGTCGATATCCGAGTCGCCTCGCGCTACGGCCCACACGATCTGGGAATGAGCCAGGCGATCGCCGAGGATTTTCTCGACCGGCTCGATACCGAACTTCTGGGGATCGCCGGGAACTAAAGCATGTCGCGCAAAACTGTGTAGCGGTTTTGGATAACGACATGCGGAGAAACTAAAGACTTGAAGCAGGGCATGCGAATCCGAAGGATTGCGGCACGCTTCAAGCCGGCCAGTAAGCACCCGTGAGCGACGGTGGACCCTCGGTCAGCACGCGGCCTTTCTCGACCAGGTCTTCCAGATGCGCAAGCACGGAAAGGGCCGCCGCTCCATGCAGGCGCGGATCGGTGCTGGCATAGATCACCTTGACCATGTCGGGGATCAGCCTATCGCCGGCCTTGATGCGCTCCAGCACGGCGCGTTCGCGCATACGCCGATGGGTGCGAAGCCCCCGCAGGAACGAGCCCGGTTCCTTCACCGGTCCGCCATGGCCCGGAAAGAAGATCCGGTCCTCCCGCGGCAGCAGTTTTTCGATCGAGGCCATGAAATCCGCCATGGATCCATCCGGCGGCGCGACGATCGTCGTCGCCCAGGCCATGACGTGATCGGCGGAAAACAGCACGCCGGTTCCCTCCAATGCGAAAGCGGAATGGTTGGCTGTGTGACCCGGTGTATGCACGGCCGACAGCGCCCAACCGTCGCCCTCGATCACCTGGCCGTCGGCAGCTATGATATCGGGCACGAAGCCGGTGTCGGCGCTTTCGGCGAACGGGTTGACTTCGCCCGCATGTAGCGGCCGCGAGGCCCGGTGCGGGCCTTCGGCAACGGTCGGCGCCCCGGTCTCCTGGCTCAGCCGACGGGCAAGCGGCGAGTGGTCGCGGTGCGTGTGGCTGATGAAGATATGGGTGACCTCGCGGCCCTTCAGCGCTGCCATCAACGCTTCGAAATGCGCCTCGTTTTCCGGGCCCGGATCGATGACCGCCACCGACGAGCCGCCGACGATATAGCTATTGGTGCCGTGAAAGGTGAAGGGCGAGGGATTGTTGACGGTCAGCCGCTGCACGCCTTCGGCCACCTTGACCGGCACGCCGTAGGAAGGAGTGAATTCCATATCGAAGGTAACGTCTTCCGCCATGCCGGGCCTCCGCGCCTGATGCGATATCGATGATGGCCACTGCGGCATTGCCGGTTTTGCGCCAGGTCTCGGATCGCATCGATTGCGCTGTTCAAAGCGCTGGAGAGGTCTAGCACCGCTTTTGCTGCGGCGCATTCAAAAATAGCCACCGGCCGTCACCCCGTTGGGCGACGGCCGATGGCTTTCATGATGTGGATCCGCTGTCGCGGGCTCGCTCGCCTCAGCTGGCGGCCAGCAGTTCCGTGCAGTAGCTCGGGCCGTTGGCGCCCGGACGATCGGAAATGATGGTGATGTCGCGGATCACGTAGCTGGAGGAGACGGTGATCTTCGCCGTGCAGCTGACGCTGGCGCTGCGGCCGCCCTGCTGCTTGATGCGATTATAGCCGCCACGCCAGGTATAAACGGTCGTGGAACCGTCGCTGGTGTCGCTGATCGGCGGGCTGAACTTTGCGAAGAACTCGCCGGCCGAGTGGCCCACCCAGCGGGTCTCGATCGGATTGCTGGCAACGCTGACGGTGGTGCAGGCCGAAAGGGCGAGCGCGAAAAGGGCGGTCGATGCGAGGACGCGGCGGCTCATGATCGTGAAAAATCCTTCATGTCTTCTGTTGTGCCCGGGAGGCAAGGCTTTTGAGGCTTTTTGAGGCAAGTCTTTCGAGACTGCACGTAACAGATTTTTGTCAGGCTTCGCGAGGCGATGAACGCCCCTCGACATCAAATTTCTCCTGCGCCGCTTTTTTGCAACGCCTTGGTTTTCCGCCTTTCCGGAGCGAGGGCATGAGCGATCGCGAAGCTGTCGCATATTTTTCATGAGCGGCGCTTGTGCAATGAAAAATGCTGGTCTATAGAGGCGCCGCTGGTCACGGAGTGTAGCGCAGTCTGGTAGCGCACCACGTTCGGGACGTGGGGGTCGAGTGTTCGAATCACTCCACTCCGACCAGCTTGATTTTGCTCGCTTTTTCCCGAATTTCTGTGAGCGTTTTTCGGCCCTAAATTGGCGGACCCGACAGAAATCCCGACAGTTATTTTTTGAAGCTGTTGGGATGCTGTTTCTCGCGATCCACCTAATGTCTACCGATCTCAACCTTCGCGGGCGATAGGGTCACCTCCGAAGCTGAAAAACTTCACCATTTTCATCCGGGTCCCGAAGTCCTTTATAGCTCGCATGCCGGAGCTTCTGATCACCGGTCCAGCCCCTGTATTCGATCTCAGCGATCAGTACCGGCTTCAGCCACACGGCCTCCCGCTTTCGACCCGTCGGAGCAGATGGTTTCGATACGACGATCTTATCCATCTCAGCACGCAAGATCGCCGCCGACCTTGACGACAGTCCGGTTCCCACGCCACCGACATATCGAAGCTTGCCATTATCAAACGCCGCTATCAGCAAGCGACCGATGCCGCCGTATCCAGAGCCGGGCTCATACCCCAGGATTACGAAGCCGTCTGACGCGATGCACTTGATCTTCTTCCAGTCGCCGCTGCGGCCGGATCGATAAGGAGCATCCCGGTCCTTGGCGATGATGCCTTCCAGTCCGTGTTCGCTGGCAGCACGGAAGATGTCAGCACCGTCGCCATCAATTTCCTGTGACAGGCGAATGGGGCCGATCTCCTCTGGCGAAACCATGTCTTCCAGGAGGTGTCGACGGCTGGATTCCTCGACACCGATAAGTGAATGCCCGTCGAAATAAAGGAGGTCGAACGCCATCAGGATCGAGTTGTGAGACGCCTTGCCGCTGGTCGGTCCTCCCAGGTCGCTGACGAGGGCGTTGTAGTCAGACCTCCCCATATCATCTAGGACAACGGCCTCGCCGTCGATGATGACGGACCCTACTGGAAGGGCCCTGACAGCCTCAGCGATGGCAGGAAATCTCTTGGTCCAGTCATGACCTGGGCGCGTAAAGATGCGAACGTCGTCATGGTCCTTGCGAATCTGAACTCTGTATCCGTCCCATTTGACTTCGAAGACCCATCGGGGATCGCTGGGAGGCTTTGGCATCAGCTCTGCTAGACAGGGCTCAATCCAGGGAGGCATTGGATCGAATGGCAATGCTGGCTGCTGCGGATCGCGCGGACGACGTCGACCACCACGGATATCGGGTGGTCGAGTTTCTCGGAGAGGGACCGACCACGGCTTACTAGGACGCTTGACCATTCCTCGATCACAACATCAATTACTTAAAATGCAATGATCACGGGGGACGGAGTGGAGAAAGACCTAGAGTTTGAGCGGACGAACGCCATCTCATTCAGCATTTCCAATGGAAATAAGCTTCACTATTTCGAACACTGGCACACTCTCCGGATCGTCCTTTCCGATTATGATCTGGTCAGGGCGGTCGGTGGTTTTGAACAAGACTTCGAGAAAAATATATTCAGCGATTTTGAAGGTGACGAGTGGCAGGCGAGAACCAAAGAGGGGTTCGAGGCTTACAACAAGCTCAGGCTCGCTCAGATCAAACCCGCTCCTGGCCGAACGGGGTATGCCATAACTGGGCTCGGCCAAATCGAGAGAGACCGGGTCGTATGTGCATTCGTCCGCGATCCCAGTCGCACGCCGTCGGACCGAGATGACACGGCTTACGAGAAGACTTTCCGAGATGTGATCGTGAACGTCGTTAGCGTGACCGATCAAGACGCCAATGCCGGGTCCCTGTTCCTTTTCAAGGAAGATATGGGAGACATCAGGCCAGGCAGCGATAACCTACATCTAACGCTCTACATGACCGCCGACCAGCTGCGCGATCTGATCAACGAAATCCGCTCAAGCAAGGTACGACCACAGCTGCAGGTCGCTGCACTGGTCGCCATTTACCAGAGCGAAGTTGAGGCGGGATTGAGAGATTGGCACCATGCGCAAACCTTTCTGCTTCCCGATCAGAATCATGCACCGGCTCGGCTGATGCAAATTCGCTTTGGCTTCGACAAGCCTGGGACGCTGGAGGACTTGGATTTGCCAGACCCTCAGCCCGTACGCGATGAATTCGTTGCAGATACGAAAGCCACCTGGGTGGCGCAACCGACATTCCCAACTGCGAACCTAAAAAGTATCAAGATCGCGCTCTGGATTATCGCCGTGGCTTCGGTTCTTAGGTTACTGATCAGATGAAGGTCGATGGGGACGATTCAGGAGTAGAGTTGACTCTCCCGAAAAAGAGAACGAAATAGGAACATATTCCGTCGGGAACTGTTCCATGAAACACCGCAAAAGTATTGACCTCGTTCGAAGCGACACCGGCTACACGGTGTCTGAAGGCAGTGCCCGTGGCGGCGGATCGGGGGAGACAGGTTACAGAATTGAAATTTGGTCGAAGGCCCCGGAAGCTGGTGGCGAGTTGATCGAAACGATCAGCCGGGCAACTGATTTTGCCGTTAGCTGTGCCGCACACGATGCCGCTATCCGGGTCCGGCCGGGCAAGGTCCTCATCCATCTTAATGGCCGCCACCGGATGTCGTGCGAAAGAACACCGGACCCGCCGCTCCCTCTTACCTAAGGCCGACAAGGCGGCGGTGTCGGCCCAGCCAGAGCGAGATCAGATTACTTTCGAGCGTCTCGAACAGTGGTACGTGTTGGGCGCTCGCTGCTCCTCCTGTCAACATAAAGGTTGGCTGGACCGCTGGGAGTTGGCCCGTCGGTTTGGGAGGCGGTCTTACGTCATCGCGATCACGCCCAGGCTCCGATGCACGAAATGCGGAAATCGAGCTGGAAATACCCTGGCCCTTGGCAAGATGCGGCGATAACGGATAAGTTCCTAAAAAGTATAATCTCCAGAACTTATCCGTTATCCGGTATAAACCATGGGCTGCACTGTTACAAACAAGGGGCAATTTCCGAAGTTTGCCCCTTGTTTGTAACAGTGCTTTGATTTTTCTTCTGTTTCATCTTCAGAAATCGACTTTTACCGGTTGTCTTTAACGACTAAATTCATATGTTGTTCACACTTGGGATTCATCCTGAGCGTGCAACAAAGGAGCCGGTCATGAGCAATATGTTTACGTCGAAAAATCCTGCTGGAGTGGCCGTAGCGCAGACCTCGGCGATCTTCGGTGTGCTCGCGATGGGTGCCGTCAACGCTCACATGTCCGGCCTCGCTGCCGCCCGCGCTGCTCGCGAAAGCACCAACAGCCATGTCCTCCGTCACCAGCTCGGCCAGGCCATCAACTACGCGGAGAGCATCATGCAGGTCGCCGAAGGCCAGGCGGCCGAGATCGAACGCCTGAAGGCTGAAAACGCCCGTCTCCGCACCGCAGCTCGGACGAGCTACGAAAGCGCCCGTCGCCTTGCTCAGCGTGCCGCATAATGGACGTCGTGGAAGTGATTGATCGGTGGATGGCCGGAGAGTTGTCGACCAAAGAAGTGATGATGGCGACGGGGTTGCGGTCGGTCCAAGCGTTGTACGCTGAGGTTCGGTTCGACATGCACGACCGCGAAAACGAGCGTGAGCATGAAGACATGAATGCGCTTTTGGCTGAAGAAGATCAGCAACTTTACGAGCAGGCCGCGTATGAAGTGTTCGGGCACTACTTGCAGGAAAATCCGGAAGGGCTCTCACAGTGCGTGAAAGCTCTGCGGCGCGAGAATTATCTCGGCCGCAAAGTTCGGATGTCGGCCCGGTAGTTTTAGATTTTGACGGCGGAATATGTGATCAAGGGAGCGGCTTCTAGCGAGGCCGCTCTTTTTGCTGCGAGCCGGTGAGCGAAAACCGTCGGCTGTTCGTACGGCTCTTCGCCGACCGAGAGGATCGCCATCAAAGCTCTCGGCTTTCCGGCCAGGGCATCGGCGACACGACGCTCGGAAGCGTCCACCACGATCCGCAGCTGATCTTCGTGGAGACTATAGAGCCAGTCGATCTGTTCGTCCGTCAACTTGGAAATGTCAGCCAATCCCCGATCCTCGACCGCCATCATCGCGAACGCCTGGGCTTGCTGTGCTGGTGTCATGATTTCCTTGGCGAGCATGTCGACAGCCTTGTTTTCCGATTTCTGAAGGTCTGCCGCCTGCACGATTCGGTCGCCGTCCGGCAACGCCATCTTGAGATCGGGAATGGGCTGTGCTGGTACGCCTCCACCCCCGCCACCCAGCAGTCGACCTGGCAATGCGAAGATAGCTGCGATAGAGGCTGCAGCCGCCTTCCAAGCTTCCTCGAAGGCGTCCGCTACGGACTTGATTACCGACATTGCAACTTGAGCGGCAAGACGAATGATTGCGACGATGAACTGAAACATGATGAAGCTCCCTACTTCTATTATATTGAGAGCTTCACTCTGAGTTTCGGCGGCGCTTTGAACAAATCCGCCGACAGCCAAAAGAATATTTTGTTGACGCGATCAGATAGAACCTAGTCATTGCATTTGTGGGTCCACTGTGGGCTCACTTTATTCTTGTCGCCAACTCAAATGCAGCAAACCCTTGTTGTTGAGGATGCCTTTATCCTCCAACCAAAGGGATTACTAATGTTGAAAATGCGGAAAGATGAAATGCCATATCGGCTCCGGGACCTGCTTCCGGCATTCGAGATCGAGACCGGAAACAGAAAAGACACCAAACTTACACGCCAAGTCGCCGGTCTCGCCGAATTCCTGCACAAGCAGGAGCGCACAATCCGGTCATATATTTCCTACTCGTCCGCTGAACGGATGATGCCTGCGGAAGATTACTGGGCAACTGCCGTTGAGTGGGTGAAACGGCGAGCGCGTGCATCCGTCCGAGTGCACGGAAAGCCTGACTTCTTTGTTCGCGATCACAACCATCATCAGATTTATGAAACGGTCTGGATGTGGCAAGCCGTCTTTTTGGGTGACGTCGATCAGCAGGCCGAAGGGTGGAAAGCTTACGTCCGTGGGCAATCTCGAGTCCGAGAATATGACGAGGCTATGCAGCGCCGTTCGCGCCTCCGCCATATCGTTCGGAACGATATTCTCAGCCTGGAGACGATCTGTGACGTGATGGAGTTCGACCTCTACTGTCTGACGGATTACCAGATGGAAGGTGTCGACTGGCGCTCAACTCCCTCAGAAACGAAACTGCAGACGCTAGAACGCATGCAAGCCGAGATGATCGGAGAAGCAGCATGAACATCGAGCGCGAATACATCCACTTCTTCCTGCGTTGCGGTCAGCTGATCGAGAAGCGGTTTAGATCGTCGATGCAATGGCCGAAGACCGGCCGTCTATATGCCCTGGCATCAGACCCCGAGGCAATCGAACGGTGCCGTCGGGAAGCCCTGAAGACCCCAGAAGAACGCGCAGCTGAGCGAGCAGCCGCCGAAGCCCTTCATGAGAAGTACCGGATCAAACAACCCGTGATGCCGGTTCTCCATGTCGAGGAACCCACCCCACCTTCACCGCCACCAGTTCGGCGCTTTACGGTCCCAGTCGCGAGACGGCGGCCGCCAATGCCAGCTCCCAAACGATAACGAAAAGGCCCCGATCTGGGGCCTTTATCATTTCTGGTCGACAATCTTTTTGACCGCCTTCAACCTTGCTCTGCAGTCAGCCCCGGCAAGCGCCAGCTGGTCGGCGAACTCCACCACATCCGCTGCGGATACATTCTTACGACCGCTGTAGGCTGGCTCATCCTTGCAGCTCAGGAGCGCGGGTGGGATCGTTGCCGAACAGGACACGATCAGGGCCAGGATGAAAACAAAGCTGACGGTGGTTGCGATCTTGCCGATCATTGCTTGCCTCCGAAACGGGTCAGGAAGGCATCTGCCAGAGGTCTGGGCAGCTCAACATCGTTGGAGACCCGGGCCTTCGCCACGGACGTCTGGAGCACCGAGGATTTCGTCTGCTGGGCCTCAGTATCTACGATGACGTCGTTCATGGCTTCGACGGCGGCCTTGGCGGATTTCAGTTCCTTGTCCTTGGTCGACAGCTCGATCTTCAGGGTTGAGACTTGGTCGACAAGCGACGTGTAGTGCCAATAGCCCAGCCCGATGACGGCAAGGATTGCGACAGTTGCCCCGATCTTGAGGTAGGTAGACAGGCCGAAATCAAGCATGATGGCTGTTCCAGACCTTGATCGCGGTGATCACCGCGACGGCTGCTATGCCTCCCAAGATACCGAGCTGGACCGTACAGGCGACAACAAGGCCGACCTCAAAGTGAGTATAGTCTTCGCCGGAGCTAAACAGCTTATGCATCTGGACCACGCTTTCTGAGCTTGAGCAGCTCGCTGGTTAGGATCGAGCGCAGGTCCAGGTGGCCAGTGCCCATATAAAGAAGGAGGTGAGCGACAGCGGCAGAGCTGACGGCGTAGATGACTTCCGCTTCCCGACCGAGGGCGGCCAGCGCGAAGATACCTGCCAAGCTCCAGGCGGTCAGACGTTTCGAATAGGTACGGGATTTCTGTTCACGAAGAGGACGGGTCATGCGGCCTCCATCATTCTGGTCTGCTCTCGCATGCTGCGGACGACGGAGAAGACGACAAAGAGGCCGAGGGCTTCGCACATGGAGAGGAGCCGCTTCTCTCCGAACAAAACACCAGACCGCATCGCCTGGATGTAGGCAGCTCGAAAACCTGGATATTTCCGTGCGATCTCTGCTGCGGAAAGTCCTTCCAGTTCGATGTGATCGAGGATCATCTTGGTGAGCATCTCGCATAGCAGCACGCTGGAGCGAGGTCGGTAAGTGTCAGGTGTTTTTGGAATCCAAGCTCCCATCACTTACCTCCAAACTTCTTGAAGGCGGCTGACAGCTTCGTATCGTATGCGTTGGCCTTATAGCCGCTGCCATTGTATCTGCTGGCAAACCCGGCCCAGTCCTTGGCCTTCAGCGCCTTGTGCATAGTGGGGTTTGCTTTCACGAATGCGCAGAAGCTAAAGAGCTGCTCGTCCTCGGACTGACAGGCGGCATAGACGAAAGCCTGGACTGATGGATATCCAGCAGGCTCGAAGTTGCTGCCAAGGATTTGGAAGGCACCCCAGCTGGAAGAGGCGAGAGCGGCTGTCTCGTGGAGCTTCATCGCCTCAGCAAGCCTTGCGTACTGGTGTTCACCGCCGCCGCCGTAGAGCTTCTGATTCCAGGTCTTGGAGCTGATGTTCGGATGAGAGCTGTCGTATCTCCTGCTGGTCGAGGCCGAGAACTTGTGAGCTTCGAAAAGGATTTTGGGGCGACCGCTGGCGAGATATCCGGAACCCAGAGCTTCGACCGATGCGACGGCACGGACGTGAGCTTCGGTGACGGATAGTAGCGCGGCGGCCTTCACCCAGGCACCTGCGGACATCTCCAGGTGACTGCCGATGAAGTTAAATGGGAGCGCCGAGGCAGTGGTCTCGACCCAGGTACAGGAGGCTTCTTCACCGCCAAGACAGTCTTCTACCGACTGACGCCAATCCGGCTGCTCGTCAATTGAGCTTTCACTTTTTCCGAATAGATCGAATAACGACACCGGAACTCCCATCGATGTAATAACGTTACATCTAGTCGAACTCGGTCGGCGGAAACGGCAAAGCGCGAAATGCAAGATTTAGATCAGCAATTACTGAGAGAATTTCGGAAGCAGGTTCAGGAAACTGGCTCCGGCAAATTCAAGGACCCCAGCACGCCCTACGAGGTCAGTGTTGAGCCGTCGAAAGCCGGGCATCGGATCACTATCGTTGACACGAGAAAGCGCTTGTATGGGCGCGTAGTGCTGAAGCACGAGCATCCACTTGAAGCCCACTTGGAGGTTGCTGACAACGGCCCGGCTGCAACCGCGATCCTTATGCTCACGTTAGTTATTGAGAAGCAGGTTCCGTTAGGCTAGCGTTCCCGTGATCGGGGGACCTCATGCGCACTGCCATCGCGATTCTTGCATTAACTTTGGCCTCGACCGCCGCCACCGCTACAGAAGAGAATGCCAAGCTAGGTCGATACGCCCTGACGGCCTATCAATGCTTCGCGTACGCTTCAAACGCGGACCGTAAGACTGAGACGGAACGGTTCTTCAATCTTGGCCTGGACGCGTCCCGGAAATTCATTGAGGCGCTACGCGCTGAGAAGATCACGCGCGAGGAACTCTCCAAATTTGTTCCGATGACGATCCTTTGGTCTGTTCAAGGACCAACAACAGACTTCTCGGCCGGGCGAATGTTCGAGGCGGTGACGACCTACGCTTATGCCGAGATGGCCGAACACGATGCGAGCGGCATGCCTTTGCCGACGGCGAAATGGATCGTCGACAAGGAACTGCTGAAATCGATTGGCGAGGAAAAATACCGAAAGTCGAATTGCGAGTTGATCAAGTAAGTTCTAAGCGACCCGTCGCAGCCGCAGCAGGTCACGGATAGCCAGATGCCCAATGAGCGCCCCGATGATCATGAGCAGGTAAGGCCACACGACGATCACGGCAACGATAATCCAGCCTTTGGGGTTATGGATTGCACCCGCCATCTGGCTCTCCTTACCCGCAAAGGGATCGACCCAGTCGATTGCCATCCTGGCACCTTGCAACAGGACGTAAAAAGAGGTCAGCGCAGCAACTATGCACGCGATCCGCACGAGGCCGTGTTTCCGCTTCTCCCAGAGCTTCATGGTGAGAGCTGGAAAGATGCCGAAAGCGAATACCAAGCAGCCGAACAGAACCCAGCCGCTATAAATCGAGGCCGCAGCCATCTGAAATTGATCAAGCATTAACACCCCCAACCACTGCAGGAATTACTGCCGTGATTGGGGAAAATGTGCAAGAGGGGTCAAGCAGCCTGGAGTTGTTGTTCGAGGATATCACCCATGGCTTGGAACCGGCCGTCGGAGTGCATCAACACCATGCCGCGCTTGCCGTTCGGGTAGAGAACGATATGAGCATGTGCCCAGCGGGTCGGCCCCTTGTTGTAACCCTGCCGCAGTTTTGCTGAGAGACCGGCAACGTAGGCCCCGTCCGCAATCGAAGGAGAATGAGTGTGGCCGGTCGATGTGCGACGGCCGAACCTACGAAATTGCTGGGGCGTCCCTCGTGATCCACCGACGCCAATATCGCCGTGAAGACCGTGTTCGATCTCCAGGATCGTGAAGCTCTCGCCCGATCCGATGAAATCGATATGGTCATCGAGCCCGGCCATCCGAAGAGCTTCGTGGACGGGATTGAAGTCGCTGTTGGAGGCCCTGATTTCCCTGTGCCAGACGCTGTTCAGGAGGTGCCAGTAGTAGGCATTCTCCGCGTCGAGCATGCCTTCGGGGTTCTTGAGCCACTTGGTGATCGCCGCATCATGATTGCTCTCGACGACAACGGTACGGCAGCCATCACGGGAGATCGCGTTGATGAACCGGGCGGCTTCTCGGACTTCGCTCTCGACATTCGAGTTGGTAGCAATGTTGATGCGAGCCCGTTCATGGGGATCGTCCAGGCCATGGTGGTTCCGACGACGGAAATCCAAGGTGTCGTGGGCAAACTCGTATTCGGCGTTGAGATATCCAGCAAGTGAGTGCCCGGTCACAACCTTCTTTTCGGCCGTGCAATAACCCCAGCTAGCCATGGCGACGACCGGATCAAGCTGATCATGGTGGATATCGCCCCAGGTAACGGCCTTCACGCGGTTCTGTGCGGTGATCGTTTCGCCGGAGACGATCCAATCGAAGTGCTGGAACGCACCGTCTTCATCCGGCTGCAGGTGATGGAAGAAGCACTCACCGTCGACATCGATTTCAATCAGTAGAGCGCCGTACGTGTGATGAAACAGCGACTTTCTGCCTGCTGCCCGAGGTGTATAGCTCGGCAAGGTGCAGCAGCCGGTCGAGATCGCGAACCGTGGAGGATCATCTTGCATGCGCGGGATGCTTTCCAGCGCAATACGGGTCGATGGCACCACGACGTGACCGCCCTTGTTGGCGACCTGCCAGCCTTGCAGTGGATTTGCGGTGGTGGGTAGGACGTTTGCGTCGCAGATGATCAGGAGATCGGGGGTGAGCTGGATGCGCTCAATGATGAGGAATTCTTCGACGTCTTTGTCGTAGGTCGCGGTGGCAACCGCATGGTCTTCGAAGAGACCTTTCTGGTAGGTAAGGCCGCAAGTGATGATGGAAGCGCCCAGGCGGGTGGCGTAGGTCTTCAAGCTGGCCCAGAACCCCTCGAATTTCGGGGTGTCATCTTGGGCTGCGGTAATAATGAACCGGTGGACTCTGCCCGGTTCGAGGTTCGCGTCGATTACCGGAATTTTCGTCAGGCGGACCGGCTTTGGCTTTTCGGACTTGGCAGCTTCCGGCTTGGTTTCAATAACGACCAGTTCGACAGGTGGGTTTTTAGAAAGATATTCTCTTGCCATTTGGTATCGCCACTCAGTCCAACCGGTATCGGCTAGGATTTGCTTCCGACGTAGGCCGTTGCCCAAGTGTTTCGCGACGATTTGTGAATCAGATTCCGAGTTAAGGGTCTTCGGACGACCGATTTTCTTTTCCATTTTATACCCTTTGTTTAACGCTGCCTTTTGACAGTCGTGAACCAATGGAAACCCGAGACTTTGTCGGCCGCAAACAGAAAATTGAGTGATTGCAATGGGTTATATGCAAGAACGTTGACAAGGCCAGGAGATTGCAAACATTTGCAATGCTCATAGACCGAACTTTTTTTGAACTATTGGCCAGCCGAACGTCATGAATGCCGCCGCAGCCGCAGAACAGATCGCCGACGCGCCGAGCAAACGGTTTCGGACGGTCGAGTGAGTGGCTTTGATGCCAACAATATCAGCCTCAGTTGAGCTGATGCGGGTCTTTAGACCGTTGATCTCAGCTTGCTGCGTCGACTGCGACTGCATGAAGCCGTCGATCTTGCCGCTGATTTTTGCGACGCTCTCGCTGAGGTCCATAATTTTCGTGAGCAGGAAGTTTTCATCGACTGGCATTCAAGGACTCGTCAACAGCAGTGGTCAATTTGTCCATTGAGGATGACGGCGCTGCAAGATTCGAGGGTCAGCCACAGGAATTGTGGACGTCGAGTCCTTTTAAAATTAAAGTGGAAAACCTGAGACGCAAAATTCGAAATGCTAATTGCGCCTTTGGAAATTCGAGTCCTTCAAATTCCCGTCAAGGGAAAATTCCTTTGACAGGACTCGTTGAATATTTAAAGGTGTCCTTACACGAAAACGAAAAGAGCCAGTGCTACGAACACCGGCTCTTCCCGACAGCAAACCGTTTGTTGTTACGGTTTCGTGGACTGATCAGGGCCGTCTTTCTGGTTATGCCAGGAGACGGCCTCTCTCATTTCATTCACAAAATGAAGACCATAGTAGATCGTCATCGTCGCGAATGTAGCTGCCATCCACCATTTCAAAGCCCAATACAACATGGGTTTCTCCTTTGGTAGGACGTCATCAACACGAGCAATGTACTGGGCTTCAGTGATTTGGCGCAAGAACTGAAAATAGTATTTAGTAGCTATTCACAGGCATTCTGAAAAACTCTTTTATTTACAGATACTTACGAGCGGCATTGCGGTGGATTGTGGGGATAACTCGCGGAACTTAGGGTGAACAAGTACCCCGAAAATCGGCTTGACTCGGCGAGTCGCAAAACGGGCCTATCAGAATCGCCTTGACGATTCGCCGAATCATCACTCCGGAGGCGAATAATCCACAGACGTCTGGACGACAGCGTAGCTCACATCCGACCCACCGCCAATAACCAGCTCTTGTTCCTGATCGTGGCTTTCGATGCGGATCGTCGACGTCCGAACACGGGGTCTCGACACCAGTTCCTTCCGGGTCTGATGAGCGATGAGCTGTTTAAAGGCATTAACGGCCGAGGTCATGATATCTCCGGCGATAGGTCTATGCCCTTGCGGACGTAGACCGGCTGGGTGTGGGCGGAAATCCTTCGAGTGATCAGGTCTTCCTGTCTCAACGGCTCAAAATAAATCCTTAGGATCGTGGGATTCGCGGCTATCGCAGCAACAGGGTCCCCCCCGCTTTCAGATGCGTTGCGGCCAAATCCATCCTGGGTGTCAGCCTCATTCTCAACGACAAGGATTCGAGGGCCCTGGTTATCGAGAGAGTAGGTGTCAACAGGAGCGTTCACCCCGGGTGCGGTAACCCCGTATAAGATATCGTTCGTGCTCTCTATCCCTTCAGAGGGGTTAGGTTCGACGCCTGTACCGATGGAAACACCAAGCGTAATGATCGCCGACCGGGACGCACCATCGATTTTGAGCTGGACGCCGATGACTTTACCAACCAGCTCGCCGCCCGGCCAACGTCGATATTCTATCCGACACTCGTCAGCGCATGTGATTGTACGGCCAACCTTCCATTCTACTTCGAAACTGACTTCGGCAGCCCGTGCTCGGCGCTGGACGATGCGGTTCAAGCGGCGTAATCCATGGCGGACCGCCCGCTTTCCTCGTGGCATATCGAAGAACCTTGAAGTCCTCGCGTCGACGGCCGCCTGCTTGGCGGTCTTGACCCATAGGGTTTGAGCAACATCTCCTGTATCAGGATCAAAAAGATTGGCCGTGAACCGCTCGGTAGCGTCATGCTCGAACGTGCAGCGCCATACCAGCCCGTTGGCCTGGACCTTGTCGCCGACGACGTAGTGCATAACCTCCAGCGTCTCAGGGTCTTCGTAAAGCCATTCCGGCGTCACAACGTCGAGCGTCAGTGATGACAGTGTGATCTGGTCGACAGTCTCGGTCTTGTCGTCATCGAGAACGGGTTGAACGCCTGCAGACATGTAGAGGTCCAGGATTTCCTCGCGCTCTTGGTTGTATTCGTAATGCGCTCGCATACCGATGGTCAGGCGCTTCGCCTGCATCTTGATCTGCTGACCGGTCGCTCCCCAGATCGATGCAAAGCCCCGACCAAACGTCTGCGGCAGCAGGTCCTCGATTTCCTTGATTTCGGCAGCGGCAATGGTCCAACCGGTGCTCGATCCGATGGCCGTGCCGGGTTTCGGCAGTCCGTCGATGAAGGACTGATAATTGTAGGTGTCGATCTCGCGGGTCCCAAGGAACTCGGTCGGTTGATCACCGCTGGCGCTCTGGGTCCAGTTACTGATCAGACGGATGCGGCTCAGAGCTTTCGGCGGGTTGCGGATCGACATCCTGGCGGACTTGTGAGTTCCGGCAGTGGCACCTGCGATCACATGCTGGACGGTACCATTGATCAGGTGAACACGCTCCGGAGCCAACGTCAGCCGGTTCCAGCGCCAGACATCCATGGTAGCTGCGAGAGCGTTCGACGGGTCGTCGGTTGCCTCAGGAGAATAGAAGAGGGGGTCATAGACCTCAGCGGCCTCGCGGTCCTCCTGGTCAGCGTCCGGATCGTAGTCGACCTCGCCAAGGCGAATGGCATCGGCTGCCGCCTTTAGGACATCGTCTTCGTCCGGCGGTACGCAGGTGAATTCGATCTGGCAATCGTCACCAGCCAGCTCCACCGGCAGATTGTGATATCGGCCACGCGCGAGTTGGATGGGCTCCGGGTCATCCGGAAGCTGTTCCGATATGACGGCGTACCGCGACGGCTGGGTTGCGATCCAAGCTATGCCCGGGTTCTGGACGGTAACGTTGAAGAACGGCGTGATGACGTCGCCGTCCTCGCGCTCTTCGATGTTGCTATCTATCGAGAAGAAAGCTTCGTTCTTCTTATGGGCTATCGGATCAAAGGGTTGGTCCCAGGCATCAAGGAAGGCGAGGTAAAGCATCAGGCGCTACCTCCGAGTTCCTCGACAACGACGCTCCAGTTGACCTTTCGGTCGGACGCGCGTTCTGAGAACTTCCACGGCTCAGTTATCATCACCGACAGATCGTATCGCGCCGAGATACGAACTTCTTCGACGGCAGGCGCATCCAGCGTAACGACGCGGCCAGATGATGTGAACGGTATCGCAGTTGTGCCCAGGTTCTTGCAACGGATCGAGCCCGGATAAGGATCGCGGATAAGGGTTTTGGTCGTCCCACCAACGGGGATGAAGTCTTCAAAATCTGCGTCGACGACGATGTGGAATGTGTCGCCTGGCATCAATCTCATCAGCGGTGGCGTCATGTATTCGCCGTCACCTGAAGCAAGCTCTATCTTGAACAGACGGAATGCCGGATCGGCGAAATTGCGAAGCTCCGCATTCCACGAGCGACGCATGTCCGAAGACTCGCTGATCAAGGAAATACTAGCCGTCATATCGGTGCCAGTCTGCCACCCGAGCGGCATCGCGGAGCAAACGGTCTTTGAAGGAGAGCCTGGATACATATCGATCTCCTCAGTAGGTTCTCAGGTTGCGGTTGATGTCCTTGAGGATGTCGGCGTTCGTTCTATCGACGGTCCCTGAAACGGTTTTGTTGCCAAGGTTCAGATCGATGGCGATCCGCTCGGTCACTTGCTGGTTATTTCGGGCGTAGTCGTTAATGATGCCCGCACGCCGACCGGCGTAGGCCTCGTTGCTCGTACCCTGCTCCTCGGCAAGGGCCGACAACTGGTCACGGGTCAATATCTGTTGACCTTGGAACATCGTGACCTCAGGGGCTTTCGGAGCCGGATGCATGATCATCCAGTCTTCGCGAGCCTGGACCTGCCGGTCGGCTTGAAAGCGCATCAACTCCAATTGCTTCTGGATGACGGCATCGCCGGACTGAGCCGAGTAATCGAGCGCGTATTTGCCAGCGATCATCACGCCGGTTATCGTGGCACCCAGGAGCCCGAAGCTACGGATCAGGCCGGTGACCATAACGCCGACGCGGGTCAAGGATGCAACCAACCCGCCACCCACGGCAGCGGTACCAGCAGCACTGAGGGCACCGGCAGCGGCGGTTGCAGCTCCACCAGCGGCAGCGCCTGCGGCTGCCGCTCCTCCACCGATACCCAGCAACCAACGACCGGCCGTCATTAGCAGGCCTATGGCAGTTTTTGCCACTTTTGCAGCGGTTGCGATGCCCAGGATGCTGGCAGCGATCTTCGCGAAAATTCCCACCAGCGCCACAGTGGTTGCGTCGCCGCCGACGAAGCCCAGCAACCACTGCATGCCTGAATGCAACAATTCTAGCGCATCTTTGACGATAGTGAATGCACGCTTGACCTGATCGGCAAACGCGACGACCTGATCGCGCCAGCCGTTCAGGAAGTCGAACCGCTTAGCATCGCCGCCGGTCAGGACATTCCACACGTCGACGGCAAGGTCGCGGACATAGAGAAGCCCGTCGCGGATGGTGTTCAGCCAATCCCAATCAGAATCTTTGCCGTTCCAAAGCAGGCTGAGCTGGTTCGGGATGTCGAGGATGGCAGCGTAAATCCATTTGATCTGCGCAACGATGGTGTCGACCCATGGGAATGTGACGGCCTTCCCACCGAATGCCACCACCCAAACGTCTTTGACCAGCTTGTAAAGACCGACCAACCCATCCCGAGCGAGGTTAAGCCAAGCCCAGTCGGAGTTCTCACCGGAGAAAATCTTCCCGACCTCGGTCCGGATTTTGCCGATCCAGGTGCTGATGAAGATTAGAGTCGGAGCGGTGGCGTTCAGCCAGGAATTTCTGAAATCACTCTGTTTGCCGTGGAAGAGGTCGATCAAGTCATAGAACAGGTTGCGCGTCTCGACGAAAGCGGCCTTGAAGGTCTCTGCGATCCAGACGCGGTTGGTCGCAATCCACTCCGTCAGCTGCTTCTGGCTCTCCATGATTAAAGGCGTGATCTGCCGGTCTAGCTCCAGGCGAGCACCTTGGAAGGCGAGCATCATTTCCTTGTAGACAGACCTTGCTTCAGCCCCACGTTTTGCGTCAGCTTCGGTGATCGTGGCACCAAGACTGTCCATTCGCGCTTGATACTTCTCGATTGCTTCGCCGCCGGTTTCGAGCACCGTTACCATCTTCGCGCCAGCGTCTTCCCCGAAAAGCTGCATGCTGATGTGCAGACGTTCCTGAGCGTCCGGGATTTGGCGAAAGGCATTAGATAGAGCAGTCAGACCTTCGATGCCGCCTTTGACACCTTGCTTGTAATCCAGGCCAAAGTCTTGAAGACGGAACAGTGCCTGGCCCTGCTGACCAAGGCCTTGAATGAACTTTTTGCGGTCGTCCTCAAGGGCATGATAGCGCTCGACCAGACGCAGGCGCAGCTCGTCCTCGCCTTTAACGGACATCTCGATACGCTTGCGAATGAGCGCCTGCTGATCGGCAATACCGGCCAGGGAGTTCGGGGCAGCTTCGTCGTTAGACGCTAAAGCATCCATGATCGACTGACCTGAACGGCTCGCCAGGACCTTTTGAACGTTCCAGGCTTTCGTCTTGTTGTAGGCTTCGTCAGCCTGGTCGATCTGCTGTCTGACGTTCTCGAACTCGTTTCCGATATCCGACAATGCCTGAAGCACTTCATCAGCGTCTACACCCTGCTGATCGAATCCATATCGCAGTAGGCCTACGTCCTTGGCGCTGATACCAAGCCGTCGACTGTCTTTACTGACCTTATCAAGCATCTCGGACATGCCCTTGGAACTCTCAAGGGCGGCTAGGGCGATGGCTTTGATCTTCAGGCTGGCCAGCACCGCACCGGCTGCAATTCCTTTGAATGCCAAGCTAGCGGCTTGCTGAAGCTTCCTAAAGCTGAACTCGGCAATCTTCTTCAATCCCGCCAGGATGGGCGCAAAGTACCGAGTGGCAGCGGCTCGCATAGCTTGGAGATTACCGGTGAACGATGTGGAAAGACGCCGTAGTGAGGCAACCGCAGACTGAATGCCAGATAGCGTAAATGTAGTACCGATGTTTCGTGTGATGCTACCTGTTGCCATTCTCGTTCATCTCAAATCAAAAGCTTGTCTGCATCGTCGTCACCCATGATCCGGGACCCTGCCGCCAAGGTCGCTCGGTATAAATCCTCCCGCTGCCGGTCTCTGACATCTTCCAGGGAAGCGAGCCTGAAGCCGAGTTCTGCTGGGGTAAGGTCCCAGCCCACCTGACCTGACAGGGCCCGGTAGAGCTGGTAGCTCCGAAACAGGGACGCCAAGCCGCCGTAGTTCGGGATCAGGCGGCCCTCGTGGACGTCTTGGTCACTTGGCGGTTTGCTCTGGTCGGCTGCTTTTTCTTTGGTTCGCGACGAATTCCCATTTTCTCGAACTCGATAAGAAGTCCGGTAAAAAAATCGGTCGGCGATTTACCTCCGAACGTCTCGGTCATCGCCGCATTGAGGAGGCCGATCAGAGCGTCATTGCCAATCTGTCGCAGCGCAGCCTCGTAGACCTCATCACCCGTCTTGTTCAGACAGATCGCAACGAAAGCGGCGGCGGCGTCATCTCCGATATCAATCAACACGTCGATGACAGTCCGCATGCTGAACTTCGCCATCAGGTCATCAGCATCCTTGTTGGACGCGCTGAACATAAAATCAGCGAGGTTGTGCACCAGAGCCCGGGCTTTCGGAAAACGTTTCACGAGGCGGAACAAGTCGAAGGCGTTGGCACCGCGAATGGCGACCTTGTTGCCGTTCAGCTCGAAGAATTTCTGCTGGGGAATGATCGCCGCGAGGAAGTCGTCAGGCGAAAGAAATGCGACGTTGTCGACGCGCTCTAGTTTGGATTCAGTCATTCAGTTTCTCCCTAAGAATTGAGGGGCGGCCACAGGATCGCAGCCGCCATTGTTGATTTGATTTAGTGAGCAACCGGGCGCACGTAGCCGTAGCCAGCACCGCCCTGGTTGTAGACTTTGCCCGTTAGGGAGGCGACGTTCAGCGCATCGACACCCTTCAAGGTTACGTCGCCGTTTGGCCTGAATTCCACGTCGGGGAAGATGTAGTCGACCGGCTCTCCCGGCAAACCGCCGTCAACGACGCCCCAGACTTGGACTTCGCCGCGAATGCCGGAAGTGCGCATGATCTCGTATTCCACGATCTTGTCGGCTTCGGTGATGGCAGCGAGGGCATAGGTGATCGTCGCGTCAGCCGCTGCCCCGTCTGGGATTGCGATGAATTCGAGAAGGCCACGCGAACGCTGATAGATGTAGTGGCCTCCACCCATGACGCTCGACGCTTCGGTGTAGGCGACCGGGTCTTCAACCGCGCCATCGGTTACCGTGGTGATCGTAGGTTTGATGCCGGGAATTTGGATCACGTCACCAACGGCAACGTCTTCGACAACGAGGGTTGCGGCAGTAACGGCAGACTGTGTCAGGTAGCTGGTCGATGCCAGGAACATCGCCTTGTAGGTCGTCGGCGTCCACATCTGGATATCGGCGATCTGGAGGACGGCGTCCTGCTGCGTGATCCATGAACCGATCAGCTGGGAGGTGCCGGACTCGTCTGAGCGGCTCTCGACTTCGGTTAGAGTTGGCGTCAGCGTGATAGCGCCGACTGGGCCGATCTTGATAAACTTGTCAGTGCCGTGAGGCTTGAATACGACGATACCACCCATGATGCGCTGGCCGGTCGTAAGCTGTTTGATTGGCGATGTTGCCATGTTTGGTCTCCAGTAAAATTTAGGGGTTGATGTTCTCGCCGGGGTCAGTGTCGCGGGTCGCCAGCGTGAAGGTGATCGGCATCACTACCGACATGAGCAGCGTGTCTTCGCTCAGGGGATCAAGCTCCGGCGCTGAAGTTGCCCCGATCTTCCAGCCCCAGTATTTGCCGAAGCCAAGATCACCAGGATTTACGAGAGCCTTCTCGATCCGCAGGCACATTCCATCGACGCGATCTTCGACATCCTCGAAGGCGGTGCGCTCACTAATCTTGATTGAAACGGTGACGTCGCGTTCGACGATAGGATCGGACGGATCGGCCGAGGCGCGAGGAATATCGGTGACAGCAACCAGGACCAGAGGGAAATTATCAGACTGAAATGACCGCACGATCCGGCTGGCATAATGAACATTCAGATCGCCAACAGCTGCGGCAAGGTGCGCTTTCACGCCCTTTCGCACCTGCGTTCGAATATGCTCAGCTGCCGCCATCAATAGGTCCGATCAACATTACGTCGATCCAACCGTGGCTGTCTTTTTTGCAAGATTCGATGATGTAGGCCCGGCCGCCGATTGTTAATTTATCGCGGCCTTCGTTCCTGAAGAGCTGACCAGCCCTGGCCGGATCAATGGCCAATACATCGGCAACCTGAAATGTTGCCTTTGCGGTCGCGTCAGACATTTTGATGCCGTCGACGGAGATGTCCTCCCAATTCTCGACGAACTGGCAATCCAGGTAATCGGCTTCGGTCTGGCCCTCGCGCAGCCATAGGGCTCCTCCGTCTTCGCGGAAGACCCTGAAGAGCGCTTTGGAGCTGTGTGCGAAGAGTTTCGAAACCATCGTATTTCCTGGATTTCCTGGCCGTGAATGAAAGCTAAGCTGGCCTAGCTACCGATCTCACATATGGGTTTATGGGTCGACCGGCCGTATTGTAGGCGGCGCGGGTGTCGGTGAAGACGCCGTCGGTGTAGCTCCAGCCGATGCTATAGCCTGCGTTCCCGGCCGTGCGCTCGACATAGTCGAAACCAGGACGATCACCTCTCCCTACGGTGACGTTGATTATGAAATTGGTTGTCGTGTCGATGACGAAGTAGACTTTCTGAGACATGATAGGGTCACGCAGGTTCGAGAACGGAGAAGCGGAAGCGGACGCAGCCGTTGGCACCCATGCCGCCGACGAGGCCCGCACCGCCGCCAGCACCAGGGTAGCCGCCGTTGCCACCGGTGGTCGGGGTTGTTTCGTCGTCGATGAAAGGAGCGCCAGCGCCGCCAGAACCGTAGTTGTCCCAGTTTTCGCCGAAGGTGTTGGTGCCGTCGTGACCATTCTCTCCGGCGTAGAATCCTGGGAGGACGGTGTACGGAGAAGCGCTTCGCCCGACCCCGCCGCTGTAATTGCCGTCGCGATTGCTACCTCCGCCGCCCGGACCGCTGGAGCTGTTCATCGCGGTGCCACCGGAGGCGTCCGGATCGACGGACTGGCCGTCGTTGCTGAGGTGTCTGTAATAAGCATTTCGCACGCCATCCGCCCCGACGCCTGCAACGCCGTAGAAGCTACGAACATACATATTGTGCGCTACTATGAGCGACGTGCCGCCATCACTCCCGGCCGCGCCACCAGCGCCGACGTCGATGTAAAGATCATTACCTTCGTTTAAATCTGAGAGCTGAAATTCCGTGTAAGTGACAATTCCCGGGAAACCGCCAATCCCGGCATGGGCACCGGAATTGCCGCCGCCGCCGCCGCCGATTGCCTGGGCTTCAACGCGAACCTGTGCGAGCGTCAGGCCTTCATTGCCAGGCTCTGCTGTGACGATAGCCAGGAGTGCGTCGCGATCCCACGAACCGGACTCGGTGAACTCATACCAGTCCTTGCCACCGTCAACTTTCAGCTTGCGCTTACGGACGAAACCGGAAGCTGCGCCGCCGCCTGAGGATTTTCGAGGAGAAGGATACGGGATCATCATGGGATCAAGCCTCCTGAATTTCGATGTATGCCGACCCGGCGTTCGGGGGATCGAAGGTCAGCTTGCGGGGGTTCGAGGCGACGTCGTCGTTGTCGATTACCTTGACCACGCTGAAAGCATAGTCGCGCTCAAAGATACGCTTTTTCGTGCCGGTGGTGCCTCGCAGAACCTCGACATACGGCAGCGCATCGGTCGACGTGAACGTGGCTGTGACGGTAATGAACTCAGTCCGGTCACTGAGCGTGTGCTCGTGCGGATCGTCGCCGGATGCGATATCGAAAGCGAACAGGCGATTGCTGTCGAACGGCGGTGCCTGGACGGTGTCGGCGTTCGGGGAATCTGAGACTGCTAGTTTGACGACGCCTTTATCGAGCATGGGGACCTCACTTTAAGAAGGGGGTGCCCACCGCAGGTAGGGAGCCATGCGATGGGCGGTTCCGGGCCGGATGATATCGACGGCCCGAAAGGGTGGATTAGTCTTCGCTCGACGCGATATCGACGATGGCCTTCGGACGCTCGACGTAGGAAACGGTCGACATTTCGGTGTGGACCTGGTCGCCCTTCTTGAACGGCAGTTCCTGGGACTGAGCGTATTCCGGCAGACCGATGGTGTTCACGAGGTCCTTGTTGTCGCCAGGTGCATAACGGGTCTGGTACATGCCGTCGACGATTGGGCAGAGGATCGCCTTGTCCGGGTCCAGGAAGTAGGTCGATCCGACCTTACCTTTGGAATATGAGACGATGTCGATATCGCTTGCAATCGGGAAGCCTGCACGCATGTCGTCACGCATCGCCGAACCCTGGTTGCCAAAGCCGGAAGTCGAGGACCACAGGGCGAAGGCGTCCTTGACCGAAGCATGTCGGGTGAGTTTGCGGTGGATATTTTTACCCGCAATCAGCTTGTATCCCGTCACCTGAGCCTGGAAGTCGCCCAGTTCGTCCTCAGCCATTTCCTTCGCTTCGATCAGTTCGGCAACCACATCGGTCGTCGGATCGCTGAGGTCGAAAGCATGAGCGGTACGCGTGATGCCGAACAACTGGTTGAGGTTTTGCGAAATGCCGCCGGACGCTTTGCGGATTTCGCCAAGCAGGGCACCCATGCGAATAAACTCGCGCATGTTGCTGTTCTTGCGCTTCATCAGGTCAAGAAGGTCGTTCAGCTTCTGCTGATAACCTTCGCTCTCATTCTCGGAACCGAAGGCCCGGACCCCCTGGACACCTGCTGCGAGCAGGGTTTCGAACTGCGGGTAGTATGGGACTTTGATCGCGAAACCGCTGCGTTCCGTACGGGCGGATGGATCGCCAAGATAGCCGCGTGGCTGCTCTTCGATCAATGACAGCGTGCCGTCCTTGTCGAATTCGATCCAGAGAGTATCGACGCTCTCGCCCTTCGAATTCCAGGGAAGCCAGAGGTCCAGCAACTGGACGACATACGGGCGCTCGTTGATTGCACCGGTTAGCGCAATGAGGTTGTTCGGATCGCCCTTGGGCGCATTCAGCATTACCATGAGGTAGTCTCCTGTTCTTGTTCTGTTCTTGTAAAGAACAAAAAACGATTTGGTTAGCGGACGACGATGTCCTGTGCGGCGAGGTATGGGGTGATTTCCGCAACCGTCAGCGACGTGTCGAGATCGAGTTCCAGACCTTTAACCTCACCGTCACGGACGAAGCCGGTGGCGATGACGTCAGCCTCTGCGGCGTCGGTGCGACGACATACAATCGCGAGATGGAGATTCTCACCGGCAGCTTCGACCAAGGTCTGAGTTGCGCGGACGTATTTGCCGGTCAGGGCATTGGTGACGATTTCGGCGATGACAACGGTTGCCGATCCGTAGACCGTTGCGCTGGTTTTCAAGGTGATCTTGTCGCGGGACAAGGTGCCATTGGCTTCCGAGCGGATGAAGACTTCATCCGGACGTGGGGCGTAAATTCTGGCCATTGTAAAGTCTCCTAAGGACGGTGATGCGTGTGCGCAGTCAGCTCCAGTTGGGGTTAGCGCTTACCGCGAAATTGAGAGTTCGCGGTCTGATAAATGTTTGGAGTGTTGATGGTGGGTGCCGACCGGACCTGATCCGACGGTTTGACGTCAGCCGGGTTGAAGCGAGCGCCATTGCTGATCGCGCCGCGAAGAGCAGTCCTAAGCTCCGTAGAACGGGCACCGAGCTTGCGGAGGTCATCGACCAACTTCAGCTTGCCGTAGGAGCGAGCCAGAGAACGGGTCTCTTCGACATCCTTCTTTTCGGCTTCCGTTTCGTCAGCGGCGGGCTCGTCCTTCTTCTCAGGTTCATCACCTTCAGCACGGAAAGAGCGGAGCGCTGCAGCGCGAGCTACGGTAGCGTCATCAGCTCCATCGTCGCTGGCATCAGCAACAGCCTGGATTGCAGCTTCAGCTGCGTCGACGAGGGCGGAAAGGTCGGTAGTATCAGCCATGGTGGGCTCCTCACGTTTTGATCTGGCGAGCATCTCGAATTGTGGAATGGAGATGTCGGTTGGGGTTGCGGATCGAACCGTCGCCAGGGCGTCGGCACCAATCGGGACGTGGCTGACTTCCAAGAGGGTCCAGTCAGTCGCATGGAAAAGGGGAACGGGAACGCCATCGGTGCGCTCGACCTGAACATATTTCTGGACGGTGTATCCGGCCGATATCTGTCGATAGAAGCCGTTCTTGACGCCCTGGTAGATGTTTGAAAACTCGGGGAGATAAAGGGCTTTGCCGACGACATTCTCGCCTTCCGGCCTGACATCTTCGACCCTTCCAAGGATATCGCCGACGCGACCGGTGTTATGTCCATCGCAAAGCGGCATGCCGGGTGTGCGGCTATAGTCCAGGCCGCTGGCCAAGAGGACTTCGTCACCCTCGATGTAAGGGCAGGCGTTCGCGGGTCCTGTCCAACTTGGATCAGGCAGCCATGTGCGGACGGGCGTCGGAGTTGTAATCACAAGACCGGTCGACTGAGTAGCGTCATCAAAAGACACGTCAGGAATGACCAGCGAACGCCGCTGCATCCTCATGCCTTTCTGCTGACTGTACTTTGCCGGACTATCCATCCTGACCTCAAATGCTTTGTTGAGATCAGGCTGACGAAGGCGGCTGCAAGATTCGATGATGAGCCGAAAAATAATTTAAAAAGATAAGCCCAACCGGAGCCGGGCCTGTTGATAAGGGATTTAATCTGCCGCGTCGGCTGCGCCGAAGAGGTCCGGAGCGAACGATGATTGCGCATCATCGTCTTCCTTCAGCGTAATCGGCTGACGGTACGGATGATCCAGCCACTGCTGACGAGCAGAGTCGGACATCTCTGGCATGCCGAGAGACTGGCGGATAAAGATTTCGTCCTCCATGGTGGACGTAAAAAGACCTGCTCGGATCGCTTGACCAATGGCGTCAATGTTGAGCGGAGGTCCTTGAGTTCCATCGGCGGAGACCGGCAATGGTTGGGCCTGCCAGCCGTTATAGACAGCATAGTTCGTTCCAGCGGTCTTAGCCTGATCGTAATCCGACCGGTTGAGACGATCCACCTGCTTGGCATTGTAGCCGAGCGAAGCGATAGCCTGAGGGCGGGAGATAAAGCCGGAATTGACCATCTTCGTCATGGCATCGACTTCCTGCTCCGGATAGATATGCTCTGTCGGCTGCATCATCCATTCCGGCGACATATGCTCATCGAGCTGCGTTCCCGAGGTAGGTTCCCACAGTCCAAGAATATAAGCCCTCTGGACCAGGTGACGGAAAATCCGTTCAAGAGCTGGAACCAGGAAGCCGTATCCGATCAGCTCGAATAGCTTCTTCATCACCAGCAACTGGATGCGCATCGCCCGTTCGTTCACGTCGCCAAGTTCATATGTCAACATCTCGATGGACATGCCGAAGGCAATGGCGACCTCATTCATGGCGGCACGGATATACAGCCCAAAATTACTATCGGTCGGGGGCATGTCGGCAAACTTGACGTCGTGCCCCGGGGGCAAGGTCATAGCACCGCCGCTCGGTGGGTTCTCCAGTTCGATAGGAACGGAACCGTCCTCAGTCTCCCAACCGCCGCCGTCTTCCAGGTCCGGCGCAATATAGAAGATGGTGTGCTTGCTCTGTACAGCCTTCTTCTCAACTTCGTTGAGCATGTAGCGGCGAACGAGTTCCAAGGTCGGCAGGGCAGCGGAGCCGAACGGCGCACCACGGTTTGACCCTGGTCGCGACGGCTTATAGATATGCATGACGTGTTCGGCTTCGAACCGGATTGGCTCGAATCTCTGACCAGGAATGTTCGAGACCCAGTCCCGGGGATGGGACGTATAGAGCCAGTAGGCGACCACGCGGTGCATGTCGTCGAACTCGATCCCGTCGCGGACATAGTTGCCGTTGGTAAGCTGACGACTCCAGCCGATCTGACAGTGATCAGCTTCCCAAACAGCAATTTTGAAATCCAGGCCGGATCGGCTCGGGTAGTTCTTATGGCTGGTGTCGAGGATGACGAGGAAAACTTCCCCATCTGTAAAGAAGGCTTCGGCGGCCTGGGCCAGCAGGGTGTCAAATTTCAGGATGCCCCGGATATCGATGTCGTGGCCAAAGCGATCCCAGATCAACTGTAGGGCCGTGTCGTTGATGATAGGCATGATAGCGGCCGTGTTCGTGACCAGCTGCGTGATACCCTGCTTGTAGTGCGACGAGTTTTCCTTGGCCTGTCGACTGCGAGACCGGAGCAACGGGATTTCGCCGTTCGCCTGGTTCGGGCCGATGTCCTGCGGGATTTCGAATTTGTCGCTGGATGTGGCCGCCGTGTGGTAGGTCTTGTAAGCTGCCTCGAACAGCGAGTTGATGCCACCGGCAGCGGCGCGTGCGAGGCCGACGACGAGGTTTCTCGTTCCTTTGGACTTAGGAGAATGGATAGCGATCTGGGCCATCAGTAGCTCCCTCTCGGCGACTGCGACCACATTTTTGGCTTGCCAGTCGGCACGGTGACGCCGTCAACCTTGGCCAGCTGCTGAGCCAGGAACACTAGGTTCTTGGTAATATCGTTGCGGGCTTTCTGGGTCATCGAGCCCTGGGAACCGACGGCAGCACTCTGAAGCGGGTCGGACAGGGCCTCCTGGTTCTGCTTGATCATGGCGAGCAGAGTGGCCTTATCCGTGATGTTGAAGAATGGGTTCATCGGCTAAGTCCAACTCTGTACTTGAAGATTTTGTTTTTCTTTGGAGCCGGTGGCACAGGCTGTTCCGGCGCAGGTTCGGCGGATTGCAGTGGTGCAACCGGTGTCTGGCGCTTTGGCTGTGCCTCTGGTCGAGCGACGACCTTCGGCGGCTCAGCCTCTTTGGATAGGCCGACTGCCGGTGCTGAAAGGTCTTTGCCCTTGTATCCCAATTCCCTGGTCTCCGGATCGATGATCTCAGACGGTATTCCGAGGGCGCTAGCTGCAAGATTCAAGTCACGCCAGCGTTTTGGATATGAGGTCTGCAAGCCTTTGAGGGCGGCATAGGCATAGCTCAAGCACATCCATTCTTCTTCAGGACGACGTCCCTTCTGATCGCGCCAATGCCAGCGGCTATCTTTCCGATACCGCTCCTGACACATCAACTTATCAATGAAGGTTTGCGAAAGGGCAGCAGGAATCATTGCCACCTTGTCGGCTTGAAGCTGCATCAGCTTGAAGATGCCGTCACGAGCCAAGTGTGAATCAATGGAGTAGTAGACGCCGGACCTACGGCTAGTTGACCTTTGCTTCGGCCAGACGAAGTCCTTACGGTGAGCATTCCCTTTGATAGCCCAGATGTTACGATTAAGCGGGAAGCTATTGCAAAACAGCCGAGTTTCGTCAGCGAAGCCTTGTCCGCCAAGGTCAATCGCAGCGGCCAGAATGCGCATTGCCGTTCCGTCTCGCTTATAGAACGGTCTCGACAACAAGTCTTTCAACTCCCTGTCGGATGCACCGTCACCTGGTTCGCCAAAGACTTTCCAATGGCCGATGATGCGAAACTGACCGAGCGCGTTCCAGCCTACGACCTGCAATTCTCTCGACGCCAGTCGTTCTAGGGCAGAACCTTCTTTATTATCCTGGGTATCACCCCCGGCTGTCAGGAGGACAACGTCGTCAGGGACCTCGGCGGTGTAGGGGTGAAGCATCGACGAGAGCGTTTTCGCTTCCATCGAGTTGGTAGTGTACTCATCCCACACCGTCGCACACACGTTGTTGGTAAACGTTTTCAGGAGTTCAGGGTTACCCTGGCTCGACACGAAACGCTGGGCGATCTTCTTGAACGAGGCCTGCCCAGCGGACGAGACCCACTGTGGAACATGTATACCACGATGACCTGGCGCTTCAGAGACGGCGGTCGCTATGTACTCGGTTGTCTCATCGAGCTGCATTTTATGGGCTTCAGTGATCTTTCGCCCGTTCGCGACACACTCCTGACCCTTGCACTGGTACCAGGCTTCCGTGACGTAGCCGGTGACCTCATCGCACTGCCATTTGAACCCGAAACTGGAATCCTTGTCTCCCCATTCCATGATCTGGGAGAGGTTACAGTGGGGGCAAACGACGTAGGGGTAGTGTTGGTCGGAGACGATAAAGCGGGCGTAGGTCCGGCAGCTGTCCTTCGACAGCGGTGATGAACCAGCTCCGGTGACCGTATGCCGGTGTGCGCCGCCGCGATCCTTGAACAGCGTGAGTTTATCGCCGTTTTCGCCTTTCTTGTTGTCGTAACCAGCGGCCGAATACTCGTCGACGACGTTGAAAACGGAGTCGTATCGGCGGAAGTTGTCGGCAGAGGTGCCGCCGATGATGCGGATGATACCGCCGTTCGTCAGTTGAATGATATCCATGGAGCCAGGGATGACCATTGCTTCCACAAACGGGCAGCACTTGATCATCGCGGCTATGACTTCCTTAGAGAAAGCCTCGGCATCCTTGTCGGTGGGCTGAGCAATGGTGATGGACGAGCCTAGATATCCCGCGACATACATTGCAAGGCTGGCGATAAAGATCGACCAGCCCACGCGGGTGCCTTTCAAGACAGTGATCTCGCTGCAGTTCTCGTCCATAAACCAGTCAGCGAGCGTCCGCTGATAGGATAGATATCGAAGTTTACCCTTCTTGTTGGAGATCGATCCCTTGAATTCGATGTGCTCGTGCACCCACTCCGTCACCGACATGACTGGCGGGATATCGAAAACCGAGTTCCTGCGCTCGGCACGCAACTGGTCAAACCGCAGCGTGCTCTTTTCGAGGACGGCGGGTGGGATTACAATACTATCGAGATTTGCATCCGGGTTGACCGACGGCAGCTTCATGTGAGCTACCTCTCATATTCGAGCGGTTTATCACTGATCTCGATTTTCAGCTTATCGATAGCTTCGCGGACGATCTCATCAGCGATTTCGCGAACATGCGCCGCGATAGCAGCCTCGACGTTTTGAGCAATAGCATCCGGAATCTTCCGCAAAGCTGTCTTGATTCCCGAATAATCCTCCGTCAATTGGTTCAAAACATACTCAACTGGCACCAGAAGCCGTGCCATCGAAGCGGCTTCCATCTGTTCCTTTTCAGCAGCCGCCACGCCGCGCTTGCGCTTCGTGAAGACTTCCGTGTCCTGACCATCAGAACTTTGATACTTCGATATCGCCTTGGCGACGGCGGTGTCTTGTAGCCACTTCACGACAACAGAAAGGTCGTAAATCCAGGTCGTTCCGGTGCTTCCGTCGCCTCGCTGGACAACGGGGCAGCCTCGCTCGTTCCATTTGGCGACGGTGTTCCGGTCGTAACCGAGAAGTGTTGCGAGCTTTTTTTGGCTGACGTTCCTGCCGAGTAATTTCTCAGCCGGGGCTGATGAGGTTTCGTCGGCGTTTTCCTCGTTTTTCAGCAGTGGGTCAGGGAAATTTTTCTCCACCATTCCGGCCTCCAGTAATCAAACGTGTTGATTTCATGAGGCTTTCACAGGCTGCAAGATTCAAGATCGAGAAAAATTATTGAGGGTGGTGCTGCTGAACACGTTTCAAAAAAATCAGACGGAGGGGGGACATGCGGCCTCCAATCCACCGCATGCTGGCGAAAGTCCCAGGGTCCCCGGCGGCTTAAAAATCGTCAAGGTTCTGGCTGACCATGTATCCTTTGGCCAGGTTCTGCCGAGCAAAGCGCCTTGCGGCGATGATCTTCTTCTTCGTCTCGGGCGTGAACAAAGGCGGGTTATCAGATGCTAACACCTCGTCGATGTAAGACATTGTTGGCCCATAGTCCTCGGTGACAAAGAAGGTCAAACTGGTGCCAATTCGATCAAAGAGTGCTTTATTGCGATTCATGACAATCTTAGGATGCGAGCAGAGCTTGCTTAGCTGTTCGCTGGTTACTCGGATCAGGCCACCGCGCTCAGGAATGTTCACTAGATGGGTTTCTGGTGTGTTGCTCATCCCTTCACCTCCATCGTCACTGACACCGTCTCGTCGCTGCCCTCGATCACCTCATGGCTCAGAACCTTCAGCTCACGGACATCCAGGTCATGGGGCTGGCCATCCCTGCGATATTGCAGAGTGTCGGCGAACACGAGGTATTCGGCTGGCTGGTTGGTCAGGTAGGCAGGCACGTCATCCATACGCACGCAGGTGAAGCGCTCGGTCAGTGGGCCGGGTCCAAGGATGTCGACGGGGCCATAGTTGTTCGTGTATTCGGTCATCTTAGCGATCCCTCTGCCATGTATCGCAAACCATCACAGAGATTAGCCCACCTTTTGCCATCGGCATGAACTCAGTGTGCTGAGCAGAGCAGGTCCACTGATCTTTCCGCAGCTCGAACTTGTCAGCAACGGCTTCCTGATAAATCGCGACGGGTAGGCCGATAACGAAAATGACCATAAGCAACACCAACAACGGCATCACGATCCAGTCCATGATGTAATCCATGATCATGCCGACACCTCCAGATCATCATAATTCCCGTGCCAGCGGACATTGTCGTCGTTCAGCTCATCGGTTGCGGCAACCGCCGCTGGATCGAGCAACCACCGCGCCAGGCGCTCGCAATCCTCTCTCTCCCAAATCCAATACTTTCGACCTTTGTCGAACAAGCCATCTCGACCCCATCCGGCTGGGTGGATCAACATAATCTGGCTTCCCTTGGTCTCCTCAAAATCGGATACGGACACATCCATGATTTTCGGCATGAGATCGCTCTCGTGAAAATCATCGACCCAGTTGTTTCGACGAGTTTCGCCCTTGATGCGAATGCCGATAGCGTCGAAGGGATTACGAGGTACGTCCGAGAAGACCGTGCCCTCAGGCATTTCGATGAATTCGTGCCAGGTAACGAGCTTCATGCCGCCACCTCAGGCTTCGTCATCGCGTGGATATCCAGCAACAGGTCCTGAAGCGCCCGGCGACAGGTTTGATAGTCCTCGTCGGTCAATCCACGGCCGAATTCGTATGCGTTCCGGACGCGCTGGAGCACGTACATGGCGGTCATTTGGGCTGCCTGGAACGTAATGTCGGCCGCCGGATGACCTTGGCGTGTCAGACCCACCGTGAAGCGATAACGGTCATATGTGAAATTGTAGAAGCCTTGGCCGACAGCGAAGGCAGGTCCGTCTTTGATGGTCATGCCGCCACCTCGTCAACCCTTACCGAGTTAATCAGATGGGCAGGGATGTATTTCTTGTTTCGGCCTCGGAAGTCATTGAAAACCATCCATCCGCCGTGAGGGATCGCATCCCAGCCGTGCGGAAACTTTTCCACGGTTCCGTCGATATAGATTACGCTGAGTTCGGTCTCGCGATAGGTATTGTAGTCTTGTTCAGCCATAGGACGCGTCTCCCTAACGCGTTGTCGATACCTATAATTGTTGTCGTCGGCCGAAACTGAAACAAGGGAAATCACTGGAAATATTGCCGTTTCCGAGCAATAAGGATGCAACCAGGAGGATCGCATGGCCATCAACGCTTACATCGTCGAGAACGGCAAGCTCATCAGCGCCACCACATTGAACAACGACGCTCCCAGCGAGGTCGATCTGATTGCGCTGCTTGGCGGAACGTCGACCGACATGGCGGCGATCACGATGGGGTCGGTTGGTAAGGTTGAGGTCAATTTCATATCGAGCCAGCCGAACCGCCGTTTGTTGATCGGGAAAGCGCCATACCTGTCCGGGCCTGACGTGCGCCCGCATATCAGTTTGACACCGGATCAGGCCGTGGGGATCGCAGCGGCCGTCGAAGACCTTTGGAAGCTGTACGGCGGCATCTGATTGAGGCGGCCCCCATCAAAATTCTTCGGCTTGGCGTCGTCGACCGACCTTTACCTCAAGCTCATATTCGACATCGAGCGGCTGCGAGCTGGTGGCGGTACGAAGGCTGTCCAGTATGCTGCCTTCGATGCTGCTGTCACCGGATCACACATCCTGGACTGGGTGCTCAATGAATTGACGCCTGAGGCACATCTACGTCTCACAGGTCTCAAGAAAGGCGCGAGACAGAAGAAAGACGAGCCTGGGCCGATCACGACGTTCATCGAGCGCAACGGCGGGAGGATGGGCGGGATCGATTTTTGTCGCCAGATCGCAAATTCCGTCAAGCACATGAAGATTTCATTTGGCAAACCGATGAAGGACATGGCTATCGGTTCGACTGTGAAGCTAGAATGGACGGACAATCGGATCACGAATGCATATTCGATTGCATACATCCAGATTGAACCGGAAGGCGAAAAGATCAACGTTGTCGAACTTTTCCAGGATACCGCGGAACAGTGGCGTGAGTTCTTGGAACGTGAAGGGCTCTGGGTAGAGCAGCCGCCCGACTGGGAAGAATGATGGCGTTGACAAAGAAACAGCGGATAACCTGAACAATAGAAGAACAAACTTCCTTGTGAGCAACTTCGCTTGTTTTGGTGGGGGCAACTATTCCGGTATATAATCGGGGAAGATGAATCGCTGGAGCCGAACCCATTCAACCCCTGTCACCAGAGCCTGAGACGCCGGTCGCTGACGAAAAGCCTCGTAGGCAAATCCTTTATTTCTGCGATGAGAGCAGCCAATCAGACGACACCTATATGGCGGTGGCGGGCATCGCGGTCGCGCGGGACGGCGTCCCGTATATCCTTGGAAAGCTGACGGAGATAAGGACAACCTACGGCAAACAGGGTGAGGTCAAATGGAAGAACGCGAAGAGCCGAAACGGGCTGGTCCACGAAGCCTATATCAGGCTGCTATTCGAGCTGGTGAGCGAAGGGCGGTTGCATTTTCATATTCGCTTTTCCCGGATGGACGAGTATGACCACCGGAAGTCCGGCCCTCGGCGGAAGATCGACACGGTCAGTAAAGCGTTTTTCCAGCTGCTCCTGCATCGTCCGGTGGCGTTCTATGGTGCAGATGCTGACATCTACATACACCCAGACGACGGCGACTGCACGAGGCTGCTGCCTGATCAGATCAACGCCCTGAACTTCGTCGGTCGCCGGATGTGCGGTTCTAAAAATATCGTCAAAGTGGTCCAGCCCCGCAGCTCGGAACGCGAGCCGTTTCTGCAACTCCTCGACTGCACCCTTGGCGCGTTGGCAGCCTTCAGAAACCGTCGACATGAGAAAGACGGGATCAGCAACACCAAAAAGCGCTTGGCAACGCTGGCATTCGAACTGACCGAATGGCCGGATATCCACGGCAACTGCTGGCAGAAAAAGAAGCTCAACCGATGGAATTCGGTGCCGAAAATCAAGAAGGGGAGCGCGGCCGGAGGGACTAGCCTCGGTTGAGACGATCTGGTTGAAGACCCAGGAGTTCGCCCGCACCGGCACACTGAAGGTAGTGAGATGTTGCGAGATTCGCAACCGGATGTTCGCTGGAGCGAACGATTAACCCTTGCACGTATGGATGTGGGCGGGTGGTTTCATTCCGTGCGCGATGAAATGATCCCGAACTTTCGCCTGTTCGGCTAAGCACCATGCCTCGGAGCCGATTTCCGGTGCCGGTGCCATGACAGCGGCCGGAACAGCGATGGGAACCGGCGCGGTGGCTGGGCATGTCGAGATGACGATCACGACGACGGATGTGAGAAGGTTGATCATGCTACACCCATCACAATCGCAGCAGTGCCGAAGACGATAGCTATAACACCTACCATCATGCAAAAAATCGTCAGGGCGTGCATGCCGAGGAGCGGCCAGTCTCGAACCGGTTTACGATATTCAAGGTAGTAGCCACCGTCGACGAACTCGATTTGGTAGTGTTCAGGTATCTCTACGAATGCTTGGCCGGGTTGAATTTTGTGGAAGGTTCGTCCTGCGTGTTGCATCATCACAGCACACCCCCAACAACCTTCTCTATCTCCTCGCGGATGACATCTCTCAAGAAATCATGTTCCCTGAGCGTCATCGGCTTGACGAAACGGCGTGCTTGGGTGTGGATCGCGTTGACGGCCTTATCGATCTCAGCGGTCGGTAGTGCCTGAGGCTTCTCGAAATAGTCAACGTAGTCGCAAAGCTTGCCGAACGCGGCGTCGAGATTTTCGAAAGCTTCGGATGCTTTGTTATGGTGGCGACGACGGGTTAAAGATTCTGCCCGCGTGAGATGAAATCTCGTATTCCAGACGAGGTCATAAAGATAAGATTTCCCGCTGTAGGGCCGCGCAGAAAGCGGCACCCAAGCGTTCGTTGCTGCCGTTTCGGTGGTCGGCGAGGGACTGCCGACGTTGACCGCCTTGTTGAAGGCGGCGATCTCCTCCAGGGGGTGGACGGGTTCTTCACCGAGCCCAGCCGTTTCCATTGCTGAGATACGATTGCTGGTCGCTTCCACGGCATGCTGAGCCTCGGTGTCGGCCGAACCTTCACTGTCAGGTGGGGTAACATCCATCCAACCAGGAAATGTGCTGTAGAAGATGCCTGCAGGAGCGTCAGCGCGAGCCCTATCGGCTGCATTCATCTCATCGATATCAGCTTCACCACGGCGGGCGATACATTTCAGGTCAACGCCCATACGTTCTGCAGCCTGCTCCCGGGAAATGAAACCATCGGTAAGTGAAGCGGCGAGTTCTTCCATCTCCTGGACAGGATTAATGAGCATATCCCTGGTCGCATCGGCTACTTCGCGGACGGTGTCACGACCAAGCTTCAGGTCGCGGTCGCAGATCGAATTGAAGTCCTTCGTGAAGTGGGCTCGGATAAACTTGGCGGCATCCTCCGAACGCTTGTCAGCCGAAAGGAAGTCGTCGAGAGCTTTCGTCTGGCTGGAAGCCTGAACATCGGCACCGGCAACGATAGCAGGCTCGTCGACCAGCTCTTCAGTAACGGACATCGCCCAATCAAGGCAAGGAGCCTCCATTGCGATGCGCTCGGCGGCGGCTTTGCCACGGCGTTCTGCTTCCAGGCGTTCGGTGACCTCAAAACGGGAGCGCATCGTGTGGGCGTGAGACAGGCCGTCAAGATTTTTGCGGGGCTTTTGTAGCCAGTCGACCAGTTCGCTGATGATCTGGTCGAGATCGGCATCGAGGAACCCAAACCCGTAAAGGGCTTCTTCAGCCTCGTATTCCAACAGAACAGTGGATTTACTGTTGAACTCAGCGCCAAACGCGAGCTGGTCGGCGTATCCTGAGAGCCGAAAAGTCAAAATGAACTGATTGTTGAGAACTTCGTATTCTTTAATTCGGATTTTCTTTGTGAACTTAGCCATGATCTGACGGCTCCCTACCGTCTTTTTGTTGGCGTTATTGAAATGGTTGCCGCAAAACTGTTCGGCCACAAGTGGTTGATGCAAGAATCGTGTTGCCGGGGGAAACATGAGCCGACAAGAAGCAATTGAGTTTCTCCGGAAGCTCTCGGACAAGAACGTCCCGATCACCGACGATCCTGTCCCGGACGCCGTAATAAAGGCCGCACGTCTTCAAGCGAATGAGCCCGGTCGATCAGAGGATGATTACGCATCCACACTCCAAGCCTGGGCCGAGTTCTGTCAGCGGTTCCAGGAAACAAAGAACAGGCGACATCAGACGGTGATGCAGCAAGTAGCGAATTTCGCGATGACCGGCGAAATGGGGATCGCCTACGTGCTCACGACGGGTTTAGAGCAGGCCCTCAAAGCGGAACGTCGCGCTCGTCGGGGGCTGTACCCAAATGCCCTCTATTCCGTCGTTGCGGACGGCATTGCGGCCGGTCTGAACTGGAAAAGCATCAACGTTCAAACCGGAGGCAGTCACTACAGATTGTCCGGCGAAGAGAAGATGTTCCGGGGTCGCTATGACGACTGGACGGCCACGGAGGTTCTGGGCGCTCATATAGAGATCGGCAAGCACACGCTTCACGTCGGCACAACTGTTCCCAAAATTCTGGCGGCGTTAGAAGAACGATACGGGCTCGATTTCAAGGAGCTGGAGAAGCAGCGGAAGTCGCGCAAATGATTGAGTGGCTGCGAAATCTGGCTGCAGATGAGTTTGGACGAAACCTGATTACCATTGGCGGCACGCTGATCGCCGTTGCATTCGGTACGTTCTTGGGAGCGTTTAAAGACGTCTTCATCGAGGGTGGGAAGAGGAAGAGGCTCGCATGGCTGACGGCCGTTCGCCTGACGGTCATCTTGGACAAGTATGTCGACGAATGCTCCGCCTGCGTACAGGACGAAGGGAGCTACGATCCGGAGGGGTACCGCCATACCAACGGAGCCGAGCCGACGCTCGAATACCCCGGCGATCTCGGTTGGACGTCTTTGAAGCGAGAGCTGATGTATGCCGCATTCAGATTGAAAGTGGAGCATGATAGCGTTGTAAAGGGTCTTGAGTTTGTTGGCTCCGAGATCGCGTTTCCACCAGACTACGAAGAATATTATTCGGAAAAGCGAGTCCTGTTTTCAAACCAAGGCCTGGCGACCTTGGAGTTGGTCCGGTCATTGAAGGATCATTACGGGGTTCCGACTGCCGACAGGCGAGACTACGATCCCCGCACGACCTTTGACAGGATGTTGGCGCAGCGTGCGAAGTATGACGCCGAGCGCGAGGCCCGGCGTCAGGAGTTGGAAAAGAAGAGGATAGAAGCGGGAGAGCCACCAGGGTTATTCCCGATTTGACTTTCAGAATTTCGGGTTGAAAGCCAAGGTCGCTGGATCGCGGTATCGTCCCAACTGGATGACGTTGCTGTCCGACCCGCCGAAAGCTTCCTTGACCTCGGAAATTGTTGGTTTCCGTTCTACCTTTGGCTTGCGTACCGGCTGATAGCTGTCGACCAAGACCTTTCGGACGTCGAAGTAGAGGTTTCGGCTGTCACACGCGATGACTTCGAAGTCCGTGCTTGTGGTCCTGCCGTTCCTCTGCTGCCACATCTGCCAGTGAGCTGCTTTTTCACGGGCGTAGTCAAAGCTCATGGTTGCGGGAACCTCTGGGAGGGCGAGAAGTACGTCCCGAGCCGTCTTATACATGTAGCTCAGCTTGTGGGCCATCTCGACGGCAATCCTCGTCCTGTTCAGACCCATCTCATAGAGCCGTGACAGGTCGTCGAAGTCCTTCCAACGGGTCGTGTCAGGACGCAGGACGACGGTCGCGAGTTTGTCGGCGGCCTGTGCCTCAAATGGCTGATAAAAGGCTTCCAGCGGCTGCTGCCCCTTGAAGAACACCGATCCAAACGACTTCTGCACCTTCCGAGCATGGCCGTTCTCATCTTTCATCTTTGCAGGCAGATGGCGCATGCCGCCTGTCACGTCGATGTGGGTGTTGATCCGGGTTCCGCCGACCATTGCCGTTATCGGAAAGCGCATGCCACCGTCGCCGTTGATGATGAGGTTCTGCATGTCGCCGATTTTGGCGATCTCGATTCCTTTCGCAGCCAGGAGTGGGGCCATTTGGTGAAGGTCGCGGAGGAGTTCGCTCTCCGACATTTTCCGAGCGAAGGTGATGTCGAGGTCGCCGGTTTCCCTGGTGATCTGGGCATGCAGCAGGCCGCCTTTCACGAGATGAAAAACAGGTTCGACGGCGGTGAAGGCTCTCGACAGTTCTTCGCAAAGCCAGCGTTCGCAGGACTTGCGGGTGTCGATCTCATGGACGGATGATGCGGATTTGATGCGGTCTATCGTGCGCTTGCCGATATCGTATGTGGCGTCGTTGGCCATTGTAGCTCTCCCAAAGCTTTTGTTTGGGAGAGCGTGAGGTCAGCCGACGCATACGACGAATTTCGGCAGGATATTGGCCGACGGTTATGGCGCGTATCGACCCGCATTCGTTTGGAAGATGCCCTTATGATATCGGAGGCTTGACGCCAGGGCAGCATCGTTGACACGGTTGTTGAATGCTGAGGTCATCACGCCGTCGTAGTCGAACCGAGCGTCGTATGGGACGGTCGACCGGAACGCGAGCAGGAGCTTTGCCTGCTGCCCCGGCTTCGTCCACGGCATATGAGCCAGACGAGGAGTGATGCCCTGCTGGGACTGCTCGTAGGCGTCTCGGGTGGCCTGTTTGATGCCGTTGAGGTTGCCGACCCGGTCCATCCGGCGTTGAGCAGCTGCGACACGGGTGTTGAAGGTGTTGACCTTCTTTCCATACATCGCCCAGCGCTGTTCTTTGGTCAGGCGAGCGGGGCGCTGCCAATAGCCCTCGATGCCCTGGACGGTGCCGAAGAACGTCGCGGGCTTGTATCCTTGGCGGCCGATCCAACGCATGTCGCGGTGCGGCCCGATGGTATTGGCAGTGGCAGTGGCAAATGCATGCCGAGCTGCCCGCGCTCCTCGTCGGGCAAGACGTTCTTCTCTGTTGTCGTGCGAGGTCTTCTTGACGAAATTCTTGGCATACGCACCGCCGAACCCGGTCGGTCGGCGGGACCACGTCAGGAAGTCGTTGGCTGCACCCTTACCGGAGTCCTGCGGATGACGGTCGCCACCCATGATCAGGAACCAGAAATATTCGGCCTGCTTAGGAAGGACGTTGATCTCGGCCTTCATGTTGTCGCCATCCCGCCAGTTGGCAGGCTTGACCGTGAAGGCCTTCTTGGTGAAATCCCGAGGCTTGTCGATGACGCCGGATGAGATATACGTCCGCATTGCGTCACGCACGTCCCAGGCGGCTTTCGTCAGCAGACCGGCCATAGCTGCAGGAAATACCTGTCGACCGATCTGGTCGAGTTCGGCGGCCGCTTGCTGCCAGTTGCCGGTGAGGCCGATGGATAGTCCGGTTGTCATAGGTAGCTCCCAAAAAAATGGCCCGGCAGCGATAGACGCGCACAGGCCAGGTGGGCGCAGTTGGAAAAGATCGGTTGCGCCGGGGAAACATTATGGTGATTGCTGGCGGAGCAGAGCGCAATAGCCATCGTCATCCTCCGAGCGCTGTCAGCCGGGCTTCGATGCTGGCGATCCTCATGATGATGGGGTCATGGGTGATATTTGGTTTGCTATCGCCGTAGACACCCTCCGCCAATGATCTCAAAGACGTCACCCAGGTCGCAGCCCTCGTGGCATTGCCGAATACGAGTTCCAAAGCGGTCTTGGTGCCGATGGCATTGATCATCTCTGGAGTGCCGATAGCTTTCTCGATGACGCTCTTGCCGCTCAGTGCGTCTAAAGCTTCGGTCGATCCGAGTGTGACTGTCGACAAGCTCTTGCCATTGGTGTCGAGCCACTGAGCGATGTTCGTCTCGTTGCCGTAAGTCAGGCGCATGACGGACGAGCTGGTCGAGACCGTCAGAAATTGGGTCCAAGCCGCGCCGTAGCCGTCGATACCGAAGATGGTGGAGAACATCGAGCGCTGACGGTCCGGGTCGTCGAAGTAATTTATAGCTTTGGGGTCGCTGGACCAGCCACCACCGTCCACGCCCGCGCCGTTGAAATTGGTCTTGAACAGCCGTTTGATGTCGTCCTTCACCTCGGTGAGATCAGGAGGCTCCGGAGATTCAATCTCTTTGATCTTGTCCCGAAGCCATTTGACGACAGCCTCTAGCTCGGTTGTCTTGAGCATGTGGTCTGACGGATCGGAAAAATCGGATGAGTGGCCAGCCATTAGCGCTTGCTCCAGATCGTCTGACGGCGGTTTCTGACGTCGTTCAGGGCACAGGCGGCCGCAACCCTTGCCACGCGGCCGTCACCCTTAGTTTCCGCCTCCAGGACGTTCAGGCCGTATAGCTGGCAGTTCGCCAACTGGCGGCGGTTAAATTCTGCGACCTCGGCGTCGGTGAGCTTGGATAGATCGGGATGGGGCATGGGGGTTCTCCAGGAGATTCCCACCAGGAGACACCGGTCGGCGGAAACGGCCAAGCCCTAGACGTCGAGAGCGGCTTGCCGGTTATTCGGATCGAACCGTAGAGCTGGAGGGATTTGTCGGCGGTATTTGATCGCAAGCCTGATCAGGACCGTTGCGAGGACCTCGCTTCTCAAGAATGTCTGGACCGGTACTTTCGAAAGCTTGTGCCCGATCCGTTGATCGGAAACCGAAAAGCCGACCCCGTTCTGATGCTGAGCATGATCAGGGTCGTTCCGAGCAACATGTCTCAAACCGGCATGACAGGACCGGATAACATCGTCAATTTCACTACGGGAAACGCGATATTGGTGATGTAAAAATACGAAGTAATGGGGAGAGACCGGCGTCTGATTCAAACGATCCTGATCGGCCTCTACGGAAGTTACAGAGGTCATTTCGAGACCTCGCCCTTTGGCTTCGGAAGCGGGATGTTCTTCGTAGCTTTACGAAAGCGCCGGTCGTCAGCCTTACGGCGCATGCCCGCTCTCTGAATGATCTTCCGGTGAGCCGCTTCGCCGTCGAAGGAACGTCCTGGGTGCGAAGCAAGAATTGCAGTGGCTGCCTTCAGAATCCAGCGGAGGCCAGGAGGATCGATCTTCTCGTCCATCGCTCGGACAGAATAGGCATAAACAGCCGCCGCTAGAGCTGCGTCGGCGAACGATGCCTCCGGACGCCCTTCAACCGCAGCCTTGCGCCGGGAGCGCTCAGTTGCTGACCGGAAATACTCATTGCCTGGATCGGATTTGCGGGGCATGGCTCTCGCCCTTTCACTACGTAACTTCACTACGTTGAAACTATCCGACGGCGACGCAAGGAACCCGAATAACCTCTGCCTTTCTTACTCTTAGATGCGCAGCATCTCCGGGAAAGCATGCAGCCCTAAGAACCGCTAGCAGAACCTTCTGTTAGTATTGGGGTCCCCAGTCTGTGAACACGGAACCAATTACCTCAATTTCAGAGCGTTATTTAATCCCAAATTCCCACACTCACCAATGTTGACATTATTTAATATTCCCAAATTCCCACACATCTGGTTGACGTGTTTTTATTTATTCCTCTGCAGGAAAATTGAGAGGATTAAATACTTCTTGATTTAATCCCGCCGACGATCTGACACTGGATTAAATCAACGTAGATCACGCCAATGTCAGTTTCAGTTCGCCCGCCGATGCCTGCTCCTGCAACCCCGGTCACCCAGCCTAAGAGACAGAATTTCCAGCCATCCGCACGCGGCAGTCTCTCTAAGATCGTCGACACCCCATACCTCGTCCGCGACCTCGCGCCGGAAAGCCCCCGGCCTCAGGCAATGTTGCAAGGGGTCAAGGTCGAAACCGATCATACCCTGACGGCTTTCGACTTTGGCGTTTACGAATACCTGCAGAGCTGGTCCTATGAACACGACAAGAATATGGAACAGCGGGCTTACCGCATGCCGCTGTCAACTCTGCGGCGCTTCCTGGGACCGCACACAAAGACCACCGACATCATCGCGTCTCTCGAAAAGCTAGCCGAAATCAAGCTCTCATACACCTTAGCTGCCGGTTCTCGGTTCGTGGGCGTGCAAATGATCACCAGCTGGCAGGAGATCAAAGGTGACGATGCGGTTATCGGATGGCAGTGGCCGGAACCGATCCGCGAGCTAATGAGGGACCTTGGTGTAGGTAAGTATGCCCACATTGAACTCGTACCGCTCACGACCGATGGCATGAGTAGCCGGTACTCAGCACCTCTATATAAGTGGCTGGCGTTCGAGGCATCTCAACGGAAATGGAAGCCCGGACAACCGAACACGTTTGAACTGAAGATCGAGCCCGGACGTCTGGTTGCTGAGATCGATTATCCTGAAGACGAGAACGGCAAGTTCAATATCGGGAAGCTGACCAAATTCGCAACGGAGACCTTCGTCAAAGACATCGAAAACGTCCGGAAATTCTCCGTTACCTGCGAGCCTGAATACGAAGCCGTTAGAGGCCGTAAGATCAGTGCCTACCGCTTCACAGTCACGATCAACCCACCGGCTATGCACAACGTGAGGGTCCGGTACGACAAGACCCAGTTCCGACGCGGCGGGAAGGATGATCCCCGTTATCAGGTCCGGTCAGACATCTGGCTCAAAGCAAGCAAAGCCTTCAGTGTTGAAGGGTCTCCAATGCACGGCTTGGTGCATTGGAAAATCCTGGAGCTATGGCTGGTGGCGCTCCAAGAAGCTATCGACAACAAGGCCCTGACTCCAGGCTTCGAGACCCGGCCATATCGCGGAGAAAGCCTGTTGATGGCAATCGAAGCTGAGGGTCCCGATTACGCATGCTGGGGCTTCCTTTCCGAGGAGGTCGCCGAACCTGATCTGCTGGCACACCTAGACATGCTTCCACGTCACCTGCGTTCTTTCATTGCGAGCGAAGCTGAGAGTGGTCGACGAGATCGTGTTGGCTGGAAGACGGATCGTCGTCGCAAGGTGAATAAGAAGGCGACCGAATACATTTCCAGCCTGATCGAGTCCGAGCCGGTCGAAGAGCCGATCACGTTCGAGACATGCACAAAAGCCCATATCTATTTCAGCATGCCGGTCGAGGAGCTGGAGCGCCGCGTCTTCGAACGCCTGTCGTCGATCAAATGGAACGGCACCAGGACGATCACGCTGGTCTCGCACTACTCTGACGAGAGCGGCCACGATGGTACCTACGCCACCGACATCCGCCCGACCCTCGACCAGTGGTGCACACTTTTAAACGGGCTGTCGCCGATTAAAAAAGGCACGGAGATTTACGCATGACCATCGATCCTGAAAAAGTTCTACCCAGCTGGCGGTTCATTCTGTCCCCGGAAATGGCGAAGGATGCTGAAGCTTTTGCCCGGTTTATCAAAGACGTGTGGGTCCCGTTCGGCTGGACCGATGAGCAGCTCAAGAGCTGGGTCGAGAAGACGGTAATCGGAAAGATGCCTGAGCGCTGGCCGATGATCTACAAGATCGACCAGAAGCTTGAAGGCATGATCTCGGCAACACTACAGCTGATGTGCCACAAGCCGAAGGACCTGCCACCTGGTTATATCTATACGTTCGGCGAAACATTCTTCGGCATTACAGGGCCGGACGATGTCCGTAAAAAATTCCGCTCGATCATCGAATACAAGCGGTCTGGCGGCGCAAAAGACAGAAAGCTGGAACCTGGCGAAGAGGAATACTCTGACGCGCTTATCATCGCGATATCGTCTAAGACCGGCGACGTCGTTCATCGCGATGATCTCGGTGAAGAAGCTCAGGTAAAACTGGACAAGAAGGAAGCCGCGCTCAAGAAGAAGCAATCGGTTAACCTTTCGCCAGTTTCCGCTTGAACCGGGGACTCCTGTATGGTTGTATATCGACAGCCATCAATGCTAACCAAGGCACCCGAAATGCGAGTCCAGTTCACCCTATCCCAGAAAATATCAGCCTAATCGCTGATGCCGCGATGTGCGGCGAATGGATACGTGTGACTAGATTTTAAGGACTCGCAACAATGGCGTTCACTCAGCAGTATTTTATCGGCGATACCCACTTTGGCCATCAGTTGATGCTCCAATACCGTCCGTTCTCTACGACGGAAGAGATGGATCGGGCTCTCATTGAGCACTGGAATTCGACTGTTAAGCCGACCGATATCGTGTGGCATTTGGGGGATTTCGGTTTTGGCGATGCCGACCGTACTCGCAAGATTTTCCAACAGCTCCACGGCCGCATTCGGTTGATCGTAGGGAACCATGACACCGATTCCAAAGGTCGTGTTCATAAACAGCTGGCCGACCTCGATTGGGATCAACCGCCCGTTCAGATGGCTGAGGCTCACGTCGACGGAGAACGGGTAACGCTTTGTCATTATGGGATGCGCGTCTGGCCCGCGTCACACCACGGTTCCTGGCATTTTTTCGGGCATTCGCATGGCCGCCTGCCTGCATATAGCCGCAGCCGTGACGTCGGGGTCGACTGCCCTGATGTCGCCTTCACCCCTCGGACATTCCGGCAGCTGACAGCGGGGATGGTGGTTGCGGAGGTCGCAGCATGACGCTTCCTCAAGGATTTGACCGCGAAGAATTCATCGCCGGGCTCCGTGAAAAGCACGCCCGCATCCTGCCTCCAACTGTCGAGTTTGCCGTCGAGAATGGCTGGCTGCAGTTGGTTGCTGACCGTCTCCGTGACGCAGAGACGATCCTTGAAAAGCATGGCTGGATTGATCGCGCCGTTATCAAACAGATCAAGGAAAAATTCGGTGAGCTACGGGTCTACATCCGTCCGCGAGTCGAGGACGAAAGCTACCCAGATGAGCTGGCAGCCGAGCTTGACGGGCTGCGTCGCGTAGTGTCCGACAACAGCGCGGTTACGTGCGAAATCTGCTCGGATGAAGGCGAGATCGGAAATTTCGGCGGTTATTACCAGGCGCTTTGCCCCAAGCATGCCGAACAGCGCCGTCAGTGGATTGCACGCGGCCGAACCGGAGACCTTTTCCATGACTGAATTCCGAGCGCAAATGCAGCCCGTCCTCGCCGTCGAGCGTCCGCTTATGAAGACGCTGGTCGCCGAATATTTGGCCACGACCGCCGACCTCGACCGCAAGGAACGCTTGAATCAGGATCGCCGCAAGCAGTTTTTCCTGCCGCATTTCCAGCATTTGACCGGCATCACTCGGGCTTGGATTGTCAGTCAGTGTGTTATGGAAGTCTCGCGCCAGGTCTACGACCAGCTGGAGGCTGCGACACCGGATGCAGACAAGATTTCCTGCGACGACGGATGGCTGCCGCTTGTCGACCGTTTCCTGATCGTGGGTCACAAGCAGCCCGGATTTGTTCTGAAGTCGGCCGGAGAAAAATGGGGCGGCCTGGAGCTGCGGTACCGTTGCGATCCGGTCGGCTTGGAGGCATGCCGGGCTGCGGAAAAGGAAGCATTCGTAGCGTCGATAGAGACCTGTGAAAAGTGCGGCGCTCCCGGTCGTCTGCGGGGGAAAACGCAGTGGCGCAAAACGCTCTGCGATGTACATGCCGATAACCGATACGATGACTGAACTCCTGACAGTTCACGAAGCTGCCGAGCGCCTCGGCACCGACGTCATGACTCTTGTTGAGATCGTCAATGTCGGTGACATCGTCCCTGCTATATCACCAAAACCGCGAGTGCTGAGCGGCGGCGAAGTCTGGAAAAACTGGCGCGAAATCCGTCTCTCAGAAGATGATATAGCGCTGTTCAAAGCTGAAATCAGCCGCCGCCGGTTCGAGGATTTCAAAGCTGACTATAGCGACATCTACACGCCAGACTCGCGCCCCGGCGGTCGAGGTCTCGAATTCGGGCCGGGTTGGACGAACATTCTGAAGACCTACGCCGACGGCCTGCGTTCGCTTGTGATCGAGGGAAAGCAGGCGGCATGGTTGCGGTGGGGCAAAGAAAAATTCGGTGCGCTCAGGCTCTTTTCAGATTACATCCTGTCGGTAGAGAGGCAGGTAATCGATCTCCATAGGGAAGCACACCGGTCGAGTTTGGTGACGTGTCAGGAGTGCGGCGAGCCAGCTCGGCTGCGTTTTGGGTATGGCGTATGCCTGACGCTTTGCGAGCGGCACAAACACATAGTAGGAGAGCCTGACCCGAGCCGAGACGGCATCATCCTTGATCTCGATGCGTGGACCTTAAAGGAAAGCGAGACAAAAGAATGAAGCCACTTCGCGCCGCCAACGCTGAACTGATCGACTACACTCGGACGCTGGAATTCCTTGCCGGACACATGATTTCCGAGGGCTGCTCGGTGATCCTCGACGAGCGGCAATATCCCATCCTGATCGAATATCTCGAAAAGATCGCGGCTCTGGGGGATATCAATTTCGTCTTGGAACAATGCGTCGACCACCGGCCAGGCCACTCTGTCAGCTGGGACAACGACGGCACTCGCGAGCAGGACGATGAAGTCGACCGGCTGATGTCGGAACTCGTGACAGCCTTGGGTTTTCGGGCATCTTCACGTCCAGACGGAACCTAAAACGGACTAGCTACCAAACTGATCGATGAGCACCGCAATAGGATTAAATTCCGTGGCGGCCGATGGAATCCTGCCGCATTCTGTTTTCAGACGCAAGTTTTTGGAGATGGAAATGAGGGAAGGAGCTTGGACGAAGACCGACTTTGACCAGTTGGTGAAGCTGTATCAAGAGGGAAAAACGAATGCGCAGATAGCTGCCGCACTCGGACGATCAGTCGTTGCAGTTGCGACAAAGGGGTCGAGGATCGGCCTTTATTCATTGACGAGGGATGAACTCCAGCAGCCTGGCGTCGCAGTCAGGACATGCCTGAATCCGGAAGCACCGCACCCCTTCGTCAGCCCTGGCATCGGTATCCGGACCTGTACCGCTTGCAAGCAGACGCAGATATTTCAGGCAGCGTAGAACAGATTTGCTTCTGCGGTTTTTCAGTAATCAAGTTGCTTTCCAGACTCCATTACTGAAACGAGCCGATTTCAATCACTTGTGGTCGGATCGTTAAAATACCGATGTCCTAAACATCGGTGTCAACTAATTTGGCCCCGACATTTGGGACAAGCGTCTGAAATCATTTTGCTTTTTTCTCGGACCTATTGCTCCAACGTCACCCGACAGATATGTTTCGGCGGAACTTAACTGCAACCGGAACCCCAAAAACATGAATGATTTGAACGACCTCGCTCAAAGCGTGGCCGAAGTAGTCGCGCGTTCAAAAATAGTCCGTGGCAACGTCGAGAAAGCCCGCGAGATACTCAAGACATATACTCCGGCCGAGAACGAATTGATCCATATCAGTCGGGCGGCTTGCCATCCGTTGCTCGGCGGCTCAATGCGCAAGGATAAGAAGAACGATGTTCCGGGGCCAACGTTCAGCCAGAACTCATTGCGCCTGGCAATTGAAAAGGGCGACCTGGTGTGCATCTGGAAGAAGGGCAAGCAGTTCGTAACCGCAGCTGCCATCCGAGATTGGCTGTCCCGTTCGGATGCCGATGGCGAACGAAAGCAGTCACAGGCCAAGGTGATATCAATCGCTACGCCAACCACGCGAACCACCTTCGAGAAGCAGCGCGGCAGTGCCTCGGTCGCCAACGCGTCAGCGAAGCTCCTCGACTTGAGCAACATGCTCAAAAACAAGAAGAAGGGAGGTAAGTGATGGGACGCAAAGCGGAAGGCATACGGCCATGGTACGACAGGACAATCGACAAGTGGCACGTTCGTGATGGAAGCAAGAAAATCAGCTTGGGTTTTGGTGGCGATAACAACGAAGGAGCGACCCGAGCCTACGACGAGGTCAGAAAATACAAGGCCGAAAAGGAGGCTGGAGGCAAGCTTGAGATTAGGCGGCAGTCGACAGCTGAGATCACCGTCGCAGATGTCATTGCGTTCTATGTCGACCGGAGGATCAAGAATTTCGTCCCGTCCTCTGACTATCCGACCCCGGTTGCCCGGCCGGAGGATTCAGTCAGGAGATTGGCAGCAGTGCTCGATTTTTTTCAAGACACACCTCTAGAAGGTATCAGTCGCATCAAGTGCGAAGATTTCGGCGTCTTTGTTCATCACCGAGAAATCGAACGGAAGCAGGAACACCATAACTTTCTCCGTCGCCGGTATGAGGAAAAGCTCGAAGCTTACGCTAAAATAACCGACGCTCGCGAGAAGCGCATCCATGCTATGATAGCCAGTCGACGAACCCGGGTCCTTCCGACACTTCGCTCAAAGCCCCCTGAACCGCTTGAACCATTCAACCCTGCAACTATTGAATACCGGCCGTCAGCATCACGCCGATATCTGGAAGAACTCAGCGCGACGATCACGTTCGCAATCAAATACGAACTGATCCGCCACAAGGTCCACATTTTCCTTCCGCCGAAATATGAGGCCAGGTCAGCGATCTTCAGTTTCGAAGAGATCAAAAGGCTCATCCGTGCCGCATATTATCACAAGGGCATGGGCTGGGTTAACGGCGGGCCGGTAAAGGGCTTGTTCACACGCCGACATCTTGCTCGGTTCATCCTCCTTGCAGTTTCCACTGGATCGCGAAAAGACAAAGTTGAACGTGTCGGCTTCAAGGACGAGGGTGACCGGCCTTGGGTAGAGCTGTGGCAGGAACCAGTCATGCGCACTCATCGGATCACGGGCGAAGAGCGTCAGGTGCTCGTCTGGCGTGGACGCTATCACCGACTTGGCGACGATGAAGTGAAATACAAGACCAAGAAAGCGCCTTCGTTCCCGATCACTGAAATTGCGGCAAACCGACTGGCTCGCTGGCGGGCACAAGGTATCGATTATCCTTGTGCCTATCCGTATCACCGAACCGGCAAGCAGGAGCCGGGCGACGTGAAGGACGGCATGCGGACCCTGTTCGATGAGGTCCTTGGTGTCGACAACGATGCCGTCATCCACATTTTTAGACACACTGCAGCGACCTGGATGTGCTCTCAGGCAGACCTGCCGCTGCCATCGATTGCGGGTTATCTGGGCATGTCAACGGAGACGCTGGTGAAGACCTACGCCAAGCATCGTGAGCAAGACCTTCTTCGAATCGCCGATGCGCTGTCCGACCCAACGCGGGCTATTCACAAGCGACAGTTGCGCGGCACGAACGGAAAACCGACCGTGAACGTCCGACAGAAACCGACAGTTATCGACAGAATGGAAATTAATGGCAGTAAACAGGAATCGACAGGAATCGATGAAAATCCGCTTGTAGTCCCAGAAAGGCTGACTTATAGACGCTAATACTGGTCACGGAGTGTAGCGCAGCCTGGTAGCGCACGTCGTTCGGGACGTGGGGGTCGAGTGTTCGAATCACTCCACTCCGACCAGTCGATCCTTGGTTTCCCAAGAGATTTCGCTCTCCCGATAGCCTTTCCCGTAAAAACCATAGTCTCAGCGAACCCGCTGCACAGCCGATTACATAGAGCTTGGCGCTTTGGATCGGTCTTATCCACAACCCGCACTTTAGCAGGGCGAGATTATACTAGGGATCGCCATCCCGTTAATGCATCATGGCGGCGGGAACGTGTAACTTGTTGAAAGACCTTCCGGCTCAGGAACCGCTTCGGCGGTAGTGCCTGCGCCTGGCAGGGGAGAGGGCCGCAAAGCGCATGCCGCCTAGACGCGCCAGATCGGAACGGGTGACCCTGCTTGATGTCGCCAATGTTCTGGGGATCAGCTCGATCACCGTGTCCCGCGCCCTGCGAGAACCGGAAAAGGTGTCCGAACCGCTTCGGCAGAAGATCCTCCGCCAGGTGGAGCAGATGGGTTACGTACCCGATCTTGCCGCCCGGGCGCTCGCAAGCCGCCACAACGGCATTATCGGGGTTCTGGCTCCGGCGCTGACCAATCATGCCTATCTCGGCATCATGAGCGGCATTGAGGAACGGGTGCGCGATACGGATTTCCGCATCCAATATGCCAATACCAACCACGATGCGGACCAGGAATACCGCCAGGTCAAGCTTTTCCTGTCGCAGCATCCGGCCGGCATCCTGCTGACGGGATTGCAGGACCAGCGGGTCAGCGATCTGCTTGAGCTCGCGCCGTGCCCGGTGGTGCAGATCGTCGATCTCAACCTGCTGCCCTCGGGCATCGCCGTCGGCATCAATCATCGCGAGGCGGCGGAGACTGCGACGCGCCATCTGCTTGCCTGCGGATATCGCCGCATCGGCCTGATCGGCGGCAGCCGCGATCTTCGCGCCCAGCGGCGGCATGATGGTTATGCGCTGGTGATGCAGGAGGCGGGGCTCTACGATCCGGGCCTCGTCATGACCGAGCACAAGCAAACGAGCATGCAGCTCGGCTGCGACCTCTTCAAGCGGCTGCTGGAAACGGCGCCCGATGTCGACGCGGTATTCTGCCAGAACGACGATCTTGCGCTCGGCGCGCTGTTCGAGGCGCAACGGGCGGGACTGCGCGTGCCGGATGATTTCGGGATCTGCGGCTATAACGACCTGGATTTTGCGCTCTGCGCCGAACCGAGGCTGACGACCATCCGAGTGCCGCGTTTCCAGATGGGCTATCGCGCCACGGATCTCATCATTCGTGCCATCAACGACGAATGCCTGCCGAGCCGGGTGATCCAGCTGCCGTTCGATCTCATTCAGCGCGGTTCGACGCGCCCGCCCGCCTGACGGGGGCTTGGCGACAAAAAAGGGACCTTCCGGCCCCTTTTTCATTTCCTGCCGATCGAAACGATCAGATATCGCCGCCGGCGTTGGAAAACAGCTCTGCCGCCTGCTTGGCGGTCATCCGCTTGACCTCGGTCTCGTCGCGGCGGCTGGCGAAGAGTTCGCTGGCCATCAGCTGCTCGGCGAGATCGGCCGGCAACGACAGCACGACGCGCTGGCCGGCTGGGGCATCAGCGCGGTGGATGCCGCCGATTTCGGTGCGCTTGGCGGTGATCATGCCGCCTGCGACCGTGTTCATCGTATCCGGATCGATCAGGATGAAGGCGCCGGTCGAGCGGTTCTGTTCGTAAGCGTCAAAAACCGCCAGTTCCTCGAAGGAGAGGCGTACCTTGCCGATCGCATTCATGGCGAGCGTCGAGGCATGCGGCTGCCACTTGCCGGTTGCAAGCTCGAGCTGGCTGATCGGTTCGACGGCGACGCGCTGGCGGCGCGAACCGCTCTTCAGCCAGTAGCGCTTGCCGGGCTCGATGCCGCCCGGCTGCAGCGACACGAGCTGGGCGTCGAAATGGTGGCCGGTCATCGGCTGGCCGTCGAGCGAAACGATCACGTCGCCGCGCGCCACGTCCACCTGCCGGTCGAGAACCAGCGTGATGGCATCGCCTGCGACCGCCGCGTTGCGCACTAGGTCGAAGGTGACGATCCGGCTGACGTTGGCGACCGTGCCGGAAGGCAGGACGACGACGGAGTCGCCCGGCTTCACCGAGCCGCCCGCGACAGTCCCCTGATATCCGCGAAAACTCTCGCCGGGACGCACGACACGCTGCACCGGCAGGCGGAAACCGCCGGCCTGGGTGGAGCGTACGGTCGCCAGTTCGAGCGCATCGACCAGGGTCGGGCCGTCATACCAGGGCATCGAGGCATCGGCCGGATAAACGACGTTTTCGCCCTTGAGCGCCGACATCGGGATGGCGGTGATCTGGCGCACGCCGAGCGACAGGGCGAATTCGCGGAAATCGTGGGAGATTCTGTCGAAGACGGCCTTGTCGTAGTGGACGAGGTCGATCTTGTTGACCGCGAGCACGAACTGGCGAATGCCCATCAGGGCGGCGATCGTCGCGTGCCGGCGGGTCTGTTCGAGAAGGCCGGCGCGGGCGTCGGCAAGCAGGATGGCGAGATCGGCGGTCGAGGCGCCGGTCGCCATGTTGCGGGTGTATTGCTCATGGCCGGGCGTGTCGGCGACGATGAACGAGCGCCGATCGGTCGAGAAATAACGATAGGCGACGTCGATCGTGATGCCCTGTTCGCGTTCGGCCTGCAGGCCGTCGAGCAGCAGGGCGAAGTCCGGCAGGCCAAGGTCGTTCTGGCCGCCCGAGTCGCGGGCAAGCGTCGCGGCCTGGTCTTCCTTGACCGCCTTGGTGTCCCAGAGCAGCCGGCCGATCAGCGTCGACTTGCCGTCGTCGACGGAGCCGCAGGTGATGAGGCGCAGCGGGCGTGTGTCGCGCACCGCCTTCAGGGGTTCCGCGAAGGGCAGGATGGTCGCCGAGGCGTTTTGGGCGGGAGCGGTCATCTCAGAAATATCCTTCGCGCTTCTTCTTTTCCATTGAGCCGGACTGGTCGCGATCGATGGCGCGGCCCTGGCGTTCGGAAACGGTGGCGATCTCGAGCTCGGCGATCACCTCTTCAAGGTTGGAGGCGGTCGAGCGGATGGCGCCGGTCAGCGGAAAGCAGCCGAGCGTGCGGAAACGGATCATGCCCTGCTGTACGGTTTCTCCGGGCAGCAGTTCAAGCCGCGGATCCTCGGCAAGGATCATCATCCCGTCGCGCTCCACATAGGGGCGTTCGGCGGCGTAGTAGAGCGGCACGAGCGGAATGTCCTCCGCCTGGATATAGCGCCAGATATCGACCTCGGTCCAGTTGGAAAGCGGGAAGGCGCGCACGCTTTCCCCCTTTCGGACCATGCCGTTATAGACGTTCCACAGTTCCGGGCGCTGGTTGCGCGGATCCCATTTGTGGTCCGGGGTGCGGAACGAATAGATGCGTTCCTTGGCGCGGGAGGCTTCCTCGTCGCGCCGGGCGCCACCGAAGGCCGCGTCGTAGCCGCCGGCATCGAGCGCCTGGCGCAGGGCCTCGGTCTTCATGATGTCGGTGTAGAGCGCCGAACCGTGGGTGAACGGCGTGATGCCTTCCTCGGCGCCGCGCGGATTGGTGTGGACCACGAGGTCGAGATCGTATTTCTCGGCGATCTGGTCGCGGAACTCGATCATCTCCTTGAACTTCCACGTCGTATCCACGTGCAGCAGCGGGAAGGGGACGCGGCCGGGATAAAAGGCCTTGCGGGCGAGATGCAGCAGGACGGACGAGTCCTTGCCGATCGAGTAGAGCATGACGGGTTTTTCGAATTCCGCCGCCACTTCGCGAAAGATGTGGATCGCTTCGTTTTCGAGGGCCTTCAGATGCGGGTCGAGCGGCGGTCTGGAAACGGGCGGGTTCTTCACTTCCGTTTCCTGTACTGACAAGGGCATTTCGGTCTCCGGGTAGTCTCTAGAAACAAACAAAAAGGCTTCAGTTCGCTTGGGGGCCAGGCTCTACGATCGGTTGAGCGGCGTTTTCCGGCACATGCAGGCCGCATTCGCGCTTCTCGTCGTTTTCCCACCACCAGCGGCCGGCGCGCTCGGGCTCGCCGGGCTTGATGGCGCGGGTACAGGGTTCGCAGCCGATCGACGGATAACCGCGCTTGTGCAGCGGATTGACCGGGATCGCTTCCGACGCCACATGGGCGTTGATCGTCTCGATGTCCCAGTCGGCCAGCGGGTTGATCTTGATCAGGTTGCGCTCGGCGTCGTATTCGGCAAACGGGGTCGCGGCGCGATTACCCGACTGGCCGCGGCGAAGGCCGGTGATCCAGATGTCGGCGCCGGCTAAGGCCTTGGCAAGAGGCTTCAGCTTGCGCACATGACAGCAGGCGTGGCGGGCTTCGACGCTATCGTAGAAGCCGTTGAGCCCGTATTTCGCCGCGTATTCATCGATGTCGTCCTGCTCCGGCCGAAAACGATGGATCTCGATGCCGTAGCGCTCCTCGCTCTCGCCGATCAGGTCGACGGTTTCCTTGAACAGCCGCCCGGTTTCGAGCGTCGAGACCTCGACCGGCAGGCGGTGCGTGCCGATCGCCGCTGTGATCACCTGGTCCTCGATGCCGAGGGAGGTCGTGAACACGGCGCGGCCGAGTTCGGCGGCGAGCGCCAGGCGGCCGGCAAGGTCGAGGCTTTCAAGCTTTGCGTCCAGGGTGGCGGCCAATCCTAGGCGATCCTGGCCGGCGGCATCGTGCAGTGTCATGGGTCTTCTTCCGTGAGCAATTGCTGGATTATCCAGATTCCGCGCGCGTAAAGACAGGAAAACCCGTTTCTTCCCATGGTGATGCGGAGCAAATATCTCTCCAAAGCGACGCTCACACAGAAAACCTGCCGCCTTAACCAAAAGTGACCGAATTTATCCCGGAAACCCCTGCATTGGTTTGTATTTTCTCGTGATTTGAGCTATTGCGGGAACATGTCCCCGGGGCTTTGTTTCCCCTGGCGGATATGCAGCCCCTGAGCGCCCTTCCGGCGCCCCCGTGGATGCCCCGAACGAAGCTGAACTGAGCGGCGCCGTAAGGACTATTTACCTTGCGGCGGCGCTATTGTCGATGGTTGCGTGATGATATCCCAGAAAGCGAAATACGCTCTGCGGGCCCTGGCCGCCCTGGCCCAGGCCGATCCCGAAGAGCCGATGCTGATTTCAGAGATTGCCCTCCAGCAGAGCATTCCGAAGAAATTCCTGGAACAGATCCTGCTCGACCTGAAACGCTCCGGCATCGTCGTTTCCCGCCGCGGCAAGCAGGGCGGATATCTTCTCCTGAAACCCGCTGACGCCATCACCTTCGGCGAGGTCCTGCGCCTGGTCGACGGGCCGATTGCGCCGCTGCCCTGCCTGTCGCAGACCGCCTACCGCAAATGCGAGGATTGCGACGGCGAACACCTCTGCGAAATCCGCCACGTCTTCGCTCGCGTCGCCGATGCGACCCGCGACGTGCTGTTCAACACGACGATCGCCGATGCCGTCGAAGGCGCCGGCGACACCAAGGCCCCGGTCAGGGAACTGCTGACGGCTTGAGCATGGCCGGGCAGGAGGCGGACATGGCGCACAAAACACCGATATCGCTCGACGAGCACTCGGCGCAGGTCAAGGCGTTGGTGGATGCATTGATTGCCGGTGAAGAATCCGGATTGCCACGGACCTTCGACAACGAAGATTTCCTCAAGCGTATGCGCGAGCGGCACGGCCGATAACCGTATCAGCACGATAGTTCCGCGAGATGCTTTCTCTCCAGCGGGGGAGAGGGCACCACATTCCGATCCAAATCCCCGCAAAATTCTCCTCCCGTACCCCAAAAATCCCGATTATGGCCGGATTGTGATTTTGCAAACCGCCCGTTTGCCAATGCTGGCATTCTGTCCATGTAGTGAGGGTTAATGGTTTCTTTGTCGTCGCGGGCCCCCAAAGGGAAACAGTTTTGCCTTCTTCCCGGCCTCGATTGACTAAGACGACCCAACCGATAGAGTTTTGGCAGAACCACAGGAGGGACCTCATGTTCAAATTTGCCCCGGGATTGGGCTGGCGACTAGGTGCGCGTTTGGGCGCTGTCGCTCTCGGTCTGTCCTTGACGGCCGGCATCGTGGCGCCGGCCTTTGCCGATAGCCAGCTTCTCAACGTCTCGTACGATCCGACCCGCGAGCTCTACAAGGATTTCAACGTTGCCTTCGCCAAATACTGGAAGGCGCAAGGCGGCGAAGACGTGACGATCCGCCAGTCGCATGGGGGTTCCGGCGCGCAGGCTCGTTCGGTCATCGATGGCCTTGAGGCCGACGTCGTGACGCTGGCGCTTGAAAGCGACATCAACGCGATCGAAAAGTCCGGCAAGATCAAGGCCGGCTGGCGCGACCGTCTGCCGAACCATGCCTCGCCCTACACGTCGACGATCGTCTTCCTCGTCCGCAAGGGCAATCCGAAGGGGATCAAGAACTGGGGCGACCTGGTGAAGGGCGACGTCTCGATCGTCACGCCGAACCCGAAGACATCGGGCGGCGCCCGCTGGAACTATCTCGCCGCCTGGGCCTGGGCCAACGAGGAATACAAGGGCGATCAGGCCAAGATCAAGGCCTATGTCGGCGAGCTTTACAAGCGCGCCCCGGTTCTCGACACCGGCGCCCGCGGCTCGACGGTCACCTTCGCGCAGCGCCAGATCGGCGACGTTCTGCTTGCCTGGGAAAACGAGGCTTATCTCGCCGGCGAGGAATTCGGCAAGGATGCCTTCGAGATCGTCGTTCCGCCGATCTCGATCCTTGCAGAGCCGCCGGTTGCCGTCGTTGACGCCACCGTCGATTCCAAGGGTACCCGCAAGCAGGCGGAGGCCTATCTGCAGTATCTCTACTCCGACGAGGGCCAGAATATCGCGGCGAAGCACTTCTATCGTCCTTCGAAGCCCGATGTGGTAAAGCCGGAATTGTTGAAGGCGCTGCCGAACATCAAGCTCGTCACCATTGACGATCCGATCTTCGGCGGTTGGAAGAAGGCGCAGCCCGAACATTTTGGTGACGGCGGCATTTTCGACCAGATCTACAAGCCCGGTAAGTAAGTCGGAATATTAAATGATCCATAACGCCACCGCCTCACCGGCAAAGTGGCGACTGAAACGGCCGAGCATCATCCCGGGTTTCGGGTTGACGCTCGGCTTTTCGCTCGCCTACCTGTCGCTGATCATCCTCATCCCCGTTGCTGGCCTGCTTTGGCGTACTGCCGGGCTTGGCTGGAGCGGGTTTTTCGCTGTTCTGACCGACCGGCGCACGCTGGACGCTCTTTATATATCCTTCGGCACGGCCTTCGTGGCCGCGCTGGTCAACGTCGTCTTCGGCACCATCGTCGCCTGGGTGCTGACCCGCTACAATTTCCCCGGTCGCCGGCTGATCGATGCGATCGTCGACCTGCCGTTCGCACTGCCGACAGCGGTCGCCGGCATCGCGCTCGCCGCACTTTATGCACCGAACGGCTGGGTCGGTTCGCTGTTCATGCCATTCCGCATCGCTTTCACGCCGCTCGGCATCATCGTGGCGCTGGTCTTCATCGGCCTGCCCTTCGTGGTGCGCACCGTGCAGCCGGTCATGGAAGAGCTGGACCGCGAGGTGGAGGAAGCCGCAGCCACCCTCGGCGCCAATCGCTTCCAGACGATTTCAAGGGTGATCCTGCCGGGGTTGACGCCGGCGATCCTGACCGGTTTTGCGCTCGCCTTCGCCAGAGGCGTTGGCGAATACGGCTCGGTCATCTTCATTGCCGGCAATATCCCTTATGTCTCGGAGATCGCGCCGCTGCTGATCGTCATCAGGTTGGAGGAGTTCAACTATGCGGGTGCGACGGCGATTGCCACCATCATGCTGATCATCTCCTTCGTGATGCTTTTCGTCATCAACCTCATCCAGGCTTGGAACCGCAGGAGATACGGCAATGTCTGAAGTCTCCCGCGCAGCGCTCGGCAACCCGCCGCCATTCCGGAGCCCCGCCGACGAGCGGCCGCTCGCAAAGTTCCTGCTGATCGGGCTGGCACTGGTTTTCCTCGCCTTCTTCCTGCTCCTGCCGCTGGTATCCGTTTTCGTCGAAGCCTTCCGCAAGGGCTGGGTGGAATATTACGAGGCCCTGATCGAGCCCGATGCCGCCGCAGCGATCCGCCTGACGCTTCTGGTGGCTGTGATTTCCGTTCCGCTCAACCTCGTCTTCGGGCTCTGCGCCGCCTGGGCGATTGCCAAGTTCGAGTTTAAGGGCAAATCCTTCCTGATCACCCTGATCGATCTGCCGTTCTCGATCTCGCCGGTCATCTCCGGCCTGGTCTACGTGCTGCTCTTCGGCTCGAACAGCCTGCTCGGCCCGATCCTCAAGAGCCACGGCATCACCATCCTGTTTGCCGTGCCGGGCATCGTGCTCGCCACCGTCTTCGTCACCTTTCCTTTCGTCGCGCGCGAACTGATCCCGCTGATGGAAGACCAGGGCACCGGCGACGAGGAGGCGGCCCTGTCGCTCGGCGCGTCCGGCTGGCAGACCTTCTGGTACGTGACGCTTCCGAACATCAAGTGGGGCCTGCTTTACGGCGTGCTCCTCTGCAACGCCCGCGCCATGGGTGAGTTCGGCGCCGTCTCGGTGGTTTCGGGCCATATCCGCGGTCTCACCAACACCATGCCGCTGCATGTGGAGATACTCTATAATGAGTATAACTTCGTCGCGGCCTTCGCGGTGGCGTCGCTGCTGGCATTGCTGGCGCTCGTCACCCTTGCATTGAAAACCCTTCTCGAACTTCGGTTCGGTGCCGGCGCTGCCGGCGGCAGGCATTGAAAGGTCTGAGGCTAGATGGAAGTCACCATCAACAATATCCGCAAGGAATTCGATCGTTTCCCGGCGCTGAACGACGTGTCGCTGAAGATCGCCTCCGGCGAACTGATCGCGCTGCTCGGTCCGTCGGGTTCCGGCAAGACGACGCTGCTGCGGCTGATCGCCGGCCTCGATTTCCCGACATCGGGCAAGATCTTCTTCGGTGATCAGGACGCCTCGCACCATTCGGTGCAGGAGCGCAATGTCGGTTTCGTCTTTCAGCATTATGCGCTGTTCCGGCATATGACCGTCGCCGAGAATATCGGCTTCGGCCTCAAGGTCCGGCCGACCGCCAGCCGCCCGACCAAGGCGGAAATCCGGCGCCGGGTCTCCGAACTCCTGGAGATGGTTCAGCTCGGTGGACTCGAGAAGCGTTATCCGAACCAGCTTTCCGGCGGCCAGCGCCAGCGCGTCGCACTTGCCCGTGCCATGGCGATCGAGCCGCGCATCCTGCTGCTCGACGAACCGTTTGGCGCGCTCGACGCCAAAGTCCGAAAGGAGCTGCGCCGCTGGCTGCGGGAATTCCACGACCGCACCGGCCACACCACCGTCTTCGTCACCCATGACCAGGAAGAGGCGCTGGAACTTGCCGACCGCGTCGTGGTCATGAGCCAGGGCAAAATCGAACAGGTCGGCTCGGCTGACGACGTTTATGACCGGCCGGGCTCGCCCTTCGTCTTTTCCTTCATCGGCGAGTCCTCGCAGCTCCCGGTCGAGGTCAGGGATGGCACCATGCTTTTCCAGGGCCAGCCGATCGGCATTGCGGAAACCGGCAGCGGGGCAGGAGAACTGTTCTTCCGGCCGGAGGACGTGACGCTCGTCGACGCGCCGGACGCGCTGTTCGGCAAGGTCACCGCCTGTCGCCGCCTCGCCGGCACCCGCATCGCTGAAATCGACATCGCCAATGACGGCCACGCGCCTTATCACGTCGAGGTCGAAGTGCCGCTGCATGCGCCGATCGAGCTCGGCAGCGAAACGCGTTTCCGCCCGACCCGTTGGAAGGTTTTCCGCAAATAAGCCTCTGTTGCAGCCTGAAGTTGACGTCAGCCGGCCGCATATGCGGGCGGCTGCGTTGACTTCTGCTAAATCGCAGTGCACGCCTCTTTATTGCGTGACGTTTTTACCTTAATCACGAAAAGTTTTTCAAAATTGATATGCGTCAATTTTTGATTTGCAATGAACGGGTATGAACCTCACGGGCGCAGGCCCTGACGAACGCTGGCGTTAAGTTCTTTCTGTGACGGGTAACCTATGGCAGATTTTGCCCAACTCGACGACACCTCCGAGCCGGTTCCCGGCTCGCCGGCAAAGCATTCTGCTCAAACTGCCGTGTCGATGGGAAGGGTACTGATCGACCGCCTTACCCCCGATACGAGCGTTCTCCTGGCATTCGGTCTGGCCCTGCTTGTAGTTTCGCTGAGCGTCAATCTTTTCCTGGAGGAAAGCCTGGCGAGGCTCGGCTGGAGCCTGCTTCTGTCGAACAGCGATATTCATGCGCCGACCGGTCTGGCGCTGACGCTGCTGATCGGCACATTCGCCACCAACCGGCTGAGGCGCCCGCGGCGCTGCCGCAAGCCGCCGGCGAACGACGATATGGAACGCGCCATCGAAATCCTCGCGACCCAGCCGAATGCCAGTGCCGGCCTGGTGCGCCTCGGCGACAAGAAGATCCTGTTTTCCGAATGCGGCAAGGCTTTCATCATGTACGCCCAGCAGGGCCGTTCCTGGGTGGCCTTGTTCGATCCTGTCGGCTGTCGCAAGGCCTGGTCCGGCCTGACACTCAAATTCATGGAACATGCCCGCCAGGCGGGCTGCCGCGCTGTTTTCTATCAGGTCTCCCCGGATTTCCTGCCGGTCACCGTCGAAGCCGGGTTGAAGCCCTACAAACTTGGCGAACAGGCGGTCGTCGATCTGACCAAATTCGATCTCAAGGGCGGCGCTTGGCTGAAGCTGCGCCGGTCCATCAACCGTGCCGAACGCGACGGCCTGCAGTTCTCCATGCTGCAGCCGCAGGATGTGCCGGCTGTTCTTGATGAATTGCTTGCCGTCTCCAGTACCTGGCTCGAGGCCCAGAATGCAGCCGAAAAAGGTTTTTCGCTCGGCACATTCCAGCCGCGATATGTCGCGGCCGGGCCGGTCGCCGTCATCCGCCTCGAAGGCCGCATCGTCGCCTTTGCCAATATCCTTTCGGTCGCGTCCGACGGGGATGCCTTCATCGACCTGATGCGGCATATTCCCGATACCCATCGCGGCATGATGGACCTGCTCTTCGTGCGCATCATGGAGCACATGAAGGCGCAAGGGTTCCGCACGCTCAATCTGGGCATGGCGCCGCTTGCCGGTCTTTCGACCCACAACAAGGCGCCGCTCTGGAACCATGTGGGCGAACGGATATTCAGGAGCGGCGAGCGTTTCTACAATTTTCAGGGCGTGCTGGCATTCAAGGCCAAGTTCGATCCGGAATGGCAGCCGCGGTATCTGGTCGTCTCCGGCCGCGGCATGCCGGTCGTTTCGATGCTCGACATTACCATGTTGATCGGTGGCGGGCTGAAGGGCATCCTTCGCAAATGAGGCTTCTGCCGATTGTTTTTGCCGGCATCACGCTGGCCGCTGCCATCTTCAATATCGTCTCCGAGCCGGCCCTGAAGACCAAGAGCCTTCCGACGGACCGGATCTCCTTCCCCGAAGGCAAGGCGACCGGCGTCGTGGTGCTGCTTTCGGATGGCGAGGGCTGGACGGATCGCGAAGAGCAGGTTTCCGAGGTGCTGACCGGGCACGGTGCGCTGGTGGTCGGGGTGGATATCCGCCAGTATTATGCGGCGCTCGAAAAAGAGTGGGACGATTGCCTGTACCTGGTCTCCGACATCGAGACTCTGTCGCATCAGCTGCACCGCTCGGCCGACATTGCCAACTACCACCCGCCGGTGGTGGCGGGAATCGGTGACGGCGCTACACTGGCGCTCGCGATCGCCGCCCAGACGCCGGATTCGACGATCGCCGAGACCCTCGCTATCGATCCCCGGACCACCATCCCGCTATCGACCATTCTCTGCACGCCGGCCCCCAAGACGCCCGTTCCCGGCGGCACGGTCTACGGCCTGACCGAAGGCGACCTCCCCAATCCGATCCGCGTCGTCTTCAGTCCGTCAGCCGACGCGGCAGGTCGCATCCATGCCGAAGAACTGAAGGAGATCCATCCCGCGATCGAGTTCCACGAAACGGCTGAGGGCGCGGATGTCGCCTTGCTGGAGAATATATCGGCCATCGCCCGGAGGCTCGCTCATTCCGCTTCGCCGCTCAATCTGCCGATCGTGCCGATCCACGCGACGCCGAAGCACAACACAATGGCGATCATCTATTCCGGCGACGGCGGCTGGCGCGATATCGACCAGCAGCTCGGCGCCTATCTGAAGGAAGAGGGCATCCCGGTCGTCGGCGTCGACGCGCTGCGTTATTTCTGGAGCGAGCGGACGCCGGAACAGACCGCCGCCGATCTTTCGCGGATCATGACCTCCTACCGAAAGCGGTGGAACGTCGATAATGTCCTGCTGATCGGATATTCCTTCGGTGCCAATGTCCTGCCGGCCACCTATCGGCTTCTGCCGGAAGCCGACAAGCAGGCGATCTCGCTTGTTTCGCTTCTGGCGCTGTCGCACCACGCGGATTTCGAGATCGACGTGGGCGGCTGGCTCGGTATGCGCGGTACCGGCCACGGCGATCCTGTCGACGACCTGCGCAAGGTCGAGCCGTCCAAGATCCAATGTATCTATGGACTGAAGGAAAAGGAGAGCGCCTGCCCCGCCGTTAAGGAAATCCCCGGCGTCCAGGTGCTTGCCCGCGAAGGGGGCCATCATTTCGACGGCGACTACCGTGCCCTCAACCGTCTGATCGTCGACAGGGCCGTGGCGCTGATGGCCGTCAACTGACGTTAGGTTGCGGGCTGACGTTCAAGAGACGGTGAAAACTGTAGTCATTCGAGGAGGTATCCTCGCTGCGCGATGAGATGCGCAGTTTGTAGCCGTCTTGATTAATCCAAATATCGGGAGCATGTTGCGTCGCAATTGCAACGCAAGGAGCGATGACATGAAAACCGCGACCATTCCTTCCCTGCGCGTTGATCCGGAACTGCGCGCGGCTGCCGAGAGCGTTTTGAAAGAAGGCGAAACGCTTTCGGCTTTCGTCGAGAACTCGTTGCGGGCTCAGATCAACTATCGCCGAACGCAGGCGGAGTTTATCGCAAGGGGGCTTGCCTCGCTCGCTGAGGCGGAACGAACAGGCGTCTATTATTCCGCTGAGGAGGTTCTTGGCGAACTGAAGGGCATGCTCGATGCTAAACGAGCAGAAAAACGCCCCGAATGACATACGCGATCAAGCTGACGGAGAGAGCGCGTGGAGATTTGAAACTCCTCTACGCATTTATGCTTGATCGCGATGAAGAGGCCGCCGCACGCGCGCTCGACGCGATCACGCAATCAATGGAGTTGCTTGAGGAGTTCCCGTTCAGCTGTCGCAAAGCACCTGGCGAAAATGCGTTTCTCAGGGAGCTTCTGGTTCCCTTCGGCTCATCCGGCTATATCGTCCTCTTCAGGATCGACAACGACAAGACTGTCACCATAGCCGCCGTCCGCCATCAGCGCGAAGACGACTATCACTGATCACCGATCACTCACCATCGCCCTCGGATTGACCCAGGGTTCCTGATTGCTGCGGGGCAGGGGTGTCTTTCCGAGGATATGATCGGCCGCCTTTTCGCCGGTCATGATCGAGGGGCCGTTGAGGTTGCCGTAGGTCACATGCGGGAAGATCGACGAGTCCGCAACCCTGAGGCCCTCGACCCCGATCACCCGGCATTCCGGGTCGACCACCGCAAGCGGATCGTCGGCGCGGCCCATGCGGCAGGTGCCGCAAGGGTGATAGGCGCTTTCCAGGTGCTCGCGCAGGAACGCGTCGATCTGGTCGTCCGTCTCGACCTGTTCGCCCGGCTGGATTTCCGGCCCGCGATACTGGTCGAATGCCTTCTGCGAAAAAATCTCTCGGGTCAGCCGCACGCAGTAGCGGAACTTCTCCCAGTCTTCCGCATGGCTCATATAGTTGAAGCGGATCACCGGATCGGCCTCCGGATCGGGCGATCGCAGCGTCACGCTTCCGCGCGATTTCGACAGATTATAGCCGACATGCACCTGGAATCCGTGGCTTTTCGCCGCCGCGCGGCCGTCATAGGAGATCGCCACCGGCAGGAAGTGATATTGAATATCGGGCTGCTTGAGTCCAGCGGTGGAGCGCAGGAAGGCGCAGGCCTCGAACTGGTTGGAGGCGCCGAGGCCGCCCTTCGACAGCAGCCACTGTGCGCCGACCACGCCCTGCCAGAACCAGGGCAGCCAAGAATAGAGCGATACCGGCTTGGTCGAAACCTGCTGGAAATAGAATTCCATATGGTCCTGCAGGTTGGCGCCGACACCTGGCCGGTCTGCCGTCACCTCGATGCCCATCTCTTTCAGATGGTCCGCCGGCCCGATGCCGGAGAGCATCAGCAGTTTCGGCGAGTTGAATGCAGAGGCCGAGACGATCACCTCGCGGTTAGCCTTGATCGTCTCGCTGACGCCGCGGCGAAAAATCTCGACGCCGACGGCGCGGCCGTTCTCGATGACCACCTTCTGCGCCAGTCCATAGATCAATTCGACATTCTTGCGCTTCAGCGCCGGCCGCAGATAGGCGTTGGCGGCGGACCAGCGCCGGCCGTTGTGGATCGTCTGCTCCATCAGCCCGAAACCTTCCTGCTTCGAGCCGTTATAGTCTTGCGTCATCTCGAAACCGGCCTGCGAGCCCGCCTGGATGAAGGCGTGGAAAAGCGGATTGGTCACAGGCCCGCGCTTGACATGCAGCGGCCCGTCCGTGCCGCGCCAGCCTTCCTCGCCGCCATGGGAATGTTCCATGCGCTTGAAATAGGGCAGCACGTCCGCATAGGCCCAGCCGGTCGCACCCAGCTCCTCCCAGCGGTTATAGTCCTCGGCGTGCCCCCGAACATAGACAAGCCCGTTGATCGACGACGACCCGCCGATGACCTTCCCGCGCGGTGCGGTAATGCGGCGGTTGTTGAGGTTCGGCTCCGGTTCGGAAAGATAACCCCAGTTATAGCGCTTCATGCTCATCGGCCAGGCAAGCGCGCCAGGCATCTGGATGAACGGCCCGAAATCGGATCCCCCCGCCTCGATGACGATCACGGTATTTTTGCCGTCCTCCGACAGGCGATAGGCCATGGCGGAGCCTGCGGAACCGGAACCGATGATGACGAAATCTGCCTGAAGCATGTCAGTGTTCTCCAGACATTTTCGTGAGGTCGTGCTGTGCCAGCCCCCCTCTGGCCTGCCGGCCATCTCCCCCACGGGTGGGGAGATCACAAGCGGCTGGACCTTCGTGCCGCATAAACGTTGCTTCCGTCGGCACGGCTTTTTGTTTGGGAAAGCCGGTGCCCCCAGCCAATCTCCCCACTCGTGGGGGAGATGGCCGGCAGGCCAGAGGGGGGCGGACTTGCGCGACGACAGCCGGAGCGAACATCAATACGGCGCCTCGACCTTGCCCATGCCCACATAGACCGTCTTCAGCTCCGAATAATGCTCCAGCGCCGCAAGCGAATTCTCCCGCCCGAAGCCGGACTGTTTCGAGCCGCCGAAGGGAATTTCCACCGGGCAGAGATTGTAGGTATTGATCCACAGCGTGCCCGCCTCGAGCTGATCGGCGACGCGATGCCCACGCGTGAGATCGCTGGTGAACACCCCGCCCGAAAGGCCGAATTCCGTGCCGTTGGCACGGGCGATCACTTCGGCCTCGTCGTCGAAATCGAGCACGCACATCACGGGCCCGAAAATCTCCTCGCGGGCGATCGTCATCTCGTCGGTCACGTCGGCGAAAACGGTCGGCTGCACGTAATAACCTTCGCCGGTGACGTGGTTCGGAATGCCGCCGCCGGTGACGAGCGTGGCACCCTCGGCCTTGCCCTTTTCGATATAGCTCATCACCTTTTGGCGCTGGTCGAAGGAGACCATCGGCCCGATCTGGGTCGCCTCGTCCATCGGATCGCCGATCACCATGTTTTCCGTGCGTGCCTTGAGGCGGGAGAGGAACGTCTCCTTGATGCTCCGTTGCACGAAGACGCGGGTGCCGTTGGAGCAGACCTGGCCGGTCGAATAGAAATTGCCGAGCATCGCCCCGCCGACCGCCGAGTCGATGTCTGCGTCGTCGAAGACGATCAGCGGCGACTTGCCGCCGAGTTCCATCGTCACATGCTTGAGGCTTCCGGCAGCCGCCGCCGCCACCTTGCGGCCGGTCGGGACCGAGCCGGTCAGCGATACCTTGGCGACATGGGGATGGTTGACCAGCAGCGGCCCGGTCGTCCGGTCGCCCTGGATGACGTTGTAGAGTCCCTTCGGCAACCCGGCCTCGATCAGGATCTCGGCAATTTTCAGCGCCCCGAGCGGCGTGTTTTCCGAGGGCTTGAACACCATGGCGTTGCCGCAGATCAGCGCCGGTGCACCCTTCCAGCAGGCGATCTGCTGCGGGTAGTTCCAGGCGCCGATGCCGACGCAAACACCCAAGGGCACCCGTTTCGTATAGGCAAAGTCCTGCCCCAGCGGAATGTAGCTGCCGTTGAGTCCTGCCGCTGCGATACCCCCGAAAAATTCAAAGCTGTCGGCGCCCGAAGTCGGGTCGGCGACGATGGTTTCCTGGATCGGCTTTCCGGTATCGAGCGTCTCCAGTTCGGAAAGCTCGCGGTTGCGCTCCCGCATGATGTCGGCGGCGCGCTTGAGGATGCGGCCGCGGGCGGTCGGGCTCATCGCCGCCCATTCCGGCTGGGCGCGCTTGGCGGCTGCAATCGCCTTCTCGACGATCGCGGGCGTCGCCGCATGCAGCCGCGCGATCACCTCGCCGGTTGCCGGATAGAGGCTTTCGATGACGGTGCCGTCGGTATCCTCGACATATTCGCCGTCGATGAAATGGCTGGCGATGGGCTGGGCTTTCATCTCATTCTCCGCGCGGGTAGCGTTTGGACTCTTCGAGATTGTCGAGGTTCATGTGGTTGCGCATGTAGCGCTCCGACGCTTTCTGCAAGGGCTGGTGGTCCCAGGGATAATAGGCGCCGTTGCGCAACGCCTCGTAGACCACCCAGCGCCGCGCCTGGCTTTCACGCACCGCCGCGTCGAAGGCACCCATGTCCCACCGCTCCTCGCGCTGGCGCCGGAACAGGGCGACGACCTCAGCAAGTTCAGGATCGTCGGCGAGGTTGTTGAGCTCTTTGGGATCGCTGTCCAGGTCGAACAGCTGGTCCGGGTCGAGCAGGCAATGGACATATTTCCACTTGCCTTCGCGGATGGCGACGAGCGGCGCATAGGAGCCTTCGGCGGCATATTCCATCAGCACCGGGCTCGTGCGCGGAACACCCTCCATCATCGGCTTCAGGCTCTCACCGTCCGTCCAGGGCTTGATTTCGTCCATGGAAATGCCGGCGAGGTCGCAGAGCGTCGGTGTCACGTCGAGGTTGGAAACCGGCGCCAGATGCAGGGCAGGGGGCACGCCGGGACCGGTGATCATCAGCGGCACGCGGGCCGAACCCTCGAAGAAGTTCATCTTGAACCACAGCCCGCGCTCGCCCAGCATGTCGCCATGGTCGGAGCAGAACAGGATCAGCGTGTCGTCCAGCATCCGTGTCCGCGTCAGCGTGTCGACCAGCTCGCCGACCTTTTCGTCGATATAGGAGATGTTGGCGAAATAGGCTCTTCGCGAGCGGCGGACATTCTCTTCCGTCACGTCGAAATTCTTGTAGTCGCAGGAAAAGATGATCCGCTTCGAATGCGGGTCCTGGTCTTCGAGCGGGATCGGCCCGACCTCCGGCAGCAGGTGCTCGCAATCCTCGTAGAGATCCCAGAATTTCTTCCGCGCCACATAGGGGTCGTGCGGATGGGTGAAGGAGACGGTCAGCGCCCAGGGGCGCCGCTCCGCATCGTCCCGCTCGCGGGCGAGATGATAGAGCTTCTGGTTGGCGAGGAAGGCGACCTCGTCGTCATATTCCATCTGGTTGGTGATTTCGGCGACGCCTGCGCCGGTCACCGAGCCGAGATTGTGATACCACCAGTCGATCCGCTCGCCCGGCTTGCGGTAATCCGGCGTCCAGCCGAAATCGGCCGGATAGATATCGGTCGTCAGCCGGTCCTCGAAACCGTGCAACTGGTCCGGCCCCACGAAATGCATCTTGCCCGAAAGCGCCGTGTAATAACCGGCGCGGCGCAGATGGTGCGCGAACGTCGGGATCGACGAGACATATTCGGCGGCATTGTCGTAGACCCGCGTCCGGCTCGGCAATTGCCCGGCCATGAACGAGGCACGTGCCGGCGCACAGAGCGGCGAGGACGTGTAGTTGTTGACAAACCGGGCACCCCGCGCAGCAAGCGCCTTGAGGTTTGGCGCATGCAGCCACTCCGCCGGCCCGTCGGGAAACAGCGTCCCGTTCAACTGGTCGACCATGACGATGAGGATATTGGGTTTAGTCATGGCAGGCATCTTCCTCGCGGGCGGCATGGTCTCCAGAGTGAGTTATTTTCGATCGCCTTGGCAATCAAGAAGCGATTGCGAACCTTCCTGTCGCAAAAGCGCGCCGTTGACCCGGATCAAGCCCGCTCCACATCGTATCCCTTAAGGTTCGGGTGAGGTTCTTGCAAAAGGGGGTGGCCATGACGTTTGGTCTGGATGCGCCGTCGGTCGCGACGGTCCGTGATAAGTGGGGCTGGTTTCTGGCCCTCGGCATTCTGCTGCTGATCTTCGGTTTCCTCGCGCTCGCCAATCTCTTCGTGGCGACCGTCGCGTCGGTCTTTTACATCGGCATGATGATGCTCATCGGAGGCATCGCCTATCTCGTCCATGCCTTCCAGGTGAAAGGCTGGGACCATATCCTGTTCTGGGCGGCAAGCGGCATCCTCTATACCATTGCCGGTCTGCTCGCCTTCTGGAATCCGGCGCTGACGGCCGCCATCGTTACCTTTTTCATGGCGGTGACGCTGATCGTCGCGGGCACTTTTCGCCTCTGGGTCGGGCTCAGGATGCGGCCGATGCGAGGTTCCGGATGGGTTGTTTTCGGCGGCGTCATAACAGGGCTCGCAGGCCTCGTCATCGCCTTCGGCTGGCCGGTCAACAGCCTGTGGATCCTCGGCCTGTTCCTGGCGATCGATTTGACGATACAGGGTTGGGCACTGATCGCGGTGGCGCTTGCAGCCAAGGCCTGAAGCTCGCGAAAGTTGCCGCTAAGTCTCTAAAATCTTGTATAAAAATGCCTTTTATCGTCACAAAACTTTCATCTAACCTTCATGTTAGGGAAAGGTATTTTTGACCAATTTCCGGGAGCCTGACATTCGTGTTTTAGGCATGTTTTAGGCCATTGCGCAGTGGAGTAGTGAGTAATGTCGTCTGCGGCCATCTTGGAACCGGGCGTTTTCCGCCGGTATGCGAGCGATCAGCTTGTTACCCTGGCAAAATTGGTTTTGGAAAATGCCTTCCAGCCCATCGTCGAAGTCGGCACAGGTTCTGTCTTCGGTTATGAATCGCTGCTGCGCGGCCAGGAACGGATCGGGTTCTCCTCACCGCTCGAGCTGCTGGATGAGGCCCAGGACACCGGCCAGCTTCTGGCACTCGAACAGATGATGGCAACCCGGGCGCTGGCGAAATTCGCCAGTCTGCCGGATTTCTCGTCCCAGACGCTGTTTCTCAATCTCGACGTCCGGCTGATCCGCCACGGCAAACATTTCCTCGAAAAGGTCGTGCAGCACCTGCGCAAGGCGAATATCGCACCGTCTTCCGTCTGCTTCGAGTTCTCCGAGCGTTTCGACAATACCAGCGTGCCGGAATTCGCCGATCTGGTCACCCAGATGCGGAAAGAAGGCTTCAAGCTGGCGATCGACGATTTCGGCGTCGGCCATGGCGAAATGAAACTGCTCTGCGACTATCCGGTCGATTATCTGAAGATCGACCGCCATTTCGTCGCCGGGATCGACAAGAACCCGCGCAAGCGCCACCTCGTCAAGAATATCGTCAGCATCGCCCACGTGCTCGGCATCCGCGTCATTGCCGAGGGCATCGAGACGGAAGCGGAATTCCTCGTCTGCCGCGAATACGGCGTCGATCTCGTCCAGGGCTGGTTCATTGCCCGGCCGACGACCTTCGTGTCCGAACTGCAGCCGTCCTTCCCCTATCTCGCCGATATCGGCCGTACCCGTCGCTCCAGCCAGTCGCTCGACGAAATCCTCATCCGCAAGCAGATCGAACACCTGCCGACCGTCTATGAGAACCAGAGCATCGACAGCGTCTTCGACCTGTTCCGCCGCAATCCGCGCCAGGCTTTTTTCCCGGTGCTGAATGCCAATGGCGAGCCGCGCGGCGTCATCAACGAATACCACCTCAAGGAATATATCTATCAGCCCTTCGGCCGCGATCTCCTGAAGAACAAGGTCTACGAGCGCTCGATCTCGCATTTCGTCGACCGCGCCCCGATCGTCGGGCTGGATGCGGAAGCCGAAGAACTGATGCGGCTGTTTGCCAATATGGAAAACAGCGCCTGCGTCATCCTTACCGAAAACATGCGCTATGCGGGCGTCGTCTCGGCCGCCTCGCTGATCAAGGTCATCAACGAAAAGCAGTTGAAGATCGCCCAGGACCAGAACCCGCTGACCGGCCTGCCGGGCAATCGCGCCATCCGCGACTTCATGCAGGAAACCGGCCGCGACGACGACGAGGCGCGCTTCTTCTGTTACTGCGACTTCGACAACTTCAAACCGTTCAACGATCATTACGGTTTCCAGATGGGCGACCACGCGATCTCGCTGTTTGCCGCCCTGGTGAAGCGTTATTTCTTCTCCGACGGCGATTTCCTTGGCCATGTCGGCGGCGACGATTTCTTCATCGGCGTGCGCGACTGGACCCGCGAGGAACTCAATGAAATCCTCGGGCGCCTGCTGTCCGATTTTCACGATGACGTCGTCCAGCTCTATTCTCCCGAAGAGCGTGCTGCCGGCAAGATCCGCGGCCACGACCGCTCCGGCGCGGAGCGGGATTTTCCGTTGCTGCGCTGCTCGATCGGCGTGCTTGAACTGCCCCAGGGCCTGTTGCTCGACGATGTCGGCCGCATCGGTGCGGAAATCGCCACCGTCAAGGCGCAGGCCAAGGAAAACGAAGGCGGTCTGTTTTTCGCGAGTTTCGGCGAGACAAAATGACCTAGGCGGCGGAACGCCGCCTTCCTATCAGCCGGGGACTGTCCTAAGTCAGTGCCCGACGCCGGCCGCAAGTCGATGGCTGGTTCTGAGAGGAGTCCTTCCATGCCGCTTCCCACCGAAATGCGTTTCATCGATCTGCCGTCCTTCGGAGAACCGGAGGTGATGACCATCGCGAACGGTCCGCTGCCGGCGGTGCGGCCGGGCGAAATCTTGGTCAGGGTCGAGGCGGCGGGCATCAACCGTCCCGACGTGCAGCAGCGCAAGGGCGCTTATCCGCCGCCGAAGGACGCAAGCCCCATTCTCGGCCTGGAAATATCAGGCGAAGTGGTGGCTCTCGGAGAGGGCGTCAGCGAATTCAAGCTCGGCGACAAGGTCTGCGGGCTCGCAAACGGTGGCGGTTATGCGGAATATTGCGCCGTGCCGGCGGGGCAGGCGCTGCCCTGGCCGAAGGGTTATGACGCGGTCAAGGCGGCGGCGCTGCCAGAAACCTTTTTCACCGTCTGGGCCAATCTGTTCCAGATGGCGGGCCTGACCGAAGGCGAGAGCGTGCTGATCCACGGCGGCACTAGCGGCATCGGCACGACGGCCATCCAGCTCGCCAAGGCGTTCGGCGCAACGGTCTACGCGACGGCGGGCTCCAGGGAAAAATGCGAGGCCTGCGAAAAGCTCGGCGCCGTAAAAGGCATCGACTACAAGACCGAGGACTTTGCCGAGGTCATCAAGGCGGAAACCGCTGGCCGGGGCGTCGATGTCGTGCTCGACATGATCGGCGCTGCCTATCTCGAAAAGAACCTCTCGGTTCTCGCCAAGGATGGCTGCCTCTCGATCATCGCTTTTCTCGGCGGCAACATCGCCGAAAAGGTCAACCTGTCGCCGATCATGGTGAAGCGCCTGACGGTCACCGGCTCGACCATGCGCCCGCGCACCGCGGATGAAAAACGCGCCATCCGCGACGATCTTCTGGCCCAGGTCTGGCCGCTCCTGGAAGACGGAACGGTCGCCCCGGTCATCCACTCGGTCCTGCCGTTCGCAGAGGTCGTCGAGGCCCACAAGCTGATGGAAACCAGCAGCCATATCGGCAAGATCGTGGTGACGCTTGCATAGTCGCCTTGCAGGTCTATACTTGTTTTGATATAAATCGTGGACCGATATGAAGCGGCTGGAATTTCTCGGAGATGCGTTGGATCGCCTGCGGGATTTTCCGGAGGTAGCCCGTAAGGAAGCGGGCGTCCAGTTGCACAAAATTCAACTCGGCCTTGAGCCGAGCGACTGGAAGCCCATGACGACGATCGGAGCGGGCGTGCGGGAAATCCGCATCCGCGACGAAACCGGCGCTTTTCGCATCATCTATGTGACCAAAATAGAGGACGCCGTCTACGTCCTGCATGCATTTCAGAAGAAGACACAGCAGACGGCAAAGCGGGATCTGGATATCGTCACCGCGCGTCTGCGGCAGATCTGATTGGATTGGACCCATGGAACGCCAGAGCTTTTCAAATGTCTGGGACGCGCTGGAAAATACCCCGGCGGAAGCGGCCAATATGTCTATGCGCTCGGCCCTGCTGATTGCGATCGAGCAGAAGGTTCGGAACTGGAATGTGACTCAGAAGGATGCCGCGGCTCGCCTCGGCATCACTCAGCCGCGCCTGAACGACTTGCTACGGGGCAGGATTGCAAATTTCAGCCTGGATGCACTCGTTGAATTGGCTGGGAAAGTAGGGCTTTCCGTCCGGCTGGATATCGCGGACGCAGCCTGATCTCCGATCCCACAAGCTAACGGAAATCGGCAAGAGCGTGGTGACGTTGAGCTGAGGGAGGGAATCTGCCTCGATCGAAGCTGGCGAATTCTAGGGGCGGATGGTCGCTTCCGCAACTCAATTAAATTCGCGATCGTTTATATAACGTGGCTTGCAGACTCAGGCTTTGGCCCCTAACTTCTAATCATCATCAACGTAGTGAAAGGAAGGTGGTCCAATGTCTAGTGAGATTTCGGTCTGTGTAACGGGCAATGGAAAGGTGGCGGTTTTGACGGGGCAACCCTCGGCCTGAACCTCATCTTCCTTCGGGCCGCTGCGAAGCGCCCCGGGTTCGTTCAACCGGACCAAACTCATGGAAGGGTCGCCTCGAGCGGCCCTTTTCCATTTTATGGCCCTTCATTCAAAAGCCGCTTTAATGACGGCCGGCGGCTCTTCATTTTTCATTATTTCTAATATACGAATACCTATGCACCCCTCGCATAGGTGGCCTGCCAAGTGGGCGCTTTCAGTGCACGTTTGATGAGCTTATATAAGCGTCATCGAAGCAAACGAGAGCGCCAAGGACTGGCAGCTGGGCTTCGAAAATCCCAGGAAAGGGGAACCATCATGAACGTCGCACGCACTCTCAACAATTGGCGCAAGTATCGTCAGACGGTTGCCGAACTGGGCCGTATGACACCGCGCGAACTCAACGATCTCGGCATCGCCCAGGGCGATATCCGCCGGGTTGCGCGTCAGGCCGTCGGCTTCTGATCGCCATCTGACATCTATTTATGTCGAACGCCCGCATCCGCGGGCGTTTTGCATTTGATGCATAGCTGCCATCTTAAATCCCGATCCGTCCGAGTGCCGGCACCTTGATGCCGGGATTGGCGAAATCGAGGCCTGCGACCAGGCCCAGGAAATGCACCTCGAAACCGCTGCGCAGACCGGCCGATAGGCCGATGAGGCCGCGCACGGTCACGTGCACGTCGCGCCAGTCGTCGTCCACGTGGATGAATTCGCCGGCCGGCAGATAGTCGCGCCCGATTGCGTGCGGCGGCAGCACGGCGTCGAGTTCCGGCACGGTCCGCAGCACATAGGCGACGAAAGTGTTGGAGTTCGGTCCCGGCCAGATCGTGTAGCCGCCCGGCTCCGCATAAGGGTAGGCGGCGATCGCGCCCTCGATCTTGGGGATCAGCAGCTCCGCCTTCGAGCCGGTCACCGAGGTGACGAGCTGCGGTGTGTTGGAATACCAGTAGGCGTCAGGCGAATAGCCATTACGGCGGATCGGCGAACCCCAGCCCACCTTGTCGTAACGCGTATAGGTTTTCGCGCCCTTTTCCTTGAAGACGATCCAGGCATGGCTCGCCACGGCACCCTTCAGGCCCCCCGTCATGGCGGAGAAGACGTAGATCGCCGCATCATTGCTCTCTTCGGGCTTTGGCAGGATGCCCGCCGACGACCAGCGCGCATCGCTCCAGCGCGACGGTCGCTCCTTCATCGCCCAAAACCCTGCCGACGCGAAGGTCGGAACCAGGTAGACGATGAAGATGACCAGAAACAACCGCTTAACCGATTTCATACGGCCCCCCATGAAAATCCCGCCGGACTCGTTTAAGAGCCTGTGATATCGCCAGACGATAGGCACATTGAAACCGGCAATTTCAGGACAGACCATGCAAAACCCCGTTACCGTCGAAGTCACTAGAGGCAACCTGGTCGAAAGCCGCCATCGCGGACTCGGCGCGGTCGTCGATGGTGACGGCAAGGTGCTGTTCTCGTTCGGCGAGGCGGAAGCGCATGTTTTCCCTCGTTCCGCCAGCAAGGCCATGCAGGCGCTGCCGCTCATCGAAAGCGGTGCGGCGGATGCCTATGGCTTCGGCAACAAGGAACTCGCCTTTGCCTGTGCCTCCCACTCCGGCGAGGACGCGCATGTGGCAATGGCTGCCTCGATGCTCGGCAAGGCCGGCCGCGACGACAGTGCGCTCGAATGCGGCGCCCATTGGTCTTCGGAACAGGCGGTGCTGATCCATCAGGCCCGCACCATCGAGGCGCCGACGGCACTTCACAACAATTGCTCCGGCAAACATTCGGGTTTCGTCTGCACCTGCGTGCACGCGGGCATGGATGTGAAGGGTTACGTCGATTACGACCATCCGCTGCAGGCCGAAATCCGCGGCACGATGGAAACCCTGACCGGCGCAATCATCGGCCACCAGAATTGCGGCACCGACGGCTGCTCGATACCGACGTATGCCGTGCCGTTGAAAGGCCTCGCCCACGGTTTTGCAAAAATGGCGACCGGCAACACCCTGTCCGCCGAACGTGCCAAAGCTTCCCGCCGGCTGATGGATGCCTGCATGGCCGAGCCCTTTTACGTCGCCGGCACCAACCGCGCCTGCACCAAACTGATGGAAGTCGCGCCCGGCAAGATCTTTGCCAAGACCGGCGCCGAAGGCGTCTTCGTCGCCGCGCTGCCCGATCAGGGCATTGCCATGGCGGTGAAATGCGAGGACGGCACCACCCGCGCCGCGGAAGCGATGATCTTCGCCTTGATCGCCCGCTATTTCGAAAAGGGCGGCGAGGTGCATACAAAGCTGATGGCGATGGCCAACAAGCCGATGAAGAACTGGAACGGCATCCATGTGGGTGACGTGAGGGTGACCGACGCGCTGTTTGCGTGAGGTCGACGCCGGCAGGGTGGGCGTGGCAGCGCCCTCCCTCATCAAGCGGAGGGACGGTCTTCTCGCCACCTTTTAGATATTCTCTCTTGCACATAATCTGCCCACGTTTATAAATCCAGGGCATGAATCTTCAAGATATCGAGGCCTTCGTCGCAGTGGCGGAAACGGGCTCCGTGAGCCGCGCGGCGGCACGCCTCAATCTCACCCAGCCCGCCATGACACGGCGCATCCAAAGCTTCGAAATCGCTGTGGGAGAAGGCCTCCTCTTCAATCGCACGGTGAAACCTGCCATACTGACGGCGCTTGGCAGCCATGTTCTCGAGCATTGCCGGCGCGTGCTTGCTGCCGTGACGGAACTGGAAGCCTGTACGACGAGCGCCGCCGATCCGGCCGGCGAACTGAAGATCGGGGTGGCCCACGGCCTGGGAGAGATAGTTCTCAGCACGCCGCTGGAAACGCTTCGGCAGGATTTCCCGCGCCTGCGACTCCAGATCAGTTCGAATTGGAGCGTCGGCCTGATCGAAGAAGTGCGGAGTGGCGCCATCGATTGCGCCGTTGGATTGTTGACCGACGATCACACGGTCCCACCCGGACTGCAGCGCATCGCGCTCGGCGCGGAACAGGTCGTCGTGGTTTCTGCGTCGCGCCTCCCCACAAAGCGGGACGGCAGTCCGTGGCGCCTGAGGGATCTGGCGGAGGAAGATTGGTTTCTCAACCCGCCGGGATGTGGATGTCGTGCAGCGCTGGTTCGGTCCTTCGATCGCCAGCAGCTTCCCATGCGAATCGCCGCCGAGATTTTCGGGGAAGATCTTCAGCTGTCGCTTCTGTCCAAGGTGGGAGGTCTTGCGCTCGTCCCGCGCCGTTTGTTCGAGCACAGCCCGCATCGCGAAGGCCGGCAGATCCTGTCCGTGATGGATTTCGTCATCCCCGCAACCGTCACCCTGGTCCGCAGCGCTATGCCGAGACGCTTCGACCCGGCGGTCGATCGACTGGCGAACGCCTTGACGAAGAGGCTCGAGGGCTCCTCGTCCGATGCATAATCATTATAGAAACAATGCATTTGATTTATAGTTGAGCGGCGCTCATCCTCTTCTGGAATGGACCGGATCGCCCACGACGCTGCCCCGCGTGTCGTCTCCCGGTGTTTAGAGGAGCCCGCCCTATGATCGTCACTGTCTTCCGCTCGCGATTGTTCTCCGGCGTCAAAAATGTCCTTCATGCCCGGCAAGGGAAGGCAGAAGCGAAATGATATACGCACGCCTGTTTCCGAAGCGGCAGGAAGCTTGCCAACCTATCGTGACATCCAGCGTGATAAGGCATCACGGACGGCTCGCCCAACAATTGCGGAACGCCGCAATCCGCCGTGTTTTTGTCGAATGTTTTCGCATGGCCTGCCGCTCACTGATGAGAAAGCCGCTTGGGCCGGCTCTCGACGACGGGCCTCAGGCTTCCAGCAAGGCGATCCCCAAAGCCCTGTAGGACGCCAGCCGCTCCTCGTCGATGCCCTCCTGCACGATCATGCCCGACAATGCCGAAACCGGCATGATCACATGCGGCGAGACTGCATCCAGCTTCTCCTCCGTGACGAGCGTGATCGTCTCTGCGGAACAGGCGGCGATATGGCGTTTGATCGCCGCCTCCTCGAAGTCGCCGGTGGAGAGCCCGCGCACCGGATGGGCGGCGGTGACGCCGAGGAAGAAGATGTCCGGCCGCATCAGCGCGATTTGGTTCATCGCCGCCGCACCCGTCGCCACCATCGAATGTTTGTAGAGCTTGCCGCCGATCAGGATCACGTCGGCCGTCGGATGACGTTCGAGTTCTGCGGCGATCGTCGGGCTATGGGTGATCACGGTAAAGGCGAAGTCGCGGGGCAGGGCACGGGCAATCTCGGCCGTCGACGTGCCGCCGTCCAGAAAAATCGTCTGGCCCGGCTTCACCATATCAGCTGCAGCCCTGCCGAGCCGCTGCTTGACATCCGACGACACCGCCCGCCGGGCGGAGAAATCCGGCAGATCGGGTGCGATCGGCATCGCCCCGCCATGCACGCGCCGCAGCAGGCCTTCCGCCGCCATCTCCCGAAGGTCCCGCCGGATCGTATCCTCGGAAAGCGAAAATTCTTCCGCCGCCCGTTTGGCCACGACCTGCCCCTCCCGGCGCAGCATGTCGAGAATGAGGCTCTTGCGTTGGCTTGTCAGCATGGCTCTTGACTCTGCACGAAATTGCATGAATAAGCGCGAATATGCCTGAAAACGCCAACGATGTAAAGCATTTCCGGCATATTCGTGCAGTTCCGCGATGAATGCGGACAAGTTTGGAGAACGAAGATGTTGATTTTGATTGCCGGCCCCTACCGCTCCGGCACCGGAGACGATCCTGAGAAGATGGCCGAAAATCTCAAGCGGCTTGAAGCGCCGTCCCATGCGTTGTTCAAGGCCGGCCATGTGCCGATGATCGGCGAATGGGTGGCGCTGCCGGTCTGGCATGCGGCCGGCGGAAAACACGTCGGCGACAACCTGTACGAGGAGATATTTCATCCCGTCGCCGGCCGTCTGCTGCAGCTCTGCGAGGGCGTCCTGCGCCTGCCGGGTGCTTCCAAGGGCGCCGACAACGATGTCCGGATCGCCAACGAGCGCGGCATTCCGGTTTGGCATCGGCTGGAGGATGTACCGGGCGTCAGTTGATCGCTGGTTTGGGACTTCTAGCCTGAAAAAACCGTGCTAGAACGGCGCGGTCCAAAGGAGGATTTTCATGTATACACTGTTCTTTTCGCCCAACGCTTGTTCACTGGCCAGCCACATCGCGCTTGCCGAATCCGGTCTGCCCTACGAGATCAAATGGGTGAAATTCGCCGACAAGGAGCAGCAGTCGGAAGCCTATCTGAAGATCAATCCCAAGGGCCGCGTTCCGGCGCTCGCAACTGACCGGGGCGTCATCACCGAGTCCGTCGCCATCCTCGCCTTCATCGCCCAGGCCGCACCCGAGGCAAAGCTGGCGCCGCTCGACGACCCGTTCCTGTTCGGCAAGATGCAGGCGTTCAACGCCTATATCGCCTCGACGGTGCATGTCGCCTATGCCCATTGGCGTCGTGGTTATCGCTGGGCGGACAACCAGTCCTCCTTCGACGACATGGCCGCCAAGGCGCCAAAGGTCTTTCATGATTGTTTTCAGGTGATCGAGGACTCGTTGCTCGAAGGCCCCTATGTGCTCGGCGAAACCTATTCGGTCGCCGACGCCTATCTCTACCTGATGACCGACTGGCTCGCTAACATGAAGCTCGACCGTGCCGACTTCCCGAAGGTCAACGCCCATTACGAGCGCGTCAGGCAGCGTCCGGCGGTGCAGCGCGCAATTGCCGAGCAGGCTGCGGCGACCGCGGTCTAACGCCGGCAAGTTTTTCCGCTCGAACACCGATTCACGTCAGCCCTATGATCCGCCCTTGGGCGGGAAGCGGATCATGGGAGCGTCAGGCGCATTTCGCCAGAGGCGCTTCGTTGCAGTTCGTATCGGCTTGAAGCGGGCGCGGGAAGGGCAGGTCGGCGAGTTGCCGCAGGTCCATCGCGCGGATGTCGGGATGACGGAACAGGTCGTTCGACTGCAGGTCCGTCAATGTTTCGGTCGTTTCCAACCAAGCTTTCAAGTTCAAGAAAATCTTCAGCGGTGCCATGACCGTTACCTCGCAAATATGTGACCATTTGCAGACGTAACATCGGCTTTTCCGCTCGGTTTTTCAATTGAGTTCTTGAGAGCGTGGCTATAGAAAAGCTATATGAGCAATCTCAACCTCGTGCATCTCAACGGCTTGCGGGCTCTTGAGGCAGTCGGGCGCCTGGGCTCGCTGCAGGCGGCTGCCGATGAACTCGGCGTCTCGGTCGGTGCCGTCAGCCAGCAGGTCATCAAGGCCGAAGCCCAGCTCGGCCAGCCGGTCTTTCAACGCCTGCCGAAGGGCATGATGCCGGTCGATGCGGCCCGCCCCATGCTGGCGCGATTGACCGACGGGTTTCATGCGCTTTCCGAAGCGATGGCGATCGGCAGGCGGCAGGACGATGCGCTGCTGACCATTTCCGTCGCGCCTGTGTTTGCAGCCCGGTTCCTCGTCCACCGGCTCGACCGGTTCTCGAGCCTGCACCCGGAAATCCGGCTGCGGATAGATGCCACGACCAGGCTCGCGGACCTTGGCGTAGACGATATCGATCTCGGTATCCGCGTCGGGCCAGGCACATGGCCGGGCGTCGATGCGGAGCTGCTGATCGAGCAGACGGTGTTTCCGGTCTGCTCCCCGGCACTCGCCGAGAAGCTGAAGCAGCCGAAGGATATCCTGAAACTGCCGGCGATCATCGACGGCCCATCGATGTTTTCCTGGGCGATCTGGCTGAACGAGGCGGGATTGTCCGGCGCCGGCATGGCGACGCGGCATGTCTTCAACGATGCCTCGCTCTGCCTCGATGCGACGATTGCGGGGCAGGGCGTGATGCTCGCATGGCATACGCTCGCCACCTATGCGCTGGAACAGGGGCGGCTGGTCGAACCCTTTTCGATACGGGCGCATACCGGCATGGGGCATTATCTCGTCACCCGCGCCGGCGCTAGGATGCCGGCGAAGGTGAGGGCTTTCCGGGATTGGCTGAAGACGGAACTGCCGCCGCTCACGGAAAGCGTAAGTTAAGGCGTTACGCCGGTTCGGCGGTCCGCTTGTCCCACATCGCCTTGAAACCGGAGCGAGCCTGCGCGGCCTCGATCCAGGCCTTCAAGGCCGGGCGGCTGTCGAACAGCGGCGCATACCCTTGTGCATAACGCACGACTTCTCCGACATTGATGTCCGCCACGGTAAAGCGGCCGCCGACCATGTGGCCGGTCTTGGAAAGGTGCTTTTCGAGCACGTCGAACGGCCGCTTCAGGGTGCGGGCCGCCACTTCGATATCCGCTTTGCCTTCCTCGGTCTCGGCGCGGCCTCCGGCGATCGTGGCGGAGATCTTCAGCGCCGGGGTTTCGATGCTGGTCGCGCCGAACAGCGACCACTGCACCATCTGGCCTTCTTCGGCGATATCCTTCGGGCCGAGCTCTCCGCCATATTTGCGGGCGAGGTAGAGCGTGATGGCGAGCGATTCGTGCAGCACGAAACCGGCGTCGTCCATCGACGGGATCGAGCCCATCGGGTTAACGCTCAAGAATTCCGGCGACAGCGTGTTGACCGGTGCGCCCGGTGCCATCGGCTCGGGTAGGCGATAACCCTGGATGATCGGAATATGTTCGAAAGGAATACCCAGCTCTTCGATAAGCCAGAGCGGCCGCGTGGCGCGCGAGCGGTAAACGCCATAGATTTTCAGCATTCAATGTCCCTCCTGAAATGCAGGCCGCAAGCTATGGGCATGGCGCGCAAAACGGAAGACCAATCCGCATTGGACGATCATGAAAGTTTTCGATAGGATTTAATCGTGTCCGATGTCTTGGAAAGGAGCCGATCATGCGCACCACCCAGTCGCTCAGCATCACCCTGCCGCTCGAAATGGCGCAGATGGTCAAGTCCAAGGTCGCTTCCGGCGAATACGCCACCGAAAGCGAAGTCATCCGCGACGGCCTGCGCACCCTGCTCGCCCGCGATGCGGCAATCGAGAAGTGGCTGGTTGAGGAGGTGGTTCCGACGCTGGATGAGATCGAAGCGGATCCCTCCAAGGTCATGCCGCTTGAGGAGGCACGTAGAAGGCTGCATGCCCGCGTCGACAAACTGGTCGATCCAGAGGCATGAAGTATACGGTCTTGTTCTCGGATGATGCCGAAGAGGACGTCGCGGAGCTCTTGGAGTACTTGGTACCTGCCGCGGGGGGAGAAAGTTGCCAAGCGATACGTCGATCGGTTGATCGACTACTGTTACTCCTTTGAAACCTTTCCCGAACGCGGCGTTTTCTCCAACAAGAGGCCGGGCCTGCGCCTCGTCGGATACCGGCGCAAAGCGACCATCGCGTTTCAGGTTAAAGGCGATGTCGTCGTTATCGCCCGCATCTTCCATCGCGGCCGCAATATTGATTTCGGCGACGCTTCCAGCGATCTCGACTAAACAATCCGGTTGTTCTCGATCGTCAGATGCTTGAACCCCTGGGCCTGACCGTCTCCGCGAGCCAGCTCTGCCGTGGATGGCGCCTTCCAGCGATGGCCGATCACCGCGCCGTCCTTCACCGCCTCGAACAGGTTGCCGGAAATCAGGGCGCTTCCCGCCCCTTCGACCACGGTCACCGCGCAGCCGACTTTCGCTTGCCGGACGATGTTGTTGCTCACGAGCACGTTACGCAGGTACGGCCCGAAACCGAGCGCCATGCCCCAGAGCGGCACATTCTCGATGACGTTGCCGGTCACCGCGGTGTCCGCCTCGACGCTGATGCCGACGCCGAAGATCGCTTCGTCGAGCACATAGGGACCGGTGGACTTCAGGTTGCGGACGATGTTGTTGGCGACGGTCGCCAGCCGGCCGCCCTCGTTGAAATTGACGACCGAGATGCCGTTCGCCGCGCCGTCAATGATATTGCCCGAGACCATGGCGCCCTCGAAGGCGAATTCCGCATAGATCGCGGTCTCGCCGGAGGCGAGGCAGGTGTTGTTGGCGATCTGGGCGTTCGAGGCGCTGTTGGCGCGGATCGCCGAAAAGGCCGATTGCGAGATCTGGTTGCCGGTCACCATCACGTTGTCGGCCCGGAACAGATTGATCGCATTGCCATACTGACCGGTGCCGCCATTGGTGGCGCCGATCCGGGAGATACGATTGCCGGAAACGATCGTGCCGTCGGCGCCCTTGGTCCACCGATGGATCAGGATGCCGCCATTGCCGCAATCGAAAACCGTATTGCCGGTGACCGAAAGCCCCGTACTTTCGACTGCATAGAGGCCATATTCCGCGGCGCCGGAAATCCGGCTCCGCTCGATCCGCCCGCCACAACGCTCGAACTGCACGGCCGTCTTGCGCGCGCCGATGACCTCGCAATTGTCGATGACGATTTCACCGACGCCGCGCATATGGACGAGCGCCGCACTCTGGTCGTCGAGCCGGCGGCTCGCCCCGTCGATGACGATGTTGGAAAGCTCGATGCGGCGCACCCCGTCGGCCGTAAGCATCCGCCCGTCACCGGAATAGACGAGCCGCGACGCGCCCGGCACGCCGGTGATGCGCGTGCCTTCGGGCAGGTCGAGATTGGACACCGGGTAGTTTCCGGGCGGCAGGAAGACCGGCATGTTCTGGCGCGCCGCCTTGGCGATAATCTCTGCGAGTTTGCGGTTCTGCTTGTCTCCACCGTCAGGCGTGACGCCATGCGCACCGGCATCGATCGAGCCGCGCAGGTCGACCGACGGAAAGCCTTGTGGGGCCGAGAAAACGCGGGGAGGCAGGGTTCCGGCAGCCGCCGCCCCCGCGATCATCGTCAACGCCGCCCGTCTCGAAATCATCCAGCGCCTCCTCCTGGCGTCAATAAAGCATTTTCTATGCCAGTCCTTTATATTGTTATTACGCTAAAAGTCTTGGACAGCTCAGTAAAAAGACTTCTGTCCAAGCTTCAACCATGGCAATTTCACGATGATTTTAAGCAACGATAAGGAATTCTCCGTCATGCTATAGGGCAATTGGCGCGAGTTCCCGCGTATTTTCTGTTGAAAATGAAAAGGAGGCACTCGGATGGCGGGACCCATGTCGCATAGCATGCCCTTGACGTTTGCCCCCGATCCGCTCGACGAGCTCTGCAGCCGCCTCCTGCGCGTTTCCACCGACGGTGATATCGACCTCGACGTTGCCCTGGTCACGCTCGAACTGGAAACCCGTACCCTTCTCGATCAGCTCCCGGACTTCATTTACGTAAAGGACCGTCGCGGCCGCTTCGTCTTTGCCAATGCCGCAGCCGGGCGCAGCAGCAAGCTGCATGAAGGCAACGACCTGATCGGCAAGACGGATTTCGACATTCTCGATCATGAAACCGCACGCGAACTGTTTCTGGTCGAACAGGAGATCATGTCGACCGGCGTGGCGATCGACGGTCGCGAGGAGCGCGTCAAGCTCGGCGATGGCCGTGTGCTCTGGCTTACCACCTCCAAAATGCCGCTGCGCGATGTTCACGGCCAGGTCGTCGGCCTGGTTGGCATTTCCCGCAACATTACCGAGCGCAAGCGCCAGGACAACCGCCGGCACGGCCATGCGCGTCTTCTCGAGATGATCGCCCGCGGCCAGCCTTTGACGGCGGTTCTGGATGCGCTGGTCAAAACGGTGGAGGATGAGCTGGACGACGTCACGGCCTCGGTCCTGTTTCTCGAAGAAGGTACGGACCGGCTGCGTCACGGCTCGGCGTCCAGCCTTCCGCCGGCCTATGTGAAACTGATCGATGGCATCGAGATCGGCCCGAAGGTCGGCTCCTGCGGCACCGCCGCCTGGCGGCGCGAACCTGTCTTCGTCAAGGACGTGCTGACCGATCCGCTCTGGGACAATTATCGCGAACTGGCGCTGAGATTCGGTTTTCGCTCCTGCTGGTCGACGCCGATCATGGGCGCGGACGGGCGGGTGCTTGGCACGTTCGGGCTCTATTCCGATGCACCGCGCGAACCGACCGAACTCGAGCTGGAGCTGACCGCGATGGCGACCGATATTGCCGGCATCGCCATCGAGCGCGCCCGCTCGGAAGAGCGCATCCAGCACATGGCCCATCACGATCCGCTGACCGGCCTGCCGAACCGGACGCTGTTCTGGGCGCAGTTCAGCCGCGCCCTGCATGAGGCCCGCCGCGAGAAACGCAAAGTCACGGTCGCTTATCTCGACCTCGACAATTTCAAGCAGATCAACGATACGCTGGGTCACGCGGCCGGCGACGAGGTGTTGAAAACACTGTCGTGGCGCATGGTCAACTGCGTCCGCGTCACCGATCTTCTGGTTCGCCTTGGCGGCGACGAGTTCGCGATCGTCTTCAGCAATGTCAGTCACGACGAACTCGGCCTGATGCGCCGGCTTCAGGAATTGAGAACCGCGATCTCGAAACCCATCGTCATCGACGACAAGAGCGTCACCGCCACCTGCAGCATGGGCGTCGCCTTCTTCCCGCAGGATGGTGAAACGCCCGAGGAACTGCTCGCCCGCGCCGACCGTGCCATGTACGAAGCCAAGGACCTGGGCCGCGACCGCCTGCGCGTTTCGCATGTCCCGGGCGACGGTCTCGGCATCTAGGCTTCCCTTATCAAGATGGGAGCTACCGAGATATCGCCGGACTAACCAATAGCCCTGTTTGTGCAGTTCTTCGGCTGCCGCTTCGAGCGAGGTATCGAGGTCTCGTCACGGACATCCCCGCAGCAATATCTCCCGCAATGCCGGAAGCTTATGGCATCGGCCGAGGCGCTTCGGAAAGCTCGTCGTCCGACGATTTTTCCGGCGCCACGAAGATCTCTTCGTAACTCGACACGAATTTTTCGAACAGCAGCGAGAATGTGTGAAGTTCGTCTTCCGGCCAGTCCTCCAGGACGCGCGCGAGCAGGGAGCGTTTGACGGAACGGATCTCGGCGAGCAGGCTGTCTCCGAGTTCGGTGCGCACGACCAGCGAACGGCGGCCGTCCGCCTGGGAGGCGTCGCGGCGCAGGATGCCGCGGGCGACGAGATCGGCTACCAGCCGGCTGCCGCGCGAGGGGTCGATGCGCATCGCCTCGGCAATCGCGCCCACCGTTACCTCGCCTTCGATGCGGCGCATCACGTCCAGCACGTCTAGATGCGAAATTTCCAGGCCCGGCGCGATATTGGCAATCGCCGTGCGGCCGATGATCCGCCGGCCGATCAGAATTCGCATCCGCCCGAGCATTTCGCTCACGCGGGCCACGTCCTCGGGGGAGGGTGAAGCAGCAGCGGGTTTCCGGCTCAAAAGGCTCTTGCTCGTCATGTTGGCGAACATATCAAAGCCCATCAGGCTTTCCAACCGTTCTTTGCCCTGCGCATCAAAGTGCCGTTGACAATTATATGCTGAAGGCACATAAATTTCCGACACTTTGGATTGACCCATGGATATGACCCGTCCGGCCCATGTGCCGCTTGTCGCCAACCACCGCCAGCGGTTGGTGATCTTCTGCTTTTTGCTGACGGCGCTGTTCATGGCGACGCTGGACAACCAGATCGTCTCGACGGCGCTGCCGACGATTGTCGGGGAATTCGGCGAACTGGAGCGTTTCGGTTGGATCGGGTCGGCCTATCTTCTCGCCAGCAGCACTTCGATGCCGATCTACGGCAAGCTAGGCGATCTGTTCGGCCGCAAATACGTGATGCTGGCGGCGATCGTCATCTTCACCATCGGTTCGCTCACCTGCGGGCTCGCCTGGTCGATGGATTCGCTGATCGCCTCGCGCGTGCTGCAGGGGTTCGGCGGCGGCGGCATCATGGTGTCGATCTTCTCCATCAATGCCGACCTGTTCGAGCCGCGGGAACGGGCGAAATACCAGAGTTATTCGAGCCTGGTGATCATGGCCTCCGGCAGCCTCGGGCCGCTGCTCGGTGGCACGATGAGTGAACTGTTCGGCTGGCGGTCGATCTTCCTCATCAACCTGCCGATCGGCATCATCGCGGTCACCGGCATTTCGCTTCTGCTTCCCTATCGCCGCCCGATCCGCAAGCCGAAGATCGATTATCTCGGCGCGGTCCTGCTGGCGGGAACCGTTGCGAGCGTCGTCGTTTGGGCCGACAGCGTCACGCTGTTCGGTTCGCTGGTCGCCTGGCAGTCGATGGTCGTCGTGGCGGCGGGCGCGCTCTGCGCCGTGCTCTGGGTCTTCGTCGAAGGGAAGGTGCCGGAGCCGATCGTGCCGCTGAAACTTTTCCGCGATTCGACCTTTTCCCTGTTCCTGATCGTCTCCTTCTGTACCGGCGCGGTGGCGATCGGCATGGCCAACTATTTCGCGCTCTTCCTGCAGACGACCACCGGCCTGTCGCCGACGACCGCGAGCTTCTGCTTTGTCGCCACGACCCTCGGCATCGTCATCGGCTCGCTGTCGACCGGCCGGCTGATCTCGATCACCGGCCGCTATAAGCCGTTCACGCTGATCGGCCTGTCGCTGAATATCGTTGCCCTGTTGATCTTCTCGCAGCTTCCGGTCGGTACCCCGATCTATATCATCCTCGGCTTCATGCTGATGCAGGGCCTGGCGATCGGCTTCGGCCAGCAGGCGCCGATCATTGGCGTGCAGAATTCGGCCCCTCGCGAGGATGTCGGTGCCGCCACCGGCGCCGTGACGCTGATGCGCATGGCCGGCGCCTCGATTGCCATCTCGGTCTACGGCGCGATCGTCGCTGCCGGCATCAGGGGCGTCGGTACCAGCATTCCGGGCGTCGAGGATATAGGCTCGCTGACGCCGGTGATGATGATGGAACTGCCCGAGCCGTCGCGCCTTGCAGTCCACACGCTTTATACCGAGGCCTTCACGCCCGTGTTCATGGCCGGCAGCGCCATGGCGCTGATCGGTCTCATCGCCGCCCTGATGCTGAAACCTGCCCGGCTGCCGCAGGCGGTGATCGCCGAAAAGAAGCCGGCCACCGCTTCGGAGTGATCTGGCGTCCGACCGTTTTTGCCCTATCTTCAAGGGCATGAAACCAGAGGCGCTGCTTCATCCCACCCCGGCCGGGCTGTTCTGCCCGATTGGCCGTTTCCATGTCGATCCGGTCCGTCCCGTCGAGCGGGCGCTGATCACCCACGGCCATTCCGACCACGCCCGCGCCGGCCATGCCAAGGTTCTGGCGACCCGCCAGACGCTCGACATCATGCGGCTTCGCTACGGCGAGGATTTCTGCGGCGAGGAACAGGCAGCCTCCTTCGGCGAGGAGATCGATGTCGAGGGCGTGCGGGTGAGTTTTCATCCCGCCGGCCATGTGCTCGGCTCGGCCCAGATTGCCATCGAAAGGCAAGGGCTGCGCATCGTCGTTTCGGGCGATTACAAGCGCGGCGTCGATCCCACCTGCGCACCTTTCGTGCCGGTCGCCTGCGACGTCTTCATCACCGAGGCGACCTTCGGCCTGCCGGTTTTCCACCACCCGGATCCCAGGGATGAAATCGACAAGCTGCTCACCTCGTTGAAGCAGTTTCCCGAGCGCAGCCATCTCGTCGGCGCCTATGCGCTCGGCAAGGCGCAGCGGGTCATCCGGCTGATCCGCGATTGCGGTTATTCCGAACCGATCTACATCCACGGCGCGCTCGCCAAACTCTGCGATTATTACGTCGGCCAAGGCATCGATCTCGGCGATATAAGACCCGCGACCATCGAGAAGAGCAGCCCCGACGCCTTCAAAGGCGCGGTCATCGTCGGCCCGCCCTCCGCCTTCCAGGATCGCTGGGCACGCCGCTTCAACGAACCGCTGATCGCCTTTGCCTCCGGCTGGATGATGGTGCGCCAGCGCGCCAGACAAGGGGGCGTCGAACTGCCGCTGGTCATCTCCGACCATTGCGACTGGCCGGAACTACTGTCGACCATCGAGGAGATCGGCCCATCCGAAGTCTGGGTCACCCACGGCCGCGAGGAGGCACTGGTGCGCTGGTGCGAGCTGAAGAACATCCCCGCCCGGCCGCTGCATCTGGTGGGTTATGAGGATGAGGGGGACTGATGGCGAAGGACTTTTCCGTTCGTGCCGCCGACACCCCCCTCTGGCCTGCCGGCCATCTCCCCCACAAGGGGGGAGATCGGATGTGGCACGGCCTTCCCCAAATAACTGCCGCTTTGTTTGCTGCAAAGCAGACGAGCCAGAACGAGGCAGTGGCGATGCCGCGAGTCGATCTCCCCCCTTGTGGGGGAGATGCCCGGCAGGGCAGAGGGGGGTATGCCACGCACGCCATCGATGGGGTGGCAAGATGAAAGCCTTCGCCACCCTCCTCGACCGCCTCGTTCTCACCCCGTCGCGCAACGGCAAGCTGACCCTTCTCGCCGATTATTTTCGCGACACCCCCGATCCCGACCGCGGCTACGGCCTGGCCGCACTCGCCGGTGGGCTCGATCTGAAAAGCGTCAAGCCGGCCATGCTGCGCGACCTCGTGCTGGAACGCCTGGACCCCGTCCTCTTCCAATATTCCTACGACTATGTCGGCGATCTCGCCGAAACCATTTCGCTGGTATGGGATGGCGGCGCCAAGGATGTGATCGATGACGATCACCAGCCGCGCCTCGGCGAGGTCGTCACCAGAATGAATTCGCTCGGCCGTACCGAGGTGCGCTCCGCCGTCCGCGACCTGCTCGACAAGCTCGACCCGTCGAGCCGCTTTGCCTTCCTGAAACTTGTCACCGGTGCGCTCCGCATCGGCGTCTCCGCCCGTCTCGCCAAGCAGGCGCTGTCGGACATGAGCGGAAAAGACGTCACCGAGATCGAGACGCTCTGGCACGGATTGACACCACCCTATGAACCGCTCTTCGCCTGGCTGGAGGGCAGGGCGGAAAAGCCGGTCCTCGCTACGCCGGCGATCTTCCACTCGGTCATGCTGGCCAATCCGGTGGAGCCGGGCGATCTCGAAAAGCTCGATCCCGCCGATTACGCCGCCGAGTGGAAATGGGACGGCATCCGCGTGCAGATGTCGAGCTACGGTGGCACGAAGAAGCTCTATTCGCGCTCCGGCGACGACATCACCGGCGCCTTTCCGGACGTCGTCGGGTCGATCAATTTCGAGGGCGTCATCGACGGCGAACTGCTGGTCGGCGGCACCGCCCGCTCCAACAATCCGACCCGCACCTTCTCCGATCTGCAGCAGCGGCTGAACCGCAAGACGGTGACGTCAAAAATGCTCGAAGACTACCCCGCCTTCGTGCGTGCCTACGACCTGCTCTTCGAAAGCGACCTCGATATCCGCGCCGAGACGTTTTTCGAGCGCCGCAGGCGGCTCCGCGACGTGATCGAACAGGCGCCGCACGACCGTTTCGACCTCTCCGAACTCGTGCCGTTCAGCACCTGGGACGAGCTCGACCGCATTCGCATCGCGCCACCCGATCCGGTCATCGAAGGGGTGATGATCAAGCGCAAGGACAGCCCCTATCAGGCCGGCCGCCTCAAGGGGCCATGGTTCAAATGGAAGCGTGATCCCTACAATATCGACGCGGTGATGCTCTATGCCCAGCGCGGTCACGGCAAGCGATCGAGCTATTATTCCGACTTCACCTTCGGCGTCTGGGCCGAAACGCCGGATGGCGAGGAACTGGTGCCGGTCGGCAAAGCTTATTTCGGCTTTACCGATGCGGAGCTCGAAGTGCTCGACAAATTCGTGCGCGACAACACGATCGACCGCTTCGGGCCGGTCAAGGCGGTGCGGGCCGAGCGGGATTTCGGCTTCGTGCTGGAAGTCGCCTTCGAGGGCATCAACCGCTCGACCCGCCACAAATCCGGCGTCGCCATGCGCTTTCCGCGGATCGCCCGCCTGCGCCAGGACAAGCTGCCGCGCGACGCCGACCGGCTGGCGACCTTGACCGCGATGCTGGATGCCCGCGAGGGTTGATTATATCGAAAACCGCCTATCTAAATCTCGAATATTGCAGATCTTGGTTCTTGGGGGATCATGAAATGACGAAATCGAGCTTTATCACAAAGGGCATTGTTGCGCTTATCGGCTGCGTCGCAGCCGCTTATGTCGGTCAGGAACTCTTGGGCGGCGGCGCTCTGGGATGGGTGGCCGGCGGGATTATTCTTGGGGTGACCGCGGGGCCGTTTCTTCAGGCGCTCGTTCAGTGGCGCAAGGAGAAGGATGCCATGCGTGCCAAGAAGCTATAAGCAATCCGACCTTCAAGTTTTCCTGTAAAGTTCGCGAATGAGTGAATGGACAGTGTTTCTTGCAAATGTTGATATCAGGCTGGCGAAACGCTCTTCAGGCTCATCACATATGACAGATCAACGCATTCTTCCTTCCCGAAATCTTATGGAAGACGGTGGTTTAACCCGCCGCAGCCTGCTGGCCGGCGCCGCCGGCCTCTCGGTCGCAGCCCTGCTGCCGGCCGCGGCGCGCGCGGAATTTCCCATTCCCGAAGTCCCGCCGCTTGAGAAGGAAGACTATGGCGAAGCCCGCAAGCGGTTCCATACCAATCTCTTGAGGAAGGGGCCTTCTCCCGAACAGTCTGCCCCGCTCGGCACGCCCGCAGGGGCCAGGAGGGTGATGTATCGCGGCGGCCCGGACGGCTCGATCGAACTGATCGCCTGGATCTCGTCCTATGAGCCTTCCGCCAAGCTGAAGCCCGCGGTTCTTTTCCTGCACGGCGGCAACGCCACCGGTGACGGCCATTGGGAGCTGATGAAGGCCTATTGGGAAGCCGGTTACGTCGTCATGCTGCCCTCGTTCCGCGGCGAGAACGGCCAGGCCGGCAATTATTCGGGCTTCTACGACGAGACATCGGATGCGCTGGCTGCCGCAAGCTACCTGGAGGACCTGCCGGGGATCGACAAGAACCGCTTCTTCCTCGCCGGCCATTCGAATGGCGGCACCCTTGCGCTGCTTGCCTCGATGACCCGAAAATTCCGCGCCTCGGCGCCGATCTCGGCCGGCGTCAATTCCTGGCGTTATTTCGGCCGCTTCGAGCGCGAAGTCCGTTTCGACGAAAACGACCAGCAGGAATTCATCATGCGCTCCTCGGTCTGTTTCGGCCACAGCCTCAAATGCCCGACGCTGCTGCTGCGCGGCACCGAGGAACGGCCCTTCGATGCCGACCACCAGCTGCTGATGGATCGGGCAAAATCGGCCGGCGTCCCGATCGAGGCAAAGCTCTTGCCCGGCAACCACAACGGCGTCGTGCCGGGCGCGGTCGCCGAGAGCATCCGCTTCTTCAGCCAGGTCACGGGTTAGGGCTGAGTGCCCCTGTCATTTTGACGATTTCCGCACTATCTTGCGACCATGGAACCTGCGCAGGACCGCACCATCATTCCCGCAGATTACCCGGAGCTGAAGCAGCTCGTCTGGAGTCGCGATCCATTGCGCCCGATTCCAGCCGAGGAGGCCTTCTCCATCTATGAGCGCAATTGGCGTTTTGTGGATGAACGCGGCCTCACCAGGCGGGAGGCTGATCTCATTGAGGATCTGGCGCGGGCCTTCGGCGGGGGCGTGATGCTCAAATCCCGATGAAAGATTTCGTTCTCCCCGAACATCAGATCATTGCCGAAGCACTCTCGCGGATGGATCGCGAATACCTTGTAGCGAACGAATGCTGGTTCGGTGGCGGCACTGCGATTGTGTTGAAACTTGGCGAGTATCGGCGTTCACTGGATGTCGATTTTCTTTGCGCTTCTTCGGACGGTTATCGTGAACTCCGCAGCGCTGCGACCGAGCGCGGTCTCAAGGCCTTTTTTCCGGAATCGATAAAGGCGGTGCGGGATTTTCGCATCGATCAATACGGTCTCCGGACGGTTTTCGAATTCAGGGAACAGCTGATCAAGTTCGAGATCATCCGCGAGGGACGAATTGCTCTGAACGGCAGAATGGATGCCGATCTTCTGGTGCCGGCCTTGCTTCCTGAAGACATGTTTGCCGAAAAACTGCTCGCCAACGCGGACCGCGGCCAGGATCGCTCGGTGGCTTACCGTGACGCTTTCGATCTAGGGGTCCTGGTTGAGCATTTCGGAGCGATTCCGGGGGCGGCGGTCGAAAAGGCGACGGCCGCTTACGGCGCGGATATAGGACGCAAACTGGCTTGGGTCGTAAATCGACTGCAGGATGCCGAAGAGCGCAATGCAGCGGCCCATTCCCTAATGATGAGACCAGATAGGGCGCTCAGGGCAATCTGCGAACTGCGACGCGAGACTGTCCGCCTTTGGCCGGAGCTCGAGGTTCGCTCCGACGATATTTGACCAGCCTCGCGCCAGCCGCATCTGCCATTGTCGGCCTAGACGTCATCTGCTGGAAACGGGTTCTCATGCCATTCTCCTTTCGATCTTTCCCCCGAACCCTTGGGCTTTCCTTCACGCTTGCTGCGACCGCTGCGGTCAGCGGCTGCCAGATCCCTTTGGTCACCGATACCAGCCGCATGAATCCGGACGTCTTCGTCCAGGAGACGTCGCCGGTCTTCAACGTCGCGCCCTATGCCGATCCGCCGTCGAACCAGCCACCTCCGATGCCGGGTGCCATTCCGCACAAGCGCCAGCTCTATCCGTCGACTTTCCATCAGACCTATGGGTTGCCGATTTCCAACCCGGTCCACCGGGCCATGTATGGCGTGATCCGCGATGACGGCCACACGCTTCCGGCCATCCCCTATTCGCGCATCGATGCCCGTTATCTGCGCCAGGACGTCGACTACCAAACCAGCGAAGTGCCGGGCACGATCGTCGTCGATACCAGGGAGCGCTTCCTCTATCTCGTGCAGCCGGGCGGCAAGGCGATCCGTTACGGCGTCGGCCTCGGCAAGGCCGGTTTCGCCTGGCAGGGCCGCGGCGTGATCCAGCGCAAGGCGGAATGGCCGCGCTGGACGCCGCCGGACGAGATGGTCGCCCGCCAGCCGGATCTGCGCAAATTTTCGGCCGCCGAAGGCGGTGCCAATCCGGGCCTCAACAATCCGCTCGGCGCCCGCGCGCTCTACATCTTCAAGGATGGCCAGGACACGCTCTACCGGGTGCACGGCACGCCGGACTGGCAGTCTGTCGGCAAGCAGACCTCGTCCGGCTGCGTGCGCATGCTGAACCAGGATGTCATCGACCTCTTCGACCGCGTGCCCTCGGGCACCCAGATCGTGGTCCTCTGAGCGCCGCAACAGGCTTGGCAATAGACGGAAAGAGCGGCGATGCCGCTCTTTTTCGTTCGATTCATCTCATGGGTTTGAACCGCCGTGTAGGTCTCGTGAATAGTTGATTAACGACCGCAGACCTATCTTCCCTGCGGAAGGAGCGAGTCGGAACTTTTCGGCCGCCCTGCCGTTAAAGAGCGATTTTGCTGTTCCCTGCGTTTCCTATCGGACGGTCCTGCCTCAGATGATCCTGAACCCTTCGTTTTCCCGCCGGAGTTTTTTGTCTCTCCTCGGTGCGGGTGCGGCCTCCACGCTTGCCGGCTGCGCCTCATCGGTGCCGCGTCCGCTGGCGACTACGGTTGCCTTCCGACCGGAGCCTATTGAGGGCCCGTCGTCGGAACTGGATGTGATGTACGGCTCCATCGTCGACGGCGGTTTCGTCATTCCGGCGATACCCTATCGGCAGATCAATCCACGCTACTACCGCCAGCAGGTCGTCGATCCGACCGGCGAGCGTCCAGGCACGGTCGTCGTCGATACCGCCTCGCGTTTCCTCTACCTCATCGAGCCGGGCGGCACTGCGATGCGCTACGGCGTCGGCATTGGCCGCGAGGGGTTCGCCTGGCAGGGCGAAGGCGTCATCCAGTGGCGGCAGAGATGGCCGAAATGGACGCCGCCGGACGAAATGGTCGCCCGCCAGCCGGAACTCACCAAATATTCGGCCAAGAATGGCGGCATGCCGCCCGGCCTTCTGAACCCGCTCGGCGCCCGCGCGCTCTACATCTTCAAGAACGGCCAGGATACGCTCTACCGCCTGCACGGCTCGCCGGAATGGAACTCGATCGGCAAGGCCGTCTCGTCGGGCTGCGTACGGCTGATGAACCAGGATATCATCGACCTCTACGACCGCGTGCCGGAAAAGGCGCGCATCGTGGTGTGGCAGTAATCTCTGTCACAGACACTTGCTAAACATCCCCGACGCAACCTAGACTTGCACAGAAAGGGATTTGCGCATGGTCGAGATCGACGCCGCTCTCGTGAAAAACCTGATAGCCGCTCAATTTCCCGATTGGGCGGATTTGTCCGTGCGCCCGGTCGCGAACGGCGGCTGGGACAACCGCACCTTCCATCTCGGCGAGACCATGCTGGTGCGCCTGCCGAGTGCCGAACGTTATGTCGCGCAGGTGGAGAAGGAACATCGCTTCCTGCCGGCGTTTGGTCCCCAGTTGCCGCTTCCCATTCCTGTCCCCCTGGGGCTCGGAAAGCCGGGTGAAGGTTATCCCTGGCCCTGGTCGGTCTATGCCTGGATCGCCGGTGATCGATCCAGCCTCCAGGCGATCGCCAACCTGACCGTTTTTGCCGAGGATCTGGCGGATTTCCTGCTGGCCCTCCGGAAAATCGATCCGTCCGACGGCCCGCCTCCCGGCCCGCATAACTTTTTCCGCGGCGGCGCATTGGAAGTCTATGACAACGAGACACGTCGTTCGATCAGAGTCCTTGCCGATCAGATCGATGTGCCCCTGATCACCGAAATCTGGGAACGGGCGCTCGCCTCGACCTGGAAGAACAGGCCGGTCTGGGTGCATGGCGACGTCGCCGAGGGAAACCTGCTCGTCCGCGACGGACGGCTTGCCGCCGTGATCGATTTCGGCAGTTCCGGCACCGGCGATCCGGCCTGCGACCTCGTCATCGCCTGGACCCTGTTCGACGAACCCGCAGCCCATGCTTTCCGCAATCGGGTGAAGCTCGACACTGAGACCTGGGAAAGGGCGCGCGGCTGGTGCCTGTGGAAAGCGCTGATCACGGCTGCCGGCGAACCCGGCACAAATCCGCTGGTCAAGGATGAGCATCGCCGCTGGATCGACAGGATCGTTGCGGATCACCTCGGCCAAGCCTGATCTCTGCGGGAACTAGGCCGGAACTTTTCCGTTGAATTGCGTGGAATGTTCTGGAGGAAGCCGTGCAGCAGAATTCACTATGGCGAGCCTATAGCTACGCTTGGATCACCTTGGCATTTTTTGGTTTCAGTCTTGTCGGGCATTGGCTGTTCGGCTGGTTCGCCTTTGTCCAGGAACAGGCCGAGCACGGGCAGCCGGTGGAATTTTCTCCCTATCTGGTGGAAATGCTGCGGGATACGTTCGAAAACTGGCAGTCGGAATTCCTGCAGCTGCTCTGGCAGGTCGGTGGCCTCGCCTTCTTCCTGTTTCTGGGCTCGCCGCAATCGAAGGAAGGCTCTGACCGGCTGGAGGCGAAGATCGACGTCATCCTGCGCAGAGTGGATCCCGCCGATGGCGAAGGCGTGATCCGGGAACTGGACGAACGTTATTCGGGCCGCCATACGGACGAACCGGAAGCCCACAAGACGTGAGCAGCGCAGGTTCTGCCGCTCTCGCGTTGACCGGTCTCGACCGGCGATGGAGACTATCAGACAGCGGACAGCGTCTCTTTTTCGCTTCCCGCCTTTGTCAGCCTTTCCTTGAGCGCGACCAGTTCGTCGCGCAGGGCCATGGCTTCCTCGAAGCTGCAGCCGGTGGCCTTGCCGATTGCAGCGGTTACCGCGACCGCCTGGGCTTTCAGCTCCCGGCCTTTTTTCGTCAGCAAAATCTTCACCTGCCGCTCGTCGTCGTGGTCGCGCTTGCGGGCGACGAGGCCGGACTGTTCGAGGCGCTTGAGGAGAGGGGAGAGCGTGCCGGAATCCAGCCCCAGCCGGTCGCCGATCGCCTTCACCGGCTGGTCGTCCTCCTCCCAGAGCGCGATCATCACCAGGTATTGCGGATAGGTAAGGCCGAGCGGTTCCAGCAGCGGCTTATAGGTGCGCGTGAAGGCATGCGCCGCGCCGTAGATCGCAAAACACAGCTGCGCATCGAGCTCGATCTCGAAATTATCCGCGTTGCCCGCCTTTTTCTGCATGGCCGGTCCTGTCTTCACGTGTCTGTGCTCTATCTTTTCCAGAAGCGTATTTTCGCAGGCTTGACGGCAAATTGCAATGCGCGTAATTAGATTGCACGCAATTGAATTGCGGACAATGTTTTGACCTGGAACCATCATCAAAGACCAAGGGAGTTAGACCCATGCCTATTCTCTACACCACCAAGGCTTCTGCCACCGGCGGCCGCGCCGGTCATGGCGCCTCCGAAGACGGCGTTCTCGACGTCACGCTGACGGTTCCGAAGGAACTCGGCGGCGACGGTGCCCGCGGCACCAATCCGGAACAGCTCTTCGCAACCGGTTATTCCGCCTGCTTCCTCGGCGCGCTGAAGAACGTTGCCGGCAAGGAAAAGGTCAAGATCCCGGATGACGCCAAGGTGACGGCAACTGTCGGCATCGGCCCGCGCGACGACGGCAAGGGTTTCGGCATCGAGGTATCCCTCCTGGTGGACATTCCGGGCATGGACAAGGCCCAGGCCGAAGACCTCGTCGCCAAGGCCCATATCGTCTGCCCCTATAGCCATGCGATGCGCACCTCGACCGAAGTGCCGGTCTCTGTCGCCTGATCGTTCTGAAGATTTCCGAAATGGAAAGCCGGCCGCTCGCGCCGGCTTTTTCTATTTGATCCCGCCCAGCGTCGCTCGCAGTTCCGCCGGTCCGCCCTCGCCAAGCTCAGCGTCAATCTCCGCATGCACCCGCTTCCAGATCGGCAGGGCGGCCGAGAGCATGGTCATGCCGTCATCGGTGAGGCGCAGCAGCCGGCCACGCCGGTCCTTCGGATCGACGGTGGTTTCCACCAGGCCGCGCCGTTCCAGCACTTTCAGCGCCGCCGTCAGCGTCGTGCGGTCCATCGCGAGCAGGGCGGCGACCTGGCTCATCGGCGCCGGCTGCGGCCGGTTCAGCGACATCATCAGCGAGAACTGACCGTTGGTGAGCCCGATCGGCTTCATCGCATTGTCGAAACGCCGGGCAAGCGCCCGCGCCGCCCGCTGCACATGCAGGCAGAGGCACGTGTCGCGTACCAGCAGCGTTGTCGAAAAGGGAATCACTTCGATGGTCGGGGTGTTTGACAGCATCGGAAGAGTATGTTGATATCAACTTATTCTGTCAAGCATAGGAGGAGCCTGTCATGGATGTCACCACGTCCCCGAAAAACCCTGTCGTCAGCCGCGAGGAGTGGCTCGAAGCCCGGCGCAAGCTGCTGGCTCTGGAAAAGGAAGAGACCCATCTGCGCGACAAGGTGCGCGCTGAACGCCAGGCGATGCCCTGGGTAAAGGTCGACAAGGACTACGTGTTCGACACTCCGAAGGGCAAAAAGTCGCTCGCCGAACTGTTCGACGCCCGCAGCCAGCTGCTTGTCTACCATTTCATGCTCGGCCCGGACTGGGATGCCGGCTGCCTCGGCTGTTCATTTCTCTCGGACCATATCGATGGCGCTCTGCCGCATCTCAACAACCACGACGTCACCTATGTCGCGGTCGCCCGCGCGCCGCTCGACAAGATCGAGGCCTACAAGAAGCGCATGGGCTGGAAATTCCCCTGGGTCTCGTCCTTCGGCAGCGATTTCAACTTCGATTATCACGTCTCCTTTACCAGGCAAGACCTCGCCAAGGAGAAGGTGTATTATAACTTCCGCGAAGTCCCGCCGTCAGAGGCGCATGACGAGCTGCCGGGTCTTTCCGCCTTCTACAGAAACGAGGCGGGCGAGATCTTTCATACCTATTCCAGCTATGCCCGCGGCGGCGAAGAGCTGATCGGCACGCTGATGATCCTCGACCGGGCACCACTTGGCCGCAACGAGGCTTCGACGATGAATTTCGTCAAGCGCCACGACGAATACGAAGAGAAGCCGCAGGAGACGGCTTCATCCTGCTGCCATTGAACGGGTTCATTCTGGCGCTTCGAAAAGAGGAGGAGGAAAAGATGAGCACGATGGAAATGCCCAAGCCGCAGGTCGAACACGGCTTTCTGGAAAGGATGGTCGGCCTCTGGGAGGTGACGTCCACCAGCATGGGCCATGACGAAAAATGGGTCGAAGTCTGCCGGTCGCTGAACGGCATCTGGTTCGTCGCTGAAGGCAGCGGCGAGATGCCGGGCGGCGGTGGCCCCGCCACTACCATTCTCACTCTCGGCTATGATCCGGCCAAGGGCAGATATGTCGGCACCTGGCTCGGCACGATGATGAACCATCTCTGGGTCTACGAGGGGGAGGTGTCGGACGACGGATCGACGCTCAATCTCTATACGACCGGCCCGGATTTTGCCAATCCCGGCAAGACCGGCGATTACCGCGAGCAGATCATCTTCACCGACGACGATCACCGGACCTTCAATTCCAGCTCCAAACAGCCGGACGGTACCTGGCAGCAGTTCATGGAAGCGCATTACGCCCGCAAGCGCTGAGCCTTGCGTGTGTCCAATTCAACGCGTCGGACGACGCAGTCATTCGTAGAGGAGACGACCATGTTGCAGACCGTTACCGGGTCTCGATCCGAGACCCATGGCAAATTCATCTGGGTCGAGTTGATGACGCCCGATACCGATGCCGGCGGAAAATTCTATTCGTCGGTGGTCGGCTGGAAAGTCAAGGAAATGTCGATGCCCGACATGCCCGCCTATTTCCTGTTCGAGATGGGCGAGGGCGACAATTGCCCCGGCATCGGCGGCATGATGAACTTTCCGCCGGAACTCGAAGGCAAGATCCCGCCGAACTGGACCGGTTATGTCGCGGTCGACGACGTCGATCAGATGGCGAAGGACTATGTCGCCAATGGCGGCCGCGTCCAGCGTGAGCCGGAGGATATTCCGGGCATCGGCCGTTTCGCGGTCGTCGCCGATCCGCATGGTGCGGTCATCTGCATCATGACTCCGCTGCCGATGGAAAATCCGCCTCAGGAACTCGCCCCGGATGCCGTCGGCAATGTCGGCTGGCGCGAGCTTTATGCCGGCAACGGCAAGGAAGCCATGGACTTCTACGGCAAGATGTTCGGCTGGACGCTCGACCACGATTTCGACATGGGACCGATGGGCACCTACCACATCTTCTCCCATAACGGCCGGCAGATCGGCGGCATGATGACCAAGCCGGCGGAGGTGCCGATGGCCTGTTGGTGCTACTATTTCATCGTCGACTCGATCGACGCCGCAATCGCCCGGTTGACGGCAGGCGGCGGCAAGGTCGTCCACGGCCCGATGGAAGTCCCCGGCGGTTCCTGGATCGTCCAGGCGCTCGATCCGCAGGGTGCTTTCTTCGCGCTGACTTCCGCGAAGAAGTAAGCGGCACAGTCTGTTTTGGCGGGTGTTGGCCCTCACCCTGAAGGGCATGCGAGGCGTTGAAAAAGACGCAGGCATGTCGCCAAAGGGTGAGGGCCTCCCCCCTTTTTATGTTCCGAAAAACTGATTGCAAAATGGAACTGGTTTGGTAGGTTGAAGCCAATTGCAGATCGCAACTGGTTCAAGGGGAAAGCTATGTCCGATTCCAAACTGACATTCCTGATCGCCCACGGCGCCTGGACCGGCGGCTGGTCGTGGGAGCGGGTGCTGACCCGCCTGCATGCCAGGGGCCACCGCGCCTATGCGCCGACGCTGACCGGGCTTTGCGAGCGCAAGCACCTGGCGAGCCCCTCCGTCAACCTCGACACCCATATCGACGACATCGTCAACGAGGCGGTCTACAAGGACTTGACGGATATCGTCCTCGTCGGCCATTCCTATGGCGGCATCGTCGCCACCGGCGTTGTCGAACGCATGCCCGAGCGGATCCGCTCGATCGTCTATGTCGAGGCCTTCATCCCCGAGGACGGCATGAGCTTCACCGACTACGATCCGGAGGGAGACTATTCCGCGCCGATGACCCCGGTGCCGAAAGGCCCCGGCGGCCATATGCGCGAAGAAGACGAGCTGTGGGCCGCACCCAAGGCGACGCCACAGCCCTCCGGCACGCTGCGGCAGAAGCTGAAGGTCACCGGCGCCTATCAGCGCGTCCCCAAAAAGACCTTCATCGTCGCGACCGGCTGGGACGGGCCGTTTGGCCAGATGTCGGAAAAATATCGCGGTGCCTCCGGTTGGGCCGTGCATGAGCTTGCCTGCGGCCACGACATCCCGATCGACATGCCGGACGAATTGACCGCGCTGCTGATCGAGGCGGCCTGATGCGGAACGGTTAAGGAGTGGCCGATGGCAAAACTGGTGTTCGAGATGATGATCTCGCTTGACGGCTATATCAACGATGCCCGGGGCGATTTCGACTGGGGGCATATCGATGCCGAGGTGCATGGTCACGCCAATGAGGAGGGCCGCCGCTGCGGCCTCGCCGTCTACGGCCGGCGCATGTACGAGACCATGGCGATCTGGCAGACCTATCGGGGCGATACGCCGTTCGAGGCGGAATATGCCGAAATCTGGCGGCAGACCGATAAGGTCGTCGTCTCGAAGACCTTGACCGGGCCGAAGACGCCGCGCACGAAACTGGTGACTTCCCTCAATGTCGACGCGATGCGCGATCTGAAGACGCAAACCGGGCGGGATATTTTCGTCTCCGGCCCGACGCTTGCCGCCGACTATCTGGATGCCGGCCTGGTCGACGAGATCGGCATCTATTACGTCCCCGTCGCGGTCGGCGACGGCACGCCGATGTTCCAGACCCGGAACAAGGTGAAACTCGCGCGCACCGAAGAGGTGCCCTTCACCAACGGCACCGTCTTTATCCGCTACGACGTCCTGAATGGCAGCTGACGGATAGATTCTGGGGCCTGGCATCCGAGCGGATGCCGCCTCAAGTTATTCCGAATACCCTGGGTGGAGATTTTGCAGCATGGCGAAGCTCGTTTTTGGAATGAACCAGTCCCTGGACGGCTATGTCGACCACGAGGAAATGTCGACTGGCCCCGTGCTCTTTCGTCACTGGATAGAGCATGTGCGCGATCTGGCGGGCAGTGTTTACGGTCGCCGCATGTACGAGACCATGCGGTATTGGGATGAAGACCGTCCCGAGTGGAGCGCCGAGCACCGCGAGTTCGCTGCCGCCTGGCGGCGCCTGCCGAAATGGGTCGTATCGCGCTCGTTGAAGTCGGTCGGCCCCAACGCCACGCTTGTCGATGATGATGTCGAGGCGATGGTCCGTGGCCTGAAGGCTCGGCTCGTCGGGGAGATTTCAGTGTCCGGACCGGACCTAGCAGGAAGCCTGACGACCCTTGGCCTTATCGATGAATACCGGCTCTACCTCCACCCCGTCGTGCTTGGCCGCGGCAAGTCATTCTTCGCCGGCCCGCGGCCACCGCTCCGCCTTGTTTCCACCGATCGCGTTGGCGAGGACGTGATCAGGCTGACATACGTGCCTGCTTAAATCCTTTCCTCGCCAGACCGATTGCGTCGACGCGTCGGTATCAGTGGCTCATCGAATTGATGCCGTTGAACATCGCGTCGAAATTGCCGTTCTCGACCGCATAACGCAGCGGTTTGCAGCGTTCGACGATCACTTCCTTGACGTCCGGCTGCCCCGCCAGGATGCCCATGACCTCCGAGATGAAATCGGCAAGCGGCATGGCGTTCGGGTCGCTCGCCTGGCGCTCACTCATCAGCGATGTCTGCACATAGGGCGGCGCGATCTCGATCACCTGCGGCCCCGCGCCCTTGAGCTGCTCGCGGATCGCCATCGAATAGGAATGGATGGCGGCCTTGGTGGCGGAATAGGTGGGCGTCAGCGCCATCGGCACGAAGGCAAGGCCCGAGGAGACGGTCAGGATCGCGGCATCTTTCTGGGTGCTAAGTTGTGGCAGCAGCGCCGCGATTAGCCGGATAGGGCCGAGCAGGTTGGCAGTGATCGTCTGCTCGGCGGTCGCGAGATAATCCGAGCCGGCGCCGATATGTTCCGGCACCATGATGCCGGCATTGTTGACGACGGCGTTCAGCGACGGATAGGCCTTCACGAGTTCGGCCGAGAACGTCTTGATCGCTTCGGCATCGGAAAGATCGAGCACCAGGCCTTTTATGCCGGGATTGGCAGCGGTCACCGCATCGAGCGTTTCCCGGCGCCGGCCGGTGATGATCACCTGGTTGCCGAGCGCATGGAATGCCTCGGCGAGAGCCCGGCCGATGCCCGAATTGCCGCCGGTGATGAGGATCGTATTGCCGTTCATTTTCATGGTCGTCGCCTTTCCGTGTTGCGTGGCCGGAAAATACGGCTATCAATCTCTTCTCGGAAGAAGGCACCCAAAAGATTTATACGCACCAAAAGGAGAGTGACTGTGGATCAAGGAATTCGCACGCCGATGCGGTCACCTTCGGGTCGCGAAATTCCCGATGAGATCGATCCGGTTCTGGAAGAACTGGTGCGCGGCATCATCGGCCAGGTGGCCGACAAGTGGACCATGCTGATCCTCGAAGTGCTGGAGGAGCACGGTACGCTGCGCTTCACCCAGATCGGCAAGCTGACCGGCGGCATCAGCCAGAAGATGCTGACCCAGACGCTGCGGCAGATGGAGCGCGACGGTTTCGTCTCGCGCACCGTCTATCCGGTCATCCCGCCGAAAGTGGAATACAGCCTCACTGAACTCGGACGAAGCCTCGGCGCCGCCTTCTGCAGCGTCTGGGAATGGGCAGCGGCGCGCCATGCCGATATCGCAGCCGCGCGAAAAGCCTTCGAGGAGCGGAACGGGGACGCCTGAGCTTTTCTCCTTATGGAGGGGAGGAAGGTATGTCCTTATCCGGCAGCCACCACCGCTTCCCGAGCAATTTCCATCACGTCAGCTACGGCTCGCCGCGAAAAACTCCTCCGGCCCCTCGACCTCGATCAGCTTCTTTTTGTCGATCACCCAGAAACGGGTGCCGACGGCGCGCACGAAACTGCGGTCGTGGGAGACCAGCAGGCCGCTTGCCTGGTGCGCCATCAGCTCGCTTTCCAGCGCCTCCTGCCCGTCGATGTCGAGATGGTTGGTCGGTTCGTCGAGCAGGTAGAAATTCGGCTCACGCAGCCTCAGCGCCAGCAGGCCGAGCCGCGCCTTCTGCCCGCCCGAAAGCTCTGCCACCGGCCGCGCCTGCATCTCCACGGTGATGCCGATGCCGGCGAGCAGCGAGCGGGCCTTCTGGTCGCCGATGTCGAACCGGTGGATGATCGTTTCGTGCGGCGTCTGCCGGTCGTCGAGATCGGCGAGCGACTGGTCGCCGTAACCGAGGATCAGCGTCGGCGTCGCCTTGATGCCGCCGATCGTCACGGAGGGATCGGCGATCGCCCGGCGCAGCATCGTCACCAGCCGCGTCTTGCCGGTGCCGTTGCGGCCAAGCAGCACGATCCGGTCGCCCTGGCAGATGAACTGCTTGCCGGTCTTGAACAGCAGCGTGCCGTCCGGCGTCGTCACCGCCGCATCCTCCAGCGTCACCAGCACCTTGGCGTGGGTACCCCGATTGGCGAGGCGGATGGCGCCGGCCGAGCGTTCAAGATGCGCCGGCCTTGCCGCGTCCTCCAGCTTCTCTGCCCGTTCTTTCAGCTGCTTGGTCTTGACCACCAGCAGGTCGCTGCCCGAATTGATGCCGATATTCTTCAGCTTCGCCGCCTGCCGGCGCAGCTGATCGGCGGTCTTGATGTCGCGCTCGTAACGCTTGGCATCCGCCGCATCCGCCTCATTGAGCGCTGCCCGCGCTCGGGCGTAGGGCAGGGAGAAGGCTTGAGAGTTCTCCGGTCGCAGGAAAAGCGTGCGGTTGGTCACGGTGTCGAGGAAGGCGCGGTCGTGGCTCGACAGGATCACCGGCATGTCGCGAGGCAGGGCGTTCAGCCAGTCTTCCAGAAGCGCGATCTTGGCAAGATCGAGATGGTTGGTCGGCTCGTCGAGCAGCAGCGCGTCCGGTTCGGTCACCCAGGCCCGCGCGATCAGCGCCAGCCTTTGCCAGCCGCCGCTCAGCGCAGCAAGCGGCCGCTCACGTAACTCCTCCGGCACCTCCATCCCTTCGAGCGCCACATCGGCCCGCCAGCTTTCGCTGTCGATCTGATCTGCCGGCAGCGCCTGGAGCACGGCTTCGCGAAAACTCGCCTGCATCAGGGCAGGGGGCACATTCTGCTCCACCATGCCGATCGTCAGCCCGCGGCTTCTGGTGATCTCGCCTTCGCTCGCATCGAGCGCACCGGCGATGCATTTGAGCAGCGTGGACTTGCCGCGCCCGTTGGCCGCGACGATGCCGATCCGGTCGCCGGCATTGACGCTGAGGTTGAGCCCGGAAAACAGCGGGCTGGAAAGGGTAATTCCGAGATTGCGGAGGTTGATGAGGCTCATTGTCGTTCTCTGGTCTTGGCTTGCAGGCGCATGACATCGCGGGCACTCGCCGCCATCATCGATGTCATGCACAGTTTGCAGCGTGTTCTGAAATCGCGATGACGCACGAGCGGACGCTCGGCGCTGCGGGCCACGAAGGGCAGACCAGGAAGAGGGTATTTTAAGAGAAACGGCCTCTGGTCAGCCCTGCAAACGCATTTGCAGGGCGTCGACGGGACCACGTGTCCGGTAATACCGGAAATAGAAATTGTGCACGTGATCCTCCTTTCTCTTGAATGACACAATGGCGAAATAGCATCGCATATGGGCGAATGCAACCGGACGATGCTCGGCCGGCATATTGCCGCGGAGCTTGCCCGGGGCGGTTCGGCTGCTATAAGCGGCAACCGCCGACCGGCGAGGTTTATTCAGGAGAGACACCGATGGCAGCCGACGACGACGATTACGTCTATGACGAAGCGACCGGCGAATGGCGCCCGGCCTCCGAACTGGCTGCGGCCGCAGGCTCGGGTGCCATCGAGGTTCGCGACGCCTCCGGCACCCTCCTCAAGGACGGCGATTCCGTCACCCTCATCAAGGATCTGAAGGTCAAGGGCGCCGGTCAGACCCTGAAACAGGGCACGGTCATCAAGTCGATCAAGCTGACGGAAAACCCGGAAGAAATCGACTGCCGGCATGAGGCGATCAAGGGCCTGGTGCTCAGGACGGAGTTTGTGCGCAAGCGGTGATGATTGGGATCGATGCTGGGCGGCTAGGTTTCGTTGCGCCCCGGGCACCCCCCTCTGCCCTGCCGGGCATCTCCCCCTCAAGGGGGGAGATCGGCCAGCCGCCGGCTCCTAATTCCTCTTTCGCTACTGTGTGTAAAGCCAAGCCGCGACATACCGGCTTCGGGCTAAAGCGTTTTAGCCTTGGGCGACAGCATGTATCAACGCTAACCCTCGACCTGGATCGAGGCAGGGTGCAAGCCCCATCCGATCTCCCCCTTGAGGGGGAGATGCCCGGCAGGGCAGAGGGGGGTATCCCGGGCACGACAGCCAACTAGCAACCGAAATCCGACAAGCCTCCCCGCGAATTAGCGCAGGGAAAACCTACCGCTTCAAGCTCCCCAAGATCCCGCGCACGATCGCCCGGCCAACTTGCGTCGCAACCGTCCGTGTCACGCTCTTCATCGCCGCTTCGATGATCGTCTCGCGCTGATAGCCGGAGCGGCGTGGCTGGGCGCGGTTCTGGTCGTTGTCGTCGTCCTTGCCGCCGAAGCCGGGCAGGGTCCAGCCGGTCGTCTCGCCGGAACCGGCCGGCGGTGACGCCTGCAGCTCGTCCTGCGCCTTCCTGGCGGCAGCGGTATCGGCAGCCTGCCTGGCGCGGGCGGCGAGGATTTCGAACGCGGATTCGCGATCTAGGTCCTCGTCATAGAGACCGAGCACCGGGCTCTTGTCCATCACCGCCTGCCGTTCCTGGTCGGAAAGCGGGCCGATGCGTCCCGAAGGCGGACGGACCAGTGTGCGCTCGACGATGGAAGGCGCACCCTTGCCTTCTAGCGTCGAGACCAGCGCCTCGCCGGTGCCGAGGTTGGTGATCGCGGTAGCGCAGTCGAAAGCCGGATTGGGGCGGAACGTGTCGGCGGCGGTTTTCACCGCCTTCTGCTCGCGCGGCGTATAGGCGCGCAATGCGTGCTGCACCCGGTTGCCAAGCTGGGCAAGCACGGTTTCCGGCACGTCGAGCGGGTTCTGGGTGACGAAATAGACGCCGACGCCCTTGGAGCGGATCAGGCGCACCACCTGTTCGACGCGTTCGGTCAGCACCTTTGGCGCGTCATTGAACAACAGATGTGCCTCGTCGAAGAAGAACACCAGCTTCGGCTGTTCCGGATCGCCCACTTCCGGCAGTTCCTCGAACAGTTCCGAAAGCAGCCACAGAAGGAAGGTTGCGTAAAGCCTCGGGTTCATCATCAGCTTGTCGGCCGCGAGCACCGAAATCTGCCCGTAGCCGCTGTTCGGGTTGATGCGCATGATGTCTGAAATCTTCAGCGCCGGTTCGCCGAAGAAATGCTCGGCGCCCTGCTGTTCCAGCACCAGCAGCCCGCGCTGGATCGAGGCGACCGAACTTTTCGAGATCAGCCCGAACTGGCTCGACAGCTCGCTGGCATTGTCTGCCATGTAGTTGAGCAGGGAGGCGAAATCCTTGAGGTCGAGCAGCGGCAGGTTCGCCTTGTCGGCGATCTTAAAGGCGATGTTGATGACGCCCTCCTGCGGCTCGGACGCATCCATCAGGCGCGACAGCAAGAGCGGCCCCATCTCGGCGATGGTGGTGCGTACCCGGTGGCCCTTTTCGCCGAACAGATCCCAGAAGATCACCGGGAACTGTTCGAACTCGTAATCCTGGAAACCGATCTGCTCGGCGCGCTTCAGGAGAAAATCCTTGGCCTCGCCCTTCATGGCGATGCCGGACAAGTCGCCCTTGATGTCGGCGGCGAAGACGGGCACGCCGGCCTTCGAAAAACCTTCGGCGAGCACTTGCAGGCTTACCGTCTTGCCGGTGCCGGTGGCGCCGGTGACGAGGCCGTGGCGGTTGCCGAATTTCAGCTCCAGATATTCAGCCTTGTTGAGCGAATCGTCCGGCTTGCGGCTACCGCCGATGAAGAGCTTTCCCGTATCGTCCATGCAACTATGCGCTCCCTGACCGCGTTCTGTGGCAACTGCTTATAGGATGCGCGGAGGCGCCGGGCAACGGGAACGACGTTGTCTGAACCCGTCCGCGACGGGAAGGCTGGATAGGGATGACGATCGGCGAAACGGCTGCCACATCGGAAAGGCACAGGGCGCGCGAGGCCGACTCGCCTGAAGAAATTCCCTCGACCGGCCTGAAGGATGTTTTCTGGCGCGTTTATGCCGGCGTCACCCAGGATCGCATCACGCTGATCGCCGCCGGCGTCACCTATTATCTGCTTCTGGCGCTGTTTCCGGCGGCAAGCGCGCTCGTATCCCTTTACGGTTTCGTCGCGGATCCCTCGGCGATCGTCGACCGAATCGCGTTCCTGAGTTCGGTCATGCCGGCGGATGGCCTGAACATCTTTCTCGATCAGCTGCGGGCGCTCACCTCCGAGCGCAACACGACACTGTCGATCGCCCTGATCGGCGGGCTGGCGCTGGCGCTGTGGAGCGCCAACAATGGCATGAAGGCGCTGTTCGAGGCGATGAACGTCGCCTATGCGGAAGAGGAAAAGCGCAGCATCGTCCGCCTCAACGTGATTTCGTTGCTGTTCACGCTCGGCGCGCTTTTGCTGGCGATCGTCATCCTGTTTGCCATGGGCATCGTGCCGGCGGTGCTGCGTTATCTCTGGCTCGACCGCTTCACGGAAATCATCATCCGCATCGCCCGCTGGCCGGTGATGATGCTGTTCGTCGCGGGCGGCATCATGATGCTCTACCGCTTCGGCCCGAGCCGCGAACCGGCAAAACTCAAGTGGCTCACCTGGGGTGCGGCATTCTCGACCGTCGCATGGCTCGCCGCCTCGATTGCAGTTTCCTTCTATCTCGGGAATATTGCCGATTACAACGCCACCTACGGTACGCTCGGCGCGCTGATCGGTTTCATGGTCTGGACATGGATATCGGTCATCATCGTCATCGTCGGGGCCGAGATCAATGCCGAACTCGAACACCAGACGGCCCGCGATTCGACCACCGGCACGCCGGTGCCCTTGGGCGCCCGCGGCGCCTACATGGCCGATACGGTGGGCGAGAGTTCCGGCGAAACATGAAGCCTGGAGATGCTTCACGCTCCCTGTTGGCTTCGGCAAAGACTGTGTGTATTACCTTGACGTGAACGTCAAAACCTTCAGGAGAGATTGATGAACGAACTGGTTTCCCGCGTCGCCGAAAATGTCGGCATTGCCCCTGACGTCGCCGAAAAGGCGATTGGCATGATGCTCGGTTTCCTGCAGCGCGAGGCCGATGACGGCGCGGTTGCCAAGATGATCGAGGCGATCCCTGGCGCTTCCGAACTGGTCGCCAAGTTCAACGGCGAAGGTGCCGGCAGCGGCGGTCTGCTCGGCGGCCTGATGGCAAGCTTCGGCGGCGGCGTCATGGCACTCGGCCAGCAGCTGATGTCCCAGGGTCTCGGCATGGGCGAAATCACCGGCCTTGCCAAGGAAACCATGGCGGTCGCCCGCGAACACGCCGGCGACGAGGTCGTCGACACGGTCATAGCTTCGGTTCCGGGCCTGTCGCAGTTCGTCTGATCTGCCTCCTTCGACACTTTTAAGCCGTCGGCCGCAACGCCGGCGGCTTTTTTGTCGAATCCAAAGCAATGAGACCGGCGAGGCGCCAATCGGATACCGTCGGCACCCTTGCAGGCTTGTCCTCAGTTTCACACTTTCCATGTCAATGAGAGTAGCCCCAAGATGGGAGGTTGCCATGTCCTATGATGACGAGGCCGCCATGGTGCGGATAACGGGAAGGGTGCAAGGCGTCGGTTTCCGTGCCTGGACCCGTGAGGAGGCGGAAGAGCTGGGTTTGACGGGCTGGGTCCGCAACGAGCCGGATGGTTCCGTCCTTGCTTTGCTCGCGGGATCGCCCGCCAGCATATCGCAAATGCTCGAGCGTTTCCGGCACGGTCCGCCCGGCGCGTCGGTCTCTGGCGCGGAGCGACAACCGGCGACGCTCGCGGGAAAGCCGGTCGGCTTCCGGATCACCAGATGACCCGGCCGATCGCCCGGTTTCCCGGTTCTCGGCGGCCGATCCCCCCAGTTATCCGGCCCGAAGTGACGGCAGTTGTTTCGGCGGCGGCTGCGACAGAAAAGCCATTGACTTTTCATCCTTTAAGGCACATTTCCGAAAGCGAAGTGACGTCCGACCGGGCGCCACTCTTTCAAAGGACAATTGAGATGAACCCCGACAGTCGAAGTTCGACGTCATCATACCGACCCGTTCCTCCGGGGCTCTAGTCCTTCTTGATAAGGATGCGCGCTCCGAAGGGACCGATGGTCCGAAAAAGGAGCCGTCATGCTGCGCATCCATGCCTACGACCTTGATCGCCTTGTTTCCGTCGCCTCCGATGTGCCGGCTGTTGCCGCAGCACCGGCGGCATCCGACGTGTCGGTACCCGTAACGTCCGACCTTGCAACGCCCGTCCCCGTAGAACCCCCCATCGTCTGGTACGACCTTGTCAGCCCCACATCCGAGGAAGAGCGCGCCGTCGGCGAGCGTCTCGGCATTACCGTGCCGACCATGGACGAGATGGAGGACATCGAGCTTTCCGCCCGCCTCTATCAGGAGGACGGCGCCGAGTTCATGACCATGACGGTGCTGACCAGGCCCGATGCCGGCACGCCGCGAAAGGTTCCCGTCACCTTCATCGTCAAGGGCCAGGTCCTGGTCACTGTCCGTTATGCCGAGCCGCGCCCCTTCGACGCCTTCATGGCGCGCGCCCGCAAGCCGAACGGAACCGGCCTGCATTGCAGCTACGGCGAACTGATCATGACGGGACTGATCGAGGCGATCATCGACCGCATGGCCGATACGCTGGAACGGCTCGGCACCGAGATCGACCAGATTTCCCAGGAGGTCTTCTCGACCAAGGCCGCCAAGGCCAACAAGAAGACGCGCGACCTGCAGGACCTCATCCGCGAGGTCGGCCAGAAGGGCGAGTTCATCACGGTGGTGCGCGAAAGCCTCGTCAGCGTCAGCCGAGTCGTGGCTTATTATGCGGCGCTCGACGGTGTCGACCGCAAGCTGACCAAGGAACTGCGCCAGCGGCTGAAACTGCTGCAGCGGGACGCCACGTCGCTTGGCGATCACTCCGCCTTCCTGTCCGGCAAGATCAATTTCCTGCTGGATGCGACGCTCGGGCTGATCAATCTCGAACAGAACCAGATCATCAAGATCTTCTCGGTCGCCTCCGTCGTCTTCCTGCCGCCGACCTTGGTCGCCTCGATCTACGGCATGAACTTCGCCAATCAGCCGGAACTGCAATGGACCTACGGCTACCATATGGCGATTGCCATGATGATCGTCTCGATGGCCCTGCCGTATCTGTATTTCAAGCGGAAAGGGTGGCTGTGACCAGGGAAGGCCTCCGGATATTGCCGGGTGCTTCCATCGATCTTCTCGTCAAATGGAATTAGGCAATAAAAATGCGCCGGGAATGACCCGGCGCATAGTTGCATCAAGCGGCTGAACGCTCAGAGATCCCATTCCGGGGCCAGGTGCCCCGGGTTGACGATGCGGCCGGTCGGTCTGGCGAGCGCGTGGATCGCCTGCATTTCGTCTTCCGACAGGACGAAATCGAACACGTCGAAGTTTTCCGGCAGGCGGGAAACGGTCGCGGTCTTGGAAAGCGCGACGACGTCCTTCTGCTGGATCGCCCAGCGCAGCGTCACCTGCGCGGCCGTCTTGCCGTGCTTTGCGCCGATATCCTTCAGCACCGCGTCGCCCGGTACCGCGCCGTTCGCCATCAGGTAATAGGCGGTCAGCGACATGCCGTGCTCGGCGACTTCGGCCAGAACCTTCGTCTGGTCGAGATAGGGATGGTATTCCACCTGGTTGGTGGCAAGCGGTGCATCCGAAAGCTTCACCGCTTCGGCGATCAGCGCTACGGAAAAATTGGAGACGCCGATATTCTTCACCTTGCCGGCCTTTTTGAGCGCGTTCAACGCACCCATGCGGTCGGCGAGCGGCATTTCGCTCTGCGGCCAGTGGAGGAGGAGCAGGTCGACATAGTCGGTCTTCAGCTTGGCCAGGCTCTCGTCGACCGAGGCGATGAAGGCGGAATGGCCGACGCGGTCGACCCAGACCTTGGTGGTGAGAAAGATGTCGGCGCGCGGGATGCCGGACTTGGAAAGCACGTCGCCGACGGCCGCCTCGTTCTTGTAGATCTGGGCGGTATCGACATGGCGGAAGCCGAGCTTCAACGCCTCCGGCAGCACGCGGGCGACGTCTTCGTCAGGCATGCGGAAGGTGCCGAAGCCGAGGGCGGGAATGTTGGCGCCATTGGCGCTGACTGTGAACATATTGAACTCCTGAAGGGAAAGCCCGGCAAACGGCCGGGCCAAATGAGGCCCGTATTACATGGACCGATTCTGTGACGGATCAACCAACCTGATTTCAGGAGGCGTCAGCCGGCGATGGGCGGGTTGAGGCGGGCAAAGCCTTCCTGGCGCCGATAGGGGAAATGCGGATAGGGCGCGGTGACTGAGCTTGCCGCGTCGAGCCTGCCGATCTGCTCCGGTGTCAACGACCAGCCGACGGCCCCGAGATTCTGGCGAAGCTGCTCCTCGTTGCGGGCGCCGATGATGACGGAGGAGACTGTCGACCGGCCGGTGAGCCAGTTGATCGCCACCTGCGGCACCGTCTTGCCCGTCTCGTCCGCCACCACCTGCAGCGCATCGACCACACGGTAGAGCAGCTCGTCTTCGACAGGCGGGCCGAAATCCGCCGTCTCATGCAGGCGGCTGCCTTCCGGAAGCGGCTTGCCGCGGCTGATCTTGCCGGTGAGGCGTCCCCAGCCGAGCGGGCTCCAGACCAGCGCGCCGAGGCCCTGGTCCTTGCCCAAGGGCATCAGGTCCCATTCGTAATCGCGGCCGACCAGCGAATAATAGACCTGGTTCGCCACATAGCGGGTCATCCCATGTTTTTCGGCGGCGGCCAGCGACTTCATGATCTGCCAGCCGGAGAAGTTGGAAACGCCGATATACCGCAGCTTGCCGTCCTGCACGAGACCGTCGAGCGTCGAGACGACTTCCTCGACCGGCGTCGAGGCATCGAAGGCGTGCAGCTGGAAGATATCGATATGGTCGGTGCCGAGCCGCTTCAGCGCGGCCTCCACGGACGCGATCAGCCGCGAGCGGGAGGAGCCCCAGTCGTTCGGCCCGTCGCCGGTGGGCAGGCTGGCCTTGGTGGAGATCAGCACGTCGCCACGCCGGCCCTTGATCGCCTCGCCCAGCACTTCTTCCGAAGCGCCGGCCGAATAGACGTCGGCCGTGTCGAACAGGTTGACGCCGGCCTCCAGGCAGATGTCGACAAGGCGGCGGGCCTCTTCGACATCGGTCGTGCCCCAGTGGCTGAACAGCGGGCCGGAGCCGCCGAACGTGCCGGCTCCGAAGCTTAAGACCGGCACTCTGAGGCCGGATTGTCCGAGATTGCGGTATTCCATGGTCGTGATCCTTCGGTGTGTCGGTTATTCGGCCGGGCAGGAGAGGGCGGGTGCGCCGCTGATGGCGGTCTCGCGCTTGTCCAGCCGGATGGCGAAGAGAGCGACGGCAAGCGCCGCGAGCGGTACCAGGCCGGCGATCAGGGTGACCGAGCCGAGACCCGGGCCATGGTCGATGACCACGCCGCCGAGCCACGCGCCGATGGCATTGCCGAGGTTGAAGGCGGCGATGTTGAACGACGAGGCAAGCCCCTGGCCGGCACCCTCGGCCTTCTGCAGCACCCAGATCTGCAGCGGCGAGACGGTTGCGAACGCTGCGGCGCCGAACAGGCCGATGGCGATGACGGCAAGCACCGGCTGGTGGATCGCGGCGGTCAGCGCCAGCAGCACGACCGAGAGCGCGACGAGGCTGGCGACGATGGTCGGCACCAGATGACGGTCGGCAAGCCAGCCGCCGGCCAAATTGCCGACCACCAGGCCACCGCCGAAGACAAGCAGGATTGGCGAGACGGCGGCTTCCGAAAAGCCGGTGATCTGGGTGAGGATCGGGGCGATATAGGTGAAGCCCGCAAACACGCCGACCCAGCTCAGCACGGTGATCAAAAGCCCGAGCAGAACCGAACGGCGGCCGAGCACGGCAAGCGCGCCCTGCGAGCCTTCCTCCTGATTGTCGACGGCCTTGTCTTTCGGGACGAACAGCGCGATCACGGCGAGCGCCACGAGACCGATCAGGGTGACGGCAAAGAAGGTCGAGCGCCAGCCATAGGCCTGGCCGAGCCAGGTGCCGAAGGGCACGCCGAGAATATTGGCGACGGTGAGGCCGGTGAACATGATGGCGATGGCCGAAGCCTTTTTGTTCGGGGCAACCAGGCTGGTGGCGACCACCGAGCCGACGCCGAAGAACGAGGCATGCGCGAAAGCGGTCAGCACCCGGGCGGCCATCAGCGTCCAATAGTCGGGCGCCAGCGCACAGGCGAGATTGCCGACGGTGAACACCACCATCAGGCTCATCAGCAGGGTCTTGCGCGACCATTTGCCGGTCAGCATGCCGAGGATGGGCGCACCGACGACGACGCCGATCGCGTAACCGGAGATCAACAGGCCGGCGGCCGAGATAGATACTCCGAGATCTTTGCTGACGTCGATCAGTAGGCCCATGATGACGAATTCGGTGACCCCGATGCCGAAGGCACCGGCCGTCAGCGCGTAGAGGGCGAGAGGCATTGGCTTGGATCCTTGTCCTTGGGAGGAAGGAATTGAGGTTGATGCACCGCAATATCGTCACCTCCGACTTGCGTGTGTAGCCGCATAAGCGGATAATCATTTGTGAATTGAAGTCACAAGCGATGGTTGACACTCGAGCAAGACCGCCCCCCTCTGGCCTGCCGGCCATCTCCCCCACGGGTGGGGAGATCGGCTGGGCGCCTGCTCACCGCTCTACATTCGACACCTCATCCGGCGCGCCGACCAACCACAGGACGACGGCTTGTTGGGAAGCGACGGTCGCGCCACTTGTGATCTCCCCACCCGTGGGGGAGATGGCCGGCAGGCCAGAGGGGGGCGCCGCGGCACAACCGAAATGATCGAAATCTGAAAGCGAGCCCCAAATGGACAACCGCGCCGGTGAAATGGAAGTCTTTGCGCTCGCAGCCGAGCTCAAGAGCTTTTCAGCTGCGGGGCGAAAACTGAAGCTCTCCCCGTCCGCCGTCAGCAAACTCGTCACCCGCCTGGAGGATCGGCTCGGCACCCGCCTCGTGGTCCGGTCCACCCGCATGCTGCAGCTGACGCCGGAGGGGGAGACCTATCTGGCGCGGGCACAGCGCATCCTGGCCGAGATCGCCGATACGGAGGAAATGGTCTCCGGCGGCGGGCGGACGCTGCCGCGCGGGCCGCTGTCGATCAATGCTTCGGTCGGCTTCGGCGAGCGCTACATCTTGCCGCTGACCTGGGAGTTCCAGCAGCTTTTCCCCGACATTCAGCTCGATATCACCCTGACCGACGATATCGTCGATCTCATTCGTGAGCGCGTCGATATCGCCATCCGCCACGGGCCGATGCGCAATTCGTCGCTGATGGCGCGAAAGCTCGGCGAGAGCCGTCAGGTGGTGATCGCTTCGCCCGGCTATCTGGAGCGCCACGGCGTGCCGAAGACGCCGGCCGAGCTTATCCATCACAACTGCATCAATTTTAATTTCCGGCGGGCGGTGGAAGGCTGGCCTTTTCGTGATCCGAAAACCGGCAGCCGGGAGCTGTTGCCGGTTTCCGGAAACCTGAAGGCGAGCAGCGGCTCGATCATCCGGCAGTTCTGCCTGGATCACCTTGGCATCGGCCGGGTCGGGCGTTTCCATGTGGAACCGGATATCGAGGCCGGCCGGCTCGTGCCGGTTCTGGAGGATTTCAATCCGGAGGACCTCGAGGAAATCCATGCCGTTTATGCCGGCCACGAGCACCTCGCGCTGCGCATTCGCACCTACATCGACTTTATCGCGGCACGACTTTAAGAGACTGACCCGGTCACGTTGATCGGCAAACGTGTCTTTCAGGCCACAGTTTCGCCTTGTATTGGTCAATTTTGCCACCCACATCGGCTGGATTAGGAGAATCTAATCCCATGAATGACCAGCTGAATGAAATCATCGCCCGGGTACGGGCGGAGGTGGCTGCCGGTTCGGCCGATCGCTCGCATGTCGCCATGTCGACCGAAGACCTGCGGTTGCTTGTTCAGAACTTTGAAATCCTCCGTTCCGAGAGGGAGGAACTGCGCCGCAGGGCGGAGCTGCATGCCGATGTCATCGAGGCGGTGACGGTTTTTATGGAAGCCTATCGCGACAAGTACAAGAACTACGGCAGCGGCGGCGTGCGCCCAAGTGCAGTCCTGCGCCACGAGGTGTGGCGAGTCTATGCTGCGATGCGCGGTCTGCCGATCGCCAATGACAGCATGTTCTGAAAATCCGACTCGTTAGTCCCGATCCGGCGCACCGAGCGGGAAGAACGGTCGATAGGGCCGCGCCTCGTCCACCGCGCGCGCAAAAGACGGTCGGGCGAGCAGCCGGTTGCGATAGGCCCGCACATGGGCGAACTGCTCGCCAATCCGGTGCGTCCAGTCCGCATAAAAGAGTGCGGGCGCCGCGGCACAGTCGGCGAGGCTGAACGCCCCTCCCGCCGCCCATTCCCGGTCCGCCATGCGCTGGTCGAGCCAGCCATAGGCGGCATCCAGCATGTCGCGGGCTTCCTGCACGCCATAGGGATCGCGGTTCTCTTCCGGGCGGATGGCGTTGAAGACGACCTTCTGCTGCGGGATGGAGACGTAGTTGTCGAAAAAGCGGTCCATCATCCGCACGTCGAGCGCCGTGTCCGCGTCGTCCGGGATCAGTTTTACCGGGCCTGGATAATGCTGGTCGAGATATTCGATGACGATCGACGATTCGAAGACCCGTTTCTCGCCGTCGATCAGGATTGGAAAACGCTTAACCGGCCACATGCTGCAGAGATCCTGGTAAGCCGAAGGATCCTCCGGCCCGAGCATGCGGGTGTCGAAGTCGGTGCCGTTCTCATAGAGCGCGGTCAGCACCTTCTGGCAGTAGGACGAGAACGGATGTGAGTACAGAACCGGACGCATGACGGCCTCCCATAACCGATTGCGAATTGAAACTAGTTTAGGAATAGCTCGGCTGATTGCTTTTTGCAACTGGTTTGTCGGTCGCAGTGCAATTCGGTTTCTGTCGAGATCGCTGGCACGGGACGCCGTCTCGGCTCAGGCTTCCACGCCGACGTCCTCTACGTCAACCTTCTCCCGCACATGCATCCCCCGGATCTCTTTCGCCACCATCTCCTGCAGCCGCCAGAGATTGCGGTCGTGGATGCCGAATTCGGCGAGATGCACGACGGTATTGTAGAGATATTCGGCACACGAGCCGCGATGCCCGCAGGCGCGGGCCAGAACCTTCGCGACCTCGTCGAGCGGCAGCAGCGGACGGACGATGCGCTTGCTGGTGCCGCCGACCCAGAAGGTCAGCGCCCGCACGGTCTCGCCGGCCTGGGTGCGGACCGGCAGCCAGCGGAACGAGGTGAGGCTGTCGCGATGGCTGACCTCGCGGCGCAGCGCTTTTTCGATCTGGACGCGCTTGTCGTCGTCGGCCACCCGATAGATAACCCCGTCGCAGCGGCCGCCGCGCGACAACATCATCATCAGCCCCGGCTGTGCCGGCGAGCCGCGACCGCGCTCGATTCGGAGCGAAAAGGAACGGTGCCAGCCGAATGCAGCGGCCCGCTGGCAGGCGATGCTATCGAAGCCCGGCTTCCAGATCAGCGAGCCATAGGCGAACACCCAGAGCGGATCCTCGCCGATTTCCGCCGCCAGCCGATCGGCGATCTCGACGAAATCGTCGTCGGTCAGCGGCTCCCACGTGGCCGGCTGCCCGGGATCGACCTCCTCGCGAAAGCAAAGGTCGACCAGGTCCTGCGTCAGCGACAATGTGGATGGTTTCGGCATGGCTTCGAACGGCTTTTCGGGCAGGACGACGAAAACGGGAAGGGTCGAGAGTGCAAGCCGAACCGGCCCGAGTCAACCATTTTGCTGCGTTGCGGCTGCAGGCCGGGTGCGTCAAGCTGGAGAACCGCCGACGTCACCGCAATGCGAAAAGTCGGCCTGGTGCCACGAAATGGTCACGGAACATTTCCAGCATGAACCTTTCTTGAAGGGCTGGCAACCAAGGAGCGATGATCATGGACATGACCACCGAAGCCCCCCGGGAGAGGATGCGGGTGAAACACAAGTGGCTCGACCTCAACGGCATCAAGGTGTTTTACCGGGAGGCGGGCAGGGTCGGTGCGCCCGTGCTTCTGCTGCCGCACGGCTATCCGTGCTCGTCCTATGAATTCCGCGAGTTGATGCTCCGGCTTGCCGATCGCTGGCATCTGGTCGCGCCGGATTTTCCGGGCTCGGGTTATACCGACACGCCCTCCGGCTTTGCCTATGATTTCGATGGGTTCACCGGCTTTCTCGACGACTTCACGCAAGCGCTGGGCCTCGACCGGTTCGCGCTCTACCTCCATGATTTCGGGTCGCAGATCGGTCTTCGTCTGGCGATCCGGCGCCCCGAGAAGATCGCCGCGCTGATCATCCAGAACGGCGATATCTACGAGGACGCGCTTGGCCCCAAATATGCCGGCCTGCAGGAGTTCTGGCGCAACCCGACCGAGGAGGGCCGCCGCAAGATCGCCGGCGCCGTCAACGAGGAGGGTTTCAGGGAGGAGTTTCTCAACGAAGTGCGGCCGGAGATCGCCGAACGCATCTCGCCCGACCTTTGGAAACTGCATTGGGCCCTGATGGACGAGCAGCGGCGGCAGATCGCGGTCGATGTCATCGCCGGGCTGCGCGAGAACGTCGCCTGGTTTCCGCGTTATCAGCAATATCTGCGCGATCGCCAGCCGCCGACCCTGATCGTCTGGGGTCCCCAGGACGGCTACATGCCGGAAAAATCCGCCCGCGCGTTCCTGCGCGACCTGCCGAGGGCAGAACTTCATCTTCTCGATGGTGGTCATTGGCTGCTGGAAACCAATCTCGACGAGGTCGCCCCGCTCATCCGCGACTTCCTTGGCCGGGTACATTCCGGTTGAAGGCCGGGGGAGAGTTTTTGATGCGTTGGCTTTTTGTCGCGGTGCTGATGATCCTGGTCGGTTGTGTCCTCAGCATCATCTGGATGAACGATTCCGGTGTTGCCCGGATCGAAGTCACGCAGCCCCAGCCGCAAAACCCGCTGGCCCCGCCCCCGGGCACACCTTGAAGCCCCCGGACACCCCTTGAAGCTGCCCTTCAGGCTTTCACTGCGATGATGAAGAACCGCGGGAAGCGCAACAGCACCCGCCCGTCGGCCATCGGCGGGTAGGCCTTGGCGATGCGGGCGGTATAGTCGGCCGCAAAGGCTTCGGCATGTGCAGGGCCGGCGGCGTCGAGATAAGGCCGAAGCCCGGTCGCCTTGACCCACTCGACGATCGCCGGCGCATCGCCGAGCGGGTGGTAATAGACCGTGTGCCAGACGTCGACGCGGGCGGCTTTCGGCATCAGCCGGTCGAAATAGGCGGCCGGCGGCGGCAGGACCGGGCGGCGCACCCTGCCGCCTTCGAAGGCTGCCTTCCAAGGGCCGGCGGCACCGGTCTCCTCCATCAGCGTGTGGCTCGGCTCGGAGAGGTTATCCGGCATCTGCACGGCAAGCACGCCGCCGGGCGCCAGGTGGTTCATCAGCCGCGCGAGCACGGCAATATGGTCCGGCACCCATTGGAACACCGCGTTGGCGTAAAGCAGGTCGGCCGGTTCTTCCGGGACCCAGCTGTTGAGATCCGCCTTCAGGAATTGCGTGCCGGACAGGCGCTTGCGCGCCGCCGTCAGCATGTTGTCGTCGCTGTCGAGGCCGGTGACATTGGCGGCCCCGAAACGTGCCGCGATCAGCTCCGTCGAATTGCCCGGGCCGCAGCCGAGGTCATAGGCGCGAGCCACCGAGGCAAGCGGCACCTGCGCCAGAAGATCGCGAGCGGGCCGCGTCCGCTCGTCCTCGAATTTCACATATTGCTCTGCCGACCATGCCATTTCTAGCTTCCTTCAATCGTGTCTCGCTGGAACATGGCACTCCGGTGCGCCGGTCTCCATGGGCAAAAATATCAATTTTTGTGATGATCCATTTCATATTATCGCTTGACCTCGGTGGCGGCCCCGGACTTCACTCACCCCGCAATTTTGAAGCGTTAAGGAGATCGCCATGCCCGTCAATACAGCCCCGCGTACCACCACTTGGACCTTCGTGGACGGCGAATGGCTGGAGGGCAATCCGAAGCTGATCGGACCGACCTCGCATGCAATGTGGCTCGGCTCCACCGTGTTCGACGGCGCCCGCTGGTTCGACGGCATCGCGCCGGACATCGACCTGCATTGCCAGCGCGTCAACCGCTCGGCGAAGAACATGGGCATGCAGCCGGTGATGCAGCCCGAGGAGATCGAGGCGCTCGCCTGGGAAGGCGTCAAGAAGTTCGACGGCAAGACGGCGATCTACATCAAGCCGATGTACTGGTCGGAACACGGCATGCCCTACAGCGTCGTCACCGCCGACCCGGAATCGACCCGTTTCGCGCTCTGCCTGTTCGAAGCGCCGATGCAGACCGCCAAACCCTCGTCGCTCACCGTCTCGCCCTATCGCCGCCCGAACCCGGAAGTGGCGATGACCGGCGCCAAGACCGGCAGCCTTTATCCCAATAGCGGCCGCATGATCATGGAAGCGCGCAACCGCGGCTTCGACAATGCCCTGGCACGCGACATGAACGGCAATGTCGCCGAAACCGCCTCTTCGAACATCTTCATGGTCAAGGACGGGGTGATCATGACGCCGGTCGCCAACGGCACCTTCCTTGCCGGCATCACCCGCTCGCGCGTCATCAACCTCCTGCGCCGCGGTGGTTTCGACGTGCGCGAGACGACCCTGACGGTCGAGGATTTCATGGACGCCGACGAGATCTTCACCTCCGGAAACTATTCCAAGATCGTCCCGGTCAACCGCTTCGAGGAACGCCAGCTCCAGGAAGGCCCGGTCGCCCGCAAGGCGCTCGAACTCTACATGGACTGGGCCCGCTCCCCCGGCGACGAGGCCTGAAACCTTCAGGCTGCGGCGTGCGACACAGGGAATAAGTTAGAATTCGTCGTCCTCGATGTCGTGCCCGCCGCCGAGGCTTTTGCCCCGATGTAGAATGCGCATGATCGTCACGAGGTCGGCATCAATGCGAAAGACGATGCTGGCTTTCCGTTTAAAGCCGACGACGCGGATGCCGGCGCCGAATTCGTCATGTCTCGTGCCGCGGGCGGGGAAGGTTTCAAAGGCCGCGCAGTGGCCGACGAGCTCGTTGATATAGCGCCGGGCAATGGCACGGCCGGCTTTCGGAGCGATGTAGTCATAGAGTTCGGCAAGGTCGGCATCCGCTGCCTGATCGAAAACGACCCGGTATCTCATTCGGGAAGACGGGTGTCTCTGTCGCGCGCATCCATATGCGCATTGATGCGCCGTCGGACTTCGTTGATCGGAATTGCCTTGGAAGGATCATGCGCCGTGACGGTCGGCACGACCTCGTCCCGCAGCCAGCTCTCTATGCCCGCATCATGATCCGCCAGATACCGCAATCCTTCGGCGACAACCTCGCTCTCGTCAGCAAATTCGCCGGACGCGACTTTCTTCTGGACGAGTTCGGCCATGTCTTCCGGGAGGGAGATGGTAATCGATCGGTTCGGGCGCATAGGTCGGTTCCTGTTCGCGGGCAAGCCTATCACAATTGGGCAAGGGCCGCTATTTCGCAGTCGGGTTTAGTAAGCAGTTCGGCGGCACGGTGCTACAGGCAACCCCGCGTCAGTCTCCCTCTACGCCGCCTCACACAAGCCGGACCGCGGCCGTGCCGATGATGATCACCGAGACGGCGATCATCAGGGGTTTGACCGGCAGGTGCCGGACGATGAAGGCGCCAATCGGGGCGGCCAGGATGCCGCCGAGGATGAGGCCGAGGGCGGAGGAGAGTTCCGACCAGCCGAGCGCCACGATGAAGGTCGCGGAAATCACCGTGGTGACGGCGAATTCGGTGAGGTTGGTGGAGCCGATCACCTTTTTCGGGTCGTGACCGCGGCCGAGCAGCGAACTGGTGACGATCGGCCCCCATCCGCCGCCGCCCATCGCATCGAGCAGTCCGCCGGCGCCGCCCACAAAGGGCACGATCCAGTCGCGCACGTCGCGCGGAAATTTCGGTTGAAAGGCCTTGTAGAGGATGAAAAGGCCGACGACGATCAGGTAGACCGAGACGAAGGGTTCGATCGCCTTGCCGTCGATATTCGACAGAACAAAGGCGCCGATCGTCCCGCCGACCATGCCGGCCGGTGCAAGCCTTGCCACCAGCCGCCAATCGACATTGCGGTTATAGAGATGCGAAGCGCCCGAGGCGGCGGTGGTGAAACATTCCGTCACGTGGGTCATGGCGCTTGCAGCGGCGGGCGCAACGCCGACGGCAAGCAGGCTGGTCGTCGTCAGGACCCCGAAGGCCATGCCGAGCGCCCCGTCGATGATCTGTGCAAAAAAGCCGATGGCGACGAAGATCAGGAATTCAGACGTCAGGAAGTCCAATGACATGCAGCCTCCTCTTTGCCACGGGCGTCCGCTTTCAATCCGCAGGCGCGAAGAAAGGTTCCCGTTTCGCTCGCGCGGGAAGGTCGCCAGACGAGCGGAAAAATTGTCGGCCCGTCGTCGTGGTCGCGCATCTGCGCCGCCTGATCCGGTGAGACTACTTCACCGTCAGCTTGTCTGCGGAGATTTGGCCGCCGATCTCGGCCTTGCGGGTCTTCTTGTCGAAGGCGCAGATCGTGCTGATCGTCATGTTGGCGCCGACCGCCTTGCCGGAGACGATGGCGAGCCCGTAGCTCTGGCTGCCGAAGGGATCGACCAGCGCCTTGCCGTTCTCGATCAGCCCCTTGGCGGCGGTCACGCAGGCCTTGGCCACCTCCGAGCGGAAATTGGACCAGGCGTCGTCCGAGGCGGCGTGCGTAACAGTGACGCTGGATGCGAGGAGGACAGCGGCAAGAGCAAAAGTGGTCTTCATCAAACGGGCTCCGAATCGTGATCTGGCCCGTTTCTTGTATCTCGAAATTTCAGCAAGTTCTTGACCCGATTGGCTTGATTTTTGGCAAAGTTACCGTTGCCTCTTGGGCCTTGCGCTCCTATGTTCCCGCACGACGCTTTACCCAGGTATCTGCCGAACCCAGGTAGCTATCGAACAAGGAGTAGACCAATGGCTTTCGAACTTCCCGAACTCCCCTACGACTACGAAGCCCTTTCGCCCTTCATGTCGAAAGAGACGCTCGAATTCCACCACGACAAGCACCACAAGGCTTATGTCGACAACGGCAACAAGCTCGCTGCCGAAGCCGGAATGGCCGATCTGTCGGTCGAGGAAGTCGTCAAGAAATCCTTCGGCACCAACCAGGGCCTCTTCAACAACGCTGCCCAGCATTACAACCATGTCCATTTCTGGAAGTGGATGAAGAAGGGCGGCGGCGGCACCAAGCTGCCGGGCAAGCTCGAGGCGGCAGTCGCCTCCGATCTCGGCGGCTACGACAAGTTCAAGGCTGACCTGATCGCCGCCGGCACCACCCAGTTCGGCTCCGGCTGGGCCTGGCTTTCCGTAAAAGACGGTAAGCTCGTCATCTCCAAGACCCCGAACGGCGAGAACCCGCTGGTTCACGGCGCAGAGCCGATCCTCGGCGTCGACGTCTGGGAACATTCCTATTACATCGACTACCGCAACGCCCGCCCGAAATACCTCGAAGCCTTCGTCGATAGCCTGATCAACTGGGACTACGTCCTCGAACGCTACGAAGCCGCCACGAAGTAATCGAGCGGCTTAATCGTCGGTCTTTTCGAGAATACCCGGTGTCGCAAGGCGCCGGGTGTTTTTGTTTTTTGTCATTCGCGAAGCCTCCAACTTTGAAAGGAAGCAGCATGACCGAACCTTCGATCGAGGCCGTCCTCGCGGAATTGGCGGCCCGCGAGCCGATCTTTCACCGACGCGAATACGGCACCAGCCGGGAAGCTCTCGAAGCCATGACCGACGAGGCCTTTTGGGAAATCGGCGCCAGCGGCCGGGTCTACCGGCGCGACTTCGTGATCGCCAACCTTCTCGAACGATACCGCGAGCCGGAGCCTCACGATTGGCCCTGCCGGGATTTCACCGTCAGCCGCCTCGCCGACGACCTCTACCATCTGTCGTATGTCCTGGAGGAACCCGACCGCCTCAGCCGGCGCTCCACGTTCTGGAGGAGCACGGCGACGGGCTGGAAGATCGTCTTTCACCAGGGAACGGTGATTGCTTGAAGGATGGGTTTTCACGGCCCGCTTGATTTTCCCGCGCAATGATCCAAAATAGTCATAAGTGACCATTTTGGAGGTTGAATTGTCGGAAGTCAGTTTGAAGAATGTCAAGGCGGGCTTTTCCGGCTTTGTCGATCAGGCGGCCGCAGGCGAATTCGTGACGATCACCCGGCACGGCAAGCCGGCAGCCGTGATCGTCAGCGTCGAGGCCGCGGAGGTGGCAAGGAAGGCGCTGCGGAAGGATCGTCCCAGTTTTGTCCGGTATCTCAGGAGTTTTCCGGCTGATATCGACATCGATGACGACGTCTTCGCCAGAAATCCCGCACCGAGCCGCGAGGCCGATCTGTGACGGGGTTTCTTCTCGATACCAATGCCGTTTCGATGTTTTCACCCTCGAAGGCCGGTACCTCTTCGGCATTTGCCGGCTGGGTCGAGGAGCAGGAAAAGCTTGAGACGATCTATCTGTCTGCGGTGACCATCCATGAGATCGAAAAGGGCATTCGATTGTTGGAAGGCAGGGGCGCGACCTCGAAGGCGACACTCATCGAGCTTTTTCTGCAGGGACTGATTGCAGGATATGGCGATCGCATCCTGCCGTTCGATGCTGAGACGGCGCTGGAATCCGGCAGATTGGAAGCCCGGGTCATATCCGCCGGTCATAGTCCCGGCATGGCGGATGCCATGATCGCCGGAACCGCGAGCCTTCGCGGGCTGACGATCATCACCCATAACCTCAAGCACTTCCTCCCTTTCGGCGTGGCGGTGAAGTCACCCGACGAATTGTTGCTCTGATGCTGCAAAGGCCGGCCCGCTGCCGCCATCCCGACCATGTCACACGCCTGTCACAGCCACCGATTACCTCCGCGAAATGCCCCACGAAAAACCGCTCCTCCGCTTCGGCGTGATCGCCGATCCGCAATATGCCGACCTGCCGCCATGGCTGGAAATGAACCGCTATTATGCCAACAGCCTCGATAAACTGCGCCAGGCGATCGGCGTGCTGAATGGCGAGGATCTCTCCTTCGTGGTAACGCTCGGCGATCTCATCGACCGCGGCTGGGAGAGCTACGATCCGGTGCTTGCCGTCTATCAGGGCCTGCGTCACGAGAGCTTTCTGATGCCGGGCAACCACGATTTCTTCGTCGCGCCGACGCAGCTCGGCGATGTCCACAAACGGCTCGGCATGCCGGCCGCCTGGCACGATTTTGCCCGCGGCGGCTTTCGCTTCGTGGTGATCGATGGCAACGAAATCAGCCTGTTTTCAACCCCGGAAGGCCATCCGCGCCACACGCTGGCGCAGCAGCGGCTGAAGACATTGCTGGCCGAAGGCGCGATCAACGCCAAGGAATGGAACGGCGGCATCAGCGACGAACAGTTCGCCTGGCTGGAGGCGGTGCTTGCGCGGGCAAGTGCTGCGGACGAGAAGGTCGTGGTCATGGGCCACTATCCGCTTTACCCCGAAAACGAGCACAATCTCTGGAGTGCCGAGCGGCTGACCGATCTGTTCGCTCGCTCCGGCAATGTCATCGCCTATCTGAACGGCCATAACCACGTCGGCAATCTCGGCCGTGCCGGAAACACCTGGTACGTCAACTTCAAGGGCATGGTCGATACCGAGGCGGAAAATACCTTCGCGGTGATCGAGGTATTCGGCGACCGGATCGAGATCATCGGTTATGGCCGAGAGGAAAGCCGCACCCTCGCTCTCTAGGCTCAGCGGCGCGCGGCCCAGGAAAGCCCGCGCCGCAGGATGCTGCGCATATGCGGATGCTCGAATTCGGCCGCCACATGGCCGAGCGCCGAATAGAAGATCCGTCCCTTGCCAAAATGACGCTTGAAGACGACGGGCATCGTCACATTGCGCACCGCCTCGTCATATTCGCCTGAAAAGGTCGTCGTCGCGAGGATTTCGACCGACGGGTCGTAATGCAGATAATACTGCTCCGACCGGTAGTCGAAATCCGCAATGCCCTGCATCACCGGATCGTTGGGGCGAGTGACGTTGACGCGGTAGTCGATGATATTGCCGGGATGCGCCACCCAGGTGACCCCGGCCAGATAACGGAAGGCAGCACTCTCCTTGAAGGAGGTTGCAAGCGCCCCGTGATGGCCGCCAAGCCCAAGCCCGCCGCGCACCGCCTCGGCAAGCGCATTGGCATGCACCTTTTCCAGCTTTTCGCCGGTAATGATCGGCACCAGCAGGTCGGCAGCGGCGATGGTCTGGGAGCCGAAGATGTCGAGATCGCCCGTAATCTCGACCGAAAACCCGTCCTCGCGAAGGATGGCGCCGGTAATGCCGGCGCATTCCTCCGGCTCATGGATCTTCGATCCGCCCCAGACGATGATTGCCTTACGCATTCGATGTCTCCCATGCCCTGCTGATTCCTGACGAAGCGGGCGCACCATAGGGACAAAGCCGCCGGCTGTCAGGGGAGGGCGAAGGTCACGGGGCGGTCACATCGGCGGACTGGTCCAGCCCTGAACCCACAGCGACCGCAGTTTTTCGCCTTCGCCGCGGAAGAAGCCGTCAGCGAGCTCGCAATGCTCCACCCGGTCGGCGCGGAAATTGCGGATCGCCTGCCTCAGTTCGCACCAGGCGACGATATTGGCCGTCTGCGAATAATAGATCAGCGCCACCGGCCGGATCGTCCGTTCCGTGGCCCGGGCCTGTTCGTCGCGGTAGTCGAGCGCCAGCTTCTGCTCGTCGCGGATCGCCCGGCGGACCATCGCAAGGTCGAGCGCGTCCGGCACCGGTGCGATCGAGCCCCAGGCATGCAGCGCATTGGCGGAAAACGTGCCGGCAAGCGGCGCCGGCACCACGGCGGCGATCTTGCGGTTGACCTGCTTGGCCGCCTGCCGCAACTCCGTGTCGCCGGTCCGTTCCAGCAGCGCCAGCGCGAGCACGATCGCCTCCGTCTCCTCGATCGACAGCATCAGCGGCGGCAGCGTGAAGCCGGGGCGCAGGATATAACCGATGCCGCGCCCGCCTTCGATCGGCACCCGCATCGCCTGAAGCGCCGCGATATCCCGGTAGATGGAGCGCACGGTGACTTCCAGTTGCACGGCGATTTCCGCCGCCGTCACCGGCTTTTTCGCGAGCCGGAGAATCTGGATGATCTCGAACAGGCGCGAGGCCTTGCGCATGCCGGGTTTCCTTGTGGCCAGACGATGGCTACTGACAACACGCTGTCAGTTGGGCTGCCGTATAGGAGCGCATATCCAATTGAAAAACAAGGCTTCGGCATTCGAAGTCGATTATCCAAGGCTCTGGAAACTGACATGACCTATACCGAAAACCTCTGGCTCTTTTTCACGCTTCTCTTCGGCATCATCGTCGTGCCGGGGATGGACATGATCTTCGTGCTCGCCAACTCGCTGACCCGCGGCCGAACGGCGGGGCTTGCCGCAACTGCCGGCATCATCGCCGGCGGGCTGGTGCACTCGCTCTACGGCGCGGTCGGCGTCGGGCTGCTCGCAAGCCTGATGCCTGTGCTGTTCAAGCCGCTGCTGATCGTCGGCGCGCTCTACATGGCCTGGATCGGCGTCAGCCTGATCCGCAGTTCGATCACCGTCGATCATGTCGGTCCGGCGGATACCCGCTCGAACTGGGAAGCGTTCCGGCGCGGCGCGGTGACGTGCCTCATCAATCCCAAGGCCTATCTGTTCATGCTTGCCGTCTATCCGCAGTTCCTGCGGCCGGATTTCGGGCCGCTCGCCCCGCAGGCGACAATCATGGCGGCGATGACGGCCGCGACCCAGTTCGCGATCTATGGCGGTCTCGCCGCCGCCGCCGGCCACGCGCGAAAATTCCTGGTCGGCAACGGCAATGCAACGATCTGGGTCGGGCGGATCGCCGGCCTGCTGCTGCTTGCCGTTTCCATACTGACGCTCTGGGAAGGGGTGATGGCCTAAAGGGCAGGCGGCGGCCGTCCCGCCGGACACAGTTCCTTCATATTCCGTGCCCGCCCGGCAACAGGCGGCCCGCTCGCGGCGTCATGACAGAAAAGTTACTTTTTTCAAACGCATAAGCCGGCAATCATGATCCTCGCAAAACTGCGCCGGCGTGACCGGCTCGATGAGGAGAGGAATGGATGAAGTTTAAACTGATTGCCGCCGCCGCGGCCGTACTCTGTCTTGGCTTTACGGCCGTGACCGCGCAGGAAACCCCGATTGCCAAGCGCCAGGCGCTGATGAAGGGTATTGGCGGCGCAGCCGGCGCGCTCGGCGGTATCGCCAAGGGCGAAAAGCCCTATGATCAGGCTGTGGTCCGCACGGCACTGACCACGATCAGCACCAATATCAAGGCCTTCCCCGATCAGTTCCCGGCGGGCTCCGAGACCGGCGACAAGACCAAGGCGGCACCGGCCATCTGGGAAAAGAACGCCGAATTCCGTGGGAACGCACAGAAGCTCGGTTCCGATGCGGAGGCTGTTCTGGCGTCCATGCCGGCAGACCAAGCCGCTGTCGGCAAGGCCCTGCAGACACTCGGTGGCAACTGCAGCACCTGCCATCAGAACTTTCGCCTGAAGTAACTGTACCTATCTTCGAATGAAAGGCGGCCGCAGTCTTCTGCGGCCGCCCTCGTATGATCTCGTTACGCTGGAGGAAGGCGATGGCCTCGATTTTGTCCAAGATCCTGGCGGCTGGCGTCGTGGTGATCGCTGCGGGTGCAGCCACCGCCTGGGCGCTGACCAAGCCCGATCCCTATCCGGATTCCCATTGGGCAGGTCTCGGCGCGCCGGATCTCGCCAAGGGCGAACAGCTTTTCTGGGCCGGCGGCTGTGCAGGCTGTCATGCCGCAACCGGTGCCACCGGCGATGCCCTGAAGGTCTTGTCCGGCGGCAGGCCACTGCCGAGCCCGTTCGGCACGTTCCATATTCCCAATATCTCGCCCGACCCGAAAGCCGGCATCGGCGACTGGACGCTGGCGCAGTTCGGCAATGCCACCACCCGCGGCGTCGGGCCGGACGGCAAACACCTCTTCCCGTCCTTCCCCTACGGCTCCTATTCCAGGCTCTCGGCCAAGGACGTCAACGATCTCTTTGGTTACCTCAAGACCCTGCCGGCGAGCACCAATGTCGCGCCGCCGCACGAGCTGCCGTTCCCCTTTAATATCCGGCTGGCGGTCGGCGGCTGGAAATTCCTCTATTTCAGCGATCAGCCGCGGGTGCAGCTCGCGTCGGCCGACGACAAGGTCAGGCGCGGCCAGTTCCTGGTCGAAGGGCCTGGCCATTGCGGCGAATGTCATACACCGCGCGACGCGACGGGCGGTTTTCTCCCCGACCGCTGGCTCGCCGGCGGCCCGAACCCGGAAGGCAAGGGAACCATTCCCAATATCACGCCGGGCTCGAAGGATATCGGCTCCTGGAGCGAGAGCGACATCGCCGGTTATCTCGAAACCGGTTTCACCCCGGATTTCGACACGGTCGGCGGCTCCATGGTTGAAGTGCAGCAGAACCTCGCGCATCTGCCGAAAAGCGATCTCGAAGCGATCGCGGCCTATCTGAAGACGGTGCCGTCGCGATAGGTGGATTGCTTGCAAAATCTGCTAGCATGGATTAAAGTGCTAGCATGAACAGCAAGCAGCGCAAGACGCTTGGCGCCATATTTCGGGATCCGGTGTCGCCGTCCATCGATTGGAGCGACGTCGAAAATCTTTTGATCGCCATTGGATGCCGTCTGCTGGAGGGCAACGGCTCGCGAGTTCGTTTTGAAAAAGACGGACTGGTCGCGTTCTTCCATCGACCCCACCCGGATAAGGAAGCGAAGCGATATCAGATCAAGGATGCGCGGCTTTTTCTGTCTCAGTTAGGAATAGAGCCATGAATGTCTTGGAATATAAGGGATACTCGGCCCGTATCGAATTCGATGCCGAAGATGAGATTTTTGTCGGGCACATCGCCGGCATTGCCGATGTCGTCGGCTTTCACGCCGATTCCGTCGCCGATCTCAAGACCGCCTTCCACGAGGCGGTCGACGATTATCTGGAAACCTGTGAGCGGCTCGGAAGATCGCCGCACAAGCCCTATTCCGGCCGGGTGATGTTTCGCATCGACCCCGACGTGCATGCCCGAGCCGCAAAGGCAGCCGAGCTTGCTGGAAAGAGCCTCAACGAATGGGCAGGCGAAGTCCTGGCCAAGGCCGCCGGATAGGCCTCGGCCGCGGATATCACGCGAGCGCCTGCGTATAGCGCATGCCGGTGACCGGGCGCGGCTTGAAATCCATCTGTTCGTAGAAGCGGTGGGCGGCGAAATTGCCGGTGGCGGCGCTGACCGAAAGATAATCGCAGCCGACATTTTTGGCGATTTCGCGGGCGCGTGACACAAGATGCTGGCCGATGCCGTGGCCGCGATGGCCGTCGCGCACGAAGAGGTGGTGCAGGTCCATGCCGCGGGTACCTTCCTGCGCCCGGTAGAGCGGCACGAGGATGGCGTAGCCGATCAGATCCGAGCCGGTATCGGCGACAAGCGCGCTGATCCAGGGCATGGCGCCGAACAGGTCGCGCTCGAGTTTTTCTGGGGTGATGGCGGCGGGGTCGTTGTGATGCGCGGCGAGCAGCGCGATCATCTCGTTGAGTTCCGGCAGGTCGCGCGATTTCGCGTTGCGGATCGTCACGACCGGCGGGCGGGGCAGGGTGATATCGGTATCTTCGGTCATTTCCGGCATCCTTTTTCGGTCTTCTTGCCGTCAGGTGCCGTTTGAAACAACAAAGCCGCCTGACGGCGGCTTGTTGACATGGTGATCTGTCGAGCCGCCCTTTAAAGGAAGGCCCAAAAATACGAGCAGGCGGTGGTCGTGCGCGTGTTGATCATGGCGCCTAGATGCTCCCGATCTCAAACCTTGTCAAGCGTGATCCGCGAAACGGTTGGCGGCCACCATGATCGCCTCCGTCATGCCCCGGTCGGCGGTCGAATGGCCGGCATTCTCGATCATCGCCAGCTCACTCCCGGGCCAGGCTTTTGCCAGATCGAAAGCCGTCGCCGGCGGCCCCTGCAGGTCGAGCCGGCCCTGGATCAGCACGCCGGGTATCCCGGCAAGCCTGCGGGCCTCGCGCAAAAGCTGGCCATCCTCCAGCCAGGCGCGGTTCTCGAAATAGTGGACGCAGAGCCGCGCCCGGGCGAGCACGAAAGCCGCATCCTGCCAGCGGGCCGGCAGTCCTGCCTGCGGTTCCGCCGAGATCGAGCCTGTTTCCCAATGATGCCAGTCGAAAGCGGCTTTCTGGCGGGTGGCCGGGTCGTCGTCGTTGAGAAGCGCATGGTAGGCGGAAACGGGATGGCGGTCGCGCAAGGGCTCCGGAATGGCCGCGACGAACTTTTCCCAGGCCTCCGGCAGGAAGATCGACAGCCCGTTATAGAGCCAGTCGATCTCGGCCCAGCGTGTCGTTGTGACGCCGGCAAGGATGACCGCGCGGACGTGTTCGGGAAACGCCTGCGCATAGGCAAGCGCCAGCGTAGCGCCCCAGGAGGAGCCGAACACCAGCCAGCGTTCCGCCTGTAACTGCTCCCGCAAAGCCTCTATGTCGTCGATCAGATGCTGCGTCGTGTTATCGGCAAGCGCGTTGCCGAAATCGCCGGCATTCGGCGTGCTTTTGCCGCAGCCGCGCTGGTCGAACTGGATGATGCGCCACACCGCCGGATCGAAATGCCGCCTGGCGCTGTCCGACATCCCCGACCCGGGGCCACCATGCAGCAGGAGCGCCGGTTTGCCGTTGGGGTTGCCGGAGAGGGCAAAGAAGATCCGGTTGCCGTCGGGCCTGTCGAGGAAGCCGGTCTGGTATGGGGCGAGGGCGGGGAAGAGGGTGGGCGGCGTGGTTGGCATCTGTTCGGTCATCTGCATTCCTTCCCGTTGCGTCTCCACCCCGCCCGTCCAATGCGCGGTTCCGATAGGCGCCTTCCTGCTTGCCGATTGCTCGTGATGGAGTATATTACATCAGGCATCACGAGGCCTCGAATGGCGAAAGCGACACTGGTTCAGAGGACGCGTAGCTATCTGCGGGAAGGCGTGTTCGTTGAAGTCGTGATCTGGCAGGTGCCGGCTTCGCTACGCGGAAGCGCTCATGAATTCAAGTACAGCATGGCGCTGGTGGCCGGAGGCGAGTGCGTGTTGCGATATGACAATGAAGCCGGAAAAGGCGATCACAGGCATTTCGGTACGCTGGAAACAGCCTATTTTTTCAAGGATATCGACCAGCTCTTGGCCGATTTCACTGCCGACGTGAGAGGATGGCTGCGTGACAACGCTTAAGGTGAAGATCGAAACGCTCGAACAGTCCATGGCATCGGTTTCTGAAGCCGTCAAGGCGTCCAAAGTCGGTAAGCGCAGGCCCGCAATGAGTGTATTGTCCTTTCCGTCCTGGGAGATGCTTCATCGTGTTCTGGCGCCGAAACGGCTCGAAATCGTGCAGGCTATGACGGGCCAGGGGCCTTTGAGCATTCGAGAGGTGGCCCGCAGGGTCGACCGGGATTTCAAGGGTGTGCACAGCGACGTGGACATGTTGCTGGTCAGTGGCGTTATCGATAAGGCCGAGGGCGGGGGGATCGTCTTTCCCTATGATCGTATCCACCTGGAATTCGACATCGAGGCTGCCGCTTGAGGCAAGCCGTCGCCGCCCGTCAATGCTCCCCCTCGCACAGCCCGTGGTCCGACAGCGCCCGGATCACATAACAGTCCTCGATCGAATGGCCGTCGCAGTGCGAGATGATCCGTTCGAGTTCGTGCTCCAGCTTCTTCAGCTTTTCGATCTTTTCGCGCACGGCGACCAGATGATCGGCGGCGATCCTGTCGGCGTTGACGCAGGGGAGGTCGGGGTGCTGGCTGAGCGCGATCAGTTCGCGGATCGCCGGAATGTCGAGCCCGAGGTCGCGGGCGTGGCGGATGAAGGCGAGCCGTTCGAGGTCGTTTCGCTCATACCGCCGCTGGTTGCCCTCCGAACGTTCCGCCGCTTCGATAAGGCCCATCTGCTCGTAATAACGGATGGTCGGCACCTTGACGCCGGTGCGTTTCGAAAGATCGCCGATCGACAGCATGGCTGAAAATTCCTCTTGTAGCTCTAGTCACTAGAGGAACTATCTAGTCAGTCATCGGCATGAAGGCAAGCGGGGGGACATGGCGCCGATCGCCAACGTAAAACGGCTACAGCCCTGACTGACAAGGCTGCAGCCGCTGAAGGCTCTATAATCTTACATGGAGAGCAGCGGATCGTCCTCGATGCCGTTCTGCTGCTGTTTCTGCGCGTTGCCCTGTGCAAGGGCTGCTGGATTGCCGCCCATGTCCATCGCGGCTTCCTGTTTCTCGCCGTTGACGCCCATGGCTTCGAGGATCGCCTTGCGGATCTCGGCCTCGATCGCTTCGCGGTCTTCCGCCGACATGGTCTTGAGATCGTCTTCGGTGAGATCCTTGTCCTTGAGATACTGTTCGCGGATGCGCTCGGCGAAGGTCTTCTTGGCGAGACCCATGAACTCGTCCTCGTATTTCGTCGAGGGCGCCTCGCCAAGCCAGGTATCGCCGGGGTTCTGGTCGATGTCGACACCCTGGCTTTCCATCGTCCAGAGGCTATCGGCCAGTTTTGCGCCGAACACCGTGTCGCTGCCGGTCATGCCGCCCGATACGGACTGCCGCGGTGCTGCGTAGTCATTGGCGCTGCCGCCCGAAGCATTCTTGTCGCCGCCGTTCTTGCCAAGGACACCATAAAGAGATGCATAATATGGGTTGGTGCTGCCAATCGTCGTCATCGCGACTCTCCTCGTGTGGGACCACTAGTGGCTTAGGTCCCGAAACGTGCACGGAGCTTTCGGATTCCACTTGTGAAATATCGGTAGCCTGGGTATGGTTACATGTAACCATAGGTGCTTTTCATGCCAGCAAAGCCTAAGTCATCGCGAGAAAAGGTTCGGCAACACCGAGAGCGGTTGCGAGACCAAGGCCTGCGGCCTGTGCAAATCTGGGTTCCCGATGTCCGGTCTGCTGCCTTTAAGGCGGAGGCATACCGCCAATCGCTCGCCACGGCTGCAAGTGCCGGTGCCGCCGAAGACCAGGCCTTTGTCGATTCTATTGCGGACTGGGCCGACGAGTGAAGCGCGGCGAGGTCTGGACTGTTTCCGGCGGTAATGACTATGCTGGTAAGCCGCGTCCCTGCGTCGTGGTGCAGGATGATAGCTTCGGTGGAACGGATTCGGTCACGATCTGCATCTTCACGACCTACGAAGTGGATGCTCCGCTGTTCCGTCTCCATGTCCGGCCTGATGAACGCAATGGCCTGCATCAGGCTTCATGGCTGACGGTCGACAAGATCGCCACAGTTCCCCGCAGCAAGATCGGTGAACGTTTGGGGCGGCTGCGCGACGACGACATCCTGCGCCTCAATCGCTCCGCGCTGGTTTTCCTTGGTCTCGCGTCTCCACGTTTGGCTTAGGTCTGCTTCAAACCCCCTCGACCGGAAAACTGGACTCAATTGCAATTAGGTCTATAAGAATATAGGGTACCCCCCTATATTACGCGGAGACGCTCATGGCGCATACCATCCGGGAAAAGGCAAAGCTTCTGGCGCGGGTGCGCCGGTTGAAGGGGCAGATGGAGGCGGTCGAGCGAGCGCTCGAGGCCGAGGCGCCCTGCGGCGAGGTGCTGCAATTGCTCGCCTCGATCCGTGGCGCGCTTTCCGGGCTCACCGGAGAAGTCATGGAGGATCATCTGCGCGAGCATGTGCTGCATGCCGATGACGAGAAACAGAGGGCGCAGGCGGTGGACGAGCTCGCCGAGGCGCTCCGCACCTATATCCGCTGATCGAGACGAAGGAGAAGACAATGGCCCATTCCATCGAGGAGCTGAAGCACGAGCACGTGTTTCTGGGCGCCGACCACGAGCGCAACGAGCGCAAGGTCTGGCTGGTGATCGCGTTGACCGCCGCGATGATGGTGGCGGAAATCGTCGCCGGCTCGGTCTTCGGTTCGATGGCGCTGACCGCCGACGGCTGGCATATGTCCACTCATGCAGGCGCAATGCTGATTGCGGCGCTCGCTTATCTCTATGCCCGCCGCCAGGCCCGCAATCCGCGCTACACGTTCGGCACCGGCAAGCTTGGCGATCTCGCTGGCTTCGCGAGCGCCATCGTGCTCGCCCTGATCGCGCTGCTGATCGCCTGGGAGAGTTTTGTCCGTCTCGCCAACCCGGTGGCGATCGATTTCGACCAGGCGATCTTCGTGGCCGTGGCCGGGCTGGCGGTCAACCTGCTCAGCGCCTGGCTGCTGCGGGAGGATCATCATCCCCATCACGGTGGCCATGCCCATGACGGCGGTCATCATCACGGCGGCCATCACGGACATCATGGCGCCCATGCGCACGGGGCTGCCAAGGATCACAATCTGCGCGCCGCCTACCTGCATGTTCTTGCCGATGCGCTGACCTCGGTGCTGGCGATCGTCGCGCTCGCTCTCGGTCGCTCCTATGGCTGGTCCTGGCTGGATCCGGTCATGGGCGTGGTTGGCGGCCTGGTGATCGCGCGCTGGTCCTGGGGGCTGATCCGGGTGACTGCGACGATATTGCTGGATGCACAGCCGGATGACGCGGAGTTGGCGGGCAAAATCCGCCGGAGCGTTGAGACGGAGGAGGACAGGATTTCCGACCTGCATGTCTGGCAGGTGGGGCCGGGGCACCATGCGGCAATCGTCGCGCTGGTCACGCCAAACCCCCGGGCGCCGTCCTTCTACAAGGATAAGCTCCGGAGCATCCGGGATCTGTCGCATGTGACGGTGGAAGTCACGCCGGCTGGAACGGCGTAGTCGGACTTATTAGAATTCGGCGAATTCCTGGTAACGGCCTTCGACCCAGTCCTTCCTAATGCCTCGGACCTGCATGTCGACGTTTGCGGAACCCGCGTCGTCGATTTCCATGACCCACAGCGCATTGGCAAGCGAAGACGACAGCAGCGTACTGCTTCCCGTCAAAGCGTTCGGAGAACGCTGGGCGGCGACGGCTTCACGCTGGGGCGCTTCTTCGACTTTCCGGTCCATCTCTTGTGCCCGGTTGGGATAATAATAGCCGTTGAGGCCGCTATCGATCTTCATGGCGAAACGCCCGTGTTCAGAATGGTTAACAAATAGTTAACGCACGAAGCTTGCGCGAGGCTTGCGCCTGATGTTGCGGTTTGACGGCAGGGGCTTGACAAAAAAATGACAATGAACGGCTGTTCGCTGCGTTCCGTATCCGTTCCAGTTGTTGGTAAACCTGCCGGATATCGCCTGCGGTTTCCGGCCGCTCAAGATAAAGTCGCTCTGGCGGGCGAAGACCGAGCCACGCCCGGGAGGTGAAAGATGACAGCATGGCAGACGATCGGAATGACGATGCCTGCCGTCGGACGTTCAGCCTTCCATGGCGCGGGCCATTTCGGCGAGCTTGCGAACCGTGTTGAAATTGCGCGACGTGCCCGGTTTCAGGGCCGGAAGCTTCAGTTTCGATTTGCCCGAGCCGATCGGATAATGGACATAGATCTCGCGCCCGGCGATGACGGCTTCCTCGCCATCCGGCGCGACCATCTTGTCGAGTGCATCTTTGGTGGCCTTCTCGGGCAGGAAAAGCACAAGTAGGAAATTCGGCTTGGCCTTGGGGAAGGGCGCATTTTCGACGATCGCCTCCAGCTCCTGCGTCGAACGAACCATGACGCCCGGCTTCTTGCCGAATTTTTTGCCGAGGGTCTCGTCAAGCTTCTCGGCAACCTTCGCCTCCGCCTCGTCGGACCGGAACAGTACATTGCCGCTCTGGATATAGGTCTTGACGTCGGTGAAGCCGAGCCCTTCGCAGATGGACTTCAGTTCGGTCATCGGGAGTGCCGTGCCGGAGACATTCACGGCGCGGAGCAGGGCAATGTAGACAGTCATCGATTCTCCTCCTACCTTCCCTCAGCCGTAAAGTGGGGAACGGCTACACACCCACCTCTCCTCATCCCTGTGCTTGTCACAGGGATCCAGCAGCGCCGCGTCTGCGGCGCGGGAGACCCTTTCACGCGAAGGACTTCGCGTAGCTGGATTCCTGTGACAAGCACAGGAATGAGGGAACAAAGGTGTTGCCCGCGATCAGTCGACGTTCGATATGCCGCCGCCCCTCAAGGCTGCTACATCTTCCCCGCCACCTTGATTGCAAACGCATATTCGAACGCGATCTCCTCCAGCCGCTGGAAGCGTCCCGACTTGCCGCCGTGGCCGGCCGCCATGTTGGTCTTCAACAGGATCGGCGCGGTGCCGGTCGAGAATTCGCGGACCTTGGCGACCCACTTGGTCGGCTCCCAGTAGGTGACGCGCGGGTCGGTCAGGCCGGAAATGGCGAGAATCGGCGGGTAGGGTTTCGCCTCGACATTGTCGTAAGGCGAGTAGGCGGCGATCCACTGGTATTCTTCGAGGCTGTCGATCGGGTTGCCCCATTCCGGCCATTCCGGCGGGGTCAGCGGCAGCGTGTCGTCGAGCATGGTGTTCAAGACATCAACGAAGGGCACGGCGGCGATGATGCCGGCGAATTTTTCCGGTGCCATGTTGGCGATGCCGCCCATCAGCATGCCGCCGGCCGATCCGCCTTCGGCGATGATGTTCGCGTAGGACGTGAACTTCTCTTGATTCAGATAATCAGCAGCGGCGATGAAGTCTTTGAACGTGTTCTGCTTGTGCTCCATCTTGCCGGTCTCGTACCAGGCAAAACCCTTGTCCTTGCCGCCGCGAATATGGGCGATGGCATAAACGAAGCCGCGATCCGCGAGCGACAGGTTGTTGGTCGAGAATCCGGCCGGAATGGTGATGCCGTAGGCGCCGTAGCCGTAAAGCAGGCAGGGCGCCGAACCGTCGAGCGGCGTATCTTTCCGGTAGAGCAGCGAGACCGGCACCAGTTCGCCGTCATGCGCCGGCGCCATCACCCGGCGGGTGACGTAATCGTCCGGATTGTGGCCCGACGGCACTTCCTGGGTCTTCAGAAGCACCCGCTCGCGGGTCCTCATGTCGTAGTCGTAGAGCTGGCTCGGCGTCGTCATCGACGAATAGGAAAAGCGGATGACGTCGCTGTCGTATTCGGCGGCCCCCTGCAGGCCGAGCGAATAGGCCTCTTCGGCAAAGGCGATCGCATGTTCCTCGCCGGTCGTCCGGTCGCGGATGATGATCTGCGGCAGCCCGTCCTTGCGCTGCAGCCACAGAAGATAACGGGCGAACGCCATGTGGCTGATGATCAGCCGGCCCGGCTCGTGCGGCACGACCTCGGTCCAGTTCTGCTTGCCCGGCGCGTTAACCGGCGTCTGCATGATCTTGAAGTCTTTGGCGTCGCCGTCATTGGTGAGGATGTAGAAGACGTCGCCGCCTTCGGTCATCGAATATTCGATGCCTTCTTCGCGTGCCGCAACCAACGCCGGCTCGACCGTCAGGTCCCTGGTCGAGAGCAGCCGATATTCCGACGTTTCGTGGTCGTGGATGTCGATATAGATGAAGTCGTCGAGCAGCGAGCCGCCGACGCCCATGAAGAAGCCCGGGTCCTCTTCCTCATAGACCAGCCGGTCTTCCGATTGCGGCTGGCCGACGATGTGGTGGAAGACTTTCGAGGGCCGGTGGTTCTCGTCCTGCAGCGTGTAGAAGAAGCTCTTGCCGTCAGGTGCCCAGACCCCGCCGCCGCCGGTATTCTCGACCACGTCGGCAAGGTCTTCGCCCGTGGCAAGGTCGCGGATGCGCAGGGTGAAATATTCCGACCCCTTGTCGTCGTAACCCCAGATGCCGCGGGAATGGTCGCTCGTGTGGTCGATGCCGGAGAGGCGGAAATAGTCCTTGCCCACGGCTTCCTTGTCCCCGTCGAGCAGGAGGTGTTTTTCGCCACCGTCGCGCGGGGTGCGGAAATAATGCGGCTGCTCGCCGCCGGTCACGAACAGCGTGCCATAGGCGAACCGCCCGTCCTTCATCGGCACGGAGCTGTCGTCTTCCTTGATGCGGCCGCGCATCTCGGCAAACAGCTTTTTCTGCAGCTCGGCCGTGTCGCCCATGGCCGCTTCCATATAGGCGTTCTCGGCCTCCAGATGCTTGCGGATTTCCGGATCGAGGAGCGACGGATCCTTGAACATCGCCTGCCAGTTATCAGCCCGGAACCAGGCATAGTCGTCGGTGCGGGTAATGCCGTGGCGGGTATCGGAGACCGGCTTCTTGGGCGCAACGGGAGCGGCAGGAAGATTGGCGAAAGGCGATAGGCGGGAGGTGGCCAAGGAAGCACTCCGGTTATGAGGCGAGGAGTGCCAGAGATAGGGGGCGCCTGGGCGCTAGGCAAGCGGGTTGCTTCTGGAATGCTTAGCCGAGGGCGGCCTGCAATGAAGGTTGGGAAATATCTCGGCCCACATCATGTGCGGCCTCGATCCAGCTTTCGATCGCGTCCTGTACGTTGGAAATGGCATCCTGCGGAGTCTCGCCATCGCTCATGCAGCCGGGAAGATCAGGTACGGTCGCCAGAAAACCGCCGCCATCTTCTGGAAGGAGCGGTGAGACGAGAACCGGGTAGCGCAGTTTGGTCATTGTTCACCCCCTTGATCACATCATCCTATTTCCCGTTCTGGTAGGTGGTCAATTGCGTAACCGTCTCATAGTTTCCGGCCGTCCGAGTCATATTGGATAGGAAATGACATGATAAAAACCTGGTCACTCGCAGCATTGGCTCTTCTTTCCGCCCTACCGGCGCATGCTCTCGATGCCCACATCGTCCGGCAGCTCGATGCGCTCGCCCCGGATGAACGGCGCGAACAGCGCTGCGATATCGAGGCGATGGATCGCATCAAAAAGGACAACAAGGGCGAGTTCAAGCCGGACAAGGTGATCGCTTATACCTTTTCCCAGCCGGTCGAAGATGGCAACGCCATCCGGGCACCGGGCGCTGTTTTCCGCAGTGCCGGCGACTGGTATCGGCTCAAATACAAGTGCGAGACCGGCGACAAGGGCCTGGAAGTGATGTCCTTCGACTACAAGATCGGTTCGAAAGTCCCGCGCGAAGAGTGGGAAAAGTATTACCTCTACGACTGAGGTCATCCCGGCAGATGCGGCACCGTCTTCCGGTCGGGGAAAAGCTCATTCAGCACCGTCATCATGATGAGGGAAAGCGGCAGGGCGAGCATCGCCCCGACCGCACCCCACATCCAGGTCCAGAACAGGATGGCGATGAAGACGATGAAGGGATTGATCTCCCACTGCCGGCCCATGATCGCCGGGAAGAGCAGGTTCTCCATCGCAAGGTGGACGGTGAAGAAAATAGCCGCCGGGATCAGGCCGAGGAAGAAAGCGTCATGGGTGAGAATGCCGGCGATCGCTACCGAAACCGTCATCAGCGTGATGCCGACGAACGGGATGAAGCTTGAGACGAAGGCGAACAGGCCCCATAGCACAGGCATGGAAAGCCCGCCGAAATAGGCGATCAGCGCCATTACCACCCCAAGCCCCAGATAGAGGAGGCTGGCCGTCGCGAAATAATAGCCGAGCACCTCGTCGATCGAGTTGAGCACCCGGATTGCCATCAGCCGCTGCCGGCGTGTCGGGAAGGCGAGAATGATGGTGCGCCGCAGCCGTAGCCGGCCGTAGAGGAAGAGCAGCAGGGCCGCAAAGAAGATCATTCCCTGGACGATCGCCGGCGTCAGGTTGGCGGTGACGATGCCGAGAATATTGCCGGAATTCTCGATCAGCGACTGCATCGACATCGGCCCGGTCTCGAATGTCGCGGGCGAGACGTTGATCCAATGTTGGCTTTCAAGGAAGGGCTTGATGCGGTCGATGGTCCGCTCGATGAAGTTCGGGCCTTCCTGGATCAGCTTCGCGACCGGTTCAGCAAGCGAATTGATGATCAGGAACAGGGCCGCGAAGACCAGCGTCGAGAGAATGAAGGCAATGCCGAAACGGGGCACGCCGGCTTTGCCGAGACGATCCGCGACCAGCCCGAGGATCAGGCCGACGACGACGGCGAGCGTGACGGGGATCAGGATCAGCGACATGTAATGGACGAGCGAGAAGAACACGATCGCGAAAATGCCGATCACCGCCCAGGCCATCGCGACGTCCAGCGCCTCGCGCCCAAGCGGCAGGTTCTCCACCACGTCGATCTCTTCCGGGTGCAGCAGCGCCTCCTTGCGCTGGGCCGGCATCTCCGTCAGGTGTTTCTTCAGCTTGCCATTGCCGCGCGCGCTCATGTTTTTCGTGTCCAGAGGTCCCCGTGATCGCTCTCAACGCGAAAGCGGCACTCCGGTTCCGGAGCGCCGCTGTCGGGCGGAACGAGGTACGGTACTCAGGCGGCGAGCGTCAGGCCGATGCCCCACGGGTCCTTCAGCGACCAGCCTTCGGCGGTCTTGGTCGTGGCGATTTCCTGGGTTGCGAGCGCCGTCAGCGCCCTGTCGAGCGCCGCTTTGTCGTTGAACCGGACCGTGTAATCCGAAAGCCCGGTCATATTGTTTTCGCGAGCTTTTGCGCCGCGGCTGTTCCAGATATTGGCGGCGATATGGTGGTGGTAGTCGCCGGTTGCAAAGAAGCTGGCGCCCGGATACCGCGCCATCACCTTCAGGCCCAGCACGTCGCGATAGAAGGCGTCTGCCTGCGGAATATCGCCGACCTGCAGATGGATATGACCAACGGCCGTGCCGTCCGCCATGCCGTCGAAAGACTGCTTCGGAGCGCTGTTGTAGAGTTCCTGCAGGTTCAGGCGTTCCGTCGCCATGGCGATCGTGCCGTCCGGCTGATAGGTCCATTCCTGCGGGGTTCGGTCGCGGTAGATCTCGATTCCGTTGCCTTCAGGGTCGGATAGATAGATCGCCTCGCTGACGAGGTGATCGGAGGCACCCTCCAGCCGGATATTGTTGTCGGCGGAATGTGCCAGCCAGTGGGCTAGCTCCTGCCGGTTTGGCACCAGGAAAGCAGTGTGGAACAGGCCGGCGGCATTGCGCGGCGCACGGGCAACGTTTTTGCCGGTCGAAAGAGTCAGGAGCGGCTGGCCGTTAACGCCCAGCACTTCGCCGCTCGGGTTCTTTTCGATGACCTTCAGGCCGATAATGTTCTGGTAGAAGCCGGAAACCAGGGCCAGGTCGCTGACGACCAGATGCGCGCCGCGTATATGGGCCGGGCGGGTCAGGGCGAAGGGTTGCATGACGTCGGACATATCGAAATCCTTTCGGGCGCCGGGCGGATCGAAACGCCCTGTTGCATCTTATATGGCCCATGCCCATCGTTCACGATAGGGCGCGAACTGGCGATGGATCGTCTCCAAATTGTGGACAATGGGCGGGTTTGACCTTGGTCAAGGCGGTTTGGACCATACGAAGCTACAATGGTGAAAAGCAGGAAGGAGATCGCATGTACAAGAAGATCATCGTCGCGGTGGATGTTTCCGCTCTGGAAAAGGGCGAGCGCATCCTGCGCACTGCGGCGAACCTGCTCGACACGGGCGGCACGATCCTGATCGTCAACGTGGTCGAGGATATGCCCGCTTATCTCGTCTCCGAGCTGACCATCGATCTGACAGTTGCGGCCCGTCAGGATGCCGAACGGCAACTCGTCGAGCTTCGCGAAAAAGCCGGCATCGAGGCCGATATCGAAATCCGCCAGGGCGCGCCGGCGCGCGAAATCCTGGCCGCTTCGGAAGAGCAGGGCGCCGATCTGATCATCGTCGCCTCGCATATCCCGGACCTGTCGAACTACCTGATCGGTGCCACTGCCGACCGCGTCGTGCGCCACGCCACATGCTCGGTCCTCGTCGACCGCTGAGAAGGAACGGATCCATGGATACGTCAAGATATGGCAGCGTTCTAAGGGCGAGGAAGGCGGAGCTGGAAGGCCGCCTGAGCCGCATCGAACAGGATTTCGTCACGCCCCGCAATCCTAATGACGACGACCGCGCCGTCGAACGCAACAATGACGAAGTACTGGAAGAACTCGGCGAAACCGGCGAACGGGAGCTTGCGGCAATCGATGCGGCACTTCACCGCATCGCCGCCGGCACGTTCGGCATCTGCGCCAGATGCGGCCGGTCGATCGCCGAGCAGCGCCTGGATGCCGTGCCGCACACGCCCCTTTGCCAGGCCTGCGCCGCCGAGGTGTCGGAGGAAGTTTAACGCGGGAAACGGAATGTGAATCCTCCCTCTCTTGCCTTCCGCCGCGGTCATGCTCATTCTTAAGATCGAGGCAGGCGGAAGGTCGGATGAACGAGTTTTTCAATTTCGGGCGGAAATACGATTTCCACGAGATCGTCGCGGATGGCATCATCCACGGCGTCGGTATCGTGTTCGCACTGGTCGGCGCCACCGCCCTGATCTTCTATGCGACGGTCTGGTCGAGCCATGGCGAAATCGCCGCCGCCTGGATCTACGGCCTTGGCCTGATCATCTGCCTGTCGATCTCGTTCACCTACAATATCTGGCCTCACTCGCGCACCAAATGGGTGCTGCGGCGGCTCGACCATTCGGCGATCTTCATCCTGATCGCGGCGACCTATACGCCTTTCCTGCAGCGCGGTGCGCACGACCCCTGGATATTCGCCATGCTTCTGGCGATCTGGGCGACCGCGATCTTCGGTATCACGCTGAAATGCCTGTTTCCCGGCCGTTTCGACAAGCTGACGATCCTGCTCTATCTCGCCATGGGCTGGAGCGGCGTGATGGTGGCGGGGCCGATCTCGCAATATCTGCCGGCCGTCACCGTCTGGCTGATCGTCATCGGCGGCTTCATCTATTCGCTTGGAGTGATCTTCCACGTCTGGGAACGGCTGCGTTTCCAGAATGCCATCTGGCACGGTTTCGTGGTCGCTGCCGCCGCCGTCCACTACGGTGCGGTGATGACTTGCTTCAGCCTCTCAGGCGGTTTTTGATCCGAGGTTCGGTTTATCGCGGTCAACCGATTAGCTTCAGGCTCGCCCCTCCCTCATCAATTCCATTGAAGTTATCAAAAGAGCAGACCAGCAAATCTGGACTCGCTATTCTGTCGTCTGATATAGTGGACAAACGAGTATCATGATGGACGAAATTTGATGACCCAACCACTTATCCGCGACGCTACCGAAGCCGATCTCCCGACCGTCATGGAGATCTACAACGACGCCGTCGCCAATACGACGGCGATCTGGAACGAGGTCCTCGTCGACCTCCAGAACCGCAAGGAATGGTTCGCCGCCCGCAAGGCGCGCGGCTTTCCGGTCCTGGTCGCGAATGTCGGCGGCAAGGTCGCCGGTTACGCTTCCTACGGCGACTGGCGCGCCTTCGACGGTTTCCGCCACACGGTCGAGCATTCCGTCTACGTCCACCGCGATTTCCGCGGCGCCGGCATCGGCCGGCTGCTGATGCGGGACCTGATAACCCGCGCCGCCGAGAACGGCATCCACGTCATGGTCGCCTGCATCGAGGCCGGAAACACCGCCTCCATCGGCCTTCACGAAAGACTCGGCTTCCGCACTGCCGGCACGTTTTCCGAAGTCGGCACCAAGTTCGGCCGCTGGCTGGATCTGACCTGCATGGAGTTGAAGGTCACGGGGTGACGTTGATAATAGTTATTGGTTTTGGTATTCTTCGATGAACGGAGAAGACCATGGCAAGCAGCGCAAATCTTGGACAGCATCTCGAAAGCTACGTCGACGAACTGGTGAAGTCCGGCCGCTACAACTCCCGTAGCGAGGTCCTGCGTGAAGGCGTGCGGCTGGTCGAGGAGCGCGAGAAACGTCTTATGGTGTTGGACGCTGCGTTGGCGCGGGGTCTGGCAGATGTCGAAGCGGGGCGCTTCAAGCCCATTGAAGAGGTTGCTGCTCGCTTGAAGGCTAAATATGCCGCGATGGCGAAAGACGGCGGCAAGTGATCGTTGTCATCACGTCCGAGGCCGAAGAGGACTTCGAGCGCATCGGTGATTATATTGCTCAGTTCAATCCTTCACGGGCGGAAAGCTTTGTCGAGGAACTGCTCTTGCGGTGCCAGAGTCTGGCGAGGATGCCACTCCGATTTCCGCTTCTTTCTCGGTTGCAACACGCCGATATACGCCGCGTTCCCCACGGGAACTACGTGATTTATTATCGTGTCGATGATGCCAATGTCTACGTTCTCAATATCCTCAACGCCGCCCAGGATTACGAAGCCGTCCTCTTCCCGGACGACTGACCCCTCAGCTCCGCTGCAACGCCAGATGCGCGCCGAGCCCGACGAGCAGCGCCCCTCCGGCCCGTTGCATCAGCCGCTGCGCTCCGCTCGAGCGTTTCAGCCGGGTGATCACAGCGCCGGCGAGGAAGACGCAGACGATATCGGCGGACGAGAACATCAGGTTGACGATCGTGCCGAGGATCGCGAACTGCAGCCAGATGGGGAAGGCGGCCGAGGCGTCGATGAACTGCGGCAGGAAGGCAAGGAAGAAGATCGCCGTCTTCGGGTTCAGCACCTCCACGGTGATGCTTTCGAAAAACGCCCGCCGGCCGGATTTCTCCGCAATCTCCGGAAGTTCGGCATCGCCCGCCGCCTTGGCGCGGAACAGCGAGATGCCGAGCCAGACGAGATAGGCCGCCCCGCCAAGCTTCACCGCCATGTAAAGCATCGGAACAGCGTGAAAGAGCACCGAAAGCCCCGCGGCGGCGGTGAACACATGCGCATAACCGCCGATATGGATGCCGAGCGAGGCCATCAGGCCCGACCACCGCCCGCGCGCCAGCGTCTGGGCCGCGGCATAAAGCATGGCCGGCCCGGGAATATAAGCGAACACCGCCGTTGTGGCGAGGAAGGCGAGAAACAGCTCGGTCGAGGGCATATCTTGTTCCTTGAATGAACCCGCATCATTGCAACAGGCAGCGGCGGGCTGCAAGAGCGCCCGGCGCAGCCGATCAGGCAGCGCAGCGTCGAAACAGTTCGATCGGCACCGAAGCATCCGCCCGTCGTCTTGACCTAGAACACCCGCATCGAAATGCGAACAGGCCAGGCGAGATCATGCCGAACACACCGAATTTGACGAAAGAACTGGCGCTGCTTCTGGCGCTCTCCACGCTCTGGGGCGCCTCCTACACGTTCATCAAGATCGGCGTCGGGACCATCCCACCGGTCACGCTGATTGCGCTGCGGACGCTGATCGCCGGAGCGGTGCTGCTCGCCGTGATCCGCTGGCGCGGCCTGAAGCTGCCGCGCGACGGGGGCACTTGGGCGCGCTTCCTATTCCAGGCCTGCCTGAACAGCGCCATTCCCTTCACGCTGATCGCCTGGGCGGAACAATCGACCGAAGCCGGGCTTGCGGCGATCCTCAATTCCACCACGCCGATCTTCGCCTTCCTGATCACGGCGTTGATCACCCGCCACGAGCCGGTGACGGTGCGAAAACTGTTCGGCGTCGGCGCGGGGCTGGTCGGCATCTGCATGGTGATCGGCGTCGAAGCGCTGTCGGGGCTCGGCGAGAGACTGATGCCGCAGCTGGCGATCGTACTGGCGACGGTGTGTTATGCTGGAGCGGCGATCTTCGGCAAGAACTTCAAGGGTCTCGACCCGATCATGCCGGCGGCCGGCTCGCTCGTCTGCGGCGCCGCGCTGCTGGTCCCGGCAAGCCTGATCGTCGACAAGCCCTGGACGCTCTCACCCTCGCTGGACTCGATCCTCGCGCTGGTGGCGCTCTCGGTCTTTTCGACGGCGCTCGCCTTCGTCATCTATTTCAGGCTGATGCAGACGCTCGGCTCGGTTGGTGCGACCTCGCAGGCCTATCTGCGCGTGCCCGTCGGGGTGGCGATCGGCGTCGTTTTCCTCGGCGAAAGCCTGCATCCGGGCGCATGGGCCTGCCTCGTCTGCGTCGTCGCAGGAGTTGCCGCCATGACCTTGCCGGCACGTCGAAAGCTCGCTTCCGTCTGATCTTCGCTGGCGGTCAATCCTCCGCCGGCTCCGGCGGTCCCTGTCGTGAAAGATGGGCCTCGACGGCAAGGTTCAGTTCCCGCAGCAGGCCTGCAAGCTGTGCCTTCTTCTCCGGATCGAAACCCGCGATCGCCTCCGCCTCGCTCGCCATGTCCTGCCGGAATGCGGCCGCCGCTCTGTCGATGCCCTCGTCAGTCAACTGCACGGAAAGGCTTCGGCCGTCGCGGTCGGATGGGACGCGCTTGATCAGGCCGGCTTTTTCCAGCCGGCCGAGCCGGTGGGTGAGGCTGCCGGAGGCGATCATCAGCGACCGGTAGAGCTCCGTCGGCGTCAGCCGATGGGGTGGCCCGGAGCGCAGCAGCGTTCCGATGACATCGAACTCTCCGCGGTCCAGCTGGAATGATGCGAATGTCGCCTCGATCGACGGCGTGACCAGCCGCGACAGGCGGTAGACGCGGCCGAGAATATCCATCGGTCCCGTATCGAGATCAGGCAATTGTTTCGCCCACTGGGCCCGCGCCCGGTCGATGTGATCCTGCGTTTTTCTCGCTTCCGCCATTGCGATTCTCCGTCTCGATGAAACTATCTTGACATGAAGATAAATTGAGAGCAAATATCTTCACATGAAGATAAATAGGTGAGGAGCCGACCATGCCTTCGATCGCCGCAAGGAAGTCCTTTGAAATTCCACTGATCGTGCAGATGCTTGCCTGTTCCTTCCTGTGGGGAGGCGCTTTCATTCTCCTGAAGCTGGCGGGCACCGCGCTCTCTCCGCTCGCCCTGACGGCGGTGAGGGGGCTGATGGGCGGCAGCCTGATTGCCATCTGGATGATCGTCTCCGGCCACAACATTCTCCCGCGCGGACGGGAAATGCGCGACTGGGTCGTCCTCGGTTTCCTGCAGGGCGTCGTGCCGAACAGCCTGACGGCCTACGCGCTGACGGAAATTTCGGCGGGCCTGACATCGATGATCCAGGCCTCCACGCCGCTTGTCGTCGCGGTTCTGGCGCAGGCGCTGTTTGCGAGCGAGCGGCTGACACCGAAAGTGGCGCTCGGGCTTGCAACCGGCTTCGGCGGCATGGTCCTGCTGATCGGCCCGGCGGCGCTCGGTGCCGACAACGTCAGCCTTCGCGGCGTCGGCGCCGTGGCCATCGTCGCGGTCAGCTATGCGCTCGGCAATCTTTATGTGCGCGGTATTCCAGGTGCTCAGCCGGTCCGGCTGGCGCTGGGACAGCAGCTGTTCTCCGGCCTGCCGACCTTCGCGGTGATGATCTATCTCGGCGGTCTTTCGGCCTTCTCTCCGGCACTCGACAACCTGCCGTTGCTTCTCGTCCTTGGCGTATTCGGAACGGCCCTGCCGATCGTTCTCTACATGAACATCCTCAAGAAGGCGGGCCCGACGATCGGTTCGATGAACGGCTATTTCCTGCCGCCCTGGACGATTGTCCTCGGTTTTGTCCTGCTGGGCGAACCCGTCAGCCTGAGAGAGATCATCGCCACTGCGATCGTGCTTGCCGGTGTTGCGATCGTGTCGCTGAAGTCGGAAGTTCTGTTGATGGCCTGCCGCAGGCTGGCTGCCATGCTTCGCCCGCGGCGCAGCGGCAAGGTCGCCTGAACCGGCAGCCTGAGCCGGAAGGTCGAAGAAAGGCCCGGCAGTCCGGGCCTTTCTTATTGTCCGGGCAGCACCGCTGCGACAAACGCTTCCAGGTTCCGGCGCACATGCGCGTCGATCGGCCCCTTGGGGTTGAACCCCCACCAGAGAAGACAACCCTGCCACTGCGAGGCCATCAGCATGCCGATATTGTCCGGCGCGCCCGGCGTTGCTGCAAAACAGGCGGTGATCGCGGCGGACAGAACCTCGCCCCAGGCAAAGCCCCGGGCGCGCAGGCGAGAATCGCGAAAATCCTCCCGCAGCATCAGCAGGCCCTCGGCATAGGCTTCGATGCCCCCATAGTCTCCGGAAATCGCAACGAGAATGTCCACGGCACCTTGAGGCGTCTTCGGCGCGGTGGCGATCGCCGCCTCTGTCCTGGCGTCGAGATCGTCCCAGGCAAACAGCAGCGCGGCGCGGGCAAGTTCTTCCTTGTTCTTGAAACGCTGCACGAGCGTCGAGCCGGAAAGGCCGCAGGCGGTCGCGAGCGAGGCGAAGGTCAGCGCCTCCGGGCCTTTTTCGTGCATCACCTTCAGCGCCGCCGCCAGCACCTCGCTGTCCGGCATGGTTTTTGGTCGCGCCATCTTGCCTCTCGCATTATAAACGAATAAACGTTTATATATTGTCTCGATTTGGAAAGCCAGTTCTAACCATACCGAACCGGAAGGGAAGGAGCCGTCATGTCGCACGTGTACAAAAAGCCGCTGGAGGGGAAAATCGCGCTGGTGGCAGGCGCCACGCGGGGTGCCGGGCGGGGTATCGCGGTCGAGCTCGGGGCGGCCGGTGCAACTGTTTATGTCACCGGCCGAACGACGCGGCAGAAACAGTCGGAATACCGCCGGCCGGAAACGATCGAGGACACTGCCGACCTGGTGACGCAAGCCGGCGGCACCGGCATTGCGGTGCCGCTCGATCACCTCGTCCCGGAGGATGTCGCAGCGCTCGTCGAGCGCATCCGCCGTGAGCAGGGGAGGCTCGATATCCTGGTCAACGACATCTGGGGCGGCGAACATCTGTTCGAATGGGACAAGCCGGTCTGGGAGCACGACCTTGAAAAGGGCCTGCGCATGCTGCGGCTGGCGATCGACACCCATCTGATCACCGCCCATCACGCGCTGAAGCTGATGATCGAAAAGCCGGGCGGCCTGCTGGTCGAGGTCACCGACGGCACCGCCGAATACAATGCCGAACACTACCGCCTCTCGCCTTTCTACGATCTTGCCAAGACGGCGGTGACGCGCATGGCCTGGGCGCATGGCAAGGACCTCAAGAAGGTGGGCAGCACCTCCGTGTCGATCACGCCGGGCTGGCTGCGCTCCGAGATGATGCTGGATATCTACGAGGTGACCGAGGAGAACTGGCGGGATGCGCTTATCGCCCAGCCGCATTTCTGCATTTCCGAAACCCCGCGCTTCATCGGCCGGGCGGTGGCAGCGCTTGCCGCCGATCCGGACCGGGCGCGCTGGAACGGCCAGTCGCTGTCGAGCGGCGGCCTTGCCAAGGTCTATGAGTTCAACGATGTCGATGGCTCGCGGCCGGATTGCTGGCGCTACATGAAAGAGGTTCAGGAGCCCGGCAAGCCGGCCGACGCCACCGGTTATCGCTGATCAACCGCCCATCGCCGCCTTGCTCACCGCCATTCGCTCGGCCTCGTCGCGCAGGTCGAGCGTGATCAGGGTGCCGTCGCGGACACCGCGTTTCAGTGCGTCCTTCCGCTCCGGCCCGATCCGGATTTCTTGCCTGTCGAAAAGCGCCTGCAGCCGGCTGCGCGAAAGCTGAAGTTCCGCCGCCAGCAGCCGGTCGAGCCGCAGGCCGGTCGGGTAGGGCAGGGAAAGCGTGATTGCGATCCGCCGCCAATCCGCATCGTGGCGCAGCACCGCCTTGCGCGTCTCGATGTCGTCGCTTTCCTCGATGCGTCCAGCCTTGGCCTTCAGCGCCTGCGCATCGAATTCGATGCGGGCCACGCAGTCCGGCGTGCTCGCCTGCATCGCTTCGAGCATGGCAGGGTCGATCGCCCGGATGGTCAACCGCTCGAAGATCGGCCGGTTCCAGGTGCCGTCGCAGGCGATGCATCTGTAGATGAGCCAGGCATCGAGCCGCTTGCCATTGGCATTGAGGCGGATGCGGCCGCTGGAGCGGAACGGTCTCGATAACCCGCAGCCGCTGCAGGCAAGGATCGGCCGGGGTGGGGTTTTAGGGGTTGCAGTCCATTCGAGATGGAGGATGTCGCACATGCCGTTTTGATCTTCCGGTCAGGAAGTTCATGCGGGAAACGGCACTCAAGAAGCCCTATGCGGGCGCGCACGGTGTGGCGAAGGTCCGGACTGTGGGAGGCCAAGCGTCGGAGGTTGTCGTCGGACGGTTCAGGGCAGCGGAGGCCGCACTGGCACGATCAATGCCAAACCGGTCTCAAGCCGCCACCCCGATGAACAGTGTTCCCACGCGGGCAAGCGTCACCGCTCTTCCACACATGGGAGGGTGAACCTGTCGAGACCGGGGATTACTTAGGCAAACTGAACCTCAAAGGCCGACGCTCTTCGACGGAAAGGCATAAACATGCGAAAACCGAAGTCAAGAATTTTTGGACGTCGCGCCGCTCCTGTTCTGACCTATATGACCTGACCTATATGAAGTGTAACCAGTCGTTCAGCGAGGATCGAACCATGGACATCAAGCGCAGCGGATCGCAGCCTTCGAAGGCACCGCCACAATATTTCACCGGCACCGTCAGGCTCGACCCGATCGTCGAGGCGCCGGAGCCGGCCCGGGTCCGCGCCCTTTCGGTCACCTTCGAACCGGGTGCGCGCACCGACTGGCACACCCACCCGCTCGGCCAGACGCTGCTCGTCACGGCCGGCGCTGGCCTCGCCCAGGTCTGGGGCGAGCCGGTCCGGGCCATCCGCCCAGGCGACGTGATCTGGTTCCCGCCCGGCGAAAAACACTGGCACGGCGCATCCCCGACCACCGCCATGACCCATATCGCCATCCAGGAAGCGCTGAACGGCAGCACGGCGGAATGGCTGGGTGCGGTGACGGACGATCAATATGCAGGCGAGGTCGCGAAAGACTGAGCCGAACTGGCTGGCGCCGTTTGACGCTCGAAAAGACCGCATGCGTCATTGAACGGAAACGTCTGTCGCGCAAAGATGAGGGCATGATTGCGAACCGGAACCTGAAGGAGCCGCCATGTCCGACGTTACCCGCATCTCCAACCCGCACCTGACCGTCGACATCTCCTCGCTCGGCTCGGAGATGCAGGCGCTGACGGCGGCGGATGGCCGCTCGTTTCTCTGGAATGGCGATGCCGCCTTCTGGAACGGCCGCTCGCCAGTCCTGTTTCCGATGGTCGGCAAGGCGCCCGAAAACCGGATTAGCGTCGAGGGCAAGACCTGCGAGATGGGTCAGCACGGTTTTGCCCGCCGCAGCGAGTTTACGCTCGCCTCGTCGAGCGGGACCACGTGCCGCTACGAGCTCGCCGCATCCGACGCGACCCGCGCCGTCTATCCGTTCGAATTCTTGCTGGCGGTCGAGCATTCGCTGGATGGCCGGACGCTGACGGTCGCGGCCGAAGTCGAGAACCGCGATCAGCGGCCGATGCCCTTCGGCCTCGGGTTCCACCCGGCCTTCGTCTGGCCGATCCCTGGCGGTACGGGCAAGGCCCACACCATCACCCTCGACAACGGCGCCGAACCGGCTTTGACGCGGCTGGAAGGCGGGCTGGTCAAGCCGGAAAAGCTGCCGTCGCCGTTTACGGCAGGCAGCCTGACGCTCGACCATGCGATGTTCGAGGCGGATGCGATGATCTTTCCGGAAGGGGCGGGCGAGGGGCTGACCTATGCCGCCGAGGGCGGTCCCGCGCTCAAATTTTCCTTCGATAACCTGCCGAACCTGGCGCTCTGGCAGAAACCCGGAGCCCCCTTCATCTGCATCGAACCCTGGCACGGCACCGCAGCCGAACTCGGCGGTTCGGACGATATCGCCAAGCGTCCCTACGGCGTGGTTCTCCAGCCGGGCGAAAAGGCCCGCTTCGCCTTCACGGTGGAACTGCCGGCGTAACGAACCGAGGTGCTCCCATGTCGCCCCGCATAGCCACCTGTTCCTGCGGCCAGTTGTCGATCGAGGTCCAAGGGGAGCCGCTCGGCGTCGGCGTCTGTCATTGTTTCGCCTGCCAGCGTCGCACCGGCAGCGTCTTTGCCGCACTTGCCGGTTTCGCTCCGGACTACAAGGTTTCCGGCAAGGCCACCGAATATGTCCGCACCGGAGACCAGGGCGCCCGGTTCAGGTTCCGCTTCTGCCCCGTCTGCGGCACCAATCTCTATCATACGGAAGAGGGCGCCGAGCAGCATTTCGTGGCGGTCTCGGTCGGCGCCTTCGCCGATCCGGGCTTTCCGGCGCCGCAGGATTCGGTCTATGATTGCCGCCGGCATTCCTGGGTGAAACTGCCGTCCGGGATCATCGTCTACGACAAGGACCCGACCTGACGTCAGGCGGTCCCGCGAGTGCTGTTGGAGGAGAGCATGACCGCGTCGCTTCGCATAAACCACCTGTCCATCATGGTTCGCGATCTAACCCGCAGCGCCGATTTCTATCACCGGGTCCTGCGCCTGCCGGAAATCGAGTGCAAGGCGCGCAAGCCGAACATCCGCTGGTTCGGTATCGGCGACGACCAGTCGATCCATCTGATCGAAGGCGATTTCGGCCAAACCTACGTCACCATGTCGACCCATCTCTGCATCGCTGTGACCGACCTCGACGCCACGGTCGCCCACATCGCCACAACCGGCACGAAATACGGCGATCTGGCGAGAAACGAGGGCAGGATCTACACCCGTGCCGATGGGGTGCGGTCGATCTACCTGCAGGACCCGGACGGCTATTGGCTCGAGATCAGCGAAGATTACTGAGAATTAAAAAAAGCGCCGGCGGATCGCCGGCGCTTCGGGTGTTTTGCTTCACTTCATCGCCTCGAAATCCATTGCATGGCCGTTGATGCAGTAGCGCAGGCCGGTCGGCGGTGGGCCGTCGGGAAAAACGTGGCCGAGATGGCCGCCGCAATTGCTGCAGCGGACTTCGGTGCGCACCATGCCGTGCGACACGTCGCGGATTTCGGTGATCGCCTCCGGATTCACCGCCTCGAAATAGCTCGGCCAGCCGCAGCCGGAATCGAACTTGGTGTCGGAGACGAACAGCGGCTCGTGGCAGGCGGCGCAGCTGTAGAGGCCCTTTTCATGGCTGTTCCAGAAGGGCCCGGTAAAGGCGCGTTCGGTGCCGGCCTGCCGCAGGATGCGGTACTGCTCGGGCGTCAAGAGCTCGCGCCACTCCGCATCGGTCTTCTGGACTTTCGGGGTGATGACATCGGACATCGCAGGGTTCCTTTCGTTTTCCCCATAGATAGGCATCGAGGCGGCGAAGGAAAAGTCCGCGATTGGGGAGTGGATGCCGCTACGGCGGTTTCCGTCCTAAGGCGGAGATAGACACTCGTTTTCCAACGGATAGGTTAGCGCCCTCATTCCGGCCGTTCAGGCAGTGTTGGCGATATCCTAAGAGCTGCCGTTCTTCATAACTTCCGCGGATGATCAGATCGGATCGAATTCCGACTGGCTGCAAGCGGGGATCAGTGGTGTCTTACTTTACTGCCGAAAAGGCGGTCGGTGACAACAGCTGGTTAGAGATATTGGAGAGGATTTGCCCGTCGCGCTCTGACTCGTCGCGGGCCTTAAGCCATGCAGGATCAGTGGTGAAAGCTTTCCATTTCACCTCGCGATCGCCTAGCGATTCCCAGGCGATGAGATAGGTGAGACGCTGGCTGCTTTCGCCTACGATTGTGGTGAAGAAACCCGCCTGCTTGATGCCGTGCTTGTCCCATATTGCCAGCGTATGTTCGGCAAAGCGGTTGAGCAGCGCGGGCAATCGGCCGGGCAGGCAGTCGTAAATTCTGAGCTCGTAGATCACAGTCTTGCTTCCTTATGTCCGTTCAGAACGACACGTTTTCGGCACCTGCTCCCCGCCCGCCATGATGTCCTCAAAACTTGCAGCAACGTCAATTTCACGGTGGATCTGTCAACATCCCTATTAGAACAGGCCCTACAGGTGCGAACCGCTAATCTATCAAGCTGATCGTAGTGTTTAGGCCTGGAATTCCGCCGATTGGCCATGAGGTTACGAGCGTCGAGCACGGTGGCCGTGCCTTCTAACCGCCGTGCGGTAGATAAAACAGATTCGCGGAAACATGGCCATTCTGAAGACCGGCATACTCCCCTTGAAAAGGACTAGGTCTGCGGGGCGAAACAGCGCCATGAGCCGCAGCCTTCCCGGTCGGTCGATCAAAAGCATTCAACCGCCGCAAAGGTTGGCCACTTGGGTCGACCTTTGCGAGCGGGTTTGTGAAGGATATTTCCCTTATAACCAGGTTATTCCTCCTCACCATGGGAGGGGAACCGGGCAGCAAAGACTTCCTTGGCTGCGAACAAGCCATTAAGCGCCGCAGGAAAACCGGCGTAAACGGCCATTTGCATTATGGTCTCGATAATTTCCTCCTTGGTTAGACCGACATTCAGGCCCGCTTCTATATGAACCTTCAGTTGCGGAGTAGCGGTTCCCATCGCAGTCAGCGCCGCGATAGTGGCGATCTCGCGGGCGCGCAGATCGAGGCCAGGGCGGCTGTAGATGTCGCCAAATGGAAACTCGAACACGTAGTTTGCGAAATCGGGAGCGATGTCCTCCAGAGCGGCGATGACATTGTGGCCGGCCGCGCCGTCGATTTCAGCGAGCGCCCGCTTGCCGCGTTCCAGCCGGCTTTCGCCGGCGTTCGGGGATTGGTGCGTCATGGTCATTTTTCCTCTGTTCCTTGCCGGCATATCCGGCAATCTTGGTGTCGAGGACGAGAAGGCAGGATTGCAATTCTGCCACCTGGGCGCGGACACGCTCACGGTGCTGTTCAAGCAACGCGCTGCGCGCCGATTCCGTGGCGACGCCGCGCTCCCGTAGAGCTGCGTAGTGCAGCATTTCCCGAATAGGCATCCTAGTCGTTTTGAGACGATCGAGAAATTCTATCCAGATCAGGATTGATGCGTCGTAATCACGTTGGCCCGATTGATCTCTGTCGGCATGGGGAAGCAATCCGATCCGCTCATAATAACGGATGGTGTAGGCTGACAGTCCCGAACGCTTTGCCAGTTCGCCAATCTTCATAAACGCCCTTCTTTCGTCACGACGCATGGGAAGCTACCGGTTAGAGCGCACTCTAAGTCAACCCACTAAAAACGGTTTCGCAAAAAATGCGAAACTGGCACTTGTTTCCCGACTTTTGTGACGGTCGCAAAGTCCGCTTCAAGGCCCATTGTTGCCCTTGCATCCGGCCGTGATGCCAGTTTCCCCATGGCCTGCTTCTGGAGTCACATCTTCGAAAGCGGACGCGATGTTCTCAATCTAGCGTCGCACATTGACGAAGGCATTTTTCACCACAATAAGGTCAAGCCGAAAAAAGATGATAAGCGCCAGCCAGGCAACAGCAGGAGTGAAATAGTGAGCGAACCGACCGTAGCAGATGCAACAGGCCGCATTTATGAATCGCTCCAGGCGAACAACGCCGACATCGACGTGCATATCGCGGCTCTCAAGGCGGCGATGGCCCGAGCGGGTTTGAAAGAGGCCGTATTCGACCCGGCTAAGCTCGTGCAGAACAACCGTTCTGGCAGGAAGCTGATGCAGGCCTACTTTCGGCAGCGCGGCGTGACGGTGAAATTCTCGGCTTCTTCGTGAAGCCTTCTTATGAGGTATGATGCCGAACCGTTGCTTAAGCATAGGCCAGGCACCAGCCGGGAGCGCGAACCCAACATAGCTCGGCGGCCGCAGAATAAGCAGTTTTGCGACGCCAGCAATAACCGCTCCTCGCGAGAAGCTGCCCCCTCAAGCATTGGCGGCACTTGCCATCAAATTCCCGAAAACTCGCGTTTCTGTGTGTTTCGTCCGGTTCTGCTTGAGGCGAGGCCACGTTTCCCATAGAAAATCTCCTGCCTCCGAACGGTCGGGCGGTGTGGGGCTTCTGAAGCGTGGAGATGACATGGCTGCCAATGCGCCGGCGTTGACGTTCTTCGCGTTGTTCCTTCCCTTCATCGCCGCAGTTCTGGCACCGGTCCTCACCCGTCTTCTGGGCGACAGGGCCGCCTGGGTTCTGGCGCTGGCCCCGGCGCTCGCATTTGCGCATTTCTGCACCTTCCTGCCCGAAATCGCCGCCGGCGAAGTGGTGACCGGGGGCTATGCCTGGGCGCCGAGCTTCAACCTCTCCTTCTCCTGGTTCCTCGACGGCCTGTCGCTCACCTTCGCGCTTCTCATCACCGGCATCGGCACCCTGATCGTCCTTTATTCCGGCGGCTACATGAAGGGTCATGAGGGGCAGGGGCGCTTCATGGCCTTCATCCTCGCCTTCATGGGCGCCATGCTCGGCCTCGTCGTCTCCGACAGCTTTCTGATGCTGTTCGTCTATTGGGAACTGACCTCGATCACCTCCTTCCTGCTGATCGGCTTCGATCACGAAAGGGAGGCGGCGCGGCGAGCGGCACTTCAGGCGCTGGTGATCACCGGCGGCGGCGGGCTCTGCCTGCTCGCCGGCCTGGTCTTCCTCTGGAACATCACCGGCGTCACCCAGCTTTCGCTGCTCGTGCATCTCGGCGACGGGCTGCGCCAGAGCCCGTTCTATCTCGCAACCCTGCTGCTGGTGCTCGCCGGCGCCTTCACCAAGTCGGCGCAGTTTCCGTTCCATTTCTGGCTGCCCAACGCCATGGAAGCGCCGACGCCGGTCTCGGCCTATCTGCATTCGGCAACCATGGTGAAGGCCGGCGTCTACCTGCTGATGCGGCTGAACCCGGTCATGGGGCAAACACCCGCCTGGGTCATCCTGCTGCCCTTCTTCGGCGGCATTACCCTCATTGCCGGCACGTTTCTCGCCGTCCGCCAGACGGACCTGAAGCTGATGCTTGCCTATACGACCATGGCCTCGCTCGGTCTCTTGGTCATGCTGACCGGTTTCGGTTCGGCCCATGCGGTCGAGGCGGCGGTGCTTTATCTCGTCGCCCATTCGCTGTTCAAGGGCGCGCTGTTCATGGTCACCGGCACGGTGGATCATGAGGCCGGCAGCCGCGATGTCACGAAGCTCGGGGGCCTGCGGGCAGCCATGCCGGTCACCTTCGGCGCAGCGCTGCTGGCGGCGCTCTCCATGGGCGGCCTGCCGCTGTTTTTCGGTTTCCTTGCCAAGGAGGAGATCTATGCGGCGCTTGCCGCCGGCAATCCACGCGCCGTGTTTTTTACCGGCCTCGCCGTAATCGGCAACGCGCTGATGTTCGCTATCGCCTTCGCCGTGGCGCTGAAACCCTTCCTCGGCCCTGATGTCGAGACACCGAAACATGCCCACGAAGGACCGGTGACGCTCTGGCTGGGCCCGGTCGTTCTGTCCGTGCTCGGCCTGGCGGCTGCACTCTTTTCCGGCGTGGCGCATCGTTACATCTCCTCGCCGATGGCAAGCGCGATCACCGCCCAGAAGATCGTCATCGACATTTCGACCATGCCGCATCTCGGCGTGCCCCTGCTTCTGTCGGTGGTCACCGTTATCCTCGGCGCGCTCGCCTTCTGGCGGCTGACGGACCTGCGGGCCTTCATGGTGCGGGCGGTGGAAAGCCTTGGCCCCGGCCCGGACCGCGGTTTCGACCATTTCGTCTCCGGCCTGGTGCGGCTTTCGGGCGTCGTCACCCGCCTCGTCCAGCCGGGCCGGCTGGAAATCTACATCACCGCCACCTTCATCCTGCTGGCCGTGACGCTGCTCGTCCCGCCTTTCGTGTTCGGCGAACTGCCGGCAATGCCTAGGTGGCCGGAGCAATTGCTGGTCCAGGAAGCGGCATTCTTCGCAATCGCGGTGATCGGCCTCGTCGCCGTGCTGCGTGCAAAGGATCGGCTGACGGCGATCGTTTCGCTCGGCATCCAGGGTTTTGCCGTCGCCGTCATCTTCCTGCTGTTCGGCGCGCCGGACCTGTCGTTCACCCAGTTCATGGTCGAGACCCTGTCGGTCGTCATCCTGGCGCTGGTGATGACACGGCTGCGGCTCTCGCCCCGCGACCACCGGCCTCTGGGGCAATCGCTCTTCGACGGGACGATTGCGGTCGCCTGCGGCCTCGGCTTCACGCTGCTCCTCTTGAAGTCGACCGAGGCGCCGTTCGATACCCTGCTCACCGACTTCTTCAACGCTTATTCCAAGACCGTCGCCCACGGCGCCAACGTCGTCAACGTCATCATCGTCGACTTCCGCGGCACCGATACGCTGGGCGAGATCGCGGTGGTGATGGTGACCGGGCTGGCGGTGCTGGCGCTGATCCGGGTGAGGGCGGGCAAAAAGGTTGCGGACGACAAAATGGAGACGCGGCGTTGACGGGTGTGGCTTACCCCCCTCTGCCCTGCCGGGCATCTCCCCCTCAAGGGGGGAGATCGAATCGCGGTGAGATCCCGGCCATCTCAAACGTTCCGGTGAGAGCGATGCTCGTGCGCCCAGCCGATCTCCCCACCCGAGGGGGAGATGCCCGGCAGGGCAGAGGGGGGCTGACCGGGTTCGACCTGCAAGGGGAACGGAGCTTGTTCAACCTCCAAGAGGTGGTGGCAACCAACGTGCAAGGTGCTCATCCATGAACACCCTCATCCTGCGCACCGTCGCGCCCTTCCTCACCGCCCTGATGCTGCTGTTTTCCGTCTTCGTCCTGCTGCGTGGCCACAACGAACCCGGTGGCGGGTTCATCGGCGGGTTGATCGCGGCGTCGGCGCTGGCGATCTACGGCATCGCCTTCGGCGTGCCTGCGGTGCGCCGTGCGATCCGGTTCCACCCGATGGCGATTGCCGGCGCCGGCCTGCTGCTTGCGACGCTCTCCGGCCTGATCTCGATCGTGTCCGGCGTGCCGTTCATGACCGGGCTCTGGGTCTATCCCGTCATCTTCGAGGTCGAAGTGCCGCTCTCGACGGTGATGTCCTTCGATATCGGCGTCTACCTGGTGGTCGTCGGGGCGATTACCTCGATTGCGCTGGCGCTCGAACAGGAGCCGGGCTCGGACGCGGAGGGAGGGGACTGATGGAAGCGCTGTTCTCGATCCTGATCGGCCTGTTCTTTGCCGCCGCGATCTACCTTCTGCTGTCGAAGCACACCGTGCGCATCCTGCTCGGCGTGGTGCTGCTCGGCAATGCGGTCAACCTGTTGCTGTTCACCACCGGCAGGCTTACCCGCGAAGTGCCGCCGATCATCCCGGCCGGCATGGACACGCTGTCGTCGAACGCCGCCAATCCTCTGCCGCAGGCGCTGATCCTGACGGCGATCGTCATCTCGTTCTCCTTCTTCGCCTTCCTTCTGGTGCTGACCTATCGCGCCTACCAGGAGCTCGGCACCGACGATACCGACGAGATGCGGCTGGCCGAACCGCGGGACGAGCAGCTTCCGCCGCTGGGGTATTGAGGGGATGGTTTTGCAGGTCGTTATCCCCTTTCGTTTTTCCGGCTTCGGATCTCGCGGCACCCCCCTCTGCCCTGCCGGGCATCTCCCCCTCAAGGGGGGAGATCGGCCAGAGGCGGCGCCTCGGCCTTCATCAACGACGACGATCGAACCTTCTCTTCTGGGACTGAGGCTGCTTGTGGCAGGTCGGTGCACCCAGCCGATCTCCCCCCTTGAGGGGGAGATGCCCGGCAGGGCAGAGGGGGGTATCCCGACTTCGACGATAGCCGTCCGGGCAGGTCAAGCTACCGCGGCGACATTCGCCGGCAAGCGACCGGGAGGCATCCACTGATGGCCACCCCAGCAATCGATCTCTCCGCAGCCCTCGTCCTCGCCGCTCCGCCGCTTGCCGACTGGCTTGTCGTTCTCCCCGTCGCCCTGATGATCGGCTTCGGCGCCGTCTTGATGATGGTGCGCAAGTCCGTCCGCCTGCATGGCGGCATCGCGATTGCCGGCCTGGCTCTCCTCGTCATCCTCGACGCCGGCCTGCTGTGGCGCGTCTGGAGCCATGGTCCGGTCACCATGGTGATGGGCCGCTGGCTACCGCCCTTCGGCATTGCGTTCACCGCCGACCTTTTTGGCGCGGTCATGGCGCTCGCCGCGGCGATCGTTGCCCTTGCCGGCGGCATATTCGCATTGCGCGATATCGACGCGAGCGGCCGGCGCTACGGCTTTTACCCGTTCCTGATGCTGCTGGTGGCCGGCGTCACGGGCGCCTTTCTGACCGGCGACATCTTCAACCTCTATGTCTGGTTCGAGGTGCTGCTGATCTCGTCCTTCGGCCTTTTGATCCTCGGCTCCGAGCCGGAGCAGATCGACGGCGCGCTGAAATACGCAATCCTCAACCTGATCGGCACGACCCTGTTCCTGATCGCGGTCGGTTATCTCTATGCGGTCCTCGGCACGCTCAACATGGCCGATATCGCCCGCAAGGCGGCGGGTCTGCGCGGCACCGCGCCGCTGACGACGCTGACGGCACTGTTCATCCTCGCCTTCGCCATGAAAGCCGCCGCCTTTCCGGTCAATTTCTGGCTGCCGGCCTCCTATCATACGCCGCGGGTGGTCGTGTCGGCGCTGTTCGGCGGGCTGCTTACCAAGATCGGCATCTATTCGCTGATCCGCGTCACCATCATGCTCTTCCCCGTCGAGCGCGAGGAATTGAGCCTCGTCGTCGCCATATCGGCGGCGCTCACCATGCTGGTCGGCGCGCTCGGCGCACTGGCGCAGAACGATATCCGCAGGCTCATGGGCTACGTGGTCATTGCCGGCATCGGCAACATGATGGCGGGCGTGGCGATCGGTACGCCGGCGGCCGTCAGTGGCGCCATCTTCTATGCGCTGCATTCGGTGGTGACCATGACCGCGCTCTATCTGGTGGCGGGCGAAGCCGGCCGGCTCGGCGGCACCTGGGCGCTCTCCGGCCTCGGCGGGCTTTACCGGAGGGCGCCGTGGTTTTCGGGCGCCGCCTTCCTGCTGTTCCTCGCCGCCTCCGGCCTGCCGCCGCTCTCCGGCCTGTGGCCCAAGGTGGCGCTCCTGAAAGCTTCGCTCGATATCGGCGCCTGGTGGCTGGCGGCCGCGATCCTCGTCTCCGCCTTCCTGATCACGCTGGCGCTCGCCCGGGTCTTCCTGCTTGCTTTCTGGCGGCCGCAGCCCGACCCTGTTCCGGAGGCCGCCGCTCCGGCGGATTGGCGCATCGCCCTGCCGCTCGGCTGCCTGACGGCGCTCGTCGTCCTTTTCGGTCTGCTGCCGGAGCCGCTGCTCGATCTGGCCCAGACGGCGGCGGAGGGGCTCGGCGAACCGGCGGCCTATATCCATTCGGTCTTCCCGGGAGGGACAGCGCGATGATCACCTATATCCTGTCTCTGGTGTTTGCCGTCGTCTGGGTCACTGTTACCGGCAGCGCGACGCTGCACAACCTGATCTTCGGTTTTGCGCTGTCGACGCTGGCGCTCTGGATCGTCCGCGACGAGATGGGCGCCCGCGGCTATTGGCGGCGGCTCGGCCGCATCCTGTCGCTGCTCACCCTGTTCCTGAAGGAGTTGGCGCTGTCGGCCTGGAAGGTGGCGGTGCTGGTGATGAGCCCGCGCATGGACCTGAAGCCCGGCATCTTCGCCTTTCCGCTGACCGTGACCCGCGATTTCGAGATCACCCTGCTTGCCAACCTGATCACGCTGACGCCGGGCACGCTGTCGGTCGACGTCTCCGAGGACCGCAAGACGCTGTTCGTCCACGCGATCGATTGTTCCGATGTCGAGGCCACGAAACGGGATATCGCCGACGGCTTCGAGCGCAAGATCATGGAGGCGTTCCGATGACGACGGCTGAAATGATCCTCTCCTATGCGGTCTGGCTGGCGCTCGTGGTGCTCTGCGTCTCCTTCCTGCTCACCGTCTGGCGGGTAATCAGGGGCCCGACGCTTCCCGATCGGGTCGTGGCGCTCGACATGCTGACTGGCATCGTCATCGGCTTCATCGCCCTGATCGCCATCCGTACTGGCTTCACGCTCTATATCGATATCGCCATCTCGCTTGGCCTGGTCGGGTTCCTGGCGACCGTCGCCTTTGCACGCTTCATCCTGTCGCGCGGCGGTCGGGAAACGCCGAGGCCGGACATGATGAAGACGTTCACGGCATCGGTGCCCGAACCGCGGCGCAAATCCGCAGCAAGGCGCACGCCCGGCACCGGACCGGCCGTCAGGCGGAAGGCGAAGAAATGATGGATATCCTGCTGGCCACGATAACCGCCCTTCTGATCCTTGGCGGCGCCGGGTTCGCACTGGTGGCGGCAATCGGCCTCAACCGGTTGCCGGATCTCTATACCCGGATGCATGCGGCATCGAAGGCCGGCACGGTTGGCTCCGGGCTGCTGCTGCTGGCGGTCGGCGTCCATGCGGCCGATCTGCTGACATTTGCGAGAGCCCTTGCAGGCTTCTTCTTCTTCGTGCTGACCGCGCCGATTTCGGCGCATCTGCTCGCTATGGCAGCACATAAGATCGGATATCCACTTTACGCTGAGTCCGTCCGGGATGAAATGAAGGATTACGATAAGCGAATATAATCCCGGTGAGGACGAGTTATAACCCTGTCGTGACTGAGCAAATGCTCATCTATTCATCAGTAAAGCTGACGTGGGAGCGATATAGGCCGCAGAAAGGCTGGTAACTCTCGAAAATCGCACTTGGAGATAAAGCGAAGCAGTGGTACTTCGTTACAAGTAGAGTGCAGATGTTGTTCTAGATTAGGCGTTCCCTCGTCAATTTGATGAAGTCGACAAGTTCTTCGGATTGAGGAACGATAAATGTCGATCACGGACCTGGGCAAGCCTTAATCGAACGCAATATCCGGTGCGAACCGTTTTCTTTTCCGCATGGAGCTTAGGGGTAGGCTTCGGTCGCAAGACGGCGGTCGGGCAATGGTTTCGCGCCGAAAGACTCTACGAACGGGCAGGTGTCGCGGAGGTCGCGGGGCCAGCCAGTCACTTAAACAGGAGACAGGAAATGACAGACATCGCATTGGGCAAAAGCCCCGATCTGCTGGTAGAGTTGACCGCAGATATTGTGGCGGCCTATGTGAGCAACCATGTGGTGCCCGTCAGCGATCTTTCGAACTTGATCGCGGACGTGCATACGGCGTTGAGCAACACCTCTTCGCCGGCACCGGTTGTAGCGGCCATTGAAAAGCCGAAGCCTCCGGTTCCGATCAAGAAATCGATCGAAGACGACTACCTCATCTGCTTGGAGGACGGGCAGAAGTTCAAGTCGCTGAAGCGGCATCTGATGACCCATTACAACATGACGCCGGAAGAATATCGCGAGAAGTGGGGCCTGCCGGCCGACTATCCGATGGTGGCGCCCGCCTATGCGGAAGCCCGTTCCAGGCTCGCCAAGGAAATGGGACTCGGCCAGCGCCGCAAGCGCGCCAAGGCCTGAGCCGGGCCAACGCCCGGCAAAGGCACCGGGAGGATTTGAGACCATCCCGATGAGGACCGATCGCGCCAGCGACCGGCGGGTGATTTCGGCATCAAACACAGATGCGGATAAAGAGCCGGGCGATCGTACGCCCGGTTTTTCCTTTTTTAGCGACTTGGTCACGGGGCAAGGAATGAGGAAAAAAATCCCATTATCTTTCCATGACTTGTGGGAATCATCAACGATTTCAGCTGAAAATTGCAAAGAGGCAGTTTTCAGCGTCCCCGCTTTTGCTCTAGGGTGTATGAATTAATTCCTATCCATTGAGGAGTTGTCATGCCTTTCGAGCGATATTCCGAGCCTTCCGCCCCGACGTCCTCGGCGCGATTTTCCCCGCCAGTGCCAATGGATGCGACTGCCGGTACGCCGCGGCTTCCCGCCAGCCTGCCGCTCAGGAGCGTCTGCCGCATCGTCCGTCAGATGGTCTGCGAACTGGTCCAGCTTTTCGGCGACCGGGTGATGCTGCGCCGCGACCGGCGCCGGCTATCCTGCCACGTGCGCCAAATCGCCATGTATGTCTGCCATGTGGCGCTCCAGATTTCGATGAGCGACATTGGAGAAGCGTTCGGCCGCGACCGCACCACCGTCGGCCATGCCTGCCACGTGGTCGAGGATCGCCGCGACGACCTTGCCTTTGACGAGTTCATCTCGGCGGTCGAGCGCATCGTTACCGCCGTTTTCGGCCTGTCGGAGGTGGTAGCCCATGACTGAGGCGATCGGGAAGTCCATGACCGGCAAGGCAGATATTCCGGACCTTAAACGGCATCTCCTGCGCCTGATCCGCCAGCTTGCCCGCGGCGAATGCGCGATCGAGACGGGCGAGGGCGCCGAAGTCCGCCTCACCGGAGCCGAGGAGCGGCTTTATCCGCAGGCGGTGATCGCGAGAGCCCGTTCGCTCGGGCTGGTGCAGCTTTCCGAAGGCGGCCGTATCGCCGCAAGTGTCGAGGCGTCCAGTTTTCTGCGCCGGGCGCTGGTGACGGGCGAGGAGGCTTTTGTCGAACAGCATGGCGAGATCGTCGTGACCTCCGCCGAGATCGACGGCGCCCGCCAACCGGTGCGCCGCAACCTGGCCGAATCACCGCTCGGCACGATCGCCCGGATGAAGGACCGCGACGGAAAACCCTTCCTGCCAGCCGAAGCCTTGGAGGCGGGAGAACGACTGCTCGTCGATTTCACCCGCGGCCAGCTCCAGCCGCGCGTCACCGCCTCCTGGGAGCCGCGGCTCGCCACCCGCGCCAAGGGCAGCGCCGGCGGCCAGGCCGACATCGCCGACAGCGCGATGGCCGCCCGAAACCGTTTTTCGAGGGCGGTGGACGCGATGGGACCGGAACTTTCCGGCGTCGCGATGGATGTCTGCTGCTTTGCCAAGGGGCTGGAGACGGTGGAACGCGAACGCCAATGGCCGGCGCGCTCGGCCAAACTCATGCTGCGCACCGCGCTGCTGGCGCTCGCCCGCCATTATGCCCCGCCGGCTCCGCCAAAACGCCGCCAGAGCCATCATTGGGGCGCGGAAGATTTCCGGCCGGCGTTGTGACGAAGAAGACTTGCGAGGCTGACGCTGCAATGCCGCTCGTGAGCGGCTCGAGACGCACCGGCCTAACGCGCTGCCCGGTTCGCTGCATAAGCGGCGCGGGCGGCGTCGATCCTCGGGGAATTCGCATGGGTCCAGTCGGCCAGTGCCTGCACTGGCTCCCAAAAATCCCGGCCGAGGTCTGTCAGGGCATATTCCACCTGCGGAGGCGTCGTCGGGGTGACCGTCCGCGTCACGAAACCATTCTCCTCAAGATCGCGAAGAGTGGAAGCCAGCATTTTCTGGCTGATCTCGCCGATCTCGCGCTTCAGCGCATTGAAGCGAAGAGGGCCGTTACCCAGAACGCGCACGACCAGAAGCGTCCACTTGTCGCTGATCCGGGCCAGCATGCGGCTGATGGGCTCGCAGGACCTGGTATCCTCGCGGTTACCTGGTTTCTGAAAAGTGCTTTCTTGATGAGGCATTCGATCCTCGGATAGATGGTTACGGACAGAAACCAACATACATGAGGATACTATGGTTCCGAAGCCAAAAATCGCGGTCGTCATCGGCTCTACCCGCCCCACCCGCTTTGCCGACAGGCCGGCACAGTGGATGTTGAAGCAGGCGCAGGCGCGTGACGACATCGAGGTCGAACTGGTCGATCTGCGCGACCATCCGCTGCCGTTCTTTGACGAGATGGCCTCGAACATGTGGATGCCGAGCCAAAACCCGCAAGCTGTGCGCTGGCAGGAAACCGTCGGCCGCTTCGACGGCTACATTTTCGTGGTCGCGGAGTACAATCATTCGCTCACCGGCGTGCTCAAGAACGCCCTCGATCAGGCTTACAAGGAATGGAACCGGAAGCCCTTTACCGCCATCGGTTACGGCGGCACGGGCGCGTCGCGCGCCGTGGAACACCTGCGCGGCATCGGGGTCGAGCTGCAGATGGTATCGACCCACGCCGCCGTCCATATCGGCGGCGGAGACTTCATGGCGGTCGCCCCCAGGGGCGGCAACAAGCCGATCGAGGAGATCGAGGCAAATCTGCTGCCTTCGGCCAAAACGGCGCTCGACGAACTGGTCTGGTGGGCAAAGGCCACAATGGCCGCCAAAGCAGCGGAAGCCTGATCTCTTGACGCGGGCCCCTGAGCCTCGTTCGATGCTCAGGGACTTATGTGAGTGATATGACCCGGATCTGAGTGTCGAAGCTTTGGGCTTCGATGCTCAGATTCCGAGACCGCCGGCTACATTCACCGTCTCACCGTTGATGTAGCCCGCATGGGGTCCGGCCAGGAAGCAGATGGTTTCGGCCACTTCCTCGAGTGTTGCGATGCGGCGGATCGGATGCATGTCCAGGATGGCGTCACGGTTCGGAAGCTCGCCGGCAACGTCCGCGGCCATGTCCGTCGGCATGATGCCCGGCTGGACCACGTTCACGGTGATATTGCGCCGGCCAAGGTCGCGCGCAATGCCCTTCGCGTATCCGGCAAGCGCCCACTTGGTTCCGGTATAGTCGGCGACGCCGGGGAAGGGGACGTAGGAGCCGAGGAGGGAGCCGACGAAGATGATCCGGCCGCCATCGGTCAGCTTCTGCGCCGCCGCCCGGGTGTTGGCGATCGTGCCCAGGACGTTGACCTGCCACTGGCGATTATAGTTGTCTCCGTCAAGCTCGGGGTCGTCGACCATCTGACCCTGGATGGCGATACCGGCATTGTTGACGAGGATGTCGAGCCTGCCGAATTCCGCCATCACCTTGTCGATCAGAGGCTTGGCGGAAGAAAGGTCGGCCTGGTCGCTCTGGACCGCAATCGCGCGAACCCCCTTTGCCCTGAGCTTCTCCACGACGGCTTTCGCCTTGTCGGCCGAGGCCGCGTAGCTGATCGCGACGTCCGCTCCGTGATCGGCGAACGCTTCCGCCGTCGCGGCACCGAGGCCGCGCGAACCGCCGGTGATGAGGACGACCTTCCCCTTGAATATGTTGGACATGAGTATCCTTTCCCTATTCGACGAGGGCTCCGCTCGATCCTGTCGAGAGGCCCCAATTTCATAACGTATGTTACGATAACAATCGGTATGAAATTTGACAATGATGGTCAAGGGGCTTTAATAACGGTCATTATGAAAAAAGCTGAGCAGAGCTGATGGGACGCCATCGCGAATTTGACGTGGAGAAGGCGCTCGACGCTGCGATATGCGTCTTCTGGCGCAAGGGCTATGAGGGCGCCTCCTATGCCGACCTCACCGAGGCGGCGGGTGTCGAGAGACCGGCCCTCTATTCCGCATTCGGCAACAAGGAAGCGCTTTTCCGCAAGGCCCTGGCGCGCTACTATGAGCGGTATGTGGACTATGTTCCCGCTGCACTTCAGCTCCCGACGGCGCGCGAGGTTGCGGCGCACCTTCTCCAGGGTGCAATCGACCTCACCACCCGTTATCCCGACCATACGGGATGCCTTGGCATCCAGGGTGTCCTGGCGGGGTCGGATGAAGCGGAGCCTGTCCGGCAGGCCTTGATCGAGGCGCGCGCCGAAGCCGAGGCGCAGCTTCGCGAACGCTTCGAGCGGGCAAAGGCCGAGGGCGACCTGCCGGAGACGGCGAGGCCCGATACGCTTGCGGCATTCCTGATGGCCGTTCTTCACGGCATGGCGGTACAGGCCAAGGCCGGTTTCAGTCGCGACACGCTGGAGGCCGTTGCCGAGCAAGCGCTTTCCACGTGGCCCGCAGGCCGTCCCGCGCCGGCCCGCGAAACGGCCTGAAAGCCGGCGCGGTCGCGACCCGGAGCCCCCGGGGGAGTTGGCCTGCTGGACCTTCACGCGCGAACGGGTGGAATGAATGCGCCTGTAATGCCCGCGTCATTGACGCTCTTTACACCGTGTCCGCTCCGTCCGTCCGTCCGGGGGAAGCTTGGCCACTTTGGGGGCATGCGGTTCATCGAGGGCAGCGGAATGGGCGTCAGGAATTATCTCATCGAAGGAGTCTCCGGCACCGGGAAGACATCGGTCGCCGCGGAACTGCATCGGCGCGGTCATCACGTTGTCCACGGTGACCGCGAGTTGGCTTATAGGGGCGATCCGCGCACGGGGGAGCCTCTGGATGGCTCAGCGTCCAATCAAGACCTTGCCGATGCTACCTTCGTGCATCAGCACCACCTTTGGGATGTTGGCAAAGTAAGGTCCCTGGTAGCCGATCGAAGCCATCCGATCTCCTTCTTCTGCGGCGGCTCAAGGAACTTCCATCATTTCATAGATCTGTTCGATGAGGTCTTTGTTCTCAATGTCGATCTGGGCACGCTGAAGAGGCGGCTTGCCGAAAGGTCCGATGATGAGTTTGGCGGACAGCCGGCCGAGCGGAAGTTGATCATGCGGCTGCATGCCGCGAAAGAGGGCATTCCCGGCAACGCAACGATCATTGATGCCGCCGCGCCGCTCGCTTCCGTTGTCGACGATATCCTGTCGAGATGTGGAGTAACCGGCTGAGGCCGGAGCAGGACCAAAAGAGGGCCTTAAGCCGCAGCCCTGACTCTTGCCTCTTCCCGGATGCGCTTGACCATCGAGCGTAGCCCATTGGCGCGCTGGGACGACAGGTGTTCGACAAGCCCGATACGGTCGAAGATCTCGATCGCGTCTGTGGCGGCGATCTGAGAGGCGGTCTTGCCCGAATAGACGGCGAGCACGATGGCGACGAGGCCGCGCACGATATGGGCGTCCGAATCGCCCTCGAAGGTCATCACCGGATCGGCGCTGCCGTCCCCGATATGGCTGACCAGCCAGACCTGGCTCGCGCAGCCTTGCACCTTGTTCTCCGCCGTCTTCTTGTCGTCGGGAAGGTCAGGCAGCGCCTTGCCGAGTTCGATCACGTAACGGTAGCGGTCTTCCCACTCGTCGAGGTATTCGAAATCTTCGATGATCTGCTCGAGGCTGGCCATAAGCGCTCCGGTTCTTCTATCCGCTCCATATAGGCACTGCAGGCCGGGATAAAAGCGAAAAAAAACGCCGTGAGGGGTAATCCTCACGGCGCCAGCAAATGCTGAATGACAGGGCAGGCAGTCCGGCGCCGGGAACCATGGCTATCAGAGCCCGGCGCAAGTTTTGAAATTCGAATTCGAAAGAGACGTCCGCAACGCTGTTTGTCAGTGCGTCAACCTAACGAATGGGCCGTTTCTGCGGGACCGGCACGGTGCCGGTGAAGATGGTGTCGGCAACAGTCGCGGCTGCCGTTTCGGCCTGTCTGGCCGGGAATGGGGTCGGCTCCGGATCAGCGAGCACCGCGGTCCGGGTGCCCTTGTCGCCGAACTGCTTGTCGAGCAGCTCGAAGGCGACCTGGGCGCCTTGCCTGGCCCTCGTGCCGAGCGCCGAGAAGGTCTCGGCACCCTTTTCGCAGACCTCCGGCTTTTCGGTGCAGATGGCGCTCACATATTGATAGGCTTCGGTCGCCGCCGAAAAGGCATTGCTGACCTGCAGAGGCGAAAGCCCGTCGGTCTCGGTCGCCGGCTTGCTGCTGAAATAGGAAAGCACGACCAGCACCGCCGCGAACCACATACTTCCCTTGATGAGAAACCACATCGCTCTGTCCACCTGTTTTTTCCCGCTCTTGGGTCTCAAGCGGGCCGCCGGATCTGTGCCGGTCTTGAACATGGTTGTACCGCCGGGAAGCGAATATGGCTTTGACGGGACCGTTCGGTTTTTCGGCAAATTTGCCTAAAATGCGAAATATCTGCATTTGCAGCGCCTTTGTCGCGAACTTGAATCGAATTTTAGCGATCGATGTTAAGCATAATTGCGGCAGCTCACCCGAACCCCTTGGCTTTCTTGGCCGTGCGCTCGCCACAAAGGTTAACGTTTTAGGAAAAATCGAAGCAAATCCGTCGCTTACGTTGCGTTAACCACAAGCTCAGAAGGCTTGCCCCTTCTGTCCCAAAGCCGGATTTTGGGTCATTGCGGGGCTTCCCGCACCCCCTTGTTTTATCCTTTCCTTAAGCCACGGAGGCCTATTGTCGGCTTCAACAAACGAGTCTGTGCAGGGTTTTGCGTGCGCGTATTGAGTAACATTGCCGGAAAGGCGGTCACGCTGGTCGATGAGACCGCCACCCGCTGGCTCACGCGCCTCGGCGAGGGCGACACCGCGCGCGCCGGTGAAATTGCCCAGTTCCGCCGCCTCGTCTTCTGTGGCCTTGGCGCACTGCTGACCGTGCCGCCGGCGCTGTCGCTGCTGTTGCCGCCGGCGCTCGCTCTGCCCGTCGGCGTCGCGCTGGTGTTGTCGCTCTTCCTTCTGGCCGTTGCCGCCTCCTTTGCCTTTCCGCGCCATGCCGTGGCTTTTATTGCCGCGCCGCAGCCGGAAGAGGTTGCCTTCGATGCGATGCCGGGTCTGTCGCTCATTCTCGATCCGCATGGCCTGCTGGTGAAGACCGGCGGTCGCGACCAGCATCTGTTTCCCGCAAGCCTGCGTGATGCGGCCGGCGAGCCGTTTGCCGAGCGCGTCCACGTGTCCGACCGGATCGGCCTCGTCCAGGCTTTCGACATGCTGCGCCAGGGTGCGCCGAGCGCGCTTGCCGAAATCCGCATCGAGCGGCCGTTCTCGGCCGCCGGCCGCCAGTTTCTGTCGGTCCGTCTCGACATGACTGCCATCCGCGACGGCGAAGGGGAGCTCCTCTACGTCATGGCGCAGGCGCGCGACATCTCGGAAGAAGAGCAACTCCGCCTGGAAGCCGCGGCCAATGTCGCCGAGGCACGCTCCGCCCATGAGGCGAAGTCGAGGTTCCTCGCCGCCGTCAGCCACGAGTTGCGCACGCCGCTCAACGCCATTCTCGGTTTTTCCGACGTGCTCATCGGCGAATATTTCGGCCGGCTCGAAAACGACCGCCAGCGCGAATATGTCGGGCTGATCCGCCAGTCCGGCGGCCATCTGCTCTCCGTCGTCAACACCATGCTCGACATGTCGAAGATCGAGGCCGGCCGTTACGAACTGCTCGCCGAGCCGTTCGCGATTGCGGAAGCCGTGGAAACCTGCCGCGCCATGCTCGACCTGACCGCCCGCGAAAAGGGCGTGACGCTGACAAGCCGCGCCCCGCGCGGGCTTGGCGAAGTGATCGCCGACCGTCGCGCCGTACAGCAGATCCTCATCAATCTCGCCGGCAACGCGATCAAGTTCACCGGTCCGGGCGGCGTCGTGTCGATCGACGCCGTGCTCGAGGGCGACGACGTCAAGATTTCCGTCAGCGATACCGGCATCGGCATCGCGGCCGAAAAGCTGCAATATATCGGCCAGCCGTTCATGCAGGTGGAAAACGCCTATACCCGCACCTACGAAGGTACCGGTCTCGGACTTTCTCTGGTAAAAGGTCTGGTAGCGCTGCACGGCGGTCGTTTCGCGATTGCCAGCCGTCCGGGCGAAGGGACCGTGGTGACGATCTCGCTGCCATCGGACGGCTCCGGCGTCGAAGCAAAACGGGATGATTCCCGGGAGGAGAAAGTCGAATTCCCGCCGCGGCTGAGGGCAGCCCGGCATGCGGCCATGATGGACGAACAGGATTTTATCGATGACCGCGCGGAAGCGAAAATCGCCTGACAGGAAAAAAACTGTCAAGCAGCCTGGCATTCTGTCGAGCTTGGCTCTGGCGGGAGTGCGGGCTGCTGCGCGACGGCCAAAGGCCTTGTTCGGCAGCGCTGCCTTCAGCGTCGTCTTCTCCTTCGTCGCCGCCAATGCGCTCTGGTATCAGCCGGGCGGCCATCCGTCCCCGTTCCTCGCCACCCGCGATTCCAAGAACCCGAATCAGATTGCCGGTTATCGTCCGGCAAGGCGCACCGCGCCCGCCGATGTCACGACCTTCCGTATCGAGCGCGCCGACCCGAGCGTCGTAGCGCCGGCTCCGGCCGCTGTGCCGACCGCAGCACCGGCCCAGACGGCGGCGCCCGCGCCGACCGTTGTCGCGCCGATGCCGCGCCCGCAGCCGCCGCAGCAGGCCGCCGCTCAGCCGGCAGCATCCCCTGACACGCAGCCCGCGGCGCCAAAACCCGCCGAGACAGCACGCGCCACGCCGGCTGCGCCAACGAGGGCCGCGCCGTCGCCGGTCCAGCCGCCACGGCCCGTTTCGCCGGCCCGTCCGGTCGAGAGCGCCAATGCGCACGGCGAAGACCCGGTTGCCGCGGCAATCCGCGCCTCCGAGCGCAAGCCGACGATGACGCCGCCCGCCAATATTCCGAACGCAGCTTCGAATTCCGGCAGGCCCGCGGCCACCCCGGTCTCCCAGAAGCCGAACGCCCCCGTTCAGCCCACGGACCTGGTACTGCAGATCCAGCGCGGCCTGTCGAACATCGCTTATGCGGATGTCGGGGTCGACGGCGTTGCCGGCGCCCAGACCAAGGCCGCCATCCGCCGTTTCCAGCGCCACTACCGCCTGCCCGAGACCGGCGAGCCCGACGAACTGGTGCTGAAGAAGCTGAAGTCGATCGGCGCGCTGTAGGGGCGGCCGTCCCCCGGTATAGTTCCGATTTTCACGATCGCCCGCGCCGCGCAGGCGCACGCGGCACTTTGGCCGACCGTTCAGCGGTCAAGCCAGGCCGCGAGGCCATCCAGCGTCTGCAGCCCGTATTCGACCGCGCCGAAGCCGATGACCACCTGACGCCGTTTGGCGCTGGGGTGAAGCTGGCGCATGGTCAGCACCGTCTTGCCATCGGTCTGCTCATCGAAGGTCACCGTGGCGCGGAAGCGGTCAGGGTCGTCAGGGTCGGGCGTGCCGTAGTCCATCACGATCCGTTCGTTCGGCACGATCTCCAGAAAGCGCATGAGGTTTGGGAAGCGCTGTTCCTTACCCTCGAACACGCCCACCATGTCGAACCGCCAGACCCCGCCCTCGCGGATATCGGCTTCGTGGGTCTCGATGCTGAGACCGGCCGGGCCGTACCATTCGGCCAATGCCTTGGGATCCATCCAAGCGGCAAAGACCTTCTCGCGGCGGTGGTTCAGCAGCTTCACCAGCACGATTTCGCGGTCCAGCGACCATGTCTCAAACAGCTTTGCCATGTCCTTCATCGTCCTCTTCGGTTTTATCCAGGTAGACCTCGAGCCGATCCAACCGCTCGGTCCAGCGCCGGCGCTCCGATACCATCCAGTCCGCCGCCTCGTCGAAGCGGGCGTGCACCAGGCGGCACCAGCGGCTGCGCCCGCGCTTCTGGCTGACGATCAGCCCGCAATCTTCCAGCACCTTGAGATGCTGGGCGAAGGAGGGCAGCGCCATGTCGAAAGGCTCGGCCAAAGTACTGACCGGTAACTCGCCCTCGACCAGCCGCGACAACACAGCCCGGCGGGTCGGGTCGCTGAGAGCATGAAAGGCGAGATCGAGCGGAGTCGAGTGGTAAGGCATTTGCGTCAGTAAAATGGGCGGGTGCGCCGGTCAAGGACAAAAAGGTACTTGCCTTAGTATCAGGCTTTAGATACGAAGGCAAATACCTTAGTATCCGGTTCTGAATATGAGGCGGTCAAGGTGCAATCACACGCAAGGAGGATCCCGGTGGTAGTTCGTGTCGATCTCATGATCTCGCTCGATGGTTTCGCGACTACGACCGACCAGACCCCCGAAACCCCGTTCGGCGAGGATTGGTCGCGTCTCGTCGGGGCATATGCTGCAACGCGAACATTCCGGGAGCGCGTGTTGAAGGATACCTCGGGAGCGGGGACCACAGGTGTCGATGACGCATACGCGAAGGCGTACTTCGCCGATGTGGGTGCCGAGATTATGGGTGCGGGCATGTTCGGGTTGCACAACTTTCCCGACGATCCGAACTGGCGTGGCTGGTGGGGCGACGAGCCACCGTTCCGCTGCCCGGTCTTCGTCTTGACACACAAGCCACGGCCCTCCCGGGAGATGGCCGGCGGCACCACGTTCCACTTCCTCAGTACCACTCCGGTTGATGCGCTCCAGCAGGCTATGAGCGCCGCAAACGGCAAGGATGTCAGGATAGGCGGTGGCCCTACCGTCGTTCGCGACTACCTCGAGGCTGGCCTTGTCGACCGCCTCCATGTTGCTATCGCGCCCATTTTGCTCGGGCGGGGCATCCGCCTGTGGGACGATCTGCGCGGCTTCGAAACGGGCTATACGGTCAAGGCGGAAACGGCCGAGAGCGGCACCGTCCACCTTACCTTTCAACGATAGCCGTTAGCCTGTCACTTGGGACGGTCATCGACCGTCCATCGGACAGGCAGGTGATCAGCGGCGAGGCTGGCCGCTCAGCGCATAGCCACCGCTTCCAGCACCAGCCGTTTCAGCTCTTCGGCAGGCGGTGCAAGGCGGGCTTCGGCGACGTGCAGCGCAAGCTCGATCGCGCCGAGATCGGGCAGGCCTGCCTCCTTCGGATCGAGCGCGGCAAGCTGCGGCGGTTTGCCCTCGACGATCCGGGGGGTGACGCCGAGCCCTGCGGTCACGGCGGCCCAGAGGCCGGCAAGGCTCGGGCTGGCAAAGGCGTGCCGCCAAGGGATGCCGCCGCGGTCGAGCGCGTCGATGGCGGCCTTGCGGAAGGCGCAGGGCGGATCGAAGGCGACGATCGCAAGCGCCTCTCCGGGCATATGCCGGAAGCCGTCCGGGCCGATCCAGGCGATTTCCCGCCTTGCGACGATCTCCGCCCGCGGGCTGGCGAGCGTGCCCCAGGTCAGCGCCACGTCGAGTTCACCCTTGTCGATCGCCTGCACCATCGCGGCACCCCGGTCGACCCGGGCCTCGACCCGCACCTTCGGATGGATCTTCGAAAAGCGGCCGAGCAGGTCCGGCAGCCAGGTTTCGGCGAAATCCTGCGGCACGCCGATCTTCACCCAGCCTTCGAGCTTGCCGACGCCGCGGACCGCCGCACGCGCCTCGTCGTTGAGCTCCAGGATGCGCTTGGCATAGCTAAGCAGGATTTCGCCTGCTTCGGTGAGGACAAGTGCACGCCCCTGCTTCTGCAGCAAGGTCTCTCCTACCTGTTCCTCGAGCTTCTTCAATTGCAGGCTGATCGCCGAAGGCGAACGGCCGAGCCGGTCGGCAGCCTTGGCGAAACTGCCGAGCTCCAGGCCGAGCGCGAAACTTCTCAGAATGTCGATGTCGAGATTGACGGGCAGCATGATCGTTGAGTTTCGCAAAAGTGTACGTTTGAAACTTCGTGATTTTCAGAATGATTGTGTGGTGAGAAGATAGCGGCGTCAACAGAAATCCGAAAAGGAGAACGTCATGCCCTTCGTTCACGTCATCATCGCCGGCAAAAGCATCGAGCCGGAAGCCAGGCGCCTGCTGCAGCAGGAAACCACGGTGCTGATGAACACGATCATGCGCAAACGCCGCGAGGTCACCGCGGTCCTGGTGGAGGAGGTGGATCTCTCCGGCTGGACCGTCGGCGGCGAACCGCTGGAAGTGGCCGCGCATGTGGAGGCGAATGTCACGCTCGGCACCAATACGGCGGAGGAGAAGCAGCGTTTCATCGAGGCGATGGATGCGCTTTTGAAAAAGAGCCTTGGCGGGATACCGTCCGCCACCTATGTCATCGTCCGCGAGGTCGAGGCGGACGCCTGGGGTTTCGGCGGGGTGACGCAGGAATACCGGCGTACAAATGCGATGACGGCGTGATCCTGAGCCGCCGGTTGGATGGCGCCCGGCATTGGCCGGGCGCATCTCTGCCTTAGAAAACGGCGAGATATTTCAGCAGCGAAATGATGCCGATGATGATGATGATGATCTGCGCGATCTGTTTTGCGCGGCCATCGATCGGCAGGCGCGCGACGAGATAGAGAACCAGGACGATCACCAGGAAGGTGATCAGAATGCTGATCAATGCGGAAGTAGCCAAGCCCCAAACTCCTTTTCATGACAGTGCCGTGCGGCACCGATGTGTAAGATATCGTGCATTCGGCGAAAGGAAAGGGCGCAGCATCGCGATTTCCCGTTTCTTCTCAGGGACTTCCGCTGGATAACCTCACACCGTTTCGGCGCCCAGTTCGAAAGCCCAGTGGATGAGGCGGTCCTTCAGCGTCCGGTCGCGCAGATAGCCGGTCAGCTCCTTGTCGATCTCTTCCAGACGCTCCAGCGCAAAGTCCTCCGCCCGGTTCGAATTCCAGGCTGCCTGCAGGCTCTTGTTGACATGGCTGCCGTGCTGGAGCGTGAACCAGATGCGGTTCTGGATCTTGTCGAGATCGCCCGCCCGCCCAACCCATGCCTGCCCGGTTGGAGCAAACCGGATGAGATAGATGCCGGTCGGAGCCTTGCGTTCCTTGTAGGCGGAGATCGCTGCTTTCCTGTCGATGGTGTTCATGTCCCGTGCCTTCCTTGATGGAAGTGCAGCCAATATCACCCGGGTAATATTATGGCAATAGTTATATCCGGGTAAAATCCAACGAAGGCGAATTTGCGCCCGGTGACGAAGCGCCGTAAGAGGAACCATGCGCCTGAAATCCGAAATCGTCGTCTCCGCCATGATCCGCCGCGTCTTCGGGCTCGGCGGTTTTGCCGCTGTCGAAAAGAAGGGTGCGGAGGCGGCGGGCGCGATCTTCATCCGCCAGCGCTTTCGCGACGGGCGGGAAACGCTCTACGCGCCGGCTCCGCAGAACTTCTTCGGCGAGGACGATGGCGGTCGCAAATTCGAGATGAGGGCGGAACGGGCCGAGCCGGAAGCCATCCGCGAAATGCTGTCGCGCGAACTGCGCTTCGATCCGGATCTCTGGCTGCTGGAACTGGAGATCGACGACGTCGCCGATCTGTTCGAGGTGGTGAAACCGACGTAAAAACAAGGACCTAAAGCATGTCGCGAATCCGGAGGATCTGCGGCGTGCTTTAAGCTTCAGCGCACCCGGTAGAGGCCGGTGAGCGGCTTTCGGGCGCTGGCAGTGGTGCGGATCACCCGCGGTTCGCGGCTGTCCTCTCCACGGTTGTCGGCAAACATCGGCTGATGCTGCGGTTCCGGATAGGTATAGCTGTCGGCACGGCGCCAGGCCTCGACGCGTTTGCCGCATTCGTCCTCGTCGAGCCCATCCCAGAGAGACGCGCTCCGCGTCACGCCGTCCTGCTCGGCCGCCAGATGGTCGTAAAGCCGCTGGAGGATGAAGAGCGCATCGTCCTTCTCCATCGCCAGGCCCTTCAGCGTTGCCGCGAGCTGCTGGCCGGAAATGTCGAGCAGGATCCGTTCCGAAAGCCAACGGCTGGCCGAAAGCGTATCGGCAAGCACGGTCGCAAACAGCCCCGTCTCGCGATTGCGGGCGAACCGCACGAGCAGCGCCTCCTGGATCGGCGACAGATTGCGCAAGCCCAGCCGGTCGGCGGCGGGCCGGTCGACATGGCCGGCAAGCGCCTTGATCCGGTTGCGCAGGAGTTCCTCGCGCGTATTGCGTTCGGCCTCGTCGACCATTTCCGGCGTCGGCCTGCGCGGCACGAGCGCGTCGAGGTTTTCGGGCGCATCGCGGCGGGTGTTACGGTCGTAGCGCAGCCCGACCAGCGCGTCGATCACCGTCGGCGACAGCGCTTCGCGGCGCACGATGGTACGGGCATGCGCTTCCCCTTGGGTGCGGGCGATGGCGATCAGCGCATCGTCGGAAAGGCAGGTCGAGGAGGTGAGGAACGGGGCCGCGACCGCGATCGGCTGGCTGGCAATGAAGAAGGCGACGGCCGGCGGCACGGTCTTGCATTGGGAAAGGGCCGCGACCGCATCGCGGCGGGCTTCCTCCGACGATGCGGAAAACAGGGGGGCGAAGAGCTCGGCGAACTGTCGAAGCTCCGACCGCGAAGGGTACGGAAGGCTTTCGAAGCTCGTCACCGTGGCCATCAGCACCACATCCTTCTTACGCATGGCCTGGGGCCTTTCAAGGTCTCGAAACTCATTCGTCACTGGCAAACTCGCAATCAACGCAAAACAAATCCGGAGTGCCGAACGCCGATCAGGTGTGCCGGAAAAGCCCGCCTGGCGCTCTCATCGTACCTTGCCTGGGAAACTCCCGGTGGCGCGCGCCCGCTCACGCAGCTGTGAGAGCATCTGCAGAATGGTGTCGCCTTGGTTTAACCGGATGCTAACTCTTGGAGGGTTAACGGTCTGTGAAAATGGATCGTTTTGATACGTCCCTGATTTCTTGCAGTTTCCCTGTTTTGGCCAGGAAATTGCGGCTGCGGTCGGCGCCTGCGGAGGCGGTGAACCAAACCGACGCTCCTGCGTTTTGGCTGCGGACAACAGACATCCACCGGTAGCAACTGCTATATTAGCAGTAAGGAATTGTTAACGGTGGTCTGGCTGAATCATGGGGTAACCGGCGTGTGTTTTGCCGGGTTTCAAGTACCGGATGGCCCCGCGTCCCTGGGACCTTCTCCATAACGGCCGGTTCAGGCGGAACCGGCCGTCCATGTCGAAATGTCGTTGCGCTTTCGAACAAGGCGCACAGGCGAGAAAGGCGCGGATGCCCGGACTTCTGTCTCGGGATGCGTCAGGCCCTTGGAGAGGGCAGGGTGAGATCGGTCCGTCTTCATCCGTCTCGAATTCCTTAAACGGAGACGAGCATGGCAGAGATCGTAATATTGAACAGATGGCGCAGCGAGCATCAGCGCCGGCCGCAGATCAAGATCGGCGAAAGCGACAACGCCGGCCAGCTTCTGCTGTTCACCGGCGTGCGGTACGAGCGTTTCGAAGACCTGGGCGACCGCAAGGCCGAAAACCACGCGGTGCGCGCCGAATAGCCGGCAGGATAGACATCAGAACCGGCTTCGGGAGCGCCATTCGAACGGCGCGCAGGTTGCCTGGTTCAGGAATTGCGACACGATACCCGCAAAGCTCGGTTGCGGGACGAGACTTCTCAGGACGGCATATCCCGCCGTCTCTTTGGCTTCCACCAGGATCGACTGCGAGACTGCCTGCGGCAGCGCCTTGCGCAATGCGGTCATCTGCACCGGGGAAGCAATCACCACATCCAGCACGCCGCCGGCCGATGTCCGGTCATTGATGCTGAACACCTCGTTCGACGACTGGTCGAAGACGCCGAGCGACCAGAAGGGCACGCCGCCATTGGCGGCCGTCAGCCGGACCGGCCCGTCGGAGATATCGAAGGCGCAAACCGTCGCGTCGACGAACGGATCATCCTTGGCAAGCCCGGCGCGATCCGGCTTTTCCCCCAACCGATAGAAGCGGAAGATCTCCCCTTCCGCCAGCACCCGCGTATAGGCGTCGCGTTCGCTGAAATCCGGCAGCGCCAACACGATGATCAGGTGCAGCAGCGCCGCGCCGATCAAGCCGGTGATCACCGCCAGCAGCACCTTCAGTGCGAACCCCCGGGATACCGGCTCCGCAGCTCTCGAACTCATCGACCTCAAACGTCTAAATCCGAGTCTTCTAGACATTGCCGCACCCGGTCTTCTCGATACGCGGCATGGTGAGGTCGATCAGGCCGGAGCTGCCGGCCGTCGGCGTGTCGAACAGCGTCAGCGTTAGCCGGAACGCGCCGGGCGCCGCGACGGACAGCCAGTTGCCGGGCTTGGCGGTTGCGGAAATCGCAATGTCGAAACCGCCGTCGCTGTCGCCGTCGCGCAGCACGATGCGGGAATTGAGCGCAGTCGGCAGGTCCGACTGCGCTAAGGGCGGGGCTACACCGGGGGCCGCGGCAAACAGCGTCCAGAAACGCGCCGGCGGCGTGCGGCCGGTGAGGCGGTAGGAGCAGGTTCCGGTCAGGCGATCGCCCTTCTCGTCGACCGAGGCAATGAAGGTGAGGCCCTCGGCGCTCGCGTAGATGAGCTTGCCGGCATTGGCCCGGTGCGACTTCGCATAAGGGTCCGCCTGCGCTGTCTGCGCCTGCGGAAAGGCTTCCCACGAGCCGAGCTTGATCGCACCGAAACCGATCGTGGCATCCAGCGCGACGAGGGTGGACCATATCCCGCCGCCGAAGGCGATGGTGAGCGCGATCGCTATGAGGAAGGGAACACGGAACACGGGTTTGCTTTGGCCCTCGGACAGCTGTGTCAGAGGGTTAGCATTGATTCTATTGGGAAGGAATGGGTGGGTTGTGTCTTTCCGGTACAGGCGTCCGCCTGACCCGAATCAGTCTTGCCGGACCGACCGAATTACGGGCTGGGCAACCGGTCTCCATTCCGCGCCCGACCGAGATGAGCACCGCCGCCTGTGCCAGTCTCGTCCAGCCTACGCGCCTTTCGTTCTATTCCCGCGCAACCGGCACCATCCGATAACTGTTTGATAACGTTGTTTGAAGCGGTTCCTGTGACTAGAATTCGCCCCCGCTACGCGCGCAGCTCATTCCTTGGCTACCGTTGCCCCGAGACAACGTTCCGGGGCAAAGACGATGAGATTATGGATGATGGCGACCGGCGCCTTGGTGGCCGCGGCAGCTGGGTTTTCGGGTGCCTATTACCACCTGAAGCAGGAAACGGGCTCGGCGAGCCCGAAGTCCATTTCCGCCGACTTCATGACGCTGACCGAAAGCCAGCCGACCGCGGCACGCCGCGCCGTCGTCGAGGCGATCGACACCTGCCTGCCGCAGGCGGCGCGGCCAGGCTGGACGAGCCCTCCGGTCAAGGACCTCGCGGTCGATACCTATGTCCGCTTCTTCGACCTGATGGGCCAGGATATCGATCAGGGCGAACGCACAGCGTTGTTCCGCGGCTGGGTTTCGCGAGCCGACGACGGATTGGCTGAAAGGGACCGCATCGCTTTCGAAAAGTTGATGCAGGGCGGCCTGCATGAAGGCGTGACGGCGCTCTGCGTCGCCGCGACCGTGCGCGGCAAGCTCGGAAGCCAGGGGTTCAGGGACTTTTGGAACTGACGGGCTGTGCCTCGGTGACCGATCCCGTCGTGGTCTTGTCGGCCACCTTGGCGGTGGCAGGTCCGAGCCGGCCGGCTTCTTTCAGCTTTCCGGCAATCTGCCGCAGCAGCCGGGTGGATTCGGCCGACAGCGAGCGGGGCCGGACGAGCGCCTGCAACCCGGTATCGGTGGTGCCGTCCTTCTTTTTGGCGACCGCGTTGCCCTTGTGGTCGCCGGTCGGCAGCGGATTGTCGATCCCGGGAATGGCGCGCAACTCGATCCCCTGATGGGCATAATCCATCACCGTCTTGAAGGTCGCAGCCGGCAGCGAACCGCCGGTCATGTTGTTCATCGAGGTGAAGTCGTCGTTTCCGAACCAGACGGCGGTCGTGTAATTGCCGGTAAACCCGATGAACCAGGCGTCGCGATAACTCTGCGATGTGCCGGTCTTGCCGGCGGTGACGATGCCGCCGTCGAGGGCTGCCTTGCGGGCGGTGCCGATCACCGGGATCTGCGACAGGATGCGGTTCATCGACGACATCGCCTGTTCGGAGAGCACCCGTTTGGCCGGCGGTTCGTCGCGGTTGAAATCGTAGAGCACGTCGCCGCCATATCCGAGAACCTGCTCGATGCCGTGGCGGCGCGATTGCATGCCGCCGGCGGGCATCACGGCGTAACCCGTCGCCTGGTCGAGCACGGTCATTTCCGAAGTACCGAGGGGGATGGTCTTGTCTTTCCTGAGCGGCGTTTCGACGCCGAAAGCCTTGGCGGTCTTAACGATCACGTCGGTGCCCAGATATTCCTTGGCAAGCCTGACCGGAACGGTATTGAGCGACTGCGCCATCGCCGAAAGCAGCGTCACCTTGCCCTTGTAGGAGCGGCCGTAATTCTGCGGCGACCAGCCGTTCCAGGTGATCGGCGCATCCGAAATCGTCGATTCCGGCTTGAAGCCGTTCTCCATCGCCGCCGAATAGGTATAGAGCTTGAAAGACGAGCCCGGCTGGCGAAGCGCCCTGGCGGCGCGGTTGAACTGGCTCTCGCCATAGTCTCGGCCGCCGACCATGGCGCGCACGGCGCCGCCGTTCTCGATCATCACGAGCGCGCCCTGCTTGGCCTTGTAGCTCTCGCCGTATTCGCGAAGGCTCGATTCCATCGCCGATTCCGAGGCCTGCTGCAGGCCCATGTCGATCGTCGTGCGCACCACGACCGAATGTTCGTGGAGTTTACCGGCCTGCGCCAGTCGCTGCACTTCATCGAAGGCCCAGTCGAGGAAATAATCCGGCGCCTTGGCATCGGCGCGGTCGACGACGGTCGCGGGGTTGCGGCGGGCGGCAATCACCTGGCCCTCGGTCATCAGCCCGCTCTGCACGAGGTTGGAAAGCACCTCGTTGGCGCGGGCGCGGGCGGCCGGCAGGTTGACATGCGGCGCGTATTTGGCCGGCGCCTTGAACAGACCGGCGAGCATGGCGCTTTCGGCAAGGTTCACTTCGGTGATGTTCTTGCCGAAATAGAACTGAGCCGCCGCCGCGGCACCGAACGTGCCTCCGCCCATATAGGCGCGGTCGAGATAGAGCGACAGGATCTCCTTCTTGGAGAGGTTGGCTTCCAGCCACAGCGACAGGAAGGCTTCCTTGATCTTGCGTTCGATCGACCGTTCGTTGGTAAGGAACAGGTTCTTGGCGAGCTGCTGGGTGAGGGTCGACCCCCCTTGCACGACGCCGCCGGCCTTGGCGTTTTCGCTCATGGCGCGGGCAAGGCCGAAGAAGTCGATGCCGAAATGGTCGAAGAAGCGGCGGTCCTCGGTCGCCAGCACCGCCTTGATCAGGTGGTCCGGCAATTCGTCGATCGGCACCGAATCCTCATGGATGATGCCGCGATGACCGATGATATTGCCGTAGCGGTCGAGGAAGGTGACGGCGAAATCGCCGCGATTGCGCCAGTCCTCGTGGGTCTCCTCGAAGGCCGGCTGGGCGAGTGCCAGGAGCAGCACGAAACCGGCAGTGCCAAGTGTCATCGCCTCGCCGGCCAGCTCGAAGCCGATGCGCTTCCAGCCGCGCACGCGAAACCGGCGGAAGAAGATGGTGATCTCCTCCCAGATTTCGGCAAGCCGGAAACCGAGATTCCAGACGGTGGAATCGATCCAGGAATCGATGCGCAGCAGAACATGGCGCTTGCCGCGCGGCCGGTCGTCGGATGACTTTGGCTCGTCCTGCACCTTCGGAATTCCCTGCCCTTTCGATGAGATGTGCTTGACGTGGTCCCTGCAAGGGATCAAGAGCTCTAGCCTCTCACCGTTAATCAGCTTTAGCTGACAAATGGTTGATGCGCGATATCAAAATCGCAACAGGTAAAATGCAGATATCGGGATTTGTTCCGAACTGCCGCAAATGTGATATCCACGATGACTGACGAACCTTTCTGGAAAACCAAACGGCTCGACCAGCTGACCCAAAATGAATGGGAAAGCCTGTGCGACGGTTGCGGCCTCTGTTGTCTCAACAAGCTTGAAGACTGGGATTCCGGCGACGTTGTCTTCACCTCCGTCGCCTGCCGCCTGCTCGACGGGGAGAGCTGTCGCTGCAAGGACTATCAGCACCGCCAGGCGACCGTGCCGGACTGCATCCAGCTCACCCCGACGACGGTCAACGAGATCACATGGCTGCCGCCGACCTGCGGTTACCGCCTGATCCGCGACGGCGAGGACCTCTATTGGTGGCATCCGCTGGTCTCGGGCGATCCGAACACCGTGCACCAGGCCGGCATCTCCGCCCGCGGCCGCACGGTCAGCGAAAACGACGTCGATGTGGAGGATTTCGAAGACTACGTCGTCGACTGGCCGCTGACGGTGGGCGAGGAACGCTAGAGGCCGCGACGGTAGTGGGTCAATTTGAAATTTGACCCTTAGCTTTGTAAGGGCCACGGATAGCAGGCTGCTTTGCTTCGGCGGCTTCCACCAGCGCAACAATATCCTTCATTTCCCAAAGACGGTCGCTGATGCCTGCGGCCATCGCTGGGGACATGCGCAACGTCTTATGGATACGAACGAAGTTATAGTACATGAAATGCAGAGCGACCGCATAGGCGTGGTTTTCGACCTTCTTCGAAAAGGCGTTGGTAAGGCGGGTGAAGCGGCGCATGTGCATCCGCATTGTGAGGTTCTGGCGCTCGACATACGATGTGCTGATATAGGCCGCATCCGGGTTGCCGGTGATCGGAGTCTTCTTTAAGCCGACGCAGTCACCAGATGAGAACCGAACACTTACGCCATCCTTCGGCGCGGCGCCGTAGAGCTTGAACAGCATGGCATAGTCATCGGCACCGAATGCACCTTCAACGGCTTCAAGGTAAGCCCTGTGGCCATCTGAGGTAAGCTGGGCGCGGCTGGCGAGACGCGAGGCAACATCTTCCATGAATGCCGAACCATATTCAGTATCGCGACCGCCAACGAGATAGGAGACGATTAGCTTGCTATCGGCATCAAGCGCGGTCCATGTCCATGTGTCTCCAGCGCCTTCGGGAGCGGACTTCGCATCCTTGACGTTCTTCGCCTTGGCGTAGGTGAAAGACCAGATTTCGTCGCACTGAATACGGCCGGACTGAACATAACGGACATTCTGGTCATGGTACTCGGCACATGCCTTGCCAGCATCAACGAGAAGCTTTGCAATCGTGTTCTTGCTCATACCCATGATGCGGGTGATGGCGCGGATCGACTGACCTTCATAGAGCATGTGAAGAATGCGGGAGCGGGTTTCGGTGTCGAGCTTGTTCATGCATTCAAACTAGCACATTCACAAGTTCAATCAAGCATAAGGGTCAGTTTGCGATTTTGCGCAAGTTGGATTATTATGCAGAATCAAAAGCGCGTCATAGGGTGCGAACATGGATTATAAAACGCCGGGGCAGTTGATCGAGGCCCTTCTAGCCGAGAAGGGTTGGTCTCAACGTTCTCTTGCCGTCATTCTCGAAAGAGGTGAAACGAGCGTCAACAAGGTGATATCCGGGCAAAGCCGGATGAGCGCAGAAATGGCCATTGCCCTGGAAGAAGTGTTTTCGGTGAAGGCCGAACGCTTCTTAGAACTCCAGCACAAGTATGACTTGGCTAAGGCAAGAATTGAGGCCAGACCTAACCCAGATCGGGCAAACCGGGCGAAAATCTATGGCGACCTCCCCGTAGCGAAGATGATTGAGCGCGGATGGATTTTAGCTGATGGCATCCGCGACACTGACAACGTCGAGCGAGAGTTATGCCGCTTCTTCGGTGTGAATCGATTGGAAGATGCAGAGATATTGCCGCATGCGGCGCGCAAAACTCAGACCAGCATAGAAGCAACACCCGCTCAAATGGCGTGGCTCTACCGGGTTAAGTCGATAGCGGAAGGAATGTTGGTTGGCACATATTCGCCCCAAGCTGTGGAGGCTGCGATAGCGAATATCAGGCCGCTCTTGGGTCATGCGGAACATATGCGCCGCGTACCTCGAATTCTAGCGGAAGCGGGCATTAGATTTGTAGTTGTCGAGGGGTTGCCCGGCGGGAAGATCGACGGCGCGTGCTTCTGGCTCAATGAGCGTTCGCCCGTCATCGGCATGACGCTTAGGTTTGACCGCATAGACAACTTCGTTTTCGTCCTTCGTCACGAAATGGAGCACGTTAAGAATCGTGACGGTTTGAATGGAGGCGCGATGCTGGATGTCGATCTTGGCGGCGATGTCCATGTGGAATTGGAAGCAACCGTGGCTCAGCAAGAGGCAATCGCAAATGCCGCCGCCGCCGAATACTGCATCCCATCAAAAATGATGGACGCCTTCATCAAGCGAAAAGCACCGTATTTTTCTGAAGTCGATCTTATCGGCTTCGCGCGGACCATGAAGGTCCACCCCGGCATTGTGGCAGGTCAACTTCAAAAGAGGACGGACCAATACCATAAGTTTCGTCAACACCTAGTCAATGTGCGTGAGTTCATAGTTCCCAGCGCCGAAACGGACGGCTGGGGCGATATCCACCCCATCGAATCATAGGAAAAAGAAATGGCTGGCCCGAAAACCCTCCAGAAATTGATCGCTCTATACCGGATAAAGACCGGCGAGACTGAAATGGACCCTGCGAAGATTGCAGACTTTGCAATCCTGAACGGGATTAAACTCCCGACTCCTGCTGACCCTAAAAAGCTGCTTGTTCAACAGATCAGCCAAGCAGCCCGTGAAGAGATGCGGGTTGATCGTGATACAGGTCGGCCATACCGGGCCTATCATTCCTTGCCCGTTCAACAAGGCGGCGAGACGTTGTTCTTTTGGATCGATATTGAGGACGCGACCCGCCCACAGATGGTTCGGTCTACCAATCGTCGTCGCGAACACGTGGTCGGTGAGCTGGTCCAGCTTAGCTTTGATTTGGATCATTGGGCCGCAGCCAATCCCACGGACAAGCCGATAGAAGTGGAATATGACTTTGCTTTGGACATCGAGTGGAGGAAAGCGGCTGGCGACGAGGCGCCGGCGGCGGCCTAGGCGCTCTTCTTCCAACGAGCTTGCGCAGCTATCGACGCGATCTCCGATCGCTGTTCCGGGGTTAGCTTTTTCGCGCGAGCTTTTCCGCCCTTCAATCCACCCTTGCGAGCGCTCGCAAGCGGCTTCTTATCCTCGGCTTCTCCCGTTGCCAAATCCACAATTGACTTAGCAAGTTGGTTCGGGTCGCGAGGGCGTTTTGGTCTGCTAGGATCGCTCATCGCTACCCTTCAACTCCCAGTTTGAATAGTCAACTCCACCATTCCAGCGCAAAACTTCGAATCCGCATTTGAGGCAATCGAAGTGCCCACGCTCTCGGTTAGGCAATTCCTGACATAGTGCGGTATGTATAGCCCTACATTGTGGGCAACTATGGTCGGTTGTGTATGGAGTTGATCTGCTCATTTTGCGAATATGCCACTCGGCTAGACCAATTGGAAGGCCGGGTTTCAAACTGACCCACTACCGACGCGGCGTCACTTCACCGCGATGACGACCTTCCCCTTCGCGCGGCCGGTTTCGACATAGTCCAGCGCCTCGTTGGTCTGGTCGAACGGGAAGACCCGGTCCATCACCGGGCGGATATGACCCGCCTCGATCAGCGAGGTGATCTGTGCGAGCTGCCCGCCGTTCGCAGTCATGAAAAGAAACGAATAGCCGATCTTCCGGCGTCCCGCTTTTCTCCTGATGCCGAAGCTCAGCAGGCGCATGGCCTGTTGAAGCAGCCAGCCGGAGCCGTTCTGCCGGGCGAAATCCGGATCGGGCGGACCGGAAATCGAAATCAGCTTGCCGCCCGGCTTCAATACATTCAAGGATTTTTCCAGCGTATCCTTGCCCAGGCTGTTCAGCACGACGTCGTAGCCCTGCAGGACTTTCTCGAAGTCGTCCTTCTTGTAGTCGACCGCGATGTCCGCGCCGAGACTTTTCACGAGAGCGACATTGGCGGTGCTTGTGGTCGTGGCCACATGGGCTCCGAGATGCTTGGCGAGCTGGATCGCGATGGTGCCGACGCCGCCGGAGCCGGCATGGATCAGGACCTTCTGCCCCTTCCGCAGGTTGGCCCGCTCGACAAGGACCTGCCATGCCGTCAGCGCGACAAGCGGGATGGATGCAGCCTCCACCATGGTGAGGTTGCTGGGCTTGATTGCCACATCGGCCTCGTCCATGGCGATATACTCGGCAAATGTCCCGATGCGATCCTGGGCCGGACGGGCATAGACCTCGTCTCCCGGCTTGAACTTCCGGACCTTGGGTCCGACCCGGACGACGACGCCCGCCACGTCGTTGCCCAGCACCAGCGGAAGGCGATAGGGCAGGATAAGCTTGAATTCGCCGTCCCTGATCTTGTTGTCCAGGGCGTTCACGCTGGCGGCATGAACCTCGACCATGACATCGTTGTCGCGCAATGACGGTTCGGGTATTTCGCCGAGCCGCAGGGCGCCGCCTTTGCGATAGCGATCGATCAGGAATGATTTCATCGGACTGACTTTCGTTTCCGTGGTGGCCGGCATCGCCGGCGGGCCTGCGATGAATGCTCAGGCGGGAAGCCCGTTGAATTTCCGAAGGTTCTTGTCGACAATGGTTTCGGGCAGGAAGCGACGTATGAAGCGGACCTGTCCTGCCATTTTTCCGGCAGTGTAGCGCCGTTTGGGCAATGTCGCATTGGCGGCCTTTAGGACGGCTTCGGCGACTACCTCCGGTGCATCTCCCTTCGCGACGGCTTCGCGCATCAGCTGCTCCGCACCGGCGCGAACCTTATCATAGACGGAAAGCGGCCGGTCCGCGCGCGTCAGGTTCTCCTCGAAGGCGGTGCGGGTTAAACCGGGCTCGACAAGCACGACGCGGATGCCCTGGGTCCGCACTTCATGGTCGAGGGACTCCGAATAGCCTTCGACGGCGTGCTTGGTCGACGCATAGAGGCCGTTGAAAGGAGCCGGGATCAGCCCGAGTATCGAACTGAGGTTGACAATGCGGCCCTTCTGCTGGCCCCTCATCACGGGCAGGACGGCGTTCGTCATCCGGATGATGCCGAACACGTTGACGTCGAAGAGAGCCTTCGCCTGTTCCGTGGTGGATTCCTCGGCGCCGCCAAGCAGACCGACCCCGGCATTGTTGACGAGAAGATCGATCCGCCCTGCGCGGCGCAGAACCTCGTCAACCGCATTTTTGACGGATGCGTCGTCGGTCACGTCGCAGATCAGCATCGTCACCCCGTCCACCGTGTCGGCCATCGGCTTCCGGCTGGTGCCGAAGACAAGATATCCATCCCGCCGCAGCGCCTGCGCCGTCACCAGTCCTATTCCTGAGGAGGCACCCGTAACCAGGGCAACGCCACGTTTTTTCTTGCTCATCGGCTCTGCTTTCATTTTGTGATGGAACATCATGGAGCGATCAGTTACTATCAAATCCGTATGAAGTCACTACTAAAAAGATATCGACATGAAGAATCTTTCCGACCAGCCCTGCCTGATCGCCCGAAGCCTGGCGCTTGTGGGGGATGCGTGGAGCATGCTGATCATGCGCGACGCCCATGCGGGGCTGACCCGTTTCGATGAGTTTCGCAAAAGCCTCGGCATCGCGCCGACCATGCTGACGGGACGGCTTTCAGGCCTGACCGAGGAGGGGCTCCTGGAGAAACGCCGTTATTCCGATCGTCCGCCACGGGACGAATATGTGCTGACGGAAGCCGGCCGCGACTTTCTGCCGGTTCTGTTTGCGATCGGCGCGTGGGGACGCAAGCATCGCGGCGGGGGCAAGGTGACCCGGTTCTTCGACGCCGAAACCGGAACGGAAATCGATCCCGTCACCATCGATCGCGCGACCGGCGCTCCGGTCGGAACACGTCCTATCCGGATCGCGGCACCCGAATAAGCCCCCTTCAAGGCAGAGGGAGCGGCGTCCGGCAACTCTGGTTGAAAGCTCGCGTCCCGTGCCGGATTGCTCGCCTCGCGAGCGAGGAGCACACGGGAAGCTGTTCGAAACACAGCTTTATTACTTGTCATTCAAGTAAGTTAAGGGGGACAATCGGAGCTTCACGCAATTCTTCCGGTATACCGAGGCTTGCAGAAACGTTAAAGATTACCGCAACAGTCCAGTTTCATCCCGAATTCATTCCGATGGCACCCCGATGAATGCAGAAGGCACGCTGGCAGACCGCCTCTACGAGGCAGCCCTGGTTCCGGAGCTTTGGACGGAAACTTGCGAGAGGATTGCCCTGGAGGCCGGGTCCAGCACCGCCTCGATCTTCACCGTCGACGGCAGCGGCAATCATCGCTACGTCACCACTCCGAATATTGCCGAAGCCTTCGCCCAGTTCGTGCAGAGCGACACCCGGCTCGACAATGTTCGCCCCCTTCGGGCCATGCAACGTTCGCCCTTTTCGTTTGTCCGCGTCACCGATCTCCTGAGCGCGGAGGAATTTGCCAATGATGCGATCCAGCGCGACATCATCGAGCCGCACGGCATGCAATGGGAGGCGGGTTGGGCCTTCCAGGAGCCGACCGGGCACGTCATCGTCATCACGCTGATGCGCGCCAAGGGCCTGACGCATTTTTCCGACGAACAGCTGGCGCGCCTCGATCTCTTGAAGCCGGATCTCGCCCGGGCTGCCTATATGTCGTCGCGGCTCGCCTTCAACGAGGCGAGATCGATGACCGAAACGCTGTCTATGCTCGGACTGCCGGCGGCGGTGATCGGCGACGCCGGCCGGGCGATCGCCATGAACCCCGAGATGGAGACACTGAGCCCGCGCATCCGCACCGGCGCCGGCGATCGGCTGATATTGGAAGGGGCGGGCGCCAATGCCCTGCTGGAGGAGGCGATCGCGCATTACAAGGCGCAGGCTTCGCCGGCCGTGCAGTCCCTGCCGATGGCGGGACGCGCCGGCGCGCCACCGCTGATCCTGCATCTGCTGCCGGTTCGCCGCGCGGCGCGCGACATCTTCTCCCGTTCGATGGCGGTGCTGGCCGTCACCCAGGTCGGGCAGGTCGGCCCGCCGGACATGCGGGTGCTCTGCGGCCTCTTTGACCTCACCCCGGCCGAAGCCCGCGTGGCGCGCGGCATCGCGATGGCCCAGACGCCGGAAATGATCGCCGCCTCGCTCGGCATCTCGCTCGAAACCGCCCGCTCGCATTTGAAGAAGATCATGCTGAAAACCGGCACTACCCGCCAGGCGGAACTGGTGCTGCTGCTTTCAGGGCTGAATGCGCCGAGCTTCAGCGGCGGTCGGCCGGAACCGTGAACGCCTCGAAAAGCGCGCCCGGGTTAAATCGGCCACATTCCTTTGTTGAATAACCCGCACGCACGTGGTTGCAATTATTGGCTCAGGTATGGGAAGGGTGCAGCCTGTTGTTGCATAGCCTATAGTCAATTGATTTCGCATTGGGTTGTAGAATGAAATACAGACCGGAAATCGACGGCCTGCGGGCCGTCGCTGTGGTTCCTGTCCTTATATTCCACGGTGGTTTGGGTTTCCGCGGCGGATTTGTCGGCGTCGACGTCTTCTTCGTCATCAGCGGTTATCTGATAACCTCGATCATGTATCGCGAAGTCGAAGGGCGCAAATTCAGTCTCGTCCGCTTCTACGAGCGGCGCCTGCGACGCATCGCTCCGGCGCTTGTTTGCGTCTGCCTGGCTTGTCTGCCTTTTGCATGGGCATGGATGCTTCCCTATGAGCTGCGCGACTTTGGTCGCAGCCTCTATCAGGTAAATCTGTTCGTTTCGAACTTCTATTTCTGGAGTAAAACCGGCTATTTCGATTCAAGCAACGACCTGAAGCCGCTTTTGCATACGTGGTCTCTCGGCGTAGAAGAACAGTTCTACATCATATTTCCTGTTGTTCTGATGGCGTTGCGCCGGTTTCGTCGCCAGTTCGTTCTGGCGGCCATCCTGCTGTTGAGCACGGCGAGTTTCCTTGCCACGCAGGCCGTGCCACTGTTCGATCCTGCGGCGAATTTCTATCTTCTGCCCACGCGCTTCTGGGAACTTGGCGTCGGCGCCAGCATCAGCCTGGCGAATTTCGATGGAGAAAAAGCCCGCCATGGCGGGTTGGCGGCGGCTTGCGGTCTTGCGATGATCGTCCTGTCCTGCTTCTTCGTTGAAGGCGGGCCGTATTATCCCGGCTGGCAGACGCTGCCCGTCGTGGTCGGAACCGCGCTGGTTCTTCTATTTTCGTCTTCAGAGAATCTGGCTGGACGGCTTCTTTCCGCAAGAGCCTTGGTGTTTGTCGGTTTGATCAGCTACAGCCTCTATCTCTGGCATCAGCCCGTCCTGGCCTTCGCGCGCTTGCGGCTGTTCACCAATGACTTGAGCGCTTTGACATCCGCTCTTCTCCTTTGCGTCGCGGCGTTGCTTGCGGTCGTCAGCTACTATCTTGTCGAGCGGCCGTTTCGCGACAGGAACCGCGTTCGGACGAAGGGGTTCCTTGCCCTGGCCGGCGTTGCGGTAGCCGCCAGCATCGCCTCCGGGATCATGTTTGAAACGACCGACGGTGCCGCGTTCAGGGCGCCGGGTCTCTACGAGATGACCGAGGTGAGCACGGGGCTGAGCAAGAACTGTAACGGCAAGATGGCGCCTGAATGCTCCACGTCCGATAGTCCCGAGATCGCGGTGTGGGGGGATTCCTTCGGCGCCCATCTTGTGGAAGGTATCCTGGCGTCGGCCCCCGATGTCAAACTCGTGCAGTTCACCAAAAGCCTTTGCGGACCGTTCACCGAAATTACCTACCCGGTCGCCAGCGACGGTCGCAGGTCGCCCGAAGGCTGCCTGTCCCGGAATAGGGACGTCCTCGACGCCATGGCGACAACCAAGACGCTTCGATACGTCGCGATAGGCGTCAATCTCGACATCTATACCGAATCCGAAACGTTCGTTCGGAAGGACGGGCAGAGTGTTCCAGCAAGCCGGGCGCTGCTCCTGGACAGTTTTTTAGGATCCCTGTCCCACTTGCGGCAAATGGGATTGAGCCCGGTGGTTTTCGCGCCGCCTCCGCAGACGGGAACCGATGTCGGCGGTTGTGTTGCCCGGTCAAGATTGCTGGAGATCGCGGCCGACCGCTGCGATCTGTCTGCTGACGACGTGAACCGGCGAGGCCGCGTTGCGACGGACATCATGAATGTCGTGGCGCGGGACTATCCGGTGATCGATCTGGGCACCGGCCGGTGCAACGGCACGACCTGCCGGGTTTCCGAGGATGGCGTCTCCCTTTATGCAGATGCGGGACACTATTCCCAGGGCGGAATACGGCTGCTCGGAAAGAAGTACCATCTGTACGATCTTATCGTGAAGGCGGCGACTGAGGGCTGCGGTAACGGCTCTGTCCCGGCTGCCCGACCCGCCGGTATCTGCCGCCCTTGAGAATATCCGCCGGCACCCCTTGACCTTCCCATGATGGGAAGCTCCACATAGCGTGGGACAGTGAGACATCCCAACAAAAAAGGGGAGATTGCGCCCATGAACGAGACCGTCAAGCCGATCCACAAGGCCGAGCCTTTTACCGTTCCCGTCGAGGGCATGACCTGCGCCTCCTGCGTGCGCCGTGTCGAGAACGCCGCGGCCAAAGTGGCGGGCATCGACAGGAGCGCCGTCAACTTCGCGACCAAGAAACTGACGGTGGAATCGGCCGAAGGCTTTTCGCCGGAGGAACTGACGAAGGCGATCAGGAAGGTCGGTTACGAAATTCAGCCAGGCGCCATGGACCATGCGATGCGCGAGGCGGGCATGATGCCGCTCGTGCCGCCGACGGCGCATGCCGGGCACGAGCACCACCACGGGCATCACCCCGACCATTCCGCACCGGACGCACAGGCCCACATGGACCATGCCGCCATGGGGCACGACCAGGCGGGCCATGCCGGCGGGCATGACCATATGCATATGCACCAGGGCGAGGAGGGCGTGCTGAAGCGCGATCTGGCGATCGCCTTCGTGCTCACCCTGCCGCTGTTCGTGCTGGAAATGGCAGGCCACCTCTACGACCCGTTCCACCACTGGCTGATGGGCGTGATCGAGACGCAGAACCTTTATTATCTCTATTTCGCACTGGCGACGGTGGTCGTCTTCGGCCCCGGTTTCCGGTTCCTGAAGCTCGGCCTGCCGGCGCTGCTGCGCGGCGTGCCGGAGATGAATTCGCTGGTCGCGGTCGGCGTGCTGGCGGCCTATGGTTATTCGCTGGTGACGACGTTTACCCCGGACCTGCTGCCGGAGAGTGCCCGCTTCGTTTATTATGAAGCGGCCACGGTGATCGTCACGCTGATCCTGTTCGGCCGATTACTGGAGGCACGCGCCACGGGCCGCACCGGCGAGGCGATTGAGAAGCTGAGCCGACTGCAGGCGAAGACCGCCCGCGTCGAGCGCGACGGCAAGCTCTTGGATATCCCGACCGAACAGGTGGTTGCCGGCGACGTGCTGGTGATCCGGCCGGGCGAGCGAATTCCGGTCGACGGCACCGTCATCGACGGCTCCTCGAATGTCGATGAATCGATGATTTCGGGCGAGCCGCTGCCGGTCGCAAAGGCGGCCGGCGCGACCGTGGTCGGCGGCACGATCAACAAGACCGGCGCCTTCCGTTTCCGGGCCGACAAGGTCGGCCGCGATACCATGCTGGCCCAGATCATCCGCATGGTCGAACAGGCTCAAGGGTCGAAACTGCCGATCCAGGGACTGGTCGACCGGGTGACCGCCTGGTTCGTGCCGGCGGTGATCTTGGCTGCCGCGCTGACTTTCGGCGTGTGGTTCTTCGTCGGCCCCGAGCCGGCGCTCGCCCATGCGCTGGTCAATGCGGTCGCCGTGCTGATCATCGCCTGTCCCTGCGCCATGGGGCTTGCCGTACCGACCTCGATCGTCGTCGGCGGCGGCCGCGCGGCCGAACTCGGCGTGCTGTTCCGCAAGGGCGAGGCGCTGCAGGAGTTGCGCAATGTCCAGCTCGTCGTGGTCGACAAGACCGGCACCGTCACCAAGGGCCGGCCGGAACTGACCGACCTGGTGACCTCGCAAGGTTTTGCCGAGGACGAGGTGCTGGCGCTGGTTGCCAGCGTCGAGGCGCAGTCCGAACACCCGATCGCCGAGGCGATCGTCAAGTCGGCCGAGGCCAAGGGTCTGGTCGTGCCGAAGGCGGAAAAGTTCGCATCGGTGACCGGCTACGGCATCGAGGCGGAAGCGGACGGCCGCAAGATCTCGGTCGGCGCCGACCGGTTCATGGAAAAGCTGGGGCTCTCCGTCGAGGTGTTTGCGAAAGCCGCCGCCCGGCTTGGCGACGAGGGCAAGACGCCGCTTTATGCGTCTGTCGACGGCAAGCTGGCCGCCGTGATCGCGGTTGCCGATCCGCTGAAACCCTCAAGCCGCGACGCGATCAGGGCGTTGCAGGCGATGGGCGTCGAAGTGGCCATGGTGACCGGCGACAACCGCCGCACCGCTGAAGCGATTGCCCGCCAAGTCGGTATTAAAAAGGTGGTCGCCGAGGTCCTGCCGGAGGGCAAGGTGAAGGCGATCCACGAGATGCGCGCCAACGGGAAAAGGCTCGCCTTCGTCGGCGACGGCATCAACGACGCGCCGGCGCTGGCCGAAGCCGATATCGGCATCGCCATCGGCACCGGCACGGACGTGGCGATCGAGAGCGCCGATGTGGTGTTGGTCGGCGGTGAGCTTTCGGGCGCCGTTTCGGCGATCGCCATGAGCCGCGCGACGATGACCAACATCAAGCAGAACCTGTTCTGGGCCTTCGGTTACAACGTCGCGCTGGTGCCGGTTGCGGCCGGGGTGCTTTACCCGGCCTTCGGCTGGCTGCTGTCGCCGATGATCGCCGCCGGCGCCATGGCGCTGTCGAGCGTCTTCGTGCTCGGCAATGCGCTGCGGCTGAAGGCGGTGAAAGTGGGAGAAACCAGATGAATATCGGCGAGGCTTCGAATGAGTCCGGCGTTTCGGCCAAGATGATCCGCTATTACGAGGAAATCGGCCTAATCCGCCCGATGGGCCGCACCGGCAACAACTACAGGGTCTATGGCGATGAGGAAGTGCATATCCTGCGCTTCATCAAGCGGGCGCGCAATCTCGGCTTTTCGCTCGAAGAGACCGAGACGCTGCTGAAACTCTGGCAGGACAAGAGCCGCGAAAGTGCTGCCGTCAAGGAGGTGGCGACCGCCCATATCGGCGACCTCGAACGACGCATCGCCGAGATGCAGGGCATGGTCAAAACGCTGAAACACCTCGCCAACTGCTGCGGCGGCGACAACCGCCCCAACTGCCCGATCCTCGATGATCTGGCGGGGGATGGTACGCCAGTGCCGGCGGCGAGGAAAAAGATGAGACAGACTGCCTGATGCCTTTACGCCAGCATGAGGCAAAACAGCGCCTCCTTCCGATCTCCCCCTCAAGGGGGAGATGCCCGGCAGGGCAGAAGGGGGGGACCGCTCCGCATATTCTTCGGCCACTGCATTTTCCGCACCGTCGCCACCCCCCTCTGTCATCTTCGATGACATCTCCCCCTCAAGGGGGGAGATCACTGGAAGAATGCCGCACCGGCTTTGCTCCTATTTGCGCTTGATCTGCTCACTGCATACTTGACCTTCCCTCCATGGGAAGCTGCACAACACATTTATCGAACAAGGAGATTCGGATGACTGCGATTTTCACCGTGCCGGACATGACCTGCGGCCATTGCGAAAAGACCGTGCGCGGCGCGCTGGCGGAAGCCCTGCCGGGTGCGGTCGTGGCGATCGATCTGACGGCCAAGACGGTGGTGATCGAAGGCGACGCTGCAAAGGCTGAAGAGGCGATCCGCGAGGCGGGGTATTCGCCGGAACGGGCAGCGGTCTGAGGTCTCCCACACTCGTCATGAAAAATTCAACATTCTGACGACCGGCCGTATGGCCAAGGGCACCGATGGCAGCGACCTGCTGATCTTCGTTTCCGACAACAATTTCTCAAAGGAACAGAAGACGCAGTTCATCGCCTTCAAGGTGCTGGCACGCCCCTGATGAAGCCGCCGCACCTCGAGACCTTGCTCCACCTTGTCGCAAGGTGGAGCATTGAGACGGGTCTCGAAGCTGCGGCTTAAAACTTCACGCCGATGCCGACATTGATGACATGCTGGTTGAAGTCGAAATCGGCGCCGCCAAGGCTGCCGTTGCCGAAGTCGTTGTAGCGGTATTCGAGGCGGCCGAAGATATTGTCGGTGAATGCGTAGTCGACGCCGGCGCCGACGGTCCAGCCGTTGAGCATGTCGTCGTCGTCAAAGCCGCCGCCGTTGATATGGGCGGTGGTGGCCGTCCAGCCGGCTGCCGCGAAGATCAGCGCCCGGTCCATGGCATAACCGACGCGGCCGCGAACCGAACCGGAGAAGCCGGTGTCGATGTCGATGCCGCCGGGATAGCTGTTCTCGTTCCAGTCGTAGTTGACGTCACCTTCGATACCGGCGACGAAACCGCTGGAGAACTGCCAGTTATAGCCGACGAAACCGCCAAGCCTCCAGCCGTCGAAATCGTCCGATCCGCCGCCGGCGGCATCGCCGCTGCCCCAGGCATACCCCGTGTGGGCACCGATATACGGGCCGTTCCAGGAGAACACGACGGGCGTTTCGACGGCTTGCGGCGCTTGCGGGATTTGCTCGACGGCGTCGGCTGCGTAAGCAACGGAAGAGGCGGTCATGGCGGCCGACGCTGCAAGAATGAAAAGAGCCTTCATGGATATTCCCTCCGATTGGTTGGCAAAAACGCAAATAGCGCGATTTACTTGGAAAGCTGTAGCTAAAATACAACATCGGAGAGAATCTGCAATTGCGCCTTAAGGTGCTGAAAATGCGAAGGTTTAATTTTTGGCTTTTCCCTTGACCTCAATCATGCTTGAGGTTGTAGCGTCCCCGGGACTGAAAAACGGATAAGAGGCAGGGCGTGTTGCAGGATATCAATGTGGGCTGGTCGAGGCTTCTCAGAGGCCGCGAAGGGGCGATGCTGGGGCTGATCTCGGCGGGGATCGGGCTGCATGCCTTCAACCAGTTCGCGATCGTCGCGGCGCTGCCGCCGGCGGCGAAGGAGATCGGCGGCACGGGTTATTTCAGCTGGGCCTATACGCTCTATTTCCTCGGCTCGATCGCCGGCGGCACGGGCGCTGCGGCGATGCGCGACCGGTTCGGCGCGCGTTTCATTCTGCTTCTTTCGGCGCTGGTCTTTGCGGCCGGCGGGCTGCTGGCGCTGTCGGCGCCGGCCTTTTCCTGGATCATGGCCGGGCGTTTGCTGCAGGGCATTGCCGACGGGTTGATCGTGGCGATCTGTTACAGCCTCATCCCCGCCAACTTTCCCTCCCCGCTGATTGCAAAGGTGTTTGCGGTGGAGGCGATCGTCTGGGCGGTGGCGGCAATTGCCGGGCCGTTGGCGGGCGGGCTTCTGACCGAGGCCTATTCCTGGCGGGCGTCGTTCCTGGCCGTCTCGCCCTTCGTGGTTCTGCTGGCCGTCTTTGCGCTGACCGCGAAGGTGAGGGTGACCGAGGCGGCGCCGGTGCCGCTGTCGGTTGCCACCATTTCGCTCTGTCTTGCGGCCTCCTTCGTCCTGTCGCTCTCTTCGGTGGTGACCGGAGGGGCGATGCAGGCGGTGGCGGTCGTGGCGGGCGCGGGGCTGTTCCTGCCGGCGCTGAAGCTCGACGGGCGGATCGGACCAAGATTGTTTCCGGAGGGCGCCTTCCGGCTGGGGTCGGTTCTCGGGCACGGGTTCTGGGTGCTGTTCCTGATGTCCGCGAGCCACTCTGTCGGCAGCGTTTACCTGGCGCTGATGATCGATGCCGTCTTCGGTTTCCGGCCGGCGGTGGTCGGTTATCTGGTGGTGACCATGGCGCTTTCCTGGAGTGCTGTCGCGGTGGTCGCGAGCAGGATTACGGCGCTTGCTCCACGGCATCGGTGGATGCGCGCAGGCGCGTTGTTTCAATTGGCCGGTTTCCTCTGCCTCGCCGCCGCGTTTGCGAGCGGCTCGCTGGTGCTACTGCTGGCGGGCCAGGTGGCAATCGGCACGGGTTTCGGCGTCGCCTGGGCAAGCGTCAACCAGGCGGCGATGGAAGCGGCAGCAAGGCAGGAGCGCGATCTCGCAAGTGCCTTGCTGCCGACGATTTCGACCGCCGGTTACGCGATCGGCGCGGGGATCGCTGGCATGATCGCAGGTGCGACCGGGCTGGTTTCGGCGTTGGAGAACGGCAACGCCGGCGGGCCGGCCATGTGGCTCTACGGGACTGCGGCGGCCGGTGCGCTGCTGACCTTCCTCCTCGGTTTCGGGGTGCGGCTGGCCAAGCCTTGAGCGGCGCAACAAAAGCGCATTTTGCTTGTTCGGCGGGACAGATTTCCCATATTTGAAGAAAAGGTCGCCGCATCCCGGCGGTCAAAGGAGTCCTTCCCGTGTTCCAGTTCGACAATTCCTATGCCCGCCTGCCGGACAGGTTTTTCGCTTCCGTCTATCCCGAGCCGGTGGAGGGGCCGAAGCTTCTGAAATTCAACGCGGAGCTGGCTGAGGAGCTGGGCGTCGAGGCAGATTTTTCCGATCCCGCCCGGCTGGCGGCGATTCTTGCCGGCAATGTCGTGCCGCCCGGCGCCATGCCGATCGCCATGGCCTATGCCGGCCACCAGTTCGGCAATTTCGTGCCGCAGCTCGGGGACGGGCGGGCGATATTGCTGGGCGAGGTCGTCGACCGCAACGGCAAACGCCGCGACATCCAGCTGAAGGGCGCCGGACCGACGCCCTATTCCCGTCGCGGCGACGGACGCGCGGCTTTGGGCCCGGTCCTGCGCGAATACATCGTCTCGGAGGCGATGAATGCGCTCGGCGTGCCGGCGACGCGGGCCTTGGCGGCTGTCGCGACCGGCGAACAGGTCTATCGCGAGACGGTGGAACAGGGCGCGGTGTTCGTGCGCGTCGCGGCAAGCCATGTGCGGATCGGCACCTTCCAGTTCTTTGCCGCCCGCGGCGACAATGACGGGATCAAATTGCTCGCCGACTACGTCATTGAGCGGCACTATCCGGAGCTTAAAGTCGCGGAAAACCCCTATCTGGCGCTGCTGCAGGGTGTAGCGGCGCGGCAGGCTGATCTGATCGCCCGCTGGATGGGTATCGGCTTCATCCACGGGGTAATGAACACCGACAACATGACGATTTCGGGCGAGACGATCGATTTCGGGCCTTGTGCCTTCCTCGACGAATACGACCCGATGAAGGTGTTTTCTTCGATCGACCAGGGCGGGCGTTATGCCTATCGCAACCAGCCGGGCATCGGCCAATGGAACATCGCGCGGCTGGCGGAATGCCTGCTGCCGCTGCTCGACGAGGACGAGGAAAAGGCTGTGGAAGCGGCGAACGCCGTGCTGAAGGCCTTTGGCGAGCGGTTCCAGAAGGAGTGGATCGGGGTTTTCCGCGCGAAGATCGGCCTCGCGACCGAGGCTGACGGCGATGGCGACCTGATCCAGGCGCTGCTGGCGGCCATGCATGAGGGGCAGGCGGATTTCACCTTGGCCTTCCGGCGGCTTTGCGGGGCAGCTGCCGGGACGGAGGGGGATGAGCTTTTCCTCTCCTCCTTCTCCCATCCGGCCAAGGCGCGGGAATGGCTGGAACTCTGGGGAACGCGGCTGGATGCCGAACCGCAGAGCCCAACTGAACGGGCAAAGACCATGCGCTCGGTCAACCCGGCGGTCATTCCCCGCAATCACAAGGTCCAGGAAGCCCTTTCGGCCGCCAATTACGGCGATTTCAGTTTCTTCGAACGATTACTGGAGGCACTGGAAAAGCCTTTCGAAGAGCGGCCGGAATTCTTGGGCTACATGCAGCCGCCGGAGCCTGAGGAGCGGGTGACGCAGACGTTCTGCGGAACGTAAATTAATTTTTGCTAATTAGGAAAATAGTCCTTGACGGCGTGACGGCTGTTTGGTAGGTTTTAGGCACAGTCGAAGAATTGCGCCGGCAAGTGGCCTTCGGGCGGCCGGTGGCAAGACTTCCAGTCAAATTGGCCCGGTCCCAAAAGCCGGGCCTTCTTTTTATCTCGACAATCGGCAGCGGGGGACGCGCGGCGACCGGAAACGGGGGCGGCGGGATTTTCTGCGCCGAAATTTTGGCTCCTGTTTTGGCCCCCGGGGATATCCCAGATGGATGAATTCGAGACGTTCGATCCGGCGCTTTTCGGGCTCTGGACGGAGGCCCCCGTCTATGGCGACGGGGTCGTCATGGACGATTCGGCGCTGGTCGACGCGGTGCGCGGCGTGCTGCTGGAGATCAAGTCGGTTGAGGGCGCATTCTCTCCCGGCGAGGAATTGCGGCGGCTGTTGAACGAGATGACCGTCGAAATGCGCGACCAGTTCTCGACCTTCCGGCGGATGCGGACCGCGGCGGAGGCGGCGCTCACAGATGGCGACGACGCCGCCCAGAAACTGGCGCGTGCCGACGTGAAGGCCGCGACCGACGCCATGTCGCTGATCGTCCGCACGCTCGAAAAGGTCGACAGCCTGCAACGCCAGCTCGCCCGCGACCGCGACGAGGCCGCCGAGCGCGATGCGGACGAGGGTGGTTATGAGGAGGCCAAGGTCCGCTTCCTGAAAATGATCGAGGATCGCGCCAATGAAAACGCCTATCGGCTTTTCGAAGTATGGAAGCGGCATGGACCTCCGCCCCTCGTTTTGGAGAGGTTTGGACACGCGTCCTCCGAGCCAACGGACCTTGCTGCGAGCGCAGGAGAAGATCGCGGTCAAAGCCTCAAAGGGGGCGTCGGGGTTGAACAGGGGTCTGCGGACGATCACGGCTGCGCGGGAGGAATATTGCGAAGCCGTTGTGAAAAGCACGGCCTTGAGAAGCGTGATTGAGCAAGGAAACGCCGGGCGCGGCAAACGCCCTCTGATCTCCCCCCTTGAGGGGGAGATGTCACCAAAGGTGACAGAGGGGGGTGGCGCCGCGAACTCAACTGTCGAAGAATGTGCCGCAGCACCCCCCTCTGCCCTGCCGGGCATCTCCCGCTCAAGGGGGGAGATCGGTCTGCCGCACGGGTCTGCTCCTTTAAGCGAGCACGCTCCGGAGCGGAATGACGAGTCCGACACCTCTCTGATGGGCTTCACGCTCGATCATGAACGCGACTGGGATATAAAGGGCCGTCGCGACCAAAAGCCGCCCGAGGGCGACTGGCGCACCTGGTTGATCATGGGTGGGCGCGGCTCGGGCAAGACGCGGGCAGGCGCGGAATGGATCCATGGGCTCGCCTCGGCCGGCAGCAGGTCGCAGCTCAGGATAGCGCTGGTGGCGGAAACGCTGGGCGATGCCCGCGAAGTGATGATCGATGGAGTGTCCGGGATCTGCCGGATTGCGCGGAAGAACCGGCCGGATTTCGAGATTTCTCGCCGGAGGCTGGTCTGGCCGAACGGGGCGATCGCGCAGATCTTTTCCTCGGAAGATCCTGAAAGCCTACGCGGCCCGCAGTTTCATTTCGCATGGTGCGACGAGCTCGCCAAATGGCGGCATGCGGAGGAAACCTTCGACATGCTGCAGTTCGGGCTTCGGCTCGGAGCCGATCCGCGCCAGCTGGTGACGACCACGCCGCGGCCGGTGCCGATCCTGAAACGGCTGATTGCCGATCCCGGCACCCGGCTCGTGAGGATCTCGACCCAGGCCAACGCCGGCAATCTTTCACCCGGCTTCATCTCTGCGTTGGAGGCGCGGTACGGAGGAACGAGGCTCGGACGGCAGGAACTGGCCGGCGAGCTGATCGAAGACCGCGAGGACGCGCTGTGGAAACGCGCCGACCTCGAAGCCTTCACGATCCGCTTTACCGGTGCGCTCCGGCGCATCGTCGTCGCCGTCGACCCGCCCTCGGGTTCGGGCGAACATTCCTGCTGCGGCATCGTCGTCGCCGGATTGGAAGCGAGCGGCCGGGCGGTGGTGCTGGCCGATTGTTCGGTCGAAGGAAAAACCCCGGCGGGCTGGGCGAACGCGGTGGCGCGCGCTTATGCGCGCTTCCAGGCGGATCGGGTGGTGGCGGAAGTGAACCAGGGCGGCGAGATGGTGACGGCGATGCTGAAAAGCGTCGACGCAGGCCTGCCGGTGACGATGGTGCGAGCGACGCGCGGAAAATTCCTGCGCGCCGAGCCTGTTGCTGCCCTCTACGAACAGGGGCGGGTGGCGCATGCCTGGCGGTTTGCCGAACTCGAAGACCAGATGTGCGATTTCGGCCCGGACGGCCTGTCTTCAGGCCGCTCGCCCGACCGGCTCGATGCGCTGGTCTGGGCGCTGACGGCGCTGATGCTGGAAGGTCATGGAGAGCCGCGCGTGCGCGGTGTTTGAGCGCGGCTCGCGCTTCAGGTGATGATGATCAGCGCGGGGTAACCGGCTTCGGCTGGGCGCTTTCGCGCATCTGCTTCCATTCGGATTCGATCCGCTCGACGACATGCTGCGGGATCGGCTTGGAAGGGGCGGCCGGTGCGGGCTGCTGCATCATCATGATCTCCTGTTGTTTAGAAAGCCGACAAGAACGTCGTGTGACGCCGTTGGTTCCATACCGTTAGAAAAAAGTAAACTGCCGCCTAAAGGCTTAAAACGATTTAGTTTTTCTAAACCGATTGAAACCCTGCGACGCGGTATGGGAGTAGGCACCAGATGGCTCACAACCGGCATGCTTTCTTTGATTTGGTACGCACGAAGCTGTTCAAGGGCAGGCTCGCTACCGGCCAGGTGGAGGGGCTGACGGCGATTCTCGATGGCTGGCAGGCAAGGGTCGGCCAGGATGAGGCGCAGCCGCTCGCTTATGTGCTGGCCACCGCCTTTCACGAGACGGCCGCCACCATGCAGCCCGTCCGCGAGACCCTGGCTTCCAGCGACAGGTCGGCGATTGCGCGACTGGAGGAGGCTTTTGCGGCGGGTCGGCTAGGGTCGGTGAAGACGCCCTACTGGCGGCTGGACGCAGACGGAAAAAGCTGGCTCGGCCGCGGACTGGTGCAGCTCACCCACAGGCGGAACTACGAGGCGATGTCCGCTGTGACCGGGATCGACCTGGTGGCCGATCCGGGCCGGGCGATGGAGATGCCGGTCTCGGTGGCGATCCTGATCGAGGGCATGCGGCGCGGCAGTTTCACCGGCCGCAAGCTCGGCGACTATTTCGGGCGGGGCAGGACGGATTGGCTGGGCGCCAGAAAAATCATCAACGGCAATGACCGGGCGGAGTTGGTGGCGCGGCATGCGCAAGTGTTCACCGAGGCGCTGGACACCAAGCCGCATTGAAGCCCACTGCAGGCCATGATAGCAGGCCTCCGCATTGCTGGAGGTTCCATGATACGCCACATCGTATTTTTCACGGCGCAAACGGGCGAGATCGAACGGGTACGGGCAGGTCTTTCCCTGCTGACCGGCAACCCGCATGCGCTGACCCTGGAGATCGGCACCAACGTGAAGAGTGACCAGCTCGGCAACGAGGTCGACCTGGTGGTCTACGGCGAATTCGAGGATGCGGCGGCGCTTGCCGCCTACAAGGCGCATCCGGCCTATCAGGCCTCGATCGATATCGTCCGCCCGATCCGTGAAATGCGTGTTGCGGCCGATTTCGACAGCGAAAGTGCGGTGAAATCGCCCCTGCCGCTTCCCTGAAGCGGGCCTTGGCGCCCGCGAGCGAAAAGGACAAGTCACGATGAAATCTCCATTCCGGCGCCCGTGGTTTTCCACGGGTGGGCGACAGGCCGTGCCCGAAATTCAGGGAACCGACACCCGAAGGGCCGAAACCAAGACGGCCTCCGGTTTCGCGATCGTTTCCGGCGAGGGGGCGGCGCAGTGGTCGGGGCGGTCCTATGCGGCGCTGGCGCGGGCAGGGTTCATGAAGAACCCGGTCGCCTATCGGGCGGTGCGGATGATCGCCGAAGCCGCCGCAGCCGTGCCCTGGCTTGCCTATGACGGTGCGACGGAGCTTGCCGAACATCCGGCGCTGGCGCTCTTGGCGCGGCCGAACGGCCGGCAGGGCGGGCCTGACTTTTTCGAGGCGCTCTACGGGCACCTGGCGCTTTCCGGCAATGCCTATGTCGAACCGCTTTCGATCGGCGGGAGCTTACGCGAACTGCATCTGCTCCGGCCCGACCGGGTGAGCGTGGTCGAGGGCCGCGACGGCTGGGTGGCGGCTTACGATTATCGCGCCGGCGGCACCACGCGGCGGCTTGCGGCCGAAAGCGGTGGCATCGCACTGCTGCACCTGAAGCTGTTTCATCCGCTCGACGACCACTGCGGTTTTCCGCCGCTTGGCGCGGCGGGTGCGGCACTCGACCTGCACAATGCGGCGGCGAGCTGGAACAAGGCGCTGCTCGACAATTCCGCGCGGCCTTCCGGTGCGCTGGTCTATCAGCCGAAGGACGGCGGCAACTTGTCCGCCGACCAGTACGAGCGGCTGAAGGACGAGCTGGAGGCGGGTTATTCCGGTGCCGTCAATGCCGGCCGGCCGCTGCTGCTCGAAGGCGGGCTCGACTGGAAGGCGATGGGCCTGTCGCCGAAGGACATGGATTTCATCGAGGCCAAGAACGGAGCTGCCCGCGACATCGCACTCGCCTTCGGCGTGCCGCCGATGCTGATCGGCATTCCCGGCGACAACACCTATGCCAACTACCAGGAGGCCAACCGCGCCTTCTACCGGCTCACGGTGCTGCCGCTGATCTCCCGCACCGCGGCGAGCTTTTCCGCCTGGCTGTCGGAGGCCTATGGCGACCGGCTGCGGCTGGAGCCGGACCTCGACCGGATCGCCGGCCTTTCCGCCGAGCGCGAGGCGCTGTGGGCGAGGGTCGGGGCGGCGGCGTTCCTGAGCGACGAGGAGAAGCGCGAGGCGGTGGGGTATTAATCCGTAAGGAAGGGGTGTAGATTGTAATACGCTGTATTACAAAATGGAGGCTGTCATGGCCAAGCCCGTTCTTTCAGATCCGATCACGCTGCGCCTGCCGCTCGACATCCTTGAGGACATCGAGAAGATCGCTGAGACAGCGGACAGAAGCCGGTCCTGGGTGATCGTGCGGGCGCTGAAATATTACCTGATGGCGGAGGGGAGTGAAATCCTGAGCATCCGGCGTGGCAGGGAGGATATCGAGGCCGGGCGCTTCGTGGAGGCGGAGGAGCTTTTCACTGAGCTTGACCGTCTCAACCGCGAGGACGCCGCCTGATGAAGGTGTTCCTGTCGGAAGAAGCGATACGCTACGTCCAACGGGAAAGGGCATATCTTGCCCAATTCAGCCGACGGGCATCCATTGCCTTTTCGGAACAGGTCAAGAGGGCGGCACGGTGATTGCGGATCATCCTCGTGTGGGAACCGCTGTGGCGCCGGTCGAGGGAATTCGCCGTTTTGTATCGGCGCCCTATCATTTGGACTATGTCATCCAGGCGGATCGGATACTGATTGTTTCCATCATGCGTGCGCGGCAGGGGCCAGCGGATCTCGAAAAGGACGAAGACGACGACTTCGAATGAAATCGTCGAGGTGGCACACTTTCTGCAGGTCTGCTGAATCGTTCTCCGAACTCACTCAACTTGCGAAGTGCCGGACTCAACTTCCCAGCAGGTAACCCCAAGCGATTCTGAACATTCATGGAAACTGGATCCGCCGACCCTGGGTCGAGCGCGGAACGGCTGGTTGCATGGCAGCAGCGCCGTTCGGTCCATGTTCGTGCATCATAAACAAGAGAGATTAAAAATGGCTGACCTCGGAAACGATCCGGGCGCCCTGGCCGGCATCTGGGCCGCCAAGGCGGTGGGCGCCACGGCGGGAGCTGGCGTTTCGCTGATCTACCTGCTGCCGAAGAGCCGCCGCGAGGCGGCGAGCCGGTTTCTGACGGGCCTGAGCTGCGGGATGATCTTCGGCGGGCCGGCCGGGCTTTGGCTGGTGGAAAGGCTGGGGATCGGCGGGGAGCTTTCAGGAGCGGAAGTGATGCTGACGGGGTCGGCGGCGGTCAGTCTTTGTGCCTGGTGGGTGCTGGGCGCGCTGGCGAGGATCGCTGCGCGATATGGCGGCCGAGGCGGCGCGGCTTAACTTCGGTCCTCGCCCGGGCCAGCACCAATTCAATCGTTAGGAGAATACCAATGCACGCTTATCGCGGGCCGCGTCCGACTGCGCGCAAATTTGCCAATCTGGAACTCGCTGGGCTTACCGGCGACGGGGTTTTCTCCGGTTATGCCAGCGTCTTCGGCGAAGTCGATCTCGGCAAGGATACGATCGAGCGCGGCGCCTTTCGCAATTGCCTCGTCGAGCGCGGGGCGATGGGGGTGCGGATGCTCTACCAGCACGACCCTTCCGAGCCGATCGGCGCCTGGAAGACGATCCGAGAGGATGCCCGCGGGCTTTATGTCGAGGGCATGCTGTCTCCGGGCGTCGCCCGTTCCCGCGAGGTGCTGGCGCTGATGAAATCGGGCGCGCTCGACGGGCTGTCGATCGGGTTTCGCACGGTCAAGGCCCGCACCGACGCCAAGACGGGCGTGCGCAAAATCCTCGAGGCCGATCTCTGGGAAATCTCGGTGGTGACCTTTCCGATGCTGCCATCGGCCCGGGTCTCCAACGTCAAGCATGCGCGGTTCTTCCGCGACAAGGAAACCGAACTCGTCCGCCAGATGCGGCGGGCGGCGAAGATGATGATGAAATCAACCTTCAAAGGAAAAGCGATATGACCGAGCAGGCGAGAACGATGGTAAGCGTGGCGCCCGAAGTAAAAGCCGTGCCGGAAACGGTGACGGCGGCGTTCGACGAATTCATGGAGGCGTTCGAGGCCTTCAAGGAGGTCAACGACCGGCGCCTCGGCGAGATCGAGCAGAAGCTGACCGCCGACGTCGTGACCCGCGACAAGATGGACCGCATCAACCGTGCCGTCGACGACCAGAAGAAGGTGCTCGACCAGCTGGTACTGAAGAAGGCCAGGCCGCAACTTGGCCGCGGCGGCTCGGAGCTTTCGGCCGAGGTCGTGGAGCACAAGGCGGCCTTCGACGCTTATGTCCGCCGTGGCGAGGAGAACGGTCTGCGCGAGCTGGAGGCCAAGGCGTTTTCTTCCGGGACGGGAGCCGACGGCGGTTATCTCGTGCCGCCGGAAATCGATACCGAAATCGGCCGGCGGATTTCGGCGGTCTCACCGATGCGGGCGCTCTCGACCGTGCGTACCGTATCTTCCGCCGTGCTGAAGAAGCCGTTTGCGGCGGCCGGCCTTTCCACCGGCTGGGTGGCGGAGACCGCGGCGCGGCCGCAGACCAACACGCCGCAGCTCACCGAACTCTCCTTCCCGACCATGGAGCTCTACGCCATGCCGGCCGCGACGCAGTCGCTGCTGGACGACTCGGCGGTCGATATCGAGGCCTGGATTGCCGGCGAGGTGGACATCGTGTTTGCCGAGCAGGAGGGCGACGCCTTCATCCGCGGCGACGGCACCAACAAGCCGAAAGGATTTCTGTCCTATCCGACGGTGGCGGAAGGCTCCTGGAGCTGGGGCAATATCGGCCACATCGCCACCGGCGTTGCGGGCGGCTGGAAATCGACGGGTCCTTCGGACACGCTGATCGAAGTGATCTATGCGCTGAAGGCCGGCCATCGCCAGAACGGCACGTTCATGATGAACCGCAAGGCGCAGGGCGACATCCGCAAGTTCAAGGACGGTGACGGCAACTATCTCTGGCACCCGCCGGTATCCGCCGGCCAGCCGGCCTCGCTGATGGGCTTTCCGATCGCCGAGGCCGAAGAGATGCCCGACGTGGCGGAGAATTCGCTGTCGATCGCGTTCGGTGATTTCCGTTCCGGTTATCTCGTCGTCGACCGGGCGGGCGTGCGCATCCTGCGCGATCCCTATTCGGCGAAACCCTATGTGCTCTTCTACACCACCAAGCGCGTCGGCGGCGGGGTGCAGAACTTCGAGGCGATCAAGGTGGTGAAGTTTGCCGCGAGCTGACGCTCGGTGAGTAGCGGGTAGTGATTGGTGAGTAGGGGCGGCGGGTTGGCTGCCCCTTTCACATCACTGCTCACTACCGACCAACCGCTACCCACTCAATCACCCAGGATCCCCATGACCTACGCCCAAACCACTCCGCCTTCCGCGGAGCCGCTGACGCTTGCCGAGGTGAAGGCGCATCTGCGTCTCGATGGAAGCGACGAGGATGCGCTGCTGGCCTCGCTGATCAGCACCGCCCGCGAACACCTGGAGCGGGAGACCGGGCTTTGCCTGATCTCTCAAGCCTGGCGGCTCTATCTTGACCGCTGGCCGGCGGATGGGGTGATCCGGATTTCGAGATCGCCGGTGCAAGAGATTCAGAACGTTACGGTTTACGACGCTGACGGCGCGGCGCTTGAAGTTCCACTGGAAGATCATCTCCTCGACGGCAAGGGCCGGCCGGCGCGGCTGTGGCTGAGGCACCCACCGGCGCCGGGCCGGTCGGTCAACGGCATCGAGATCGACCTTTTGGCCGGTTTCGGTGAGGCGGGCACCGATGTGCCGGACACGCTGAAACGGGCGATGTCGATCCATATCGGCCACATGTTCGCCTTTCGCGGCGTCGTTTCGCCGGAGAACCAGCCGGCTGGCATTCCCGACGGCTATGAGCGGCTGATCGCGCCTTTCCGGATGCGGAGGCTCTGATGGTCGTGTTCTTCGATCCGGGGTCGATGACCGCAAGGCTCGACCTCGAGGCGTCGCAGGCGATGCCGGACGGACAGGGCGGCGCGACGGTCGCCTGGGAGGTGACGGCGACGCTCTGGGCCAGGATCGAGCCCGTCGCGTTCGTGGTAGCGGAACAGGCAGCGGCCGAGGCCGGCACGATCAGCCACCGCATCTGGGTACGGTTCCGCGACGGCATTTCAGCCGGGCAGCGATTTCGAAAGGGCGGCCGGATATTCCTGGTGAAGCTGGTGCGCGATCCGGACGAGACGCGGCGTTATCTCGTCTGCCAATGCGAGGAGGAAACCCGATGACGGCGGGAAACGCGCTTCTGCAGGCGATCCATCAGACGCTTGCCAATGATACGGCGCTGACTGCGATCGTCGGTGCCGACGGCATCCGCGACCGGCTTCTGCCGCGGGCAAAGCTGCCCTGCGTGGTGTTCGGCGAGCTGGAGACACGGGATTTTTCGACCGCCAGCGAGGCCGGCGAGGAACATCTTCTGGTTCTGGAAATCTGGTCGGATGGCGAGGGACGGCGGCAGGCACAGAAGGTCGCCAGCCTGGTGCACGGCCTGCTCCACGATGCGGCATTGCCGCTGGACGGTGCGGTGCTGGTGAACCTGCTGCAGGTCGGCACAAGGACGCGGCGGGAGCCGAAGACGAAGTTCTATTTGGCGGAGATGCGATTTCGGGCGGTGACGGAATAGGCTTGTGTAAAATACACAGCGGCGACGGAATTCGCCCGCAATTTTGCAAGATATCAGGACGAGGCGATCAGCGCCAAGGTGATCAGTGTCACCAGTCACGGGCGCGTGGTAGGCGCTTATCTCTCCGCTAGCGAGCTTGCCCACTACGAGACGCTGAAGCGCAAGGAACGGGAGATCCTGACCGTCGGTGAACTGGACGAGGAGACGCTCTCTGCTATCCGTGACGCCGAATACGGCTCTATTGCCAGGTGAGTTTTCCGGAGCCCAAGCTTCGAACAGATGCGCGGCCGCATCATCGACCTAGATCGCGAGCGGAAGAACAGGATCATGAAGCGGGACTAGGTTCCGCCGCCCGCCCATTCACCCTTCGCACCAACCCCACCAGCATCAGTACCAATACCAGCGAGATTGCCGAAAGCACCGCTCCGGTCACAAGTGCGGCGGTGGCGCCGACGCGGTCGAGGAGGGCGGTGAAGATGACCGGTGCGGCGGCATTGGCAAGGTTCTGCGGCATCGACAGGCGGGCCGATTGCAGGCCGAATTCGCGGGGCGAAAACAGCGACAGCGGCAGGAGCGCGCGGGCGACTGCGAGCACGCCGGTGCCGAAGCCATAGAGCACCATGAAGATGACCAGGACCGGAGCCGAGGACGTGACGGTCGCGGCGAGCAGGAAACTGAAGAGAACCAGGCCGGTGCCGACGAGCGAAGTCAGAAGCGCATTGCCGCGTCGGCCAAGCGCCATGTCGACGAAGCGGGCGGACACGCCGATTGCGCCGCGCGCCGAGCCGAGCTGCAGCGCAAGTGCTGGCGAGGCGCCGGAGTGTTGCAGCAGGGCCAGCAGCGAGGGCGACAGGCCGAAGCTGATGAACGAGCTGATCGCCGTTGCCGCCGCCACCAGGAAGAAGGCGCGACGGCGTTCCGGCGGCGTGAAATCGACGGGAACCGTATCCGTGGCCTGGGTTTGCTCATTGCGGTCGATCGGTTTGGGAAGGCCGAACAGATAGAGTGGCAGGCAGACGAAGATCTGCAGCATGGCTGAGAATACGAACGTCATCCGCCAGCCGACGAGATCGTTCATCAGCGCCAGGACCGGCCAGAAAATGGTCGCCGAAAGCCCGGTGAACAACATCAGGATGGCGATGATGCGCTTGCCGTCCAGCCCCTCGCGCTCGACGACCGCCGTATAGGCCGGCGCCGACAGGCCGAGCGCGCCGCCGAGGCCGATAACGATCCAGGCTAGCCCGTAGACCAGGATTTCGTGAGCGCTCGCGAGCAGCAGCAGGCCGATCGCGAAGATCACGGACGCGCTTGCCATGATTTTTGCAGCGCCATGGCGGCCGAGCAGCCGCCCGGTCGCGGGACCGGCAAGCGCACTGACCAACATCATGATCGACAGCCCGAAGAACACGACCTCGTTCGGAAGGTTAAGTTCCGGCGCGACGATGCGGCCCATGACCCCGAGCATGTCGAAGGTCGTGCCCCAGGAGATGATCTGGGTGACGGCGAGCACGGCGATCGTCTGCGCCGAGCGCAGAGGGAGAATTTTGGGCATGGCGGCGGGAAGCATTCGGGAAACGGATGTGAGCGCCCGGTGCTCTAGCACCGCTTCTGGAGGTGCGGAAGCGACAATCCGACAACACAGGAAAGGACTTCCACATGGTGGCGCAGAAGGGCAAGGACCTGCTCTTGAAAATCGACAATGACGGCGCGTTGGTGACGGTGGCGGGGCTGCGCTCGAAGCGGCTCGCCTTCAATGCCGAGACCGTCGACATCACCGATGCCGAAAGCGCCGGGCGCTGGCGCGAGCTGCTGGGCGGCGCTGGCGTGCGGCGCGCTTCGCTGACTGGCGCCGGCATTTTCAAGGACCAGGCGAGTGACGCGCTGGTGCGGGCTGCGTTCTTTGCCGGCAGCATTCTTGCCTGGCAGATCCTGATCCCGGCCTTCGGCACGGTGACCGGATCGTTCCAGGTGACGGCGCTCGAATATTCCGGCGAGCACAATGGCGAGATCCGCTTCGAACTGGCGCTGGAATCGGCCGGCAGCCTGACCTTCGGAGTGCTGTGATGGCGGGCGGACACGCAAACCGCAGGCGTGGTGAGGTGGAGGCGGTGATCGACGGCGACCGCCGCATTCTCTGCCTGACGCTCGGCGCATTGGCGGAACTGGAAACTGTGTTTTCCGTCAGCGACCTCAACGGGCTGGCGGACCGGTTTTCCTCCGGGCGGCTGAAGGCGGCGGACATGATCCGGCTAATCGGCGCCGGCCTGCGCGGCGGCGGCAATCTCTTCTCCGATGACGAAGTGGCGGCAATGAGCATCGAGGGCGGAATTTTAGCCTATGCGCAGATTGTCGGGGATCTGCTGGCCGCGACGTTTGCGGAGCCGGGCGGGAAGGCCACGGCAAACCCTTGAGGGCCGCAGCGGGAATCGGAGCGATCGCAATAGGGGTTCCCGACACTGCGATCGAAGAGGCGAGGCTTGAGCCGTTTCCTTGGGGAACGGTGATGCATGCCGGCCTCTGCCTGCTGCGGCTTCCGCCGAGGGATTTCTGGGCGCTGACGCCAGTCGAGTTTTTTGCCATGACCGGCGGGTTGAGGGGGCGTGGCGCAGGAATCGAGAGAGCGGGGTTGGACGCGCTGATGCAGGCGTTTCCGGATGAGTGAGTTGGGCAGCGGCGACGAAACGGAGTTCACGATGGAAGACGACGATAGCTTGGCCGGGACGCTCTCCGGCGCCGAGGCGCTGACCGGCGTGATGGCGGATCTCGAAGCCCGCTCGCAGCGGTTCGGGGCAGCACTGACCGGGGCCCTCAGATCCGCGACGACGGGCGGGCGGGGGCTTGAGGACGTGTTGCGAGGGCTCGGCAACCGGCTTTCCGACATTGCGCTGGCGGCCGGGCTGAGGCCGCTCGAAAACATGCTCGGCAACGCGATCGGCGGGCTTGTCGGGTCGGTGACGCCGTTTGCCGACGGCGGGGTTGTGCGCTCCCCGAGCTTCTTTCCGATGGGCGGCGATATGGGGCTGATGGGCGAGGCGGGCGCGGAAGCGATCCTGCCGCTCAGACGCGGGCCGGATGGCGCGCTCGGGGTTGCGTCGGCGGGTGGGGCCGCGCCCCAGATCGTCTTCAACGTGACGGCGAGCGACGCCGCGAGCTTTCGGAAAAGCGAAGGGCAGATTTCCGCCATGCTGGCGCGCAGCGTTTCGCGCGGGCGGCGTGGTTTGTGACGATGATGTTGCGAGGATGAGATGAGCGGTTTTCACGAGGTTAGGTTTCCGTTGCGCCTGGCGCTCGGGGCAACCGGCGGGCCGGTGCGGCGCACCGATATCGTCAATCTTTCCAACGGGCGCGAGCAGCGTAACCAGCGCTGGAGGGATTCAAGGCGCAGTTATGATGCGGGATCGGGCGTGAAATCGCTCACCGATCTCTATGCGGTGCTGGAATTTTTTGAGGCGCGGGGCGGGCAGCTTTACGGCTTTCGGTTCCGCGATCCGGTGGACTGGAAATCCTGTGCTCCGGGCGAGGCGGTATCGGCGACCGACCAGGCGATCGGTGCGGGCGACGGGGAGACCGCGGCATTCCAACTCGTCAAGACCTATGCGGACAGCGGCGGGAGTTGGGTCCGGCGGATCGTCAAGCCGGTTGCCGGAACGGTCGCGCTGTCGGTGGACGGCGTTGGGCAAGCGCCGGAGGTCTTTTCCGTCGATGCGGCGACGGGGATCGTCACTTTTGCCGCCGGCCATGTTCCGGCGGTCGGCGCGGTGGTGCGGGCGGGTTACGAATTCGACGTGCCGGTGCGGTTCGATACCGACCGGATCGACGTCAACCTCGCGCATTTCGATGCCGGGCGCATCCCGACCATTCCGCTGACGGAGGTTTTGGCATGAGAATGATACCGGCGGATCTGGCCGAGCATCTGGCGCAGGAGGCAACGACCACCTGCCACGCCTGGCGTGTGACGCGGCGCGATGGCGTGATCCTCGGTTTCACCGAACACGACCATGACCTGACATTCGGCGGCACGATCTTCCTGGCGGCAAGCGGATTTTCGGCAAGCGAGGCGGAGGCGGCGACGGGACTTTCCGCCAGCGCCGACGAGGTCGTCGGCGGTTTTTCGAACGCGGCGATTGGCGAGCAGGATCTGGCGACCGGCAAATATGACGGCGCTCGAGTGGAACTGTTTCTCGTCAATTGGGCGGCGCCGGACCAGCACGTGCTTTTGAACGTGCGGGAGATCGGCGAGGTTTCCCGCACCGGCGGCCAGTTTCGCGCAGAGCTGCGCAGTCTGGCGCATCGGCTGAGCCAGCCGCAGGGCCGGGTCTACAACCGACGCTGCGACGCGAGCCTCGGGGATACGCGCTGCGGCGTAGACCTGGCCCTGTGGCGCGGCGAAGGGGCGGTGGTCGCGGTAAAGGATGCGAGCCGGATTGTCGTCTCGGGGCTCGGTGGTTTCGGGAGCGGTTTTTTCCGCCACGGCGTGCTGACGTTTGCGGACGGCGTCGCGGTCGATGTCGACGCACACGAAAAGAGGGCGGACGGTTCGGTGGAGTTGACTTTCTGGCTGCCGCTGGAGGAGCCGGTTGCGGCGGGTCACACGTTCACGCTGACCGCGGGATGCGACAAGTCGTTTGCAACCTGCAAGGCGCGCTTTGCGAACCATCTGAATTTCCGCGGTTTTCCGCATGTTCCCGGCGCCGATTTTGCCTATTCCTATGTCGATGGGGAGCGGGTCCATGACGGCGGCCCGATCTTCGAATGAGCGGGCAAAGCGAGCGGATCGTGGCACTGGCCGAGGGATGGATCGGTACGCCCTATCGCCATCAGGGCGCAACGAAGGGCGTCGGCTGCGATTGCATCGGGCTCATCCGCGGCATCTGGCGCGAGCTTTACGGCGAGGAGCCGGGGACGGTGCCCGCCTATGCTCCCGATTGGGCCGAGCGGAGCGGCGAAGACCGGTTGATGGACGCGGCGCTACGGCTTTTTGGGCCGGCGGTGCCGTTGACGGAGGCGGAGCCTGGCGACGTCCTGCTGTTTCGCTGGCGGCCGGATTGCGCGGCCAAACATGCCGGGGTGTTGGCCGGGCCGCAGCATTTCATCCATGCCTATGAGCAATCGGCCGTGACGCGTTCGGCGCTGGTGCCATCGTGGCGGCGACGGGTTGCGGGCGTGTACCGGTTTCCAACCCGAACTTGAAAAAATCCCGGCATGGGCTATCTTCTGGAGTGGTGAGCGGAGTTGCTGCTCCGCTCACCGTTTTGCTTATCCGTTGAAATGGATCCGGACGGCTATAGACCAGCCCGTCCGGGTCATCTTCAAGATAAGCGTAATGCCAATCGGCCTGAGCCTCATAACATTACCTCCATTTTCGAGAGCAAGGCCCTTGCCGGGGTCGGCGCGGCCTGTCCTCGCCGATGCGCCGGCTGGCGCGGCGCGTGCTGCTTCTGCTCCCGAATTTTCTGGCGCTATCACAATCTGAGCGAGCATCCAGTGGCAAGGCTGGGCGACGGCGAGGTATTTCCATGGCCACTATCCTTTTCCAGGCGGCGGGTGCGGCGCTGGGCAGTGTGTTCGGTCCGGTCGGGGCGATCCTCGGGCGGGCGGCGGGCGCGTTGGCCGGCAGCATGGTCGATCGGGCGCTGATCGGCGGCGGCGGCACGACCATCTCCGGGCCTCGTCTTGCGACCGCACGCATTCCGGGTGCGGATGAGGGTACGGCGATCAGCCGCATCTATGGCGCGGCGCGGATCGGCGGCACGCTGATCTGGGCGACGCGTTTCGAGGAGGAGGTGACGCACGAGCGCTCCGGCGGCAAGGCGACGAGCGGGCCGCGGGTGGAGACGTACCGCTATTTCGCAAACCTCGCGATCGGGCTCTGCGAGGGACCGATCGCTGCCGTGCGGCGGGTCTGGGCCGATGGACGTGAACTCGACCTGACGGCGATCGAAATGCGGGTCTATCGTGGCGACGAGGAGCAACTGCCCGATCCGTTGATCGAGGCGAAGCAGGGCGAAGGCAATGCGCCAGCCTATCGCGGGCTGGCCTACGTCGTGTTCGAACGGCTGCCGCTCGACAGTTTCGGCAATCGCATCCCGCTTCTGCAGTTCGAGGTGCTGCGGCCGGTGGGCAGGCTCGAAGAGCAGATCCGCGCCGTGACGATCGTTCCGGGCGCAACGGAGCACGGTTATGCGACTGTGCCGGTGACGGAGAAGACCGGCGAGGGCAGCGGGCGCATTCTCAATCGCCATACGCTGGCGGCCGGCTCCGATTGGCAGGCGTCGCTCGACGAGTTGCAGGCGCTCTGCCCGAACCTCGAACGGGTGGCGCTGGTGGTCTCCTGGTTCGGAACGGACCTCAGGGCAGGGCATTGCCGGATCGTGCCGGGCGTCGAGGTGCCCGAGCGACGGGAGGAAAGCGCAGAGTGGTCCGTCGCCGGCACGTCGCGCGGCGATGCGCATCTGGTGAGCCAGGACGGCGGACCGGCTTTCGGCGGGACGCCGAGCGACGCGAGCGTGGCGCAGGCAATCACCGATCTCAGGGCACGTGGACTGAAGGTCTATCTCTATCCGTTCGTGATGATGGATATTCCGCCGGGCAATGGCCTGCCGGACCCTTATGGCGGGACGGAACAAGCGGCCTTTCCCTGGCGGGGGCGGATCACCTGTTTCCCGGCGTCGGCGGATAAGACCGCGGATGCGCGGGCGCAAGTACAGGTTTTCAGCGCCGGTTCCGAGGGATACCGGCGCATGGTGCTACATTATGCCAGCCTGGCGGCAGCCACGGGCGGGGTCGATGGCTTCATCCTCGGCTCGGAGCTGCGCGGGTTGACGCAATTGCGCGACGAGACGGGGGCCTTTCCTTTCGTGCAGCAACTGGTCAGGCTCGCGGCTAATGTGCGGGCGGTCGTCGGGCCGGGGACGAAACTCACCTACGGCGCAGACTGGAGCGAATATTTCGGCTATCACCCGCAGGACGGTTCGGGTGAGGTGCATTTCCATCTCGATCCGCTCTGGGCGTCGGCGGATATCGATGCGGTCGGCATCGACAACTACATGCCGCTCGGCGATTGGCGCGACGGGGATCTTGTCGCGGACAATCCGGATGATTTTCGTCTTGCGGATGACCGCCAAGCGATGGCTGCGCAGATCGCCGCCGGCGAGGGTTTCGACTGGTATTATGCGAGCGATGCAGACCGGTGGAACCGGCTGCGATCGCCAATTTCGGATGGGCTGGCGGGCAAGCCGTGGGTCTATCGTTACAAGGACCTCTTGGGCTGGTGGTCCAACCGGCATCATGACCGCGTGGGCGGTGCCGAGACCGTAACACCCACGGCCTGGGTGCCCGGCATGAAGCCGATCTGGTTTACCGAACTCGGGTGCCCGGCGGTCGATAAGGGCGCCAATCAGCCGAACGTCTTCATCGATCCGAAATCGGCCGAAAGCGCGCTGCCGTATTCTTCGAGTGGCGGACGGTCCGACAGCATGCAGCGACGGTTCCTGGAAGCGCATCATGGCTGGTGGCAGGGTGACGCGACGCCGGCCGGCATGGTCGACCGGGACCACGTGTTTGTCTGGACCTGGGATGCCCGGCCTGTTCCGGCCTTTCCCGGCGATCTTTCTGCCTGGAGCGATGGCGGTAACTGGCGCGCCGGCCATTGGCTCAATGGCCGGCTCGGCGGAACTACGCTTGCCGATGCCATCGCCGCGATCCTGACCGAGCATGGTTTTGAAGATTTCGACGTTTCTGAAGTGAGCGGCGACCTGACCGGCTATGTGCAGGGCGAAGTGACCTCGGCACGGGCTCTTCTGGAACCGCTGCTCGAGGTGTTTCAGGTGGATGTGGCGGAAGCTGGCGGCAAGCTGCGTTTCCGGTCGCGGCTGAAGGTCAGCCTGGCGGCAAAGGAGATTACCGTCGTCGCCGATACCGAGGATGAGGCCCTCTGGTCTGAAAACCGCGGGCACGACAGCGATTTTGCGGCGGAGGCGGTGCTGACCTCCTACAATCCACGACTGGATTACGAACAGTCGGGCGTGCGCTCACGGCGGGCACGGGCGGAAAGCCAGCGAATCCTGAGCTACGATCTGCCCGCCGTGCTGCCGGAGGAGACGTCGCTCGATGCCGTCGAGACGCTGCTGCGTACCCACAGGATTGCGAAACGGTCGCTGAGTTTCGGGCTCTCGCCAGCCGATGTCGCGGTCGAGCCCGGGGATACGGTGCGGCTGGTTTTGCCGGATGGCACCGGGCCGGACGGGACCTTTATCGTCGAACGGATCGAGGAGGGGGCGGTGCGGCGGATCGACGCACGGCACCACGCGCCGCTCGCGCCATCGAATTACGCCGCTGACGAGGGGCACAGGAATGGCGGCGGCGCGGTCTCCGACGCATTTGCGCCGATCCTGCATTTTCTCGATCTGCCACGATTCGCGTCCGGCGAGGCGGCGAGCTTTGCCCGGGTCGCAGGTTTCTGCCGGCCATGGCGGCGGATGGCACTATCCTCCTCCGTGACGACGGAAGGATATCGCACGCGGGCCGCGCTCGACCGGCCGGCGAGGTTGGGCGTTCTGGCGGCGCCGCTGACGGGCGGCATTGCCGGGCGCTTCGATCGGGGGAGGGCAATCGAGATCGAACTGTTTTTCGGCGGGCTGTCGTCGGCGGACGAGCAGGCCGTACTGAACGGCGAAAACCGGATCGCGGTGAGGGCGGATAGCGGCGTCTGGGAGGCGATCGGCTTTGCCGATGCCGAGGAGATCAGCCCTAACCGATGGCGTCTGTCGAACCTGTTGCGCGGGCTGGCGGGGACCGAGGACGCCATGCGGGCCGGCGCGGCTTCAGGGAACGCCGTCGTCGTGCTCGACGAGGCGGTGGTGCCGCTGGGGCTTGCGGCGGACGAACGCGGCCTTGCCCTGAATTGGCTCGCGGAAAGCTTAGGGAAGGCGGGCGGGCGATCCAGCCCACATGTGTTTTCGGGCGGCGTGCGTGCCGAGACGCCGTTATCGCCGGTGCATGTCCGCGGCGAGCGGCAGGTGACCGGCGATGTCCGGCTGACCTGGGTGAGGCGCGGAAGGATCGAGGCGGACGGTTGGGACGGTAGCGAAATCCCGCTGGACGAGCCGGTGGAACGTTACCGGCTGGAGTTTCTCGACGGCGGTTCCGTCAAGCGCGCGATCGAGGTCGCCGGGCCGGTTTTCACCTATCCGGCAGCCGATGAGGTCGCCGATTTCGGCGGACCTCTGGTGAGCCTTTCGCTGCGGATCCGGCAGATGGGCCGGGCGGTTCCGCTCGGCGTTCCGTTTGAAACGGTCGTTGTGTTCTAAACTGAAACAAGGAGATGAGCATGGACGGCATGAAGGCATGGTACCAGTCGAAGACTGTCTGGGGTGGATTGATCGCGGTCGCCGCCTCGCTTCTGCAGGTCATGGGAATAAAGCTCGGAGCGGATATGCAGGCCGATCTCGCAGACATTGCGGTGACGCTTGCGGGTGCCGCCGGCGGACTTTTTGCGATTTATGGGCGTGTCGCGGCCCAGAGCGGAATCAGGGGAAAATAGCCTCCTGAAGGAAAGCGTTACGGACCATTCATTTGCCATTCAGCCGCCTTTAGCTACATAATCCATCACATGCTTTGGACATGAATCCTATTTGTCTTGTGAGTGGAAATTGTAACCATGGCGCGACTGCCAATCATCGCGATATTGACCGCCGGCCTGGCCGGTTTCTCCGGCTTCGTGCCGGAGAAGGTCTCCGCGCGTGATTATCTCGTCCTCGTCGCAGGCGATTGCGGGTCGGCTGCGTCTCGCGTGGTGCGGGAAACCGGCGGCGAGCTTCTTTCCGCTCAGCCCTCCTCCGATGGCCAGACCTGCGTCGTGACGGTGCTCGTCCAGGGCGATGGCAATCAAAGACCGCGCAAGGTGACCGTCAGGGTTCCGATGTAAAGCGGGGGTCGGCGGCATCAGTCGCCGGCATATCATTCGAGGGGCGGTGCATGCGCATTCTGGTGGTCGAAGACGACGTCAATCTCAATCGGCAGCTCTCCGACGCCCTGAAGGAGTCGGGTTATGTGGTCGATCAGGCCTTCGATGGCGAGGAAGGCCATTATCTGGGCGAAACCGAGCCTTATGACGCGGTGATCCTCGATATCGGCCTGCCGGTCATGGACGGCATCACCGTCGTCGAGAAATGGCGTTCCGGAGGCAAGGGCATGCCGGTTCTGATGCTGACCGCCCGCGACCGCTGGAGCGACAAGGTGGCAGGCATCGATGCCGGTGCCGACGACTATGTCGCAAAGCCCTTTCATGTGGAGGAAGTGCTGGCCCGTGTTCGGGCGCTGATCCGCCGGGCGGCGGGGCATTCATCCTCCGAAATCGTCTGCGGGCCCGTGCGGCTCGACACCAAGGCTTCCAAGGCGAGCGTCGAAGGCGTCGCCCTGAAGCTCACCTCGCACGAATTCAGGCTGCTGTCCTACCTGATGCATCACATGGGGCAGGTCGTTTCCCGCACCGAGCTTGTGGAGCATATGTATGACCAGGATTTCGACCGCGATTCCAATACGATCGAAGTTTTCGTGGGCCGGCTTCGCAAGAAGCTCGGAGTCGACCTCATCGAAACGGTCCGCGGACTCGGCTACAGGATGCAAGCGCCAAACGATGCGCGTTAAATTCCGAATGATCGGACCAAGATCGCTGACTGCCCGCGTGCTGCTTCTGGCCACGCTGTGGTCGGCGCTGGCCCTGGTGGTCATTTCGATCGTCATCTCGCAGCTCTACCGACAATCGGCCGAACGCGCCTTCACCGACCTCCTGCGCGCCCAGCTCTATAACGTCATCAACTCGATCACGATCGGCGACGACAACAAGCTCGCCGGCAGTCCGCAGCTCGGCGACCTGCGCTTTTCGCAGCCCGAGACCGGCTGGTACTGGATCATCGAGCCGCTCGGCACCTTTGCAGCGACGCCGCTTTCCTCCTCCTCGCTCGGCACTTCGAACATCAGCGTGCCGTCGATTCTGGCGGTGCCCTTCAACAATCGCTACGAGCGCTTCTACCCGGCCATCGACGCCTACAAGAACCATGTTCTGGTCGCCGAGACGGAGGTGGTGCTCGACGGCGATGGCCGCGCCGCGCGCTTCCGCGTCTCGGGCAATCTTGCGGTCGTCGAGGAGGATATCCAGGCCTTTACCCGCAGTCTCTATATCGCGCTTGCCGTTTTCGGTTTCGGCAGCCTGGTCGTCAACGGCCTGGCGATCCTTTACGGGCTGCAGCCACTCGACGGCGCGCGGCGCTCCCTCGAAAGGGTCCGGCGCGGCGAAGCGGAGCGGCTGGAAGGCGAGTTTCCGCGCGAGATCATGCCGCTTGCCAGCGACATCAACGCGCTGATCGAAAGCAACCGCCGCATCGTCGAGCGTGCGCGCATGCAGGTCGGCAACCTCGCCCATTCGCTGAAGACGCCGATCGCGGTTCTGCTCAACGAATCGCGCGCCGTCGAAAAGGTGCAGTCGGACATGGTGCGGTCGCAGGCGGAGGGGATGCAGGCGCAGGTGCAATCCTATCTGAACCGGGCGCGCATCGCCGCCCAGCGCGAGTCCCTGCTTGCCCGGACCGAGCTCGAGCCTGTGCTGGAACGCCTGGTCAGGGTGATGCGCCGACTCAATCCGGAAAAGGAATTCCATCTCTCGGTTTTTCCGCCGGGCGTGGCGCTTGCCATGGAACAGCAGGACGTCGAGGAGACCATCGGCAACCTGCTCGAAAATGCCGCTCGCTTCTGCGAGACCGGCGTCTGGATCACCGCGACGCCGACATCCGGCCCTCAGTCCGGCGAAGGCGAAACTGCGCGGCGCTCCTGGGTCGAGGTCTCTGTCGAGGACGACGGCCCGGGGCTGGAGCCGGATCAGATCCGCGAGGCGATGAAACGCGGCCGGCGGCTCGACGAGAGCAAGCCGGGCGCCGGGCTCGGACTTTCGATCGTGCGCGAGATCACCGGCGAGTATCAGGGCTCGGTCGAGCTGACGCGCGGGACGCGTGGTGGCCTCAGGGCGCAACTTCTGCTTCCGGGTATCGCCAAGGAAGCCTCCTGATTGTCGCAGGTCTCGCACTTCAGTCCTTTGGGTCTGTGACATATCGGCAACATCGGGCTATTCCCTGCCTTTGGTTATGGACGGATGGATCGCCTGCTATATCTTTGCCGGAACAGACTTTCCTATGATTGTCTGCTAGTGTGCGGGAGACTGAAAGATCGCCGGATTTGTGTGTTTTCCCAGTGACGCCATAATGATGCCATGCCGGGACGGGACCAGTCTCGGCAAGATTTCCGAAGAAAACGACCCGCGACCGGTTTCCGACACGATGCGATTATTGAGCCTCCGAAATGCCGTTTCATCGCTTGTGGTTGCCGGCCTGCTGGCCGGCTGCGGCACGACTTCGGGAACCGGACCCGGAGGTGCGCGTGGCCTGCTTTCGCCGCGGCCTTCGCCTTCGACTTCCTATATTTCCGCTCTTCAGGGGGGCATCGTCGGACGGAGCGGCGCGACGCTTTCCGCAAGCGACCGTTCCCGCGCCCTGGAGGCGGAATATCGCGCCCTGGAAGGGGCGGCCGGCGGCGAGGCCATCACCTGGAAGGGTGACGACGCGAGCGGCCAGGTGGTCGCCAATGCTCCCTATCAGGTCGGCACCCAGAACTGCCGCCAGTATCGCCATACGGTGACCATGAATGGCCGCGACATGACGGCGCGGGGCGCTGCCTGCCGCAATTCGAACGGCACGTGGACGCCGCTCACCTGATTTCCTCTGCCGCTGTTTGACATGGGTCATGGCCGCTGGATCGGATTAGGTCCATATGAGGCTTGAACTTGCGGCCAAACGCCTCAAATTCGCGTCAACGCCGGCTGCGCTGTTGGAAAGCACGGGCCGTTGCAGTAATGGGCCACTATGGTTTTATGGATCATCCTCGCAGCTCTGACGGCGGCCGTTGCGGCAATCCTCATCCTGCCCTTCGCCCGAGCCACCAAAACAGCATCCGCTGACCGTGCCGGAGAGGTCGCCGTCTATCGTGACCAGCTGGCCGAACTGGACCGGGACCGAGCCCAGGGCCTGATCGAGCCGCAAGAGGCCGAATACGCCCGCGCGGAGATCGGCCGCCGGCTGCTGGCTGCGGCCGGTGCCGGGGAAGCCGACGGGATTGCCGCTCCGAAGACACGCAAACATGGGCTCGCCACTGCCATCGTAACGCTGGTTCCGCCCGTCGTCGGGCTCTGTCTTTACCTGGCGCTCGGTAATCCCGGGCTGCCGGATCAGCCGCTCGAAGCGCGGCTTGCCAATCCCGGCAACAATGTCGCGCTGCTGGTCGCCAAGGCCGAGCGGCATCTCGCCGAAAACCCCGATGACGGTTCCGGCTGGGACCTGCTCGCGCCGATCTATTTGCGCTCCATGCGGCTCGGTGATGCTGAAATGGCCTATCGCAACGCGATCCGCATCCTTGGGGCCAGTCCGGTCAGGCTCGCGGGGCTTGGCGAAACGCTGGTCGCATCGAATGACGGGATCGTCACCGAGGACGCGCGTTCCGTCTTCGAGCAGGCGGTGAAGCTCGATCCGGACAATCCGCGTTCCCGCTTCTATGTCGGCCTCGGCTTAGAGCAGGCGGGCAGGGCGGCAGAAGCAAGGGCGCAGTTCGAGACGATTGCAAAAGCCTCGCCCGCCGACGCGCCGTGGATGCAGCTCGTCAACCAGCATATCGCCAAGAACGGCGGCACCATCGTGCCGGGACGGGACACGGCGCAGGTTCCGGGAAATCCGAGCCAGGCGGATGTGGCGGCAGCCGAAACCATGTCGCAGGGCGATCGGCAGGCGATGATCCGCGGCATGGTCGACAGCCTTGCGGAACGGCTGAAGCAGGATCCCAATAATCTCGAGGGCTGGGTGAGGCTGGTGCGCTCCTATTCCGTGCTCGGAGATAAACCCAAGGCAGAAGCGGCGTTGAAGAGCGGCCTCAAGCAGTTCCCGTCATCAGGAGAATTGGTGGCGCTGGCCAACGAGATGGGGCTTGCCGTCGAAGGAGTGGCCCAATGACCCGCAAACAGAAGCGGCTGGCGGTGATCGCAGGCGGCATGAGCTTCATCCTCGTCGCGGTGCTGCTCGTCATGTTCGCCTTCAGCCAGTCGGTCGCTTATTTCTTCATGCCGGCCGACCTTGCCAAGGCGGACGTCAAGCCCGGTACGCGCATCAGGCTTGGCGGGCTGGTGGCCGAAGGCTCGGTGAAGCGCGGCCAGGGCTCGACCGTGAGCTTTACCGTGACGGACGGCACCGGCAATGTGCCGGTCACCTATACGGGCATCCTGCCGGACCTGTTTCGCGAGGGCCAGGGCGTGGTGACCGAAGGCGCGTTCGATGCGGCATCGCATGGTTTTGTGGCCGACAGCGTGCTTGCCAAGCATGACGAAAACTACATGCCAAAGGAAGTCGCCGACCGGCTGAAGGCGCAGGGCGTCTGGAACGAAGGCCAGGGGAAACAGGGCCAAGCCAATCAGGGAAAACCCGGCAGTGCCAAGGGAGCGGTCACGCAATGATCATCGAGATCGGCCATTACGCGCTTGTGCTGGCACTTGCGACCTCCCTCATCGTCTCCGTCCTGCCGGTGATCGGCGCAAGGCGCGGCGACGTGGCGATGATGGCGCTGGCGCCGACCGGCGCGCTGGTGCTGTTCGCGCTTGTCGCCTTTTCCTTCGGCGTTCTGACCTGGGCTTATGTGGTCTCGGACTTCTCGGTGATGAACGTCTGGGAGAATTCCCATTCGCTGATGCCGCTGATCTATAAATTCTCCGGCGTCTGGGGCAATCACGAAGGTTCGATGCTGCTCTGGCTGCTGATCCTCGTTTTCTTCAGCGCGCTGGTGGCGGTGTTCGGGCGGAATCTGCCCGATACGCTGCGGGCCAATGTTCTTGCCGTTCAGGCCTGGATCTCGACCGCCTTCCTGTTCTTCATCCTTTTGACTTCCAATCCGTTCCTTCGCCTCAACCCGGCGCCGGCCGAGGGGCAGGACCTCAATCCGGTGCTGCAGGATCTCGGCCTGGCGGTTCATCCGCCGCTTCTCTACCTCGGTTATGTCGGCTTTTCGGTCTGCTTCTCGTTCGCCGTCGCGGCGCTCATGGAAGGCCGCATCGATGCCGCCTGGGCCCGCTGGGTGCGGCCGTGGACGCTCGCCGCCTGGACCTTCCTGACCGCCGGCATCGCCATGGGTTCCTACTGGGCCTATTACGAGCTCGGCTGGGGCGGCTGGTGGTTCTGGGATCCGGTCGAAAACGCCTCCTTCATGCCCTGGCTCGCCGGCACGGCGCTCCTCCATTCGGCGCTGGTCATGGAAAAGCGTGAGGCCCTGAAGATCTGGACCGTGCTGCTGGCGATCATGACCTTTTCGCTGTCGCTGCTCGGAACCTTCCTAGTGCGCTCGGGCGTGCTGACCTCGGTGCATTCGTTTGCGACCGATCCGACCCGCGGCATCTTCATCCTCTGCATTCTCGGCATCTTCATCGGCGGCGCCTTCGCTCTGTTTGCCTGGCGGGCGCCGATGCTGAAGGCGGGCGGCATTTTTGCGCCGATCTCGCGCGAGGGCGCGCTGGTGCTCAACAACCTGATCCTGACGGTGGCCACCGCGACGGTGCTGACCGGCACGCTCTATCCGCTGATCCTCGAAACGCTGACCGGCGAAAAGATCTCGGTCGGCGCACCGTTTTTCAACATGACCTTCGGCCTGCTGATGTTGCCGCTGCTGGTCGCCGTGCCGTTCGGGCCGGTGCTTGCCTGGAAGCGCGGCGATCTCCTGGGCGCCCTGCAGCGGCTCTATGCCTTCGCCGGCCTGGCGCTGGCTGCAGGCCTTGCCTTCTTCTACATCCAGAACGGTGGGCCGGTTCTGGCGATCTTCGGCCTGGTGCTCGGCTTCTGGGGCATGATCGGTGCGTTCGCCGATCTCTGGTATCGCGCCAATTTTTCGAAGGTCGGGCTGTCTGTTGGGCTGAAGCGCCTGGCCGGCCTGCCGCGTTCGGTCTTCGGCACGGCGATTGCCCATTTCGGGCTCGGCGTCACGGTGCTCGGTATCTTTGCTGCGACGACTTTCGGCACCGAGACGGTGGTCGAGATGAAGCAGGGTGCTTCCGTCGATATCGGCGGTTATTCGCTGACCTATGACGGGCTGCGCGATGCGGTCGGGCCTAACTATACCGAGCAGCGCGGACATTTCGCCGTCAGCCGCGGCGGCGTCCAGGTGGCCGATGTCTGGTCGTCGAAGCGGCTCTATACGGCGCGGCGCATGCCGACGACGGAGGCCGGCATCCTCACCTTCGGGCTCAGCCAGCTCTATGTCTCGCTCGGCGACGCAATGGACAGCGGCGGCATGGTGGTGCGCATCTGGTGGAAGCCGTTCATCCTCTGCATCTGGGGCGGCGCCCTTGTGATGATGTTCGGCGGGTTCGTTTCGCTGTCGGATCGACGGTTGCGTGTGGGCGCGCCGAGCCGCAAGGTGAAACCGGTCAAGGCGACGCTGGAGGCTGCGGAGTGATGGCGAACTCACGCACATCACCCCCCTGTGCCCTGCCGGGCATCTCCCCCTCAAGGGGAGAGATCGACCCGTTGCCATGTCCCGCCCCAAGCAAACGCCGCGATTGGAGCAATGTCGGTGCGTCTTGCCAATCTCCCCCCTTGAGGGGGAGATGCCCGGCAGGGCAGAGGGGGGTGTTCTGGGTCGCTCTTGCAATGATCCTGGCTCTCCTCGCCCCCCTGCCGGCCTTCGCCGTCAACCCCGACGAAGTGCTTACCAACCCCGTGCTCGAACAGCGGGCCCGAAATCTTTCGGCCCAATTGCGCTGTATGGTGTGCCAGAACCAGTCGATCGACGACTCCAATGCGGAGCTTGCCCGCGACCTGCGCGTACTGGTGCGGGAGCGGTTGACGAACGGTGATACGGACGGTCAGGTGATCGATTATGTCGTGTCTCGCTACGGCGAATTCGTGCTCCTGAAGCCGCGCCTCAGCGCCAAGACGATCATTCTCTGGGCAATGCCAGTGCTACTATTGCTGGTCGGTGCAATCGCCATTCTGATCTTCGTCCGCACCCGTCCAAGCCAACGCGCAGTTGCGGCGCTGAGTGCCGAGGAACAGGCGCGCATCGAAGAGCTTCTGAAAAAATAGCTGCCTGAAAGAGGCACGCTCGAACATTACCAATATTTCATTCGTCCGCCACCTGCAGTTAACCTGCGAGCGCCTATATCTCTCTCATCCACCGCTTGGCTGACCTCCGGCCAAAATGACTGAAGAGAAGAAGGTAGCTTAAAACATGCGCAATATCGGACGTCCCTCTCTGAAGACCGTCTTGAAGACCACCACGGTTGCTGGTCTTGCCGCGGTCATGCTCTCGAGCGGCATCCCGGCTCAGATCACGCAGTCCTTTGCTGCTCCGGTCAGCGTCACCGCACCGCAGACCCCGAGCTTTGCCGATGTCGTTTCGGCTGTTTCTCCCGCCGTCGTTTCCGTGCGCGTCCAGTCCGACGCCCAACCCGTTTCCGATGACACCAGTTCGTTCAGTTTCGGCGGCCGTGGCTTCGACCAGCTTCCCGATGACCATCCGCTGAAGCGGTTCTTCCGTGAATTCGGCGGCCAGATGCCGGGCGCTCCGGGTGCTCCCGGCGACCGCAACAACCGCAACCAGGATCGCGCCGACCGCAACGGCCCGCGGGGCCAGGACGGCAATCGTCCTCACCGCCTGCGCCCGGCGGCACAGGGCTCCGGGTTCTTCATCTCCGAAGACGGCTATGTCGTCACCAACAACCACGTCGTTTCGGATGGTTCCGCCTACACGGTCGTTTTGAATGACGGCACGGAACTCGAAGCCAAGCTGGTCGGCAAGGACAGCCGCACTGACCTCGCCGTGCTCAAGGTCGACGCCACCAGCCGCAAGTTCACCTATGTCAATTTCGCGGACGATTCGAAGGTCCGCGTCGGCGACTGGGTGGTTGCCGTCGGCAATCCGTTCGGCCTTGGCGGTACGGTTACCGCAGGCATCGTTTCTGCCCGCGGCCGCGACATAGGCTCCGGTCCCTATGACGATTATATCCAGGTGGATGCGGCGGTGAACCGCGGCAATTCCGGCGGCCCCACCTTCAACCTCTCGGGCGAAGTGGTCGGCATCAACACCGCGATCTTCTCGCCGTCGGGCGGCAATGTCGGCATCGCCTTTGCGATCCCGTCGTCCACCGCCAAGGACGTCGTCGCCGACCTGATGAAGGACGGCAAGGTCGATCGCGGCTGGCTCGGTGTGCAGATCCAGCCGGTGACCCAGGATATCGCCGACTCGCTTGGTCTCAAGGAAGCGACCGGCGCCCTCGTCGTCGCTCCGCAGGAAGGCTCTCCGGGCCAGAAGGCCGGCATCAAGGAAGGCGACGTGATCACCGCCGTCAACGGCCAGCCGATCAAGGATGCCCGTGACCTCGCCAAGCGCGTCGCCGCCTTCGGCCCCAACACCAAGGTCGATGTCGACCTGTGGCGCGACGGCAAGGCGCAGAAGATCCCGGTCACGCTCGGCAACCTCCAGAGTGACGAAGCCGCCAAGGCCGAGCCGAAGCAGCCCGACGCTCCGGCGCCCTCCAGCGACAAGGCGCTTGCCAGCCTCGGCATCACCGTCGCTCCGGCCGAGGACGGTTCCGGTCTCTCGGTCACCGATGTCGACCCGGACAGTGAAGCCGCCGCCCGCGGCCTGAAGACCGGGGAAAAGATCGTCTCGGTCAACAACCGCAAGGTCACCAGCGCCGCCGAAGTCGGCAAGGTTCTCGACCAGGCCCGCAAGGACGGGCGCACCCGCGCGCTGTTCCAGGTGGCCGGCGAAGGCAATAGCAGCCGTTTCGTTGCCCTGCCGATCAATGAAGGCTGATTTCTAAAAAACAGGTCGCAAGATCGAGGGCGCCGCCGGCAACGGTCGGCGCCCTTTTTCCTTCCATGGAGCGCGTGATGGAAACGGATACCCGATATTCTGCCAGTGCCGCAGATTCCCGTAGTGCAAAGGCGGGCGCGGACGCTATTGTTCCGCACATGAAGATTCTGGTGATCGAAGACGACCTGGAGGCCGCGGCCTATATGACCAAGGCCTTTCGCGAGGCCGGGATCGTGGTCGACCACGCAAGCGACGGCGAGAGCGGCCTGTTCATGGGGACCGAAAATTCCTACGACGTGATGGTCATCGACCGCATGCTGCCGCGTCGCGACGGGCTTTCCGTCATCAGCGAGCTGCGCAAGCGCGGCATCAATGCGCCGGTGCTGATCCTCTCGGCACTCGGCCAGGTGGACGACCGGGTAACCGGCCTGCGCGCCGGTGGCGACGACTACCTGCCGAAACCCTATGCCTTTTCCGAGCTGCTCGCCCGCGTCGAAGTGCTCGGCCGCCGCAAGGGCACGCCCGAACAGGACATGGTCTACCGGGTCGGCGATCTGGAACTCGACCGGCTGTCGCACGAAGTGAAGCGAGCCGGCAAGGAAGTGCTTCTGCAGCCGCGCGAATTCCGCCTGCTCGAATATCTGATGAAGAATGCCGGCCAGGTGGTCACCCGCACCATGCTGCTCGAAAACGTCTGGGACTATCACTTCGATCCCCAGACCAATGTCATCGACGTGCATGTCTCGCGGCTGAGATCGAAGATCGAGAAGGATTTCGAAAAGCCGCTTCTGAAGACCATTCGCGGTGCCGGCTACATGATCAAGGACGAGGGGTAAGCCGACTTGCTGGCACGTGCCCGCCTGATGTTCCGCTCGACGGCCGTGCGGCTGTCGGCGCTCTATATCCTGCTCTTCGCCTTGTGTGCGGCATTCCTGGTCATTTACGTGACGGCGATGTCCGAACGGCTGCTGGCGCAGCAGACGCGCCAGTCGCTGCAGGAGGAAGTGCAGGAGATACAGCGCGCCTATGAACGGGGCGGCGTCAGCCTTCTCCTGCGGATGATGGAGCGGCGGGCCCGCCAGCCGGGCGCGAACCTCTATGTGATCGCGGGTCCCAACGGCGAGATGCTCGCCGGCAACGTCGCCGCGGTGCAGCCCGGCGTGCTCGACGAGCAGGGCTGGACGGAAATTCCCTTCACCTACGAACCCTATACCGAATCGGATCGCCCTGGCCGGCATCTCGCCACGGCCAACGTGATCCGCCTCGACAATGGCCTGCGGATGCTGGTCGGTCGCGATCTCGGCGACCCGAGCCGCTTCCGCGGCATCGTACGCCGGGCGCTGATGGTGGCGCTGGCCATCATGGGCGTCGGGGCGCTGGTGATCTGGTTCGGCATTGGTCGCAATGCGTTGAAACGCATCGACCGGATGTCGGCGGCGAGCCAGAAGATCATGGCCGGCGACCTTTCGCAGCGCCTGCCGGTCGGCAAGTCCGGCGACGAATTCGACCGGCTGTCAGATTCGCTGAACGCCATGCTTGGACGCATCGAGAAGCTCAACGAAGGTCTGCGTCAGGTTTCCGACAACATTGCCCATGACCTGAAGACGCCGCTGACGAGGCTGCGCAACAAGGCGGCCGATGCGCTGGGCGAGGATCGTGCGGACGTGCGCCGGACAGCCCTCGAAGGCATCATCGCCGAATCCGACCAGCTCATCCGCACCTTCAACGCACTGCTGATGATCTCCCGTGTAGAGGCGGGATCGATCGCCGCGGAAATGTCCGATGTCGATCTGTCGGCGATCTCCGCCGACAGCGCCGAGCTCTATGAGCCCGCGGCGGAGGAAGCGGGCCTGTCGCTGACGACCGAGCTCGAACCGGGGCTCGTGGTCCACGGCAACCGCGAGCTCATCGGGCAGGCGATCTTCAACCTCCTCGACAACGCCATCAAATACGCCTCCGAGGCAAAGGACGCGGCGCATATCCGCGTTCGCCTCGCCAGGAGCGACGGCACGCTCAGGCTCTCCGTCTGCGACAACGGCCCCGGCATCCCGGCCAACAAGCGCGGCGAGGTGACCAAGCGGTTCTTCCGCCTGGACGAAAGCCGCTCCAAGCCCGGCACCGGCCTTGGCCTCTCGCTGGTCGAGGCGGTGATGGAACTGCATGGCGGCTCGCTGGAACTCTCCGCCACCGATGAGGCGAACACCTCGGCGCCCGGCCTGACGGTCACCATGGTCTTTCCTGCGCCGAAGCCTTAAGTTTGGCCAGGGAAGAATCACGGGAGGTGCCAGTGTCGGAGACCGGAAACCGGCTCGATACGGTGAAGGCGGAGGTGATCCGTCCGCTGAACCAGACGGAAGCCAAGGCAGCGATGGCTGCCCTGAAGGATATCGGCAAGTCCGAACCCTCGGTCGCGGCACTGCTTGGCAAGGACGGCGCGCTCAAGGACTTCATCGTCGCGGCTTTCACCCTTTCGCCTTATCTGCGCGACATGGCGGTCATCTCGCCAAAGCTTCTGGTGACAGCGATCACTGAGCCGTTGGAGCCGGCGCTCGACCGGCTGGTCGAGACGGCGCGGCGGGCCTGGCTGCCGAGAGACGGCAAGGCACCGTCTGAAAACGAGGTGATGACGGCACTGCGGACTGCCAAGCGGGCTTTGAGCTTCCTCGTCGCGCTCGCCGATCTCGCCCGCATCTTTTCCGCGAAGGACACGACACGCTGGTTGAGCCTGTTTGCCGAAGCCTCCGTCGCCGCGGCAATCGACTACCTTCTGGTTGCCGGCCATGAAAGCGGCAAGCTGAAGCTCGCCGACCTGGATGAGCCGAGCAAGGGTTCGGGCCTGATCGTGCTTGGCATGGGCAAGCTCGGCGGCCGGGAGCTCAACTATTCTTCCGACATCGATATCGTCGTGTTCTTCGATCCCGAAACGGGCATCCTCACCGATCCGCTCGACGGGTCGGAAGTCTATGGCCGGATGATGCGCCGCCTGATCCGCATCCTGCAGGAACGTACCGCCGACGGTTACGTGTTCCGCACCGACCTGCGCCTGCGGCCGGATCCCGGCTCCACGCCGCTCGCCGTCTCGCTCGACGCGGCGCTGATCTATTACGAGGGCAGGGGGCAGAACTGGGAGCGGGCAGCCTTCATCAAGGCGCGGCCGATTGCCGGCGACATTGCAGCGGGCGAAAATTTTATGCGGCTGCTGACGCCCTTCGTGTTCCGCAAATATCTCGACTATGCGGCGATCGCCGACATTCATTCGATCAAGCGGCAGATCCATGTCCACAAGGGTCACGGCGCGATCGCCGTGAAGGGCCATGACGTCAAGCTCGGCCGTGGCGGCATCCGCGAGATCGAGTTTTTTGCCCAGACCCAGCAATTGATCGCCGGCGGCCGCATGCCGCCGCTGCGCGCCCGAGATACGGAAGTGGCGCTTGCCGCACTCGCCGAGGCCAGATGGATCACGCCCGAGATCGCCGCCGAGCTGACCGAGGCCTACTGGTTCCTGCGCGATGTCGAACACCGCATCCAGATGGTGCGCGACGAGCAGACTCATAACCTGCCGGAAACCGATGCCGAGCTGAAGCGCATCGCCTTCATGCGCGGTTTTGCCGACACTGCCGGTTTTTCCGCCCGGCTGGAAGAGGTGCTGCGAACCGTCGAGAAACGTTACGCACGGCTCTTCGAGCAGGAGGCAAAGCTGTCCGGTGGCGACGGCAATCTCGTCTTCACCGGCCAGCAGGACGATCCGGGCACGCTGAAGACGCTTGCCTCGCTCGGCTTCGAACGGCCGGTCGACATTTCCCGCGTTATCCGCACCTGGCATTACGGCCGCTATCGCGCCACCCAGTCTGCCGAGGCGCGCGAGCGGCTGACCGAACTGATGCCCGCGCTGCTGCAGGCTTTCGGCGAGAGCAAGCGCGCCGACGAGGCGCTGCTGCGGTTCGACAGCTTCCTGAAAGGCCTGCCGGCCGGCATCCAGCTCTTTTCGCTGATCGGCAACAATCCGCCGCTGCTCGCGCTGATCGTCACGATCATGTCCTCGGCGCCGCGGCTTGCCGATATCATCGCCTCCAAGCCGCATGTCTTCGACGGCATGCTGGATCCCGGCCTGATGTCCGAACTGCCGACCCGCGACTATCTTTCCTATCGCCTGACGGCATTTCTCACCGCCGGCCGGCACTACGAGGAAAAGCTCGACCGGCTGCGCATCTTTGCGGCCGAGCAGCGGTTCCTGATCGGCATCCGGCTGCTGACGGGGGCGATCTCCGGTGCCCAGGCAGGCCGCGCGTTCACCCATCTCGCCGACCTCCTGATCGACGCCGCCCTGAAGGCGGTGACCGCAGAAATCCGCAGTGCCCACGGCACCTATCCGGGCGGCCGTGTCGCGGTCATGGGCATGGGTAAACTCGGCAGTTTCGAGCTGACGGCCGGTTCCGACGTCGATCTCATTCTGCTCTACGACTATGACAATGAAGCCACGGAAAGCGAGGGCGACAAGCCGCTCGATTCCACCCGCTATTTCACCCGCCTGACGCAGCGGCTGATCGCAGCCCTTTCCGCGCCGATGGCGGAAGGGGTGATCTTCGAGGTCGACCTGAGGCTCAGGCCGTCGGGCAACAAGGGGCCGGTCGCCACCCGCATCAATGCCTTCGGCAAATACCAGCGCGAAGAGGCCTGGACCTGGGAACACATGGCGCTCACCCGCGCCCGGTTGATCTGCGGCGAAGAAAGCCTCGCCGACGAAGCGAAGGGCATGATCGGCGAAGTGCTATCGACCAAGCCCGATATCGCCAAGATCGCCAAGGACGTGGCCGAGATGCGCGCGCTGATCGACAAGGAAAAGCCGCCGCGTGACATCTGGGATTTCAAGCTCATTCCGGGCGGCCTGATCGATATTGAGTTCATCGCCCAGTATCTGCGCCTGATTGCGCCAGCCAAAGGCGTAGCGCCCGATACCTACGGGTTCAGCACCGAGGAAGCCCTGAAGGCGCTTGGCGAAAAACTGATGAAGCCCGGCGATCTCGATACCTGCATCGAGGCGTTACGGCTGTTCACCGAACTGTCGCAGATCGTCCGGCTCTGCGTCGATGGACCTTTTGATCCAGGTGATGCACCCGCCGGGCTTGTCGAGCGCGTCTGCCGGGCTGGGGATTGCCCGGATATCAGGACGCTGGAGGGTGAGGTGAAGCGGCTGTCGAAGGCGGTGCGGGGAATATTCCAGACGGTCGTCCGGAAATGAGAGGTGGCGTTGCCCCTCATCTAGCGCTTGGTTCGGTATTGCGGCGATCCTCAGGCCACCCGCTTGCGACTAACCAGCAGAGGCTGGTCAGGAATAAGCAGCGAGACGACAGTGCCTTCGCCGACCCGTGAACGGATCCGCATCTTGCCGCCGTGCAGGCCGATCAGCGAGCGGGAAATGGCAAGCCCCAATCCCGAACCGCCCTTGCTCTTGGCATATTGGCTCTGCACCTGCTCGAACGGCTGGCCGATCTTGTTGAGCGCCTCCATCGGAATGCCGATGCCGGTGTCGGCGATCGTCAGCAGCACCCCTTTTTCCAGTTTGCGGGCACGCAGCTCGATCCTGCCGCCGTAGTTGGTGAATTTCACTGCGTTGGAGAGAATGTTGAGCAGCACCTGTTTCAGCGCGCGGCGGTCGGCCACCATGTGGAGGCTGTCGCACAGGCGCTGATGGATGGCGATCTCCTTGTCCTGGGCGGAAATCGTGGTCAGTCGCAGGCTTTCCTCGATCAGCGGCTTCAGGTCGACCGCCTCGCACTGAATGCGCATATGGCCGGCCTCGATCTTCGACATGTCGAGGATGTCGTTGATGACGTTGAGCAGATGTTTGCCGCTGTCGTGGATGTCCTTGGAATATTCCGAATATTTCGGCGAACCGAGCGGCCCGAACATGCCGTTGGCGAGGATTTCCGAGAAGCCGAGGATCGCATTGAGCGGCGTTCTGAGCTCGTGCGACATGTTGGCGAGAAATTCCGACTTGGCCTTGTTGGCAGCCTCGGCGCGTTCCTTCTCCGCCTGGTAGTTGGCGTTGGCGATCGAAAGCTCGGATTTCTGGCGCTCCAGCTTCTTCTGAGAGGAAGAAAGGTCGCCGATCGTCGCCATCAGCCGGCGCTCGCTGTCGCGCAGCCGCTCCTGGTGGCGTTTCAGCAGCGTGATGTCGGTGCCGACCGAGACCAGGCCACCGTCGCGGGTGCGGCGCTCGTTGATCTGCAGCCAGCGCTCGTCGGCGAGCTGCACTTCGGTGGTGCGCGAAAGGCCGCTACCGTCCGGGTCTGCAACTCGGCGTTCGATCACCGGTCGCGCTGCTGCGGCGTTGACCGCATGCCGTTCGGTGCCGGGCACAAGCACGCTGTCGGGCAGACCGTAAGCCTGCTGGAAATGGGTGTTGCACATCACCAGCCGGTCGTTCTTGTCCCACAGCACGAAGGCTTCGGACGTGCATTCGATCGCATCCGCGAGGCGCTGGTCGGCTTCGGCGTAGCGCTGGGCGAGGCGATGCTGTTCGGTCACGTCCATGGCGATGCCGATGACATGGGTGCGGCCCTGACTGGTCTTCACCAGCTGGGCGCGGGCGCGCATCCACACGTAATGGCCGGCCGCATGGCGCATGCGAAAAACCTGGTCGACCTGCTTGGCATTGCCGCGGCTGATGGCGCGGGCGAGCGCATAGATATTACCGTCGGTCGGGTGCATCATCCGGGCCGCGTCGGTAAACGAAATGACATTGCCGGCGGGGGGCAGGCCGAGCATCTCGTACATCGATCCCGACCAGAACAGGCGCCGGTTGCTGACATCGAAATCCCACAGCCCGCAACGGCCGCGCGACAATGCGGTCTCGATACGCAGATTGGATTCGACGAAGGTCTCGTCGGCCTCGCGAGCGCGTTTCACCTGCATGTAATAGGCATAGAGGATGATCAGCAGGATCGCCGAAATGCCGGTGAAAAGCGTGACGTTGAGCGAGACGTCGTGACGCCATGCCAGATTGATGCTCTCCATCGAATAGGCCGCCACGATCAGCGCGCCTTCGCTGCCGACCGTCTCGATGGCCGCGTAATGCGGGATTTCGCCGAAATAAGTCTCGATCACACCGCTCTCGTCGCCGAACCGCCGCAGTGCCGCGGTTTCCGGCAGGACGGAGGTCAGGCGCCTGCCGATATAGCTGGCCGCCTGCTTGGTGCCGCCGAAGATACGGCCGGTCTCGTCGACGAAAAGAAAGAAGGCGTCCGCCCCCAGATGCTCCTGGGGCAGGAAAGCGCCGAGGCGTTTTTCCGCTGCAGCGCGGTCGCGGCCGATGAGCGCCGTCGCATCACTGGCAAAGGCAGCGCTAGCCGCGGCTGCCATCAGAGCGGTCGATTGCCGAGCGGCGTTTTCCATCCGCGTGTATTCGGAGACGATGCCGAGAATACGCGAGGCGGCGACGACGGTGAGGAATGCGATGATGAGAAGAGGGATCGAACGCTTGAGAACGAGCTCCACCCGCGGCAGCTGCCGTGCGATGGGTTTGACGGAGAGCCGCGCCTCGTCAGGAATGGCCCGCCGCAAATTTCCAAGGCTCGGAAATTTAAGACGCAGCCGCCCCTCGGCCGCGGTTGCCCGCTGCACGTCCGACATGGTTTTCATGGTGTCCCTCATGGTGATTCGCCGCGCCGCTCGCCCGAATCTGCCTTAATGAATCATTAGTGATTCTTCGTGTCCAGAGGCTTGCTAAGATTTTTTTAACGTTTTGATTCAATTGCGAATCGGAAGAGTCCCGCGGGACGGAAAACCGGCTGTCTCAGGAGACGGCCGGGCTTTCGGAAAGGCTGGTGCGGGTGGCCGCGATCGAAATCACCGCCAGCGTGATGATTGCACTGCCATAGATATACGCGGTATTGGAGAGGCCGAGCGTGGGCGCGATCAGTCCCGCGGCGATCGCGGGGATCGAGAAAGCGAGGTAGCTCTCGACCAGGAAGGCCGCGAACAGGCCGGCTCGTTCGTGGCTTTCGGCAAGCGGCAGGACGATCTTCAGAATGTTTGAGAAGATCGATCCGAAGCCGAGGCCGGCGGCCGCGGTGCCGAGGAAGAGAAGCTCGACGGCCTCAAGGTATATCCCGGAGAGCGTGATCAGGACGCCGATGATCAGCATGGTCGCGCCGGTAAAGAGAACCCGCTGTGGTGCCCATGTGCGGAAGATGAAGACCGAGGCGGTGGCGCTCAGCATCAGTGCGGCGACGACCGTGCCGCCGACGAACGGTGAGGTAATGCCGGTCACAACGGCGACCAGTGTCGGCATCAGCGACAGATAGAAGCCCCCGAGCGCCCAGCCGGCGATATTGACCGGCGTGACCTTGAGAAGCGTCGCGCGGGCTCGCTGCGGTACGCTAATATGCGGGCGCATGGCGGCGAGCGCTCCTGGCCGTCCGGTGATCGTCTCCGGCATGAGGGCAAGCGCGATGATGCCGGCGACCGTCGCGATGAAAAGAAGCGCGTAGATGAGATGTGTCGGCGCGGGCGCGAAAGCGACGAGCGTGCCAGCGGCGAGCGTGCCGACCATCAGGCCGAGGAAGGCGGTGATGCTGTTGAGTGTCGAGCCTCTGCGCTTGTCGGTATCGAGGATCGTCGCCCCGAAGGTCGGGAAGGCGATGCCGGTCGCGAAACCCTGGACGATACGGCCGACGAGCAGCGTCGTGCCTGATTCAGCCAGCATGAAGACGATCAGCGCCGCGGCGTTGAAGATCAGCGCCAGCAGGATCAGCGGCCGGCGGCCGAGATAGTCCGAAAGCCCGCCGACCGTCAGAAGCGCCGCGAGCAGCGCGAAAGAATAGGAACCGAAGATCAGGGTGATCATCGCCGGGGAGAGATGAAAGAGCTGCTGGTAGAGATGGTAAAGCGGCGTTGGCGCGCTGCTGGTCGCGGAGATCAGTACCGCGAAGATAAAACTGTAGACCGTCATCCGGAAAGCGGATGGGGAATTGGGCGAGGGGAGGATACTGCTCATGGCGGTTCACCTTAACGCAATTTTTTAGCGTTAACGGGATATAGTTGCATTGCCGGATTAATGCAATATCTTTGCATTAAGGAATTTCATATTCCGGCATGTGCCGGCAAGGAGAACAAAATGGCCAGGGAAATGGTGCGCCAGGGTGGGCGCAGTGCGCGCATCCAGTCGGAGGTGCATCGCACGGTACGGGATATGCTGAAGACCATGGATCGCGGCGCGATCACTGTGCCGATGATCGCCGAAAAATCCGGTGTGACGCCGTCGACCATCTATCGCCGCTGGGGCGATCTGTCCGAACTCCTGGCGGATGTCGCGGTTGCGCGCATGCGGCCGGTCGCCGACCCGGAAGACACCGGCGCGATGGGGTCCGACCTCGAAACCTTCATTCTCCAATATGCCGAGGAAATGTCATCCAAGGTTGGCCGCTCGATGCTGGCGGACGTGCTGGGCAGCATAGAAGGCGCCGCGGCGGGCCGCTGCTGCCAGTTCACCTATGATCACCTGGAGACCTTGCGCGAGCGCGCCCTGACGCGCGGCGAGAAAGCCTTCGACGTCAGCGAAGCGATCGACGCCGTCATCGCGCCGATCATCTACCACATCCTGTTCCGCGACCGCGAACTGACGATCGACTATTGCCGCTCGCTGGTCTCCCGCTTCCTGGAAAAATGCGCCGGCGCTTGAAGCCGGCGCTTCAGGCTCAACCTTTCAGCATCCGCTCGACGATGTCGCGCACGTCGGTCGAAAGCGTTGGGGTCTGTTCGATCGTGGTCAGCGCTGCGCGCGCATGATCGGCGCGCTGCGGTTCCAGCGACCGCCAGGAGCGCATCGAGGTCAGGATGCGGGCGGCGAGCTGTGGATTGCGCGGGTCGATCGCCAGGATCTGCTCGGCCAGGAACCTGTAACCTTCGCCGTCGGCGCGGTTGAAGCCGGTCGGATTGCCGAAGGCGAACGTGCCGATCAGCGACCGCACCCGGTTCGGATTGGTGGCGATGAAACGCGGGTTTTCCATCAGCGCCCTGACGCGGGCAAGCGCACCCGCACCGGGAATGGTCGCCTGGGTCGAGAACCACTTGTCGACGACAAGAGCGTTGCCGTCGAAGCGTGCGAGGAACGTGGCGAGCGCGTTTGTCGTTTCCGGCGCGTCCGGGAAACGATGGGCGAGCACCGCCAGCGCTTGCGCGAGATCGGTCATGTTGTCGGCGGATGCGAAGGCTGCGGCCGCGCGGGCTGGCGTTCCTTCCGCATAGGTGAGATAGGACAGCGCGGTGTTGCGCAGCGAGCGCTTGCCGGCGCTTGCCGCATCCGGCGTGAAGGCGCCATCGACCTTCATGTCTTCGAACAGGCGCAGGAAAGTCTTGGTTCCGGCCTTGGCGATCTCCGAAAGAATGGCGTCGCGGCCGGCATGGATCGCATCCGGGTCGTTGTTGCCGCCGAGTTCGCGGGCAATGTCCGCCTCGCTCGGCAGCGTCAGGGCCTGGGCGCGGAACGCAGGTTCGAGCGTCTCATCGCCGGCGGCTTCCAGAAGGGCCGCGACGAAAGACGGATCGCAGGTGATTTCCTTCCCGTCACGCGCGTCGCGCGCCGCGTGCATCAGGTTCGGCAGCGCAAGGTCGGTCAGCGCCTGCCAGCGGGCGAAGAGATCGGTGTCGTGGCGGGCGATATGGGCAAGATCGGCCGGCGTCTGGTCGAGATGCAGGTTGATCGGCGCCGAGAACGAACGGTTGAGCGATAGGACCGGACGGGAGGAGACGCCCGTGAAGGTGAAGCTCTGCCGGCGCTCGGTCAGATGCAGCACATCGCCGGTGACTTCGCCACCCGCGACCTTGGTTGGCACTGCCGGCGAGCCGTTGTCGAGGATGAGCGCGAAGGAGAGCGGGATGTGCATCGGTTCCTTGGCCGTCTGGCCAGGGGTTGCCGGGATCATCTGCTCGAGCGATAGTTTGAAGGTGCCGCTTGCCTGGTCATAGTCGCTCGACACGGTGACGAGAGGCGTGCCGGCCTGGTGGTACCAGAGCGAGAACTGCGTAAGGTCGCGGCCGCTCGCATCCTCGAACGACTTGACGAAATCCTCGACCGTCACGGCCTGGCCGTCATGGCGCTCGAAATAGAGGTCCATGCCAGCCTTGAAATCGTCGCGGCCAAGCAGCGTGGCGATCATCCGGGTGACTTCCGAGCCCTTTTCGTAGACGGTGGTCGTGTAGAAATTGTTGATTTCGCGGTATTTGGTCGGGCGGACCGGATGCGCGAGCGGGCCTGCGTCTTCCGGGAACTGTTCCGATTTCAGGTGCCGCACCTCGGCGATGCGCTTGACGGCACGCGAGCGCTGGTCAGCGGAAAACTCGTGGTCGCGATAGACCGTCAGGCCTTCCTTGAGGCAGAGCTGAAACCAGTCGCGGCAGGTGATGCGGTTGCCGGTCCAGTTGTGGAAATATTCGTGGGCGATGATCGCCTCGATATTGGCATAGTCCTGGTCGGTCGCGATTTCCGGGTCGGCCAGCACGTATTTGTCGTTGAAGACGTTGAGACCCTTGTTCTCCATGGCCCCCATGTTGAAGTCGGATACGGCGACGATCATGAAGATGTCGAGGTCGTATTCGCGGCCGAATCGCTCCTCGTCCCATTTCATCGAGCGCTTCAGCGCATCCATGGCATAGGCCGCACGCGCCTCCTTGCCGTGCTCCACATAGATCTTCAGCGTCACTTCACGCTCGGACATGGTGACGAACGTGTCCTCGACCACGCCGAGATCGCCGGCAACCAGTGCAAAGAGGTAGCTCGGCTTCGGATGCGGGTCGAACCAGGCGGCGAACGCGCGGCCCTCGTCATAGCCGGCTCCCCCTAAGAAATTACCGTTCGACAGCATGACCGGATTGGCGGCCTTGTCGCCGATAATGGTGATCGTATAGGGCGCCAGCACGTCCGGCCGGTCCGGGAAATAGCTGATGCGGCGGAAACCTTCCGCCTCGCACTGGGTGCAGTAGATCCCGTTCGTGCGGTAGAGGCCCATCAGCTGGCTGTTGGCTTCCGGATTGATATAGGTGGTGACGGTGATTTCGAACGGAGATTCGGCCGGCAGGTCACGGATCGTTAGGCTTTCCGGCGTCACATCGTATTGCGCCGCAGGCACTTCGTTCTGGTCGAGCAGCAGTCCAGACAGCGTCAGTTCGTCGCCATCCAGCACCAGCGGCGCCGAGAGGTCGACACCTTCGCGCCGGTGGAAGATCAACCGCGCATCAACCTTGGTGTTGGTGGGGTCGAGCTCGAAGGTCAGATCGACGCGTTCCAGGACAAAGTCGGTGGGGCGGTAATCTGCCAGATGAACGATCTGGCCCGTATCTGTTCGCATATTGCTTCCTGAACCGGCTCTTCAAATTGGTTTCGGGCGCTTCGCAGCACTCCCGTCGAACTGGCACACACCCGTCGCCGCGCGGATAATTGCACGCAATGCTAAACGATTGTTGAAACTTTGGCTAAAATAAAGCGTCATTTCGATCCAGTATATTTCGCGCAATCTTTCACAAGGTCACGGATATTGATCGACCTATCATCAGATTTGATCCCCCTCACGGCACTTTTCCGTTACTTTGCCGCCAAACTGAATCTCCCCGGATTGCCTCTCCAACACGTCCTGTCAGCGCGGACTGGATTTCCGCCAAAATTCCCCCAGAAATCTCCATGAGTTGTTGATGTCCGCCGATGCCCTGAATCCCCTACGCGGGATCATGTTCAAAGTCACCTCCGTGGTGATCTTCGTGATGATGCAGACCTGTATCAAATCGGCAGGTCCCGATATTCCGGCCGGACAGATCACTTTCTACCGCTCCGCTTTCGCGCTCGTGCCGATCATGGTCTATCTCGCCTTCCAGGGCGAGTTGCGCGGCGCCTTCCACACGAACAGTCTGACCGGCCATGTGAAACGCGGCTTTCTCGGCATCCTGTCGATGGTTTTCGGCTTTTACGGTCTAGTCCACCTGCCGATGCCGGATGCAATCGCGATCGGTTATTCCTCGCCGCTCCTGGCCGTCGTCTTCGCAGCGATCTTCCTGAAGGAGACGGTGCGCATTTACCGCTGGAGCGCAGTCATGGTCGGCATGGTCGGGGTGGTGATCATCTCCTGGCCGAAGCTCACCATGTTCGAACAGGGCGGAATGGGTTCGGAACAGGCGATGGGCGCCGCCTCCGTCATCCTCTCGGCAGTGCTGGCCGGCTTTGCGATGATCCAGACGCGCCAGCTCGTGCGCACCGAAAAGACGGCGACGATCGTGCTCTATTTCTCGCTATCGGGGGCGCTGTTTTCTCTTGCGAGCCTGCCTTTCGGCTGGGCGGCGCTGACGATGCCGGAAAAGCTTTTTCTGATTGGCGCCGGCTTTTGCGGCGGCATCGGCCAGATCCTGCTGACGGAAAGTTACCGCAACGCGGATGTCTCGACGGTGGCGCCGTTCGAATACACCTCGATCCTGCTCGGGATCGGCATCGCCTATGTTCTGTTCGGAGATGTGCCGACGGCGGCCATGCTGGTCGGAACGGCGATCACTGTGTCGGCGGGGATTTTCATCATCTACCGCGAGCACCAGCTGGGGCTCGAGCGGAAGGCGGCGCGCAAGGCATCGCCGCCGGGGGCTTGATCAAGCCGGAGGTTTAGAGCGGAATGGCCGCGGTGACCGGATTGGTCTCGGCGCAGGCGCGCGCAGCGCCCGCACGGCTATATTCGCGCGAGGCGTTCACGGCAGCGCCGATATGAGAAAAGTTCTCACGCAGGATGCGGATCGGGTGGAAAATGGCCGTCATGGCTGATGCTTCCCTGGTGCCGCGCGATCAACGTTCGCGGAAATCGTTGAAGATCGAAGCGGGACGGGTGATGCCGACCGGACGCGCCATGGCGCAGGAGGTCAGCTGTTCGTTCGTCGCAGAGCCGAAATGGTGATAGCCCTTCGTCGAGCGCGGCGACAGGCCGGCGATGCGAAGAGTTTCGAAACCCGAATGGATCGGGCGGAAGCGGGTCGTCATTGGCCTTGGTTCCTTAAACCTAGAATTCCTCCCAAGACACACCGCTTATATTGCAGCGCAACATCGATTCTGCAATGCAGCGAAACGCCGCACTGCCATGCGTGGGTTGCATGGCAGCCTTCATATTTCCGTAACCTTAAGCAAATTTTGGGCAATTCTGCCTGAAATGCGGGCATTCAGTGCCCGGAAAACCGCATTTTGAACATCAGCAGGTCCTGCCAGGCCAGCGCCTTGTTGGCGGGTGCCGCCAGCAGTTCCTGCGGATGCAGCGTGGCGATCGCCGACACGGTGATTCCGCCGAAGGAGAGATCGCGCCATTCGCCGCGCATCGAATGGATCGTGCCATTGCCGCCGAAGAAGAAACGGGCAGGAAAATTGCCGAGCAGCAGCAGCAGTTTCGGTTCGGCGAGCGCCACCTGGCGCTCCAGGAACGGCCGGCAGATATCCATCTCGGCCTGCGAGGGCATGCGGTTACCCGGCGGCCGCCAGGGGATGACATTGGTGAGCAGAACGCCGTCGCGGGAAAGCCCGATCGCGCCGAGCATGCGGTCCAGCAACTGCCCTTGCCGTCCGGAGAAGGGAATGCCGTCACGGTCGTCGTCAGCATTCGGCATCGGGCCGATGACCATGATGCCGGAAGCGGGGTTGCCGCTCGCAAACACCGTGTTGCGCGCGCCGTTCTTCAGGTTGCAGCCGTTGAAGGCTTCGAGCGCGGTTTTGAGCTCGTCGAGCGACCGGGCGCTTTCGGCCGCGAATCGCGCCGAGGCGACTGCCTGTTCGTCTGGTACCGATACGGGCGCGGAGGCGGGTGGAGGTGCTGACGCGCGTGTGGTTGGCGTGGTGCGTTTTGGCGTTGCCGCGGCTGCCTGGGAGGTCGGCGCCTGCTCATAGTTCGTCGGCTGCTGCTGCCGGGCAGACGCCGGCGCTCGCGCTTCGGCCTGCGCTGCCTTCTGGGCCGCAAATTGCGCGAACCGGTCGACCGGCTCATCCTCGACAAGCCACTCGACACCCGCATCCGCATAGAAATGCAGAAGGGCGGCGAGCTCGGGAGCGTCCATGTCTTTGGCGAGGTTCATCGGATTCACACTACAGCATGTGGCGTGGGAGAGGGAACCGGTTTTGGCTCGAATGGGCGACGGCCTGTGGACGGAGACGGAGCGTCTTGCCGGGCATCTCCCCCCTTGAGGGGGAGATGCCCGGCAGGGCAGAGGGGGGTAACCTCTCGGCAGATTCATTGGCCGAATGTTTTGCCGCACCGTCGCTACCCCCTCTGTCACCTTCGGTGACATCTCCCCCTCAAGGGGGGAGGTCAGTGGGAGTATGCCGCCCTCAAGCCGCCCATTGTCCGATATCGTCGCTCTCGCCGATCAGCGCCAGGCCGTGGGCAATCGACAGCAATTCGCCGCCGGTCTCGATCTTGCTCGCATCGAATCGCCGCGTGAAGATGCTGCGCACGGCCGGCACGAAGGAGGTGCCGCCGGTCAGGAACACCTTGTCGATCTCGGAAGGTGCGGTGCCAGTCTTTTCCAGCACCTCGTCGAGCGCGCCTTCGATGCGGCCGAGGTCTTCGGCGATCCAGCCTTCGAAATCGGAGCGCTTGACCATCTTGCGGCCGGCACGCCCAAGCGGCGCAAAGTTGAATTCCGCTTCCTCGGCTCCCGACAGCGCCATCTTGGTTGCCGAAATCGCCTGGTAGAGCGGATAACCCTCGTCGTGGTCGACGAGATCGACAAACAGTTCGAGCTTTTCCGGCTCCAGCGCCGAGCGCACCAGCGATTTGAGGTCGGTGAATTCGCGCGTGGTCTTGAAGATCGACAGCTGGTTCCAGCGGCCGAAATTGACGTAATAACCGGCCGGCACGTCCAGTACCTTGTCGAAACTCTTGAACTTGCTGCCCTTGCCGATTTCCGGGGACACCAGGTTGTCGATCATCCGGTAGTCGAAATGGTCGCCCGCGACGCCGACGCCGGAATGGCCGATCGGGGTGGCGGTCAACTTGCCGGCCCTGGTTTCGAAGCGGATCAGCGAATAGTCGGTGGTGCCGCCGCCGAAATCGGCGACGAGGACGGTGGCATCGCTCTTCAGCGTCTGGGCGAAATAATAGGCGGCCGCGACTGGCTCGTAGACATAGTGGATTTCCGGAAAGCCGAGCCGGGTCAGCGCCTCGTTGTAGCGTTCGGTCGCAAGCTTCGGATCCGGATTGGCGCCGGCGAAATGCACCGGCCGTCCGGCGATCACCCGCGACACGTCGCTCGGCCAGCTGTCGTCCGCGTAGATCTTCAGGCGCTTCAGGAAAATTTCCATCAGGTCCTCGAAGACGTGCCGGCGGGCAAACACAAGCGTGCCCTGGAAGAGCGCGCTTGCCGCAAACGTCTTGATCGACTGCAGGAAACGACAATCGCCGGGATTGTCGATGAACTGGCGGATCGCCGCCTGGCCTGCCTCGACCTTCAGCGCCTGCGCCCCCATCACCGGATCCTTCATGAAGGAAAGTGCGGTGCGCATCGAATCGCTCTCGCCGGCGCTGCTGGTGAAGCGCATCGAATGCGTGGTGCTGCCGCCATCCGCCAGTGCCAGAACCGTATTGGTCGTGCCGAAATCAAGCCCGAGCGCCCGTGCCATCGCCGTGCTCCTTTTATCCGTCGAAAATCATTGAACCGAAGCCGACAAGGCTTCGAACGCGAAAAAGGGCGCTTCTGGCACCCCGGAATTTTTGAGAGGGCGGGTGATCGCACAAGGTCGCCGGGATGGCAACCCCCGAAAGCCCTAGATTTCCAACTGCCGCCGCGTCTCCGCCGCCTGTTGCACAAGCCAATTCCTAAACATTTCCATGGCCGGCGTCACGCTGCGGGATTTGAGCCGCGTCAGCCAGTAACTGCCCTTGGAAATAGTGATTGGAAACGGTTGTTCGATCATGCCGGCGGCAAGCTGGCGGGAGAACATCAGGGGAGGAGCCAGCGCCACGCCGGCCCCTTGTATCGCCGCCTCGACCATCAGCACGGAACTGTCGAACACCAGCCCGCGGATCTGCGGCGGGGCGACATGCGCGGCCTCGAACCAGCCCGGCCATTCGTCGGCGCGGTAGGAGCGCAGCAGCACCTGGTGCGCCACGTCTTCCGGGGTCTTGAGCTGCCTTGCGATCGCCGGAATGCAGAGGACGGACAGCGGCGCCTCGAACAGCGGTTCCGCCTCGATATCGTGCCAGGCGCCGTTGCCGAACTTGATCGTGTAGTCGAGACCCTCGGCGGCGATGTCGACGCGGTTGTTGTTGGTGGAAAGCCTGAGATCGATGAACGGGTATTTCTCGCGGAAGTCGGAAAGCCGCGGCAGCAGCCAGCCGACCGCCAGCGTGCCGACCGCCCCGAGCTTCAGCACCTCGCGCACATGCCCGTCTTCAAAGCGCTCCAGCATGGCGGCCATGCGGTCGAAACTGTCCTGCAGCGCCGGCAGCAGCGCCAGGCCTTCCTCGGTGATCATCAGCCCACGCGGCAGGCGCCGGAACAGGGTCACGCCGAGCCGCTCTTCGAGCAGCTTCACCTGATGGCTGACGGCGGCCTGGGTGACGCAGAGCTCGATCGATGCGCGGGTGAAGGAGAGATGCCGGGCGGCCGCCTCGAAGGCGCGCAGCGCGTTCAGCGGCAAATATGGTCGAACCATGGCCATGCCCTAATTTGATTCATGCCTGACCGCAGATATCATCGTTTGATTGGGGCTTGCAAGCCGACCTAGAAAAGCCGCGTCACCCCAATTGGAGCACCTCGATGGCTTTCAGAAATTCTTTTCTTCTGGCATTTTCTCTCGGAATTATCGTGACTTTTCTCGATTGCACCTCCGCTGGTGCCGCCGACCCGATCCGCTGCACCGTCATCATCGACGAGGACAGCGGCGACGCGCTTTACCGCCAGGGCACCTGCGATCAGGGCTTTTATCCCCAGTCGACCTTCAAACTGCCTTTGGCCATGATGGGCTATGATGCCGGCATTCTGACCGACGCCCAGAACCCGCGCTGGAAATACCAGGCGAAGTTCGGTGGCCCGGAGCGGGTGAAGAAGGATGTCGATCCGGTGATATGGGAAAAGGACTCGATCGTCTGGTACTCGCAGGAAGTCGCCCGCAAGCTCGGCAAGCCCAAGTTTGCGGACTACATCCAGCGCTTCGGTTACGGCAATCGCGATGTCTCCGGCGGCCCAGGCAATACCGACGGATTGACCGAATCCTGGCTGATGTCGTCGTTGAAGATTTCGGCGGACGAGCAGGTGCGGTTCCTGCGCCGGTTCCTGAATGGCGGCCTGCCGATCTCCGAACATGCGGTCGACATGACGCTGGCGATCGTGCCGCATTTCGAGGCCGGCGACGGCTGGGACATCCAGGGCAAGACCGGTTCCGGCTGGCTGCGCGACAAGGCCGGCAAGGTGGATTACGACCGCCCGCTCGGCTGGTTCGTCGGCTGGGCAATGAAGGACGAACGGCGTGTCATCTTCGCAAGGCTGCTGGTCGATACCAAGCGGTATCCGAACGAGCCGATCAGCTTCGTGGTGCGGGATGGGCTGATCAAGGATTTCCCGAAACTGGCGGAAGGGTTCTAGGCTCTCGGCCTGAAGCTGAAAGCGGCCGGGCGACCCCCAAGCCCGACCGCCCAGCGCGTACGCAACACTGCGCTGCGCCACCTATAAGAAGCTTTAGCAGTGGCTAATGCAAACGGAGTCGTCCGTTCAGGTTATCGGTTAAGGTTACCTGCACTGGCGCTTGCCCGCCGGCCCTTTTTGGGGCGGCGGTCAGGGGCGTCACTCCGCGGCGATCTGCGTCGGCGCGTCGTCGTTTGCCTCGTGCAGGTCCTTGTCCTTCTTCGACCAAAGCCTCCCGAGGAACCGCCCGAACCGGTCCATTTCCACGAAGATGACGGGCGTGATGAACAGCGTCAGCGCCTGGGAAACGATCAGGCCGCCGACCACAGCGACGCCGAGCGGCTGGCGCAGTTCCGACGAGGCACCGGTGCCGAGCGCGATCGGCAGCGCCCCGAGCAGGGCGCAGAAGGTCGTCATCATGATCGGCCGGAAACGCCGTACGCAGGCTTCGTGGATCGCGACGGCCGCCGTTTCTCCCTTCGAGCGCATCGTTTCCACCGCCACGTCGATCATCATGATCGCGTTCTTCTTGACGATGCCGATCAGCATCAGCAGTCCGATCAGCGCGATGATCGACAGGTCGAAGCCGAACAGCTTCAGTGCCAGCAACGCTCCGAAGGCCGCAGCCGGAAGGCCCGACAGGATCGTCAGCGGGTGGATGAAGCTCTCGTAGAGCACGCCGAGGACCACATAGATGGTCAGCACCGCAGCGAGAATCAGCAGCGGCGTATTGCCCTGGCTCTGCTGAAAGATCTGCGCCGTGCCGCCATAGGAGGTGAACACGTCATTCGGCATCTGCAGCTGAGTCTTGATCTGGTCGATCGCCGCCGTCGCATCGGAGAGCGACACGCCGGCCGGCAGGTTGAACGATACGGTCGTCGAGACCAGCTGGCCGGTCTGGTTGATGGTGACCGGCGCCGTCTGGCGCACGACCGTCGCAAAATTCGAGAGCGGCACCAGCGAGCCGTTCGAGGACATCACCCTGACACCCTGCAGCATCTGGTCATTCCACTGCTGGGTATTGTCGAACTCGGTGATGACGTCGTAGCTGTCACCGGTCGACTGGATTTCGGCGGCCGTATAACCGCCGAAGGCCATCTGCAGCGTCTTGCGCAGTTCGTCGTCGGTAATCCCGAACGACGCCGCCTTTTCCGGGTCGACCTTGATATTGGCTTCGATCGCGTTGTTCTGCGCGTCGGAGGTGACGTCGGTGAAATGCGTTCGGTCGGCGCGCATCGCGGTCTGGATCTTGTCCGACCATTCGCTGGTTTGCGAGGCATTCAGCGCCTGAACGACGAGCTGGTATTGGCTGGCCGTCGCGCGGCCGCCGAAGCGCAGGCTCTGCTGCGGGGTGATGAAGGTCTTCATGCCGGCGAACCTGGATGTCGCCTGCCGGAGTTCGCGCAGCGTCTGGTCGAGCGGCGGACGCTGGTCGCGGTCCTTCAGTTCCACCCAGATCGTGCCGTTGTTGAGCGAGCTGCGGCCATTGCTGCCGACGATCGAGGTGACGTGGTTGACCGCCGGGTTTTTCTGCACGGCGGCAGCCACCTGTGCCTGCAGGTCGCGCATCGCCGGATAGGAAATGTCCTCGCGGGCGCGGGTCGAGATCGTCAGGCGGCCGATATCCTCCTGCGGGAAGAAGCTCGTCGGCAGCGTTCTGAACAGATAGACCGAGGCGCCGACCGAGGCGAGGAAGACGAGGAGGATGACCCCTCGGTTTCTGAGGCACCAGCCGACCGCCCGGTCATATCCCTTGAGTGTGCGGCTGAAGCCGGCATCGAAGATGCGCACCAGCAGGCCTGGGTGATGTTCGGCACCGGACAGACGCGACCCGAGCATCGGCGTCACCGTCAGTGAGACGATCGCCGAGGCGACGATGGCGAGCGCCACCACCATGCCGAACTCGTTGAACAGCCGCCCGACTACCCCGCCCATCAACAGGATTGGGATGAACACCGCAATCAGCGACACCGACATGGAAATGATCGTCGAACTGACTTCACCTGCCCCCTGCAGGGCCGCCTGCATCGGCGGCATGCCATCCTCGACATGCCGCATGATGTTTTCCAGCATGACGATCGCATCGTCGACCACGAGGCCGACCGAGAGCGTCAGTCCGAGCAGCGAGATATTGTCGATGCTGTAGCCGAGCACATACATGGCGCCGAACGTGGTGATCAGCGACAGCGGCACGGCAAGCCCCGGAACGAGGGTGGCGGTGATCCGGCCGAGGAAGAGATAGATGACCAGTACGACGAGGCCGATCGTCAGCATCAGCGTGAACTGCACGTCCGATATCGAGGAGCGGATCGCCGTCGAGGAATCGTTCATGACGCTGATCGACACCGACGCCGGCAGCTCGGCGGAAAGTCCGGGCAGTTTTGCGCGCACCGAATCGACGACATCGACCGTGTTGGCGTCCGGCTGGCGCTGGATGGCGAGGATGATCGACTGGTTGCCGTCATACCAGCTTCCCGCGTCGAGATTGGCAACGCTGTCCTGAACGTTGGCGACATCGCCGAGATGGACGGGCGCACCGTTCGGGCTGGCGATCACCAATGAGCGGAACTGGTCGGCATTGGTGCGCTGGGTATCGGCATTGATGGTCAGCCGCTGGCTGTTGTTCTCGAGCGAGCCCACCGGCGCCTGGCTGTTGGCGTTGGAGATCGCATTGGTGACGTTGTCGACGCCGAGATTGCGCGCCTGCAGCTTGTTGGGATCGACCTCGACGCGCACCGCATAAGTCTGGGCGCCGAAGATCGACACTTCCGCTACGCCGGGAAGCGTCGAGAGGGAAGGGGAGAGAACGTCCTCGGCGATCTCGTCGATCTTGCTGCGCGGCATCGTATCGCTGCGGATCGACAGGAGCAGGACCGGCGCGTCGGCTGGGTTCGTCTTGCGGTAGCTCGGCGGCGTCGTCATGTTGTCGGGCAGCTGCCGGGTCGCATGCGAGATCGCCGCCTGCACGTCGGCGGCCGCCGCGTCGATATTGCGGTTCAGGTCGAACTGCAGCACGATCGAAGTATTGCCGAGCGAGTTGGTGGCGCTGATCTCGCTGATGCCGGGGATCGTCTCGAACTGCTTGATCAGCGGCGTCGAGACCGCCGTCGCCATCGTCTGCGGCGAGGCGCCGGTCAGCTGTGCGGAGACGTTGATGGTCGGGAAATCGACCTGCGGCAGGGCGGCGACCGGCAGCAGTTGATAACCGGCAATGCCGGCGAGCACGGCGCCGATGGCAAGTAGCGTGGTGGCGACTGGGCGGCGGATGCAGAATTGCGGGATCATTGCGCGGCCCCCACTTCGATCGACTGATCATTACCCTTGGCGCCGGCCGTCTTCTGGCCGTTGCCGAACTGCTCGACGACGGTCGCGCCATCGACGAGCTGCACCTGGCCCTCGATCACCACATGCGCGCCTTCGGTCAGCCCGCTGGCAATCGCCGTATCCGGACCACTGGAGCGGGCAATTTTGACCGGCGTTACGTGAACCTTCCTGTCGTCGCCGACCGCATAAACGAACGGGCTGTCGACGCCCGGATTGACCGCCACCGTCGGCACCACGATGTCCTTGTCGTCGCTCTCAAAATGCGCGGTGACATTCAGCGATTGCCCCGGCCAGAGCGTTCCGGATGGATTGTCGAACCGTGCCTTGGCAAGGATCGTGCCCGAAGCCGGATCGACCGTGTTGTCGAAGAAGCTCAACATTCCTTTGGCCGAGGTGCCGCCGCCCTGCGGTACGGCATCGACCGTTACCGCATTCGCCGTCGAACCCTGCTTGAGTTGGCCGAGATAGGCTTCGGGAAGATGGAATTTCACATAGATGGGATCGTATTTGGCGATCGTCACCACTGCCGAGCCGGCGCTGAGATAGGCGCCGGTGCTGATGTCGATATCGCCCAGCCTACCGTTGAACGGCGCGCGGATGTCCGTGTGGTCGATTGCGATCTGATCGGAGACAATCGCCGCATTGTCGCTCTGCACGGTGGCGGCTGCGGTGTCCTGTGCCGCTTTCGCCTGGTCGACGGTCTGCTGCGTGCCGGCATTGCCGCGCAGCAGGTCGTTGGCGCGGGCAAGCGCCGTTTGAGCCTGGGTCAGCGTCGCCTGGTCGCGGACCAGCAGCGCCTTGTCCTTGTCGAGCGCGGCCTTGGCGGTGCGGTCGTCGAGCTTGGCGATCAGGTCACCCGCCTTGACGAAGGCGCCGTCAGTCGCAGCGATGCTGACGACGATGCCCGGCTGCTGTGCGGCGATCGTGGTATTCTGGTCGGCATTGGCCGCGCCCGAGGCGGTCACGTCCATTGGCAGGGCGGTGCGGGTGGCTGCAACGGTCTTCACCGCCGGCGGCGGACCGCCTGTTCCGCGACGCCGCTGCGTGCCCGTCGACTGGCCGTCGCCGGTATCGGCGGATGCCTGCTGGATGAAGGGTGAGAGAAAGGGAAGCCGATCGCGGAACTCCCAGCCCGCAACGCCGGCAGCGACAAGAATGCCAGCAAAAATCCAGATCTTCTTCATGAGGTGACCGCTCGCCTATGGTTGTGCTCGATGGTATCGGCCCATCGAACCGCCCCTATTGCGGCGCAAAAAAGACAAGTTTTGAGTGACCGGCTCACTAACCGGTGAAAGCGGATTAAAGGTTTGTAATGAAGGGCTTAGATGAACTGGAGTTAATCTTTCTCGCCTTCTGGATGCGCCGCTGAACTGCGCTCGCCGCAGCTAGCGCAGAAACCGCCGGGCGCCCCAGATGACAACGACGCCGACGATCGCGGCGATGGCGCCCCTGATGATCCAGGGCGTCTGGTTGATCATGAAACTGCTGGCGGGATAGGGGAAGGCGCCGCTGCCCTGGCCGATCCAGATGAGGCCGAGCACGACCAGCAGGGCGCCGATGATCGAAAGCGCAAGTCGAGTGAATTTCATCGAAAAGTCTCCGAGGACAGGGTCTGGAGATCATAGGCTTGAGCGGGTGCTCCCGCGAAACGAATTTGCGTGATGTCACATCGTCCCGAACCGTGTCCGGTCAGACATCTTCGTAATAGGTGGCGATCAGCGAGCGTGGCGCTGGTTCCTCGCCGTCGGCCAGGAAGAAGCTGCCGGCGATGCGACTCGATGGAGACAGGCTGTCGAGGAGGTTGCGGACCACAACATCGTCCACGGCCTCAAGGCTTCGCGCATGCATCATGCCCGGCCGGCTGGAGATCGCCGAAGTCTCGGCTGCGTGCCGGGTTGCTGCTTCCCAGGTGCCTGCATATGTCGCGACCTGTCCGGCCGCAAGCGTCGCCGAGATCGAGGCAGCCGAGGAGGCTGCCGAAGGCGCCGCGACGTGAGGCACGGCGGAGGGGATACTGGGCGATGCAGCTTCGGTCGCCCCCGAAACACTTTCGATCATGCCGGCGATCCTTTAATTTTGGGGGCCGGCTTGCCTCTTAGCTGAGGCGAATTGAGATACCGCCAACAGCGGCAGCTCAATTCGATTTAATGTTTAACGACCTCAGTTTAACGGTCCGAAGATCAGATCGAACGCGACGCGCCTCCGTCGACCCGGAGCATCGTGCCGGTGACATAGCTTGCCGGGACCGAGCAGAGGAAAGCACCGGCGGCTGCGAATTCCTCGACCCTGCCAAGCCGGCCGGCGGGAATGGTCTTCAGCGAGGCGGAGCGGATTTCCTCCACCGATTTGCCGGTGCGCTTGGCATTGGCGCCGTCGAGTTCATCGATGCGGTCGGTATGGATGCGGCCGGGAAGCAGCATGTTGCAGGTAATGCCGAACCCCGCCACTTCGGTGGCGATCGTCTTGTTCCAGCCGACCAGCGCCGAGCGCAGGGTGTTGGACAGCGCAAGGTTGGCGATCGGCTCGTAGACACCCGACGAGGCGCAGGTGAGAATGCGCCCCCAGCCCTGTTCCTTCATCTGCGGCAGGAAGGCGTTGGTGAGCGTGATGACGCGCAGAACCATGGACTGGAAGAAGATGTCGAGCTTATCGGCAGTCATTTCTTCCGCGGTACCCGGCGTCGGGCCGCCGGTATTGTTGACCAGGATGTCGATGCCGCCGAGCTTCTCCTTGACCGCGGCCTTCGTCGCCTCGACGAAATTCTCTTCGGCGAGATCGCCCCAGACCCAGTCGGCCTTGCCCTTGCCTTCGGCATTGATCGCCTTGCAGTTTTCCGCCAGCCGGTCGCCGGAGCGGCCGACGAGGAGAACGTGTGCGCCTTCGCTTGCAAGCGCCTTGGCAATGCCGAGGCCGAGTCCGCGCGACGAGGCGAGCACGAGGGCGCGTTTACCGGTGAGACCGAGATCCATGGTTCTGTTCCTTCCCCAATTCCTGTGATCGGTTGTCGGGCCTTTATAGCAGCGACAGAAGGCTGCGAAAGGCCGATCTTGCTTTCTGCGGTTCGGTGCCTATAACTGACGTGTACGTAAACGTAATATGAGAAAACCGAAACTCCATTTGCGCGAATGACAAGGCGGAGGACGTTTTCCCGCCTCGACAAGCCGGGGCGGTTTTGTCAAACAGGTTGCCTGAATAAAGCCGGAAGGGGCCGGCGAGCGGAGTTGGATATGAGCGAGCAAGAACTTCCTGTCCACGAATTGCCAGAGCGCGAGAGCATGGAATTCGACGTGGTGATCGTCGGCGCGGGTCCTGCGGGGCTTTCGGCGGCGATCCGCCTGAAACAGGTCAATCCGGACCTGACCGTCGTCGTGCTCGAAAAGGGTTCGGAAGTCGGCGCCCATATCCTGTCTGGCGCGGTCGTCGATCCGGTGGGCATCGACGCGCTGCTGCCCGGCTGGCGCGACGAGGACGGTCATCCGTTCAAGACCCCGGTCACCGCCGACCACTTCCTGTTCTTAGGGCCGGCCGGCTCAATCCGCCTTCCGAACTTCATGATGCCGCCGCTGATGAACAATCACGGCAACTACATCGTCTCGCTCGGAAACGTCTGTCGCTGGCTCGCCGAAAAGGCGGAAGCCTTGGGCGTCGAAATCTATCCAGGCTTTGCCGCCACCGAAGTGCTCTACGACGAGAACGGCGCCGTCAAGGGCGTCGCCACCGGCGACATGGGCGTCGAGAAGAATGGCGAGCCCGGCCCGGCCTTTACCCGCGGCATGGAACTGATTGGCAAATACACGTTGATCGGCGAAGGCGTGCGCGGATCGCTCGCCAAGCAGTTGATCCTGCGGTTCGACCTGCAGAAGGATCGCGAGCCCCAGAAATACGGTATCGGCGTCAAGGAACTCTGGCAGGTGAAGCCGGAAAACCATCGTCTGGGCCTAGTGCAGCACTCGTTCGGCTGGCCGCTCGGCATGAAGACCGGCGGCGGTTCGTTCCTCTATCACCTGGAGGACAACCTCGTCGCCGTCGGCTTCGTGGTGCACCTGAATTACAAGAACCCGTATCTCTATCCGTTCGAGGAATTCCAGCGCTTCAAGACGCATGACGCGATCCGCGGAACGTTCGAGGGCGCGAAGCGCCTTTCCTACGGCGCCCGCGCCATCACCGAGGGCGGATACCAGTCGGTGCCGAAACTGACCTTCCCGGGTGGCGCGCTGATCGGCTGTTCCGCCGGCCTCGTCAACGTGCCGCGCATCAAGGGCAGCCACAACGCCGTCCTGTCCGGCATTCTCGCCGCCGACAACATCGCCAAGGCAATCGAAGCCGGCCGCGCCAATGACGAGGTGATCGAGATCGAGGCCGAATGGCGCTCGACGCCGATCGGCACGGACCTGAAGCGGGTGCGCAACGTCAAGCCGCTCTGGTCGAAACTCGGCACCGGCCTTGGCATCGCGCTCGGCGGCCTCGACATGTGGACCAACCAGCTGTTCGGCCTGTCGATCTTCGGCACGCTGAAACACGGCAAGACCGACGCAGCCTCGCTGGAACCGGCAGCCCGGCACAAGAAGATCGACTACCCGAAGCCGGACGGCGTCTTGACCTTCGACCGCCTGTCTTCGGTCTTCCTGTCGAACACCAACCACGAGGAAGACCAGCCGGTTCATCTGCAAGTAAAGGACATGGACCTGCAGAAGCGCTCGGAGCTGGAAGTCTATGGCGGCCCGTCGACGCGCTACTGTCCGGCCGGCGTCTACGAGTGGGTGGAGAAGGGCGGCGAAGAAGTCTACGTGATCAACGCCCAGAACTGCGTCCACTGCAAGACCTGCGACATCAAGGACCCCAACCAGAACATCAACTGGGTTCCACCGCAGGGCGGCGAAGGGCCGGTTTATCCGAATATGTGAGGCTGGTTAAGGCTCGTACCCGATGCCGAGCGCGGTCGCGATCCGCGCGAGGCGTTTGTCGCGGGTTAACAGTCGGGTACCTTCGTGCAACTTGGTCGACGCCAATAGATGTGCGTCGACATAGCCGACGCCGCTTCCCATGAGAGAGTGCTGTCTGATGAGCAAGAGAACCTCAGGGTCGCTGGCTACTAGCGCTTGAGGCAATTCCGAGAGGGACTGTAGAACAAGATCGTAGCGTGGCATCGGGCCGAGGGCCACTTCCCCGATGACGAAAGGATGCACGAGAATCTGCTTTCGTTTCAGAAGAAATTCAACAGCCTCCTCGCGCTTTCGGAGATGATCAATCCAGATCGAGGTGTCGAGCAGGATCACTCCGATTTATCCCAATCTGATCCTCCCCATGTCCCGTCAAGGTTCCACCGCCGCCTGGGCGGGGCTTCCAAATCGGGCGCGCTTCCCCCCAGCGCGATAAGGCGACGCGCAGCTTCTTCCTGAATCAGCCGCGTCAAGGCCTCCTTCAAAAGGAGGGATCGCTCCTTGATGCCAGTGACTTCTTGAGCTCTTGCGAGCAATTTATCATCGATCGTCACCGTCGTGCGCATGGCTTATCTCCTGCTGCATCAAAGATAGCATCAAATGATGCCTATCTCAACACAGGCATGGTACGTAGCATCTCTACCTCAGCGTCCTTCTGACGCGTTCGTGATGACTGCTTCAATCACCCGTTTAGCACTTCATTAACCATAATATTCTTAAATTCGGCGTCATCTTCTCGACGCATCAAGGACACATTCATGTCGATTTCCCGTCGCGGCTTTCTTGGCGGTCTGCCGCTTCTGCTTGCCGGCTGCGCTTCCACCATCAATGATCAGACGAATTACGCAGCGCTGCCCAACGAACAGTTCCCGTTGAAGACCGTACCGGTAGAGAACATTAAGCCGGAGCTGCGCCGCACGGAAGTCGCCTATGTCACCCCGCATGCCGCCGGCTCCGTGGTCGTCGACACGCCGGCCCGCCGCGCCTATTACATTCTCGGCAACGGCCGCGCGATCCGGTATGGCGTCGGCGTCGGCCGTGCCGGACTGGCGCTTGCCGGCAATGCCTATGTCGGCCGCAAGGCCGAATGGCCGACCTGGACCCCGACGGAAAACATGCAGCGCCGCGAGGAGCGGTACCGGAAACTCGCAGGCGGCATGCCTGGCGGCCCGAACAATCCGCTTGGCGCCCGCGCCATGTATCTCTATCGCGGCGGCAACGACACGCATTTCCGCATCCATGGCACCAACCAGCCGCAATCGATCGGGCTTGCTATGTCGAGCGGCTGCATCCGCATGATGAACCATGACGTCGTCGATCTCTACAGCCGCGTCAATGTCGGCGCCAAGGTCGTTGTCATCCAGGCCTGATCCACCGCCAGGCCGCTAAGAAAGCCCGCCGTTTCAGCCACGGCGGGCTTTCTTTGTTTCTTTCACAGGGCTGCGTCAGAAGCCCGAAAGCACGAGCTTGCCCTTGGTGCGATTGCTTTCGACCATCGCATGCGCCTTCTTCAGGTTTGCGGCGTTGATCGGCCCCAGCGTTTCGGCAAGCGTCGTCCGGATCTTTTTGGCATCGACCAGTTCCGCGACGTGGTTCAAAAGCTTGTGCTGCTCGATCATGTCGGCGGTCTGGAAGACGGCACGCGCGAACATCATCTCCCAATGCACCGACAGCGCCTTGCTCTTGAAGGCGCGCAGGTCCATCGGCTCCTTCGGGTCGTCGATCAGCGCCAGGCGGCCCTGCGGTGCGATCAGCTCCAGGATATCCTTGAGATGGTTTTCCGTATGGGTCGTGGAGAAGACGAAGGCGGGCGCGCCGATCGCCATCTGGGCAAGTTGCGGCGCCATCGGCTTCGAATGGTCGAGCACGTGGTGGGCGCCGAGTTCCTTGATCCACGCTTGCGTCTCCGGCCGCGAGCCGGTGCCGATGACCGTCACGTCCGACAGTTCGCGCAGGAGCTGGATGGCGATCGAGCCGACTCCGCCAGCGCCACCGATGACCAGCACCGCGTTCCAGGCGCCCGCTACCTTGTCCTGCACCTTCATGCGATGGAACAGCGTCTCGTAGGCGGTGATCGCCGTCAGCGGCAGGGCGGCTGCTTCCTCGAAGCTCAGGGTCTTCGGCTTGAAGCCGACGATGCGCTCGTCGACCAGATGGAATTCCGCATTGGTGCCCGGCCGGTTGATCACGCCGGCATAATAGACCTCGTCGCCCGGCTTGAAGAGCTTGACGCCCGGGCCGACCGCCTTGACCACGCCGGCAGCATCATAACCGAGGATCCGGTGCTGGCCGGGTTCGACCGGTGCCGAGCGGCGCACCTTGGTATCGACCGGATTGACCGAGATCGCCCTGATCTCGACCAGCAGGTCGCGGCCCGCCGCCTCCGGCATGGGCAGCTCGATGTCGATCAGCGAGGTTTCGGCGGTGATGGGCTGGGGCGTGTTGAAGCCGACGGCGCGCATGGAACGTCTCCTTGGTTTGTGTCCTGTTGTCCGGAGACTAGATGGCGTCTATGTTCAGAGAGCGCAAGAATGCACATTTTTGGTCTATAGTACCGAAAAGTATACCGCGAAAGGACGCTGACCATGTCGAAACCCCGCGCCAAGCTCACTGGCAATTTCCCAGGCTGCCCGGTGGAATCGACCCTGAGTTTCCTCGACGGGAAATGGAAGGGCGTCATCCTTTATCATCTGCTGGAAGACGGCACGTTGCGCTTCAACGAACTGCGCCGCCGCATTCCGGCGGTCACCCAGCGCATGCTGACCAAGCAGCTGCGGGAACTGGAAGAGGCAGGCTTGCTGTCCCGCACCGTATTCCCGGTCGTGCCGCCGCGCGTCGATTATGCGCTGACGCCGATCGGCCGCAGCCTGGAACCGGTCATCGCCGCGCTTCGCCTCTGGGGCAAGGAACACGTCATCTGCGAAGGCGGCAAAAAGTACATGGTCATGCCGGAGGCTGAAAAGCCATCGAGGGCGGCCTGATCAGGCCGCGGCGACCTTCCGGTCGAGCGCCGCTGAGATCGCGAATACGCCGAAGCCGAGCAACGATAGCACCGCTCCCACATAGCCGGTCGCGGCGAAACCCCATCCCCAGGCAATCACCAGCCCGCCGAGCCAGGCGCCGAGTGCATTGGCGATGTTGAAGGCCGAATGGTTGGAGGCGGCGGCCAGCGTCTGCGCGTCGGCGGCGACATCCATCAGCCGCGTCTGCAGCGCGGGTCCGGCGGCAAACCCGCAGCCGATCAGGAAGACGCAGAGGCAGAGCACGGCCGGATATTGCGCCCACAGGCCGAAGGCGCCCATGACGACGATGTTGAACAGCATCACGCCGCCGATCGTGCCCTTGAGCGACAGGTCGGCCAGCCGCGAGCCGATGATATTGCCGACATTCATGCCGATGCCGAACAGCGTCAGCACGATCGCCACCATGCCGACCGACATTCCGGCCGTCACCGTCGTGGTCGAGGCTATGTAGCTGAACACCGAGAACATGCCGCCGAAGCCGACCGCGGCAATGCCGAGCGTCAGCCACACCTGCGTGCGGCCGAAGGCGCTCAGCTCGCGCCAGATGCCGGCGCCTTCCTGCACCGTGTCGCGCGGCTGGAAATACCAGAGCAGCGCCACGGTCACGACGCCGATGCCGCCGACCAGAAAGAAGGCGGCGCGCCAGTTGAGTATTTGTCCCATGAAGGTGGCGATCGGCGTGCCGACCAGGGTGGCGACGGTGAGGCCGAGCATCACCCGGCCGACGGCGCGGGCGCGCTTGTTGGGCGGCACCATCGAGGCGGCAACGAGCGCTGCGACCCCGAAATAGGCGCCATGTGGCAGGCCGGTGATAAAGCGCAGCGCCGTAAAGCTCCAGAAATCCGGGGCGGCGGCGCTCAAGATATTGCCGAGTGCAAACACCGTCATCAGGATCAGCAGCAGCGACCGCCGCGTCATCCGGGCAGCGGCGACCGCGATGATCGGCGCGCCGATGACGACACCAAGGGCATAGGCGCTGATCACGTAGCCCGCCATCGGAATGCTGACCTGGTAGGTCGCGGCGACATCCGGCAGCAGGCCCATGATCGCGAATTCGCCGGTGCCGATACCGAAGCCTCCGACCGCCAATGCGATCTCGATCAGGATGACGGCGAGCCGCGAAAGAGCGGGTGCACTATCAAAGTCTTGGGCTTCCGAACGGTCCCGTGCGGATTGAAAATCGGCGGCAGTATCGGTCATAACGTTGAATCTGCTGGAAAAAGACGCGGGTAGGATGTGGGAGACATCCACCCGCTCTGGAGGTGAGCGGGTCACCGAAATGACCGAACTTGAAATTAGCATGGCATTGTGCATTGCGGTAGTATCCGCCACTTATTCAGGCGTCCCCCTCACGGGATTGTGAGTTTTTCCCTGAAGCGACGGCGGGCTTGTTGATAAAGCTGCCGGTCGCAACCATTTCTCTGATGGGCCGTTGTCCCGCGCCAAATCCGCTCCTCTGCAAGCGAGATCAGATGAACCTCTTTGCCGTCTTCAACCGCGATGGCGGTACCTTCCGAACCACCGACATGGACGCCTATTGCGCTCGAGCAGTCGAGACGTTCAAGGCGGCCGGTCACGAGATCGAATGCCATGTAGTGTCCGGCAAGGACGTGGTCGCGACCATGGAAAAGGCGGCCTCGACGCGAGGCGTCGAAGGGTTGATCGCCGGCGGCGGCGACGGCACGATCTCGGCGGCTGCCGGCATCGCCTGGAAAAGCAGCATCGCACTTGGCGTCGTGCCGGCCGGCACCATGAACCTGTTCGCCCGCTCGCTGAAACTGCCGCTCGATATCTGGCAGGTGCTGGATGCGTTGGCGCAGGCGCGGCCGGAAAACATCGATATCGCCAGCGCCAACGGCAAGAGCTTCGTGCACCAGTTTTCCGCCGGCATGCATGCGCGCATGGTGCGGTACCGCAATTCGATGACCTTTGCCTCGCGGCTTGGCAAGATACGCGCGAGCACACGGGCGGCGATCGGCGTCATGTTCAATCCGCCGGAATTCGAGGTGGAGTACAATGCGGGCGGCAAGGTTGGGCACCGCAGGGTCTCGGCCATCTCCGTCTCCAACAACGAATTCGGCCGCGACCCGCTGATGTTTGCCGACAGCCTGACCGGCGGCCATCTCGGCTTCTATGTCGCCGATCCGCTGACGCCGGCGGGCGTGGCGCGGCTGACTTTCGATATCATGCGCGGCCGGCTGAAGGAAAACGCTGCCGTCACCGCGATGACGGTGACCGAACTGGAACTGCATTTCCCCCGCGAGCGCCACGATATCCGCTGCGTCATCGACGGCGAATTGCTGCCGATGGATCGCGATGTGCTCCTGAAGATCCATGCGGGCGAGCTGACGGTGCTGGTCAACCGGCCGCAGGAACGCGTGACACAGGAACGGGACGGCAGCGGCATCTGAGCGAGTTCGAGGCGGTATCCGAACCGTTCTGCCGCCTCTTCAGATGGATGAAACCACCCGATTTCGCCCGAGCGATTTTGCCTCGTATAGATTTATATCGGCGGCTCTGAGACATCCATGAGGATCGAAGCCCGGAGCACAGTGGATAGCTCCGATGCTGGCCGATACCGGCACACTCGATCGTGAGGCGGAGCGCACATCCATGCCTTCGATGAGCTCTCGAATATCCTCGCACCACCTCAACATCTCGTCGACGGTCAGGCCACCTTGAAACAGAGCGAATTCTTCCCCTCCGAGGCGGCCCGCTATGTTGAATTGCCCGTCATACGTGGCGAGTATCTGCCCGGTGCGGCGAAGGACCTCGTCACCGGCTGCATGGCCGTGGCGATCGTTGATCGATTTGAAGTGGTCGAGATCCAGAAAAATAAGGGCTCCGGTTACACCCTCCCGGCTGAATGTCTGCAGTTCTTCCATGAAGGCGCTGCGGTTCAACAGCCCCGTCAATCCGTCGTGGCGGGACTGCCGGTGAAGTTCCTCGTAGGCAGCTGCCAGTTTGGCGAGGGCGTCAGAAGCCATGGCTTCCGCACGCCGGATTCGTTCCGACTGGCTGTAAAGCACGGCCGAGGCGGGGATAGAGATGGCAAGCGGGCAAACGATGGTCATCACCAGGCCGGCACCGGCTACTTCCCCGCCCAGCATCGGAACGAAGGCAAACGATAGAGCCAGAGATGCGAGCAGGGATAACAGTCCGGTAAAGAGTGACTTGGCGATAACAATACGCATCGGATGTGCCGCAAGACTTCAAATATCCAGCTTCCTTAGGCCTCATGAATTTAAGATAGGTTGAAACATTCGCTTAAACATCGATCCTGTGCGGCCGATGCCTAGTCCCGCTACCACAGATCGTCACTGTTTATGGTGAGGCAGTGCTGTCGGTCCACGCAGGCGAACTGACCGTGCTGGTCAACCAGCCGCAGGAACGCGTGACACAGGAACGGGACGGCAGCGGGATATGAGCGAGTTCGCTGCCGGCAATACAACCTTTCGCATCCAGCCATTCATATCTCGTTAATCCCCGGGTCCTAATTTCTCAACCATTGATAGAATCATTGGTTGGTCTGGCCATGAAGCGCCCGGCAAATCGCGGCAATGCCCATTAGGGGTGGTGCGTCGCGGACGAGGGCCGGCATGACTTCAATCTCCGTCGTTCAACCTGCGGCTTTGCTGATCCTTCAGCAGGCGAACGCGCAGCCTGCCGAAACTGACGAAGACAAGGAAAAGAAAGCCGATCTCGTCCAGGTGGCGAACGGTATTACCGGAGAGCCCGCTGAAGAGACGCTGAAGGCGGCCTTTGCGATCAGCGTCGCGTTCATGGAGCTGGACGCCAAGGGCGAACTGGCCGTCGAGGCGGCGGAGTTTATCGACTCGGATCAGTTCATGGTCACCGACCTCGCCGTCAAGCAGACGCTGAAGCAGGTGATCTCCGAGAAGGGATGGGAATTCATGCAGCTGGTGAAGCAGCAACAGGAGGCCCATGACGGTGCTATTTCGCGCGAAAACCTCTTCGCAATCGTGCTTCCCCAGATGATCGTCAAGAACCGCGAGCGTTTCACCGAAGACGAGATCGAGCTTTCGGTGAAGTTCGAGGACAAGAGCGGCATCATCGTCTTCATTCCCGACAGCGGGGGGAACAGCACCTATAGCGACCTCATGAAAGCGGTGGCGGAGGAGGAGATCAACGCTGCCAAGACCGGCGACGAGACGGCCTTACGTGAACTCAACATGGAACTCGGTTCATATGCCACCGCCTGGAGTGATGCATTCGGCTTCAAGCCAGGCGATGTATTTATGTTTGTTGACGTGAAGGATATTCTCTACGCAGCATGGATGAAGCCCTAGATCCGCGGCAGATAGGTCTGATAGTCGAAATCCGAGACCGTGCGCAGGTAGCTGATCGCCTCCTTGCGCTTCGTGTCGCCATAGAGCTTCTGGTATCGCGCCCCAAACACGTCGGCGATGAAGGGCGAGGCGGAAAACTCCTCGACTGCCGTCAGGAAATCGTGCGTTAGCTTTTTCGTACCGGCCGGCGGCTCCTTGCCCGGTTCGGTCGCAGGACCCGGATCCAGCGTTTCACCCAACCCAAGAAGCATTCCGCCGAGGATGGCGGTCAGCAGCAGATACGGATTGACGTCGGCGCCGGCGACGCGATGTTCAATGCGGGCGGCCGGCCCTTGAGCGTCCGGAATGCGCACTGCGGTGCCGCGATGGCCGAAACCCCAGTCGATATCGACCGGCGCGAACGAGCCCGGCTGGAAGCGGCGATAGGAATTGGCGAATGGCGCGAAGATCAGCTGCGCATCCCGCATCGTCATCAGCATGCCGGCGCAGACGGATTTGAGCCGCACCGGATCGCCGCCCTTCGCGTCCAGCACATTGTTGCCGTCGCGGTCGATGACGCTTGCATGGACATGCAGGCCGGATCCGGCGTGATCCGCATAGGGTTTCGCCATGCAGGTGGATTTCAGCCCATGCTTCTTCGCCGCCTGTTCGGCAATGCGCTTGAGATAAATGCAATCGTCGGCCGCCGCCAGCGCATCGGGGCGGTGTAGAAGGTTGATCTCGAATTGGCCGGGGCCGAATTCTGCGGTCGTCGCATCCGCCGGCAGTCCTTGAGCCTTCGCCCAGGTCCGCACCGTCTGCAGGTAGTCGTCGAGCGCATCGACAGCGCTCATGTCGTAGAGCTGGAAGCCGTTCGGCTGGTCGCGATAGGTCAGCTTCGCCGGCGGTCGCGGCCTGCCGGTCTCGCGCCAGTCGTCCTGCACCACGTAGAATTCGAGCTCCGTCGCCACGACCGGCGTCAACCCGCGCTCCTCGAAGCGCTTGAGGAGGGCCGCTAGAATGGCGCGCGGATCCATAAAGGAAGGCGTGCCGTCGAATTCGTGCATGGTCGAAAGCACCTGCTTGGACCCTTCCGGCGCCCAGGGCATTGGCGCAAGACTACGCTTGTCGGGAATGCATAGGCCGTCGGGATCGCCGATCGACATGGAAAGCCCGGTGATCTCGTCATTGTCGTAGCCCCAGATGTCGAGCGATTGGGTGGAGGAGGGCAGGCGCACGGTGCCGTCCCAGACCTTCTTTTCGGCTTCGAGCGGGATCTGCTTGCCGCGCAAGTCGCCGTTCATGCCGACGAGCAGGATTTCGATGCGGGGCGGTGCGGAATCGGAAGCCATGAGGAATGTCTTTTGACGGGTGTTGCGGAACTCTGTTCGTAACCGATAAGAATTGACGGCACAATCTAAGGCAGAGAGACAGTCATGACCGATATGCCGCCGCTTTCCAATCTCGCCGCCATCGATGCCGCCCATCACCTCCATCCGTTCTCGGACATGAAGCAGTTGAACGCCAAGGGTGCACGGGTCATCCAGCGCGCGGAAGGCGTCCATATCTACGACTCGACGGGCAGGAAATATCTCGATGCCTTTGCCGGGCTCTGGTGCGTCAATGTCGGTTACGGCCGCAAGTCGATCGCCGATGCCGCCTACAAGCAGATGCAGGAGCTGCCCTACTACAACACCTTCTTCGGCACCACGACCGAGCCGGCGGCGCTGCTCGCCCAGAAGATCGCCTCGCACACGGGCGAAAACCTGAAGCGCGTCTTCTTCACCAATTCCGGCTCGGAGGCGACCGACACCTGGTTCCGCATGGCGCGGGTCTACTGGAAGGCCTTGGGCAAGCCGGAAAAGACCTTGGTCATCGCCCGCAAGAACGCCTATCACGGCTCGACCGTCGCCGGCGCCTCGCTCGGCGGCATGAAGCTGATGCACGAGCAGGGCAACCTGCCGATCGAGGGCATCCACCACATCAACCAGCCCTACTGGTACGCCGAGGGCGGCGACCTTTCGCCTGCCGAATTCGGCCTGAAGGTCGCCCGCGAGCTGGAGGCGAAGATCGACGAACTCGGCGAGGAGCGCGTCGCAGCCTTCGTTGCCGAGCCGATCCAGGGGGCAGGGGGCGTTATCATTCCGCCGGAGACCTATTGGCCGGAAATCGCCCGAATCTGCAAGGCGCGCAACATCCTGCTTGTCGCCGACGAGGTGATCTGCGGTTTCGGCCGTCTTGGGCATTGGTTCGGCCACCAGTATTACGGCTTCGAGCCAGACCTTGCCCCGATCGCCAAGGGCCTCTCCTCCGGTTACCTGCCGATCGGCGGAGTGCTGGTCAGCGACCGCGTCGCCGATGTCATGGTCGAGGAGTTAGGCGATTTCTACCACGGCTTCACCTATTCCGGTCACCCGGTCTGCGCCGCCGCAGCGCTGGAAAACATCCGTATCATCGAGGAGGAGGGGCTGGTCGAGCGCGTCCGCGACGATATCGGCCCCTATTTTGCCGCCGCGTGGAAAAGCCTTGAGGATCACGCGGTGGTCGGTGAGGCCGAAAGCGTCGGCCTGATCGGCGGTCTGCAGCTTGCAGCCGACAAATCCACCCGCCGCCGATATGCAAAGCCCGACGATATCGGCTCGCTGGTGCGCAACCACTGCCTCGAAAATGGCCTCATCCTGCGCGCCACCGGCGACCGCATGCTGGCCTCGCCGGCGTTGACGATCAGCCGTTCGGAAGTGGACGAAGTGATCGAAAAGCTGCGGGCGGCGCTGGATCATCTGAGAGATAGCGTCAGCGGGTGAGCGCCGCCGCGATTCAATGTCCCCCCTTGCGGGGGAGGTGCCCCGGCAGGGGAAGAGGGGGGGCGCGGCATACTCTCCGGCAATTGAGTTCGCAGACCCACCCCCCCTCTGTCACCTCTGGTGACATCTCCCCCGCAAGGGGGGAGAGGGAGTTTGCCGGCCTCTATGTGCCCGGCTCCACCCAGGCATACCCAAACGTGACGCTGTTCCGCCCACCGGAGAAGAGATAGGGCACGGCCTTGGTCGCCGGCGTCAATCTTTCCGCCGCAATCCCGTTCGCCTGCAGATAAGGCCTGAGGGCATCGAGCGTATCACCGCTTTCCTGCCAGACGATCAGCCCCGGCTGGCTTCTCTCCGCCTCGCCGAGCGGCGGCGTCTGCCCGAAGCTTTGCAGCAGCACGCGGGCCTGCGGCAGTTCCAGCCGGGCGCTTCCGGCAAGATAGGGGTCGGCGGTGATCACATAGGCGGGCTTGGCGCCGGCATGCTCCGCCACCGCCTGTTCGATGAACCGCCCGGACGGCAGGTTTTCCTTCGTGTAATTGCCGAATATCGGGCCGATGACATTGCCGAGCGCGATATAGACGACGAAGCCGAGCGCCAGCACGGCCACCGGAAACAGCAGCCGCGGAATGCTGCGGCTCGTCTCCGCATTGGCGGCTTCCAGCTTCAGGCAGAGATAGAGCGACAGCAGAACCAGGAAGGGCGACAGCCATTTTTCGCTGATGCTGGTGGCTCCAAAACCGAGCCCGATCAACCCGACCGCGATCAAGCAAATGACGAGCGTCCGGCCAATCACCCGCGTCCAGTGGTTCGTCGCTCGCCATGCATCGACCAGCGACCGCCGGAAGGCGATCAGGAAAAAGGCGAGCACCGGCAGCCCGCCGGTCAGTATTGCGACGAAAAGCGTGCCGATGCCGGACAGCCGGTCGAGGATGGGGTTGCCCGATGCATCTTCCCGCATCGCCTTGATCGTCCCCGCCGTCGCTTCGCTGAGGTTTCCGAGCACCCACAGCCCGTGCGGCAGGCAGATCACTCCGACCACGGCAAGTGCTGGGATCAGCCGCCAGTCGAGGATGCGCTTGCGCAGGTCCGGTTCCGGCAGGATCGCGAGGATTGCCGCAACCGGTACGATGACGAAATTATACTTGGCGATCAGCCCGAACCCGACCGCAATGCCGGTCAGCAGATACGTCCACAGGCTCGGCCGCGTCAGCGTCTTGAGGAAACCGCAGAAGAACAGCGCGACGGCAAACAGCGTGGCGATCGCGTGCGTCAGGTCCCGCTGCGCCATGACGCTGACCGCCGGCATGGCGATCACCCCGATCATGGCGACGGCGACCAGCCTCTGGTCCTTCAGCAACACCCGCGCCGCCAGCCCATAGACCGCACAAGTGAGAAACAGCAGCAGGTTCTTGACCAGGGCGATCGCCAGGATCGACGGGCCGATCAGGTGGACGATCCCGTATTGCAGCCAGTTGTAGAACGGCGGCTGGCGGCCGTACCCCATCAGCAGGAACTGCGACTGGTAGAGCTGTTCTGCCTCGTCGCTTTCGAGCGCCTCCGATCGCAGCACCCGAAGGATGACCGCGAGCACATAATATGCAGCGATCAGCCAGAGGATGAGGTGGGGACGGCGGGCAAGCGCGTCACTGATGCGCCGCATCGCCCTCATAGACTTCCCTGACGATGTAGCTGAGCGAGTTGTCATCGCGGTAATAGGTGCGGGCGATCATTTCCGCGATAATGCCGGTGGTGATCATCTGCACTGCCGACAGGAACAGCATGACGCCGATGAGGAACAGCGGCCGCGTACCGATGTCGTTGCCCATGACGAACTTGTCGATGAACAGGTAGAAGAGGATGATCGCAGACAGCGCGCCGAGCCCGAGGCCGAGCGAGCCGAAGAAATGTCCTGGCCGCGCCTTGAAGCGCATGAAGAACATCACCGACAGAAGATCGAGAATAACCCGGAAGGTGCGGGAAATGCCGTATTTCGAAACCCCGTGCTGGCGCGCATGGTGGGTCACCGGCATCTCGCCGATCCGCGAGCTCGGCACCACGCCGGCAACCCAGGCCGGAATGAAGCGGTGCATCTCGCCCATCAGCTTGACCTGCTTGATCACTGATCCGCGATAGATCTTCAGGGAACAGCCGTAATCATGCAGCCGCACGCCGGTGATCCGGCCGATCAGCCGGTTGGCGATGAAGGAGGGCACCTTGCGCAACAGCAGCCCGTCCTGGCGGTTCTTGCGCCAGCCGACGAGAAGGTCGAGTTCGCGGCGTTCCAATTCCGCAACCATCCCCGGAATGTCCTTCGGGTCGTTCTGCAGGTCGCCGTCGAGCGTGGCGATCAACCGTCCTTCGGCCTGGTTGATGCCGGCCTGCATGGCGGCCGTCTGGCCGAAATTGCGCTGCAGCGCGACGATCTTCAGGTCTAGGCCGGGGCGGTTCAGCGCTTCGCGGGCATTGGCGATCGTCGCATCGGTGCTGCCGTCGTCGACCAGAATGAGTTCCCAGGTCGCGGCGTAGTTATCCATCGCCACGCAGATCCGCTCGATCAGCGGGCGCACGCTTTCTTCTTCGTTGAAGAGCGGCACGACCAGAGACAGTTCGATCGGCTCGGCCGTCTCGATGAGGCCCGTCACCGACTCTGCTGTTGTACGCACCTTGCGTTTCTCCTAAACCACGGGCTTGAAACGGCACGCCTCGATGGCGGCAAAACCCGGAATATCACATGGGGCACCCTACTATATGAAGAATTCTCCGGTTGCCAGCCGGGCGTGGATAATTCGCCACGCGATGACGCTCGGAACGGTGTCGATCATCCTCGTCTACGCCGCTTTCATCCAGTGGGTCTGGGGCTGGCAGAGCGTCGTGTCTTTGTGGAGCAGCGCCGGCTGGGGCTCAGCGGCAATAGCGCTCGTGCTGCTGCTCGGTACCTATGTCCTGCGCACCTGGCGTATCTACGACTATTTCCCGGCCGAAACCGGCGGTCATTTCGGCACGCTGCTGAGGCTCGTCCAGGTCCATAACCTGTTGAACATCATGCTGCCCTTCCGCACCGGCGAGGCGAGCTTTCCGCTGCTGATGAAGCGTGAATTCGGCCTCGGCGTCGCCCGCGGAACCGCCGCGCTGTTCGTCATGCGCCTCTTCGACCTGCATGCCCTGCTCGCCGCTGCCGGCACCGGGCTGGCGCTGCAGACGGGAAAACTCTGGGCCTGGGCACTCTGGCTCGCCTTCCTCATCCTTCCCGCCATCGCCTTCGCGCTGCGCGGCCAAGCATTCCGTCTTGCGGCCAAGGTTCTGCCGGACAAGGCGAAAAAGCTGCTCGACGAGGTCGAAGCCGGCCTGCCGCTCGATGCGAAAGCCTTCGCCCGCGCCTGGGGCGCGACGCTGATCAACTGGTTCACCAAGATTGCCGTGCTCGCCTGGGTGCTTGGCCTGCTCGGCGGCTTGTCTACCGCTGCAAGCTTCGGCGGCGCCCTCGGCGGCGAACTCTCTTCGGTGCTTCCCGTCCACGCCCCCGCCGGCGTCGGCACCTATCCCGCCGGCATCACCGCCGGCGCCATCGCCTTCGGCGCCGGCACGGCCGGGCTGCCCTTGGCGGAACTCGGCCAAGCGGCAGTCAACACGCATCTGCTGGTGATCATCTCGTCGCTGGTGGGGACGGCGCTGTCCTTGCTGGTGGCGCGGCCGACACGCGATCGCGGCTAGGCCAGTTCGCTCAGCGATACCGCCATGTCCCGAAGTCTCTTGTCGGCGCTTTGCCGCAGCTTGCGAATGAGGCTTTCATCCGCAGTGACGAAGCGAAGGTTTTCCTTCAGCGCAAGGGCCAGATAGATGCAGTCATAAGCCGGATGATCGAGTTCGATCGCGAGTTCGAGACTGGCGTTCAAGATCGGTAGCATTTCTCGCAATTGCAGGTCCGAGCCCTCGATGAGCCGGGCGCCGAAATGTGCCTCTACGGCGGAAAGCTCTCTCCGCCGTACCTTCTTCCAGAGGATGTTGGCGCATTCGACAAGGATCAGATCCGGGGCAATCAGCGCATTGCCGTCGAGTAGGGACAGCGCCTCGGAAGTCCCTGTCTCCTGGATGACCCATTTGATGACGACGCTTGCGTCGACGACGAAGGTCGTCACCGTTCTTGGCGTCCTTCGCGCATCAGCATTTCGGAGGGCGTATGGTCGCGATTGGCGGTCAGGGCTCGAAATTCGGATGCCAGGGTCTCGAAGGTCGGCCGGCTGTGATGAGGGCCATCCCAGCCCATGCCTTCAAGCTCCTTGAAAGCGCGGCGTCGGCGTTCGTTCGTGACCAGATGATGAAGGATCTCCTCCACGGTTGCCGTCGTCGGCAAGCCGGTGATTTCCTTCGCCTCGTTCAAGAGGTCGTCGTCGATATTTAAGGACATGCGCATCGGGAGCCCTCCTGAGAGTCCAGAATATAGTCCTAAATTATGGCGCCGTCACTGAAACGCCGTCTCATAAAAGCTTCTCAGCTTGCGCGAATGCAGTGTCTCGGTCGGCATGGCTGCAAGCTTCTGAACGGCGCGGATGCCGATCTGCAGGTGCTGGCTGACCTGGGTGCGGTAGAAGGCGGTTGCCATGCCGGGCAGTTTCAGTTCGCCGTGCAGCGGCCGGTCGGAGACGCAGAGCAGCGTCCCATAGGGCACACGGAAGCGGAAACCGTTCGCTGCGATGGTCGCCGATTCCATGTCCAGCGCGATGGCGCGCGACTGGGAGAGCCGCTTCACCGGCCCGCGCTGGTCGCGCAGTTCCCAGTTGCGGTTGTCGATCGTCGCGACCGTACCGGTGCGCATGATCCGCTTGAGCTCGAAACCCTGGTAGCCGGTGACTTCCTCGACGGCGCTTTCCAGCGCCTGCTGCACTTCGGCAAGTGCCGGGATCGGGATCCACACCGGCAGGTCGTCGTCGAGCACATGGTCTTCGCGCACATAGGCATGCGCCAGCACATAGTCACCCAGGCGCTGGCTGTTGCGCAGGCCGGCGCAGTGGCCGACCATCAGCCAGGCATGCGGGCGCAGCACGGCGATATGGTCGGTAATCGTCTTGGCGTTCGAAGGCCCGACACCGATATTGACGAGCGTGATGCCGGCATGCCCCTTCTTCTTCAGATGATAGGCAGGCATCTGCGGCAGGCGGACGACCGCATCGGTTTCCGGTTTGTCGCCGCCGGCAAGCGTGACGATATTGCCGGGCTCGACGAAGGCCGTGTAGCCGTCGCCGCCCTTTGCCATCATCTCACGGGCCCAGGCCGCGAATTCATCGATGTAGAACTGGTAGTTGGTGAACAGCACGAAGTTCTGGAAGTGATCGGCACTGGTCGCGGTGTAGTGGCTGAGCCGCGCCAGCGAATAGTCGATCCGCTGGGCGGTGAACGGCGCAAGCGGCGCCGGCTCGCCAGGCACCTGGTCGTATTCGCCATTGGCGATCAGGTCGTCGGTATTGTTGAGATCCGGCGTGTCGAAGAGATCGCGCAGCGAAATGTCGGCGAGTGAACTGGTCGCCGACGCTTCCACATGCGCACCTTCGCCGAAAGCGAAATGCAGCGGGATCGGCGTAGTCGATTCGGAAATCGTCACCGGAACGCTGTGGTTGCGCATCAGCAGGCCGAGCTGTTCCTTGAGGTAATGCCGGAACAGTTTTGGCCGGGTGATGGTCGTCGTATAGACGCCGGGGGACGACACATGGCCGTAGGAGAGGCGCGAGTCGGCGTGTCCGAATGAGGTCGTCTCGATGCTGACCTGCGGATAGCAGGCGCGGTAGCGGCCGGTCACGGCGGCGCCGTCGGCAAGCGCTCCGAACGCCTCGATCAGGAACCGCGTGTTGCGCTCGTAGAGCTCGGTCAGGGCATCGACCGCCTCGACCGGATTGTCGAAAGCGCGCGGCTCGACCGGGCTCGGGCTGATGAAGGAGAGCGGGGATAGGGAAAAGATTCGTGTGTTCATGCGCTATTATAGTGGGAACTCAATAACAATCAAACGACGTCAGAAGGCTTGTGCCGATTGATCCATGAGTTTTAAAGCGCCGCGACGCAGTTCGGCGTCGCGGGATGATAGCAAGGCACGGTCGTGCCGAGATGCACGCGCAGATCGTTGCGCGCCGGAGCTGCGACAAGCGCGGCAAAGGCAAATGCGAAAATGGTCATGATCAGCGTTACGATTGTCAGGCGACGTGCGAGGACGGTCATGGTTCTCTCCCCAAAGCCAATGGCGGCAGAATAAAGGCGCGGGGCTGAATGCGTGCTGAGAGAGGGCTTCATCCTGGGTTCAGAATGGTTAACGCCGGCGGAACAGAACGGGCGTTTGAATAGCCGCACATGACGGCGTCCTTGCCGGAACCATGACCGCGCGCCGTCACCAGGTGATCGGATGTCGCCATGCGTCTTCGAAGCCAATGCCGATCGCGAAAAAGCCGACCCGTGAGGGCCGGCTTTGAAATTGGTTCTATCGGTGGAGACGTCATCCCGTGCATTGGCTGCGACCTGCGCGAGATGCGGTATCTTGAAGCAACTGCTTAGTTATGCGGACGCAACGTACCGTCGTAGTAGTCGCCTTCGTCCTGTCCACCATCCAGATCGGCATTGCCGCTGGTATTATTGTTATACATGTAGCCGGTGCCCGGATAGATGCTGCCGGTCGACATGGTATCAACGCCCTGGCCACGATCCCGGCCGCGATCCTGCTGGATGGTCGGCGGCGACTGCGGCAGGCCGTTCGGGTCAGGATAGACGGCATCCTGTGCCATGGCGGCACCAGTATAACCTGCCGAAATGATAAGAGCGGCAATACCGGACGTCAGATAGGTTTTCATTGTCCTGTCCTTTCCATCTGTTCTTATGGTGCGAAGCGATAGTCGCATCGCTCCGCCGAAGATAGAAATCCCTGGAAGGACGGATCGTTCCAATAGAAATGGAGCGGAGTTGCCACTAAGGGTTTTTCGTCTAGGCGGTGAAAAAGCCTGAAATACCGCGAAAACCGGGCCGTGCGCTGCCAAATGCAGGAATCTCACGAAGAAGAGCATCAACGTGATTGATTCGTGGAAAAGCTTCACTTAATCTTGAAGACGGTGGCTGGTTTCAGAGTCCTGCCACCCACGCACCGGAAAGACGATTGCGACCCGTCTTTCCAATCGGTGTCTTGAATGAACTGCGAATACCAGCCGCGCAAGCGGCTGGTATTTCATTTTTCCATATCTTTTCAGTCTGTCCGATCCCGCACGGGGCAAAGCCTCTGTGCGATTATCGATCGCGAGCGAACTCAAGAATTAGTTCGGGCGATTTGCGCCGCTGTAGTAGTCGCCGCTGTCCAGATCGGAGATACGGTTATCCCGTCCGCCGCCATTGTTGAACGGAAGCTTGCCGTCCTGGCGATCGATGCTGCCGGTGTTGGTGCGATCGATGGAGGTGGAGACGGAAGGCGCAGTCTTCTGAACGCCCTGGTAATAGTCGCCTTCAGCAAGTGCTGCACCGGCGAACGAAACCGAAGCAAACAGGGCTGCGGCGAGTGCGGAAGTCATCTTGGTCATTGTCTTATGCCTTTCAGAGTTGCCCGCGGCAGTGAGTTTGCGACCCGGCCTGCGGACATATGTTTAGTATTTTGAATAACGGCGGTTAGTTCGGACGAACTGCGCCTTCGTAGTAGTCGCCACGGTTCAGGGTGACCGTGCCGTCGAAGGACTGGCTCGAACCCTGGGCGCTGGAGACCGAGCCCGTGTGGCCGTAGCTGACGCCCGGATGCTGGGCCTTCGGAGCCGCCTGATGGCTGGAGGCAACCGACTGGCTGGGAGCCGGTTCGACGGCGCCTTCGTAGTATGTGCCGCCGCTGGCAAGGGCGGCCGTGGCGAAGGAAGCGGTAGCGATCAGCGTAGCAGCGATCGTCGAAGTGATCTTGGACATGGTCCTATTCCTTTTCAGAGTGACCCGCGGCTTTAAAGTTTGCGACCTTGGCCTGCGGATGTGGTTGTCTTGGATGACTTGCGGAGTAGCTCGGGCGAACTTTCAATTAGTTCGGGCGAACTGCACCTTCGTAATAGTCGCCCCGGTTCAGGGTGACCGTGCCGTCGAACGACTGGTTCGACTGGGCGGAGCCCTGAGCGCGAGCGATCGAACCGGTGTAGCCGAAGCTATCGACGCGGGCGCCCTGGACGGACTGAGCCTGCTGGGTGGGCTGTGCGCCTTCGTAATAATCGCCTTCTTCGGCAAGAGCGGCGGTGGCGAACGAAGCCGAAGCGATGAAGGCTGCGGCGATAGCGGAGGTGATCCTGGTCATGATGGTAGTCCTTTCAGAGTGTTCCGCGGCGCATCAGTTTGCGACCTGGCCTGCGGAAATTGTTTATGTGTCTTGAACGTCTGCGGTTAGTTCGGGCGGTTTGCGCCGTCGAAATAGTCGCCGCTGTTGACGTCTGCCTTCTGGGCTTCGGCCTTCTGACCGATGCTGCCGGTCTGGACCTGGTCGGTCGTGACGGAAACCTTGGAGGCGCCTTCGTAATAGTCGCCTTCAGCGAGAGCGACGGAAGCGAAGGAAGCCGAAGCGATGAGGGCTGCGGCGATAGCGGAAGTGATCTTGGTCATTGTGGTAGTCCCTTCAGAGTGTTCCGCGGCTCATGAGTTTGCGACCTGGCCTGCGGATTGTTTGTTTCGGTATCTTGCGTGAGCTGCAGTTAGTTCGGACGAACTGCACCTTCATAATAGTCGCCGTGGTTCAGGGTGACCGTGCCGTCGAACGACTGGTTTGAACCCTGAGCGTTGGAGACCGAGCCCGTGTAACCGTAGCTGGCCGAACCCTGGGTATTCTGATGTATTGACGGATGCTGCTGGCCAGCCGACGGCGGGGTGACGCCTTCGTAATAGTTGCCCTCAGCAAGAGCGGCGGTGGCGAAGGAAGCCGAAGCGATGAGGGCTGCGGCGATAGCGGAAGTGATCCTGGTCATGATGGTAGTCCCTTCAGAGTGTTCCGCGGCTTCAAAGTTTGCGACCTGGCTGCGGATTATTGTTTCGGTGTTTTGAATGAGCTGCGGTTAGTTCGGGCGATTTGCGCCTTCATAATAGTCGCCGCGGCCGATCGGAGCCTGGATCTGGTTGGCGGCCTGTTGATCCTTCGCAATGCTGCCGGTCTGAACGTGGTCGACAGTAGCGGAGGCCTTGGAGGCGCCTTCATAATAGTCGCCTTCAGCAAGGGCGACGGAAGCGAAAGAAGCCGAAGCGATAAGAGCAGCGGCGAATGCGGATGTGATCTTGGTCATTGTCTTTATCCTTGGAGTATGTTCGGTTCGGTCTTGGGGCGAACCAGAGTGAATTTCTGTTTGCGATGCTGATATCGGACCGATCGGTTCGATCCGAAAGCCCCACTTTTGACGACTGCTGTCAACGAAACGTTGACAACCAAAATCGGCTTTTAAAAATGCACGCTAAAAGTGCTAAGCAAGCTAATTTTTTTTGAAATTGCCGCAAATAAACCGATTAAGTTACGGTTTGGTAAGATAATTATCTATGTATATCAAGTGCATAGATAGGTCTGACAGAATTTGCAGCGCCTGCGTGTGTATTTTGGCAGAACAAGGCTTTTTTGAGACTTCTATGTGGCAAAAATTGCGTTCAAGGCCTATTCAAGCTTTTCACAAAACTGTGACATCCAAAAATCCACCGGACTTGGCGGTCAAATCCGATGCCGTTTCCGTGATCATGGTGCCTCTTGTTGGTGCGACGCAGCAAAAAAATCAGGCAGTCCTTGACGTCGCGAGACGAAAAATGGCCGCGGCCCTTGCCGGCGCGACCATCTCTGCACTTCTTATATAAGGAATATGGGACGAGCCGACCTTAGAGGCGCGTCCAGGTCTGCGATTTGCAAAAGATCGCGAGGACACAGCCCTTCATCTTCAGCGAATTGCCGCTGACCGAGCCTGAGCCGCTATAGGTCTTGTCGTCCGCAGGATCGGTGATCTCGCCGCTATATTCGCCGTCCTTGCCGGAGAGCTTGCCGATCTGCTTGCCGGAATGTTTGCCGGTCTTCAGCGTCACGCAATAGGCGGTGTCGCATTTGCCGATCGCTGCGGTCTCGCCGCTGGCGGTTTTCCAATTGCCTTCGATCGGCTCGGCGGCCTGGGCCCCAGCTGCGGCAAGTGTCAGCGCGGCAGCAAGCATCAGTCTGCGCATCATGATTGTTTCCTCCTTTGCTTCCGCCGTCAGACCTTCTCAAGCGATAGACGGCGCGGTTTCCTCTAATTCGCACCCCTTTGCGCGAACCCGGTTCGAAATTTATCTTACCCGTACGTAAAGGTAAATATCGGATTGGCTTGGAAAACGGGGGATTTACAGCGTCGGGGAGGGCCAGGTTTTTCCACAGATCCCCGATGCGACCCGGATTCGTAGTTAGCGATCAGTTTAAATCGATTTCTAAATTTTTCGTAAAAATCTCCGCAAATTCCTTAAAATGCAAGGCATCCCATGTTTAACAAAAAGCCAAGTTTACCAAGCGTTTGTACTTTGTTTTCGTTGAATTAATCATGCTTTTTAGGCGTCTTTTGGAAGGTTGGGCGCATAGTGAAGTCATCAAACGAGCGGGAAAAACCGCCGGCCGGAAGGATCGAAACAGCCGCTTTAAGACGGTGATCCGGACGGAGCCCGAAAGGGCAAAAACAGGGCAGACGACGAACAACAGGCTTTAACAGGGATCAAACCGATGGCACGCTTTGAAATGAACAATTCCGGAATGGCCACCATGGGTGGCGAAACCCGCGCCGACACTTTCTGCGAAATGGGTCTGATGTATGCGACCGGCCGTGGTTGCGACGTCGATCTCGTTTCCGCTCACAAATGGCTCAACATCGCCGCGATCAAGGGCTCCGACCGCGCCGCCGAACTGCGCGCCGACCTGGCCCAGACGATGAGCAAGATGCAGCTGGCCGCAGCCCTTCGCGCCGCTCGCGAATGGATGACCATGCACTGAGCTCCTCGAGGGAGCGCTGTGGTCGAAGAATTTGACCGGCCCCGCAAGAGGGCCGGCGGGAGAACAATCCAAAAGACATCAACCCAAAAGGGGATCGGGAGAGGGCGGTCGGGTCTGGACGGGGACGACGCCTGAAATTGAGACCGCGACCGGCAGGAACAAGGCCGGCGCGGTCATTTTCTTTTGGCCTATAGGCTTTTCAGCACCTTCGGCAGCGCTTCTTCAAGCAACGCCATGTCCGGCTCCGGTCCCGTGCTCACGCGGATGCAACGGTTGAGCGGTGCGACACCCGGCATGCGGATGAAAACGCCGTGCTCCATCAGCCCATCGACGATCGAGCGCGCATAGGCGCCGTCGCGGCCGCAGTCGATCGCCACGAAATTGGTGGCAGACGCCAGCGGCTTCAGACCGTTGGTTTCAGCGATTGCGGCTATCCGTTCGCGCGAGGCCTTGATCTGCCCAATCACCTGGGAGAGGTAGGCTTGGTCTTTCAGCGCCGCGAGCGCCGAGGCGACGCCGATCCGGTTCATGCCGAAATGATTGCGGATCTTGTCGAAGGCCTCCGCCGTGCCGGGCGTCGAGATCGCATAACCCACCCGCGAGCCGGCCATGCCGTAGGCCTTCGAGAAGGTTCGAGTGCGGATGATGTTCGGCCGGTCGATCAGGGCGGCGATATCGGGCGTCGCGCCGGCTGGGCCTGTCTCGCAATAGGCCTCGTCGAGAATCATCAGGCAGGTTTCCGGCAGCGCCTTGGCAAACGCGACGATGCTGTCGGCATCCCACCAGCTTCCCATCGGATTGTCGGGATTGGCGAAATAGACGAGCGGCGCGTTTTCGCGGCGAACGGCTTCCATCAGCCCGTCGAGATGCTCGCGGTCGTCGACATAAGGCACCGTTACCAGCCGGCCGCCGTGGCCTGCCACATGGAAGTTAAAGGTCGGATAGGCACCGAAGGAGGTGACGACCGGCATGCCCGGCTCGATCACCATCCGGACGATCAGCCCGAGCAGGCTGTCTATGCCTTCGCCGACGGCAATATTGTTGACCTGACAGCCCAGATGCGCCGCAAGCGCCTGCTTGAGCTCGAAATTTTCCGGATCCGCATATTTCCAGGTGCCTGCCGCCGCCGCGCCGATCGCCTCGATGACGGAAGGCGCCGGTCCGAAACCGTTTTCATTGGCGCCGATGCGGGCCTTGACCATGAGACCGCGATTGCGCTCGATGGCTTCGGGGCCGACGAAGGGGACGCTGGCGGGAAGGGCGCTGATCAGCGGTGTGAAGCGCGAGAATGCAGGCATGGACTTCAGTTCCGGTTCTCTAAAACCGGCACACAATAAGATCGATTCATCGGTAAGCAAGTCTGCTTGCTGCCGATTGCGCCCTCTCGCCGCTGAATCTTCTCTCTTGCCGTTTGAAAAGCGCTCCGAGGCCTTCGATCACCTGGCGCACCTCCGGCCGGTGCCGGTCGTCGTCATTGGCGACGATCCACATCGTATAGGTGAGTTCTTCGATGATGCCGCCCTCGCGCACCAGGCTAGGGAGCGAATCGCCGATGAAGCACGGCAGCACGCCGCGCCCGTTGCCGCCGGCAATCAGCCGCAGCAGCAGTTCCGGCGAATTGGTCCAGGTGCGGATATCCGCTTCGTGATGCTGAAACACCCATTTGTCGGCTGGCGAATGGGAGCTTTCGGTGCCGATCGAAACCCAAGGCGTGGTCTCGTCTTCGGCAAGGCTATGCGCTCTATATATACAGTGTGCGACAGTGACCGAGCGGCGGATAGCCACATTGCCGGATTCAGGCCTTCGGCCGAGGATCCCGACATCCGCCTCGCGATAGGTGAAATCGAGCCCCTTGTGCAGCGATTTGCAGCAGAGCCGGAACCGGTCCTCCTTGCCCCTGATCTCGGACGTATGATCGCTGACGAAGCCGGAAAGCCAGGCGTCGGCGCCGATCGAAACGATCGGCAGCGCGAAGGCCTGCGCCTTCCAGTCGGCGATGCTGTCGGCCGTCTTCTGCATGGCACGGACATGTTCGAGCAGCGTCTCGCCGTCCGGAGCCAGCCGATAGCCCTGCTGGCTGCGCACGAAAAGGGTCCGGCCTGTCGTCCGTTCGAGCGCCAGCATCCGCCGGCCGACCGTCGGCGCGCTGAGGCCCGTGCGGGCGGCGGCGCCACTCAAGGCACCTTCGCTCGCCACATGCAGGAACAGTTTGAGATCATCCCAGCCCGCGTCTGTCATGCGAGACACCTTATTGTTTCACTGGTGATCGTCCCATCGTTCATGGATGAAAAACGGCGTTCGCCGGCGCGTCTACAAGCCGCGCCGCAAACCACTAGCTCGATGGCATCACATCATAGATGGAGTGACTGCCATGTTTCTCAACCGGGTGAGGTTTTGGAAACAACTGAACAAGGAGAAGAGCGGGCGCTGCCGGAACGGGCTGGGGGATCCGCTCGCCGACCCTCTGGAGGGCGCCGAATGGCGCGGGCTGTTATGGGCGGTGCCGCTTTTGTCGCGGCTGACGAACGGCAACCACAAGCGGCGAGAGAGGAGGGCCCTCCGGCCGCGAGACTATCAGCCGGTCAGTGGCTGGTCTCGAAGTTCAGCCGGATCACGTGATGCAGAAATTCGGCATCGATCAGCATGTTGAAGCCGACGGTGACCTTCTCTTCCTCGCGGCGGATCACCGTGCAGCCGATGTCGTCATGGATGCCGAGGATTTCGAGGAAGAAATTGTTGGGCACCGGCAGGTGTGGGCTGACCTCGAGTTCCGCGCCGTGAAGCGAGATGCTGCGGATCAGGCAGCGGAAACTCGTCTTGGTGCTGAGGTGATGCCCGACGAAGATGATCTTGCCCGGCCGATCGATCGAGAACTTTTCGAAGGCGTGCTCGCGTGAGCCGTTTGTTTTTGTGTCTTGGTCCATGTTCAAGGGCATGACACCCTCCTGTTGCGCTCCTAGGATGTGACTATATTCCTCGTCCGCTGACACATTCTGAAACGGAATGGTAAAATGCGACGGATAACGGGAATATCGCCAAAAAATCCGGCATTTAAGTGCAGCAGAGGCGGTTTTTCCTTTCCGTGTGGGACAGCTGCGAACTCAAAGCCCGTAATCGACCATGTCGCGTTGTTGACGGGCCGGTGTCGCGGGGATACCCCTTGCGATCGGATGAGTGGTGCTATCAACGAAACCATGATCGGCGTGGGGAGTGAGACGTGACGGGCAGGTTGGTGATAATTGGCGCGGGCCAGGCGGGTTTCGCGCTCGCTGCAAAACTCCGGGCCCTGAAGGATGCGCGGCCGATTACGATCATCGGTTCGGAAAACGTGATCCCCTACCAGCGCCCACCGCTCTCCAAGAAATATCTGCTCGGTGAGATGGAATTCGAGCGGCTGACCTTCCGGCCTGAAAGCTGGTTTGCCGAGAATGCCGTCGAGCTTCTGCTCTCGACCTATGTCGAGGAAATCGACCGCAAGGCAAAGTCCGTCCGCATGCAGGATGGCGCGGTCATCGAATACGACACCCTGGCGCTCGCTACCGGCTCGACGCCGCGCACGCTGCCGGCAAGTGTCGGCGGCGATCTCGACGGCGTCTTCACCGTTCGCGACAAGCGTGATGCCGACCTGCTCGTAGGCGAAATGAAGCCGGGCCGCCGACTCCTTATTATAGGCGGCGGTTATATCGGCCTCGAAGCCGCTGCCGTCGCCCGCCATCTCGGCCTCGAAGTGGCGCTGATTGAAATGGCCGACCGCATCCTGCAGCGCGTCGCCGCAAAAGAGACCGCCGACGTGATGCGCACCATTCACGACAGCCACGGCGTGGTCATCCGCGAAAAGACCGGCCTGCATCGGCTGATCGGTGGAGGCGGTCCGGAAGGGAATCACGTGCGCGCCGCCGAGCTTTCCGACGGCAGCACGATCGAGGTCGATTTCGTCATCGTCGGCATCGGCGTCAAGCCGAACGACGAACTGGCGCAGGAATGCGGCCTCGAAGTCGGCAATGGCGTCATCGTCGACGAATTCGCCCGCACCTCCGATCCGTCGATCTTCGCCATGGGCGACTGCGCCATGCTGCCCTGGAAGGGCGAGCGCATCCGTCTCGAATCGGTACAGAACGCCGTCGACCAGGCGGAAGCCGCCGCAGCGATCCTTGCCGGCGGCTCCGCGCCCTACGACGCAAAGCCCTGGTTCTGGTCCGATCAATACGACGTCAAGCTGCAGATCGCCGGTTTCAACCTCGGTTACGACGAGACGCTGGTGCGCAAGGGCGCCCGCGAGGGCAGCCTGTCGATCTGGTATTTCCGTGAGGGGCGGTTCATCGCCGTCGATGCGATCAACGATGCCAAGGCTTATGTGAGCGGCAAGAAGCTGCTCGACGCCGGCATCGAACCGAGCCGCGCCATCCTCGCCGATCCCGCTGCCGACCTGAAACAGCTCCTCGCCTGAAGGGAAATGCCATGCCGTCTCCGAAGAATCACTTCAAGGCGGCGTTGAAGGCCCGCCTGCCGCAGATCGGCCTCTGGCTGAACATGGGGGAGGCGCTGACCGCCGAGATCGCCGGCCATGCAGGTTTCGACTGGCTGGTGATCGACGGCGAACACGGGCCGAACGACCTGCGCAGCATTCTGGCGCAATTACAGGCGCTTGCCACCTCGCCCTCGGAAGTGGTCGTGCGGCCGCCGATCGGCGAGACCTGGGTCATCAAGCAGATGCTCGACATCGGCGCCCGTACGCTTTTGGTGCCGATGGTCGATTCGGCGGAGCAGGCGAGGGAACTCGTCCGCGCCGTGCATTATCCGCCACGCGGCGTGCGCGGCGTCGGTGCCGCCGTTGCCCGCGCCTCCGCCTTCAACTCCATTCCCGATTATGCCGAGACGGCCGCCGACGAAATCTGCCTGATCGTCCAGGCCGAAACCATGGCCGCGATCCGCGACCTGGAGAACATTGCAGCCGTAGATGGCGTCGACGGCGTGTTCATCGGCCCGGCCGACCTTTCGGCCGACATGGGTTATCTCGGCCGCATGGAGGCGCCGGAGGTCCAGGAAGTGATCGAGAAGGCGATCGGCACGATCGTGAAGTCCGGCAAGGCGGCCGGCATCCTCACCTTCAGCGAATCCCTGAACCGCCATTATCTCGATCTCGGCGCGAGCTTCGTGGCGGTTGGCGCCGACGTCACCGAGTTTTCCGGCGCGTTGCGATCGCTTGCGGGCCGCTACGGTCGCGGTGGCGGGATCGGCAAGCAGCGTTCGGGCTACTGAGAATCACCGAAGTGGCAAGAATGGAATCACTTGTTGCGATTCGTGTGTCGTGACCGGTGGGAATCGCATGACATTTCCATAAAAGACCTTGCCATCGATATCGTTTCCCAATAATCAGGCCCGACCGGAGAGGTGGCCGAGTGGTCGAAGGCGCTCCCCTGCTAAGGGAGTATACCCGAGAGGGTATCGTGGGTTCGAATCCCATCTTCTCCGCCATTCCAGGCTCGAAACGCCCGCCCAATTCTGAATCCCAATGCCGTTCTGATCGACCTTTGCCAGCTGCTCGCACGGCCGTGCACCCGCGCCACCTGACGGGCGAGGTGATTCCCTTCCGAGGCTTCTCCGCGGCGCTAAGTGGCTGCCGGATAAGCCCTTTCTTAACAAAACGTAAAATACCACCTAAGGCAGTCCCCGGCTTTGTGTCCTTTCGGCAACAGACTTCTGGGAAGCGGGTACCGGAATGGCGTCCGGTTGAAGTTCCAGATTGCATGACCCTCCCCGTCTTGTATTTTCAAATCCGGAAGCGAGGCGGTGGATCGTCCTTCTTCTAGCAATCGACGGGGATGGGGCAGGGAACGCTGTCCTTCAGCCAAAAGAACCCAGACCCATACGAAACTTTGACTGGAGGTCAAAAATGAACATCAAGAGCCTTCTTCTCGGCTCCGCTGCTGCCCTCGCAGCAGTCTCCGGCGCTCAGGCAGCTGACGCCATCGTAGCTGCTGAACCGGAGCCCATGGAATACGTTCGCGTTTGCGACGCTTTCGGCACCGGCTACTTCTACATCCCGGGCACCGAAACCTGCCTCAAGATCGGCGGTTATGTCCGTTTCCAGGCTGATATCGGCCAGGACGTAAACTCCTTCAACGACTCGGACTGGGATACTTTCAGCCGCGTTCAGCTCGACTTCACCGCGAAGTCTGACACCGAACTTGGTACGCTGACCTCGGTTGCTTCGGTTCGTTTCGAAGCTAACCAGGACGTTGGTTACACGTCCAACGGCAGCTCCAACGGCGCTTACATCAACGAAGCCTACATCCAGCTGGGCGGCTTCAAGGTTGGTCGTTACTACAACCCTTGGGATAAGGGCATCAACGGCGAATCCGATTGGAACTCTGCTGGCCAGACCCGTATGCAGTCTGTCGGCTACTTCTACACGGGCTCTGCCTTCACCGCTGGCGTCCAGGTTGACGAACTGTCGCGTCTCAAGGGCCTTGGTAGCCAGGACGTCGGTATCGAAGCTATTGTCACTGCTAAGTTCGGCGCTGTAGCGTTCGACCTTCTCGGCGCTTATGACTTCGCCGCTGAAAATGGCGCAGTCCGCGCTCTCATCTCGGCTCCGGTCGGTCCGGGCACCTTCCAGGCTCTCGCCATCTGGTCGAGCGGTGTGGGTGATGCGAACTTCGATAATGCCTACTACGCACGTGGTGAATGGGCTCTCGCTGCTTCGTACGCCTTCAAGGTCTCCGACAAGCTGACGATCACCCCCGGTGGTACGTATGTCTGGAACTCCCAGGTTGACGGCGATGGTGATTTTGGTGGCGACGAAGCCTACCGCGTTGGTCTGACGGTCGACTACACGATCGTTCCGGGCTTCACTGCAAAGGTCACTGCGAACTACAACCAGACGCAGGCCGACGGTGCGACGGTGCGTGAAAACAAGTTCTGGGATGGCTTTGTCCGTCTCGACCGCACGTTCTAATCATAACGGAACTCCCCCGGTTCGCCGGGGGAGTTTTCTATAAGTGGTTGGCCTCTATGCAGGGCCTCCATATGGGGAGTTGATACCGGGGGATGGGGCTGCTTATGCGGCCTTTACGTGTTTGATTAATTTTCGATCGGGCGCGAATTAGCATTCAGAGAAATTGACTGGAGGTCAAAAGAATGAACATTAAGAGCCTTCTTCTCGGTTCTGCAGCGGCTCTCGCGGCAGTTTCCGGTGCTCAGGCTGCCGACGCCATCGTCGCTGCCGAACCGGAGCCTATGGAATACGTTCGCGTCTGCGACGCGTTTGGCACTGGTTACTTCTACATCCCGGGCACGGAAACCTGCCTCAAGGTCGGCGGTTATGTCCGTTTCGAAGTCGGCTTTAGCAATGGCGAGAACGCCTTTAACGGCGCTGACTGGGATTCGTACAGCCGCGCTCAGCTTGACTTCACGGCCAAGAGCGACACGGAACTTGGTACGCTGACCTCGGTTGCTTCGGTTCGTTTCGAAGCCAACCAGGATGTTGGTTACACGTCCAACGGCAGCTCCAACGGCGCTTACATCAACGAAGCCTACATCCAGCTCGGCGGATTCCGCGTCGGCCGTTGGCTGAACTGGTGGGATGCCAACGACCTTCCGGGCGAAGCGGACAACCTCGGTTCGAACCGTCTCCAGTCGATCTCGTACACCTATACCGGCTCTGCCTTCACGGCTGGCGTTCAGGTTGACGAACTGTCGCGCCCTGCTGGCGTTGGCGGTCAGAACGTCGGTGTCGAAGCTGTCATCCAGGCTGCAATCGGCCCGGCTAAGCTCGAACTGCTCGGTTCTTATGACTTCGGCGCAGAAGAAGGCGCTATCCGTGCGATCGGCTCGGTTGCCGTTGGTCCGGGCACCTTCTATCTTTCCGGTGTTTGGTCTTCGGGTGAGAACGCATATTACGGCGTGAGCGATACCGCTGCTGGTGAAGCAGCCGTTGCTGTAGCCTATTCCTTCAAGGCGACCGACAAGCTCGAAATCATTCCGGAAGCCCAGTACACCTGGAACACGGAACTGACCGCTGATAACGAATTCACCGGTGCTGACACCTGGACCGCTGGTGCAACCATCAACTACCAGATCGTCGAAGGCTTCGCAGCCAAGGTTGCCGTCAACTACTTCAAGGTCGAAGACGGCGCCGACCAGGTTCGCGGTCTCGTCCGCTTGCAGCGCGACTTCTAATCTGACTTGATCAGGTTGAGTTCAGAAGCCCGGCCTCGTGCCGGGCTTTTTTCTTTGAGGAACTTCGGGATCCAACGGCATAGCGGGTGCAATGAGCCCCAGTGTCGCCGTGGAAGACGCGACCCCTCTTGTTCAAAAGAAGAGTGATCTCGGTCGAGCAGCAGCCTGCTACTGCCGCCCGAACCGCAAATCCGCATCTATATCCGCCTTCTGTCCAAGCCTCGTCTTGTAGACCTGGTAGTTCTCCATCACCCGCTGCACGTAGTTTCGGGTTTCGGGGAAGGGGATGCGCTCGATCCAGTCGACCACTTCGTCGAGGGACTTGCCGCGCGGGTCGCCATAGCGGGTGATCCATTCGGGCACCCGTTTCGGACCGGCATTATAGGCGACGAAGGTCAGGATGTAGGAACCGCCGAACGTGTCGATCTGTTCGCCGAGGTAATGCGCGCCGAGCGTGGCATTGTAACCAGCATCCGTGGTCAGCCGTGCGGCCGCGTAGGTGAGGCCGTGCCGCTTGGCGACGCCCTGTGCCGTGCCGGGCAGGATCTGCAGGAGCCCGCGGGCATTGGCGGGCGAAACCGCGCCCGGGTTGAAGGCGCTTTCCTGGCGAGCGATCGCATAGGCGAGTGCCTTGCCGGAACCTTCGATATCGGCGCCGGCCGGGATGACGCCGACCGGGAAGGCGAGTGCCGCCACATCGATGCCGCGGCTGAAAGCGGTCTTGCCGATCTGCAGCGAAAGGGCGTGATTGTCTTCCGATTCGGCCCTGGCGGCGAGGATCGCCAGTTCCCCAGGACTGGTCATTTCTTCCGCCAGCGCGCGATAGAGCACCGCGGCGCGTTTGCCGTGGCCGGCATCTTCGAGCCTTGCGATCGCCCGGACGGCTTCGCGGCTTTCGAAATTCTGGCGGTCGGCCCCGCTCGCCGCCGGATAGGTGACGTCGAGCGACTTGAGGTCGAGCCGTGCGGCGGCAAGCTGGCCGTAGAACGTGCTGGAGAAATGCGCCGCCTTGGCGAAGAACTCCTTGGCGCTGCCCGGACCGCCGTCTTCCGCCGCGCGGCCGAGCCAGTAGAGGGCGCGCGAAGCGGATAGCGGCTTGTTCGAAGTGTCGAGGATCTTGCGGAAGTGTTTCTCGGCGGTTGCCGGCTCATGCAGCGCCCGCAGCGCATACCAGCCCGCGTGGAACTCCGCATCGACAATATCGGTGGAGGAGGCGGCGACATAATTGGCCGCGGTCCGGTAGGCCAGCTTGAATTCGCCCTGGTCGGCAAGGCCGCGCGCCACGATGCGCCGCTCGTTCCACCACTCCGTCGTATTGACCAGTTTTGCCGCCTCGCGCGGCGCCTTTTCGAGCAGGTCCGCCGCATCCTGGTATTTGTCCTGGCGGCGAAGATATTCGACGCGGGCAAAGAGATAACCCGCATCATCCTTCAGCGAGCCGTCGACGCCGGTGAGCAGGGCCTCTGCATTCTTGGCATTGCCGATGACGGCAGCCCAGGCCTTGTAGAGCGATTGCGCCTTGCCGAGATCACCGAACCGCTTGGCCTGCGCCGCGCGCGCCTTGTACATCAGGAAGTCCATGCGCGCCTTATGGTCGGCGGCGGTGAAAAGCGCCGAGAACTCGGCGAGGATCTTGTCCTCGGTCGGCTTGTCGAGTGTGTCGGTGAGCCAGATCTGCCGTAGCGGACGGGCAGCTTCCGCTTGTTTGCCGGAGGCGACGAGCGCGCGGGCGAGGATGATCGTGCCCTCGGTGGTTTCCGGCCGGGTCGCGCCGAAGGCAGCGAGCACGGTCGGGACGGGCGGGTTTTCACGATAAAGCGCCCGTTCGGAGTTGGCGCGCAGGCCCTTGAGCCCCGGCCAGCCCTTCAGTTCCGTCTGCGCCGCCGCGATCTCGCCCGACGGCACGCCCGGCGCGCCGGATGTGGCGATCGCCCAGGTGAGGATATGGCGGTCGAGCGAGCCTTCGGCGAGACCGTTCCGCGTGGCAAGGGCGGCGGCGATGTCGTTGCCTGCAAGCGCATCGAGCCCGGCTTTCAGCTGGGGAGCAACGACCAGTGGATCGGTTCTTGGGATCGTGCCGGTCACATCAGGCGCGGGCATCGCGGCGGGCATGGTGATCGCGACCGGGTTTTCGGGCTTCACATAGGGCAGCGGTGCCATGCTCTCGGGAAGCGATGCGGCAAATGCATGCATGCTCACAGCGCCGAGCCCCAGTGCTGCGAGGATCAGAACAGGCCTGTACATCCGGTAACTCGCGAAAATATGTCGTCCCCTTATTAGCCGCCAGCCACATTAACGAAAGCTTACCGCATTTATGAAAATGCGCGGTTTCTTATATGAGATTCCATATGAAATCCCTGGCACTTGCGCTTGTCGTCGCTTTCCCGCCGCTTTATGGTGCGCGACCTGAGAGGCTTTCGGGAAAAGATCGGCTGCGTCGCTGCCCGTCCAAATGTCCTGAACGTCCCTCATAGTCATGGATTGCGGCAGCAGAATGAACGTTGCCGACTGGGAGTATTGCATGTTCAAGGGATCGATGCCCGCCCTGGTTACCCCGTTCACGGCCGATGGCGCTGTGGATGAGCAGGCTTTTGCCGCGCATGTGGATTGGCAGATCGTCGAAGGCAGCAGCGGAGTGGTGCCGGTCGGCACCACCGGTGAATCGCCGACGCTCAGCCATGACGAGCACAAGCGCGTCGTGGAACTCTGTATCGAAGTCGCCAAAAAGCGGGTTCCCGTGATCGCCGGCGCCGGCTCCAACAACACGCGTGAAGCCGTCGAGCTGGCCGTGCATGCCGAAAAGGCAGGCGCCGATGCTGTCCTGGTCGTGACACCCTATTACAACAAGCCGACGCAGAAGGGCCTGATCGCTCATTTCTCGGCGATCGCGCAAGCGACAAAGCTGCCGATCATCATCTACAACATCCCGCCGCGTTCGGTCATCGACATGTCGCCGGAAACGATGGGCGCACTCGCGAAGGCGCACCGGAATATCGTCGGCGTCAAGGATGCGACCGGCAAGATCGAGCGTGTCTCGGAACAGCGCATCACCTGCGGCAATGATTTCGTTCAGCTCTCGGGGGAGGACGCGACAGCGCTCGGCTTCAACGCTCATGGCGGCGTCGGCTGCATTTCAGTAACGGCCAATGTCGCGCCGCGCCTCTGTGCGGAATTCCAGGCGGCGACGCTTGCCGGCGATTACGCCAAGGCGCTCGAATACCAGGACCGCCTGATGCCGCTGCACAAGGCGATCTTCCTGGAACCCGGCCTCTGCGGCGCTAAATACGGCCTTCACAGGACCCGCGGCATGAACCGCACGGTCCGCTCGCCGCTGGTCTCGACGCTGGAGCCGGCAACCGAAGCGGCGATCGACTCCGCGCTGCGCCATGCCGGGCTGCTGAACTGAGAGACGTCAGCGCTCGCCGCTTCACTTTCGGCATCCGCCGCATTACATAGGTAACCAACCCCGCTCATTGCCCATGGGCGGGGATTTGTTTTCGGATAAAAAGGGCGGAACGGAATATACCCATGGCCCCCAAAGGCAGCCAGCGCACGGTCAACAAGATTGTCGCGGAGAACCGCAAGGCCCGCTACAACTATGAAATCCTGGATACCTATGAGGCCGGCCTGGTCCTGACCGGGACCGAGGTCAAGGCGTTGCGCGAAGGCAAGGCCAACATTGCCGAATCCTACGCATCGGACGAGGGTAACGAAATTTGGCTGATCAACTCGCATCTGCCGGAATACCTGCAGGCCAACCGTTTCAATCACGAACCGCGCCGCCGCCGCAAGCTTCTCCTGTCGAAGCGCGAGATCAACCGCCTGCGCGTCGGCATCAATCGTGAGGGCATGACGCTGGTGCCGTTGAAGATCTATTTCAACGAAAAGGGCCGCGCCAAGCTCGAACTCGCGCTCGCCAAGGGCAAAAAGCTGCACGACAAGCGCGAGACCGAGAAGGAACGCGACTGGAACCGCCAGAAGTCGCGGCTGTTGAAGTCGAACTGATCAACCGCGCACTTCCCGCCGAAGCCATTTTCGCCGTATATCGATCGTGAACTTCCCTGCCTCCCGGCCGTTAAGGGAGACACCAGGGAGTTCTCGTGCGGAAGATAAGCTATCCGAATATCATCATCGGTGCGATCGAGCGGCGGCGGATCATCGAACTCCGCTACAAGGACGTAAGGCGCAGGGTGCGGCCGCATATCCTCGGTTATGTCGGCGAGGGCGCGCTCGCTCTCAGCGCCTGGCAGGTTGCCGGAACGGGTTCCGGGTGGCGTCTGTTTCATGTCGATGATATCGGCGATCTGACCGAGACCGAGGCGGGCTTCCGCAGCCCCGCGCGCGGATATAATCCCAACGACCCCGCTTTTTCGCGAATCATCGAGCGGCTGTAAAATCCCGCCCTAGGAACAAAATCCACCTTCGCCCGTTCGTTTTTCATCTCTGAGCGCGAGCGGGCAATAGGCAATGGGGCAATGACGCGAAAGAAAATCCTGACCTATGGCATGCTGGTGATCGGCTTCGGCGCCGCCGGCTACCTGCTTTATCACACCTTTCGCGAATACTCGCTCTCCGACATCGTCGAATCCGTCCGCGCCATCCCCACCTTCAACCTCCTGATGGCACTCCTTTTTGCCTTCGGTTCCTATCTCTGCCTCTCGGGCTTCGATTGGGCCGGCGTGCGTTATGTGAAGAACGACCTCGCCTATCCGAAGATCGGGCTTGCCTCGTTTATCGCGCTGTCGATCAGCCAGAGCGTCGGTCTTGCGGGCTTGAGCAGCGGCGCGCTGCGCTACCGCTATTATGCCCATTGGGGCATGAGCACCGAGGACGTGGCGAAGATCGTTCTGCTGTCGGGCGTCACGGTCGGTATCGGCATGGCAATGCTGTCGGGCATCGTCATGGTCCTCAATCCCAAGGATGCCGCTTCGGTGCTGGGCCTGAGCGAAGCCGTGATCGTCGCGATCGGTTTTATCTGCCTTGCCGCAACAGCCGGCTACCTGGTGCTTGCGGCCTTCGTCCGCACGCCGCTCAAAATCCGTGCCTGGACTTTTGAGATGCCGACGCTGAAGATCGCTATAGCCCAGGTGGTGATCGGCACGATCAATTTCGCACTGGTTTCCGCCTGCCTGCGCGAGGTCATGGCCGCCACGGCGGATGTCAGCTATCTCAAGGCGGCGACCGCCTTCGTGCTCGCCAACCTGGCGATACTGATCACCCATGCGCCGGGTGGTCTCGGTGTACTCGAGGCGACGGTTCGCCACGTCATGGGGGACCAGGCCTCGATCGGTTCGCTGGTCGCCTTCCGGGTCATCTATTTCTTCATCCCGTTCTTCATCGGCCTGCCGCTGTCGCTGGTTGTCGAGGCGGTGTTTCGGGCGCGGAAGGCGAAGCGGTCTTCGGCGGAGGGGCTTCAGATGCGCGAGCCGGCATCGGTTTGAGCGCTTTGGCTCAGGCCAGTTTCGATCCCTCCGGGGCGGACGGCAATCGACTCAAGCAGAAAGGAGCACCCATATATGGCAGCAAGTGCCACGATGTTCGTTCAATCGTTCTTCCACGGAACGCGGGCCGATTTGAAAGCCGGTGATGTGATCCGTGTCGGCCATCGATCAAACTTCGCCGGTGACCCGCTATCTTGGGTTTATTTCTCCGGGACTTTGGACGCCGCGATTTGGGGAACGGAACTTGCGGCCGGCGGCGAACGGCAGCGCATTTATGTCGTGGAGCCAACCGGACCGATCGTTGATGACCCCAATCTGACGGACAAGAAGTTCCCCGGTAACCCGACCTTGTCTTACCGATCTCGCGATCCGCTGCGGATCATCGGCGAGGTAACCGAATGGCAAGGACATTCACCTGAACAGGTCGAGCAGATGAAGGCCGGTCTCGCCCGCCTGACAGCCGAGGGGCTCAACAAGATCATCGACTGATCATTTTGATCAGCAGCCGGATCCCGTTGATTGACGACTGGCGCGGCCGGGGCGCAAACCTAACCGCCATCCCTGGCCGCCATCCGCCGCTCATGCTCCAACAGCCAGCGTTTGCGCCACAGCCCGCCGCCGTAACCGGTGAGGCTGCCGTCGGCGCCGATCAGCCGGTGGCAGGGGATGACGATGGCGATCTGGTTGGCGCCGTTGGCGCCCGCCACCGCGCGGGTGGAGGAGGGGAGGTTGAGTTCGGCGGCGACCGCCCCATAGGTCGTGGACACCCCGGCCGGGATTGCCCGCAAAGCCTCCCAGACCTGCCGTTGAAATGGCGATCCATGCCCGGCAATCCGCGTCTTGAACCCCCTGTCCTCGCCGGCGAAATAGGCCTTCAGCTCCTCCTCGATCTGATCGATCGGCGGATGACGTCCCATGACGATGCCGCTGCCGGTGAATTTCTGCAGTTTCTTGATTTCCGCCGGCAGCGCCTTGCGCTCGGCGAATTCGAGGAGATGCAGGCAATGCTGGTCGGCGATCGCCATCATCGGTCCGATCGGCGTCTCGATCCAGTCGGCCCTGAGCAGCACCTTGTTACGCAGGTTGGCGGGGGCCACACCGAACAGCTTTGTCACGGCGCTGCGAAAGCCGCTGCCGGATTCGTAACCGGCATCGAGCTGCGCATCGAGAACGCTCGCGCCCTCCTTCAGTGTTTCTGCCGCTTTGCCCATGCGCCTGAGCCTGGCGATCTCGAGAAAACTCATGCCGAACTGCCGCTTGAAGGCACGCCGTGCGGTCGACGGATCGATGCCGAGAGAAACGACATCATCCTCGCTCCAGCGGCGGAAGGGTTCGGTATCGAGCGCCGTCAGCAACCGCGTCACCATCGGATCCGCCTCGCCAAGTTTCAGCATCGGCCGGCAGCGGCTGCAGGGTCTGAAGCCGGCCTCCAGGCATTCGGCGATCGTCTCAAAGAAACTGGTGTTTTCACGCTTCGGCTTGCGGGCCGGGCAGGTCAGGCGGCAGAAAATGCCGGTCGTCTTCACCGCAGCCCAGGTAAAGCCTTCATAGGAGGCGTCGCGGGCGACCAGCGCATCGTAAAGAAGATCGTCGGAAGGGCGTTCGAAAAGCATGAAGCCTTTCTAGCCCAGAACGAAAAAAGGCGCCGCCGAAAAACGGGCGCCTATTCTTCTTTTGATATGCCGGATAGCGATCCGGGCAAAGGGCCGGATCAGAGATCGGCGGCTTCGGTCGATTCCGCCGGACGGGCCGGGCGTTCGGACGGATCCCGACCGACTTCGGCTTTCAGCGACACCAGGTCGATGAAGTGGTCGGCTTGGCGACGCAGGTCGTCGGCGATCATCGGGGGCTGGGTGGCCATGGTCGAAACCACGGAAACCTTGCGGCCCTTGCGCTGCAGCGCCTCGACGAGCGTAGTGAAGTCGCCGTCGCCGGAAAACAGCACGAGATGGTCTACGGTTTCCGACTGCTCCATGGCATCGATCGCAAGCTCGATATCCATGTTGCCCTTGATCTTGCGGCGGCCCATCGAGTCGGTAAATTCCTTGGCCGGCTTGGTGACGACCTTGTACCCGTTATAGTCGAGCCAGTCGATCAGCGGGCGGATGGAGGAATATTCCTGATCCTCAATCAGGGCGGTGTAATAATAGGCGCGAAGAAGATAACCGCGCTTTTGAAAGGCCTTCAGCAATTTCCGGTAATCGATGTCGAAACCGAGGCTTTTCGAAGCAGCGTAAAGATTTGCGCCGTCTATGAAGAGAGCAATCTTCTCCCTTGGGTCAAACATATGGTCTCCATCCCCTTTTCTTATGAACCTGCTTGGCAGGTGGAGGCCTGGTCAATATAAGCCGAGCCAAATCTCCGGAATAATCCACTACATTACGAACTATTCATATAACTGTCATTTATGGCACGATTCGCAATAATCCAAGCAGCTTGGGGTTGAATTTCGCCGGCACCCCCAGAAGGCGTGGCCTCACTTGCCGAAAGTCAATTATCAGGAAAAACTTGAATTTGCCGCGCAATGCCTGTATCGGGCGTATCAATTCCGAAAATCACTGATCAAAGGACAGGCAATGGCCCGTGTCACAGTAGAAGATTGCATCGACAAAGTCGACAACCGGTTCGAACTGGTCCTGCTCGCGAGCCACCGCGCCCGCCAGATCTCGCAGGGTGCTTCGATCACCATCGACCGCGACAATGACAAGAATCCTGTCGTCGCTCTTCGCGAAATCGCCGACGAGACGCTTTCGCCGGACGACCTCAAGGAAGACCTCATCCATTCGCTGCAGAAGCATGTCGAAGTCGACGAGCCCGAGCCCGATCCGGCTTCGCTGATCGCTGCCGGCGGCGTTGCCGTCGCCTCCGATCGCGACGAGGAAGACGACGCTCCGGAGACCGTCACCTTCGACCAGATGTCGGAAGAAGAACTGCTCGCCGGCATCGAAGGCCTCGTGCCGCCGGAAAAGAGTGACGATTACTAAGCGAAACACCTGCTTAGCAAGTTTTCGTTCATTCTCTCGCCCTAATCTGCTTGAATGTTTTATGATGGCTGCGCCAACCTTCCCGGTTGGCGCGCCATTTTCTTTTCGTCCGGTGCCCATTCGCAGGCACTGAAGCGGTATCGAGGACATTTTTCAGGATGATGCGGCAATACGAGCTCGTGGAGCGGGTTCAGAAATACAAACCCGAAGCCAACGAAGCTCTGCTCAACAAAGCCTATGTCTACGCCATGCAGAAGCATGGTCAGCAGAAGCGCGCCAGCGGCGACCCCTATATTTCCCACCCGCTGGAAGTCGCAGCCATCCTCACCGACATGCATCTCGACGAGTCGACCATCGCGGTCGCCCTGCTGCACGATACGATCGAGGACACCACTGCCACCCGCGCCGAGATCGACGAACTGTTCGGCGAGGATATCGGCCGGCTGGTCGAGGGGCTGACCAAGCTGAAACGCCTCGACCTCGTCTCGAAGAAAGCCAAGCAGGCGGAAAACCTGCGCAAGCTGCTGCTTGCCATTTCCGACGACGTGCGCGTCCTTCTCGTCAAGCTCGCCGACCGGCTGCACAACATGCGCACGCTCGAGCACATGAAGGCCGAGCAGAAGGCGCGCATTTCCGAAGAGACCATGGACATCTATGCGCCGCTTGCCGGCCGCATGGGCATGCAGGACATGCGCGACGAGCTGGAGGAACTGTCCTTCCGCTACATGAATCCCGAAGCCTACGACACCGTCACCGGCCGGCTCGCCGATCTCGAAGCCCGCAACGAGGGCCTGATCAAGAAGATCGAGGACGAGTTGCGCGAGCTGCTGATCGCCAACGGCCTCAAGGATGCCTTCGTCAAGGGTCGCCAGAAGAAGCCTTATTCGGTGTTTCGCAAGATGCAGTCGAAGTCGCTCTCCTTCGAGCAGCTTTCGGACGTCTATGGTTTCCGCATCGTGGTCGGCGACATTCCATCCTGTTACCGCGCGCTCGGCATCGTCCATACGCGTTGGCGCGTCGTGCCCGGCCGTTTCAAGGATTATATCTCGAACCCGAAGCAGAACGACTACCGCTCGATCCACACCACCATCGTCGGCCCCTCCCGCCAGCGCATCGAACTGCAGATACGCACCCAGCTGATGCAGGAAATCGCCGAATACGGGATCGCAGCGCATGCGCTCTACAAGGACGGCAGGGGCGGGGAACTGCTCCCGAAGGAGTCCAACGCCTATTCCTGGCTGCGGCACACCATCGAGTCGCTCGCCGAAGGCGACAATCCGGAAGAATTCCTGGAACATACCAAGCTCGAACTGTTCCAGGACCAGGTCTTCTGTTTCACGCCGAAGGGCAAGCTGATCGCGTTGCCGCGCGGCGCCACTCCGATCGACTTCGCCTACGCGGTCCACACCAATATCGGCAACACCACGGTCGGCGCCAAGATCAACGGCCGCATCATGCCGCTGGTGACGCGGCTCAACAATGGCGACGAAGTGGAGATCATCCGTTCCGGCGTGCAGGTGCCGCCCGCCGCCTGGGAAGAGATTGTCGTCACCGGTAAGGCGCGCTCGGCGATCCGCCGCGCCACCCGCATGGCGATCCGAAAGCAATATGCCGGTCTCGGCCACCGGATCCTGGAGCGCACCTTCGAGCGCGCCGGCAAGGTGTTTTCCCGCGAGACGCTGAAGCCCGCGCTGCCCCGTCTGGCGCACAAGGATGTCGAGGATGCGATCGCCGCCGTCGGCCGCGGCGAACTCTCCTCCCTCGACGTGCTGCGCGCCGTCTTCCCCGACTACAAGGACGAGCGTGTCACCGTGAAGCCGGCCGCCGACGATGGCTGGTTCAACATGCGTAGCGCCTCCGGCATGATCTTCAAGCTGCCGAACCAGCGGCGCGTCTCGCCGGAGGAGCTGGAAGCAGGCCCCGATCCGCTGCCGATCCGCGGCCTTTCGGGCAATCTGCAGGTACGCTTCGCGCCGAGCGGCGCCGTGCCCGGCGACCGCATCGTCGGCATCATGGAAAAGAACAAGGGCATCACCATCTACCCGATCCAGGCGTCCGCCCTGCAGCGGTTCGACGATCAGCCGGAAAGCTGGATCGACGTGCGCTGGGATCTCGACGAGGCCAACAAGTCCCGCTTCCTTGCCCGCATCGAGGTCAACACGCTGAACGAGCCGGGCACGCTCGCCACCGTCACCCAGACGATCGCCCATCTCGACATCAACATTCGCACGCTGACCATGGGCAGCAACCGCGCCGCCGACTTCTCCGAGATCACCATGGAAGTCGAGGTCTGGGACCTGCGCCAGCTGAACCAGCTGTTGAGTCAGCTGAAGGATCTCGACTGCGTGGCGAACCTCAAGCGGGTGTATGACTGAGAGACCGTTTGAAAAGGGGGCGGAAATTCGAGGTGGCCCCTGATTCAAGCTTCTGATGTGGAAACAGCGAATTCAGCGCGGATGGCTGTCGGTGTTGGGGTGCCCTGAACGTCTTTTGTTAGACGAGGCGAACACCTCGTAGATTGAACCGACACATCGGAGATTGGAAACATGGCGCTCAAGCGGATGGACAATGTAGGAATCGTCGTCGAAGACCTCGGCGTGACGATTGATTTCTTTCGCGAACTCGGCCTCGAGCTCGAAGGGCGGGCGACGATCGAAGGAGAATGGGCCGGACGCGTCACCGGGCTGGGCAATCAGCATGTCGAGATTGCGATGATGCGCACGCCGGACGGTCACAGCCGGATCGAGCTCTCCCGCTTCCTCACGCCGCCAATCGTCGAAGATCACCGGAACTCCCCGGTCAACGCGCTCGGCTACCTTCGCGTGATGTTCACCGTGGACGACATCGGCGAGACGCTTGAAAGGCTCCGCGCGCGCGGCGCTGAGCTCGTAGGCGAGGTCGTCGACTATCAAGACGCGTACCGGCTCTGCTACATACGCGGACCTGGCGGGCTTCTCATCGGACTGGCCCAGGAACTCACCTGAGGTCAGCCCTGCACCGTCTCCGCCTGGCTCACCATCGCAGCAGCCTCGCTCGCATCCCGCACGAATGCGCCTTGAGTGCGCAAGGTCGACTGCAGCTCGGCAATATCCACATTCCGCGGTGCCACGCCACGGTTGGCCGCAATGCCCGCCGCGACACCCGCCGCCTGTCCGGTCAGCCAGCACTGCGGAATTTCGCGCATGAAACCGTGGCTGTTCGCATCGCAGGAGATGTGCCGCCCGGCGGCCAGCAGTCCATCCAGCCTTGCCGGCACAAGTGCTCCGTACGGTACTGAGATCACCGGAAACTTCGGCGAGACCGAGGGACTGACGCCGATTTCATCCGGCAGAACGGCACCGACCGGCCACTGGCTGCGCTCGACCCGGCCGACACCGGCCAGACGCCGCGTGTGCCGGACGCCGAGCTGGGGCGCGCTGAGCAGCATATAGGCGTTCTGGAATCCCGGCGCATGCTTCCTGAAGAATTCGCAATGCGACTGCATGAACCGGTGGGAACGGATCTCCACCTCGGTCATGTCGTCGACATTGAGCGCCGAAAGCCCCGATTGCCGCGGGCCGAGGAACAGCGCGATATCGTTGCGCCAGGAAACGTAGGGTGTCTGGAAGAAGCCGAGCTTGTCCCGCCCGAGCGTGTTGAAGTCGGCAAAGGCCTGCTCTTGGGTGGCACGGAATGTCAGCCATGTTTCCATGTCCACGCCGCCCAGCATGAAGCCGGTATTCATCGAGTGATGGACGTCGCCTTCCTCGATATCGGCCTCGAAACTCGCTCCTGCGCGCGCAAAAACGTCGCCGTCGCCGGTGCAATCGACCACGACCTTGGCCATGATCCCCTGGCGCCCCTCCTTGCTTTCGAAGATGACGCCTTTTACCGCGCCGTCCTCGACCACCGGCGTCGCTGCCCAGGAATGGAAGACGATCCGCACGCCCGCCTCGATCAGCATTTCCTGCGAGATCAGCTTCAGTCTTTCGGGGTCGATCGTGGGCGCCCAGGTAACGATCCCATGAAAGGCGGAGGTGCGCAGCCGCCAGTATTTTGCGAGATCCGCGTCCCGCTGCCCCCACAGGCTCCTGTCCGGCCCGGCGACGGCTTCAGGGGGAAGGCGACCGAGAACCTCCTCGGCAAAGCCGCGAATGACCTGGCGTCCCTCCCAGTCGGTCATCCGGTCGATCCAGATCACCACGCCTCCGGTGGAAAGCCCGCCGAGATGGTTATAGCGCTCCAGCACCACGACCTCTGCCCCGGTTCGCGCAGCGGCGAGCGCTGCGGCGGTTCCGGATGGTCCGCCGCCCACGACCAGTACGTCGCAGCGATGATAGACCGGAACGTCGCGGGCCTCCTCCCGGAGAACGCCTTCGCCGTTGCGGCGCGGGAAGACATAGTGCCCCGATTCGAAGATATCGGAGCTCAGGAAGCGGTTCTCGTTCTGGCGTATCTCCTTCACCGAAACCTTCTGATCAGTCATGGCATCCTCCCTGATTTCTGCGGGCCGTCACGCCCGACGATCCCGAAGGTGATTTAGCCAAGGAAAAGCAGCCTGGAAAAGACACCAATACGCCGATAGAGCTTTCTCGATTCACGCTAGATGATGAAGCCCGGCTCCCGGCGGCTTCTTCCAGACGCCTATTTCCTGCGCATCCGGATTAACTCGCCATGCTTCTCACGCAGGGCTGACCAGCAGTTGCGGCGTTGGTAAAGCGCGACGCCGCGTCATATATTGGTGCAGTGCAATATAAGAGAGAAAGAAAACATCATGTTTGACTCAGTACGCAAGTTCGCCCGCGCTTTCCGCGTTCCCTCCACCCAGGACCGCGAAGTCGCCTACCTGAACGAATCCAAGGATCGGATCGACCTTGAATTCCGCATGCGCCAGGTCGACCGCGGCATGTTCCGCAAGTCGTCCTTCTAAGCGACACGTTCCGATCAGCCACCCGTTCGCGCGGAAAATCGCCGCGCGGCAGATGTAGGTCTTCCCCTGCCGCCTCGATGCGGCCGAAGGCCTGATCACCTCCGCGAAAACCTTGTCTCATGCGAGACGGGCAAATTTTCGCCATCATCTTCGGTTTGGGCTAAAGCCTGTTCGATCGAAGATTCCCGCAGCCGACGGATGAATATCCCGCTGCCGAACCAGATGCGCCCCAATGCCGTTTCGCCGCCGTACACCGCTTGCATTTCGTGAAAGACTGCGCCGTGCCGTCCTGCCTCCCAAGGGCTTTCGCCGCGTCCTCGATTATTATCGCCTGAAGGTCATGCGCATCGGCGGCTCGCCGCATGCGGTCGCGGCAGGCCTCGCGATCGGCGTGATCAGCGCCTGGACGCCGTTCCTCGGCCTCCACATCCTGTTTGCCATCCCGCTCGCCTATCTCTTCGGCGGCAGCATGATCGCCGCAGCCCTCGGCACCACGTTTGCCAATCCCATCACCTGTCCGATCATCTGGCCGCTCACCTGGAAGATCGGCGAGACGATGCTTGGGAACGAGGCTGCCGGCCATGACAATCTCGATCTCGGCCGGCTTTTTCACCACCTCGATTTCTCGCAGCTCTGGCGGCCGATCCTCGAGCCGATGCTGATCGGCTCCCTGCCGCCGGGCATCCTGTGCGGCCTGGTTTTCTACGCAGTCACCTATCTGGGCGTGCGCAGTTTCCGCAACCGGCGGCTGGAGCGCTTGACGGCACGGGCCGGAGCCCTCAAGTCAGTATAAAGACTGACGAGAACCGGCCTGGCGCCGTGAGGAAGATTTCATGATCATCGGCATGGGCAGTGACCTCATCGACATAAGACGCGTGGAAAAATCCATCGAGAGGTTTGGCGAGCGTTTCACCCATCGCTGTTTCACCGAGATCGAGCGAGCGAAATCCGACCGCCGCCAGAACCGCGCCGCCTCCTATGCCAAACGTTTCGCCGCCAAGGAAGCCTGTTCCAAGGCGCTCGGCACCGGCATCGCGCAAGGGGTGTTCTGGAAGGACATGGGCGTCGTCAACCTGCCCGGCGGACGCCCGACCATGGTGCTCACCAATGGCGCCGCCGAACGTCTCGCGAGCATGATGCCGGCGGGTCACGAAGCGGTTATTCACATCACGATCACCGACGAATACCCTTATGCGCAAGCCTTTGTGGTGATCGAAGCGCGCCTCGCAGCCTAATCGACCATTGCCGCCGCTTTGCGAAGGGTTTAGAGAACGCAAAACCGCTGGCAACAGCCGAGCCGAACAGAAAGACGTCAAACGTGTCCGACAAAGCCGAGACGAAGTCGCAGAACAGCCTCTGGGAAAACATCAAGGTCATCATCCAGGCTCTGCTGCTGGCGATGGTGATCCGCACCGTACTCTTCCAGCCTTTCACCATCCCGTCCGGCTCAATGATGCCGACTCTGCTCGTCGGCGACTATATCTTCGTCAACAAGTTCGCCTATGGTTATTCGAAATATTCGCTGCCGTTCTCGCCCGACCTGTTCTCGGGCCGTATCCTGGAATTCAACGAGCCGAAGCGCGGCGACGTCATCGTCTTCCGCCTGCCGAGCCATCCGGATATCGACTATATCAAGCGCCTGATCGGCCTGCCGGGCGACCGCGTCCAGGTCACCAACGGCGTGCTGTTCGTCAACGGCAAGCCGGTCCCCAAACAGGGCGACGGCGCCTTTACCTCCGATTACAGCCTCGATCCGGGCACCGACGTGCCGGTCTTCCGGGAAACGCTCGACAACGGTGTCACCTATGACACGCTCGACCATTCACCGGTTTCGCGCGGCGACAACACCCAGGAATTCGTGGTTCCGGCGGATCATTATTTCTTCATGGGCGACAACCGCGACAACTCGCTCGACAGCCGTTTCGACGTCGGTTACGTGCCCGCCGAAAACCTCGTCGGCCGCGCCAGCGTCATCTTCTTCTCGCTCGGCAATGACACCTCGTTCCGCGAAATCTGGAAATGGCCGACGAACATGCGCTGGGATCGGATTTTCAAGGTCGTCCGGTGATGAAGTCAAAGACGCTTTCGGCGGAGGAACGCGGCCAGCTTGAAAAAGCCATCGGTCATGAATTCGCCGACAAGCAATGGCTCGACCGGGCGCTCACCCATGCGAGCACCGGGTCGGCCAAGAGTGCCAATTACGAACGGCTGGAATTCCTGGGCGACCGGGTGCTCGGCCTCTGTGTCGCCGAACTGCTGTTCAAGACGTTCCGCACCGCCGCCGAAGGCGAGCTTTCGGTGCGTTTGAACCAGCTTGTCAGCGCCGATAGCTGCGCCATTGTCGCCGACGAACTGGAACTGCACCGCTTCATCCGCACCGGCGCCGACGTCAAGAAGCTGACCGGCAAGCGGATGATGAACGTGCGTGCCGATGTGGTCGAAAGCCTGATTGCTGCGCTCTATCTGGATGGCGGGCTGGAAGCTGCCCGCGGCTTCATCATCAGGTATTGGGAAGGCCGCGCCACCCGTGCCGACGGCGCGCGGCGCGATGCCAAGACCGAGCTGCAGGAATGGGCGCATGCGAAATTCGGCCTGACGCCCGCCTACCGGGTGGACGAACGCTCCGGCCCGGATCATGATCCGCGCTTCACGGTGACCGTCGAGGTTACGGGCGTGGCGCCGGAGACCGGTGAGGACCGTTCCAAGCGCGCCGCCGAACAGGTGGCCGCCACAAAGATGCTCGAACGCGAAGGCGTATGGCAGAAACCCTCTGCCGAACAATGAATTGGACACTATGACCGAAAACGACAACATCACCGGTGACGAGAACGAAGCAGGCCCGACCAATGCCGGCCCGACCCATTCCGGTTTCGTGGCGCTGATCGGCCCCACCAATGCCGGCAAATCGACGCTTCTCAATCGGCTCGTCGGCGCGAAGGTCTCGATTGTCAGCCACAAGGTGCAGACGACGCGTGCCATCGTGCGCGGCATCGCCATCCACAACAACGCACAGATCGTCTTCATGGATACGCCCGGCATCTTCAAGCCGCGCCGCAGGCTCGACCGCGCCATGGTGACATCGGCCTGGGGCGGCGCCAAGGATGCCGACCTGATCCTGCTGCTGATCGACAGCGAACGCGGCATCCGCGGCGATGCCGAGGCGATCCTGGAAGGCCTGAAGGAAGTTCATCAGCCGAAGATCCTGGTGCTCAACAAGATCGACCGCGTCCGTCACGAGGATCTGCTGAAGCTCACCGCCACGGCCAACGAGGCCGTGCCGTTCGAGCGCACCTTCATGGTCTCTGCCACCACCGGTTCCGGCTGCGGCGACCTGATGGATTATCTGGCCGACAAGCTGCCGGAAGGCCCCTGGTATTACCCGGAGGACCAGATCTCCGACCTGCCGATGCGCCAGCTGGCCGCCGAGATCACCCGAGAAAAGCTCTTCCTGCGCCTTCACCAGGAACTCCCCTACGCCAGCCATGTCGAGACGGAGAAATGGGAGGAGCGCAAGGACGGTTCGGTGCGCATCGAACAGGTGATCTACGTGGAGCGCGACAGCCAGAAGAAGATCGCGCTCGGCAAGAACGGCGACGCCATCAAGGCAATCTCCACCGCGTCCCGCAAGGAACTCTCCGAAATCCTCGAACAGCCGGTCCACCTCTTCCTGTTCGTCAAGGTCCGCGAGAACTGGGGCGACGATCCCGAGCGTTTTCGCGAGATGGGCCTGGAGTTCCCGAAGTCCTGAACTAACGCCGCCACGTGGCGGCGTAAACCGCCGCGAGCGATACCCACGGACGGAGTACTTCGCTAGCGATTTTTATCCATCATTATAATGACTTGCTAACGTTGAACCGAAGATCCAATTTATCGGCAAAATGGCGCGGAGAGTCATGAATGTCGGATGGCGGATCAGGAGAAGAAGACACGGGTTCGGATGATCCGAATTCCGTCGGCTTCTACAGTTGGGTCGTCCCGGAAAACAAGGTGTATGGCGATCAGGTGATTGCCTCCATATTCGGTGTTTCGGATCAGGAATTGGCAGCCGGCGCCCCGATCGAGAGGGTCATCCGGTACATCAACGAAGGCGATAGGCAGCGGGTCGCAAAGGCGATCCACGATGCGATCGTCACAGGGTTTGCCTACCAGGAAAACTACCGTGTCACCCATCCGGACGGGCGCCGGATCGACGTCGTGGCGAATGGCCGGTGTCTGCGCGATGCCGAGGGTGTCCCGTATATCTATTCAGGCACCGTGATGATCCAGCCCACGGCGGCTGCGGCGACCGATCCGCTGGAGCGCCATTGCCGCGCCGCTCTCGGGCTTGCCACCAAACGCCGCCAGATGCTCGCCGCGCGTTACCTCACGTCGGCGCTCAATGTGCTCGGCAAATAGGTTCCCGTCTTACTTCTGCCGGTCCATCAGCGCCCTGACCTCCAGGTAGCGGCGGCGACGGTCCTGGTCCTGTTCGTTGGGGCCGTAGCAGGTGTCGGAAATGCAGAAGCGCTGCAGGCGGAAGGGTTGTTGCCCCTTGTCGAACTCGCATTCGATCTCGCTGCTGAAATCGGTCGGCTTGGGGTCCTCGCGGGTGGAATAGGTCAGCCGCGCGCCCGGCGGATCCAGTTCCGGAAAGGACTGGACGATTCCCGTCTTGAGCGACGGCACCAGCAGGAAATTCTTGGCGACCGAGATGCAGGCCTGTTCGAGCTGTGGCGATTGCGCGGCAGCGGGCGAGGGAGCGAGAAGGGCGGCAGGCGAAGCGGCCAGGAGGGCAGCGGCGAGAAGGGCGTGTTTCATGAAGACTCCCAAGGGTCGTATTTGACGTGCGAATTTCGCTCAGGAATCCAAATGGAGGCCGATTTGTTCCAGGCAAGCCCATGGACACCTGCATCTTTGCCGTCGACCGGGGAAAGCAGAAACCGATTCAGTCCGAAGGACTTATGCTCTATTGTTGAATCGGCTCGGAAGGAGCTTGAACAGATACATGCAGTGGCAGGACGAAGCGATCATCATAGGCGTCAAGCGCCACGGCGAGACGAGCGTCATCGCCGAGCTGATGACCCGTGACCGCGGCCGGCATCTCGGCCTCGTCCGCTCCGGCCGCTCGCGGGCGATGCAGCCGGTGCTGCAGGCCGGCAACCGGGTCGAGGCCGTCTGGCGCGCGCGGCTCGACGAACATCTCGGCGAGTTCAAGCTGGAACCGATCCGGCTGCGCGCCGCCAAGCTGATGGAAACGGCGACCGCAGTCTACGGCGTCCAGGCCATGGGCGCGCTGCTGCGCCTGCTGCCGGAGCGTGATCCGCATCCGCATCTCTTCGAGGCGCTGGACATCATCCTCGATGCCTTCGACGACCCCTCCGATGCCGGCGAGCTTTTTGTGCGTTTCGAGCTCGCGGTGCTGAACGATCTCGGTTTCGGCCTCGACCTCACCGAATGCGCCGCGACCGGCGGACGCGAAAACCTCGTCTACGTCTCGCCGAAAACCGGCCGTGCCGTTTCCCGCGAGGCAGGCACGCCCTATGCCGACCGGATGCTGGCGCTGCCGGGGTTCTTGAGCGAAGGCGCCGCTTCGGCCGCCGACCGCGACAGCATGGCGGAGGCCTTCCGGCTCACCGGTTATTTCCTGCACCGCCACGTCTACGAACCTCGGGGCCTGACGGAAAACGCCGCCCGCGACGGCTTCGTCCAGGCGGCGCTGAAGGCGCTTTCGAGGGATGCGGAACGCCAGGCCGGGTGAGGGGCCTCTACTCCGCCGGCTGAGGCCGCAACAAGCCGCGGTCGACCGGCTTTTCCTGGATCGGCCAATGCACGATCGCGGCAAAGATGCCGAGTGCCACGCCGAGCCACCAGACCGGATCATACGAGCCGAATCGGTCGTAGAGATAACCGCCCATCCACACGCCGAGGAACGAGCCCACCTGGTGCGACAGGAAAACGATGCCGCCCAGGAGCCCGAGATGGCGCGTGCCGAACATGATGGCGACGAGCCCGTTGGTCGGCGGCACGGTGGAAAGCCACAAAAGCCCCATGACGATCGCAAACACGATCACCGAGACGGGCGTTTGCGGCAGGAGGAGGAAGGCGGTGACCGCGATCGACCGGGCGATGTAGATATAGGCGAGGAAATAGGGTTTTGAATAACGCTGGCCGATCATGCCCGCGCCGAACGAGCCGATGATGTTGAAGAAGCCGATCAGCGCCATGGCGATCACCGCGTAAGCGGGCGCGATGCCGATATCGCCGAGATAGGCCGGGAAATGCGCGGTGATGAAGGCCACCTGGAAACCGCAGACGAAAAAGCCGGAGGTCAGGAGAAGATAGCTCTGGTGGCCGAAGGCCTCGCGCAGCGCCTCGCCGACGGTCTGCTTGACCTCGGACTGCGACTGGGTGCCGGAGCTGGAATTGCCGCGCAGGGGATAGGCGAGCACCGGCACCAGCAGCATCAGCAAGGCGATATAGACGAGGCTGTCCGACCAGCCGTAGGTGCTGATTAGCGCTTGGCTCAATGGCGCAAACAGGAACATGCCGGCCGAACCCGCAGCCGTGCCGATGCCGAAGGCGACCGACCGCTGTTCGGGCGTCACGTTGCGGGCAAAGGCCGACAGGATGGTGCCGAACGAGCCGGCACCGACCGCAAGCCCGACTATCACGCCGCCGCTGAGATAGAGCACCGGGACCGAATGGGCAGTCGACATCAGGATCAGGCCGCAGGCGTAGAGCAGGCCGGAAAGGGTCAGCACCCGCCCGGTGCCGTATTTGTCGGCAAGCGCCCCGAACAACGGCTGGCCGAGCCCCCAGGCAAGGTTCTGGATCGCCATGGCGAGCGCGAAGGTGGAGCGGTCCCAGCCGGTGTCGTGGAGCATTGGCAGCTGGAAGAAGCCCATGGCCGAGCGCGGGCCGAAGGTCAGCATGGCGATCAGGGCACCGGCGACGATGATCAGCCAGGGCATGGAAGCCGGCCTCTGCCCCGAGGGGCGCACGGATGGCGATGCAGACGTGGGCATGGGGACCTCCTCGAACACAAGGAGCAAAACATACCGCGTGCACCGCTGTTGTTAAAACAACTTTTGCTCAATCAATCCATCACCGGGATTGATGATGCCGCCCTCTACGGCGTGCCCGGCGGATCGATCGCCGATGGGCTCATGCGCCCGAGCCGGGCTTCGCGCCAGATGGTAAAAATGCCGGCGCCGATGACGATTGCTACGCCGAGGATCATGTTGGCGGTCATCACCTCGCCGAACACGAAGACGCCGATCAGGCAGACCAGCACCGACTGGATATAGGACATCGGCTGCACGACCACCGCATCGAGCAGGTTGAAGGCGCGGATCAGAAGGTAATGCCCGCTCATGCCGGTGATGCAAAGCACCACCATCCACAGCCAGTCGGCGGGCGTGACCTGCGTCCAGTAGAACGGGCCGACAAAGGTGATCGTCACCGCGCCGACGACGCCGGTATAGAAAAAGGCCGTTTCGGACGTGTCGGTGCGGCTGGCAAGCCGGGTCATGACGGAATAGAGGCCGAACATCAGCGTCGCGACCATCGGGATGGCGATCGCCGCGTCGAAGGTGGCATTGAGCGGGTTGACGATCAGAAGGATGCCGATAAAGCCGACGCCGATCGCCGTCCACCGCCGCCAGCCGACCTTCTCGCCGAGAAACGGCACCGAAAGACAGGCGACCACCAGCGGCGTCGCCGCAAACATCGTGTGGCTGGCCGCCAGCCCGACATGCGAAAAGGAGAAGATCGAGATGACGATCTGCACCGCCAGAAGCGCACCGCGGGCAACCTGCAGCCAAGGCCGGCTGGCGCTTGCCGCAACCTTCAATCCGCCCGACGACCGGCTCGCCAGCGCAAACGCAAAGCCCGCGAATGCCCAGTAGCGGATCATGGTGATGAAGATCGGCGGATAGGCGCTGCCCAGATGTTTGGAAATCCCGTCCTGCAGCGAAAAGATCGTCACCGCCGCGATGGCGCAGATGAGGCCGGTGGACCGAGGGGTCATGAAGGCAGTCTCTTTCGGGGTGCCGCCCGGATGGAAATCCGGTCGGCGCATGGGAAGCAGGGCGGCTTATGGTGATGACCCGGTTGTGACCGTTCGGCAAGGGGCCGGACAACGTGATTTTACGAATAGCTGCCATGCGTGTGGCGGGGGAGTGGGGGTAACGTCCGTTTGCGCCAGAAGCGATCACTGCGCACGGCAATTGCATCAGCCAAATTGCGCCGAAGCAGTGGCGGAATTAGCAGGCATTTGGTGGTTGCAGATCGTGGATGCTGAGGATTAGTGGTTGATTTTAACTTCTGCTGACTTCACTATAAAGATGAAGATTTCTTGGAGAACCGCATCGGTTCAAACGCCAGTTTTATATGCCGGATCTCATGTCGCAATTCTCAGCCGCTGAACAGGGACTAGGATACATCTTCCAGCCCCGGTTGGCGTTACTTCAGGCTCTAGACTATCCCGAGGACTGCCTCGTCTACATGGAGCGTAACGATGACGTTGAATTCGTCGAGCAGGGTGGACGAATTTCGTTAGGCTCGGTGAAGCACAAGGCGGAGGGTGATCGACTGAGTGATCTGTCGATAGATTTCTGGAAATCGGTCCGGATCTGGCTCGTTACCTTCAAGGGGACTGGACGAACCGCCTCAAAGGCGCAATTTCAGCTCCTCACCACATCGGAAATTTCGGGAGGATCGTTCCTCGAACAGTTCGCGGAACACGACGCGGATGGCTTCAATAGAGCTCAGGGCGCGGCTGCCGCGCTAAAAAATAGCCGGTCGGAACTGATTGCCAAGATCAAGGACGAACTGGCAGACCTGACTGCAGAGGAGGCGAGCGACTTTTATTCTCGCATTACAATATTTCCTCAAACGCCAAGGATCGGAGACATTCCGGGCCTGATCAGCCGGCGGCTTATAACCGTGCGTAAGGAATCTCGAGCGGATCTATTCCAGCGCCTTGAAGGCTGGTGGATCGACCTGGTGATCCAAACGCTGACCGGCGTGCGAAAAGAGCCCATAAAGGTACAGGAGTTGCACGACCGGCTTGCGGTTCTTGCAGACGACTACAAGTTGGACAGTCTTCCCATCGAATTCAGTGATAAATTTCCGGAGGGCGACATTGATGCAAACACAGATCCACGTCGCTTCGTCGAGCAGTTGCGAGCGCTAAACCTACCTGCAGAACGCATCCGGTACGCGATCATCGACTACTACCGCGCCTTCGAGCAGCGCTCAAGTTGGGCGAGAGCGACCCTCATCGTGTCCGGCGAAATCGAAAGATACGAGGACAAGCTTGTTGAGGAGTGGGGCCGTTACAAAGCCGTGGTTTGCGAAAACATCACGGAAGAAAGTAAAGACGAGACATGCGTAGTTGCCGGGCGTGAGCTCTACAATTGGGCAGAGCGTTCAACTGGACAGCTTAGAATCCGCGAGCGCGTCGCCGAGCAATATGTTGTACGCGGCACCTTTCATATTCTGGCAAACGGTAGCCCGGAACCTCGCATCCATTGGCATCCCCGCTTCCTTCAACAGATCGCCAAGATCCTTGAGGTCGCGGCATGAAGCAGTGGGTCAATCGCCCCATCGAAATTCGTAACCTGTTCAACCCTGCATTCTGTGGCCTGGTTCTGCATCGTGCTATCGCGAGTTTTCAGGAGAAAGACGCGCGGGGAATTCCGTTCTCGTTGTCACTGCTGATCCTTCCCTTGAGCCTTCAACAGGGATCCCGCGAAATCCTGCAGACTGGTAGTCGAAGCTACCTCCTCAAGGTAATTGCAGAACATCCCGAACTCCTCGTCGGATTCTCAGATCGCTGTGCGGACGTATTGCCCTTTACGTTCGAAGGGTTAGGCCTGCTCATGCATGTCGGCGCGCTTACGGTTACGACGGAAGGATTTCTGGTTCCGGGAGACAGCCGGGTCGTCAAGAGCGTCAACGGGAGTGAGGAATCCAAGGCTTGCCAGCGAGTAGCCGCTTATTTGGGTAAGCAATTTGCCCTGATTGGCGATCGAGGGACTATCTACACAACGCTTGGAATTCGGCCATGAAAATCAAATCAATCCACATTTACAGTGTTGACGGGCGCCGGCGGGACGTGGCCTTTCACGATGGGCTCAATGTTATCACCGGCCGATCTTCGACGGGTAAGTCCGCGCTTTCAGATATCATTGAATACTGCATGGGGCGATCGACTTTCAACGTTCCGGAAGGCGTCATTCGTGATCGTGTGGTTTGGTTCTCAGTAATTTTCCGGTTTACTGGCGAGGAAGTCCTGGTCGCCAAGCCGGCGCCCTCGCCTGGGGCGCAAAGTTTGAGCATGGCGATGGTACGCCGTGGAGCTAAGCTAGAAGCGCCCCCGTTCCCTGAGCTTGCGGTCAATGACAGCGATGATGGAGTCGTGGCGCTGCTGACGCACCTGTTGGGCATTCCAGAAAACACCACCGAGGTTCCACTTGAAAGCAGTAGGGTGAGCTTTGATGCTAACGTGAAGCATAGCTTCTATTACTTGTTCCAAAAGCAGGGATTGGTCACGAACAAGGAGCAGTTATTTTATCGGCAGAACGAACCGCAGCAACCTCAGACCATCAAGGACACCCTACCCATACTTCTCGGCGTATCCGGACGAGACAAGTTCACGCTCGAATCGCAGCTTCGCATGGCTCAGCGGGAACTGCGCCTTAACACGAAGCTTCTTCAGCAGGCTCGTGAGGCAATCGACAATTCCGAAGAGCGAGCTATCGGCCTTCTTTCGGAAGCCCGTGCGGTTGAGATTCCGCTTGGAGACGACGAAACGGCAGTCATCGCGCTTCTCCGTCGTGCACTGAACTGGCAACCCACTCCGATCCCGCAAGACGATGGTACCAGGATCTCAAGCATTGAAGGAACGTTGCTCGACCTACGCGACAGGCGTCGCGAAGTTCAGCGCCGTATTGAAGGCGCCGAGCAGTTCTCCAAGCGGTCGAAAGGCTTTGAAGTGGAGGCCAGTGAGCAACGTGACAGACTGAACTCAATCAAGGCCTTGCCGGTTAACAGGGCGACTGGCGAGTGGCAATGGCCATTCGCTCAGGTCAATCTTGGAATGGAAGGACCTATCGCCCAGATTCTATTGAGCGAGCTTGGGTCGTTAGACGACGAGCTTGCTGCGGTTACTGGCGAGAGGCCTGTATTGGCTGCCTATCTCGTTGAGCAAGAAAAAGCGCTGGTTGAGATTGGCGACCAAATCCGAACAAAAGAGGTGGAACTCTCCTCCGCCATCGCTTCAAGCGAAATGGCAACGGCGCTAGGCAACCGAAACAACGCGGCGTCGCGTGTAGTCGGTCGGATAAGCCTGTTCCTCGAAGGTATCATTCCCAACAAAGAGCTACTTCATCTCCAGGCTGAGGAGCGCCGGCTCAAAGCTCGGATAGCCGATTTGGAGGAGCGCCTCGGCACTGACGATTCTGATGCGAGACTGATGTCGACGCTAAGCAACATCGGCCTTCATATGTCTGGGTACATCGCCGCCCTCGGCGGCGAGTTTTCTGAGTTCCCGGCACGGCTCGATATGCACAACTTGACCGTGGTGATAGATCGTCCTGGCAGACCGATTTACATGAACAGGACCGGTGGCGGCGAGAACCATCTCGCTTACCATCTGGCGGCGCTCTTGTCTTTGCACCGGTTTGCGACGACATACGGGCACCCAATACCTCGCTTCATGCTGATTGATCAGCCTAGCCAAGTCTACTTTCCTTCCGACGCTTCTTACATTGCGGCGGGTGGTTCGGTGGAGCAAACTGAAAGCCAGAAGGACGCGGACCTGGAAGCGGTTCGCCGGTTGTTCGAAATGCTGTATCGATTTGTCACCGAGGATGCGCCTGGATTTCAGCTCATTGTGACGGAACACGCAAACTTGCGAGACGATTGGTTCCAGCAATCGCTTGTTGAGACGCCGTGGGCAAAGCCGCCAGCGTTGGTGCCGGACGATTGGCCTGAAGTGCCGCTGCAATGACCTTAGGCTGCTTGTTTTTCAGTTCAGCCAGCGTCCACGCCTCAACCTCACCTCTCCACCAACAACCCCGAAACCAGCGTCAGAAACGCCTCCACCGCCTTTTTCGACACCGCTTTCGGGTCCTCGGCACTGGCGATCCAGAGTGCGGCACTCAAGGTGGCGCCGTTGACGAGGCGGGCGGTGGCTTCGGCGTCGACGGGGCGGATCGTGCCTTCGTCGATCAGCTTCTGGAGGCTTGCGGTGGTGGTGCGGATGCAGGCGCTCTGGCTTGGCCATTGCGACGGATCGCCGAGTACCGCCGGTCCGTCAAGTAGCATGATCCGCTGGATTTCGGGCTCCAGCGACATTTCGATATAGGCGACGCATTCGTCGACGAAGCCGCGCCAGGTATCGTCGGCCCGGCTTGAGATCTCGCAGAGACGGTTTGATATTTCCGCGTCGATCTGCATGACCACCGCCATCAGCAGGCCCTTCTTGTCGCCGAAATGGTGGTAGAGGGCGCCACGCGTCAGCCCGGCGCCGGCGGTGAAATCGTCCATCGAGGCCTCGGCATAACCTTGGCGCGCAAAGGCGTGCCTTGCCGCGGCGATCAGCTTGGCCTTCGTTTCGGCGATCATTTCCTTGCGCGGCCTGGCGGCGCTCCTTGGGCTCGTGTCGGGAGCCATATCGGTGACGATCTTGTCTGCCATCTTCTCAGCCATGCGGACTCCGAATTATTCGCATACGCTCCGTATGTGAATTGACATACGAAATGTATGCGACTATTTACCTCACATACGCGGCGTATGTAAGTCCTCATTCAAAATAACCCAAGGAGCAGGTTATGCCCAATCCCTATCGCGAAATATTCGCAAGGCCGGGTACGAAAGGTTTTTCCGCCGCCGCCTTCGTGGCGCGGCTGCCGCTGCCGATGACGACGATCGGCCTTGTCGCCATGCTTTCCCAGACGCATGGCGAATATTGGCTGGCCGGCGCGGTCTCGGCCACGTTTGCCCTCGCCAACGCCTTCATCTCCCCGCAGGTGTCGCGCTGGGTGGATGCGAAAGGCCAGTCGGCCGTGCTGCTGCCGACGACGATCGTCACCTTCCTGGCGCTGATCGGTCTTGCCGCCGCCGCCTGGATGCGCTGGCCGATCTGGACGCTGTTTGCCTTCGCCCTCGTCGCCGGGCTGATGCCGAGCATGATGGCGCTGGTGCGCGCCCGCTGGTCGGAGATCTATCGCGACCGGCCTGAACTGCACACCGCCTTCGCCTTCGAATCTGTCATCGACGAGCTCGTCTATATCTGCGGCCCGGTCTTCGGCATCGGCCTCAGCGTCGCGCTCTTCCCGGAGGCCGGCGTGCTCGCGTCGGCCGCTTTCCTGGCGGTCGGCACGACGCTCTTCGTGGTCCAGAAATCGACCGAACCGAAGGTCGATCCGCAGCGGATGAAAGGCGGCGGTTCGGTCATGCGGCTGCGTGCCATGTGGTTCCTGGTGGTGCTCTGCGCCGGCATGGGCGTCATCTTCGGCACGGCGGAAGTCTCGGTCGTCGCCTTCTCGGAAGCGATGGGAAACAAGGGCGCCGCAAGCTACATCCTGTCTGCCTATGCTGCCGGCTCCTTCGTGGTCGGCATCGTCTTCGGCGCCATCAAGTTCAAGTCGTCGCTGGCCCGCCGGCTGCTCTTCGCAAGCCTCGTCGCCGCCGTCACCACGCTGCCCACGCCCTTCGTCGGCAGCCTCTGGGGGCTGACGGCGGTCATCTTCCTTGCCGGCGCTGCGATCTCGCCGACCTTCATCAGCGCCATGACCCTGATCGAACGCATCGTCCCGTCCTCGCAGGTCACGGAAGGCATCACCTATGCGATGACCGGCATGAGCATCGGCTTTGCCGCCGGCTCCTCGCTCGCCGGCTGGACGATTGATGCCCATGGCGCCTCCAACGGTTTCTGGGTTGCCGTCGCCGGCGGCGCGCTGGCGCTCACCACCATGCTCACCGGTTTTGGATTGCTGAGCCGGTCGGAGCCGCAGGCCGTGCCGGATGGCGTGGCGCTCAATCCCGCCGAGTAATGGGAGGGGCCGCCGCGGCGGCCTTTCAACTTTCCGGCGACAGGCGCTCGAAATAATAGCGTTCCATCTCGGGCACGTAGCGCACCACCTGAAATCCGGTCTTTTCGAGCAGTCGCCGCGAGGCGGCATTCTCCGGCCGGGCAAAGGCCCCGACCTTTGGCAGCTTCAGGACCTCGTCGGCTTCATGCATCGCTGCCGCCGTCAGCTCGCGGCCAAATCCCTTGCCCCAGCTATCGGGGTGAAAGTAGTAGCCGAGCTCGACGCCCCAGCCAGGATCGAAAGGGTCGTCGTAAAGCCCGCCCCAGCCGATGATCCGGCCACTCTCCTTCAGTTCGACCGTCCAGGGCGCGTAACCGTCGCGCCGCCGCCGCCATTCGTGCACCGCCACCCGCCGCCGGCATTCCCTCGGTGAGCCGTCCACATGGGTGAACCGCATCGCGTTCGGGTCGCCGAGGAATTCGAACAGGGCAGGGACGTCGGTAAGCTTTGGGCGCCTGAGGATGAGCCGGTCGGTGACGATCATCGATGGGAACCGCTCAAGCACGCCGCTTGATCGCCCAGGCCTCCGGCCTCTCGGCAACCACTGTCGCAATATCGCCGACCTTGATCCGCCCGGTGCCGCGCGGCACGGCGTTCCAGCCGAACAGCGGTCCGGGCACGCGCCGGTCGGCGGACATGCGGATGCGGCCCATGGCGGGGATCGGGTCCGGCACGCCGCGCGAGCCGGTCTGCTGGTCCTGCGTGGTCATGATGCAGCGGGCGCAGGGCTTGACGAAATCGAAGCGGATGCCGGCGATCTCGATGCCGGTCCAGCCGTCCTCCGCCCAGGGTTCGTCATGGTCGAGCACGATATTCGGCCGAAACCGTTCCATGCCGACCGCGCCTTCGCCCTTGGCCGCCATGTCCGCATTGAGCGCGGCGAGCGATCCGGTCGTGGTCACCAGCACCTGGTAGCCGTCCGCAAAGGTCACCGGCGAATTGTCGCCCGCCCATTCGGGGCTCGCGACGCGTCTTGCCTGTTGGTCGAAGAACACCAGCCGAATGTCCCGGCCGAGCCATTTCGACAGCGTCGCATTGGCCGCATCGTCGGCAAGCGCCGCGTTGACGCTCGATTTCCACACCACCGTCTCCATGCGCCGGTCCGCCGGCGGCCGGGCGACGCGGATCTCACCTTGCCCCTCCATCGCGAAGCGCACGGCATCCTTGTCCGGAGTGACCTCGAGCCTGGCAAGCGGCTGCAATTCCCGCTGGGTGATGAACATGCCGGTCGGATCGACGACCATCATCTCCCGGTCGCCGGGAATGCCCGCGGCCGTGATCTCCGCTTCGCCAAGCGCAATGCCGCGGCCGCTCTTCAGGGGATAGAGGTTGAGTTCGCTGATCCGCATCGGGGTCTCCTTCAGATCTCGTCGATGAAGAGGTCGAGGACCTGCCTCAGCCGCTCATGCCGCTCGGTGGCAAAAGCCCGCCCCGCGGCCGTCTGGAAGCCGTCGGCGAGCTTGAACAGCTTCACCTCGAAATGGTCGATTGCAAACGCCTTGTCATCGAGCGGGCGGTGTCTGGCGAGCGGATCGGCCGGGTCGTAGAGGCCGGACCCCATCCGCCCGGCGATATAAAAACAGCGCGCCGCGCCCACCATGCCGATCGCATCCAGCCGGTCCGCATCCTGCAATATCCTGGCCTCCAGCGTCTCGGGCACGATATTGGCCGAAAAGCTGTGTGCCGTCACCGCATGCGCGACGGCCGCGATATCCGTCTTGTCCCATCCGAGATCGGCAAGGACGGTCGCGGCCTTCTCCGCCGCCAGCCGCGAGGCCTGTGTCCGCAGCGGCGAGTTCTTCTCCACCGAAACGCAATCATGCAGCAGCACGGCGGCGGCAAGCACTCGCCCGTCGCCGCCTTCCTTGGCATGGATGCGCATCGCATTGCGGAAGACGCGGAGAATATGGGCGATGTCGTGCGAGCCGTCGTCGCCTTCGGTCGCATGTGGAATCAGGGTATCGGCAAGCGCCTCGAAAGGCGAAAAGGCGGCGGCCAAGGAAGCGACAAGCGAAGTGGTCACGAAACGGGTTCCTGGGAATCAACGGCGGCGGGTTCACCGCTCTTGTTCACCAGAATGCGCTGGTAGAAAAGCCCGATCCCGATCAGCACCGCACCGAGCCCGATGAACGACAGCGCCCGGAGAATCCCTTCGAGATTCGACATGTCGACCAGGAACACTTTTACCACGGCGACCAGCACGAGACCGGCGGAGGCGAGCCGCAGGCTCTTGGCGTCGAGCTTGGAGCCGATCGCCAGCAGCGCCACGCCGATCAGCAGCCAGACCACCGAATAGGTATAGGTCTCGGCGGCCATGAACCCCTTCCAGTCGGCAATGTTCTCGCCCTGCCAGAAGCGCCGCACCGAAAGCGTCGCCCACAGGAAACCGAGCACCGCGCCGGCCAGCGCCAGCATGATCACATAGGGCATCGGCCGCCGCCCGCGGGCGTAATAGGCGACCAGCGCATAGGCGAGGCCTGGCAAGAGATAACCGAGCAGCAGCAGGTTGAAGAAAGGCCAAGCGCCGGTGTTTTCGCCGCTGAAATAGGGGTTGAGGCCGAACACGTGCAGCGACAGCGCATTGGCGGTGGCGAGCACGCCGGCGATCATCGAACCCCAGCGGAAGACAGGGCTTGGGCGTTTGAAATCGAGCGTCATCAAAATCCCTGAGAAACCGACCGTCAGCAGCGTGTAGATCGACTGCTCGCCGAGCGTCGGCACCCGGTCGTCGAGCACGCCGCCATTCATCGCATGGCGCACCAGAACCGCGACCGTCATCAGCGAGGCGAGCGACGCAAGCGCCTGCATCAGGTTGCGGATGCGGAAATCCGAAGAGTCCTTCAACAGATAGGCGGTCACGATCGCCAGCAGCGTCGGAATGCCGTAGCCCGGCAAAAGCGCGTTGAAGAACGGCGTGGTGCCAAGGCTGTTCTGGCCGATCAGCGTCGGCTCCCAGGCGATCCGCCCGAACACGATCAGGATAGCCGCCGCCATCATCCACGGCAGCGCCGGCCATGGCCGAGCCCGCATGCCGAGCACATAGGCAAACCCGAGTACCGAGACGAGAATGGTGGTGACGATGCCGTTGGTCAGCGCGTGCAGCGCCAGCGTGAAGCCCGCAAACGATCCGGCAACGACCAGGTTGGCCGCCCAGTCGATGCGTCCTTCGCTCGTCTCGTCACGCTCGCGGAACAGCCATTCGGCGCCCGCCAGCAGCACGAGGCCGAGGCCGAGCCCGTAAAGCCCATGGGTCCAGTCGTGCCCGAGATTGCCGAAATTGAGGAAGCTGATGGTCGCCAGTGCCACCGGCACGCCGGACATCAGGACGCTCCAGACCATCGAAAATTCCGGTTCGGTCTTGCGGAAGCGCTTCAGGAACGCAAAGCCGAGCAGGGTGAAGACCGCCCCGAGCAGCAGGCTGACGCCGACTTCCGTCGCATAGGTTACGACCGGCAGCGGTTCGTTGCCGACCGGTTGCGGCACATAGGTATCGAGGAGCAAAAGCGCCACGACGAAGAGGTTCAACACCGCCCCGCCGGCGGCGATCATCGCCGGCCAAACCGTATAGGCGCGGCTGGCGCCGAGTGCGGCGAGTGCCGCGATCACGGCAGCGGAGGCGAAATACGGATCGACGCCGGTGACCGAATCCGCCACTAGCATGGCGAGCGCCGGCAGAGCCGACATGATCGCGACCGAGAGCGTGATGGTCAGCGGCTGGCGTCCGAGCAGCCCGCTCCAGCCGCTCTTTGCCACGCGGTCGGTGCCATAGACGGCACCCGGCCAGAAGAAGCCGGTGCCGGCGATCATCACGATCAGCGTCAGCGTCGGGGGCATCGGGTCGAAATCATTAGCGCCGAACGTGTAGGCGATCGCCCACAGCCCGATGCCGATATTGGCGAGCATCGGCACGATGGTCCAGCGGCGGAAGCGCGAGGCGGCGTTGACCGCGACCCAGGTGAGGCCGAGGAAGATGAATAGCGCGTTGGCGTTCGGTTGTTCGCTGGCGACGAGGGCCGGCGTCAGCAGCGAGGCGAGCAGGCCGAGCCCGGCGAGCGCCTGCCCGTGCAGCAGCGACAGCCCGATCGTCGCGAAGGAGACGAGCGCCAGCAGGATGAAGGCCGGCGTCGCGCCGATGAATTCGTAGACTCCGTAGGCCGCATAGATAGCGCCCAGCAGCGTCACTGCTCCCGCTGCCGTCAGCGCGCCGGGGATCATTGCATTGCTGAACCGATCGGATACCTGCGGCATCGCCCGGCGCCGGACGATCTCGCCGCCGGCCATCAGCACGAGGCCGAACAGGCAGGCGAGCACGAGGCGCGCGCCCGGTCCGAGCAGCCCCGCCTCGATCGACGCGCGCACCAGAAAGATGCCGCCGAAGGCAAGCGCCACGCCGCCGACCCAGACCGGCCAGCGGGCGCCGAGATAGCTCTCGAGATTTTCGCGGTTTTTCGGTTTTGCGGGCGTTGGTGTCCGTGTCGTCGTCGCGACCGGGGCGGGAGCCTCTTCGCGGGCCGCAACGTCCTCGGCCGCCACGCTTGCCGCAATCGTCTCCTCCGGCAGGGCCTCTGCCGCAACCGGTTCGGCCTGGGGCACCGGTTCTGCTCGAACCGCCGGTTCTTCGGTCACCGCTTCGGTGGCGATAACAGCCGCCGCAGCGGGAACTGTCGCCGGGGCAGCCACGGGTGCCGCCGTGGAAACCGGCTGCGTGGAAAGCAGCCCGACCTTGATCGCCTCCAGCTCTTTTTCGAGCGCTGCCACCCGGGTCGATGTCTTGCGGTAGAGCCCCACCATCAGGATCACCAGCAGCAGGAGGAGGATTTCGATCATCGGCACGCTCGCGGGTGAAGGGTTCAATCAGCCGGTTATACAATTGCCGGCCGAGGGAAGGGAAGAGCCGTGTTCCACAACCAATCAGGCGCCGGGTTGGGTGTCGGTCACGGTCCCGTGCCGCAATGACCGTGTCCCATCCGCGCCGGTCACCCGGCCTGGAAAACACCCCGCAAGTGCTCGACGACCTCTGCAACGCTCGGCCCCTGGATCGGCGGCGGTACCGACCGTTCGCAAAATTCCCGCCAGACGAAGAACGTCAGTTCTGCGCCATCTGTGGCGGTCTCGCCCGGGCCTTCCGCGAAAGTGTTGAGCATCCGGTAGCGATCGTCCTGCCAGAAAAGTGCTTCCACCCAGCCGTAGATCGGGATCACGTGGAAATGGATCGAATGGCCCGGCGTATGGCCGTAACGCCCGATATAGACCCGCTCCGCGTTCAGGCCTCGGCCCAGCGCCCTCTGAGCCTTCGCCATCAGTGGCCCGAGTTCCCGCAACGCCTCCTCCGCAAGCTCGGAGAGATCATTCACAAAGCGCTTCGAGCCGATCATCAGATAACCGGGAAGGGCGGAATTGGTCCGGTGGTTGACGAGCCAATGTTCGGTCTCGAAGACATGGAATTCTGGAGGAATGCGCATCTCGACCGACCTTCTGCAGACAGTTCCCCCAAGCGATAGCAAATAGCGGCAATTCGGCCAATGTATCAAAAAGGGTCATTTGACCTTTACATTGAGTGCAAATGGCCTAAACTTAAGGCCAAGCAGGAGCCTTGCCATGGAAGTCGCAGCCAGAAAAGAAAAAGCGGAACAGCTGACGGCCGTCGCGCTGAAGGCCTTTGGCAATGTCGTCGCCGAATGGGGCGTGCCGGTGAACGAAGCGGCGGCCCTCGCGGACATGTCGGAAAGCACCTGGAAACGTGCCCGAAAACCCGGATATTCCGGAGGCCTCACCAAGGACCAGATGCTGCGTCTCAGCGCCGTCATCGGCATCTACAAAGCCCTGAAACTCTATTTCAGCGATCCGATTGCTTCCAGATGGATGACGTTGCCGAACGAGGGGCCGCTGTTCCGCGGCACCCGCCCCATCGATACGCTGATCGACGAGGGGCTGCCGCAATTCCTCGCGGTGCGCAATTACCTCGATGCCCTGCGGGGCGGCGCGTGATCGTGACTTCGGTTAGCGACCGGGCCCTTGTGCGGCTGATCCCGGCGACCTACCACAAGCCGCCGAGCCTGCGCGGCCTGGTGGATAGCGACGAGGAACTGGCGATCCTTGCCGAGATCGAGGGCATGACCAGCGCGCGGCTGACCGCCGAGCGCGGGTTGAACCTCTATCTCGACCGCCGCGAGCTCGCCTGGAAACGCCGCAAGCACGACCTGCAGGTCTACGGCAACACTCATATCAACGCCGCCTTCACCTACACGCGAAAAGGTGGAAACCGCTTCAACGACGAAAACCGCGGCGCCTGGTACTGCAGCTGGGACACAATGACGTCGATTGCCGAGGTCGCCTTCCACAAGACGCGGGAACTGCGGTTCATCGGCGTCTTTGAGGAAACGGCGCGTTATGTCGAACTGCTGGCGGATTTTATCGGCGAGTATCCGGACATCGCCGACGAGAGGGAACACCCGGCGCTCGATCCGGATCCCGCGATCGGCTACCCCCAGGGGCAGGCGCTCGCCGAAAGATTGAGGCGCGACGGGCATGATGGACTGATCTATCCGTCGGTACGGCACGATCAGGGCCGCTGTCTCGTCGCCTTCGAACCGACGGCCATCCGCAACGTCCGTCCGGGCGCTTCCTGGGACATCGTCTGGTCGGGCAGTGAGGAATACGACCTCAAAGCCGTGTGACGGCGATCGCCGAGCAGATTCTCGTAAAAAATTTGGGCATCGGGGCCGGCTTCCTCGTGAAAAGCCGGCCCCGATGCATCCTTTCCTTCAGGTCCGCTGCGTAACCGGTTCGTCCGCACCGTGAGGAGCCGGAGGTCCGCTCTCACCGGTGACGTCGCGGGTTTCTACCTGAGGGTCTGGAATCTGTTCCGGCGATTTGTCGCCAAGGAATTTGTCGCCAGGGAACTTATCAAAGGCGAGCTTGACGTCCCTGGTCAGGTCACGGCCGGTTTCCCACCAGTCGCTGCTCTTCGTCCAGTAGCGCAGCGTCAGCTTGGCGCTGCCGGCATCGAATTCGGACACGTAGACGGTCGGCGCCGGATCCTTCAGCACCCGCCTGTCGCCGCTGGCGATCGCCATCAGTTTCGCCTGGGTCCGGCCGATGTCGCGGTCGGTGCCGATGCTGACCGAAATCTCGTTGCGGCGTGTTTTCAGCCGGCTGTAATTGGTGATCGGCACGTTCCACAACGTCGAGTTCGGCGCCAGCCGATAGACGCCATCGGCGGTCCGAAGTTCGGTCGCAAACAGTCCGACATCGACGATCGTGCCGGTGACGCTGCCAGTCTCGATGCTCTCCCCCACCCGGAACGGCCGCAGGACCAGGAGCATGATGCCCGCCGCGATGTTCTGCAGCGTACCCTGCAGCGCCAGGCCGACCGCAAGGCCGATCGCGCCCAGCGCCGCGAGCACCGATGCCGTCTGCACCCCGAACTGGCCGAGCACCATGACGATGACGAGAACCAGCATCGCATAACGGATGATATTGGAGAAAAATTGCGACAGCGTCGCGTCGATGCCGTGGATGCGCGACAGGCCGCGATGGGCCCAGCGGCTGATCAGGCCGGCGGCCATCCAGCCGAGAATGAGGAGAACGATCGCACCGACGGCGGAGAAGGAATATTGCACCGCCAGCGCGCTCAACTGAGCGAGCGCCGCTCTGGTTGCCACAACAAATTCCGACGCCTGGTCCATCCGGCGGTCTGCTCCTTCTTTCGGTTTCGCCGTTAATTGGCGCAGCAGGCCGCGAGGTCAAGAGAAAAATGGAGGTTTCCCGCCTCCAGCTAAACAATTAGGAAAATTCAACTTTCAGGTTCAAGGCGAGATTTTTAGCGGCAGGATGAAGGACGCCCGGCCGTCGGTCTCGGCGCCGCGGCCTATCCCCTTGATGGCGGCGATCAGCCGGCCGTTGCGGCCAAGCAGCCGGTCGCCGATCTCGATCAGTCGCGTATTCGGCGTCGCATGCGGCGCGACGCTGCGAAGCCTTGCAGCCAGTGCGAAGTCGTCTTCCTCGGGGTGTAGCGAAAGCGCGGCGATCACCGCTGCGGCCGGAGAACGGGAGACACCCATCCAGCAATGGATGACGATCGGCGCCGACTGGTCCCAATTGCGCACGAAGCCGATCAGGCTTTCCACATGCACCTCGCTCGGGGCGATCAGGCCTCCCGTGCCGGCAAAACCGATATCGTTCATCGCCAGCTTCAAGTGGCGCTCGGCGGAAATCACGCCCGGCCGGTGAAAGTCCTGGCCCTCGGCAATCAGGCTCACCATTTCGCGCGCCTTGTGCCGGACGGCTGTCTCGGCGATGGAACTCAGCGGGCAGACGACGATCGCGGTCATGGTGCGTTGCCCAGGGCTTTGCGCTCGGCCTCGATCTGATGGAATCGGTCGAGGAAAAGCTGTTGCGCCGTCAGCGCCGGCATCGGCTGGATCGGCAGCATGTCTGAGGTGATGCCGCGCGGCTGGCCGAAGAATTTTCGCGCCTCCGTGACCGAGAAGCCTGCAAGTTCCGTGGCCTCGAAAAAGGCAGCGATCGTATCGGCCTTCTTGATCAGCGCCTTGAGTTCGCGGCTCGGATGCGGCGGTAGGCCGAAACGCAGGTGGATCGCGGCCTCCAGCCGCTGCTCGACCGCCTTATAGCCGCCGCCGACCACTGATTTGAACGGCGAGATCATATCGCCGATCACATATTCCGGCGCATCGTGCAGCATCGTCATCTGCAGCGCATCGGGCGCGCAGGCCTCGTTGCAGCGGCGAAAGATCTCCTCGACGACAAGGCAGTGCTGGGCGACCGAAAACGCGTGGTCGCCGCGCGTCTGGCCGTTCCAGCGGGCGACGCGGGCAAGTCCGTGGGCGATATCGGAGATTTCGATGTCGAGCGGCGAGGGGTCGAGCAGGTCGAGCCGGCGTCCCGACAGCATTCGTTGCCAGGCACGTGGTGCCGTCACCACTGGGCTCACGTCTCGGCCTCTTCAGCCTCGGCGGGGAAGGAGAGCCCGCTCCAGGCGGGAAGCGCCAGGCTGACCGCGACGTCGCCGGCTGAAAGCGCCACACCACGCGCCAAAGCGTCGCCGACGCGGTCGATGCGCACGATCGCCAGGCCCTTGTTGCCGGAAACCGATCCGAGCGTCCCGACCGGCTTGCCGCCTGCCACGATCTCGGTGCCGGAAGCGGGCAGGGCGGCATCGCCCGAAACGATCACCACCCGTCGCCGAGTCGTGCCGCGATGCTGCATGCGGGACACGACCTCCTGCCCGACATAGCAGCCCTTCCGGAAGGAAAGCCCGCTCGTCTGGTCGAGCAGCACGTCGTGCGGAAAGGCATCCTGCAGCGCATAGTCGTGACCGGAGATCGAGATGCCGGCTTCGATTCGCAGCGCGTGATAAGCCTCTTCTGATCCGTCATCCAGATTGCCGGGAGCGCGGGTGAGGGCGATGCCGGCCTTGGCAAAGGCCGCATCCTTCACCGAGCCCTTGCCCGAATCATCACCCCAGAACACGGTGATACCGTCTTCCGGACCGGCCGTGATATCCACGGCTGCGCGCAGCTTGTACATCGTCAGCCGCCGCATCAGCGCCTCGCGCTGCGCCGTCTCGGTCTCCATGACGAACCCGTCTCTCTCCCGCCAGACCAGGAAATCGAACAGGATCTTGCCCTGCGGCGTCAGCAGCGCACCCGGCCGGGCTTCACCTTCCGGTAGCGAATCGATGTCGGTGGTGATCAGCCCCTGCAGGAAATCCTGCGCATCCTTGCCGGTGAGGCGGATCAGGCTTCGCGAAGGAAGAAAGGCGGCGGGCATGGCGCGGGAATCCGGTTGTTCTGAACCTGAGAGTTAAGTCTTCGCAGGGGCGGCGGCAAGGCATGCCGGGCGGCAAATGCGGTGGCGGCCGAATATGCCGCTACACCCCCCTCTGCCCTGCCGGGCATCTCCCCCTCAAGGGGGGAGATTGGCTGGGGGTACCGCCTGGGGTCCAATACGCCAGGTTATCTTTTTGGGACGTTATTATTGGGATGGACCCGATGCGGCAATCCCCATGATCTCCCTCCTTGAGGGGGAGATGTCACGGAAGTGACAGAGGGGGGTAGCGACGGTTCGGCAAATGCAGTGGTGGCGACTGACGCGAAAAAAACGCGAGTCGCCCGCTCAGTCGCCGCCGGAGAAGAACTTCCATTTGCCGTCCGGGCTGATGCCGGCGCGGAAGAAGTTGTAGTTGCCGTTCTCTTCCATGCCGGCGAGGTCGCCGGCCGTCACGATGCGCAAAAGGTCGACCCGTTCGGGCGGCGTCAGCTTCGAAAGCTGCTTGCCGGCGAAATAGGGCCAGACATAGGCTTCTTCCGGCGTGCCGATGTCGAAATGCGCCGCGCCGGTTGAAAGGATATCGAGGAGGATGGCGAGGATTTCCTGGCCGTCCGCATCGCCCGAAAAACTCTTCAGCGTTTCGATCGGATCCTCGAATTCGCCGTTCATCACCTGCGTCTGGGTGGCCCCTGTTCCCATCAGGTCGCGCAGGCGGGTGACATCGCCCGAGGCCGCGGCCTCGACGAGCTTTTCACGCATCTGCTTGACCGGCGCCGGCAGCTTGGTCATGTCGCGGATGATTTCCGCCGGCTTGTCGTCGCTCGGCGCGGTGTTCGGGTTTGCCGGCGGAGCGGTCGTCTTGGTGCTGTCGCCGGCCTGTGCAGATCGATTGATTGCGGGTCCCGGCTGCGGCAGGGTCGTGCCTTCGAAAGCCTGGACGATGGCGCGGCTCTGGCCACGCTCCGGTTCTTGTGGCTCGACGCTCGGGCGCAGCTCGGACAGCGCCAGGGCCTGGCCGCCGACCGCCATTGTCATGGCGGCGGCAAGCACGATTGCCGCCGAAAGGCGGATGGAGAGCTTGGGCATCGTCGTTTCCGCCGCGTTTCGCACGGGAAACCTCTATCGTTTATTGAACAGTGCGCTCGGGGGAGAATTCGCCGGCGAGCATGCGGCTCTTGAGCGAATCAAGCATGGCTTCGGCGCCCATTTCTCCATGAATGCGGATGGTTTCCCGCATGGCAAGTACCAGAGCTGCGTCGGCAATGATTTCTGGCTCGATACCGTCGGCACGGCCGTCTGCCCATGCCTCGCTCTGATATTCCAAGGCAGCCTGCATCTTCTCATGCACAATCATGTCGTCGATGTCGTTGCGGCCTGTCTGCATTCTGTCGTCCTCGGTGCCCGTTTAATTACTAGCCCGTTAAAAACTTTATCAGCCTTTTATCAAAACGACACGGCCTCCCGCCAAAAGAGGTAAATAATCCTCTAATTTCCGAAGCGCGCTGCGATTTCTGTCGCAAGTGTTGCGCCTTCGATACGATAACGCTCCTCGGCTGTCCTGGCCGCATCCGTGCAGGACGTATGCACGGCTGCAAACGACCGATACCCGCGGTTGAAGGCCGCAGTCAACCTCTCGCGGCGCTTCGGCTCGGTGCCGGTATCGGCATCCAGCAACTGCTGCATCGAGGCCCGCCATTCGGACGTCGATGCGCCGCAGAGCGCGCGCAGATACTGGATGGAGCCGAGCACTTCCGCCAGCCGGGTCAGATGCCCGTCGTAGGGCGCCGGCTTTTCCTCGGCCGCCGGGGGAGGCGGTGGCGGTGCGGACGGCTGCTGTTTCGTCGACTGGGCGGCAAGCGGCGTTGCCGCGAGGATAGCAACCAGTGTCAGGCAGCCAAGTCGCTGAATGAGCTTCATGAACGGGTCCCGATGCGGCGCGATTGCGCCGGTCTTAGCGAGCCTTCTTAGCGGGCATTGATCTCCGCCGCCAGCCTCTCGGCGCATTCGAGCACGCTCGCCGGCACGGACAGGCCGCGGATCTCTTCAAGCGTATACCAGCCGGCATCGGCCGCATCGTCGGCGGCGATCGCCTGGGTGTCGGGGTCCGCCTCCACGCGAAAGACCGACAGAAAGAAATGCTGCCCGCCTTGCTTCTCGTTCTTCAGATCATAGGTGGCGAAGAGGACGGGATTGCGCGCCGTAATGCCGGTCTCCTCGGAAAATTCCCGCACTGCCGTCTGCTCCGGCGTCTCGCCGGGCTCGGCCCGACCGCCCGGAAACGCGAACAGATCCATCGACGGCGGGTTCACACGCCGAATCAGCAGAAACCGGCCATCGCGTTCGAGAATGGCGGAGGACGCGGCTTGGGGGGATTGGGGCATACTACGGTCTTTGCGTCTTGTCTTATTAGGCGGCACTTAATGTCGGAATCTTGCTGACGTCCACCTCGCGTTCCGCGTGCCAGGCGTCATAGGCGGCCTGCATGCGCAGCCAGATAGCGGCACCGTCGCCGAACATCTTCCCGAGTCGGGCCGCGACATTTGGGGAGATGGGCTTGCGCTCGCGCAGGATGTCATAGAGCTGCTGGCGGGAGATACCGAGCAGTTCGGCGATCTCGACCTTCGTCTTGCCTGTCGCGGGGATGATCTCATCAAGCAGCGCCCCGGGATGCGACGGGCAACGTTCAATCGGCCTTTTCACGTCATATTCCGCCATCGATCTCATCCCTAAACCGCCGCTTCAATGGTATTGCTCGAAATCAACACGGGCGGCGTCCTTGCCGTCGAATTCGAATGTGATGCACCACGGCCCGTTGACGTGAACGGTATAGCGGGTCGGATCAAGGCCATGCAGGGCATGAAAATCAAACCCCGGCAGGTTCATGTCCTCCGGGCGCTCGGCCGCTTCAAGACGGTCCAGCCGCACAAGGATGCGCTTGTGCATCTTCGCGTCGATCTTGCTCGTCTTGCCGCTCTGGAACAGGGCAGCCAGCGCCTTGTTCCTGAAGGATCTGATCATGCAGCATGTAAGTATATTGCTTACACGAGGTCAAGGCTGTAAGCGAATAATTTACATGTGGCCGTGCATGCCCGCGTTATGACGGGATCGCGCAGATTTCGGTTTCCATCGTTTCGATCATATGAAAACGTGCCCCAGATGCCATCTCCTTCAAGCCCACGTCTCCCATGAAAACTTACATCCTCTACGCCATCGCCGCGCTTGCCGAGATTGCCGGTTGTTTCGCCTTCTGGGCGTGGTTCAGGCTGGAAAAGCCGGTCTGGTGGCTGGCGCCGGGCGTTGTGTCGCTCATCGTCTTCGCCTGGCTGCTGGCGCTGGTGCCGAGCGAGGCGGCGGGGCGCACCTACGCGGCCTATGGCGCCATCTATATCCTCGCCTCGATCCTCTGGCTCTGGGCTATCGAGGCCCGGGTGCCGGACCGATGGGATGTTCTCGGCGTCACGGTGTGCCTCGTCGGCGGCGCGATCATCCTCTTCGGTCCCAGAAGCGTATGACATCGGCGCCCGATCATCAGCGCTTGACCCTTCCAAGGCCCGATGCCACATAGTCTGCATGTGCGGACGCTACGCCCTGACGGCGACCCCCAAGGATATTTCTGAATTCTTCAACCTGGCGGATCTCGATGATTTCCCGGCCCGCTACAATATCGCCCCGACCCAGCCGATCCTCGTCGTCATGTCGTCGGAAAAGCGTGAGCCGGGCAGCAACCTGCCGGAGCGCCGCGCCTTCCTTGCCCGCTGGGGCCTGATCCCCGGCTGGGTGAAGGACATGAAGGAGTTTCCGCTGCTGATCAACGCGCGCTCCGAGACGGCGATCGGCAAGGCGTCCTTCCGCGCCGCCATGCGCCATCGCCGTATCCTGATCCCCGCCAGCGGTTTCTACGAATGGCGCCGGCCGCCGAAGGAAAGCGGCGTCAGGCCACAGGCCTATTGGATCCGCCCGAAGCGCGGCGGCGTCATCGCCTTTGCCGGTCTGATGGAGACCTGGTCTTCTGCCGATGGTTCCGAGGTGGATACCGCAGCGATCATGACGACGGCGGCCAACGGCGGCATTCGCCACATCCACGACCGCATGCCCGTCGTCATCGAGCCCGAGGATTTTGCCCGGTGGCTCGACTGCAAGACGCAGGAGCCGCGTGAGGTGGCCGACCTGATCCGGCCGGTTCAGGAAGATTTCTTCGAGGCGCTGCCGGTTTCCGACCTCGTCAACAAGGTCGCCAACATGGGGCCGGACCTGCAGAAACCGGTCGCGGTCGCGCAGCCGGAAGAGGAGCCGCCGAAAAAGCCGACACCCGACTCGACCCAGATGTCGCTTTTCTGACCCTCGGCTCTCTTCCTTCAGACGGACAATTTCATGAACCTGTTTTCCGCCGGCCTTTCCGGCCTCGCACTCGGTGCTTCGCTGATCATCGCCATCGGCGCCCAGAACGCCTTCATCCTGCGTCAGGGGCTGATCCGCTCCCATGTCTTCATCCTCTGCCTGATCTGCGCCCTTTCGGATGCGACACTGATCGCCGCCGGCGTCGGCGGGCTAGGCACCCTCGTTTCTCGGTCGCCGGTGCTGATCTCGGTGGTGACGCTCGGCGGTGCGGTGTTTCTCGGAACGTACGCCTTCATGGCCTTCCGCCGGGCATTGAAACCGGCCGCGATGGTCGCAGGCGCGCCGGAGCCGATGGGGCTGAAGGCGGCGGTCTTGACCTGCCTGGCCTTCACCTTCCTCAACCCGCATGTCTATCTGGATACGGTCGTCCTGCTCGGCAGCCTGTCTGCGGCCTTCGAAGGAGCGGAACGGGTGGCCTATGGCGCCGGTGCGGCGTTGGCCTCGTTCGTCTGGTTCTTCGGGCTCGGTTACGGCGCACGTTTCCTGGCGCCGCTGTTTGCCAGACCCGCCGCCTGGCGGGTGCTGGATGTCGTTATCGGCATCGTCATGGGCCTGCTCGCGCTCGGGCTCCTGTGGAGCTTTTTCAGCGGCGAATGACGCCGATCAGCCGACTGATCAACCCGCCGGAGTAAGCTTCGGCTTGCGGTTCAACATCAGGGCGGCCGCAACCACGGCCTTCAAGCCCAGCGGACGGTAGGGCGTGGTCATTTCCGGTTTTGATTCGATCTTCTTCTCGGTGCTCATGGCTGTCTCCTCAACACGCGAATCTCTTGTTTGCATTTTTGCGATCGCGGCTTTTCCCATAAAAGCGGGCGGAATCGTGGCCGGCAAGCCGGCACTGCCGCCCGGCATTCGTAGAACTGTCATCTTGCGGGAAACTGTTGCGCGAAAGTTGCAGCTTACCGAGTTCGCGCAGACTCAGACATGTGTACTGTCGTCCTCGATGGTGATCGTGCCGTAACGGCGGTGCCAGGCGCGGGCGCTGAACGGCAGGACGAGGAGGTAGGCGACGACGGTGGTCGACAGCACTTGCCAAGTATAGCTCATCAGCAGCGCTACATAGAGCACCACGGCAAGCATGATCGGCAGCATCAGGTCGCGGCGGATGCGGCTCGACTTGCCGGACCAGACCGGCAGGCGGGAGACGAGCAGGTAGCCGATCAGCAGCGTATAGGCGACGCTTGCGTAAACGAAGATCGGCGTCGCCTCGAGCCCGAGGAAGCCAAGATAGACCGGCAGCAATACCAGCATGGCGCCCATCGGCGCCGGCACGCCGACGAAGAATTCCGACTGCCAGTCGGCCTTGATGTTGCGGTCTTCCATGACGTTGAACCGGGCGAGGCGCAGGCCGGCGGCGATTGCATAGAGCAGGGCGGCGATCCAGCCCATCGAATGCGCCTGGTCGAGCAGGAAGGCGTAGGAGACCAGCGCCGGAGCGACGCCGAAATTGATGATGTCGGCGAGCGAATCCATCTGCACGCCGAATTTCGACGTGGCCTTCAGGAGCCGCGCCACACGCCCGTCGATGCCGTCCAGGAAGGCGGCCAGCAGCACCATGGCGACTGCCAGCTCGTAGCGCCCCTCGAAGGCGAGCCTGATGCCCGTCAGGCCCGCACAGATGGCGAGCACGGTGATCAGGTTCGGGACCAGCAGCCGGAGCGGGATTTCGCGCAGGCGGGGCCCGCGGGCCTCTTCGTTCTGCTGGTTCGGCTCCGTGTGCGAATGAGGGGGCGAGGGCGGCGAAGCGGGCGTCTCCATGATGCTCTGTCTTCCCTTTACGTTCGGCGGCTGAGGGTCGGGCCCTTGGCGGAGCCGAATTCCGCAAGCACGGTTTCCCCGCCGATGGCGCGCTGGCCGACGGACACGCGCGGCTGGCCGCCGGCCGGCACGAACACGTCGAGCCGCGAGCCGAAGCGGATCAGGCCGAACCGTTCGCCGGCATTGACCGGTTCGGTCGGCTTCACCCAGCAGACGATGCGCCGCGCCACCAGGCCGGCGATCTGCACGACGCCGACCTTGCCATGGCGGGTGTCGATCACCAGCCCATTGCGCTCGTTGTCGTCGCTTGCCTTGTCCAGTTCGGCATTGACGAACTGGCCGGGGCGATACTCGATGCGCGACACCTGGCCGCGCACCGGGGAGCGATTGATGTGGCAGTCGAAGACGTTCATGAACACCGAGATGCGCAGCATCGGCTCGGAACCCAGCTGCAGCTCGACCGGCGGCACGACCATGGCGACATGGCTGACGCGTCCGTCGGCGGGGCTGAGGATCAGGTCGTCGTCCTGCGGCACCGCCCGTTCCGGATCACGGAAGAAATAGGCGCACCATAAAGTCAGCACCAGGCCGACCCAGAACAGCGGCTCGGCGAGGTAGCCAAGGATCAGCGAGGCGATGAAGAAGGCTGCGACGAAGATGTAACCTTCCTTATGGATCGGCACGAGCGTGTTGCGGATGGTGTCGAAGAGGTTGATCAACGTTTTCTCCCGTATGGTCAGGGTCACCTGACTACAGCGAAACCGTTTTTGCGGCAATGCGGTTCCAAGACGCAACTGACGGGTTCGGTCGCAATCGCTTTCGCGGCGATCGCGCTTGTGTGGTTCCGCACGGTGGCCAGCGCCGGTTGCAGGGCGAAGCGAGCACAGGAATTGATCTTCTCCAGAGAATACGACCTAAGAGAAGCTTCGCGCCGAGAAACAATCTGTGGTTAAATGGTGCGCTAAATCTTTCGACGATTCAATCTCAAGATGGTCTTTCAGCTGTCATGTCCTTTTCAGATTTCGTTTATCGTCCCTTCGAAACCCTGATCCGGCCCCTCGAAATCCCCCATGAGCGTCTGCCCTCCCGCGGCCCTTTCGTGCTGCTCCTGCACTTCATCAAAATGTTCCGGGGAGTTCTGATTTCCATCTCGGTGTTTGCCATGCTGGTGGAATGCATCAACCTTTTCCTGATCTGGAGCCTGTCGATCATCGTTGACGGCGTCGCTGCAAAAGGAGCCGCAACCTTTCTCCACGATCAGTGGCGCCTGCTTTTGACCATGGGAGTGCTGCTATTCCCGGTTCTGCCTGTCTTCGCGTTTTTCGCCAATACGCTTGCCTCGCAAGCGGTCGCAGTCTGCATGCCGGTGGCAATCCAGTGGCAGGGGCATAAAGCCGTGGAAAGACAGGACCTCGGGTTCTTCCATGACCTTTTCGCCGGCCAGGTGGCCTCGCGCCTGTCTCAGGTCGCATCCGCGGTCCAGCAGCAGGTCGTCGTGGCCTTTCAGACGATCCCGCATTTCCTCGTGCAGTTTATCGGGTCGCTGTTCCTGCTCGGGACCGTGGCCTGGCCGCTCGCGCTGCCGGCTTTTATCTGGATTGCCGCCAGCGTTGTTATTGCCGTTATAGCGGTCCCCCATTTCACCGAGCGCTCCCGCCGTTCGGCCCGCCAGCGCAGCCTGGTCGTGGGGTCGATGACCGATCTCTACAGCAATATTCAGATGGTGAAGCAATTCGCCGCGGAAGACAGCGAAGCCGGTGCCTTGCGCAACGTCTTCGCAAATGTCGTGGAAACGCAGCAGAAAGAACGGCGTATCTACCTGACCACCGACACCGGCATCATAACCCTCAATGTGCTCCTGTGGTTTGCCATGCTCACCGTCGGTTTCTGGGGCATGATCGCCGGCTTTGTCAGCACCGGCCAGTTCGTCGCCTCGCTTTACATCACCCAGCGCCTGTCGGGAAATGCCCGCGCATTTCTGCAGATGGGCCAGCAGATTTTCCAGGCCGTCGGCACCATCCGGGACGCCATGCCGGTAATGACCACGCCGCCAACCATCAACGACGCACCGAATGCGCCGCCGCTGGTCGTTTCGCGCGGCGAGATCTGCTTCGAGAATGTCGGCTTTGCATATCGCGCCGACCGAAAGGTTCTCGATAGCCTGACCTTGAAGGTTCAGGCAGGCGAGAAGGTGGGACTGGTTGGGGTTTCCGGGGCGGGCAAGACGACGCTGGTGAGCCTGCTTCTGCGGTTTTATGACCTGACGAGCGGCTCGATCCTGATTGACGGCCAGGACATTCGCTCGGTCACTCAGGCAAGTCTCAGGGAGAAGATCGGCGTCATTTCCCAGGATGTCGCCCTGCTGCATCGCTCGGTCGGAGACAACATCCGCTACGGAAGGCCGCCTGCGTCGCAGGAGGAAATAGAACAGGCGGCCAGCGCCGCCCAGGCGGACGGTTTCATCGTCGAACTGACCGACGGCGAAGGGCGCAAGGGATACGATGCCTTCGTTGGTGATCGCGGTGTCAAATTGTCCGGCGGCCAGCGGCAGCGCGTCGCCATTGCAAGGGTCCTTCTCAAGGACGCACCGATCCTCGTGCTCGACGAGGCGACCTCCGCGCTCGACAGCGAATCGGAGGCAGCCATTCAGGATAAATTGGCCGTGCTGATGAACGGCAAGACGGTGATTGCCATCGCTCACCGGTTGTCGACGATCGCCAAAATGGATCGGATCATCGTTCTCGACAAAGGCCGTATCGTCGAAGAGGGAACGCCCGACGAGCTGCTGACCCGCGATGGACTCTATGCCCGGCTCTGGAAGCGGCAGACCGGTGGATACATCGCGGATGCTGATGATAGTTAGCGCGTATGAGTGCACTGGAACGACGGCTCCGTACGTCAAGCCGTCGTTAGGTACTGTCCAAGGTTTAGTTGCGGTTGCGCTTGGTTACCGCCACCCCAGCCCCGGCGCCACGTGCTTCAAGATGCTCTCCAGCACATGCGCGTTATACTCAACGCCAAGCTGGTTCGGCACCGTTAGAAGCAGCGTATCGGCCTCGGCGATCGCCTCGTCGGCCTTCAGCTGGTCGATCAGCCTGTCCGGCTCGGCGGCATAGGAGCGGCCGAAGATCGCCTGGGTCTGCGGGTCGATATTGCCGATCTGGTCCTGGCTCTCGCCGCTGCCACCGAAATAGGCGCGGTCCGTGTCGTTCATCAGCGCGAAAATGCTGCGGCTGACGGAGACGCGTGGTTCATGGGCATGGCCGGCTTCCTTCCAGGCCTCGCGGTAGATGCGGATCTGCTCGGCCTGCTGGATGTGGAACGGCTCGCCGCTCTCGTCGGTCTTGAGCGTCGAGCTCTGCAGGTTCATGCCGAGCTTGGCGGCCCAGACGGCGGTCGCGTTGGAGCTGGAACCCCACCAGATGCGGTCGCGCAGGCCCGCCGAATGCGGCTCCAGGCGCAGCATGCCGGGTGGGTTGGGGAACATCGGCCGAGGATTGGGTTTGGCGAAACCTTCGCCGCGCAGCACGTCGAAAAACACTTCCGCATGGCGCCGGCCGAGATCCGCGTCGGTCTCGCCTTCCGCCGGCTGGTAGCCGAAATAGCGGAAACCGTCGATCACCTGTTCCGGCGAGCCGCGGCTGATGCCGAGCTGCAGGCGTCCGCCGGCGATGAGGTCTGCGGCGCCGGCGTCTTCCGCCATGTAGAGCGGGTTTTCATACCGCATGTCGATGACGGCGGTGCCGATCTCGATGCGCTTGGTGCGGGCGCCGACGGCCGACAGAAGCGGGAAGGGCGAGGCGAGCTGCCGCGCAAAATGGTGGACGCGGAAATAGGCGCCGTCGGCACCGAGCTCCTCGGCAGCCACCGCCAGTTCTATGGATTGCAGGAGGACATCGGATGCCGACCGCGCCTGAGATTGTGGCGAGGGTGTCCAGTGCCCGAAGGAGAGAAAGCCGATCTTTTTCATTGTGCTACCACCTTGAATTTATTGTGTCTGAAGTTACACGTTAGATGGCATCCCGATGGCGACATGAACAGTCATCGCCCTGTGAACAGTGCGTCCGCTTACCGCGCCGCCTGCGGATCGACCCAGCCCATCCAGGTGGTGAAGGCGAGCAGCGGCGAGCCGAAGAAGACCAGCACCAGCATATAGGCGATGGCGACGCTGCCGAGGACGAGCATGCGGGGGGTGAGGTAGCGTTTCACGTTGAGATCTGTCCTGTTTTGGAGTTCGTGTCCGCCACCGGCCTATTCCGCCGCCGGGACGCCGCGCAGCACCACGCCGAGGTCGTCGCTCTCGCGCACCTTGCGCAGCTGTTCTTCCGCCTGCACCGCTTCGCGCTGGCGGTTCCACATCGAGGCGTAGAGCCCGTTCTGGTCGAGCAGCGAGCTATGCGTGCCCCGCTCGGCAATCCGCCCGTCGCGCAGGACGATGATCTCGTCGGCGCCGATGACGGTCGAAAGCCGGTGGGCGATGACGAGCGTCGTGCGGTTCCTGGAGACCACGTCGAGCGCCGACTGGATCTCGTGCTCGGTCGTGGTGTCGAGCGCCGAAGTCGCCTCATCGAGGATCAGGATCGGCGGAGCTTTGAGGACGGTCCGGGCGATCGCCACGCGCTGCTTCTCGCCGCCGGACAGCTTCAGGCCCCGCTCGCCGACCTTGGTCTCGAAACCGTCCGGCAGGGCGCTGATGAAGTGGCCGATCTGCGCCACGTCGGCGGCGGCCAGCACCTCTTCCTCGGTGGCCGAAGGTCGGCCGTAGCGGATATTGTAGGCGATCGTGTCGTTGAACAGCACCGTATCCTGCGGCACCATGCCGATCGCCGCGCGCAGCGAATGCTGCGTCAGGTCGCGCACGTCCTGCCCGTCGATGGTGATAGAGCCGTCCTGGATGTCGTAGAACCGGTAGAGCAGGCGCGAAATGGTCGACTTGCCGGCACCGGATGGCCCGACGATCGCCACCGTCTTGCCGGCCGGCACGTCGAAGGAGACGCCCTTCAGGATCGGCCGGGCCGCATCATAGGAAAAATGCACGTCCTTGAAGGAGATCGACCCTTGGGCGATGTCGAGGGGCTTGGCATCCGGCCGGTCAACGACCTCGGGCTGCACTTCCAGGAGCTCGAACATCTGCTCGATGTCAGTGAGGCCCTGGCGGATTTCGCGGTAGACGAAACCGATGAAGTTGAGCGGCACGGAAAGCTGTAAGAGCAGCGCGTTGACGAACACGAAATCGCCGATCGTCTGCTCGCCGCGCTGTACGGCAAGCGCAGACATCACCATCATCACGGTCGTGCCGAGGCCGAAGATGACGCCCTGGCCGAAGTTCAGCCAGCCGAGCGAGGTCCAGACGTCGGTCGCCGCCTTCTCGTAACGGGCCATCGAACTGTCGAAGCGCTTGGCTTCCATCTCCTCGTTGCCGAAATATTTGACCGTCTCGAAATTGAGGAGCGAATCGATCGCCTTGGTATTGGCGTCCGTGTCGCTGTCGTTCATCGAGCGGCGGATGGCGATGCGCCAGTCGCTGGCCTTGACCGTGAACCAGATGTAGAGCGCCACCGTGACCGCCGTCACCGCGACATACCAGAAGCCGTAGCTGACCCAGAAGATCACGGCCGTCAGCACGAATTCGAGCAGCGTCGGCACAGTATTGAGGATTGTGAAGCGCACGATCGTTTCGATGCCCTTGGTGCCACGCTCGATGATCCGCGACAGGCCGCCGGTCTTGCGCTCCAGATGAAAACGCAGCGACAGCTGATGCATGTGCACGAAGGTGCGGTAGGCGAGCTGGCGCACGGCATATTGCCCGACCGAAGCAAACAGCGCGTCGCGCAGCTGGTTGAGGCCGACCTGCAGGATGCGGGTGAAGTTGAGCGCGATGACCAGCACCACGGCGCCGAGCAGGAAGGCCGGCAGGATGCCGGCCATATCCAGCTTGCCGTTCAGCGCATCGGTCGCCCATTTGAAGAAATAAGGTACCGTCAGAAGCACGAACTTGGCGAGGAACAGATAGAAGGTCGCCCAGATGACCCGGGCCTTCAGATCGGCGCGACCCTCGGGCCACATATAGGGCCACAGGTTGACGAGCGTGCCGAGCGGATTGCTGGCATCCGCCGAAATGGTCTTCTTGGTATTCGCCATCGATGTCTCCGGAGCGGGCGCGGGTCAGCCGCATATGGAATTGCCTCTCGCTCCGACCCTCGGCAGGAGAAGCCGCTGGCCTCAAGCCGTCCCGCACCATCGCTGGGGGAGGCAGAAAGCCGACGGCTTGCGCCCTTCTTCCCGTTCAAACGGCAGAGGGGTCCGCAGGACGCAGGCGGATGAGGGGCGTTCCCAAATACGACTGTCCCGATAACGGGCGCGTCAAAACGCCTCCCGCACATAAGGTCCGGCGGCGGATGTTGCAATGACGGTTTCGTGAAAGTTCAAAGGCCGGGCGGAGGACGGAAGGAAGGCCGGGCGGGATTTTCGCCCGCCTTGGCCTGTCGTGTCACTTGGTACTGGTGGAGGCGGCGGGCGTGGTGCCTGCGGCGGGCTTGGTGGTCGCTGCCGGCGTCGGCCAGGAAATGTAATAATAGGCCTCGCCGACCATGCCGAAATAGGAGCTGGCCCCGGTTGCCTTCTCGATATAGCTGCCATCGGCGTTGCGCACGAATTTGCCGCCGTCGTCCCGCGTCAGGCGGTCCTTCAGGAACTGGGTCCAGTCGGATTTATCGACCGAGGTGACGCTGGTCGAGGTCTGCTTGCCGTCGGTCATGTCCCAGGCGGTGATCTGGTCGCCGGCGACCGCGTCGGTCATCTTCAGTGTGCCGGCGTCGAGCGCCTTCTGCATCGCCTCGGCCATCGCCTTGCTGTCGGGGTTCGCCTTCAGCGCGTCCAGCTTCTCCTGCAGCGCTTTCATGAACGCCTTGCTGGACATGTCGCCGACCGAACCGTCGCCGGCCGTCTCGTCGGGGACGGTGCCGTTCATCGTCCGCTGCAGCGAGGCGATCAGCGCCGCGATCTTGTCGTCCTCATAGTCGTCACCACCGCTGCTGCCGGGAAACAGCATGTCGGCGAGCGACGAGGAGGACGAGCCGGACGTCGGGCTGCCGGGCGTCCTGTTGTCGGAGACATCCTTGAATGCATTGAGGGCCGCCTGAGAGGACCAAATCCGAACGGAATTAATGCTGGAAACCATTTTCTTCTCCTGTCCGCGCGGCATGGATCAGAGTCGGAGATAATATGCGAGCACGCCGCCTGATCACCGCGGTATTCCCCCTAACCTGCGCGAGGCTGGCTGAAACGGAGCAGGCGGGAGCTTGAGTCCCGAAACGAGCGTTTCCGGACGATCCTGGGGATATGGCGGTGGTAAGGCGGCATCACGAGGGGCGGAAAAACGCGGCTGATAGCGCGACTCAGCAAACCCGGACGGCACTATGGCAGGCCGTGCCGGCCCAGCCAGCCGCGATTTCGAACTGCAAGCAGTTTTGGCCGCGCCGGGCGTCATCCCGGCGCGGTTTTGGTTTGGGAATGGGGCAGGCGGGGTATTTCGGTATATTGGGTATTCAGGCTTTCCGCCTGCCCCGACTGTTTCGATGGTCTTTCGAGGATTTCCGAGCCCACGTCGATCATCGTTGCAGCCATCACCGGAAACCGGGGTCCGAGAACCCTGAGGAGGAGGCCGGTTCGCGAACCCGGTTTCCCATCCGATGACGGGTTGATTGTGGAGCGGGTTCGGGAGACGGGGATGGACGGGGACGTGAATGCCGGTAAGGGGTTGACGGCGTTGGGGCGTTTTTTTGTGGGTGGGGAAAATTGTCCCCGGTTATCGGGTGAAGGAAGTGTCCGGGAAGAGTCTTCGCACCGCAGACGAGGTGCTACTGGATTCCTGTGACAAGCACAGGAATGAGGGAGATTGGGGAGCCGTCCCGACCAGACTCTACGCCCCGCGTGCTTTGGCTCTTCTTTGCAAAGGCAGTCTGGAAACCAGCTTCCGCAGACACATCGGATTTGGATGAAGACCTCGGCCCCACCCACCCTCATTCCTGTGCTTGTCACAGGAATCCAGCAGCCGCGCGTCTGCGCGGCAGGGACTCTATCCTCACAACGAATGCAGATGCGAGGCGATGTCCTCCCAATCCGGATTGCGTTCCTCGATAAGGTTGAGTTTCCATTTCCGCGGCCATTTCTTCATCGTCTTTTCGCGGGTGATCGCGTCAACGAGGAGGTCGTATTCCTCGAACCAGACGAGTGTCTTAACGCCGTATCGCGATGTGAAGCCGGGTGTCAGTTCGTTCTGATGTTCGTAGAGGCGGCCAGGAAGATCGCGTGTCACGCCGATGTAGAGCGTGCCGTTGCGCCTCGAGGCGAGAATGTAGACGTAACCCTTCATGGTTGAAGAGTGGCAGTGGTCACTACGGCTTGCAAGAGTCTTTCGCACCGCCGACGCGGCGCGGCTGGATTCCTCTGACAAGCACAGGAATGAGGGAGATTGGGGACCCGCCGCAGTCCCAAGCGACGTCCCGAATGGGCTAGGAGGGGTAATGATACCCCAATTCTGGCCCTTACGACCGGCGGTGCATCATCCGCTGGCGGTGGAGTTCTTCTGCGTCCGGCCGTGCCTCGTCCGGGACCCCAAAGATCTGGCCTGGCTGGATGACGTCGGGATTGCGGATCTGGGCCTCGTTGGCGAGGTAGATCGTCGTATAGCGCACGCCCTGGCCATAAACGCGGCGGGAGATCTGCCAGAGCGTGTCGCCGCGGCGGATGATGACCGAGCTGCGTTCGCTCTGCGTCAGCGCCTCCTGCTGTATGGTGCGGGCGCCGCCGGCATCGGTTGCGGTCATCGGAGCGGCGGTGGCCACTTCGACGCCGTGCAGTTCGCGGGCAATGATCGGACCGACGGCGCGGGCGATCATGTCGCCGATCCGCTTCAGGCCGGCGCCGACGCCTGCGACATCCTTGGGAAGCGCGTCGAGGGCAGCGACCGCTGCCGCAGCATTCTGGGCTGTGGTTTCGGCAAGCACGCGGGCGGAGGCCACAGCGTCGGCTTGCAGCCGGTATTCGGAGAGCGACTTCAGCGCGATTGAGGTGGCCGAGCGGGCGGCGACCATCTGTTCCGCCGAAGGAACGCGGCCGTTGTCGTAGAGCGCGCGCAGCAGGTTGAAGGCGCGTACGGTTTCGTTGCGCAGCTTGTCGAAGGCGCCGCTGTCGGCCGCAGACATGCCGTTATTGGGGGCTTGCGGCGCCGCTACGGCAGCAACCTGATCGCCGGCCGGGCGGTTGAAGGGCACTTCGACCCGTACCAGAACCTGGCCGCCGGCTCCGAGCGCTTCGACGCCGATCCGGTGGTCGCCGACCGCAAGGTCGATAGTCCCTTCGATAACGAAACTGCCGTCCTGGCCCGCCTGGGCGGTGCCGATCGGCCGACCGTCGGCCTGGCCGCGCAGCGACGTGCCGGCCTTCGCGCTGCCGGCGACGAAAATCTTGTTGCCCTCGATCTCGACGGCGGTGACGCGCAGTTCAGGCGCCGCCGCCCCCGGGGAGGCGGACGCCGAGACCGGGATATTCGGCGCGGACGACGCGAGAGTGGATGAGCCGGAGGGCGGTGCCGGCAGCGTCGCAACCGAGGTGGACGGCGCGGACGAGGGTGCGGCAAGCGCTGGAGCGGGGCCGGCGATAGCCGGATTGGTCGCGGCCGAAGTCGCGCCCTGGGGAGCCGCCGGCGGCGCTGCAGCCATAGAAGGGAGACTTGCGGTGTCTGGGGTCGGTGTGGCGATCAGGCGGCTTGCCTTGCCGGGTTTGGTGACCATTGCAAGCAGTTTGCCGTTCTTGTCGGCAGGCACGGAAACCGTCGCGGTTTCTTCCGAAACGGTGGCCTTGCCGTCCTTGCCGGTTGCCTTCAGCACCAGCTGGTGATCGCCGGGCGGCAGCGGCTTGTCGAGGATGGCGGCAAAATCGCCGCTCGGGCCGACATCGACCTTGGCGACGACCGTGGTGCCATCGGTGACTTCGAGCTTGGAATGCGGCGCGGCGCGGCCGGCGATCACGGTCGAACCGTCCGGTTCGACCCGCAACACGTCGAAGGAGGGCGGCGCCATCGCCGCGTCAGCCTGAGTGGGGGGCGTCTGGGTTGAGGCCGCCTGGGAGCCCGCTGCGGGCGGGGCCGTCTGCGGCGCAGCGGCCGGGTCGGCCGGCTTTGCGGCATCAGGCGCCTTGGCTGCCTGCTGTGGTTCCGTCACCGCGTCCTTGACGGCATTGCCTGCAGCATTGATCGCGTCGCCGATCGGCTTTGAATCCTTGTTTATCGCAGGCATCACGAAGAACACCATCAGCAGCGATGCGATAGCCAATACGATCAGAGCCAGCCAGCCGGCGCGGTTTTTCATCATCAATGCCTCTCCCGACAGCTATAGCCATCGCATATCCGGATTAACCTTTTCCTCCCGCATTCACAAGCTTTTCACACGATAAACCCTTGCTCTTCCGGGCATTTCCCGTCAATTTTGACGACCGGGGCTCGCTTTGGCCCTCTACTTGAAATGCCTTATGGAGAAAACTGTGCCGATTCGATCCATCTGCGTTTACTGCGGTTCGCAGCCGGGACGCGATCCCGCCTATATCGAGGCCGGCCGTGCGCTCGGAAAATCCATCGCCGCCCATGGGCTTCGGCTTGTCTATGGCGGAGGCACCAAGGGTATCATGGGTGCGGTCGCGGCCGGCGTTCTGTCGAACGGCGGTCAGGTCACCGGCATCATTCCCGAATTCCTGGTCGACATGGAGGCCACGCGCCATTCGCTTGGCCAGCTCGACGAGCTGATTGTGACCGAGGACATGCATGCGCGCAAGCACAAGATGTTCGAGCGCGCTGACGCTTTCGTGACCCTGCCGGGCGGAATAGGCACGCTGGAGGAAATCGTCGAGATCATGACATGGGCGCAGCTCGGACGGCATGAGAAGCCGATGGTCTTTGCCAATATCGGCGGTTTCTGGGATCCGATGCTCGACCTCATCACCCACATGCGCGAGCAGGGTTTTATCCACCGCGCCCATCTGGTCCAGCCGCTTGTCATCGCCAATGTCGAGGAAATCGTCCCGGCGATCCTGGAGCAGGGCGAGGAGCGTCCGCCGTCCAGCGGCGAGGACGCTGTGATTTCAAGGCTTTGAGCGCCGTTGCTTAAGCTCTAGTCGACAATGAAGAGTTTTGCGCCGACCGCTGTCGAGGAGCGGTGGGGCTCGGCATCGTCAGCCACCTGATAACTCATGCCGGGCTTCAGCACGAAGACCCGGCCGTCGGCGAGTTCAGTCGTCAGCTCGCCTTCGAGGCAGAGCAGGATATGGCCTTTGACGCACCAGTGGTCGGCGAGATAGCCGGGCGAATATTCGACCATCCGCAACCGGATCTTCCCGAAATGGCATGTCTGCCAGGTGGTGAGGCCAGTCTCGCCCTTGTGCTCGGTCTTGGGCACCCTGCTCCAGTCGGTCGTGCTGAACGGAATGTCGCTGATCTGCATTCTTATGCTCCGGAAAGGGTTATCGGCCGCGCGTCTGTTTCAGCATCGACCAGGTGTAGACGGCGAGCGCCACCCAGATCAGCGCAAAGGCCCCGAGCTTCACCAGGCTGAGCGGCTCGTGGAAAACGAAAACCGCGATCAGGAAGATCATCGTCGGGGCGATATATTGCATGATGCCGATGGTCGAGAGCTTCAGGAGTTTTGCGCCATTGGCATAGATCATCAGCGGTGCGGCGGTGATGATGCCGGCGGCCATCAGGATGAACGTGTCCCACCCGGTCGAATTGAGGAGATGGCCCTGGCCGGTCGATTCCAGCCAGATCACATAAGGCAGACAGGGAATGCTGATCAGAAGCACTTCCAGGAAGAAACCCTGGTTCGGACCGATCGGCAGGGTTTTCCGGAACAGCGCATAGAACCCCCAGGTGACGGTGAGTGCCAGCGAAACCCAGGGCAATCCGCCCGCGTCATAGGTGAGGATCGCCACCGCGACCACCACGAGGCCGATCGCGGCGAGCTGAACCGGCGCCAGCCTTTCCTTGAGCAGGACGGCTGCGAGGAAGATGCTGAACAGCGGATTGATGAAATAACCGAGCGCCGCGTCGAGCGCACGGCCGGCGGCGACCGCCCACACATAGATGCCCCAGTTCGCCATGATGATAAGGGCGGTGAGGCATGCCATGGCCAGCATGCGCGGGTTCTGCACCGCCACCTTGAGATCGCCGGTGCGACGCAGGATCAGGAGAACGATTCCAGCCACAGGCACCGACCAGATGGCCCGGTGCGCCAGCACTTCGAGCGAAGGAATATGGGCAACAGCCTTCAGGTAGAACGGCAGGAAGCCCCAGAGGAAATAGGCCGTCAGCCCGAAGGCGAAACCGCGCGGGGTATCCTCGTTCTTCGCTATTGTCGCCGGGGCGATGTCGGTGGTCATGCGGGGTGTTTCCGGTATGTTGTTCTGGTTATCCCCCATTTAAACGAATAGGTTGAGCCGGACCAATTCATTTCATTGAAGAGCCTATCGTTTGTCGCGATTCTGTCGGCTTGGCTTGCGATAGTGATTCCCTGTCAGAACGGAGGAATTGGATGGAGTTCGAAAACCAGCCGTTGCACCGGCAGATCTACGCCCGCCAGATCCTGGCCAAGGCCGGCGTGAGTGCAGACGCCCGGCTCCTCGCCGCTTTCGCCACGGTGCCGCGCGAACAATTCGTCGGCCCGCCGCCCTGGGTCTACAACGATTTCCGCAATTATCGCGAGCTTGCCTCGACCGATCCGCTGGTCCTTTACCAGGATGTGCTGGTCGGCCTGGACACGGCGCGCGGCGTCAACAACGGCATGCCGTCGCTGCATGCCGGCGCGCTGCACGCGCTCGGCATCCGCGACGGCGAGACCGTCGCTCATCTCGGCGCCGGGACCGGATATTACACGGCCATCATCGCGGAGCTGGCGGGGCCGTCGGGCCGGGTGATCGCCGTCGAATACGACGAGGCTCTCGCGGAAAAGGCGCGGCAGAACCTGGCGGCTTACGCGAATGTCGAGCTCGTCCGCGGCGACGCGACCGAATGGCCGAAGGAGGATGCGGACGTGATCTACGCCAATTTCGCGCTGGACCACCCGCCGGCCGCCTGGATCGACAATCTGGCGGTCTCGGGGCGCACGCTCTTCCCGCTCGGCTTTCCGGCGATCGACAACGGCCGGCGGAGCGGCTTTACCGGCCGCGCGGGCTTCCTGATGATCGACCACCGCGCAAAAGGTTTCGGCGCCAGATTCCTGCAGCCGGTCTCCTTCGTCTGGGCCGAAGGCCAGCAACCACCTCCGCCGGGCCGCCACGAAGGACTGGCGGAAGCCTTCCGCTCGCGCCGCGGCTATCAGGTGCGGAGCCTGCGCTGGCGGGAGCCGCCCCAGGAGGGCGAGTGGTACGGCGAGGAGGATTGGGGGCTGAGTTTCGAGGAGGTATGAAGGCGACAGCCCCGCTTCGATCGGCCCCAACGTCGATCTTCCTCACGGTTATCATCGCATCGAAGGCACGCTTTGCTTGATCACCACCCGCGGCAAGCGCGTCAGTCAGTACGTGCGGGCGTGATCTGCCAAGTTGCAAGAACCGTCTCCGCGCCACCTGTTGGAACGTTTCCCGGAGCTGGGCATTCCGGGATTTGAGACAGTCGATAAGAGGAGCCCGCAATGTGTCCGGCCACCCCGCAGCGACTTCGCCTTTCGGGCGGCACAGAATTGTCCTTCATAAGGGCAGGCGAGACCTCCAGGCCCGCCGTGCTACTCCTCCATGGGTTCCCGAACTCTTCTCGAATGTTCCGGGAGGTCATACCGCAGCTGTCGCAGATCGCTCACGTGATCGCGCCGGATCTGCCCGGCTTCGGGCAATCCGACGTTCTGCCGAGGGTCTCGTTTTCCGATTTCGGCGAGGCAATCCGGGAATTGCTGGATCGGCTCGAAGTCGGGCCGCGCTATGTCTACCTCCATGATTTCGGCGCCCCTGTGGGACTACACATTGCCATGAACGCACCGGAGCAAGTTCTGGGTCTCATCATTCAGAACGCCAACGCTCATCGGACGGGGCTCGGGCCGGAATGGGCCGCGACGCAGGCATTCTGGGCTGACCCGAGCCCGGAAAACGAGGCGGCGGCAACCACACACCTGACATTCGAGGGCACGCGCGACCAGTATGTTGCGGGCGTCCCGCGGGATGTTGCCGCGCGGATCCCGGCAGAATACTGGGAAGAAGATTGGCGGATCATGTGTTTGCCAGGCCGGACGGAGGTGCAGCGAGCCCTCGTCGCCGACTACGGAAACCACGTCGCCCGCTTCGACGCCATTGCGGAATATCTCGCGCGCCGGCAGCCTCCCTCGCTGATGGTCTGGGGACGGCACGACGCCTTCTTTGACCTTGCTGAGGTCCTCTCTTGGATGCGGGCTCTGCCGAGAATGGAAACCCACGTACTCGACGCGGGCCACCTGCTGTTCGAGACGCATGCAGCCGAAGCCGCAGCGCTGATATTCGACTTCATCAGGCGTACCAATCAACAGCGAGAGTGCGGAGAGTACGATCGATATCGCCAAGATGGCCGGTGACGAAAGCAGGTCTTCACCACCGCGCGCAGCCGGTTGTTTCCAAGCCGAATCTCTGATCAATCAGACAAACGGATGTCGGTGGAGGCGAATGTCATGTCGGAGCAGAGCCCGATCGAGGTTTCCGAACAGCGGATCGGACGCGCGGAAATGCTTGGCTTTACCGCCGCAGGAAGCACTGTGGTCCTGAGCGGCTGCATTCTGGAGGAAGCGGACCTGTCGGGGCTGGATCTGCAGCGCTGGGAATTCAGAAACTGCCGGATGACGACCGTCAATCTGCGGGCCGCCGACCTCGAAGGGGCGAAGTTCGAGGGATGCCGGGGACCGTTCGCCAATTTTACGGGCGCCAACCTCGCGGAGGCGGAGTTCCGGAATTGCGACTTCAACAACGCCGCTTTCCTGGAAGCCAAAATGAACGACACCCGGTTCGTCGGCTGCAAGCTGACGGGTGCCAACCTGACGCGAATTGCCTCGCTCGGCCTGTCGTTCAAGGAGACCATCCTGGCGCAGGCAAGGCTTCCCGCACTGTCGTTCCGGAAGTCCCGGATCGAGCGGGTCGATTTCGGCATGGCCGATCTGTCGAAATGCGATTTTCGCGATGTGGTGTTCGACGGATGCAGCCTTCGCGACACGGGCCTGGTCGATGCGAGGTTCGAAGGGGCCGATCTGCGCGGCGCGGACCTCGGCGGCCTGAAGCTGATCGATGCCAAGAAGTTCAAGGGAGCGACGATCTCGCGGCAACAGGCCGGGGATATCCTGGCGGAACTGGGACTGAAGGTTCAATAGCCGGGTGCGGCATCCTCAGTCTCCGGTTCTTCCAGTCGTCTTATAGGCGAGAAGGATTAGACGGCTACGCGCCGTGCTTCCTTGTCGGCCGACTTCCGGTCTGCGCCGTGCTTTTCGATGATCGCCTTCGCATCCTCAACCGAAATGCGATGCTTCTTGGCGAAGGGGATAGGCTCGTAAGGCTGGTCCGCGGTGTTTGCTTTTTTATCAGACATGAACGTCTCCGATCTCGATGCTCCGGCAGAATGCCGAAGCCTCTTTGGATTAATGAAATAGTGAGGGGGTTGGTTGCCAGGCGCTGCTACGTCATTACCGCGAGCGGCTGCCTCAATGTGCCGTCTATATGGTACGAAAGCCGCTGAAATACAATGGGCCGGATCGGGGCCACAGGATTTGGGGCCGCCTGCCAACTCCTGCAGGGACGGTATTCGCGCGCGAAACCTTCAGTATTTCTTCTTGCGGACGATCTTGTTGCCCTTTGGCCCGCTCAGCACCGGTGTTCTGTCGCGGTTTTCCGCAAGCAGGCTGCGCCAGCGTTCCAGGCGATCGGCGGAAAGTTCGCCTTTGGCAACGGCCGCCTGCACGGCGCAGCCCGGTTCGTGGGCGTGGGTGCAATCGCGAAACCGGCAATTCGGCGCCAGATCGGTGATTTCGGCAAACAGCGTATCGATGCCGTCGGTAACGTCGCTGACATAGAGCGTCCGAATACCCGGCGTATCGATCACCCAGCCGCCGCCGCCAATCGCATGCAGCGATCGTGCCGTCGTGGTGTGACGACCCTTTGCATCACGTTCACGAATGCTTCCGGTCTTCTGCATCGTGTCGGACTGAGGCCCAGCAAGGGTGTTCACCAGCGTCGACTTTCCGACGCCGGAGGAGCCCACCAGCGTCACCGTCTGCCCTACGCCGCACCAGGGCTTCAGCAAGGCAACGGCATCCGCTGTGCGCGCATTGAGGACGACGACCGGCAGGTCGCGCTGCAGCGCCTTGGCCTGTTGCTCGAACGGCCCGGCATCTTCGACGGTATCGGCCTTGGTCAGCACGATCACCGGATCGGTCCCGGCCTGGTTGGCCATGATCAGGTAGCGTTCCAGCCGTCCCGGGTTGAAATCGGCATTGCACGAGGTGACGATAAACAGCGTATCGACATTGGCTGCGGCAAGCTGCTGGCCATGCCCGCCTTCCGCGCGCCGTTGAAACACGGTTTTCCGGTCGAGACGGCGCACGAGCATGCCCGTCAGCGGGTCGGCAAGAACCCAGTCGCCGACCGCAAAATCCGCGGTATTGCTATTGGGCGGAAGTTCGATCCCGACCGGTCCGCTGACGTCGATTGCGTCGATGCGTGCCCGATGAACCGAGGCAATGCGCCGGACCAGGAGTTCGGTCTCGCCCGGCTCGACCTGAGCCGCAAAGAAATCGGACCAGCCGAGCAGTTCAAGCGATGAGGGTGGGTTGGAGCCGGTCAAGGTCGGATACGAAAATTCGGGGACGCCGTCATGGGTAGGCTTTCCGCAGGTTGCGATTGCGCTCATCCGGGGAAGAGCCGCAGATCGGGTGCAAAGGTGCCGGCTCTTGGCTTGACCAAAACCTCTGACCATTCGTTGTTACGTCGGAGCATTAAACCAGCATGCCGCCGAAGTCGAGGAAACGATCGACTCGCGCAGCATATGCCGGTCGGGCAACGCCGATCAGGCCGCTGTGTTTTACGGACCCTCACTCCGCTGCAATCTTCCCCGCCAGCTGGCGGTTCTTCATCAGCTTGTAGATCACAGAATCCATCAGCGCCTGGAAGGAGGCGTCGATGATGTTCTCGGAGACGCCGACCGTCCACCAGCGCACGCCGTCGCCATCGGTGGATTCGATCAGCACGCGGGTGATCGCCTCGGTGCCGCCGTTCAGGATGCGCACCTTGAAGTCGGCGAGCACTAGGTCGTCGATCTCGTGCTGGTATTTGCCGAAGTCCTTGCGCAGTGCCCGGTCGAGCGCATTGACCGGCCCGTCGCCTTCGGCGACCGACATCAGCGTCTGGCCGTCGACGACGAGCTTGACCACCGCTTCCGAGACGATCTTGATCTTGCCGTGGCTGTCGAACCGGCGCTCGACCATGACGCGAAAACCCTCGACAGCGAAGAAGTCGGGAATGGTGCCGAGCGTGCGGCGGGCGAGCAGCTCAAAACTCGCGTCGGCGCCCTCATAGGCATAACCGGTCGCCTCGCGTTCCTTGACGATCGAGATCAGTTGGTCGAGCTTCGGATCGTCCTTGCCGACCTCGATGCCGCGGCGCTTCAGCGCGTTGATGAAGTTCGACTTGCCGCCCTGGTCGGACACCATCACCTTGCGCAGGTTGCCGACGCTTTCCGGCGTCACGTGTTCGTAGGTGCGTGGGTCTTTCAGCAGCGCCGAGGCGTGGATGCCGGCCTTGGTGGCGAAGGCGGAGGCACCGACATAAGGCGCCTGGTGGTTCGGCGAGCGGTTCAAGAGTTCGTCGAAGGCGTGGCTGAGGCGGGTGAGGCCAGTCAGCCGCTCGGCATCGATCGCCGTCTCGAACCGTGTGGCGTAAGCGTCCTTCAGGGCGAGCGTCGCGATGATCGTCACCAGATTGGCATTGCCGCAGCGCTCGCCGATGCCGTTGAGCGTTCCCTGGATCTGCCGACAGCCCGCCTCGATCGCGGCGAGCGAATTGGCGACCGCCTGGCCGGTATCGTCATGAGCATGGATGCCGAGCGAGGCGCCGGGAATGCCGGACGCGATCACCGCCTCGACGATGGCGCGGATCTCGCCCGGCTGGGTGCCGCCATTGGTGTCACAGAGCACCACCCAGCGCGCGCCGGCCTGGTAGGCCGTCCTGGCACAGGCGAGCGCGTATTCGGGATTGGCCTTGTAGCCGTCGAAGAAATGCTCGCAGTCGACGAGTGGCTCCTTGCCCGCGCCGCGAGCGGCCTCGACGCTGTCGCGGATCGATTCGAGGTTCTCTTCGTTCGAACAGCCGAGCGCGACGCGGACGTGATAATCCCAGCTCTTGGCGACGAAACAGGTGGCGTCGCTTTTCGCCTGCAGCAGCACGGCCAGGCCCGGATCGTTGGAGGCGGAAATGCCGGCCCGCTTGGTCATGCCGAAGGCGACGAATTTCGACTTCGCCGTGCGCTTCTCCGAGAAAAATGCGGTGTCGGTCGGGTTGGCGCCGGGATAACCGCCCTCGACATAATCGAGGCCGAACTCGTCCAGCAGGTTGGAGATGGCGATCTTGTCCTCGACGGAAAAATCGACGCCCGGGGTCTGTTGCCCGTCGCGCAGCGTGGTGTCGAAGAGATAGATGCGTTCGCGTGTCATGGGTGCTCCTCCTGGAGCGGTATCATTACATTGGCGGCGGCGGCACCCCCCTCTGGCCTGCCGGCCATCTCCCCCTCAAGGGGGGAGATTGGATAGTAGCAATGCCTCGTCACCATCTGTGCCGGCTCACTGCCGGAAGGCTTGCCGATACGGCGAGCATATTGGGGAAACGGTGCGTCTTGCCGATCTCCCCCCTTGAGGGGGAGATGCCCGGCAGGGCAGAGGGGGGTAGCCCCGGGTTCCATGGTCAAATCTTCCCCGCAAACCGGTCCGTCGCGCGGATCAGCTGGTCGGTGATGCCGGGTTCCGAGACCGCATGTCCCGCACCTTCGATGATGTGAAAATCCGCTTCGGTCCAGACTTTCGAAAGCTGCCAGGCATATTTCAGCGGGCAGGGCATGTCGTAGCGGCCGTGCACGATGACGCCCGGAATGCCCTTGAGCTTCGTAGCGTCGCGCAGGAGCTGCCCGTCCTCCAGCCAGCCGGCATTCATGAAGAAGTGGTTTTCGATACGCGAGAAGGCCAGCGCAAAATGATCGTCGTCGTGGTCCGACGCCAGTTCGGGGCTCGGCAGAAGCGTGATGGTCGAGCCCTCCCAGACGCTCCAGGCCTTGGCGCAGCGGATCTGCTCGGCCTTGTCGGTGCCGGTGAGGCGGCGGTGATAGGCGGCCATCATCTCGTGGCGCTCGGCTTCCGGAATAGGGGCGACGAAGGCCTCCCATTTGTCCGGGAACATTTCCGAGACGCCGAACTGGTAGTACCAGTCGAGCTCCGGCCTGGTCAGCGTATAAATGCCGCGCACCAGAAGTTCGGTGACCCGCTCGGGATGGGTTTCAGCATAGGCAAGCGCCAGCGTCGAACCCCAGGAGCCGCCGAACACCTGCCATTTTTCGACGCCGACCATCTGCCTGAGCCGCTCGATGTCGGCGACCAGATGCCAGGTGGTGTTGGCGTCCAGGCTTGCATGCGGCGTGGACTTGCCGCAGCCGCGCTGGTCGAACAGCAGCACATCGTAGAGTTCCGGGTTGAAGAGACGGCGCTGGTTCGGATTGCAGCCGCCGCCCGGGCCGCCATGCAGGAAGACGGCCGGCTTGCCGCCCTTGGTGCCGACCCGCTCCCAATAGATCACATGGCCGTCGCCGACATCGAGCTGCCCGGTCGCGTAGGGCTCGATCTCGGGATAGAGGGTACGCAGAACTTCGGTCACAGGTGCAGTCCTTTCGCCGGCCAGTTTTCGGTATCGTGGTCGGGATGCTGGAAGGAGATGATCTGCTCCTGCTTGACGGCGTCCTCGCCGCTGTCGCGCACCGGCTGGTCGAAGATCGTTGTCACCCACGGGATATGCGAGGCATAGTTCACCTGGATCTTCGGGGCGAGGTCGCCGCGGTCGTCGAAGGCGCCGATCGCCAGTTCCAGCCCGCCGGGATAACGGTAGGTGAGCGGCGTGCCGCAGTCTTCGCAGAAGCCGCGGTCGATATTCACCGAAGACTGGAAATATTTCGGCTCGCCGCGGGTCCATTCGACGCCGTCCTTCGGCGCGGTGACCAGCGGTCCGAAAAAGCCGCCGAAGGCCTTCTGGCACATGCGGCAATGGCAGATCGAGGCGCGGCCGAGTTCACCGTGGATGCGGAAGCGCACGGCGCCGCACTGGCAGCCGCCTGTTCTCAAAGTTTCTGTCACTGTTTGTCCTCCTTGGGACTGTTCGGCCAGGTGTCTGTGTCGTGGTCGGGATGCTGGTAGGAGACGATGTCGTCGAGAAACGGCGCCGAGGCGATGTCATCCATCGTATCTCGCTCGGGAAGTTCATGCAGGCGGTCGACGAAGCCGATCTTGCCTTCGACGCCGAACTGCACGACGGGGGGAAGCTGGCCCGGCTCGTCGAAACTGCCGGCCGAAATGGCGATCCCGTCGGCCGCCTCGTAGGTCATCGGCGTGCCGCAGTTTTCGCAAAAGCCGCGCCGCACATGGTTCGACGAGTGGAAATATTTGAGCTGGCCCCGCGTCCAGGTCAGTTCCGCCTCGCCGGCCGCCACCAGCGGTGCGTAATAGGCGCCGAACGCCTTCTGGCACATGCGGCAATGGCAGATCGAGGCATCCGGCGCGTCTCCTGAGAGCCGGAAGCGGATCGCGCCGCACTGACAGCCGCCGGTCCGGACGACATCGCTCATGACCGACCCTCCGCATCCCCGTTCCCGCGCGGCCAGACCTCGGTGTTGTGGTCGGGGTGCTGGTTGCTGCTTGCCGAGATCGTCTCTTCCTCCTGCGGCGTCATGTCCATCTTTGCATCGTGATGGAGGCTGTCGAGGGTCCCGAACCAGGGCATCTTGTGGGCAAGATTGGTCTGCACCTCCGGCTTCACCGATTGCGGATCGTCGAGCGAACCGAGCGTGATGCTGATATGGTCGCTCGACCCGTCATAGAAGAGCGGCGTGCCGCATTTTTCGCAGAAGCCGCGGCGTACGGTTTCCGACGACTGGAACCAGGCCGGCTCGCCGCGCGTCAGCTTGAAGTTTTCGTACATCACCCCGCCGAGCGGCATGAAATAATTGCCGGCCGCCTTCTGGCACATGCGGCAATGGCACAGATGCGGAAACCCGAGCTCCCCTTCCGCCCGGTACCTCACAGCGCCGCACTGGCAGCCGCCGGTGTGGATCTGGGTCATCTTCAGGCCTCCCCAACAATTTTCAGGATATGGAGACAGACATTGTCGATGTCTTTCAGGACGTCGTCATTCCAGAAGCGCAGGACGGTCCAGCCATCCTGTTCCAGGCGCCGGGTTCGTTCTGCGTCATACCGAAGATCCTCGTCGTTGCCGTGCTGCGAACCATCGACCTCAACGATGAGGTGGTGCGTCGGGCAGGCGAAATCCACGATGTAACCCGCGATCGGCAGTTGGCGGCGAAAGCTCAGACCCATCAGGCGGTGGGCGCGCAATTCGTTCCAGAGTTTCAGTTCGGCATCGGTGAGTGCTTTGCGCATTCTCCGGGCATTGGCGCGGCGCTGCGGCGGGATTGGGGCATGTGGCATGTCATGCTCCTTATCGGTGCGGCGCGCGCGGCTACCCCCCTCTGTCCTGCCGGACATCTCCCCAACAAGGGGGGAGATCGGAGTGTGGCGAACACACTCGCCTACATTGGATGCCGCAATCTGGGATAGGTGTTCTCGCAAGGCAAGCCGAGTTTCCAAATTTGGAGAGCTGATACGCTGCTGCGAATTGGAGTGCTGAGATCTCAGGGCGTAAGCGCGGGGAAGAAGTCGATCAATGCCCGGGCAAGCGGGCGCGCCCAGCCGATCTCCCTCCTTGTGGGGGAGATGCCCGGCAGGGCAGAGGGGGGTAGCCACAACCGCCATAGCCATCCTACCGCTCCAGCACCATCACACACCTTCCGGCGCGTGACACACCGCCTCGATATTGTTGCCGTCGGGATCAAATACGAAGGCGCCGTAATAGTTAGGGTGGTAGTGGGTGCGCAGGCCGGGGCCACCGTTGTCGGTTCCGCCGGCGGCGATCGCGGCCTTGTAGAAGGCGTCCACCTCGGCGCGGTTGCGCGCCGTAAATGCGACGTGCTGCGAATGGCCGCCTGCCGGTTTGTCCTCGTGCAGCCAGTAGATCGGCCGCTCGCGTCCGTAGCCGCCGACCTTGACGCCGCCCGTATATTCAGCCGGTACCATGTAAAGCAGCGAGGCGCCGAGCGGCGCGAAGGCTGCGTCGTAGAATGCCTTGGCCCGGTCGAAATCGGCGACCTTGATGCCCATGTGATCGATCATCGCATTGCTCCTCCTGCGTTGTTCTGGAAGTGAAGCTTACCGCTTCACCTCCCAGGTCGTCACCCTCTCGCCCGTCGCCGCGTCCTTGCCGTCCTTCAACTGGATGCCCTTGTCCGACAGTTCGTTGCGGATGCGGTCGGCCTCAGCGAAATTTTTCGCCTTCAGCATTTCGAGCCGCAGGGCGACCAGGGCGTCGACGGCGGATGCCAGCGCCTCGTCGACCTCGGTTTTCTCAGGCAGCACGCCGAGAAAAGCGGCACTGGCGGCAAACGCCGCAAGCGCGTCCGGATCGCCGTGGGCCTCCTGTGCCAACGCGTGCAGTGCCTGCACGGCTGCGACCGTGTTGAGGTCGTCGGCAAGCGCGTTCACCACCGCATCGCAAGGGGCGGCACCGGAGGCTTCCGCCGTCGGCCACTTGGCGAGAAGGCGCTCGGCCTCTTCCAGCCGCTTCACCGAAAAGTCGATCGGCTCGCGGTAGTGCGTCATCAGCATGGCCAGCCGCAGCACCTCGCCCGGCCATTGGCGGCCGCCGAATTTTTCGGTGTGCAGCAGGTCGTAGATGGTGATGAAATTGCCCTCGGACTTCGACATCTTGCGGCCTTCGACCTGCACGAAGCCGTTATGCATCCAGACATTCGCCATCACGTCCGTGCCATGGGCGCAGCGCGACTGGGCAATCTCGTTCTCATGGTGCGGGAAGATCAGGTCGAGCCCGCCGCCATGGATGTCGAACACCTCGCCGAGATAACGGCGGCTCATCGCCGAGCACTCGATATGCCAGCCCGGACGGCCGCGGCCCCAGGGACTTTCCCAGCCGGGTTCGTTATGGGAGGAGAGTTTCCACAGCACGAAATCGCCGGGGTTTTTCTTGTGCGCATCGACGGCGACACGGGCGCCGGCCTGCTGTTCGTCGAGCGGACGCTTGGAAAGCTGGCCGTAGTCGGCCATCGACTTGGTGTCGAACAGCACTTCGCCTTTTGCGACATAGGCATGGCCATTGCCGATCAGCTTCTCGATGATCTCGATCATCTCGGCAATGGTGTCGGTGGCACGCGGCTCGACGGTCGGCTTCAGATTGCCGAGCAGGGCGACGTCCTCGTGGTACTGCGTCTCGGTCTTTTCCGTGACAAGGCGGATGGCCTCGTTGAGCGGCAGGCCGGGATGGTCGCGTAGCGCCCGGGCGTTGATCTTGTCGTCGACGTCGGTGATGTTGCGGGCATAGGTGACGTTGGCCTCGCCATAGACATGGCGGAGCAGCCGGAAAAGCACGTCGAAGACGATGGCCGGTCGGGCATTGCCGATATGGGCATAGTCGTAGACCGTCGGGCCGCAGACATACATGCGTACGTTCTGGGGGTCGATCGGTGTGAACGCCGTCTTTTCACGGGTCAGCGTATTGTAGAACCTGAGCGAAATGCTCATCGAAAAATCTCCCCAAAAGTCTCGCACGGCGAGCATCCGGTCGAGCGGGATGCCGAAAAGTGTACGCGGTTTTCGGACGACATCCCGCTCTCACTATCAACTAGGAGCCGGATGCTTTCGCGTTCAGGAAACACGAAAGCATCCGGCTCCGGCCGGGTCGTTTGTCTTCAAGGCTTTTCGAGAGACGAAAACGGCCGGGCCAGCGCGAACGCTAGCGGATAATGATCCCACAAATGGAAATCGCCGTTTTCATGGAGGTGGTTATGGCGCGGGCAAGCCGTTTGGTCAAGTGGGCTTTACCCGCGCGGGATGTCCTAACCGGCCCTACGCCGTCTTGCGGCCGATGCCGTTCCGGGCAACGGTGAACAGAAAGATCAGCATTGACACGACGGTGAGGATCGAGCCGATCGCGGCAAGCGCCTCGCCGCCCGAGGACACCGCCATCGCGATGCCCGGCACGATACAGAGCACGCCGAGAACCGCAAAACCGAGATGGACCTTCGACAGCACGGAATTGGCCGCCGCCGGGGTCACCGTGTAGTAGAGACCGAAAAGCCCCATCGTCGTCCAGCCGACCAGGTTTAGATGCGCATGCGCCGGCGCCATCAGATGGTCGCCTGAAATCGCCATGTGAATGCCCCAGAACATGCCGACGGTGACACAGAGCACGGCTGCGCCGAAGAAGTAGAAAGCAATGTTTCTCATCAGAATTCCCCCCGAAACATGAAGTTCCTGCGCCCGATCGCAGGACCCGCACTATAGCGGAAAAGCGGATCTTTATACATGGGGTATTCGCCGGGCCGGTGTCCGATCCGCCGCCGGGATCAAAACGTGGACTTCGCACGTTGATTGGCACGAATCCTGCCAACCGGATGGGTATCAAATGGCCGCCTCCAATAGACAACACAACATCTTCGATATTTTTTCGAGCGCCATAGCCTCTTGGTCGGGAAAGCCCGTCACGTTTGTGGCGGCCGTCGTCCTGATCGTCGTCTGGGGCGTCACCGGACCGTTCTTCGGATTTTCGGAAACCTGGCAGCTTGTGGTCAATACCGGCACGACCATCATCACCTTCCTGATGGTCTTCGTCCTGCAAAATTCCCAGAACAGGGACGGCGAGGCGGTCCAGGCGAAACTCGACGAGCTGATCCTGTCGAGCCAGGCCGCCAACGAGTTCATCGGCATTGAAAAACTGGACGAGGAGCAGCTTCGCAAGCTCAGCGAAAGTCTGCAACGCCGCGCCAAGACGCTGGATCAGGAGGCGGAGAACGTCTAGGCCGATAGCGGCCGCGTCAGCGGCCTTTGTCAGTCGGCGGATTGCTGTTGTCGAGCAGGGCCTGAGCGATGGATTTGCGCCGCGCATCGTCGGTCATGGCGGAACTGATCAGCCGCATCGCTTCCATGACGGCTGCCTCGCCGTGCTCTCGGTGAAGGCGGGCCATCGCTGCGGCGACCAGATTGGCGGTCGCTGTCGCTTGTTCTCTCTGCTCGTTGGTCAAAGGCGAAGGCATAGGCTTTCTCGCATTACCGGGGCACCGTTTCAGGTGTTCCCTATCGGGCGCGGATAAACGACCTCTGTCAAACGCGGATATCCCGTGACAGAGGAGTTGCCGTTATTCCGGCGCGCGGAAGTCCGCGAACTTGTTGTCGCGCACGACGAACAGACGGCCGGTATCCTGAAGGGTGGGGGAGGCGAGGAAGAGGATCTTTTCGGCAACTTCCGAGGGATGCGGCAGGGTTTCCGGATCTTCGCCGGGAACGGCCTGGGCGCGCATCGCGGTGCGGGTGGCGCCGGGATTGACGATGTTGACCTTGAGTGGCGTGTGATCGGTCTCAGCGGCCCAGATGCGGGCCATGTTCTCGACGGCGGCCTTGGAGATCGAATAGGCCCCCCAGAAGGCCGGCGCCTTGGATGCGACGCCCGATGACATGATCAGCGCGCGGCCGGCATCGGATTTGGTCAAGAGCGGCTCGACCGAGCGGATCAGCCTCCAGATGGCGGTGACATTGGTCAGCATCACCTTCTCGAACACCTTTGCCTCGATATGGCCGAGCGGCGAGATGACGCCGAGGATGCCGGCATTCGCCACGAGGATGTCGAGCTTGCCCCAGCGCTCGAAGATCGAGGCGCCGAGCTTGTCGATCGCCGCCATGTCGGTGATGTCGAAGGGAACCAGCGTGGCGGTGCCGCCGGCCGCCTTGATCGCGTCGTCGAGATCCTCGAGGCCGCCGACCGTGCGGGCGGTGGCAATCACATGCGCGCCTGCTTTTGCCAGAGCGAGCGCTGTGAAATAGCCGATGCCCCGCGACGCGCCGGTCACTAGCGCGATCCTGCCCTTCAGATCGATAGTCATGATTTTCCGCCCTTAACAATACATGCAACGGGTTAGCGTTGCCGGTGGATATTTCGTGGAGGAGGCGGCCTCTTTCGCACAGGTTCGGCCTCGGACTCCCTCATCCCTGTGCTTGTCACAGCGGTCCAGCCTACGCAAGTCCTTGCGCGGTGGAGAGGCGTCGTCGTCATTGGAGACCCTGTTCATTGAGCGCCGAACCAGCCAGCCCCCCTCTGTCCTGCCGGACATCTCCCCCACGGGTGGGGAGATCGGATGGGCGCACCGCCCTCCCCAAACAACAAACGTTGCTGTCAATCGCATCAGGAGTTTGGCGGGAAGAGCATGCCGCTTGTAATCTCCCCACCTATGGGGGAGATGCCCGGCAGGGCAGAGGGGGGCGATCTGGCTCGACGTTTGATTTCAGCTTCGGGAGAAGCTCACCTCACCCGTTGCTGGCCAGAACCGAAACCTTGCGCCCCATCGTCTCGCCGTCCTTGTCGAGCAGGCGGGTGGGATAGTCGCCGGTAAAGTAGTGGTCGGTGAATTGCGGGCGGGCGTTGTTGCGGTCTTCGCCGCCGACGGCGCGGTAGAGGCCATTGATCGACAGAAATTCCAGCGAGTCCGCACCGATATACCGGCACATGGCTTCCAGGCTGTCGTACTGGTTGGCGAGCAGCTTGTCGCGGTCCGGCGTGTCGATGCCGTAGAAATCCGGATAATAGATCATCGGGCTGGCGACGCGCAGATGCACTTCCTTGGCGCCGGCATCGCGGATCATCCGGACGATCTTCAGCGACGTCGTGCCGCGCACCACCGAATCGTCGACGAGCACGACGCGCTTGCCCTCGATCATCGCCCGATTGGCGGAATGCTTGAGCTTGACGCCGAAGGCGCGGATCTGTTGGGTCGGCTCGATGAAGGTGCGGCCGACATAGTGGTTGCGGATGATGCCGTATTCGAATGGAATGCCGCTTTCCTGCGCGTAACCCAAGGCAGCGGGCGTGCCACCATCCGGCACCGGCACAACGACGTCGGCTTCGACCGGCGCTTCTTTCGCGAGGTTGATGCCCATGTTCTTGCGGGCGACATAGACGCTGCGGCCGCCGACGACGGAATCGGGGCGGGCGAAATAGACGTATTCGAACAGGCAGAGGCGCTCCGGCTGGCCGTTGCCGGCCTTGCGGGCATCGATCGAGATCGAACCGTCCGGCTGGATCTCGCAGATGATGACTTCGCCATTCTCCACGTCGCGGACGAACTTGGCGCCGATGATGTCGAGCGCGCAGGTTTCCGAGGCGAAGATCGGCTTGCCGTCGAGTTCGCCCATGACCAGCGGGCGGATGCCGGTGGGGTCGCGCGCGGCGATCAGCTTGGTGCGGGTGACGGCGAGCATCGAATAACCGCCTTCCATCTGCCGTATCGCATCGATGAACCGGTCGGCGGTCGACGAATAACGGGAGCGGGCGATGAGGTGCAGGACGACTTCGGTATCGGAGGTCGACTGACAGATGGCGCCACCGGCGATCAATTGCCGGCGCAGCGTCAGGCCGTTAGTGAAATTGCCATTGTGGGCAACCGCGATGCCGCCGACTTCGAGTTCGGCAAACAGCGGCTGGACGTTGCGCAGCGCGACTTCGCCGGTGGTCGAATAACGGTTGTGGCCGATGGCAATATTGCCGGGCAGGCGGGCAAGGGTGACAGGGTCGGTGTAATGGTCGCCGACGAGGCCCATGCGGCGTTCCGAATGGAAGCGCAAGCCGTCGAAGGAGACGATGCCGGCCGCTTCCTGGCCGCGGTGCTGCAGGGCGTGCAGCCCGAGCGCCGTCAGCGTCGCGGCCTCGGGATGGCCGAGAATGCCGAACACGCCGCATTCCTCATGCAGCGTATCGCCATCCCACTCATTGACGCTGTCCTCGGCGAATGTCTCGGAAACCGGCTGTTTCATCTTGGCCCCTTATCCCTGTGGACAACCTGTCCCTGTCGGAAAAATGGAAAGGCCGGCCGGGGGAGAAGCTCCCCGGAAACCAGCCTGTTTTTCACTTAGATGCGAATGATACCACAAATGGTGACGTTTTGCGCTGCATCAAGCGCAAGATCACGTCAATTATTTGTCGCAGGCGCGTCATCTGCCGCCGGCTGATCCTGAGCCGGAGCGCCATCGGCAGGCGCTGCTTCCTTGCCGAGGATGCGGGCGCGGATCTGCGGCTCGATATCGGCGGGCAGCACGGCTTCGAGGCGGGCGACCAGCGTATCGAGGAATGGCTTCGATTTCGCCTGTGTCACCCAGGTCGGCTGGGCATTGGCGGCCACCAGCCAGTTCCAGAACGCGACAGCGACGACGAGCAGCAGGATGCCGCGAGCGGCGCCGAACAGGAAACCAAGCGTCCGGTCGAGCGCACCGATGCGGCTGTCGATGATGAAATCGGCGATCCGCGTGGTGATGAACGAGATGACGATCAGCGCGATCAGGAAGATGGCGCCCGCGGACGCGGCGATCGCGATGCGCTCGTCACTGAGGTGCGGCTTCACATAGGGCAGAACCAGGGGATAGAGGTAATAGGCGGCGGCGATCGAGCCGGCCCAGCTTGCTATCGACAGCACCTCTCGCGAAAAACCGCGAACCATGGCGAGAACGGCGGAAAACAGCGTCACAGCGATGACGATACCATCGAAAATCGTGATGGGCATATATGATCTACTCCAGACTTGCCGACTTCAAGACTTGCCGGCTTCAAGCCCGGCGCCCCGCCTTACCGCAGCCGTCATACATCAGCGGGCTTGTTAACGGAAGATCAATCATCTTCCGGCGTTTGTCTCAGCTTGGCGGCGGAACCCGCGATGCGGGATACCAGATCCGGCAGGTCCTCGATCGTCACCCAGCGTCCGTTGGCACCCTTCGGCACTTCGGCGGACGTGGCCGGCAGCATCGCCCCTGAAAAACCAAGTTTCTCAGCTTCCTTAAGGCGTTGCGCAGTCTGTGAAACCGGCCGCACCGCGCCCGAGAGGCTGATTTCGCCGAAATAGACGCAATCGGCCGGCAGAGCAAGACCGGCAAGCGACGAGACCAGCGCAGAAGCGACCGCAAGGTCAGCGGCCGGTTCGGTGATGCGGTAGCCGCCGGCCACGTTCAGATAAACGTCGTGCTGGCCGAGCTTCACACCGCAATGGGCTTCCAGCACCGCGAGAATCATCGACAGGCGCGACGAATCCCAACCGACCACGGCGCGCCTGGGCGTGCCGAGCGAGGTCGGCGCGACCAGCGCCTGCACTTCGACGAGAACCGGCCTTGTGCCCTCCATGCCGGCGAAGACCGCAGCGCCTGGTGATTTCGAGTTGCGCTCGCCGAGGAAGAGTTCGGACGGGTTGGTGACTTCGCGTAAGCCCTTGTCGGACATTTCGAAGACGCCGATCTCGTCGGTCGGCCCGAATCGGTTCTTGACGGTGCGCAGGATGCGGTAGTGGTGGCCGCGGTCGCCTTCGAAATAGAGGACCGCATCGACCATGTGCTCGACGACGCGCGGGCCGGCGATCTGGCCTTCCTTGGTGACGTGGCCGACGAGGACCATGGCGGCCCCGGTCTGCTTGGCAAACCGGATCATCGCCTGGACGCCGGTGCGCACCTGGGTGACGGTGCCGGGCGCCGAATCGGCGGTGTCGCTCCACAGCGTCTGGATCGAATCGATGATGACGAGGTCGGGGCGCTTGCCCTCGCCGATGGTAGCGAGAATATCCTCGACATTGGTTTCGGCGGCGAGGAGCACTTCGGTATCGGCGGCATCCAGGCGTTGGGCACGAAGCCGCACCTGCGCCACCGCCTCTTCGCCCGAGACATAGATGATCCGATGGCCGCGGCGGGAAAGGGCCGCCGCCGCCTGCATCAGCAGCGTCGACTTGCCGATGCCCGGATCGCCGCCGACCAGCACCGCAGAACCGCGCACGAAACCTCCGCCGGTCGCTCGGTCGAGCTCGGAAATGCCGGTGAAGATGCGCGGCGCCTCCTCGGTCTCGCCCGACAGCGTGGTGAGCGCCACGGCGCGGCCCTTCTTCGGCACCTTGCCGGGCCCACTACCGATGCCGCCCATCATGTCGTCTTCGATAATGGTGTTCCACTCGCCGCAGCCGTCACACTTGCCGGCCCAGCGGTTATGCACCGTGCCGCAGTTCTGGCACACGAATTGGGTTTTGGATTTTGCCATGGGGAATTTCAGGTTTCGCTTGTCGTGAAATCGTCGGGGGAGACGTTCTGGTGGCCGTGCAGGACGCGGAGAACGGTCAACTCGGTCTCGCTGATCCGAAAGAAGATGATCCGTTCTCGATAGGCGAAGCTACGGATGCCGGTGCCGAATTCTCGCTCGACACCGGTCAGACCGAGCTCGGCGAAGGAGTGAACCTTTGCAAAGATGTCGAGAACAAACCGATCTGCTGCGGGGGGATTTTCGAGAGATATATAGGCGTGATCTTCGATCAAGTCGGCACGCGCTGTGGTGGTCCAGACGGCGTCTCGGGTTTTAATGGCCGGTCCCCGTCTTCTGCTTGCGTTCGGCCGACATGCGCTTGATGTCGTTCAGCAAGTCTTCCCCGGAAGCATAATGATGGACACGGCCGGCTTCGACGTCATCGATCCCCTCCTGGATAAGGCGCTGCAGCTCGACGAGCTTGCCTTCCTTGCTCCCAAGCAGTCGCAGTCCCGCTGCCACGACTTCGTCGACATCCTTATAAATCCCGGCCTTCACCTGTTCCTCGATGAAGTCGCGGTCCTCGTCGCTGAGATGGATCTCGGTCATTTCGATCTCCTTTTGTTCTCATATAGCACGAGGGATTTCCGCTTCCAAGAGGCAAGCGGATGCCGATCAGTCGTCGGGATAAATATAACGCCGCTCATAGCGCAGGCCGAGGCTGGTGAGCAGCTCGTAGCCGATCGTGCCGGCGGCGCGGGCAACGTCGTCGAGGGCGACGTTCGGGCCGAACAGTTCGACATAGTCGCCGGCCTGGATGTTCGATGCCGGGATATCGGTGACGTCGAAGATCGTCAGGTCCATGGTGATGCGGCCGATGACCGGCACCTTGCGGCCGGCGACGAAGCCGAAACCGCCCTGGGCGACTGTCTTGCGTAGCGGCACCCCAGAGCCGGAGAGTGCGCGCTTGTAGCCGTCCGCATATCCGGCAGACACGACCGCCAGCCGGCTGTCGCGGGAAAGCTGGTAGGTTCCGCCGTAGCTCACCGTCTCGCCCTTTTTCCCGTCGCGGATCTGGATGATGCGGGCTTCCGCCTTGGCGACCGGCTTCATCGGGTTCGGCACCCCGGCCACCGCCTCGCCGCCGTAAAGCGCGATGCCGGGGCGGGTGAGATCGAAATGATAGTCGGGGCCGAGGAAGATCCCGGCGGAAGCCGAAAGGCTCGTCTCGATGCCTTCGAAAGCCTCGGCAACCCTTTGGAAAGCCGAAAGCTGCTTCTGATTGAGCGGCGAAGAGGGAGTGTCGCCGCTATGGAGATGCGACAGCACCAGGACCGGCGAGAAGCTTGCCGGACGCGACACGTCGTTGGCAAAGGCAATGGCATCCTCGAGCGGCAGGCCGAGACGATTGAAGCCGGTGTCCACCTGCAGCGCGCAGGGGTGGTCGCCATATTCCGATGTTACCGACATCCAGAAGGCGAGCTGTTCTTCCGAGGCCAGAACCGGCACCAGATCGTGTTCGAAGAACATCCGCTCCTGGCCGGGCCAGATGCCGGAGAGCACGTAGATCCGGGCGTCGGGCGCATAGGTGCGCAGCGTCATGCCTTCCTGCACCACCGCCACGAAGAAATCCCGGGCGCCGGCCTCGTAAAGCGTGATGCCGCAATCCTCGAGCCCGAGCCCGTAGGCATCGGCCTTGACGACGGCCGCCGTCCGCGCCGTTCCCGACCGCCGCGCCATCTGCCGCCAATTGTCGCCAAGCGCCCCCAGGTCGACCGTCAGCCGGACCGGCGCGATATCGAAATCGTCGGGATAGGAAAGCTCGCTGTCGAAATCGGTCATGTCGGCTCGTAGGGCATGAGGATCGGGGGATGAGAACGGTTGCAGCGATCCTACCGGTTTCGAAGGCAGGAAAAAGACCATGCCCGCAAAATCCTTCGCGCTGCACAATCTTTTGGGCCATGGGGAGTTCAGGCGACGCTGCGAGCCAAGTCCCCTCCCCAACCCCTCCCGACAAGGGGGAGGGCTCCACGCACCCTCATATGATCGCCCTACCGCGAGCGGGGAGAGAGTTAGGGGTGATGGGCAAACGCCCCGATCAATGCTCTTCGTATTGCGTAAAGCTCGGATCGGCCAAATCGGCGAAGCGGGTGTATTCGGACTGGAAGGCGAGCTTGACGGTGCCGGTCGGCCCGTGGCGCTGCTTGGCGATGATCACGTCGGCGGTGCCCTTCACCTTGTCCATCAGCGCTTCCCATTCGGGATATTTCGGGTCGGCGATGTCGCGGGGTTCCATGTTCTTCACGTAGTATTCCTCGCGGAACACGAACAGCACCACGTCGGCGTCCTGTTCGATCGAGCCCGATTCGCGAAGGTCGGAGAGCTGCGGGCGTTTGTCGTCACGGCTTTCCACCTGGCGCGAGAGCTGCGACAGCGCGATGATCGGCACGTTGAGTTCCTTGCCGAGCGCCTTCAGGCCGGTGGTGATCTGGGTGATTTCCTGGACGCGGTTCTCGCCGGATTTGCCCGAGCCGGTCATCAGCTGGATATAGTCGACCACCAGGCAATCGAGGCCGCGCTGGCGCTTCAGTCGGCGGGCGCGGGCGGAAAGCTGGGCAATCGAGATACCGCCGGTCTGGTCGATGAACAGCGGCACCTTCTGCATCATTTGGCTGCAGGCGACGAGCTTTTCGAAATCCGCCTCGGTGATGTCGCCGCGGCGGATCTTTGACGAGGAGACTTCCGTCTGCTCGGAGATGATACGGGTGGCGAGCTGTTCGGCCGACATTTCGAGCGAATAGAAGCCGACGACGCCGCCGTTCTTGGCCTTGTACGAGCCGTCCGGCTGCACTTCCGGCTCGTAGGAGGCGGCAATGTTATAGGCGATGTTGGTCGCAAGCGAGGTCTTGCCCATGCCCGGGCGTCCCGCAAGCACGATCAAGTCGGAGCGCTGAAGCCCGCCCATCTTGCTGTCGAGAGACATGATGCCGGTCGAGACACCGGAAAGATGGCCGTCTCGCTCGAAGGCCTGGCCGGCCATGTCGATGGCAAGCGCCACCGCATCGTTGAACGACTGGAAGCCGCCGTCGTACCGGCCGTTTTCAGCGAGTTCGAACAGCCGCCGTTCGGTATCCTCGATCTGGGTCTGCGGCGGCATGTCGAGCGGCGCGTCGAAGGCGATGTTGACCATGTCCTCGCCGATGGTGATCAGCGCGCGGCGGAGCGCCAGGTCGTAGATCGCCCGGCCGTAGTCCTCCGCATTGATGATCGACACGGCTTCTGAGGCGAGGCGGGCGAGATATTGCGCCACCGTCAGGTCGCCGACCTTGTCGTCGGCGGGCAGGAAGGTCTTGATCGTCACCGGGTTGGCGGTCTTGCCCATGCGGATGATGTCGCCGGTGACCTCGAAGATCTTGCGGTGCAGCGGCTCGTAGAGATGGACGGGCTTCAGGAAATCGGAGACGCGGTAATAGGCGTCGTTATTGACCAGGATCGCGCCGAGAAGCGCCTGTTCGGCCTCGATATTGTTCGGGGCTTCGCGGTAATGCGGCTCTGCCGGCTGGATGTTGGCGAGCTTGCGTACTGCGTCGTTCATGGTGTTTTCCGTTCTGTCCCTGTACCCCGGCAGTACCCTTAGAGGTGTCTGGCCTGTCACGAAACGGCAATATCGATTCCCACAGTAGTTCACAGGCAAAAGCGCGCCGCGAAGCGAAAAATGGTCGGAAACCGTAAATCCGTTTGACTGTGTCCCGGAGCGAATCGACTCGGGGAAGCTCACCCTTTTTATAGCCCGAAAAAGACAAAAAAACGCCCGGACCTTTCGGACCGGGCGCTCTTTGAAATGCTCTGGAAGCGACGATTATTCGTCTTCGCCGGCGCCGTCGGCTTCCGGATCGAAGAAGTCTTCCGGACGCAGGGCATCTTCGTCGACGCCGTAGATGGCGTCGGCCGAGGTGAGGCTTTCGCCCTGGGACTGACGTTCAGCTTCTTCCGTCGAGCGGGCGACGTTCAGCTGGACCGAAACTTCGACTTCCGCATGCAGGTGCAGGGAGACCTTGTGCAGGCCGATTTCCTTGATCGGCGTGTTGAGGTCGACCTGGTTGCGGCCGATGGTGAAGCCGTCGGCAGCCAACGCGTCGACGATGTCACGGGCAGCGACGGAGCCATAGAGCTGGCCGGTTTCGCCGGCGGCGCGCACGACGACGAAGGACTTGCCGTCGAGAACTTCGGCGACCTTCAGGGCTTCGCCCTTGCGCTCGAGGTTGCGGGCTTCGAGCGTGGCGCGCTCGGATTCGAAGCGCTTCTTGTTGGCTTCGTTGGAGCGGAGAGCCTTGCCGAGCGGCAGAAGGTAGTTGCGGGCAAAGCCGTCGCGGACCTTGACGGTTTCGCCCATCTGGCCAAGCTTCGGTACGCGTTCAAGCAGAATGACTTGCATGGTTAGATTTCCTTTCGATCAGTCGGTTCTTGTTTTTCAGTTCTTGTTTTTCAGTTCTTGTTTTCGGTGGTCTTGTTGTCGGGGCTCGCGTCGGCCTTGAGCGGAGTGAGCGCGATCGTCCGCCTCGTATCGGAAAGCCCCAGTATGAGGATCGCGATCGCCGGCAGGACGAGCATTGAAGAGAGGTAGCAGAGGACGAGGACCGGGATGCGCCAGTCCTTGCCGAGGCTGCGGAAATGCAAGGAGGCGAAACCGGCCATCAGGAAGCCGGCGCCGAACGTGCCGCAGATCGTTGCGCCGATCATCGCTGGAACGCCGCCGAGGAAGGAGAGCACGATGCCGCCGAGGAAGATGAAGATCGCATGCCGGTTCATCCGGAGCGCCGACGGCATGTCCTCGCGCGGACGCAAGGCCCGGCCGGAGCGCGAGACGATGCGCACGGCGATATAGAATGCGGTAAACAGCAGCGTCACCCAGACGCCGCCCTGGACGAGCGGCAACATCAGCACCAGCAGCGACTTGGTCTGCGCCATGCCCGCCGGTTCCGGCGTGAAGGCTGGCTCCTGGGCCTTGAGGGCCGCGGTCATCGCGTCGACCATCTGGTCGGTGAGTTCCGGGCCGTAGCCGATCGCAACGCCCAGCGCGATGACGGCGATCGTCACCAGGCCGCAGAGATGCAGAAGGATATCCGAGATCGGGTACCAGGCCATCAGGTTGTCCGGGCCGCCGAGTTCGGAAGCGGGACGCGCCAGGTTGGCGAGATGCGAAAGCCAGCCGGCCGGGATCAGCGTGAACACCGCCATGGCGACCGCAAACATCGGCGAGACGAGGATGGCGCCGAGAACGGCGGCGGTCACGATGCCGATGACGGCGGCGCGGTTGCCCCAGCCGAGGCCGGCGATGAAGATCGGAAGCGAGGAGGCGGCGTAAAGCAAGGACGCAAACGACAGCTGCGCATTCGCACCCAGCACGAGCAGGGTGGCGGCAATGCCGGCAAGAATGCCGGTGGGCAGCACTGTCTGTATCTTGTCCGTCACGGTCTCGCTGTCCTGCTTTTTGAAGCAGTTAGGGGATCACACCTGATGAATTCTCTCAGGTACATCATCCCCAACATGGGATTTTGAAGTTCCGATCCGCGCCCATCGCGGAAGGGATAGACCCGCTGACTCTTAATCAGCGGGTCCGGTATTCGTAATTACGCTACGACGTAGGGCAGCAGGCCGAGGAAACGGGCGCGCTTGATCGCCTTGGCGAGTTCGCGCTGCTTCTTCTGGGAAACGGCCGTGATGCGCGACGGAACGATCTTGCCGCGCTCGGAAATGTAGCGCTGCAGGAGGCGTACGTCCTTGTAGTCGATCTTCGGCGCATTGGCACCCGAGAACGGGCAGGTCTTGCGGCGGCGATGGAACGGACGGCGTGCCTGGGAGGAGGATGATGATACGTCAGCCATGGTCTTTTCTCCTTAGCCTCTATTACGCACGGTCTTCGCGCGGACGGCGCTCGAAGCCGCCTTCACGCGGACCACGGTCCGGACGGTCGCCGAAGCCGCCTTCGCGGCGCGGAGGACGGTCGCCGAATTCGCGGCGCGGGCCACGGTCGTCGCCATCGCGGCGCGGACGGTCGTCGCGGTCGCGCTTCTGCATCATCGCCGACGGACCTTCTTCATGCTTTTCGACGGCGATCGTCATGTAGCGAAGAACGTCTTCGTTGATGCGCATCTGGCGTTCCATCTCGTGCACGGCCGGAGCCGGTGCGTCGATGTCCATCAGGGCGTAATGAGCCTTGCGGTTCTTGTTGATGCGGTAGGTGAGGGACTTGAGGCCCCAGTTTTCAATGCGCCCGACTTTGCCGCCGTTAGCTTCGATGACGCCCTTGTACTGTTCGACGAGGGCATCAACCTGCTGAGCGGACATATCCTGCCGGGCAAGGAATACGTGTTCATAAAGAGCCATGTAAGCTTTGCCTTTTCTTGCGGTTGTCTACCCGGACCTCGGCGGCTAAGCCTCAACGACTGCTCCTGGACGGGAAAACCCGAGGCAAGAAAAGTGTTGTATCGAGACGGTCGAGAGCGGAGACACGGGAGGCTTGGACCCTATGGTCCCTGCGGCTTCTTTTTTCAAAGAAACCTGCCCTCCGTTCAGCCACCAGCCAGAAGACCGGGTGTTGCGAACAGCGCGCTTATACGGATTTTTGGCGAGATGGCAAGGGGAAGGTTCGAAATCCGGTCTCCGGCGCTATTCCCGCCCCTAGTCCGGGCTCCACTCGCTGCCTGTGTCTTGGCTTCGGATGATACGGTAGCCGACGCTTTCCAGGAGTTGCTCGGCGTTCAGAAGCATCGCTGCGGTCACGAGGGCTGAATCCCGCACCGCGGCCTCCAGCCTCAGCTGGTCGAGGGCCAGAAGGTGAAGCCTGCGCACCGGCTGGTCGCCTTTTTCCAGCTTCCGCAGCTCGTCCGGCGGCAGATCCAGTTCCGAGGCAAGTTCCTTCTGCGTCAGTTTAAGTTGCTTCCGACGCCGGGCGAACTCTCTTCGGGGCACAACGGATTGCATGGCTTCAGCGCGTCGCTCCGGATATGGAGGGCACTGATTAGCGGTCCTTTTGCGGGCCGGAGCAAGTCGCCTATTGGAGGTAGATGTCCTCCGGCCCTTGGCATTTGCTAGAGCGGCATAGGATACTGTCGGTGGACCTTGGCGATGTCCGCGAAGACTTCGTCCGACAATGTCAGGTCGGCGGCGGCCATGTCGTGCTTCAGCTGTGCCATCGACGTCGCGCCGACGATGATCGATGTCATGAAGGGACGCGACAGGCAGAAGGCGAGTGCCATCTGGGCGAGGTCGAGGCCGTGTTTGGCCGCGACCTCGATATAGGCCTTCACTGCCGGCTCCTGATAGGGCGTCAGGCGGCCGCCGAGGTCCTTGTTGATCGTGGCGCGCGAGCCTTCCGGCCTTGCGCCGTTCTGGTACTTGCCAGTGAGGATGCCGGCGGCGAGCGGCGAATAGGCCATCAGCCCGACATCCTCGTGGTGCGCGACCTCGGCGAGGTCAAGATCGAAGTGGCGATAGAGGAGATTGTATTCGTTCTGCAGCGAGGCGATGCGCGGCAGGGCCTTTTTCTCCGAAAGCCGCAGGTACTTCATCGCGCCCCAGGCGCTTTCGTTGGAAAGGCCGACGGCGCGCAGTTTGCCTTCCTTCACCAGTTCGCCGAGCGTTTCCAGGATCTCGGCGATTTCGGCCGCCGCCTTGTCGCGGTTCTGCTGCGAGACGTCGAAGGTCCAGGAATTGCGGAAATGGAAAGTGCCGCGGTTCGGCCAATGGATCTGGTAGAGGTCGAGATAATCGGTCTGCAGGCGGGTCAGGCTGGCGTCGACCGCCTGGCGGATGGTGGCGGGCTCGATGTCGCGCCCATCGCGGATATGCGGACGGCCGCTGCCGGCGATCTTCGTGGCGAGGACCAGGTCCTTGCGCTTGCCGCTCTTCTTCAGCCACGTGCCGATATATTCCTCGGTGCGGCCGTGGGTGGCGGGACTTACCGGCGTGGTTGGATAGAGCTCCGCGGTATCGAAGAAGTTGATGCCGTTCTCGAAGGCGTGGTCCATCTGCTCATGGGCTTCGGCTTCCGAATTCTGGGTACCCCAGGTCATGGTGCCAAGGCAGATTTCCGACACGGACAGGTCCGTGCGGCCGAGTTTTTTATACTTCATGGAAATGAGATCCCGTTCTCAAAAAGTCGGCGGCACTCTAAGCCGGATTTGATGAAGCGCAAGGGGACAACAGGTTGTAAAAGGCCTCGAAAACCGCGCTGCCCTTGACTCTCCGGGCCGGAATGTGAATGGAGAGGCAAAACATAAGGGAAGGAAATCATCCCCATGAGCACGATCGCATTCACGTTCCCCGGCCAGGGCAGCCAGGCTGTCGGCATGGGCAAGGATCTGGCGGAGGCTTTTCCCGAAGCCCGCGCCGTCTTCGATGAAGTCGACGAGGCGCTCGGCCAGAAGCTCTCCGACATCATGTGGAACGGCCCGGAAGAAACGCTGACGCTGACCGCCAATGCGCAGCCGGCGCTGATGGCGGTCTCGGTCGCAGCGATCCGGGTGATGGAAGCGCGCGGCCTGAAGCTCGCCGACAAGGTTGCCTTCGTGGCCGGCCATTCGCTCGGCGAATATTCGGCGCTGTGTGCCGCCGGCACATTCTCGCTGGCTGACACGGCGCGCCTCCTGCGCATCCGCGGCGATGCCATGCAGTCGGCGGTCCCGGTCGGGCAGGGCGCCATGGCGGCGATCATCGGCCTCGAACATGGCGACGTCGACGCGATCTGCGCTGCGGCCCGCGATGCCGGCGTCTGCCAGATTGCCAACGACAACGGTGGCGGCCAGCTCGTCATCTCCGGCTCCAAGGCGGCTGTCGAGAAGGCAGCCGGGCTTGCGACCGAAAAGGGTGCCAAACGCGCCATCATGCTGCCGGTCTCCGCACCCTTCCACAGCGACCTGATGGCGCCGGCGGCCGACGCCATGCGTCACGCGCTCGACAAGGTGGAGAAGCATAATCCGGTCGTGCCGGTAATCGCCAACGTGCGCGCCGTGCCGGTCTATGACGCCGAAGAGATCGCCAAGCTGCTGGTCACCCAGGTGACGGGCCAAGTCCGCTGGCGCGAGACGGTGGAATGGTTCGGCGCCAACGGCGTGACGACCCTATACGAGATCGGTTCGGGAAAAGTGCTGACCGGCCTTGCCCGTCGTATCGACAAGAATATCTCCGGCATTGCCGTCAACACGCCGGCCGATATCGAAGCCGCGCTCACAGCCATTCTCGGCTGAAACCAAAGACACGCGAAGGAACACGATCATGTTTGATTTGACCGGCCGCAAGGCATTGGTGACGGGCGCAACCGGCGGGCTGGGCGAAGAGATCGCCCGGATGCTGCACAGCCGAGGCGCCACCGTCGGCCTGCACGGCACCCGCGTCGAGAAGCTCGAGGCGCTGGCCTCCGAACTCGGCGAGCGCGTCAAGATCTTCCCGGCAAATCTCTCCGACCGCGCCGAAGTGAAGGCGCTCGGTGAGAAGGCCGAGGTCGAGCTCGAAGGGGTCGACATCCTGGTCAACAATGCCGGCATCACCAAGGACGGCCTGTTCGTGCGCATGAGCGACGACGACTGGGACAACGTCCTGGAAGTCAACCTGACGGCGGTCTTCCGCCTGACCCGCGAACTCACCCATCCGATGATGCGCCGCCGTTATGGCCGCATCATCAACATCACCTCGGTGGTCGGCGTCACCGGCAATCCGGGCCAGACCAATTACTGTGCCTCGAAGGCCGGCATGATCGGCTTCTCGAAGTCGCTCGCCCAGGAAATCGCCACCCGCAACGTGACGGTCAATTGCGTGGCGCCGGGCTTCATCGACAGCGCGATGACCGGCAAGCTCAACGACAAGCAGAAAGAGGCGATCCTCGGCGCCATTCCGATGAAGCGCATGGGTGCCGGATCGGACATCGCGTCCGCGGTCCTTTATCTCGCCTCCAGCGAGGCTGGTTACGTCACCGGCCAGACCCTGCATGTCAACGGCGGCATGGCGATGATCTGATTGAGTGCCGCCTTCAAGAAAACACGTTACAATCGGTTGTTGGCGGCTGTGCAATGGAACAAATTCTGGCTTTGCTGAACAGGGAAACCATGTTAAGCGGGCCATGACTGTGAATGGTCACCCTGATATGCAGGCCGTCATATTGCGTGAGCGCGATAGGATTGGAACCTGAAAAGGGGAGAACGGGTTTGCCCGCATCGGCGCTGAACAAGCGGCGGTCGCAGGTTTTTAACAGGGTGCGGATGCCGATCGGGCATTCGATAAAGACAAAGGTCGAGGAAACCGACATGAGCGATATCGCAGAACGCGTTAAGAAAATTGTTATTGACCACCTCGGCGTCGACGCCGACAAAGTCGTCGAAGGCGCAAGCTTCATCGACGATCTTGGTGCGGACTCGCTCGACACCGTCGAACTGGTCATGGCTTTCGAGGAAGAATTCGGCGTTGAAATCCCCGACGATGCTGCCGATTCCATCCTGACCGTCGGCGACGCTGTGAAGTTCATCGAGAAGGCCCAGGCCTGATCGACCCGACATAGAGGGGATGACGTCGCAAGGCAGATCCCGAAAACGGCCCGCTTGTTCGGGCCGTTTCAGCAATTGGGGCTTGGGCCCTGAAAAATCGAGAAAAATTATAGGGTAGGGCACTGGCGATGAGACGGGTCGTTATCACCGGTACCGGCATGGTATCTCCTCTCGGATGCGGAACGGAAGTCAGCTGGTCGCGCTTGCTGGCCGGCGAAAATTCCGCCCGCGTCGTCACTGAATTCGAGGTCGAAGACCTTCCCGCAAAGATTGCCTGCCGCATTCCTGTCGGCGACGGCTCCGATGGCACGTTCAACGTGGACCAGTGGATGGAGCCGAAGGAACAGCGCAAGGTCGATCCCTTCATCATCTACGGCGTGGCCGCCGCCGAGATGGCGCTCGAAGATGCCGGCTGGCATCCGAAGACCGACGAGGACCAGATCGCCACCGGCGTGCTGATCGGCTCGGGCATCGGTGGCCTCGAAGGCATCGTCGAGGCAGGCTACACCCTGCGCGACAAGGGCCCGCGCCGCATTTCGCCATTCTTCATTCCCGGCCGGCTGATCAATCTTGTCTCCGGCCAGGTATCGATCCGCCACAAACTGCGCGGTCCGAACCACGCGGTCGTCACGGCCTGTTCCACCGGCGCGCACGCCATCGGCGATGCGGCCCGGATGATCGCCTTCGGCGATGCGGAGGTGATGGTCGCCGGCGGTGCGGAATCGCCGATCTGTCGTATTGCGCTGGCCGGCTTCGCTGCCTGCAAGGCGCTTTCGACCCAGCACAACGACGATCCGCAGAAGGCTTCGCGCCCCTATGACCGGGACCGCGACGGTTTCGTTATGGGCGAGGGCGCTGGCATCGTGGTTCTGGAGGAGCTGGAACATGCCAAGGCCCGCGGCGCCAAGATCTATGCGGAGGTGGTCGGCTACGGAATGTCCGGGGACGCCTTCCACATCACCGCGCCTTCGGAAGACGGCGACGGCGCATTCCGCTGCATGACCGCGGCGCTGAAGCGTGCGGGTATTTCGGCGTCGGACGTTGACTACATCAATGCCCACGGCACTTCGACCATGGCTGATACGATCGAGCTCGGCGCAGTCGAGCGCCTGGTCGGCAATGCGGCCTCGAAGATCTCGATGTCGTCGACCAAGTCGGCGATCGGCCATCTTCTCGGTGCTGCCGGTGCGGTCGAGGCGATCTTCTCGGCGCTCGCCATCCGCGACAATATCGCGCCGCCGACGCTCAACCTCGACAATCCCGATGTCGAGACGGCAATCGACCTGGTGCCGCACAAGGCCCGCAAGCGCGAGATCAACGTGGCGCTGTCGAACTCCTTCGGTTTCGGCGGCACCAACGCATCACTCGTGCTGCGCCGCTACGAGGCCTGATCTTTCTGGCTTGATCTCTGGCGCCCGATCTTTGGGGCCGAACTTTTCGGGCATGGATCGTTTCGGCCCCTGAAACATATGCCGGCTGGACTCGCGAGCCGGCTCGTATCATCTTCTGGACCTGTTTTTCGCCGCATTGGTTGGCCAAACAGCGGGTTGCAAGTCTTTGAGTCTGTAGGGGGCGTTAACCCCGGGGGGCGCGGTTGAACGATACGAATCATGTCAGTGAACTGCCGCCCGGCAATGGCAGGGGGCCGATTATTCCGAAATCGCCGAACGAGGCCCTGAAGCCCGAACGTGTTCCGGAACCGCCCCGCCGTTCCAAGAAGGCGCGCAGCCAGGTCGTCATCTTCCTGAATTTCGTGATGACCATGGTCGTCGTTCTCTGCGTGATCGGGATTGCCGGCTTCTACTACATGATCTCGGCCTTCCAGCAGCCGGGCCCGCTCGAAGCCAATACTCATTTCATGGTCCGCCCCGGCAACGGGCTTGCGGAAATCGCCACCAATCTCGAGCGCAACGGCATCATCTCCGATGCGCGCGTCTTCCGCTACGTGACGGCGACCTACCTGCGCAAGGGCGACACGCTGAAGGCCGGCGAATACGAGATCAAGGCGCGCGCCTCCATGAAGGACATCATGGGTGTGCTGGAATCCGGCAAGTCGATCCTCTATTCGGTCGTCATGCCGGAAGGCCTGACGGTGCGTCAGATGATGCTGCGGCTCGCCGAAGATACGGTGCTCGAAGGCGACCTGCCGTCCGAACTGCCGGCCGAGGGAAGCTTGAGGCCCGATACCTACAAGTTCTCGCGCGGCAGCAAGCGTGCCGACATCATCCAGCAGATGCGGGTTGCGCAGCAGAAGATGGTCGACCAGATCTGGGAGCGCCGCGACCCGGACCTGCCGGTCAAGACCAGGGAAGAATTCGTCGTGCTCGCTTCGATCGTCGAGAAGGAGACCGGCAAGGAAGACGAGCGCGCCCATGTGGCCTCCGTCTTCATCAACCGGCTGCAGCGCGGCATGCGCCTGCAATCGGACCCGACGATCGTCTACGGCATCTTCGGCGGCGAGGGGAAACCTTCCGACCGGCCGATCTTCAAGTCGGACCTTGCCAAGCAGACGCCCTACAACACCTACCAGATCAAGGGCCTGCCGCCGACGCCGATCTCCAATCCCGGCCGCGCGGCGCTGCAGGCCGTGGCCAATCCCTGGCGGACCAAGGACCTCTATTTCGTGGCCGACGGCACCGGCGGACATGTGTTCGCCGCGACGCTGGAGGAACACAATGCCAACGTCCGCCGTTGGCGTAGAATGGAATCCGAGCGTGCCGCCAACCCGGAAGTAGTGGACGGCCAGCCGGATGGCGACGAAGCGGAAAAGCCGCCGAAGAGCAACTGACCGCTTCCTTTAAAGCATGATCTGGAGACACCGATGACATTGCAGTCCATGACCGGTTTTGCCCGCAGCGAAGGCACGAGCGGGCGCAACCGTTACGCATGGGAACTGCGCTCGGTGAACGGCAAAGGCCTCGACATGAGGCTGCGTCTGCCGCCCGGCCTCGAACGGCTGGAGCCGGATGTCCGCCGGCTGATCACGGAGAAATTTTCACGCGGCAATCTGCAGGCGACCCTCACCCTCACTGTTGCAGAAACCAAGGTGGAGGCGGTGCTGAACCGCGATGCGCTGGCTGCCGTGCTGGCGCTGCGTGCCGAACTCGGAGATCTCGTCGATCCGTCGCCGCTCAGGCTCGATACGCTGATGGGCATTCGCGGCCTGGTCGACATCCGCGAGGCGGAAGAAGACGAGGAGACGGTCGCGGCACGCGATACCGCGATCCTCACGAGCCTCGATGAGGCGATCGGCCATCTGCAGCGGATGCGCGAAGGCGAGGGGACGGCGCTTGCGGCCGTGCTGAAGAGCCAGGTCGCCCGCATCGCCGAGCTTGCCCAGGTTGTCGAAGCCGATCCTTCCCGCACGCCGGAGGAGATCGCCCGCAAACTCTCCTTCCAGCTCGCAGCGCTTCTCCAGGAGGCGCCGACCCTCGACCGCGACCGGCTGCATGCGGAGGCGGCGTTGCTTGCCACCAAGGCGGACCTACGCGAAGAGATCGACCGACTGAAGGCCCATGTGGCGGCTGCCAACGAACTTATAGACAAGGGCGGCCCGGTCGGCCGGCGGCTTGATTTCCTTGCACAGGAATTTAACCGGGAATCGAATACTATCTGTTCGAAGTCCAATTCGGCCGCGGTCACCTCCGCCGGAATCGAGTTGAAAGTCGTCATCGACCAGTTCCGCGAACAGGTCCAGAATCTGGAGTAAGACATGAGCCCGGCCCCATCGTCCCAGGGCAAGCCGTCCTCGCCCGTGAAGATCGCCCGGCGCGGACTGATGCTGGTTCTTTCCTCGCCGTCGGGCGCCGGCAAGTCGACGATCGCCCGCAATCTTCTCGATGCGGATCGCAGCCTCGAAATCTCGATCAGCGTCACAACGCGGGCCAAGCGGCCGAGCGAGATCGCCGACAAGCACTATCATTTCATCACCGTGCAGCAATTCGAGAAGATGCGCGACGCCGGCGACCTGCTCGAATGGGCCGAGGTGCACGGCAATTTCTACGGTACCCCGCGCGAGCCCGTGGAACTGGCGATGAGCGAGGGCCGCGACATGCTGTTCGACATCGACTGGCAGGGCGCCCGTCAGCTGCAGGAAAAGATGGCGGCCGACGTCGTCTCGATCTTCGTGCTGCCGCCGACCATGACCGAGCTGCAGTCGCGCCTGCACCGCCGCGCCGAGGACTCGGAAGAAGTGATCCGCACGCGGCTCCTGAATTCCCGCGCCGAGATCGAGCACTGGCGTGAATACGACTACGTCATCGTCAACGACGATCTCGACGAGGCTTTCGGGCATGTCAGCTGCATCGTCAACGCCGAACGCATCCGCCGCGACCGCCGCCACGGCCTGTTCGATTTCGTCAGCGAACTGCTGACGGAAGAGCCGAAGCTTTAAGCTATTCGAAGGTCAAGTTGCGGAGGAGCTCTCAGTGAGGCGGCTTCCAACAAAGCGTGGACAATGCAACGAAGCAGACAGCCAGGAAGGCGATCACCGTGTTCGCCGCATGGGAGTATTCCCATTGCTGCCTCAGCGCTTGCCAATTTGCAGGAGCAACGGTCCAATTCTGCGTCGCCTGATTGGCCGGAAACGTCCAATGATAAAAGATGATGATCATCGCGGAAAAACAAGCGACGGCGGCCACGGAAAATCCGAGGGGCCGAGCCTGCGAGCGGACGAAAAATGCGAGCACGATGTTGAGGATCAACGCAAGTGCCCATAACGCCCCGAGAGCGGCCCAGCCTCGGTAGATCCCCTGCACGGTGAAATACTCGGCCTGCGGCAAGTCAATCTTGTTGGGCAGAGCGGCAAGATGCGCTCCCGCCGGAATCAGCGTGAGCGCAGAGACGATGATTGCCAGAAACTGAACAGTTCTAATCGCCATGCAAGGCGTCCTCAGCTCTTAAATTCGAACGAGAGGGAACACCAAAGGTTCCCGGCAGGCTGAACGCTGCTGTCCATTCTGGATCCGAAGCGGAGAAAGATGCGGTGGTGGCTGGCCCCCCGGGACTTCAAAGACGGTCGTTGGCGGAAGTGGCGGCAAAAAAGAGCCTTGTCGAATTTAGTCGTCGGGTGTAACTGGCAAATATCGCGAAAAGCGACTGCTTCCCTTGATCCGCTCAGTGGCGGAGTAAACAGGTGGACGAATTGTCGTCCAGGTGGTCAAGCACACGCCATTCATGCCCTTTCGAGCGTGGGTCGGCCAGCGTTCCCCAGAAAAGAACGCCTGACGTCCGTCAGGCCTAATCGCGAGCGATGGCGCCCGGCGGCGCTTGCATGCTCGCGTCCACCGGAGCGTGCCATGAACAGATCCCTCATCGTTATTTTCACCGCCATCGTCCTTGATGCCGTCGGCATCGGCCTCATCTTTCCGATCCTGCCCTCGCTGCTGCAGGACGTCACCCACACCGAAAACGTGGCTCCCTATATCGGCATCATGACTGCCCTCTACGCGGTGATGCAGTTCATCTTCGCACCGGTGCTCGGTTCGCTGAGCGACCGGCTCGGGCGACGCCCGGTGCTTCTGATCTCGCTTGCCGGCGCGGCCATCAATTACCTGTTCCTCGCCTTTGCGCCCAGCCTCTGGATGTTGTTGCTCGGTCGCGCCATTGCCGGGCTGACCAGTGCCAACACGTCCGTGGCCGCCGCTTACATCACCGACATTTCTCCCGAGGATAAGCGCGCCCGCCGCTTTGGCCTGTTCAACGCCATGTTCGGCATCGGTTTCATCGTCGGCCCCATTCTTGGCGGCGCCCTCGGTGATTATTGGCTGCGGCTACCCTTTATGGCCGCGGCCATGCTCAACGCCTGCAACCTTCTGCTGGCATTCTTCATCCTGCCGGAGTCACGCACACCCAAAAGGGAGAAAATCGACCTCGGAGCACTCAACCCGCTGTCGCCGCTGCGCTGGGTGTTCTCGGTGAAGAGCCTGCTGCCGATCGTCTTCATCTTTTTCGTCTTCAGCGCCACCGGCGAGGCCTATGGCACCTCCTGGGCCCTCTGGGGGAGCGACGCTTTCCGGTGGAACGGGCTTTGGATCGGTCTTTCGCTCGGCACATTCGGTGTCTGCCAGACGCTCGCCCAGGCGTTCCTTCCGGGACCGGCCGTGAAGCTGCTCGGCGAGCGAACTGCCATTTTGACGGGTGTTGCCAGCGCCTGCATTGCACTGACTGTCATGGCCTTTGCGACCGAGAGCTGGATGATCTTCGCGATCATGCCGGTTTTCGCCCTCGGCGGCATCGGCGTTCCGGCACTGCAGTCTCTGGCGACCCGGCAGGTCGACGAGAGCCAGCAAGGCCAGTTCCAGGGCGTGCTGGCCTCGGCCGTGAGCCTGGCCTCGATCGTGGGACCGTTGGCTTTTTCCAGCTTCTATTTCGTCGTCCGGGAGCAATGGCCAGGTGCGATCTGGCTGTCGGTGGTCGCTGTCTACGCCGCCAGCATCCCGCTGGTTCTCGGTTTACGTCTCAAGAAACCGGCAGCGGCCCTGGTGGCGTAGACGATTGCTCAGAGGCAGTTCGCCAACCGCACGAACTCTTCGACCCCGCTCGCATCAGGCCATTCTCCAACTTGTTGGGTAGTTGACTGATGGGTTTGCCGGTCAGGCGGCACGCTCTAGTGCAGCCCGGATCTGTGCTTCGGTGGAGGCGACCGCAGCCTTGGCTGCGTCCGGGCTGACGAGTGTTCCTTCCACGCGGACCACTTCGATATCCGTCAGTCCGATAAAACCGAGAAGATGCACGAGATAGGTGGTCTGGAAGTCCAACGGGGCGTTCCTGCCTTCCGAAAAGACGCCGCCAGTTGCCGTCACGAGATAGACTTTCTTGGCGGGCAACAATCCCATTACACCGGTTGCGTCGTAGCGAAAGGTGACGCCAGGCCAAGTGATGTAGTCAAACCAAGCCTTGAGCTGCGTCGGCGGGCCGAAGTTGATCATGCCCGAGCCAATGACAATCACGTCGGCAGCCTGGATCTCATCAACGAGGCTTTGAGCGAGATCGACGGCTTCGATCTGTTCGGGTGTACGTGTCTCGGGCGGCGCAATGCGGCCGTCGATATAGGCTGCTGTGATATGCGGCAGCGGTGCCGCCCCAAGATCACGTTCGACAATTGTGCCGGCAGAACGGGCGTTGAGGCTTTCAGCGATGTCACGGGCAAATCGGGTGGAAAGGCTCTGAGGACCGCGTGGGCTGGAGGTAACGAGAAGGATGTTGGTCATTGGTTGCTCCTGGGAGATTAGAGTAGTATAAAATTGTGACCGACCCTATTAAAGTAACCGTTTGACTGTTCGCAAGAAGGCACTTTCGTGACACTCAGTGACATAGAGTTTCCTACCCCAAGCGAAGACGCCGACTGCCGTCCCGTTCGGGAGATCCTCGATCGCATTGCCGATAAGTGGAGTCTTTACATCTTCGTGGCACTGAAGGATGGGCCGGTCCGCTTCAATGCATTGCGACGGCAGATCGACGGGATCTCGCAACGGATGCTCACGATCACGCTTCGTCAATTGGAACGCGATGGCTTGATCAGTCGCACCCACTTTCCGACGATCCCACCGCGCGTGGATTACGAACTGACTGCAGTCGGCAGGTCGCTTCTCGCCCCAGTCATGGCCTTGGTGACCTGGGCAGATTCAAATCGGGACGTGATCGAGCAGGCGCGCCGGCAACATGACCAAACTAGATGAACCTGAGCGGAGCTGGCGCTTGTCGCTCGCCGCGATGCGTCCGTTCAGGGCGCTTCTCGCGAGGTTTTGGAAATGGCGCGATATGATTGTCCAAGGTGGTCTCCGGCAACGTCTGCGATCAGGCGACGGCAAAGATCACCTTAGCGGCCGACCTGAGGGATAAAGCCGCTCGTCTACGCCAAGATCGCCAACTGCAGTTGGGCTGAAAGCGGTCACTGCCGCCGCTCAGAGACAGTTCGCCAACCGAACGAACTCTTCGACCGACAGCGTCTCCGCCCGCCTCGCCGGGTCGATCCCGGCTTTCACCAGCAGCGCCTCGCCGCCGAGTGATTTGACGCTCTGGCGCAGCATCTTGCGGCGTTGGCCGAAGGCGGCGTGGGTGACGCGCTCCAGCTTGGCGACGTCGCAGGGCAGGGGATTTTGGCGCGGCGTCAGGTGGACGACCGTGGAGGTGACCTTCGGAGGCGGCGTGAAGGCCTGCGGCGGCACGTCGAAGACCATGTGCGCATCGGTGCGCCAGCCGGCGAGCACACCGAGACGGCCGTAGTGGTCGTCCTCCTCGTCGGCGACGATTCGCTGGCCGACTTCCTTCTGGAACATCAGCGTCAGGCTTTCCCAGAAGGGCGGCCATCGGTCGGGCGAAGGCAGCAGCCAGTTGATGAGAAGCTGAGTGCCGACATTGTAGGGCAGGTTGGCGATGATCTTCACCGGGCCTTCAGGCGCGAGCGCCGCGAAATCGGTCTTCAGCGCATCGCCTTCGATCACCTCCAGCCGGCCGGGATAATGCTCGCCGATTTCCGCGAGAGCAGGAAGGCAGCGGCTGTCCCGTTCGACGGCGATCACCTTTTTGGCGCCAAGCGACAGGATGGCTCGGGTCAGGCCGCCGGGTCCGGGTCCGACCTCGAAGACGGTCGCATCCTGTAGCGGCCCGGCGCTGCGGGCGATCTTCTGGGTGAGATTGAGGTCGAGAAGGAAATTCTGGCCGAGCGCCTTTTTGGCATCGAGCCCGTGACGCTGGATCACGTCCCGTAGCGGCGGCAAGCCGTCCAGAGTGGCCATCAGCCGGCTTTCGACGTCAGAGCGAGATTGCCGGCAAGCTTGATCGCCTCGACGAGGCTTGTCTCGCGGGCGACACCCTGGCCGGCAATGCCGAACGCCGTGCCGTGATCCGGCGATGTGCGGATGAACGGCAGGCCGAGCGTGACGTTGACGGAGGTGTCGAAGCCGAGCGCCTTGGCGGGGATCAGTGCCTGGTCGTGATACATGCAGATCGCCACGTCGTAGCGAGCGCGCGCCTCGTCGTGGAACATCGTATCGGCCGGCAGTGGTCCGAAAACATGCAGGCCCTCGGCCCGCAGCTTGAAGATCGCCGGATGGATGATGTCCTGGTCCTCGCGGCCGATCGCGCCATCCTCACCGGCATGCGGGTTGAGGCCGGCAACCGCAAGCCGCGGCTTGTCGATGCCGAAGCGGGTCTTGAGATCGTGATGGGCGATACGGCAGGTCTCGGCGATCAGGTCCGCATTGAGGGCCGCCGGGACTTGGCTGATCGGGATATGGATGGTGACGGGGATCGCCCTAAGCTTCGGCCCCGCCAGCATCATCACCGGCAGGATCTTCTTGCCCGTGGCGCGCTCGGCAAGGTCGGCGAGAAATTCCGTGTGGCCGGGGAAACCGAAGCCTGCCTGGTAGAGAATGGACTTGGCGATCGGATTGGTGACCGTACCGGCGGCCTTGCCTTCGAGCGAGAGCGAAACGGCGGTCTGGATTGCCTGGATCGTTCCCTTGGCGGTTGCCACATGCGGCTCGCCGGCGGCGATCTCCGCACCGGCGGCAATTGGCAGCACGGGCAGGGCATCCTGAAAGATCGACATCGCGCTGTCGCTATCCGCCTCCCGGATCGGCACGTCGAGGCCGAGCATCACGGCGCGGGCCTTGAGCACGGCCGGATCGCCGAGGAAGAGGAAAGGCGGCAGGTCGTATTTCTGGCGCGAGGCCCAGGCGACAAGCGTGATATCGGGGCCGATGCCGGCAGGATCGCCCTGGGTCAACGCAAGCGGACGGTCGAGAGGCATTACGGCTCCGGGAATGACTTAATGTCGAGGTCAGCGATATTCTTAGCGATACTCGATCTGTGCCTTGCTGCGCAGGTCGTCGAGATATTTCTTGTCGTTGGGGTCGGGAGCGCCCTTCTTCTCCTTGCCGAGATCCTCGGCGCGGAACACGACTTCCGCCGCGAGATCGTCCGACACTTGGCGTTGTTTGCAGATGGCCAGGAACTCGACGCCACGTTCGGTGACGCGGGTCCCCGTCGTGCCGCCGTCGGCTGTCTTCTCGATCAGCGGCTTCCAGTCGGCCGGCAGTTCGGGGGCGAGAACGCGGCCGAGGTCGCGGATCGACACGTCCAGCATGGTCGCCGCGAAATCCTTCGACTGCTCGCAGCCCGGGAATTTGGAGCGCGCGGCGTTCGCTTCCTTCTGACGCTTGGCGAGAATGGCGTTGCGCTTGGCCGGGGGCACGACGAAGATTACCTGTTGCAGGAAATATTCGGTGGTGACCGGCTTTTCCTTGTTCTCCATCATGCGCTTGACGAGTTCCTGGCTCGACATGCGGCCGCGCGAGCCGCCGTAACGGGCGTTGACCAGTCGCGGCCAGCTCATCTGCACCGCGATGTAATTCTTGAAATGCTCGACGCCGACGCCGGCTTTATCGAGGATTTGGCTCATCTGCGCCACGCTCAGCTTGTTGCCGGCGGCAAACCGCTCGAAGGCCTTGTCGACGTCCTCGGTGCTGACCGACATTTTCACGCGGGAGATTTCCTGGCGCTTCAGCGCCTCATCCACCAGTACCTCGCGCGCCGTCTTGGCATCGGCCTTCTGGCGCTGAAGGCGCAGGAAGGCGACGCGCTTGGCGACATCGCTGCTGGTGATCGCCGTCCTGTTGACGACGGCTGAGACTTCGCTTGCGGCCTGCGCCTGCTGGACGCCGGGCTGGATGACGACCGAGGCGGCCAAAGCGGCCGCGGCCAGCATCAGCTTGCGCGTTGCGGTCATTGCGAACATGATACCAATCCCTTTTCCCGCCCCGGTGGGCACTTGAACCCGACCGGCCTCGCATTTCATACTCTATCTGCGACCGCTTGCACAATTCTTGCGGCGAAACGATGACGGTTCACCGACCGGACGAACCGCCATGTCAGTTGCGGTAGTCCTGGTCGAAACCTTCGGTGGAGCCGACGCTGATATCGCCAAGCGTGCGGAAGCTCAAGCGCGCGCTGACAGTCCAGTCGTTGGCGGCCGTGTCCGACGGCTTGTCCGTATAGGCAAGCGTAAAGATCGTGCACTCGTCCGCATAGCTGATGCCAATGCCGCGCCGGATCAATTGCTTGTCCACAAGGTCCCAGGTCGCGGTGCCGGCAAGCGCCCAGTTTTCGTTGATCCGGAAGCTCATCGAGTGCTTCAGCACGTCCCTTGCGTCGTCCGAACCGTATTCCGGTTGAGCATCGACCTGCGTGTAGACCAGCGTGCCGCTTACCCGCGGCGTCGTGTAGCCGAGCGAGGCATCGGTGCGCTTGATCGCAAATGTCTTTTCGTCGAAGCGGGCGTTTGCCCCGATCGTGAAGCCCTGTGGCAGATCGATGGCTGCCATCGCGACATAATCGGACCGCCGCGTTTCGAGACCGGAATCGGCGCCTGCATGAACCAGGTCCTCGGTGGCGAACGAGTTCTGGCCGGCAATCTGATAGGACTGGCCGACAACGCTGCGCACGCCGATGCCGTTTGCGAACGTACCGGTATAACGAAGGCCGACATTGGCGCGCGTGCCGCCTTCGACACGGTCGAAGCCCGAAAACTTGTCACGCTCGAAAAGGCTGGTGGCGTCGAAGACGAAGCTCTGCGCGTCCTCGTTCGGCAACCCGCCCGCCATCTGCTCGTCGGGACGCGCGAAGATCTGCGCAATCGGCTCGATGATATGGCTGCTGTTTTCGGTGGTCAGCAGGATCGGATAACGCGCCTCGAGACCGGCCGTGAGCATGTAACGGCCGTTGGCGCCTTCAGTCTCCATATCGCCGAAATAGGCACCCGGAGTGCCGGAACCGGTATGGCGGATGCCGTCGCCGCGGGCGGCGAGGATCGGCGTCAGCAGCAGGCCGTCGAGCGTGTTGAAGGTGCGCTTCCATTCGGCTTCCACGGTCAAGCGGCTGTAGCTGCCTTCAAGGCCCGGGAAACGATTGGTCGTGCCTTCCCTGTACCAGTCGTCTTCGCGACGGGACAGGTTGGTAATGTTGGAGGTGACCGAAAGCTCGCCGCCGAGGATCGGTTCCGGCGCGTAGTAGGTATAGTCGAGCGAAGGATAGACGATCGCCTGCTTCTGTTCGGCCGTGTTGCTATAGGTGTCGTCCTGGATGTTGAAATAATAGTTGTGCAGGTCGAAATAGTTCCGCGTCCCCAGCCCGGTGAGATACACGTCATTGGTAAACGTGCCGCCGCCGACGCCCGTCAGTTTGTAGGTCCGCGAGAAGTTGTTGTCGCTCTGGGTCATGACGTTCCAGCCGAATGTCCAGCGCGGATTGATCCTGAACTCACCCTTGGAGGCGGCCATGAAGCGGTTGTCCGCAGCACTGTCGCTGGTATTCGGATCGAAGGCTTTCGGGTCGTTCTGGTGGATGCCGGCGAAGCGGAACGTGTGCTCGCCCGTCTCGAACTTGTTGCGGATCTCGCCCTGGAGCAGCAGTCCCTGATTGGAAAAATAGGTGGGGCTGAGCGTCGCATCCATGCTCGGCGAGAACACGTGATAGTAGGGCACGGTCACGCCGAAGCCGAGATTGTCGCTCGCGCTGTATTGCGGGAAGAGAAGGCCCGATTTGCGCTCGACCGTTTCGTCCGGAACCTCGATCGCAAACGGCAGACGGCCGATCGGCAGGCCGAACAATTCGAACTGGGCGTTTTCCAGGCGAATCGTATGGGTCTGGCCGTTGCGAACGATACGCTGTGCCTTCACTTGCCAGAGCGGAGCTTTGCCGGGCGTCTGGGTGCAAGGAAGACAGGCGGTGTAGACGCTGTTGTTGAGCACCATCAGGTCGCCGGGCTGGCGCTCGGCGCTCTCGGCGGCAAGGCGGGTATTGTCGGTGGTCTCGACGCGAAGCGCGTTGATGAAACCTTCGCCGAAGTTGTCGGTGACGTCGAGCTGCTCAGCGTAGACGCGGCTGCCGCCCGGCTCGATCAGCTCGATATTGCCGGTCGCCATGACGCGACCGCTCTTCTGATCGTACTGAACGCGCTGCGCTACCATCTTGTAGCGATTGTAATAGATCTGCACGCCACCGGTTGCGGTGACCAGCTTGGCATCCTGATTATAGACGAGCTCATTGGCGCGCAGCAGCATCTTGGCGCCGTCCGCTGCCTGAGGCACCAGACCTTGCGCCTGCACAACCGTTGCGGATACGCCGAATACGCATACAGACACACCTGTCAGCAGGGCGGCGGCGAGCCGTCTTATATGTTTGCGGTCACTTACCGCCACTAGCCATCCTCCTGATGAAGCAGAATTGTCGTCCCCAGCGCCGTCGCGACGATCACTGGAATCCAGACCGCCACGAAGGGAGGAATTGCCCCACTGCTCCCGAATGCCTTCACAAGCACAGTGACGACATAAAGCACGAAGCCAGAAACTATTCCACCCAGAATCACGGAGCGGGACTGGGCGAACCGACTGAATTTTAATGAAACTGTCGCGGCAATGAGAGTCATTGCCACGAGCAGGATCGGCAGGGAGAGCAGCGAATGATACTGCGTCTCGAGCGCCTTTGTGGGAATGCCGAACGATTTGCTGACCTCAATTTTTCTGGAAAGATCAAAAAACGCAACAGTATCAGGCTGCGCCAGGCTCTCTTGAATGTATTCCTGCTTCAAGTTGGTGCGAACCTGTGCTGTCTCGCGACGCACCGGAATTTCGCCCGGCCGGTTCTCCAGAACCTCTTTAAGCAGCCAGTAACCATTTTCCAATTTTGCGGTCTTGGCATCCTGCCGCAGGGCCACGCGGCCGTCCTTGTCGAACTGGAAAACCACCACGTCGACGAGCAGCGTTCCCTTCTCCTGATAGCTCTTGGCGCCGATGATCGTATCGTCGTCGCCGCTGATCTGCCGGATCCAGGGGATGAAGGCGGATGCTCGCGACCGGTTGCTCGCTTCGCGCCAGCTAGCCTCCATGGAGGCTGATTCGCGCTGGCCCCACGCGGCGAGCGGATTGACCACGAACAAGGTGGCGAGCCCGATCAGAAACGCTCCGATGACGAAGGGCGAGACGAACTGCCAGACCGAAATGCCGGCCGCACGCGTCACCACCAGTTCATAGCGGCGGTTCAGCGCGATCAGCACCGTCATGCCGATGAAGAGGCTGAGCGTCGGGATGATCTGCTGCAGGATGAGCGGCAAGCGCATGGCGGTCATCAGCAGCCCGGTCGAAACCGTGTAGCCGGTAAAGCCCGACATGCGGCGGCTGGTTTCGCTGAAGTCGGCAAGGAAAATGATGGCGCTGACGCCGAGCAGGAACCAAAGCGCGGTGACGATATAGCGGCGGAAGAAATACCGGCCGAGCGTCGTGAAGATCATGCCGCACCTCCGCCCGAAGTCCGCGAGGCGGGCATCCGGCGCTGCAGGCTGCTGGCCAGGCGCGACATGCCGCGGGTGATGAAGCGCGGCGCCGAGAACTGCCGGTTGGTGGCAAGCATGAAGATTGCGATCAGCGAGAAGACAACCGGCACCACGTAAGGAAGCGGAGTGTAGAGCGGGTGGCGTTCGACCATGTTGGTGGCCGAGAAACCGAGCCAGCGCACGCCAAACGCAAGGAACAGCGCAAATACCATCGGATGGACCCGGGTCTGCCGGTGCGAGCGGGTGCTGCCGGCGATGACCAGCGAGATCAGCGCGAAGCAGATCGGGAAAAGCCAGTCGGACAAGCGCCGGTGCAGTTCCGACCGGTAGGCATCCGGCGACTTCTGATAGAGCGGGTCGTTCGGATCCGGGTTCAGGAGGAAGGAGAGGCTGCGGTCGGACGAATACTGCGGGAGGCCGCCTTCGGCCTTCGCCATCGCCGACAGGTCGAAGGCGTAGGATACGAACTTGATGATCGAGATGCGGCCGTCGACGGCTTTGCGATGGACCTCGCCGTCGCGCATGGTGAGCGAGGTGCCGCTTTCGTCGATCGATCCCTCGCGGGCATAATAGATGAGATCGAAATTCGGGTCGCGATAATCGACGACGAACAGGCCCTTGAGCACGCGGCCGGAATGGCGCTCCGAAATCTGCACGTAGAGACCCGGCTCGATGCTGCGGAAGGTCTTCTCCTCGATGACCGAGGAGAGCAGGTCCGCATAGGCGGCTGCGACCATCTGGCGGGCGGCGACGCGCGAGGGCGGCTCGACGAAATTCGTTACCAGGAAGGAGAACATGCTGAGCGCGATCCCGAGCATCAGCACCGGCCGGTAGATGATGTTGCGCGATGCTCCGGCCGCGTCGATGACCGGCAATTCCGAATCGTTGTTCATCGCCGTCAGCGTCTGGGTGATGCCGATGACGAGTGCGAAAGGCAGCACGACGGGGATGATGGTGGGCAGGATGAAGGTGGCAAGAGTCGCGAACGAGCCCATCGACTGGCCGGTATCGGTGACCAGGTTGATGCGTCCCAGCACCTGGATGGTCCAGATGATGGTGAGCACCGGCAGGAGCGTCACCAGGAACATCTGAAAAATCCGGCGCAATATGTAGACTTCGAGAAGCTTCATTCCAGCCTGGATACCCTGCACAACGTCACCCGGGGAATGGTGACAGCTTGTTGCCCCGAGATGACGGTCGCGCCTATCTAAGCGATTGATATCAGCATTGCGACAGGGGTCGCGTCACAAATTTGTTTGCGAATTCCGTTTTCTTGCTCGCTGTGACATTTCGAAACACGCAGCCACCCCCGCATAGACCACCAGCGACGACAGCCAGCCGAGCGTCACGTCAGAAAAGTAGTGGCCCCCGAAGGAGGTCCTCAGCGCCGGCGAGATCAGCGAGATGGCGATCAGCGGCGGACCGAGCACCGGACGCAGCGGTTTCGGCAGCAAAACGATGAGGCAGGCCAGCCATCCGGCGCCGGCCGCCTCGCCCGAGATGAAGGAACAGTTGCCGACGCAAGCGCCGCCGAAATCACCGGCCGGTGTGAACACGTCCCTGCCGCCGAAAAAGTCGGTCTCGTAGGGGCGGGGACGGTTGGAGACCTGCTTCAGGATCAGGTTGACCAGCACGTAAGGGCCGATCAGGAAGGAAATCAGGGCGATGGAATAATTCCGCGTCTTGCGCGGGCTGTAGGTCGTGCCATGGTGCTGCAGGTTGGCGATCAGCCGGTAGAGGATACAGATCGCGACCAGCGCCGGCAGGTAGAAGAGAATGCGCCGGATCAGTATGAAGAGCGTTTCGGCGCCATAGGGGAAACTGCCGCAGACGCGGCCACGTTCGATAGCCTCGCCGCAGGCGGCTTGTTCGAAGAAGGCGCGCGCCACCGCAAGATCTATCTGTGGCACCAGATAGAAGACTGCAAGCAGCACCCACCAGAGCGCCATCAGCACGATGAACCATCCCCTCGGCGTGGCAAGGAATCGCCGCATGGCGGCGAGCCATTCGGGGGTGGTTTGGGAGGGCGAGGTCATGCGAACTTATCCATTGGTCGTCGGGCGGCGCGACCCTAGAGCAAGATGCGCTGGATTTGAACAGGGCCGGCGACCGATAGAAAGGGTGGCGGACCGATAGAAGGGAATGTCCGCTTGCGAAATCGGGCTTTTTGACGCGTCGGAGAGCGAGCCTGCCTCCGGGCTGAGACGGTAGCGATATCTCGCCCTTGCGCTCGCGGCCGAAACGGCGATGATCGCCGCGTTCTTTCGAAAGCCTCCTGGAGTCGCAATGTCCGTGAAATTCGATATCTCCTTCGCCAAGTCCGCCAAGATCGACGGCGGCCTTGCCATCCAGTTCAAGCTTGCCGGCGAAGGGCCAGCGGCGGGTGCCGCCGATGCCGATCCTGCCGGCATCGTGACCCGGGCGGCCGAGATCGCGAAGTTTTCCGGCAAGCCGATGTCGACGCTGGACCTCATCGCGCCGCAGGGGTCGCCGGCTGATCGGCTGGTCGTATTGGGTCTCGGCAAGGCCGAGACGCTGACCGCCTACGACTGGCTGAAGGCGGGCGGCGTCGCGGCTTCCACCGTCAAGTCGATGACCAAGGTTGCAATCTTTGCCGACGTGCCGGGCATTGCCGTTGGTGCTGCCGAACTGGCCGGATTCGCGCTCGGCATGCTGCTGCGCGCCTACAGCTTCGACACCTACAAGACCAAGAAGGGCGAAGACGACGACAAGGCGCCGAAGACCGTCAAGGTGACGATCGTCACCGCCGCGCATGCCGCCGCCAAGAAGGCGTTTGCCGAATCCGAAGCGATCGCCGGCGGCGTGCTGCTGGCCCGCGAACTGGTCAACCTGCCGCCGAACGTGCTCGGGCCGGTCGAATTTGCAGACAGGGCGAAGGAGCTCGAAAAACTCGGCGTGGAGGTGGAAATCCTCACCGAAAAGGAGATGAAGAAACTCGGCATGGGTGCGCTTCTCGGCGTCGCGCAGGGTTCGGTGCGGCCGCCGCGGCTCGCCGTCATGCAATGGAAGGGCGGCAAGCCGAAGGATGCGCCGGTCGCCTTCATCGGCAAGGGCGTCGTTTTCGATACCGGCGGCATCTCCATCAAGCCGGGTGCCGGCATGGAGGACATGAAGGGCGACATGGGCGGCGCCGCAGCCGTGATCGGCCTCATGCATACGCTTGGCGCCCGCAAGGCCAAAGTCAACGCGATCGGCATTCTTGGCCTTGTCGAGAACATGCCTGACGGCAACGCCCAGCGACCGGGCGACATCGTCACCACCATGTCCGGCCAGACGATCGAGATCATCAACACCGATGCGGAAGGCCGGCTGGTGCTTGCCGATGCGCTTCACTATTGCAACGACCGTTTCAAGCCGAGGTTCATGATCAATCTCGCCACCCTGACCGGCGCGATCCTCGTGGCGCTCGGCAATCTGCAGGCAGGCCTGTTCTCCAACGACGACACGCTGGCCGGCCAATTGACCGGTGTGGGAGATGTCACCGGCGAGCGCCTGTGGCGCATGCCGCTCGGCAAGGAATACGACAAGCTGATCGATTCGAAATTCGCCGACATGAAGAATACCGGCGGGCGTTATGCAGGATCGATCACGGCGGCGCAGCTCCTGAAACGCTTCGTGGGCGAAACGCCCTGGGCACATCTCGACATCGCCGGTACCGCGATGAACTCGCCGTCGAGCGAGATCAACCAATCGTGGGGATCAGGCTACGGCGTCCGGCTGCTGGACGAACTCGTGCGGGCGCACTACGAGAGCTAATGACCGAGGTTCTTTTCTATCATCTGACCGAATCGAAGCTCGAGGACGCGCTGCCGGCGCTGCTCGAAAAGAGCGTCGAGCGCGGCTGGAAGGTGGCGGTGCAGACGAGCGGCGATGTGCGGCGGGATTTTCTCGACGCGCATCTCTGGACCTTTCGCGAGGACAGTTTTCTGCCGCATGGCACCGACGCCTCGCCGATGGCCGAGGCGCAGCCGGTACTTCTGACATCCGCTGCCGAAAACGGCAACGGCGCGACGGTTCGCTTTCTGGTGGATGGTGCCGAGCCGCCACCGATCGCAGACTATGACCGGATCGTCTTCATGTTCGACGGCTACGATGCCGTCCAGCTCGACAATGCCCGCGCCCAGTGGAAGAAGCTGAAGGGCGAGGGGCATGCGCTGACCTATTGGCAGCAATCGGAAGAGGGGCGCTGGGTCAAGAAAGCCTGACCCGAGCTCCTCGGGTGGACCCTTCTCAGTCGAAGAGCGAAGCCAGCATCATCGATGAGTTGCTGTGGCGCAGCCTGACCACCTTGTAGCCTTCCGCCTGCAACTGCGTCAGCAGCGCCGGCAGCATGGCGGCGGTGCGGGCATGGATGTCGTGCAGCAGGATGATACCCTTGCCGTTTGCCCTCAGCGAATTCATCGTCCGGGTCGCGACGGCGGCGGGAGAGACGCCGAAATAATCCTTGGAGTCGATCTGCACGTCCAGCACGACCATGCCGTTCGAGGCCACCCACTGACGCAGGCGCCCGGTATCGGCAAGGTAGGGGAAGCGGAAGAAGCCGGCATCCTCGTGGGTGACGCTGATCACCGCATCGCGCCCCTTTTCGATCTCGGCAATGGCCGCATCGAAGGAAAGGTGCTGCAGGTCGGCATGGCGATAGGTATGGCTGCCGATCGTGTGCCCGGCATCGACGACCTTGCGGGCAATTTCCGGATGGGCCTTGGCCATCTGCCCGACCATCAGGAAAGTCGCCTTGACGTTGTATTCGTCGAGGATGGAGAGGATCTTCTCCGTCTTCTTCGGCATCGGACCGTCGTCGAAGGTCAGCACGACCTCTTTGTTGGCGAGCTTGATGTCGGAAAGCGACGAGACGGTGAGGGTGCGGCCGGAAAGGCTGCCCGGATTGTTGAAACGCCCCCAGGCAACGGGCGTCAGCGCCACCGGCGAATCCGCGTCGGCCTTCCTGGCCGGGTTGGCCGAGGAAATCGCCTTGGCGGGCGCAAACGAGGTGGCAAGCGAGCCGCTCTCGGTTTGGCTGCGACCGGCGCAGGAAGAAAGAAGGCACGCGGCGGCAGCGGCGACGCAAAGGACGCGGACAAACATGGGAGCGACTCGGCTAAAAAGTGACTAAGGAGTTGAAGTGAAGTCACATTCGCCGATTATGGTTAACGGCTGGTTATGATGGGTCGCCGGTTGGGCTCAATTGGCGAAACGAGCGTCCGTCCCAGATACGCAGGATCTCGATCCTATCCGCCTGGATGCGGTAGAGAATGAGGAAAGGAGTCCTCGCGATGACGGGTTCGAGTGTGCCGGAGATTGCCCTCGGGCGCCCTGCCTCCGAGAAGCTGCCGGACGTTTTGAAAGCACAACCCGGAACAATCTCTGCCGCACGCCCTACTTTCGCGTGATTTTATCCCCGACGCGCGGCCGCGAGATTGCCTTGCCGACGAAGCTGTAGTTGCCGGAGCCGGTGATGCTGGAAAACAACGAGGTGAAGGGCGTCGTCATCGCATAATTCACCTGCACGGCGACGAGCTGCACGTTGCTTTCAATCAGGTCGCTGGGGATTTCGAAGGGCGGCGGGTCCCCATATGCCTGCGCGTTCGTTTGATAGGCGTTCGACCAGTTGACCTTCGCCTTGCCGGCGGCGTCGAAGTCTATGATGGCCACCTGGATTGCAAGTGCGGTGCTGTCGAAGGGAATGAGAATGGAGGCGGTCCCTTGGAGGAGGGTATTGAGGTCGCTGGTGCTCCAGCTCGTTTCCTGGGAGACGATGTCGCTTGCCACTTCCGCGATCTGGTTGATCTTCCGCTTCACCATCAGGCCTTCTCCAAGATCGACGGTGCCGGCAAACAGCAGGGCCATCACGGGCAGAAGCAGGGTGAATTCGATGGCGGACTGACCTTTGCGGTCGGCGAGCAAGGCCCGCATGCTGCTTTTGCGCCGTTTCGCCTTCCTTGGGTCGGGATCATGCCTTTGTGCCATCGAGTGATTTCTCAAAAGGGTTCGTTTCTGAAAATCACTGCGGCGGAGAGCACATAGGTGCCATCGGCGAGCGTGTTGACATTTGCACCGACCGTGGCCAGCAGGCTGTTCCAGGGAAGGAAGGCCTGGATCATCACGTAATCTCCGGACGCAGCCGGAGAAAAGCTCTCGGTCACGGATAGAACGCCGCCGCTGACGGGCGACGTGAAGCTCATCGACGAGAAATCGGGCATGGCCGTGGTCCTGATGAGGAGCTCGTCCTTGCAGCCAAAGGCGAACGCCATGCCATCGCAGACATTGTTCTTGAACGTGGCGAGGTTCCAGTTGTTCGAATGGGCGCTACCGACCCGGACGGAACGGGCGGCCGTGTGCAGGGCCGAATCGAGCGCACTGTCGACGAAGAACATGAGCGCCATGTCGAGGATGCAAAACAGGAAGATGAAGAACGGCAAGACCAGCAGCGCAAACTCGACCGCGGCGGCTCCCTGCTCGTTCCTCAAGAGGGCTTTGAAACGTTGCATCCGCGCCATCTAGTTTGTCAGCCTGACTTTGGAGAGGTATTGCCTGAAGAGCGAGGACAGGCCGTCCGCGATATCCTCGGCCGAACTCGCCTGCAGGAACAGATCGCTGCTTGTTGCGCATTCTTCGAGCGCCTTGGAGATATAGGCGGTCCGGGTATTGCTACCCTTACCGGACGCGATCGTGCCTCCCCAGATCGAGCTGAAGCCGCTGCTGCTCATCGTCTTGCCGAGCGTCGCGTTGTAACCCCAATCCCAGGTCATCGGCAGGTATTCGGTGTAGAGGACGCCGATCGTGGCGTTGATGTCCTTCACCGGCTTGCACCACTTGGAATTGAGCGGCGTGACGACCGTCTGCAGCGAGCTTTTTGCCGTCGGAAAGCGGATCCCGGAATTGTCTTGCAGCACCCAGTTGCGCTCGGACTGGACACCGTCCGTCAGTAGCAACACGAGTTTCAGCGGAGCATCCTTGGTGGTCCCGTCTCCGGCGGTGCCGATCATGGGCTTTAGGGCCGTCAGGGAAAAGTCGAAATAGGTCGCGTCTTCCGAGCTCGCACTCGTCATGCCGCTGGTTTTATCGTTCAACTTCGTCCGGGCCGCGGCGGTCGAGAAGGTGGGTGACAACACCTGGGTCGTGGTTTTGCCAAGAGTATAGAGGCCTACCCTGATGCGCTCATGGGCGGCGTCTGCCGTGTCGACGAGGTCCAGCACTTCTCGCGCGGCGTCCACCGAGACATCGGCCCGCAGCTTGATGTTCATCGCGACCGAAAGGTCGTAGACATTGCTGTAGGTCTTGCTCTTGTAGGTGAAGGTCGAGCCTTCCGGCGTGTGGCACGCAAAGGCGCAGGCCGCCGAAGACGCCATCAGGCTGGACTGACCGGTGCTCGTTGCCGCCAGCAGCATCGAAGCTGATTTGTCGAGTATGATATAGACATCGAGATAGGCGCGGCCCGGACCTTCGACCGACGACGACGCGCCGACGACGACTTCATTTATGCCGGCAATCCTGAGCAGCGTCGTGCTGACCGTCGCGTGGGCTGTCGCAGTGATCCTACGGTTCGATGTGTCGATATCGACGTCTTCGAGCGTGTAGCCGCCGCTTCCGAGATCGGTCTGGGCAGCGAACCATTCCTGGATACGCGTCTTGAGTGCCGCGTTGTCCAGCGTTCCCACGCTTTTCACTGCGCCGAGCAAAGCGGAGTCCAGATCGGCCTGCATTTTGGAGCGGGCGTTATAGGCCTGCACATAGTCGAGGCTGGCACCGACGGCGGTGATCAGCGGCACGAGCAGCAATGAGAACATGATGGCAATATTGCCGCGGCGATCCGCGAGCAGGCCAGAAAGAGCGAGAAGCCGCCGCGAATTCGACATAAGGTCTGAAGATCATCCCTGTGAGCAATCAAACCATATTATAATGCATTCCTAATTTAAGGATTAATCGCGTTGAAGGGGCCACAGCGTTCAGGCTCTTTCGACCTAATCGGCGTGTTGGCCCGCGCGTTCATCAATACGACAGAAGGCAATATTCACAAGAGGAGCAAGGTCAGCTCGCCATCGCCTCTTCGTATTCCGACGACAGCATCAGCCATTCCTCTTCGGCGGCGGAGAGTTTGGCGGCCGCTTCGCCGCGTTCCTTGGCCTTCTGGGCTGCCTTCGCGGGAGCTTTTTCATAGAGCGCGGGATCCGCAAGCTCTTTATCAAGAACCTTGATCAATTTCTCGAGCTTGGCTGTCACGGCCTCGATTTCATTGATCTTTTTCTTGAGCGGTGCCAGCGAGGCGCGTTTTTCTGCATTCGCCTTGCGCTGGTCCGCCTTCGAGGAGAGATCGTCGGTCAGTTCAATTTTTTCTTCTTTTTTTTTACCGGAACTGACGATCAGGTTGCGATATTCCTCCAGGTCGCCTTCGAAATTTGACACCGTGCCGTTGTTGACCAGCCATAGCCGGTCGACGGTGGCCTCGATCAGGTGGCGATCGTGGCTGATCAGGATGACGGCGCCTTCGTAGTCGTTGAGCGCCTCGATCAGCGCCCGGCGGCTGTCGATGTCGAGATGGTTGGTCGGTTCGTCGAGGATCAGCAGGTTCGGCGCGTGGAAGGCGGCAAGGCCCATCAGCAGGCGCGCCTTTTCGCCGCCGGACAGGTCTTTGGCGGCCGTTGCCATCTTTTCGGTCGCAAGCCCCATCTGCGCCACGCGGGCGCGAACCTTGGCCTCGGGCGCATCCGGCATCAGCCGGCGCACATGGGCAACGGGCGAATCCGCCGGCACGAGATCGTCGAGCTGATGCTGGGCGAAGAAACCGATCTTCAGGTTCGGCGCCAGGCGGATATCGCCGCTTTCCGCCTTGAGGCGGCTGGCGATGAACTTGGCGAAGGTCGACTTGCCGTTGCCGTTCGAACCGAGCAGGGCGATGCGGTCGTCATTGTCGATGCGCAGCGTAATGTTCTTGAGGATCGGCTTGCCCGGTTCATAGCCTACAGCGCCGTTCTGGATCGCAACGATCGGCGAGGCGGGCTGTTTTTCCGGCTCGGGAAAGGTGATTGGCTGCACATGATCTTCGATCACCGCGGCGACTGTCCCCATGCGCTCCAGCGCCTTGACGCGGCTCTGCGCCTGCCGGGCCTTGGTGGCCTTGGCCTTGAAGCGGTCGATGAAGCTCTGCAGGTGCTTGCGGGCAGCCTCGTTCTTGGCCTTTGCCTTGGTCTGCAATTCGTCGGCCTCGGCCTTCTGCCGCTCGAACTGGTCGTAGCCGCCGCGGTAGAAGGTCAGCTTCTTCTGATCGAGATGCACGATGGCGTTGACCGCGTTGTTCAGGAGGTCGCGGTCATGGCTGATGATGATGACTGTGTGCGGATAACGCCGGATATAGTCCTCCAGCCATAACGTGCCCTCGAGATCGAGATAGTTGGTCGGTTCGTCGAGCAGCAGCAGATCGGGCTCGGCAAACAGGACGGAGGCGAGCGCCACGCGCATCCGCCAGCCGCCCGAAAACGACGAAGCGGGACGCGACTGAGCGTCCTGGGAGAAACCGAGACCGGCGAGAATGCTGGCGGCACGCGCCTCGGCCGAGTGCGCGTCGATGTCGACGAGCCGCATCTGGATATCGGCGATGCGATGCGGATCGGTGGCGGTTTCCGCTTCAGCCAGAAGTGCTGCGCGCTCCTTGTCGGCGGAAAGCACGATTTCGATCAGCGAATCCTCCGTGCCGGGCGCTTCCTGCGCCACCTGGCCAAGCCGGGCGCTCTTTGGATAGGAGACCGAACCGGTTTCCGAGCCCAGCTCACCGGTGATGACCTTGAACAGCGTGGATTTGCCGGCGCCGTTGCGGCCGACGAGCCCGGCCTTGGTGCCCGCCGGAAGCGTCACGCTGGCATTGTCGAGGAGGAGGCGCCCGGCGATGCGGGCGGAAAGCTCGGTAATCGTGATCATGGCGGGGGTTTTGGCCGAAACCCTGTTTGTTGGCAAGGGCACCGATGGGCCGGTATTTCGCTGTGCCGAGGGAAACAGAAGAAGATTGCACGCTCTGGTAGATGATTGAGGCGGCGCCGCCGTGGGCCGCGATGGTGCGACCGAACTTCGATCGGGAGAGCGAATGTCATGAGAGTAACAAGATTGACGTGGTCGATACTGCTGTCGGCATCCGCACTGATGACGCCGCTCAGCGCCGGGGCGGTGGAGTTTACCTGCTGGAGCCCTGACGGCGTGGCCTCGGCAAACGCTGCCGCGGATTACTGGACTGCGGAACGGATTGCCGCGGCAATCCCTGACGGCGAGACGATCCGGACGTTGCCCACAGACGGGTTTTCAAAGGGCCGCGAAGATATCCTCCCATCCGATGCGGAGCGGGCGCCGATCGGTGACGCGCCCTACAAGTTCGGGGGGCAGCTGCTCTATACACGGGGCGGGCATGATTATACCGCTAGTGCCCAATTTGTCGCGGATGCGAATATCGTCATCGGCGCCGCCCATAGTCTCTGGAAGGGCGACATGGCGGCGAGCAACATCCGCTTCTATCAGGGATATTCCAACGGCGGCGGGACGCTCTACCGCATGGACAAGGCGGCGGTGCTGTTGCGCTGGACCGAGGTCGCGGACAACAATCCGAGCCTCGCGCGATCACAGTTCGATTATTCGGTGATGCGCACCACTGTGGCATCCGCAGTCGGTAAATATGAACTCGGCATCGATGGAGCTCATGTCGATGATAACGTGACGATCACCGGTTACCCGGCGAGATTGGACGGCGGCGAATATATGTACCGGGAAATCGCCCGTATCGTGGTACAGGCCGGCACCGCCTATGACGCTCGCCCACATCCCATGTATGGCGGTGGCGCAAGCGGCGGGGCGTGGTTCGTGACCGCCAACAACGTCCATAAGGCGGTCAGCGTTGTCTCCAGCGGCGCGCTCGACGGCGTCTACGGGCCGAGTTTCACCCAGGATACCGCTGATCTGATTGCGATCGTCAAGAACGGTTGCCCATGAATGGCAGCATACGGGCCGGCGGCATCGCGCATCGCCGCATCGACTTGACGCTCGCCGGCATCCGCGTCGTTCAGGCCGCCGGGTCTGAATGGCGCGAGATGATCTGCAGCGATCTCTTGTTGAAAATGACGATGCGGTGCTGCCGCACGCCGATCAGCCGCTCGCTCTTCCAGGCCTGGAGCTGCGCATTGATGCGTGGCCGGCTGGCATTGATGAGCTGGCCCATGCGGCTCTGGGATATCGGTTTTTCGATGAGGATTCCGTCGCTGGTCGACCGTCCGTGCGAGGCGCCGAGATTGAGCAGGAGACGCGCAAGGCGAGTCTCCAGCGGGTAAAGCGCCATCCCTTCTGCGAACATGATGGTGCGGTGGAGCTTTCGGGCGATCGTCCGCATCAGGTATGAAGACACCTGCGGGATCGTGGAGAGTTCGTTGAAGGTCTTCCGGTCGATTTCGAGCAACCGCGTCGTTCCGCAGATCGCCGCGTTCGAGGAATGCCGGTAGTTCAGAGCGAACTCGATCTCGCCGACTGCGTCTCCCGGTTGAAGGTCGGAGAAAATCACCTCATTGCCTTCCTCCGATATAAAATAAAGATAGATGCCTCCAGAGAGTATAATATAAAGTGTATCGCAAGGATCGCCGCTTAAAAAGAGAGTTTGTTGATCGTTGTATGTATTTATATTTACCTTTTTTGCAAACATGGAAATAACGGCGTCATCTGCGGCGCTGAATAATTCCATTTTCCTTATCTCGTTGAAAATTGCGGGATTCTTCATCGTTTTCATCTGCTCGTGACCACCCTGAAATCGGAAACATGGCTGCCGTCTGTAGGGTTGATATTTAGCAAAAATGCAAATCAGGGTTGTTACCTGTGTGACATATTTTCAGATTTAAATATCCTAGGTTGTGTTGGTGCAAATGATGCTCCGCGGAAGCCGGTGCCGGAAGCACAGACGCCGTCACCGCGTGGTGTGGTCGCGGCAACCAGAAAGAGGAGAGGTATTATGACCATTTATATGGGCGAGAACGCGATCAAGACCTTCAAAGGACAGGCGGCAGGCCAGCCCTACAGCCTCACGGTTCTCAACGAGAATGCGAAATGGCAGCAGTTCGCCCTGTTCCAGACGATTCCTCAGGTCATCGGACCGTCGGTCGACCCGCTGTCGCTGGCCTGGATGGTCGGCGGCGCCGCTTCTGGCAGCCCCGATCAGCCGAGCACGTCGTCCTTCAACTGGACGATCGACTATTCCGTGACGGTTGGCTACATCCAGCAGCAGGGCTCGCCCGGCTCGCCGCGTTCCTTCCAGACGGCGAGCTCGGTCGGCGTCATGATCGACAGCCAGAACCAGGTGCCGGTGACCTATCAGGGGCCATTTCCCTATGGCGCCCCCGGTTTTCCGGAGGGGCCGTCCAACTCTACGAAAGGCCTCATCCTCGCCAAGGCCGACGCCACCATCCCGACCGTGCTGGTGCAGGCCAGCAAGAGCGTCTATCTGAATGTCGGCATCGCCATGGCCGGCAAGCCGACGATCGCCGTCCAGCTCGAGCCCGGCCTCTTGTACCAATTCACGCCGAAGCCGAAATATTACATTCTCGCCGGCTCTTTCGTCCAAGGACAGGTGATCGACACCGCCACGTCTTCGGCGGCCTTCGAGGTGAGCTTTGCCGGTGTCACCGACGTCTCCGTTCGGTTCACGCAGCAGAACCAGTTCGTGACGGCATAATTCCGCGGCCCCGCCTGGGGTAAGAGGGCCGGCTGTCGGAGGTTACCCCAACCGGCAACCGTTCGCCAAAATGGAAGGCCGCGGGCAACCGCGGCCTTCTGGTTCGACAACCCTATGCGCCCTTAGGACGTCCGTTTCTGCCCGCCGCCGTGAACCGCGACGATCAGGCGCGGATTGGCCTTGGCGGTTTCAAGCGCCGTGCCGGCCTGCAGGCGGAGTTCCTGTGGGGAGAAGGCGTCTGCGGTGAGTGCTGCGCCGACCGACAGGCCGATGCCGCTTGTGCCGTCGGAGGCGGCAAAGACGAGATTGTCGGTGATCGAGGCGATCAGCCGTTCGGCGATCGGCTGCACGCTGTCGCGGCCGACGTCGCGAAAGACGAAGGCGAAATCGCCCTTGCCGATGCGCGCCAGGAAATCGTTCTTCTTGATCGCCTTGCGGAAGATCGAGGCGGCCTTCTTGACGATCCGGTTGACGGCGGGATCGCCGTAGGTACGGGCGAAATGCGGCAGGTCGGTAATCGTCACCATGAAGAGGGCGGTATCGCGGCTGTCGGCATCGACACCGTAGAGTGCCTCCAGCCGTTCGGCAAGCGCCGCATGATTCGGCAGCGAGGTCAGCCGGTCGCGCAGGGTCACCGAGCGGGCAACCGACGCTTCGCGTTCGGCCTTGACGAGACGATCGGCACCGGAGCGAAGAATGGCTTCCAGTTCGGTTTCGGCGACCACGGCGTCGGAGAGCGAGACACTCAGATATTCGATTTCGGCCAGAATATCCTCAGGTCCCGCGGTGCTGTCCTGACGCAGGCTGCGGGCTACAGTTTCCAGCACCCGGCTGAAACCCTTTTTCTGGGCAACGCCGCTTGCCATCTTGTCCCGAAGTTCCAGCAGCAGCTTTATTTCCTGATCGCGCCCCCTGACAGGCATGAGCGCCACGAAGGCCGGGAGCTGATGACGCAGCCCCATCTCGTCGAGCACCGTCTGCGAAGGACCGGCAGTGAGCGCCAGCACTTCGCGCGAAAGGGCGGGGTCGCCGCCCAGCAGCGCCTCGTGGAAGAGCTCGTAATTGCGCGGCAGGCCGCTCACGTCCAGCTTCGCCATCAGTTGGACGACAGCCTGCAGGCTGCGATCCTGTACCGTTCTGCTCGCTTCGGCCGCCATCTCTCGTCCCCACAGTTGTTCGATAGTGCAACAAGCCATGCGGGACCGGTTTTAACATTTGCTAAAAAGGGCCGGATCGTCGGGAGTTACGGTTAAGGGACCGTCGAAACGGTCGATCGAATGCGATCCATGAAATTTCCTGATTGGATTCAAAAAGCAATTTGCTTTCAATATCGCCAGCCGAATGTCCAGATCAGGAGCCTGCCGTGACCCGTATTCTCTATTCGCTCTGCGGCGCCGACGAGAGCCGCCCGTTTTCGCCGCATTGCTGGAAAGTCGTGCAGGCACTCGCCCACAAGGGCCTCGATTTCATCGAGAAGCCGACGCCGTTTACCGAAATACCCAGCCTCGAAGGCGGGTTTTCGAAGACGGTGCCGATCCTGAGGGACGGCAATGAGCTGATCCGCGACAGTTTCGAGATCGCGCTTTATCTGGAGGAGACCTATCCGGACCGGCCGACGCTGTTCGGCGGCCCGGCCGGTAAGGCGCTTGCCCGTTTCGTCGAGGGTTTTTCCCAGATGGTGGTGCACACGGCGATCACCAAGATCGCGGTCAAGAACATTCATGACATGCTCGGAGAGACCGATCAGGTCTATTTCCGCACCAGCCGCGAGGCCCGGCTCGGCAGGACGCTGGAGGAGATGGAAGCGAGCCGCCAAGCCGAGATCGACGGTTTCGCACCAAAACTGGAGCCGATCCGCCACGCCCTGAAATATCATGACTTCATCGGCGGCGACGGCCCGCTTTTCGTCGACTACATCCTGTTCGGGGCGCTGCAATGGATGCGCGTCACCGCCGGGGCCAAGGTGTTTTCCGACAACGACCCGGTCGGGTTGTGGTTCGAACGCTGCCTCGACCTGCATAATGGCGTCGGGCGCAGTGTGACAGCGGCGTGAAATTGCCCGAACCCCCTTGTTTCCAGTGAAAGGGGCGGGTAAAGACCGCCCACTTTCCCCCTTAATCACGGGGCCACAGGAAACGAAGGATAGAACGATGGCGATTGAACGCACGTTTTCGATGATCAAGCCGGATGCCACCAAGCGCAACCTCACTGGCGCCATCACCAAGGTGTTTGAAGACAATGGCCTGCGCGTCATCGCTTCCAAGCGCGTGTGGATGAGCAAGCGCGAAGCCGAAGGCTTCTACGCCGTTCACAAGGAACGCCCGTTCTTCGGCGAACTGGTCGAAGGCATGACCTCCGGCCCGACCATCGTTCAGGTTCTGGAAGGCGAAAACGCCATCCTCAAGAACCGCGAGATCATGGGCGCCACCAACCCGGCCAACGCTGACGAAGGCACCATCCGCAAGACCTTCGCGCTGTCGATCGGCGAGAACTCGGTTCACGGTTCCGACGCTCCGGAAACCGCCGCCCAGGAAATCGCCTACTGGTTCTCCGAAACCGAGATTGTCGGCTGATTTGAAATCTGAGGTCAGGAGCCTCAAGCTTCTGATCGGAATCATCAAAACCGGGGCCCTGGCTCCGGTTTTTTTATGGGCCGGCCTCGTGCAGCAGGCGTGAGCTGCCGTTCATGCCGGGCAGTCGTCGTCCCGCCCGTAGTCCACCGTCCCGTCTGGCTTGAAGACTTCCGGGTTCCGCTCGTAGCCGGCGCCGAGCACCAGCGGCTTGCTGGGAAGCACCGACTGGTCGACGTCCGAGACGAGCTGGGTCTTCAATTCCTGCAATGTCCGGCCGCCCGCATCCACCAGCCTGATATCCACGGAATAAGGCTTGTCCTTGCGCACGCAGCGGACATTGGGGCTCTGCAGGGTAATCTTGTTCCATGCGGGGAAGATCTTTTCGTTGATGACGATCGGATCGCCGCCGGCGGGGTTGTCGAATTTGGCGATCGCCACGGTTCCGTCCGGTATCGGCCCGGTCTTGTTGAGCGTCACGAGATAGGTGGCGCTGGCGACCCGGTAGTTGAACACGAAAATATGCCCGCTCACCTCCACCAGCTTTTCGGTTTCCCGCTGGCATGCGGAAAGGGTAAGCACTACAAGGCTGAAAACCATAAGCCGGCGCATCATGACACGGCCTCCTTCTTCCGGCGATGATAATGGCGGCTGGCTTTGACGCGGTTGCCGCAGACCGCCATGTCGCACCAGGTGCGGCTGCGGTTACGGCTTCGGTCGATGAACAGCCAGCCGCAACTGCCGCAGATCTTCATCCGCGCCAGTTCATCGTCGGCAAGCAGCCGGAGCGCCGAATGGGCGGTCGCCGCCTCCAATGAGTTTCTCTCCGCACGGCGAAGGATAGCCACGGTCGCTTCGAGGAAATCGGCAAGCAATGTCTGTGCGTCGTCGCCCAGCACCCGGGCGCGAAAATAGCGGTCTATCGCTTCGCGCAGCGCGATGAACGGCGCGCGGTTCTCGGCCTGAACGGGCGCGAGATCGCCGAACAGCGCCCGCTCGGCCGAGAATTTTTCGGCCGCTTTCGGAAAGGCATGCATCTGCGGCGGTTCCGCGAACCGGTCGATGCTGCGTTCGGGATCGAAGCGCAGGATGACGCTGTTGGCGACATCCAGCGCCAGCGCGCCACCGGCAAAACGATGCGGGGTCCAGGAGAAACTCATGCGATATTATAACTGGTAAAATGGGATTGACCAGTTATATTCGTTATCGCTATCGGAGTGCCCATGGCCTATCTCTTGCAGCAACTAGCGAACGCGGTTCCGCTGGCGGCGCTCTATGCGACGCTCGCCTTCGGATATGCGATCGCCTTTGCCGTGACGAAACGGGCCGACATCACCTATGGCGCGATCTTCGCCTTTTCCGGCCATCTCTATCTGCTCCTCGCCCATTTCAGCTGGAACCGGCTGTGGCTGGTCCTGCCGGCGGCTCTGGCTTTGGGCGCTGCGGCGGGGATCGCCGGTGGGATCGGGGCAGGGGTGACGATCGGGCAGATTGTCATGCGCCCGCTTGCAAAAATCTCGCCGAATGCAGTGATCGTCGCCTCGCTCGGCGCGCTGATGGTGCTGATGGAGGGTGCCCGTATCGCTGCCGACACCCGCGAGCTCTGGCTGCCGCCCTTCCTCAACGACGCGGTCGTCTTCTGGCATGCAGACGGCTTTCCGGTGACCTTGACGTTGATCCAGCTCGCCAACGTTGCCATCATGCTGGCGGCTATCGGCGCGGGCTATCTGGTGCTGGCGCGCACCCATTGGGGCCGTATGTGGCGGGCAGTCTCGGACGATCCGCTGGCGGCGGAACTGTCCGGCGCCAATTCCGCACGGGTCTTCGTCGTGGCTTATGCGGCAGCGGCGCTCTATGCCTCGATCTGCGGTGTGCTCGCGACCTCCCACTACGGCACGATGGATTTTGGCGCCGGCCTGTTGTTCGGCCTGAAAGTGGTGCTGATCGCTGCGGCCGGTGGCCATTCCAACCCGCTGCGTGCCGCCGCCGGCGCCGCCGTCATCGGCTTTGCCGAGACGCTCTGGAGCGGCTACGGCCCGATCGTCTGGCGCGACCTGGTGATTGTCGCCATGCTGGTCCTGGTTTTGGTGATGAGCCGGCGGGAGCGGGTGGTGCCTTAGATCACCGCCACTTGTCCCGCGCGGTGTCGTCCGCGTCCTTGGCGGCGATCCAGTCGCCTTGGGTGCCGTCGGCGGTATGTTCCTTCTTCCAGAACGGGGCCGAGGTCTTCAAAAAGTCCATGACGAAATTGGCGCCGTCGAAGGCAGCCTGCCGGTGTGGGGCGGCGGCGATGACCAGCACGATGTTTTCGCCGGGCATGATCTTGCCGAAGCGGTGAATGGCGGTGAGGCCGAGCAGCGAAAAGCGCTCGATCGCGAGTTCCCCGATGCGAAACATCTCCGCTTCGGCCATGCCTGGATAGTGTTCGAGTTCGAGTGCCGACAATGCACCCTGTTCGTCGCGACAGAGGCCGGTGAAGGTGACGACGGCACCGACGTTCTTGCGGCCGCCGGTCAATGCTGAGATTTCGGCCTGCAGGTCGAAGTCAGTGGACTGGACGCGAATGGTGGGAGCGGTCATGGGCAACCCCTTCCTCTCCGCGCTGGGGAGAAGTGGGATGTTCTGCAACTGGCGCCGGCCCCAGCCATTATCACCCGCCCGTCATCGGTGGAAAGATGCCGATCTCCCGCGCGCCGGCGATCGGTTCGTCGTGTTCGGCATGTTCCTGGTTGATGGCCACCCGGATGACGTTCGGGAATTGCAGCGCGTTTTCATATTCCTCGCCGAGCGTCGTCAGATGGGCGAGCAAATCACGAACGGTTACGACGCTTGCCGGCAGGTCGAGGTCTTCCTCTTGCCTGCCGATCCGTTCGCGCACCCAGGCGAAATAGACGAGTTTGACGGTCATTCTTCGTCCACCAGATGTTTGACGCCGGCCTTGAAATAGTCATAGCCCGAATAGAAGGTCAGGATCGCGGCGAGCCAGAGAAGCACGATGCCCATCTGGGTCGTGTAGGGCACGATCTTGTCGCCGGCTGGCCCTGCCAGCAGGAAGGCGATCGCCACCATCTGGATCGTCGTCTTCCACTTGGCGATGCGCGTCACCGGCACGGAGACCTTCAGCGCAGCCAGGTATTCGCGCAGGCCCGAGACCAGGATTTCGCGGCAGAGAATGGTGATTGCCGCCCAGAGCGACCAGCCGGCGATCGTCTGGTCGGCGGCGAGCAGCAACAGCACCGCGGCGACCAGCAGCTTGTCGGCGATCGGGTCGAGCATGCGGCCGATATTCGACGTCTGGTTCCAGATGCGGGCGAGATACCCGTCGAGATAGTCGGTGATCGAGGCGACGGCGAACAGAACCAGCGCCGTCCAGCGCGCCACATCGGAGCTTTCAAGCTGTCCTTCGATGAAGAAGCAGCCCACGATGATCGGCACGGCCACGATGCGCGCGTAGGTCAGAAGATTGGGGATATTGTATGCGCGCGACGCCATGGGGAGCCTTCCGGATGTTTGCTCCTAGTTGATGTGTTGAGGCCAAGGCGTCAACAGGGTTTCGCGGCTTTTTTGCAGCCGATGGCGTCATGCCGATTTAGCCAGCCCGGTTCTCGTGGAAATGGTTGTAGATCTGTTTGGCGACAGCCTCGGAAATGCCCTCGACTGCCATGAGGTCGGTCAGGCCGGCGCGCGACACCGCCTTCGCCGTGCCGAAGTGCTGCAGGAGCTTGCGCTTGCGGCCGGGTCCGATCCCTGAAATCTCGTCGAGCGGGTTCTTGACCATCTCCTTCTTGCGCCTTGCCCGGTGCGAGCCGATCGCAAAACGATGCGCCTCGTCACGCATGCGCTGGATGAAGTAGAGGACCGGATCGCGCGGCGGCAGCGAGAAATCGGATCGGCCGTCGGCGAAGAACCGTTCGCGGCCGGCATCCCGGTCGACGCCCTTGGCGACGCCGATCGCGGTCACCACGTCGCGAATGCCGAGTTCGTCGAGAATGGCACGTACCGCGCTCATCTGCCCCTGGCCGCCGTCGATCAGGATCACGTCCGGCCAGGCGGGGAAGGCGGCATCGGCCGCATCCTCGGCGCTGGCGCCGGCAACGGCGGTGCGGTCCGGAATGCCCTCTTCCTTGAGGAGGCGCGAGAAGCGGCGGGTCATCACTTCCCGCATCATGCCGAAGTCGTCGCCGGGAGTGATGTCGGTCGATTTGATGTTGAACTTCCGGTACTGGCTCTTCACGAAGCCTTCCGGCCCCGCCACGACCATGCCGCCGACAGCATTGGTGCCCATGATGTGCGAGTTGTCGTAGATCTCGATCCGGCGCGGCACGAAGGATAGGCCGAAGGTCTCGGCCAGGCCCTGCAGCAGGCGCGCCTGCGACGAGGTCTCGGCAAGCCGGCGGCCATGCGCCTCGCGGGCATTGGCCAGCACGTGGTCGGTCAGGTCCTTCTTCTCGCCACGTTGGGGCACGGAGATCGTCACCTTGTGGCCGGCCCTTTCGCAGAAGGCGAGCGCCAGCAGGTCCTGTTCCTCGACGGTTTCCGACAGCAGGATCTGTTTCGGCACCGGCTTGTCGTCATAGAACTGCGCGAGGAAGGCGTTGAGCACTTCCGCACCGGAGAGCTGCGGATCGGCCTTCGGGAAATAGGCGCGGTTGCCCCAGTTCTGGCCGGTCCTGAAGAAGAACACCTGGATGCAGGACATGCCGCCCTCGTTGTAGATGGCAAAGACATCCGCCTCCTCGACGCCGGCCGGGTTGATGCCCTGGTGGCTCTGGACGTGACTGAGCGCCGCCAGCCGGTCGCGATAGATCGCGGCGCGCTCGAAATCCAGGTCCTCGGAGGCTTCCGCCATCTGGCGGGCGATCGCCGACTTGACGTTCTGGCTCTTGCCGGAAAGGAAATCCTTGGCTTCGCCCACCAGCGCCGCATACCCCTCGTCGCTGATCTCGCGGGTGCAGGGGCCTGAACAGCGCTTGATCTGGAACAGCAGGCACGGACGGGTGCGGGTCTCGAAGACGCTATCGGTGCAGGTACGCAGCAGGAAGGCGCGCTGCAGCGAATTGATGGTGCGGCCGACGGCGGCCGCCGACGCGAAGGGGCCGAAATAATCGCCTTTGCGCGCCCGCGCACCGCGATGCTTGAAGATCGCCGGTGCCCGGTGGTCGCCGGTGATCATGATATAGGGGAAGGATTTGTCGTCGCGCAGAAGAACATTGAAGCGCGGCCGCAGGCGCTTGATGAGATTGGCCTCGAGCAGCAGCGCCTCGGTCTCCGTCCGCGTCGTGACGAATTCCATATGGGTGGTTTCGCGCACCATCTTGGCGATGCGGTTGGAATGGACGCGGCCCTGCGCATAGTTGCCGACGCGCTTCTTGAGGCTGCGCGCCTTGCCGACGTAAAGCACGTCCTGCGCATCGTTGAACATCCGGTAGACGCCCGGCGCGTTCGGCAGGTGCTTGACGAATTCGGCGATCAGGTCGGCGCCCTTCAGGCCGCTGTCGTTCTTCCAGCCTTCGTTCCAGTCAATCGACGCAGCAGGACCCTGGGCCGGCTCGGCCACCAGCACATCGTCGTCTTCTTCTTCCGTCTCGTCGTAGAGAACGCCGCCGTCGGGCAGCTTCGTTCCGTTCATTCCTAGTCTCCGCCGGATGTCGGCATCCGGCCATCACCGATTCGAACCATGCGTCCATGACATGTGCCGACGACGGCAGCTTGTCAAAATATTGCGCTGAAGCGGCCCGATTCCCTGCACAAAGGCCGCTGCCGGAGAAATAGTGTCTCGGGGCAGATTTTGAAAGCGCTGGCAAAAATTCCGCCCATGCTCTTGACGAAGGCCGGAATGGCCGTTCCCGCGGTGGAATATTTAAGGCAGAAATCTGGCGGTCGGCGTCGGCCGCCCGCATGCGGAGAGGCGAAATACGTCCGTGTTTCTGATCAATTTTTTGTTTCTACAAGCGGTCGATCCGGTTTTGCTGCGAATACAAGTCGAACTTGGCGAGTGGCGCCCGCGCCGGTTGGCGCTGGCAGGTGTATTGACTGAGTTGTGCTTTGGATTTAAGAAGTAATTTATAAATGTAAAAATTTTTATATTTAAAGTAAGCATTGCTTAAGGTTAATCAAACGTGTGTTGCGATACAGCAACATCAAAGTTTGGCCTTCTGTGTGCCACAATCAATTCACATTTCGGCTCTTTCTATTCCTCAATTGACCTCCACATTCCGTTTCAGCGAGCAGGGAACAAATGTGTCGCCAACCATGTTGTCGCGGCGAATTCCCGGCGCAGCAGTAAAAGGAGAAAATGTATGCGTACTCTCATCGCAACTCTGATGGCCTCGGCAGTCAGCTTCATCGCCATCTCTGCGGCCAATGCCGCTGATGCCGTCGAACAAATTCCGCAGGCCCCGGTTGCAACCGAAGAGCCGGCCCCGGCTGCCAGCTGGCAGGGTTTCTATCTCGGTGGTTATGGTCAGTATGACTGGGGTCGCTTCGGTAGCGGCGACCGCGACGGCCAGTTCGGCGGCGGTGCTTATACGGGCTATAACTTCCAGAGCGGCTCGATCGTTTACGGTGTCGAAGCAGACGTCGGTTACAACGGCACGAAGAGCACCACGGACGATGGCTTTGAAGGCAAGGCTGGCTGGAACGGCTCGGTTCGCGGCCGCGTCGGCTACGACCTCAACCCCTTCCTGATCTACGGTACGGCCGGTGTCGCCCTGCAGGACAACGAACTGCGCGACGCGACCTCGTCCGACAACAAGACCGGTGTGGGTTACACGGTCGGTGCCGGTGCCGAAGCTTTCGTCACCAACAACATCACCGCTCGTGTCGAATACCGCTACACCGATTACGGTTCGGACAGCTACTCGCTCGATTCCGGTTCGGTCTCGAAGGGCTTCGACGACCACAGCGTCAAGGTCGGTATCGGCGTGAAGTTCTAAGTTCGATAGCCTTAACAGGCTGGGGAAAGCCCGGGCTTCGGTCCGGGCTTTTTTTTGTTTCAGGCTGCCGATTTCATGGCGGTGTAGGAGGCGAAGCGCTTGGCAAAGATATCCGGCCAGGAGGCGAGTTCCGGCCGGCCCGCGGCCCATTGGCCGTTGAAGCGCAGATCGAGGTAACCGATCAACGCGGCGAGCGCAAAATGGCCGCCATGCAGTTTCTTGCCGGTTTTCGGCAGGTTATTTTCCAGGTGATCGAGCCCGCGCACCACCTTGGCCCACTGTTTGTCGATCCACGGCTGGTGGACCTTGTCCTCGTCGCGCGAGCGACGCTCGTAGACGATCGCCAGCAGGCAATCCATCATGCCGTCGCAAAGCGCTTCCAGCACTTCCGCCTCGGTGCGCTTTGCGTCCTTCTTCGGATAGAGCTTGCCGCCCGACTGGCGATCGAGCCAATGCATGATCGCGATGCTGTCGTAGATCGGCGGTTCGCCATCACGGATCAGGACCGGGATCTTGCCGAGGGGGTTGTTGCTCACGAGCTCCGGCGGGGCCGCGTTGGTGTCGGTCTTCACTTCAGTGATCTCGATGCCGAGATGGCGCGCCGCCATGCGCACCTTGGCCGAATAGGGCGAGGCCGGGGAATACAGCAGCTTCATGGTCTTGTCCTTCTCGATAAATGTCATCTTGCGGGCGGCAGGGTGATCTGGCTGATCCGGCAGCCGTCACGATCGACTTCGGCGCAATCGCGGAATTGCAGGTCCTTGCTGAGGCAGATGCGCACTTCCTCCAGCTGCCGGCCCTCGCAACTCGTCGAAATGCCGCGCCGGCTCATGCCCGGATTGGCAGCGAGGAACTTTTCCTCGATCTGGTCGGCCGACAGCGTCACGGCCGAGTCGCCGCGGGACAGGTCGGCGGGCAGTTTGACCCGCGAGAAGGCCTCGCGCAGCTTGCCGAAATAATCACGCTGGCTGAGCCCGGTGCAGCTTCCGTGCTTGCGCCACTGATGGCCGATCAGCCCCATCGACGGCATGATGTCGAAGAGTGGCTGGCCGAGCGATTGCGGCACGCGGCCCGGTTCCTTCGTTTCGCAGAAGTCCGGATAGCCTTTTTCGTATTGCGGCCACAGCCCGTGGACGATGAAACGGAAATCCTTGTCCGTGCTGCATTGCTGGTCGTTCTTGCCGCCACTCTGCGAAGCACAGAAGGTCGGCGACCAGGAAAGCGACAGGACGTAGAAATCGAACTGCCCTGCGTGATCCTGCCGATTGTCCGATCGGCGCTCCTGGGCGGAGGCAGTGGATGCGAAAAGCGCGAGAAAAAGGAAAGCGATAAATCGGTTGGTCATCGGCCGGCCCCCTGCAATGCGCGGCACCATGGGCGGGAAGCCTCGCCCGGTCAAGACTCCGAATCGAGGTCGCTGTCGACGGTCTCGCCGGTCAGCCAGAAGGCGCGCTGCGAGGCGAACCGGTCCTGCGCCAGGATGGTTTTCAAGGTCGGCAGAAGCGCGTGCAACTCGTCCTTCAGCGTGAAGGGCGGGTTGACGATGATGAGGCCGGAGCCGGACAGCCCGGTCGTCTCGCGGTCGCTCTGGACGGTCAATTCGGCGCATAGCATTTTCGGGATTTCCAGCGCCTTCAGCTCGTCGTGGAAGGCCCTGAGGGGCGCGCCCTTCTTGATCGGATACCAGAGGCAGAAGGTGCCGCCCTGAAAGCGGCGCCAGCCGGTCGACAGGCCTTTCACCAGCCGCCTGTATTCGCCGTCCTCCTCGAAAGGCGGATCGACGAGCACGATACCGCGCTTTTCCTTCGGCGGCAGATGGGCGCCCAGCGCCAGCCAGCCGTCGAGTTCGGTGGCGCGCACCTGGAAATCGCCCTCGAACAGGTTGTGCAGGCGATTGAAGTCTTCCGGATGCAGTTCCATCGCCGACAACCGGTCCTGCGGGCGGAACAGCATGCGGGCAAGTTTCGGCGAGCCGGGATAAAGTTTCAGCGCGCCGGTCGGGTTCAATTCCCTGACTGCGGTCAAATAAGGCTCCAGCAGGTCTGCGACCTTTGCCGGCAGTTCCGCTTCCATTAGCCGGCCGATGCCGTCGCGCCATTCGCCGGTCTTCTGCGCCTCGTCCGAGGAAAGGTCGTAAAGCCCGATGCCGGCATGGGTATCCAGCATGCGAAACGCCTTGTCCTTGTTCTGGGCATAGCGGATCAGCCGCGCCAGGATCGCGTGTTTGAGGACATCGGCAAAATTGCCCGCGTGATAGATGTGCCGGTAGTTCATCGTTGCTGGTGTCTCGCTTGAATTAAATTGATGCGCTGCAAATCACGCTTTTTGCGGACGTCAGCTTGCAATATAGAAAAGCCATGAACGTTGCGACCCCGATTACCGCGAAAACCCCAATCGCCCCAGAAAAGTCCGGCCACAATTCCGTCGGACACACCGTCTGTCCGCACGACTGTCCGTCGGCCTGCGCACTGGACATAGATCTCACAGCCGACGGCCGTATCGGCCGCGTGCGCGGCGCGGCCGACAATACCTATACGGCCGGCGTTATCTGCGCCAAGGTCGCCCGATACTCAGAGCGGCTCTACCACCCCGGTCGGCTGATGCACCCGAAGCGCCGCTTGGGCGCCAAGGGCGAGGGGAACTGGCAGGAGGTTTCGTGGGAGGCCGCACTCGACGAGATCGCTGACGCTTTCGTCAAGGCCGAGGCGAAACACGGGTCGGAGGCGATCTGGCCCTATTTCTATGCCGGCACGATGGGCCAGGTGCAGCGCGATTCGATCGAGCGGCTGCGGCATGCGAAAAAATACTCCGGCTTCTTCGGCACGATCTGCACCAACATGGCTTGGACCGGTTATGTGATGGGCACCGGCGCTCTGCGCGGTCCCGATCCGCGCGAGATGGCGAAGTCCGATTGCGTGGTGATCTGGGGCACCAATGCCGTCTCCACCCAGGTCAATGTCATGACCCACGCGGTGAAGGCCCGCAAGGAACGCGGCGCCAGGATTGTCGTCATCGATATCTACGACAATCCGACGATGAAACAGGCGGACATGGCGTTGACCGTGCGCCCCGGAACCGATGCAGCACTCGCCTGCGCCGTCATGCACATCGCCTTTCGCGACGGATATGCCGACCGCGCCTACATGGCCCAATATGCCGACGACCCGGCCGGCCTCGAAGCGCATCTGAAGGCGAAGACGCCGGAATGGGCCTCCGCCATCACCGGCCTGTCGGTGGAAGAGATCGAGACCTTCGCCCGCCTCGTCGGCACGACCCAAAAGACCTTCTTCCGGCTCGGTTACGGGTTTGCCCGCCAGCGCAACGGCACGGTCGCCATGCATGCGGCGCTGTCGATCGCGACCGTGCTGGGCTGCTGGCAATACGAGGGTGGCGGCGCCTTCCACAACAACGGCGAAATTTTCCGACTCAACAAGTCCGAACTGATGGGCACGGCCTATGCCGATCCGGATATCCGCCAGCTCGACCAGTCGCAGATCGGCCGGGTGCTGACCGGCGATGCCGAGGCGCTGCGTGACCGTGGGCCGGTGACGGCCATGCTGATCCAGAACACCAATCCGATGAACGTTGCGCCGGAACAGCGCCTCGTCCGCCAGGGCTTCTTGCGCGACGACTTGTTCGTCGCGGTGCACGAGCAGTTCATGACCGATACGGCCGAAGTCGCCGATATCGTCCTGCCGGCAACGATGTTCGTCGAGCATGACGATCTTTACCGCGCCGGTGGGCAGCAGCATATCCTGCTCGGGCCAAAGCTGGTCGAACCGCCGTCGACAGTGCGCACCAATCTCTTCGTCATCGAGGAACTGGCAAAGCGCCTTGGCGTCGATCATTTCCCCGGTTTCGGCCTCGACGAACGCCAGCATATCGACCGCATTCTGAAGGCCAGCCACTGGGGCGGCTACGAGGATCTGGCGCGCGACAAATGGATCGATGCGCAGCCGGATTTCGAAACCGCCCATTACATCAAGGGGTTCGGTTATCCCGACGGCAAATTCCGCTTCAGGCCGGACTGGGCGAACGGCCCGTCGCCGGACAAGCCGCCGAAAAATGTCGGGCCGCTTGGGCCGATCGCCGAACTGCCGGTCTTCCCCGACCAAGTTGACGTCATCGAGGTGGCGGACGAGGCGCATCCCTTCCGGCTGGCGACATCGCCGGCCCGCAGCTTCCTCAATTCCTCCTTCACCGAGACGAAAAGCTCCTACGAGCGGGAAGGGCGCCCGGAAGTGATGATCGAGCCGACCGATGCGGAGCGCCTCGGCATCGTCGACGGCGATATCGTCCGGCTCGGCAACACCCGCGGCGAAATCCGCCTGCATGCGAAGATCGTTGCCGGCGCAAGGCCGGGCGTGCTGATCGCCGAGGGGCTTTGGCCAAACCGCAAGCATCTCGACGGCGAGGGTATCAACGTGCTGACCGGCGCCGACGCCGTGGCGCCCTATGGCGGCGCGGCCTTCCACGACAACAAGGTATGGCTTCGCAAGGACTTTGCATGACCGGGCAGGATGATCGGGTGAAGCTCGTCAGCGAGAAGATATTGTCGGACGGCTGGACGCGGCTTTCGAGCTACGAGCTTGACTACGCCGATCGCCGCGGCGAGACGCACCGCCTGCATCGCGAAATCTACCATAAGTCCGAGGCCGCCTGCATCCTTCTCTACGACGCCCGGCGCGACATGGTCGTGCTGGTGAAGCAGTTTCGGTTGCCCGCCTACCTCACCGGCAAGCCGGCATGGATGGTCGAGGTGCCGGCCGGGTTGCTCGACGAGGACCACCCGGAAGAGGCGATCCGGCGCGAAGCGATGGAGGAAACCGGCTACCGCCTGCGGGATGTGCGGTTTGTCTTCAAGGCATTCATGTCGCCCGGCGCAATTACCGAACTCGTGCATTTCTTCCACGCGCCGATCGATCTCTCCGACCGGGTGAACGGTGGCGGCGGGCTTGCCGAGGAGCACGAGGATATCGAGGTTCTCGAACTGCCGCTCGACGAGGCCTTCGCGATGATCGCCAACGGCGACATCATCGATGCGAAGACAATCATGATGCTGCAATGGGCGGTGATAAACCGGTCATCGTTCACCGTCTGATGTCCCGGCGGTGCCGCCGCGCAATGCTTGAGGCCCCGATAGACGCGTTCGCCTGTTGTTTCAGACGCCGTGCGAATGTGACTTGACCTTAAGCCGCCCGGATTTCACATGAATGTCACGAATGGCGGCTAAGCGCTGCGTCTTGATAATCATCCTTATATGGTCAGGAGAAAGCCATGTGGCTCGGCAATTTCACCCTCGTTCTGCCGAACGAGGTGGTGAACTCAGGTTCTGTGCGGATTGAAGATGGCGTGATCGCCGAGATTCGCCCCGAACCGGTCGCCGGCGCCGTGATCGACGGCGGCGGGCGACTGCTGATGCCGGGCTTCGTCGATCTGCATGGCGACATGATCGAGCGCGAGATCGCGCCGCGGCCGAACGCCCAGATGCCGATCGATTTCGGCATCCACGAACTGGACAAGAAGCTTGCCGCCGCCGGCGTCACCACGGCCTATGCGGCTGTTTCCTTCGCGACCGAAAGCGTCTACGGCCATGTCCGCTCGCTAGAAACGACCTCGGCCATCATCGAAGGCATCAACCGCCTGCGCGACAACCTGCTGATCGACCACCGCGTCCACGCCCGCTACGAGATCACCAATGTCGGCGCCGCGCCGGCTTTGGAACGGCTGCTAAAGGCCGATGAAATCGACATGGTATCGCTGACCGACCACACGCCGGGCCAGGGCCAGTACAACAACATCGCAGCCTACGTCGCCAGCATCTCGGAACGCCGGGCGATTTCCGAGGAAATGGCCGCCGAGATCGTTCAGAAGCGCATTGCCATGCGCAACGATCCACAGATCGACGTGAAGCTGAAGGAAATCGTTTCGCTCTCCTTGCAACACAGCCTGTCGCTCGCTTCCCATGACGACGACAGCGTGGAAAAGGTGGCCGAGATGTTCGATCTCGGCGTCACGATCAGCGAGTTCCCGGTAACCTTGCCGGCCGCCGAGGAGGCGCGCAGACGTGGACTCTGGACGCTGATGGGCGCGCCGAACGCGCTGCGCGGCCAGTCGATGTCCGGCAATCTGAGCGCGCTTGACGCCGCCAAGGCCGGTCTGCTGACGGTGATTGCCGCCGACTACCATCCGGCCGCTTTCGTGCCGGGCATCTTCAAGCTGGCAGAGGTATCGGCAGGCGGCCTGCCGGCGGCCGTCGCCATGGCGACGGGCAATGCCGCCCGTTCCGCCGGCCTGACGGACCGCGGCGAGATCGCCATCGGCCAGCGCGCCGATCTGGTGGTGGTGGAAAAGGGCGACGTGCACCGCATCCGAGCCACCTTCCGCGCCGGCCGCTTCGTCTATAGCGACGGCACGCTGCACCCGCTCCGGGCGCTGGCGGCCTGAAGTTCAGATACCCGCCGAGAAGATCCGCTGATCCGCGATACCGGTCACGGTGCCGGGCGAGGTGATCGCCCGACCGTCCTCCATCCGCACCTTGCCTTCGGCCAGCAGTTTCAGCGCCAGCGGATAGAGCTTGTGTTCGACGGTCAGCACGCGGCCGGCCAGGGTCTCGGGGGTGTCGTCGGCAAGCACCGGGACGGCGCCCTGGGCGACGATCGGGCCTTCGTCCATGCCTTCGGTCACGAAATGCACGGTGCAACCGGCGATCTTGACGCCGGCCTGGATGGCGCGTTCATGGGTATGGAGGCCCGGGAAAAGCGGCAGAAGGGCAGGGTGGATGTTGAGGATGCTGCCTTCGTATCGGCTGATGAACTCGGCGGAGAAGAGCCGCATGTAGCCGGCGAGGCAGAGGATGTCCGGCTTGACCTCGTCGAGGGCCGCAAGGATCGCCGCCTCGTGTTCGGCCTTGCCGGCAAAACCCTTGCGCTCGAAGACGAAGGTTTTGATGCCGCGCGCCTGCGCCTTCTCGATGCCGCCCGCCGAGGGTTTGTCGGAGAAGACTGCGACGATTTCCGCCGGAAAATCCGGTGCGGTGCAGGCATCGGCAAGCGCCAGCATGTTGGAGCCGCCGCCGGAGATGAATACGGCGACGCGCTTTCTGCGCGCCGTTTCTGCCGCCGGTGCGCTCATAGTCCGAGCGTGCCCTGGTAGATCACGCCGGTGCCGCCTTCGGCGCGCTCGACCATGCGGCCGAGCGGCACGACGATCTCGCCCTCACCGGTCAGGATATCGGCGACCGCCTGGGCGTTCTCGGGCGCGACCACGACGATCATGCCGATACCGCAGTTGAAGGTGCGCAGCATTTCCTTCGCCTCGACGCCGCCGGTTTTGGCGAGCCAGGAGAAGACCGGCGGGACAGGGATGGAGTCGAGATCGATTTCGGCCGCAAGGTTTTTCGGCAGCACGCGCGGGATGTTTTCCGGAAAACCACCGCCCGTAATGTGGGCGAGCGCCTTGAGTGCGCCGGTCTCGCGGATCGCCTTCAGGAGCGGCTTCACGTAGATGCGGGTCGGCGTCAGAAGCGCCTCACCCAGAGTCATGCCCTCACGGAAGGGGGCGGGCGCGTCCCAGGCGAGGCCCGAAAGCGTCACGATCTTGCGGACAAGAGAGAAGCCGTTCGAATGAACGCCGGAGGAGGTGAGGCCGAGGATGACGTCGCCGGACGCGATATCGCCGACAGGCAGAAGCTGGCCACGCTCGGCGGCGCCGACTGCAAAACCCGCCAGGTCGTAATCGCCGTCGGAATACATGCCGGGCATTTCGGCGGTCTCGCCGCCGATCAGCGCGCAGCCCGCCTCGCGGCAGCCGGCGGCAATGCCGGAGACGATTGCCGCGCCCTGGTCCGGATCGAGTTTACCGGTGGCGAAATAGTCGAGGAAGAGCAGCGGCTCGGCGCCCTGGACCACCAGATCGTTGACGCACATGGCGACGAGGTCGATGCCGACCGTGTCGTGGAAGTCGGCGTCGATGGCGATCTTCAGCTTGGTACCGACGCCGTCATTGGCGGCGACGAGGATCGGATCGGTGAAGCCCGCTGCCTTCAGATCGAAAAGGCCGCCGAAGCCGCCGATTTCGCCGTCTGCGCCGGGCCGGCGGGTCGAGCGCACGGCCGGCTTGATCTTCTCGACCATGAGGTTGCCCGCGTCGATATCGACGCCGGCATCGCTATAGGTGAGACCGTTCTTGCCCGCCTCGCTCATCGTTCATCTCCAATGATCGTTGTAGCGGCCCGCAATTGCACGACATGGCGCCGGATGCAAGCGTTGGACGCGGTTTCGAAGGCTTTTCACAGGTCTTGCTGCACCGCTTCCAAACCCTTGACCTGGGTTGCGGGCTTCCCTATCCCTTTTTCGCCCGGGCAATTCAGAGGAAGCGGCGATGGCATATCATATCAGTGGCGCAAGCCTGAAGCGCTACATCTTCTTCTGGGTCGGCGTTCTCATTGTCTTCGTGGTGTTTCTCTGGTTCTTCCGTTCGATCCTGCTGCCTTTCGTGGCCGGCATGGCGCTCGCCTATTTCCTCGATCCGGTGGCCGACTGGTTGGAACGGCGGGGCTTGAGCCGGCTGATGGCGACGGTGGTGATCCTCGTCTGTTTCGTGCTGGTCTTCGCGCTGTCGCTGATGCTGGTGATCCCGATCATCATCAACCAGTTCACCGAGTTCGCCGCCGCGCTGCCGGGCTATATTTCCCAGCTGCAGCAGATCATATCGAGCCCTGAAAGTTCGTTCCTGCCCCATTGGATCAGCGCCCAGATCGAGACGGTCAAGCAGAATTTCTCCGAAGTGCTGAGCCAGGGCGCCGGTTTCGTCGGTTCGCTGCTCACCCAGATCTGGAATTCCGGCAAGGCAATCATCGACGTCGTGTCGCTTTTGATCGTCACGCCCGTCGTCGCCTTCTACATCCTGCTCGACTGGGACCGGATGGTCGCCAAAGTGGACAGCTGGGTGCCGCGCGACCAAGTGGCGACGGTGCGCGAGATCGCCCGGGAAATGGACGAGTCGGTCGCCGGTTTCATTCGCGGCCAAGGCTCGCTCTGCCTCATCCTCGGCATCTTCTATGCGGTCGGCTTGTCCGTTGTCGGCCTGAATTTCGGGCTTCTGATCGGCTTCATCGCCGGCATGATCAGTTTCGTTCCTTATATAGGCTCCTTGATCGGCCTGGTGCTCTCCGTCGGCGTGGCGCTGGTCCAGTTCTGGCCGGATTATCCGTGGATCATGGCGGTTGCCGGCGTCTTCTTCGTCGGCCAGTTCGTCGAGGGCAATATCCTGCAGCCGAAGCTGGTCGGCGAAAGTGTCGGCCTGCATCCGGTCTGGCTGATGTTCGCGCTCTTCGCCTTCGGCGCCATATTCGGCTTCGTCGGCCTGCTGATCGCGGTGCCCGCTGCGGCCGTTGTCGGCGTCCTTGTCCGTTTCGTGCTGTCGCGGTATCTTGACAGCGACATCTATTACGGCCGAGCGGCCGCTCTTCCCTGGGAAGAGGCCGAACCGCCGCATGTGCTGGAACATGCCGAAAACGGCGCAGAGATAACCGCCCCGAATGATCCTCACGCGCCGGATGATTCTCAAGCGCCGGATGATCCTCAAGCGAATGACTCTCAGAAGAGCATTTGAAAGACCAATGACCGAGACCAGCGAGCGCGAGCGGCGCAGACAAGAGCAGCTGCCGCTGCAATTCACTCATGATGCGGCGAGAACCCGGGACGACCTCCTGGTGTCCGGACGCCTGGCTGCGGCCGTGGCGATCGTCGACGAATGGCCGGCCTGGCCGTCGCCGGTCGTCGTGCTGGCCGGCCCGGTAGGGTCGGGAAAGTCGCACCTGGCGCATATCTGGCGGGAAAAGGCGGGGGCGGCCGAGATCCATCCCGTCGCCGGCTCGAATGCCGCGGCGATTGCTGCAGCGGGTCCCGTCCTGTTCGAGGATGCCGAACGCCGCGGATTCGACGAGACTGAACTCTTCCACGTCATCAACAGCGTGCGCGAGAACGGCCATAGCCTGCTGATGACCTCGCGCCTGTGGCCGGTCTCCTGGGGCGTCACCCTGCCGGACCTCAAATCCCGGCTGAAGGCGGCGACCGTCGTGGAAATCGGCGAGCCGGATGAAGACCTGCTGGCCCAGGTGATCGTCAAGCTGTTCGCCGACCGCCAGCTTTATATCGACGACAAACTGGTGGGCTACATCGTCAACCGCATGGAGCGGTCGCTCGGTGCGGCGCAGACGATCGTCGAGCGGCTGGACCGCCTGGCGCTGGCACGCGGCACGAAGATAACGCGTCCGCTGGCTGCGGAAGTGCTGAACGATTTTGGGAATTCCGGGACCGGTGCCGGCGCTGACGATTGACTGTGACAGTTCCCTCGTCAAACTGTATTCGGCCCTAGGGGGTAGCATGGGATGGATGAGATGGATTCGATCACGACTGAAACGCGCGAGCCTGGTCTGGAAGCGGCCAATACCGACTTCGACCTGATGAGCAGTCCGGACCGGTTCATTAATCGTGAATTCTCCTGGCTGCAATTCAACCGCCGCGTTCTTGAGGAAACGCTGAATACCGCCCATCCGCTTCTGGAGCGGGTCCGCTTCCTGTCGATCTCCGCGGCCAATCTCGATGAATTCTTCATGGTGCGCGTCGCCGGCCTCGAAGGCCAGGTGCGCCAGGGCATCGTCATCCGCAGCCCGGACGGCAAGACCCCGGCCGAACAGCTCGATAATATCCTGCAGGAAATCGACAACCTGCAGATGGAGCAGCAGGCCTCGCTCGCCGTGCTGCAGCAGTATCTCGCCAAGGAAGACATCCTGATCGTCAGGCCCGCGGCGCTGTCCGCCGAAGATAGCGTCTGGCTGGCGAACTCCTTCGACGACGAGCTTTTCCCGGTCCTGACGCCGCTGTCGATCGACCCGGCTCATCCGTTCCCGTTCATCCCGAATCTCGGCTTCTCGATGGGCCTGCAGCTGCACAGCAAGCACGGCAAGGAGCCGATGACCGGCCTGTTGCGCCTGCCGACCACACTCGACCGCTTCATCCGCCTGCCGGACCTCAATTCGGCGATCCGCTACATCACCCTTGAAGATGTGGTCGGCATGTTCACCGACCGGCTCTTCCCCGGTTACGAGGTGAAGGGCGCCGGCACGTTCCGCATCATTCGAGACAGCGATATCGAAGTCGAGGAAGAGGCCGAAGACCTGGTGCGCTTCTTCGAGACGGCGCTGAAGCGCCGCCGCCGCGGCAAGGTCATCCGCATCGAGACCGATTCGGAAATGCCGGCGTCGCTCCGCCAGTTCGTGGTGCAGGAACTCGGCGTGCCGGAAAACCGCGTCGCGGTTCTGCCGGGCCTTCTGGCGCTCAACACCCTGTCGGAGATCACCAAGGCGCCACGCGACGACCTGCGCTTCGAGACCCACAATGCCCGATTTCCCGAGCGGGTTCGCGAACACGCCGGCGACTGCCTTGCAGCCATCCGAGAAAAGGACATGGTGGTCCATCACCCTTATGAGTCCTTTGACGTGGTTGTGCAGTTCCTTCTGCAGGCGGCGCGCGACCCGGACGTGCTCGCCATCAAGCAGACGCTCTACCGCACCTCGAACGACAGCCCGATCGTCCGAGCGCTGATCGACGCGGCCGAGGCCGGCAAGTCGGTGACGGCGCTGGTCGAGCTCAAGGCCCGATTCGACGAAGAGGCGAACATCCGCTGGGCGCGAGACCTGGAGCGCGCCGGCGTGCAGGTCGTCTTCGGTTTCATCGAACTGAAGACCCATGCCAAGATGTCGATGGTGGTGCGCCGCGAGGACGGCAAGCTCAGGACCTATTGCCATCTCGGCACCGGCAACTACCACCCGATCACCGCCAAGATCTATACGGACCTGTCCTTCTTCACCTGCAACCCGAAGATCGCCCACGACATGGCGAACATCTTCAACTTCATCACCGGTTACGGCGAGCCGGCCGAAAGCATGAAGCTGGCGGTCTCGCCCTATACGCTCCGGCCGCGCATCCTGCGCCATATCGAGGAGGAGATCTGCCACGCCCAGGAAGGCAAGCCGGCGGCAATCTGGATGAAGATGAACTCGCTGGTCGATCCGGAGATCATCGACGCGCTCTATCGCGCCAGCCGCGCGGGCGTCGACATCGATCTCGTCGTGCGCGGCATCTGCTGCCTGCGCCCGCGGGTGGCCGGCCTCTCCGACAATATCCGCGTCAAGTCGATCGTCGGCCGCTTCCTGGAACACAGCCGTATCTTCTGCTTCGGCAACGGTTTCGGCCTGCCGTCCGACAAGGCGCTGGTCTATATCGGCTCGGCTGACATGATGCCGCGCAACCTCGACCGCCGGGTCGAAACGCTGGTGCCGCTCCTCAACCCGACCGTGCACGAGCAGGTGCTTTCACAGATCATGCTCGGCAACCTGATTGACAACCAGCAGAGCTACGAGATATTGGCCGACGGCACGTCGCGGCGCATGGAAGTGCGCAAGGGCGAGGAACCTTTTAACGCGCAGCACTATTTCATGACCAATCCGAGCCTCTCGGGGCGCGGTGAAGCCCTGAAGTCGAGCGCTCCGAAACTCATCGCCGGCCTTGTGTCGGGACGCAAGAAATAGGCACTATGGTACGATCAGAAGCCCAGGGGCGCCTTCCGGGGGTCGCTCCTGTCTCCGTTATCGACATCGGCTCGAACTCCGTCCGCGTCGTCATCTACGAAGGCCTGTCCCGTGCCCCGACCGTTCTCTTCAACGAGAAGGTGCTGTGCGGCCTCGGCAAGGGGCTGGGTTCGAACGGGCGCATGGATGACGAGGGTGTCGAGCGCGCCCTGTCGTCGCTGAAGCGTTTTCGCGCGCTTTCCACCCAGGCTCGCGCCACCGAAGTCTATGTGCTGGCGACCGCCGCCGCCCGCGAAGCGTCGAACGGCCCGGATTTCATCCGCCAGGCAGAGGAGATTCTCGGCCAGCAGATCCAGCTTCTGTCGGGAGAGGAAGAGGCGCGTTATTCGGCACTCGGCGTCATCAGCGGCTTTCATGATCCGGACGGCATTGCCGGCGACCTTGGGGGCGGCTCCCTGGAGCTGATCGATATCAAGGGCAAGGAATCCGGCAAGGGCATCACCCTGCCGCTCGGGGGCCTGCGGCTGTCGGAATCCTCCGGAAATTCGCTCTCCAAGGCGCGCGCCTTCGCCCGCAAGCAGGTCAACACGGCGCGGTTTCTGGAGAACGGCGCGGGCCGCACCTTCTACGCGGTCGGGGGCACCTGGCGAAACATCGCCAAACTGCACATGGAGATGAGCAAGTATCCGCTGCACATGATGCAGGGCTACGAACTTACGCTTGAGGAGATGCAGAAATTCCTCGACGAGGTGATCGCCGCCAAGGATAGCAAGGAACCCGCCTGGCAGGCGGTTTCGAAAAACCGCCGTTCGCTGCTGCCCTTCGGCGCGATCGCCATGCAGGAAGTGCTGGCCATCATGAAGCCGGCCAGGGTGAGCTTTTCCGCCCAGGGCGTTCGCGAAGGTTATCTGTTTTCGCGGCTGCCGGACGAGGAGCGGGAAAGCGACCCGCTGCTGGTCGCCGCTGACCAACTGGCCATCCTGCGCGCCCGTTCGCCCGAACACGCCCGCGAGCTTGCCGAATGGACCGGCCGCATGGTGCCGGCCTTCGGGATCGTCGAGACGGAAGAGGAAAGCCGCTATCGCCAGGCCGCCTGCCTGCTCGCCGATATCAGCTGGCGCGCCCACCCGGATTATCGTGGCCTGCAGGCGCTGAACCTGATCGCGCACTCCTCCTTCGTCGGCATCACCCATGCCGGCCGGGCCTATCTGGCGCTCGCAAACTACTACCGTTTCGAAGGCCTGCACGACGACGGCGCCACCGGCCCGCTGGCGACGATCGCGACGCCCCGCCTGCTCGATCTTGCAAAGCTGCTCGGCGGTCTGCTCCGGGTCGTCTACCTCTTCTCGGCCTCGATGCCGGGTCTCGTCCACCACCTGACCTTCCGCCCGTCCTTCGAACCGGATCTTGATCTCGAATTCGTCGTGCCCTCCGCCTACCGCGATTTCGCCGGCGAGCGTCTGGACGGCCGCCTGCAGCAGCTGGCGAGGCTGACGGGCAGACGGCTGGCGTTCCGGTTCGAGTAGGCCGGGCAGGGACGCATGGAACTGGGGCCAAGCAAGTGCCGTCACCATGCCGGCTGCCTTCAGCACCCTCATTCGACCTGAGAGCATACTCCGATTGGACGACTTCCCTGGCGACGCCGTTGATTTATTTTACGGCGCGTCAAAAGGGAGGAGATGGATGTCATACCTGCATATCTGGATCTGGGCGACGCTCGCGTTCGTCGTCTGCGCAACGCTGATGACGCTGGGTTACTTCAACATCGAAGGAAAGCTGCTGGCCCCGCCGCCCTTCTATCTGGAAACCTGGGCGGGACTGATGGCCTTCGTGACGATATCGGCCGCATTCATCAAATGGCTGTTCAATTATCGCGGGTGAGGGGCCGGAGACGTGCATTAGGCCCTGGTCACGGGGAGTTTCGGGACCGGTCTGGCGAAAACGGCTGTAATGGTCCGTTTCGAACCATTCCCGAGATCGACGACCATGAACATCATCAGCTGCTCGTCACGAAGGGCGAAAAGAACATCGAAAGCCTTGTTGCTGTAGATCGTGCCGGGCCGCATTTTCCACCGCCCCCGGCCGGTGGCGAAGTGTGCAGGGCCGTTTCGATCCGCTTGTACTGTTGCAGACCAACCGTTGTTTGCGCTGACGATAAGAACTGTGCCCTGCCTCACGATCCCAACAAAACAAGCTGCGCATGATCCCGCGTCGGAGGAAATCTGCTGCCATCGGCCGGAGAGCTGGGCTTCTTGCGAAGACAATAAAGCAAAGAAAGCGAACGAAATCAGGTTAAAAGCGAGGCGCACGTCTCTCTCCGCACAACCAAAAACATCTGTAATTGCCCACCTCGGCGATGAGGGCTGAGTCATCATTCAGTCGCGCATGTTTCCATATACAATTCAAGATCACATTGTTGGGCAAGGAGATGTCCAGCGTCCTTCGCATCGAGCAAAGTAGCGGATTGCCGGAGGCGCGCCTGCCTGCAGCCGAACCTCGAAGTAGGTTTCCAACCTGCCATAAACAATCACTCGCGATTGGAGCGGCAGTGGATTTTTCGGTTGCGTCCACCGGCATCTTCATGTGCATGCTCGCGAAACCGATATTATCCGTCAATTGGTTGAGCAAGCTTCGATGTCTGTGAGCGCGCCCCCTCGTGAGATCGGCTTTGTCCTGTTTGCCGGACTGACCCAGCTTGATTTGACCGGACCTTGGGAAGTTCTGACGCGGCTGCCGAATACGCGTTGCCATCTGCTGGCCGAGGGACGCGCTCCCGTTCGAAGTGCGAGCGGACTGAGTATCGTCCCAAGCATGTTGCTTGAAGAATGCGGTCAACTCGACATCGTGGTTGTCCCGGGCGGGCCCGGTCATCTCGATGCGATGCAGGACGAACGTCTTCTCTCGTTTCTAAAGCGCCAGGAGCCCGGCTGTCAGTTCTTGATGGCCGCCTGCACAGGCACGCTGGTGCTTGCCGCCGCTGGTCTGCTTCAGGGCTACGAGTGCACCACTCACTGGACGGCGTTGCATAGGCTCTCAGCTTTCGGAGCAATTCCCGCAAATCGGCGGGTCGTGTTTGACCGGACGCGAGCCACCGGTAGCGGCGTCACGGCAGGTATCGATCTTGGCTTGGTCATGGCCGCCAAACTGGCAGGTGAAGATGTCGCGCGGAAAATCCAGCTGATGATGGAATATGCGCCTGAACCTCCATTCGCCGGATCGCCCATGACCGCCGACCCCGCGACAGTGAAGGCGTTGGAAGCATCATCGGATATCGCAGATCAGATAAGGGCCATCGATGCCGGCGCAATATCCAGACTTCGGCGAGGCGCTCGGCTCATCGAGCGATGAGTGGAAGAGCTGTGAACGGGCTGTGTTCGAAGGCGGTTTTACGCTTCGAACTAGGCACAGGCGAGATTATTCCCTATAGGGGCATAATGAGGATCGCTGTGCTGAAAAATGGATAATGCGGGACTGTCTCTTGACAGAATGCGCACCTTTGTTCGCGTCGCCGAACGCGGCAACCTGTCGATGGTCGCAAGAGAACTCGGTATCGGTCAATCGACCGTGACACGGCACCTCAATGAACTCGAGGACGCGGTCGGTGTATCTCTACTCAGCCGAACCACACGTCGCGTGACTCTTACGGACGAAGGTAGCCGTTATTATACGAATTGCCGTCAGATATTGCGCCTGGTCGAACAGGCTGCCGAAGAGGTAAGAAATGCCCGTCAGGCTTCGGCGGGTACAGTTCGGCTTTCCTGTACTGCAGCGCTCGGCGTGATGCACATCACCCGCCTCATCTTTGAATTCCAGGACAAGCATCCGGACATCAGGATCGATCTCAACCTGACCGACGAGCGCATCGATCTGGTTCGCGAAGGTGTTGACATTGCGCTCCGTCTTGGGCCTCTCACTGACAGCTCGATGAAGCTTCATGCGCTCGGGGAAAGCCATCGGCTGCTGGTGGGTGCTCCGAATTATTTGTCCGTTCACGGACGGCCTGAGCACCCAGCCGATCTGTCACGGTTCGAAACGGTAGTGATGTCGAATGTTGCGGGGAGCGATCAGATCATTCTTTTCTCTCACGATGGCACAAGCCTGATGATACCAGTCGGTGGGAAATTGCGCGTCGATCACGGGCTTGCGGCGCGCCAAGCCTTTGCCGCCGGACGCGGCATTGGTCCTGCACATCTCTGGTTGGTCCACGATCTTCTGGACGACGGTCAGCTCGAGATCGTGCTTGGGGACTATCGTCCTCCACCGGTCCCGGTGAGCTTGCTGATCGTTCCAGAGCGCGCAGCCATTACACGCGTCCGGCTTCTCGCCGACTTTCTTGTAGCCAAGGTTTCTGAATTACCGGGAATCCGGCCATCGTGAACTAGAGGCCGAAGGATCGCCTATGGCCACGCCACCCCGTCGTCCGCAGATACTGCTCCCAGTTGAGCGTGTCGGGGTTCAGACGACGGCTCCATTCGAGATCATGCTCTTTGCCGAAATAACCATATTCGACAGCATACTCGACCATCCCTAGAAGCTCTCGCACGAGAAGTTCGTTAGCGGCAAACTCCGGAAAATATTGCAGAAGGCCATTCCTGGTAAACGCGTTCCGATACTCAGCCTTGAGGCCGGTCACGCGCTGAAAAGTTTCGATCATCTCGCGCGGAGAAATGATATCGCCGACGATCGGCAGAGTCTTTCCATTGTAACGCCCGGGATTTGAAAAAATCTCGAGGACAACCGGTCCTGTCGCCGTGAGCGGATCGACAAAAGGCGCTCGGAAATCCTCAGGAAGATAAACCGGCAAGAGCAGAGTATCCCCCTCCAAGCGCGGCACATAATACTCGAGAAGGTTTGTGTAAAAGAATGCCGGCATTATGAAGGAATGAGAGATCGGCAGGCCGCGAATGTAGTCTGCAACGCACGCTTTGTCGGTAAAGTGCGGGGCATACTTCGTCCCGGCCGAGATCTTGTCGACATTCTCAAGGGTGCTGAACACAATATGCCCGACGCCTGCCTCAACTGTGGCATCCGCCATTTCACGGCCGAGAGGAGCCTCGGTTGTCTGCGGCGGGGCGATGGGTGGCGTCATCAGAAATGCGCCATCCGCGCCCTTGAATGCAGCAATGAGATCCTTCTGAGAACCAGGTTCAAGAGGGACTGTCACGATTTCGGCACCGAGTTTTTCCAGGCTTAAAGCCTCGGTTGAATCTTTTTTCCGGGTTAAAGCACGTACACGGAAACGCTCGCTACGAAGGAGTGTCGCGGCTACGCTTCGCCCCTGTTTGCTCGTTGCCCCGACAATCGCGATAAGTGGCTTCTCTTTTGTGGACATTTTTGAGTTCAAACCTTTCCAGTCACTGGCTACCGACTACGCAGGCAAGCTCACGTTGCGGCAAGAGCTGTCAGCCCATGCCGCCACCTCAATGACGGAGACCCTATCTCAACACGCTTTATTGCTGTAGATGTGCGAAATACATAACATAATGCCATTTAATGGATGAATGGCGCCGGTGAAACACCTGCGTAGGCCACTGCTCTATCCCCGTGTCCCAAACAAAAAGAGCGCCCGGCTTTCACCGGACGCTTTTCGCTGTTGGGACGCCTGCTAATTACTTAGCAGACATGAATTCGCCGACTTCGAGCACGCTGAACTCATTGTTGTCGGCCTTGTCGACGGCGCGGCCTGCCGAGAAGGGGAGGTTGTTGTCGTTGCCGATGATGATGTGGGTGGCGTCGATCACGTCGACGTTCTCGATCGTCACGAACGGCATGTCGTAGACGCCGGCGACGCTGCCGACCTTCTTCTTGTTGTCCGGGTCCTGGATGTTCATCAGGTCGATATAACCGATCTTGCGAACGGCCTTGCCGACATTGGCGTCGTTGAACTCGATCTTGTAGACACGCTTCAACTCGGCCGGAACGTCGAAGCAATCCGGCTTCGGCTGTTTCGAATCGGCGCAGGCCTTGTCCTTGGTGCCGGCGCCATTGTCGCGCTCGATCACGAGGGCGGTTGAGGCATCGATCATGTTGAAATCGCCGATCGCGGCGCCCTTGTCGGCGAACGGATACAGCCACGAACGGCCGGTCCACTTCTTGGAGGCGACGTCGAATTCGATGACGCGGATGGCGGTCTTGCCGTCAGCCTGTTCGACCTGGCCGTCGTCCTTGTAGAGCGGGCCTTCGAGCAGGCCGTAGAGCTTGGAGCCGTCCTTCGCCATAGCGAGGCCCTCGAAGCCGCCGGAACGCTTCAGGTTGAAGACCGGCATCTTGGCAGCAGGGTTGCCCGGCAGCTGGATGAGCGGGTTGTCCGGCGAAAGCACCAGCTTGCCGTCGACGGTGGTAGCGATGACGTCGGTCAAGCGGCCCTGGGTGTCGACCTTGAGGAGATAAGGGCCGAATTCATCGCCGAGCCAGAAGCCGTCGGCGACCGGCTGCACGGATTCGATGTCGAAATCGGCGCCGGTCAGGTAACGGGTTTCGGTGGCTTCGGTGACGATCGGAAACGGAGCGATCTTGTTCGGGTCGGAGAGGAAGACGTTCTTGACGACTTCAGCCTTGTTGGTGGCCCAGTCGAACTTCATCTGGTGCAGGAAGAGCATCGAGTCGGACGAGTTGAACTTCGAGCCGAAACCATTGTCCGACAGCGTCCAGAAGGTGCCGTCAGCCATCGTCTTGATGCCGGAAAAGCCCTGGACCGGCTGGCCGTCGAGCGGCAGCTTAACGTCGGTGATGCGGGCGCCGTCCTTGCCCGGCAGGGTGGCGAGGGCGTCGGTGCGCTTGCGGTCGGCGGTGGTGAACTTGCCGGAGGTCTTGAGGAACGCCGGCGCATCGGCCGGAGCCGGAACGACCGTGTTGGCGGGAAGGATCGCCTGGCCGGTGAGCTTGGCCGGGAAAACCTTGTCGTCAGCAGAAGCGGAGCCGCCGATCAGCGCGGCAAGCGCTACGGTAGCAAGCAGAAATTTGGTCATGGGATCACCTGTTGGTTGGCGTGTCAAAGACGCCAACCGGTTAAGGTGAGTGCATGACGGCGAGGTGATGGAAGATTGACGCTTCGATGAAGCTTTGATGACTGAAATTTCACAAAGGCCGGCGGCCTCAGGCGCTCCTGCGAAGCGCCATCCAGCGGCCTGGCGTCATGCCGAACGTCTTCTTGAAATGACGGGTGAAATGCGCCTGGTCGGCAAAGCCCGTATCGGCCGCGATATCCGCCAGGCTGCCGCCTTGTGACAGCAGGACCTTCGCCCGGTCGAGCCGGCGCATGACGAGATAGCGGTGCGGACTGGTGCCGAGAAGCTTCCTGAACTGCCTGGCGGTCGTGTAGCGATCGAAACCGCTCACCTCTTCGAGTTCTTCGGAAGAGACGACCCGCTCCGAATTCGCCTGTAGGTAATCGCGGCAGCGCAGAACCGCCTGTTGTGCCCGCGGCGTGCCGGCAACGCTGCCCTTGCCGTCGGCATGGTGCCAGAGGCTTGTGGCTATGCGGCCGATCAGGTCGTCGAGCAGCAGGTCCTGCGGCTCGGCTTCGAGATCGTCCAAGGCTTCGGTAAGACACTGCCGGAATCCCGCATCCGCTATGATGGGATCCGGCACGAAGGGCAGGCCGCGCGAACCGCCGGCCGCCTCGATCAGCCGTTCCGGCGGCAGGTAGAGCATGCGGTAGCGCAGGCCGTCGTCGGTGCCGGCCGCACCGTCATGCACCTCGTCCGGATGCAGCACGATGACATTGCCGGGCAGGCTGGCGCGGGCGGCACCGCGATACTGGAAGGTCTGCACGCCGGAGAGTGTCAGCCCGATCGCATAGGTGTCGTGGCGATGCGGCTCGAAACCGTTGCCATGGAAGCGAGCCTCGATCCGCTCGATGCCGCGCGAGGACGGGGCCTGGATGATGCCGTCAGGCGCGCCTCTTGCGCTGCCGTCAGGCGCGCCTCTTGCGCTGCCGCCAGCCGTGGCTCCCGAGCTGCACGAACGTTCAAGACCGGCCGCATCCGCCGCCGCTATCTCGTCTGTCATTGCATGGCCTTTGGCATAACCTTCGACGGAGTTGTTCTTCATGTTCGATACCAAGATCGCGATCGTGCTTCGCGATGACCTCGCCCCCTGGCAGGAGCTCAATGTAACCGCGTTTCTGACGAGCGGCATCATCGCGCAAAATCCCGCGATCATTGGTGAAGCATATCGGGATGCGGCAGGTCATGTCTACAATCCGATGAGCATTCAGCCGATCGTGGTGCTGGCCGCCGACCAGGAGACGCTGCGCACCATTCACCGGCGGTCGCTGGAACGGGAGGTGACGACGTCGGCCTATGTCGAGGAGATGTTCTCTACCGGCCATGATGCGGCCAACCGCGAGGTGTTCGCGCAATTCTCGCCGGAGGATGCGAAGCTGGTGGGCATCGCGATCAGGACTGAGAAGAAGATCGTCGACAAGATCACCAAAGGCTCGAAAATGCATGCCTGACGGCGAAGAACATGGTCTTCGGAATGACCCAGAGCGCGGCGATCGGCGTGGTCGAGGCCACCACATAGGCGGCGATGCTGAGGAGCAGGTAGTTGAGCCAGGCGACGTGCTTCCGCGTCATCAGGCCCGGCAGGGCGACGAGCAGATTGGCGGCGCAGATCACCCGGATGATCGGGCGGTTCCAGAGCGGCGAAAAGGCCCCGAACCCCGACGCTTCCATGAGGAGGACGAGCAACAGCGAGAGCAGGACGACGACGGCGATCAGGGCATTCGATGTTGGATAGCGCATCGGTCGCTCAGGCCTCCAGCGCCAGGGTGACGAAGCTCGCCGGTTGACGCTTGCCCACATGGTTGCGGGGGAAATGCCGGAGCGAGTCGGGCACAGAACGCTGGGTGGTCACCCGGGCAAGCGATTGGATCATGGCTGGGCTCGCGTTGAAAAGCGTCTGCTGAATGGATATCATGGGAAAGATAAGTAATATCTGATCGGAGGTGAGATGATGAATGCAATCACCATACGAAACCTGTCCGACGAAGCCAGCCGTGCATTGGAAGCTCGAGCGATCAGGAATGGAACGACTGCGGAAGCCGAAATCGAGCAGATTTTGGAGGAGGTACTGCTGTCGAAGGAGCCGATCGCCCAACAGCCCTCGCAGGCGGCAAAACCTCTGAAACTCGGGACGGCGTTGTGGGAGCTCGGCCAGGAATTCGGTGGGCTGGAGCTGGACATTACACGTGATCCTGCTCCGATCAGGCCGGCCTCGTTCTCGATACGAATGTGATTTCCGAGCCGGCAAAGCCAATACCCAATCAATCCGTCGTCGCATGGCTGAACGCGCAACCCGCCGAAACGCTCTATTTGACGGCGACGAGTTTGGCCGAACTGTTCGCTGGAATCGAGATATTACCGGTTGGCAAGAGGAAGGCGCAGGTTCATCAGAGAATGTCAGATCTGGTCGGGATGTTCTTCGGCCCAAGAATCCTGTCGTTCGACCGGGATGCTGCAATAGCCTATGCCTCGATCATGGCGCTGACGACCCAAAAGGGGCGGGCTATTTCATTCGCGGACGGACAGATCGCTGCGATCGCTCAGGTCCACGGTTTTACAGTGGCCACTCGGGATACCGCTCCCTTCGAAGCGGCAGGAATTCCGGTCATCGATCCCTGGAAGCTCTAGGAGAGAATACCCCTAAAGCTCCACCGCCTCGACCTTCTTGTTGACGAAGCGCAACGCCACGCCGCCGCTGATCAGTTTCAGGGCGGTTTCGCCGAAGAGATCGCGACGCCAGCCGGAAAGGGCTCCGACCTCGGCGGCCTCGCCTTCGGCGGCGATCCTTTCGAGATCGTCGGTATTGGCGATGATCTTGGCGGCGACGCCCTGCTTGTCGGAGATCAGCTTCAGGAGAACCTTGAGCAGCTCGACCGCGGCGGCGGTGCCTTCCGGGACATGCACATGTTTCGGCGCATGCGGCATCTCGGTCTTCGGCAGGGCAAGTGCTGCGTTGACCGCTTCGATGATGGCGGCGCCGGAGGCAGAACGCTCCCAGCCCTTCGGGATGGTGCGAAGCCGCGACATGGCCTCCACATCCTTCGGCTGCTGCTGGGCGATCTCGTAGATCGCATCGTCCTTCAGCACGCGGGAACGCGGTACGTTGCGGCTGCGCGCTTCGCGCTCGCGCCAGGCAGCGACGAATTTCAGGACAGCGAGCTCAGTCGGCTTGCGCAGGCGCGACTTGAGGCGGGCCCAGGCGTCGTCTGGATGCAGGTCATAGGTGCCGGGAGATTCCAGCACGGCCATTTCCTCGGTCAACCACAGGGCGCGGCCTTCGCGTTCGAGCTGGGCTTTGAGGAAGAGATAGACGTCACGCAGATGGGTGACGTCGGCCAGCGCATATTCGAGCTGCTTGTCGGAAAGCGGCCGGCGGCTCCAGTCGGTGAAGCGCGACGACTTGTCGAGATTCTCGCCCTTGATGCGGTTGACGAGCTGGTCATAGGAGACCGAGTCCCCGAAGCCGCAGACCATGGCGGCGACCTGGGTGTCGAAGATCGGATGCGGCACCAGATTGCCGAGATGGTAGACGATTTCGATATCCTGGCGGGCGGCGTGAAACACCTTAGTGACGGCGGGATTGGCCATCAGCTCGAAGAAGGGTTTCAGGTCCAGGCCCTTGGCGAGCGGATCGACAAGGACTTCGACAGTCGGGCTCGCCATCTGGATGAGGCACAGCTCAGGCCAGAAGGTCGTTTCCCTGAGGAACTCGGTGTCGATGGTGATGAAGTCCGATTGGGCCAGCTGGATGCAGGCTTCTTCGAGTGCGGCGGTCGTTTGGATCATCGTTTCATTCACGTGAGGGTGATCAACCTTCCTTCTCCTTCCGGCCGCATATGTCAATACGGAACGGTGTTTAACCTTTATTGGCGCTCGTCTTTATCGGGCGGGCCGGCAAGCCTGTTGAAATAGGCTGATGTCCGAAGCAGCGAGCGGAAACGCCAGGAACGCTGCGATGGCGGCACCGAGGGGCGCGCCCGCATGCGCCTCAGCGTGAAGATCATGAAGCCCAGGAAAATGAACGAGGTGTAGGCGAAAAAGGCGCGGGGTCCGTAATATTGCAGCAGGATCGAGGCGAGCAGCGGCCCGATCGTCGCTCCGACCGACCAGTAAAACAGCAGTCCGGCGGAAACCAGCGCGTGTTCGCCCGGCTTGGCGTAATCGTTGCCATGCGCCGAGCACAGCGAATAGAGCGGCATCGAAAAGGCGCCGAACAGGAAGACGCTGACGATATTGGCGGTCTCGCTGGTGCCCGCCCCGAAGGAGAGGTAGGCGCCGGTTATGATCGAGCCGATCGTCGTCCACAGGATGACGCGGCGTCGGTCGAGCCGGTCGGAATAGATACCGAGCGGATATTGCAGCACGACGCCACCGATAATGCCCGCGCTCATGAAAGTGGCGATCGAAGTGATGCTCATGCCGATCTCTGCCGCATAGATCGGCCCGATATTGCGGAAGGCCGCCATCGACAGGCCGACCGAGATGACGCCGACGACCGCAAGCGGCGAGATGCGCCAGACGGCCTTGAGGTCGAAAGCGATTGCCTGCGGCGGCGCAGGGCTGGATTTGTCGGCGATCGAGATCGGTACCAGCGACAGGATCAGCGCGATTGTGATGATGTTGAAGATAAACGGGCCTTCGATGCCGACGGTCGGGATGATGTATTGCGCCACCGTCACCGAGCCGAGATCGACGAAACGGTAGATGGAGAGCGTGCGCGCCCGGTTGGCATTGGTGACCTTGGCGTTGATCCAGCTCTCGACCGTCGCAAACAGGCTGGCGACCGCGAGGCCGGTCACGAAGCGCATCGCGAACCAGAAGGTCGGGTCGACGATCATCGACATGCCGATCGAAGCGGACGCGGTCACCGCGGCCATCGCCGAGAAGGTGCGGATATGGCCGATCTGGCGCAACAGCCGTGTCACATACATGCAGCCGAAGGCAAACCCGATGCTGTAGCCTGCGCCGATCATGCCGATCGTCGAGGGCGAAAAGCCCTCAGCCGAGCCGCGCAACGCGATATAGGTGCCCTGCAACCCGTTGCCGCCAATCAGGATGCCTGCGGTGACGAGGAGGGGGATCAACGGACGGATATGGCTCATCGGGAGGGCTTTGCACGGGAATCGGGAGAGGTTTTGGATGGTTCTACCCGTTCTATATCCCGAACCATCGGCAGGGCCAGCGATAAGCGACACGCTTGGTCTTTCTAATGTGAGCGCCTCATGGAGAGGGCGATGCGCGGCCTGTTCGGGGCTGCCGCGGCAGGCTGACCGCGGCTGGATGTCCCGTCATTCCGCATCGGCGTTTTGGGCGGCAGATCGGTTCTACCTTGACAAAGCATGTCCATCATGCGCTTTTCCCGCCGATTTTCCGTAAAGCCGGCAGGCCGTGCCATGCACGCCAAAAGACCGCAAAACTTAACCGTCCAGGATACTGAAATGCACCGTTACCGCAGCCATACCTGTGCCGCCCTCAAAAAGTCCGACGTCGGATCGACCGTCCGCCTGTCCGGCTGGGTGCATCGCGTGCGAGATCACGGCGGCGTGCTGTTCATCGACCTTCGCGACCATTACGGCATGACCCAGGTCGTCGCCGATCCGGACAGCCCCGCCTTCAAGACCGCCGAGGTCGTCCGCGGCGAGTGGGTCATCCGCATCGACGGCCTCGTCAAGGCGCGCTCCGAAGACACCGTCAACAAGGGCATGGCGACCGGCGAAATCGAACTCTACGCCCAGGAGATCGAAGTGCTCTCCGCCGCCAAGGAACTGCCGCTGCCGGTATTCGGCGAACCGGACTATCCGGAAGACGTGCGCCTCAAGTACCGCTTCCTCGACCTGCGCCGCGAAACCCTGCACCGGAATATCGTCAAGCGCACCCAGATCATTTCCGACATGCGCCGCCGCATGGGCGAGATCGGTTTCGCCGAATATTCGACGCCGATCCTGACCGCCTCCTCGCCGGAAGGCGCGCGCGACTTCCTGGTGCCCAGCCGCATCCATGAAGGCAAGTTCTTCGCCCTGCCGCAGGCGCCGCAGCAGTACAAGCAGCTGCTGATGGTTGCCGGCTTCGACCGTTATTTCCAGATCGCTCCCTGCTTCCGCGACGAAGACCCGCGCGCCGACCGCCTGCCGGGCGAATTCTACCAGCTCGACCTGGAAATGAGCTTCGTCACCCAGGAAGACGTCTGGAACACGATGGGTCCTGTCATGACCGGCGTGTTCGAACAGTTCGCCGAAGGCAAGCCGGTCACCAAGGACTGGCCGCGCATTCCCTACGACGTGGCGATCCGCAAATACGGCTCCGACAAGCCGGACCTGCGCAACCCGATCGAGATGCAGGCCGTCACCGAACATTTTGCCGGTTCCGGCTTCAAGGTGTTCGCGGGCATGATCGCTTCGAACCCGAAGGTCGAGGTCTGGGCGATCCCGGCCAAGACCGGTGGTAGCCGCGCGTTCTGCGACCGCATGAACGCCTGGGCGCAGTCGACCGGCCAGCCGGGCCTCGGCTACATCTTCTGGCGCGGGCCTGAACTTGTTGATGAAGCGCCAGCGCAGGCCCTTATCCAAGAGGGCTATGACAAAGGATCAAACGCTAAGCATGCACAAGGTGTGCAAATGCTTGAAAAAATCCGCGAAGAAAACCAGCAGAGACTTCAAAAACACAAAGAAGAGACTGGCGGTATTCCCGAGGCTGCAGGCCCGCTTGCCAAAAACATCGGTATAGACAGAACTGAGGCGATCCGGAATCAACTTGGGTTGGATATTGGCGACGCCTGCTTCTTCGTCGCCGGCGACCCGGCCAAGTTCTACAAGTTTGCAGGCGAGGCACGTACCCGCGCCGGCGAGGAACTGAACCTCGTCGACCGCGACCGTTTCGACATGTGCTGGATCGTCGACTTCCCGTTCTACGAATGGAGCGAAGAGGAAAAGAAGCTCGATTTCGCCCATAACCCTTTCTCCATGCCGCAGGGCGGCATCGAGGCGCTGGAAAACCAGGATCCGCTGACGATCAAGGCATTCCAGTATGACGCGGTATGCAACGGCTTCGAAATCGCCTCCGGTTCGATCCGCAACCAGTCGCCGGAACTGATGGTCAAGGCCTTCGAAAAGGTCGGCCTCAGCCAGGCGGATGTCGAGGATCGCTTCGGTGGCATGTATCGTGCTTTCCAGTACGGCGCGCCTCCGCATGGCGGCGCTGCCTTCGGCATCGACCGAATCGTCATGCTGCTTGTCGGTGCCAAGAACCTGCGCGAAGTGACGCTGTTCCCGATGAACCAGCAGGCGCAGGACCTCTTGATGGGCGCCCCGTCGCCGGCCACCCCGCAGCAGCTGCGCGAACTCGCCATCCGCGTCATGCCGACGCCGAAGAAGGACTGAGTTCTCTGAACAACAGAAAAAGCCCGGCCAAGTGCCGGGCTTTTTGATTCAATCTCTGAGGATGACCGGCCTAAATGTCGGCAGCGACGGCCTTTTTCAGGTCGAACGTGAACTGGCCCGACATGCCTTCGAGCGTCGTATTGGTCAGCCCCACCAGCGTGACTTTTCTCGTCAGGTCCATGAACCAGTGGTGACCGTAGACGCCGCCCCATTGCAGCGAGCCGGGGGACACCGGCAGTCCTGCCTTTGCCGGATCGCGCACGATCGCCCAGCCGAACCCGAACCCGAAACCCGGCCGCGTTGGCTCCAGCAGATCGCCGATCTGGTTGGTCATCATGGCCCCGACCGTCTTTTCGGACAGCAGCGGCGCGCCGCCCTTGCGGATGGCTTCGAGCACGGTCAGCACGTCGGAGGCGGTACCGGCCATGCCGCCACCGCCGGAATGGAAGGAGGCGGGATTGAAGATGCGGTCCGGCGCGAATGTCACCGTGCCAGTGAGGACGGGCACTTTTTCCGTTTCACCCATCCGCTTCGGCTCGGGTGAAACATCGACGTAAGGGGCCGCGAGCCGGCTGCGGTCGGTGACGGTGAAGCCGGTATCGGAGAGGCCGAGCGGCCGCATCACCAGTTCGACGACGGCCTCGCCGAGGCGCTTGCCTGTTTCCTTTTCGATGACCCCGCCGAGCACGTCCATCGAGACCGAATATTGCCAGCCGGTGCCGGGTGCGAAGAGCAGCGGCACAGAGGCGATGCGGCGCAGGTTCTCGTCAAGCGAAAGGCCCGGCTGGTCGACGCCGTCAGAAACACCGGCCTGGACATAAGGTCCTTCTTCCAGATGGAAACAATAGCTGAGGCCGGACGTGTGGGTGAGAAGGTGCCGGATCAGGATCGCTGGTTCACGGCCGTCTTCGAGGCGTGGCCGGAAGTCCGGCAGCCATTTCGTCACCGGATCGTCGAGGTCGATGCGGCCCTGTTCGATCAGCCGCATGGCGGCGATGGTGACGATCGGCTTGGTTATCGAGGCAAGCCGGAAGATCGTGTTCTCTTGGGTCATGAGGCCCGCTTCCCGGTCCGCCAATCCGGCGGCGCGGCGGTAGACGATCTCGCCATCTCTGGCGATCATCACCACGGCACCGACGAGGCGTTTGGCGGCGAGCGCGCTGTCGATCGCCGCGTCGATCGTGGGGAAGGATATCTGAGCAGATGGATGGATTGGCAAATTCATGGGACAAAACCTTCGCTAAAGACGCTTTTATCTAGGGTCGCTTCAGCGAGGGGCGATCCGGTCGGCGACAAAAACATTGAGCGACATGCTGGAGACGATCGAGGACGACAGAACTGTTCAGTTTCATATTCTCGATCAGCCGCCAGCCGGGAGCCGATCAAATGGACTTAGGCAGCAAGTCAGGCTGTCCCCGCCTCGTCACCGCAATCTTGTCGCTTGCGCCTGCCCGTGGCGTCAAGACGCCGCCCCTGGCTTTCCCGTGCGTCGGGCGAATAGGGGAACCATATCCGCGCGCTTGTGTTGTTAGGGCAGGCAGAAGCATAGGAGTTACGACATGCACAAGACCCTATTGGCCGCGTCGGCGGTCCTGATCGCGCTTTCCGGTGCGGCTTACGCCCAGACGACGATCGTCACCCAAGATCCGGTCACCACCAATTCGACGGTCGTTCTGCCTGGCGAAGTTCGCACCTATGTCATGGAGCAGAGCGTACCGTCGGTTTCCTATCAGGGCGACATCGCTGTCGGGACTGCCCTTCCCGATACCGTCGAGGTCCACACCGTCGATGGTTACGATGATTACGCCTATACGGTCGTCAACGACCGCCGCGTCATCGTCAATCCACAGACCCGGACCGTCATCCAGGTTCTGGAATAATTTCATCCGGCTCTTTCCGAGCAACAAAAACCCGGCGAGCGATCGCCGGGTTTTCTATTCGTGACATTGCGCCGCAGCATCCCACCGTCTATGGTTTGCCATCACAAGGACTCGGGTGCGACTCCCGAGTGGCTCTTCCGGCCGCCGATCCGCAGGACAACGCAAAGCATCAGCCTCATTTACGTCTGGTCACACCTGGATAACCCTCCCGGCGGATGCGATTTTTTTGCGAACTTTTCCTCATGAACAGAATTTCAGCTTACCGCCGCGAATGGTTTTTCAACATTCGCGGCGACGTTCTCTCAGGCATTGTCGTAGCGCTGGCGCTTATTCCGGAAGCCGTCGGCTTTTCGGTCATCGCCGGCGTCGATCCCAAGGTCGGCCTCTTTGCCTCGGTGGCAATCGCCTGCGTCACCGCGCTCACCGGCGGCAGACCGGCGATGATTTCCGCTGCGACCGCATCGACCGCCGTGCTGATGGGGCCGCTGGTTCGCGATTACGGCATCCAGTATCTGTTTGCAGCGACGCTCCTGATGGGGCTGCTGCAGATCCTCGCCGGCTTCCTGAAGCTCGGGCGGCTGATGCGTTTCGTGTCGCGCTCGGTGATGACAGGCTTCGTCAATTCGTTGGCGATCCTGATCTTCATCGCCCAGATACCTCAGCTCATCAACGTTCCGGGCGTGACCTACGTTCTCATCGCGGTGGCGCTTGCTGTCATCTATCTGTTCCCCTACGTGACGAAGGTGGTCCCGTCGCCGCTGGTCGCAATCGTCGTGGTGACGGTCGTGGCACTCGTTTTCGACATCAATGTCCACACGGTCGCCGATCTTGGGGAAATGCCGACCTCGCTGCCTGCCTTCGGCTGGCCGCAGGTGCCGCTGACCTTTGAAACCCTGCAGATCATCTTTCCCTATTCCGTCGCGCTTGCCGCCGTCGGGCTCCTGGAATCGCTGCTGACGGCGCAGATTGTCGACGATATGACGGATACGACAAGCAGCAAGAGCCAGGAGTGTTTCGGCCAGGGCTCCGGCAATATCGTCGCAGCGCTGTTTGGCGGCATGGGCGGCTGCGCGATGATCGGCCAGTCGGTGATCAACGTCACGTCCGGCGGGCGAGGGCGGCTGTCGACATTCGTCGCCGGTGCCTTCCTGCTGGTACTGCTGCTCGTGCTCGACGATGTGCTGAGGGTGGTTCCGGTGGCAGCACTCGTGGCGGTAATGATCATGGTCTCGATCGGCACCTTTTCCTGGAAGTCCGTCGTCGACCTCAAGCGCCATCCGGGAACCTCGTCGATCGTCATGCTGGCGACCGTCGCGACCGTTCTCGCCACGCAGGACCTGTCGAAGGGCGTTCTGGTCGGCGTCCTGCTCTCCGGCATCTTCTTCGCCGGCAAGGTCGCACGGCTCGTCCGCGTCCGCTCGGAGCTTTCCGCGGATGGTCGTGTCCGGACCTATCAGGTGGAGGGCCAGATCTTCTTCGCTTCCGCCGAAAGCCTGCTCAAGTCCTTCGACTTCGATGAGCCGGTGGCAACCGTGCTGATCGACGTAAGCGACGCGCATCTGTGGGACATTTCCGCGGTGGGCGCGCTGGACGACGTCGTCCTCAAATACCGCCGTAGAGGCGTGGACGTGACGGTGCACGGCGCCAACGAGGCGAGCGCCGGCATGATCGACCGCTTCGCACTCCATGACAAGGACCATGCCTCGATGACGAGTTCCTCGGCCCATTAAAGGATCGGCCCATTAAAGGAAAAGCCCCGGCGATCTCCCGCCGGGGCTTTTCGAATCCAGCCCGAAGGCCTCAGTCGTTGGCGGTGACCTTGACGCCGAGAACCTTCGGCAGCGTGTTCGGAGCGCCCATTGCGGCGCCCATGATCATCGGGAAGGGGACGGCATCGGCCGGTTCCGCGGTGATCGTGAAGCTGCCGGGCTTGTCGAGATAGCTGTTGACCGCAGCGCTCACCATGTTCTGCAGTTCCGGCACGTTGTACTGCGCCAGCATCATTGGCGTCATGCCCTTCAGCATCTGCGCCATGGCTTCGCCCGTGGTGCCCTGGCTCTTGCCGGCGTAGTCGAGCGCCTTCTTGGTAATGCCGGCATCCTCGAAGCGGATTTCGGCGCTGTTGAAGGTGAGGCGCTGCATCAGGCCGAGCATCGCAAGGCCCGCGGCCTGCTGGGCCTGTTCCTTGTTCGGATTGGCTTCCATCGCCTTGGCAGTTTCGTTCGCGGACTTGATGAAGTCGAGCGTGTAGCCGGATACGCTGAAAGCGAGGTTGAGCTTGCCGACCTTGGCGAAATCGATCGCGTATTCGTCGATCTCCAGATTTCCATCCGCCAGTGTCCAGCTTCCCGTCATGTTCACCTTGCCGTCGATCGAAGTGACGCCGAGTTGCTGCAGCGTGTCCTTGGCCTGGGCATCATCGACGAGGCTGAGGTCGCTCTTGACCCCGTTCACCTGAAGGTCGAAGCCGACGGAGGAGCTGTCGTCGGCGACCTCGGTGGTGAGGTTCACGCCATCGACCGAAAAAGCCTGCTTGCCGTCGACGGTAGCGGTCATCTTGCCGACATGCGCTTCGTCATAGAGCATGATCGCATCGAGGCCGTCGCCGCTTGGATTGCCGGGGACGGTAAGGCCGCTGATCGCGATATCCGAGGCGGTGAAGACCGTCTTGTCCTGGCTGGTGTTGACGTTGTCGAAAGTGACCTTCTCGACCGTGTAGCCGCCATTATTCTCTTCGACACCCTCGAACTTCACCGTGCCGAGCGGCAGGTTCTGCTTGCCGGCCTGGACCAGCAACTTGGCATTGGTGAGCGTCACGTTCGACCCGCTGACGGTGGCCTTTTCAGCCGAGAAACCGGCGCCGCCCTGGATCGAGAGCGCGCCGTTGATCTTGGTGACGAGATCGTTGCCGTCGAGCGCGAATGCCGGGCCGGCGAAAGTCGAAAGCGCTGCGCCGGCGAGCAGAAGCCGGGCCTTGGTGGAGTATTGCATCGGAGTTCCTCCTGGCGGGCGATGGTCCGGCCCGCGTTCCGTTAGGGTTTTGTCGATAGTTCGGTCTGCTTGTTCGCGGGACCTTATAGGCAAGCCGGGTAAAAGGTTTATGGCTTTGTTCCACATTCCTTTCGTCAAAATTGCGGCTGACGATTCAGGGTAAATCAAACACTGATTTTAGTCCGGGAAAAGCCTTCATCCACAGGCTGTCGCCGGTACTTTCTTGCCGAGAATCGGGCTTTCCGCTAGTCAAGGCCCATGGGAAAAAATCTGACACCACCGGGCGGTGACGGCGGCGACCACATCCTGCCCGTCGATCTGAAAGCAGCGCTCGAAGAGCGCTACCTCGCCTATGCGCTTTCCACCATCATGCACCGTGCGCTGCCGGACGTGCGCGACGGCCTGAAACCCGTCCACCGCCGTATCGTCTATGCGATGAGCGAGATGGGCCTGCGCCCCAACGCCGCCTTCCGCAAATGCGCAAAGATCGTCGGCGAGGTGATGGGTAATTTCCATCCGCACGGCGACCAGTCGATTTATGACGCACTGGCGCGCCTGGCGCAGGATTTTTCGCAGCGTTATCCGCTCGTCAACGGCCAGGGCAATTTCGGCAATATCGACGGCGATAGCCCCGCCGCGATGCGTTATACCGAATCGAAGATGACGGCGGTCTCCGAACTGCTGCTCGAAGGCATCGACCAGGACGCGGTGGATTTCCGCGACACCTACGACGAGTCGAATTCCGAACCGGTCGTACTGCCCGGCGCATTCCCGAACCTGCTGGCCAACGGCACGTCGGGCATCGCAGTCGGCATGGCGACGTCGATCCCGCCGCACAATGTCCATGAGCTGTGCGATGCCGCGCTGCACCTGATCAAGAACCCGGCGGCGACCATCGAGGATCTGATGGCGGATCCGGCCGAGCCTGCCAAGGGCGGCATCGAAGGCCCCGATCTTCCGACCGGCGGCATCATCATCGACAGCCGCGCCTCGATCGTCGAAGCGTATAAGACCGGCCGTGGCGGTTTTCGCGTTCGTGCGCGCTGGGTGATCGAGGATCTCGGCCGCGGCGGTTATCAGATCGTCGTCACCGAAATTCCGTTCCAGGTGCAGAAGTCCAGGCTGATCGAGAAGATCGCCGAGCTGCTGCTCGCCCGCAAGCTGCCGCTGCTCGAAGACGTGCGTGACGAATCGGCCGAAGACGTGCGCGTCGTGCTGGTGCCGAAGAGCCGTACCGTCGATGCGACCCTGCTGATGGAATCGCTGTTCAAGCTTTCCGAGCTGGAAACCCGCCTGCCGCTCAACATGAACGTGCTCTCCATGGGCCGGGTGCCCAAGGTGATGGCGCTCAACGAAGTACTGCTGGAATGGCTGGCGCATCGACGAGACGTGCTGGTCCGCCGTTCGCGCTTTCGGCTGGCTGCGATCGACCGGCGCCTGGAAATCCTCGGCGGTCTGCTGATCGCCTACCTCAATATCGATGAGGTGATCCGCATCATCCGCGAGGAGGACGAACCGAAGCCTGTCATGATGCAGCGCTGGTCGCTCTCCGACATCCAGGTCGAGGCGATCCTCAACATGCGGCTGCGCGCCTTGCGCAAGCTCGAAGAGTTCGAGATCCGCACCGAGCACGACAACCTCACCAAGGAGAAGGCGGATATCGAATCGCTGCTGGCTTCCGAGGACAAGCAGTGGCGGGTGATCGAGCACGAGATCCAGGACGTCCGCAAGAATTTCGCCAAGGGCCGGGGCAAGCCCTATGCGCGCCTGACGACCTTCGCCGATGCGCCGGATGCCGATATCGACGCGATCAACCAGTCGATGATCGAGAAGGAGCCGATCACCGTCGTCGTCTCGCAGAAAGGGTGGATCCGCGCGCTGAAGGGACATATCTCGGATACCTCGACCCTGACCTTCAAGGAAGGCGACGGGCCGAAGATCGCGTTTACGGCCCAGACCACCGACAAGCTGCTGCTCGTCACGACGGGCGGCAAGGTCTATACGCTCGGTGCCGACAAGCTGCCGGGCGGCCGCGGCCATGGCGAGCCGATCCGCATCATCGTCGACATGGAGAACGACCAGGACATCCTGACCGCGTTTGTCCATGATCCGCATCGCAAGCTGATCCTTGCCTCCACCGCCGGCAACGGTTTTGTCGTCGTCGAGAGCGAGATGATCGCCAATACCCGCAAGGGCAAGCAGATCATGAACGTCGCCATGCCCGACGAAACGAAGCTGGTCGTGCCGGTCTCGGGCGATCACGTCGCGGTCGTCGGTGAAAACCGCAAAATGCTGGTCTTCCCCTTGTCGCAGCTGCCGGAAATGACCCGTGGCAAGGGCGTGCGCCTGCAGCGCTACAAGGACGGCGGCATTTCCGACATCCGCTGCTTCACCATGGCCGACGGCCTTTCCTGGGAAGACAGCGCCGGCCGCTCGTTCACCCGCAACAAGGACGAACTGCTGGAATGGATCGCCGACCGCGCCACCGCCGGCCGCGCCGTTCCGAAGGGCTTTCCGCGGAGCGGGAAGTTTGCGGGGTGATCAGGTGAGGAGAACGGTGTGATCGCGCAGGAAACGCGTCGCGCCGTCCTCGTCGATCTCGCCGGCGGCGACCGCGAGGACGAACTTGTAGAGAATGGTTTCATCGGTTTCGATGAAATAGCCATTGTCCATCAGAAATACACCCGCTGCGACGATAGCGATCCGCTTATTGCCATCGATAAAGGCGTGGTTCATGGCCAAGCCGAAGAGGTATGCGGCGGCTAGTTCAATTAGATCGTTACAGCCGTAAGAGATCTTGTTGAGTGGGCGCGCCAAAGCAGATTCCAGGGCGCCTTCGTCTCGCAGACCATAGGAGCCGCCGAATTTTTCGATCTGTCGTTTATGCAGATGCTCGACAACGGGCCGCGACAGGAAGTTGAACTGCATTATTCAGCCAACTTCTTCAGCGCGACCTTGTACTTGTCCATGAAACGTTCCGCATGTTCGAGCTGGCGTGCAAAATCATCGTCGATCGGCTTCAGAACCAGTTGCCCCGCTTCTTCAGCCAAATTGACGTTGTCTCCCGCCTTCAGGCCCATGCGGTCCAGAACTTCCTTCGGAATGATGATCCCCTCGGAGTTTCCGATCTTGCGAATAGCGACATTCATGAATTTATCCTCATGTTGCAACGGAGTTATAACATGGGGAGGCAGCGCTGAAAAGTCTTCTCAAACAGGCGATTCCGTCCGCAACCTCTCCACGCGCCGCATCTGCCAGGCCGAATAACCGATCAGTGCTAGTACCAGGATGGAGCCGCCCAAGAGCGTGCGGGAGGATGGGATTTCGGCGAAGATCAGCCAGACCCAGATCGGTGCGAGGATGGTTTCGAGCAGGTAGAACATGCCGACCTCGGGGCCGGAGAGATATTTCGGGCCGGTCGCAAGACACCAGAAGGCGAGCGGCATCATGATCGCGCCGTCGAACACCACCCAGACGGGGTCCGCGACCGAAAAGCCGTTGCTGGCGACGAAGGAAAGCCCGATCGTTGCCGGAATGATGGTCGCGACCAGCGGCACGAAGCCCATGTCGATGCGCGCTGCCCGGCTGAGCGTGATCGCTAAGGCGAGCAGGAACGACGCGGTTGCCGCCAGCACATCGCCAAAAATATGCCCGCCGGCAAGCCCGCCCGAGACGATCAGGCCGACGCCGAAAAACATCACCAGCATGGTGACGAGTGTCGAAGGCGAGGGACGTTCCTTCAGGACCAGCCAGCCGAGAATGGCGGCATACATCGGCGTGAAGGCGACGATGAAGACGACATTGGCGGTCGCCGTGTTGAACACGGCGCCGAGGAAGGCGATCGTCGAAATACCGTAGCAGAAGCCGGCGGCAAGCCCCGCTTTTCCGGGGATCAGCACTGGGCGGGTCGAGCCGAAGCGGCGGACGAGCAGCCAGAGGATGATGGCGGCGGCGAAGGTCGCGGTGCTGCGCAGCGCAACAGTCGACCACATCTCGCCATGCCCGAGCCGCACCAGCGGCACGTCGAAGGAGAGCGCAAGGCCGCCGATGGCGGTGAGCACGAGGCCCTTTTTATGATCGTTCATGGGATGATTTCAGATGTCCGTGGCGGGATCGAAGATTTCCCAGCCGCGCGGGGTCAGGTGTTCCTGGGGTTGGAAGCGGGTCTTGTAGCCCATCTTCGCCGAACCCTTCACCCAATATCCGAGATAGACATGCGGCAGGCCAAGCGTCCTGGTGCGGGCGATATGGTCGAGGATCATGAACGTGCCGAGCGAGCGCTTTTCATACTCGGGATTGAAGAAGGAATAGACCATCGACAGGCCGTCGCTCATCATGTCGGTAAGTGCGACGGCAAGCAGTTCCCCCTTCGGCTCGACGCTGATGCCGGAGCCCGGCTCGCGGCGCCGGTACTCGATGATGCGGGTGTTGACATGCGTGTCTTCGACCATGATCGCATAGTCGAGCGCCGACATGTCGGACATGCCGCCCCGCTGATGGCGGTCGTCGAGATAACGGCGGAAGAGCGAGAACTGTTCGGTGGAGGGCTGCGCGGGGTAGACCGTCGCGATCACGTCGCGATTGGTGGCAAGAACCCGTTTCATCGAGCGCACGGGCTCGAACTCGTGAGCGAGGATGCGCACGGAAATGCACGCGCGGCATGATTCGCAGGCCGGCCGATAGGCGATGTTCTGCGAACGGCGGAAACCGCCCTGGGTCAGTAGGTCGTTCATCTCGGCGGCGCGAGCGCCTACCAGGTGAGTGAAGACCTTTCGCTCCATTTCACCCGGGAGATAGGGACAAACTGCCGGGGCCGTCAGGTAGAACTGCGGTGAGGGCGTTGCCTGGGTATTCATTGCGTCGTGGCAGTCCGGTCTTTAGGGTCGTAATGTCATACCATGGCGCATAAAAGTAAAACGTCAACCATATGCTGCGGCAGGCAGCAGGCTAGTGCCATAAACTTTCGGCCAGTAGCGTAATCGTTACGACGTACGCACCACGACAGTGCCAAGCAGCAGGTCGTGCACGAGGCGCGAACGCTCGATGAATAGGCCCGCGAGCAGAATGAGCGGCGTCAGCACCGAATTGATGATCCAGAAGATCACGGTGTGGGCCATGGCGGTGAGGAAATCCATCTGCCGGCCGTCGAGCCGCACCATGGCGAGCCCCATGGCGCGCATGCCGGGCGAGGCCTGGGCCGAGCCGCCGAGCGTCATCCCGAAATAGAGAAGCGCGACGATCACGAACAGCACCGGATAGAGCATGAAGCCGAGCCCGAGCGTGATGATGCCGAGGAAGAACACCACGACGGCTGCCGGAATGCACAGCAGCAGGACGATCACATAGTCGATGATGAAGGCGAACACCCGGCGCGAAAGAACGCCGCTATAGGCGCGCCAGTCGTCCGGTGCGGCATAGGCCGGGTTCGGGTCGAGGCTCATCGTTTCAACATCTCCTGTTTCTCCCCGATGATATGGGAAGAGACCGCTCCGGCAACAAGGCTTATCTGTTTTTCGCCAGTTTCCTGGCCACATCCACCGCAAAATATGACAGAATCCCATCGCAGCCGGCGCGCTTGAAGCAGAGCAGCGTCTCCATCATGATCCGGTCGCCGTCGATCCAGCCGTTCATGGCTGCCGCCTTGATCTGGGTATATTCGCCGGAGACCTGGTAGGCGAAGACGGGCAGGCCAAATGCTTCCTTGATGCGCCAGCAGATGTCGAGATAGGCGATGCCGGGCTTGACCATCAGCATGTCGGCGCCTTCCTCGACGTCGAGGGCAGCGTCCCGCACCGCTTCGGTGCCGTTGGCCGGCGAGATGTAATAGCTGTTCTTGTCGCCCTTCAAGAGGCCGCGTGTGTTGATCGCCTCGCGATAGGGGCCGTAGAAGCCGGACGAGAATTTCGTCGCGTAGGACATGATGCCGACATCCTGGTGGCCACTCGCATCCAGTCCGCGGCGGATCGCGCCGATGCGGCCATCCATCATTTCCGACGGCGCGATGATGTCGGCGCCGGCATCCGCCTGCATGACGGCGGCGCGGACGATCTGGTCGACCGTCTCGTCGTTGACGATGATGCCGTCCCTGAGAATTCCGTCATGGCCGTGGCTGGTGAACGGATCGAGCGCCACGTCGGTGATGATGCCGATATTCGGCACCGCTTTCTTGAAAGCGGCGGTCGCCTGGTTGATCAGGTTGTTGGCGACCAGGCTGTTGGAGCCAGTCTCGTCGCGCAGTTCCATCTCGATATCGGGGAAAGTGGCGATCGCCGGAATACCGAGATCGGCCGCTTCCTTCACCGCCTCGACCGCCTTGTCGACGCTCATGCGGTTTACGCCCGGCATGGCGGCGATCGGATCGACGATGCCGGTGCCGGGAACGATGAAGATCGGCCAGATCAGATCGTCGACCGTCAACCGGTTCTCCTGCACCAGCCGACGCGTCCAGTCGGCCTTGCGGTTGCGCCGCATGCGGCGGTGGCCGGTGATCTCGTCGACCAGATGCGTCTTGTCCATGACAAAGTCTCCAACTTCTCATCCCGTGCGCGCGTCATTATCATGCAGCGCGCCATTTGCGAATGGGAACGATCGCCGCAGTTGAGGCTCGGGCTAGATCCAGAGATCGTTTTGAGCCGTACGCTCGCCGCCCTCGTTGCCGGTGTTCAAAACGCCACGCGGCTCGATCACCATCATCTTCACCTCCTCTTCGGCGAACGGCTTGTGCTGCACCCCCTTCGGCACCACGAACATTTCGCCTGGGCCGATCTCAACGCTGCCGTCGCGGAAGTCGATCCGCAAATGGCCTTCGATAACAATGAAGGCTTCATCCGTTTCCGGGTGATCGTGCCAAATGAAATCGCCTTCGATGCGGACGAGCTTGAACTGGTAGTCGTTCATTTCGGCGACGACGCGTTGCTGCCAGAGGTCGGGTATCCGTCCCAGCTTCTCGGCGAGGTTTATCGGCGTATGTGAAAAGTTCCGCTGGGTCATGCCTTCTCCATTGATTGGCGGCAAACCCTATCAGGACAAGGCGCAGGGCTCTTGAACGATCGTGCAGACGACTGGCTGGTACTGGCGGGCGGCGGCCGTGGCGGCTAGTGTAGTCCCATGGAACCCGATTCACTCACGGTGCCGAAGCGCACGCTGACCGAAATTCTCTACGTGGCCTTCCTCAGGCTGATCGCGATCGCCTGTTTCTGGTTCGGCCTGCAATATTGGGCGATGCTGGTCGGTTATTCGCTGAAGGGCATGGCCCGCTTCGATCTGCTGACGCTTCCCTGGAAGGTGGCGGCGTCTTCGCTTGCCGTGCTGTTTCCAGTCGCCTCGCTCGGTCTGTGGCTCACCGTTTCCTGGGGACCTGTGCTCTGGACGATCGCTGCAATCTCGCAGGTGTCGATGTATATCGTCTGGCCGGAGATTTTCGGGCACAATCGGCTCGTGCCTCTCATGCACGGCCTCGTCGCAGCGCTCTATGTCGTCTTTCGGCTCTCCTTATGGGTTGAAGCGCGCCGCAAGGCGGAGCGGGTAAGAATTGATTCACCTTGAAATTAAAGCTTTGACGGCCTGAATTGACCAGAAATTCGCCGCTAAGTGATTGATTTATTTTAAATCTGAATGATCGCATCCCAGGCCGGCGAGGGCGGGCCGGAATTCGAAGGAACGCGTTAAGCGCTTGTTAAGCCTATGTTTTAAGTCGAATTTTATGCGTATTGGATAGTGTCTGTCTCAAGGCGGGAAGAAACAAACACCGCCAAACAAAACAGGATGAGGCAGTCATGATGAACACGAAACTGAAGCCGCAGGCGGCACCGGCAGTAGCAGATCCGCATGAAGACACCATTCGCGCCCTCTACATGGAATCGCTGCATCTGGTCGAGCGCCTGCATCGCCGCCTTCTCGATGTGATCAAGGACGAGTTCGACCGCCAGGGTCGCGACGACGTCAACGCCGTCCAGGCGCTCCTGCTTTTCAACATCGGCAATTCGGAACTGACGGCCGGCGAACTGCGCTCCCGCGGTTACTATCTCGGCTCGAACGTCTCCTACAACGTCAAGAAGCTGGTCGACCTCGGCTTCATCAACCACCAGCGCTCGCGCATCGACCGCCGCTCGGTCCGCATCAGCCTGACGCCGGAAGGCCAGGCGATCGCAGAAACCGTCGGCAAGCTCTACGAGCGCCATATAGGCTCGATCGAAAAGGTCGGCGGCATCGGCGAGGGCGAATTCTCTCAGATGAACAAGCTGCTCCAGCGCCTCGACCGCTTCTGGAACGACCAGATCCTTTACCGCCTTTAATCCACCGGGGGCTTGCGAAACACTCCATTACCTCCAGTCATGCGGTGCTACGCAAAAGCGTAACGGGGTGTCGGAAGACGCGCCGTTACGCTTGTTTGCGTGCAAGCCGCGTAGCCGCTCAGCCGCAGATCCAGCCTATCGCTGAGCCAGCAGGGCGCGGCCGGCGTTTCGGATGGTGAGGGCCGAATCCGCCATCTGGGCAATCAAGCCGGCAGTCATCGCTGAGGCGAGGGTCTCGGTATAGTCTTCGCCCTGGAGACCGTGCTTTTTGCAATAGTTCTGGACGGCTCCGCGTGTGGAGGTCGGCGAGACGCCAAACTTGTTGTTCTGGAAAGCATTGACAATAATTTGGTATTTTTCGTCCAGGGTCACGGTAGCTCTCCAATGGGTGATGTATGGGGTGCCTACCAGTATGGGGGCCTGGTTGATAGCTGTATTCTGCCATATGCGTCGGAATACACTCCATTGCGTCCGTTTGCGGCGCAATGTCTGCCTACAACGCGGTCGCCGCGACCCGGCGTATTTCGGTTGTCATGTCCGCAAACAGTGAGGAAAGGTCGAGCCATCCGTCCGGCCTGCGGCCCGTCACCTTTTCGGGCCATCCGCAGACGCCGTCCTGTCCGACATAGCCGACACATTGCGGCGCGGTTTCGTCGCGAAAATGCAGGACAGCCAGCTTTCCAGGCTCAAGGGCCTCGATCGGGTACCAGTTCAATTCTCATATTCCTCACTTTGACGGGCAACTTTTAGCCAATCCGCTTGTCCCAGGCTTACGGCTTTTACGTTTCCAAACGAGGGCTTGATGTCCAGAATGCCGGGCCGGTTCCGTAAAAGAGGCAGGTCGCGGATCGACGATCCCGCAGCCCCTTCCGGGAACGCTTGCGTTCGCAGGGTGTGGCGCATATGCCGCTTGAAAAAATCACGTGCCAACACGGCTTTGTGACGCGCAAGTACCTGACACGAATTGGCCATATTGCTATGGGACCGGCTGGATGCAACGGGCTGGCGGGAATTCGCGCTTTCATAACATTGCGATGACGACGAAGCCCTTTGCGGCTGCGCTAACTTTTTGCGCGTTCTTAACCATATCCCTGTAGGCGTCTTTGATGCTGCTCGGGACCAGATGGGTACTATGATGTCAAAGAAGATCGGATCTGAAGCTCTTTCCCGCCGTGCCTTGCTTCGCACGGCCGTCTCTGCCGGTGTTGCCGCACTTGCAGCGCCGGCATTCGCCCAGACGGCGATGGATGATCTGATCAATGCGCCTCGCCGCGGCACCTGGGACGACCAGTTCGACGCCAAGGCCGCATCCAGAACCGCCGTCAATGTCGTCTCCAACAATCCGGTGCTCGGCGCCGGCGGACCGGCGAACATCCAGCAGGCGATCGTAGACTACCAGCAGATCGTTGCAAACGGCGGCTGGCCCGAGGTCAATCCCGGCCAGCAGCGCCTGCGTCTTGGCGTCGTCGATCCTTCCGTGCAGCAGTTGCGCCAGCGTTTGATGATATCTGGCGACCTGCCGCGCGAGGCGGGTATGTCTTCGTCGTTCGACAGCTATGTCGACGGCGCTGTGAAGCGTTTTCAGGCCCGCCACGGACTGCCCGCCGATGGCGTGATGGGCGAGTTTACCGTCAAGGCGATGAACATATCGGCCGACGTGCGCATGCGCCAGCTGGGGACCAACCTGGTGCGCCTGCAGTCCATGTCCGGCGATCTCGGCTCCCGCTACGTCATGGTCAATATTCCGGCCGCCTACATCGAAGCGGTGGAAAACGACCGCGTAGCGCTGCGAACCAATGCTGTCGTCGGGCGCATCGACCGTCCGACACACGCCATCAACTCGAAGATCTACGAGGTCATCCTCAACCCCTATTGGACTGCGCCGCGCTCGATCGTCGAGAAGGACATCGTGCCGCTGATGCGCAAGGATCCGACCTATCTCACCCGCAACAACATCCGCCTGATCGATGGCAAGGGTAACGAAGTAGCGCCGGAAACGGTCGATTGGTTCGCGCCGAAGGCGCCGAACCTGATGTTCCGGCAGGACCCCGGCAAGATCAACGCCATGGCCTCGACGAAGATCAACTTCCACAACCCGAACAACGAATACATGCACGACACGCCCCAGCAGGGCCTGTTCAACAAGCTGATGCGCTTTGAGTCCTCCGGCTGCATGCGTGTTCAGAACGTCCGCGACCTCATCACCTGGTTGCTGCGCGACACCACCGGCTGGTCGCGCCAGGAGATCGAGCGGGTGATCTCGACGCGCCAGAACAATCCGATCAAGCTTGCCGTGGAAGTGCCGGTCTATATCGTCTACATCACCGCCTGGTCTGCGAAGGACCGCGTCGTGCAGTTCCGCGACGATATCTACGAGCGTGACGGCAACCAGGAACTGGCGCTGCAGACGACCACCGGCATCGAAAAGCCGGCCGGTGCTGCCGACGACGATCTGCTGCCGCAATAAGATCGGCTTCTTTTTCCGTCCATGAGAAGCCGCATCCGCCAAGGGTGCGGCTTTTTCGTTTTCTAAGAGCATCTCCGCGTCTTCCGGCGAGCAAATGTCGTTCCCCGTATTGCTCTGTGCAAGGCGTAAGGCTAAGACGCGACATTGCAATGCCCACCCCTTTGAGGAGCCTCGCACATGTCGAACACCGACGTCTTCTTCTCCCGCCCGCTCGCAGAATCCGATCCGGAAATCTTTGGCGCGATCGAGAAGGAACTGGGTCGCCAGCGCCACGAAATCGAGCTGATCGCTTCGGAGAACATCGTTTCCCGCGCCGTGCTTGAGGCGCAGGGTTCGATCATGACCAACAAGTATGCGGAAGGTTACCCGGGCAAGCGTTATTACGGCGGTTGCCAGTTCGTCGACATCGCCGAGGAACTCGCCATCGAGCGCGCCAAAAAGTTGTTCGGCGTCAATTTCGTCAACGTCCAGCCGAATTCCGGTTCGCAGATGAACCAGGCCGTGTTCCTGGCGCTGCTGCAGCCCGGCGATACCTTCATGGGCCTCGACCTCAACTCGGGCGGGCACCTGACGCACGGTTCGCCGGTCAACATGTCCGGCAAGTGGTTCAACGTCGTCTCCTACGGCGTGCGCGAAGGCGACAACCTGCTCGACATGGACGAAGTCGCCCGCAAGGCCGAGGAAACCAAGCCGAAGCTGATCATCGCCGGCGGCACCGCCTATTCCCGCATCTGGGACTGGAAGCGTTTCCGCGAGATCGCCGATTCGGTCGGCGCCTATCTGATGGTCGACATGGCCCATATCGCCGGTCTGGTTGCCGGCGGCCAGCATCCGTCGCCGTTCCCGCACTGCCATGTCGCCACCACGACCACGCACAAGTCGCTCCGCGGTCCGCGCGGCGGCGTCATCCTGACAAATGACGAGGAACTGGCCAAGAAGTTCAATTCTGCGGTCTTCCCGGGTCTCCAGGGCGGTCCGCTGATGCACATCATCGCCGCCAAGGCGGTTGCCTTCGGCGAAGCGCTGCAGCCAGACTTCAAGGACTATGCCGCCCAGATCGTCAGGAACGCCAAGGCACTCTCCGAAACGCTGATGGCCGGCGGCCTCGACATCGTCTCCGGCGGCACCGATAACCACCTGATGCTGGTCGACCTGCGCAAGAAGAACGCCACCGGCAAGCGCGCCGAGGCGGCCCTCGGCCGTGGCTACATCACCACCAACAAGAACGGCATCCCCTTCGACCCGGAAAAGCCCTTCGTCACCTCCGGTATCCGTCTCGGGACGCCTGCCGGCACGACGCGCGGTTTCAAGGAAGCGGAATTCAAGGAGATCGGCAATCTCATCATCGAGGTTCTCGACGGCCTGAAGGTCGCCAATTCCGACGAAGGCAATGCCGGCGTCGAAGCCGCCGTGCGCGACAAGGTCGTGGCGCTCACCGGCCGCTTCCCCATGTATCCCTACATGTGATCCCAATCGGTACCAACGGGGACCGCATCTCGCGGTCCCTCTTGCAAGCCTAAGGAGAGGCGATGCGCTGCCCCTATTGCGGTTCGGAAGACACGCAGGTCAAGGATAGTCGTCCGGCGGAGGATTACACCTCCATCCGCAGGCGGCGTATCTGCCCGGATTGCGGCGGTCGCTTCACGACGTTTGAGCGCGTGCAGCTTCGCGAACTGATGGTCACCAAGAAGACCGGCCGCAAGGTGCCGTTCGACCGCAACAAGCTGGTACGGTCGTTCCAGATCGCTCTGCGCAAGCGCCCGGTCGACAATGACCGTATCGAGCGGGCGGTTTCCGGCATCGTCCGCCGGCTCGAGAGCTCGGGCGAGAACGAGATTTCGTCGGAAGAGATCGGCCTGCAGGTGCTGGAGGCATTAAAAAGCCTCGATGACGTCGCCTTCGTGCGCTACGCCTCCGTCTATCGCGATTTCTCGCATGCGGAGGATTTCGAAAAGGTGATCCAGGAGATCAACGCCAAGATCGCCCGCGATCCCGGCATCGAGCCGTAATCATGACGAGCGCTGCCGAAGACCGGTGGTTCATGGCGTCGGCGCTGCGCCTGTCGCGGCTTCATACCGGCCAGACAGGCACCAATCCTTCGGTCGGCTGCGTGATCGTCAAGGACGGCGAGGTGGTCGGCTCCGCCGTCACCGCACCGGGCGGGCGGCCGCATGCGGAAACCCAGGCGCTCGATATTGCCGGAGAGAAGGCGAGGGGAACGACCGTCTATGTCACGCTCGAACCCTGCTCGCATTATGGCCGCACCCCACCTTGCGCCAACGCGCTTGTCGAGGCGGGCGTCGCTCGCGTCGTCATCTCGCTGACCGATCCCGATCCGCGCGTCTCCGGCCGCGGGATCGCCATTTTGCGCGATGCCGGGATTATCGTAGAGACCGGCCTGATGGAGGAAGAGGGACGCCGGGCACTCGCCGCCTACCTCACCCGCCAGACGAAGGGCCGCCCGCATGTGACTCTGAAGCTTGCCGTTTCCGCCGACGGCATGCTCGGCCGCCGCGGCGAGGAAGTGTCGATCACCGGACCCGATGCGCGGGCTGACGTACACAGGCTGCGGGCTGAGGCGGATGCGATCCTTGTCGGTATTGGCACCGTTCTGTCCGATGATCCGGAGTTGACGGTACGCATTCCCGGGCTGGAGAAGCGCTCCCCGACCCGTATCGTGCTGGACCGGCGGCTGGAACTGCCGCTGACGTCCAAGCTGGTGCAGACGGCGAGGAATGTGCCGGTGATCGTGGTGGCAGCGCCGGGTTCAGCCTTGCAGGTTGAGGATGGGGCAGCCCCCCCCTCTGCCCTGCCGGGCATCTCCCCATCAAGGGGGGAGATCGGCAAGGCGCAAGCTCCCGGTTCATCTTCAGCCGCATCCTCTGCCGCACCTACGTCCGAGGCGGAGCGAGCGGGTGCTCCATCGATCTCCCCCCTTGAGGGGGAGATGCCCGGCAGGGCAGAGGGGGGTATCCCGGGAGACAAGCGCGAGAAACTGATCGAGGCTGGCGTCGAGATCATGGACAGCACCGAACTCGATATCCTCCTGGCGATCCTTGCAGTTCGCGGCATCTCCTCGCTTTTGGTCGAAGGCGGCGCAACCGTCGCAAGAGCTTTCCTCGAAGCAAGCCTCATCGACCGCGTCATCCTGTTCCAGGGCACCGGCATTGTCGGCGAAGGCGGGCTTGAATCGCCGCTGACGCCATCCGATATGCCGGCAGGATTTAAGCTCGTGCGCGAGGAAAGCTTCGGGCCGGATCGCTGTTTCGAATACGAAAGAGGTTTCTGATGTTCACCGGAATTGTCACCGATGTCGGCACGGTCGCGGCAACGACGCCCATGGATGAAGGCGTCAAGCTCAGGATCGCCACCAATTACGACCCGAAAACCATCGACATGGGCGCCTCGATTTCCCATGGCGGCGTCTGCCTCACGGTAACAAACCTGCCTGACGAAGGCAGCAACGAGCGCTGGTTCGAGGTCGAGGCCTGGGAAGAGGCGCTGCGGCTGACGACGATCGCAGCATGGACCGAGGGCACGCGCGTCAATCTTGAGCGTGCTTTAAAGATCGGCGACGAACTCGGCGGCCATATCGTCTCCGGCCATGTGGACGGCAAGGCGGAAATTCTTGGCATCGAACATGAAGGTGAGGCGGTCCGCATCCGTCTTCGGGCACCCGAAGCGCTTGCCCGGTTCGTTGCGCCGAAAGGCTCGGTCGCGCTGGACGGCACATCGCTGACCGTCAACGCCGTCGAGGGCACCGATTTCGACGTTCTGCTGATCCGCCACACGCTCGTCGTCACCACCTGGGGTGATCGCAAGGCGGGCGACTTCGTCAACTTCGAAGTCGACACGATGGCGCGTTACGCAGCACGGCTCGCGGAATTCCCGGCGAAAAGCTGACGGCGCCTCGGCGATCAGTTTTCGCGCGCCAGCACCACGATCGGGCCATGGTAGTCGGCGCAGGCGAACTCGCGGAAGCCAAGTTTCGCGGCGACCTTCAGCGACGCGCCGTTTTCGGGGTTGATGATGCAGGTCATCCGGCGATCGGAAAAATGGGCCTCGCCCCAGGAGATCATCGCGCCCACCGCCTCGGTCGCGTAACCGCGGCCGTGGACGGAAGGGATGAGTGCCCAGCCGGTCTCGAGCGTCCCCTCGATCGAGGGCTGAAACTCGCGGCGCATGTCCTGGAAACCAGCTTCGCCGAGAAAACGCCCGGTTGCCTTCTCTTCGATCGCCAGGAACCCGAAACCCATCAGATGCCACATGCCGTTGACGCGCAGCATACGGCTCCAGCTGGTTTCGCGGGACGAGGGGATGCCGGAAATATAGCGGACCACGTCCGGCTCGGCCCAGAATTCCGCATAGGTCTCGAACTCCTCCAGTCGATGAGGACGCAGGATCAGCCGTTCGGTTTCGAGGGTCGGGATGGTGGTCATGGCGGGCTCCATGGTGCGGGATGGCACTGATCTTTATCGCGCCTCGCTCAGGTATTCCCGATTCGCATCGCTGCGCTCAGCGAAAATTGCTTGCCATTCCCCTCAGAGCGTGTTTTGACCGCCACCTGCCCGAGACCCATATGAATATCGGCCCGCTTTGAAGGCGATATCGATCTCATGCTGGGCCGATTTGAACAAAGGTGAATCATGTCACGCGAAACCGCTCCACACCTCCTCGTCGTCGAGGCGCGTTTCTACGACGATATGTCCGATGCGCTGCTCGATGGCGCGACCCATGCGCTGAAGGCGGCCGGGGCGACCTATGACGTGGTCACCGTTCCGGGTGCGCTCGAAATCCCGCCGGCAATCGCCATGGCGCTCGATGCGTCGGAAGAAGGTGGCACCGATTACGACGGTTTCGTCGCGCTCGGCATGGTCATCCGCGGCGAGACCTACCATTTCGACATCGTCTCGAACGAATCCTCCCGTGCACTGATGGACCTCGCCGTGTCGGAATCGCTGGCGATCGGCAACGGCATCCTCACCTGCGAGAACGACGAACAGGCATGGGCACGTGCCCGCCGTTCGGACAAGGACAAGGGCGGCTTTGCCGCCAGTGCAGCGCTGACCATGATCGCGCTGCGTGACAAGCTGAACGGTGGTTGATTGATGGCCAAGGAAGGCGAACACCCGGTCAAGCCGGCAAACCAGCGTGGCGCCGCTCGCCTGGCGGCCGTGCAGGCGCTCTACCAGATGGATGTCGGCGGGACCGGCGTGCTGGAGGTCGTGGCCGAATATGAGGCGCACCGCCTCGGCCAGGAACTCGACGGCGACACCTATCTGAAGGCCGACGCCTCCTGGTTCCGCTCGATCGTTGCTGGCGTCGTGCGCGACCAGGTGAAGATCGATCCGCTGATCCGCGCCTCGCTGCAGGAAGACTGGCCGCTGTCGCGTCTTGATTCGACGCTGCGCGCCATCCTGCGTGCGGGTACGTTCGAGATCCTCGAGCGCAAGGACGTGCCGGTGGCCGTCATCGTTACCGAATATGTCGAGATCGCTCACGCCTTCTTCGGCGAGGAAGAACCGCGCATCGTCAACGCTGTCCTCGACCGTATCGCCAAGCAGGTGCGCGGCGAAACCAAGAAATAATAAGCCAAAAACAACTCGGGATGGGACAAGCATGGACGGTGCGGTGAACGGTCTTCAGGCACAGATGAGCACCGCCCGGCGCAGTGTCGCCTTGCTGGCCGGGGCTCAGGCAGTCCTCGGTTCGGCCCCACCTCTGGTTTTCGCGCTTGGCGGTCTCGTCGGGTACCAGTTGCTCGGCGACGACAAGTCGCTGGCGACCGCGCCGCTGACCGGCTTCAACATCGGCATGGCGGCGGGCGCCATCGCGGTTGCCATCGCATCGCGGTTCCTCGGCCGCAAGACGAGCTTCATGCTGGGCTCGGTCCTCGGAGCGCTTGGTGCCGCGACTGCGGCGATCGCGCTCTTCCATGCCAACTTCTGGCTCTTTGCGACCGGTCTGCTTCTGATCGGCCTTTGCAACGGCTTCAGTCAGAAGATCCGCTTTGCCGCAGCCGATGCCTCGCCTTCCTTCTACAAGCCGAAGGCGATCTCCTGGATTCTCGCGGCCGGCATCGTCTCGGCGGTTCTCGGACCACAGCTTGCGATCTGGACCAAGGACCTGCTGTCACCGGTGCTGTTCGCCGGCGCCTTCGTGGCCGTCATTCCGCTCTATCTGATCGCCCTGGTGATGCTGTCGCCGCTGAAATTGCCGCAGTTGAGCGGCGGCCAGACTGCTTCGGTGCCTGCACGCCCGCTCGGCGAGATCGTCGTCACCCAGCGGTTCCTGACCGGCATGATCTGCGGCATCTCCTCCTATGCGCTGATGACCTTCATGATGACCGGCGCGCCGCTTGCCATGGTGATCGGCTGCGGTTTCCCGTCGGAAATGGCCACCCTCGGCATCCAATGGCATGTGCTCGCCATGTTCGCGCCGAGCTTTTTCACCGGCATGCTGATTTCCCGCTTCGGCGTCGAAAAGATCGTCGCCGCCGGGCTGGTGATCCTGATGGGGTGCGCCGTGATCGCCCATATGGGCATCGAGCTCTGGAACTTCTGGGGCGCGCTGGTGCTGCTCGGCATCGGCTGGAATTTCGCCTTCATTGGCTCGACCGCGATCGTTGCCTCCAGCTACCGCCCGCATGAGGCCGACAAGGTACAGGGTTTTCACGATATCATCCTGTTCACCACCGTCGCGTTGTCCTCCTTCTCCTCGGGCAAGGTGTTCACTGCCTACGGCTGGTCGTTCATGAATCTGATCATCTGGCCGGTCACGATCGTCTGCCTCGGTCTGGTGCTGGCGCTGATGTTCAAACGCTCTTCCGTGAAATCCGCCTAGAGTCTTGCCCCTTCGGGGCTTGACGCCAATTCATCTCCACCGCAATCTCCCGTCCGCGCAGGCGATCCCGGATTCCTTGGGAGGGGAGCGGTCGGCTGCGCGGGAATGCGCACTATGGAGTATTGCGGCGGACTTTGCTCATCCCGTGGATGTGCGCCGCTGCAGGGGTGCACGGCCGGAGGGTATGGACCATCCGGCGCTAAGGGAGAGGAAAAGCGAATGACTGTAATTCTGGGTGTGATCGTGTGCGGGTTGCTATCGATCATTTATGCCGTCTGGGCGACGCGTTCCGTGTTGGCTGCCGATCAGGGCAGTATCCGCATGCAGGAGATCGCCGGATATATCCGTGAGGGCGCGCAGGCCTATCTGATGCGTCAATACATGACCATTGCCATTGTCGGCGTCGTTGTGACGATCCTTGCCTGGGTTCTGTTGTCCGGCACCGCTGCGGTCGGCTTCGTCATCGGCGCCGTGCTTTCGGGTGCCGCCGGCTTCATCGGCATGCACGTTTCGGTCCGCGCCAACGTGCGCACCGCCCAGGCTTCTTCCCAAAGCCTTGCGGCCGGTCTCGACATCGCTTTCAAATCCGGCGCCATCACCGGCATGCTGGTGGCAGGCCTCGCTCTCCTCGGCGTCTCGATTTATTATTGGATTCTGACAGCCGGCCTCGGCCATCCGACCGGCTCGCGTGAAGTCATCGACGCGCTCGTCTCGCTCGGCTTCGGCGCTTCGCTGATCTCGATCTTCGCCCGTCTCGGCGGCGGCATCTTCACCAAGGGCGCCGACGTCGGCGGCGATCTCGTCGGCAAGGTGGAAGCCGGCATTCCGGAAGACGATCCACGCAATCCGGCGACGATTGCCGATAACGTCGGCGACAACGTCGGCGACTGCGCCGGCATGGCCGCCGACCTGTTCGAAACCTATGCGGTCTCCGTCGTCGCCACCATGGTGCTTGCGGCGATCTTCTTCGCCGGCGCGCCGATCCTCGCAACCGTCATGGTCTACCCGCTGGCGATCTGCGGCGCCTGCATCATCACCTCGATCATCGGCACCTTTTTCGTCAAGCTCGGCTCCAACGGCTCGATCATGGGCGCTCTCTACAAGGGCCTCATCGTCACCGGTCTGCTGTCGATCGTCGGTCTCGCCATCGCCACTTCGATCACCATCGGCTGGGGCACGATCGGCACCGTCGCCGGCAAGCCGATCACCGGTACGAACCTCTTCATCTGCGGTCTGCTCGGTCTCGTAGTGACCGCGCTGATCGTCGTCATCACCGAATATTACACCGGCACCAACAAGCGCCCGGTGAACTCGATCGCCCAGGCCTCGGTGACCGGTCACGGCACCAACGTCATCCAGGGCCTTGCGGTCTCGCTCGAATCGACCGCCCTTCCGGCGATCGTCATCGTCGGCGGCATCATCGCCACCTACCAGTTCGCCGGTCTGTTCGGCACCGGCATCGCCGTCACCACCATGCTTGGCCTTGCCGGCATGATCGTGGCGCTCGACGCTTTCGGTCCGGTCACCGACAATGCCGGCGGCATCGCCGAAATGGCGCACCTGCCGCCGGAAGTGCGCAAGTCAACGGATGCGCTCGATGCGGTCGGTAACACGACCAAGGCCGTCACCAAGGGTTACGCGATCGGTTCTGCGGGCCTTGGCGCTCTGGTTCTGTTTGCCGCCTATTCCAACGACCTGCAATATTTCGCCGCCAACCCCGCCCAGTATCCATACTTCCAGGGCATCGGCGAAATCTCCTTCAGCCTCTCCAACCCTTACGTCGTTGCCGGCCTAATCTTCGGCGGCATGATCCCATACCTGTTCGGCGGCATCGCGATGACCGCCGTCGGCCGCGCTGCGGGCTCGATCGTCGAGGAAGTACGCAAGCAGTTCCGCGAAAAGCCGGGCATCATGGCGGGGACTGAAAAGCCGGACTATGGCCGCGCCGTCGACATCCTGACCCGGGCTGCGATCCGCGAGATGATCATTCCGTCGCTGCTGCCGGTTCTGGCCCCGATCGTCGTCTATTTCGGCGTTCTGCTGATCTCCGGCGGTGACAAGGCTTCTGCCTTTGCTGCCCTTGGCGCATCGCTGCTCGGCGTCATCGTCAACGGCCTGTTCGTGGCGATCTCCATGACCTCGGGCGGCGGCGCCTGGGACAATGCCAAGAAGAGCTTCGAGGATGGTTTCGTCGACAAGGACGGCACCCGCCACATGAAGGGTTCGGAAGCCCACAAGGCATCCGTTACCGGCGATACGGTCGGTGATCCCTACAAGGATACGGCGGGCCCGGCCGTCAACCCGGCGATCAAGATCACCAATATCGTGGCGCTTCTGCTGTTGGCGGTGCTTGCTGGCTGATCTCTGAACCAAGCCAGACAAAAAGCCCGCGAGGAGTGATCCTCGCGGGCTTTTTGGATTTTTGTATCCGTTTTCCGGTGCTTACTTGCCGAAGCCGGACAGGATGCTGCGAGCTGCCGCTCCACCAGCGCTGGAACCGCCGGAAAGCAGCTGCTGCAGGAAGGTGAGGTCGCGGCCGCCGGTCGGCGTCGTGCGCGAAATCGTGTCGAACACCTTGCCGTCCTGCATCGCATAGTTGGCGCGACGGGCGACGACGCCGTCCTTGTCGAAATAGATGGCGAGCACCGTCTGGTCGACGATCTTCGGCTTCATGAAGGCCGCGGCGCGCTCACGTTTCTGCGAGATGTAATAGAACACCTCGGTATCGAAGGTGGCCGTCGTCGAGGGCGTGCCCATCGTCAGCAGCACCTGCTCGCGGCTCGACCCGACCGGAATGAGTTCCAGCGATTTCTGGTCGACCACGTAGCCGTTATACATGGTGTCGCCGATATGCATGGACGTGCAACCCGAGACGGTGATGGATGCGACGACCATCGCCATCGCGGTTTTACTCAAGAATGTCATCTCGTATCCGAAAACCCGCTTGTTCAACGGCATCCCCCAAACTCAACCTGCCCCTGCTGACCCTACCATTGTGGCTATTCAGGGACATAAGACCGATCCCGACCCGGATGTTAAGGCCGCGAAGATCCCACCCCGTTCGCTGATCCGGCGGAACGGCATTGCAATTCGTGCATGCTTCGGTAAACCAGCTTTCGTTTCCATGCAACATGGCCGGCGACAGGCTGGCCCATTCCTGGAGGCAAATAACGGGAATTCAGATGATCTTCGGCCTTTTCAAGAAGAAAAACCAAAACCACGCGATTGTTGACCGCCAATACTCGACCTTGACGTCGATGGCGCGTGTTCCATTCTTCTATAGCGATCTGGACGTACCGGACACGGTCATGGGCCGTTTCGAGATGCTCTCGATCGTGATGATCCTGTTCTTCAGGCGCACCGCGAAGTCCGATTCGAGCGGGCAGGAGCTGGCACAGGAGATCGTCGACGCTTTTTTCCAGGATATCGACCACTCCATCCGCGAACTCGGCATCGGCGACCAGAGCGTGCCGAAGCGCATGAAAAAGCTGGCCGGGATGTTCTATGGCCGGGTGGAGACCTATGCCGCCGCTCTCGAAGGCAAGGACGGCGAGGCGCTTGCCGCGGCCCTCATGCGGAATATCTATCCCAAGACGGAGGAGGCGCCTGGGATGCGAGGGCTGGCGGACTGGATGATCGTTGCGGAGGCGGCGCTCGCCGGCATTTCCGAGGATGAGATTTCCCGCGGGCACGCGGTTTTGCCCCTGCCGGGCCTGCTGCCGCGAGAAGAGTGAGGTTTGATGAAGAACGACAGTGGCTCAGGCGAAAAGCCCCCCTTTTCCTATCCCGTCAAAGTCGGGAATATTTCCGCCAATGCGGTGACCGTGAAGCTCGAAGCGGATGCGCGCGAGCTGGTGGGTCTCGCAAAGCTGTGGCAGGTCGTTTCGGTCGGTTCGCTGAAGGCCGAACTGCAGATCGCCCGCTGGAAGAAGGACGGGGTGCGTCTGAAGGGACGCGTCCAGGCCGATATCGTCCAGTCCTCGGTCGTCACGCTCGAGCCGGTGGCGTCGAAGATAGACGAGCCATTCGAGCAGATCTTCGTGCCTGAAGGGTCGAAGCTCGCGCGGGTCGTCACCAGCGATACGGCGGAGATGGTGATCGATCCCGATGGTCCCGATCTTCCGGAAATGTTTGTCGGCGACACGATCGATGTCGGCGAAGTGGTGGCCGAATTCGCAGCACTTGCGATCGATCCCTATCCCCGCGAACCCGGCGTCGAGTTCGCCGATCACCTGGAAGGTGATCCGGATGAAAAGTCCGGACGCCCCAATCCCTTTGCCGTCCTTAAGGACTGGAAAAAGGATTGAGGACGGGTTGTAAGCGACAGCAAAAACTATATTTTGGCCACGAATTCGCCGACACGGCCCCGCATGAGGAGCGAAGGGCCGTTGGAGACGTGAGAACTGGCGCATGGTCCCCGGTCGGGGCGTGCGTTCGGCGAAGATAAGGATCAGGGACGCGTGATCAGAATTTCTATCGATGCCATGGGCGGCGATTTTGGTCCCGAGGTCGTCATTGCCGGTGCTGCCAAGGCACTGGAACGCCACCCGGATGTGACCTTCCTCATCTATGGCCTGAAGGTCCAGTGCGAACCGGTCTTGGCGAAATATCCAAAGCTGCGGGATAAATCCGTCTTCCACGAATGCGAACTTGCCGTCAGCATGGAGGAGAAGCCGAGTGCGGCCCTCCGGCGCGGCCGTTATGTCTCGACCATGTGGCGGTCGATCGAGGCGGTGAAACTCGGCGAGGCGGAGGTCGTGGTCTCCGCCGGCAATACCGGCGCCCTGATGGCGATGGCGAAGTTCTGTCTGCGCACCATGGCCAATATCGAACGCCCGGCGATCGCCGGCATCTGGCCGACCCTCAAGGGCGAGAGCATCGTGCTCGATATCGGCGCGACGATCGGTGCCGACGCTCAGCAACTTTTCGATTTTGCGATCATGGGCGGGGCCATGGCACGCTCCCTCTTCGAAGTGGACCGGCCGACCGTCGGGCTTCTGAACGTCGGCGTCGAAGAGGTGAAGGGCCAGGAAGAGGTCAAGGAGGCCGGGCGGCTGATCCGCGAGGCCAATCTGCCGACGATCGCCTATCACGGTTTCGTCGAAGGTGACGACATCGGCAAGGGCACCGTCGATGTGGTGGTGACCGAAGGTTTTACCGGCAATATCGCGCTGAAGGCGGCGGAGGGCACGGCCCGGCAGATCGCCACGCTTCTGCGCGAATCGATGTCGCGCACGCTGCTGGCCAGGATCGGCTACCTTCTCGCCAAGCCCGCCTTCGATAGGCTGCGCGAGAAGATGGATCCGAACAAGGTCAATGGCGGCGTGTTCCTGGGCTTGAACGGCATCGTCATCAAGAGCCACGGCAGTGCCAATGCCGACGGTTTTGCTGCCGCGATTGATGTCGGCTATGACATGGCACGCAACGATCTCAACGCGAAGATCCGACAGGATCTTGCAATTTACCATGCCCGTCGCCAGCCCCCGGCTGGCCCCGAAGCGGCATGACGACAGGATGTGAGTTAAGAATGATCCGTTCAGTGGTTCGCGGTTACGGGGCAGCGCTCCCGAAGCGGGTAGTGACCAATCGCGAGTTGGAAGACATCGTCGAGACCTCCGATGAATGGATCGTGCAGCGCACGGGCATTCGTCAGCGTTATCTCGCCGGCGAGGGCGAGACTACCGCCTCTCTCGGCGAGCAGGCGGCGCGTGCGGCGCTCGACAATGCCGGATTGACGCCAGATGACATCGATCTCGTGCTGGTCGCCACCTCGACGCCCGACAACACCTTTCCGGCAACCGCCGTCAACATCCAGAACCGGCTGGGCATGACCCACGGCTACGCCTTCGACCTGCAGGCGGTCTGCACCGGCTTCGTTTATGCGATGGCGACCGCCGATCTGCATATCCGCGGCGGCATGGCGAAGCGTGTGCTGGTGATCGGCGCCGAGACCTTTTCCCGCATTCTCGACTGGAAGGACCGCACCACCTGCGTCCTTTTCGGCGACGGCGCCGGCGCGCTGGTGCTGGAAGCGGCGGAAGGCGAGGGGACGATCGCCGACCGCGGCGTGCTCACCGCCCATCTGCGCTCCGACGGCTCGCACAAGGACAAGCTCTACGTCGATGGTGGCCCGTCCAGCACAGGCACGGTCGGGCATCTGCGCATGGAGGGCCGCGAGGTCTTCAAACATGCGGTCGGCATGATTACGGACGTGATCGACAGCGCGTTCGCCGCGACCGGCACGACGGCAGACGATCTCGACTGGCTGGTGCCGCACCAGGCCAACCGCCGCATCATCGACGGGTCGGCGAAGAAACTCGGCATTCCTTTGGAAAAGGTCGTCGTGACGGTCGATCTGCATGGTAATACCTCGGCTGCATCGATTCCTTTGGCACTTTCGGTTGCCGCCTCAGACGGGCGCATCAAGAAGGGCGATCTGGTGATGCTCGAAGCCATGGGCGGCGGTTTTACGTGGGGCGCATTGCTGGTCCGCTGGTAGGGCGACAATGATTGGCCGAAACGTAAATAAGCGATTGAGCACAGGTGCTTGACCCTCGCGCTCAAGCAAAATACTCTCTATCGGCTTTGATAAGATCAATTTCGAAAATTGGGCGGGGATCATGGCCGGCAAGACAGTAACACGCGCGGATCTGGCGGAATCGGTTTTCCGCAAGGTCGGACTTTCGCGGACAGAATCGGCCGAGCTCGTCGAGACGGTCATAGACGAAATCTGTAACGCGATCGTGCGGGGCGAGGTGGTCAAGCTTTCCTCCTTCGCGACCTTCCAGGTGCGTTCCAAGAACGAGCGGATCGGCCGCAATCCGAAGACCGGCGAGGAAGTGCCGATTTCTCCGCGTCGGGTGATGACGTTCAAGGCCTCCAATGTACTGAAGAGCCGTATCCTCAAGGCGCACACGGCGCGCAAGGCGAAACTGAAGCCGGCAAGCCCTGTCGCCTGAACCTCCGCGACCTTTCCGCAATCCTGTGAACATGCTTGAATCTCCCGGCTTAAGCCGTTGAGATATGTCCGATTCGGCGCATAATCCGCGCGTGAATTGGAGGCTATGAGTCTGCCCTTGGGGCATGGGCAGCCTGCCGTTTGGAGTATGACCTTTGGAGAAGAGCCCGGACGCCTTTCGTACGATCAGCGAGGTCGCTGACGACCTCGACCTGCCGCAGCATGTGCTGCGCTTCTGGGAAACGCGTTTCCCGCAGATCCGGCCGATGAAACGCGGCGGCGGGCGGCGTTATTATCGTCCCGAGGACGTCGATCTCCTGAAGGGCATCCGCCACCTGCTCTACGATCACGGTTACACCATAAAAGGCGTGCAGAAGCTTCTGAAGATGAACGGCAACAAGTTCGTCTCGGCGATCGCGTCCGGCGATCTCGCCACGATGGAAGCGATCATGGCGGCAAACAGCGAAAAGCAGGTCGACCCGAAGATCAGCACGGCCGAAGAGGATCAGATCGTCGGTCGCCCCAAGGTGAAGCCGAGCGGCCGCTTTTTCGGCTTCGGTGGCTCCAACGAGGACGACATGGAGGTGTCGATCGGCAAGTCCAGCATCGGCAAGGAGGACCGCGCCCTGTTGCAGGAGGCACTGTTCGACCTTCTGGAATGCAAGCGCCTCTTGGATCAGGTTCGCTAATTCAACTCGCGGCAAAGTTAAGCAAAATTTACCATTCACCTCTGGTTCAGGAGAAATGGAGGATCATTTCTTCATAAAGGAAAATCAGAGGAGGTGAATTATGAAAAAAAAGCTCGCCGTCGCCGTTCTGGCCCTGATTACGGCTTTCAGCGGCGTCGCTCCCGCCCAGGCGTTTCCGTCGATCGGCGCCCCGAGGATCGAGGCGTCTCAGGATGTCCAGCAGGTGCAGTACTGGCGCGATCGTGACAGCTGGGGAGGGCGTCGCTACTATCGCGACCGCTACGATGGCGACCGCTATTACCGCCGCCATCGCCGTGGCCCCGATGTCGGTGCGATCATCGGAGGGCTTGCCCTTGGCGCGATCATCGGCGGCGCGCTGGCCCAGCCGCGCTATGCACCGAGATACGCACCGCGCTACTACGCGCCCCGGCGATATGTCGGCGGCAATTCGCACGTCAACTGGTGCTACGCCCGCTACCGGTCCTACAGGGCCTACGACAACACGTTCCAGCCCTATTACGGCCCGCGCCAGCAGTGCTATTCGCCCTACTGATATCCGTTGAACCGGATGAAAACTTCAGCCCGCTCTGCCAATCCGGTGGGGCGGGTAAATTACGTGGGGAAGTCCCGGTTCTGCGAAAAGGTTTTTGATCTGACTGAGATTTCAAGGGGATTTAATTGGTCGGGGCGGCCGGATTTGAACCGACGACCCCTTGACCCCCAGTCAAGTGCGCTACCGGGCTGCGCTACGCCCCGACCTGCTCAATGAGCATGTTTTCCCTAGTCGCTCCGCTTTGCCGGCGCAAGCTCAAAATCCCCTGATCGGAAGAAAAAGAGGATGGTCGGCATAAGAACGCGTCGGTGAACATAAAAGCCGCGTCCGAACTCGGGCGCGGCTTTCGAGGTCAACGGAGCGATCGGCCTGGGCAACAGTTCAGATTTCCGGGCAGCCGCGGCGGTTGGCGAAGGTGACGCGATCCGGGCCGTTGCGCGTGAACCCCTTGAGGGTGATGTTGCGGCTGGTCACGCGGGCGACCTGGGCAATCGCGAAAGCCTTCGTCGCGGGCAGCGGCACGGGCTTCACCGAGGCTGCAGCCGCGGTTAACCGCTCGGGCGGCAATTGGTTCCTGGAAGACAAAAATATAAGGGGATTGCAGAGGGGCTGCGGAAGATAATTTTAAATATAGAACGAAGTTACGCATGCTGGAAACTTCGGCAAGAAGGCGGGCTGAAAGATTAGCTGCGGTATCTATCTAATGATTAGCGAAAACGCGGCGCCCGGCTTGCATTCATCAAGAGTTCCTGCTGGGACGCAAAGGGTCCGAGAAGTTTCAGAAGGCGGGTTTCTTCCTCGTGATCGATACGATAGCGCTTTGCGAACTCGGCAACGCTCCAGACTTTCTTCAAGCCTTTACTGTCGATATCCTCGAGGTTCATATGCGTCGACATAAGTATCCCCTTTTCTTGCTTGTTCGAACCTAAACTCGCATGGAAAATTTTGTTCCGGACAACTCTGAGCTTCTATCGTTAATAATGTATCCTCTAATGAACCCTCACTTTTCTTGGACTTTAATACCATTCTGGCCGATGCTGAGCTCGACGCCTCTGGGCTTGGTTTCTTCGCGATAGACGTAAAAACCGAGGCCGACGACGGCGACAAGCAAGGCGCCGATAATGAGATAAAGATTGTTGGTGCGTGTCATGCGTACCCCCTGCACGTTGTCTGGCGGCGGAGAAACGCGTGAGATCTCAAAGAGTTCCCGCGCTGCAGCGATTTCAGTCGTCGTTTGCGGCGTTGAGGTTCTGGGGACGAATTCCCTCGTCGTGAAACTGCTGGCGCAGCCTGAGCCCCGGCCCGGCGCCCGCATCGTCCTCGCCCGCGCCAAGGAAAAGCACGCCCTTTGACTCGAAGATCGAACGGAGCCGATCGGTGACACCGGCATTTGCGAAGACCTGGGAGGCCTCGGCTTCTTCGATCGCGGATTTGGAAAGCCCGGATGCGGCGGCGAGTTCCTCCACCGTCATTCCTGTCATCGCGCGTGCGGCGCGGAGTTGAGAAGCCGTCAGCATGATAGGAAATCTGGAGCGCTGGGCGCCGAAGTCAAGCGGCGTTGTCGGCCGGAGAGCGGGCTCGTCGCTGCGATCGGATGAAACGATGTTCCAGCGCCACGCAGCCCCAGACGATGCCGAGCAGGAGGTAGAAATGCCGCCAGTGGTCGGTGTCGATGACGTTGCCGATGATCGCGTGGCCCAATATCATCACCCAGGCGATCATCAGATAGGCCTGCCACGGGCGTTCGCGCAGCATATAGCGGAAGCCGAACCACAGCGTCGACCAGATCATGATCTGATAGGTGATCGCGCCGAGCCAGCCGTAGGTCGTCAACGTCTTCAGCCAGATATTGTGCTCGTCCTCGCCGAAGATCTTGCCGAAGGCCATCGGGCCCAGCCCGAGCGGCCGTTCCATGGCCATGAGGAAGCCGATCTTGTGACGCTCGAAACGGCCGAGCCGGGCGCCGTCATAGTCCTGCACCAGCTTGGCGCGGTTCGTGAACAGGTCGGAGACCTGCGGGAACTGCAGCGCGATCGCCAGAGCCAGGACAAGGAAGATCGCAGCACCCCCGGCGATCGCCAGGATCTTGAACCGGAAGGCGGTGGTGCGCTCCTTGAGGAGCATGACGATCACCAGAGCGATGCCGGCAAATATGAGAAGGCCCCAAGCTGCGCGCGAGAAGGAGAGGAAGATGCCGAGCGCCAGGATGAGGATGCCGGCGATCAGCAGCGGCGCCTTTATCAGCGGTCCGGTCAGCAACCGGTAGAGGAGGTAGAGGAGGGGGGCGACGAGATAGGGGCCGAAGACATTCGGGTCCTGGAAGGCTCCCATGGCGCGATTATAGCGGGTGAAGACATGCGAGCCCGGAAAGGCGTTGAAATAGCCGAGAACGCCGAGCAGCGAGGTGATGATCGCGGCGATCACCCAAGCCTTGAAGATCAGGTTCAGGCGCCGGTGGTCGTTCTCGATGATCGCCGCATAGAAGACCGAACTCAGCGCCAGGAAGGTGGAGACGGCGAAATACATCGGCGCCTCGCTCATGTCCTTCATGACGAACATGGAGAACATGCCGCTCATGTTGAACGTCAGCATCATCACCAGAAGCGGTGCGACGGTACGCGATATCTTCAGGCCGAGCAGGAACCAGATGCCGATCTGGATTACCATGATCAGTTCGTAAGGCGCAGGCTCGGAAATGACGAAGCCGGAAAGGAAGACGCCAAAAGCGATCAGGCCGGAACCGGCCAGCTTTACGGCCGCCAGCCGGCTGTCGAAACCCACCGGGTGGCCGCCTGCGCGGTTATAGTCGAGCGTGCTCAATAGGCGTTGTCCGTGTTGAGCAGCCGGATCGGCGTCAGGAACAGGATCTTGAGGTCGAAGAGCAGCGACCAGTTCTCGATATAGTCGAGATCGTAGGCCGTGCGGGCACGGATCTTCTCGTCGCTGTCGAGTTCGCCGCGCAAGCCGTTGATCTGCGCCCAGCCGGTGACGCCCGGCTTGACTCGATGGCGGGCGAAATAGCTCTCGACCACATCGACATATTTGCGCGTACCCGTCTGGGCGAGCACCGCATGCGGGCGCGGACCGACGAGCGAAAGCTGGCCGCGCAGCACGTTGAACAGCTGCGGCAGTTCGTCGATCGAGGATTTGCGCAGGAAGCGACCGACCGAGGTGACGCGCGGGTCGCCCTTGGTGACGGCCTTGACTGCCGTCTGGTCGCTGAGGTCGGTGTACATCGAACGGAACTTCAGGACGTCGATGATCTCGTTGTTGAAGCCGTGGCGCTTCTGGCGAAACAGGATCGGCCCCTTCGAGGTCGCCTTCACGGCGATTGCCGCAGCCAGCATGATCGGCCAAGTAAGGAGGAGGCCGACAACTGAAAAGACGATGTCGAAGACGCGCTTGGCGACCGAGTCCCAGTCGCGGATCGGCTTGTCGAAAATGTCGAACATCGGCACCGCGCCGACGTGCGAATAGGAGCGGGGGCGGAAACGCAGGCGATTGGCGTGGGCGGCAAGGCGGATATCAACCGGCAGCACCCAGAGCTTGCGAAGCAGCTGCAGGATGCGGGCCTCGGCGGTGGCCGGCAGCGCGATGATCAGCATGTCGATGCGTGCGAGGCGGGCGAATTCGATGAGTTCCGCAAAGGTGCCGAGCTTCGGATAGCCGGCGACGACGGTCGGCGAGCGTTCGCTGTTGCGGTCGTCGAAAATGCCGCAGATGCGGATGTCGTTGTCGGGCTGCTGTTCGAGTTGGCGGACGAGCTGCTTGGCCGGTTCGCCGCCGCCGACGATGATGGCGCGACGCTCCATCACGCCGTTACGCCCCCAGTGACGGATGGCAAAGGCCGTGAGCTGCCGTTCGAGGAAGAGGAAAGCGGCGCTGGTGACGAACCAGGCGATAAAGCCGGCAAGCGGATAGGGCTCGCGTTCGACAAGGTAAAGGGTGGACGCCGTCAGCAGAAAACCGATCGTCCAGCAGACGAAAACGCGTTTGGCGGTGCGCGAAGCGCCACGTAGCGAGGGGATCTGATAGGTATCGGCCACCTGCAGAAGCAGGACCGTGAGCGTCGAGCCCCAGGCGACGAGGGCGAAGCGGGCGAAAAAGCCGGTGAGATCGATCGGTGCGAAAAGTGCTCCGACGCCAAGGCCGATCCCGAGCATGGCGAGGAGCTCGAACAACCGGAACTGGCCGATCAGCATCGTTGGCGAATAGCTGTCGTTGCGGAACTGCTCTGCGATCTGGCGCGCAAACGGATTGAGCACCGTGGCGTTCACCGGATCATGCTTTTCGTCGGCCGCGCGGAGTTCCGAAACCTTCTTGCGAAGGCTTTCGACATCGAACTGCTCGGACTTGTTCGGCTGGTTCATGGACCGATCCCTTTGGCCTTCCGGGTCCGGCGGCGCTGGAAGCCCCGGTGACGCTGGAAGCAATGGGAAACGCATACCAAAAAGAGGTGAAGGAAGCCTTTAGCCGCGCCCAGGATCCGGTCTCGAACCTGTCAGATCTTGATACAGGCTGAGCATTTCGCGGGCCATGACCGAGGCGGAAAAGACCGCCTTGAAGGCCTCCGGTTTCGGCATCACCGCATCCTGCCAGCCGGGCGTCGTGACCGCCTCGGTCATGACGCGGGCGAGATCCTCGGCATCGCCGGGGATGGCAAGGGCAGCACTCGCCTCGCCGAGCACTTCCGGGATGCCGCCGACCCTGGAGGCGATCACTGGCTTGCCGGCCGCCAGCGCCTCGAGCACGATATAGGGCATCGCTTCGGCGCGGGAGGGCACGACGACGATCTTCGCCATGGCGAACGCGTCGCGCGCCGGCATGGCCGGCTTCATCTGGATGCGCCGGCCAAGCCCGCGCTCGGCCATCATCGCCTCGTAGCGGTCGCGATCAGGGCCGTCGCCGACCATCAGCGCCGAAAGCGGATGACCGACCGCCCTTTCGGTGCGGGCGAAGGCGTCGATGAACACATCCGGACCCTTGAGGTCGCGCAGCATGCCGATATAGAGGAAATGCGGTGCCCCCTGGTCGGCGCCGATGGTTTCGAACTCGGCGTCCTTGATACCGTTGTAGATCACTCGGGAGACTTTTCGCGGCTTGCCGATCTTGGCCTCGTAGGTGCGCCGTTCGTAGTCGCAGACGAACACCAGCGCGTCCCCGAAATGCTCCTGGAAGCGTTCCAGCCGCAGGACGGCCTGGCCGGAAAGGCTCGACCGGCTGAAATGCAGGCTGCCGCCATGCGGCGAATAGAGGCGGGCTACGCGATACCTGTTGACCCGCAGGGCTGAGCCGATCAGCCGAGCAATGGCGCCACCCTTGGCGCCGTGCCCGTGCAAAATGTTCGGCTGCAAGCTCTTGATATGTTTGTAACTCTTGTAGATCGCCACGAAATCGGAAGGCGCAATTGCGCGGCGCATCGGAATGCGGGTGAGGCCGAGCGAAAGATGCGGCCTGATACTGTCGAAGAGGCGGTCCTCATGCGCGCCACCGGTCGAGCTGTCGCACAGGATGCCGACCTCGTGGCCGGCTGCCCGGTGCTCCTCGACCAGATCGCGCACATGGCGGAAAATCCCGCCGACGGGCGACCTGAAGCAGTGGAGTATCCGCAAGGGGGGGCTCTCCGCCATGGATCGGTCAGAACAGCCGCTCGCGGACGTAGATCGTGTCGCCGGCAAGCACCGTGGAAGAGATGACGGTGCGGCCGGTGATCACCTGGCCATTGATCTTGCGGGTGACGTCGACGTCGCGCTGGTTGCCTCGCGAGGTGAAACCGCCGGCGATCGCGATCGCGTTCTGGGCGGTCATCCCCGGCACGTAGGAATATTGTCCTGGCCGGCCGACTTCACCCATGACGAAGACGGGACGGTAGCGGTCGATCTCGGCGGTGACGTCCGGATCGCGCAGGTAACCCTGCTTGAGGCGGGAAGCGATCGAGCCTTCCAGCGCCGGCAACGTCTGGCCGCGGGCGGCCACCTGGCCGATCAGCGGGAAGGCGATGTAACCTGCCTGGTCGACCGTATAGGTATTGGTGAGGCCGGGCTGCTCGAAGACGCTGACGCGCAGCCGGTCGCCGCTATCCAGCCTGTACGGCTGCATAGTTGCCTGCTGGAAACTTTTCGGGGCGGGCGCGTAGCTCGTGCAGCCGGCAAGCGCCGTCGCAGCGAGCGCTAACGCCAGCACATGTTTGGCCATCACGCGTTTGAAGGGGGCGAAGGACATTTCCGCGTTCGAGGCTCCGGCTGTTCATACCATCTGTCCCCGTTATCGATCCGTTAGGGTTAATGCCCGGTAAAGAGGCCGGGAATTTGGGGATTTTCTTGGAGCTCCGACGCTGTACTAGGCCATTAACTCTCGCGTTACCATGATCCTTTACTCTTCGCCGAAACCGATCAGTTGGAGCGTATCATGTCAGGCGTAAACGGTGGCAATCAGGACGTGGATATCGACCTCGGTCGGGTCATCTCGGCGGTCTGGGAACGCAAGGCCAGGATATTGGGCGCAACGATCGTCGCAGCGGCGGTCGCACTGGTCGGCACCAGCCTGATGAAGCCCAGCTACAAGGGCGAGGCGCGGATGCTGATCGAATCCCGCTCGCCGAACCTCTCGGGAGGGGACGCGGCGGCGCAGGCCAACGATCCGCTCCTCGACTCGCTCAACATCACCAGCCAGGCGCAGCTGCTGCAATCGACCGACCTCATCAAGCGGGTCACCCGAGACCTCAATCTCGCCAAGCTCAAGGAATTCGATCCGGCCGCGCAATCCTTCCTTCCCGATCCGCTGGTCCTGATTGGCCTGAAGCAGGATCCGATGAAGCTCGACCCGGAAGATCGGGTTATCCAGGAATTCCGCGACAAGCTGAATGTCTATGCCGTCGAGAATTCGCGCGTTATTGCCATCGAGTTTTCCTCGCGCGACCCGAAGCTTGCAGCCGAAATCCCGAACCGGATGGCGCAGGTCTACCTTCAAATCCAGAGCGGCGCCAAGCTCGACACCCATTCCGAGACCGCCAAATGGCTGGAGCCGGAAATCGCCAGCCTGACCCAGAAGGTCAAGGAGGCGGAGAAGAAGGTTGCCGGCTACCGCTCTTCCAACGGCCTGTTCCAGACCACCGAGACCAACAGCTTCTCGACCCAGCAGCTCAACGACATTTCGACCGAACTTGCCCGTATCCGCGGCGAGCGGGCGAATGCCGAGGCGCGCGCCGAAAACGTCCGCACGGCCCTGAAGGCCGGCCGTGCTTCCGATACGCTAAGCGATGTCGTCGGTTCGCAGGTCATCCAGCGGCTGAAGGAAGCGGAAGCCAACCTGCAGGCCCAGATCTCCGACTCCGCGACCTCGCTGCTCGAAGGCCATCCGCGGCTGAAGGGACTGCGCGGCCAGCTTTCCGGCATCCGCCAGCAGATCGAGAGCGAGACCAAGAAGATTCTCGCAAGCCTCGACAACGAAGCCGAGATGTCGCGCATCCGCGAACGCCAGTTGATGGGCCAGCTCAACGGATTGAAGGCTGATTCCGCCAAGGCGGGCGAAGAGGAAGTGGGCCTGCGCGCGCTGGAACGCGAGGCCGCCGCCCAGCGCCAGCTTCTCGAAACCTATCTTGCCCGCTACCGCGAAGCGAGTTCCCGCCTCGACGGCAATTCGAGCCCGGCCGATGCGCGCGTCGTCTCGAAAGCCGCCGAACCGTCGGAACCCTATTTCCCGAAGATCATCCCGATCGTCATCGTCGTCTCGCTCGCCACCTTCATCTTCGGCTGCCTGATCGTCATCGTTATCGAGCTCTTCTCCGGCCGCGCATTGCGCCCCTCCGGCGTTCGTGATGTCGAAGACGACATCATGCTGGAACCCACCGCATCCGTTCCCGCTGCTACGGCCGCTCCGCTGCCGGTCCACCAGATGCAGGCAGAGGCGGCACGCTTCGACCGGCCGGAACCGGCCCGTGAAAACCCGAAGAACGCCGCAGCGCTCGCCTATGCCAAGATCGCCGAACAGTCGCTGTCCGAGAAGGAGAGCGAAGAAGAGGACACCGTGGCGGAAGTCGACGACCGCGGCTTCACGATCGGCTCCGTCGCGCATTACCTGCAGCGCCACGATGTGCCTGTGGCGATCGGCATTTCACCGGGTGGCGACGAGGGCTCGACTGCGACCGTCATGCTCGCCCGCGAGCTCGCTGAGCGCGGCCGCACTGTCGTGCTGGTCGACATGACCGGTTCTGCCGCCCCGACGCAGATGATGGTGGAAAATCCGAAACTGCCCGGCATTACCGATCTTCTCTGCGGCGAAACCGCCTTCGGCGACGCGATCCATCCGGACCGGCTTTCTGACGCCCATATCATCCCGCACGGCGCTTCGGATCCGGCACGTGCCATGCGCGGTGTCGATCGCCTGTCGATGATCATCGATGCGCTGGCGGATGCCTATGACCTGGTGCTGATCGAATGCGGTCCCGCCGAGATCGCCGGCATCTCGCGTCTGACCCGCAATGCGATGGCCGAGATCGTTCTGTCGGTTCCGGGCTTCAAGGATGAGGAGGTCGCCGAACTGGTGACGGATTTCGAAGCGGCCGGCTATGGCAATCTGCTGGTCATGGCGCAGACCGTCGACCGGCATTCGCCACGCCCCGGCAAACGCCGCGCCGCCTGATTATTCGGCTGCTGGTTCCGCGTCGGAGGCGGGAGCTTCCGGCACGTTCGGGCACCGGCGGGACCGCCACCGCTGCACCAACGCATAGACGTGCGGATTACGCTTGATCGCAGCCTTCGCCTTGGTCACTCCGATCAAAAGAGGCCGCATCAGCGAACCCTTCCAGGTGAGCGGCAGCAGGATATCGTACTGCACCGTTTCCTGGGTACACCAGTTGCGCTTGTAGGGCTGGTCGCCGACGCCGAAATCGAACACCGAAGCACCCTCCCGGCAGGACTGCTCGATCATCAGCCAGAACAGCAATTCGCCGGGGCTCGCCTCCGGGCAGATCGTCTCGTCGATCGAGCTGAACTGGCAGATGACATGGTCGCCCTTGCGCGACAGGCCGGCAATCGCCGCGATGTGCCCTTCGTGCTCGCCGCGCAGCCGAATGGCATGCAGCATCAGCGGCGTATCTGTGCCCTTGACCGGAACGTCCATCAGGTGGTGGAAGAAATCCTGGATACCGGGAAATTGAAAGACGTCCGGCAGGCCGAACAGTCTCAGTCGCTCGCCTTTCTGGCGAAAGAAGATATCGAGCAGAACGTGCTTTTCGGCCGCATCGATCGGGACAATGTGATCGTAACCGCCGATCGCCTCGATCTTGCGGCTCTGCGAGCGGAATTTCTTGCGGCGGCTTTTCGCATTGAGTTGCGCCAGCGTCGCCTCGAAATTCTGAAAGAGCGGCAACTGGAAGGAATGGTTCTGGTTTTCGATCGAAGCAAGCGCGGACAGCGGATGACGTATGCCCCGCCAGACAAGCGGGATATTGTCGAGAACGACCAGGTCCGCCTTATCGGAGAGTGCGAGCTTTATGCCATAAGCGAAATTCTGCAGTTCCTCCGCATCGGGTGCGGCAAGTTCGGCATCGAAGAGGCCGGTATTGACGTTGTTGAACCGGTGGCCGAGCAGACGGGCGATTCGAGCGCGGCGTTCCGGTATGACTTCGAGCGGCAGGATGAAAAGCGTGCGGCCATCGACAACCCCCTGGATGATCGCAAGTTCGCTATGATGCGCCTGAACCCAGGCGAGACACCAGTCAAAACCCTGATGAAGAGAGTTCTTGCCAAGCTTTTCGAGGCGGCGCCACTCGGCTTCCACGGACCGGAGATCGTTGGTCGAAACGAGAGTGAGCTCGGACAGCCGTATAGTCTGATCGGCGGCTCTTGGGGGAAGCGCATCCTCGATCTGCTCTTCGTGGTGGATTTTCCGTTGCTGCATGGCTTCGCCCGCTGATGCCGTTCTGCCGGCAACATAAGGGGAGGGCGCCAAAAATCGGTTTACTGATAAGGGAAAGCCCTGGAAACCGCTGCCGCTGGTTAACGGCAAGTAAAACCGATCACGGTTTCGGCTTCGGCCCGGCCATCCATTTGATGATCAGCATGGCCGGCAGGATCCAGAGGAGGCCGCTGATCAGGAAGTAGAGGAAATGCACCCACCAGGGTGAAGTGGCAAGCAGCAGCATGGCGAAAGTCGTGGCGGCAAGCGCATAAAAGATCACCAGGATGATGATCAGGATCGTGCCGATGAAACTTCTCAAACGCGGGACCAAGACGTCTTCTCCTATCCGCGACCGCATGCCGCAAAGCGCCGGGGCTTGTTTTGCATGGGTTGATGGGGCAAAGCAACGCGAAATGCTTGATGGATGCGTGGCCCCGCACCCGCGTCCTTTTTGGCTTGAGCGACAGGAGCATACCCATGTCGGCAACTGATGCTGTGATCATCGATGTCCTGAACCACACCAGGCGCCGCGAGCGCGACCGCAAGGCCGTGCGCATCTGGCTCGGCGTCGTCGTCTTCACGCTGTTCTGTCTGGTTCTGGTCGGCGGCGCGACACGGCTCACCGATTCCGGACTGTCGATTACTGAATGGAAGCCGATTCACGGCGTCATCCCACCGCTGTCGGCTGCGGAATGGGACGAGGAATTCCGCCTCTACCAGCGCATTCCGCAATATCAGGAAATCAACAGGGACATGACGGTCGACGAGTTCAAGTCGATCTTCTGGTGGGAATGGGCGCACCGGTTCCTGGCCCGCTCGATCGGCATGGTATTTGCTCTGCCGCTGATCTTCTTCTGGCTCACCGGCCGTATCGAAAAGCGCCTGCGCGGTCCGCTGGTCGGCCTTCTGGCGCTCGGGGGTTTCCAGGGCTTCGTCGGTTGGTGGATGGTATCTTCCGGCCTCACCAAGCTGGTCAGCGTCTCGCAATACCGGCTCGCGACGCACCTCGTCATCGCCTGTCTGATCTTCGCCGCCTGTATCTGGATCATGCGCGGGCTGGCGCCGCACAGCCGCGACCTTCCACCGACGGCAAGATCGAAATGGGCAGCCGGCGGGATCGCCTTCCTGGTCCTTTTCCAGATCTATCTCGGTGCGCTGGTGGCGGGGCTCGATGCCGGCCTCTCCTATAATACCTGGCCACTGATGGATGGCGCACTGATCCCGAGCGATCTCTTTGTCCAACAGCCCTGGTGGGTCAACCTGTTCGAGAACCCGAAGACGGTACAGTTCGCGCACCGCTGCGGCGCCTACATCCTGTGGGCCGTGACCCTCGTGCACATGATCGTGTCGCTTCGGCTGGCCTCCGGCTCGACCCATGCCCGCCGTTCCGTTCTGCTGTTCGGGCTGGTGACGCTACAAGCCGTCATCGGCATTTCGACGCTCGTCATGCAGGTGCCGCTCGATCTGGCGCTGACGCACCAGGCCGTCGCCCTGATCGTACTCGGCTTTGCCGTCGCCCATTGGCGCGGTTTCGTCGGCGAATATCCGCCGGAGACCGCGATCGTCACGCGGACCTGATTTCCGATCTATTGAATGGAAACCTTCCCTAAGCGGGCGGATCGATTTCCGCCTGTCGTTTCTCCGAGAAAAATTTTCGGCCTCGTGTCGGAATGGGCGCCGTCTGCCCGTCCTTGGGACATAGTTCAAAGGGCTTCGGCCAAGGAGAGGGTAGGGTTATGGCAAAGACAATCGCAATTCTCGTCGCAAGGCTGATATTCGGCGGCCTGTTCGTCATGGCGACGACGTTCAAGTTTCTCGATATGCAGGCGACCGCAGGGTTCATTTCGGGCGCCGGATTTCCGTTTCCGCTGTTCCTCGCCTGGATCGCGGCGATCTTTGAGGTGGGGCTGGCTCTCGCATTCCTGACCGGCGCCTTTTTCTCCGAAGCGGCGCTGCTTGCCGGCGCCTACGTCATCTTCCTTGCCTTCGCTTTCCATGGCCCCAGCCATTGGCAAGCTAACCAGGCGGAATTCGGCTTCTTCGTCGACCACTTCACCTTCCTGGCCGGCCTGCTCTTCGCCGCCGTGCATGGCCCCGGCGAGAAGCTCGCCGTCCATCTGGGTTTGAAGCGGACGCTCGCTTAAGCTTGTTGCAGCACACTGCGGACCGCGGTGGCGACGGCAAGCTCGTCGTCGCGGTCTTTCGCATTGCCGTCCTCCTCGTGCCACGCTGCCGAGAGACAGCCATAGGCGAAGGCATAACGCAGAATAGTGCAGACGTCGCGGCCGAGACTCTCAGCAAATACGCCGGCCATGGAGGCAATGCGTTCTTCATTGCGGGTGAGGTCGAAGCGGTCAAGCGGATTGGAAAACATGTTGGCGACGTCCATCGCGGCATCACCGATCAATCCGGCCGGATCGATGATCAGCCAGCCACGCGGGCCAAGCATGATGTTTTCGTGATGCAGGTCGCCATGCAGCGGCTTGATGTCCCGCTGATCGGCGATCAGCGTCTCCGCCATTTCCGCCGCCTCGATAAAGGGGCCGGCAATGCCGTCGCGGCGGTCCGTTTCGGCCTTCTCGAACAGGCTTTTGAAATAGCGGGAAAGCGGCATCAGGGTTGGGGGCGGAGCGATGTTGGACGGCCGGTGATACTCCATGAGGACTTCGGCGGCGATCCGGGTTGCGTCCAAGTCGCCATGAGCTTGCAGATGGTCGCGCAGCGTCACCTTGCCTGCATGCTCCATCAGCAGGAGATCGTCCGAACGCGCGATCAGCCGAATACAGCCGACGCCATCCCGCCAGGCCATGAAATCGGCACCGCGAAGACTGTCTTCCAGCGCCCTGGGTTTCAGGATCTTGACGATATCGATTTCGCCGCCGGCACGCGTCACTTCATGGACCGTGCCGACGACGGTATCGGCGATCTGCCTGGCGGTTTCGATCCGCCATTCGACAGGAAAGGAAAAAGGGAAGGGAATGCCTTCGGTCATCAGGCCGAAAGCATCAGGTCCATGTTCTGGACGGCGGCACCCGAGGCGCCCTTGCCGAGATTGTCGAGCAGTGCCACCAGATTGACATGCGCGCCGCCCGGCGTGCCGAACACGAAGAGCTTCATCGTGTCGGTATCGACCAGCTCTTCCGCATCGACGCGGGCAAGCGCCTTGCTCTCGTCGAGCGGCACGACGGTGACGATATCCTGGCTGGCATAATGCTCGACCAGCACCTTGTGGATGCTCTCCATCGTCGCGCCGTCCTTGAGGTCTTCGAGGAAGAGCGGCACCTGGACAATCATGCCCTGCGCGAAGCGGCCGACCGACGGCGAGAAGATCGGCGCACGGTCGAGCTGGCCGTGGATCTTCATCTCCGGCACGTGCTTGTGCTTGAGCGGCAGGCCATAGAGAAAATTGTTGGCCGAGATGGCGTCTTCCCTGGCCTGATCTTCCATCTGCGCGATCATCTGCTTGCCGCCGCCCGTATAACCGGAGACCGCGTTGACCGTGACCGGATAACCGTCGGGCAGGATGCCGGCGGCGCGCAGCGGCCGGATCAGGCCGATCGCGCCGGTCGGATAACAGCCCGGATTGGCGACATGCCGGGAGGCCTTGATCTTGTCTGCCTGGGCCTTGTCCATTTCCGCAAAGCCATAGGCCCAGGAGGGATCGACGCGGAAGGCGGTCGAGGTGTCGATCACCCGCACCTTGTTGTTGCCGGCAAGCATGGTCACGGCTTCCCGCGAGGCATCGTCCGGCAAGCAGAGGATGGCGACGTCCGCGCTGTTCAGGAGATCCTCGCGCATGGCGGCGTTGCGCCGTTCCGCTTCCGGGATAGACAGCAACTCGACGTCGCGGCGGCCGGTCATGCGGGTGCGGATCTGCAGTCCCGTGGTGCCGTGTTCGCCATCGATGAAGATCTTCGCTGTCATGGTCTTATCCTGTTAGATCAGTGCCTTGGATTGGATGCCGGATTCAGTTTACCAGCAAGTTGATTCAGAAATTTAACGCGGTCGCGCGGCGTTCCGCACGAAGCCCGAGCATATACATCGCAACCGTCGCCCCCGCAATGGCGGTGATATCCGCATGGTCATAGGCCGGCGCCACCTCGACGACGTCGGCGCCGCGGATATCGAGGGCCCCAAGCCGGCGCAGCACCGAGAGTATCTTGGCGCTCGAAGGCCCGCCGGCGACCGGCGTGCCGGTGCCCGGTGCAAAGGCGGGGTCGAGGCAGTCGATGTCGAAGGTGAGGTAGGTCGGCGTTTCGCCGACGTGATCGAGGATCATTCTGGCGATCTCGGCTGCCGTCATCTCCTCGACCTCATGGCCATAGACGAGACGGATCCCGAAATCTTCCGGCGCGTGGGTACGGATCCCGACCTGGATCGACCGGGCAGGATCGACGATGCCGGCCCGCACCGCCCGCGCCACGAAGGAGCCGTGGTCGATGCGTCCTTCGTCGTCGAGCCAGGTGTCCTGGTGCGCGTCGAACTGCACCAGCGCCATCGGTCCGTGTTTGGCGGCATGCGCTTTGAGCAGCGGCCAGGTGACATAATGGTCGCCCCCAAGCGTCAGCAGGAAGGCGCCGCTGTCGAGGATGACATTCGCCTGTGCCTCGATCGCAGCCGGGGTCTTCTGGTGGTTGCCGTAGTCGAGCAGGCAGTCGCCGTAATCGATGACGGCCATGTCGGCGAAAAGATCGCGCTGGAACGGATATTGCGGATCGTTGTCGAAGATCGCCGACGCCCGCCGGATTGCCTGCGGCCCGAACCGTGCGCCCGGCCGATTGGAGGTCGCGGCATCGAAGGGGATGCCCCAGATGACGGCATCGACACCCGCCAGATCCTTGGTAAAGCGGCGGCGCATGAACGACAGAGCCCCGGCAAACGTCGGATCCGACGCGGCCGAGGTCCGGCTTTTTGCAGTGAAGGCATGGTCGATCGACTTTTCTGCCATGGCGTCCCTCCATCGTTAACGTGCGGGAACGTTGGACAATAAGGGCCGACAAGGCAAGCCTGAGCGAGACAAAATTCCTCCCGTTCAGGAAGCCTTGGCTTCGAACACCGGCGGAAAATCCCCCAGCGCCTTGGCCTCCCTGATCCTTGCGCCGATATCCTCCTCGATGATCGATTCCAGCTGCGCGAAGCTGTCGATGACATAGTAGATCGGCTGGACGATATCGATGCGGTAGGGGGTCCTCAGCACCGTCATCAGGTCGAAGGGCCGGAATTCGGCTTCCCTGCCTTCCATCGCCGCACGCGTCTCGTTGGGAGAGGAGACGATACCGGCGCCGAAGCAGCGGCGTCCCTGCGGCGTGTCGATCAGGCCGAACTCGACGGTGAACCAGAAGATCCGGAACAGGTGCCAGGAATATTCCCGGCCAAGCCCGACGGCTTTTTCGCCGAAACGGCGAACGAAATTGGCATAACTCCGGTTGGTCAGAAGAGGGCAGTGGCCGAAGACTTCGTGGAAGATATCCGGTTCCTCGATGTAGTCGATATGCTCGCGGCGGCGGATGAAGGTCGCCAGCGGAAACTTGCCCTGCGACAGCAATTCGTAAAAGCGCGATGGCGGAATGAGCGCGGGTACGCCCTCGACGCCGAATCCGGTGGTCTCGTTGAGGCGCCGGTCGACATCGCCAAGCTGCGGAACCTTGTCCGGTCTCAGCCCGAGTGCCCTGACGCCGTCCAGATATTCTCGACAGGCCTTGTCGGCCAGGAGCGTCATCTGGCGCTGGTAGAGCTCGCTCCAGATCCGGTCTTCTTCACTCGTGTAGTGATAGACGCCGTCTACGTCCGGCAGGTTTGCCGTGTAGGTGCTTTGCTTGGTCATCAGCGCCCTCCCGTTCGGTGATGGAATGGCCGGGTGCTCCAGCCGCCGGCCGTCAGATCACCATTATATCTCCGAAAGCGCGGGTAATCATTTCAGCTTTGCCGAATTGAGCGTAAATAATGGGAGGATATTTCGGGAGGAGAGGCCATCATGAAGGAAAACCTGCAGGCGGCCCGCAAGCTTCTGCAACTCGTGCAGACGGGCGACGGTTCGTCGCTCGCCGAATTGGCGGAGAAGGCCGGTATGTCGCAAAGCACCGCATGGCGCAAGATCCAGGAACTGGAGGCCGAAGGCGTCATCCGAAAGCGGGTAGCACTTCTCGATCCGGCAAAGCTCGACCTCAAGCTCTGCATCGTCGCCCATGTGACGCTGGAGGATCACCACGAGGAGGCGATCGAAGCCTTCGCCACGGTCGTACGCGACCGGCCGGAGATCATGGAGTGTTACGCGCTGTCCGGGACATTCGATTACATGCTGAAGATCCGGGCACGCGACGTCGAAGCCTACGAGGCTTTCATGACCCGCCACCTGATGCGCAATCCGCATGTGCGCAACGTGGTCTCCAGCTTTGTCCTGCGCGAGCTGAAATCGACGACCGAACTGCCGATATGAGAAAGCCTACAAACGAAAAAGGCGGAGCCGAAGCCCCGCCTTTTGAAAGTCTGAAACCAGAAGCGATTAACGCTTGGAGAACTGGAAGGAGCGGCGGGCCTTTGCCTTACCGTACTTCTTACGCTCGACCACGCGGCTGTCGCGGGTCAGGAAGCCACCCTTCTTGAGCACGCCGCGAAGGCCCGGCTCGAAGTAGGTGAGTGCCTTGGAGACGCCGTGACGAACAGCGCCGGCCTGGCCGGAGAGACCGCCACCGGTGACGGTCGCGACGATGTCGAACTGGCCGGTGCGGGCAGCGGCGATAACCGGCTGCTGCAGGATCATCTGCAGGACGGGACGGGCGAAGTAGGTCGAGAAGTCACGACCGTTGACCGTGATCTTGCCGGTGCCGGCCTTGACCCAGACGCGGGCGACGGCGTTCTTGCGCTTGCCGGTCGCGTAGGAGCGGCCGAGGCTGTCGACTTTGCGGACATAGACCGGAGCGGCAGCTTCGGAAGCCGGCGCGAGGTCCTTCAGGGAGGAAAGATCGGCCATTATCAGGCGCTCCTTACGTTCTTGCTGTTCAGCGATGCCACGTCGAGGGCGACCGGCTGCTGTGCTTCATGGGGATGGTTGGAACCGGCGTAGACGCGCAGGTTCTTCATCTGGCGACGGCCGAGCGGGCCACGGGGAACCATGCGCTCAACAGCCTTCTCGATAACGCGCTCCGGAAAGCGGCCTTCGATGATCTGGCGCGCGGTGCGCTCCTTGATGCCACCCGGGTAACCGGTGTGCCAGTAGTAGGTCTTGTCGGAATATTTCTTGCCGGTGAGGACGCACTTTTCCGCATTGATGATGATGACGTTGTCGCCATCATCGACGTGCGGGGTAAAGGTGGCCTTGTGCTTGCCGCGGAGCCGGTTGGCGACGATGGTGGCGAGGCGACCGACAACGAGGCCTTCGGCATCGATGATCACCCACTTCTTCACCACCTCTGCAGGCTTCTGAACGAAGGTTGACATGTTTTTAACTCTTTCTTCTAGGACCCGTGACATCCGAAACCTTCGAATGCAGGGCGTTTCTTGTTGCTTGGATTGCCATGGCTGACGCCGGCAAAAAAGAAAGGGGGCCGAAACGGTCCGCGATCTGGGGCGGCTTATACCGAGGGAGGCCGAAAGCGTCAAGGTGATGGTTTTGCGCTGCTGAAAAATAGAGCAAGTAAAATCAATGACTTATTCATGTGGTTATATGATACCACAGTTTTCTGAATGAAATTCGGACGCCGTTGATGCCGGAATGCTTCTGCTCATCGTAGCCGTTGAGCGAGGGCTCGATTGGGCTGTTGGCCTTATGTGCCGATGGGAAAGAAAACCCATCCCCATACCGGGAGTTCCATCCAGGAACCGCCCTGTCGGAAGCTCGCAAAGACCCGCTGACATGAACGCGATCTGCGCCATTTATCCCGCGTATCGCTTGCCTGGCCTGCATCCTGGAATTGTGCTGAGCGAAAGATGGCAGGCGGGCGCAATTGGCAGAATAGGCGCTTTCTTGAAGGTTTTACAACGGATTTCACACATGAATAGCTGTCAATCACTCACGTTTTAAGCAGATCCACTGCGGAAAAGAAAAACTGACAAATGTTCAGAAAAATAAATTTGCCTACTAAAATCTAGTAGCACTTTCTAATTCAACCATAAGATGGTGCTAATATGTACGGGTACAAAAGAGGGGAATTCCGCGAACTTGTGCAGAACATGGCGTGCTGAGCATTCTCGAATTTTGGAGTCAAGAAGCCGACTAAAATCTCAGGCAACCTGCCTGTAGAGGAAAACAATCTTCTGGGTCGGGTCTTCTTTTGCAGGCACGAACGGGACAGCTCGGTGTGTCGGCCGTCGGCACCGTCGCCCGGTCGGCGAACTCATGGCCGTCGCAATAGCCGCTGTCGATGACATAGCGGTCATAGAGTGTCATCCGCGCCTTGTTGCGGGACGGGTAACGCAGGATCACCGCGCCCTCCCGACCGATCGCCCGCTGCACGGCGGCGCAGGACATGCCGGTGGAATTGTAGCGCGAGATCGCGGCAGCCGGTCCAGACGAGAGGAGGGTGCCGCAGGCAATGACCGCAAGGCAGCCGAGAAATTTTTTCATGATCCTCATCCCTTTTGACGAGACGCGGACTTACATAGCGCAGAAGCACCGCGCCGCCAGAGGCGCATTGTTGCGGGAGCCGCCGTCATGAACCATGACCATTATGACAGTGCCTATATCGCCGATATCTTGAAGAGCACCAGGACCATTGCGCTGCTCGGCGCATCCCCAAATCCCGACAGGCCGAGCAATCGTGTCATGGGGTTTCTGCTTTCCAAGGGCTATACGGTGTTTCCGGTCAATCCCGGCCAGGCAGGCAAGCAGATCCTCGGCCAGACGGTCTACAGGACGCTGGCGGACGTGCCGCAGCCGGTCGATATGGTCGATGTCTTTCGGGCCGCCGAGTATCTGGACGGCGTGATCGACGAGGCTATCGGGCTTGAAACCAGGCCGAAGGTGATCTGGGGCCAGCTCAGCGTCCGTGACGACAAGGCCGCCGAAAAGGCGGAAGCCGCCGGCATCAAGGTCGTCATGGATCGCTGCCCGGCGATCGAGTATCCCCGTCTGGTTGCCTGAGACGACCGCCTGGGTTCGCCGCCGGGCGTCCGGCTATTTGGCGAGCAGTTCCGGTCGGCTGCGCATGTCGTCGAGCAGTTCGGCGTTGCCGCAATAGCTTGCGAAGTCCACGGCGGCGCTGCCGTCGGCCAGTTCGCGCCGGCAGCGGGTCTTCTCGCCGCAATGGACGCAGGTCACGTGCATTTCGCGGAATTCCACCGGCTCCTCCAGCCTGGCTTCTTCCGGATCGATGTTGAGCAGCTTCATCAGCGCCAGCATTTCGTCGGCCGCATGCGGGCCTTTGGCGATCAGTTCGCGCAGTTCCTGTTCCGACAACGCGTTGTCCTGCGCCAGCAGCTTGACGGTTTCGTCGTCGAGGCTGGCGAGAAGCTTGGCTTCGTTGATCGCCGCCCAGGTGGCGGAACACCAGCGCTTTAGTCTGTCGGTGAGATTTTCCGGTTTGGGGTCAAGGGTGGGAATTGTGTTGTCCATTGCAAACTCCTCTCTATTTCCCCGGAGGATAGGTTCCGGAGAACGATATACCTTGATCGTGATCAACCGCCGGGGTCTGTTGGAGCGCTAACGATCAGGCGCCATTTCAAGGGGAGGGACTAACATGCCGACACTCAATCCGGGGTTTTCGACGCTGGCCGTGCATGCGGGCGCGCAACCCGACCCGACGACGGGGGCGCGGGTGACGCCGATCTACCAGACGACCGCTTTCGTCTTCAACGACGCGGACCACGCAGCCGCCCTTTTCGGCCTGCAGCAGTTCGGCAATATCTACACCCGCATCATGAACCCGACCCAGGCCGTGCTCGAGGAACGGGTGGCGGCGCTCGAGGGCGGCACCGCGGCGCTCGCGGTCGCCTCCGGCCATGCCGCCCAGATGCTGACTTTCCACACGATCATGCAGCCGGGCGACAATTTCATCGCGGCGCGAAAGCTCTATGGCGGCTCGATCAACCAGTTCGGCAATGCCTTCAAGAGTTTCGACTGGCAGGTGCGCTGGGCCGATACCGACGATCCGGCAAGCTTCGAGGCTGGCATCGACGAGCGTACCCGCGCGATCTTTATCGAGAGCCTGGCCAATCCCGCCGGCACGTTCGTGGATATCGCGGCGATCGCCGAGGTGGCGCATCGGCGGGGCATTCCGCTGATCGTCGACAACACCATGGCGACGCCCTATCTCGTCCGGCCGCTCGAGCACGGCGCCGATATCGTCATCCACTCGCTGACCAAGTTCATGGGCGGCCATGGCAATTCCATGGGCGGCGTGATCGTTGACGGCGGCACTTTCAACTGGTCGAAATCGGGCAATTATCCGATGCTCTCGGAGCCCCGTGCCGAATATGGCGGCATCGTCCTGTACCAGGCTTTCGGCAATATCGGCTTTGCCATCGCCTGCCGCGTGCTGGGCCTGCGCGATATGGGGCCGGCGATTTCGCCTTTCAACGCGTTCATGATCCTGACCGGCATCGAAACGCTGCCGCTCAGGATGCAGAAACACTGCGACAACGCCGTTGCCGTCGCCAGATGGCTGAAGGCGCATCCGAAGGTCGCCTGGGTCAGTTATTCCGGCCTGGAGGAAGATCCGAACCACGCCCTGCAGAGGCGGTATTCGCCGAAGGGCGCCGGCTCGGTGTTCACCTTCGGCGTCACCGGCGGCTACGAGGCAGGCAAGACGCTGGTCGAGGGCCTGCAGCTGTTCTCCCACCTCGCCAATATCGGCGACACCCGTTCGCTGGTCATTCACCCGGCCTCGACGACGCACCGGCAACTGAGCGAAGAGCAGCTGATCGCTGCCGGTGCCGGGCCGGACGTGGTGCGCCTGTCGATCGGCATCGAGGATGCCGCCGACATCATTGCCGACCTCGACCAGGCTTTGTCGAAAATCTGAGGGAAGGTTTTGGCGTCAGGCGCCAAAACCGCCGTCGATCGTCTGCAGGGAGCCGGTGATGAAGCCGGCTTCCGGACCGGCGAGATAAGCGGCAAGACCGGCGATCTCTTCCGCACGGCCGTGGCGCTTGATGGCCATGAAGCCGTGCATGAAGTCGCTCATCGGTCCGTCTTCCGGGTTCATGTCGGTGGAGGTCGGGCCGGGCTGGATGACGTTGACGGTGATGTTGCGGTCGCCGAAATCGCGGGCGAGACCGCGCGCCATGCCCTGCATGGCAGACTTGGTGAGCGCATAAGCGGCTCCGCCGGCAAACGGCATGCGGTCGCCATTGACCGAACCGATGACGATGATCCGGCTGCCGTCCGGCATGCTGCGGGCGGCTTCCACGGCCGCATGGTAGGGCGCGCGAACATTGACATCGATCATCCGGTCGACCGCGTCGGGGTCGAGATCCAGCGGATTGCCGAGCGCCAGCGTGCCGGCACTGATGACCAGAATGTCCAGCGGGCCGGCCTCACGCACCGTGCCGATCACGGCCGCGCGGTCTGCCGCATCCGACCGGGCAGCCTTGGCGCCGGTTTCGACGGCAAGAGCGTCGGCGGCATCCTTGGAGCCGGCATAGGTGAATGTCACGTCGGCGCCGTCACCGGCAAAGCGGCGGACGATTGCTGCCCCGATGCCGCGGCTGCCGCCCAGAACCAGCGCTTTCTTTCCATGGAAGTCAGTCATTGTCGTGTCTCCTTCAAAGAGGCTTGAGATTTAATGTAATGAACGCTACATAAATCTAACGGGCAGTGCAGTCAAGGATTTTGTAATGATCGCTACAAAAAATGTTTCGCCGCGCGGTCGGCCGCGCGCTTTCGACAAGGAGGAGGCGCTGGCAAAAGCCCAGGCGCTGTTCCATGCGAAGGGATACGATGCCTTGAGCGTCGCCGATCTCACCGAGGCGATCGGCATCAACCCGCCAAGCTTTTATGCCGCTTTCGGCAGCAAGGCGGAGCTCTACTCAGCCGCCTTGAAGCGTTACGAAGAAAGGGAGGGTCTGGATGTTCCAGGCGCCCTGGCAGCGGACAGACCGCTCGACGAAGGCGTGGCCGCGCTGCTGAGGCAGGCTGCAGACAACTACGGCAGCGGTGACGCGCCTGGCTGCATGGTGATCGAGGGAGCAAGAGGCACGGCTGACCCGCAGGCCTCCGACCAGGCCCGGCGCATGCTGGACATGAGCCGCAAGGTCATCCACGCCGCAATCGCAGGCCGTGAACCGCAGCGTGCCGAAATCATCACCGACTACATCATGATGGCGATGTCCGGCCTCTCGGCGAGCGCCCGCAACGGCGTGCCGACAGACCGCCTGCGCGCACTGGCCGCAATCGCGTCCAACCAGCTTTCCCATCATCTGAAGGAGATAGGACAATGAGCGCCTGGATCAAATTCGACCTCTCGTCGATCGCGCCGGAAGAGGGCGCCCCGGCACCGGACCGGCTGATCTCCGGCACCCCGACATTCCGCACATGGAATTTCGAGGAAGCGGACGGCGGCCTCTATGTCGGCATCTGGGAGGCGACGCCCGGCAAGTGGCGGATCGTCTATGAGGAGTGGGAATATTTCCACATCCTCTCCGGCCATTCGATCGTCACCGAGGAGGACGGCCCGGCGGTCCAGTTGAAGGCCGGCGACAGCATGATCCTCAGACCCGGCTTCAAGGGAACCTGGGAAGTCGTTGAAACGACTCGCAAGGATTACGTGATCAGGGTTTGAGGATCAGGCTTCTTCATCCCGCTTAAAGGCCTTTGTGAATTCATTTGACGAAATGAACGCCAGCACCCGCCGCAATTCCTCCGACTTTTCCTTACCTAACGCCTTGTCGAAACGGTCCTGGGCCACCTGCCAGCGGGCGGTGAGGTTGCGTTGCATGGCTGCGGCGGCGTCAGTCAGGCGGACGCGCTTGGCGCGGCGGTCTTGAGCGTCGGGCACCAGTTCCACCAGCCCGTCGCGGATCAGCGGCTTCAGCGTGTGGCCGAGCGCGGAGAGGTCCATGACCATCGCATCGGCGAGGTTCTTCAATGTAGGCTCGTTGGATCTGGCGATCTGCGACAAAAGGGAAAACTGCGTTCCCTTGAGGCCTGTATCGCCCATCGCATCCTCATAGAGTTGGCCGAGGTGCCGCGAGGCGCGGCGCACTGCGGTATTGCTGCAATGAAGCCAGACGCCGTCTTCGTTCTGCCCTTGCTTGTCCTGCTTGTTTTTGTCCGTCATGTCTCGTTCCGATCTTGTCGCGGGACAATGCCCGCTTTTGGCTGGCCCTTCCACTCCGATGAAAAATTTGCGGCCGCCTCTTGCAGCTTCAAATCGTGCCTTTCATATATAGTGGCATATGCCAGTAAATTCCAGATACTGAAGACGCCGGCAAGAATTCCAGCGAAAACCAAAGGAGATGGACCATGACCAACACCTCGAAACTCGGAACCGCACTCGTGACCGGCGCATCGTCGGGCATTGGCGCTACCTATGCGGAAAAGCTCGCCAAGCGCGGCTATGACCTCGTCCTCGTCGCCCGCGACGCGGACCGCCTGAAGGCGCTTGCCGCTCGGCTGGCAAGCGAACATGGGATCAAGGCGGACGTGCTACGTGCCGACCTCAGCCAGCGTGCCGATGTGCTCGCCGTTGACAAGCGCCTGCGCGAGGACGGCTCGATCACGCTCTTCATCAACAATGCCGGCATTGGCCCGAAGGGTCCGCTGCTGAAGGCCGATCCGGATTATCTCGACCAGATGGTCGACCTCAACGTCACCGCCGCCAACCGCCTCGCCGTTGCGGCGGCCCAGGCCTTTGTCGCCCGGGGTAAGGGCGCCATCGTCAACATCGCCTCCGCCGTCGCGCTCGCCGCAGAATTCTTCAGCGGCACCTATGCCGCCAGCAAGGCCTTCGTACTGGCCTTGACGGAAGCCCTCGCTGCCGAATTGAAGGACACCGGCGTCTGGATCCAGGCGGTCCTGCCCGGCTATACCCGCACCGAAATCTTCGATCGGGTTGGCGGCTCGATGGACAATCTCGACCCGAACTCGGTCATGGAAGTCGGCGACCTTGTCGATGCGGCGCTTGTGGGTCTCGACCGCGGCGAACTCGTCACCATGCCGTCGCTTGCCGATACCCAGCTTTATGAGGCCTACACGACCGCCCGCGGCGGGCTTCGCCCCTACCTGTCGCTCAACAAGCCGGCAACCCGCTACGGAGTTGTCGCTGGCGCCTGATTGCGAAGTGCAACTGCGGCATAGGTCCGCAGTTGCACACTAATTTTGGGAACTATTTAGAGAGCCGGGCTTCCCTGTCGCCAGGCTAGGTCCAGCCGCTCCAGTCCGTGGAAATGATAGACGTCTTTGACCACCGGCGTCCTCGTGATCCGCATGCCGGGCAGTCGCCGAAACAGGATCGGCAGCACGGTATTGAGTTCCAGCCTTGCGAGCGGCGCGCCGATGCAGAAATGGATGCCGGCACCGAAGGAGAGGTTTTGGGCTTCCTGCCGGTCGGGCTTGAAGGCCAGCGGATCGGAGAATTTATTCGGATCGAGATTGGCGGCGGCGAGGATCAGGCTCACCTTGTCGCCACGCTTGAAGGAAAGCCCGTCTATCTCGACGTCCTCGAGCGCCCAGCGCTGGAAGATATGCACCGGCGCACAGATGCGCAACGTCTCCTCGACCGTTCGCTCGGTCGCGGCCTCGTCGCGGAAAAGGTCTGCCGGCGGAAGGCCGCTCTCCAGGATCACCCGCACCGAATTGCCGATCTGATGCACCGTCGCCTCGTGGCCGGCATTGAGCAGCACGATGGTGGTCGAGACCAGTTCGTCGTCGGTGAGATACTGGCCCTTGTGCTCCGTATGGATCATGTGGGTGAGGAGATCTTCGCGCGGTTCCCGGCGGCGCTCAGCGATCAGGCCTTTGACGTAGTCGGAAAATTCCCCGGCCGCGCGGTCGGCGGCATATTCGTCCTGCCGCGTCCGCTTGAACATGTACATGCCGACATAGGCATGCGACCATTTGAGAAGCTGCGGCCCCATCTCGTCCGGGATGCCGATCATCCGGGCGATCATCGTTACCGGAATGATGTCGGCGAAGGAGGAAAGCAGCTCCGTCTCGCCTTGGCCTTCGAACCCGTCGATCAGCCTTTCGGCAAGTTTTGCGATCTCCGGCCGGAGCTTTTCGATATGCCGCGAAACGAAGGCGCGGTTGACGAGCGTGCGAAGCCGGGTGTGCTCCGGCGGTTCAAGCTCCAGCAGTGAATACCGCTCGGCGAGATTGAAGTTTTCGAGATGAGCCAAGGGCTCGGGCAGGCCGAGTTCCTCCCGGCTGGCGATATGCAGGATCTGCCGCCCGAAGCGACGGTCGCGCAACAGCCCGTTCACGTGGTCGTAGCCGGTGAAGAACCATTGCCGCTGTTCTTCCCAGTAGAAAGTCGGACAATGTTCGTGGAGGAGGGCGTAGACGCGGTTCGGGTCGCTGTAGAAAGCCGGATTGCGGCCGTCCAGCGAGACGTGGCGCGTTTGAGGATTGATGTGGAGAAAATCGGGCAGAATGGTCATGCCAGGAGACCTAGCGAATTTCAGTCGATGGGGAAAGCGGGCTGAATTGACGCAATTCAAGATTGCGCGCATGGTCCATCATGCACGGGGAGTTTGGGGCCTTGGGGGGAGGGATAGGTTGAAGCTGTCGTCTCGCGAATACAAGCTGACGCTGCACGCGCCGGAGTTTGCCGGCGACGAAGCCGCCTACCGTTCGAAGGCCGCAGATTTCTGGACGGACACGGTCAATCGGCTCGGCGAAACCGGGATCGGCGCAAGCGGCAAACTGAACCTGTTGGAGCCGGACAAGCAGCGAAACGTGTTTTTCCTCGATACGCCGGACAAGGCTCTCTACGAGCGATCGGATCTCGTTTTCCGGATGCGACGACCGGTCGCCGCCAAGGGCGACTGGGATGCGACGTTGAAATTCCGCCATGGGGACCGTCTGCTCGCTGGGGCGCCGGCGTTCCGGCTGCGGGAAGGGCGCGGACGGGGCAAGTTCGAAGAGGACGTCAAGGCGGTTCCGCGATCCGGAATGCCGGGCTTCTGGGCGCTTTTCAGCCGCTCCGTCGAGGCCGCGTTCGGCCCCCGAAAGAAACTCCTGACCATTGGCGACTGCCTCGCCCCTTTCGAGAAACTCGACAGCGCGTCGCTGCCGCCGCTGAAGGAAAAGGTTCAAACCGTTTCGGGCCTGAAAGTGATCGAGCACGTCTTCGAGGATGGCTGGCTGAACCTCTCGAAAAAGGTCGGGGCCGAGTGCGCGTTGATCCTGTGGTGGAAGGAAGACAAGGCGCTGGAGCCGATCGCAGCCGAATTCAGCTTTCGTTTCGCCCTCGACGACGGCGAGGCGGATGCCAAGGTCGTCCGCAACGCCTGGACGGCGATGACTGCGCTCAGCGGCTCGCCGTTCATCGATCCGAAAGGCAGGACGAAGACGGCGCTCGTCTACGGCGCCGATTGATCATTCCCCGACCGCCACGCCCTCGCGGCGCGGGTCGGCGCTGCCCACGAGACCGCTCGCGGTGATCTCGATCGCGTGCAGGCCGGAATTCATCTCGCCCGGCTTCACCTCGTAACCGAGCGCCTTCAACGGCTCCGCGAACTTTTCGGCCTCTGTGCCGGCCTCGATCTCATAAGGCCCGAACCGGTTGATGAAATGCGGCTGGGCGACGATCTGCTCCACAGGCATGCCCCAGTCGATATAGGCGATCAGCGCCTGGGCGACGTAACCGATGATCTGGCTGCCGCCGGGCGAACCGATTGCCAGCAGCGGCTTGCCGTCCTTCATCACGATCGTCGGCGCCATCGAGGAACGCGGCCGCTTGCCCGGCTCGACACGGTTGGCGACGGACAGGCTGCCATCATGGGTCTTGAAGGAGAAATCGGTGAGCTCGTTGTTGAGCAGGAAGCCGTTCGTCATCAGCCGCGAGCCGAACCCGCTTTCGATCGTCGTGGTCATCGACACGACGTTACCCTCTCTGTCGACGATGACGAAATGACTGGTGGAGGGCATCTCGATCGCCGCGTCGCGGCCGAACAGCAGCGCATGGTCCCATTCCGGCTCGCCGGCCTTAACCTGGTCCAATGCGAGAGCTTTCGTACCGTCGAGCAGGGCAGCGCGCTTGCCGAGATAGTCCTTCTTCAGCAGGCCCTTGATCGGCAAGGGCTGAAAATCCGGATCGGCCAGATACCGTTCGCGGTCGGCAAAGGCGAGGCGCTGGGCGTCGCCGATGATCCGCCAGCTTTCGGCGTTCTGGAAACCGAGTGCCTTGATGTCGAAATTCTCGATCGCGCCGAGCATCTGGCCGATCGCGACCGCGCCGGAGGAGGGCGGACCCATGCCGCAGACGTCGAGCGCCCGGTAGGCGGCGCAGACCGGCTCGCGTTCCTTGACGCGGTAGTTGGCGAGGTCGGCGAGCGACAGGACGCCGGGATTGCCCGGTGCTTCTCGCACCGTCTTGACGATCGCCTCGGCGATCGGCCCCTTGTAGAAGGCGTCGGCGCCGCCGGTCGCGATCGTCTTCAGCGTCTCGGCATAGGCTGGGTTCTTGAGCACCGCGCCGGCCTTCAGTGGCGCGCCTGAAGCGTCGTAGAAGTAGCCGCGGGGACCGTCGTATTTCTTCAGCCGGTCGCCTTCGGCGGCGATCAGCGAAGCCATGCGGGGCGAGACCTGGAAACCGCTTGCGGCGAGCTTCTCCGCCCGTTCGAACAGGCTCGCCCAGTCGGCCTTGCCGTAGCGCTTATGGACTTCGGAGAGGAGGCGCACCGTGCCGGGCGTGCCGACCGATCGGCCGCCAACCACCGCGTCCATGAATTTCAACGGCTGGCCCTGGGCATCGAGGAAGAGTTTCGGCGTAGCCTCCATCGGTGCCGTCTCGCGGCCGTCGAACGTGGTGAGCCTGTTGGCGGCCGCATCGTAATAGACGAGGAACGAGCCGCCGCCGAGGCCGGAACTCTGCGGCTCGACAAGGCCGAGCACGGTTTGGACCGCGATCAGGGCGTCGATCGCATTGCCACCCTTGGCGATCACGTCCCGCCCGGCCTCGGCTGCCAGCGGATTGGCGGCGGCGACCATGAAGTTCTTGGTCTCGACACGCTTGGCCGAGGTGAACCCGGTCGCCCGCTCCGGCGCAACCGTATCGGACGCCTGCTGCGCCAGCGTTGTTCCGGCCGAAAGCATCAAGGCGGAAAGCGCCGAGGAAAGAAGGATGCCGGTGAAGAAACTTGTCCCGAAAAATCTCGCCCGCATGGCGCGCCCTCCGCGTTTGAATCCCTGCGGAGGAATGTGGGTTTCAGGATGACGAGAACAAGAGGATGTCAGCGCTTACCGAGCGAAGCGAGGCGTTTCAGGGCTGCGACCTGCCGGCTGGCGCGGACGTCCGTCGGGGCTTCGTCCTCGCCCTGCCGGTCGACGGCCGGAACGATCGAGGCTTCGGTGCCGGTATCTATCGCGGTGCGGTCGCGGCCGCTGTCCTTAGCTGTGTAAAGTGCCCGGTCCGCGGCGCTGAGCAGAAGATCGAGGTCGGCGGTTCCGGCGCCCGCAAGCGCGATGCCGGCGCTGACGGTGACCGTGATATTGTGCTCTCCGGCGACGATGGTCTGGCGTTTGAGCGTCAGGCGGATCGCCTCGGCGATGCTGGCGGCCTCGATCATGTCGCCGACGCGCAGGATGGAGGCGAATTCCTCGCCGCCCATGCGGCCGAAGAAACCGCGGCTGCGCATCGACGTCTGGCCGACCTGCGAAAAGGCGACCAGCACCGAATCGCCCGCCTGATGGCCGCAGCGGTCATTGATCTGCTTGAAGTTGTCGAGGTCGAAATGCAGGAGCGCGATCAGCGGCTTCTCCTCGTTCTCGAGTTTTCTCAGGGCATGGAACTGGTCGATCAGGCCGCGCCGGTTGAGAACGCCGGTCAAAGGGTCGGTGACGGCAAGCGTCTTGAGCTTCTCTTCCGAGCGCTCGGTCAAGAGCTTCGCGCCGGTCATGATGCTGGCGATGAAGCAGATTGCCGCCGGGAAGAGCAGCCAGGCGGAGTGCGGCGATACGCCAATGGATTTCGCCTCACCGGCTACCACCAGAACTGCAACCACGCCGTTCGCGCAAAATTGCACGGCAAGGAAGGTCGCAAGCACCCGCCGCGTCATCTTCGACGCGCCGTTGTTCCTGAGGAGAATATAAATCATGATCGCATGGCCGACCATGGTCGCAACGTTGTGGAGAGCAACCCGGTTGGCGAAGTTCTCGCGAACCGGATAGAGGAACATGCCGGCCACCCAGAGAAGCGCTGGGATGGCGATATAGGCCTCGACGGGCTTTCGATCGAACTGCAGGAGGCCGGCAATCCACAGGCCGACGCCGCCGAGCACCAGCGTATTGGCGATCTGGATGGAGATGAAATCAGGGATGTCGCCGCGCAACGCGACCAGGATGACGCCGATCCCGTGCAGCGCAAACCCGCCGCCCCAGCTCAGGTAGAAGCGGTCCCGCTCGTAATACCAGCGTGAGCACAGGAGGGCCGCAAGCGTCAGCGCCTCCGCCGCCCAGATCATCAGGCCCGTTAAAATGTCCACCCCAAACTCCAGTGCTCGATGTCGAGCGCGCCCAACATGACATGCAGTCTTTAAGACGAAGTTGCACGGATTCTGGAAAACCCTGGGCTCAGACCCGGTTGCGGTGAGATTTCGAGCCGAAATTCACGCCTGCTTTACCCTGATCGCGCAAAAACCTGTGCCATCGGGTGAAATGGGGCGTCCGCAGGCTGTCGCCCGGCAGGAATCGTAATAGCGGTCAGCCTCGCGCATCCCCGGGCAGTTAAGGATATCGGATGCTCCGTCTTGAAGTACCGGGCGTTGACACTCTATGTAGGGATGACCCATTCCATTTGATTCCGGAGCGCCTTTCTGCCTTCGGCCAGGGATCAAGAGAAGCTTGACAAAGGACGGACATGAGAAATCCAGTTGATACCGCAATGGCCTTGGTGCCGATGGTCGTCGAACAGACCAATCGCGGTGAGCGCTCATACGACATCTATTCGCGTCTTCTGAAAGAGCGCATCATCTTCCTCACCGGCCCCGTGGAAGATTATACGGCGTCGCTGATCTGCGCCCAGCTTCTCTTCCTGGAAGCGGAAAATCCGAAGAAGGAAATCGCCCTCTACATCAATTCGCCCGGCGGCGTCGTGACCGCCGGCATGGCCATCTACGATACGATGCAGTTCATCAGGCCGGCGGTTTCGACGCTCTGCATCGGCCAGGCAGCCTCGATGGGCTCGCTGCTCCTGTGCGCCGGCGAAAAGGGGATGCGCTTTGCCACCCCGAACGCGCGCATCATGGTTCACCAGCCGTCCGGCGGCTTCCAGGGTCAGGCGTCCGACATCGAACGCCATGCCCGTGACATATTGAAGATGAAAAGACGTCTTAACGAGGTTTACGTGAAGCACACGGGCCGCACGTTGGAGGAAGTTGAAAAGACCCTCGACCGCGACCACTTCATGACGTCGGACGAAGCCCAGGATTGGGGTGTCATCGACAAGATCCTGACATCGCGTCAGGAAATGGAAGGTGGCTCCGGAGACTGAGTCTGATGGCGCGACCCGTGCACCTCACCCCGATGTGAGCAAAAAGGGGTTTCAAGTCGCACGGAAAGCGCTATTAGTACTTATTAATGCTGTGTTGAACTTTTATGACATAGCATTCGTTTCTTAGGGGTTTCGTTGCCGCTGATCCCGCATGATGTGCGCAGGATCGGTAGAGTACCCTTAAGGCAAGGCAGGCGCGCAAGGCCCGTCGGGCGCGCGCCGGCAAGCGGTAGAGTGGACCGCGCCCGTTTTGACGTGAGTGCGGAGTGCTGGAAGGAAAGTGATATGAGCAAAGTCAGCGGCAGCAACGGCGGCGACTCCAAGAATACCCTATATTGCTCTTTCTGCGGAAAGAGCCAGCACGAAGTCCGGAAGCTGATCGCCGGGCCGACCGTATTCATCTGCGATGAATGCGTCGAACTGTGCATGGACATCATCCGCGAAGAGAACAAGACCTCGATGGTCAAGTCCCGCGACGGCGTACCCACGCCGCAGGATATCATCAAGGTCCTCGACGAATACGTCATCGGCCAGAAGCAGGCCAAGCGTATCCTGTCGGTCGCGGTGCATAACCATTACAAGCGCCTCGCGCATGCCTCCAAGGGTGGCGATGTCGAGCTTGCGAAGTCGAACATCATGCTGGTCGGCCCGACCGGCTGCGGCAAGACCTATCTTGCCCAGACGCTCGCCCGCATCATCGACGTTCCCTTCACGATGGCAGACGCCACGACGCTGACCGAAGCCGGCTATGTCGGCGAGGACGTCGAAAACATCATCCTGAAGCTTCTGCAGTCTGCGGATTACAATGTCGAACGCGCCCAGCGCGGCATCGTCTATATCGACGAAGTCGACAAGATCTCCCGCAAGTCCGACAACCCGTCGATCACCCGCGATGTGTCGGGCGAGGGCGTGCAGCAGGCGCTTCTGAAGATCATGGAAGGCACGGTTGCTTCGGTACCGCCCCAGGGCGGCCGCAAGCATCCGCAGCAGGAATTCCTGCAGGTCGACACGACGAACATACTGTTCATCTGCGGCGGCGCCTTCGCGGGTCTCGACAAGATCATCTCGGCTCGCGGCGAAAAGACCTCGATCGGCTTCGGTGCCTCCGTCAAGTCCGCGGATGACCGTCGCGTCGGCGAAGTGCTGCGCGAACTGGAGCCGGAAGATCTGGTGAAGTTCGGCCTCATTCCGGAATTCATCGGCCGTCTGCCGGTTCTGGCAACCCTCGAAGACCTCGACGAGGATGCGCTGATCCAGATCCTGTCGGAACCGAAGAACGCGCTGATCAAGCAGTACCAGCGCCTGTTCGAGATGGAAGACGTCGATCTGACCTTCCACGAGGATGCGCTGCGCGAGATTGCCAAGCGGGCGATCACCCGCAAGACCGGCGCCCGCGGCCTGCGCTCGATCATGGAGAAGATCCTTCTCGACACCATGTTCGAACTGCCGACGCTCGAAGGCGTGCGCGAAGTGGTCATCTCGGACGATGTCGTGCGTGGAAACGCCCGGCCGCTCTACATCTATGCCGACCGGCAGGATGAAAAGGCGAACGTTTCGGCTTGAAGCGGGCCGTTCCGTTCCGGAGCTTGAAGAGGCCCTATCGGGGCCTCTTTTTTATGTCGGCGAACAGCCTTGCTTTTTTTGATTTTTCCACCATTTTTGCCTCGCGAAGAATTGCACCATATTCGCCTTGCATTAGAGACTGTGCGGGAAGATCATCGACGCTCCGGTTGCTTCGTTTGGGTGTGATCTCAGGTTGGCAGGTCCGGTGGTCGCGTCCCGTGTCCTTTGGCGTTCCGCGTGGCGTTTGTGTGTACACGCTTTGTAATGCACCTGTCACATTCGTTAGGCGACGGCGGCCTACAAGGCTTGAAATCAAATTTCTAAAACTCCACTTTGGGCGAGAGTGAAATGCCCGGGTGATTTGCCCCGGGACGTATCCCGGAAACGGGACGATGGAAAGGAAATGAAATGACGAATTCAACGTCTGCGACTGGTAGCGAAACCTATCCGGTGCTGCCGCTGCGCGACATTGTGGTCTTTCCGCATATGATCGTGCCTTTGTTCGTCGGACGGGAGAAGTCTATTCGCGCGCTCGAAGAGGTGATGGGTTCTGACAAGCAGATCATGCTGGTCACCCAGATCAACGCCGGCGACGACGATCCCGAACCCTCGGCAATCTACAAGGTCGGCACCGTCGCCAACGTGCTGCAGCTCCTGAAGCTGCCCGACGGCACCGTCAAGGTTCTGGTCGAAGGCCGTTCGCGCGCCAAGATCGACGGCTATACCGACCGTGAAGAATTCTACGAAGCGACGGCGAGCGTTCTTGCCGAACCCGACGAGGATGCGGTCGAGGTCGAAGCCCTGTCGCGTTCCGTGGTTTCCGAGTTCGAAAACTACGTGAAGCTCAACAAGAAGATCTCGCCGGAAGTGGTGGGCGCCGCAAGCCAGATCGAAGACTATTCGAAGCTGGCCGATACGGTTGCCTCGCATCTGTCGATCAAGATCACCGAAAAGCAGGAAATGCTGGAAACGGTTTCCGTCAAGCTGCGCCTCGAAAAGGCGCTCGGCTTCATGGAAGGCGAGATCTCCGTCCTGCAGGTGGAAAAGCGCATCCGCTCGCGTGTAAAACGCCAGATGGAGAAGACCCAGCGCGAATACTATCTCAACGAACAGATGAAGGCGATCCAGAAGGAGCTCGGCGACGGCGAAGAAGGCCGCGACGAGATGGCCGAACTGGAAGAGCGCATTTCCAAGACCAAGCTGTCCAAGGAAGCCAAGGAAAAGGCAGACGCCGAGCTGAAGAAGCTCAAGCAGATGAGCCCGATGTCGGCGGAAGCCACCGTCGTGCGCAACTATCTCGACTGGCTGCTCGGCATTCCGTGGGCCAAGAAGTCGAAGGTCAAGGTCGACCTCAACAATGCCGAGAAGATCCTCGAAGCCGATCACTTCGGCCTCGACAAGGTCAAGGAACGCATCATCGAATATCTCGCCGTGCAGGCCCGCGCGACCAAGCTCAAGGGTCCGATCCTGTGCCTCGTCGGGCCTCCGGGCGTCGGCAAGACCTCGCTCGCCCAGTCGATCGCCAAGGCGACCGGCCGCGAATACGTGCGCATGGCTCTCGGCGGTGTTCGTGACGAAGCCGAAATCCGCGGTCACCGCCGCACCTATATCGGCTCGATGCCCGGCAAGGTCATCCAGTCGATGAAGAAGGCCAAGAAGTCCAACCCGCTCTTCCTGCTCGACGAAATCGACAAGATGGGCATGGATTTCCGCGGCGACCCGTCTTCGGCGTTGCTCGAAGTGCTGGATCCGGCGCAGAACTCGACCTTCATGGACCATTACCTGGAAGTCGAATACGACCTGTCCGACGTGATGTTCATCACCACGGCGAACACGCTGAACATCCCAGCACCGCTGATGGACCGTATGGAAATCATCCGCATCGCCGGTTACACCGAGGATGAAAAGCGCGAGATCGCCAAGCGTCACCTTCTGCCGAAGGCGATCAAGGAACATGCCCTGCAGCCGAACGAATTCTCGATCACCGACGATGCCCTGATGGCGATCAGCCAGCAGTACACCCGCGAAGCCGGCGTTCGTAGCTATGAGCGTGAACTGATGAAGCTCGCCCGCAAGGCGGTCACCGAGATCATCAAGGGCAAGACCAAGTCGGTTGCGATCACCGCGGCCAACATCTCCGACTACCTCGGCGTCCCGCGGTTCCGCCACGGCGAAGCCGAGGGCGAGGATCAGGTTGGCGTGGTCACCGGTCTCGCCTGGACGGAAGTCGGTGGTGAGCTGCTGACGATCGAAGGCGTGATGATGCCGGGCAAGGGCCGCATGACGGTCACCGGCAACCTCAAGGAAGTCATGAAGGAATCTATCTCCGCGGCGGCTTCCTATGTCCGTTCGCGTGCGATCGATTTCGGCATCGAACCACCGCGCTTTGACAAGTCGGACATCCACGTTCACGTGCCGGAAGGGGCAACCCCGAAGGACGGACCGTCGGCCGGTGTCGGCATGGCGACCGCGATCGTCTCGATCATGACCGGCATCGCGGTCCGCAAGGACGTGGCGATGACCGGCGAGATCACCCTTCGCGGCCGCGTGCTGCCGATCGGCGGCCTCAAGGAAAAGCTGCTTGCCGCCCTTCGCGGCAACATCAAGACCGTTCTGATCCCGGAAGAGAACGCCAAGGATCTGGCCGAGATTCCGGACAACGTGAAAAACAACATGGAGATCATTCCGGTTTCCCGCATGGGCGAGGTGATCCGTCACGCGCTCGTCCGTCAGCCGGAACCGATCGAATGGGATGGCACGGTGGAAACGCCGCTGATCACCACGGTCGAAGGTGTGGACGACGCGGGCGTAACCATAGCCCACTGATCGATAGTCTTTTGGTTATGCCAAATTGGCACCAGCAATGAAAAAAAGCCGGCACAACGCCGGCTTTTTTTGTGAAAAATAACGTCTACCCCTTGTTTTTCAGGCGATTGCGGAGCTTTTGGGTTGCCACGGGCGGGCGCCTGACTATTGTCTGCCCCGATTACATGAGTCGTTCCAAAACCGTTTGAAAGGGGTGGAAACATGAATAAGAATGAGTTGGTATCCGCAGTGGCCGAGAAGGCCGGCCTCTCTAAGGCTGATGCCGCATCCGCTGTAGACGCCGTTTTTGAGACCGTACAGGCTGAACTGAAGAAGGGCGGCGATATCCGTCTTGCCGGTTTCGGCAGCTTCTCCGTTTCCCGTCGCGAAGCGTCCAAGGGTCGTAATCCGTCGACCGGCGCCGAAGTCGACATCCCGGCACGTAACGTGCCGAAGTTCTCGGCCGGTAAGGGCCTGAAGGACGCAGTCAACAGCTAACGCGCTGCCTTTGAGGCATCCTGTTACAGTCTCATATTTCGAAAAGGCCCGGGTTATTCCCGGGCCTTTTTTACGAGCCGCAAATCGCTGCCAATCACAACTCCGGATGTGAAAACTGTCATCCGCCTGTCGGGGACTGCGTGGTGCGTGACGGCAAGCTCAGCGTTCCTACCAGCGCTGATGCACGTGCGGGGCAACCAGCCGCGCATAGATTTCCTTGGTCGCCGTCATCACGTCGGCCGAAAGTGCGGCAAGCTCGGCCGCTGCCGCATTGCCCCTGGCCTGCGCCTCGTTGCGGGCGCCCGGAATGACGACGGTGACCGCCTCGTTCATCAGGATCCATTTCAGCGCGAAAGCCGCCATCGACGCTCCCTGCGGCACCAGTTTGCGGACTTCCTCGACCGCCTGGAGGCCGACTTCGAACGGTACACCGGCAAAAGTCTCGCCAACATCGAAGGCGTCGCCATGCCGGTTGAAGTTGCGATGGTCGTCCTTGGCGAACGCCGTATCGCGGGTGATCTTGCCGGACAACAGCCCGCTTGCGAGCGGCACGCGGACGATGACCGCGACGTTCTTCTGCTTGGCCTCCCTGAAGAACAGGTCCGCCGGGCGCTGGCGAAAGATGTTGTAGATGATCTGGATGCTGGTGACGTCGGGATATTCGATCGCCTTCAGCGCTTCCTCGACCTTCTCGACGCTGACCCCGTAGTTCTTGATCTTGCCAGCGCGGCGCAGATCATCGAGCGCGCCAAAGACTTCGGGCCGGTAGAGTACTTCGGTCGGCGGGCAGTGGAGCTGCACGAGGTCGAGGCTGTCGATTTCGAGATTCTTGAGGCTGCGGTCGATGAAGCCTTCGAGATTGGCCTTGGTATAGCCGTCGGCGACATGCGGGCTGAGACGCCGACCGGCCTTGGTCGCGACCATCGGGCGATTGCTGCCGCGCGATTTCAGGACCCCGGCAATGATCTTTTCCGAACGGCCGTCGCCATAAACGTCGGCGGTGTCGATGAAGGTGACACCGGCATCGAGCGCCGCTTCCAGCGCCTTGGCACCGTCCGCTTCGGCGACGTCGCCCCAGGAGCCGCCGATCTGCCAGGCGCCGAAACCGATCTCGCTGACGGTGAAGGATGTGCGTCCGAACGCGTGGTTTCTCATGATGTCCTCCGAATAAGATTGGGCTATCCACAGGCTGCGGAACCCTGAGCTTTCTTCGTGCCCGGCATTTGCCTAAAACACCTGATCAGCTCCGGCAACCGAAACAAGCGATTCGATGACCTCCTTCCGATTCATTCACGCCGCAGACCTGCATCTCGGCAGTCCCTTCCAGGGGCTGGCGCTGAAGGATGCCGCGATCGCCGAACTGTTCATCGAGGCGAGCCGCAGGGCATTTTCAGGCCTGGTCGACCAGGCGGTCGAACGCAAGGTGGACTTCTTTATCGTCGCCGGCGACGTCTATGACGGCGACTGGAAGGACAACAAGATCGGCCTGTTCTTCAACCGCGAAGTGGCGCGGCTGGAGCGTGCCGGCATCCCGGTCTTCCTCCTGAAGGGCAATCACGACGCCGAAAGCGTCATCACCAAAACGATTACGTTGCCGAAGAATGTCAGCGAGTTCCCGGTCAACAAACCGGGCAGCTTCAAGCTCGATCATTTGAAGGTTGCGCTGCACGGCCAGGGTTTTGCCGAGCGCTCGGCGGTCGATAACCTGGCGCTGGCCTATCCGAAGCCGGAAGCGGGCTGGTTCAACATCGGCGTGCTGCACACCTCGCTCACGGGCCGCGAGCCGCATGCGCCTTACGCCCCGTGCTCGGTCGAGGACCTGCGCTCGCGCGGTTACGACTACTGGGCGCTTGGCCACGTGCATGATTTCGAGATCGTCGCCGAAGACCCGCTGGTTGTCTTCCCGGGCAATCTCCAGGGTCGTTCGATCCGCGAACAGGGGGCGAAGGGCGCGGTATTGGTGACCGTCGAGGACAGTCGTATCACCCATGAGCGGATCATCACCGACAGCGCCCGCTTTGCCGAACTCGTGGTCGCGGTCGAACCGGACGACAACATCCCGGCGATTCTGCGCCGCATCGAGAATGCGCTGGAAGATGTCGTCGAGCGGATGGAAGGCCGGCCCTTGGCGCTGCGCATCCGCCTGACGGGCAAAAGCCGCTTCCGCAACGAAGTCATGGCCCGCGCCGAGGATTTTCGCGATGAGGTGCAGGCGGCCTGCCATCGCTCTCACCAGGATATCTGGCTCGAAAAGCTGGAACTGCGGCTCGAACCGGCAACAAACGGGACGAGCGTCGCGACCGACATGCTCGGCCTCGAAGGCCTCATCCCGATGGGCGGCTTCGCCCCGGAACTGCTCGCCGATGCCAACGCCAAGATCGCCGAGATCACCGCCCGCCTGCCGGGCGGCATCGGCGCCGGCGATCTGGCGCTCGGCGACGATGCCGAAGCGCTGCTGGCCGAGGCCCGCGATCTCCTGCTCTCGCGTGCGGCGAGGGCTGGCTGATCCATGCGTTTTAATCGCCTCGATATTCTGCGCTACGGCGCGTTGACCGACCGGATGCTGACCTTCCGCCCGGATGCCAGACTGCATGTGATCTACGGACCGAACGAGGCCGGAAAATCCTCGGCGCTGTCGGCGATCTCCGACCTGCTGTTCGGCTTCCCGACTGCCGCCGAATACAGCTTCCTCCATGATGCGACCGCGCTTCGCGTCGGTGCCGCGATCACCGCGCGCGATGGGCAGGTGCTCGAATTCCGACGCCGCCGTGGCCGTAAGAACACGCTGCTCGCCGCCAACGAGGCGGAAGAGGCCTTGGCCGAGGATGCATTGGCGCCATTCCTCGGCACGCTCTCCCGCGATGTGTTCGAACGTGCTTTCGGGCTGGATTCCGCGTCGCTCAGGGCCGGCGGCGAGACGATGCTGAAAAGCGGCGGCGAGATCGGCAGCCTGCTGTTTTCCGCAGCCTCCGGACTGACCGGGCTTTCGGACCTGCGCAAGTCGTTCGATACGGAGGCCGACGGCATCTATGCGCCGCGTCGCTCCAAGGATCGCTCGTTCTATCAGGTGCTGGACAGCCACGACGAGGCCCGCAAGGCCGAACGCGACAACGAGCTGAAATCCGGCGATTGGAAAAAGCTGCTCGCCGAACAGGCCGAGATCGAAACCGATCTCGCCGCCGTGCAGGCCGAGCGGCAGGAAACCAAGCGCGCCCTCGATCGCTTGCGGACACTGCTGCGGCTGGAACCGGTGCTGCGGGAGATCGACCGCGAGCGGGAACTGCTCACGCAATATGAAGCGCTGGCTGCGCTGCCGGCGGGCTTCGAGGAACGCTTGGCCGCGGCTTTGGAGGCGGAGCACAAGAACGCCGAAGCGCTCAAGGTTGCGGAGGCAGAGGTATCGCGTCTGCGCGACGAGATCAGCGCCGTGCATGTCGATGAGGCGCTGATCGCCGCGGCGCCCAAGATCCTGGCCGCCCATGCGGATAAGGGCGCCTATCTCAAGGCGCGGGAAGATATCGCCCGGGTGCGCGGCGAGGTCGACGATTTCGACCAGCGTATCGTCCAGTCGGCCCGCCGGCTCGGTTTTGGCAAATTCGAAGAGCTTCAGCGCGCCCAGCCGGCCGATGCCGATCTCGTGCGCCTCCGCAAACTTGTCGAGGAAGGCAATGAACTCGACCGCAGCCTGAAGCAGCTGCGCCAGCAGATCGAGGACGCGCAGGATGTCCTGCGGCGGCTCGGAGACCACGGGCCGGACGGCAGGTTGATCGACCCGAAACCGTGGGCGGAGCAGCTCGCAGCGCTGCGTCCCGACATCAGCGAACTCTCCAGCGTCGAAACGCTGCAGGTGCGGGTTGCCCGGGCGGAAAGTGATCTCGCTGCCACTGCTGCCCGCCTCGACCCGCCGGTCAGGGATATCGACCGTCTTCTTTCTGTGCCGCTGCCGGATATTGCGACGCTCACCCATCACCGGCGGCTGATCGACGCGGCCAAAGCGGAGAGCGCTCAGGCTGCCCAGAAACTTGCCGGCATCCGCGACGAAGCCAAGGCGATCGCCGGCCAGCTTGCGGCCCTGGAAGGGCAGGGGCGGATCGTCTCCCGCGAGGATATCGCGGCGGCAAGAGCCGGCCGCGACGAAAAGATCGAGGCGCTCGGGACAAAACCGTCCGCCGAAAATCTGAGCGAACTGAAGATCGCCGTGGAAGACGCCGACCGACTCTCCGACGCGGCGCTTGCCGACGCCGAGCGTGTGTCGCGCCACGCCCAGCTCACCCTTCGCCAGCGGGAACTGCAACAGGCGATCGGCGCTGCCGAGATCACTGCCATGGAAAGCGGCATTGCCGCCGCCGACGCGGTCACCGAATTCGAAGACCTTTTCCATGCAGCACCCGTCGCACCGTCGACGCCGGAGCGGATGATCGAATGGCGCCGTGCCGTCGACGGCCTTTCACTCCTGTCGGGTGCGCTGAACGATGCGCGCGACGAGCTGGAGACGCTGCGTCTCAGGGCGGAAAAACTCAAGCCGGCACTGCTGGGGCTGGCCGACGCGATCGGTCTGGCCGCGGTGGCACTTCCTCCTCCCGCTCTCGCCCGCGGGCTTGAACGCCGGATCGGAGAACTCAACGAGCGCTGGACCGAAAGCCGGTCGCTGGAGGGCAAGCGCCATTCCGCCGAAGAGGCTTTGGAAAAGCTGGTGGAGCGCGAGACCGGTTTGCGCCGGGATATCGAGCGCTGGCGTTCCACGTTCTCGAACGCGGCAGTCCTGGCGGGTCTTTCCGAAGACGCGACGGTCGACATGGCGCTTGCGGCGCTGGATGTCTGGCGCACCATCCCGGATTTGCTTTCCGAGCGGGAAAACCGCGACCGCCGCGTGCGCGGCATGGCCCGGGACATGGAGGATTTCGAAACGGAGGTGCGCAGAATCGCCGCCGAAGTATCGCCGGATCTTGCCTTGCTTCCTGCCGATGTCGCCGCCGCCATGCTCAACGACCGCGCCATGGGCGCCCGGACCGCCGCCAACCAGCAAGCCACGCTCTCCACGGCGCTGGAGCGCGCGGAGCTTGCCGTTGCCCGGCACTCGGCCGACGCGGAACAACTTGTAGCGGACCTGCGCGGACTTGCCGCCGCCGCATCCAAGGATATCGAGGAGGCCGACGGCCTTCTCCGCGACCTTCGCGAACGCAACCGGCTGGAAGGCAGTCTCGCGCAATGCCGCACACGCTTTGCCGAACAGGCGGATGGTGCAAGCGAAGACGAGGCCCGTACGGCCCTCGTCGGTTTCGACAAGATCGCCGCCGGCCTGGAAATCGAGAGGCTGGATGCCGAGGATGCCCGGCAGGTCGAGCGGATGAAGACGCTCGGCATTGCCCAGGCCGATAGCGAGCGCCGCCGCCGGGAGCTGGAGACCGGCATCGGTGCCGAGCGCGCCGTCTTCCAGAAGCTCGCCGCCGAGGTGGAGGCAAAGGAGCTGGCGCGGCGCTGGGTGGTGCTGAAGCTTGCGGCCGGCCTTCTGGCGAGCTCCATGGAAGCCTATCGCGAGCGCCAGGCCGATCCGGTCATGCAGCGGGCAGGGCAGGTCTTCGCCGATCTCACCGGCGGCCGTTTCTCGCGCCTTGTCCAGGTCTATGACGAGCGCGACGAGCTGCAGCTCGCGGTCGAACGGAATACCGGCGAGCAGGTGAGGCTTCCCGGCTTGAGCGAAGGCACCGGCGATCAGCTCTATCTGGCGCTGCGGCTTGCCTTCCTGGAGGATTATTGCAGCCGCAACGAACCGGCGCCGCTGATCCTTGACGACATCTTCCAGACCTTTGACGACGAACGGACTGCGGCCGGCATTCGTACCCTGGCCGCGGCCGGCGAAAAATTTCAGACCGTGCTCTTTACCCACCAGATGAGCCTGGTCGAGACGGCGCGCCGCGAGCTGGGGGACGGGCTGAACCTCGTCCAGCTGGAGCGAGCCTAGAGCCTTTCAGGGTTAAATTGAATCGTTCTGTTGGCTCAAACGGAGTCGGATGATCGATCGGCCGGCGCGCGTCGTAGCCATGCTCTACGGCCAAGCCGGCCGATCGATCAGGCGGCCTGTTTCAGCCAACCCGAAGGGCCGGGCATCTTTCCGCCAGGATCAGAGGCGATCGGCTCGGACGTACATCGGGGTATGCCCTTGCCCTGACGAAAACCTGCTCCGGCAGAACGCTTCAATTTAACCTTGAAAGGCTCTAGAGAGGCGGATTGCGGCTGAGGCATGCTGCGCAACGCCAGGCAGCCGACCGACATGCGATAGATGGGCGCGGTCCACCTGTCCGGCTGGGGCGACGGGCGTTCGCCGCAACCGGTCGTCTGTCGGCGCGGCAGGATCAGCAGATTGTAGCGCCGTGCGTCAGTGACCTCCTGGCTGAACGTCATCCGGTAGTTTTCGACGATCGAGCTGAACTCGGTGCGTCCCGCAAGTTTCTCGATCACATAGCTTCGGGTTTCGGGCGTCATCGGCAGGCCGAACCGCTCGGTGGCACGAATGGCTTCGCTGAGCACTGCAAGCTCCATGGTCAGGTCCGTCAGGCTGACTTTGATACGAAAGCTGCTGACCATGTCGGGCTCCGTGCCACGGACCTGGATGAACATCGCGGCCGGTTCCGGCGCATTCCCGAATTCCTCAAAAAACAGGCATTCCCAATCGTGACCCGAACGGGTGAAGGTGGGCGCCGTGCCCCTGTCGTCCCGCAGCAGGTCGCAGCGTTCGTCGGCGGAAAGCGCCTCGGTCTTCTCGAATACCGCCATCCGCTCGAGGCCCGCCTTGAGAAGCCAGGGTGGATAATGTTCCGCCGGTGGCAGCGATCTATGCCTGTCGATCCGCAAGGATGGCGCCGGTGACGCGGGAAGAAGGTATTGCTCCAGCGCGAATTGCCGGACGAGCCGTTTATAGTTTCGGCCATTGTTGACCGCGAGCACGGTCGTCACCAGGGCGGCCAGCACGACCGCAAGGAAAAAGCCGAAAACCCAAACAGCCGAACGCTGCCCGCGGCGCCGATCGGCTGGTGTCAGTATGTCCGCCTTACCCTCCTCCGGCATGGCTCCGCTTCCGATCGAGTACGGTCCGGCGTTCGGCCCCCGCCGCTGACATAACGCGCTTCTTTGGCTCGATGATCAAGCCTCTGCTGCTTGAGGTGTCGGCCCGCCCGATATCCCGGACTTTCAAAGGAACGAGAAGCGGCCGCCGTCGATCTTGAGGATCGTGAGCCTGCCGGAATAATAGGCGCCGGTATCGATGCCAATCCGTCCGGGTCCGAAATCCGGCTCCGGCTGCGGCGTATGCCCGTGGATGACGAGAAGCGGCAGCTGCGGTCCGGTCGCAAGAAAGGCGTCTCGGATCCAGAGCATGTCTTCCTCGGTCTGCCGGTTGAGCGGTATACCCGGCCTCAGGCCCGCATGGACGAAGACGAGTTTGCCGATCGTCAGGCTGATCGGGAGGTTGGCAAGGAATTTTCTGTGCGGCACCGGCACGGCTTCCATCAGCAGGTCGCCGAACCTGGCGCCGCGCTTCTTGCCGCGCGCGCCGAACTGGTATGGGTCCAAACCGTAGGATAGCAGCGTCTGTTCACCGCCCATCCCTAGCCATTCGGAATAACGTTCCGGATCGTCCACGAACCTCATGAAGGTATCGTCATGGTTGCCGCAGAGCGCAATCCGCCTCAAGCCGTGTTCGCTGGGTCTGATCAGGTGCTCGAGGACATGGCTCGACGCGGGTCCGCGGTCGACATAATCGCCGAGCAGTATGACCATTCCGGGCCGGCGGTTTTCCGACATGTCATGGGCAATGCGGGCCTCGGCGTCCCGAAGCTCGTCGATACAGCCATGCACATCACCGATCGCATAGATCGGATAGGAGGGCGGGTTGGTACCGAGATCGATCCGGCGGCGGCGAGGCCGTATCGGTCTGGCCGGCCGGCGTCTCAAAAACCAGTCCGTCAACTTTTGCATGCTTACCGCCATCCGCCCGATATGGAAGATCCTGCCGACAATGAGAAGTGGATGCCCGAAGGAGTGTTAACAATGTCCGAAGCTCGACCCTTGGATGCGGGTATCGGCAATGTCACCGTCATCTGCGAGACAATTTCGAACCTGACAAGGCCGCTCGGCGGCGTTCACGGCAAAAGGAGTGTATTTTGTGGATAACCAACGATTAACCAATTATGTGATTGATTCGCCACAGTGCGCGGATTTTTGATTCGCCGCGTGCTTACCCCTTAGAATCACCGGGTCCGCCCTTCGGCTAAACCGATACCATACTTTGGGTTGTATGGCGGGGCGTATGGTTAGTTCTTTGGGTGCTGTTTTAACGCTTGCTACTGTTGCGTTTCTGTCCGGTTGCACGGGGCTACCGAGGTCCGGTCCGGATCCGTCCGCCGTTGAAGCCAATGCAACCGTGAAGGCTTTTTCCGCGGCCGGCAACAGGGTCGGGATCGACTACGCGCTCGTCGATATCAATCAGTCCGTCCTCGCCCGTCTGCCCAAACCGGCAGGCCCTAACCTGAGCGCCGGTTTCGGCTCTGGCAGCAGCGGACCGCCGCCGCTCACGCTCGGGATCGGCGATGTCGTCCAGGTCTCGGTCTTCGAGGCGCAGAGCGGCGGCCTGTTCATTCCGGCCGATGCCGGCGCCCGTCCGGGCAATTACATCACCCTGCCGAACCAGACGATCGGTCGGGACGGCACATTGAGCGTCCCATACGCGAACAGGGTGAAGGCCGCCGGCCGCACGGTCGATGCCGTGCAGCTCGATATCGCAGACCGGCTCGCCAACCGCGCCATCGAGCCGCAGGTGGTCATCTCGACGGTGACGAGCCGTTCGATGGGCGCGTCGGTTCTGGGCGACGTCAAGCAGGCGAGGAAGATCGAGCTCAGCCCGGCGGGCGAACGCATCATCGACGTGATTTCCGAGGCAGGCGGTTTGAGTGTCCCGAAGGAGGAGGCAACGGTGACGCTCCAGCGTGGAGGCCGCAGCATCACCGTCGCCTATCGGACGCTGAGCGAGCGTCCGCAGGAGAATATCTATGTGCAGCCGGGCGATACGATCTTCGTCGATCGCAATCGCCGGACCTTCCTGGCCTTCGGCCTGACAGGCGAAAGCGGACGCTTTGATTTCGACGATTCCAATCTCTCCCTCGGCGAGGCTTTGGCGAAGGCCGGCGGATTGCTCGACGACAAGGCGGAACCGCAATCGGTCCTGCTCTACCGCCTCGTGGAGCGTGATCTCCTGCGCAATATCGGCCTCGACGTCAGCCGGTTCAGCGCGCGGGACGTGCCGGTTATCTTCCGCGCCAACCTGCGGGATCCGGCCGCGTTCTTCGCTGTCCAGCAATTTCCCATGCAGGACAAGGACGTGATCTATGTCTCGACTGCCGATGCGGTCGAGCTCGTCAAATTCCTCAGCATCCTCAATTCGGTTACCGCCTCCACCCGGGATATTGCGAGCAGTCATGATGTCTGGCGCAACTGACATTCAGACCGTTTGTGGCCGCTCCGAGCCGGTTTGGGGCTCTGCGCACATCGATCGGGTGATGCGATGAACCAGCGGCCCGTTTTTCTCACTCGACCCCGACAGGAGCCCCGCGAGGAAGAGGTTTCGGAGCTGGACATGGATGGCCTGATCGCCATCATCCGGCGGCAATGGCGAGTGGTCGGCCTCTGCGTCGCGGTCTTCGTGATGCTCGGCATCGGTTACATGCTGACAGCCGTGCCCCGATATACCGCGAGGACGAGCGTGCTGATCGACCGCGGCAACCGGCAGGTCGTCGAGCAATTGTCGACGATCGGCGGGGTTCTTGACGATGAGGCGTCGGTCCTCAGCCAGGTCGAACTGCTGCGCTCCGAGACGATAGGCCTGTCGGCTGTCGACAAGCTGGAATTGTCGGATGATCCGGAATTCATGGCGGGCCGCCGAAGCCTGCTGCTCGCGGCTGTATCCGACATACGATCGATACTCGATATCAGGCGATGGCCGGGCGGTGGCGAGGTTCGTTTCGATCAGATTGAGGCGCAACGCCGCCAGGCGCTCGCCAACCTTCTCGGCAATATGAAGGTTTCGCGCGTCGGACGTTCCTATGTCCTGGAAATCACGTTCACGGCCACATCGCCGCGTCTTGCCGCAGCGGTCGCCGGCGCGATTGCGGATGCCTATCTGACCGACAAGCTCGATGCCAAATACGATGCCACAAGGCGGGCCGGCACCTGGCTGCAGGAGCGTATCGAGGAACTGCGGCAGCGCTCGCTGGAATCGGATCTGGCGGTCCAGCGGTTTCGCGCCGAAAACGGCCTCGTCACCGCCAATGACAGGCTCGTCTCCGACCAGCAGCTTACCGAGCTGAACAGCGCCCTGATCGTGGCACGGGCGGATACAGCCAGAGCACAGGCGCGCTCCGACCGCATCGAGGCGATCATAGCACGGGGTCAAAGTGAGGCGATCGTCACCGATGCGCTGGACAGTTCCGTGATCAGCTCCCTGCGCGAAAAGTACCTGGAGTCGTCGAAGCGGGAAGCCGACATATCGAGGCGGCTGGGGCAGGGCCATGTCCAGGCCGCCCGCCTTCGCCAAGAGATGGCGGAATACGATCGGTTGATGTTCGACGAGCTCAAGCGGATCGCTGGGAGCTATCAAAGCGAGCTTGAAGTCGCGCAATCCCGCGAGCGTCAGATCACCCTCGGCGTTAGCAACGCCACCGATATCAGCGTCACCGCCGGCGAAACGCAGGTGCAGTTACGGGAGCTCGAACGGGCCGCCGACGCCTACCGGAACCTCTACCAGACGTTTTTACAGCGTTATCAGGAGGCCGTGCAGCAGCAGTCATTCCCCGTCACGGAAGCGCGGATCATTTCCCGAGCCGTGCCGCCGACAACCGCCAGCGAGCCGCGGCTTTCGCTGGTACTTGCGCTCTGCCTCGCGCTTGGCTGCGGCGTCGGCGGAGTTCTCGGGGCATTCCGTGAGTTCCGGGATCGGTTCTTCCGCACCGGTGAACAGGTGAGGGATATTCTCGGCCTCGAATATCTCGGATCGGTGCCACTGGTGCAGCCGCAGACCGGCTCGAGACCGTCGACCGAGCCGGTGAAGGGAGAAATCTACAGGAAAAACGAGCTGTCCGGTTTTGCGACCGAGCATCCGTCCTCCGCCTTTGCCGAAACGCTGCGTAGCGCCCGGATCGCGGCGGATGTCCAGATCGACAGGCCCCACAGGGTCATCGGCATCGTTTCGATGCTGGCGGGCGAGGGTAAATCGACGATCGCCGTGAATTTCGCCCAGACGCTAGCCAGGAGCGCAAGGACACTGCTGATCGATGTGGACCTGCGAAATCCGGGTGCCACGAGGGCGCTGGGCCAGCATGCGGAAGAGGGGCTGCTCGAAGTGCTGCTGGAAGGCGTTGCGCCGGCCTCCGCGATGTTGGCCGATCCGGTCACCGGCCTGAAATTCCTTCCGGCGGTCGTCCGGCGACGGATACCGCATTCCTCCGAGCTGTTGGCGTCGGCTGCGATGGCCAGGCTGCTGGCACAGGTCGCCGGCGAGTTCGACTATATCGTTCTCGACCTGCCGCCGCTCGGTCCCGTCGTCGATGCGAGGGCCATCGCCCCGCGTGTCGACGGCTTCATCATGGTCGTCGAATGGGGCGAGACATCGCGAAAAGCCGTCAAGGAAACGTTGGATGCCGAGCCGCAGATTGCCGGCCGTTGCCTCGGCGTGATCCTCAACAAGGTCGATGCCGCCAGGGTGAGGCTTTATGAGGGATACGGTTCGTCGGATTATTATGCATCGCGTTACACGCACTACTATCATGAAACGCATCCTGATCCGACGCCGGTTTCCATCGGCGCCGCAACCAGGGTCAAAACAGCGAGGGAGAAGCCTGACAGCAGCCGATGATCTTTTCTGAAGCGTTTCACTGCAATGTTTGGCATAAGCCCAGGATGCTACGAATCACTGTATGTCTCGGATTCGCCGCATTCCGGGGGACATCACAAGGGTGTTCCCAGTGCTTGCGACTGGCACATTGCGCGCATCGACGTGCACGTTTCACTTAAAGACTGACGGGTTCCGTTAGGGGGATATGATGACTGGAATTGTGAAGAGCAACGGCAAGGTAGCATTGATCACCGGGGTAACGGGCCAGGACGGCGCTTACCTTGCGGAACTCTTGCTGTCCAAGGGCTATACCGTCCACGGCATCAAGCGGCGTTCTTCCTCGTTCAACACCAACCGCATCGAGCATCTCTACGAAGATCCGCATGTGGCCGACCCGCGTTTCATCCTGCATTTCGGCGACATGACGGATTCGACCAACCTCATCCGTGTCGTGCAGGAAGCCCAGCCGGACGAGATCTACAATCTAGCCGCCCAGAGCCACGTGCAGGTCTCTTTCGAGACGCCGGAATATACCGCCAATGCCGACGGCACCGGCACGCTGCGCCTGCTTGAGGCGATCAGGCTCCTCGGCCTCTCCAAGAAGACCCGCTTTTACCAGGCGTCGACCTCCGAGCTCTATGGCAAGGTGCAGGAAGTGCCGCAGAGCGAGACGACGCCCTTCTATCCGCGTTCGCCCTATGCGGTCGCCAAGCTCTACGCCTACTGGATCGTCGTGAACTACCGCGAGGCCTATGGCCTGCATGCCTCCAACGGCATCCTGTTCAACCACGAGAGCCCGATCCGCGGCGAGACCTTCGTCACCCGCAAGATCACCCGTGCCGCTGCCGCCATCCATCTCGGCCTGCAGGAACGCCTCTTTCTCGGCAATCTCGACGCCAAGCGCGACTGGGGCCATGCGCGCGAATACGTGCGCGGCATGTGGCTGATGACGCAGCAGGACGAACCGGACGACTACGTTCTGGCGACCGGCGAGACACACACGGTGCGCTCCTTCGTCGAAAAATCCTTCGCGAAGGTCGGCATGCCGATCGAGTGGCGCGGCGAGGGCGTCGAGGAGAAGGGCTACGACACGACATCCGGTGAATGCGTCGTGGCGATCGATCCCCGCTATTTCCGCCCGACGGAAGTTGACCTTCTGATCGGTGACCCCACCAAGGCCCACCAGAAGCTCGGCTGGAAGCACGAGACCAACCTCGACCAGCTGATCGCCGAAATGGTTCGCGAAGACCTGAAGGTGATGGCGCGCAACGTGCCGACCGCGGGTGGCAACAAGGGTCTCTCCCATGCCTGAGACGATCTACAGCCTTGCGGGGAAGAAAGTCTATGTCGCGGGACATCGCGGCATGGTCGGCTCGGCGATCGTTCGCCGTCTGGCCTCGGAAGGCTGCGAGATCCTGACGGCGTCGCGCGGTGATGCCGACCTGACGCGGCAGGCGGAAGTCGAGGCCTGGATGGAGAAGAACCGTCCGGACGCGGTGTTCCTGGCGGCCGCCAAGGTCGGCGGCATCCTTGCCAACGACACCTATCCGGCCGATTTCCTCTACGACAACCTCATCCTCGAGGCGAATATCATTGAGGCCGCCCACACGGTCGGCGTCGAAAAGCTGATGTTCCTCGGCTCGTCCTGCATCTATCCGAAATTCGCCGATCAGCCGATCGTCGAGGAGTCGCTTTTGACCGGCTTACTGGAGCCGACCAACGAATGGTATGCGATCGCCAAGATCGCCGGCATCAAGCTCTGCCAGGCTTATCGCAAGCAGCATGGCAGCGACTTCATCTCGGCCATGCCCACCAACCTTTACGGCCCCGGCGACAATTTCGACCTGAAATCCAGCCATGTCATGCCGGCGCTGATCCGCAAGGCGCATGAGGCGAAGACCGGCCACCTTCCGGACATCACCGTATGGGGCACCGGCACGCCGCGCCGCGAATTCCTGCATGTGGACGACTGCGCCGACGCCTGCGTCCACCTGATGAAGACCTATTCGGCGGAAACCCATGTCAATGTCGGGTCCGGCGAGGACGTGACAATCCTGGAGCTCGCCGAACTGGTGTCCAAGGTCGTCGGTTTCCAGGGGAGTATTTCTCATGATCTCACCAAACCCGACGGCACGCCGCGCAAGCTGATGAGTGCGGCCAAGCTGCGGGCGCTCGGCTGGTCGCCGAGGATCGGGCTGGAGCAAGGCATAACCGATGCCTACCGAGCCTTCCTCAAGGGCGAATATCTTGAGCGCAAACGCGGAGATGCTGCCTGATGACAGCAGCCGTCCAGCCCCTCAGCGACGAATGCGAACGATCGTTCGACGCCGCACCGGGGCTGGCCACGGCAGCTGCCACATCGCCACGCAAAAGCGTCGTCGTCTATGCGATGAACTACGCACCCGAAACGGCCGGTGTCGGCAAGTATACCGGCGAAATTGCCGAATATCTCGCCGCCGAGGGCATGGACGTCACGGTGGTGACGACCCCGCCGCATTATCCCGGCTGGTCGGTCCAGGCCGGATATCGGAACCGCTATTCTTCAGGCATCGAAGGACGCATCAGGGTGCTGCGGTCGCCGTTGCTGCTGCGTCGAAAGATGAGAGGTATCTGGCGGCTTCTGGCGCCGCTCTCCTTCGCGCTCACCTCGGCGCCTTTGGTTTTCTGGCAGATCTTGCGGCATCGCCCGGTCACCGTATTTTGCGTCGAGCCGACGCTGTTTGCAGCTCCCGCAGCCCAGCTTGCCGCCAAATTGGTCGGCGCCCGCACGGTGCTCCACGTCCATGACATGGAGGTGGATGCGGCATTCGCCGTCGGGCATCTGAGTTCCAAGACCTGGCTGAAGAGGCTTGGCCATGCCTTCGAGCGCAGCGTGCTTGGCCGGTTCGACCAGCTGGTCACCATTTCCAACCGCATGGCCGAAGGCCTTGCCCTGAAGCACGTTCCGGCCACCAAAGTATCCGTCGTCCGCAACTGGGTGGATCTCGCGCAATTCCATCCGATGGAAGACGTCAGCCCCTACCGGGCTGAACTCGGTTTCGGCCACGAGGATTTCGTCGTTCTTTATTCAGGCAGTATCGGCGCCAAACAGGGCCTGAACGTACTGCTCGATGCGGCCGAGCGTCTGAAAGACGAGCAGCGCATTCATTTCGTGATCTCCGGCGAGGGACCGCAGAAGCCGGAACTTGAAACCCGTTACGGCCATCTTGAGAATCTCCGCTTCCTGGCCTTCCAGCCCTATTCCCGGCTGAACGCGTTCCTCAACATGCCGGATCTGCACGTGCTGCCGCAGGACAGGAGCGCTGCCGACCTGACGCTGCCGTCGAAACTCGGCGGCATGCTTGCCTCGGGAAAGCCCGTCCTCGTCACCGCCGACGAGGGCACGGAACTGGCGCAGTTCGTCGGGAGTGCCGTCTACCTCACTCCGCCCAACGATCCGGAAAACCTCGCGGCCTGTATTTTTCGCGCGATGTCGGAACGGGAAGCGTGGCAGCCACAGCTCCAGACGGTTCTGGTCCAAAATCTCTCAAAACGGCCGGCCATCATAGCCATCAAACAGTTGATCGACGGCGGCAGTCCATGAAGGTCGCCGGCCACGTCCTCGCCTACAACGTCGATCGTTTTCTGCCTCACGTTGTCGAGAACTGCGGCCGTTTCGTCGACAAGATCTTCATCGTCCTTCCGGAGCGTCCCTGGGCCTATCTGCCCGGCTCGCGCGCCACGAGGACAAACCCCACGACCAGGGAAACGGTGGACGAGGCAATCGCCGCCGCCCGCGCAAAAGGCGTGAGCTGCGAGATCGAGGTGATCTGCAGCGACTTCGAAACCGAGGAAGGCACCCGCAACGACTGCCTCGACCGAGCGACCCGCGAAGGTTACGACTGGCTGGTCATCCAGGACGCCGACGAGTTCTATCTGGATAGCGGCTGGGAAACGCTGCTCGAATTCATGGCGGCGGACCGCAGGCATGACCGCATCCTGACGCCATGGCACAATTTCTGGAAAACGCCCGAGCTGGTTCTGACCAGCGGCGATGGCTCGATCAGGGACGTCAACGCGGGTTTTGCGATCCGCTGCAAAAGCGGCGTCCGCTTCGATACGGCCCGAAAGACCACCCCTGCAGCGACTATTCTTATCGATGCGCCCTGCTACCACTACGGCTACGTCATGAGCGACGCCGAGATGTGGGAAAAGATCACCAGTTGGGGACATGCGCATCAGGTGAATGCGCAAAAATGGTTTCGCCTGAAATGGCTCGGATGGACACCCGTCCATTCATACCTCCATCCGGTGACGCCGCTGTTCTGGCCGAAGGCGATCCGCTTTCCCGGCAGGCAACCCGCCTTCGCCTCTTCTTTCATGAGCCCGAGCCAGGAAACCGCACCGCTCGGTTTTGTCGATTTCCTGGAAAACATGCTTGCCGACCGTGCGACGGACGTCCGCATCGTCGCACGAAAATTATTGAGAAGGTCAACCGTGTAGCCGTAGGTCGCGTTTTCGATGAGTGTGTCAGTACGGCTAATCTCGGGCTCGATCGCCAATGGGGCGTTGCTTGCCGCCAATATCCTGATCCAGACGATCAGCGTGCCGATCATGCTCGGCTGGTGGTCGGCGCAGCAATTCGGGCTCTGGGTCCTGCTGCAGACGCTTTATTCCCTCTCCGTCGTCTTCGACCTCGGCCATCAGAACTACCTCGGTTACGAGTTCCAACGCCTCTGCACCAGGGATGCCGTAAGGCGGGACTTCGCCTCGTCCATCCCGACCGCCATTCTGCTGGGAACGATACTCCTGTGCTTCTGGACGGCTGTCCCGGCCTTCGGATGGGCCGACGCGTTGTTCGGAGATTTCGTTCCTGCGGAGATGATGGACGACCTTTCAGGCTCGATGATCATCTACGCGCTCACCTGGCTCCTCACCAGCTCCGTTGGCGGCATCCTCGGGCGGGCGCTCATCCCGTTCGGCTATTATGCGAGAATGGCGTGGTGGCGGTTCGCGCTGCTGGTGTGTGCCAACCTCGCGGCCCTCGCGGCAGTCCTTTCCGGCGGTAACGTCCTCGACGCCGTCATCGCCTCGTCGGTTGCCAACGTGGCCGTCAATATCGCCATCCATCTCGACTGCTTTCGTCTCTGGCGGCGCGAAGAAATCGGCTTCGCCGTTCCTGATCTACGCAGGAGTTGGTCCAACCTCACAAGGAGCCTTTTCGTATCTCTCCGCGAACTGCTCACCATCGGAAACCAGCAGGGCATCCGGCTGTTGATCGCACCGCTCGCCGGCGTTAGCCTTCTCGGTGCGTTCACCGCGACCCGGACGCTGTCGAATATGGCGATGCAGGGCATCAATGCATTGGCGGGGCCGGTCGAGCCGGAGCTCTTGTGCTATCTGAGGGAAGGGAAGAGCGAACCGGCGGAAGCCACGGTCACTCTAAGCTGGATTTTCGTGCTGGGCGTCATCGGGCCTGTCTGCCTTCTGCTCCAATGGGCAGCCCCCAGCCTTTTCCTGTGGTGGACCCGTGGCAACTTCCATCTCGACCCGTTGCTGTTCGGCTCGCTCTGCGCCTGCATCATCGTCTACGGTTTCGCCCAGCCGCTGGTTTCGATCGTCCGGGGAAACAATATTCTGCTGCCGCAGATCGTCGCGAACGGCGTGTCTCTGCTGATCACGGCGATCGGTTGTTATCTGACGTTGACCTCATGGGGGTTGCCGGGCGCCGGCTTTTCGCTGCTGGCGGCCGAGATCGCCAGTTTCCTCATCTACGCAGCCGCCGCCGGCGGAGTCCTCCGAGAGCTGCGGTTGCCCCTCCCAATCCATGCCTTCGCCGCATCCGTTTGCGGCTGCGTCTCGGCCATCGCCGGACTGTTCGCCATGGCGATCTGGCCGCAGTCGGTCGGCTTGTCATCCGTTCTCGCCGTGATCGGCCCGCTGCTGGCGGCGTGGATGGCCTATCGGTCCCTGCCAGCCAACATGCGGACGATCCTTCAAAGGCGTTTTCCAAACCTCTCCCGCAAACGGGCGGTTCTCACAGGGGATCGGCCATGATGGGAAGCGGGAGTTTGGCGGACGGTAATACGATATTGGGCATGCGTACGATGCCACAGCAGCGCCGCGGCAATTCTCGCTTCGTCGCCAAAGCCCGCTGGGGCACCGCCTTTCTGATCCTGCTTTGCACGATGCTTCAGCTCGCCATATCGCCTGATATGACCAACGCGTTTTGTGCGGGGACAGCCGGTTTGATCGGCACCTGGGCATTCACCTACTGCGCCGACCCAAGACGGATCGAACGGTTTACGATCTCGACGCTGGTGGTGCTCGGCTTTCAGGTCCATTCGAGCCTGGCCGCCCTGATCGTCCAGACCTCTGCCTGGAAACCGATCACCTTCAACCTCGATGCGCCGGTAGCCACGTTTTCTGTTCTGGCACTTCTGCAGATATGGGCGGTGGCGCTGCACTGGTTCTATGCGCAGTCGCGGGTGATGCAGGTTGCGACGACGGCGATCTGCCAAAGGATATTTGCGCCGCTCGGCCTCTATCGTTCGCCGACAAACCGGCAATTGTGGTGGATGGGGCTGCTGGGGTCGTTCGCCTCCTGGTACACGAATGCCGACCGCTGGGGCGAGGACAATTTCGGCGATATCGCCTTCAAACTGCTCGCTGGCCTGTCGCAATTTTCCGTCGCGCCCCTCCTGATCCCGATCGCCAGCTACCTCATCGATCCGCCGGACCAAAAGCGCTCTGTCAACTGGCTCGCGCTGACCGCCTATTGCGCCCTGACGCTCTATATTGCGCTGGCGCGCAACAGCCGCGGCGTGTTCGCGGTCAACGTCCTGACCGTGCTGATCTGCCTCGCCATCACGGTGATGATAGGACGTTTCATCCTGACGAGGCGGCGGGTGATCTGGCTCGCGGTCGCCGTCCTGCTCAGCCCCGTTCCGGCCGGCATCCTCTCGGATCTTGCAACCGCCATGGTCATTGCCCGCGACGACCGCTCCGACATCTCGTCGCAGGATCTCGTCTTCTCGACCATCGGCACGTATTTCGATGAACAGGCGCTGCAGTCGCGACGGGAGACGGACCGGATATTGGCGGAAGGCAGCTATAACGAGATCTATGTCGACAACCCGCTGCTGGCGCGCTTCGGCGCCACCAAATACATCGACCACAACATCGCTCTCGGGCTTTCGCTGTCGCAGGCCGGCGAGCTGCTGGCGCGTGAAAATGCCCTCAATCAGCTGCTATTGCTGCTTCCCACGCCGGCTCTGAATTTTTTCGCGCCCGAACTCGATAAATCCGGCAACGCCTTTTCGTCCGGCGATTATTACAACTTTCTGGTGACCGGCGATGAGCTGGGGGGATACCGCACCGGCTCGTCGATCGCCGACGGCTTCGTCGTGCTCGGCGCGTTTTACGTGGTGGTGTTCGCGATTTTCGCCCTGGCGAATTTCATTCTTGGCGATGCGCTGACGATCCGGACGCGGGATGGACATGTGCTGCTTTCGGCTCTGGCCTGCATCTGCATCACCCGCTTCTTCATGAACGGCCTCATGGACGAATCTATTGCGGTCCAGGCCGGCAACCTTGTCCGGGCGCTGCCACAGACGGTGCTGCTCTATGCGCTGATGTTCCGGCTGACGAGGGGCGTGAAGCTGAGATGAAGCTCCTCTATATCGGCGCAGAATCAGGCAGCAGCCTGCAGCGGGCAACGGCATTCGGGCGTATCGGCCTCGACGTTCTGCACCTGTCGCCTTATGCCCTCCTTCCTTCCCATTGGGCGCCGTGGCTGAACAGGGCCGGCGGACCCGGCATCGATCGCCTCGTGGCAAACGGGCTCGGCCGGCGGATCGGCGGGCAACGCTTCGATTTTGCCCTGGTGGATTGCGGCGACGTGGTCGGACCAGCCGCCCTGAACATCATCCGCAAGGCGGCGCCGATCGTCGTCAACTACAACGCCGACAACCCCTATCTGGAACCGTCTCCGGAACGCCTCCGCTGGAGTATCTTTCACCGGGCCCTCACGCACTACGATCTGGTCGTCGCAGTGCGCCGCAACGGCATCGAGGAGATGATGGCGAGGAGAGGTGCAAGCCGGATCGACACGATCTGGCAATCCGCGGACGAGGTGGTGCATCGCCCCCTGTCGCCGACGCTGGAGGAGAAAAGCCGATGGTCGTCCGACGTCGTTTTCGTCGGGACATGGATGCCGGGGCGCGGCGCCTTCATGGCGCGGCTGATCGAGAAGGGCGTGCCGCTCGCGATCCATGGGTGCCGATGGCAAAGAGCGCCGGAATACCGGCTGCTCCGCCCGTTTATCCGCTCCGATCACCTTGAAGGCGCAGACTACACACGCGCAATTGCCGGCGCGAAAATCGGTCTGGTTCTGCTGAACGGCCAAAATGCCGACCTGCATACGACGCGCTCCGCCGAAATTCCCGCCATCGGCACCGCCATGTGCGCTCCTCGCACGCTGCATCATCAACAGCTCTATAAGGGGGGCGAGGAAGCGGTCTTTTTCGACGGAGCGGAGGGCTGCGCGGAGGCTTGCAGACGTCTGCTGGCGGATGACGGCAGGCGCCAAACGATCGCCGATGCCGGGCACCGGCGCACGTTCGCGAACGGGACCTATAACGAGGTCCTGGCCCGCCGGATTGTCGATCGAGTCGCGGACATAAAACATGGCGGCGTGCGATGAGGAGGGCGGAGGCGCAGAATGACGGCACTCTGTTTCTGGCCCTGGACACCTACGGCCGGATAGGCGGTATCCAGCGCTTCAACCAACGGGTTATCGCTGCCCTGGCCGAGATCTCTGGCGACAACGGCTGGAAGCAGCCGGCCGTCCACATCATGCGCGATGGCAAGGCTGACATTCCCGAAACCACGGCGGCCGCAATCCGCGCGTTTGGCAGTTGGCGCCTGGGCTTCATCGTCCACTCGGCTGTCACCGCTCAAAGCTGCAAAATCCTGTTCCTCGGGCATATCAACCTTCTGCCCGTGGGACTGTTGTGCAAGCTGCTGTCTCCGAGAATCAAACTCGTGCTCTTCGTCCACGGCGACGAGGTCTGGAACGATCCGGCCCATCGCCGCATGCGATTCTATGAACCGCTTATGGCAAGAGCCCTCAGCCGGATCGCCTCCGTCAGCGCCTTCACGGCAAGCCGGATGCAGGAGGCGTTCAAACTGCCGCATGAAAAATTCACGCTCTTTCCGAACGCCGTCGACGACATCGACCGGCAGCCCCAAAAGAGCGGCCGAAACATCCTGGCGGTCGCCCGGCTGGATCGGCATGACCGCGGCAAGAATATCGACGCCCTGATCAAGGCGATGGTGCTGCTCAAGCGCCGCAACGTGGAATGCGTCCTCCAGGTCGTCGGCGAGGGACCGCTCAGATCGGAACTGGCGTCGTTGGCCCGTGAGCTCGCGGTCGAAGAGAGGGTCGAACTCCTGGGCCGCGTATCAGATGCAAGACTGGCCGAGGCCTATTCCCAAGCCTGCCTGTTCGCGATGCCCTCGTCCAAGGAAGGGTTCGGGATCGTTTTCCTGGAGGCCTGGCTGCACGGCCTGCCGGTGATCTGCGGTACGCAGGATGCGGCCGTGGAGATCATCACCGATGGGGTCGATGGGTTTGCCGTGAATCCCTCGGATATCGAAACACTCGCCGAGAGAATGGCGATGCTTCTCGCCGATCCGGGCATGGCAGCGGCAATGGGAGAGGCGGGAGTCGAAAAGGTCCGCTCTCGCTATCTCATGAGACACTTCAAAGGAAATCTCGAAAAAATCATCGCGGAGCTGTCATGAGAATCCTCAACATCATCGCCAGCGCCGATCCCGAAACCGGAGGCCCGATCGAGGCGCTGCGGCTGACTGGACTGCAGATGGCGCGTCTAGGCCATGCGGTGGAAGTCGTCACGCTGGACAAACCATCGGCGCCCTACGTGAAAGAGTTTCCCTTCCCCGTTCATGCCTGCGGGCGGTGGACCCGGAGATACGGATATACGCCGGAATTGGCACGCTGGATCGCCGCGAACGCGGATCGGTTCGATGCGGCGATCATCCATGGCCTATGGAACCATGCCTCTGTCGGCGGCTGGTCGTCCCTGAGGCGGGCAGGCCTGCCTTATGTCGTCTTCGCCCACGGCATGATGGATCCATGGTTCCGCGAAACCTATCCGCTCAAGCACGTCGCCAAACAGGCGTTCTGGCTTGCCTGGCAAGGCAGGGTTCTCCGCGATGCAGCGGCAGTCCTCTTCACCTGCGAAGAAGAGCGCCACCGGGCGCGCGGCGTCTTCCGGGGCTATGGTTACGCGGAGCGTGTCGTCGCCTTCGGCACCGCCGATCCGCCGGCAGGGGTGGAGAGCCAGCTTGCCGCATTCCACCGGCTTCTGCCGGAATTGAAGAATAGGCGGTTCCTGCTGTTCCTCGGCCGTTTCCACGCAAAGAAGGGCTGTGACCTCCTCGTCGAAGCCTTTTCGAAGATCGCCGCGTCCGATCCCGATCTCCACCTGGTGATGGCGGGGCCGGATCAGTCCGGGTTGAAATCGAAACTGATTGCCCAGGCCGCCAAGGCCGGCATCGCCGATCGCCTCCATTGGCCGGGCATGCTGGCCGGCGACGCCAAGTGGGGCGCCTTCCGCGCTGCCGAGGCTTTTGTCCTGCCGTCGCATCAGGAGAATTTCGGCATCGTCGTCGCGGAAGCCATGGCCTGCGCAACGCCGGTCCTACTGACCGACAAGGTCAATATCTGGCGTGAAGTGCAAATGAGCGGCGGCGGCCTTATCGGGACCGACACATCGGAAGGCATCGAAAACCTGCTCCGGTCATGGCTAGCCCTCTCCGATGACGGCAAAAGCGCCATGCGCGCCCATGCCCGCGCGGGCTTCGAACGGCATTTCCGCATCGAGGCGGCGGCCCGCGATCTCATCACCGTTCTGCACTCCATCTCCCCACGAGGCTTTCATGAAGCCGCTTGACGCGAAGATCTCCAATCCGCGGCAGGGTGCCCCGAGTTTCCCGCTGGGTCATCGGTTGTTCCGGCTCACGTGGAACCTCGTCTGGAGCCTTTTCGGCCGCTGGACACCGGTACCGCTGTTTGTATGGCGCCGGTTCCTGCTGCGGCGCTTCGGAGCCCGGATTGACCGGACGGCGCGGATCTATCCCGGCGTCGAGGTCTGGTATCCGCCGAACCTCGCCATGGCCGCGTATTCCTGTCTCGGAAGGGGCGTGAACTGCTACTGCATGGATCGCATCGAGCTTGGCACCCACGCAATCGTCTCCCAGGGCGCCCATCTGTGCACCGGCACGCATGATGTCGACGATGCAGATTTCCAGCTGGTTACGAGACCCATCGTCGTCGGTGCGAATGCCTGGATCGCGGCGGAAGCATTTGTCGGGCCGGGTGTCACTGTCGGGGAGGGCGCGGTGCTCGGCGCCCGCGCCGTCGCCTTCCGCAGCCTCGATCCCTGGACGATCTATGCCGGCAATCCGGCCAGGAGACTACGGCGGCGCTTCGAGCAGGACAGGCCCGGCATCTTTCGGGCAAGGTTGAACTCCTGATCGGGACAAGTCGCCGAATGGCCAGCCTCGCCGTCCTCATCCTCACCTATAACGAAGAGCGCCACATCGCCCGCGCCTTGAAATGCGTCGCGCCCTTCGCGTCCGAGGTCTTCGTCATCGATTGTTTCTCGACCGATAGCACGGTCGAAATCGCGCGCTCGCTCGGCGCAACCGTCCTCAGCAATCCCTGGATCAATTATTCCAGGCAATTCCAGTGGGGGCTCGACAATGCCCCGATCACCGCCGACTGGATCATGCGGCTCGATGCGGATGAGGTGATCGAACCTGAACTGGCGGTCGAGATCGCCGACAAGCTTCCCGCTCTCGCTGCCGATGTCGCAGGCGTGAACCTCAAGAGAAGGCACATCTTCCTCGGACGCTGGATCCGCCACGGCGGACGGTATCCGCTCATCCTCACCCGCATCTGGCGGCGGGGGCAGGGACATGTCGAGGACCGCTGGATGGATGAGCACATCGTCGTGAAGAGCGGCCGCATAATCCTTTTCGACGCGCCGTTCTCTGATCACAATCTCAACGATCTCAGCTTCTTCACGGGCAAGCATAATCGATACGCAACCCTTGAAGCTGTCGATGTGCTGGGCCGGCGTTACGGCCTGTTTTACGAACGACCGGCCCTTTCGCAGGCGGCCTCGTCACGTCAGGCTTCCATAAAACGGCTTATCAAGGAGCGCATCTATAATCGGCTTCCGTTCCCGGTTGCCGCACTCGGTTATTTCCTGTTCCGCTATATCGGCCAACTCGGCGTCCTCGATGGCCGCGAAGGGCTGATCTACCATGTCCTGCAAGGCTGCTGGTACCGTTTCCTCGTCGGCGCGAAGGTCATGGAATTCGACCGGTCGCTCCGCTCGCTGGCAACGCTTGAGGAAAAGCGCGCGACGCTGGCGCGATTGACGGGGCTGCCGCTCTGAAGCGACAGCCCGTAAAGCGCCGCGGTTCAGACAACGCCGACACTCGGGAAGGCGGCCCAGAAGAGCGTCGAGCCCGCCCCTTCGGCGGCGACCACTAGCAGGCTTTCGCCGGCATTCAACGTATAGCCGGTCTTGCCCGAGATCTTGTTGAAGAGCTGCGTGCCGTTGGTATTGACCGTCAGATCCGCCGATCCGGCATTGACGATATGAAACGCCAGCCCCACCAGCGAGGTCGCATCCGACGAGTTGGTGATCGCGGGCAGCGTGCAGACGAGCGCAGAAGCGGCGTCAAAGGTGACGAGGCCGGCATCCAGTGGATGGAGCACGGTGTTCGCGGTCTTGAGCGTCGACTTAATTCCCATTCCGAATCGAGGATATATGAAGCTGTTGCCACCCCGGACCTCCAGATCGCCCTGGTTCTCCCAGGCATCGCCACGAATGTTGAAAGCCGCCAATCCGCCGCGGGTTTGGTCTGTCCACAGGCCCGACAACATTGCTTGATGACCGACTCCACGCGCGCCGTGAAATTGGCTGGTGGCCGAGACCGTGTCGAAATCCGTCACAGCGGTGTTGCTGCTGTAGAAGCGGCTGAAGCCCGCGCGCCGCCCGACAATATCAGCATTTCTGTCACCAGTGACCTCGGAGATGTTGAGGTCGCAGCCCTGTGCGTTCTCCACGTAAATCCCGGCGCCGGAGCCGCCTTCTGCATCCACGCCAAGGAAGCGTGAATTGGAGACGAACGCGCCTTCATTGCGGGAGCTCAACTCGAAACAGGGCATGCCCCAGGACGAGAGCATCAGCGAGCCGCTGCCGGACGCGATCGTGGCCGGCGAGGTGAAGGCCTTGCCGATCTGGATCGTGTTGCCGCTCACTGACTTGACGACATAGACCCGCCCGGCGGTGATCCCATAATTGCTGCTCGCGAACGCGACCGGCATGCCCGCCCGGAATTTGCCGCCGTCGGCAACGGCGATATTCGCCGAGCCGTTTGAGAAAGTCGCGGTGGCCACAAGCTCGGCCCGGTTGAAGGCGTTGTTCTGGATGCGGTCGACATACATTTCGTTCAGACGAGCGCCGTCTCCGCCGGCTTCGAATACGATACCCCGGCAGAGCCGATTGTCCCGTCCGTTGGCGGGAATGATGTTGAAGAGCGAATCGAAGCGGCTGTTTCCGGGCATCAGCGTCGAGCCCGGCAGCAATGACGCGTAATACTGGCCGTTTTCGCAGAGATGCGTCCAGACCCGGGAAACGTCCGTGTGCATGAAATTGGCAAGGAATATTCCCCAGTCGCTGCAGTCGCGGATGAAGAGGTCATGAATGGTGGAAAACTGCAGGCCGATATTGTTCACCGCGCCGATGCTGATGGCGCGCGTGAAGCCGGTAAAGCCGATATGCTCGCATCGCCAGCCGGTAATGCAATTGGCGGTGATCGTCGCAGACGGCGAGCCAAGGTCTGCGTCATTGGCGGCAAAAGCCGGAAACGAGCCGTCGCCGGCAAGCACCGTGCCACCGACGAAATCCCATCCGCTGTCCGGCAGGGTGTCGTTGAGATAGTTCAGCACCGGCTGCACGCCCTGATAACCGATGCCGGAAGCGACCGGGAGCGGCTCCGTGAGCGTGATCACCGCATCCGGCAGCAGGATGGTGCCGCCGCCCGCCGCGACCGCTGCCGCATGTACGGCCCGGATTGCCGCTTCGGTAGCATCTGAGGGAATGTAGAGTTTCGGAATTTGGCGCGATGGCATCGTGTCAGTCCTCCAGGCCGAGGAATCGGCTGATCGTGAGTTGGCTGATGGTGAGCTGATTGTTTTCTGCGTCGGTAAGCGTGTTGCCTTCGGCATCCATCAGGGTGAACCCGTCGTCTTCGGGCGGCTCACCGCCGCCGATGGAAAAAGTGCCGGGACCGGTCAGGGAAAGTCCGAGATCCAGCATCATCCCCTCCCGCCGCGAACGTTCACCGTCCGGCCCCCGCCGATTCGAACGCATCCGGCACCTGTGGTGTTCGTTCCGTGTCTGAGGTGGTGCTTTCCCATTCCGGTCTCCTCGGTTCCAAGCCCGGCCAATCGGTTAACTGCCGGCCGGCGTTTCAGAACCTGATTTTAGGAACGGGTTGAGGAGCGGGGACGAAGTGGCGGGAAAGATTCGATGAATGGCTGCTGCCGTGCGGAAGGGCTTATCGGCCAAATGCCTGATATGCTTCACGAACCGGAGGCTATGGGGCGGCCGGAATGGAGCGAGCTGTCGCGCTCACGGCAAATGTTCTTCCCCGCGACAGCCAGAAGAATCGACGGGGGTAGCGTGCGCTCGACCGAAAACCGAAGCGCGAGACGTAGCGATTTGACCTCCCGGAAGAGGAGAAACTCGGAGCAGAGGCAGGAAAGAGAGTGGGAATGGTGGGCGATGACGGACTCGAACCGCCGACATCCTCGGTGTAAACGAGGCGCTCTACCAACTGAGCTAATCGCCCGTTCGCGATTGCGGAGCAACAAGGCCCGCCGCGTCGGTGGCCGTGATCTATGCGGATCGCGGAAAAACCGCAAGGGCTTTCATGATGTTTTTTTGAAAATTCTGGGGAAGAGCCGACTGGACAGGGGCGCATATGGGGCAGGAGAGGGCAAAGCGACGGGACGTCATCCTTTTGTCTTGAAACGCGCTTGACACCCGATCGCGAACCTCTTAGTTAGCCGCTCAACCGAGCGATTGAGGTCGCCCGGCTCCGAGGTTTCGGCCTCAAGAGAAATGCGCGGGTGTAGCTCAGTTGGTTAGAGTGCCGGCCTGTCACGCCGGAGGTCGCGGGTTCGAGCCCCGTCACTCGCGCCATTCTCTTATTCGAACTCTCCGCCGATTGCGCGTCTTGCGCATAAGGCGGCTGCCGCTGGTCGGCATTATGCGCGGGTGTAGCTCAGTCGGTTAGAGTGCCGGCCTGTCACGCCGGAGGTCGCGGGTTCGAGCCCCGTCACTCGCGCCATTCGCCACCCAGAAGAACATGCTTCCCGATACGATCCGGCCGCCACCGGTCCCTGATGGTCACGGTCTGAGGTTGTCGCTATGATACAGCCGCTGATAATCGTTTGAACTGCTCCATTTTGGCGCAGGATGCGACATTCAAAAAGCTTGCGCCGGGGCTTCGGCTGCGCTAACCACGGCTTGTTGCAATGCACGTTCGCTTTGCCTGTGCATTGATATTCAGGCGTCGTCTCCCGACGCTTCAGGCAAGCTGGGATCGAATACAATGAGTGAACTCCTCACTTCCTATATCCCGATCGCGATTTTCATCGGCATTTCCCTGGTGATCGGCATCGCGCTTCTGGTTGCGCCGTTCGCCGTCGCCTACAAGGCGCCCGATTCGGAAAAGCTTTCGGCTTACGAATGCGGCTTCAATGCCTTCGACGACGCGCGCATGAAGTTCGACATTCGCTTCTACCTGGTCTCGATCCTCTTCATCATCTTCGACCTCGAAGTGGCCTTCCTTTTCCCGTGGGCGGTATCGTTCGGTGCGATTGGCTGGTTCGGCTTCTGGTCGATGATGGTATTCCTCGCCGTTCTGACGATCGGCTTCATATATGAATGGAAGAAAGGAGCGCTGGAATGGGAGTAGTCGACAACGGCAGCACTCTCGTCGCGCCGCAACCCAAGGGCATTATCGATCCGAATACCGGCAAGCCCATCGGTAGCGACGACGCGTTCTTCGGCGAGATCAACAATGAGCTCGCCGACAAGGGTTTTCTCGTCACCTCCACGGACGAGCTGATCACCTGGGCCCGCACGGGCTCGTTGATGTGGATGACATTCGGCCTCGCCTGCTGTGCGGTCGAGATGATGCAGCTTTCGATGCCGCGTTATGACGTCGAGCGCTTCGGTTTTGCGCCTCGCGCCTCGCCGCGCCAGTCGGACGTGATGATCGTCGCCGGCACGTTGACCAACAAGATGGCGCCGGCACTCCGCAAGGTCTACGACCAGATGCCGGAGCCGCGTTACGTCATTTCGATGGGTTCCTGCGCCAATGGCGGCGGTTATTACCACTATTCCTACTCGGTGGTGCGTGGCTGCGATCGCGTCGTGCCGATCGACATCTATGTTCCGGGCTGTCCCCCCACGGCGGAGGCACTGCTCTACGGCGTGCTTCTGCTGCAGAAGAAGATCCGGCGGACCGGCACGATCGAGCGCTGAGGGCCAGAGGCCAAGGGTAATTGGACAAGATCATGAGTGAAGCCCTGAACGAGCTTTCGACCTACATTCGCGAAGCGCGTGCGTCCCTCGTGGCGGATGCGCAGATCGCCTATGGCGAACTGACGCTGACGGCGACCGCGGAAAACCTGCTGCCGCTGCTGACCTTCCTGCGCGACGACGTGCAGTGCGGGTTCATCAGCTTCATCGACATCTGCGGAGTGGACTATCCGGCACGCGAAAAGCGTTTCGACGTCGTCTATCACCTTCTGTCGCCGCGCCAGAACCAGCGTATCCGCGTCAAGGTCGCGACCGCCGAGGACGAGCCTGTTCCGTCTGCCTGCCCGGTCTATCCGGGCGCCGACTGGTTCGAGCGCGAAGCCTGGGACATGTACGGCATCCTGTTCACCGGCCATCCGGACCTGCGCCGCATCCTGACCGACTACGGTTTCGAAGGCCATCCGCTGCGCAAGGATTTCCCGACCACCGGTTTCGTCGAGGTCCGTTACGACGACAACGCCAAGCGCGTCGTCTACGAACCCGTCGAACTGCGCCAGGAATTCCGCAATTTCGATTTCCTCTCTCCTTGGGAAGGCACGGACTACGTCCTCCCCGGGGATGAAAAGGCCAAAGCCTAAGACCGGCGCATCCGCGCCAGCCGAATGCACGTCTTTCCCGCCCGGTGCGATCCGCCGCCCGGCATGGAGCAAGCAGTATGACCGAACACAACGTCCGCAACTTCAACATCAATTTCGGACCGCAGCATCCGGCGGCGCATGGCGTGTTGCGCCTTGTGCTGGAGCTTGATGGCGAAATCGTGGAGCGCGTCGATCCGCATATCGGCCTGCTTCACCGCGGCACCGAGAAGCTGATCGAGACCAAGACCTATCTGCAGGCCATTCCCTACTTCGACCGCCTCGATTACGTGGCGCCGATGAACCAGGAGCATGCGTTTGCGCTTGCCGTCGAAAAGCTCCTGGATATCCAGATCCCGATCCGCGGCCAGCTGATCCGCGTTCTCTATTCGGAAATCGGCCGCATCCTCTCGCATCTTCTCAACGTCACCACGCAGGCGATGGACGTCGGCGCGCTGACGCCGCCGCTCTGGGGTTTCGAAGAGCGCGAAAAGCTGATGGTGTTCTATGAGCGCGCCTCGGGCTCGCGCATGCATGCGGCCTATTTTCGTCCGGGCGGCGTCCATCAGGATCTGCCGCCGGAACTGGTCGAGGATATCGGCATCTGGTGCGATGAATTCCCGGCAAAGCTCGACGACATCGATGAGTTGCTGACCGGCAACCGCATCTTCAAGCAGCGCAACGTCGATATCGGCGTCGTCAAGCTCGAGGACGCCTGGGCCTGGGGCTTTTCCGGCGTCATGGTCCGCGGTTCGGGCGCTGCCTGGGACCTGCGCCGCGCGCAGCCCTACGAATGCTATTCGGACATGGAATTCGACATCCCGATCGGCAAGAACGGCGACTGCTACGACCGTTACCTGATCCGCATGATCGAGATGCGCGAGTCGGTGAAGATCATGAAGCAGTGCGTCAACCGTCTGCTTGGCGACGCCAGGACCGGGCCGTTCTCGTCTACGGACGGCAAGGTCGTGCCGCCGAAGCGCGGCGAGATGAAGCGGTCAATGGAAGCGCTGATCCATCATTTCAAACTTTATACCGAAGGCTATCATGTGCCGGCCGGCGAGGTTTATGCGGCGGTCGAAGCCCCGAAGGGCGAGTTCGGCGTCTTCCTGGTCGCCGACGGCACCAACAAGCCCTATCGCTGCAAGATCCGCGCTCCGGGTTACGCCCATCTCCAGGCCATGGATTTCATCTGTCGGGGACACCAGCTGGCCGACGTTTCGGCGGTGCTTGGCTCGATCGACATCGTCTTCGGCGAGGTGGACCGTTGATGCTCCGCGCTGTCGTTTTCGCTGCGGTTATCTCTGTCGCCCCTGTTGCGCTCGCGCAGCAGGCGCAGACGGATGGCGCGATTTCGACGCAAGCCGGCGGATCGAAATCGATGCGCGATCTCCTGTCCGAAGGATATGAGATCAAGACCTCCGTTCCCAGTGGAACAAAGTTCATAGTGTTCATGCAGAAAGACAAGTCTGCCTATGCCTGCGAGTTCGTGTCGCTCACGAAATCGCGGTGTGGATCCATAAACTGATAAGGCGTGGAAAAGAATGTCCGTTCGTCGATTAGCCGAAGACCAGGTGCAGCCGGCAATTTTCGCCTTCAATGACGAGAATTCCGTCTGGGCCGAGGCAACGATCAGGAAATATCCGGCAGGCCGGCAGCAATCGGCTGTCATCCCGCTTCTGATGCGTGCACAGGAACAGGATGGCTGGGTGACCCGCGCGGCGATCGAGTTCGTCGCAAACAAGCTCGATATGCCCTATATCCGCGTCCTCGAAGTCGCGACTTTCTACACCCAGTTCCAGCTGAAGCCGGTCGGCACCCGCGCCCATATCCAGGTCTGCGGCACCACGCCCTGCATGCTGCGCGGCGCGGAAGACCTGATGAAAGTCTGTCAGCACAAGATCCATCACGATCCGTTCGCGCTGAATGCCGAGGGCACGTTGTCGTGGGAAGAGGTCGAGTGTCAGGGCGCATGCGTCAACGCACCGATGGTCATCATCTTCAAGGATGCCTATGAGGACCTGACGCCGCAGCGTCTCGAGGAGATCATCGACGCTTTCGAAGCCGGCAAGGGCCATGAGATCAAGCCCGGCCCGCAGATCGACCGCATCTTCTCGGCCCCCGAGGGTGGTCCGCAGACGTTGAACGACGAGATCAAGCCGGTCCGCACCAACCTCGACCCGCATCCGAGCGCTGAAGAGGCCGCTGCCGCGGCAAGCATTCCTCCGGCGGAAGCCGCTCGCCCGAAGGACACGGCGCCGGAGACGGACCCGAAACTGAAGACCCCTGCCACCGCCCCGGCGGCTGCCGCCGCGAATGCCAAGGCCGCGGAGAAGCAGCCGCTTTCGGCGACCGCGAAGAGCAAACCGGCTCCGAAGACGCCAGGCAGTGCAGCGGAAGGCGCGCCGCCGGAACCGGGTGCGGTCTCCGGCGACTTGAAGCCGAAGCGCGCACGGCGCAAGACCACGACTGAAGGTGAGTCGTGACATTTGAGAATTTGTGTGCGGCCTTTGAAAAAGGCTGCAATATATCGACTGACAACCGGCTTAATCGCGACGGACTTGTGGAATAGATCATGTTGAAAGATCAGGATCGCATCTTTACCAATATCTACGGCCTCAAGGACAAGTCCCTGAAAGGCGCGATGAGTCGCGGCCATTGGGATGGCACCAAGGAGATCATCGAGAAGGGCCGGGACTGGATCATCAACGAGATGAAGGCTTCGGGCCTTCGCGGCCGCGGTGGCGCAGGCTTCCCGACCGGTCTCAAATGGTCCTTCATGCCGAAGGAATCGGATGGCCGTCCGCATTACCTCGTGGTCAATGCCGACGAATCCGAGCCCGGTACCTGCAAGGACCGCGAAATCATGCGCCACGATCCGCATACGCTGATCGAAGGCTGCGTCATCGCCGGTTTCGCCATGGGTGCCAACACGGCCTACATCTATGTGCGCGGCGAATACATGCGCGAGCGCGAAGCGCTGCAGGCGGCGATCGACGAGTGTTATGATTTCGGCCTGCTCGGCGGCAACAACAAGCTCGGCTGGGATTTCGACATCTACGTCCACCACGGCGCCGGCGCCTATATCTGCGGCGAAGAAACCGCGTTGCTCGAAAGCCTCGAAGGCAAGAAGGGCCAGCCGCGCCTTAAACCCCCGTTCCCGGCCAACATGGGCCTCTACGGCTGCCCGACGACGGTCAACAACGTCGAATCGATCGCGGTTGCCCCAACCATCCTGCGCCGTGGCGCCGGCTGGTTCTCGTCCATGGGCCGCCCGAACAATGTCGGCACCAAGCTGTTCATGCTCTCCGGTCACGTCAACAAGCCGTGCACCGTCGAAGAAGTGATGGGCATCACCTTTCGCGAGCTGGTCGACAAGCATGCCGGCGGCATCCGCGGCGGCTGGGACAATCTGCTGGCAGTCATTCCGGGCGGCGCATCCTGCCCGATCGTGCCGGCCAAGGACATCATGGACTGCCAGATGGATTTCGACGGCCTGCGCGCCGTCGGCTCCTCCTTCGGCACCGCCGGCGCCATCGTCATGGACAAGTCGACCGACGTCATCAAGGCGATCGCCCGCATCTCGGCCTTCTTCAAGCACGAGAGCTGCGGCCAGTGCACGCCGTGCCGCGAAGGCACCGGCTGGATGTGGCGGGTGCTGGAGCGCATGGTCAAGGGCAATGCCCAGAAGCGCGAAATCGACATGCTGTTCCAGGTGACCAAGCAGATCGAGGGCCACACCATCTGCGCGCTCGGCGATGCGGCGGCCTGGCCTGTCCAGGGCCTGATCCGGCATTTCCGTCCGGAGATCGAAGCGCGTATCGACCAATATACCCGAAACGCGACGGCGCATGGCGCCGTCCTGGAAGCTGCGGAGTAGCCACGTGACGAAGTCGGGCAAAGAGCATGAACGGGAGGCGACGGATCGTCCGGCGCTCGATCCAGCGCGCATGCCCGATTTTTCCGAGGCGATGAAGCTCAATCCGCTGATGGCGAACATGGCTGCCGCAACCGCGATCGGCTTTGGCATCGCCACCCAGATGGCTGGCGTCTTCTTCGGCGCGCTGCAGGGCGCGATGGAAGCAGGTGGCCGCCAGAAAGCCGCAGATCCAAATCCGGCTGAGGCGTCGCCGATTGCGGAAACTCCGGCCCCTGCGGGAGCGTCGGCGGCTGCAGAACCGGTCGTCGCCAAGCCGAAGGCGCTTCGCAAGGCAGCAGCTCCGGTTCTCAAGGCGGCGCCGGTTGCCGAACCAGTCAAAAAGCCGGCCGCCAAGGCCGCTCCGAAGGATTCGGTCAAGCAGCCGGTCTCGGTAAAGCCGGCGAAGGCGAAGACGGCCAAGGCACCTGCGGGCGGCGACCTGAAGCAGATTTCGGGCATCGGTCCGAAGCTGGCGGAAGTGCTGAACGGCCTGGGCGTAACGAGCCTTGCGCAGGTTGCGGCCTGGAACGAGGCCGATATCGCCCGCTTCGACAAGGAATTGGGTTTCGAGGGACGCATCAGCCGCGACGACTGGGTCGGCCAGGCGAAAGCTCTGTTGAAATAAAAGAATATGTCCCCGAGTCGCCTGACCCCCAGGAGACCCAAAGGATGGAACTAAGGACGTAAGTGAGACGATGGTTAAGCTGAAGGTTGACGGCAAAGAGGTCGAAGTTCCGGATCATTTCACGCTGCTTCAGGCATGCGAGGAAGCCGGCGCCGAGGTCCCGCGCTTTTGTTTCCACGAACGTCTTTCGGTCGCCGGCAATTGCCGCATGTGCTTGATCGAAGTGAAGGGTGGACCGCCGAAGCCGGCAGCCTCCTGCGCCATGGGCGTGCGCGATGTCCGCGGCGGACCGAACGGCGAGCTGCCGGAAATCTTCACCAACACGCCGATGGTCAAGAAGGCTCGCGAAGGCGTGATGGAATTCCTGCTGATCAACCATCCGCTGGATTGCCCGATCTGCGACCAGGGCGGTGAGTGCGACCTGCAGGACCAGGCGATGGCCTTCGGCATCGACAGTTCCCGCTACACGGAAAACAAGCGCGCCGTCGAAGACAAGTATATCGGCCCGCTGGTCAAGACCGTGATGAACCGCTGCATCCACTGCACGCGCTGCGTCCGCTTCACCACCGAAGTCGGCGGCATTTCCGAACTCGGCCTGATCGGCCGCGGTGAGGATGCCGAGATCACCACCTATCTCGAAAGCGCGATGACTTCGGAGCTGCAGGGCAATGTCATCGACCTTTGCCCTGTCGGCGCTCTGACCTCGCGTCCCTTCGCCTTCACCGCCCGTCCGTGGGAGCTCAACAAGACCGAATCGATCGACGTCATGGATGCCGTCGGCTCGGCGATCCGCGTCGATACCCGTGGCCGCGAAGTGATGCGCATCATGCCGCGCGTCAATGAGCAGGTGAACGAGGAATGGATCTCCGACAAGACCCGCTTCATCTGGGACGGCCTGAAGACCCAGCGCCTCGACCGGCCTTACGTCCGCAGGGACGGCCGCCTTCAGGCTGCCTCCTGGGGCGAAGCCTTCGGCGCCATCAAGGCTGCGGTTTCCGCAACGTCTGCTGCAAAGATCGGCGCGATCGCCGGCGATCTGGCTTCGGTCGAAGAAATGTATGCCCTGAAGGAACTGATCCGGTCGCTCGGATCGGAAAACCTCGACTGTCGCCAGGACGGGACGGCGCTTGATCCGTCGCTCGGCCGTGCAAGCTACATCTTCAACCCGACCATCGAAGGCATCGAACAGGCCGGCGCTCTGCTCCTGGTCGGCGCCAATCCGCGCCTCGAGGCAGCCGTCCTCAACGCCCGCATCCGCAAGCGCTTCCGTCGCGGCAACTTCCCGATCGGCGTGATCGGCGAAGTCAGCGAACTGCGTTACGTCTACGACTATCTCGGTGCCGGCGCTGAAACGCTCTCCGACCTCGCCTCCGGTTCGAACGGTTTTGCTGACAAGCTGCGCGCTGCCAAGAACCCGATGATCATCATAGGGCAGGGGGCTCTCTCCCGTCCGGACGGTGCGGCGATCCTTAGCTCGGCCGCCCAGCTTGCCGGTTCGGTCGGCGCACTGACCGACGAGTGGAACGGCTTTGCCGTGCTCCACACTGCTGCTGCCCGCGTTGGCGGCCTCGACCTCGGCTTCGTGCCGGGTGCGAACGGCATCAATGCCAGCGCCCAGCTGGCCGGCATGGACGTTCTCTTCCTGCTCGGTGCCGACGAACTCGACTTCTCGAAGAAGGGCGCCAAGTTCACGGTCTATATCGGCAGCCACGGCGATGCCGGCGCGCACAATGCCGACGTCATCCTGCCGGGTGCGGCCTATACCGAAAAGTCCGGCACCTGGGTCAATACCGAAGGCCGCGTCCAGATGGGCAACCGCGCCGGCTTCGCGCCCGGCGAGGCTCGCGAAGACTGGGCGATCATCCGCGCGCTCTCCGACGTGCTCGGCAAGAAGCTGCCCTTCGATTCGCTGCAGGCTCTGCGTGCGAAACTCTATGCGGACTACCCGCATTTCGCCGCTATCGACGCGATTGCGGCGGGCTCGGTCAACGAAATTGCCGCACTTGGCCAAAAAGCGGGTGGTATGACGAAGTCCGGGTTTGCGTCGCCGATCAAAGACTTCTATTTGACGAACCCGATCGCTCGCGCTTCGGCCGTCATGGCTGAATGCTCGGCATTGGCCCGCAACAATTTCCAGGCTGCGGCGGAGTAATTTTGAACATGGATTCGTTCTTTTCCATCTACGTCTGGCCGGGCATCGTCATGGTCGCGCAGTCGCTGCTGCTGCTGGTCTGCCTGCTCGTCTTCATCGCCTATGTTCTGCTTGCCGACCGCAAAATCTGGGCAGCTGTCCAGCTGCGCCGCGGTCCGAACGTCGTCGGCCCCTTCGGCCTGTTCCAGTCCTTCGCCGACCTTCTGAAGTTCGTCTTCAAGGAGCCGGTCATTCCGGCTGGCGCCAACAAGGCCGTTTTCCTGCTCGCGCCGCTGGTTGCCGTGCTCCTGGCCCTGTCGACCTGGGCGGTGGTGCCGCTCGCGGACGGATGGGTGATCGCCAACATCAATGTCGGCATCCTCTATATCTTTGCGATCTCCTCGCTCGAAGTCTACGGCATCATCATGGGTGGCTGGGCTTCGAACTCGAAATATCCGTTCCTCGGCGCGCTCCGTTCGGCGGCGCAGATGGTCTCCTACGAAGTCTCGATCGGCTTCGTCATCGTCACGGTGCTCCTCTGCGTCGGCTCGCTGAACCTGACCGATATCGTCAATGCCCAGCATGACGGCCTCGGCACGAGAATGGGTCTGCCTGCTTCCTTCCTAGATTGGCACTGGCTGGCGCTGTTCCCGATGTTCGTGGTGTTCTTCATCTCGGCGCTCGCCGAAACCAACCGCCCGCCCTTCGATCTTCCCGAAGCGGAATCGGAACTGGTTGCCGGCTTCATGGTCGAATACGGCTCCTCGCCATACATGATGTTCATGCTTGGCGAATACGCAGCCGTCTGCCTGATGTGCGCGCTGACGACCATCCTGTTCCTCGGGGGCTGGCTGCCGCCGGTCGATATCTGGCTCCTCAACTGGGTACCGGGCATCGTCTGGTTCATGCTGAAGTCGATGCTCGTCTTCTTCATGTTCGCCATGGTGAAGGCCTTCGTTCCGCGCTACCGTTACGACCAGCTCATGCGCCTTGGCTGGAAGATCTTCCTGCCGCTGTCGCTCGCCATGGTCGTCATTACCGCATTTGTGCTGAAGCTGGCGGGATGGGCATGATCATGATCGTGAACATGTCCGTCCAAGCTTCCGGCATCATTGGAGAATAAAGATGGCAAGTCTCGGCCAAGCCGTGAATTCGCTGTTCCTGAAGGAGTTCGTCGGGGCGTTCTTCCTGTCGATGCGCTACTTCTTCAAGCAGAAGGCGACGATCAACTATCCGTTCGAGAAGGGCCCGGTCTCCCCACGTTTCCGCGGCGAACATGCGCTGCGACGCTACCCGAACGGCGAGGAACGCTGCATCGCCTGCAAGCTTTGCGAGGCGATCTGTCCAGCCCAGGCGATCACCATCGAGGCCGGCCCGCGCCGCAACGACGGCACCCGCCGCACGGTGCGTTACGACATCGACATGGTGAAGTGCATCTATTGCGGCTTCTGCCAGGAAGCCTGCCCGGTTGATGCGATCGTCGAAGGCCCGAACTTCGAATTCGCCACCGAGACTCGCGAAGAACTCTATTTCGACAAGGCGCGGCTGCTGGAAAACGGCGACCGCTGGGAGCGCGAAATCGCTCGCAACATGGCAATCGATGCGCCCTACCGCTAAGGCGGGGTGATTTGTCCGGCGCTCCCCATTCAGCGGGCGGTGCGCCGGTGACATCTGGATGAAATACCCGGCGCCTATCACAAGCCCGGGTTTCGACGGGATGGGGTATTTGCCCCACGCCCGGTGAGGGACGAAAAGGCACCACGATGGGTCTGCAGGCAATCTTCTTCTATCTCTTCGCGTTCATCGCGGTGGCGTCGGCGTTCATGGTCATTTCGGCCAAGAACCCGGTGCACTCGGTGCTGTTCCTCATCCTGGTCTTCTTCAACGCAGCCGGCCTCTTCCTGCTGACGGGCGCCGAATTCCTGGCGATGATCCTGCTGGTCGTCTATATCGGCGCGGTCGCGGTCCTCTTCCTCTTCGTCGTCATGATGCTCGACATCGATTTTGCGGAACTGCGCTCCGGCGTGCTGCAATATGCGCCGATCGGCATGCTGGTCGGTCTGGTCGTCGCAGCCGAGCTGGTCGTCGTCATCGGCGGCAGCGTGCTGACGCCGGAAGCGGCGAAATCGATCACCATGCCGATCCCGAACCCGGCAACCCGCACCAACACGGCCGCCCTCGGCGACGTGCTCTATACGAATTACGTCTACTTCTTCCAGATCGCCGGCCTGGTGCTTCTGGTGGCCATGATCGGCGCGATCGTGCTGACCTTGCGTCACCGCACCAACATCAAGCGTCAGGACATATCCCAGCAGGTGGCCCGCACGCCCGCGACCGCTGTCGAAGTGGTCAAGGTCAAGCCGGGCCAGGGCGTCTGAGGCGGGAACAAGGAACAAGAAAAATGGAAATCGGACTTTCCCATTACCTCACGGTCAGCGCCATCCTCTTCACGCTCGGCGTTTTCGGCATCTTCCTGAACCGCAAGAACGTCATCATCATCCTGATGTCGGTGGAGCTTATCCTGCTCTCGGTCAACCTGAACATGGTGGCCTTCTCCTCCTTCCTGAACGACATCGTCGGCCAGGTCTTCGCATTGTTCATTCTGACCGTGGCGGCCGCCGAAGCGGCCATCGGTCTTGCAATTCTCGTCGTCTTCTACCGCAACCGCGGTTCGATCGCCGTCGAAGACGTCAATATGATGAAGGGCTGATCGGGTCATGATCTACAAGGCAATCGTCTTTCTCCCCTTGATCGGCTTCCTGATCGCCGGCCTGTTCGGCCGCTCGATCGGTGCAAAGGCGTCCGAATACGTCACCAGCGGCCTGATGATCATAGCGGCCGTGCTCTCCTGGATCGTCTTCTTCAACGTCGCGCTCGCCCATGGCGAAGCAGGCGAAGTGATCAAGGTTCCGGTCATGCGCTGGATCCAGTCCGGCGGCATCGACGTCGAATGGGCATTTCGCGTCGATACGCTGACGGCGGTGATGTTCGTCGTCGTCAACACCGTCTCGACGCTCGTGCATGTCTATTCGATCGGCTACATGCACCACGATCCGCATCGCCCGCGCTTCTTCGCCTACCTGTCGCTGTTCACCTTCGCGATGCTGATGCTGGTTACGGCCGACAACCTCGCACAGATGTTCTTCGGCTGGGAAGGCGTCGGTCTCGCCTCCTACCTGCTCATCGGTTTCTGGTTCAAGAAGCCGTCGGCATCCGCCGCCGCAATGAAGGCCTTCATCGTCAACCGGGTCGGCGACTTCGGTTTTGTGCTCGGCATTGCCGGCGTCTTCGTGCTGTTCGGCTCGATCAGCTTCGAGACGATCTTTGCGGCTGCCGCCACCTATCTGCCGGCCGCAGGCGCTCCGGAGGCGTCTCAGGTCATCGCCAACATCTTCGGCATGGAACTGACCAAGAGCGGTGCGATCACCATCGTCTGCCTGCTGCTGTTCATGGGCGCGATGGGCAAGTCGGCGCAGTTCCTGCTGCACACCTGGCTGCCGGACGCCATGGAAGGCCCGACGCCGGTGTCTGCGCTCATCCATGCCGCGACCATGGTCACCGCCGGCGTCTTCCTGGTCGCCCGCATGTCGCCGATCTTCGAACTGTCGCCCAACGCTCTTCTCGTCGTCACCATCATCGGCGCGATCACCGCCTTCTTCGCGGCGACCGTCGGTCTCGTCCAGAATGACATCAAGCGCGTCATCGCTTATTCGACCTGCTCGCAGCTCGGCTACATGTTCGTGGCGCTTGGCCTCGGCGCCTATGGCGCGGCGATCTTCCACCTCTTCACCCACGCCTTCTTCAAGGCGCTGCTGTTCCTTGGCGCCGGCTCGGTCATCCATGCCGTCGATGGCGAGCAGGACATGCGCTACATGGGCGGCCTTCGTAAGCACATCCCGGTCACCTTCTGGATGATGACGATCGGCACCCTGGCGCTGACCGGCGTCGGCATCCCCGGAACGATGTTCGGTTTCGCCGGCTTCTTCTCCAAGGACGTGATCATCGAAAGCGCCTATTCGTCGCATTCGCCGGCCGCGGGCTTCGCCTTCACGCTTCTGGTCATCGCCGCGCTGTTCACCAGCTTCTATTCCTGGCGCCTCGCGTTCATGACCTTCTTCGGCAAGCCGCGCGCCTCCGCCGACGTCATGCACCATGTGCATGAATCGCCGATGGTCATGCTGGCGCCGCTCTATATCCTCGCCGCCGGTGCGGTTCTCGCCGGCGTCCTGTTCGAAGGTTATTTCTTCGGCCACGAATATCCGGAATTCTGGAAGGGTGCGCTGTTCACGCTTCCGGAAAACAAGATCCTCGAAGAGTTCCATCACGTGCCGGTTCTGGTCGCCTGGAGCCCCTTCATCGCCATGGCGGTCGGTTTCGTCACTGCCTGGTATTTCTACATCAAGTCGCCGTCGACGCCCCGTCGTCTCGCCGCTTCGCAGAAGGTTCTCTACGAGTTCCTGCTCAACAAGTGGTATTTCGACGAACTCTACGACTTCCTCTTCGTCCGTTCAGCCAAGGCGCTCGGCCGGTTCCTGTGGAAGAAGGGTGACATCGGCGTCATCGATACCTACGGCCCGAACGGCGTTGCCGCCCGCGTGGTCGACGTCACCAACCGGGTGGTCAAGCTGCAGTCCGGTTACCTCTATCACTACGCGTTCGCGATGCTGATCGGCATCGCCGCCCTCGTCACCTGGATGATGCTCGGGAGCTCGATCTAATGACCGACTGGCCAATTCTCTCGACGGTCACCTTCCTGCCGCTGGTCGGCGTACTGTTGCTGCTTCTGACACGGGAAGACGGCCCCTTCGGGCGCCGCAACATCCTGAACGTCTCGCTGTTCACGACGGTCTTCACCTTCATCGTCTCGCTGTTCATCTGGATCGGCTTCGATAACTCGAATGCCGGCTTCCAGATGGTCGAGAAGCACAACTGGCTCGGCACCGGCATCTCCTATCATCTCGGCGTCGACGGCATCTCCATGCTGTTCGTCATCCTGACGACCTTCCTGATGCCGTTCTGTGTGCTCGCCAGCTGGAATACGATCGAGAAGCGCCTCAAGGAGTACATGATCGCCTTCCTGCTTCTGGAAGTGGTCATGACCGGGGTCTTCGTCTCGCTCGACGTCGTGCTCTTCTACGTCTTCTTCGAAGCGACCCTCATTCCGATGTTCGTCATCATCGGTGTCTGGGGCGGCAAGGACCGCGTCTACGCGTCCTACAAGTTCTTCCTCTATACACTGCTCGGCTCGGTGCTGATGATGCTCGCCATCATGGCGATGTACTGGCAGGCCGGCACCACCGACATTACCGAACTCTTGAAATACGGCTTCCCGGCAGGCATGCAGACCTGGCTCTGGCTCGCCTGTTTTGCGGCCTTCTCGGTCAAGATGCCGATGTGGCCGGTGCATACCTGGCTTCCGGATGCGCACGTCCAGGCCCCCACTGCAGGCTCGGTGATCCTTGCCGGCGTCATGCTGAAGCTCGGCGGTTACGGGATGATCCGTTTCTCGCTCGCCATGTTGCCGATCGCGTCGGAACATTTCGCGCCGCTGGTCTTCTCGTTGTCGGTGATCGCCATCATCTACACCTCGCTGGTGGCGATGATGCAGGACGACATCAAGAAGCTGATCGCCTATTCCTCGGTCGCCCACATGGGCTACGTGACCATGGGCATCTTTGCGGCGAACGTTCAGGGCGTGCAAGGCGCGCTCTTCCAGATGCTGTCGCACGGCGTCGTCTCGGGCGCGCTCTTCCTCTGCGTCGGCGTTGTCTATGACCGGCTCCACACCCGCGAGATTTCCGCCTATGGCGGCCTCGTCAACAACATGCCGAAATATGCCGTCGCCTTCATGATCTTCACGATGGCAAACGTCGGCCTGCCGGGCACGTCCGGCTTCATCGGCGAATTCCTGACGATCATCGGCGTCTTCCGGGTCAACACTTGGGTGGCCCTGTTTGCGGCGACCGGCGTCATCCTCTCGGCCTCCTACGCGCTCTGGCTCTATCGCCGGGTGATCTTCGGGGCACTCGAGAAGGAAAGCCTCAAAGGCCTGCTCGACCTTTCCGGCCGCGAAAAGCTCATCCTCTATCCGCTGATCGCGGTCACCATCTTCTACGGCTTCTATCCGGCGCCGATCTTCGATGCGACGGCAGCATCGGTAGACATGCTGGTGAACAATTATTCCGCGGCCCTGGCAGCGGCGAAAGACCTTGCACTCAACGTGCACTGAGACGGGACACGACTGGACATGACCGCTGAAATTCTTTCCCTAAGCCTGCAGCTCTCGATGCCGGAGATCATCCTGGCCGTGGGCGCGCTCGCTCTTCTGATGATCGGCGTCTTCTCCGGCGACAAGTCCGCGCCGACGGTGACGGGGCTGGCGGTGGCGCTGCTGGCAGTCGCCGGCCTCTGGCTGATCTTCATGCCGGGCGAGGGCGTTGCCTATGGCGGCGCCTTCAAGCTCGATTCCTTCGGCCGCTTCATGAAGGTCCTGGCGCTCATCGGCTCGATCACCGCCATGGTCATGTCCGTCGGCCATGCGAAGTCGGATCAGCTCAACCGCTTCGAGTTCCCGGTGCTTCTGGTTCTGTCGACGCTCGGCATGCTGCTGCTGATCTCGGCGAATGACCTGATCGCGTTCTATCTCGCCCTCGAACTGATGTCGCTGGCGCTCTACGTCATCGCCGCCTTCAACCGGGACAGCCTGCGCTCGACCGAAGCCGGCCTGAAATATTTCGTCCTCGGCGCGCTCTCCTCCGGCATGATGCTTTACGGCATGTCGCTGGTTTACGGCTTCACCGGCAATACCGGCTTCGAAGGCATCGCCAAGGTTCTCTCCGCCGAGACCCGCGGCCTCGGCTTGATCTTCGGCATGGTCTTCGTGCTCGCCGGCGCCTGCTTCAAGATCTCTGCCGTGCCGTTCCACATGTGGACGCCGGACGTTTACGAAGGCGCACCGACCCCGGTCACCGCCTTCTTCGCCGCTGGTCCGAAGGTTGCCGCCATGGCGATCCTCGTCCGCATCGCTTCGGATGCCTTCCTGCCGATCATCGCCGACTGGCGCCAGATCATCGTTTTCGTCTCGATCGCTTCGATGCTGCTCGGCTCGTTTGCTGCGATCGGCCAGCGCAACATCAAGCGGCTGATGGCCTATTCCTCGATCGGCCACATGGGCTACGCCCTTGTCGGCCTTGCCGCCGGCTCCGAAACGGGTGTCTCCGGCGTCGTCCTTTACATGACCATCTACATGGTCATGACCTTGGGCACCTTCGCCTGCATCATGGCGATGCGTCGCAAGGAAGGCGGCAATGTCGAGAATGTCGACGATCTCGCCGGCCTGTCCTCCACCAAGCCGTTCATGGCGGTGGTGCTGACCGCGCTGATGTTCTCGATGGCCGGCATTCCGCCGCTCGCAGGCTTCTTCGCCAAGTATTTCGTGTTCGTCGCGGCGATCGAAGCCAAGCTTTATGCGCTGGCGGTCATCGGCGTGCTCTCCTCGGTCGTCGGCGCCTATTATTACCTGCGCATCGTCAAGCTGATGTGGTTCGATGAAGCCAAGGGCGAGTTTGCCCGCATCTCCGGCGAACTGCGCCTGGTCTTCGGCCTTTCCGGTCTCTTCGTCACGGCCTATGTGCTGATCGGCGGACCGATCGGCACGGCGGCAAGTGCCGCCGCGAAGTCCTTCTTCTGAGAATGCCGGGAGCAAGGGACCGCTTCTCGCTCGATGCGTTCCGCCACGAGGCGCTCGATGAAGTCGGATCCACCAATAGCGAATGTCTCGCCCGCGCTCGCGCGGGCGATTCCGGTTTGTTGTGGCTGACCGCGACGCGCCAGCTCGCCGGCCGTGGTCGCCGTGGCCGGGCCTGGACATCGGAACCCGGCAATCTCTATGCCTCGCTGCTGCTGATCGATCCTGCACCGCCGGAGAGGGTGGGCTCTTTGCCGCTCGCGGTCGCCGTCGCGGTCCATGCCGCCGTCAGGTCGGTTCTGCCGCCGGGCGGCGAGCCACTCGACGTCAAATGGCCGAACGATATCCTCATCGGCCGCAAGAAGACCTGTGGTATTCTGCTGGAGGGTGAGGGGCTGCCGGATGGCCGCCGCGCGCTCGTCATCGGCATCGGCATCAACATCCGCCATATGCCCGACAGTGCTGCTTACGCGGTGACCCGGCTTGCCGACCATGGCGCCAACATCTCGCCAGAGGAACTTTTCGCGCATCTTTTCAGGGAGATGGCGCAGGTTCTGGAATCCTGGGATGAGGGCCGGGGCACGCCCGAAATCAGCCGGCGCTGGCGCGAGGTCGCCTGCGGCATCGGCGAAAAAATCACCGTGAACCTGCCGGATCGCTCGCTTGTTGGCACATTCGCAGGTATCGATGACAAAGGATTTTTGCTGCTCGACACCGGATTGGGCGCGCTGACGTCGATCGCCGCCGGTGATGTATTTTTTCAAGGAATGGAATAGACAAAGAAAATGGCAAACCAAGAAGAACTGGTGTTTCTGCCGCTAGGTGGCGTCGGCGAGATCGGCATGAACCTCGCCCTCTACGGCTATGGAACGCCGGAGAAGCGCCAGTGGATCATGGTCGATTGCGGCGTGACATTTCCGGGACCGGATCTGCCGGGCGTCGACCTCGTGCTGCCGGATATCCGCTTCCTCGCCAGCCAGCGCAGCCATCTCAAGGCGATGATCATCACTCATGCGCATGAGGACCACTACGGCGCCATGAACGATCTGTGGCCGGGCCTCAACGTGCCCGTCTATGCCTCGCCGTTTACCGCCGGCATGCTGGAGGCGAAACGCAACTACGAAGGTTCGCGCGCTGAAATCCCGGTGACGATCTTCAAGGCCGGTGACCGTATCAATATCGGCCCGTTCGAGATCGAGGCCATTGGCGTCAACCATTCGATCCCCGAGCCGATGTCGCTGGTGATCCGCACCCCGCTCGGCAATGTCGTTCATACCGGCGACTGGAAGATCGATCACGCGCCGTCGCTCGGACCGTTCACCGACGAGGCGCGCTTCCGCAAGATCGGCGACGAGGGCGTGCTGGCGCTGATGTGCGACAGCACTAACTCCATGCGCGAAGGCGTTTCGCCATCGGAAGAGGAAGTCTCCGAAGGCCTGCGCCAGATCATCGAGGCGGCCGAGGGCCGGGTGGCGATCACCACCTTCTCGTCGAATGTCGGCCGCATCCGCTCGATCGCCCAGGCCGCAGACGCCGCCGGCCGCGAAGTCCTTTTGCTCGGCTCCTCGCTGAAACGCGTCGTCGGCGTCGCCCGCGACATCGGCATCATGGAAGGCCTGAAGCCCTTCATCGCCGAGGACGAATACGGTTACATCCCGCGCGACAAGATCGTGGTGATCCTGACCGGCAGCCAGGGCGAGCCGCGCGCGGCACTCGCCAAGATCGCCCGCGACGAGATGCGCCACGTGGCGCTGACGTCAGGCGATACGGTGGTCTTTTCCTCGCGCACCATTCCCGGCAACGAAAAGGCGATCATCGAGATCAAGAACGGCCTGATCGAGCAGGGGATCAAGATCGTCACCGACAGCGACGCGCTCGTCCATGTCTCCGGCCACCCGCGCCGCAGCGAACTGGTCCAGATGTACGAATGGACCCGCCCGCAGATCCTCGTGCCCGTCCATGGCGAGGCCGCGCATCTGACGGCCCAGGCCGAGCTCGGCGCATCCGTCGGCATCAAGACCATTCCGCGGGTTCGTAACGGCAACATCCTGCGCCTTGCGCCCGGCCCGGCCGAGGTGATCGGCGATGCGCCGCATGGCCGCATCTTCAAGGACGGCAAGCTGATCGGCGATTTCGAGGAAATGGGCATCGGCGACCGCCGCAAGCTCTCCTTTGTCGGTCATGTCTCCGTCAACGTCCTTCTCGACACCCGTTATGACTTCGTGACCGATCCCGATCTCATCGCCTTCGGCCTGCCGGAATTCGACGACGAGGGCGAGGACATGGAGGATACGCTTTATGACGCCGTGCTCGGCGCCGTCGAAAGCATTCCGCGCGCCCGCCGCAAGGATCTCGACATGGTCCGCGAGGCGATCCGCCGCGCCGTCCGCTCTACCGCCAACGAGGCCTGGGGCAAGAAACCGATCGTGACGGTGTTTGTTACTCGTCTCTGAGGGGCGGGCGGTTCGGACGTCCGTTTTGGAGTGAGACGATGCCCCGAGTCGATCTCCCCTCTTGAGGGGGAGATGCCCGGCAGGGCAGAGAGGGGTATTGCGGCATATTCTTCTACCACCGTATTTGCCGCACCGTCGCCACCCCCCTCTGTCACCTTCGGTGACATCTCCCCCTCAAGGGGGGAGATCATAGGGAGCCCGCGGCACCGTCCGCATCTCTATAGGCAGCCGCTCCAAAACCGCCTAACCTGCACTCGGGAGGACAGACATGCTCGGACGCGTCAATCACATCGCCATCGCCGTGCCGGATCTTGGCATCGCGACCACGATGTATCGCGATACGCTCGGCGCCCGCGTCTCCCAGGCCCAGGCCTTGCCGGAGCATGGTGTCACCGTGGTCTTCGTCGAGCTCCCCAACACCAAGGTGGAACTGCTCGAACCGCTCGGGCCCGATTCGCCGATTGCGGCTTTCCTGGAGAAAAATCCCTCCGGCGGCATGCACCATATCTGCTACGAGGTGGACGATATCGTCGCTGCGCGTGACACGCTGAAAGCGGCCGGCGCGCGGGTGCTCGGAGACGGCAATCCGAAGACCGGAGCCCATGGAAAACCTGTGCTTTTCCTGCATCCGAAGGACTTCAACGGCACCCTGATCGAGCTCGAACAGGTATGATTCCCACAGCTGTGACATCACGCCGGGGTCTCTTGGTTTGAGCTTGCCCGCCTTTCAGCCTATAAGGGCGCCAATTCTTCGAACCGGAATCGAGTCGAAACCATGCCTCTTTTGACGGTCGCCGCCATCTATTTCATCATCTGGTGGACCGTGCTCTTCATCGTCCTTCCGCTCGGCTATCGCAGCCAGCAGGAAGACGGTGAGGTGACCATAGGGACTGTGGAAAGCGCTCCGGCCCGGTTTCGCGGCGGTCGCGTCGTGCTTTTGACGACGGTGATCTCGACACTGCTCTATGTGGGCTACTACGTCGCATCCGCCTATTTCGGCGTCGGCATTGGCGATATTCCGGTGATCGTCCCGACCTTCGAATAGGTGGGCGAATAGGGCGACCGAATAAGGCAGGATCGTCGGGAGCCTGTCATTTCCCTGTCATGATTTGCAGGCATAGGAAGCGGCGACGAAGGCGCTCGCGCTTTATCGTTCCGGGTGACGAGAAAGCAAAAAAAAACAAGGCGGTTAAGCCTTGTTTCTAGTTTCGCGTGATCCTTAACCGTTACCGGGGCAGCGACAAGCGCGCCTAAGATCTGATCCTCCCAAGACTTGACCGCGAAATGACAAGAATTTGAACTCCTTGCCTCTTTTGTGAGCTGAACCTAGCTCAAAGGATGTGCTTTGTCATCTGGTTTTTTGTATTTTTGCTACACTTCTTTAAAATTTTTCAGTTGACAAAAATGTCGCACGCTTGCCATGAATTTTCCGCTTTTTGCGGGTCTGAAGTGCTGGCGCAGATTCGTGAACAACGTGCGATTCATGCTGGGGCGGGTTCCCTTGGAGCCCCGGAACGGCTATGTACCCTCCCAATATTGTTGAAGAAAATGGCCGATTCCTCGCGTGGTGGGGATAGGCCGGCAACCTCGGAAATCGCGATGCGCCTGTCCCGCTATTTTATGCCCATCCTGAAGGAAAACCCCAAGGAAGCGGAAATCGTGTCCCACCGGCTGATGCTGCGTGCCGGCATGATCCGCCAGCAGAGCCAGGGCATCTATTCCTGGCTGCCGCTCGGCAAGCGGGTGCTCGACAAGGTCAATGCCATCATCCGCGAGGAGCAGAACCGCGCCGGCGCCATCGAGGTGCTGATGCCGACGCTGCAGTCCGCCGAACTCTGGCAGGAAAGCGGCCGTTACGACGCCTACGGCAAGGAAATGCTGCGCATCAAGGACCGCCAGGAGCGGCCGATGCTTTACGGCCCCACCAACGAGGAAATGATCACGGATATCTTCCGGTCCTACGTCAAATCCTACAAGAACCTGCCGCTCAACCTTTATCACATCCAGCTGAAGTTCCGTGACGAGATCCGTCCGCGCTTCGGCACCATGCGCTCGCGCGAATTCCTGATGAAGGACGCCTATTCCTTCGACCTGACCAAGGAAGACGCCGAGCATTCCTATCGCAAGATGTTCACCGCCTATCTGCGCACCTTTGCGAGGCTCGGCCTACGGGCGATCCCGATGCGCGCCGATACCGGCCCGATCGGCGGCAACCTGTCCCACGAATTCATCATCCTTGCCGAGACCGGCGAGTCGGAAGTGTTTTCCCACAAGGATTTTGTGAACTTCGATATCCCCGGCACGGACACCAATTTCGACAATGTCGAGGCCATGCAGGCGGTCTTCGACAAGTGGACGTCGATCTACGCCGCGACCTCGGAAATGCACGACGAGGAGGCCTTCAACGCCATTCCCGAGACCGATCGGCTGTCCGCCCGCGGCATCGAGGTCGGCCATATCTTCTATTTCGGCACCAAATATTCCGAGCCTATGGGCGCCAAGGTGCAGGGACCGGACGGCAAGGAACACCCTGTCCACATGGGTTCCTACGGCATCGGCCCGACACGCCTTGTTCCCGCCATCATCGAAGCATCGCATGACGACAACGGAATCATCTGGCCGGCATCGGTCGCGCCGTTCGACGTCGTGGTCATCAACATGAAGCCCGGCGACGAGGCCTGCGACCGGATCTGCGAAACGCTCTATGGCGGTCTCGCAACGGTCGGCAAGGACGTGCTCTACGACGATACGGACGAGCGCGCCGGCACCAAGTTCGCGACCGCCGACCTGATCGGCGTGCCGATCCAGGTGATTGTCGGACCCCGCTCCGCCGCGTCAGGCGAAGTGGAGGTCAAGGACCGCAAGACCGGCGAGCGCGAAACGCTGACCGTCGAAGCGGCCATGAACAGGCTCGCCGGCCGATAAGCCGGTCGGGCTATAGGGCGGATCTACCGCCGACGGCAGGTTGAGGAAACGGCATGGCGAGCGTCGCGGCGAATGGTGAAGCGGTAAAGGCGGGTGGTTCGCCCGCGGCCGGTCCTTTCTCGGCCTTCGAGCGGATGGTCGCCTGGCGTTACCTGCGCTCGCGCCGCCGCGAAGCTTTCATCTCGGTGATCGCCGGCTTCTCCTTCATCGGCATCATGCTCGGCGTTGCGACGCTGATCATCGTCATGGCCGTGATGAACGGGTTCCGCACCGAACTCATCTCGCGCATCCTCGGCATCAACGGCCACATGATCGTCCAGCCGATCGACGGCCCGCTCACCGATTACGCCGAGCTCACCCAGAAATTTGCGTCCGTGCCGGGCGTCCGCATGGCGTTGCCGCTGGTCGAGGGCCAGACGCTGGCGTCGGGCCGCGGTGGTGCAGGTTCCGGCGCGCTGGTGCGCGGCGTCCGTCCGGAAGATCTCGAAAAGCTGTCCGAAGTCGCCGGAAACGTCAAGTCCGGCGATATGGTCGGTTTTGCCTCGGGGCAGGGCGTGCTGGTCGGCTCCAGGCTCGCCGCCCAGCTCGGCCTTTCTGCCGGCGACCAAATCACGCTGATCTCGCCGGAAGGCGACGTGACGCCGATGGGCGTCAATCCACGCGTCAAATCCTACCCGGTCTCCGGCATTTTCGAGATCGGCATGTCGGAATACGACGCGACGATCATCTATATGCCGCTCGAGGAATCGCAGCTCTATTTTAATGCCGAAGGCATCGTTCAGTCGATCGAGCTGTTCGTCGACAATCCAGACAATGTCGACGACCTGCGCCCGAAGATCGAGGCGGCGGCGGGCCGCCAGATCTTCATCACCGACTGGCGCCAGCGCAACCAGACCTTCTTCTCCGCGCTTCAGGTGGAGCGCAACGTCATGTTCATGATCCTGACCCTGATCGTACTGGTGGCGGCGCTCAACATCATCTCCGGCCTGATCATGCTGGTGAAGGACAAGGGCAGCGATATCGCCATCCTGCGCACCATGGGCGCGGGTGCGGGGGCGATCATGCGTATCTTCTTCATGACCGGGGCGGCGATCGGCATCGTCGGAACGTTTGCCGGCGTCCTGCTCGGCGTGGTCGTCTGTCTCAACGTCGAATCCATCCGCCAGTTCTTCTCCTGGGTCTCGGGCACCATCCTCTTCGATCCGCAACTCTATTTCCTCAGCCAGTTGCCGGCGGAGATGAGCTTTGGCGAGACCTTCTCGGTGGTCATGATGGCGCTCGTTCTTTCCTTCATCGCGACCATCCTTCCGGCTTGGCGAGCCTCCCGGCTCGATCCTGTCCAGGCCCTCCGATACGAATAGGACCCACATCCTTCATGGCACCCAAAACCGTCTTGCAGCTCTCGGGCGTCGAACGTCACTATGGCCAGGGCGAGACCACGCTTTCGATCCTGAAGGGGGCTGATTTCGACCTGAAGACCGGCGAGATCGTCGCGCTGGTCGCTCCGTCCGGCACAGGCAAGTCGACGCTTCTGCATCTCGCCGGCCTGCTCGAACATCCCGACGCCGGCGAGGTCTTTCTCGCCGGGCATGCCTGCAACGGGCTTCCCGATGCGGAGCGCACCGCGATGCGCCGCAACCAGATCGGTTTCGTCTATCAGTTCCACCATCTCCTGCCGGAGTTTTCCGCGGTAGAGAACATCATGATGCCGCAGTTGATCGCCGGCCTTTCCAAGGCCGAGGCGAAGGAGCGGGCGGCTCAGCTTCTGGACTATATGCGCATCGGCCACCGTGCCGAGCACCGCCCCTCCGAGCTTTCCGGCGGCGAGCAGCAGCGCGTGGCGATTGCCCGCGCCGTCGCCAACGCCCCGCGCGTGCTTCTCGCCGACGAGCCGACCGGCAATCTCGACCCGAAGACGGCCTCTTACGTCTTCGACGCGCTGGAGGCGCTGGTGCGCCAGTCCGGCCTCGCGGCCCTGATCGCCACCCACAACCACGACCTCGCCAGCCGCATGGACCGCCGCGTGACAATCGAGGGCGGCAAAGTCGTCGAGATGTGAAGAGGCGGATATGCGTGCGTCTGGATCCTTGGGTCAAGCCCAAGGATGACGGAGAGGGCGGCGGATGAGGGAGGAGAGGCGCCCGTCATCCAAGGTCGCCACCCTCGGCATCCAAGGTCGTCATCCTCGGCATCCAAGGTCGTCATCCTCGGGCTTGACCCGAGGATCCACCCTCCAAACGCCGACCTATCCGGGCATATCTGACACCTGCCCTCCAGCCCTATCAAGCACTTAGCCTCCCGCTCATCCCCCGCCTTCCCAACCTGTGCCTACAATCCCCCCGTTCCGTCGCGGATACACCGGCAGGCGTGCTGGCGAGGCGGGACCGGCGCCGGGTGGGAGGAAACGACGTAAGTCCTTGCATTCGGGGTTCGCGGAAAATGGTCTCGCCTCCGGCGACAACGGGGAGAGGTGAAGGCAAACGGACCGAGCCTTCGTCTCTTGATGCCCGAAAGCGCGCGCCGGACGTGCCTGTGCGGCACACATGGTGGCTGACCGGATGGTGTCGCCGGATTTTCAAAGTCCGACCGATACTATCGGAGCAACCGGCGGAGATCCGTGGAAGCCTTTCCGATCAAATCGGATGGGGCGTCCCGGGTCATACGAACACCGTCCGGAAGAGCCACGGCAGAGGGACCGAAGTCGCGGATATTAACCGCCGAACGGGGCGCTGAGAGGTGTCACCTAAACTAAAAACTTACGAGGCAGCTTTCAGCGCCCCGTCCGAAATTGCTCATGCCCGGATGGTCATCCAGTCCGGACGTATCCGCATGCGCCGATCCGGCCGAACCCTCACCGTTAATCCCTTGTTTACCAGGTGAGGGAGGATATCGCGATATGGTTGTTTCTGGTCTGTTCTTTTATTGACTCCCAAACAAAATGAGAACAAAATAAAAACATAAGAGAACACGGGAGACGACGATGACTGACCTGCTTCGTGACATTGCCTCATTCGCTTCCATCGCCACATTCGTGGCCAGCCTCTCGATGATCATGATGGCCATGTAATCCGGGATGTGGGCGCCCGCCTCGGCCGAAAGGCGTTGAGGAGGGAATTCCGAACTGGACTCTCAAGCCCCTGCGCCGGACAATAGCCTGATTCATGAGATGGTTCCCGCTTCATCAAACGGGTAAGGCGCAGGCATGGCAGACAAGATGGACGTGAAATCGGGATCGGAAGAGCTGGGAAACACCCCTCAATTCGTTCATCTGCGCGTCCATTCCGCCTACTCGCTTCTTGAAGGCGCCTTGCCGCTCAAGAAGATCCTCTCGAAGGCGATCGCGGACAATCAGCCGGCGATCGCGATCACCGACACCAACAATCTTTTCGTCGCGCTGGAATTCGCCCAGAAGGCGATCGGCGACGGCCTGCAGCCGATCATCGGCTGCCAGCTGTCCATCGATATGGAAGACCAGTCCGACGAGCGTCGCAACAGCCACCAGCAGCTCGCCAAGCTGCCGGCGATCGTCGTGCTCGCGGCCAATGCCGTCGGTTACGAACGGCTCGTCGATCTGATCAGCCGCGCCTATCTCGGCGACGAGGGGCATCAGTCCATCCATATCAGCCGCTCCTGGCTGGAGGACGGCGGCACCGAAGGCCTGATCGCGCTGACCGGGGCCGGAAGCGGGCCGGTCGACGTGACTCTGAAGGAAGGCAATGCTACGCTTGCCGAAGCAAGACTCCTGAAGCTCAAGGAGATATTCGGCGATCGGCTCTATGTCGAACTGCAGCGCCACGGCGCCTACGACCGGCGCCACGAGCACAAGATCGTCACGCTCGCCTACGACCACGACCTGCCGCTGGTCGCGACCAACGAGGCCTTCTTTCCCACCAAGGCCGATTACGATGCCCATGACGCGCTGATGGCGGTTGCCCACAACGCGATCGTCTCGGACGACACCCGCTTCCGCCTGACGCCGGACCATTATCTGAAGAGCCGCGCGGAGATGGCAAAGTTGTTTGCCGACCTGCCGGAGGCGCTCGAAAACACCGTCGAGATCGCGCAGCGCTGCTCCTTCGTGCTGAAGACCCGTAATCCGATCCTGCCGCGCTTCACCGGCGCCACCGACGATCCGGCGGAAGCCGAACGCGCCGAGGCCGAAGAGCTGCGCCGCCAGTCCGTCGAAGGCCTCGAAGAGCGCATCGCGACGCTCGGCATGACGCGCGGTTATACCGAGCAGGATTATCGGGACCGGCTGGATTTCGAGCTCAGCGTCATCGAGAAGATGAAGTTCCCGGGCTACTTCCTGATCGTCGCCGACTTCATCAAATGGGCGAAGCAGCAGGGCATCCCGGTTGGTCCCGGCCGTGGTTCGGGTGCGGGTTCGCTGGTTGCCTATGCGCTGACCATTACCGACGTCGATCCGCTGCGTTTCTCGCTGCTGTTCGAGCGCTTCCTCAATCCCGATCGCGTCTCGATGCCGGACTTCGACATCGACTTCTGCCAGGATCGCCGCGAAGAGGTGATCCGCTACGTGCAGCAGAAATACGGCCGCGAGCAGGTGGCGCAGATCATCACCTTCGGTTCGCTGCAGGCACGCGCCGCCTTGCGCGACGTCGGCCGCGTGCTCGAAATGCCCTATGGACAGGTCGACAAGATCTGCAAGCTGGTGCCGAACAACCCGGCCAATCCGACCCCGCTGTCGAAGGCGATCGAGGAGGATCCGAAATTCCAGGAGGAGGCCGACAAGGAACCGGTCGTCGCCCGCCTTCTCGATATCGCGCAGAAGATCGAAGGCCTCTACCGCCACGCCTCGACCCACGCCGCCGGCATCGTCATCGGCGACCGTCCGCTGTCGAAACTGGTGCCGATGTATCGGGACCCGCGCTCGGACATGCCGGTCACCCAGTTCAACATGAAATGGGTGGAGCAGGCAGGGCTCGTGAAGTTCGACTTCCTCGGCCTGAAGACACTGACGGTGCTGAAGACCGCGGTCGATTTCTGTCGCAAGCGCGGCATCGAGATCGATCTCGCCAAGATCCCGCTCGACGACACCAAGACCTACGAGATGCTCTCGCGCGGCGAGACGGTCGGCGTGTTCCAGGTGGAAAGTGCCGGCATGCGCAAGGCGCTGATCGGCATGCGGCCGGACTGCATCGAGGACATTATCGCGCTCGTGGCGCTTTATCGTCCAGGCCCGATGGAGAACATTCCGACCTACAATGCCCGCAAGCACGGCGAGGAGGAGATCGAGTCGATCCACCCGACGATCGACCACCTCCTGAAGGAGACCCAAGGGGTTATCGTCTATCAGGAACAGGTGATGCAGATCGCCCAGGTGCTCTCGGGCTATTCGCTCGGCGAGGCCGACCTGCTGCGCCGCGCCATGGGCAAGAAGATCAAGGCGGAGATGGATCAGCAGAGCGAACGCTTTGTTGATGGCGCCATCAAGAACGGCGTCTCCAAGCCGCAAGCCAACAACATCTTTGAACTGCTGGCAAAATTCGCCAACTACGGCTTCAACAAGTCACACGCCGCGGCCTACGCCATCGTCTCCTACCAGACGGCCTTCATGAAGGCGCATTATCCGGTCGAGTTCCTCGCCGCCTCGATGACCTACGATATGTCGAACAGCGAGAAGCTGAACGACTTCCGTCAGGATGCCGGCCGTCTCGGCATTGCGGTCATTCCGCCGTCGGTGCAGACCTCGTTCCGGCATTTCGAGACCGGCGACAACAGGATCTATTACGCGCTGGCCGCCATCAAGGGCGTCGGCGAGTCGGCGGTCGATCACATCACCGAAGTGCGCGGCGATGTGCCGTTTGCCAGCATCGAGGACTTCTGCCTGCGGATCGACCCGAAACAGGTCAACCGCCGCGTCATGGAAAGCCTGATCTCGGCGGGTGCCTTCGATTGTTTCGGCCGCGACCGCGCCGAGTTGAGCGGCGGCCTCGACCGCATCATCGGTTATGCGCAGCGTGCGCAAGGGGAAAAGGTCAGCGGCCAGCATGACATGTTCGGCTCATCCTCCGCCTCCGGGCCGGAGACGCTGATTTTCCCGTCGTTTACGCCGTGGATGCCGTCAGAAAAGCTGATGCGCGAATACCAGGTGCTCGGCTTCTATCTCTCCGCCCACCCGCTCGATGCCTATGCCAGCGTGCTCGCCAAGATGCGCGTCCAGAATTTCGCGGACTTTTCCGCCGCCGTGAAACAGGGCGCTACCGCCGGCCGGCTGGCCGGAACGGTGACCAGCAAGCAGGAGCGCAAGACCCGCACCGGCAACAAGATGGGCATCGTCACTTTCTCGGATGCGACCGGCCAGTTCGAGGCCGTGCTGTTCTCGGAGGGGCTGGCGCAATATCGAGACCTGCTCGAGCCCGGCAAGTCGCTGGTCATCACCGTGCAGGCGGAAGAGCGGCCGGAAGGTATCGGCCTGCGCATCCAGACCGCGCAGTCGCTCGAGGAAAAGTCGGTGCAGATGCAGAAGGCGCTGCGCGTCTTCGTCCGCGACTCAGGCCCGATGCGCGCGGTTGCCCGGCACCTCAATGCCCGGGGCGACGGGCTGGTGTCCTTTGTGATCATCAAGGATGACGGGAAGCGGGAAATCGAGGTGGAGCTGACGGAAAAATACCGCATCTCGCCGGAAATCGCCGCGGCGCTGAGGACGGCGCCGGGCGTTCTCGATGTCGAGCTGGTCTAGGAGACTTTAATAGAGGCCGTAGGCGCGGGGCTTGGCGTCCGTCCGCCGCTGGCTGACCGGCTGCTGCTTGGTGATCGACGACTGCATCTGCGCTTCGGCGACCCGCTGCGCCGGCTGGGTGATGGTGATGAAATCGGTGCCGTCGCCGGTGTCCGGGCCGATGCCCTGGTCGTTGATCGTCAGGGACGAACCGTTGCTGATCAGCGTTTCAATCCGGTCTCGAATGTCGGCCGGGATTCGATGCGGCTGAGGGCCTGTGCGGCAGCACCGGGCGCATAAGGGTTGTCGGCCACCGTGATCCCGAGCCGCTGCTTCACCGCGGCGCTGAGGCCATTCGGCACGGTGATGCTGTGCCATTCGGCCGTCTCTTCCTGGCGCTCGACCTTGTCGACGCTGAAGAAATGCGTGCCGAGCGCGATTTCCGGATCCTTGATGACGATCGGCGCCTCGAACTGCGGCTGGAAATTCTGGCGCACCATGATCTGGCCCATCGGCGGACGCGGCTTGCCCGCGGTCTCGTAGAGCGAGGCCAGGAATTCCGGCGTCACCAGCGCGCCCTTGGGCGACAGGTTCTTCCAGCGCTTGAAGCCGGCAATCGCGCTGCGGGTCATCGGACCGGCGGAGCCGTCGCCGCCGCCGGTGTCGAACCCGAGCTGCTGCAGCAGGATCTGGGCATCCATCAGCGTCTCGCGGTCGCCGCGGCGGGTGATCAGGATGCGAAGCGGCGCAGCGTCTTCCGCAGAACTTGCCGCCGGTTTTGTCGCAGGCGGCGACGCATCGGTCGCCGGATGGATGATCGAGGGATTGTTCGGGGCGACGTTCATCGCCACTTCGACGGGTTTGGAGCTGTTGCCGATCGACGAGGTCCGGAGCTCGACGTCGGAAAGCAGCGGCCCGGTCGGCAGCGGCTTGCGCGGCAGGAACAGGTTGGCGTTCTCGATCAGCTGCGGCACGACCGGTGCGTCGGTGATGATCACATGCGCACCGCGCTCGGTGATCTGGTAGAGCGATTTCGCGAAGGCGCCCGGCATGCGCACGCAGCCATGCGAGGCGGGATAGTTCGGGACACTGTTTGATTCGTGAAGCGCGACGCCCGACCAGGTCAGGCGCTGCATCCACGGCATGGGCGCGTTCGAATAGAGATTGGATTCGTGATATTTCTGCTTTTCGAGGATCGAAAAGATGCCGCTCGGCGTCGAGTGGCCTTCCTTGCCGGTCGACACTTTCGAGGTGGTGACGACCGTTTCGCCGTCATAGACGACCAGCGACTGCTTGTCCTTGGAAACGATGATCTGCAGCGTGCGGGCACCTTCCGCAAAAGCTGCATGCGACAGCATGGTCGCAGACAAAAGACCTAACCCGAACACCAGGCGACGCAACATGACCGACCCCATACGCAATACAAGACCCGCACATTAGCGCATGAGGTTTAAGGAAGGTTATCCGCGCCGCGAGTAGTTTTAACGTTATGGTTAATAACGGATCACATTTCATTGATCCCGGCGGCGGTTTCCAAAAGTATATCCGGTCTCGACCGCGGCCTTGCCGAACTTGTCGCGCAGCTTGTCCATCGCCGCTTCCGCGGCCGCACGGCGGCCTGCCTGGCGGTCGACGAGATCGGGCGGATCGGCAAGCGTCGGGTCGCCGAGATCTGTGACGCCGATGCCGAGCAGGCGGAATTTTGTGCCGTCGGTCTCCTTTTCCATCAGCGACAGGCCGGTCCTGAAAATACGGTCGGCGAGCTGGGTCGGGTCTTCCAGCCGCTTGTTGCGGGTGCGGCTCTTGAAGTCGGAGGTCTTCAGCTTGAGAACCACGGTCTGCCCGGCAATGCCGTGTTTCTTCAGCCGCGTTGAAACCTTTTCGGAAAGCCGGCGCAGGATCGGCACGAGGTCGTCATAACCCGCGATGTCGTCGAAGAAGGTGGTCTCGGCAGAAACGCTCTTCGCCGCGTCGTTGACATGCACCTCGCGGTCGTCGATGCCGCGCGAGAGGCGATAAAGCCGCTGGCCCATCGTGCCGTAGCGGCGCATCAGGTCGGCCTCCTGCATGGCCTGGAGCTGGCCGATGGTGCGGATCCCGTCTGCCTCCAGTGTCGCGTTGAACGCCTTGCCGACGCCCCAGATGGTGGTGACGGGGCGGGCCGCGAGGAATTCCAGCGCCTCTTGCCTGCCGATCACCGAAAAGCCGCGCGGCTTCTGAAGATCCGAGGCGACCTTGGCGAGGAATTTGCAATAGGAGAGGCCAACTGAAATGCTGATGCCGATCTCGTCCTGCACCCGCTTGGTGAATTTCGCGAGGATGCGGGCCGGCGGGGCATGGTGCAGCCGTTCGGTGCCGGCGAGTTCGAGAAAGGCCTCGTCGATCGACAGCGGCTGAACCAGCGGCGTCAGATCGTGCATCATGGCGCGCACCTGCCGTCCGATGGTGACGTATTTTTCCATGTTGGGCGGGATCACGACGGCGTCCGGGCAGAGTTCCAGCGCCTTGAACATCGGCATCGCCGAGCGCACGCCATTGATGCGGGCGATATAGCAGGCCGTCGAGACGACGCCGCGTTTGCCGCCGCCGATGATCACGGGCTTGTCGGCGAGTTGCGGGTTATCGCGTTTTTCGATCGTCGCGTAGAAGGCGTCGCAATCGATATGCGCCAGCGTCAATGCGTAGAGTTCGTTGTGATAGACGAGACGCGGGCTGCCGCAGGCGCGGCACCGGCGCACCTCCGCCTTCTGCTCCGCAAGGCAGTCGCGACAGAAGCCGGGTGTCTTGTCAGGCGTAGGCGTCATGGCAGAGAACAAAGGTTGAACACCGCGACGTTAAGGCCTAAGCTCGTGAGTCACAAGGGACGGTGTGGAGGTTTGGCGTGGATATCGATCTTCGTTTCGAGCCCGTGACGGCGGAACGCTGGGGGGATTTCGAAATGCTCTTCGGCCCGCAGGGTGCCTTCTACCACTGTTGGTGCGTCGCTCTGCGCCTGCCGCATGCGGTGCGCACCAGGATGCAGCCGCAGGAGCGGAAGGATCATATCCACGACCGTATAAATGCTGGTCCGCCGCCCGGCATTCTGGCCTACGCGGATGGCGGGCCGGTCGCCTGGGTGCAGGTCGGACCGCGGCACGACGTGCCGCAGTTCAATTCGTCGCGCACCGTTTCGCGCCCGCTGGAGGAGACGGATGCGACCGACCCCTCCGTCTGGGCGGTCAGCTGTTTTTTCCTGACGCCGAAGCTCAGGGGCAAAGGACTGAGCCACCGCCTGCTGTCTGGCGCCGTCGACTATGCGCGGCATATGGGAGCGCGGTTCGTCGATGCCTGTCCGATCGATCATGTCAAGCAGTCGAAATCGGTGACGCTGTGCATCGGCTCGACGGCGATCTTCGACGCGGCCGGCTTCGAAGTGGTGGAGCGCCGCAAGGACGGACGACCGCTGATGCGGCTGGAACTTTAGATGTCAGGCGGCTTTGGACTGGATATGGGTATAGATCAGTTCGGCAGCATGACCCCAGTCCGTCGCCCGGACGATGCCGTCGTCCGGTTTCGGCGCCAGAAGGTGGAGCGGAGAGTCGGGCATCATATGGATGACGAGGCATTCCGAGACGTGATCCCGTACCGAGTGCAGGTTATGCGCTATGTCGTCGATGAAGACGCAGGGCAGGGGGCGACCGTCGTGCAGGCGCTGCATGATCGGTCCCTTGGGTTCCTCGCTGGCGATCAGCGGGAAGGTGAGGCCGATCCGGTCGAGAAGTCGGCGGCGGTGCTCCCAGTAGCGCGGCGGCATCGCAGTCAGGAACACGACGTCGGCATCCTTAGACAGCGCGTCGAGTGTCTGGACGACGAAGTCGAAGGGGATCTGCCAGTTTTCCTGGGCTTCGAAAAAGGTCTCGATCAACCGACGCACGTCCGGATGTTCGAGCGCGATCTGGGTCTCTATGGAAACGATATTGCCGGTGAGACGAAAGGAACGCGGCAGCAGTTCATGGCCTTCGCCGCGCAGAAAGTCCTGGAAGGGAGCCACGAAGTGCAGCACCACATCGTCGATGTCGCAGACGACGAGCGGCCGGTCGCCGAGGCGCACATGGGAAAGGTCGAGGATCTCGCTCATCTCAATAGTCGCCGGAATCGAGCCCGGGTCCGGAATAGTGGTGCGAGGCGGCCGCCACGGTTTCAGGCTTTGTATCCGTCGCCTCGCAGAAGGCCAGCAGAGTCGGCTCATGCCCCATCAGGAAATCGATCATGCCGGCGAGAAAGCCCGGATCGTTTACCGCATTGCGCATCTGGTTGGGCTGGACGCCGGAAAGGGCGAGGAAACGGCCGAGCATATCGGGCTCGTTGGCGAGCCATCCGAGAATGGCGGCCGCGGTCTCTTCCGCCTGGGGTCTGCTGTTTCGAGTATTACCGGGGTCGCGCCGCATTGTCTGCCGAGTTACCTCTTTTTCAACTAAATGGCTTTACCGTGCCTGATAGGCGCTCTGTGGAATCGGCCGTTCCGGGAGCTTATATACTGAAGGCACTCATGCAAGCCGGGATTTAAGGAACGGATCGCTATGCCCAAACGGGTCATGATCGTCGAGGACAACGAGCTGAACATGAAGCTCTTCCGCGACCTGATCGAAGCATCGGGATACGATACCATCCAGACCCGCAACGGTATGGAAGCGCTTGATCTGGCACGCAAATATCGCCCAGACCTGATTTTGATGGACATCCAGCTGCCCGAGGTTTCTGGCCTCGAAGTCACCAAATGGCTGAAGGAAGACGACGAACTGCATGTCATTCCGGTGATCGCGGTGACCGCCTTTGCGATGAAGGGCGACGAGGAGCGCATCCGCCAGGGTGGATGCGAAGCCTATGTCTCGAAACCCATTTCGGTGCCAAAATTTATTGAGACAATAAAGACATATCTCGGCGACGCATGAAAACGGGACGGACCTCATGACGGCGCGCATATTGGTAGTCGACGATATTCCGGCGAATGTGAAGCTGCTCGAAGCCAGGCTTCTGGCCGAATATTTCGACGTCCTGACCGCCGACGACGGTTACAAGGCGCTGGCGATCTGCGACAGCACCCATGTGGACCTGATCCTGCTCGACATCATGATGCCCGGTATCGACGGTTTCGAGGTCTGCGAACGGCTGAAGGCCAATCCGCGCACCGCCCATATTCCCGTCGTCATGGTCACGGCGCTTGACCAACCGTCCGACCGCGTGCGTGGCCTCAAAGCCGGAGCCGACGATTTCCTGACCAAACCGGTCAACGACCTGCAGCTCATTTCTCGGGTAAAGAGCCTAGTGCGGTTGAAGACGCTCAGCGACGAGCTGCGCATCCGCGCCGACACCGCCAGCAATATCGGGCTGGAAGACATGCTGAAGGGCGCTGACGGGCGCGACGAGATGGCCCAGGTCCTTCTCGTCGATGGCCGCGCAAGCTCGCAGGAACGCATCATCAAGGCGCTGAAGCCGGTCGCCGGCGTCATCGCCATGTCCGATCCGCAGGCTGCCCTTTTCGAAGCGGCGGAGAACCCGGTCGATCTGGTGATCGTCAACGCCAATTTCGACGAATACGATCCGCTGAGACTATGCTCGCAGCTTCGCTCGCTGGAGCGCACCCGGTTCCTGCCGCTGCTCCTGGTGACAGAAATGGGTGCTGACGACCTGATCGTCCGGGCGCTCGACCTCGGCGTCAACGACTATATCGTCCGGCCGATCGACCCGAATGAGCTCGTGGCCCGCGTGCTCACCCAGATCAAGCGCAAGCGCTACAACGACCGCCTGCGCATGAGTATGCGCCAGACCATCGAGCTTGCCGTCACCGACGGACTGACCGGCCTCAATAACCGGCGTTATCTCGATAATCACCTCAAGGTGCTGTTCAATCGCGCTGCCGCACGCTCACGGCCGCTGTCCGTCTGCATTACCGATATCGATCGCTTCAAGTCGGTCAACGACGCCTACGGCCACGATGCCGGCGACGAGGTGCTGAAGGAATTCGCAGCCCGCGTCCGCTCGACGGTAAGGGGAGCCGATCTTGCCTGCCGTTACGGCGGCGAGGAATTCGTGGTCGTCATGCCCGATACCGATTCTATGTCGGCCGCTGTGATTGCCGAACGGCTTCGCAGCATCATCGAAAGTCAGCCGTTTCATTTGAAGACAGCGGGCATCATGCTCAATATCACGGCATCGCTCGGGATTGCATGCAATGCGCATGGGGCCGAGACGCCGGAGCAGCTCATGAAACAGGCCGACCGCGCGCTCTACGAAGCCAAGAATGGCGGGCGCAATCGCGTGGTTGCCGCTGCCGCTTAGAGAATCAGCAAACCCTAAATTGCATGTTGATCGCCTACAAGGCGGGAGTGCTGTGGAAAAGCCGAAGGTGTCCCCAGTTATTTCAAGCGGGAACCTGATTTTTTACAGGTACGAATTGATGGACCAATTTCATGAACAGTGATCGGTTAATTCTGCTGCTGCAGTGCATTCAAGAAATTTCGAATGTATCCATAGGGCGCTCCAGGCCCGCCAATCGAGAATAGCTGCGCGAATTGGTTTGTCGGAAATTGCATGGCTGAGGAGATAACCAGTGTTCCTCAAGGATGTTCTTGAATTCAGGTCAAGGTTCCAAGAGTTTGATTGCCTTAAGCATATAAAGCTTCGAGGATGATCTTTAATTTTTTACAAGAAAAACAGGCGGAATATGAATAGCGGACGCGAATTTTAACCAACAACAGTGGCAGAACCGGTATCAGATTAAGAATCTGTTGATTTTCTTTTGGTTTTGCGCAATTTTGACGCTCAACGAAGATAACGTTCCCGAAAGGGACGCCGATACCCCATGATGCTCAGGTCCGCCGCATCTCCTGGGTCGTGGGGTCGGTCGACTGGCAGGCATACCAAAGCGGTTCCTCGTGCCGTGATTGCAGGCTGGTCGACCCCCATTTGAAAGCGCCGCTTCCAGGCTTCTGGAGCGGCGCTTTTTCATTTCTACGCAGCCTGTGCCGCTCTGGATCATACCGAAACCGCATCGGCCCGAAAACCGGTGCCGATTGTCGGAGAGCATGATGTGGCAATTTAAGGATCTGGAGCGCCTTAATGGGTCCGAATGGACGGACGGCGCTAGGTGACGCCCAAAAGAAAAGGCGCCAAGCCTCTCGGCTGGCGCCCTTCGAGAACCCTCGGATCAAGGCTTACTTGATCTTGGTTTCCTTGAACTCGACGTGCTTCTTGGCGACCGGGTCGTACTTGGTCTTGGTCATCTTGTCGGTCATCGTGCGGCTGTTCTTCGTGGTGACGTAGAAGAAACCGGTGTCAGCCGTCGACAGCAGCTTGATCTTGATGGTCGTAGCTTTCGCCATGGTGTTCTGCCTCTAAGAAAAAATGAAGCCGCGGACGCGGGTTGGGTCCACGGCGAAATCTGGCGCGAAATTACAAATCGCGCCCGAAAAGTCAACTCCGTTTTGACCGGAAAAGCATTCGGCAGATGGAAACCAGCACATAGAAGCCGAAGAATCCCGCCAAGGCCCAGGCAAAACCGTCATTGCCGGCGATATCGATGGCAGCGCCGATGCCCTGCGGACCGGCAACCGTACCGACCGCATAACAGAAGATGAAGGCCGCATTTGCGGCAGCAAGGTCGGCGCCGCTGAGCCGCGACCCGAGATGCGCCAGGCCCACCGTATAGAGGCCGGAGACGCAACCGCCCCAGAAGAACAGGACCACGGCCATCATGATCCAGTTCTGGATCAGGAAGGGCAGCGCAAGCGATCCCGCGACGCCGAGCACCGCCATGGCGGTGAGGAGTGGCCGGCGGTCCCTCAGCTTATCGGAATAGAGGCCGAGCGGGATCTGGAAGGCCATGTTGCCGATGCCCATCACCGTCAGCAGCAGCGCGGCCTGCGCTTCGGTCAGCGCCGAACGGATCGCATAGATCGGGAACAGCGACAGCCCGCCCGCCGACACCGCACCGAAGGCGAATACCGCCGCCGTCGCTGTCGGAACGAGGAAGATGTAGTGGAAGAAGTGCCGGTCCGGCTTGGTATCCAGCACGGGACTTTCATGGCGGGCGATGAAGATCGGAATGATCGCCAGCATGATGATCGCCGCACCGACCAGGAAGGGCAGAACGCCGTCGCTGCCGAGCGCAGAGAAGAGCAGGGGGCCTATCGCGAAGCCGATGGCGAGCACGGTGGCGTAAATGCCGAGAACGAGCCCACGGCGCCTTGGGGGGGCCGCCTCGTTGATCCAGAATTCCGACAGGATGAAAAGCGTCGTCGTTGCGCCGTGGAAGGTGAAGCGCAGCGGGAACCACATCCAGAAGGCATCCGCGTAATAGAAGCCGATGGCGCTGATGGCAGCAATGAGCACCGCGAACATCATGGTCCGCGCCACGCCGCAGGTATGGGCGATTTTAGTGGTGATCGGCGCCGCGACCATCGAGGCGACGCCGGCCATGGCGGCGTTGAGGCCGATCAGAGTGGAGGAGATTCCGCGCTTTTCAAGAATGATACTGAGGAGCGGCAGGCCGAGGCCGATGGCAATGCCCACGGCACTGATGGCGGATATGGCGGCGATCAGCGACGGCCAGTGAATCTTCTCGACATGGCCGTTGGCGTCTGTCGTCGGCTGAGCCATTCAATGTTCCTTACAGTCGGCTGCGGACGAATCGTCCATGACGCATGAAGTAGAAGGAAACCGGGCTTCCAAACGGTAAAGACGGATCGAATGCCATCAGGTTTTTCACGTCCTCCATAACCGCCTGCGTGATGCGCGGGAGTTTCAGACCCGAAAGCTCGGCAATGTCAAGCCAGCGCACGTCCTGAAGTTCGTTTGAGTCGCCAAGAAGCGCCATGTCGAAGCGAGTTTCGTCGGCAAAGGCGAGAAAGAAGCGCGTATCGTAGCGCCGGACATTGCCGGGCGGCGTGATGGCGCGGGCGACATAACGCAGGCGGGAGAGGTCGGCAGCGCTGCCGCCGGCAAGTCCGGTCTCCTCCTGAAGTTCTCTGAGGGCTGCGAGCGCCAGGGCCCGGGCGCGGGCCGAGGTCATTCGAGCCGTGGTGCCGGCAACCAGTTTTTCGACAACCAGCGGATCGAGATCGGCGCTGAAGGGAAGGGCGTGGTCGCGGGCATCGCGCCTGCCGCCGGGAAACACGTAGACGTCAGGCATGAACACATGGCCACTGCCGCGCCGGCCCATGAGGACTCGCAGGGTGCCGCGGGAACGATCTATCAGGATCAGCGACGCGGCGTCCTTGGGCGTCACGCCGGCCACGCGTGCATGCTTCGGCGCGTCCATCGCGAACGGAGCCTGTTCCTCGGCAGACGATATCATGCAATCGGTCCGCCCCGGCCGGGATCGACCGCCTCGTCGTCCGTTCCCCCGAAGCCGTGCATCTTCAGCGACCATTGGAAACCGATGACGCCACCCTTGATCGGTTGGATGGTCACAAGTGCCGTGAGGATCGCCAGCGGCACCCAGATGGCGAGCTGGACCCAGGGGGAAGCCCTGAAAGTCATGTCGGTCAGCAGGTACCCGGTCATCAGCACGTGACCGACGACGACGATCACGAGATAGGCCGGCAGGTCGTCGGCGCGGTGATGATGGATTTCCTCGCCGCAGACGGCGCAGGTATCGACCGGCTTCAGGAACGCCCGGAACAGGCGGCCGGTGCCGCAGGCAGGACAGGTGCAGAGCAAGCCCCGCTTGATGGAGCGGCCGAGCGGCCTTTCGGCCTCCTGAGCTCCACCATATCGGACCGTCTGTTCGCCCTGTTTCTGCATTCCTATCTCCTTCGGCCGCTCCGCGGAGGCCGCGTGCCGGGTTGGGTCCGGCCGCGCCGCCCCGATTTGTGGAAGGAGCGGGTCGCGGTCGGCAATTTCTTGCCCTCGCTCAGCATCTCGAACTGCAGCGCGCCGGCAAGCGGGATCGCCTGCTTCAGCCGCACATCGACCGTATCGCCGATCTGGTAGCCGAGACCCGTCTTCTCTCCCGACAGCGCCTGATGCGCCTCGTCGTAGATGAAGTAGTCGTTGCCGAGCGTGGATATAGGTATGAATCCGTCCGCGCCATAGGTCGGAAGCGAGACAAATAGTCCCGCCTTGGTGACGCCGGAGACGCGGCCGACGAATTCTTCGCCAATGCGTTCGCTCAGATGGTGGGCGATCAGCCGGTTGATCGTGTCGCGCTCAGCGGCCATGGCGCGGCGCTCGAAGGTCGAGATCTCGGCGGCGATATCGTCGAGCTGAGCCTCTTCCTCCGGCTTAATGCCGCCTTCGCCGAGCCCCAGCGACCCGACCAGCGCGCGATGCACGATCAGGTCGGCGTAGCGGCGGATCGGCGAGGTGAAATGTGCGTATTTCATCAGGTTGAGGCCGAAATGGCCGATATTTTCGGGGCTGTAGATCGCCTGGCTCTGGGAGCGCAGCACCATCTCGTTGACCATCACCTGGTGGGCCGTGCCCTCGGCCTTGGCGAGAATGCCGTTGAACGAGTTGGCCCGCATCTGGCCGCCCTTGGCCATCGGAATGCCCAATGTCGCGAGAAACTCGCGCAGCGTCTCCTGCTTGGCAAGCGAGGGCGTGTCGTGGATGCGGTAGATCAGCGCCTGCCGCTTCTTTTCCAGCGTCTCGGCGGCGGCGACGTTTGCCTGGATCATCATCTCTTCGATGAGCTTGTGGGCATCGAGCCGCTCGGGAACGTGCACGCGATCCACAGTGCCGTCGGGCTTCAGCAGGATCTTGCGCTCCGGCATGTCGAGTTCCAGCGGCTGCCGGCGGTCGCGGCCGCGCTTCATCACCCCATAGGCGTGCCACAGCGGCTTCAGGATCGGTTCGAGCAGCGGTCCGCTCTTGTCGTCCGGCTTGCCGTCGATCGCCGCCTGGGCCTGTTGATAGGAAAGCTTGGCGGCGCTCTTCATCATGATTCGGTGGAAGGTGTGGCCGGCCTTGCGGCCCTCCTTCGAAAACACCATGCGCACGGCAAGTGCGGGCCGGTCCTCGCCTTCGCGCAACGAGCAGAGGTCGTTCGAAATGCGCTCCGGCAGCATTGGCACGACCCGATCCGGGAAATAGACCGAATTGCCGCGCTTCAAGGCCTCGCGGTCGAGCGGAGAGCCGGTGCGGATATACCAGGAGACATCGGCGATCGCGACGGTGACAATCACACCGTCCGGATTGTCGGGCGAGGGGTCGAGCTCGGCATAGACCGCGTCGTCATGGTCCTTGGCGTCGGCCGGGTCGATGGTGATCAGCGGCAGCGAACGCCAGTCCTCGCGCTGCGCCATGGTGGCGGGCTTCGCCGCTTCGGCCTCGTCCATCACCTGTTTCGGGAAGATATGCGGGATGCCATGCGAATAGACGGCGATCATCGAGATCGCCTTTTCCGAGCCGATCGTACCGACGATCGACAGAACCCGCGCGCGCGGAAGGCCGAAACGGCCGGAACGGACGACCTCGCTCTCGACCAGGTCGCCGTCCTTGGCCTCGCCAATATCGGTGGGCTCGATCACCATTTCCTCGCCGCGCCGGTCGATCGGCAGCAGGCGCAGCTCGCCGTCGGCAAGCTTGTGGACGATGCCGAGCGAGGCGCCGCGGCGCTTGTCGATGATCTTGATGACGCGGGCGGTATAGGCGGGGCCAGCCCGGTCCTTGTTGGGGAAGATTTTGGCTAGCACCCGGTCGTTGAGCCCGGCTGCGGGCACCTTGCCCTTGCCGCGATTATCCGACGACTGGCGGATGAGCACCGCCGGCGCTGCCCCCAGTTCCTCGGGCCATTCGGCCGGCCGGCCGATCAGCTCGCCGTCCTTGTCGCGGGTGGTGATGTCGAGCACGGTGACCGGCGGCAGCGCGTCGGGACGGGTGAGCGACTTGCGGCTCTTCTTGAGAAGGCCTTCCTCCTCCAGCGTCCGAAGCAGGTCCTTCAGCTCGACGCGGGTGTCGCCCTTCAGTCCGAAGGCCTTGGCGATCTCCCGCTTCGACCCCTTGTCCGGATTTTCGGCGATGAACTCGAGCAGGACATCGCGCGGCGGCACCGCGCCGTGGATGATCACCGGCTTTTCCGTTGTGGAAGCGGTGTGGCCTCGGATGGCTTTGTCGGGGCGTTTTCCCTGGTGTCTCGATCTGTCGCGCGGTTCTCTCACGTGCCCGTCTTCTTCGCCTTCGGTGCAGCTGCAGTCTTTTTCGCCGGAGCTTTAGCCTTCGCGGCCGCCTTGGCTTTCGGCGCCGCCTTCTTGGTCACGGTGGTTGCCTTGGCGGCGGCCTTCTTCGGCTTTGCCTTGGTCGAGGGTGCCTTGCCGCCCTTTTCGATGATGAAGGCCATCGCCTGTTCCATCGTTACCGATTGCGGGTCCAGCCCCTTCGGCAGCGTCGCGTTGACCTTGCCCCAGTTGACGTAAGGCCCGTATTTGCCGTCGCGCACGGTGATCGTGCCACCATCCGGATGGTCGCCGAGTTCCTTCAGTGCCGCAGGCGTGCCACGGCCGCGGCCGCCGCCGGCCGCCACCTTGCTCTGCTTTTCGGCAAGCACGGTCACGGCGCGGTTGAGGCCGATCGAGAACACGTCCTCGATGCTCTCCAGGTTGGCATAGCTGCCGTCATGCAGTAGGAACGGACCGTAGCGGCCAAGCCCTGCCGAAATCATCTTGGCTGATTCCGGATGTTTGCCGACGTCGCGCGGCAGGTTGATCAGGGCGAGCGCCTTTTCGTGGTCGATATCCTCGGGCTTCCAGCCCTTCGGCAGCGACGAACGCTTGGCTTCCTTGCCGTCGCCGCGCTGGATATAGGGCCCGAACCGGCCCGAGCGCAGCGTCAATTCCTCGCCCGTATGCGGATCGGCGCCGAGCGCCTTCGGTTCGCTGAGGGCGTTAGCCTCCGCATCCGCACCGCCTTCGGAAGAAAGCTGGCGGGTGAAATTGCAGTCCGGATAGTTCGAGCAGCCGACGAAGGCGCCGTATTTGCCGAGCTTCAGCGACAGGTTACCGGTGCCGCAGACTTGGCAGATACGCGGATCGCTGCCGTCCTCCCGCTTCGGGAAGACCAGCGGCGCCAGCGTCTCGTTGAGCGCGTCGAGCACGTTGGTGACGCGTAGTTCCTTGGTGTCCTCGATCTGGGCGAAGAAATCCTGCCAGAATTCGCGAAGCACCTGCTTCCAGTCGAGCTCGCCGGCAGAGATCTTGTCGAGCTTTTCTTCGAGATCGGCGGTGAAATCGTATTCCACGTATTTCGTGAAGAAGCTTTCGAGGAAGGCCGTCACCAGCCGGCCCTTGGAATGCGGGATCAGCTTGCGCTTGTCCATCGTCACGTATTCGCGGTCGCTCAACGTTTTCAGCGTCGCGGCATAGGTGGAGGGGCGGCCGATGCCGAGCTCTTCCATCTTCTTGATCAGCGAGGCTTCCGAATAACGCGGCGGCGGCTCGGTGAAGTGCTGGCTGGCGTTCACCTTGTTCTTGTCGAGTTTTTCGCGCGCATTGATCTCGGGCAGGCGACCATCTTCATCGTCGTCCTCGCCCTTTTCGGCGTCCTCGCGGCTGTCCACATAGGCGCCGAGGAAGCCGTCGAAACGGATGACCGAGCCGACGGCGCGCAGGCCAGCCTTCTCGCCCTTGTTGTCGGCGAGGATCTCGACCGTGGTGCGCTCGATCTCGGCGGATGCCATCTGGCTGGCGATGCCGCGCTTCCAGACCAGCTCATAAAGACGAGCCTGGTCGGCATCGAGGTAGCGGCGCACCTGGTCCGGCGTGCGGTTGAAATCGGTCGGGCGGATCGCTTCGTGGGCTTCCTGGGCGTTCTTCGCCTTGGTGGAATAGAAGCGCGGCTTTTCCGGCAGGTAACGCTGTCCGAACTGGTCGACGATGGCGCTGCGGGCAGCGTCGATCGCCTCCGGCGCCATCTGCACGCCGTCGGTACGCATATAGGTAATGAGACCGACCGTCTCGCCGCCGATATCGACGCCTTCATAGAGCTTCTGTGCCACCTGCATGGTGCGCGAGGCGTTGAAGCCGATATTGGAGGAGGCGGCCTGCTGCAGCGTCGAGGTGGTGAAGGGCGGGCCGGGATTGCGCTTGACGGGCTTGGCTTCGACCGTATCGACCACATAGGCGGCGCCATCGAGCAGCGCCTTCAGGCGGTTGGCGTCCTCGCCGTTCTTGATCGAGCGGCCCTGCAGCCGCTTGCCGTCGGCAGACACGAGGCGCGCTTCGAACTCGTCGCCGCGCGGCGTGCGCAGCAGAGCCGACAGGTTCCAGTATTCTTCAGAGATGAAACGCTCGATCTCCGATTCGCGGTCGCAGACGAGCCGCAGCGCAACCGACTGCACGCGGCCGGCCGAACGGGCGCCCGGCAGTTTGCGCCACAGGACCGGCGAAAGGTTGAAGCCGACCAGATAGTCGAGCGCGCGGCGAGCGAGATAGGCGTCGACCAGCGGCACGTCGATATCGCGCGGATTGGCCATCGCATCGAGCACGGCCTTCTTGGTGATGGCGTTGAAGACGACGCGCTTGACCGGCTTGTCGCCGATCACCTTCTTCTTCCTGAGAAGATCGAGCACGTGCCAGGAAATGGCTTCACCCTCGCGATCCGGGTCGGTTGCGAGGAACAAGGCGTCCGAGCCTTTTACGGCGTCGGAAATGTCCTTCATCCGCTTCTGGGACGCGGGATCGACCTCCCACAGCATTTCGAAGTCCTGATCGGGGAGCACGGAACCGTCCTTGGCTGGAAGATCGCGCACGTGGCCGAAAGAGGCGAGAACCTTGTAGCCGGAGCCGAGATACTTGTTGATTGTCTTGGCTTTGGCAGGAGATTCTACGACGACAACATTCATTTTGCTTCTCTGCAATAGAGGCTTGGCCCGGCACCGTTGCGGTCCAGGCGGAAATCTGACCTCCCGACATGGAGGGCGTTTGCCTCGCGGTCAAGGGGCGAGGGCCAAATTATAGGGTACAACGAGACGCAACCTGGGGAGGATATACAATTGATTGCAATCTTAAATAAATGCGATATGGTCCGCAGCATACCTCAAGGTGAATTTATTTGGACTGACGGTCGGCTTTTTTTGAGAGGACAGAATATGGTTTCTCGGGGTGAGGCGAATGGCCGGCGTGACGACGATACCAGGGAAAATATCGCCTATATAAGGCAGATGCTGGGGGAACTCCGGCAGGTCGCCTTGGGTGAGGGCGCGGACATGCTCTGCTACCTCATCGAAATGGCCTATGTGGAGGCGGGAGACGTCCAGGCGGGCAGGCGCCCCCGTTCAGTCTTCCATCGCGAGTGAGACCATTCCGCCGGCGTGGCGATGCAGCCGGGCGGCGAGATCGAGTTCCAGCAGCACGAGATAGACGGACGAGGCGGGCAGGCCGGTGTGGCGGATGATATCGTCGACATCGACTGGTGTCGGCCCGAGCGCCGAGACGATGACCGCCCGGTCGTCGTCATTGGGCGGCAGCATCTCGCCGCCCTCCTTCGGTTCTTCGACCATCGGCTGGTTGAAGAGATCGAGTTGTGACAGCGGCGCAAGCGCCTCGATCACATCGGCCGATCCTGTGGTGACGATCGCGCCCTGTTTCAGGAGCCCGTTGGTGCCGTGGCAGCGCGGATCGAGCGGCGAACCGGGCACGGCAAAGACCAGACGTCCGAAATCAGTCGCAATTCTTGCGGTGATCAGCGAGCCCGAGCGCTCCGCCGCCTCGATCACCACCACCCCCAGCGAAATGCCGGATATCAGCCGGTTTCGGCGAGGGAAATCCCGCGCACGGGGTTCCCAGCCGAATGGCATTTCGCTGACCGCAAGGCCGGCGCCCTCGGTGATTTCCTCGAGCAAAGGGATGTTTTCCGGCGGATAGGGCTGGTCGAGCCCGCCGGCGAGCACTGCGATTGTTCCGGTTTCCAGGCTGGCGCGATGGGCGGCGGTATCGATGCCGCGGGCAAGGCCTGACGTCACCGTATAACCGGCGCGGCCGCAATCCCTTGCGATCATCGCCGCGAACTTGGCGCCCGATATAGAGGCATTGCGCGATCCGACGACGCCGACGGACGGGCGCGTTGCGGCTGAAAGGTCGCCCTTCATGGCCAGAAGCGGTGGGGCGCCTTCGATCTGACGAAGCGCCGGCGGATAGTCGGGTTCGCCGATGCCGACGAAGCGAGCGCCAAAGCGATGCGCCGCCTCAAGCTCGCGTTCGGCCTCCTGCACGCCGGCAATCCGAATCGCCCTGGTCGCTCCGCCGCGGGCGGAAAGTTCCGGCAGCATGGCAAGCGCGTTTTCCGCCGAGCCGCAATGATTGATGAGGTCTCTGAATGTGGCGGGGCCGACATTGTCGGAGCGGATCAGCCTCAGCCAGGCGATCCTCTGCCTCTCCGTCAGCGCAATTCCTGTTCGTTTCGCGCTGCCGTCCGGCATTGTTTCCCCCGGTCTATCCCTTTTGGCCGATCCTGCTTTCTGTGCCGGCGATCAACCGCTTGATGTTGGCTTCATGCTTCCACCAGGAAATCACCGTCATGACGGCCATGACCAGCGCGATCTTCGGCTCGTTTAAGAACCACAGCACAACCGGAATGACAAGGGTTGCAACCAGAGCGGCGAGCGACGAATATTTGCTGATCCTGGCGACGCCGAGCCAGATCGCCGCAAACACCAGCACCATCCACGGCGCGACGCCAAGCAGCGTGCCGATATAGGTGGCGACGCCCTTGCCGCCCTTGAAGCCGAGCCAGACCGGGAAGAGATGGCCCATAAAGGCTGCAAAACCGGCAAGCAGCCCGGCTTCTTTCCCGAACAGATACCAGGCGACCAGCGCAGCGACGGTCGCCTTCAGTGCGTCGAGCAGCAGGGTGGCGGCCGCGAGCTTCTTGTTGCCGGTGCGCAGCACGTTGGTGGCGCCGATATTGCCCGATCCGATCGAGCGGATATCGCCGAGGCCCGCCGCACGGGTGAGGATCAGGCCGAAGGGAATGGAACCGAGCAGATAGCCGAACACCAGTGCGGCCAGCGCGATCGGCAGGGTGATCTGCCAGTTGAAGAGTTCACTCACGCCCGTGCTCCCCTTAAAGCGTATAGACGCACTTGCCGGCCACATAGGTGGCGACGGCGCGGCCCGAGAAACGCGCGTCCTCGAACGGCGTATTCTTCGACCGCGACAAGATCATATCCTTTGAAACGATCCAAGGCTCGTCGAGGTCGATCAGCGTGATATCGGCCTTGGCGCCGGGCTTCAGCGTGCCGGCATCGAGCCCAAAGATCTGCGCCGGCCGGGTCGACATCGCATCGATCAGACGCATCAGCGGCACGCGACCGTCATGGTGCAGGCGCAGCGCTGCGGCGAGCAGCGTCTCCAGCCCGATCGCGCCGTCCTCGGCATCGGCAAACGGCAGGCGCTTGGTATCGACGTCCTGCGGATCATGCGAAGAGACGATGATATCGATCGTGCCGTCGGCAAGAGCGTCGGCCATCGCGACGCGATCGTCCTCGGAGCGCAGCGGCGGCGACAGCTTGAAGAAGGTGCGGTACTCGCCGATGTCGTTCTCGTTAAGCGCCAGATGGTTGATCGAGACGCCGCAGGTGGCGTTGGCGCCGCGGGTGCGGGCGACGCGCATCGCTTCGGCCGATTCCGCCACGGAAATCTTCGCCGCATGATATTTCGCCCGCGTCAGGCCGGCGATCCTCAAGTCCCGTTCGAGCGGGATGATCTCCGCTTCCTTCGGCACGCCGGACAGGCCGAGCCAGCTGGCGAACAGACCTTCGTTCATCACACCGTTGCCGAGGTATTTTTCGCGCAGTTCCAGCGAGACGACCGCATCAAATTCGCGCGCATAGGTCATTATGCGGCGCAGGAGCAGCGTATCGGAAAGCCCATGCCGGCCGTTGGTGAAGGCGACGGCGCCCGACTGCTGCAGCAGGCCGATCTCGGTCATCTCCTTGCCGGCAAGCCCCTTGGTGAGGGCGGCGGCGGGATGGACGTTGACGACCGCCTTGTCGCGGGCCGTCTTCTGCACGAATTCGACGAGCGCGATATCGTCGATCACAGGGTCGGTGTCAGGCATCATGATGAAGGAGGTGATGCCGCCGGCTGCCGCAGCCCGGCTTGCCGATTCGATCGTCTCAGTGTGCTCGGCGCCCGGTTCGCCGACATAGACGCGGGCATCGACCAGGCCAGGTGTCGCGACGAGGCCCTGACAGTCCCGGATCGTCGCACCTTCTGGTGCGCCCTGGTTCTGGGCATCCTTGCCGGATGCAAGGATGCGGCCGTCAGCGCCGATGATGATCGTGCCGGTCTCGTCGAGATTGCGCGACGGGTCGATGATGCGGAGGTTCTTGAGGACGGTCGGGGTCATGCGCGTTCTCCCTGGTTCTGGGAGATGAGCAGGGCCTCCATCACGGCCATGCGCACCGCGACCCCCATTTCCACCTGTTGCTCGATGACGCTTTGCGGACCATCGGCCACCTCGGAGGCGATCTCGACGCCGCGGTTCATCGGGCCGGGATGCATGACGAGCGCATCTGGCCTGGCGGCCTTCAGCTTTTCGGCGTCGAGCCCGTAGAAGCGGAAATATTCGCGCACCGACGGCACGAAGGCGCCGGCCATGCGCTCGCGCTGCAGGCGCAGCATCATCACCACGTCGGCATCCTTGAGACCCTCTTCCATGGAGTGGAAGACCTCGACGCCCATGTCCCTGATGCCGGTGGGAAGTAGCGTCGAAGGCGCCACCACGCGAACCCGCGCGCCCATGGCGTTGAGCAGGAGGATATTGGAGCGAGCGACCCGCGAATGCAGAACATCGCCGCAGATGGCGACGATGATGCGCGACAGCTTGCCCTTGGCGCGGCGGATGGTCAGCGCGTCGAGCAGCGCCTGGGTCGGATGCTCGTGCTGGCCGTCGCCGGCATTGATGACAGAGCAGGCGACCTTTTGCGCCAGAAGTGCGGCGGCACCGGCCGAGGAATGGCGCAACACCAGCACGTCGGGGCGCATGGCGTTGAGCGTCATCGCCGTGTCGATCAGCGTCTCGCCCTTTTTGACCGAGGAATTGCCGACCGACATGTTCATCACATCGGCGCCGAGGCGTTTGCCGGCGAGCTCGAAGGACGATTGGGTGCGGGTGGAAGCTTCGAAGAACAGGTTGATCTGGGTGAGTCCGCGCAGCGTGGAGGTCTTTTTCTCCCGCTGCCTGGAAATCTTCACAGCCTCGTCGGCCTTGTCGAGAAGAAAGGTGATGTCTTGTTCGGTAAGGCCCTTGATGCCAATCAGATGGCGATGAGGGAAGAAGACCATGGACACGTCTCCGCTTGCGTTCGGCGGTCTATAATGACTGCCGACAAGCGCTGCAAGCGGGCGAGGGACTTATCTCACTGCTTGTTTGTCCATTGTCGCTCGCAGCGGTTTCTCGACGCGGGTGCGGCCTTTTGTTGAGAACGCCAGAAATCCTGAACGGGCGCCGTTCCCAGGCCCGGTAACTTCCGCTAGAACCCGTTTCATGAACCAGATGTCGCGCGCCGAAGAAAAATTTGCCGAACTGAACCAGCCAAAACCCTGGTCCGGCATCAATGCCTACCGATCCGATCCGCTGGTCGTCGACCTGACGAGCACGCTGAACCGCACCATCCGCGAGGAATACGACCAGCTCGGCCGTTACGTCACCTCGCCGGAGGCGCAGGAACTGGCGCGCATGGCGAACGAGAACCCTCCGAAGCTGAAGACCCACGGTCCGCGCGGCGAGCGGCTCGACGTCGTCGAGTTCCACCCGGCCTGGCACGCGCTGATGCGCCGTTCGATGCAGACCGGCCTGCATTCCTCCGTCTGGGAAAACATTCCGGAAGCCAAGGGCCACGAGCATAAGGCGCGGGCGACGCGTTTCTATCTGTCGGCGCAGCTCGAATGCGGCCATTTGTGCCCGCTGACCATGACCAGCGCCTCGATCGCCGCGCTGATGGCGTCGCCTCGCGTCCAGAAGGAATGGGCGCCAAAAATCCTGTCGCGCAAATACGATTCGACGAATCGCCCTGCCTTGCAGAAGAGCGCGGTCACCCTTGGTATGGGCATGACCGAGAAGCAGGGCGGCACGGACGTGCGCGCCAACCGCTCGACCGCCGAACGCGTCGGCGAGGGCATCTACCGGCTCTCCGGTCACAAGTGGTTCATGTCGGCGCCGATGAGCGACGGTTTCGTCATGCTGGCAAAGACCGGCGACGGGATCGGCTGCTTTTTGGTGCCGCGGTTGCTCGAGGACGGGTCGGCGAACGGCCTGCAGTTCCAGCGCCTGAAGGACAAGCTCGGCAATCGCTCGAACGCGTCCTCCGAAGTCGAATTCACCGATGCCTTCGGTTATCTGTTGGGCGAGCCGGGCGGCGGCATCCGCACCATTCTCGACATGGTGACGCTGACGCGGCTCGATTGCGCGCTGGCATCTGCCGGTATCATGCGCGCCTCGCTCGCCGAAGCGGTCCACCACACCCGCGGCCGCAGCGTCTTCGGCAAGAAGCTCGTCGATCAGCCGCTGATGACGCGCGTCCTCGCCGACATGGCGCTCGACGTGGCTGCCGCGACGGCGCTCGCTTTCAGGCTCGCCGATTCCTTCGATCGCGCCGCCAGCAACCCGGCCGACGCGGCTTTTGCCCGGGTCATGACGCCGGTCATCAAATACTGGAACTGCAAGATTGCGCCGTCGCTGATCTATGAAGCGATGGAGTGCATCGGCGGCAACGGCTATATCGAGGAACGGCCGATCGCCCGGCATTATCGCGAGGCTCCGGTCAACGCGATCTGGGAAGGTTCCGGCAACGTGATGGCGCTCGACGTGCTCCGGGTCCTGTCGCGGGGGCGGGACCTGTTCAACACGGTGCTCGCCGGTTTCGAGCGGGATCTCGGTCCTGCGGGCAAAAAGACGGTCGAAGTGCTGCGCGCCGCCATGGCGCTTTGCGAAACCGACGAGGGCGCTGCCCGGCTTCTGGTAGAGCAGCTGGCACTTGCGGCTGCGGCAGCCGAATTGGTGCGGCTCGGCGCCGGCAAGATCGCCGATGCTTTCCTGGAAACCCGGCTCGCCGGCGGCTGGCGCTCGACCTACGGCATGCTCGATGCCCGGTTCGACGCCCGTTATATCGTCGACCTGCTTTATCCAGCCGCCACGTAGGCGACGACCGTCATCACGACCGGAATGGTGAGGAACGAGGCGACGACCTGCAGGGTTGCCGCCGCCGCGTACATGTCCGCGTCGCCGTTCAACTGCTTTGCAAGCAGATAACCGTTCATCGCGGTCGGCACCGCGGCACTCAGCGCCAGAAGGACGAGGCCGTTGCCCTGGATCCCGCACAGCGCCCCGACACCGACGGCGACGATCGGGAAGGCGATCAGTTTCAAAAAGACGGCGAGGAGCGTGATCGGCCGCGGCCTGAGCGCGTCCATGATCCGGAGGCCGGCGCCAACCGTGATCAGACCGAGGCTCAGCGACGCCTGTGACAGCAGGTCGACCGTCACCATCACCGGCTCATAGATCGGAATGCCGATGAGGTTGACGACAATGCCGAGCGCCGTCGAGAGGATCAGCGGATTGGTACAGATCCTGTAGAGAATAGCCCTGTAGTTCCGGTCGTGGCCGGAGAACCACAACAGCACCGTCACGTTGATGAAGTTGAGCGGGATGATGATCGCCGCCATCACCAGGCCGACCGTAGTCAGGCCCTGCTGGCCGTAGGTCTTTGCGGCGATCGCCAGCGCCATGAAGGCGTTCCAGCGCGTCGCGGTCTGGAACAGCGAGGTATAGGCCGGTCCGCCGACGCGCAGGTTCCGCAGCAGCGGCCACGCCAACAGCAAGCCGCCCGACATCACCAGAACAGAAACGATCGCCGCGAAACTGACCGTCAGGTTTTCGGTATTCGAAAAATCCGCCTTGGCCATGGTCGAAAACAACAGGGCCGGAAACAGCACCCAATAGCTGCACTGTTCGAGCCCGTCCCAGAAATCGGGATTGATGATTGGCGCGCGTTTTAATCCTATGCCGAGGAGAACCAGCAGGAAAATCGGCAGAACGCTTTGGAAGACGATGAGCATGGAGGAGGGCACGTCGGTGGGAGACTACGATCTCGTTAGTCCTCCCATGCCGATAGTGCAATGTAAGAGCCCGCGAATTCAAGTGCGGCGCGCGCAATCCTGTGCATGGCCACCAAGACCGCTTGCGGCGGTTGATCGCCGGGACTATCGCGGTTGGTTAAGACGAAACCGAAACAGGCGAAAAATGCTCCAGATCCCTGAAGTCACAGCGCAAGAAGGTTCGGTCGCGAAAGTGCGCAGCCGCGCCGGCACCGAGCGGGCAATCTTCCTGGCCGCCCGCGCGCTGCTCGCCGAACAGGGTTTTCAGGGATTCGGCATCAACGCCGTGGCGCGCCGCGCCGGCTGTGACAAACAGCTCATCTATCGATATTATGGCGGTCTCGACGGGCTGATCGAAGCGATCGGCGCCGATCTCGGCACCTGGGTCAAGGACCGCATCCCGGAAGATACCGGCGGCATGTTCCTTCTGACCTACGGTGACCTGATGGAGAAGCTCTCCATCTATTTCATGGAAGCGCTGCGCGACGATCCGCTGGTCTGCAAGATCGTCGCCTGGGAGGTCTCGCAGGATACGCCGCAGGTCCGCCGGCTCTCGGAGGCGCGCACCAAGGCGCTCGGCAAATGGCTCGACAAGATGCGGGGCTCGCTGACGCCGCCGAAGGGCGTCGATGCCGCGACCACCAATGCGCTGCTGTTTGCGGCGATCCAGCACCTGGTGATATCGGCCGCCGTCAGCGGCCAGTTCGCCGGTCTGGCGCTGAAAACCGAGAAGGACTGGGACAAGGTCGGCAACGCGCTCCGCCGCCTGGTTCGTGCGATCTACGGCTGATCCGCGGCCAAGTCTTGAAGCCATGACGTCCGCCTCATATCTCTTCGGAAGACGGAGGGAGCGACCATGACCGTACCGACGCTATACGAATGGATCGGCGGCTTTGATGCGCTGCTGCGGCTAACGACGGAGTTCTATCGTCGCGTCCCGGCAGATGACCTGCTCGGCCCGGTCTTTGCCGGCATGGACAAGAACCATCCCGAGCATGTTGCAATGTTCATTGCCGAAGTCATCGGGGGACCGAAACTCTATTCGGAACAACGCGGCGGTCACCCGGCGATGGTACGCCATCATCTTGAAAGGCACCTGACCGAGCCGATGCGCCGGCGATGGATCAATATTCTGCTCGACACCTATACGGATCTCGAACTTCCAGCAGACCCGGAGTTTACATCCGCACTGGTCGGCTATCTCGAATGGGGAACGCGGCTTGCGGTCGTCAATTCGCAGCCTGGAGCCAAGGTTTACGAGCATGCGCCGATGCCCGAATGGGGGTGGGGCGAAACCGGTGGTCCGTATATTCCGAAAAAGCCCAAATCGCCGGCAGCCTGACCTGCTCTATCCACAGGCGCACTTGCGAAATTAACCATTTCCCCCGGTTTCCGTTGCGGCAAATCCCTGCGGGCTTAAGTTCCACGTTAACGCACTGTTAACTACAACGTTTGCCGAGTATCCGCGTATGGGAACCACAATCAGGGACAGGGCATTGCTGCTTGTCATGACGACGATCTTCGCGGCGCTGGCACTTGATATTGCCGTTCCCGCACTGGTCCTGAGCCTTATGGCTCTATCGAGATGGCTGGTGTCCCTGGATGTTTATCCCGTCGAACTAAGGGGGAGGACCGCATGAAGTGGTTCCTGATTTTGTGGGCCGGCCCGGTCCTGCTGCTGTCCGGCTGGTACGGGCTTTCCTACTACGACATGAGCTTCGGCTTCTTCATGCTGACCCGCCAGACCCATGACCTGGTCTTCCAGATCTACGGCAATATCCTCGGCATCCCGCCGGAGACCATTCCACCTTTGGTGGCACGCGCCATGGTTTTCGATAGCCTGGTCGTGTTTGCCATTATCGCCTTCCGCAAGCGCCGCGAGATTGCTGCCTGGTGGCGGAAACGTCAGCTTGCGAAATCGGTCTCCCTGCCGAGCGAAGAGAGCCTGTCGAGAGCGCCCTGAAGAATGAAGCTCGCCGCGGCGGAATCGATCCGCTCGGCCCGCTTGGCCCGCGACACGTCCATTTCCAGAAGCGCTCGTTCGGCAGCGACCGTCGACAGTCGTTCGTCCCAGTAGACGAAGGGCAGGGCGGTCTTTTCTGACATCGAGCGTACGAAGGCGCGTGTCGCCTGAACCCTTGGACCGGCCGAGCCGTCCATGTTGGTCGGCAGGCCGATGACGAAGCCTGCCACCTTCTCCTTTTCCGCAAAGGCGAGCAGAACTTCCGCATCCTTGGTGAACTTCACCCGTTTGATGACGGGACGTGGCGTGGCAAAGCGCCGGCCGAGATCAGACATGGCAAGCCCGATCGTCTTGGTGCCGAGGTCGAGGCCGGCAATCGCCTGTGCGGGCCGCAGGGCTTCGGCCAGTTCCTCGATCGTCATCACTGTCATGCGTTCTTCATCCTCGGGATCCAAACAGGGTCTCAAAAGCGGGTTTTGTCCCACCCTCTGTCCCACTTCCCTTTAGCCTCATATCGGCTATGTGTCGTTACTATCCCACACTATATTGAAGGAGAGTTTTCCATGAAGATCACCTGGCTCGGCCATGCCGCCTTCCGCATCGAGACCGCCAAGGCCAAGATCCTGGTCGACCCGTTCCTGACCTATAACCCCGCGTTTGCCGGCCAGGACATCAAGGACGCCGCCGAAGGGCTGACCCATATCCTGCTGACTCACGGCCATGGCGACCATGTCGGCGATACGGTCCAGATCGCTAAGGAAACCGGTGCCGTCGTTCTCGCCAACTATGACCTCGGCGTCTGGCTGGCAAAGAAGGGCGTCGAGAAGCTCGAAATGGGCAATACCGGCGGTACGGTCGGTTTCGAAGGGTTCACCGCCACCTTCACCAACGCGCTGCACTCGTCTGCCTCGCTGACCGAAGACGGCGTTTCGCACTGCCTCGGCAATGCCAACGGCCTGATGCTGCATTTCGACGATGAACTCTCCGTCCTCCATATGGGCGATACCGACATCTTCTCGGACATGGCCCTGATCAACGAGTTGCACCAGCCGGATATCGGCATCGTGCCGATCGGCGACCGTTTCACCATGGGCGGTGCCGTCGCTGCGCTCGCCTGTCAGCGTTTCTTCGATTTCAAACACGCGCTGCCCTGCCACTATGGCCTGCCGGGCGTCGACCAGACGCCGGAAAAGTTCGTCAAGGGCATGGAAGGTTCGCGCACCCGGGTCGAGACGCCGGCTCCGGGCGGCAGCCTGACCTTCTGATTCGCATCCTTTCAGGCGGCGCGCCTTCGCAAATTGAGGCGCGCTCCCTGTTGCGAAGGTCGGGCATGGCCATTATAGCGAAGGGGAAATTTCCCATCGGAGTTATGCCATGTCCGTCGATCTCGCCACCGTCAAGCGCGTCGCGCGCCTTGCCCGCATTGCGGTCACCGAGGAAGATGCCAATCGCATGGTCGGCGAGCTGAACGGCATCATCAATTTCGTCGAGCAGCTCTCCGAAGTCGATGTCACGGGCGTCGAGCCGATGACGTCGGTGACCCCAATGAACATGCGCAAGCGCACCGACGCCGTCACCGACGGCGACAAGGCCGACGATATCGTCGCCAATGCGCCTTCTACCGACCACAATTTTTTCCTGGTGCCGAAGGTCGTCGAGTGAGCGCTGAATAGCGCCCCGCCGAACCTCCTCCTCGTATTCGAACCGTTTGAAGAGCCCATGACCGAACTCACCAGCCTCACCATTGCCGAAGCCCGCGAAAAGCTCAAAGCCAAGGAATTTACCTCGGTCGAGCTGACTGAGGCCTATCTTTCCGCGATCGACGCCGCCAACTCGGTGTTCAACGCCTATGTGGCGGTGACGCCGGAAAAGGCGCTCGATATGGCGAAGGCTTCTGACGAACGTCGTGCGAGCGGCCAGGTCGGCGCGCTCGAAGGCATTCCGCTTGGCATCAAGGACCTGTTCGCCACCCGCGACGTGCATACCCAGGCCTGCAGCCATATCCTCGACGGCTTCCTGCCGAAATACGAATCGACAGTTACCCAGAACCTCTGGGATGACGGCGCGGTCATGCTCGGCAAGCTGAACATGGACGAGTTCGCGATGGGCTCCTCCAACGAGACCTCCCATTACGGCGCCGTCGTCAATCCGTGGAAAGCGAAGGGCTCGAACCAGCAGCTGGTTCCGGGCGGCTCTTCCGGCGGCTCGGCCGCTGCCGTATCCGCATTCCTCTGCGCCGGCGCGACCGCCACTGATACCGGCGGTTCGATCCGCCAGCCGGCCGCCTTTACCGGCACCGTCGGCATCAAGCCGACCTATGGACGCTGCTCGCGCTGGGGCACGGTCGCCTTCGCATCCTCGCTCGACCAGGCCGGCCCAATCGCCCGCGATGTGCGTGATGCAGCGATCATGCTGCGGTCGATGGCGTCGGTCGATGCCAAGGACACCACCTCGGTCGACCTGCCGGTGCCGGATTACGAAGCCTCGCTCGGCCAGTCGCTGAAGGGCATGAAGATCGGCATTCCGAAGGAATACCGCGTCGAGGGCATGCCGGAAGAGATCGAGAAACTCTGGCAACAGGGCATTGCCTGGCTGAAGGATGCCGGTGCCGAGATCGTCGACATCACCCTGCCGCACACCAAATACGCGCTGCCGGCCTATTACATCGTTGCACCCGCCGAAGCCTCGTCGAACCTCGCCCGTTACGACGGCGTTCGCTACGGCCTGCGGGTCGACGGCAAGGACATCGTCGACATGTACGAAAAGACCCGCGCCGCCGGCTTCGGCACCGAGGTCAAGCGCCGCATCATGATCGGCACCTACGTTCTGTCGGCCGGTTATTACGACGCCTATTACCTGCAGGCGCAAAAAGTCCGCACGCTGATCAAGCGCGACTTCGAGATTGTCTTCGACGCCGGTGTCGATGCAATCCTGACGCCCGCCACCCCGTCGTCGGCCTTCGGCATTGCCGACGAGGACCTGGCGTCGGATCCGGTCAAGATGTACCTCAACGACATCTTTACGGTGACGGTCAACATGGCCGGCCTGCCGGGCATCGCCGTTCCTGCGGGCCTCGACGCCAAGGGCCTGCCGCTTGGCCTGCAGCTGATCGGCAAGCCGTTCGAGGAAGAAACCCTGTTCCGCACCGCTCATGTCATCGAACAGGCCGCCGGCCGGTTCACGCCGACGAAGTGGTGGTAAGCGGACTGATCATCCGGAAAATGACGGCCGCCGATCATCGGGCGGTCGCCGAGGAGATGGCTCATGGCTAAGACGGATCTGGCAGGATTGATCGAGGCTTTTGATCGCCTCGCGGCCAATGGTTTCACCATGGGTGCGGACTGGCAGGCAGTGCACGAAATCTGCCAGGCCCATGAGGGCGAACAGCCGTTCGACTGGGGCCACGCGCTCTGCCACCGCATCGAAGGCGACGACTCGAACGCCGACTACTGGTACCGCCGCGCCGGCAAGCGACGCACGGGCTCGGTCGGCGACGAATGGGCGGCGATGCGCGCCGAGCTTTCCGCTTAGGCCTGAGCAGCCTTCAGTCTTCCTGAGGCGGATAGAGCTTGCGCTGGTGGACGATCGTCAAAATATCCAGATCGCTTGGCGATAGTATCCGGTACACAATCGTATAAGGCAGACCGGAAATAGCGAACTCGCGCGTGTCTTCCACGCCGCCTTCTCGTCCAAGCAACGGAAAACTCTCGAATATCTCTATGACTTGCCGGATGCGGGACAGAACGCGATCGGCGGCATTGCGATCGAATTGAGAGATACGGATGTGAATTTCACCGAGATCCGCGATGGCCTGCGGGGTGAAATTAACGTTCAAAGCCGAACTTCTCCCAGACCTTCTTCGCCGGGGTCATCTTGGAGCGGTCTTCTGACTGCTTGAGCGCATTCCGGACCTTGTCATCCTTCCAGGAATCATAGTGCTCGTCGCCTGCCGCAGCCACCTGGGACTCGGTCAATTCCTTGAAGCTGATTTTGTCCTTTAGATCGCTCATGCCGATAAAATAACGCGAATAATGCCAAAGTCCAATTGCATTCGCCCAGCGATGGAAAACCGGTCTCCATCGAGAAGACCGGCCTTCGTTTTTTATTACCGATTGTCCTGCTCGGCCCTCACCAGCACCAATCCCCTTTCGGTGATGCGGTAAGGCCTGCCGCCCTGGGATTTGATCGCCTTCTTCTGCTTGAGCTTGCGGAAGGTGGTAAGGTCGAGGCCCGAGAAGGCCCAGCCTTCGCGGGTGACGAGCTGCAGTTTCTCAATCTTCCTGTTGTCGTCGCGGGTGATCTCGATCCTGCCGCCCTGGGCGAGCAGGTGGAGGATGCGCTGTTCGGCGCGGGAAATATCCATTGTCTTGATGTCCGGAAAAGCGCTCGTGAACGGGCGCACAAAAACGTTGCCGGCGTCGCGTGACGTCGGGGTTCTCGTTTTTGTCTGGGCCGGCGCGGCTTTAAGAGCGGGGCCGGCCCCTTACCGGGTCTCTACGGAAGAGAACATCAAAACTCCATCGATACGAAATCCGCACTAGGCGGGTTTTCCGCGGTCGTCAAGCGCCTGACGGAAACGCCCTATATGTTGCACTGGTCAAAGCGCAGACTCAGTGGTCTACTGAGGCTGCAACAGGGGAAGCTATGGCCCATATTCGCAATGCGCGTGAGGACGAGGTGGATATCCTGGCGGAAATCGGCTTCCGCTCCTGGGAAAAGGCCATGATGTCGATCGGCGAGATGACCGACATGCGCTCCGGCGCCCGCACCGCCTTCCAGAACTTCACGCGCTCCTCCTGGCTGACCATCACCGTCATCGAACAGGGCGGTAATGTCGCCGGCTGGGCGGCGCGTGAAAAACTCGACGAACTGATCTCCGATTTCTGGATCGATCCGTCCTTCAAGGGGCAGGGGCTCGGCCGCGCGCTACTCGTCGAGATCGAGGCCGAAATCGTCCACCAGGGTTTTGAAGTCGCCCGCGTCGAGACCCATGCCCGCAATACCGAAGCCATCGGTTTTTTCGAAAAGCAGGGCTATTCCATCAACTGGCTCTCCACCAGCTATTCCCCGAAGATCGATCGCGACGTGCAATCGGTCGGCCTATCGAAACGCCTCGTCCTCGAAGCGCCGGATACCTACGGGCCGAGCTTCTAGATCGCCCCAGCGATCGCCACGATCACCGACTTCGCTAATTCTGGCGCAAGTAGCCACGATGCCGCGCCGAGCGCATGAAGGATGATTATAATCATCAGCAGCGTGCGGAAAGGTTCCTTGCGGGTCTTGTGCCGAAGCATCTGCTGTGCGGCCAAGGCGCCCAGGCTGCCGCCAATGAAGGCTACACCCAGAAGCGTACGCTCGCTGATCCGCCATGTACCATCGATCGCCGCCTGCTTGTCCCACCAATAAACGCAGAATGCGATGACGTTCAGGAGTAGATATAGGATAAATAGCGCGAGTGGGGTTGATAGCTCCATTCCGCAATTTCACCAGAATCTGGTTAAAACCGGCTGAACTACAACACTCCACAGCGACCCCTGCGCGCAGCAAGCCTTGCACGTCTGCGCCATTTGCTCTACCTCCAGAAAACGCAATCGAGACCATTTCACGAGCATCAGATGACCCTTGTCGACGTCCGCACGCCCGATCCGAAACGCTTCATTCCCGGCGCCACCGGCGATTGGGAGGTCATCATCGGTCTGGAGGTGCACGCCCAGGTTCTCTCCAATTCCAAGCTCTTCTCCGGCGCTTCGACCGAGTTCGGCAAGCCGGCCAATTCCAACGTCTCGCTCGTCGATGCGGCCATGCCCGGCATGCTTCCCGTGATCAACGAGGAATGCATCAAGCAGGCGGTGCGCACCGGGCTTGGCTTGAAGGCCGCGATCAACAAGCGCTCGCTGTTCGACCGCAAGAACTATTTCTACCCGGACCTGCCGCAGGGCTATCAGATCTCCCAGTTCAAGGATCCGATCGTCGGCGAAGGCAAGATCGTCATCTCGCTCGGCCCGGACCGCCAGGGCCAGTTCGAGGATATCGAGATCGGTATCGAGCGACTGCATCTCGAACAGGATGCCGGCAAGTCGATGCACGACCAGCATCCGACCATGTCCTATGTGGACCTGAACCGCTCGGGCGTGGCTCTGATGGAGATCGTCTCCAAGCCCGACATGCGCTCTTCCGACGAAGCCAAGGCCTACATGACCAAGCTGCGCTCGATCGTGCGCTATCTCGGCACCTGCGACGGCAACATGGACGAAGGCTCGATGCGCGCCGACGTCAACGTCTCGGTGCGCAAGCCCGGCGGTGAATTCGGCACCCGTTGCGAGATCAAGAACGTCAATTCGATCCGCTTCATCGGCCAGGCGATCGAATACGAAGCGCGTCGCCAGATCGGCATTCTCGAAGACGGCGGTTCGATCGATCAGGAAACTCGCCTGTTCGACCCGAACAAGGGCGAGACGCGCTCGATGCGTTCCAAGGAAGACGCGCACGACTACCGCTACTTCCCGGATCCGGACCTGCTGCCGCTCGAATTCGACGATGCCTTCATCGCCGAGCTGGAAAAGTATCTGCCGGAACTGCCGGACGACAAGAAGGCGCGTTTCGTGCGCGAGCTCGGCCTGTCGATCTACGACGCCTCGGTGCTGGTCTCCGAAAAGGCGATCGCCGATTATTTCGAGGCGGTTGCCGAAGGCCGCGACGGCAAGACGGCCGCCAACTGGGTGATCAACGACTTGCTCGGTGCCTTGAACAGAACCGGCAAAGACATTGAAGAGACTCCGGTTTCGCCCGCCCAGCTCGGCAGCATCATCGACCTCATCAAGGCCGAGACGATCTCCGGCAAGATCGCCAAGGACCTGTTCGAGATCGTGCTCAACGAAGGCGGTGACCCGGCCGAACTCGTCGAGAGCCGCGGCATGAAGCAGGTCACCGATACCGGCGCAATCGAGGCCGCCGTCGACGAGATCATCGCTGCCAATCCGGACCAGGTCGCCAAGGTCAAGGCAAAGCCCACGCTCGCCGGCTGGTTCGTCGGCCAGGTCATGAAGTCGACCGGCGGCAAGGCCAATCCGCAGGCCGTCCAGGCACTGGTCAAGGCGAAGCTCGGGATCGAGGAGGAGTAGGCCCGATGGTCTACTTCGTCCGCACCGCCGGTGAAGCTGACGTCGAGCAGATCCGCGCCCTGCTGGCGGCGACTTTTCACGATACCTATGATCCGTTCTACGGGGCCGACAAGGTCAGGAGGATGGTCGACGGCTGGCATTCTCCGGGCGCCGTCAAGGCGCGTATCCAGAAGCGCGGCGGCGAGTTCCTCGTAGCCGACAACGGCAAGGATATCGGCGGCATCGGTTATGCCGCCATGTATCCGAAAATGGTGAAGACGGCGATGCTGCACCAGCTCTACGTCAAACCGTCCTGCCAGAACGAGGGCATTGGCCGCGACATCTTCGCCGAGCTCGAAACCTGTTTTCCAGATGCCGAGATCATGCGGGTCGAGGTGGCACTGCCGAACGTGCGCGCGATGTCCTTCTACGAGAGGCTCGGGTTTTCCGAGGTCGACCGGATGGAGGAATGGGGCGCTCCCAATTCTGGCCTGCCGGCGATCATCATGGAGAAGCGGCTGGAGTTGCGTTAGATCTCGACACCGAAGAGGAGCTTGCATGGCCGATATCGTGATCCGCCGAGCGCGGGAAGCCGACCTTCCCGAACTCGTCACCCTGTTTGCAGCCGATGATATCGGCGGCCATGGCGACACGACGGACGAGGGCGCCTTCGACGACTACCTGCGCGCCTTCAATGTCATCGATGCCTCGCAGAACGAACAGCTTTTCGTCGCCGAACTGGAAGGCGAAGTGGTCGGCACGTTCCAGATCCTCTTCAACCGCACGCTGACGGGCCGGGGATCGCTGGCGATGATCCTGGAAGCGGTGCAGACGCGCGGCGATATGCGCGGCAAGGGCATCGGCGGTCAGATGATCCATCATGCGATCGAGGAAGCCAGGCGCCGCGGTTGCCGCCAGGTCGCGCTCACCTCCAACATGGCCCGCACGGACGCGCATCGCTTCTATGAACGGCTCGGCTTCGCCAAAAGCCATTTCGGCTTCAAGATGAAGCTCAAATGACCGTGCGCGACATTTGGAATCACTGGACATCGAAGGCGTCAAGCGGCATAAGCGGATCAACTACTTCGATCGTCATCCTGTTTGCCAAGCCGACGGAACATCCATGAAAAACCTCCTGCTGCAGATCTTCACCTGGTGGAACGGACAGACCATGGGCACCCGGTTCTTCACCTGGCGTTTCGGCAAGAAGGTCGGCGAAGACGAGCTGGGCAATATCTATTACGAAGGTCCGATGACCTCCTGGGGCAAGCCGAAGCGCTGGGTGATCTACAAGGATTACGCCGAAGCCTCCGCGATCGGCCCCGGCTGGCACGGCTGGATGCACTACCGCACCGACGTTGCTCCGTCGCAGGAAGACTACAAGGCCCGCGAATGGGAAAAGGCGCACAAGCCCAATGCCACAGGCACGCCGCTTGCGTATCACCCGCAGGGCTCGCTTGCCGCCACCGGCGAACGCCCCCGCGTCACCGGCGATTACGACGCTTGGACACCCGGCAACTGACACCTGTTTTGGCCACAATCGCACTCTAGGTCTCGACGCCGACGGGATCGCCGGGACGGGAAGCACAATGGGATTGATGACGGTTTTTCCACGCAAGCCAATGGTCGGCGCATTGATCGCGCTTGCATCCGTGCTTGCGGCGGATGGTGTGTCTGCAGCGCGGTTGAACAATCCGGTCGCGGTCTTTGCCGGCATCGACAAGATCACCGGCCGCATCACGACATTCGATGTCTATGTCAACGAGACCGTTCAATACGGCGCGCTGCAGGTGACGCCAAAAGTCTGTTATTCCCGCGACGAGACGGAAGCCCAGAAGATCGATGGTTTCGTGGAAGTGGACGAGATCACTCTCGACCGCAAGATCCGTCGGATATTCACCGGCTGGATGTTCGCCGACAGCCCCGGCCTCAACGCCGTGGAACATCCGATCTATGACGTCTGGCTGACCGGCTGCAAGCAGAAGTCCGACGTGCCGCCGCCGAAGGCGACCAACTGATTCCCCTTCAGAATTTCAGATGCGGCAGATCGACAGCTTTTCTCAACAGCTTGAGATAGTCGTCCTTCGGGATGTCGATCGCGCCGAACGTCTTCAGATGCTCGGTGGTGAATTGCGTGTCGAGAAGCGTGAAGCCGTTCACCTTCAGCCGTTCCACCAGATGCGTCAGGCAGATCTTGGAGGCGTTGGTGCGCCTCGAAAACATGCTTTCCCCGAAGAAGGCCGAGCCGAGCGAAACGCCATAAAGGCCGCCGACCAGTTCATCGCCCTCGAAGGCCTCGACGCTATGCGCATGGCCCATGCGGTGCAACTCGATATAGAGCTTGCGGATGGTGGAGTTGATCCAGGTGCTCGGCCGGTCGCCGGCGGGCTCGGCGCAGAAGGCGATCACCCGTTCGAATGCCGTGTCGAAGCGGATGTCGAGCGGGCTCTTGCGGACCGCCTTGGCGAGGCTTTTCGAAATGTGGAAGCCGTCGAGCGGCAGGATGCCGCGCATTTCCGGCTCGACCCAGAAGATTTCCGGGTCGTCGGCGGATTCGGCCATCGGGAAAAGGCCGATGGAATAGGCGCGCAACAGGATTTCCGGGGTTATCGCCGGGTAATATCTGCCACGCCGCCCTGCCATCGATCTCCCTAATGCGTCTTGTCGCCGGCGAGATAGTGTTCCAGCCAGTGAATGTCATAATCGCCATTGGCGATATCCGGATTGTCAACGAGGTCCTGAAACAGCGGCAGCGTCGTCTTGATGCCGTCCACGACGAACTCGTCCAGCACACGGCGCAGGCGCATCATGCATTCGACGCGGGTGCGTCCGTGCACGATCAGCTTGCCGATCAGGCTGTCGTAATAGGGCGGGATCTTGTAGCCCGCATAGGCGCCGGAATCGACACGCACACCAAGGCCACCCGGCGCATGGAAATGCGTGATCGTGCCGGGCGACGGCACGAAAGTGCGCGGATCCTCGGCATTGATGCGGCATTCGATGGCATGGCCGGAGAACACGATATCTTCCTGGCGGACGGACAAGCCGCCACCGGAGGCGACGCGGATCTGTTCGTGCACGAGGTCGATGCCGGTGATCGCTTCGGTGACCGGATGCTCGACCTGAAGGCGGGTGTTCATTTCGATGAAATAGAACTCGCCGTTCTCGTAGAGGAACTCGACCGTGCCGGCGCCGCGATATTTCAGCTTTCGCATGGCATCGGCGCAGATCTCGCCGATCTTCATCCGCTGCTCGACATTGAGGGCCGGGGAGTTGGCCTCTTCCCAGACCTTCTGGTGGCGGCGCTGCAGCGAGCAGTCGCGTTCACCGAGATGGATGGCGTTGCCTTCGCCGTCACCGACAACCTGGATTTCGATGTGGCGCGGCTTTTCGAGATATTTTTCCATGTAGACGGCGTCGTTGCCGAAAGCGGCGAGCGCTTCGGAACGGGCAGTCGACACGGCTTCGTCGAGATCGGCCTCGGTCTTGGCGACCTTCATGCCGCGTCCGCCACCGCCGGCGGTTGCCTTGATCAGCACAGGGAAGCCGATCTGGCGGGCGATTTCCATCGCATTCTCGGGCTTCACTTCGCCTTCGGAACCGGGAACGACGGGGATGCCGAGTTCCTGCGCGGTCTGCTTGGCGGTGATCTTGTCGCCCATGATGCGGATATGGTCGGCGGTCGGGCCGATGAAGGTGATGCCGTGCGCGTCGAGGATATCCGCGAACTTGGCGTTTTCCGACAGGAAGCCGTAGCCCGGATGCACGGCGTCGGCGCCGGTGATTTCGCAGGCGGCGACGATCTGGTGAATGTTCAGGTAGCTGTCGCGCGACGGCGGCGGGCCGATGCACACGCTTTCGTCGGCAAGCCGCACATGCATGGCGTCGGCGTCGGCGGTGGAATGGACCGCGACGGTTGCGATGCCGAGTTCCTTGCAGGCACGAAGCACGCGAAGCGCGATTTCACCGCGGTTGGCTATGAGGATCTTGGAAATCATGGATGCGCCTACTCGATGACGACGAGCGGCTGGCCGTACTCGACGGGCTGAGCGTCGTTGACCAGGATTTCCGTGACCTTGCCGGAGCGCGGCGCCGGGATCTGGTTCATCGTCTTCATGGCTTCGATGATCAGCAGCGTCTGGCCTTCCTTGACGGTGGCGCCGACTTCGACGAAGGCGCGCGAGCCAGGGGCCGGGGAGAGGTAGATAGTGCCGACCATCGGCGCGGTCACGGCGTTCTTGTTGTCCTGCACGGCGGGCGCTGCAGCAACGGGAGCGGCTGCGGCGGCCGGGGCGTAGCCGGGCGCTGCGATCGGGGCCTGGACATACTGCATCGTGCCGGCGCGGGATACGCGGATACGCAGATCGTCCTGTTCGACTTCGATCTCGGTGAGGTCGGTCTCGTTGAGAATGTTCGCGAGGTCGCGGATCAGTCCCTTGTCGATACCGTTCTTCTTGTCAGACATGGCAAACCCTATTGTTCTGGTTATCTTGTCAAGCGGTAATGGATTTTAAGGCGTGCAGCGCCAGAATGTAGCTCGCGGTGCCAAAACCGCAGATCACGCCCTTTACCGCCGGTGCGATCATCGAATGATGGCGGAATTCCTCCCGCGCGTGGACATTCGAGATATGAAGCTCGATCACCGGCACGGAGATCGCCTTGATGGCGTCGTGCAATGCAATCGAGGTATGGGTATAGGCGCCCGCGTTGATGGCGACGCCGACGGCCTTTTCGTTGGCCTCGTGCATCCAGTCGATCAGCACGCCCTCGTGATTGCTCTGGCGGAAATCGACATCGAAGCCAAGTTCCCTACCGGCTGCAATACAGTCGTTCTCGACGTCCTTCAGCGTGGCAGCGCCATAGATGCCCGGCTCGCGCTTACCCAGCATATTGAGATTGGGGCCGTTGAGGACGAAGACCGTCTTGCTCATCACTGATCTATTGGTTCCCTGCAGAAATTCAGGGGCCACCTATAGACCGGCGAGGCGGCAAGGGAAAGCCCCCGCCGCGCCGAAAGCCCGTGAGTCCACTGTGATGGAACATCTATTGGTTGGCACCCGCCGTGTCAGCAGGTCGCCTTGCCGCATGCGCGCACATTGGCGACCTTCTGCTCGATCGTATCGAGGCCGACGGCGCCGAAGACGGCTTCGTCGGCGACCACATAGGTCGGCGTGCCGGTGATGCCGATCGCGTTGGCGAGCCGGTAGGCGTCGCGCACCAGATCGTCGTTCGGCTCATCGGCCATGGACTTGCGGATCGCCGCTTCCTTGACGCCGAGCGCACCCGCGACCGCAATGGCCGTCGCTTCCGAGGCATGCGGCTTGCCGCCAAGCAGTTCGCGGTGGAATTTTGCATATTTCTCAGGCGCCAGCAGACGCACGGCGTTGGCCACCCGATGGGCTGCAAGCGAGTCCGGCCCGAGGATCGGGAATTCCTTCAGGATGAAACGGACGTTCTTGTCCTTGGAAAGGATGTCGTCCATGTCGGAGAGCGCCCGCTTGCAGTAGCCGCAATTGTAATCGAAGAACTCGACGACCGTGACGTCGCCCTTCGGATTGCCGAGCGTGATGTCGGTCGGCGAGGAGAAGATCGCCTGCTTGTTGTCCGCGATCGCCTTGGTCGACTGCTCGACGCGCTGGGTCTGCTGCTTGGTTTCCAATGCGTTTTGAACCTCGACCAGCACTTCCGGGTTCTGGATCAGATATTGGCGGATGAACTCGCCCATCTCCTTCTTCTGCTGGTCGTCCAGGGCGGCAGCCGGAGCGGCCGCGGAAAGTGCCAAGGCCAGCATCGAGCTGGCGGCCAATGTCTTGAAAACGGGCGTCTTGAACAGGCGAGTCATCCATATCCTCTTGGATCGGGCACACGAATCCCGCGCACCATTGTTGTGGTTTGTGCCCAAAGTAAGCCAGTCGGGCTTTCCAAAAAACCTCAAAATCATGTCCAGGCCGTTTTCACCGGTTCACAACTGCGTATGACGCCTGGCCGGATGATGAAATGGAGTCGGATTCCAACACGTTGGCTGCCTTTCCGGAATCGCTTCGGCAGGCAGTTGATCCGGTTTCTGAGGTTAAAGGCAGAGCAAAAACAAAAACGGCCGCGTTTTGCGCGGCCATTTCATCTGTTCTCGTTAGGCTCAGAAGAAGCCGCGGCGCTGCCACCAGCCGGCCTTCTTGGGCTTCGACGGATCGGCTTCGGTCTCGGGCGCTGCCGCTGGATCGGAGCTCTTCACCACTGCCTCGGCGGAGGAGGAGATGTTCGAGGCGCGATTGGCACGAGCCGGTTTCGCGTCGCCGGCATCGACCTGCTCGGTCGTCTGCGCTTCTTCGACGGGAGCTTCGGCAGCCGGAGCAATCTCGGCAGCCTGCGGCTCTTCGCCGAGTGCGGCTTCGACCTGTTCGACGACGGTTTCCACCGGAACCGGAGCTGCGACAGTCACAGGGACCTCTTCGGCAGCTGGGACGTCGGCGACGGTCGTTGCCTTGCCACGACGCGAACGGCGGGGCTTGGCCTCTGCCTTGCCGCCAGATGCTGCTTCCGCCTCAGCGGGAGCAGCGACTGCCTCGACGGCGACCTCTTCAGCGGCCTCGGCTGCTGCTGCTGCCGGCGCTGCCTCGACGTCATCGCTGGATGCGTCTTCGTCGGCCGCTTCGCCGTCATCCGAAGCGTTCAGTTCCTGTCCGTCCTCGCCGTTGCGATTGCGACGACCACCGCGCTTGCCGCGGCGGCGGCGCTTGCGGCGATTTTCTTCCGAGTCCGAATCGGCGGCAACCGTTGCGTCGGATGCTTCGCCGGCTTCGGAAACATCGTCCTCGCCTTCGTCGCCGTCCTCGTCGCCATCGGCCATGTCGTCGCTGCCGCCCTGGGCAGTCTGGGCGTCTCCGCCCTTTTCGCCGCCACGGTTGCGCCGACGCCGGCGGCGCTTGCGCTTGCGGCCGTTCGGGTCGTCGCCCTGAGGTTGGGCGCGCTCGGCAACAGCAACAGCTGCGGGCTGCGACGAAGCGACAATCTCTTCCTCGTCCTCCTCGTCGGCCTCGACGATGATGTCGTCATCGTCCTCTTCGACGGGGATCGCTGCGAACTGCATCAGGCTTTCGATCTTGACCGGGTTTTCGACCGGCTCGCCGCGATCGATCGCGAAGTGGCTGGAGCCGATGCTGACATCCGATTCGATGAGGATCGAGACGCCGAAGCGGTTCTCGTAGTCGATGATCGACGCGCGCTTGTGGTTGAGCAGGTAGAGCGCGATGTCAGGCGTGGTACGCACGGTAATGTCATGCGTGGTGTTCTTGAGGAGGTGTTCCTCGACACCGCGCAGCACGTGCAGGGCGACCGACGACTGCGAGCGCACATGGCCGGTGCCGCCGCAATGGGTGCAGACCTGCGTCGTGGATTCGAGCACCGAGGCGCGGATACGCTGGCGCGACATTTCGAGCAGGCCGAAATGCGAGATGCGGCCGACCTGGATGCGGGCGCGGTCGTTCTTCAGGCAATCCTTCAGCCGCTTCTCGACGGCGCGGTTGTTGCGCTTTTCTTCCATGTCGATGAAGTCGATGACGATCAGGCCGGCAAGGTCGCGCAGGCGAAGCTGGCGGGCAACTTCTTCCGCCGCTTCCAGGTTGGTCTGGAGAGCCGTTTCCTCGATCGAATGTTCGCGGGTCGAACGGCCGGAATTGACGTCGATGGCGACGAGCGCTTCCGTCTGGTTCATGATCAGGTAGCCGCCGGACTTCAGCGTCACCTGCGGCTGCAGCATGCGGTCGAGCTGCGCCTCGATGCCGGAACGGGCAAAGATCGGGTGCAGGTCGCGATAGGGCTGGACCACCTTGGCATGGCTCGGCATCAGCATCTTCATGAAGTCTTTCGCTTCACGATAGCCTTCTTCGCCAGACACGATGATCTCGGAAATGTCCTTGTTGTAGAGGTCGCGGATCGAGCGCTTGATCAACGAGCCTTCTTCATAGACGAGGGTAGGGGCGGTCGAGCTCAGTGTCAGCGTGCGGACGTTCTCCCACAGGCGCATCAGGTATTCGAAGTCACGCTTGACCTCGACGCGGGTGCGGTTGGCACCGGCGGTGCGCAGGATGACGCCCATGCCCTGTGGCACGTCGAGCTCGCGGGCGATTTCCTTGAGACGCTTGCGGTCCTGCGGCTGGGTGATCTTGCGGGAGATACCACCGCCACGCGCCGTGTTTGGCATCAGTACCGAATAACGGCCGGCGAGCGAAAGGTAGGTGGTGAGAGCAGCGCCCTTGTTGCCGCGCTCTTCCTTGGCGACCTGCACGAGCAGGATCTGGCGGCGCTTGATGACTTCCTGGATGCGATACTGCTTGCGCGGCTTGCGCACGACACGGTCCGGAACTTCTTCCATCGCGTCTTCGGCACCGACCGATTCGATGACTTCCTTCTCGTGGTTGTCATCGTCGTCGTCGTCATCGAAATCGTCGTTGCGGCCACCACCGCGGCGGGCGTCGACATCTTCCGAAATCGAATCGGTCTCGACCATCGCCGCCATTTCGCCGGGCGTCGAGCCGTCGTCGTCATTGGTGTCGGAGGAGGGGGCGGTTTCGCCCTCGGATGCTGCGGCTTCTGCGGCGGGCACTTCGTCTGCCGGCTTCTTGCGGGCGCGGCTGCGGCGCGGCTTGGCCTTCGGCTTTTCTGCCTCTTCAGCGGCGACAGCCTCGACCGGGTTCGCTTCCGTTGCTTCCGCACCGGCTTCGCTTGCGGGCTCGGCAGCGGGTGCCGGGGTGGAAATGCCGATATCCGGCTGATCCTGATTGGCAAGATCGACCATCGGATCGGCGGCTTCGGCCTCGGCGATCTTGCGCTGATCCTCGGCTTCCTGCTGCATCAGCGCCTGACGGTCGGCAAGCGGGATCTGATAATAGTCGGGATGGATTTCGGCGAAGGCGAGGAAGCCGTGACGGTTCCCGCCGTAGTCGACGAAAGCGGCTTGTAGTGAGGGTTCGACCCTCGTCACTTTCGCCAGATAGATATTGCCGCGTATCTGTTTCTTATGCTGCGATTCGAAATCGAATTCCTCGATCCGGTTACCGCGAACGACAACTACGCGCGTCTCCTCTTCGTGAGACGCGTCGATAAGCATTTTGTCTGCCATTGAAATTCTGCTCCTCGGCGCCGCCGGGGGAATGCAGAAAAGGCTGCCACAAGGACAGGCCCGTCATGCAATGCGGTCGTTGCGCCGGATAAAGATGTTCCCGTCGGGCGCGGTTGTGACGGCAACCGGAAAGATGACGGGGAGCGTTGCTCCCTCGGTCCCTCCAGGTTCTGAAAATTGTGCCGCGACATCAAAAACCAAACGAGAATGACGATACCATAGGCCCGCAGGGGCCCGATGAATGTGCTCCGTATGAGCGGTGGGTGGCATGCCACCCGGTATTATTCCGGCCACCGCCGGTTGGATCGTGTATCAGGAAAAAGTGTAGCGACGGCGGATGACTGTCGGTCTTCGGCGCCAGGTCCTGAAGAGGCTGGCCAGCCTATCGGCAGACTATCCCGTCAACACTTTAACCCTCGTGGGCGTTGTATGGTTTATCTGTCACAATAGCAAGGGAAAAGCCAGGTTTGCCATATTCTCGATGGAATTAGACCTCTTATGAATGGCAAGGAACGGGCGGATGATTCGCATCTTTTGACGGGCAAATGCCTTCTAAATTGGGCACTTTGATGCGGGTTGCCTGATAGGCGGCGGGGCTTTGAATGCGAGTGGCGTTTTGAGGGTGGATGTGAAGGCAGGCGCGGCGACGGCCGACGGCGGGGGCCGTCGACGGTTTTTCACGCGAATCGGTTGCGCGCTTTTCCTTTTGGTAGGCTTCGGCGCGACCCTCCCCTTGAGCTCCGCCGGTGCCGCGCCGCAGCCGCCGCTTCTCGCCTTCAGCGCGCGGGTCGCCGGTGACGAGGCGCGCACCCGGATCGTCATCGATTTCGAGAAGAAACCGGAATTCTCCGTCCATTACGTCGCCGCGCCTGAACGGGTGATCGTCGACCTGCCGGCCACGGCCTTCGGCTTCCCTGCTGAGGATCTGTCCGCGCGCGGCCTCTTCAAGGATATCCGCTACGGCACGATGGGTGAGTCGAGCGCTCGTATCGTGCTGACTGCCAAGCGGCCGGTAAAACTGTCGATCGCCGAGGTTCAGTCGAACGACAACGGCAGCTACCGTCTGGTCCTGGATGCGGAAATGGCCTCCAAGGAGGTTTTCGCCGATCTGGTGAAAACCCAGAACTGGGCGACGTCGGCCGCCGCCACTCCGGACCCGCTGGCGATGGCCGAGAAGGACAATGTCTTCACCGTTGCCGTCGATGCCGGGCATGGCGGGATCGATGCCGGCGCCACCGGGGCGGGCACCAAGACCCCTGAGAAGACCATCACGCTGGCGTTCGCCAAGACTCTTGCCGAACGATTGAACAAGGTCGAGGGTATCAAGGCTTTCCTCACCCGCGACGACGATACGTTCCTGTCGCTCTCCGAGCGCGTGACGCTTGCCCGCCAGGGTCATGCCGATCTCTTCGTTTCGTTGCACGCCGATACGCTCGGCCAGAAGGATATCCGCGGCGCGACCGTCTATACGCTATCGGACAAGGCCTCCGACCGCATGGCCGAAAACCTCGCCACCCGCGAAAACCTGTCCGACGAGCTTGCGGGCTATACCCTCCAGAGCGGGCCGCCTGAAGTCGCCGATATCCTGCTCGACCTCACCCGCCGCGAGACCCAGGCGTTTTCGATCGCGCTCGCCAGCAATGTCGTCGAATCCTTCGAGGGGCAGATCGGGCTCATCAACAATCCCCACCGTTATGCCGGTTTCCAGGTGCTGCGCGCACCGGACATTCCGTCCGTGCTCCTCGAGCTCGGCTTTCTGTCCAATGCCGAAGATGAAAAGCTGCTTCTGGATGAGTCGTGGCGCTCGAAGGTGATCGATCGCATGGTCGACGCGATCAGGCGCTATCGTGACCGGGCGATGGCAAATGGCGGCTGATTTTCCCCGATGCGCGTGGCGCGGGTGCCACAGGCGCCGGCGAATATGATGCAGGGGGAGGCCAGTCACCGGAAATTGCAGCTAAGAGCCCTATTTTACTCACATTCGGGCGATTACTCGGTGGTTCCCGGACGCAATGGATGACGGACGATTGATCCTCTTCCGGCTTGCGCTGGTTCGATCACCGTGCAAAACGCCTCTAACCATGCGATGGTGTGTTTCACGCGCCGAATGAAAGCTGAACGGTAGCTCCAATATGGTAAGATTGATTGGTTATCTCTTTGGATTGGCCTGCGTCCTGTTTCTGGTCGTGGCTGCCGGCGTGGGTATCTACCTCACCGGGATGACCAAGGACCTGCCGAACTATGAAGTTCTTGCCTCCTACGAGCCGCCGGTCGCCACCCGCGTTCATGCCGGCAACGGCGCGCTGATGGCTGAATATGCCCGCGAACGGCGCCTGTTCCTGCCGATCCAGGCGGTGCCCGACCGCGTCAAGGCCGCTTTCCTGTCAGCTGAAGACAAGAATTTCTACAGCCATCCCGGCATCGACATCACGGGGCTTGGGCGCGCCGTCCTTTCGAACCTTCAGAACCTTGGTTCCGGCCGTCGCCCGGAAGGCGCCTCGACCATCACCCAGCAGGTGGCGAAGAACTTCCTTCTCACCGGCGACCAGACGATCGACCGCAAGGTCAAGGAAGCGATCCTCTCCTTCCGTATCGAGCAGACCTATTCCAAGGACAAGATCCTCGAACTCTACCTGAACGAGATCTTCTTCGGCCTCAACTCCTACGGCATCGCAGGTGCCGCGCTCACCTATTTCGACAAGTCGGTGACCGAACTGACGACGGCCGAGGCCGCCTATCTTGCGGCCCTTCCCAAGGGCCCGGCCAATTATCATCCCTTCCGCCGCGAAAAGGCGGCACTCGAGCGCCGCAACTGGGTCATCGACCGCATGGCCGAGAACGGCTACATCACGCAAGGCGATGCCGACGACGCCAAGAAGCAGCCGCTCGGCGTCAAGCAGCGCCGCACCGGCGCCCATGTCTTCGCATCGGATTATTTCTCCGAGGAAGTCCGCCGTCAGATCATCGACCGCTACGGTGACAAGGCGCTTTACGAGGGTGGGCTTTCGGTCCGCACCTCGCTCGACCCCGATCTTCAGGTCATCGCCCGCCGCGCCCTTCAGAACGGCCTCGTGGAATATGACGAGCGCCGCGGCTTTCATGGCCCGGTAGCGCAGATCGCCACGACCGGCGCCCCTGGAACCTGGGATTGGGGCCCGGAACTCGCCAAGCAGAAGTCGCTTGCGGACGTGCCGGAATGGAAGCTGGCGGTCGTGACCGAAGTATCGGCAAAGTCAGCCACGATCGGCCTGCAGCCGTCGGCTGACGCGGCCGGCAAGGTCGATGCGGCTCGCGAGACGGGCACGATCAACGGCGACGACATGAAGTGGGCCTACCGGGATTCGACCAATACCCGCAAGCCGGCGAAATCGCCGGACGGCGTTCTGAAGCCCGGCGATGTCGTCTACGTGGAACCGATCAATCCGCAGGCCAAGACCTATCGGCTGCGCCAGCCACCAAAAGTCCAGGGCGGTTTCGTCGCCATGGACCCGAATACGGGACGCGTTCTCGCCATGGCGGGCGGCTTCTCCTATTCGCAGTCCGAATTCAACCGCGCCACCCAGGCGATGCGCCAGCCGGGTTCGTCGTTCAAGCCGTTCGTCTATTCGGCAGCCCTCGATAACGGTTATACGCCGGCCTCGGTCATCCTCGACGCCCCGATCGAGATCGTCTCCGGCGGCCAGGTCTGGAAGCCGGAGAACTACGGCGGCGAGGCCGGCGGCCCGTCGACGCTGCGCACCGGCATCGAAAAATCCCGCAACCAGATGACCGTGCGCCTGGCACAGGACATGGGCATGGAACTTGTTGCCGAATATGCCGAGCGTTTCGGCATCTACGACAAGATGCTGCCGGTGCTTGCCATGTCGCTCGGTTCCGGCGAGACGACGGTGATGCGCATGGTCTCGGCCTACGCCGTTATCGCCAACGGTGGCAAGCAGATCAAGCCGACCGTCATCGACCGCATCCAGGACCGCTACGGCAAGACGATCTTCCGGCACGAGGAGCGCGCCTGCGACGGCTGCAACTCCAACGACTGGGCCCATCAGGAAGAACCGAGTATCGTCGATAACCGCGAGCAGGTTCTCGACCCGATGACTGCTTATCAGATCACCTCGATGATGCAGGGCGTGGTGCTGCGCGGCACGGCCGCCGGCAAGATTCCGGTCAAGGACCGCGACGTCGCCGGCAAGACCGGCACCACCAATGATGAAAAGGATGCCTGGTTCGTCGGCTTCACGCCGAACCTGGTCGCCGGCCTTTATATCGGCTTCGATACGCCAACGCCGCTCGGCCGTGCCGGCACCGGCGGTGGTCTCGCCGCGCCTATTTTTGGCGAGTTCCTCGCCCAGGCCGCCAAGCTGACGCCTGCCGAAAAATTCCACGTGCCGGACGGCATGCAGCTCGTCGCCGTCAATCGCAAGACCGGTATGGCGGCCATGGAAGGCCAACCTGACACGATCGTCGAAGCCTTCAAGCCCGGCACCGGCCCTGCCGACGTCTTCCAGGTCATCGGCGACGGCGAATACATGACCCAGGATCAGATCTTCACCAATTCGCCCCAGGCGCAGCAGGCTGTCACCTCGGGCATGCCGGGTCTGTTCTGATCGCTATCCGAAGCGGCAGCCTTGTCGGCAGGCCCGGGCTTTACATCCGGGCTGGCTGCAACTATGTCCACGGCACTTAAAACCCCAACACAAAGAGCGAAGAACAAGCGCCATGCGTGCGGAAATCATCAATGTAGTCGACGAAATCAAGCAGGCCATAAGCCTGCTGAGGAGGCATCTTTGACTGGGATCAGGCGGTAAGACGACTGGACTGGTTGAATAACAAGTCAGAGGATCCCAACCTCTGGAACGATGCTGCGGAAGCGCAGAAGCTGATGCGCGAACGCCAGCAGCTCGATGACGGCATCAATGGCGTCAAGGCCATGGAGAGCCAACTCAACGACAATATCGAGCTCATCGAACTCGGCGAGGAAGAGGGCGACGAAGCGATCGTCAAGGAAGCCGAGGAGGCGTTGAAGGCGCTGATGGCGGAATCCGGCCGGCGCCAGGTCGAGGCCATGTTGTCGGGCGAAGCGGATGGCAACGACACCTATGTCGAAGTCCATTCCGGCGCCGGCGGCACGGAAAGCCAGGATTGGGCGAACATGCTTCTGCGCATGTACACCCGCTGGGCCGAACGCCAGCGTTTCAAGGTCGAGCTTCTGGAAGTGCATGACGGCGAAGAAGCCGGTATCAAGTCGGCGACCATTCTCGTCAAGGGCCACAATGCCTATGGCTGGCTGAAGACCGAATCGGGCGTCCATCGCCTGGTCCGCATTTCGCCTTATGACAGCAACGCCCGCCGCCACACCTCGTTCTCGTCCATCTGGGTCTATCCGGTCATCGACGACTCGATCAACATCGAGATCAACGAGAGCGATTGCCGCATCGACACCTATCGTTCGTCGGGCGCCGGCGGCCAGCACGTCAACACCACCGACTCGGCGGTGCGCATCACCCACATCCCGTCGGGCATCGTGGTGCAGTGCCAGCAGGAACGCTCGCAGCACAAGAACAAGGCCAAGGCCTGGGACATGCTGCGTGCGCGGCTCTACGAAGCGGAATTGAAGAAGCGCGAGGACGCGGCGAACGCCGAGGCTGCTTCCAAGTCCGATATCGGCTGGGGCCACCAGATCCGCTCCTATGTTCTGCAGCCCTACCAGATGGTCAAGGACCTGCGCACAGGCGTGACCAGCACCGCTCCGGACGACGTGCTGGACGGAGATATCAATCCGTTCATGGAAGCTGCCTTGGCGCACCGCATCAGCGGCAAGCCGGATGTGGATGTCGCCGACGTCGACTGACGATCCATGCAAGAATCACGAACGAAAGCGGCCGAACCTTGCAAGGTCCGGCCGCTTTTTTGTTGGGCGAAAGTGAGGTTTATTCCGCCGCGGCCGTCATGGCGCCTTGGCGGCTGCGCAGCACGACAAGCGACAGCAGGAAGACGACGACCGAGCACAGCGCGATGACCGTGACCATCGGCAGCGAAGTTCCGTCGACGAACATGCCGCCGAGGCCGATCACGACCGCCGAGGTCACGAACTGGATCGTGCCCATCATCGCCGACGCCGTGCCGGCGATCCGGCCGTGATGTTCGAGCGCCAGCACCGCCGCCGTCGGGATGATCAGGCCGAGGAAGCCATAGCCGCCGAACAGGAAGGCCGCCATCACATCGAGACGGTCGATGCCGAGCGAGGTGATGAGTGCCAGAAGAACCATCATCGTCGAATAGCCGAATACCGCGCTGCGGATCACTTTGCGGAGCCCGATCTTGCGGGAGAGCCAGCCGTTCAGCTGCGACATGCCGATGAAGGCGACCGCATTGCACGAGAAGACGATGCTATAGAAGGTCGGCGACAGGCCGTAGTGCTCGATCAGCACGAAGGACGAGTTTGCCACATAGATCATGTAGCTCGACATGCCGAAGGAGGCGATCAGCACCAGCCCGAGATAGTAGGGATCCCGCAGCAGCGTGCCATAGGAGTTGAGCGCGCCGGCGAGGCTGCTTTCGCTGCGCGCAGCCGGCAGGCGGGTTTCCTCAAGGAAGAACACCGCAACGACGGCGCCGACCGCACCGGCGCCGACCATGACCCAGAAGATCAGCCGCCAGTCGCCGAACACGGTGACGATGCTGCCGGCAAGCGGGGCGAGGATCGGCGAGACGCTGAACACCAGCATCAGCCGCGACATCAGCTCGGCTGCGGCCGGACCGGTATGGAGGTCGCGGACGATGGCGCGGGAGATGACCACGCCGGCGCAGGCGCCCATGCCCTGCAGGAACCGGAAGGCGATCAGCCACTCGATCGACGGTGACAGCGCGCAGCCGATCGCGCCGATGGCATAAAGCGCGAGGCCGACATAGAGCGGCCGCTTGCGGCCGAACATGTCGGAGAGCGGGCCGTAGGCGATCTGCGACACCGCCATGGCGGCGAAGAAGGAGATCAGGCTCGCCTGTACCTCATGGCTGTTGGCATTGAGGCTGGCGCGGATGGTCGGCAACGCCGGGAGATACATGTCGAGGGCGAAAAGCCCGATAGCCGAGAGCAGCCCTAGCGACAGGGCATGCGAAGGAGCTCTGCTTTGCATTTGGAAAAAACCTTTCCCGTCACCACATCTGCCGTGGTAACGGCAGGCGAGGACGATTATGGGAGATGAATATGAGAGCCGGCCAGATACGGGAGAATGGGTCTGAACAATCATGTAAATTATTTTGGACACAATTGTCCAATCCGTCAAGCCCCGCTATAGTGATGTCATGAAAAATTCGTCTGCCGAACTTCCGCGCGATTACGACACCTGGCCTCCGGCGCAGAACAAGCGCCAGGCGATCCTCAATGCGGCAGCCGATGTTTTCGCCCAGGAAGGCTTTGGCGGCGCCAGCATTGATGCGATCGCGGCCAGGGCGGGGGTATCGCGCCAGACGATCTACAATCAACTGGGCGACAAGGATAACCTTTTCAAGGTCGTCGTCGCTGAAATCACCGACCGCTCCAGCGCCGGTTTCTTTCGCGTGCTCGATACTTTCCCCGTGGCGCCGCAGGACATCGAGACGGAGCTGACGCAATTTTCGGCCCAGCTCCTGCGCAAGGCGATCTGCGACCCGAACGGTCGCTGGCTACGCAAGGTGGTCGAGACCGAAGGCGCCCGCTTTCCCGAGCTTTTCGAGACCTGGAAGGAATACGGGCCGGGCAAGAAATATCCGGCCATCGCAGCCCGCCTGGCGCAGCTCGCCCATGGCGGTTATCTCGACCTCGACGATCCGGCGCTCGCCGCTCGCCAGTATATGGCGCTTCTCGCGACCGACCTTCGCTACGACCAGCAGATCGGCCGCCAGACGCCTGAATCGGAAATCGACCAGATGGCGGCAAACGCCACCCGCACTTTTTTGCGTGCCTTTTCCCCGAAACGCTGAGCTTCACGCGAGGGCAATAGGTTCCATCCGCGTGAGCTGACGCTGAGTCAGTTGTTGAACTGTTCGGCGAGAATCCGGTCGGACCAGGAATGGTTCGGATCGGAGAGGATACGCGCGGTGATTTCCGTCGATTGCGCCACCCGCACCTTCAGCACCGACTTCACCTCGGTATTGTCGGCAACCGCGTTGACCGGCCGCTTGTCCGGCTCGAGGATGTGGATGTCGACGCAGACGTGGTTCGGCAGCAGCGCCCCGCGCCAGCGCCGCGGTCGGAAGGCCGAGACCGGCGTCATGGCGAGCAACGGCGCTTCCAGCGGCAGGATCGGCCCATGTGCCGAGAGATTGTAAGCGGTTGAACCGGCGGGCGTCGCGATCATCAGCCCGTCGCAGATCAGTTCCTCCAGCCGCACATGGCCGTCGATCTCCACCCTGAGCTTGGCCGCCTGATAGGATTGCCGGAAAAGATAGACCTCGTTGATGGCGAGTGCCACGGATGTCGAACCGTCCTCGTTTTCCGTCGTCATCTTCAGCGGGTGAAACTCGTTCTCCACCGATTCGGCCACCCGCTCGTGGAGTTTCTGGGCGCGATAATCGTTCATCAGGAAGCCGACCGAGCCACAGTTCATTCCATAGACGCTTTTGCCCGTATTGATCGTGTCGTGCAGCGTCTGCAGCATGAAACCGTCGCCTCCGAGCGCGATGATCACGTCGGCTTCCTCGGTCGGCACATTGCCATAGAGCCGTACGAGTTCTTCCAGCGCGGATTGTGCTTCCGGGGCTGTCGAGGCGATGATGGAGAGCTTGTTCGTCTCAGACGACATGAACGGGCCTTTGAGGGTGCCGCCGCCCGACGGGGCGCGCAAGGGACGCTGTAAACAGGTGAGCTAACACGATCCTGTGACAGGACCATGCCGGCGGGACGGCACTCAGTACAGTAAAAACAGGCTTTTGAACAAGCGCCTTGCGCCATCGCCCGTGCGTGAAACAACGCAACTCGAATGCACGGTGTGTGATGTTGCAGCGATTTTCTCTTTACAGGAGGAGAAAATCTGGTAACTCCCCACTCGAAAGTGCCCTTGTAGCTCAGTTGGTAGAGCACCTGATTTGTAATCAGGGGGTCCCGGGTTCGAACCCTGGCGGGGGCACCATTCCTTTCCTGGCAATTCGAGGTCAATTTCTCTTCATCGAGGTCGCCGTGGCGTCTGCGGCGGACCTGGCCGACGCCTGCGGCAGCGCCGGTTTTTTTGCCCCGCCACCGTCCGCAAACCTGAGAGGTCTGCGTAGAACGTCGGAAACCTTATGCGATCGGCAGGGTTAGGCGGCTGTAGGGCATGTTTGGAAAGTCCCACGAGAGGAAACCCAATGTTTGTAAAGATACTCACCGTTGGCGCACTGTCGCTTGGTCTCGCCACTGCCGCGGTCGCCCAGTCGGGCTCAGGAACCGGATCAGGATCCGGCGCTTCTGGCTCAGGTTCTGCAGGAACCGGCGGATCCGTTTCCGGTTCGGGCGCCAGTGGCTCCGGCTCCGGCACGCTCAACGGCACTACCACGGCTCCGCTGAATGGCGCCGGGTCAGGCGCGCTTGATTCCAATACGACAGGCAGCACGATCGGCAATTCCGGCGGCTCCAAATGCGCGCCCAACAACCTGCCACAGGGTTCCGGTTCCGCTACGACCAACAATCTGCCGCAAGGTTCCGGCTCCGCAACGCCCAATGCGGACGGAACTCTCGCGCCTGGGCAGGCACAAAACTGCTGATCGAGACCTATGTGCGGCAAGCGGAAGGCCTTCTTCTGCTTGCCGCTTCAGTTTCTGAAAACCGTGCAGGGCACGGCGTGGGCCCTGATCCTGGCACACAAATCGATAGCCTCAGCTCTGGTGGCGCGGCCGATGCGCGCTGCATAGCGCGGGCGATAACCGAAATTGCCGCGTTTCTGGCGCACGACGAGCGCCCGTTCGGAATTGAGCGGCGTCGGCAGACGGCCGATCGTGTTGGCAAACAGCTGGCTGGCGATATTCGGATTATAGTGCGCGGAAAGCTGCACGCCCCAAGGCGCCCAATCCGCCGATGCTATCAAGACACTCTCGTTGAGCCGCCTCGTATTGGCGAGCCGTAGGCAGCCGTCGAGGAAGGGTTTTCCGGGATCGAGGGCCTGGGCCGCCATCTTCGGCGGATCGTCCTTCCACATTTCTGCGGAATGGCCGGTAATCGCAAACACGTAGTCGCGTGTCTCGATCGGCAGCCGTCCGGTCGCCAGGAACGTTTCGAGGCCTGCTTCGCCCGCATTATAGGCCGCGGCGGCAAGGCCGAGATTGCCGAAACGGTCGCGCAGATCCCTGAGATAGAGAGCGGATGCCGCAAGCGCCTCGATGACATCGAAGCTGTTCCTCAGGCCGCGGATCCTTGCAGTTTCCGGCATGAACTGGGCGATGCCCTCGGCCCCTTTCGGGCTCACCGCATTGGCGCGGAACAGGCTTTCCCGCCAGACCAGCCGCGCGAAAAATTCCGGCGGCAGCCCGTTCCTCTCGGCCAGCCGTTGCATCACCTGGCAGAGATCCTGATTGTAGGTTTCGGCGCGGATGCACAATCGGCCCATCTCGTCCGATGCCGCACGCTCGTATCGGCATTCGGGAGCGGCGGGGTCTTCGGCAGCACCGACGCTCCCGCCAGAGGGCGGGAGGGCCAAGGACAAGCCCAAGCCTATCTGCATGAGAGGGCGAAACATCATCGACATGCAATATGCCCAACCGGGGCGCAGCTTTAAAGCCTTCGACGGCGGGATTGCTCCAAAAGCGACTGGCACGGATGATCCAGCACCGGGTCACGGCCCAGGTGACTTTCGCTTGCTCGATCTGCGGGGCAACTCCTGCAGAGAGCCCACAAACTCAAGGTCCGCCGCCCTCAGGACTGCCTAGTGCATTTTGCCGACGCCGGTATAGGCAAAGCCATGGGCTTCCACCTCCCGCGCGCGATAGACATTGCGCAGGTCGACGAGAACCGGGCTCTTCATGACGGACTTCAGGCGTTCGAGATCGAGTGCACGAAATTCGTTCCATTCGGTGACGAGAACCGCGACATCGGCGCCTTCGGCGGCCTGATAGGGGCCGTCGGCGAATTCGATATCCATCAGCTGCCTGGCGTTTTCCATGCCTTCCGGATCGTAGCCGGAAACGATCGCGCCGGCATCCTGCAGCGTCTGGACGACGGCGATCGCCGGGCTGTCGCGCATGTCGTCCGTATTCGGCTTGAAGGTCAGCCCGAAGACGGCAACCTTCTTGCCGCGCACGTCGCCGCCGGCAGCCGCGATCACCTTGCGGCCCATCGCCCGCTTGCGGGTGTCGTTGACGGCGATGGTGGTTTCGATCAGGCGCACCGGGCTTTCATAATCCTGGGCGGTCTTGGCGAGTGCCAGCGTGTCCTTCGGGAAGCAGGAACCACCGTAGCCGGGGCCAGCATGCAGGAATTTCGAGCCGATGCGGCCGTCGAGGCCGATGCCGCGCGAAACGTCCTGGACGTCGGCTCCGACGCGCTCGCAGAGATCGGCCATCTCGTTGATGAAGGTGATCTTCATGGCAAGGAAGGCATTGGCGGCATATTTGATCAGCTCGGAGGTCCGGCGGCTGGTGAAGAGAAGCGGCGACTGGTTGAGATAGAGCGGACGATAGACTTCGGTCATCACTCCGCGGGCGCGCTCGTCGGAAAGGCCGACGACGATGCGGTCAGGGCGCTTGAAGTCCTCGATCGCGGCACCTTCGCGCAGGAACTCGGGGTTGGAGACGACGGCGAAATCCGCATCCGGATTGGTTTCGCGGATGATCCGCTCCACCTCGTCGCCGGTGCCGACCGGGACGGTCGACTTGGTGACGATGACGGTGAAGCCGGTCAGCGCTTCGGCGATTTCGCGTGCTGCGGCATGGACATAGCCGAGGTCGGCATGGCCGTCGCCGCGGCGCGACGGCGTGCCGACCGCGATGAACACGACATCCGCGTCGGCCACGGCGGGGCCAAGCTCTGTGGTGAAGGAAAGGCGACGGGATTTGACGTTCGATTCGACCAGCGCCTCGAGTCCCGGCTCGAAGATCGGGATGACGCCCTGTTTCAGCGCCTCGATCTTTTCGGCAGCCTTGTCGACGCAGATCACGTCATGTCCGAAATCCGCAAAGCAGGCTCCCGACACGAGGCCGACATAACCCGATCCAACCATCACAATACGCATCAATAATCCTCATCTTTATCCGGCAATCTCACGCGCAGCGGTTTCCTAAGCGCATCCGAAAGGGAATGCAACGCGTCGGATTGGCTGCCTGTGGCAGCTGTGGTCAGGCGTTACCCTAGCCGGCCTGACTGGCCAACGTTACGGGGTGATGACAATAGGATTGCTGCTACGGCTTTCCAGGGCGCGATCCCCAGGCGATGAAATCGGGGTTGGCGAAATCCAGCATGTCTGCGCGGCCGGTCTTGCCATAGGTAAGCGGTGCCCCGCCGAGCGTGACCGTGCTGCCGCCGGCGGCACGGAGCACGGAGTCTCCGGCGGCCGTGTCCCATTCCATGGTTCGGCCGAAGCGGGGATAGAGATCGGCCACACCCTCCGCCAGCAGGCAGAATTTCAGCGAGGAACCAATGCTGCGGATATCGGCGGCGCCTGATTTTTCGAGGAAGGCCTCGGTCTCGGCGGAATTATGCGAGCGGCTCGCAACGCAGATCGGACGGGCCTCGACCGGCCTCGCGACGACCGGCACCCGGTTCGTCACCGCGAATTCGTCGTCGATCACAAGTTTTTCCGCCCGTCCGCCGCCACCGAGATAGGCGACCTTGAGGGCGGGCGCATAAACGACACCGAGGATCGGCGCGCCGTTCTCGATCAGGGCGATGTTGACCGTGAAATCCTCGCGATCGTTGATGAACTCCTTGGTACCGTCGAGCGGATCGACAAGAATGAAGGAGCGTCCTTCGATCGACGGGATACGTCCCATCGCAACCGATTCTTCCGCGATGACGGGGATGTCGGGAAAGGCGTAGGCAAGCTCGGCGAGAATGATCTCTTCGGCCCGTTCGTCCGCCTCCGTGACCGGGGATTTATCAGCCTTGTAGCTGGTGCTGGGTCCGGCCCTGTAGACGTCCAGGATGGCTTTGCCGGCAAGCAGCGCGGCTTTTTCGAATGTGGCGAGCATGAATTCCATGGCGGCTGGTCACGTCGGTTGGGTAGACTTCCAATGACACGTTTGCCCCGTGCATGGGAGTCTAAAACGGCTCGGCTCAATCGGCCTTGGCGAGATGCTGCTGTGTCGCGTAGAGCGCGATCGCGGCGGCGTTCGAGACATTGAGCGATTTGATAGCGCCCGGCATGTCGAGACGGGCAAGCGCGTTGACCGTCTCGCGGGTCTTCTGACGCAGGCCCTTGCCCTCGGAACCAAGCACCAGGGCGATCCGGCCGCCGGCAAACGTGCCTTCGAGCGGGGCGGGGCCTTCCGAATCGAGCCCGATCGTCTGGAAGCCGAGCCGGTGCAGTTCTTCGATCGCGTCGGCGAGATTGGTGACCTGTATATAAGGTATCAGTTCCAGCGCGCCGGAGGCCGATTTGGCAAGTACGCCGGATTCGGTCGGGCTATGTCTCTGGGTGGTGATGACCGCGCCGGCGCCGAACGCGACCGCCGAACGCATGATCGCGCCGACATTATGCGGGTCGGTGACCTGGTCGAGAACCAGCAGAAGCGGACTTGCCTTTAGCGCTTCCAGCCGGCGCATGGGGAGGGGCCGCGTTTCCAGCATCACGCCCTGATGAATGGCCTCGGGGCCGAGCACCCTGTCGATATCCTGGGGCGAAACGAATTCGATCGGAAAGGACAATGTCTCCGGCTCGCCGATATCGAGCCGCGCGAAGGCGTTCTGGGTCACCGACAGCTTGATGAGCTTGCGCTCGGGATTGTCGAGGGCGGCGCGTACCGTGTGCAGGCCATAGAGGAAGACCTGTTCCGGCTGAAGCTGCGGCGGCTTCCAGTCCTTGTTGGATTTCGGCCGCTTCAAGGGCGGCGTCGGAATTTCTCCGCGCTCGCGCTTGGAGTCGCGCACCGCGCGCCGAAGCGTCGCATAATGGGTGTCACGGGTGGATTTGTCTTCTTTGTCGTCCTTGCTCATCAGGCCTTATAGCCATCCTCACTCTCCGGGCAAAGCCCTCGACGGGGAGGCGGGTCGAAAGTGCGACTGATTTATTTTCGTCATTTTTGCTTCTTCCTCGTGTTGACAGACGAGAACGAGGCGGTCATATACGCGGCGCAGATTGAGGGGCGGCAAGCTTCCAAGATCTGACGAACTTGGTCTCACGATCCGGACGAAAAACTGGAGAGATGCCCGAGTGGTTAAAGGGGACGGACTGTAAATCCGTTGGCTCAGCCTACGTTGGTTCAAATCCAACTCTCTCCACCATTCGTCTCTGATCGGACACCACATACCGCGGGTATAGCTCAATGGTAGAGCAGCAGCCTTCCAAGCTGAATACGCGGGTTCGATTCCCGCTACCCGCTCCATTTTACCTGATCATGATGAAGACCGGCATGTCACACGCTTGAAAGCGCGTCGACGGTCTCTGTCCGAGTCCGCCTTTCTTTTTTGCCGCGGCTGCCTTGTCATCTGCGCCGTGACTGCGGCGACGCACGTTCCTGCTGGAGCCTCGTTTTTCCGTGATCGCCTGGTATTGTCGCGATGATGCTCGTAACTTTTTAAAGCATCCCGGGTAGAAGCTTTTTCGCCGGCACAGAGGCCGCCCCACCACCAGCTATGGAAACTTGTCCATGAAGAAAATACTTGCCGCCGCAGCCCTTGCGACGATGCTCCTGCCGTCCGCGTCGTTTGCTGCGACCGTGCTTTTCCCGAGCGCCGCCCCCGTCGCGCAGATCACCATTCCGGATGCCTGGAACCCGGAAGAAACCGACAGCGGCATCCAGGCCAGTTCCGACGACGGCGCGATCTATCTGTCGATCGACGTCGCGAGCGCCGAGACCACCGATAAGGTCATCGAAGATGTGTTCTCTTTCCTCGGTGAAAATGGCGTCACGGTCGACCCGGCCACTCAGAAACAGTCCGAAGACACGTTCAACGGCATGAAGATGATCAATCTGGACTGGAGCGGCAAGGACAAGGACGGCGCCGTTTCGATCGGCGTCTCGCTCGTCGCGCCGAAGCCGGACAAGCTTCTCGTCATCACCTATTGGGGCACCAAGGGCGAACAGGAAAAGCACGGCCCAGAACTCGTCGCGCTCATCAACTCGCTGAAGCCGGCGAAGTAAGAGTCCAATCTGGCGCTCACTGAATAGAGGGCCGGCCGTCTCCCGCTTTGAGGGATGACGGTCGGCCCCTTGTTTTCCGGCTGTCATCTAAGCTGCATTGCCCAGTGGAGAGAACAACGCGGAACCGCTCCATCCATAGGGGGTTTCCGTTCGATTTACCCGGCTCCCCTTGTGCGGGCGCGCGTCGTAATTATGTCTTGCGCATTCTGGTGGAAAGCCTTAAACGGCGACACCAAACCCGGTCGCCGGGTCCACACTTATGTTCACAGGAAGCATTCAATGGCAAAGAGCAAGTTTGAGCGCAACAAGCCGCACGTCAACATTGGCACGATCGGTCACGTTGACCATGGCAAGACGTCGCTGACGGCCGCGATCACGAAGTACTTCGGCGAGTACAAGGCCTATGACCAGATCGACGCGGCTCCTGAAGAAAAGGCACGCGGCATCACCATTTCGACGGCGCACGTCGAATATGAGACGACTGCCCGCCACTATGCGCACGTCGACTGCCCCGGCCACGCCGACTATGTGAAGAACATGATCACCGGTGCGGCGCAGATGGACGGCGCGATCCTGGTTTGCTCGGCTGCCGATGGCCCGATGCCGCAGACCCGCGAGCACATCCTGCTCGCCCGTCAGGTCGGCGTTCCGGCAATCGTGGTGTTCCTGAACAAGGTTGACCAGGTCGACGACGCCGAGCTTCTCGAGCTCGTCGAACTGGAAGTGCGCGAACTTCTGTCGTCCTACGACTTCCCGGGCGACGACATTCCGATCATCAAGGGTTCGGCGCTGGCCGCTCTTGAAGATTCGGACAAGAAGATCGGCGAAGATTCGATCCGCGAACTGATGGCCGCTGTCGACGCCTACATCCCGACGCCTGAGCGTCCGATCAACCTGCCGTTCCTGCTGCCGATCGAAGACGTGTTCTCGATCTCGGGCCGTGGTACGGTCGTGACCGGCCGCGTCGAGCGTGGCATCGTCAAGGTTGGCGAAGAAGTCGAGATCGTCGGCATCCGCGCCACCACCAAGACGACGGTGACCGGCGTTGAAATGTTCCGCAAGCTGCTCGACCAGGGTCAGGCCGGCGACAATATCGGCGCTCTGATCCGTGGCGTCCAGCGTGACGGCGTCGAGCGTGGCCAGATCCTGTGCAAGCCGGGTTCGGTCAAGCCGCACACGGTGTTCATGGCAGAAGCCTATATCCTGACGAAGGAAGAAGGCGGTCGTCATACGCCGTTCTTCACCAACTACCGTCCGCAGTTCTACTTCCGCACGACGGACGTGACGGGCATCGTCGAACTTCCGGAAGGCACGGAAATGGTCATGCCTGGCGACAACGTGACCGTTAAGGTGACGCTGATCAACCCGATCGCGATGGAAGAAAAGCTGCGCTTCGCGATCCGCGAAGGCGGCCGTACCGTCGGCGCCGGCATCGTCGCTTCGATCGTCGAGTAATCGATAGCGACATTGGAATAGAGAAGGCCCTGCCGGCAACGGCGGGGCCTTTTGCTTTCGGTCAGCGTGTCGAAAACAGGTCGTTCTCGTAAGGGAAACGACCTACCGTCAGTCCGACATAGTCCAGATTGCCGAGCTCGTGGGATGGCGGCTCACCGGACACGCGATCCGCGGCGCCGTGGCCGTTCAGGGGGCTGGTCAAGCTCCCACCGTCGAGTTCGATGGGCCGCTATCGACCGCAGCACCCTTGAAGAGGGGCCAACATTCTGGCGCGCATACCGGGTAAGGGACGTGGGTGGGATCATCAGGCGCGACAAGTCCCCATCCGGTGACGGACTGCGGAAGAAGTGCGTCCCAGCCGACATCAGGTCTACCGACGTAAGTGTTGCGCCTATGCGAAGTCGATTCGCTTCTGCTGCCGGTTTTTTCGCCGAGACCGCTTGATCAATCATCCGGAAGCCTATCTGGAGCGGCCTTTGTGTCTTTCCTGACGACACCCGGTATGTCCCCGGACGAAGCCCAATCCTCCCGGCCTGGGCCCGCCAGCTTGATCTGCCGGGCAAGGAAATGCCGGAGCGGCGGGTGGAACCGGCGCTTTCGGTGGTCCGGTCTGCAGACGCATCCGACGGGTTGGGCCGAAAGCTCAGGTGAACGGCCCGGATATTAAAAATGCGCTTGCAAAGCGCAACGCATCCCCTTAAAGGGAGCGCCTAGCCAGTTGGCGGCGAGCCGGAGTTTCCGGTTTACGTTCCGCCAAGGTTGAAGGGGTGTAGCTCAGTTGGTAGAGCGGCGGTCTCCAAAACCGCAGGTCGTCGGTTCAAGCCCGGCCGCCCCTGCCATTTTCAGATGATTGGCGCGAGAATATCCGCAGCGGAATTGTCGGGAAATGGCCGTCGTGCAAAACGGCGAAATTTCATCGAACACTGTTTTCCCTCTTGTGTAAAGGGGAAGGGGTGTTTATGTAGGTCAAAACAGACACGCGGTGCGTGGGGCTGAGAGAGTTCAGCTTTACGTGCCGTAATTGCGTGGGCAATCTATGGCATCCAAAACCAATCCCGTTACGTTTCTGCGCCAAGTGCGCTCCGAGACGACGAAAATCCATTGGCCGTCTCGTCGTGAGACCATGATTTCCACGGCCATGGTTCTGGTTATGGTTGTGTTCGCTGCGCTGTTTTTCTTCGCTGCAGACCAGCTCATGGGATGGTTGCTCCGTCTCGTACTGAACGTCAGCGTTTGATTCTGGAGAATAAAGATGGCGGCGCGTTGGTACATCGTCCACGCATATTCTAATTTTGAGAAGAAGGTGGCAGAGGACATCGAGAACAAAGCTCGCCAGAAGGGGCTTGAGCATCTGTTCGAAAAGATCCTCGTGCCGACCGAAAAGGTCGTCGAGGTGCGCCGCGGCCGCAAGGTCGATTCCGAGCGCAAGTTTTTTCCGGGTTACGTCATGGTTCGGGCCAATCTGACTGACGAAGCCTATCACTTGATCAAGAACACGCCGAAGGTTACCGGCTTCCTCGGTTCCGACAACAAGCCGGTGCCGATCCCGGACTTCGAAGCCGACCGCATTCTCGGCCAGGTTCAGGAAGGTGTCGAGCGGCCGAAGTCCTCGATCACCTTCGAGATCGGCGAGCAGGTCCGCGTTTCCGATGGTCCGTTCGCGTCCTTCAACGGCACCGTACAGGATGTCGACGAAGAGCGTTCGCGCCTCAAGGTCGAGGTCTCGATCTTCGGTCGTGCGACCCCGGTCGAGCTGGAATACGCCCAGGTCGAAAAGGTCTGATGAATTTCGAAATGGGGCCTGCTGTTTGTGCAGCGGGTCTCGTGCGGCGTTTGCCGCAAGCGCGTGGGAGGAACGGTGCCTTAGCCGGGCATTTTGGCCGAACCACGCAACCGCAGCCGCCGGCGAAAGCCGGCATGTCGGGCCGGGAAACCGGTCTCTAATGAGCCGGGTAACCGGTCTCTCGAAAGGCAGAGAGTTATGGCTAAGAAAGTTATGGGCCACCTCAAGCTGCAGGTAAAGGCAGGGTCGGCCAATCCGTCCCCGCCGATCGGTCCTGCACTTGGTCAGCGCGGCATCAACATCATGGAATTCTGCAAGGCGTTCAACGCCGCCACGCAGGAAATGGAAAAGGGCATGCCGATCCCGGTCGTCATCACCTATTTCCAGGACAAGTCCTTCACCTTCGCGATGAAGCAGCCTCCGGTCAGCTACTGGCTGAAGAAGGAAGCGAAGATCACCTCGGGTTCGAAGACCCCGGGCAAGGGCGCCAAGGCTGGCACCCTGACCAAGGCTCAAATCCAGACTATCGCCCAGGCGAAGATGAAGGATCTGAACGCGGCCGATCTCGAAGGCGCAATGGCCATGATCGAGGGCTCCGCCCGCGCCATGGGCCTGGAAGTGGTGGCTTAACATGGTAAAGCTTGCAAAGCGTATTCAGAAGATCCGCGAAGGCGTCGATCCGACCAAGCTGGTCGCCCTGACGGAAGCCATTTCGATGGTCAAGGTTCGCGCCACGGCGAAGTTCGACGAAACTGTCGAAATCTCCATGAACCTCGGCGTCGATCCGCGTCACGCAGACCAGATGGTCCGCGGCGTGGTCAACCTGCCGAACGGTACAGGCCGTGACGTTCGCGTCGCCGTTTTCGCACGTGGCGCCAAGGCTGACGAAGCCAAGGCAGCCGGTGCAGACATCGTCGGCGCCGAAGATCTGGTCGAAATCGTCCAGGGCGGCAAGATCGACTTCGATCGCTGCATCGCCACTCCGGACATGATGCCGCTCGTCGGTCGTCTCGGTAAGGTTCTCGGCCCGCGCGGCATGATGCCGAACCCGAAGGTCGGAACCGTCACCATGGACGTCACGGGCGCCGTCAAGGCTTCCAAGGGCGGCGCTGTCGAGTTCCGCGTCGAGAAGGCTGGCATCATCCACGCCGGCATCGGCAAGGCTTCCTTCGAAGCCAAGGCTCTCGAAGAGAACATCAAGGCTTTCGCCGATGCGGTCATCAAGGCCAAGCCGGCTGGCGCGAAGGGCAACTACGTCAAGCGCGTAGCGATTTCTTCGACGATGGGCCCGGGCGTCAAGATCGATCCGTCGACCGTGACGATCTAAAGTTCTGTCCGGAGCCTTCGGGTTCCGGACTGCATGAATTCCTGGTCCTTCGGGGCCGGGAATTTCCCAGGGAAACCTGGGAATTCCTGTCCGAGATTGCGGGTGGTTTCGACCTTAATCACTTGATGCCTGCATGAGACGGGTAAGACCCGAGATTTTTGAGGCGCTAGCGCGCTTTACGAATTCGGTTCGAGCCTAGTGTGCCTTGTGCCTGGAGCCCCAGTGGCGACAGTGCGAGGGGACAGGATCCTCAAGCGTCGCTTGGGGTCCTAATCAAGGGATCCCTTGAGGCAAAGGCAACCCGATGGGGCCTGCAGGATTGCGGTCCCGTCAACTGGAGACAGACAGTGGAAAGAGCGGAAAAGCGCGAATTTGTCACGGAGCTGAACGAAGTCTTTAAGGCTTCTGGTTCGGTTGTCGTGGCCCACTATGCTGGTGTCACAGTTGCGCAGATGAACGATTTTCGTTCGAAGATGCGCGCTGCTGGCGGCACCGTCAAAGTCGCGAAGAACCGTCTGGCCAAGATCGCTCTTCAGGGTACGGAGTCGGAAGGGATGTCAAATCTCTTCAAGGGGCAGACGCTGATCGCATTCAGCGAAGACCCGGTAACGGCTCCGAAGGTCGTCATGGATTTCGCCAAGACCAATGACAAGATCATTGTTCTGGGCGGTTCCATGGGTGCAACCACGCTCACTGCGGATGCGGTCAAGTCGCTTGCGACCCTGCCTTCGCTGGACGAGCTTCGCGGCAAGCTGCTGGGCCTCTTGAATGCCCCGGCATCGCGTATCGCGACGGTTGTTGCAGCACCGGCAAGCCAGCTTGCCCGCGTGTTCGCGGCCTACGCCAAGAAGGACGAGGAAGCCGCTTAAGGCGGTTTTTCGCTGTTCATACCCAATCAAGTTCGAACCGAATATAAGGAACTATCAAAATGGCTGATCTCGCAAAGATCGTTGAAGACCTCTCTGCTCTGACCGTTCTGGAAGCTGCTGAGCTTTCCAAGCTGCTCGAAGAGAAGTGGGGCGTATCCGCAGCTGCTCCGGTAGCTGTTGCTGCTGCTGGCGGCGGTGCTGCTGCTGCTGTCGTTGAAGAAGAAAAGACCGAGTTCGACGTCATCCTCGTCGAAGCTGGCGCCAACAAGATCAACGTCATCAAGGAAGTCCGCGCCATCACCGGTCTCGGCCTCAAGGAAGCCAAGGACCTCGTCGAAGGCGCTCCGAAGGCTGTCAAGGAAGGCGTCAACAAGGCTGAAGCTGCTGACCTCAAGAAGAAGCTTGAGGACGCCGGCGCCAAGGTCGACGTTAAGTAATATCGGAATGCAGCGGGAGAGGTCTCCTCTCCCGCTGGTTTCCTCCGAACATATTACCCAGGAACCGTCAAAACGGTTCCTGGGTAATGGGTTCTCAAGAGGATGGTCCCGAATCGAACAGAAAAGGCAATCCGGCCTGGCGTGTTCGAGAGGTGGGACGAGATTGGGAATACCCATTGATCGACGGGATCGACTGGCCAGCGAACCCCGTCCGTTGCAGGCCCGGATGCAAGTTTGAAGGAGCGACGATGGCTCAGACCCTTTCCTTTAATGGTCGCAGGCGCGTACGCAAGTTTTTTGGAAAAATCCCCGAAGTCACGGAGATGCCGAACCTCATCGAGGTTCAGAAGGCATCCTATGACCAATTCCTGATGGTCGATGAACCGAAGGGCGGTCGTCCGGACGAAGGTCTGAACGCCGTCTTCCGGTCGGTCTTTCCGATCACCGATTTTTCCGGCGCCTCCATGCTCGAATTCGTATCCTACGAATTCGAGCTGCCGAAGTTCGACGTGGAAGAATGCCGTCAGCGCGATCTGACCTATGCGGCGCCGCTGAAGGTGACTCTGCGCCTGATCGTGTTCGATATCGACGAGGATACGGGCGCAAAGTCGATCAAGGACATCAAGGAGCAGTCGGTCTACATGGGCGACATGCCGCTCATGACCGATAACGGTACGTTCATCGTGAACGGCACCGAGCGCGTGATCGTGTCCCAGATGCACCGTTCGCCGGGCGTCTTCTTCGACCACGACAAGGGCAAGAGCCATTCTTCCGGCAAGCTGCTCTTCGCAGCCCGCGTCATTCCGTATCGCGGTTCCTGGCTCGATATCGAATTCGATGCCAAGGATATCGTCTACGCCCGCATCGACCGCCGCCGTAAGATCCCCGTGACCTCGCTGCTGATGGCGCTTGGCATGGACGGCGAAGAAATCCTGTCGACCTTCTATACGAAGTCGTCCTATCAGCGCGACGGCGATGGCTGGCGGATTCCGTTCCAGCCGGAAACTCTGAAGGGTGCCAAGACCCTTTCCGACATGATTGACGCCGATACCGGCGAAGTGGTTGTCGAATCCGGCAAAAAGCTCACGCCGCGCCTTCTCCGTCAGCTGACGGACAAGGGCCTGAAGGCGTTGAAGGCAACCAATGACGACATCTACGGCAACTATCTTGCCGAAGACATCGTCAACGCGGCAACCGGCGAGATCTACCTCGAAGCCGGCGACGAGATCGACGAAAAGACCCTGCCGGTCATCCTCAATGCCGGTTTCGACGAAGTTCCGGTTCTCGGCATCGACCATATCAATGTCGGCGCCTACATCCGCAACACGCTGTCGGCCGACAAGAACGAGAACCGTCAGGACGCTCTGTTCGACATCTACCGCGTCATGCGTCCGGGTGAACCGCCGACCATGGAATCGGCCGAAGCCATGTTCAACTCGCTGTTCTTCGATTCGGAGCGTTACGACCTCTCCGCCGTCGGCCGCGTCAAGATGAACATGCGCCTCGACCTCGAAGTCGCCGACACCGTCCGCACGCTCCGCAAGGACGACATCCTGGCCGTAGTCCGGATGCTGGTCGAACTGCGCGACGGCAAGGGCGAAATCGACGACATCGACAACCTCGGCAACCGCCGCGTCCGTTCTGTCGGCGAACTGATGGAAAATCAGTATCGCCTCGGCCTGCTCCGCATGGAGCGCGCCATCAAGGAACGCATGTCGTCGATCGAGATCGACACAGTCATGCCGCAGGACCTGATCAACGCGAAGCCTGCCGCTGCCGCGGTTCGCGAATTCTTCGGTTCCTCGCAGCTGTCGCAGTTCATGGACCAGGTGAACCCGCTTTCGGAAATCACCCACAAGCGCCGTCTTTCGGCACTTGGCCCGGGTGGTCTGACCCGCGAGCGCGCCGGCTTCGAAGTCCGCGACGTTCACCCCACCCATTACGGCCGTATTTGCCCGATCGAAACGCCGGAAGGCCCGAACATCGGTCTGATCAACTCGCTTGCAACCTTTGCCCGCGTCAACAAGTACGGCTTCATCGAGAGCCCGTACCGCAAGATCATCGACGGCATCGTGACCAAGGAAGTGCTTTACCTCTCCGCTATGGAAGAGGCGAAGTATTACGTTGCACAGGCGAACGCCGAACTGGATAAGAACGGCTCTTTCGTGGAAGAGTTCGTGGTCTGCCGTCATGCCGGCGAAGTCATGCTGTCCCCGCGCGACACCATCAACCTGATGGACGTCTCGCCGAAGCAGCTCGTTTCGGTCGCGGCCGCTCTGATCCCGTTCCTTGAAAACGACGACGCCAACCGCGCTCTCATGGGCTCGAACATGCAGCGTCAGGCCGTGCCGCTGGTACGTGCTGAAGCTCCGTTCGTCGGCACCGGCATGGAACCGGTCGTCGCCCGCGACTCCGGTGCAGCGATTGCTGCCCGCCGTAGCGGCGTGGTCGACCAGGTCGACGCGACGCGTATCGTTATCCGCGCCACCGAAGACCTCGATCCGTCGAAGTCGGGCGTCGATATCTATCGTCTGCAGAAGTTCCAGCGTTCGAACCAGAACACCTGCGTCAACCAGCGTCCGCTGGTCGCCGTCGGCGACATCCTGAACAAGGGCGACATCATTGCCGACGGTCCGTCGACGGACCTTGGTGACTTGGCGCTCGGCCGCAACGCGCTCGTCGCGTTCATGCCCTGGAACGGCTACAACTACGAAGACTCGATCCTGCTCTCCGAGCGCATCGTATCGGACGACGTGTTCACCTCCATCCACATCGAAGAATTCGAAGTGATGGCGCGTGACACCAAGCTTGGTCCGGAAGAAATCACGCGCGACATTCCGAACGTTTCGGAAGAAGCGCTGAAGAACCTCGACGAAGCCGGCATCGTCTACATCGGCGCCGAAGTCCAGCCGGGCGACATTCTCGTCGGCAAGATCACTCCGAAGGGCGAAAGCCCGATGACGCCGGAAGAAAAGCTTCTGCGCGCCATCTTCGGTGAAAAGGCCTCCGACGTTCGCGACACCTCCATGCGCATGCCTCCGGGCACGTTCGGCACGGTCGTCGAAGTCCGCGTCTTCAACCGTCACGGTGTGGAGAAGGACGAACGCGCCATGGCGATCGAGCGTGAGGAAATCGAACGCCTCGCCAAGGACCGCGACGACGAGCAGTCGATTCTTGACCGCAACGTCTATAGCCGTCTGACGGACATGCTGCGCGGCCAGATGTCGGTTGCCGGTCCGAAGGGCTTCAAGAAGGGCATCGAGCTCACCAACGCCATCATCTCCGAATATCCCCGCTCGCAGTGGTGGATGTTCGCAGTCGAGGACGAAAAGGTGCAGGGCGAAGTCGAAGCGCTTCGCGGCCAGTACGACGAATCCAAGTCGCGCCTTGAACAGCGCTTCATGGACAAGGTCGAAAAGGTCCAGCGCGGCGACGAAATGCCTCCGGGCGTCATGAAGATGGTCAAGGTCTTCGTCGCTGTGAAGCGCAAGATCCAGCCAGGCGACAAGATGGCCGGCCGTCACGGCAACAAGGGCGTCGTGTCGCGCATCGTGCCGGTCGAGGACATGCCGTTCCTCGAAGACGGCACGCATGTCGACATCGTTCTGAACCCGCTCGGCGTGCCTTCGCGCATGAACGTCGGTCAGATCCTCGAGACGCACCTGGCCTGGGCTTGCGCCGGCATGGGCAAGCGTATCGGTGCGATGCTTGAAGAGTACCGCAAGTCGAACGATATCACCGACTTGAAGAAAGAGCTGACGGAAGCCTATCAGAGTGAGGCAAACGCTGAAGTTGCCAGCTTCGACGACGACTCGCTCGTTCGTCTTGCCGAGCAGTCCAAGCGTGGTCTGTCGATCGCAACGCCGGTCTTCGACGGTGCGCATGAGCCGGACGTCGCAGCGATGCTGACCAAGGCGGGCCTCGATCCGTCCGGTCAGTCGGTCCTCTATGACGGCCGTACCGGTGAGCAGTTCGACCGCAAGGTGACTGTCGGCTATATGTACATGATCAAGCTGAACCACCTCGTGGACGACAAGATCCACGCGCGTTCGATCGGTCCGTACTCGCTGGTCACCCAGCAGCCGCTCGGTGGCAAGGCGCAGTTCGGCGGCCAGCGCTTCGGCGAAATGGAAGTCTGGGCGCTCGAAGCCTACGGCGCCGCCTACACGCTGCAGGAAATGCTGACCGTGAAGTCGGACGACGTGGCCGGCCGTACCAAGGTCTACGAAGCGATCGTTCGCGGCGACGACACGTTCGAGGCAGGCATTCCGGAGAGCTTCAACGTTCTCGTCAAGGAAATGCGCTCTCTCGGCCTGTCCGTCGAGCTCGAGAACTCGAAGATCGACGAGGCGAACGCCGGTCAGCTGCCCGACGCAGCCGAATAAAACTACAAGCGGGCGCGCGCCAGGAATGGGCGCGCGCCACTCCACCTCCGGTATCCGCCGGAAGGGCAGGGGATTTTTGCCGCATTTCGCGGCTAATACTGTTTTAGAGCATCGGGCGGTCCTTCCCGGGAATTCGGGCCGTTTCGATCGCCAGCCGAGGGCTTCCGCCCCTAAAGGAGATAGGCATGAACCAAGAGGTCATGAATCTTTTCAATCCGCAGGTGCCTGCACAGCACTTCGATTCGATCCGTATCTCGATCGCGTCTCCGGAGAAGATTCTCTCCTGGTCCTACGGCGAGATCAAAAAGCCGGAGACCATCAACTACCGTACCTTCAAGCCGGAACGCGACGGCCTTTTCTGCGCGCGCATCTTCGGGCCGATCAAGGACTATGAGTGCCTGTGCGGCAAGTACAAGCGCATGAAGTACAAGGGCATCATCTGCGAAAAGTGCGGCGTCGAAGTCACGCTGTCGCGCGTTCGCCGGGAGCGCATGGGCCATATCGAGCTCGCCGCTCCCGTCGCCCATATCTGGTTCCTGAAGTCGCTTCCGTCGCGCATCTCGACCCTTCTCGACATGACGCTGAAGGATGTCGAGCGCGTTCTGTATTTCGAGAACTACATCGTCACTGAGCCAGGCCTCACCTCGCTCAAGGAAAACCAGCTTCTTTCCGAAGAAGAATACATGATCGCCGTCGACGAGTTCGGCGAAGATCAGTTCACGGCGATGATCGGCGCCGAGGCCATCTACGAGATGCTGGCCTCGATGAATCTCGAAAAGATCGCCGGCGACCTGCGTTCGGAACTTGCCGACACCACGTCGGATCTGAAGCAGAAGAAGCTGATGAAGCGCCTGAAGATCGTCGAGAACTTCATGGAATCGGGCAACCGTCCGGAATGGATGATCATGAAGGTCGTCCCGGTCATCCCGCCGGACCTGCGCCCGCTGGTTCCGCTCGATGGCGGCCGCTTTGCGACCTCGGACCTCAACGATCTCTATCGTCGCGTCATCAACCGTAACAACCGTCTGAAGCGCCTGATCGAACTGCGCGCTCCGGGCATCATCATCCGCAACGAAAAGCGCATGCTGCAGGAATCTGTGGACGCGCTGTTCGACAACGGCCGTCGTGGCCGCGTCATCACCGGCGCCAACAAGCGTCCGCTGAAGTCGCTGTCCGATATGCTCAAGGGCAAGCAGGGCCGCTTCCGCCAGAACCTTCTCGGCAAGCGCGTCGACTATTCCGGCCGTTCGGTCATCGTGACCGGTCCGGAACTAAAACTGCACCAGTGCGGCCTGCCGAAGAAGATGGCGCTCGAACTGTTCAAGCCGTTCATCTACGCACGTCTCGACGCCAAGGGTTACTCCTCGACCGTCAAGCAGGCCAAGAAGCTGGTTGAAAAGGAAAAGCCGGAAGTCTGGGATATCCTCGACGAGGTCATCCGCGAGCATCCGGTCCTCCTGAACCGCGCACCGACGCTGCACCGCCTGGGCATCCAGGCCTTCGAACCGATCCTGGTCGAAGGCAAGGCGATCCAGCTGCATCCGCTCGTCTGCACGGCCTTCAACGCCGACTTCGACGGTGACCAGATGGCCGTTCACGTGCCGCTGTCGCTCGAAGCTCAGCTCGAAGCCCGCGTGCTGATGATGTCGACGAACAACATCCTGCACCCTGCAAATGGCGCACCGATCATCGTTCCGTCGCAGGACATGGTTCTCGGCCTCTACTATCTGGCGATCATGAACCAGAACGAGCCGGGCGAAGGCATGGCCTTCTCCGACATGGGCGAACTGCACCACGCTCTGGAAAACAAGGTCGTCACCCTGCATGCCAAGATCCGCGGTCGCTTCAAGACCCTGGATGCCGACGGCAAGCTGGTCTCGAAGATCTATGAAACGACCCCCGGCCGCATGATCATCGGCGAACTTCTGCCGAAGAACGTCAATGTGCCGTTCGAGACCTGCAACCAGGAAATGACCAAGAAGAACATCTCCAAGATGATCGACACGGTCTACCGTCACTGCGGCCAGAAGGACACGGTGATCTTCTGCGACCGCATCATGCAGCTCGGCTTCACGCACGCCTGCAAGGCCGGCATCTCCTTCGGCAAGGATGACATGATCATCCCGGAAACCAAGGCGAAGATCGTCGGTGATACCGAGACCCTGGTGAAGGAATACGAGCAGCAGTACAACGACGGCCTGATCACTCAGGGCGAAAAGTACAACAAGGTCGTCGACGCCTGGGGCAAGGCTACCGAAAAGGTTGCGGAAGACATGATGGCCCGCATTAAGGCTGTCGAGTTCGATCCGGAAACCGGTCGCCAGAAGCAGATGAACGCCATCTACATGATGTCCCACTCGGGTGCCCGTGGTTCTCCGAACCAGATGCGCCAGCTGGGCGGCATGCGCGGCCTGATGGCCAAGCCCTCGGGCGAAATCATCGAAACGCCGATCATCTCGAACTTCAAGGAAGGCCTGACCGTTAACGAGTACTTCAACTCGACCCACGGTGCCCGTAAGGGTCTCGCAGACACCGCCCTGAAGACCGCGAACTCCGGTTACCTGACCCGTCGTCTCGTCGACGTGGCGCAGGACTGCATCGTCAACCTGGTCGATTGCGGCACCGAAAGCGGCCTCACCATGACGGCGATCGTTGACGCCGGTCAGGTCGTGGCCTCCATCGGCGTGCGTGTTCTTGGCCGTACCGCGCTCGACGATATCGATCACCCGGTCACGGGTGCCCGCATCGTCGATGCCGGCAAGATGATCCTCGAGCCGGATGTCATCGAGATCGAAAAGGCTGGTATCCAGTCGATCCGCATCCGTTCGGCACTGACCTGCGAAGTTCAGACGGGCGTCTGCTCGGTCTGCTACGGCCGAGATCTGGCCCGTGGTACTCCGGTCAACATGGGCGAAGCCGTCGGCGTCATCGCGGCTCAGTCGATCGGCGAGCCGGGAACCCAGCTCACCATGCGTACCTTCCACTTGGGCGGTACGGCAAACGTGGTCGACCAGTCGTTCCTGGAAGCGTCGTACGAAGGCACGATCCAGATCAAGAACCGCAACATGCTGCGGAACTCCGAAGGCGTTCTCGTCGCGATGGGCCGCAACATGGCGGTCACCATCCTTGACGAGCGCGGCGTCGAGCGTTCCTCGCAGCGCGTCGCTTACGGTTCGAAGCTGTTCGTGGACGACGGCGACAAGGTTCGTCGCGGTCAGCGTCTGGCAGAGTGGGACCCCTATACGCGCCCGATGATGACGGAAGTGGAAGGTACGGTTCAGTTCGAAGACGTGGTCGACTCGATCTCGGTTTCGGAATCCACCGACGAATCCACCGGCATCACCAAGCGTCAGGTCATTGACTGGCGTTCGACGCCACGCGGCATCGACCTGAAGCCGGCGATCATCATCAAGGACGCTTCGGGCAGCATCATGAAACTGGCCCGCGGCGGCGAAGCCCGCTTCAACCTGTCGGTCGACGCCATCCTGTCGGTCGAGCCGGGTCAGAAGGTCAGCCAGGGCGACGTTCTCGCCCGCGTGCCGCTGGAAAGCGCCAAGACCAAGGACATCACCGGTGGTCTGCCGCGCGTCGCCGAGCTCTTTGAAGCCCGTCGTCCGAAGGATCATGCCATCATCGCTGAGATCGATGGTACGATCCGCCTCGGCCGCGACTACAAGAACAAGCGTCGCGTCATGATCGAGCCGGCGGAAGACGGTGTCGAGCCGGTCGAGTACCTGATCCCGAAGGGCAAGCCCTTCCATCTTCAGGAAGGCGACTACATCGAAAAGGGCGACTACATCCTCGACGGCAATCCTGCGCCGCACGACATCCTGGCGATCAAGGGCGTGGAAGCACTCGCTTCCTACCTCGTCAACGAAATCCAGGAAGTCTACCGGCTGCAGGGCGTTGTCATCAACGACAAGCACATCGAGGTGATTGTCCGTCAGATGCTGCAGAAGGTCGAGATCACCGATGCCGGCGACAGCCAGTATATCGTCGGTGACAATGTCGACCGGATCGAACTGGACGAAGCCAACGAGCGTCTTGCCGAAGAAGGCAAGAAGCCCGCTTACGGCGAACCGGTTCTGCTCGGCATCACCAAGGCGTCGCTGCAGACCCCGTCCTTCATCTCGGCCGCTTCCTTCCAGGAAACGACCAAGGTGCTGACGGAAGCTGCGATCGCCGGCAAGACCGACACGCTGCAGGGCCTCAAGGAAAACGTCATCGTCGGCCGTCTCATCCCGGCCGGTACGGGCGGCACCATGACCCAGATCCGCCGTATCGCCACGTCGCGCGACGAGCTCATCCTGGAAGAACGCAAGAAGGGTTCTGGCGCTTCGTCCGCCACCCCGATGCTTCAGGACCTGAACACCGAGAACACGCCCGCGGAGTGATCGGTAACGGCCGATTGGAAATCAAAACCGCCCGGAGCGATCCGGGCGGTTTTTTCGTTTCGGGCCACGGGACAGGGCATCAAAAAAGCCGCCGGAACTGTCCGACGGCTTGGTGCATGCTTTGGCGAAACGTGGACGCGTCGCCACTGGTGAGGGTAAGGAGAGACAACTTCCGCCGGCCTGAGGAGGCGAGGGCAGCCAGGCCTCTTTGGAGATCGGGGCTACTCGAACCGGATGATCGCCACTTCGCCTTCGAGGGCGCCCTGGTAGGCGGAGGCATGCGGCTCCTCGGTCGGTTCGTCGGTCAGGATGCCGATCTGGTCGAGGTCGGCCTCGATGAAGCCTTCTTCGGAGAGCGCGTTGAGCGCTTCGCGGACGGCGGAATCGTCGTCCGGCGCGCGCAGCATGATATGCAGCTCGATGCCCTCGGCGCCTTTCTTTTCGTAGCCCTTGCCGATGATGATGAAGACCATCGGCCCGTCGAGGTTGTTGTCATTGTCGGGTGTGGCGATCATGGTCATCTCCGCAAGCGAATCCCTAGTATCGTCCGAAGACGAGGCGGAACGGAAGGTTCCCGCACTCTTTAGTGCGATCGGCGATGATTCCCAAACATTATCCGCGAGGGCATGTCATATTTCACGAAACTTGTCTCGAAACCCTCCATTTGGCCCCGAAACCAAGGGTTTGGGGCAATAATTTAGGATTCGGTCTTGACGGGCAGGGGGGAAAACAGTAAACGCCCCGCATCGGAAGCGATGTGAGGCTTGCCCGTTCGGAACGACTCGTTCCGGAGTACGCCTCAGACACGGTTCCATACGCACGTTGAAGACACGAATGCTGCACGCACGACGCATGAGGAATGCGTCCTCTGCTTTCTGTGGTCCATCCGCGAAAAGCGGATCGGGCCACGTTTTGCGCATGAGGAAATGTGTGTGCCGCCGCCGGAAACGGCATCAGATCGGCCCGAAAGGGTACTGAGAAAAACGTAAGGGATGGTTGAATGCCTACCGTAAACCAGCTGATCCGCAAGCCTCGCCAGGCGAACGTAAAGCGTAACAAGGTTCCTGCTCTGCAGGAAAACCCCCAGAAGCGCGGCGTTTGCACCCGCGTTTACACGACGACCCCGAAGAAGCCGAACTCGGCTCTGCGTAAGGTTGCCAAGATTCGTCTGACCAACGGCTTCGAAGTCATCGGCTACATCCCGGGTGAAGGCCACAACCTGCAGGAACACTCCGTCGTGATGATCCGCGGCGGCCGCGTCAAGGACTTGCCGGGCGTTCGCTACCACATCATCCGCGGCGTTCTCGACACCCAGGGCGTCAAGAACCGCAAGCAGCGCCGTTCCAAGTACGGTGCGAAGCGTCCGAAGTAATTCGGAATTCTGATTATCCGGCGCTGCGCGAGGTTCTCCGCGTGGTAAAGCGCCCGTAACAATTGAGAGACGAGAAGTATGTCCCGACGCCATAGTGCAGAGAAGCGTGAGATCAATCCGGACCCGAAGTTCGGCGATCTGGTCGTCACGAAGTTCATGAATGCGATCATGCTCCACGGCAAGAAGTCCGTAGCTGAAAACATCGTTTACGGCGCGTTCGACGTCGTGCAGGGCAAGGCCAAGGTTGACCCGCTGGGTATCTTCCATTCGGCGCTCGACAATGTCGCGCCGCATGTCGAAGTTCGTTCGCGCCGCGTTGGTGGTGCGACCTACCAGGTTCCGGTCGACGTTCGTCCCGAGCGCCGTCAGGCTCTCGCGATCCGTTGGGTGATCGCTGCCGCCCGCAAGCGCAACGAAACGACGATGGTCGATCGCCTTTCCGGTGAACTCATGGATGCCGCAAACAATCGTGGCAGCGCCGTCAAGAAGCGTGAAGACACGCACAAGATGGCCGACGCCAACCGCGCATTCTCGCATTACCGTTGGTAATCTTCACTCGATCGAATTTCGAAAGGCAGTCCTATGGCTCGCGAATATAAAATCGAAGACTACCGCAATTTCGGTATCATGGCGCATATCGACGCCGGCAAGACCACGACCACCGAGCGTATCCTTTATTACACCGGCAAGTCGCACAAGATCGGCGAAGTTCACGACGGCGCAGCCACGATGGACTGGATGGAGCAGGAGCAGGAGCGTGGCATCACGATCACCTCTGCTGCGACCACGACCTTCTGGAAGGGCCGCGACGGCAAGATGCGCCGCTTCAACATCATCGACACCCCCGGCCACGTCGACTTCACCATCGAAGTCGAACGTTCGCTGCGCGTGCTCGACGGTGCTGTTGCTCTGCTCGACGCCAATGCCGGCGTTGAGCCGCAGACGGAAACTGTCTGGCGTCAGGCCGACAAATACAAGGTTCCGCGCCTGATCTTCTGCAACAAGATGGACAAGACCGGCGCCGATTTCTATCGCTCGGTCGAGATGATCAAGACGCGCCTCGGCGCGACTGCGGTTGTCTGCCAGTTGCCGATCGGTGCTGAAACCGAATTCAAGGGCATCGTCGATCTGATCGAGATGAACGCTCTCGTCTGGCGCGATGAATCGCTCGGCGCCCAGTGGGACGTCGTCGAAATCCCGGAAGACCTGAAGGCTCGTGCCGAAGAATTCCGCGAAAAGATGATCGAGACGGTTGTCGACATCGACGAAGAAGCCATGGAAAACTATCTGAACGGCGTCATGCCGGACAACGATAAGATCCGTGCGCTCATCCGTCGCGGCACGATCGACGTCAAGTTCTTCCCGATGTTCTGCGGCTCTGCCTTCAAGAACAAGGGCGTTCAGCCTCTCCTCGACGCCGTCGTCGAATTCCTGCCGTCGCCGGCAGACATTCCGGCCATCAAGGGCATCGACGTCAAGACCGAAGCCGAAATCGACCGTCATCCCGATGACACCGAGCCGCTTTCGATGCTGGCGTTCAAGATCATGAACGACCCCTTCGTCGGTTCGCTGACCTTCTGCCGTATCTATTCGGGCAAGCTCGAAAAGGGCGCTGCTCTGTTGAACACGGTCAAGGAAAAGCGCGAGCGCGTCGGCCGCATGCTGCAGATGCACTCGAACTCCCGTGAAGATATCGAAGAAGCCTTCGCCGGCGACATCGTCGCTCTCGCAGGTCTCAAGGAAACCACCACGGGCGACACGCTCTGCGATCCGCTGAAGCCGGTCATCCTCGAGCGCATGGAATTCCCCGAGCCGGTCATCCAGATCGCCATCGAGCCGAAGTCCAAGGGCGACCAGGAAAAGATGGGCCTCGCGCTCAACCGCCTGGCTGCCGAAGATCCGTCCTTCCGCGTGAAGACCGACGAAGAGTCCGGCCAGACGATCATCGCCGGCATGGGTGAACTTCACCTCGACATCCTCGTCGACCGCATGCGTCGCGAGTTCAAGGTCGAAGCCACCGTCGGTGCTCCGCAGGTTGCTTATCGCGAAACCATCACGCGCAAGCACGAAGAAGATTACACACACAAGAAGCAGTCCGGTGGTACCGGCCAGTTCGCGCGCGTCAAGATCGTCTTCGAACCGAACCCGGACGGCGACGATTTCAAGTTCGAGTCCAAGATCGTCGGCGGATCTGTTCCGAAGGAATACATCCCGGGCGTCCAGAAGGGCATCGAAAGCGTTCTGTCTTCCGGTCCGTTGGCTGGCTTCCCGATGCTGGGCGTTAAGGCGACGCTCATCGACGGTGCCTACCATGACGTCGACTCCTCGGTTCTGGCATTCGAAATCGCGTCTCGCGCCTGCTTCCGTGAAGCGTCGAAGAAGGCCGGTGCCCAGCTCCTCGAGCCGATGATGAAGGTCGAAGTCGTCACTCCGGAAGATTACGTCGGTGACGTTATCGGTGACCTGAACTCCCGTCGTGGCCAGATCCAGGGCCAGGAATCGCGCGGCATCGCCGTCGTGATCAACGCCCATGTGCCGCTCGCGAACATGTTCAAGTACGTCGACAACCTGCGCTCCATGTCCCAGGGCCGCGCGCAGTATTCGATGACCTTCGATCACTACGCACCGGTTCCGACCAACGTCGCAAACGAAATCCAGGCTAAGTACTCCGGTCAGAAGTGACCGGGGTAACCCCGCCCAATCAAATTAGAGAATAACCCCTGACGGGGATAAGAACGGAGAAGCCGGAAATGGCAAAGAGCAAGTTTGAGCGCAACAAGCCGCACGTCAACATTGGCACGATCGGTCACGTTGACCATGGCAAGACGTCGCTGACGGCCGCGATCACGAAGTACTTCGGCGAGTACAAGGCCTATGACCAGATCGACGCGGCTCCTGAAGAAAAGGCACGCGGCATCACCATTTCGACGGCGCACGTCGAATATGAGACGACTGCCCGCCACTATGCGCACGTCGACTGCCCCGGCCACGCCGACTATGTGAAGAACATGATCACCGGTGCGGCGCAGATGGACGGCGCGATCCTGGTTTGCTCGGCTGCCGATGGCCCGATGCCGCAGACCCGCGAGCACATCCTGCTCGCCCGTCAGGTCGGCGTTCCGGCAATCGTGGTGTTCCTGAACAAGGTTGACCAGGTCGACGACGCCGAGCTTCTCGAGCTCGTCGAACTGGAAGTGCGCGAACTTCTGTCGTCCTACGACTTCCCGGGCGACGACATTCCGATCATCAAGGGTTCGGCGCTGGCCGCTCTTGAAGATTCGGACAAGAAGATCGGCGAAGATTCGATCCGCGAACTGATGGCCGCTGTCGACGCCTACATCCCGACGCCTGAGCGTCCGATCAACCTGCCGTTCCTGCTGCCGATCGAAGACGTGTTCTCGATCTCGGGCCGTGGTACGGTCGTGACCGGCCGCGTCGAGCGTGGCATCGTCAAGGTTGGCGAAGAAGTCGAGATCGTCGGCATCCGCGCCACCACCAAGACGACGGTGACCGGCGTTGAAATGTTCCGCAAGCTGCTCGACCAGGGTCAGGCCGGCGACAATATCGGCGCTCTGATCCGTGGCGTCCAGCGTGACGGCGTCGAGCGTGGCCAGATCCTGTGCAAGCCGGGTTCGGTCAAGCCGCACACGGTGTTCATGGCAGAAGCCTATATCCTGACGAAGGAAGAAGGCGGTCGTCATACGCCGTTCTTCACCAACTACCGTCCGCAGTTCTACTTCCGCACGACGGACGTGACGGGCATCGTCGAACTTCCGGAAGGCACGGAAATGGTCATGCCTGGCGACAACGTGACCGTTAAGGTGACGCTGATCAACCCGATCGCGATGGAAGAAAAGCTGCGCTTCGCGATCCGCGAAGGCGGCCGCACCGTCGGCGCCGGCATCGTCGCTTCGATCGTCGAGTAAGTTTTAACGCAGGCGGCCTTGGCCGCTTGCGTATGACACAAAAATGTAGCAAATGGCGCGCGAGCGTGATTTGCCCTCTGCTTCGGGTTCGAGGCAGGCAATGAACAGACAAGGTGGGCCGAAGGCCCGAAGACTGGAAAGGGACGCCGTATCCTCGGTGTCCCCTTCGATCTTTGAAACCGGTGGTCCGCCTTGAGGTAAGAGAGAACAACCCGTGCCCTATTGGGTTGGCACGTGGATAAACAGACAACAAGGATAACGTCGAATGAACGGCCAAAATATCCGCATTCGCCTGAAGGCGTTCGATCACCGCATTCTCGACGCGTCGACGCGCGAGATCGTGTCGACGGCGAAGCGCACCGGCGCAAGCGTCCGGGGCCCCGTTCCGCTTCCGACCCGCATCGAGAAGTTTACGGTTAACAGGTCCCCCCACATCGACAAGAAGAGCCGCGAGCAGTTCGAGATGCGCACGCATAAGCGCCTTCTCGATATCGTTGACCCGACGCCACAGACGGTGGACGCGCTGATGAAGCTCGACCTCGCCGCTGGTGTCGATGTTGAGATCAAGCTCTGAGACTTCTGTCTCGGGCTGAGTGAGAAGGATTGAACCGATGCGTTCAGGTGTAATTGCACAGAAGGTGGGAATGACGCGCGTCTACAACGACGCAGGCGAGCATGTCCCTGTAACCGTATTGCGGTTGGAAAACTGCCAGGTCGTGGCTCAGCGCACCGTAGACAAGAATGGCTACACTGCCGTTCAGCTGGGTGCCGGCACTGCCAAGGTGAAGAACACGACCAAGGCGCTGCGCGGCCATTTCGCCGTTGCCGAAGTCGAACCAAAGGCGAAGCTCGTCGAGTTTCGCGTTTCCGAAGACAATCTGATCGACGTCGGCACCGAGCTGACGGCAGGTCACTTCACGGCGGGTCAGCTGGTGGACGTCACCGGTACCTCGATCGGTAAGGGTTTCGCCGGCGCCATGAAGCGCCATAACTTCGGTGGTCTCCGCGCCACGCACGGTGTGTCCGTTTCGCACCGTTCGCATGGTTCGACTGGTAACAACCAGGATCCAGGCAAGGTCTGGAAGGGCAAGCGCATGGCTGGTCACATGGGCCAGACGCGTATCACCACCCAGAACCTCGAAGTCGTTTCCACCGACGAGAACCGTGGCCTGATCCTCGTCAAGGGTGCCGTTCCTGGCTCCAAGGGCGCTTGGATCGTCGTTCGCGATGCCGTCAAGTCGGCCGCGAAGTAAGGGAGCCAAGCACATGGAATTTAACGTCAAGACCCTCGAGGGAAAAGACGCCGGCAAGGTAGCCCTGTCGGACGAGATTTTCGGCCTCGACCCCCGCGAAGACATTCTGGCCCGCATGGTTCGTTGGCAGCTCGCCAAGAAGCAGCAGGGCACGCACAAGACCAAGGGTCGTGCTGAAGTCTCCCGCACCGGCGCCAAGATGTACAAGCAGAAGGGTACGGGCCGCGCTCGTCACCATTCGGCTCGCGCTCCGCAGTTCCGCGGCGGCGGCAAGGCTCACGGCCCGGTCGTTCGCAGCCACGAGCATGACCTTCCGAAGAAGGTTCGTGCGCTGGCTCTCCGTCACGCCCTCTCTGCAAAGATGAAGGCTGAAGACATCATCATCGTCGACAACCTGGTTGCCGCCGAAGCAAAGACCAAGGCGCTTGCCGGTTCGTTCGCTTCGCTCGGCCTCACCAACGTGTTGTTCATCGGCGGCGTTGAGCTCGACAGCAACTTCAAGCTCGCAGCCCAGAACATCCCGAACGTCGATGTTCTGCCGGTTCAGGGCATCAATGTTTACGACATCCTGCGTCGCGGCAAGCTGGTGCTTTCCAAGGCCGCGGTGGAAGCTCTAGAGGAGCGTTTCAAGTGACCGACATCCGCCACTATGATGTGATCGTATCTCCCTCGATCACCGAAAAGTCGACGCTGGTATCCGAACAGAACCAGGTCGTCTTCAACGTTGCCAAGACTGCTTCCAAGCCGGAAATCAAGGCTGCCGTAGAGGCGCTTTTCGGTGTGAAGGTCACGGCCGTCAACACGCTTGTCCGTAAGGGCAAGGTGAAGCGGTTCCGCGGCTTCATCGGCAAGCAGAAGGACGTCAAGAAGGCTGTCGTCACCCTGGCCGAAGGTCAGACGATCGACGTCTCCACCGGTCTCTGAGGTATAAGATAATGGCATTGAAAAGCTACAACCCGACGACCCCGAGCCAGCGTCAGCTGGTCATCGTCGACCGGTCCGGCCTCTGGAAGGGTAAGCCCGTCAAGAAGCTCACCGAGGGTCTCTCCAAGAGCGGCGGTCGCAACAACTACGGCCGCATCACCGCCCGCTTTATCGGCGGCGGTCACAAGCGTACCTATCGCCTGATCGACTTCAAGCGTCGCAAGTTCGACGTCGAAGGCACGGTCGAGCGTCTGGAATACGACCCGAACCGTACGGCCTTCATCGCTCTCGTCACCTATACCGACGGTGAGCAGGCCTACATCCTGGCTCCGCAGCGTCTTGCTGCCGGCGACAAGGTGATCGCGTCCGAAAAGGCCGTCGACGTAAAGCCCGGCAACACCATGCCGCTGCAGTACATCCCGGTCGGCTCGATCGTTCACAACGTCGAAATGAAGCCGGGCAAGGGTGGCCAGATGGCTCGCTCCGCCGGCACCTACGTTCAGCTCGTCGGCCGCGATGCCGGCATGGCGATCCTGCGCCTGAACTCCGGCGAACAGCGCCTCGTACCGGGCTCCTGCCTGGCTTCGATCGGTGCCGTTTCCAATCCGGATCACGGCAACATCAACGACGGCAAGGCCGGTCGTACCGTCTGGCGCGGCAAGCGTCCGCATAACCGCGGCGTCGTCATGAACCCGGTCGACCATCCGCACGGCGGTGGTGAAGGCCGCACCTCGGGTGGCCGTCATCCGGTCAGCCCCTGGGGCAAGCCGACCAAGGGCAAGCGCACACGTTCGAACAAGTCCACGGACAAGTTCATCATGCGTTCGCGCCACCAGCGCAAGAAGTAAGAGAGGAAGTCACTAATGGCTCGTTCAGTATGGAAAGGTCCGTTTGTTGACGGCTATCTTCTCAAGAAGGCTGAGAAGGTGCGCGAAGGCGGACGGAGTGAAGTAATCAAGATGTGGACCCGCAGGTCCACCATCCTGCCGCAGTTCGTTGGCTTGACGTTCGGCGTCTACAACGGCAGCAAGCACATTCCGGTCAGCGTCAACGAAGACATGGTCGGACACAAGTTCGGTGAATTCGCTCCCACCCGTACCTATTACGGTCACGGCGCGGACAAGAAGGCGAAGAGGAAGTAATCATGGCGAAGGCTAAGACCGAACGCCGGCTGAAGGATAACGAGGCGCAGGCAGTTGCGCGTACGCTCCGCGTCAGCCCCCAGAAGCTGAACCTCGTTGCCGCCATGATCCGCGGCAAGAAGGTAGAACGCGCGCTTGCAGAACTCGAATTCTCGCGCAAGCGCATCGCCGGCACCGTGAAGAAGACCCTCGAGTCTGCAATCGCCAATGCCGAAAACAACCATGACCTCGACGTCGACGCGTTGATCGTATCGGAAGCCTATGTAGGCAAGTCGATCGTGATGAAGCGCTTCCACGCTCGCGGCCGCGGCCGTGCATCGCGGATCGAGAAGCCTTTCTCGCATCTGACGATCGTCGTCCGCGAAGTCGAGGAAAAAGGGGAGGCTGCATAATGGGCCAGAAAATTAATCCGATCGGTTTCCGCCTCGGCATTAACCGCACCTGGGACAGCCGTTGGTTCGCCGACAACGCGGAATACGGTCAGCTCCTCCATGAGGACCTGAAGATCCGCGCCTATCTGATGTCGGAGCTGAAGCAGGCCGGTATCGCCAAGGTGGTCATCGAGCGTCCGCACAAGAAGTGCCGCGTCACGATCCACTCGGCTCGCCCGGGTCTGATCATCGGCAAGAAGGGCGCTGACATCGAGAAGCTTCGCAAGAAGATCGCGACGATGACCAATTCGGAAACGCATCTCAACATCGTTGAAGTGCGCAAGCCGGAAATCGACTCGACGCTCGTCGCCCAGTCGATCGCCCAGCAGCTCGAGCGCCGCGTGGCTTTCCGCCGTGCGATGAAGCGTGCCGTTCAGTCGGCTATGCGTCTCGGCGCAGAAGGCATCAAGATCACCTGCGCCGGCCGTCTCGGCGGTGCTGAAATCGCCCGTACCGAATGGTACCGCGAAGGTCGTGTTCCGCTTCATACGCTGCGTGCAGACATCGACTACGGTACGGCTGAAGCCGAAACCGCATTCGGTATCTGCGGCATCAAGGTCTGGATCTTCAAGGGCGAAATCCTTGAGCACGATCCGATGGCTTCTGAACGTCGCGCCATGGAAGGCGATGCACAGGGTCCCGCAAGCCGCGAACGCGGCGATCGTGGTGACCGTGGTGATCGCCGCCGCGAAAACGCTTGATCAACGCTGGCGAAAGATAAGCTCGGAGAAGTAAGAAAATGTTGCAGCCAAAGCGTACCAAGTACCGCAAGCAGTTCAAGGGTCGCATCAAGGGTGTGGCCAAGGGCGGCTTCGACCTGGCCTTCGGTGAATTTGGTCTGAAGTCCCAGGAACCCAACCGCGTCAACGCCCGCGAGATCGAAGCGGCCCGCCGCGCGATCACCCGCGCGATGAAGCGCGCCGGCCGTGTCTGGATCCGCGTGTTCCCGGACGTTCCGGTCACCGCAAAGCCGACCGAAGTCCGCATGGGTAAGGGTAAGGGCGGCGTCGAATACTGGGCCTGCAAGGTCAAGCCCGGCCGCATGATGTTCGAGATCGACGGTGTTTCCGAGGAGCTCGCCCGCGAGGCGCTTCGTCTCGGTGCAGCCAAGCTCTCGGTCAAGACGCGCTTCGTACAGCGCATCGCAGAGTAAGGAGCAAGGCACATGAAAGCCGAAGACGTTCGCGGCCTCACGGCCGACCAGCTCAAGGACAAGCTCGCCGACCTGAAGAAGGAGCAGTTCAACCTGCGCTTCCAGAAGGCCACCGGTCAGCTCGAGAAGTCCTCGCGCATCACCGAAGTTCGCAAGGACATCGCCCGCGTGAAAACCATTGCCCGCCAGAAGGCGGCAGAAGCCAAGGCCTAAGGAAAAATAATATGCCGAAACGCATTCTGCAGGGCGTCGTAGTTTCCGACAAGAACGAGAAGACCGTTGTTGTCCGGGTCGAGCGCCGCTTCGCGCATCCGCTGCTTCAGAAGACGGTCCGCCGTTCCAAGAAGTACAAGGCGCATGACGAGAACAACCAGTACAAGGTAGGTGACGTCGTTTCCATCGAGGAATGCGCGCCGATCTCCAAGGACAAGACCTGGACGGTCATTTCCGCCCAGGCTTAATTTGCTTCGGATCCGCGTCTGGGCCTTGCGCCCGGCGCAGAATCCTGTAAGAAGCACCCCACTGGCGCAGGACGCTCGGAAACGAGCGTTCTTTTGCTTTGAGCGCAGGGAAGGTCCTTTTAAGGAAACCACCTTGGCAAGACCCACCCGCGCACAATGAGATTCTGTCCATAAGCCGAAACGGGGCGTCTTTGACGCCCGGTCGTTTCGGTCATTAGAAAAAGGCGACCTGACATGATTCAGATGCAAACAAACCTCGACGTGGCGGATAATTCCGGCGCACGTCGTGTCATGTGCATCAAGGTGCTGGGCGGCTCCAAGCGCAAGTACGCTTCCATCGGCGACATCATTGTCGTTTCGATCAAGGAAGCCATCCCGCGCGGCCGCGTCAAGAAGGGTGACGTGATGAAGGCGGTTGTTGTGCGTACCGCCAAGGACATCCGTCGTCCGGACGGCAGCGTCATCCGCTTCGACAACAACGCAGCGGTCCTCATCGACAACAAGAAAGAGCCGATCGGCACCCGTATCTTCGGACCGGTTCCGCGCGAACTTCGCGCCAAGAACCATATGAAGATCATCTCGCTGGCTCCGGAAGTACTGTAAGGAGCTCATGCGATGAACAAGATCAAGAAGGGCGACAGCGTCGTCGTACTCGCCGGCAAGGACAAGGGTCGCTCCGGCGAAGTCCTTCAGGTTATGCCGAAGGAAGACCGCGCCGTCGTGCGTGGCATCAACATGGTGAAGCGCCACCAGCGTCAGTCTCAGACGCAGGAAGCCGGCATCATCAACAAGGAAGCGTCCATTCACCTGTCGAACATCGCGATCGTCGCGAAAGACGGCAAGCCGACCCGCGTTGGCTTCTCCGTCGTCGACGGCAAGAAGGTGCGTGTAGCCAAGCGTACGGGAGATGTGATCGATGGCTGAGGCAAAATATGAGCCGCGGCTCAAGGTGGAATACAATTCCCGTATCCGCGCCGCGCTGAAGGAGCAGTTCTCCTTCGCAAACGACATGATGATCCCCAAGCTGGACAAGATCGTCATCAACATGGGTGTTGGCGAAGCGACGGCTGACTCGAAGAAGCCTTCCGTGGCTGCTGCCGACCTGGCCGCTATCGCAGGCCAGAAGCCGATCATCACCAAGGCACGGAATTCCATCGCGGGCTTCAAGGTTCGCGAATTCATGCCGATCGGTGCCAAGGTCACGCTTCGCGGCGCCCGCATGTACGAATTCCTGGACCGTCTGATCAACATCGCGCTCCCGCGCGTTCGCGACTTTCGTGGCCTGAACCCGAAAAGCTTTGACGGCCGTGGCAACTTCGCCATGGGCATCAAGGAACACATTGTGTTCCCAGAGATCAACTACGACAAGGTTGATCAGATGTGGGGCATGGACATCATCGTTTGCACGACGGCTACCAAGGACGACGAAGCACGGGCTCTCTTGAAAGAGTTCAACTTCCCGTTCCGCCAGTAACCGTAACGACGAGCGTTTAGAAGGAACTCCCATATGGCGAAAACCAGCGCAGTTGAAAAGAACAAGCGCCGCCGCAAGACAGTTGCCAACCAGGCCGCCAAGCGTGCGACCCTGAAGGCAACCATCATGAACCAGGAACTTTCGATCGAAGAACGGTTCAAGGCAACTCTGAAGCTCGCTTCTCTGCCGCGCGATGGCTCGAAGACGCGTATCCGCAACCGTTGCGAAGTCACCGGTCGCCCGCGCGCTTTCTATCGCAAGCTCAGGATGTCGCGTATCGCGCTTCGTGAGCTCGGCAATCTCGGCAAGGTGCCGGGCATCGTCAAGTCGAGCTGGTAAGGAGATCGTTAGATGACCATGACTGATCCCTTGGGCGATATGCTCACCCGTATCCGCAACGGCGCAGCCCGCCGCAAGTCGACCGTTTCCACGCCTGCTTCCAAGCTGCGTGCACGCGTTCTCGACGTCCTGCAGGCTGAAGGCTATATCCGCGGTTATTCGGAAATCGACTTCGGTAACGGCAAGGCCGAGATCGAAATCGAACTCAAGTACTACGAAGGCGCGTCGGTGATCCGTGAGATCGGCCGCGTGTCCAAGCCGGGCCGCCGGGTCTATGTCTCGGTAAAGTCCATTCCGCAGGTCGCGAACGGCCTCGGCATCACCATCCTTTCGACTCCGAAGGGCGTGATGGCCGATCACCAGGCTCGCGAACAGAACGTTGGTGGCGAGGTTCTCTGCTCTGTCTTCTAAGACAGGGTAGGGGAACTCCATAGCGAACAGACAGGATTGAAACATGTCTCGTATCGGTAAGAAGCCCGTTCAGGTTCCTGCAGGGATCACGGCCACTGTTGATGGCCAGAAAGTGACTGCCAAGGGCCCGAAGGGTGAGCTTTTCTTCGTCGCAAACGACGAAATCAAGCTGGAACTCGAAAACAATGCTGTCTCGGTGACCCCGGTCAACGACAGCAAGGATGCTCGTTCGAAGTGGGGCATGTCCCGCACGATGATCGAAAACATCTTCAAGGGTGTGAAGGACGGTTTCGAGCGCAAGCTTGAAATCAACGGCGTTGGTTACCGCGCATCTCTGCAGGGCAAGAACCTGCAGCTGGCTCTCGGTTTTTCCCACGACGTGGTCTATCAGACCCCGGAAGGCATCACCATTGCCGTGCCGAAGCCGACGGAAATCATCGTCACCGGCATTAATAAGCAGCAGGTCGGTCAGGTTGCCGCGGAGATCCGTGAATACCGCGGTCCAGAGCCTTACAAGGGCAAAGGCGTCAAGTACGCTGAGGAACGGATCGTCCGCAAGGAAGGCAAGAAGAAGTAAGGACGACGGATCATGGCTACCAGAAAAGAAGCACTCACCAAGCGTGCGAGCCGTGTTCGCCGCCAGATCAAGAAGGTCGCAAATGGCCGTCCGCGTCTATCGGTTCACCGTTCGTCCAAGAACATCTATGTCCAGGTCATCGATGACGTGGCCGGCCGCACGCTTGCTGCCGCCTCCACCCTCGATGCTGGTCTGCGCACGTCGCTGAAGACCGGTGCTGACGTTGCGGCTGCTGCCGCTGTCGGCAAGCTGGTTGCAGAACGCGCCACCAAGGCCGGCGTGACGGAAGTCGTGTTCGACCGCGGCGCCTTCATCTACCACGGCCGCATCAAGGCCCTGGCCGAAGCTGCCCGCGAAGGCGGCCTGAGCTTCTAAGAATTTTTGCCCGCATCCCTGAAATAGGGGAGGCGGGCGAAATGCGGTTCGCCGCACTCATAGTCGTTCCATCCTAGTCCTTCATGGGCAGGGGATGGTTGGCTCCCGGAAATTGCCCATTGCACCCGGAAAAGAAAAAGGAAAAGAACAATGGCACAAGAAAGAAGAGGCCAGCGCGAAGATCGCCAGAGCCGCGAAGAGCGCGATAGCGAATTCGTCGACAAGCTGGTCGCGATCAACCGCGTCGCCAAGGTCGTCAAGGGCGGCCGTCGTTTTGGTTTCGCAGCTCTCGTCGTCGTCGGCGACCAGAAGGGCCGCGTCGGCTTCGGCCATGGCAAGGCACGCGAAGTGCCGGAAGCCATCCGCAAGGCGACCGAAAGCGCAAAGCGCGATCTGATCTTCGTTCCGCTGCGTGATGGCCGTACGCTGCATCACGATGTCAACGGCCGTCACGGCGCCGGCAAGGTTCTGCTGCGCTCGGCCAAGGCTGGTACCGGCATCATCGCCGGCGGTCCGATGCGCGCCGTATTCGAAACGCTCGGCGTCCATGACGTCGTCGCCAAGTCGACCGGTTCGTCGAACCCGTACAACATGGTTCGCGCAACGTTCGACGCCCTGAAGCATCAGGTGCATCCGAAGGACGTAGCAGCTCAGCGCGGCATCAAGTATGCAACGCTGCAGACTCGCCGCGCCGCTTCCGGCAATGCGCAGGAAGAATAAGGAGAGCGATAATGGCCAAGAAAGCCACTCAGGCAGAAGCCAACAAGACGGTTACGGTCGAGCAGACCGGTAGCCCCATCCGCCGCCCGGCCGTACAGCGTCAGACGCTGATCGGTCTCGGCCTCAACAAGATGCACCGGACCCGTACGTTGGAAGATACTCCTTCCGTTCGTGGCATGATCCGGGCTGTCCAGCATCTCGTTCGCGTCGTCGACGAGAAGTGAGACGGAGGAATTGACCATGAAACTGAATGAGATCAAGGACAACGAAGGCTCTTCCAAGGACCGTATCCGCGTAGGTCGCGGTATCGGTTCGGGCAAGGGCAAGACCGGCGGTCGCGGCGTGAAGGGTCAGAAGGCCCGTTCCGGCGTGGCGATCAAGGGCTTCGAAGGCGGCCAGATGCCGATCTATCGTCGCCTGCCGAAGCGCGGCTTCACCAACATCTTCAAGACTGACTACGCCGTCGTTTCGCTCGGCCGTATCCAGACCGCGATTGATGCCAAGAAGCTCGACCCGAAGGCAACGATCGATGCGGCTGCCCTCAAGGCTGCCGGCGTCATCCGTCGCCCCAAGGACGGCGTTCGCCTCCTCGCCGACGGCGAGCTGACGACCAAGGTTTCGATCGAAGTCGCCGGCGCCTCCAAGGCTGCCGTCGAAAAGATCGAGAAGGCTGGCGCTTCGATCAAGCTGCTCGTCGTAGCCGAAGCCGCAGCCGAATAAATCGTTTAGAAATCGCCCGGTTTGTGCTTCACACCGGGCGATTTTATCTCCATATGTGAGCCTCACGATCCCGAAGCGATCCTGTTGGTCGCCTGACCGGGATCATACGGAAAACAGGGTGAGGCATCCGATTGCATTGGCAATCTCGCGCGCCCGGTTTTTGTGAACCTGAATTTTTAGACTGCTTTCCGGACCTGGCATTTCCCCCGCCGCCGGAGAATTGGTCGGGCGGAGAATTGCATGGCTTCTGCAGCGGAACAACTTGCCTCCAATCTGAATTTTGCGACCTTCGCCAAGGCGGAGGATCTCAAGAAGCGGCTTTGGTTCACCCTTGCGGCACTTCTCGTGTATCGCCTCGGCACCCATATCCCGCTTCCGGGCTTGAACCCCGAAGCCTATGCGCAGGCCTTCCGCGGCCAGGCCGGCGGCATCCTCGGACTTTTCAACATGTTTTCGGGCGGTGCAGTGGAGCGCATGGCGATCTTCGCGCTCGGCATCATGCCCTATATTTCCGCATCGATCATTGTGCAGCTGATGACCTCGGTCGTCCCTTCGCTTGAAAACCTCAAGAAGGAAGGCGAAGCCGGCCGCAAGATCATCAACCAGTATACACGCTACGGAACGGTGCTGCTCGGCACGCTGCAGGCCTATGGCATCGCGGCCGGCCTCGAAAGCGGCCAGGGCCTGGTGGTCGATCCGGGCTGGTTCTTCAAGCTTTCGACGGTCGTGACGCTGCTCGGCGGCACCATGTTTCTGATGTGGCTCGGTGAGCAGATCACCTCGCGCGGCATCGGTAACGGCATTTCGCTGATCATCTTTTCCGGCATTGCCGCCGGCCTGCCGACGGCGCTTGCCGGCACGCTGGAGCTTGGCCGCACCGGCGCGCTGCCGACCGCACTGATTCTCACCGTGCTGGTCGTCGCCATCGGCGTTATCGCGCTAATCGTCTTCGTCGAACGCGCCCAGCGCCGCCTGCTAATCCAGTATCCGAAGCGCCAGGTCGGTAACCGCATGTTCCAGGGCGATACGTCGCACCTGCCGCTGAAGCTCAATACTTCTGGCGTCATCCCGGCGATCTTCGCCTCGTCGCTGCTGCTTCTGCCGGCGACTGCCGCGGGCTTTGCCGGCAATTCCGGTCTGCCGGGCTGGGCGACGATGATCATCTCGGCGCTCGGCCACGGCCAGCCGCTGTTCATGCTGTTCTACGGCCTGCTGATCGCCTTCTTTGCCTTCTTCTACACGGCGATCGTCTTCAATCCGAAGGACACCGCCGATAATCTGAAAAAGCATGGCGGCTTCATTCCGGGCATCCGTCCTGGCGAGCGCACCGCCGAATACATCGATTACGTGCTGACCCGGATCACGGTCATCGGCGCGGTCTACCTTGTCTTCGTCTGCATCCTGCCGGAATTCCTGGTGGCCCGCACCGGCGTGCCATTAGCCCTTGGTGGGACTTCGCTTTTGATTGTTGTCAGTGTAACCCTCGATACGGTAGCACAGATTCAGGGGCACCTCATTGCGCAGCAGTATGAGGGTCTGATCAAGAAGTCGAAACTGCGCGGAGGAAAGAGGGGACGATGAGATTGATTCTTTTAGGGCCGCCGGGTGCGGGGAAGGGGACCCAGGCCCAGCGGATCGTGGAGAAGCACGGTATCCCGCAGCTCTCCACGGGCGACATGCTGCGTGCGGCGGTGGCCGCCGAGACGGAAGTCGGCAAGCGCGCCAAGGCCGTCATGGACGCCGGCAACCTTGTCTCCGACGAAATCGTCAATGCGATAGTTTCCGAGCGTATAGACCAGCCCGACTGCGCCAATGGCTTCATCCTGGATGGCTTCCCCCGCACGCTTGTGCAGGCGGACGCGACCGAGGCGATGCTGAAGGCCAAGGGTCTCGATCTTTCGGTCGTCATCGAACTGCGTGTCGACGACAAGGAACTCGTGCGTCGCGTCTCCGGCCGTTATTCCTGCGCCCAGTGTGGCACGGTCTATCACGACACGGACAAGAAGCCGTCCCAGGAAGGCGTCTGCGACAAATGCGGTTCGACGCATTTCAAGCGCCGTCCGGACGACAATGCCGAGACCATGACCAAGCGCCTCGAGGTCTACTACAAGGAAACCTCGCCGCTGATCGGTTATTACCATGCCAAGGGCAAACTCAAGGCTGTCGACGGCATGGCGGACATGGACAAAGTCACGTCCGATATCGAAAATATCCTGGCGGCTCTTTGAGCCGTCATCGATCTGTTAAAGAATCTTGGGCGGAGCGGTTGCATTTCAGCACTGATTCCGTTAAACACCGCGCCAACTCGCGACAGCTTTAGCGATCGGCGCGGATTTCCCGCAAGGACATCCGAGACCGGTCGTTTGACCTGTTCCGTATGGTGTTTGAACTGGCAGCCATAAATCTGGCTGCTTTCATGGAAGAAGTACCACTTGCCGGATGGCAACTGGAACAAGGAGAATAGGCGTGGCACGTATCGCTGGCGTCAACATCCCGACTGCGAAGCGCGTTGTCATCGCGCTGACCTACATTCACGGGATCGGCCCGAAATTCGCATCGGAAATCATGGAGAAGGTCGGTCTTCCGGCTGAAAAGCGCGTCCATCAGTTGACGGACTCGGAAATCCTTCAGATCCGCGAAACCATCGACCGCGATTACCAGGTCGAAGGTGACCTTCGTCGCGAAACCTCGATGAACATCAAGCGTCTGATGGACCTCGGCTGCTACCGCGGTCTGCGTCATCGCCGTGGCCTCCCGGTCCGCGGTCAGCGCACGCACACCAATGCCCGCACCCGCAAGGGTCCGGCAAAGGCGATCGCTGGTAAGAAGAAGTAATTTTGGGTGAGCGGTGATTGGTGGGTAGTGATCTGATCCTGCCCACTAATGACTAACGACTGCTCACTCCAAGGTGGAGCCGCTGGAATTACGGCGGTGCAGAGATCAACGAAAGGGATAAAATGGCCAAGGAAGCCACCCGCGTCCGTAGACGCGAGCGTAAAAATATCACGTCGGGTGTTGCCCACGTCAATTCTACCTTCAACAACACGATGATCACCATCACCGACGCGCAGGGCAATGCAATTGCCTGGTCGTCCGCTGGTGCGAAGGGCTTCAAGGGTTCGCGCAAGTCGACTCCGTTCGCCGCTCAGATCGCTGCCGAAGACTGCGCCAAGAAGGCTCAGGAGCATGGCATGAAGTCGCTCGAAGTCGAAGTCTGCGGTCCGGGTTCCGGCCGTGAATCGGCTCTGCGCGCTCTGCAGGCTGCCGGCTTCATGATCACCTCGATTCGCGACGTGACCCCGATCCCGCACAACGGCTGCCGCCCGCGCAAGAAGCGCCGCGTCTGATCGTCGGAAAGCGAAGGGGCTACCGGCGGGTGGGCCTCTGTCTGAACTCGGGAATAGCCGCCTGACCCTCCCCGGAGGTTCGGCGGCTTTACCCATATCGCCGATGGACATCGTTTCGATCGGTGCTCCTCATGCTCGGTTGCCACGATTGGATGGTGGCAACGAACGGAAGGTATTTAGTGATGATCCAGAAGAACTGGCAGGAACTGATCAAGCCGAACAAGGTGGAATTCTCCTCCTCCGGCCGTACCAAGGTGACCCTGGTTGCCGAACCTCTCGAGCGCGGCTTCGGCCTGACGCTCGGCAACGCGCTTCGTCGCGTGCTTTTGTCGTCTCTGCGCGGTGCGGCTGTGACCGCCGTGCAGATCGACGGCGTATTGCATGAGTTCTCCTCGATCCCGGGCGTCCGGGAAGATGTGACGGACATCGTGCTCAACATCAAGGAAATCGCCATCAAGATGGATGGCGACGACGCAAAGCGCATGGTCGTGCGCAAGCAGGGCCCGGGCTCGGTAACCGCCGGCGACATCCAGACGGTTGGCGATATCGAGATCCTCAACCCGCACCATGTCATCTGCACCCTCGACGAGGGCGCCGAGATTCGCATGGAATTCACGGTCAACAACGGCAAGGGCTATGTTCCTGCCGATCGCAACCGTGCCGAAGATGCTCCGATCGGCTTGATCCCGGTCGACAGCCTCTATTCGCCGGTCAAGAAAGTGTCCTACAAGGTGGAAAACACCCGCGAAGGTCAGGTTCTCGACTACGACAAGCTGACCATGACCATCGACACCGATGGCTCGGTCACGGGTGAAGACGCCGTTGCCTTCGCTGCTCGCATCCTTCAGGACCAGCTCTCGGTCTTCGTCAACTTCGACGAACCGCAGAAGGACGTCGAAGAAGAGTCGGTTACCGAACTCGCGTTCAACCCGGCGCTTCTCAAGAAGGTGGACGAACTGGAACTTTCGGTCCGTTCGGCCAACTGCCTGAAGAACGACAACATCGTTTATATCGGCGACCTCATCCAGAAGACCGAGGCGGAAATGCTGCGCACTCCGAATTTCGGTCGCAAGTCGCTGAACGAGATCAAGGAAGTTCTGGCATCCATGGGCCTCCATCTGGGTATGGAAGTTCCTGCCTGGCCGCCGGAAAACATCGAAGATCTCGCCAAGCGTTACGAAGACCAGTACTGAAATCAACAAAGGCAGGTTTTGACTGCCTTTCCCCGTCAAACAGCGGGCCTCTGATCGAAAGAGATGAGTGCCCGTATGTGCCAGGAAACGGCAGGCCCGAAAACAGATGGGTACCTGCATTAAAGGAGAATAGCCATGCGCCACGGAGTAGCCGGCCGCAAGCTCAACCGTACCGCCAGCCACCGCAAGGCGATGTTCGCCAACATGGCGGCTTCGCTCATCACTCACGAGCAGATCGTCACGACCCTTCCGAAGGCGAAGGAAATCCGTCCGATCGTCGAAAAGCTCGTCACCCTCGGCAAGCGCGGCGACCTGCACGCTCGTCGTCAGGCGATCTCGCAGATCCAGGACCAGGACGCTGTCAAGAAGCTGTTCGACGCCATTGCTTCGCGTTACGCAACCCGCAACGGCGGTTACCTGCGTATCATGAAGGCTGGTTTCCGCCAGGGCGACAACGCTGCCATGGCCGTCATCGAGTTCGTTGAACGCGATGTCGATGCCAAGGGCGCAGCCGACAAGGCTCGTGTTGCCGCTGAAGCAGAAGCTGCCGAAGCCGCATAATTTTCCGCATCGTCGGAATTGAAAAAGCCGGGTGGAGACGCCCGGCTTTTTCGCGTTTCCGGCCAACTATGGTGGCGACCTCACCGAGCGATCGCATGGCTTGACCTGCGTCAAGAGCTTGCCCCGCCAAAGCGATAGGGTCTCGGCATTGAGACAAGATCGTGAGGTACGAAAATGGTTGAGCATGTAGTTTTTGAAAATGCGAAAGACGAACTCGTCATTCCCGCTTTGGCCCCTGTCTATGAAAAGCTGGCGCAGCCCATGGCCTGGAGCATATTCCGGCTGGCGGTTGGCGGCATGCTGGTAATCGAGGGATGGCCGAAGATCATCGCGCCGTTCGCGCAGGTAGGCTTCGTCGAAAATATCGGCATGTATCCGGGCTGGTTTTGGTCGCCCTTCCTGGCCGCTCTGCAATTCTTCGGCGGCGTGTTCATCGCGGCCGGCCTGTTCACCCGCCCCATTGCGCTCGCCAACGGCGTGATGCTGGCCATGACCCTCTGGTTCCACGTCACCCATCCCTATGGCGACGCTTTCCTGACCCCGGCCGGCATCGAGGCGCTGAAGGCCGGCGGCCAGCAGTTGTTCACGCCGCAGGCATTGGCGCGGCTGAAGGATGGCGGTCACGTCTTCCTGGAGCAGGTTCAGAGCAAGGCAGAACTGGCATCGCTGTTCTGGACCGGAGGCGCCTTCCTCTACGCAGCCTTTGGAGGAGGCTACCTGTCGCTCGACCGGCTGCTGTTCCGCAAGCAATTCTGAGTGGGCCTCAAAGACCTTGAACATGAAAGGAGCCGGATCGATGGATCCAGCTCCTTGCGTTGAGGGGCACCCGTTGAAGGCCGAGGCGCTCGATCCGCTCTTCGCCTCAGCCGTTCTGCCTTGCCCTCTGCGAGGCCACGGGTTTTGCCGGTTTGTTATTGGCCCTTTTCCAATTCAGGATCGGCCGTCTGAGGGATCGATAGGCCAGCAGCAGGGCAATCAATCCGATATGGATGAACGGCACCAGCGTCACCGATTTGACCGCCAGCGAATAGTGGAGCGCTCCGCCTGCGGCGATCAGGTAGATCAGCTTGTGCAACTTGTTCCAGCCCTGGGCGAGCTTTCGGATCGACCAGTTGTTGGAGGTGACCGCAAGCGGGATCAGCATCAGCAGGCAGGCAAAGCCGATGGTGATATAGGGCCGCTTGGCGATATCGCCGCCCACCGCGCCTAGATCGAAGCGCAGGTCGAGCGACACATAGACCGAAAAATGCATTAGCACGTAATAGAAGGCGATCAGCCCGACCGCTCGGCGGTAGCGCACCCAGTTGATGCCGGCGAGATCACGTAGCGGCGTGATCGCGAGCGTCGCGATGATGAACCGCAGCGCCCAGATGCCGAGCTGATGCTCGAACTCCTTGACCGGATTGACACCCAGCCCGCCGGTCAGCCCGAGATAGAAATACCAGACGGCTGGACTGAGCCCGATCACGTAGAGCGCCCAGATGCTGGCCTTGTGGTACCGGCGGGGCAGGGCAGGGAGGCTCGCCATTCAATAATTCGCCTTCAGGTCGAGGCCGTCATAAAGGCTTGCTACCTGCTCCGCATAACCGTTGAAGGGCAGGGTCGGACGGCGGTTGGCACCGAAGAAGCCGCCTTCGCCGATCCGCTGTTCCGTCGCCTGGCTCCATCGGGGGTGATCGACTGCCGGATTGACGTTGGAATAAAAGCCGTATTCGCGGGCGTTGGCGTTCTTCCAGGTGGTTTCCGGCTGCTTCTCGACGAGTGAGATCTTGACGATCGACTTGATGCTCTTGAAACCGTATTTCCACGGCACGACGAGCCGGATCGGCGCCCCGTTGGGGTTCGGCAGCGTCTCGCCGTAAAGGCCGACTGCGAGGATCGCCAAGGGATGGCGCGCCTCGTCGAGCCGCAGGCCTTCGACATAGGGCCAGGGCAGCGCCTGGAAAAAGCCCTTCTGGCCCGGCATTTGCTCCGGCCGGACTACGGTCTCGAACGAGACGTATTTGGCGCTGCCGAGCGGCTCGACCTGGTCGAGAAGCGCCGAAAGCGGGAAACCGATCCACGGGATCACCATCGACCAGCCCTCGACGCAGCGCATCCGGTAGGTGCGGTCCTCGAGGTTCATCTTCATGAGTTCCTCAAGCCCGAATTCCTTCGGCTTGCCGACCATGCCGTCGACCTTGACGGACCACGGCGTCGGCTTGAAGTCGCCGGAATTGGCGGCTGGATCTTCCTTGTTGACACCGAACTCATAGAAATTGTTGTAGGTGGTGACCGCCTCCTTGGGGGTCAGCTTCTCGTCCACCTTATAGGCGCTGGGGTTGGCCGTCAGCGGCGCGGCAAACGCGCTGTCGGCACCCGCAAAGGTAAGCCCGGCGACGGCCGCAGCGCCCATAAAATTCCGGCGCGACATGTAGATATCGCGGGGGGTGATTTCGGAAGCCGGAATATGCGGCGGACGATAGGCGGGCATGTCGAAAATCTCCTCTGCGGCAACAAGTGCCTTCTTGCACCTATACGTAACGCGGAACCGCAAGGTTTCACAGCGGCAGGAAGATTGGTTCGAACCACGTTTGCGTGAAAAACCGGAGGTTTGCGGATGGAAATGCCGTCGATGGAACCCCATTTCGAGTTCTTCAGTTCTCATCGCAGGGCCATTCGCCCGACAAGAGGAGATTGCAGATGACGGCACGCACATGGGATGCCGGAAGCCACGAAACCTTCGCCGATCGCACTGAGAGATTACGGCGCTTGCGCCGCCTTTCGGGCATTGCGCGGCTGATGGATACGGCAATCGGCATTCCGGGCACCCGCATCCGTTTCGGCGCCGATTCCGTCTTCGGCCTCATCCCGCTCGTGGGGGATGCGGGCGGTGCGCTGGTCGGCCTTTACATCGTCAACGAAGCCCGAAAGCTCGGCCTGCCGCCCGCAAAGCTCACCCGGATGCTCGGCAATATCGCCGCGGACTCCTTGCTCGGCAGCGTACCGCTGGCGGGCGATGTCTTCGACCTCTTCTTCAAATCGCACCGCCGCAACGTCAAGATGATCCTCGACCACTTCGACATCCATCCGGATGACCTGCGGGAGAGGTGAACTAGTGAAGCGGAGATGAGGTGCCGTTGAGCTCAATCAAGTCGGCGAGCGCGGCTTTCACCTTTGGTTCAAGCTCTTCCATGGTATCGGCTTCAACAGCCAATCCCTCGATATCGTTGCTCGTCGCGACCCACACGGAGGCTTCCTCGTCCCAGGTGCGTGAACGATGATCGACATGATGGAGGTCATTGCTTTCTCCAGGCGGCGTTGAAATTAATATAGAGGTTTGGGATCGGGAACACAATTTCGGTTTCTGCAGGTCTTCCAACCGTACCGCTTTGGCCTGTCGTGATAGTGACACTCCGGGCGCTTTGCGCTAGGAAAGCCACAAAACCACGGGCTTTTTGCGCGCGTCTCCCGAAAGCGGTAGACTGTGCCGGCCCGCAAGAAGAGATCGAGGACAACACCATGCCAGCTTACCGCTCGAGAACCACGACCCACGGCCGCAATATGGCCGGCGCGCGCGGGCTTTGGCGCGCGACGGGCATGAAGGACAGCGACTTCGGCAAGCCGATCATTGCGGTGGTCAACTCCTTCACCCAATTCGTGCCCGGCCATGTGCACCTGAAGGATTTAGGCCAGCTCGTCGCCCGCGAGATCGAAGCGGCCGGCGGCGTCGCCAAGGAATTCAACACGATCGCCGTCGACGACGGCATCGCCATGGGCCATGACGGCATGCTCTATTCGCTGCCGTCGCGCGAAATCATCGCCGACTCGGTCGAATACATGGTCAACGCCCACTGCGCCGACGCCATGGTCTGCATCTCCAACTGCGACAAGATCACCCCCGGCATGCTGAATGCAGCGATGCGCCTCAACATACCGGCCGTCTTCGTCTCTGGTGGTCCGATGGAAGCCGGCAAGGTCGTCCTGAAGGGCAAGACCCATTCGCTCGACCTGATCGACGCCATGGTCGCTGCCGCCGACGACAAGATGAGCGACGAGGACGTCAAGGTCATCGAGCGTTCGGCCTGTCCCACCTGCGGTTCGTGCTCGGGCATGTTCACCGCCAATTCGATGAACTGCCTCACCGAGGCGCTCGGCTTGTCGCTGCCCGGCAATGGCTCGGTGCTGGCAACCCATGCCGACCGCAAGCGCCTGTTTGTCGAGGCCGGTCATCTGATCGTCGATATCGCCCGCCGTCATTACGAGCAGGAAGACTATTCCGTCCTGCCGCGCTCGATTGCCACCAAACAGGCTTTCGAGAACGCCATGACGCTCGACATTGCCATGGGCGGCTCCACCAACACCGTCCTGCACATCCTTGCCGCTGCTTACGAAGGCGAGGTCGATTTCAACCTTGACGACATCGACCAGCTCTCGCGCCGCGTGCCGTGCCTCTCCAAGGTCGCGCCGGCCAAGGCCGACGTGCATATGGAAGACGTCCACCGTGCCGGCGGCATCATGTCGATCCTTGGCGAACTGGACAAGGGCGGGTTGCTCAACCGCGAGTGCTTTACCGTCCATGCCGAAACGCTCGGCGATGCGATCGACCGCTGGGATATCACCCGCACCAACAGCGAGATGGTCCGCAACTTCTTCCGCGCAGCACCCGGCGGCATCCCTACCCAGGTGGCGTTCAGCCAGGAAGCGCGCTGGGACGAGCTCGACACCGACCGCGAGGCAGGCGTCATCCGCTCCGTCGAACATCCATTCTCGAAGGACGGCGGCTTGGCGGTCCTCAAGGGCAATATCGCCGTTGACGGCTGCATCGTGAAGACGGCCGGCGTTGACGACTCGATCCTGAAGTTCACCGGTCCGGCCCGCGTCTTCGAAAGCCAGGATGCGTCGGTCAAGGCGATCCTCGCCAACGAGATCGTCGCGGGCGATGTCGTGGTCATCATCTACGAAGGCCCGAAGGGCGGCCCGGGCATGCAGGAAATGCTCTATCCGACCAGCTATCTGAAGTCGAAGGGCCTCGGAAAGGCCTGCGCCCTCATCACCGACGGCCGCTTCTCCGGCGGCACCTCGGGCCTGTCGATCGGCCACGCCTCGCCGGAAGCGGCAAACGGCGGCACGATCGGCCTGGTGCGGGAAGGGGACATGATCGAGATCGACATCCCGAACCGCACGATCAATCTCGCGGTTTCGGACGCCGTCCTCGCCGAGCGCCGCAAAGAGCAGGACGCTTTCGGTTGGAAGCCGTCGCAGCCCCGCAAGCGCAACGTCACCACGGCACTGAAGGCCTACGCCGCATTTGCTGCGAGTGCCGACAAGGGCGCTGTGCGGATCTTGCCGGAGTAAGGGTAGCGACAGCCGGCCGTCGTCAAGGCGACCGGCAGGTTCCCGGTTCATGACTGGCCTTGTCTCGGTAAGGAATTTCCTTACAATGGGGTTGAAGGAGGTGCGTCGATGATTACCAGCCGGCTTTCCAGTAAATCACAAACGACTATTCCTCAGCCCGTTCGCAACGCCCTCAAACTGCGGGAGGGCGATGAGCTCGTTTACACGTTCGAACCGGACGGCCGCGTGCTGATCTCCCGTGCTTCCCAGCCGGTCGACGATCCGTTTGCCACATTCGATGAGTGGGATAGCGATGCTGATCGGAAGGCCTATGCCGACCTTTGAGCAGGGCGATATCGTCCGGGTACCATTTCCATATACGGATCGGGATACGCGACAACGTCGGCCGGCGCTCGTTGTGTCGTCCGGCGACCTTGGTGAAGAGGCGGCGCTCCTATGGGTCGTCATGATTACCTCCGCCGAGAACCGCCCCTGGACCGACGACATCGCAATCTCGGATCATGGCAGTGCAGGACTTCCGGCACCCTCCGTTGTTCGTCCAGTCAAGATAGCCACAGTTGAGGCCCGCCATGTCGAGCCGATCGGCAAGCTGCCTGATGAGATCAGGCAATCGGTCATTCGTCGCATCGCAGGAATTCTATCCATAGCGCCGCGCGCTGATGTGTAGGCCTGCTCAAAGCGGCCGGTTCAAATTCTTGTAGGCCTCATCCAACTGCTTCAGCCTCTCGCCATAGGCCGCCCGGAGGCATTCGACATCCTCGCCGCATGCCTGCCGCCTCTTCAGCCAGGCGCTCTGTTCGTCCTGCAGTTTGCCGCGGTTTCCCATCGCCATCAGGCTGGTGAGGATGTCGAAGGTGGTGACCATTTTTACGTCGGCATCGTTGAGCGTGCGGGTGTCGCAGATCACCTTCTCGTCGGCCGCAAGGTCTGCCCGCTCGCAGTCGAAACTCGCAGCAGCGGCAGTTCGGGGCGAGCCTGAGAGCGTCAGGCCGAGAAGGCTCGTCAAGGCGATGGCGATGGAAAAACGTCTCATGACTGCACTCCTGATCTCCAGTCGCAACGCCTGGAGGTCAGCTCAGTTCCCAGAGGCTCCACAGAGCGAAGACGAGACAAGAGAACCAGATGAAAAGGATGAAGGCGAGGCCGGTGCGGCTCGTGGGTCTTTCGGCCCAACGCTCGGCGTGGCTGCGGAACTCGCTCATCAGCGGCGCGGGGACCAGCCTGATGGCAAGCACGATGCCGAGCGGCACGATCAGCAGATCGTCGAGATAACCAAGAACGGGAATGAAATCGGGAATGAGGTCGATCGGCGACAGCGCGTAGGCCGCGACCGCGCCGGCGACCAGCTTGGCATGCCACGGCACGCGGCGGTCGCGGGCGGCGAGCCACAACGCCAGAACGTCGCGTTTCAGCCGTTTCGCCCAGCCTTTCATGCCTGCCAGCCAGTTCAATGTTTTTCTCCCGGTCTCGACCCTGTATAGGGAAAAAGCTTGACGGTTTTCGCCACAATCTCCGTTGTTCCGCCACCTTTCCTTTCTAGTTTTCCACGCTACAAATCGATCCGGATTTTCTCAAATGAGGACTTATATGCTGACCATGCCGAAATGCGTGACGACCGGCTTTCTCGCTCTCGCTCTCCTGATGCCCGTTGCGGCGGTTGCACAGGACAAGGTGGTGCCGCAGAGCCGCCAGGAAATGCAGCTCTCCTTCTCGCCGCTGGTCAAGCAGACCGCCGGCGCCGTCGTCAACGTCTATGCCGAACGGGTCGTGCAGCGCCTCAATCCCTTTGCAGGCGACCCCTTCTTCGAGCAGTTCTTCGGCCAGCGCATGCCGAACCGTTCGGAAAAGCAGTCGTCGCTGGGCTCCGGCGTCATCCTTGCGGCAGACGGCCTCGTGGTCACCAACAACCACGTCATCGAAGGCGCCGACGACATCAAGATCGCGCTCGCCGATGGCCGCGAGTTCCCCTGCGATGTCGTGCTGAAGGACGAGAGCGTCGATCTTGCGGTACTTCGGATCAAGTCGAAGGAGCACTTCCCGGTGCTGCCGGTCGCCGATTCCGATCGCGTCGAGGTCGGCGACCTCGTGCTGGCGATCGGCAATCCGTTCGGCGTCGGCCAGACTGTGACGAGCGGCATCGTCTCGGCGCTTGCCCGCAACCAGATCACCACGGGCGATTTCGGCTTTTTCATCCAGACTGACGCTTCGATCAATCCGGGCAATTCCGGCGGCGCCTTGATGAACATGAACGGCGAGCTGATCGGCATCAACACCGCGATCTTTTCGCGCGGCGGCGGCTCGAACGGCATCGGGTTCGCGATCCCCGCCAATCTCGTGAAAGTCTTCCTGGCCGCCGCCTCCGAGGGCAAGACCAGCTTCGAACGCCCCTTCGTCGGCGCGAGCTTTGACGCTGTCAATTCGGATGTGGCCGAAGCGCTCGGCCTCAAGACCGCCCGCGGCGCGCTGGTGACACGCGTTGTCGAAGGCGGACCGGCGGACAAGGCCGGCCTGAAGCCCGGCGAAGTGGTAACCGCCGTCAACGGCATTTCGGTCGAGCATCCCGATGCTCTCGGTTACCGGCTGACTACCGCCGGTCTCGGCAGACAGGCGGTGCTGACTGTCCAGACCGCCGATGGCCAGCGGCAGGTGAACCTGGCGCTCAACACCGCCCCCGAAACCACGCCGCGCGACGAGCGGCTGATCGAGGGGCGCAACCCGTTTGCCGGCCTTCGCGTTGCCAACCTGTCGCCGAAGCTCGCGACCGAACTGCGCATCCCGGCTGAAAAGACCGGCGTGGTCGTGACCGACGTGACGCGCAACTCTCCCGCCGCCCGCCTCGGTTTCGAGCCGAAGGACATCCTGATCTCCCTGAACGGCACTGCCGTCACCAGCACCAAGGGCATGGAAACCATGCTCGACGACGATCCGGGCTTCTGGCGGGTGGAGATCGAGCGTGGCGGCCAGCGTATCAGGCAGTTCTTTCGATGAGCGGTGATCTCTTCGCGCCGAAGGTTCCCGAAGAGATCGCCAACCGGCGGCCGCTTGCCGACCGGCTGCGGCCGAAGTCGCTTGCCGAGGTCACCGGACAGCCGCATCTGACGGGCGAGGACGGCGCGCTGCGGCGGATGATCGATAGCGGATCGCTCGGTTCGATGATCTTCTGGGGCCCGCCCGGCACCGGCAAGACCACGGTGGCGCGGCTGCTGTCCGGCGAGGCGGGGCTCGCCTTCGAACAGATCTCGGCGATCTTTTCCGGCGTCGCCGATTTGAAGAAAGTCTTCGAGACGGCGCGCCTGCGCCGCATGGACGGCCGCCAGACGCTGCTCTTCGTCGATGAGATACACCGCTTCAACCGCGCCCAGCAGGACAGTTTCCTGCCCGTCATGGAGGATGGCACGGTCATCCTGGTCGGCGCGACCACCGAAAACCCGAGCTTCGAGCTCAACGCCGCTCTCCTGTCGCGTGCCAGGGTGCTGACCTTCCGCAGCCATGACGAGGAAAGCCTGAGCGAGCTTCTCATCCGCGCCGAACAGGCCGAAGGCAAGCCGCTGCCGCTCGACGAGGATGCGCGCGCCAGCCTGATCCGCATGGCGGATGGCGATGGCCGCGCCGTGCTGACGCTCGCCGAGGAGGTCTGGCGCGCCGCGCGGGAGGGGGAGGTCTTCGATACGACGGGTCTCACCCAGATCGTCCAGCGCCGCGCTCCGGTCTACGACAAGGCGCAGGACGGCCACTACAACCTGATCTCGGCGCTCCACAAGTCGGTGCGCGGCTCGGATCCGGACGCGGCGCTCTATTATCTGGCGCGGATGTTCGATGCCGGCGAGGACCCGCTCTATCTCGGCCGCCGGCTGGTGCGCATGGCGGTCGAGGATATCGGCCTTGCCGATCCGCAGGCGCTCGTCGTCTGCAATGCCGCCAAGGATGCCTATGACTATCTCGGCTCCCCGGAAGGCGAACTGGCCTTTGCACAGGCCTGCGTCTATCTGGCGACCGCGCCGAAATCCAACGCGGTCTATACCGCCTTCAAGGCGGCCACACGCGCCGCCAAGGAAAACGGCTCGCTCCTGCCGCCCAAGCACATCCTCAATGCCCCGACCAAGCTGATGAAGGGCGAGGGATATGGCGAGGGTTATCGATACGACCACGACGAGCCGGACGCCTTTTCAGGCCAGGACTATTTTCCGGAAAAGATGGGCCGGCAGACGTTCTACGATCCGCCGGAACGCGGCTTCGAGCGCGACATCCGCAAACGGCTCGACTGGTGGGCCAAGCTTCGCAAGGAACGAAATCCGAAATGAAGCTCTTCTGGCAGCCGATCAGGAGGCGTGTTTCTGAGCCACGACGTTGGCCGGCGCTCCGATCAGCCTGACGGAGGATTCCGCCAGCCCGTGATGGCCTTCCATGTCGACAATGACGTGCCAATGGCCCGCCTCCGGGATCACCAGGCGGATGGGGGATCGTTTGGCGATGCCGCCGACATATTTGAAATCGAGCAGTTCCGTGAAGCGCTGGAAATTGGCGGCGTTCATCAGGCGGACGTTGTTGACCGCATTCAACGTCACCTCGATCGTCGTCCCCGCGCGCTGCGGTTTCAGATCGTAGTGGGTAAAGCGGAAATTCGGAACGGCCATCCTCTGCCTCATTAATGCCAGCATAGAAGTTCATCAATCTTAACAATATGTCGTTAACGAATAGTGGAACCTTGCAGTTCCCTATGGGTTTACTTCCTTGAAGACCAGCTTCAGCCGGCACCATCCCCATGCTGAGCCGAAGACAATCAGGCGGCTTTCGTCCCCTGCAGCCGCCGCACAAGAATAATTTTTTGACCTCCAATCTACCTGTCCCGCCGTCTCCTCGCGGCGGGACTTTCTTTTTGCATGAAGATTTTTGGGCGGGGATTGTAGGCCCAGGCTCTTCCTCTTCGTCCTTGGGGCATCACCAACCAATCCATCGAGGAGGACATCATGTCGATCAGGATATTGGCCACCGCAATTGCAGCCGTCGCCGCATCGTTCGTTCCGGCTCCGGCCGAAGCGCAGGAACCGAAAGCGGCCGCACCCCAGGCGATCGCCGCCGAGCCCTCGAAGAAGGGCTATGTCGAGGTCGGCGGCATCAACTATTATTACGAGATCCGCGGGGAAGGCGAACCGCTGCTGCTGCTCCATGGCGGTCTCGGTTCCGTCGACATGTTCGCGCCGATCATGCCGGCGCTGACGCAGCACCGCCAGGTCATCGGCGTCGACCTCCAGGGCCATGGCCGCACGTCGCTCGGCAAGCGGCCGTTCAGCCTGGAAGCCATGGGCGCCGACATGGGCAAGATCGTCTCCGAACTCGGCTACAGCCAGGTCGATGTGCTGGGCTATTCCATGGGCGGCGGCGTCGCCCTGCAGATGGCCGCACAGTCATCCGAAAAGGTGCGGCGGCTCGTCATCGCCTCGGCACCCTTCGCCAAAAACGGGTTCTTTCCGGAAATGATCCCCCAGCAGGAAGCCGTCGGCGCTGCAATGGCCGAGATGATGAAGGACACGCCGATGTTCATCTCCTACAAGGCGGTGGCGCCGGATGTCTCCGAATTCCCGCGGCTCCTCGACGCGATGGGCGACCTGATGCGCCGGGATTACGATTTCTCCGATGCGGTCGCCAGGTTGACCATGCCGGTCATGCTGGTCTTCGGCGACAGCGACATGATCCGCCCGGAGCACATCGTCGAATTCTATCACAAGCTCGGCGGTGGCCTGAAGGATGCGGGCTGGATGCGCGAGAACATGCCGAAGAACCGGCTGGCGATCCTGCCCGATCTTACCCATTACGAGGCCTTCGCATCGCCGGCCCTGGTGCCGACCGTGCTGCCCTTCCTGGATGGCAAGAGCAATGCGCCGAACTGGGCGGAACAGGTCAAGAAGTGAAATCGTCAAACGCGATGCCGGTCGAAAGCCGGCATCGCCTCATCTTTTCAAGCGTTTGTGTGGGTTTTCGGATTCTGATTCATAAAACCTTGAATCAGTTTCTAAGGTTTTCGCGGCCGAGCTGGAGGGTCAGCGCCAACACCGTTTCGCAGGTCGGCGTCGGCACGCCGGCGAGCTTTCCGAGCGCCACCACCATACCGGTCAGCGGCATGATCTCCAGCGCCTTGCCGGCAAGCAGATCCTGCAGCATCGAGGTCCTGACAGGGCCGAAACCGCCCGACCGGCTGAGCTGTTCTTCGACGCTTCCGCTGAAGACCGCGCCAAGCGCCTCGCCGACAGCTCTCGTCTCCGTCATCACCTTGCCGACCTGTTCGACCAGCGCCGCGTTTTCCATGATGCTGTTCATCCGGCCGCCGGTGAGCGCGCTGATCGGGTTGTAGGCGGCATTGCCCATCAGCTTGGTCCAGATCGCATCCCGGATCCGCTGGGTCGGCAGGATGTTGAGACCGGCGCGGCCGAGAAGCGCCGAGATCGACTGGAGGTCCTGCGAGAGCTCGCCCGAGGGTTCGCCGAGGAAGAAGCGGCCATCGCCGTTGAGACGGATAACGCCGGGCTCGATTACCTCGGCACCCTGATAGGCGACGCACCCGATCACCCGTTCCGGCCCGACGAGCCGCCACAGCTTGCCCTCGGGATCGAGCTCGGAAAGCTGGCGTTCCGCATGCCCGCTTTCCGCATCCCGGTGGAAATACCACCACGGGATGCCGTTCAGGATCATGATGACCCGAGTGCCTTCCTCGAGAAGGCCGGCAAGGCCCTCGGCCGCATCCGCAAGCTGGTGTCCTTTGAGACCTGTAATGATCAGATCTTGGCTCGGCAGGTCCGACGGATCGCTGGTCGCGGTGACACGCGCATGCAGCGGCGCGGCATCGCCACCCGGCTCGACGGTCAGGCCCTTGTCGCGGATGGCGGCGAGATGTGCGCCGCGCGCTACGACGGAGACGTTCGCCTCAGGGCCAAGCCCGTTGGCGATCTTCGTCGCAAACGTGCCCCCGAGAGCGCCCGCACCATAGATGCAGATATTCCTGATGGTCATTATGTCCTCGCAACGCTTATATGCAGTGCGATAGATTTAGGACATCTTCGGAGTTCAGGCGAACGAGTTTTTGTGATGGGTCAATGGGCCCAGCTTGCGGATACGAGCTCTGTCCGGCGAAGCTCGTCGATCGCGGTGACGGCGTCTTCGACGGACCAGCCAGCCTTGACGGCGGCGGCGATCATCTTGATCTCCGCTTCCTCTTCGAGCGCGAGAAAGAGCGGTTCGAGAGCCTCCTGAACGGTGAGGATATGCTCATCCGGCGGGGCGATGGACGTACGTGCAGCGGACGTAGGCATGATACGCTGGGCTCCTCTCTCTTTTGTGATCGAATCCTCACAATTGCTGTGAACGCAAAAAGTTCCACGCAACTTGTGGAAAATTTCATTTGGACGCTTTCTGCGCCTTGTAGCTTGTTCTTTCGCCAAGCCTCTGCCTTGTTGCCCAGCTAAAATACATGTGATTCGGGTGCCACCAGGCCGCCCGGCCGGCGGGTGCCGATGCCAAGGAGATTGCGATGACGGACGGCAAGAAATACCAGATCACCGAAATGCGGCCGAAGATCACCGTGATCGGCGTAGGCGGCGGCGGCGGCAATGCCATCAACAACATGATCGCCGAGGAGCTGGCGGGCGTCGATTTCGTCGCCGCCAATACCGACGCGCAGGTTCTGGCGACCTCCAAGGCATCCCGCCGCATCCAGCTCGGCGCTCACGTGACCGAAGGCCTCGGGGCCGGTTCGCTTCCGGAAATCGGCCGCGCTGCAGCAGAAGAGTCGATCGACGAGATCATGGATCACCTGTCCGGCTCGCATATGTGCTTCGTGACGGCCGGCATGGGCGGCGGCACCGGCACCGGTGCCGCACCGGTCATCGCCCAGGCGGCCCGCAATGCCGGCATCCTGACCGTCGGCGTCGTCACCAAGCCGTTCACCTTCGAAGGCAACCGCCGCATGAAGACGGCCGATGCTGGCATCGAGGAACTGCGCCGCGCCGCCGATACCGTCATCGTCATCCCGAACCAGAACCTGTTCCGCATCGCCGACGCCAAGACCACGTTCGCCGACGCGTTCATGACCGCCGACAAGGTGCTGTTTGCCGGCGTCGGCTGCATCACCGACCTGATCGTCAAGGAAGGCCTCATCAACCTCGATTTCGCCGACGTAAAATCGGTGATGAAAGGCATGGGCAGGGCGATGATGGGCACGGGCGAAGCCTCCGGCGAAGGTCGTGCATTGCTCGCCGCCGAAGCTGCGATCGCCAACCCGCTGCTCGACGACATCTCGATGAAGGGCGCCAAGGGCGTGCTGATCTCGATCTCCGGCGGTTCCGACATGACGCTGTTCGAGGTGGACGAAGCCGCAAGCCGCATCCGCGACGAGGTCATGGACGATGCCGACATCGTCGTCGGCGCGATCTTCGACCGCAATCTCGACGGCAAGTTCCGCGTCTCGGTCGTCGCGACCGGCCTCGATGGCGGCGAAGCCGGCGTCGCTCCGGGCACTCCGGCGGACATGCAGACTTTCCAGCGCACGCTGCAGTAACGGGCCGGGCCTCCGGGCCAGAAGATCCGTTCCAACAGAAGCCTTCCGGCGGTTCTTGCTGCCGGAAGGCTTCTGTTTTCCGGGTTCCAACATCTTTCCATTGTCATTCGTCGCGGATATAGCTCGCCGCCCATTCGACGATTGAGAGGAGGAAGAGCATGGATGCGACTGATGTCGGCTCCCATTGGGAGAGCAATGCCGAGACCTGGACGATCTATTCGCGGGCCGGTTACGACAAATACCGGGATGCGTTGAACACCCCGGCCTTTCTCGACATGCTGCCGCCGGTTGTCGGGTTGAAAGGCCTCGATCTCGGCTGCGGCGAGGGCACCAATACCCGCGAAGTCGCCCGGCTCGGCGCCGAGATGACCGGGCTCGACATCGCCCCGACCTTCATCCGCTATGCTCGCGAGACTGAGGCGGCCGACCCGCTCGGCATCGCCTACGTGCTCGGCGACGGGCAGGGGATTGACTTTCCGGACGAGAGTTTTGATTTCGTCACGGCCTTCATGTCGATGATGGACATGGCCGATCAGCGCAAAGTGCTGAAGGGCGTCCATCGCATCCTGAAGCCCGGCGGTTTCCTGCAGTTCTCGATCCTGCATCCCTGTTTCGTGCCGCCGACGCGCAAGAATATCCGCGATGAGAGGGGCGAGGCGGTGGCGGTGCAGATTGCCGATTATTTCGACGAGACGGACGGGCGGATCGAACGCTGGCTGTTTTCCGAAATTCCGGCCGAAGAGCGGGCGAAGCTGACGCCGTTTTCGGTGCCGCGTTTTCACCGCACGCTGACCACCTGGGTGTCGATGGTCGTCGGCGCCGGACTGGTGATCGAGGCCTTCGGCGAGCCGATGGCATCCGAAGAGGTGGCGAGGGCCGAACCGGTCGTCGCCGACACCCGCGTGGCGCCGATCTTCCTGCATATCCGCGCCGGTAAACCCTAGACGCGAAAAGAGCGGCCACGCTGTCCGGGGGGAGGTCACTAAACCGTGAGCCTGTAACCGGGGCGCGGGTCGCCGCGAATGAAGGTGCGATGGCAATGCTGCAAGGAGCACCCCCGTGAAGAACCTGGATTCGTTTCGTATCGCGATCGCCGCTGCGTCGCTTGGCCTGATCGGTGCAGCACCCGCCCTGGCCGGCACGCGAAATCCGGTCGTGGTCGAGCTGTTCACCAGCCAGGGCTGCTCGTCCTGCCCGCCCGCCAATGCCAATCTGGTCAAGCTGAGCAGCGAGCCCGACATCCTGGCGCTCAGCTTCGCTGTGACCTATTGGGATTATCTCGGCTGGAAGGACATTTTCGGCAGGGAGGAATTTACGCAGCGCCAGGTGACCTACGAACCGGCGCTGGGTCAGTCGAGCCCGTTCACGCCGCAGATGGTCATCAATGGCCGAACTTCGACGGTCGGCCAGGATCTCGGTGAAGTCCACGACCTGATTTCAGCAGAAAAGCCGCTTGCCGGACCTGCGGTGCGCCTGAAAGGCGATACGGCTGCGATCGATGGCGGTGGCAAACCGGCATCGCCTGCCGATATCTGGCTGGTCCGTTATGATGCGGGCCTTGTCGAAGTTCCGGTCGCACGCGGCGAAAATGCCGGCGAGACATTGCCCCATGCGCATGTGGTGCGCGAACTGACGCATCTTGGGCTGTGGAACGGCAAGCCACAAAGCCGGTCGATCCCGCCGGCAAAGCCCAACGAGAAACGTGCTCTGCTCGTTCAGGAGCGCAACGGCGGCCAAATTCTCGCGGCTGCAACGGATTGACGAGGCGCAGACGGGCTCTGAAGCCTATTGATATCTGCCTCATCCGGATCGAGCGGTTCCGGGCGATGCCGCTTCATATCTCGCCGGCACGGAGGCCTGCTCCCGAGACTGTTACACTTGTTGATCGGCTATTGGGCACTCGTGGCCTGCGGATTAAGGAAGTGTTTATGAATTCATGAAAAATGAATGGAAACTTGCCGGCGGTCCGGGCCTCAGGGGCTTGGGTGGGATGAACGTGACCGTCGCGCGGTGTGTAACCTTTGAGTAACCGCCTGCTGATGTTTGAGATGCAGGCGCTGTACGGAGTAAACCAAGACCATGAACAACAAGCCATTCGCCCTGGCGATCCTCGCCGCATTCGCTGCCACGCCTCTCTGGGCTGCCGACCTGGCGCCTTATTCCGAGCCGCCGACCTATAACGAACCTGCCGGCGCGCCGAAGGCGGGCTGGGGTGGTGCCTATGTTGGTGCCGATCTCGGCATGGCATCCCGCAAGCTGAACCCGTTCGATGGCGACAAGGGCCTCGTTCTCGGCGGTCACGGCGGCTACAACATCGACCTCGATTCCGGCGTCGTCGGCGCGGAAATCGAAGCCTCGCATCTCGGCAACGTCGAAAGCCGCGTGCCCGGTGGCAAGATCACCGAAAAGGGCCGGGTCGCCGCCAAGGCCAAGGCCGGCGTCGGCTTCAACCAGACGCTTGTCTACGGCACCGCAGGCGCCGCGCTCACCAGCTTCGGCGGCAAGAACGGTACGTCCGGTCCGGACGGCTGGAAGCCGGGTTGGGTTTTGGGCGCCGGCGTCGAGCAGAAGCTCACCGACAACCTGTCGGCTCGGGTCGAATACAACTACACCATGACCAACGACGTCCGCAGCACCTCCGGCGGCGTCTCCTCCAGGACCGACGTGCGCGACCAGACGCTCAAGGCTGGCGTGAACTACAAGTTCTAGGACGCAAACCACCGGATCGGTCGGATCTGGTAGCGGGATTTCTCGGCTCGAGAAACTTCAAAGCGCCGTGCGCCAAAAAAGGCGTACGGCGCTGTCGGTTTATAGGGGCAGTTCTCAGCGAACCGCCTGCGTGTCGAGATGGTCGCGGAGCTGATCGATCTTGCCGACCGACGGACCGACGCCAAGCTCGTCCTGCGCCCATCCGAAAGCTTCGTCGCTCACCGGAGCGCCTGCGAAATCCTTCAGCGCATCGCGCAGTGCGGCTTCGCCGAGCTCGGGATCCGTGGCTGCCGGGGCCATGCCGTTCGTCTTCTCGTATTGCGCATAGGCCGTCACATAGGCCGAAAGCGAGGCCATCCGCGGATCGCTGGTGTTGAGATAGGCGTGGAAGTTGCGCCGCAGCGAGTTGAGGCCGGCCAGCTCCGAGGCTTGCGGCTTAGCTTTCTCGGCGGGCGTCACCTTCGAGACCTGTCGGCCAGCATCCTTCTTCGTCCGCTCCTTGCCGGAGCCGAGACTGGCCGACGTCGACCGGCTCTTGCCGGAATGGCCATGGTTCGAGAGATTGTCGCGATCGGTGCCGCTGCCGCCGCCGTTTCCACCGCCATGGCCGCCACCATTGCCGCCGCCGTTTCCGCCACCATTTCCGTCTTTGGCGAAAGCGAGGCCCGAAAATCCGGTTACGCCGCCGCCGACGGAGACTGCAGCAAGCGCCAGGACAACGATGCCGTTCTTGAGGACCTTGTTCATATTCACCGATCTCCTCCATACGCCCTGACAAAGCCGGGAGACGCTCCGCGCTTCGGGGCTTTTCAGATGTCGCACATTCTGGAGCAGCGGCGGATATAAATCCATGGGACTAGGACCAATGATCCCGCCTTCGGGACCAAGGTCGGGTGGGGGCGGGGACCTTGGTCTCAAGGGCCCGTTCCCGAGCGGCGGCGGACGCGGTGGTCTGTCCTGTGTCTGCCGGCAAATGGCGAGGTCCGTCCAGCTGACTTATCTAAGAGCCCAATCCGTAGATCGAAATTCCTGGAGGAGGTCGCCGACGAGTGGTCCAGGCTGGATCCGGACGAGTTCCCGTTCGCGCGAAGCATCGCCCTCTATCTGCCACAGCATGACGACCGTGCCGACTTTGTCGCCGGGATCGACCTCATCCTCCGCGGCATCGGGATGCCGAGCTAGTCCCGCGCGGTGTCCGGGGGTGCGGAGAAATCGTTAAGTCGGAAAAGCTTGCAGCTTTCCGCTGGCGTCATACTGAAGGCGGTTATCTTCGATCGCTCCCCGATGCATGACGGCCCACTCGGCGAGCTGCCGCACGGTTTCCGACAGGGAATGCCCAAGCGGGGTCAAGGTATATTGGACCTGAGGCGGTGTGCTGTGATGGACGGTTCGATCGACCAGGCCGTCGCGTTCCAGCGTCTTGAGCGTCCGTGTCAGCATCTGCTGCGAAATACCGCCTACCTGCCGCTTCAGCTCGTTGAACCGTCGGGCACCCAGCCGAAGCGACACGACCACCTGGATCGTCCATTTGTCGCCGACGCGGCTCAGGATTTCACTCACTCCCCTGCAATCGGCTTCCGCGTGCGAAACAGTCACATCCATCTGACCAACTCCCAAAGATATGCTTTTGACGGGTATTTTTAGGTCACATAAATGGTTGTGGTCAACATTGTAGACCTTGTCTTTGGAAAGAAACGCGGAGACGGGTCCACTACAGGGAGACCACCATGAACCTCTTCTATTATCCCGCCGCCTGCAGTCTGGCCGATCACATCGCGCTCATCGAGACCGGGCTCGCCTACAAGCTCCTGAGCATCAACCATGAGAGAAAGACCGAGGACGGCCGGGATTTCCTGTCCATCAACCCAAAGGGCTATATTCCAACCCTCGAGCTGGAAGACGGCGTGTTTCTCACGGAGAACCCGGTCATTCTGAACTACATCGCCGAGAAGAGCGGCAAGCTTCTTCCGAAGGATGGCATGATCCGGTGGCGGACGCTCGAGTCTCTCGCTTTCATGGCATCCGAAATCCATGCAAGTTACCAGCCCTTCTTCAGGGATTTCCCCGAGCCGGAAAAGGTGCGCGCCCGCGAAAAGCTTGTGAAAGCCTTCGCCATCCTCGCCGACCAGATGGGCGACAAGAAATTCCTCGTCAGCGACGAGATGACGATTGCAGATTGTTACCTGTTCTGGGTTCTGATGGTTGCACCCAAGAGCGGCGTCGAGCTGCCGGAAAACCTCCGCAAGGCCTTCGACCGCATGCGGGCGCTGCCCTCCGTGATCCAGGCGCTCGCCGAGGAAGGACTGGGTTGATCGGAGCGCTGTCCCGAACTGAGCACACAACGTTCAGTGGCCAAGCGTACCTCGATAGGCGGTCCGCTTGGCCTGGAAATCGCACGATGGGGCCGATGGCTGCTTTTGGTGCGTTGAGATCTCGTCATGGGGCGGCGCATAGCCAGCCGATCAGCAGGTCCGCGTGACCCCCTGTATGGGCGCATTTCAACCGAGCCAATCGTCGGCCAGGCCTTCCCGCTCTCCACCTCCGTTTCTGCGGGACTACAATCTACCGCGTACCGACAATCACAGACGCGGTCGAACGAAGCTGCACCTGTCCGTCCCGAACGGATTGCCGTGCCAGCGTGAGTACCTCTTCGCGGATCTTCGCTTTTGTCTCCGGGTCGGCTTTCGCAAGTCCCGCCACGACGGGGGCTGCGATGTCTGTCATGAAGTCCCAATACCTCTCCGGTGACTCGTGGGTCATGACGGACGACACTTCCTCCTCGTTTATGTCCTTCAGACCGGCTCCCTCGAAGGCGCTGCGCATCAATCCAGACGGGGCGCAACGAAAGAGCCCCGGCGATCCGGGCGGCGGCGCAGGCATCTCCACGTGACGAGCGATCGTTGACATGATCGTCGTTGCCCAGGGGTTGCTGTCAGGCCCACTCCAGACGGCCGCGCAGATGCGTGCCCCTGGCTTCGCCACCCGGGCAAATTCTCGAGCCGCGAGCGAGATATCGGGAAAGAACATGAACCCGAAGCGGCACAGAACGCTGTCGAAATGTGCGTCGGGAAATGGCAGCGCTCCCGCGTCACAGACTTTGGTTTCGAAATTCGTCAGATGCCGGCGCGCCGCATTCTCGGCGGCCACCGCCAGCATGCGCTCGGAGAGATCGGTTACCGTCACTCTTCCACGCGGCACCATAGCTGCCGCAGTAAGGCCAGGTTCGCCGGTGCCGGCGGCAACGTCAAGGACATGCGAGTGCTCGTGCAAGTTCGCGAGCCGCAGCATCGCATCACCAAACGGGGCAAGCCAGCGGAGAACCGGCTCGTCCCATTTTTTCCAGCCCGCTGAAAAACGATCCCATGTGTCGCGCTGCTGGTCGCGGATATCATCGAGGTTTCCAGGCATGCCCGTCGCTCCTTCCATGATAGACCTCCCGGTCGGCCGGGTGACACACTATGAGCGCTCTGAACCAGCTTGCAATCGAATACATGCCGTAACGGGGTGCACGCTTTTGCGGGCGCTCTGACCTGCGCGGGCGATGGCCGCTTACGGCGTAAAATTGCCATAGCGCTACACGGCCAATGGGTTTTGATCTCAAGTGTCGGAATTATCTGGCTCAGATGTGCTGGCACGCCGGGCAAAGCTGGCTTTCGTCCACCTCGGACGGCCCGGGATCATTTCAATCCCACGATCTTCGACGTTCGACGTAGATCCCGAAGTCGATCGGCCTCACGCCCGCCTGCTGCGCAATCTTACGCACCGGATCTTGCAAAGGCATATAGTTTTTCAGGCACCGGAGTGCCTGAAAAGTTCTCGTTGAGGCTGATTCTGGACAAACCGATCGTTTCTACGATCAGCCATTCACATTCATCAGCTGCAGCCGCTCGTAGCCCCACACGTGTCGCACTTCTCGCAAGTCCCGTTCCGGACCATCGTGAAGTTCTGGCACTCGCCGCACATGTTGCCCGTATAGCCCTGGGCGATCGAACGCATGCGGCGTTCGTTTTCGACCTTTTTGGCTTCCGTCTTGGCGGTCGCGGCCTCGTCGGCGGCCTTGTCGGAGAAGAGGGCCGTGGTGGCTGCCTGTTCTTCGGTCAGTTCCTCGACGATCTCTTCGGCGAGTTCCTTGGCGCGCTCCTCGTAGTCCCGCTTGAAGGAGACGATTTCGGAGGTGGAGATGGCAACCGTCGGTTCCAGCTTGCGGGCGGCGGCACCGGCAAAGGCGGTGACGTTGGTGCCGGCCGAGGCGCGGGCAGGGGCGGCGGTCGCCGCACCCTTGATGTCGGCCGGGCGGTCGCCGCCGGTGCCGGAGACGAGCGTCGGCTTGTAACCGCGGGTCAGGCCCTTGGAGACGACATCCGCCTTGCCTTCCGAGACGCCGCGGCCAAGCGCGGTGTTGGAGAAGTCCGACGTATCGACATGCGCGAGGTCGTGGCGGCCGAGATAGGAGATCGCCAGTTCCCGGAACACGTAGTCGAGGATGGACGTGGCGTTCTTGATCGCGTCATTGCCCGTGACGATGCCCGCCGGCTCGAACTTGGTGAACGTGAAGGCATCGACATATTCCTCGAGCGGCACGCCATATTGCAGGCCGAGCGAGACGGAGATCGCGAAGTTGTTGATGAAGGCGCGCAGCGCCGAACCTTCCTTGTTCATGTCGAGGAAGATTTCGCCGAGACGGCCGTCGTCGTATTCGCCGGTGCGCAGGAAGATGGTGTGACCGCCGATCTTCGCCTTCTGGGTATAACCCTTGCGGCGGCCGGGCAGCTTTTCCTGGCTGCGGACGACCTTTTCGATGATCCGCTCGACGATCTTTTCGGTGATCGTCACCGCCTGGGCGGCTGTCGGCTGAGCCAGCAGTTCCTCGACGGCGTCTTCCGCATCGTCATCGGCAATCAGCGACGAGTTGAGCGGCTGGGAGAGCTTCGAACCGTCGCGATAAAGCGCGTTCGCTTTGACGCCGAGCTTCCAGGACAGCATGTAGGCCGAGCCGCAATCCTCGACGGTCGCGTCGTTCGGCATGTTGATCGTCTTGGAGATCGCGCCCGAGATGAACGGCTGTGCAGCCGCCATCATGCGGATATGGCTTTCGACCGAGAGATAACGCTTGCCGATCTTGCCGCAGGGATTGGCGCAATCGAAGACGGCCAAATGTTCGTTCTTCAGGAAGGGGGCGCCTTCGAGCGTCATCGCGCCGCAGACATGGATGTTGGCGGCTTCGATGTCTTTCTTGGAGAAGCCGATATGTTCGAGCAGGTTGAAGCTCACGTCGGCGAGTTGCTCGTCGGTGACCTTCAGCGTGCCCTTCAGGAAGTCTGCACCAAGCGTCCACTGGTTGAAGACGAACTTGATGTCGAAGGCAGCTTTGGTGGCGCCGTTGATGGCTTCGATCTTGTCGTCGGTGAAACCCTTGGCCTTCAGCGAGCCGGGGTTGATGCCAGGCGCCTGGTTGAGATTGCCGTGGCCGACGGCATATGCCTCGATCTCGGCGATCTGGCTTTCCGAATAACCGAGCGTGCGCAGGGCTTCCGGAACGGCGCGGTTGATGATCTTCCAGTAGCCGCCGCCGGCGAGCTTCTTGAACTTGACGAGCGCGAAATCGGGCTCGATGCCGGTTGTGTCGCAATCCATCACGAGGCCGATCGTGCCGGTCGGGGCAATCACCGAGACCTGCGCGTTGCGGTAGCCGTGTTGTTCGCCGAGGACAAGCGCCTTGTCCCAGGCAGCTTTGGCATGGGCGACCAGATCCTGGTCCGGGTTTTCCGAATGGATCAGCGCCACCGGGTTGACCGACAGCTGTTCGTAGCCGGAGGTTTCGGCGTGAGCGGCGCGGCGATGGTTGCGGATGACCCTCAGCATGCTGTCGCGGTTCGGAGCGAAGTTCGGGAAGGGGCCGAGTTCGGAAGCCATTTCGGCGGACGTCGCATAGGAAATGCCCGTCATGATCGCGGTCAGCGAGCCGGCGATGGCGCGGCCTTCCGGAGAGTCGTAGGCGATGCCGGTCGACATCAGCAGGCCGCCGATATTGGCATAGCCGAGGCCGAGCGTGCGGTACTGGTAGGAAAGTTCGGCGATCTGGCGCGACGGGAACTGCGCCATCATCACCGAGATTTCGAGGACGACGGTCCACAGGCGCGTCGCATGTTCGTAATCGGCGATGTTGATGCGGGCGGTCGTCTTGTCCTTGAACTGCAGCAGGTTCATGGAGGCGAGGTTGCAGGCCGTGTCGTCGAGGAACATGTATTCCGAGCACGGGTTCGAGCCGCGGATCGGGCCGCCGGCCGGCGAGGTGTGCCAGTCGTTCATCGTCGTGTTGAAGTGGATGCCTGGATCGGCGGACGCCCAGGCGGCGTAGGAGATCTGTTCCCAGAGATCCTTGGCCTTCAGCGTCTTCATCACCCGGCCGTCCTTGCGGGCGGTCAGGTTCCAGTCGCCATCCTGCTCGACAGCGCGCAAAAAGTCGTCCTTGAGCGAGACGGAGTTGTTGGAGTTCTGGCCGGAGACGGTGAGATAGGCTTCCGAATCCCAGTCCGTGTCATAGGTCTTGAATTCCAGGTCCTTGTAGCCCTGGCGGGCGAACTGGATGACGCGGCCGATATAGTTTTCCGGAACCTGATCCTTCTTGGCAGCCTTGATCTCGCGCTTCAGGGCAGGGTTCTTGAGTGGGTCGTAGCAATCGTCGCCGCTGCCGCCTTCGCAGTTCAGGCAGGCTTTCATGATGGCCTTCAGGTGGCGGGAGACGATCTTAGAGCCGGTGACGAGGGCCGCCACCTTCTGCTCTTCCTTGACCTTCCAGTTGATGTATTCCTCGATATCCGGATGGTCGATGTCGACGACGACCATCTTGGCCGCACGGCGGGTGGTACCGCCCGACTTGATGGCGCCGGCAGCGCGGTCACCGATCTTGAGGAAGCTCATCAGGCCGGAGGAACGGCCGCCGCCGGACAGCTTTTCGCCTGCGCCGCGCAGCATCGAGAAGTTGGAGCCGGTGCCGGAGCCGTATTTGAACAGGCGGGCTTCGCGGACCCACAGGTCCATGATGCCGCCCTCGTTGACGAGATCGTCCTCGACCGACTGGATGAAGCAGGCATGCGGCTGCGGATGCTCATAGGCCGACTTCGACTTGGTGAGCTTGCCGGTGAAGGGATCGACATAGAAATGGCCTTGGCCGGGGCCGTCGATGCCATAGGCCCAATGCAGGCCGGTGTTGAACCACTGGGGGGAATTCGGGGCGACGCGCTGGGTGGCGAGCATGTAGGCGAGCTCGTCCATGAAGGCGGCCGCGTCTTCTTCGGAGGTGAAATAGCCGCCCTTCCAGCCCCAGTAGGTCCAGGTGCCGGCAAGGCGCGAAAAGACCTGGCGCGCATCGGTTTCGGAACCGTACTGCTCTTCCTTCGGCAAAGCCTTCATCGCTTCCGTGTCAGCTACAGAGCGCCACAGGAAGGAGGGGACGTCGTTCTCCTCGACCTTTTTCAGGAACTTCGGAACGCCGGCCTTGCGGAAATACTTCTGCGCCAGAACGTCCGTCGCAACCTGGGAGAACTGCGCCGGCACGTCGATATCGGCAAGCCGGAAGACGATCGAGCCGTCCGGATTGCGGATCTCGCTGATCCCCTTGCGGAATTCGATTTCCCCGTAAGCACCTGTCTCCGGCTTGGTGAAACGACGTTCGATGCGCATTGCCTTAAATCCTCGTCCGTTGGCGCCTGATGATAAGGCGCAGATGTGCCGCTCCAGCCCACACGTTCGACGCGCGCAGCCGGTTGAATGTTCCCGATCCCAGGTGAGTCATCCGTAGATGCCAACCTGTATGTTGTGGTGATAACGGCTGCAACACTACTACATATAGTATTAACAGAATCTTTCCGCCAGTCCCAGCCGTTGTTTCGGAGCGGAAAATCGAGCAGGCACGGAGACCCTGATAGCAGCCCGCCCCTCATAGCCGGACTGCGTGATCTTTTCCCGTCAAACTCGAAGAAGAACCGGCCTCGTAATTCCGGTCCAGTCGCCGCCGCAACGTAAGGGGCACTGTCGAACGAGCCGAGAGATTCGTCAAGGCGTAGATTGCAACGCTTTTATAACCACAAGATATTGTGGTTCTTGGCTGTGGATAACGGGGATGAAGAAATAGCCGAGGATTCTCAGGCAGTTGCGGGGATGGCCTGAAACTTTTGTTGCGAGGCCGAGAAATATTTCGTGAGCGGCTGCCGGCGCCAGAAGCCCGGTTCAGCGCGGTTTTGAAGGCTCGGCCGTACCATATTGAGACATATCAAGAATCTGCACCCACTAGTAATAGACAAGCCCGCGCGGATTTTTAACCGGGCGGGCTGGTGACAAGGGCCGAGATTTTTGAAAAGGGCTGGAAGGAATCAGCCTTTGGCGCCCTTGGCGATCGGCTCCTGATAGGTGAAGCCCATGTCCCAGGGGAAATAGATCCAGGTGTCCTGGCTGACTTCGGTGACGAAAGTGTCGATAGTCGGCACACCGGAGGGTTTTGCATAGACGCAGGCGAAATGGGCCTTCGGCAGCATGGCGCGCACTTCCGACGCTGTCTTGCCGGTATCGGTCAGGTCGTCGATGACCAGCACGCCGGCGCCTTCGTCGACCGTGAGTTCAGGCGTGATCCCCTTCAGGAGGTTCATTTCGCCCTGGTTGACGTAGTCGTGGTAGGAGGCGATGCAGACCGTCTCGATCAGGCGGATATTGAGTTCGCGCGAGATGATCGCCGCCGGCACCAGGCCGCCGCGGGTGATGCAGACGATGGCACGGAATTCCCGGCCAAGGCCGGCGAGCCGCCAGGCAAGTGCCCGGGCATCACGGTGGAACTGGTCCCAGGAAACGGGGAAGGCTTTTTCGGGAAGAGACATAGGGCTGGCCACCATTTGCGAAAGCATATTGTTGGCTCTCGCTAATAGCGGCAATTCCCCGGTCGACGCAAGGATTTGTCAGCGGGAAAGCAAAGTCAGCGCCGTCATCGAATCGAGCAGGTTGCGGGTGACGCCGCCAAACAGCATTTCCCACCAGCGCGAATGGCCGTAGCCGCCCATCACCAGAAGATCGACGCTGCCCTCGGAGAGGTGGTTCTCGATCGCCGCTGCGGCGGAGATGCCGCTTTTTCCCTGTGTTGACAGCGTCACGTTGACACCGTGCCGGGCAAGGGTGGCAGCGATCTCGGCGCCCGCCATTTCCGGCGTCTGGCCGCCACGGTCGCTCGGATCGACGCAGAACACCTCGACGCTTTCGGCAGCTTTAAGGAACGGCATCGAATCGAAGGTCGCCCGCGCCGCCTCCCGAGAACCGTTCCAGGCGACCAGCACCCGTTTGATCGGCTGCGGCACCTTCATCGTGTAAGGGATGAGCAGCATCGGCCGGCCGCTGTCGAAGAGGAATGTTTCGATATCGGCGCGATGATCCGCATGGGCCGGATCGCTCTGGCTCGCGACGATCAGGTCGACAGCATGGGCCGTATCCATCACCGAGTGGCAGCCGTAACCGGCCGACGACATGAAGCTGCGCCATTCGATGGAAAGACCATCGCGAGACGCCTGGTCCTTGAAAATCCGCTCGACCTCGGCGGTTTCCTTCTGCGCGGCGTCCTGGAGGATCTGCACGGCGGATGGGTCGGGAATTTCCATCGGCGCGATCAGCGGCACGGCTGCGAGCGTTTCGGCATGCACGCCGATCAGGTGGGCGGAAAACCGTTCGGCGAGCGCTATCGCGAAATCGGTGATCTGCCTGGCGTTTTGAGGGGTGTCGAGAACGGCGAGAATGGTCTTGTAGGCCATGGCTGTGTCTCCTCATCAACTGGTTCCACGGAATTGGGAACCAGTGTCAGATAAATACGTGTGTCGCACCTTGATCCCGGTCAAGGAGCGTACCCCGGCAATGAGGAAACAGAGTGCAGCAGGTCAGGCGTCGGCTGTCGGATTGGTGGCGATCTTGGCGCGGTCGATGCCGGCGATCATCTCTGCCACGGCTTGCGCAGCCGCATCGAGAACCCGCGGATCGCGGGCGCGCACCACGATCTCGGTTGAGAACCGCTGCCCGTCATACTTCGGATAGGAGCCGATGCTGGTCTCCGGATGCGCCTTCTGCACGGCCGACAGCAGCGTGCCGATATCGCCTTCGCCATAGGGGCAGGGGAGCGCCCGCGACAGCATTTTTGTGCCCGAGCGCAGCATCGGCAACACGTTGTCGACCATCGCCTGGAAGACCTGTGGCACGCCGGCCATCACGTAGACATTGCCGATGATAAAGCCCGGCGCGGTCGAGACCGGGTTGGGAATATGCCTGGAGCCCTCGGGCATGCGGGCCATGCGCTGGCGCGCCTCGGTGAATTCCATCTCCCGGCGCTTGTACATGTCGGCAAGCAGCCTCATCGCTTCGGGATCGTGGATGCAGGGCACGCCAAAGGCTTTGGAGATTGCGTCGGCGGTGATGTCGTCATGGGTAGGCCCGATGCCGCCCGAGGTGAAGACGTAGTCGTAACGGCCGCGCAGCGCGTTCAGCGCCTCGACGATCGCATCCTCCTCGTCGGCGACGATCCGCACTTCCTTGAGGTCGATGCCGGAAAGCGTCAGCAGATCGGCGAGATGACCGATATTCTTGTCCTTGGTCCGGCCGGACAAAAGTTCGTCGCCGATCGCGAGCATGGCGGCGGTGACGATCAAGGATGGTTGCGGCGCTTCAGGCATCGGTATTCCTCCGTAAATGCCACACTCCTAAGCCCAATTTTTTGAAGGCAGAAGCGATTTTGTCGTGATGAACGCTGAAATGGTCTCCGTTGTGAATTTATGATCGTAAAGCGAAATATCGTATCCAGATGTTGAACAGTGCGTAGACCCGACGGGGGCTGTCGCTCACGGGCGAACCCGTTACATGTGAACCCGGTTCTGGCCGCAGACGGCCTTGTTCACACACCAGACATCGAATGGAGAAGATCATGGCGAAGGTTCTCGTGCTTTATTATTCCGCTTACGGCCACATCGAAAAGATGGCCTATGCCGTTGCGGAAGGCGCAAAGTCGGCAGGCGCCGACGTGACGGTCAAGCGCGTTCCGGAACTGGTTCCGGACGAGCTCGCCAAGGCTTCCTATTACAAGATGGACCAGCAGGCTCCGATCGCAACCGTTGACGAACTCACCGAATACGATGCGATCATCGTCGGCGCCGGCACCCGTTTCGGCACGGTCGCTTCGCAGATGCGCAATTTCTGGGACCAGACAGGCGGCCTCTGGGCACAGGGCAAGCTGGTCGGAAAGATCGGCTCGATGTTCACTTCGTCTGCCACCCAGCACGGCGGCCAGGAATCCACCATCCTCGGCTTCATCCCCACCTTCCTGCACCAAGGTATGGCCGTCGTCGGCCTGCCCTACGCCTTTGCCGGCCAGATGGGCACCGAAGAAGTCAAGGGCGGCTCCCCCTACGGCGCCAGCACGATCACCAATGGCGACGGCTCGCGCCAGCCTTCGGAAATCGAACTCGAAGGCGCCAAGTACCAGGGCGCCCACGTCGCCAAGCTGGCCGCCAAGCTCGCCGGCTGATCGAATTGCGGTAATTTCCGAAAGGGCGCGGCGAGAGATCTCCGCGCCCTTTTCGCATCCCGCCCATCCGGCCGTCTCGCTTTTTTCGTGACCGCGAACCGCTTCCGCAATTTCGGTGCTTGACGGCGTCGCGCAAGTTCAAGAAACAGGACGCCCATGCGGACGTGGCGAAACTGGTAGACGCAAGAGACTTAAAAGATCATCTCCGGCATAGTCTAAGGTGGATAGATCAAGACTAACGGGGCGCAGGACTTCCCGGTTTTGCGCCCTTTTTGCGCGCCCTAACTATCCACTAGTGCATAACTGGTCACCTATACATAGTGCTGCTTCCGGCGTGTGGCAGGACTTGTGGCAGGGATGACCGCCCAAGGGGGGAGTTACCCCTCACTATTGAGGAAGTGGCAGCAGCCACCTCCCGATTACAGCCCACCATAGGCTTCTCACAAATCAACCCACCATAGGCCCAGGTTTCCGGTTCACTTACTTAGGTGTTCCGGGACCGGGCCTTTCTTTTTGGAAGGCTCTCCATGACCTCTCACGACCTCACCAATGAACTCTTCCTCGCCGCTCACGGTTGCCTCCCGACCGAGCATCCCGGCTGGGAAAAGCAGATCGCACTTGAAGATGAAATGCGGTCGGCTGGTATCGCCCGCTTCGAGAAGGCACTGGAGAAGAACCAGACTAGGGGCAATGAGAGCAGCAACCTTTCATCCCGCCGCATGATCATCCACGCCCATGAGATGGTGGTGGCTGGTATCAAGGCGTTCCTGGAAGAGGCCAGCTCGGGCAAGGCAGGCAAGAAGCACACCGCCGTGGCCTACCTTCGTGACGCGGACCTGGATGTCGTCGCGCACCTCGCCCTCCGGAACCTGTTCGATTGCGTCTCGACCCGCACGAAGATCACCCCGCTCTCTATCCGCATCGCGTCGATGATCGAGGACGAGATGTTCTTCAATGCGTTCCGCGACCAGGACAAGGATGCCTACGAGTTTGCCCGTAAGAAGATCGGTGAGCAGACGCACAATGCCGTCCACCAGAAGCGGGCCATGACCAAGCATGCCAAGCACAAGGGTGCGGAGTGGCAGGACTGGTCGGTCGAGGGCAAGACTGCGGTGGGCCTCAAGCTCATTGAGATCGTGGTCGAGGCCACCGGCCTCTTCGAAACCGTCCGTCAGTCAGAAGGCGTGAACAACACCAACATCTACGTGGTCGCCACGAAGGACACCATGGAATGGCTGGCCACGGAGAACTCCCGGCTTGCCCCTCTATCCCCGGTCTACCTTCCGACCCTCCTCCCGCCGCGCCCGTGGACCTCACCGTTCCGGGGTGGCTACTGGTCCGGTCGCGTCCGCAACCTGCGGCTCATCAAAACCGGCAATCGCCAGTACCTCACCGACCTGGACAGCATCGACATGCCCAAGGTCTATCACTCGGTCAACGCGATGCAGAACACGGCCTGGACCATCAACCGTCGCGTCTATGACGTGATGACTTCGCTTTGGGACAATCGATCCACCCTCGCATGCCTACCCCAGGCTGACGACATCGCTCTTCCCGAGAAGCCCATGTGGCTCACCCCGGAAATGAAGAGGGAGGACATGACGGTCGAGCAGGTGGACCAGTTTATGCGCTGGAAGTCCGAGCGGACGGCCATCTATGAAGCCAACGCCCGCGCCGTGTCCAAGCGACTGGCCTTCTCCCGCATGCTTTGGGTGGCCGAGCGGTTCAAGGATGAGGAAGAGTTCTTCTTTCCTCACCAGATGGACTTCCGTGGCCGGGTCTATGCCGTGCCGTTGTTCCTCAATCCGCAGGGTGATGATGCTGCCCACGGTCTCCTCCAGTTCGCCAACTCGGTTCCGATTGGCGATGAGGAGGGGGCCAATTGGCTCGCCATCCACGGCGCTGGTCTCTGGGGTGTGGACAAATGCTCGATGGAGGAGCGTGTCCAGTGGGTGAAGGATAATGAGGAAGGCATCCTCGCGTCCGCATCCGACCCCTACGATAACCGCTTCTGGCTCACCGCTGAGAAGCCCTGGCAGGCGCTTGCGTTCTGCCATGAGTGGGATGGTTATCGGGCCGAGGGCTACTCCTATGAGAGCCACCTCCCGGTCCAGATGGACGGCACCTGTAACGGTCTCCAGAACTTCTCGGCCATGCTCCTGGACGAGATCGGGGGGGCTGCGGTCAACCTCGTGCCGGGGGATAAGCCGAACGACATCTATGCCACGGTCGCTGAGGTTCTCATCAAGAAGCTCCAGGAGATTTCCGAGGCTTGCCCTGAGGACACCACCACCAAGGAGGTGCTGGACAAGGAGACGAAGGAGCCGAAGACCATCATCGTTGAGAGCGATGGCTCCATGGCCCGCAAATGGCTGGCGTATGGCATCACCCGCAAGGTGACCAAGCGCCCGGTCATGACGCTGGCCTATGGGGCGTCGGAGTTCGGCTTCCGGGAGCAGGTGTTCACCGACACCGTAACCCCCTGGAAGCAGAGTGCAGGCGAGGCGTTCCCCTTCGAGGGCACTGGCTTTTCAGCGGCATCCTTCCTCGGTCTCCTCATTTGGGATTGCGTGGGCGAAGTCGTGGTTGCTGCTCGTGGGGCCATGGATTGGCTCCAGGAGGTCGCGAAGATTGCCGCCAAGGAAGGGCTTCCGGTTATCTGGAACACCCCGACCGGCCTCAAGGTCATGCAGGAGTATACCTCCAGCGAACAGAAGCGCATCGCGTTGACGTTCCAGAAGGTGCGCATGCGCCTGTCCCTCGACGTGGCGACGAAGAAGATCGACAAGCGGAAGCAGGGGAGCGGTATCTCTCCCAACTGGGTCCACTCCATGGACGCAGCTCATATGCAGCTCACGGTTTCCCGCTGCCATGATGAAGGCATCCGCTCCTTCTCGCTCATCCATGACAGCTACGGCACCCATGCAGGCAACGCCTGGGCAATGGCCCAGTTCCTCCGGGAAGAGTTCGTCCGCATGTACGGGGACCATGATGTCCTCCAATCCTTCAAGGAGGAGATCGCCATGATGCTCGGTGTCGATCACGAAGCCCTCCCAACGCTGCCCAAGAAGGGCTCTCTGGATTTGTCTCAAGTCCTGGAGAGTCCTTTCTTTTTCGCCTAACTCATCCACCTGCGCATAGGTTCCCTCAGATGATTAGAACCCACCATAGAAATCCTCACAACGCGACAAAGGAAATCCCCATGACGAACCTCAACGAAATGCAGTCCACCCTTGGCAAGGCTATCGCCATTTGGCGGTCGGGCCGGAACATCACGTTCGCTATGGGCACCGAGCTTCGTGAGCAGGGCTATGACGTAGCCGCTCTGGCCAAGGCACACCGCCGATGAGCCATCCATTCAAGAAGGGACAGCCCGTCCTCTGCATCCGCGCCCCGGAAGCAGGCATCCCAATCACCGAGGGCGAGACCTACACCGTCAAGCGGACCTTCCATGGTGCGCCTGACGGCAGCGAGCCTTGTATCCCGGGCATGGAGAATACCCCCGGTGTTGAACTGGTCGAGAAGCCAGGCAACTACTTCACCGCCGACCGCTTCGAGGAGGTCCAGCCATGAGCTACGACCTCGCCAAGACCCAGTTCCTCATCACCAAGGGACCGTTCGTAACCACCATCACCGCCTACCGTCGCAAGCGGGCGTTGATGCTCTTCGACAAGAACGACCGGCCGGTCCGCCCCATAACCTGGGACAACTGGCGGGAGTTCCGCACGAAGTGGCCCAAGGAAGTCGAGGCCGAGAAGCTCTCGGTCAAGACGGTCTGGACCCTGGAGGCGATCAAGCCGTGAACCAGGACACCCCTACGACAAGCACCGTGTCTTCCTGCTGCCGGACCTTGGCTCTCCTTCGCGAAGAGCTGAGGCGAACCCGCAGTCACCAGACGGCACTCAGTATCCAATACGCAAAGCGCAACATGGACCACGCAGCCGCCCAGGTACGGGCTGGCTTCAAGCTGGTCGAGCGCACCTGACAACTAGGAAAAGCGAATGATCTACCTCCGCTACCGCGACAAAGTGGAGCGCATAGTCGATTGCCCCCGCTGCGATGGGAAGGGTTTCCACACGCTCCGCAGCGATAGCATCATCCTCATGCTGCCCAATGGCCAGAGGGCGCCATTCCTCACTGGTCACTCCTGGATGTGCGGATGCACAGGCGGAAAGGTCGTCACCTATCCATGGACCCGAGGCCGTAGCTTGCCTCCCTTAGTTCCCCGGAAGCGTCCCCGCTGACCGATTAGAACCCACCATAGCAATCCTAACAATCCACCCAAGCTCGCCCCCTGCGCCACCTCGGCCAGGGGGTTTTTCTGTTTGGGCTCAAGCCAACGGAAACATCATGGCAAAAGCACCACAGCGCCCGACCCTCAACTCCCCGAAGGGCGCTTTCAAATTCCCGAAGCTCACCACTCCGGACACCAAGTTCAAAGCCGAGGGTGAATACTCGGTCAAACTCATCGTCGCATCCGATGCCCCCGGCGTGGCTGACCTGATCAGCAAGTGCGACAAGGAAGCAGCCGACAGCCTCAAGGAGGCCAAGGCCAACGCGAAGAACGCAGCCGAGGCGAAGAAGTGGGAGACCAAATACCTCCCGTATGCCCACGTCGAGGATGACGAGACTGGCGAGCCGACCGGCGATGTCGAGTTCAAGTTCACGATGAAGGCGTCCGGCGTCTCGAAGAAGACCGGCAAGCCGTGGACCCGCAAGCCCGCCCTGTTCGATGCCAAGGGCAAGCCGATCAAGGGCGAGGTCGAGATCGGTGGTGGCACCATCGGCAAGATCAGCTTCCAGATTATCCCCTATGCCCCGACCACGACCGTGGGTGCGTCCTGCAAACTGGCGCTCGAAGCGGTGCAGATCATCGAGCTTCGCCAGTTCGGCGACAAGTCCGCATCGGCCTACGGCTTCGGTGAAGAAGACGGCTACGAATACACCAAGGACGAAGACGGCGAGAGCCCGTTTTCCGGTGACGAGGGTGAAGCACCGGCTGGTGAAGAAGAGGTCGAGTTCTAAGCATGGTAGCCCGCACCCTCACCAGTGAGATGCGGGAGCATGCACTTCGGAATGGCTTCCGCTCGGGGCTCGAAGAGAAGGTCGCTGACCAGCTCCGAGCCTTGGGCATCGAAGTGAAGTTCGAGCAGCGCAAGGTCAAGTACACCAAGCCTGCCCGAGCTGCGACCTACACCCCTGATTTCGAATTGCCGAACGGCATCATCATCGAAACCAAAGGCCGCTTCGTTACCGCCGACCGCCAGAAGCATATCCTCATCAAGGCCCAGCATCCCGAGCTGGACATCCGCTTCGTCTTCTCAAACTCGAAGGCGAAAATCTCCAAGACATCCGCAACGACCTATGCCGACTGGTGCCGCAAGTACGGCTTCCAGTTCGCGGACAAGACCATCCCCCTGGGGTGGATCAAGGAAACCCCATGAGCATGAAATCCCGTACCCGCACGGACTACATCGCCGTGCATTGTGCGGCCACGCCTCCCTCTGCGGACATTGGCCGCGCCGACATCGACCGCTGGCACCGCGCCAAAGGCTGGCTGATGATCGGCTACCACTATGTCATTCGCCGCGATGGCCGCGTTGAGATCGGTCGCCCGGTCGATGCCATCGGCGCTCACGTTGAAGGCTACAACTCCATCTCGGTAGGCATCTGCCTAGTCGGTGGCGTCGATGCCAAGGGTCACAGCGAAGACAACTTCACCTCAGCCCAGTACGCCGCCCTGGCCGAGCTGCTCATCCAGCTCAAGGCCAAGTACCCGAAGGCTACCATCCAGGGTCACCGCGACTTCCCGAAGGTGGCCAAGGACTGCCCGTGCTTCGACGTTCGGAACTGGATCAACCAGACCGGCGTGTTCGTCACGAAGCAGCCAGCAGTGAACCCGAAGCCGGTCCCGGAAACCCCGAAGACAGCGCCGAAGGACAACGGCTGGGCCTACCATACGATTGTCGAGGGTGACACCCTGTTTGCCCTTAGCCGCAAGTGCGGCGTCTCGGTCGATCAGATCACGGCGCTCAATCCCGGCATCAAGATCAAGGCTCTCAAGATCGGCCAGACCATCCGCGTCCGCTGATTAGAACCCACCATAGCAACCCTCACAAACCCTCGGTCCTCACGGGCCGGGGGCTTCTGTGTTCCCAGCGCCAATGCGCAATCGATAACCGATAGGAAAACCAATGCCCGTTTCCCGTAAGCGCCCGATCTCCTCCACCGCCGAGCGCGTCCTTCACCCGACCAAGGGTTACCGCAAGGTGAGCGTCAAGCGTTCCCTCGCTGCCACCGCGACCGCAGCAATCAAGTCCGGCAAGGTCTCCGCTGAGCTGGGCCTTCTCCGCAACTTCCTCCAGCACGGAGCCTGAGACATTGACCACGAAGATTGAACGCATCCGCCAGCACTTCCTCTCTGGCCGCTCGCTCACCCAGCTCGAAGCCATCGGGCTTTATGGTGCATTTCGCCTCGCTGCCCGCGTCCACGATCTCAAGGCCCAGGGTATGAAGATCGACACCCTCATGAAGGAAGACCCGAACGGTTCGCCGTATGCTGAGTATCGCCTTCGGTCGGCACGGGTCCGCTGATCATGAACCAGCAGCAAGTCAAATACACCATGGCCCGCATCGACACTATCGAGAAGCGGAAGTTAGAAGACCTCAAGAAGGCTTGCACTGTCCCGGCCAAGGCGATCTCTGATGAAGAGCTACAGCGGCTCCTTATGGAGGGGAAGCTCCCGGCCAAGACGGAGATCAAGCGTGACCGCTATCACACCGTGGCGGTGTCCGACCTGTTCGATGTGTCTGAATACATCAACTTCGAACATGTGAATGACGACTATCTGCCGGGGGTCGAAGCTATAAAGGCTGAGGCTAACCGGGTTCGCGATGAGGTCATGCTGGGCGATAACGCCGTAGCCCTGGCACTCCTCCGTGCTTTCGCTGGGGAGTGATCGTGCCTCTCATCATCTTCCTCCCGGTCACCATCGCTCTCCTCCTCATCCTCTCCTCCTGCGTCACCTATCAACCCCCAGGTCAAGACCTCTGGCTCCTGGTGGGTCGATGAAGGGTGACCGGCGGCCTCCACTGGTGCGCCTCCCTATCGTCTCCCTCGACGCAATCATGACCATGATCGTCACCAGCTACGCCCAGGCGTTGGCTGGGGCGGTCGGTCGCGGTGAGCTGACGACTGCGGAAGCGGCCGACATCATCGACCACGCCAACGTGCTGATGCTCGAAGGCGTCCACAAGCTCCCCAAGGGCTAACCCCTCCACCATGCAAGAAGACAGCTCCTTTCTTCACAAGGAGCCATGCCCGAAGTGCGGCTCCCGAGACAACCTCGGGCGCTACTCGGACGGCCACGGCCATTGCTTTGGCTGCGGCTACCACGAGCCCGGCGATGGCTCCCCACCCATCCAAACCAAACCCAAAGGCACCACAATGTTTGACCCCATCCAGGGCGAGTACCGCGCTTTGCCCAAGCGTGGGCTGACAGAAGAGACGTGCCGGAAGTTCGGCTATCTGGTCGGCCAGAATAAGAATGGCAAGACCGTTCAGGCCGCACCCTATTACGATGAGGACGGCAACCTCGTGGGCCAGAAGACCCGCGATGCCGACAAAAACTTTTCCTTCATCGGTTCCTCCCGTGATGCCCAGCTCTTTGGGCAACACCTATGGCCGTCCGGTGGTCGCCGCGTGGTGATCACGGAAGGCGAGATCGATGCCATGTCGGTCTCCCAGGTCCAGGGCAACAAGTGGCCGGTGGTCTCCATCCCGAACGGTGCCCAGGGCGCAAAGAAGTCCCTGGCCAAGAACCTGGAATGGCTCAACAGCTTTGAGGAAGTCGTCCTCATGTTCGACCAGGACGAGCCGGGGAGGGAAGCAACCCGAGCCTGCCTCGATCTTTTCCCCTCGGGCAAGGTCAAGATTGCCGAGCTTCCCCGCAAGGATGCCAATGAGATGCTTCTGGCAGGTGAGGGCGACAAGATCGTTCAAGCCATCTGGAACGCCAAGACGCACCGGCCGGACGGCATCGTCACCCTCGGGGACATCAAGGAAAAGCTCCTCAAGCCAATCGAGTGGGGCCTTCCCTGGTGGCTCGGGTCTCTCACCCAGCTCACCTACGGTCGCCGCTATGGCGAGCTGTATGCCCTGGGCGCTGGCACCGGGATTGGCAAGACCGACTTCCTCACCCAGCAGATCGTCTTCGACATCACCGAGCTTAACCAGCCGGTGGGCCTGTTCTTCCTGGAGCAGCAGCCCGAAGAGACCGGACGCCGGGTAGCTGGAAAGCTTGCCGGTCGTCGCTTCCATGTCCCTGATTCGGGATGGACGAATGACGAACTGACCCAGGCCGTGGACCAGCTCGAAGCTGGCGGCAAGCTCTTCCTCTACGACAGCTTCGGGGCGACCGACTGGGAAGTCATCCGGGAAACCATGCGCTTCCTCAACAAGTCTGAGGGCGTCCGCATCTTCTACCTCGACCACCTCACGGCGCTTGCCGCTGCGGAGGAGGACGAGCGGAAGGCGCTTGAGGTCATCATGTCTGAGATCGGCGGTCTCGTGAAAGAGCTGGACTGCATGATCATCCTCATCAGCCACCTAGCAACCCCTGAGGGCAAGCCCCACGAGGAAGGTGGCCGGGTCATGATCAGGCACTTCAAAGGTTCCCGGAGCATCGGCTTCTGGTGCCATTACATGTTCGGCCTGGAGCGCGACCAGCAGCATGAGAACGAGGAGATGAGGTCCATCACCACGTTCCGCGTCCTCAAGGACAGATACACCGGCCAAGCTACCGGCCAAGTCATCTACCTGGGGTACGAGAAAGACACCGGCAGGCTCTTCGAGACCGAGCTTCCGGACGAGAAAACGTTCCAAGACGAGACGTGCGGGGATATTCCTTTCTAGGAATGTTATCCTTATCTACCCCCAGTCATCCACAGCATAGGAACATTGTCCTATTTCCCTCTTGCCGGGGAGCAGGGCAATGTTCTACCTTTGTTCTCATATCCACAACCGGAAGCTATCCCATGAACCAGCACGTAAAGATGGCCATCAACTCGCTGCACATGACCGCGCAGCACGTTGCCACCCTGGAAGGTAACAACCAGCTCCTCATTGAGGGAGCAGCGAAGCAGGCTGCGACTATTCGGACGCTCAGTGAGCGCAACTCCACATTGGAAGCCGAGGTCACCCTGGAGCGATACAATGTCGAGTTCCTCAAGAACCAAGGCCGCAAGACCCGGCTCGTTAAGCGGGCACTCCAGAAGAAGATCAGCGATCTCAAGTCCTACCTGGGCCAAGCCTTGGACCGAGCGGAGCGGGCGGAAGCCGCCAATGAAATTCTCCGGACGCAGATGAGCAAGATGATCGCTCAGCAAACGGAGCTGATGGCGAAGAACGACAAGCTCGAAGCATCCATCGACCGAATGATGGATGGCCAGCCGCTCCCATTCCAGATCATCACCGAGCCCGCGCCGTTCCGTGTGGTCGTCCACGCAGGAAAGAACCACACCTACCGGATGGATCAAGTGGAAGTTCGCCAGCTCGGCATGTCTCTCCGCATTGCTCCCGAGCATCGCCGTGATCTCCTCGCTCATGCCGAAATGGCGAAGGATGCCGCAAGGCAGGTGGCTCACAAGATGGAACTGGCAATCCTGGAAGCCCTCCGTGGCGAACAGGTAACCCACGATGACATCTCCAAAGCCCGCCTCAACCGACTGACCAACTACCAGCGCCAGCAGCAGAGCGACCGCTCGTTCGACGTCTACGGCTTCTAAGGAAACCCCATGAACAACCTGCACAATATCTTCCCCGCCTCGGGGCCGCTTCCGGCTGACTGGAGGAAAGTCCTTGACGAGATCGGGCAAGCCACCAGCACGAACCCGGTTCTCTCCGGTGGGGCGCTTAGGGACCACTTCCTTGGAGCCCCAGTGAAAGACCTGGATATCTTCATCCCGTGGTCGATGGACGCCCTCAACTCCCTCAACGAATACCTGGAGGGCAGGGGCTATGCCCGTGTCCAGAACATCCCGCCGTCCTGCGAAGGTCTTGGTGAGGTGGTCGCCGTGGTCGGCTACTCGAAGTTCGGGGAGATCGACCTCAACGTGATCTTCCTGGACAACGCGGTCGATCTCTCGCCGCTCGGTGTCGCCCAGCGGAATGACTTCGGCATCTGCCAGATCGCCGCGTGGATCAATGAGTTCGGCGGCTGGTCCTTCGACTACACCACCGCGTTCCTCACGGACGCCTTGGGCAACTCCTTCACCCTGCTTCGCCAGGGCGATGAGGCCCGTAGCCTGCGCCGCTTCGAGCGGCTCAAGGAAAAGTACCCCGACCACAAGCTGGTCACTCCCCACATTACCCCCACGACGAACCTCCTTCCGATCTAATCGAAGGGGGTTTTTTCTTGCTCGTGGGTGTCACTCCCGCGAGAGGACATCCCCTTGGAAACCCCAAGCTTTATCTGGCGTAACCCTGATGGTTCGCCGCTGACGATCAAAGGCTCCCGTTACAACTTCGACATTGAGAGCAACGGGCTGCTTGAAACCATGGACCGCATCCATTCGGTCTGCATGGAAGACCTCGAAACCGGGGTCATGTATTCCGCCCATGATCACGCCGACACCTGGAAAAACCCGAACGAAGCAGCGGGTATTGTGATCACCATCACCATTGAGCAGGCCGTGCGCTTGCTCATGGAGGCCGGGGAACTCGTCGGCCACAACATCATCAAGTTCGACATCCCGGCAATCCAGAAGGTTTACCCGTGGTTCAAGCCTAAGGGCATCATCACGGACACCCTCGTTCTGTCCCGTCTCATCTTCTCCAATCTCGGGGACTGGGACGCGAAGCAATCCCGCAAGGGGAAGTTTCCAGGCAAGCTCATTGGCTCCCACGGCCTTGAAGCCTGGGGCCTCCGCCTCGGGGAATGGAAGGGCGACTACTCGAAGATGATGGAGGAACAGGGGCTCGACCCCTGGGCCAACTGGTCGCCCGAGATGCAGACCTATTGCGAGCAGGACATCGCGGTCACCCGTGAACTGCTCAAGCGTATCGATGCAAAGCAGTATGCCCCTCAGTCCATCGAGCTGGAGCATGCCTTCGCCACTGTCATCGCTATGCAGGAGCGGTACGGCTTCGGCTTCAATGAAGAAGAAGCAGCCAAGCTCTATGCCACACTAATCGCCAAGCGCCAGGAAATCGCAGAGAAGCTCAAGGCTTCCTTCCCGCCTGTCCTGGTGCGGACCCCGTTCGTCCCCAAGGCGAACAATAAGAAGATGGGGTACGTCAAAGGCGTCCCGACCTTCAAAGAGAAACTCGTAGAGTTCAACCCCTCCAGCCGCCAGATGATCGCCCAGCGATTGAAGGAGTTCGGCTGGGAGCCTGAGGAGTTCACCCCTAATGGTCAGCCAAAGGTCGATGAGACGATTCTCTCTAAGCTGCCTTGGCCTGAGGCTAAGGTTCTCGCTCACCATTTCCTCATCGAGAAACGCATCGGCCAGCTTGCCGAGGGTGATCAAGCGTGGCTTCGCCTTGTGCGCAAGGGCCGCATCCATGGTGGCGTAAATACGAACGGTGCCGTTACCGGGCGCTGCACCCATTCCCGCCCTAATGTCGCCCAGGTGCCCTCAGTGGGTGCCCCCTACGGTGAGGACTGCCGAGCCCTGTTCGGTGTCGGTAAAGGGCGCAAGCTCGTTGGTGCCGACCTCTCGGGCCTTGAGCTGCGATGCCTTGCCCACTTCATGGCTCGATACGATGACGGCGAATATGGCCGAATGCTCCTCGAAGGAGACATCCACTGGGTCAATGTCCTCGCCCTTGGCTTCGTCCCTGCCGGGACTGAGCGAGATGAAGATCGGTTCCCAATCCACAAGCTCTTCCGTGGTGGGGCCAAGACGTTCATCTACGGCTTCCTTTACGGTGCCGGTGATGCGAAGGCCGGGTCTATTGTGGCAGACATCGCAATGCGCGAGGTCCGCGACGGACTAGGCTGCTCGGTCTACAAGAAGTATTTCCCAGCCAAGAACGAGCTGGGGTATAACCCAAGCCCAACTGAGGAAGACCTCAAGCGGGTAGGGAAGCGCCTCAAGAAGAGCTTCCTGGACAAGACCCCGGCTATCGCGAAGCTTCGTGAGGCCGTCTCTAAGGCCGCTGAGCGCGGCTACCTCATCGGCCTGGATGGACGCAAGCTTCACATCCGGTCGGCACATGCTGCCCTCAACACCCTCCTGCAATCCGCAGGTGCCCTCATCGCCAAGCAGGCGACCGTCTTCGCGTATCTGGAGCTATCCAGGCGCGGATATGTATTCGGCCGTGACTATGCCTTCGTGGCGCATGTCCACGACGAAATGCAGGTCGATGCCCGCGAAGCAATCGCAACCGAAGTCGGTGAAGTCCTCGTCCAGGCGATGAGGGATTGCACCGCTCACTTCAAGTTCCGCTGCCCAATCGACGGAGAGTTCAAAATTGGCAACAACTGGAAAGAAACTCACTGACGTTCTCAGCCGCGCTTGGCACGGTCCCTTCAAGACCAAGAGCGATTTCGCCCGAGAACACGCCGACCTCATCGGCATGGCCGCATCTGACGGCTTCATCACCACCCGCATCGCCACCGGTCTCTACGGCCGGGAGTGGCGCATCACCGCCGCTGGCATCCAACACCTCCACACCTTGCGAGGTGAAGCCTGATGTTTGACCGCAGTTACCGGGGAGGGGACCATTACTCCTCCTCGACCCACATAAAACAACAGCCGCATGACGCCGCTGATGCTGCTCGGCTCTACGGCGAGGTCGAAGCCAAGGCCGAAGCCAAGGTAAAACGGGTCGTCCACGAGCAGCTCGACAGCATCAAGGCTGAGTTCGTCAAGCTCCATGCCGAACGTTCGGTTCTGCATTTCAAGGATAATTTCTTGGTCCTCTTCAAGGTCAACGGCAAGGGCATGGAAGCCCGCGTCGAGGTTGAAGAGATGGAAAAGGTCAGGGGCGAGCGCGGCGAGATCGTCGTTTACCGAAAGATCGCTGAGGGCATTACCGAAGAAATCCTTCGTCAACTCGTGCCTCACCTCTACTCCCTCGGGAGGGGCATGCGATGAGCCGCACCCTACTGATTGACGCGGACGTGGTGGCCTATAACGCTGCCGCGTCCAAGGAGGTCGCCACCCACTGGGGTGACGGCTACTGGACTTGGCACTGTGACGAGGAGGCCGTGAAAGCAGCCGTCCTCGAAATGCTCGATCGCTACATGGATGAGCTGAACGGCACCGCCATGAAGCTCTGCCTGACCGACAGCGAGGGTAACTTCCGGTTCGGTGTCCTGCCTTCCTACAAGGGCAACCGCAAGAACGTGAAGAAGCCCCTGGTCCTCAAGACCATCAAGCAGTGGCTCATTGACGAACATGATGCCTATTTCCGTCCTGGCCTCGAAGGTGACGACTGCATGGGCATCTTGGCGACCGCCCCGGTCATCAAGGGTGAGAAGGTCATCGTATCCATCGACAAGGATATGAAGACAATTCCAGGCTTGTTCGTCCATCGCCTTGATGACGGCATCATGGAAATCTCCCAGGCCGAGGCCGACTGGTGGCATCTCTTCCAGACGCTCACGGGGGACACCACGGATGGCTACTCCGGGTGCCCTGGGGTCGGCCCGGTGGAAGCCAAGCGCATCCTTGATGAGGGCCTGCTCTTCATCCCCTACGAACACATGCTCACCCGTGGCGCTCGTAAGGGCCAGATCGAAACCCGTTGGGATGAAAGCATCACCGCCGACCCGTGGGCCTCGGTTGTGTCAGCCTTCAATCGAGCCGGTCTCACCGAAGCTGATGCCCTCCAGCAGGCCCGCGTTGCCCGCATCCTCCGCGCTTCCGACTATGACTTCAAGAAGAAGGAACCAATCCTTTGGTCTCCAAAACCCCGAACCTGATCGGGCTCTATTCGCCTGCATCCCGCATGGGGAAGTCCACCGCATCCCAGTTCCTTATCGAGGGGCTGGGATTCTCCCTGGTGAAGTTCGCCGGTCCCGTGAAAGCGGTCACTGCCGTGTTCCTCAAGGAGATGGGCGTCCCCGAAGAACAACTCCCGGACTACCTGGAAGGCCACCTCAAGGAGACATCCCTGGCCGAGTACGGTTTCGACGCTCTCAGCTCTCGCCGCATCCAGCAGGTGATGGGCACCGAGGCTGGCCGGAAGGCCCTCGACACAAACCTCTGGATTACCATTGCTGGCCGAAAGGTCCGCAAACTGATCGATGGGGGCAAGCGCGTGATCATTGACGATATGCGCTTCCCGAACGAGTACGACCTCATCAAGGCGATGGGTGGTGAGACGTGGTGCGTTTACAACCCACGAGTAGAAATCTCGGTTTCCGATCATCCCTCTGAGGGTTTGCTCTCCAATCACGCCTTCGACAAGGCGCTCATCAATGACGGGACCATCCCGGAGCTGGAGCAACAAGTATTGGAGGCGGTTACCCGCTTCTGATTACAGCCCACCATAGGAGGCTACTTTCCAATGTCTCAATCCTTCCCACCCATTCCCGAAGTTCTGCTTACGGAATTGGAGAAAAACTTCCCGCCGTCCTACCCCGACCTAAAGCAATCCGAGCGAGAGCTTTGGGCGAAGGCCGGTGAAGGCAGGGTGGTCCAGTTCCTCCGCTTCCAGTTTGAGGAGCAGAACAAGGGACGCCTGAAAAGGTCACCCTAATGTGCAAGACCCCCAAACCCCCGCAGTCTGAGCCAGCCGCGCCAGCTCCGGCCCCGCCTGCACCCTCGGCTGCTACGGCCCAGGGCGATGTCGTCCGCGAGGAAGACAACGACACCTCCGTCCAGAAGGCCCGCAAGAAGGGCCGCAACTCGCTCCGTATCAAGCTTGATGCTGGAAACACGGGCGGCGCTACCGGGCTGAATATCCCGCAAGCCTAAGGAACCCAACATGGCAAAGACCGCTGCTGCGCGTTATTCGCAGCTCATGCGGCTGCGTGAACCGTTCCTATCAAGAGCCCGAAGCGCAGCGAAACTAACCATTCCCACGCTGCTCCCTCCCGAAGGCCACTCCGGTGACGCATCTCTCCCGACCCCATTCCAGGGCATCGGGGCACGAGGCGTCAACAACCTGGCTTCCAAGCTTCTCCTGGCACTTTTCCCACCGAACGCTCCGATCTTCCGGCTGCTCATTGACGACTTCACGATTGAAGAACTCACGAAGCAGGAAGGCATGAAGGCGCTCGTTGAGGAAGCCCTCGGCAAAGTCGAGCGCGCCGTGATGACGCAGATCGAGGGAGCAGCTATCCGCGTCACCGCCTTTGAGGCGTTGAAGCAGCTCATCATTTCCGGCAACGTCCTCCTCTATCTCCCTCCCGAGGGTGGCATGAGGGCATTCCGGCTAGACCGTTTTGTGGTCAAGCGTGACCCGATGGGTAACGTCCTGGAGCATATCACCAAGGAAACCGTAGCCCCTGATACGCTGCCCCCGGCGTTCGTATCGAAGCTCGGTCCCAATGCCCGCCAGAAGTATAACAATGCTCTCTCGGCAGATAAGACCATGGACCTCTACACCCACGTCAAGCTCGTGAACGGGCAATGGCGGATTTACCAGGAGGTCGAGGGCGTCAAGGTTCCCGGTACGGAAGGCAGCTATCCTAAGGGTAAGTCTGCCTGGATTCCGCTCCGGTTCACCAAGATCGACGGCGAAGACTATGGCCGTGGCTACGTCGAGGAATACTATGGCGATCTCAAGTCGCTAGAAGTCCTGACGAAGGCGATTGTCGAAGGCTCCGCAGCCGCCGCCAAAATCCTCATCCTGGTCAAGCCGAATGGCACCACCAGCAAGAAGACCATTGCCGAGGCTCCGAATGGGGCCGTCCGTTCCGGTGACGCTTCCGATGTTACCTTCCTCCAGCTCGACAAGTACGCCGACTTCCGCATCGCCAAAGAGACGATGAGCGAGATCAGCCAGCGGCTTGCCATGGCCTTCCTCCTCAACTCCGCTATCCAGCGGTCCGGTGAGCGAGTGACCGCCGAGGAAATCCGCTACATGGCGGGCGAGCTGGAGGATGCCCTGGGTGGCGTCTATTCCATCCTGTCCCAGGAGTTCCAGCTCCCACTCGTGTCTCGCATCATGTTCTCCCTGGAGCGCACTGGGAAACTCCCCACGCTTCCCTCGGGTGTGGTGAAGCCAGCGATCACCACGGGCCTCGAAGCCCTTGGCCGTGGTCATGATCAGATGAAGCTCGACAGCCTACTCCAGCGCCTCGCCCCGTTGGGTCCGGAGGTGATTGCCGAGTACCTGAACGTGAGCGACTACATCAAGCGAGCAGCAACCGCCATCGGCATCGAAGCCACCGGCCTTGTCCGCTCCGATCAGGAAGTTCAACAGGCCCGCCAGCAGAAGCAGATGCAGGCGATGGCATCTCAGTTCGTCCCGGAAATGGCTGGAGCCGTCCGCGACCAGCTCAAACCCGAAGCCCAAGGATAACCCATGGAAAACCCCGAGGTCGCCCCAGTGGCGACACCGGAGACGCCCGTGGCCACACCCGTAGTTTCTCCCGAGGTCACCGCTGAGGTGGCCCCGGTGGAAGCTCCGAAGCCGAAGCGTGTCCGAACCAAGAAAACGGAGGAGGCCCCCAAGCCTACCCCCGAAACCGTAACCCCGCCCTCGACCAGCACCTCATGGTCTACGGGCTTCACCATCGTGGACTATTGATGACGACCCCATCCACTTCAAATGCAATGCCGGTAAACGCACCCGAAGGCCACGAAGCTGCTATGCTCGCCAAGGCCGATGCAGCTCTGACGCCGCCGTCAAGTGAGCAACCGGCAGCTCCCGCCGCTGGTGCAAAGGAAATCCCGGACTGGGTTCCGGAGAAGTTCCGTTCCGCCGAAGACCCGATGAAGGCCATGGCTGATGCCTATGCTGCCCTTGAGGCCAAGCAAGGCGGCAAGCCTGAGGGTACTCCGGAACTCCCGGCCAATGCCCAGGAAGCCCAGGCTCAGGTCGAAGCTATGGGTCTCGACTTCAATGCCTTCTCGACCGAGTACGCACAGAACGGCGAACTCTCCACCGCGACCTACGACGCGCTGGAAAAAGCCGGTGTGCCGAAGGAGATCGTGGATGCCTACATCGCTGGCCAGGAAGCCCAGGCCCAGGCGATGATCACCGATATCCAGGGCCAGTTCGGCGGTGCCGAAGGCTACAGCCAGATGGTCGGCTGGGCTGCTTCCAATATGTCGAAGCAGGAAATCACCGCGTTCAACAAGGTCATGGATGGCGGCGATGTCGATAGCATCAAGCTTGCGATCACCGGCCTCCAGGCCAAGTACAAGTCCGCAGTCGGTGACGAGCCGAGCCTCCTCAATGGTGGCAACGGCGATGACCAGGGCGATGCCTTCCGGTCCACCGCAGAAATCACCGCAGCAATGTCCGACCCCCGCTATGCCAAGGACGCAGCCTACCGTGCTGATGTCCAGGCGAAGATCGGGCGTTCGAACGTCTTCTAACCCGAAAGGAAACCCATGGCAGACGTATTCGCCTGGGTAGTCGCTAACTCCAGCGAGCTACTCAACATCGTCTTCGCAGTCCTGGCGCTTGCCGCCCTGATCGTGAAGCTCACCCCCACGCCGAAGGACGATGCAGTCCTGGCAAAGGCTTATAAGGTCGCTGAGGTTCTCGCCTCGGTCCTGGCCAAGAAGCCCGAGGTCAAGGCTAAGACCTAATGACCACAGCCTTTTCCCTCCTCACTCTCATCCTGAATATCGTTCTGCGTCTCCTTGAGACGTACCGCGAAACCCGGCTCCGTGAGGAGGGCAGGGATGAGGTTCGTGAAGCCCAGGAGCAAATCAATGAGGCCGCTAAGGAAGCTGCTGACCAGATCGACGCTGATGCTCTTACTGGCGAGCTTGATGCTCTCCGCGAGCGGATGCGCGACTACCAGCGGTCCACCCCCTGAACCCTCGTTCTGCTCCATAGCCAAACCCTTGAGTTGGCATGAGGCCGACACCGAGGGGACCCAAAGAGAAGTCTTCTCCTACAATTTGAAGTGGGAGAAGTTCTGCAAGAAATAGATCGGCCTTCGGGCCGGTCTCCATCCTGATGATGAAGCTAGTCACACTGCGCTCAAAGATATGCGCGGTGACGCAAAGGTAAATCCCGAGAACAACACACGCCGACCCATTGCCCTCTGCGGAGGATAACCTTGGCTCTGCTTGTGACGAGTTCGCTGGACAGCCTGATCAACTTCCAAGCTCATCACAGGAAATCCAAAATGACTGATGCAAATATCACGCGCCTTGGCCAGATCAACGGTGCCGGTTCCGTCGATGCGACTTTCGCAAAGATCTATGCCGGTGAAGTTCTGACGGCCTTTGAGAAGGCGACGGTGATGGCTGACCGCCACATGACCCGTTCCATCTCTTCGGGCAAGTCCGCTGCCTTCCCGGCGACCGGTCTCATCGACGCCTTCTACCATACTCCGGGTGCGGAGCTGCTGGGCCAGAAGGTGAACCAGAACGAAGTCCTCATCCATATCGATGACCTCCTGGTCTCGGATGCCTACTTCGCGAACATCGATGAAGCGAAGAACCACTACGACATGCGTTCCATCGTGACGACCGAGCAGGGCCGCAAGCTCGCCCAGGTCATGGACCGTCATATCCTCCAGGTCGGCGTCCTGGCAGCTCGTGCCGCTAACGCGGTCTCGGGCCTTCCGGGTGGTTCCGTTGTCCTTCCGACCGAAAGCGGCATGCCCCAGTCGGCTGACTTCCTCGCCAACGGTGACCATCTCGCCGCTGCTCTCTTCGCTGCTGCGCAGAAGTTCGATGAGAAGGACGTTCCGGAAGAAGACCGCTACGCCTTCGTCCGTCCGGCCCAGTATTACAAGCTGGTCCAGGCCGAGAAGACCATCAACCGCGACTTCGGTGGCGCTGGTGCGTACTCGGACGGCAAGGTCTACCGCGTAGCCGGTATCGAGATCGTCAAGACCAACAACCTGCCCAGCACCCTCATCGAAGCAGGTGTCGAGGCTGGTGGTGAACCGGCCCGTTACGCTGGCGACTTCTCCAAGACGGCAATGCTCGTCATGCAGAAGCAGGCGGTCGGTACGGTCAAGCTGCTCGATCTCGGCCTCGACGCCGGTTACGACCCGCGCCGTCAGGCTCACTTCGTTATCTCGAAGTACGCCGTAGGCCATGGCATCCTGCGCCCGCAGGCTTCCATCGAAGTGCGTTCTGCCGCCTAATCCTATCCACATACGGATAGATATCCACCGTCAACTTGGGGAGTGAGCTTCGGCTTGCTCCCCTTTTTTTCATCTATCGACCGGAGGCCCGCCCATGCTGGCAGATACCCCCACTACGGTCCTCGAAGCTGTGAACCAGATCATCGCCACCATTGGCGAACCTCCAGTCAACAGCGTGGAGGACAGCGGCGTCATCGACGCTGTGATGGCGCTCCAGGCGCTCTCCGCAGTCAACCGAGCGGTCCAGCTCAAGGGCTGGCACTGGAACACCGAAGAAGACTACCCGATTGCCCCCTCATATCCCGAGGGTGAGATCAAGCTCCCCCGGAACGCCCTCAAGGTGGACACCACCGGGGCCGACAAGAGCCTTGATCTCGTCGTCCGTGGGCAGCGGCTCTATGACCGCAGGAACCATACCTTCGAGATCGGCAAGACGGTGAAGGTCGAGATCGTCTTCCTGCTCCCCTTCGAGGAGCTACCGGAAGCGGCGCGCACCTACATCACCATCAAGGCCGGTCGCCGCTTCCAGGAAGGCCAGATCGGCTCCGAGCTGCTCTCCAACTTCTCCCTGCGGGATGAGCAGATGGCCTTGTTTGCCCTGGAGGATGCCGAGGGGGAAACCGCTGATCTCAATATCCTGGACAACTCCTTCATCGGTGAGGTCACCTCCCGATGACATTGATCAGCTCGACTATCCCGAACCTCATCAATGGGGTCTCCCAGCAGCCGTACTCCCTGCGGCTTTCCTCTCAGGCCGAAGCTCAGCTCAACGGCTATAGCTCCGTGGTCGAGGGGCTCAAGAAGCGCCCACCGGCCCGGTTCATCGCCAAGATCAGCGACACGTCCCTGGGCCGCGCCTACATTCACACCATCAATCGCGACGTGAACGAACGGTATGTCGTGGTGGCCACGAACGGGAACCTCAGGGTCTTCCGAATGGACGGCTCAGAGATCACCGTGGCGTTCCCCAACGGGAAGACCTACCTCAACTCGGCCACCCCCGATGAGCACTTCACCGCCGTAACGGTGGCTGACTACACGTTCCTTCTCAACAAGGCCGTGACCGTCCAAATGAAATCGACCCTCACGCCCACCCGTCAACGGGAAGCGTTGGTATGGGTCCGCCAGGGGGCCTATGGCCTGAACTATACCCTCACCATTGGCGGCATCTCGAAGACATTCAAGACACCGGACGGCTCGACAGCCGCTCATGCCGAGCAGGTGGCGACAGACTATATCGCGAACCAGCTCCTCAATCAGTTCAACGCTGATGCGACGTTCACCGCGAGCTATAACCTGTATCTCCACGGCTCCACCCTTCATGTGGTCCGGAAGACGAACACCGACTTTACCGTGGAAACCAAGGACGGCTTGGGCGACCAGGGCATCAAGGTTTGCAAGGATTATGTCCAGCGGTTCACTGACCTCCCGGCTAGGTCGGTCCATGGCTTCCGTGTGGAAATCCGCGGGGACAGCTCATCCAGCTTCGACAACTATTGGGTTGAATACGATAACCCAACGGGTGGTAACGCAACCGGCGTCTGGAAGGAGAGCTACAAGGGTGGTGAGCAATACCAGCTTGACGGCGGAACGCTCCCCTATGCGCTCAAGCGCCTCGCCAATGGCACCTTTTCTTTCGAGCAAATCCCCTGGGATGAGCGCAAGGTAGGTGATGCCGAAAATATTCCCCCGCCTTCATTCGTGGGGAAGCAGTTGAACGACCTCTTCTTCCATCGGAACCGCCTCGGTCTTGTCGCTGACGAGAACGTTGTGTTCTCCCGGTCGGGTGAGTTCTTCTGCTTTTGGCGCTCCTCGGCAACCCAGCTCCTCGACACCGACACCATCGACGTGGCCGTGAGCCATTCCAAGGTATCCATTATCCGGCATGCGATTCCGTTCAATGAAACGCTGCTGCTCTTCTCCGATCAGACCCAGTTCATGCTTGGTGCGTCGGACATGCTCACCCCGTTCACGATCTCGATCAACCAGACCACCGAGTTCCAGGCATCGCTCCTGGCTAAGCCGGTGGGGGCAGGGCGCAACGTCTACTTCGCCATGAACAAGGGGGCCTATTCCGGCATCCGGGAATATTACGTGGATGGGGAGACCAAGACGAATGACGCCTCGGACATCACCGCTCACGTTCCTAAGTACATCCCTGGGGGCGTCACGAAGCTAGCCGCAAGCTCGAATGAGGATGTCCTAGTGGCGCTCACGCCGAAGGAACCCAACGCCCTCTACGTCTACAAATACTACTGGCAGGAGCTGGAAAAGCTACAGTCCGCGTGGTCGAAGTGGACGCTCCCACCGGGCTCGAAGATACTCTATGTGGACTTCATCGAAAGCGATCTTTGGATGCTGGTGGAGCGAAATGGCCAAGTCGTCTTCGAGGTGATTAGCCTAGAAGCTGGACGCTTTGACGAGGGTATCCCGTTCATGTTCCTGCTCGACCAGCGGGCGGAAGCAGGCCAGTGCGCAGTCACCTATGATGCGCTTTCGGACACCACCAGGATTACCCTTCCGTACATCGTGGATACCCCATCACAGTTCCAGATCATCGGCCAGGATGAAGGCCCATACCGGCGTGGTCAGGTCATCCCGGCGACCTGGGCGAACAACGCCTTTGTCGTGAACGGGAAGGTGACGAAGTTCATCATCGGGCGGTCGTATGAGTTCCGCTACACCTTCTCGAAGCTGGTGATCAAGGAGGAGGCGTTAGGTGGTGGTCAGATGACGGTCGGCGCTGGGCGCATGCAGCTTCGGCGGATGATCATCACCTACAACGACACCGGTTATTTCCGCGCCGAAGTCACGCCGATGCAGCGGGACACCTTCCGCTCGATCTTCTCAGGCCGCGTCCTGGGCTCCGGACATAACATCCTCGGCCAACCCTCTCTTGAGCAGGGTCGCCACCGCTTCGCGATCTCGGGGAGGAACGAGGACACCAAGATCGAGATCATCAACGACACGCCGCTTCCCTGCGCTCTCCTCTCAGCCGAGTGGGAGGCGACCTTCATCATCCGTTCCAGGAGAACCTAACATGCTTTCAGCTCGTCCCTCGACGCCCGAGGATGTCGCCTATCTGGCACCTCGGCTCCGCAAGGAGGATGTTGAGGAGGTCCTGGCGGCTGGTGGGGTCTGCATGGAGGAGAGCCTGATGGACGGCCTTAGGTCACCTGATGGTTGCTTCACCGCTATCGATGAGGAAGGCAGGGCCGTCCTGATGTTCGGCACCGCACCGCACCCTGCCTCCCCAATGGTGGGGTGCATTTGGCTTCTTGCCAGCGATGATATCGACAAGCACCGGACGGACTTCCTCAGGAAGACCCGGCCTTTCGTGGACCGCTTCCACGAGAAATACCAGCTCCTCATGAACTACACCGATTGCCGAAATACGGTGCATCACCGCTGGCTCCGCTGGTGTGGCTTCAAATTCATCAACATCACCAAGGGCCTCGGCCCAGGCGATCACCCGTTCTTCGAGGTGGTCCGATTAAAGGAATGACCAATGTGCGACCCCATTACAATGATGGTGAGTTCGTTCGCGATTGGCGCTGTTCAGACGGGCATGGAGTTCATCGGTGCCCAGCAGCAGGCAAAGCAGCAGAACGACATGGTTCGCCAGAACCAAAGAGCTGCGAATGAAAATCTAGTCCGGGAATATGCTGACGTTCAGACGCGGCAAATCCAGGAAGAAGATGCCGCCGCTGCTCAGAAGCAAGACCTCTCCCGTGAAGCCCGTGCCGCCCGTGCGACCACCATGGCCGCTGCTGGCGAAGCAGGTGTTTCCGGCCTCTCGGTCGATGCCCTGCTTGCAGACGTTTACGGTAAAGAGGCCACGGCCAAGGACCGCATATCGCAGAACACCGGCTTCACCACCGCGAACCTCACTCGCGAGATGGACGGTCTCAAGGCGAAGGCCAAAGACCGCATCAACTCCATGCCATGGGCTTCCGGCCCTAGCCCGTTTGCAGCCGCCCTCAAGATCGGTGGCATCGGCCTGAATAGCTACAGCAAATACAAGCCAACGGAATAGCCATGACAAAACTACCGGGATTGACCCGACAAGATGACCGCCCATCGGTGGGTGGTGCGAACCGAGGCCGTGTCCAGGTTCGGAACCCCATCGGGGATGTAGCCTTGCAACCCCAGGCTCGCCCGGTGGATACCTATAGCCGTCCTCAGGCCCCACCTTCGGGGCCGAATGGTCTCCAGCAGTTGGCTGGGGCGCTCGCTCAGATCAGCCCAGGGCTCTCCAATTTCCTCGATGTAACCGCTGCCAAGGCGCAGAAGGACGCCGAGGACCGGGCGAACCGCCGCATCGGTGGCATGAGTTTCCAGGAAGCCCGCGATGCCGTGAACAGCGGCAAGATGGCCGAGATGGAGAACCCGTGGTTCAAGGCCGCGTTCATGAAGCAGTACGGCGAACGCCTTGCCTACGAGCGCGTCAATGAGCTTTCGACCGAGTACGAGACGAACTTCGACAAGAACTCGGGCAACCTCGACGGTCTCATCCGTGAACGCACCGGGGCCGACCTGGAGCAGTACGGGAGCGACCCTCACTTCACCGGGGCTTACAACAAGGTCATGGACGGTTTCAGCGCCAGGGCGAACACCGCCCAGGCTCAGTACAAGACCGAGCAGGTGAAGCAGGACACCGTTAGCGGGGTCTATGACACCTTCCACGGTGAGGCCACGGCACTCCGCTCCGAGGGGAAGAAGACACCCGAGGAGATCGTTGCAGCCCTGCGTGGAAAATACGAAGGCAACCGATCACTGCTCCATGTGGATTTCAAGGAGCAGGACCGGGAGATGGTCCGACTGGCTGAGGCGTTCGCCGCCAAGGGCGATACCGAGATGGTCAACGCCATCTTGAACTCCGACCGGAAGGGCGCTGATGGCACTGTCCTGGGCACCTTGGCTTCCAACCGGGAGTTCCAGGCGGATGCCACCCGCATCCAGAACATGGCCAAGAGGCAGAACCACGAGCAGGCCGAGGAGACTACCCGTGACGCCCGAATGGGATTTTGGGACAAGGCTCGGCAGGGCCAGCTCGACCGTGATGAGCTTTTGTCCTGGCATCGGGCGAACGAGGGTGCATTCTCGGAAGCTCAGGTTCTTTCTCTGATCAACCAGAATGACACCTACAACGAACAGCAGGCGAGGGAGCTGGCCAAGGCCGAACACAAGATCGCTCTTGAACGAGCCGCTACCCAGGCCGAGGAAGACGTGACCTCCCGGAACGTCGAGGCCGTTACCAAGGGCATGGGCGCCTATATCGAGGAAGTCACGGTCCCCACCAAGACCGGCGAAACAAGGACGATCTCGGTCGAGGACCAGAAGAAAGCCGCTGCCAAGCGACTTGTTGATCAGTCGGAATGGCTGGTGACGAAGGGCAAGGCGACCCCCGAGCAAGCCTTCGGGATGCAGGTGGAGACCTTCTCAGTCGGCAACTTGAGGAACCCAAAGTGGGAGCATGTCCTCAGCGCGGGGCCTAAGTCGGCAACCCAGTTCACCCTATCAGGTGGCGAGGTTCCGCCTGCGCTCCAGGACAGCGTTGATCTCTACATGAAGCTCCACGCTGCAAACCCCAAGCTTCTCGAAACCCATATCAAGGACAGCGCAGACCGGGACTTCTATGAAGCCTATCGCGTTGCCACTCAGTACGGGAAGCTCAAGCCCGAGCAGGCCATGCAGACCGCGATGATGCAGACTTCCGACCCCTCAAAGTTCCAAGGGGCGGGGACGCAACAGCGGTTTGATCAGATCGATACCCGCGTCAAGTCGATCACCTATGGCGGCATTGGCGGTTGGTTCGGTAGCACCCCGAAAAACCAGGGCTACGTTGCCAACGAAATCGGCCGTCTCGGGAAGTTCTATGCACAGAACGGGATGAGCGCAGATGACGCCCTGGACGAGGCCAAGAAACGCTTCGAGGCCACCCATACGGAGGTCAAGGGCAACTTCATCTACACCGCTGGGAAGGACACCCCGCCGAACTTCGCAGAACTCGCGACCCGCGCCATCGACAAGTACGTGAAGGATTTCGGGGAGACGGAAGGCGTTGACGCCGACGACCTCACCATCCGGCCAGCGACCAACGGTAACGGCTGGATGATCGTCCACCAAACCGGCCAGTATCCCGTCGAGCATGCAGACCGGGCGAACATCGATCTCCGCTCACTCTACCAGCTCGACCAGGAAAGGAAGGACGAGATCAAGCAGGGCGTGATCGATCAGCAGGCCGAAACCCAGGACAGCATCAAGGCTATCCAGGAGGAGCGGGCACGGCGGATCGAGGTCATGCGCAAGCGTTCCTTCCCCTAATCGGGCCACCTTCGGGTGGTCCTTTCCATTTCTAAGGACACCCTAATGGCAAGTTCAAACACACCGGCATGGCTCCGGTATTCTAACGGCGCGGCTAAGCGCAACCTTCCGCTTGACCCCCGGCTGGTGAACTCCCTCGGCTTCCTGGAAGACATGGGTATCCAGATGGAGGTTTTCAGCGGTGGGCAGGTCACCAAGGCTGAGGCCGCGCAAGGCAAGGGTAGTCGTACTGGCTCCGTCCGACACGACCACGGCGGTGCCGCTGATGTCTTCTTCTACAAGGACGGTAGGAAGCTCGACTGGGCAAGGCCCGAGGATGTCCCGGTGTTCCAGGATATCGTCCGGAAGGCGAGGGCATCAGGCGTAACCGGTTTCGGCGCGGGCCAGGGCTACATGCAACCCGGCTCCATGCACATCGGCTTTGGCTCCCCCACGGTATGGGGTGCTAACGGCGATGGCGCCAATGCACCCAAGTGGCTCAGCGATGCCTTCCACGGTGTCCCGGCGACCGAGATCAAGGAGCCCACGAGGCTCACCTTCTCAAACCCTGGGCCGGACCAGCCGCAGTCCAACTTCACCGTGGGCTCTCCGGAGAACACCGTGTCCGTCATGAGCAGCACCCAGCCTGTCCTTCCGACCACCATGGAGGAGGACCGCGCTGCTGCCCAGGCCCGCGAGGATGCCTTGCCTGATACGACCATCTGGCAGGGCGTGAAGGACGCCGTGAACACCGATTGGTCGCTCTCGGCTATCTGGCAGGACAAACCCGAGGCGAAGCCTGACCCTAACTTCCGGCTCGACCCGAAGACGATGGACGAACTGACCAAGGGTATCCCGGAGCAATACTGGGACCGCTTCGGTGACGCTCAATCCCTGGTCCATGCGGAAGGGATGAGGAACTCCCTGGTCAAGCAGATGGAAGCCGAGCAGCGCCTAGCCTCCCTCGGTTGGGGAGGGGTGGGGCTTAGGGTGGCCGCAGGAGTAACTGACCCGCTCGCCTGGGCCGCTGCTGCTGGTATCTCCGCAGCTACGCTTGGCACCGGGGCACCGGCTGCGGTGGCCGCTAGGTTCGGCAAGGTCGGGCAGGTAGCCCTAACGGCTGCTGAGGGTGGGGCCGGTGCCGCCGTTTCGGAAGGCATCCTTTATGCGAACCAGCCCACCGCCGAGGAAGCCGATCTTTGGTGGGGTGTCGGGACCGGCATGCTCCTCGGGGGTGCCTTTGGTGCCCTTGCGAAGAACCCGGCGACCCTGGCCGAAGCCCAGCAATTCCAGAAGATTGGCCGGAACATGCACAATGGCACGGCCATGTCGCCGCCCGGTGGCTCGACAGCGGGTGCCATGCAGGTGAACCCCAGGGAACCGCTGAGGCTCGATACCGCTGACATTGTGCGTGACGCTGAACGGCCTGATGTCTTCGACGCGGGTGGTCTCCGTTTCGATAGCTCCTATTCGCTCAAGAGTTCCGAGAACGATCTCACGTCGATGATCGGGAACGTGATCGTTGAGGATGCTGCCCGCAACAAGAGCGGCATCACCCCCATTGGTGCGTCCGAAGTTCAGGCTCTCCTCCACGGAAGGGCCGAGGCGAAATGGGCGTCCTCCAATCAAGCCAACTGGAAGCAGTTTAGGGAGCGCAATCCGGACGCGAGCCGGGATGAGTTCCATCAACAGGTGACAGCCTACGTTCGCGATCATGACCTGATGGTGGACTATGACCCTGCGGTGAAAGCCCAGGGAGCGGTCCTCAAGGATATCCTGGGCACCTATGCCGAGACTGCGGCGAACCCTGGGGTTATCGACGGTCGCACCATGCGGGCCGTTCGGGGTTTCGAGGGCCTGACCCGGAATGACCACTACGTTCCGCGCATCTTCGATCTCGGGTCCATCCAGGACCACCTCACGAAGTTCGGGCACAAGACCCTCTCGGGCCTCGTATCGCGGGCAATGAGAGAGGTGAACGACGAGATCACCGAAGAGCTGGCCGACACGTTCGCCTACAATTACATCAAGAAGCTCCACTCCCTTTCCGCAGGCGAGCTACAGCAGATGTCCCGTGCGTTCTCGGGGGAAGACCTGGACGCCCTCAAGGCGAACCTCATCCAGGACACCGACCTTTCCGAGGCCGATATTGATACCCTCATCGGTCACATGAAGCCGGGGAAGAAGGACGGTGCGAGCCGTCACGGTAAATCCCGCATGTTCTATGATGAGAACTTCGGTGCGATGCTCCCGTACTCCAATGGGGAAACCGGGGCAAAGTTCGTTCGCATCTCCGACCTCTTCATCAACGATGCGGATACGCTCCTTCGCAGCTACTCCCGGCAAATGTCGGGCCGCATTGCCATGGCTAGGATGGAGATCAAGAACCCGAAGTGGCAACCGGGCGACATGGCGGATGAATACTTCGTCCAGGGGGTAACCTCGGATGGCGAATGGAATACCCTGATGGATAAGGTCCGCGACGTGGGGGACCAGAAGGGTATCCAGGGCAAGACCAAACAGGACGTTGACCGGCTCAACTGGGTCTATAACACCATCGTTGGCAAGCCCACCTGGAACGAGGGGTCCGACTGGAACCAGTTCCTCCGGATGGCCCGCGACTACAACTTCGTCCGCGTCATGGGGCAAGTCGGCTTCGCCCAGCTCTCGGAAGCCATGAACACGGTCTCCCAGCTCGGGCTCAAAGCGTCCTTCACCAACGTCCCTTCGTTCCGTGCCATGTGGCGCAATGCGAAGACCGGGAAGCTTGATGATGCTCTTGCCCAGGAATGGGAGGACATCACGGGCGGCGGTGCTGACTGGGTTCGCCATGCCACCCACCGCAGGGAGGACGTGTTCGATAACCCGCTCGATACCTGGAACAACCCGGTCCTGGAGAAGGTGGATGACTTCCTCCACCAGGGCAAGCGGGCGGTGTCCGCGATGTCCGGAATGGCTCCGGTGAACACCGCGCTCCAGCGTTGGACTGGCCGGTCAATCATGAACAAGTTCGCCTTGATGGCCCAGGGACGCACCAAGATGAACCCCCGCCGCCTGGAGGCTCTCGCCCTGGATGAGCGTAGGGCCGAGGCGATCTATGAGAACATCCGCAATCACGCGACCTTCGACAAAGGGCGGCTCAAGGCGCTGAACCTCGACAAGTGGGCCGACCGGGAAGCCGTGGCAAACTTCGAGACGGCTGCGTTCCGACTGAGCCGGTCGATCATCCAGGAGAATGACATCGGCCAGATGGCCATGTGGATGTCCGCGCCTCTGGCAAGAACGTTCCTCCAGTTCCGGTCCTTCGTCCTCGCAGCCTATACGAAGCAGACGCTACAGGGCTTGAACTTCCGGGATACCGCTACCGCAGCGGCGTTTCTAACCACCACGTTCGCGGCCTCTATGTCCTACATGATGCGGACCTACGCAGGCTCGGTCGGTCGAAGTGATCGTGAGAAATATCTTGAGGAGCGGCTATCGCTGGGCAGTCTCGCGGCTGCTGGTATCCAGAACTCCTCCTGGGCGAGTGTCATGCCGATGGCGATTGACACCCTCGCTTCTCCATTCCGTGAGAAGGAGCATCCGATCTTTGATGCCCGCTCCACCGGCCTGGGCTCCGATGCAATCTTCGGTAACCCCTCAGCGGACCTCGTGGACAGCAGCATCAAGGTCTTGGGTGTAGCCGGTCAATCCCTACACGGGAAGGCTTTCTCCCAGGCGGATGCCCGAACGCTAGCTCGCGTCCTTCCGTTCCAGAACCTCAACGGTATCGCCCAGCTTCTCTCGACGGTGATCAGTCCACTCCCGGAGTGGTCCCCCAAGAAATAACCACGCCAACCCTAAGCAAACCTCATGGCCCTCGTCACGCAACCCGTGGCGGGGGCTTTTCTCGTTTTGGAGACTTAAATGCCTCTTTCATATGCCCATACCCAGGGGGATGGCAGCAATCGAAACTTCGATGTCCCTTGCGAATACCTCTCGAAGTCCCATGTGGCCGTCAAGGTTGAGGGTGTAGCTGTTCCTTTCACCTGGATCGATACGTACCGCGTCCGTACTAACACGGCCCCACCTGCGGGCTCAGTGGTCGAGGTCCGGCGCACGACCCCCCGCCAGGACAGATTGGTCACCTTCACGGACGGCTCCACGCTCGTTCAATCCGACCTCAACACCTCCACCCTCCAGTCGTTCTTCCTTTCGCAGGAAGCGTTCGACCAGGGAGCGGCGTCCATGGCCGTGACCGAGGATGGCCAATTCTCGGCACTCAATCGACGCCTCGCCAACCTTGCGGACCCCCTGAACGATCAGGACGCCGTGACCAAGGCGTGGGCTCTCAACACTGCGAATACCAATGTCTCCGCAGCGGTTGCCGCCAAGGACGGTGCTGTATCCGCAAAGACTGCCGCTGAGGCAGCGAGGGCGGGTTCTGAAACCGCACAATCCAACGCGCAGACGGCACGGAACGGTGCTGAAACCGCCCGAACCGGAGCAGAGGCGGCGAGGGACTTGTCGCTCACCTACCGCAATGAAGCGCAGACAGCTCGCGGCGGTGCCGAAACTGCACGTTCCGGTGCGGAGACGGCTAGAGATACAGCAGTTACGAAGGCCGGTGAGGCTCAATCTTCTGCTGCTTCCGCCGCTGCGTCGGCAGATCGTGCCGCCCTGTTTGACCCCAATAGCTACTATGTGAAGGCGGAGGTGGATGCCAAGGTCAGCCCCAAGGCGAACCTCGCATCACCTACGTTCACCGGGACGCCTAAGGCACCTACGCCAGCACAGACGGTCAACGACACGCAGGTCGCCACGACCGCCTTCGTCAAGACCGCTATTGACGCTGTTCCAAAGCACACCGGCGATCTCGGGAACGTCATCCTGACCGCGCCGTCCGGCGTGGGTGGCACTGACTTTCTGAACGCGACTTCCGGCTCTCTCGCCATCGCGTCCAAGGGAGTATCCGCCTCGTCGCCACTGCTCGCGGTGATCGGTAAAGGGTTTGATGTGGCAGGCGTCAAGAATACGCTCGTCACCAAGACCGCAAACGTTACGTGGTCGGGCCTCACGCCGAATGCGAGGAACTACCTCTATCTGGACGAAAACGGTAATCCGGGTGCTACCATCTTCCCTCCCGAGCGGGTGATGAACAATCTGCGTCCGGCAAGGAACCCCGGCTTTCTCTGGCATTGCGAAAACTCGCAGGTTGACGACTTTGGCAACAATGTCTCTTTCGAGCGGTGGGATAGCACGCTCACCTACGCGCTGCCCATTTTCAACGATACGATCTCCAAGTTCGGCACCTATTCCGTAGAGCTGACCCGGGCGCAGGCCAACTGGTTCAGTATCGACACCGGGGTCGCCATTACGGATACCACTCGCGGCTGGACGGTCGAGACGTGGTTTCGCAAGAAGGACGCGGGCGTCCAGACCCTCTTCACGTTTTCCGAGCAGGAAACTCGGTACGGCAATGCGACCTTGCTCTGCGGTCTCACGACCACGGGAAAAATGTTCTTCTACGCAAGCTCGGACATGTTGGTTGGCGCTGCTTGGGATATCGCAAACAACGTCCAGACGGGCGCGACCGCAATCACCGACACGACCACCTTCCACCACTACGCCGTGAGCTACGATGGCACGTCCTATCGCGGCTTTATTGACGGTGTTCTACAGTGGACCGTCACCTCAGCCATCAAGGTCAGCCCCCGTGCTACCCGCATTAACTTCGGGAATTTCCAGGGCAATGCTGATTACATCACTGCTGGTTACTTCGATGAAATCCGCGTCAGTCCCTTCGCTCGCTACACCGCAGCGTTCACGCCAGCGGTTGCACCGTTCACCCCGAATGACATGGCGCATGACGTGTTCTTCGAGGCAACCAACAAGATGCAGACTTGGCCCCAGGGGACCGAGGTAAACAGGTGTTATGTTGGCGAAGCGGTTACGAACGCAACGGCGGTCACGTCTACCGTTTGTTACAAGACGCGAGACGCAATCGATGTCTCGTCCCGCACCATGTCGTCAGGCAAGGTGGTGAAAGCATGGGCCAACGGCAACGGCGGAAACACGCCGGTCATCAACAGGTCGGAAGGCGTTCTCAGCATCGCTCGTCCCAGCGCCTATTGGTATGAAGTCCGCTTCGAGACGCCTGCGAAGGACATCTATTACGATGTTGTCTTCGATAGTTGGCCACGCCTCAACCCGCTCACCAATGGCGACTACTCCTCTTGGGAGCTGCGAACCTATCGAAAGCGCAGGAACGGGTTTGATTTCGCACTACTCACCACGGACGGAAACAACCAGCTTGTTCAGAAGAACCCGGACGGCGGTATTTGGGGTTTCACTGTTTACGAAAGGGAGGACTAGCCCATGAAAGTTTACGCCTGGACCGGTCCTGATGGCCGGATGGTGACCGCAACTATCCCCGAGAACTTTAGGGTGCCGGGAGAGAGTGCCACTGACTACCTTAGACGCATGGCCGCTAGGGTAGTTCCTGTTGCAGACTACGAGATACTGGAACTGGACGAAGCTAACGAACGTGTGCGGGCCGAAGAGCAGGCACACGCTCTAGTTCAGTTCCCACCGCTGACGCCTATCGACTTCAAGCTCGGCATGCTGACACTCAACATCACCCCCGATCAGATCGATGACATCATCGAGAAGATGCCGGAACCCGACCGGACGATCGCCAAGATTTATTGGACCTCCGCTCGGAAGTTCCTGCGCGATGACCCGCTGATCGAGGAAATCGCCGCCATCATGGGCAAGACCTCAGACGAGATCGATGCCGCTTGGCGCTACGCCTCTGGAACCTAACATGGACGACAATTCGAACTTCTATCTGATGTTCGGCAGGCTGGAGGGTAAGGTTGACACCTTGCTCTCCCAGCAGGGCGGCATCAACAAACGCATGGATGACCTAGACGCTCGCGTGTCTTCCCTGGAGACCTTGAAGGCCCAGGGCACCGGCATCCTATCCTCAATCCGCTGGGGCTATGTGATCATCGCCGCAGGCATCGGGGCATTCTCCGACGACATCAAAGGACTGATATTCCGATGAGTGATCTAGCCAAGATCATGGCTGACCTCCACTCCGCACTTGCCAACGAACTGCTGGAGCGGGTGAACAGCAAGACGGCAACCGCATCCGATCTTTCCGTAGTCCGTCAATTCCTCAAGGATAACGGCATCGACAGCGTACCCAAGAAGGGCGACCCGCTGGAGAGGCTAAGCCATACCCTGCCGTTCACTGGGCCGGAGGATGACGAAACAGCGGGCTACCTACCTAATTAACGACCGCGACTTCCCCATCCCAGCCGTCGATGGCCGCCGTAAGTTCTTCGGGCGAGCAACCGAGCCACTGACGCTTGTTCTCGAATGAGCGGCGTAGATCGAACTTTACGCCCACCCGCATGGCTTCGACGCGTTCCTCTTCGGCGGCACCAACGACCTCGATGGGAAAGTACATGCGCGTTTCCCGATCAAGGTTCTCAATCTTCTCTTCGCCGTCCACCCTCCAGGTGATGGCGTAGCCGAACGAGCTTTGGTCGAGGGCTTTGACGTAGGCGGCTTGGATCTCAACAGGCATGAGCGGGCTCCTTTGATTCGGTCAATATATCCGAACGTGAAGTAGAGCTGCAACTCAAGCCAAGATTAAACCACAGTTAAAACACTGACGCGGGCGGGCTTTCTATGAAGGTCCGCCTTTCTGCGTTGGCGTTTCTTGGAAACTCCATGACATCCCAAATCGAACTCAAGTCGGGCACCGCTATGGCCCCCGCTGACCCGGTGCTGCGCGACTTTCGGAACTTCCTATTCCTGGTCTGGAAGCACCTCAATCTCCCCGAGCCGACAGACGTTCAATATGACCTAGCAGCCTATCTCCAGAAGGGACCAAAGCGTTCCGTCATCGAAGCCTTCCGAGGCGTGGGGAAATCCTGGGTCACCTCCGCATTCGTCTGCTGGCTCCTCCTCAATAACCCCCAGCTCAACATCATGGTTGTCTCCGCAGCCAAGGACCGAGCTGACGCCTTCTCGACGTTCACCAAGCGTCTCATCGCTGAGATGCCCATCCTGGAACACCTCAAGCCAGGGAAGGGGCAGCGCGATAGTAACATCGCCTTCGACGTGGGACCGGCTGGCGCTTCTCAGTCGCCTTCGGTCAAGTCCGTGGGCATCACCGGCCAGCTCACCGGCTCCCGTGCAGACGTGATCATCGCGGATGACGTGGAGAGCCTCAACAACGCCATGACCTCCACAATGCGAGACCTCCTATCTGAGCGCATCAAGGAGTTCGATGCCGTCTTGAAGCCAGGTGGTCGAGTGATCTACCTCGGCACTCCTCAGACGGAAATGTCGATCTACAATCGCCTCCCTGAGCGCGGCTATGAAATCCGCATCTGGCCAGCCCGCATCCCGGCCGACCCTGATAAATACCAGGGCCGACTAGCTCCGTTCGTGATGAGGATGATCCAGGACGGCAAGGGACCGGGCACCCCCGTGGACCCCAAGCGGTTCCACGACCTCGACCTCCTGGAGCGTGAGGCGTCCTATGGCCGCTCGGGCTTCGCCTTGCAGTTCATGCTTGATACCAGCCTGTCCGACCAGGACCGCTACCCGCTCAAGTTCCGTGACCTCATGGTGACCTCGCTCGACCCGAGGATGGCCCCAGTGAAGCTCATGTGGGCTTCGGACCCCGACAAGCGCCTGGACATCCCCATGGTGGGCCTCCAGGGCGATGCCTATCACCGTCCCATGTGGATGGCCCCGGAGATGGCCGAATACACCGGCTGCGTTATGGCCATCGACCCCTCTGGCCGAGGCAAGGACGAGACGGCCTACGCCATCGTCAAACACCTCAATGGCTGGCTCTACGTGGTCGCCAGTGGCGGTTTCAAGGACGGCTATGGCGAGGCTACCCTCAAGGGCTTGGCGCTTCTGGCGAAGCAGCACGGGGCGAACAAGATCATAGTCGAAGCCAACTTCGGTGACGGCATGTTCACCCAGCTCCTCAAGCCCGTGGTCTCCCGCATCCATGCCGTGGAGATCGAGGAGGTGAAGCATAACCAGCAGAAGGAGCGCCGCATCTGCGACACCCTGGAGCCGGTCATGAACCAGCACCGCCTCGTGTTCGACCAAGCCGTGATCGAGCATGACCACAAGGGCACCTCTGAGCCTATTAGGCAGCTCATGTATCAGATGAGCCGCATCACCCGCGACCGTGGCTCGCTGGCCAAGGATGACCGCCTGGACGTTCTAGCGATGGCGGTGGGGTACTGGGCGGAGAGCATGGCCCGAGACACTGACAAGGCCCATGAGGAACACCTGGAGAGCCTCCGGGACAAAGCCTATGAGGACTTCATCGAACTGGTTCACCGCAACACCAACAGCGGTTACGAGATCGATGAGCCGAGTTGGCTGAACTGACAACAAGTCACCTAGACTTGGTAGTCGCGAAATGGTGTATAGCCGCTTAGAAATCCGAGCGAGGTAGTCATGAGAACCCTGAGGACAGCCGCCTTCCTTTTGATAGCGATAGTATATCCGGCAACGGCACAGGATATGGATCAAGCTATGAAAAGCTGGGAGCAGTGCAAACTGAACACAGCGGCGCTATTCGCCCGAAGCTCATCGGATAGCGCGGACGTTGTTGCCTCAGGGGTGTTCGGTGCATGCGAACCTGCACAGTTCAACTACATAACGACTTTAATGAAGATTACAAAATCGTTCGATCCCGAGACGCCCAAGAGGATGATGAGGGATATGAAGGAGGAGGCGAGAGATCGCCTCATAGCTGAGATCATTTCGCAACGGGCGAGGAAGTGAGAGCTTCCTCCGCTCATCGATTACAGCCCACCATAGGAGGAGGAAACCTATCCCCTCCGGTTCATATAGTTATGTAGGGACATGATCATCTCCATACATTGCATCTAGTGGATTGATCGAGACAAAGGAGTCCGGTCTGGGATTCCTTTTCGGCATGCGGTGTGCGACGATACCGCATGCGTACAGGGATCATATTTGAAGTCTCGTCCGCCGACCGGGATCGGCTTGAGGCGATTATTTCCGCGGGAAGTTCGCCGCAGAAGCATGTCTGGCGGGCCAAGATTATTTTGATGAGCGGCGATGGCCTTGGAACGGTCGCGATCATGGACGCGACCGGCAAGTCCAAGACCTGCGTCTGGCGCTGGCAGGAGCGCTTCATGGCCGAAGGGGTGGATGGTCTTTTGCGCGACAAGAGCCGCCCGCCCGGCATAGCGCCACTCGATACCAAGTTGGTCGATCGAGTGGTCACGCTGACGCTTGAAACGCCGAAACAGGAGGCCACCCACTGGACCGTTCGTGCGATGGCAAAAGCCGTTGGGATCGCAGCGTCTTCGGTCGTCAAAATCTGGCACGAGCATGGTCTTGCGCCGCACCGCTGGCGCAGCTTCAAACTATCGAATGACAAGGCTTTCGCCGAGAAACTGCATGACGTCGTCGGGCTATACGTCTCGCCACCAGCCCATGCCATCGTCCTATCCGTCGATGAGAAGAGCCAGATCCAAGCGCTTGATCGGACACAGCCGGGCCTGCCCATCAAGAAAGGCCGCGGTGGCACGATGACCCATGACTATAAGCGCCATGGCACCACCACCCTGTTTGCTGCTCTTAACGTTCTCGATGGTTCGGTGATCGGCCGCAACATGCAGCGCCACCGGCATCAGGAGTTCATTCGATTCCTCAATGCTATCGAGGCTGAACTGCCGAAGGACAAGGCCGTTCATGTCATTCTCGACAACTATGCTGCCCACAAGCAACCGAAGGTCCGTGCCTGGTTATCACGGCATCCACGATGGACCTTCCACTTCGTCCCGACTTCTTGCTCATGGCTCAACGCTGTCGAGGGCTTCTTCGCGAAACTGACCCGACGACGGCTCAAGCACGGTGTCTTTCATTCCGTCGTCGACCTGCAGGCTGCCATCAAACGCTTCATCAAAGAACACAATCAGGAACCAAAGCCATTCGTCTGGAAAGCCGACCCCAATGAGATCATTGCGGCCGTCAAACGTGGGCACCAAGCGTTGGAATCAATCCACTAGGGAAGGGAGATCATAGGGATGGTGACCATCATCATCTGGTAGGTCTTAGTCATGTCTTCCCCCGATTATCATCCTTCCAACAAGCCCCTTAGCTCAGCTCCGCTAACGTTCTTTCGCATGCTGCTCGACGGATGGAAGAGCCTCGGGCCAAGAAACCTTTGGTTCTGGCTTGTCCCGCTCATGGTCATTTGCGGCGTAGCCGGTCTGTTCCGCGATCTCTGGCTCTAAGCCCGCGCAGTTTTTCCAGGTCGCCTTCTCTTTCTCGGGCTGACGCCCTCGCAAGAGAATGTAAAGCAACCATCAGACACAATCGAAGGAAGCTCGGTAGCCCTGGCTGCTCTTGAACTTGGCGCTACGGCCATACTGCTTGCAATGCCTCTCAGCGACCGGGAAGGCGTCCAGCTCGTTCCAGACATTCGAGATCATCACGCCTTCCTTATTGCCGACCACCCGTTGGCCTACAGGCGAGCCATAGACGTTCGCATTAGAAGGGTCGGTGGAACTCTGGCATCCAGCCAGGGCGACAAGGGCAAGCATGAGGGCGATCTTATGGCGCATGAGGTTCTCCTTAGGATGCGCCTTTTTTACCGAAAAAATCCGAGGCGGCAATCGATAGGAAGGCTCGGGCGCGTCCCCCCGTGCCCCTGGGGGCGCACAGAATAGCTCGGGCGAGCGTGATGCGCGGGCCTGCGCTGCCATGTCTTGCCACGCATTCTGCCACGGACCACCCGAAACCCCAGCGTTTGCAGGCATGCCCGAGAGACTAAGCATCCCATGACACCACCTCAGGCCATCCTCAGGGGTGCATGAGGCTATCCCGTGGCCGTCCGCTGGGGACCGGCGCGGCCTTATCCGTTCGTCTCCTTTTGTCGGGGCGTCTACTCGTTTTCGTCCACCTCAGGAACACCTCAGGCAACCCCAAGGCCGCACCTCAGGCCATCCTCAGGCCATCCTCAGGTATGCCACAAGCCGGTCACGCTGAAATTATTTGCGAGTCAAAACAGACGGTTATCCCGCAAACCACGGGAGACTGTCTGTTTTTTTGATATGCCCTATTGCACAACTACCCACTATCGCATAGTTATTCGTCACCGGACAACGACACCGGGGCGGCGGGGACTATCTCCACCGGGTTCTCTCTCAACTGAATAGCGCCAGTCCACCGTGCGCAAGGAATAACGGGGACATTGTACGGGCCTAAGGCTGGCCCGCTGATGAGGCCAAAGCAGGCCGAAACAATCCATAGGAGCAACGTCCGTGTTCAAGACAGAGTTTCAGCCGTTTGTGTGCGAAGGCGACCGTATCACCTGCACCGTTGATGGTATCGAGTTCACCGCTCGTTTAGAGCATGATTGGGATAGCAAGCCCACTGATTTCGAGTGCTACACGAAGCGTCAGGTTGAAGCATGGCGCGGCGATGAATGGCATTTCTTCGGGGTGGTGATCAGCGCGGAACTCGAAGGCATTGATCTAGGCGACTATCTCGCCAGCCTTTGGGGGATTGAGGGGAACTTCCCCAGCCGCCGCAAGAACCCCAACCGCTACTTCCGGACAGTCGCGAACGAGTTGCTTCCTGAGGCCTTCGCAGCGGCCCGCAATGAGCTAGAGCGCGTCCGGTCTGTGGTCGCAATTGCGGCCTGATCTAACCACCATTGCATAACTAGGCGAAACCGGGGGTATCCTCGGTCATCCATGGGTCGCGCCATGGGTCTGATGAGCTAGCGGAACAGGGAAGGCGGGTGGCCCCGCTGATCTAGCCGGAACGTCCCGACGATACAGGGGCAACTTGTGGGGAGATTGAACCATGACAGCATGGTCCTTCACCCTGAGCTGGAAAACGAAAAAGGCCACGGTGCGCATCACCGTGACCCTTTATCTAACCCTCTAGCGAAGGGGCCGGGGGGCCTTAGGGCTCCTCGGTTCCCACAAGATAGTCAAAGCCAAACCAGACCGCAAGTCGGTTGCCTATCTAGCGGAGAAACGAGAATGCGCCTCTATGTCGCTTGCCTAGCCAGCTATAACAACGGTGTCCTGCATGGGCGCTGGATTGATGCCTCTTCCGATGTTGACGAAATGCAGGAAGAGATTGCCGCGATGCTCCGGGAGAGCCGCTTCCCGAATGTCTCGGTCAAGTGCCCACATTGCGAGGGGACTGGAAAGGTCACGTTCCACAATTCGGAAACAGGGGCAATCAGGGAAGATACCTGCTTCGAATGTGCGGGAGCTGGAAAGGTCGCCAGCGCGGAAGAGTGGGCAATCCATGACAGTGAGGGCTTGCCGCGCTGCTTCGGGGAATATCCCGGTCTTGAGAAGATCGCCGCCTTTGTTGAGCTGGCCGAAGAGTTTGATCATCTCGACGCGGAAGATGTGGCCACCATCGTGGACCATTTCGGCGGTCTCGAATACGCGGAAACCGAAATGCGGGACCACTTCGCTGGGGTTTACGACAGCTTCCGGAGCTATGCCGATGAGATAGCGGACGAAGCCTTGGCCGGTCTCGACCCGGAGAGCATAGCAGTCCGCTACTTCGACTATGAAAGCTACGCCCGTGACCTGAAACACGACATGACCATCGTGGAAATCAGCACCGGCTTGGCTCTCTTTTGGCCGTAACCATCCACCCACGCAAACATATGCGAAACCGGAGGCTTGCTTCCGGTCGCCCTGGGGTCGCGCCCTGGGCCTGATGAGCAGCGACTAAGGAGCTATGCAATGGCCGCGCCGTGGAACTTCGTTTCTTCCTACCTCAACACCGCCTTGTGGTCTTCAACCGATGACGAGGGTGAGCCCTTGGATGCTCGCTTTGACATGAGCGACATCGACCCGGACACACGGGCACGTATGGAAGCCGACTGCCACGCATTCTATGACGCGAACGCATCGGCCATCAATTGCCTGGGCGCTCCAGAGGCGGGTGACGGGACAGGTTCCGATGGAATGGCCGGACACGATTTCTGGCTGACCCGATGCGGGCATGGTGCGGGCTTTTGGGATGGTGATTGGCCGGAGCCCTATGCAAACAAGTTGGACAGGGCGGCTCGTGCGTTCGGCAATGTGGACCTTTACGTTGGGGATGACGGAAGGGTTTACGCATGAGGTACGCCCCCACAATCGACCTCTGGACCCTTTCAGACGAACAACGGGCAAAGCTTCCGGTCGGTCAGTGGGTAACCGCTGGCCCTGGCCTGGATAGCCCCAGGGGCCGGTTCCTCGGGGCCGGTCGCCAAACCCAGGTCGTCGCATGGCTCACCAATGCTCGGGCCTCGCGGGACTATCGCGGCTACATGGCCTGCCTCAGGGATTACGCTCGGGGGCTCGCAAATGGCTCCTGAGACGCTGTTGCTCGTCCTTTATTTCGCCTGGGTGCCTGCCTCCCTGGTCGCGGCCCTCTGGTTCTCCCGAAACACCCGATAACACCGAAACCGGCCTCCCTGGGTCGGTCGTGGGGCTTGGCATGCCCCGCCTGATGATGGTTGCCAGAACGAAGAGGTGAAGCATGATACCGCTACACTGCGGACGGTTCCGGAAGTACAGGACGCGCCGCCGCAAGCGTTTTACGGTGGTCTATTTCTTGGACTGCTACACGGGAAGGCTGGTCGCAGTACAACAATAGATGGGCGATAATTCATCCATTGCCAACCAACTGAGCTAGTGTCATATCCACGCGCGGGAAAGTACCCGCACACGAAAATAGGTGGCTGATGATCGGCTTTGAAATGCGTTTACCAGGGGGCCATGAGGGCTTCCTAGAACTGCGGAAAGAATGGGTTGGCTTTGGTTGGAGTGGCGACCGGGATGATAGAGAAATTTACCTGGGCCTTGTTCAGGCGACGGTCTCTCGGTCCAGAGGTCACGCCGAAAAAGTAGGGAGAAAGCGGGCAATTGCTGCCGCATTCCTCCTCGGGTTGGCTATCCCCGTACATTACGGAATGGCGACCGAAAGGCTCACAGACTGGGTGGCCAAGCTAAATCCCAGCAACGAGTTGGTTTTGGAAAAACGCTGGCAGTCGAACTAAAGGGCTGGACAACATGGCTCCTCGGCTGGTCTATCCATGAGCGGATATGATTTCACCAGCGGTTCAACAGGAGAGAACCCATGCAGACCACGACCGAACGCAGTACGCGCGATGCAGCCTTTACGGTGTCTCGCGTCGTTCACATGCTCCGCACCCTAAGCCCCGACATGCCAATGCAACAGGCTGATGTCCTGCTGCATATTGCCTTGCACCCCGGCATCACGATGGCCGAGATAACAAAGAGGACCGGCTTGTCCCAGTCCTCCGTCTCCCGCAACGTGTCGGCAATGTCCAAGTTCCACCGACTGGGGAAGCCCGGTCTTGATCTAGTCGAAGCGGCTATCGACCCTCGGGAACCTCGACGCCGCCTCGTGTTCCTCACGCAGAACGGCAAGCTCTTCATCACGAAGCTGCTTCGCATGGTGGATGAGAATTTCTCCATCGACCGCGAGACAGACGCGCGTGTTGAAATCGAGCGGATGCACGAAGAAGCAAGGGCTAAGGAAGAGGAAAGCACCTCGACCCGAGGACGGGCGAAGAAGCCTGTTTAAGGGGGCTGGTGCCCGCAGCCGGACTTGAACCGGCAAGCCTATGGCGGCGGATTTTAAGTCCGCTGTGTTTACCAATTTCACCATGCGGGCGGCACCGGAACCGGTATGCCGTGCGCTTTCGCATGTCAACATAGGAGGCTATTGATGGCCGCTAAAAGAGGCTCCTCTTGGGAGGGGACAGTGAACCATAAGGGGCAGCGGTATCGCCGCAGCTTCACAACTGAGCAGCAGGCCGATGCCTGGGCGCTGGAGAGCAAAGCGAAGCTTATCCGGGGTGAGCCCATCGACATGGGTGAGAACGCCCAGGCGAAGCGTAAGGGCAACCTCCCGTACACCCTGGATGAACTGGTCCAGCACGTCTACGATACCCATTGGGCACCGATGCCTGGAGGCCAGAAGGCGCTTATCAACGCCCGTTCCATCATCGGCATCATCGGCGCGAACCTCCCGGTCCATAAGCTCGGCAAGGCAGACATTGACAAGGCCCGTGCCAAGCTCCTGACGGATGGCAATTCACCCGGTACTGTAAACCGCAAGGTCGCGGCCCTCTCGAAAGCCCTGAGCGAGGCCGAAGACCTGGGCTTGATCGATCACAAGCCGAAGCTCACCAGATATAAGGAAAGCGAACACCGCGTCCGCAGGTTCACCTCCGAGGAAGAGCGTCTGGCGCTGGCCTACTTCGACCGCATCGGGAACCAGGACATGGCCGATTATCTGGTCCTCTCCTTGGATACAGGGATGCGTCAAGGGGAAGTCCTTTCGCTGCACTTCGGTGACGCGCAGGAGGGCAGGGTGACTGTTTGGGGTGTCGGGGCCGGAACCCAGCGGACCAAGTCCGGCAAGAGCCGCACGGTTCCACTCACGCGCCGCGCTCAAGCGGTCCTCGACCGTCGCAAGGAGACGGCCAAGGGCAAAGAGGTGTTCCCCAGCCTCAACAAGAACCAAGTCTCGCACTACTGGGGCCGGATGGCGGAAGCTCTCGGCCTGGAGGCTGACAAGCAGTTCGTTCCTCATATCCTGCGGCATGAGTTCTGCTCGAAGCTCGCGGCCAATGGCGAGAACGCGGTGGTCATTCAGAAGCTCGCCGGTCACTCGACCCTGGCCGTCACCCAACGATACGTTCACCTCTTCGGAGGAGAGTTGGACGGCGCAATCGAGCGCCTGGAGAAGGCAGAGGGGAGCATCCGGGGAACCAGGGCTGACCTCATCATCACCGATGAGATCGATGCCCTGTCCAAGGCTCTCGCCTCGCTACCTGCGGCCGAACTCGATGCTCTTTTAGCGACCATCCGAAAATAATCTCCGTGGGTATCTTGTGGCAGATCATGTGGCCACACCCTCGGAGACGCGGAAAGTAAAGCCTTTTTTCGGCTGGAAATTCCCTTTTAAAACAAGTCCCTAAGGGCGCAGCAACTCCCCCCAAAGAGACTTAAAATCTCTCGGCCTTTGGTCATGCGGGTTCGATCCCCGCCGTCCGCACCAAACGTGACCCCCGCCTGCAACCGTTTTCCATGAAGACCGTTTGATATCCACTTCGATGAGGTGTGCTTTGGGCTTTACCTTTGCGATCGGCGATATTCATGGCTGTCTTGCGCAGTTGAAGGAACTGCTCGGGCGGGTGGAGGATCACGCGCCTTGCGGGCACGTGGTGTTCATCGGTGACTATATCGATCGCGGGCCGAGGAGCAGGGGCGTGCTCGACCTCGTCATGGCGGGCCCGCGCAAGGAAGGATGGCGGTGGACGGCGCTCAAGGGCAATCATGAGGACATGATGGTCCGCGCCCACCAGAACGGCGGGCACGACGAGATCCTCTGGATCGACAATGGCGGCCGCGAGACGATGGAATCCTTCGACGGTTACGTGCCGCCCGAGGTGCTGTCATGGTGCGCGCATCGTCCGCTGATCCATGTCGACGAGCATCGCATCTTCGTGCATGCGGGCGTCGATGAGACGCTGCCGCTCGACGGTCAGCGGGAGCGCGACCTGATCTGGAAGCGATTTGCGAGCGACGACGACGGCGAATTCTGGGGGCGGCATCTCTGCCACGGCCACACGCCGCTCCCCGGCAATCCACAGACGTTCGGGAACCGCACCAATATCGACAGCGGCTGCGTGTTCGGTGGCGAACTGACCTGCGCCGTCTTCGATGACGAGGAGCCGGGCGGGCCGGTCGAATTCCTGCGCGTGCCGGGTTAGTGCCGCCAGAAAACCGGCGTCAGCAGGACCAGCACGGTCAGGATTTCGAGACGCCCGAGCAGCATCATCAGTGACAGAAGATAGAGTGCGGGATCGCTGATCGTCGAGAAATTGCCGACGGGGCCGACAATCGGGCCGATGCCGGGACCGACATTCGACAGCGCGGTGATGACCGAGGACGTGGCGGTCAGGACGTCGTAGCCGAACAGCGCCATGCCGATGCTGCCGACCACCCAGAGGAAAATATAGAGGCTCACGAACAGGAAGACAGCACGCTGGGTCTCCGCATCCACCGTCAGGCTGCCGTAACGCACCGGATAGATCGCGTTCGGATAGATGAGCTTGTTGAGCCCGGCGCGGATGACGTTGACCATCACCACGAAACGATAGGCCTTGATGCCGCCGGCGGTCGAACCGGAGCAGCCGCCCATGAAGGTGGCGAAGAAGGCGACGAGCACCGCGAACGGTCCCCAGAGTGTGTAGTCGTCGCTTGCAAAGCCGCCGGTCGACAGGATCGAGGTGATGTTGAAGAACGAATGGATCAGCGCGTCATCGAGTTCGATGCCATTCCTCAGGTGATGGTAGACCGCAACGGCGATCGAGATGACGCAGAGATAACCTAGGAAAACCAGGATTTGCGGATCGCGCAGCGTATCCAGCCGCCCGCGCACGGCAAGCAGGATCAGCACCGAAAACGGCAGGCTGCAGATCGCTAGGAAGACGGTGCCGACGACCAGCAGCGCGTTGTTGTCGAAATAGGCAAACGACATGTCGTGCGTCGAGAAGCCGGCCGTGGCGATCGTCGACATCGCATGGTTCAGCGCATCGAAATGGTCCATGCCGGCAAGATCGTAGGCGACGGTGCAGGCAAGCGTCAGCAGCACGTAGACGATCAGGAAGGCACGGGTGAAGCTCGCAAGCCGGGCGAACGGTTTGTCGTTGGTCTCCGACGATTCGAGCTTGAAGATCGAGGCGCCGCCGACCTTCAGGAACGGGAGCACGAACAGGCCAAGACCGACGATGCCGATGCCGCCGAGCCAGGAGAGCAGCGAGCGCCAGAGCAGGATGCCGGGCGGCATGGTATCCAGCCCGACGATCACCGTCGAGCCGGTAGTGGTGATGCCGGAAATCGATTCGAACAGCGCCTGTGCAAAGGAGAGTTCGTGTTCGGCAAGAAAAAGCGGGATCGCGCCCACCACCGAAAACATCGCCCACAACACATTGACCAGCAGGAAGCCCAGCCGCTTGTTGAAGACCGGCGGGGGGCCATGGGTCGCGAGCGCCGCTGCCGCCCCAAGCCCGCCAACCATGAAGCCGGACATCGCGAAGACCTGCCAGTCACGGTGCCCGTAATAGAGATCCACCATGGCCGGCAGGAACATGGCCAGCGACAGGTAGAGCGCGCAGAGCGCCGTCATGTAGATGACCGACCGGAGAAGATTGGCGTTCAAAAAGGGTTGTCCCGAAGTTCGCGGCAACTGAAAGAAGCTTTGTCTCAGCCGTAAGCCTATGGCATAGCGGGACCATTCTCGAAATTCAATGGATGGCAGAGTTGACCAAGGCGGGTGTGACCAAGGCGGGCGTGACGAAAGCGGGCGTGGACGGAGCGAGAATTGCGATGCGGGAGATTTTCCCCGAGACGCCGCTGCAGATGAACGAGCACCTGAGCCGCCGCTACGGCGCCGAGATCTGGCTGAAACGCGAGGACCTGTCTCCGGTCCGCTCCTACAAGATCCGCGGTGCCTTCAATTTCCTGCGCAAGGCGATCGCGTCGGGCGCCAGGGGCAAGACCTTCGTCTGCGCCTCGGCTGGCAATCACGCGCAGGGTTTCGCCTTTGTCTGCCGCCATTTCGAAGTGCCGGGCGTGGTCTTCATGCCGGTGACGACGCCGCAGCAGAAGATCGACAAGACCCGCATGTTCGGCGGTCCGTTCATCACCATCCGGCTGATCGGCGATATTTTCGACCAGTGCTATGCGGCAGCCCGTGCCCATGTGGAAGAGATCGGCGGCGTCATGGTGCCGCCTTTCGACGCCGCCGACATCATCGAGGGCCAGGCGACGGTCGCGGCCGAACTGCTAGAACAACTGCCCGACGGCGTAACACCCGATCTGATCATCCTGCCGGTCGGCGGCGGGGGGCTTTCCTCCGGAACGACGGGCTATTTGAAGGACATCGTCAAGCGGGAAGACTTTCTCTTCACCGAGCCGGAGGGCGCGCCGAGCCTCAAGAAAAGCCTCGAAGCCGGCGAACCGATCACGCTCGCCAAGCTCGACAATTTCGTCGACGGTGCTGCGGTGGCGCGGATCGGCGACCTGAATTTCGAAGCGCTGAAGGGCTTTTCCGCGGATCAGGTCCTGCTGGTGCCGGAAAACGCCATCTGCGTGACGATCACCGAAATGCTCAACGTCGAAGGGGTCGTGCTGGAACCGGCCGGCGCCCTGTCGATCACCGCGCTCGAGATGCTCGGACGCGAAAAACTTGCCGGCAAGACGGTGGTCTGCGTCGTCTCAGGCGGCAATTTCGATTTCGAGCGCCTGCCCGACGTCAAGGAACGTGCCATGCGCTATTCCGGCGTCAAGAAATACTTCGTCCTGCGGCTCGCCCAGCGCCCTGGCGCGCTACGCGACTTCCTCAACCTGCTGGGGCCGGAAGACGACATCGCCCGGTTCGAATATCTGAAGAAATCGGCGCGCAATTTCGGCTCGATCCTGATCGGCATCGAAACGGCAAGGCCGGAAAATTTCGCTGGCCTGCTCGAACGCTTCGAAGCCGCCGGCATGGGCTATCAAGACATTACCGAGAACGAAATCCTGGCGAACCTCGTCATTTGAGGATGCCGTTGAGCCAGGCGATGGTCCGGTCGGCAAGCGGCCCGGTCGTCGTCGGCGAGATGATGTCGCCGGCAATCACATGGTTGCCGGGATCGCCGGTCTTTCCCACATCGAAAAGCGCGTGAGGTCCGCCCCAGCGCCCGGCGACTTCGCGCACCTTGTCGGGACGGATGACCTGATCGAGCGACGAATAGAGAAACAGCGCCGGCGTCTTGATCTGCTCGACCGGGCTCTCGACGGAGAGTTTGACAAGGGCCGCCATCGGCAGCAGCGCGCTTGTCGGATACCGGGTTGTCCAGTGGGCGGCGTGGCGGTCGTTATAGGGCGTGAAGCCGCGGCTTTCGCCAAGCAGCAGTTTTGAAAGCTGCGGTGCGATCGGTGTCGTCAACAGAAAGGCGGCAAAGCCGTTGATGCCGTAGTTCGGCGACACAAAGACGGAGGCCGCGATGCGGGATGCGATCTTCGGATCGGCAAGCGCCAGCGTCGCAAGCGAGGCGCCGGTCGAGGTGCCGATGACGATGACGCGATTGCCAAGCGCTTCATCGATCGCGAGACTTTCGGAAAAATCCGCCAGCCAGTCCTCGAGACGCGCTTCGCCCATTGCGTCGCCGCTGCGGCCGTGGCCGGCGAGCCGGGTGAAATAAAGATTGGCGCCGAGTGCCGCCGCGACACGGTCGGGCAGTGGGCGTATCTCCTCGGCGGAAGCCGAGAAGCCATGCACGTAGATGATCGCAAAGGTCGTCTTTGCCTTCGTCGCCGGATCGGCCCAGACGACGCGTTTGGCGGCACCGGGCCTTATATCTGGGTAGCGGCTTTCGCTGGCAGCAAGATAGGCATCGATATCGGCGCCGAGGCGGGCTTTGTCGAAAGCCGGAAAACCGTCAGCGGGCATGCGCGGGCCGGACATCAACAGCACTCCGAAGGCGGCGATCAGGATTGCGCAGACATAAATGATCGCCCGCCATGACAAGAATCTCCTCCGCATCCGGCGCTCCCTCCGAACCGAAGGAGATGATAGGCGGGCTTCGTGACGACGGGAAGTCTATCTGCCCGTAGATTACGGCCTAACCGCAGATTAGCGGCTTGGAGGGCAGGGCGCAGAAGCCGCGGCGCTCCACTTCGGGCTTTACCTTCTCGATCACATTGGTCCAGACGAGACCCGGAAAGCCTGGCGGCACCATGGCCCACGTCCTGCTGTCGTCTATGCCAGAGGACCCTGCGTCGCCGGCCTCGAAGGGGCCGATCAGCACCACGTCCGATCCCGCTGCCCGCATCCGATCATAAAAGCGCTCCGGCCAGCCCCAGAGCAGGAAGGCAAGATTGGCCGGGACCGGCACCAGGGTATTGCGGCAGGTCTCCGGCACATGACCGCTCCAGCCGAGAGCCAGGTAGTTGAGAAGGCAGGATTTGGCCGAGCGGTTGGAGTAACCGGGAAGGGCTGTCACCAATCCGACCGCCGTTTCGGTCGGTTCGTTGCCGCCATAGACGCCGAAGGTTGCCGCCCGGGCGGCCGCGTCCGCATTGAGAAGCGCGGCCAGAGCCTCGCCTTCTTCCCGGCGGCGGCTCTTGAAATTGATCAGGAAACGGCCGTCCGGCAAGGCGGCAAAGACCTCCGGCAAAGTCGGCATCAGGCCTTTGCCCTGGCCTCGGAACGGAAAGGTCCGGCCACCGTCGGCGGTGTAGCCGTAGCCGATATCGAGTGTCTTCAGAACCGGCATCGGCGTCTGTTCCGTGACGCCCTTGGCCTCGGTGCGGCAATCGAGCGTCCAGTCGTGGAAAACGGCGAACTGCTTGTCTGGCGTCAGGTGCACGTCGAGTTCGACGACGTCAGCGCCGGCATCGAAGGCGGCCTTCATGCCGGCAATGCTGTTCTCCAGAAAGGCATGCGTCGGTGGCAGCATCAGGCTCGCGGTGCAGGTGTCGTTTTCGACATGGGAGGTGTCGAAAAGCTGGTGCTGGCCGCGGTGAGCGATGATCCTGAGCGGCTTGCCGTCTGGGAAGCGGGAGAAGAGGGAGGTATTGCCGATCCATAGGGCGGCGGCGAGGGCGAGGGGAAATGCTGCGGCGATCTTCCATTTCATGCGGACGGGCTCCTGAAGCGTGCGGATGGACATGAGACGTTCGAGCGCGACTTTTCCTTGGGTGCCCCGCTTCCGGCCAGGGCAGGAATATGCTAGGCAGCCGCCATGGCTTCGTTTCTGTCTAACATATTCTCGATGTTCTCCGGTGGCGGCAAAGCTGCCGAAGCACCTGCTGCTTCCGTCAAGCCTGTCGAGCATGGCGGCTGCGTCATCCATCCGGCGCCGATCCGCGAGGGTTCGCAGTTCCGGCTGGCAGGGCGGATCGAGAAGGACGTCGAAGGCGAGACGCTGGTGCGCAGTTTCGTCCGCGCCGACGTCTTCACCTCCATGGACGATGCGGTCGAATATACCGTCCGCAAGGCGCAGCAGATCATCGACCAGAATGGTCCGTCGCTGTTTTCCGATGGGGAGAAGTCGCGCTCCGCGTGACATGCGTTCCGCATTGTGATCGCAAAAATTGTGATTCTCACTCAAAATTAAATCATTAGCGATAGCTTGAAGCATCTATTCCGATGTCTTTTCTGCGGTCGACTTTTAATGCGATCTCGCTGGTCATATTTTATGCTCTTTATCGGCTCGGGCCTTTCCGGCAGCCTTGTTCCGAGCTTTGCCTTCGCGGATGATCCCCTTTCGCACACTTCCCGGCTGGACATGACATGGGTGCTCGTCGCCGCCGGACTGGTGATGATGATGCAAGTCGGCTTCCTTCTGCTCGAAGCCGGCATGGTGCGCTCGAAGAACTCGATCAACGTGGCGCAGAAGAACCTTCTCGATTTCGTCTTCGGCGTCGTCGCGTTCGCCGCGGTCGGCTTCATGATCGCCTTCAGCCGTTCGAACGGTTTCCTATTCGGGAAGCAGAGCGAGTTCTATTTCCTACGGGATCTCGATAGCTGGCAGTCGGCGTTTTTCGTCTTCCAGGTGATGTTTTGCGGCACCGCCGCGACGATCGTTTCAGGCGCCGTCGCCGAGCGCATGAAGCTGCCGGCCTATGTGTTCGGCTCGCTGTTCATGTCTGGGCTGATCTATCCGGTCTTCGTGCATTGGGTCTGGGGCGCAGCGCTGTTTCCCAATGCATCTGCCTTCCTGTCGCAGATGGGTTTCGTCGATTTCGCCGGCTCCACGGTTGTCCATTCGACCGGCGGCTGGGTGGCGCTTGCGGCCTGCATGGTCATCGGCCCGCGCATTGGCAAGTTCAATGCCGACGGAACGCCGGTCAGGATCGCCGGCCATAGCCCGGTCCTGTCGACCACGGGCGCACTGCTTCTCTTCATAGGTTGGATCGGCTTCAACGGCGGTTCGACGCTCGGCGTTTCCGACCAGTTGGCGCCAATCATCATGAACACGGTGCTGGCCGGCGGCATGGGCACCTGCGTCGGTTATGTCATCGGCTTCTACCAGGATGGCGTCATCCTTCCGGAAAAATCGAATTCCGGCATGCTCGGCGGACTGGTTGCGGTCACCGCCGGCTGCCATATCCTCGATCCGGCAAACGCGCTGATGGTCGGCGCCGTCGGCGGCGCAGTGGCGATCTTCGGCAACGCCTTCGTTGAGAGAACGCTCAAGATCGACGACGCGGTCGGCGCGATCGGCGTGCATGCCTTTGCCGGTGTCGCCGGAACCCTGCTCCTGGCGCTTCTCGCGCCGGTCGATCAGCTTCCGGCTGGCGGTAGGCTGGCGCAGCTGCACGTGCAGCTGGTCGGCGTCGGCGTCAATTTCTACTGGTCCTTCGGTCTCGGCTACGCCTTCTTCTGGGCGGCCGACTGGCTGATGCGCATCCGCGTTTCGGCCAAGGACGAAGAGGACGGGCTGAACCTTGCCGAACACGCGACCCGCCTCGGCGTCGGCCATGTGGAGGATGCACTGGCCGATCTTCTCGGCGGCAATGCCGACCTGCGCAAGCGGCTTCCCATGGTCAAGGGCGACGAGGCGGAAAAGCTGACCGGCCTCTTCAACCGGCTGATGGATAATGTCGAGGAGGAGGAGCGCAGCCGCGGAGAACTGACCGAGCTCCGCCGCGACAACGAGGAATCCGAGCGCGTCGCAGCGCTGGCGAACGCCACGTTCGAGGCGATCCTGATCCACCGGGACGGCATCATCGTCGACGGTAACGAGCAGCTCGGCAAGATGATCGGCCTGCCGCTTGCCGAGATCATCGGCCGCTCCGCGTTCGATTTCCTGCATGACGGCAAGACGATCCGTGTCGTCGACATGATGAAACTCAACGACGACAACAGCCATGAGATCTTGGTGGCGCTGGCAAGCGGCGAGGAAATCCCCGTCGAGGCGCGCGGCCGCGACATCCTCTATCGCGGCGAGAAGGCCCGTATCGGCTGCCTCGTCGACCTCAGGGAGCGCAAGCTGGCGGAGAGCCGCATGCGATACCTCGCTCTCCACGACCCGCTGACGGGGCTACCGAACCGCGTGCTGTTTTCCGAACGGCTGACCGAACTTGTGGATGAGGCCGGAAACGGCAGGGGTTGCGGCGTCCTGATGGTCGATCTCGATCGCTTCAAGGACGTCAATGACATCCATGGCCACCAGGCCGGCGATGCGGTGATCCGCGAAACCGCCGCGCGCCTTGCCGCCGAAGCCGGTCCGGACAATATCGTCGCCCGTCTCGGTGGGGACGAGTTCGCCGTCATCATCGCCCATACATCCGATACCGACGAGCTTGAGAGTTTCGGCGATCGGCTGCTGGCCGCGATGGCCGATCCCATCGATATCGGCCACGGTGAACAGGTCAATATCAGCGTCAGCATCGGCGGCGCGCTCTGCCCCGAACATGCAAAAGACGTGGACGCGCTGATCGGCTGCGCCGACGTGGCACTCTATCATGCCAAGAACGCCGGCCGGAATGCCTGCCGCATGTTCAAGCGGGGCATGAACGAATTGATCGAGAAACGCCGGGAGCTGGAAGTCGATCTGGAAATCGCCTTGCAGCGGGGCGAATTCGAACTCTATCTGCAGCCTCGTGTCGAGGCGGAAAGCGGCATCATCATCGGCTACGAGGCGCTGCTGCGCTGGTTCCATCCGAGGCGCGGCATGATCAGTCCGGGCAATTTCATTCCGGTCGCCGAAGCCTCCGGCAAGATCATCCGGCTCGGTGCCTGGGTGCTCGCCGAAGCCTGCAAGATCCTGGACAGTATCGACGGCCATATCAGCGTCAACGTCAGCCCGCTGCAGTTCCGCCATGCGGATTTCGTCACCGATCTCGCCGATCTGTTGAAGACCACCGGTGCCGATCCGCACCGGATCGAGCTCGAGATCACGGAAAGCGTGCTGATCGAGGACGACAAGCGCGCCGTGCAGATCCTCAACGATCTGAAACGCATGGGCTTCCACATCGCGCTCGACGATTTCGGCACCGGTTATTCGTCGCTGAGCTATCTCAGCCGCTACCCGTTCGACACGATCAAGATAGACCGCAGTTTCGTCAACAACCTGAACCTGGTCGACAACGCGCAGATCATCGTACGCACCATTATAGACCTCGGCAGCGGCCTCGGCATGAAGGTCGTCGCGGAAGGTGTAGAGACGACCGAACAGGCGTTGTTCCTCGCTCATGCAGGCTGCGACGAGCTACAGGGTTATCTTCTCGGCAAGCCCCGGAAACTCGGCGAGATCACGCGGGAAATCGATCCGGCAATCGCCACCCAGTTGCGCAACGTGCCGAAGAAGCTGCCGGAAATCCAGGATTACCCGACGTTCGAAGGGGAAACCTACCAGCCGTTATTGCATAGTCATGCATAATGACCATAATCTCCACGGGTTGAACACGTAAAACGATAGCCGTTACAGCGGCATAGCACCTGCAGGGAGTAAAGCGGATCGAAATGCAGGTGTTCAATCTCGCCCTCTTTCTTCTGGATGCGGTGATCTATTTCGCCGTCATGACCGCCTTCCTGCATTACCGCCGTCAGCTCGGCCTCGGCGTATTTCTTGCCGCACTCGGCGTCATGCATTTCATGGAGACCTATCTTGCTGCGGTCTTCTACATCGAACTTCCATTCGGCACCGTGTCTCCCGGCTCGTCGGTCTTTTTTGCCGGCAAGCTGATGATGATCTTACTCCTTTATCTGAAAGAGGATGCGGCAGTCGTCCGCCAGCCGATCTACGGGCTTTTCCTCGGCAATCTCCTGACCGTCGGCATCGCCCAGATTCTCCAGGTGCATGAGGTCGTGGCGCTGCCGGGCGGCCGGGCCGCGGACATGGCGTTCTTGAGCGAGATGGGCTGGCTGATGGTGTGGGGCACGGCGCTCCTCTACGTCGACGCGATCGGCATCATCCTGCTCTACGAGCGGCTGGGGCGGGTGCTGCGCAGCAATGTGGTGTTGCGTTTCGCGATCAGCGGCGCAGCTATCCTGACCTTCGACCAGATCGGCTTCTATTCGGCGCTGAACATCCTCTTCGGTGCGCCGCCTTCGGTCTTCTTCGGCGGATGGTACGCCAAGCTGCTGTCAGTCGTTCTCTATTCGCTGCTTTTTGCAGTCTATCTCAAGATCGAGCAGATTCCGCGGCTTGCCAGATCGACGCGCGAGATCACCGATATCTTCAACGACCTGACGTTCCGCGAGCGTTACCAGGCGCTGCTTGCCAAGAGCGGCGTCGACGGGCTGACCGGCCTTTTCGATCGCGGCCGGCTGGAGGCGGATGTTCCGACGCTCATTCATCGCTGCCTCGATCGTGGAACAGGGCTCAGCCTGATCATCGTCGACGCGGATCATTTCAAGCAGGTGAACGATCTTTTCGGCCATCTGAAGGGTGACGAGGTGCTGAAGGAAATTGCGCTGTCTCTGCAGGCGGGCTCGCGCCCGAGCGACCATCTTTCCCGTTTCGGCGGCGAAGAGTTCGTGCTGATCCTGCCTGACACCGATCACGACAGCGCTCTGACGATCGCCGAGCGTCTGCGCATTGCGATCTGCCGATCGGTCATACGTCCTGACGGCCAATGCGTGACCGTCTCGATTGGCGTGGCGACGGCCCCGGAAGACGGACACGCGCTCGATACGCTGCTCGGGCGCGCCGACGAGCGGCTCTATCGCGCAAAAAATGACGGCCGGGACAATGTCCACGGCCGTCTTGGCAGGCTCGTCCCGTCAGGCGCAGGGACGGCTTAAGCGGCGAGAGCGAGCTGCCGATTACGCTGCTGGGCACTGGCGATAGCCTTTTCAGCAGCCTCCGGGCCGAAGGCAAGGCCTTCGACATAGATGACTTCCACATCCGTCATACCCAGGAAGCCGAGGATGGTCGTGAGGTACGGGACGGCATGGTTCATGCCGGTGGCCGGGCCTTCGGAATAGACGCCGCCGGATGCAAGCACGATATAGATCTTCTTGCCCTTGGCGAGGCCTTCAGGCCCCTCGGCCGTGTAGCGGAACGTCTGGCCGGCGCGGGCGATGTTGTCGATCCAGCTCTTCAGCGTCGAGTAGATGTTGAAGTTGATGAGGCCGGTGGCGATGACCACGGTATCGGCAGCCATCAGTTCGGCAACCAGCTTGTCGGAATAGTCGGCGGCAGCAGCTTCTTCCGGGGTGCGGTCGGCAGCGGGCTTGCGGATGGCGGACGTGGTGACGCTGTCGAGATGCGGGATCGGGTTAACGCCAAGGTCACGATGGACCACCGACGTGCCGTTGTCGCGGGCGCTCAGTTCGTTGGCGAGGTCATGGGCGACCTTGCTGGACAGCGAGTCATCGCCGCGCGGGCTGGAAGTGACGAGGAGGATAGAGGACATGTTTTTTCCTTATCTGGAGATCTTATCTGCAGTCTTGTGCCTGCAGAAGGATTGGGGAGCGGTGGATTCGCTGTGTTCCAGAGAATAGATAGGCGTGGACGCCCATCGATAAAACTGAGATAATATAGAAGCTATCTATCGAAAATTTGGATGACCACCATGGATGCCAATCCCACCCTCGATCAGTTGCAGGTGTTTCTGGCGGTTGCCGAAACAGGCAGCTTTTCCGCAGCCTCGCGCGTGCTGAACCGGGCGCAATCGGTGGTCAGCTATACGATCGGCAATCTCGAAACCCAGCTGGAAGTGGCGCTTTTCGAGCGCAGCGGCGCCCGCCAGCCGAAGCTGACGGAAGCGGGCAAGGCACTGCTGACTGACGCCCGGCGCATCGTCGCCGACCTCCAGGTGATGCGCGCCCGGGCGAAGAGCATCAAGCAGGGGCTGGAGGCAGAACTGACAGTGGCGCTGAGCGTGATGGTTCCGTCGGATGCCGTTGTGACGGAGCTGCGTGAATTCCGGGACAGATTCCCGAGCGTGGCGCTCAATCTCAATATCGGCGAACTGGGCATGGTCATGGAGATGGTCATTTCCGGGAAGGCCGATATCGGCATAGGCGGATCGATCCTTCGGCAGGAGGATTCGGTGGTGATGGAGAAGATCGGTTACTCCTTCATGATTCCGGTCGCGGCTGCCGAACATCCGCTTGCGAAGTTCGGTCGGCCCCTGACGCTCGCGGACGTGCGCGAGGAAGTCCAGCTGGTCGTCACGGATACGTCCGGCCTGACGAATGGCCGCGATTTCAATGTCCTGTCCTATAAGACATGGCGCGTCAGCGATATCGCCACCAAGCACCAGTTGATCAAGGGTGGTCTTGGCTGGGGCGGCCTGCCCGCTTCGGTCGCCGGAAGGGACATCATGGACGGAACTCTCGTCGCGCTCGATCTCGAAGCCTACGAGCAGAGCCAATACCCGCTTTATGCCATGCGCAAAGCAGCAAACCCTCTGGGACCTGCGGGCCAATGGCTGGTCGATGCCATGGAGCGTCGGCTGTCGACCTGCCCGAGCCATGACGACTTCAAGCAGATGCTCGGCATCGAACTTCGGGAAGGAATGCCTCAAGCCGCTGAATAGCCGAAGCGATGCCGACCAGGGCGCATCAACGCGGGGTCAAAGCCAGTCGATGCGCTTGAGGATCCACAGCGTGCCCGCAGAAATAACGACGACGAGCACAACGATGACCAGGAAAGCCCAGGTGTCGTTAACACCGGGAATGCCACCAACATTCATGCCGAAGAGGCCGGCGACGACGCTCGGCGGCAGGAGAAGGGCCGCCAAAGCGGCAAGCCTGTTGGAATTGCGCGCGATCCGTTCGCCGATAACCGTCGAAAGGTCGTCATGAAGGATGCCGGTGCGGTCGCGGATCGCGTCAAGATATTCGATGAACCGCATCAGCTTGTCGATCACCTCGCGAAAGCGGAGCTTGTCGCGTTCCTTTAGCCATGGTGCATCGTCGTGCTCGATCCTGTTGAGCGCGTCGCGTTGCGGCGCGAGATAGCGGCGTAGCTGTACGGCGCGGCGGCGCAGCAGCTTGAGCCTCAGCCGGACTTCGCTTGCTTCACCCTTGAAAATCAGCTCGTCAAGTTCGTCGACCTCTTCGTCCATGTCGTCGAGCACCGGCTCCAGATCGCGGACGAGCTTGTCGCTGACGAGCGCCAGCAGTTCTCCCGCCTGCCGGGGACCCTTGCCATTATCGAGCGCCCGTCGGATATCGCGCAGCGCGGTGATATAGTGGCCGCTGTCGCGCAATGTCACCAGTCGGTGCTCGTCCACCCAGATATGCAGCGGCACGAGATCGATCTCGTCGGAGTTTTTCTCTGCTTCTTCCGGCGGAGCGGCGCAGACACCCCGCAGGATGATCAGTAGTCCGTCGCCGACGGGCTCGACGCGCGGGCGGGAATCCTCCGCAAGAAGCGCCTCCGCCACCAGCGGATCGAAGCCGCCATTGGTATTTATCCATTCCGCGGTCGCCGGATGATCGCGCTCGAAATGCAGCCAGACGATACCGTCGCCCGGCTTCCAGCTGCAGGCCTCGGACATGTTCATCGTCCTGCAGCCGCCGTGGCCATCGAGGACAAGGACGAAGCGCAGGCCTGGCTCGTCTCCGTAGCTTACTGCGGTCTTTGCCTTTTCGAGCATCCGTGTGCGTCCTCCCCGCCGATTTCGGATCGATTCTACCAGCAAATACTGTGCCCGCGAAGGGTAAGCATTCCCTCAACAACGGCGGAACGATCGGCAGTCACCGGCTGCGAGTTGACGACGTGTCGACCTCTGCTATAACGGCACAACGGTCTGCAGTTCACCGAGGCGTTGCCGTCCCGAAAGGGAAGCTAAACCTGCTCATGACAAAGATGATCAGCACTTATCCCGTGCTAGAGTCGACAAGCCGGCGACCAGCGACACCCTGATTTTTAGGGAATGGCACGTTTAAGGATAAGACATGCCGAGATCCATCTTTCCCATGGAGATCGCCGACCTGTCGGCTTTCGCCAAATCCGTCCGCGACGGGATCGCCAGGTTCGATCACAAGCCGAGCCATCTGGAGATGCTCAATCTCCTGACGCGCGCAGCGGGCTTCCGCAACTACCAGCATTTTCGCGCCGTTGCCAAAACAGCCGACGTCATCGCCGAGTGGCGCCCGGTGCTGGAAGACACGCCGGCGCCCGACGAGGCGCGGGTGCTGAAGACAGCTCGCCATTTCGACGAGGAGGGCAGGCTGGTGCGCTGGCCCGGCAAGCGCGGGCAGCAGGAAATCTGCCTGTGGTTCCTGTGGTCGAAGATACCGGCGGACCGGGAGTTCACCGAACGGCAGATCAGTGAACTCTTGAACACGCTGCACTTCTTCGGCGATGCCGCGATGCTGCGCCGCGATCTCTTCGATTTCGGTCTCGTCCAGCGCACGCGGGACGGCCGGGAATACCGCCGCATCGAAAAGAAGCCGCCAGCCGAACTGAAGCTGCTGCTGTCGCGGCTCGGCCTCGCCAGGGCAACGGCGGCATAACCGTCAGTCGGCTCATTCCGGATCGGTCCAAATCGCGATCGTGAGCCATCGGTTGGGACTTCCCTGCCGATGGCCTCTCCGATAGAATCAGAGTTCCAACGCGCCCTGAATACATGTGACTACGTCTCCACCGATCCAGATATCGTCGCCGACTTTGTCGACATACACCCGTCCGGCGCGGCCAAGCACAGTGCCCTGCGCCGCAACGTAGCTTTCCGGCGCGACACCGGATCCGATCAGCCATTGGGCAAGGCCGGCGTTGAGACTGCCGGTGACCGGATCCTCATAGCCGTTGCGGGTAAAGGCACGCACCTCGAATTGCGCGTCCTTGCCGTCAAGATCGGGATTGAAGCTCCCGACGAGCCCGACGCGGGTGCCGGCGAGAGCGGAATAGTCCGGCTTGACCGCCAGCACATCGGCGCGCGAGGGCAGGCGGACGCCGATCCAGTCCGGGCCATTCTCGCACCAGCTGGAATCCTCGATCAGGTTGGTGGGCAGGCTGAGCGCCTTGGCGATCCTCTCCACCAGCGCCGGATCCACCGGGCCGCTGCGCGTCAGCGGCGGCGCCGCAAACGCAAGCCGGTTGCCGTCACGGCGGATGCGGACGAGGCCCGCGCCGCATTCCTGCACGATGTCACCGGTCGGTGATGTCTGTTGCTGCGAGAGCCAGACATGCGCACTGCCGAGCGTCGGATGGCCGGCGAAAGGCAGTTCCTGCGACGGTGTGAAAATCCTCACCCGGTAGCTGGCCTTCGGATCGGTCGGCTCGAGCAGGAATGTCGTTTCGCTGAGATTGGTCCAGTTGGCGAAGGACTGCATCTGCGCGTCGCTCAGTCCGTCGGCGCCGATCACCACGGCAAGCGGATTTCCGCGCATCGGCTGGCTGGAGAAGACGTCGACTTGCTGAAAGGAGAATTTGAGCATTGCCTTGCCTCATGCAGTTGAAAAGAAAGACGGCAGCCAAGGCTGCCGTCCAAATATTGCCGAAAGGTGATATTGGCCGTTACAGCACCAGCCGGAACTTGGCAAAACCGTTCTCGCCGTCGCCGGCGTCCTCGATCTTGGCACCCTTGACCGCGGTAGCGAACTGCCGGGCCTTGGGGCCGGTCTCGAAGATCGCGCTTGTGCCGGGCAGCGGCTTGAACGACCAGTTGGCGTCGGCCGACGGGTTGATCGTGCCCTGTTCGACGATATAGCGGACGATCACGTCGCGGTTGGTGTCGGGGGCCACGAAAATCACCTTGTCGCCGGCAATTTCCGGGAACTTGCCGCCGCCGCCGGCGCGGTAATTGTTGGTCGCCACCACGAATTTCTGGGCCGGATCGATCGGCTTGCCGTTGTACTTGAGGTCGACGATGCGGTTGGAGTTGGCATTGATGAGCTTGCCGTCCTTGTCGAAGCGGGTCGGCTGCGACAGGTCTATCTGGTAGGTGACGCCGTCGATGACGTCGTAATTGTAGGACGGGAAATCGTTGTTGAGCAGCGGCGCGTCCTTGGCGCCTGACGCAACCTGATTGAACATCCCGGCCGACATTTCCAGCCAGTTCTTGACCTGCGCTCCGGTGATCAGCACCGCCTGCACGGTATTCGGATAGAGATAGAGATCGGCGACGTTCTTGATGGCGATGTCGCCTGCCGGGACATCCGTGAAATATTCGGCACCGCCGCGGCCGCCGGCCTTGAAGGGTGCTGCGGCCGAAAGCACCGGAATATCCTTGTACTGGCCTTCCTTCAGCATCTCCTTGATATACCAGGTCTGCGCATTGGCGACGATCTGCACCGACGGATCGTCGGCGACCAGCGCGAAATAGGAATAGAGCGGCGCCGAGCTCTTGCCGACCGCGCGGCGGATATAGGCAAGCGTCGCCTCATGCTCTTCTTTGGCGGCAGCGATGATTTCCGGCTTGTCCTTGACGTCGGCGACGATCTTGCGGGCATCGTCGCGGTGATAGATCGGCCGGGCTTCGGAGGTGGAATCGACGATCTTCCAACTCTTGCCATCCTTTTCGAGCAGCAGGTCGATCAGGCCCATATGCGAACCCCAGAAGCCGCCCATAACGGCGGGCTTGCCCATCAGCTTGCCCTTTTTCGTGTCCGCACCGGTAATGCCGTCGAAATCCTTGGTGCCGGGGAAGACCAGATGCTGGTGCCCGGTGAAGATCGCGTCGATGCCTTCGACGCCGGCGAGATAGAGCGACGCGTTCTCCATACGGTCGCCCAGGCCCCCGCCGTCGATGCCGGAATGGGAGAGTGCGATGACGATATCGGCGCCTTCCTCCTTCATGACCGGCACCCAGGCTCTGGCCGCCTCGACGATGTCGCGGGTCTGGGCCTTGCCTTCGAGGTTCTTCGCATCCCAGGTCATGATCTGCGGTGGCACGAAGCCGATGAAGCCGACCTTGACCGCGCTCGTGGCGCCGGAACCGTCACGGATCTGCTTTTCGACGATCACGTAGGGTTTGAGGAAAAGGTCGTCCTTCTTGGCGTCGGATGCCAGCATGCCCTTGGTGAGGTTGGCGCAGACGTAAGGGAAGCCGGAGCCAGCCAGCACCTTGAACAGAAAGTCGAGACCGTAGTTGAATTCATGGTTGCCGAGCGTGCCGGCATCGTAGCCGAGTATGTTCATCGCCTTGATGACCGGGTGCTTGTCGCCGTCCTTCATGCCGCGCTCATAGGCCATGTAGTCGCCCATGGGGTTGCCCTGCAGGAAGTCGCCATTGTCGATCAGCATGGAGTTGCCGGCTTCGGCACGGATTGCGTCGATGATCGAGGCGGTGCGGGCGAGGCCAAGCGTGTCGTTCGGCTTGTCGGCATAATAATCGTAAGGGAAGACGTGGACGTGGATGTCGGTCGTTTCCATGATGCGCAGATGCGCCTGATTGCCGGCGGCGCGTGCAGCGAACGGGTGCAGCATGACAAGCGCCGACGAGGCGGCAAAACCTCCGAGCAGCGAGCGGCGGGTGATCGGGTGAAGATCGTTAAGCGACGACATGGGCAGCCTCCTTGGAACGGACCGGTGAGCGACAATTCGGCGCCATATTGACGCGCGAGGATTGTATCTCCAAGCGGATTCTGAAGCGGTGGAGGAGATGGTGCGACGATCGCGGGCTCTGTCCTGAAGGCGGTCAGGAAGAGGTGCGAACCCGACGAGTCAATAGGCCGCCATCCGCATCGCGTCGACGAGTTGGGCCATCTGGAAGGGTTTGGGAAGGATCGGGATATGGCGCATTTCGGCAGGCAGGCTTAGCGCCCCGTATCCGGTCACGAAAATGAAGGGGATGTCCCGCGCGGTAAGGATCTCGGCGACCGGAAAGCTGGCTTCGCCGGCAAGGTTCACGTCCAGCAGGGCCATGTCCAGGGGAAGTGACCGAGCCTTGATGATCGCATCATCGAGCCGCGAGGCCGTCCCCATCATCCTGCAGCCGATCTGCTCCAGGAACTCTTCGAGCATCATCGAAACAAGTGCCTCGTCCTCGATGATGAGGACGCGAATTCCGACAAAGATCTGGGCATCGTTCACCTTGCACCCGCTTGCAGGGCACCCGCTTGCAGGAAGGGTGTCACCTCGGCCGAGACGACGACGTCGCAGAGCGGCGCCTCTATTGTCCCGACGATCCCGGCAGGCTGATCGAATATCACTGATGCCTTGCCGCCGAGATCCTGGGCAAGGCTGCGCTCGATCAGCCTGACGCCGAACCCTCGTCTCGACGGCACGGCGACAGGCGGTCCGCCGCTTTCGATCCATGTCAATCGCAGCAGAGGTTTGGCACCCTCGACAATCTGCCAGTTTATCGCGACATGACCGTTAAGCGTCGAGAGCGCGCCGTATTTCAAGGCATTGGTCGTCAGTTCGTGCAGACCCATGGCAAGCGCGAGCGCCGCCCGCGGCAGCAATCGCAGCGACGGACCAGAGACCGCGAAGCGATGGTCTCCGCCCTCGCCAAACGGCGCCAGTGCACCGGTGACCACATCGTCGATATCAGCTCCCTCCCATTTTTCGCGGGTGAGCACGTCATGCGCGGCCGCCAGCGCCATGAGGCGCCGCTCCAGATTCTGGCGCACGATCGGGTCGCCGCCCCGCAGGGTCTGGGAGGCGATGGCCTGGACGGTCGCAAGCGTGTTTTTGACGCGGTGGTTCAACTCGTTGACCATGAGTTGCAGCCGTTCCTCGATCCGTTTCCTCTCGGTGATTTCGACCGAGACGCCGACCAGGCCGATGACTTTGCCATCGGCATCACGCAACGGAGCTTTGGTCGACGACCAGACCCGTGGGTGGCGGCCCTCGCGGCTGATGACCTCTTCGAATTCTTCGGTCCTCGCCTGATCCATGATCCGACGGTCGTTGACCATCACCGCTTCGGCCTGGCCTTTGCTGTCCAGAAACTCCAGGTCCGTGCGGCCTTCGACTTCGGGCCAAGGCTTGCCGATCAGGTCGAGCGTCGAGACATTCGCCAGGATGATGCGGCCCTGCAGGTCCTTGGCGTAGATCAGCCCCGGCGCGGTCTCCAGGATGGCGCGGAGCAGGGCGTTCGTCTGATGGAGCTGCCTTTGGGCGAGCTTGATGGAGGTGATGTCGCTGCTGACTTCAATCGCAACTTCCGGCTCCCCGGCTTCGCCGCGGATCAGCGACCATTTGCCGATGATGTGGATCTCTCTGCCATCCTTGTGGCGACGCGTGAGTTCACCCTGCCATTCGCCGTCGCGCGCGAGGATCGCATTGATTTCCTCCGCCGGGATGGGGAAACGGGTGTGGAAAAGGTCGGATCCGCTTTTTCCCCGGGCTTCTTTTTCGCAATAGCCGTACAGGCGTTCTGCGCCGCTCCCCCACAGCACGATCCTCCCGTCGAGACCGTGCAAGGTGCCCTGCGTCTGCCCGAATGTCTGCATGAATCTTTCGAGCCGTCCGAGTTTGGCATCGATATCGCGCCGCATCCTTCGTTTCGCCCAGATGGACGCTACGAAAGCAGCCGCAGCAAGCGCCAGAAGGATGATCGCCCCGCTCAAAGTATAGGTCGAGAGGAACGACCCACCCAACGCCGCCAGAAGGCCGACCAGCCCCAGGAGGCCAGCTGTCAGCCATGTAACGAGGGTAGCCCGCATACGAGCCGCCCGCGATGTGGTGGAGGGCGAGGCAAAAGGAACCGCAACCATCGAAGCATCCTTGGTTTTGCCTGCGCGCTGTGACTACGCGCTCAATGCAGGCGGGAAAAACTGGGACACTTGAACAGCCACCTACTCTCAACGAGGGCGGGTTTTGGTTTTCTTGCTCCGGATAAATTAGGACTTTATCATTTATGGACTCAACGGCAAGTAGTAAATATTTGGTAAACGTTCACTTCGCCTGGATATTTCGGGCTTCCATGACCTTTACATTGTCGCTGTTTATGCGTGGTGATTCGAAGGATCGCGAATGTGTTGAAAATTGGATGGCGGCGGGAATGCACCGGCCGATCTCAGCGCGAGGCCGGCGCATCCTTGTGGAAGAAGCGGAAATAGGACGAGACCTGCGCCACCGCATTGCTGTTGATGCTGAACTGCACGCCGAGCCGGCCGCTGCGGCGCCACTTGACAGTGCCTTCCAGGATGCCGAATTCCTCGCTTTCGACCCGGACCTGACTGCCATCCGCAGCATGGAAAACGCGACCTCCGAGATCAAGCGCCATGCCGGTTGCCGAGAGATCCGTGACACGCCCTTCCACGGCCTGATTGAAATATTTGACCGTACCCAGGATGCGAGTCTTCTTGCGCTCCGCGCTGCGGGTCTTCATTCGTCCGTTGATCATGGTCTCATCCCTCGTTGTTCCTTAAGCGCGGAAGATACATGTCCCGCCTTGAAATCCCTTTAGGACGATCCGTAAAAGTCGAGCGATCCCGATTACAGCCCTACATTCGGCCTGTCGATGATTTCGCGCAGCGCAAAACTCGAATTGATCTTCACAACGTGCGGCAGCGCCGAGAGCCAGTCTCGATGGATGCGCTCGTAATCCTCCAGATCCTTGGCGGCGACTCGCAGGATGTAATCGTACTCGCCGGACATCAGGTAACAGACCAGAACGTTGGGGCAGAGCTTCACCGCCGCCTCGAATTCGGTGAGCGTCTTGGCGAACTGGCCGGACAGCGAGATGTGGACGATCACCATCATCTTGTAGTCGAGCGCCTTGTTGGAGAGGCGGGCGTGATAACCGCTGATCGTGCCGCTTTTTTCAAGGATGTCGAGCCGCCGCGAACAGGCGGACGGAGACAGCCCGACCCGCTCGGCAAGCTCCGCATTGGAGATGCGGCCGTCCTGCTGCAGGGTCCGCATGATCGCAAGATCAATGGCATCCATGGCGCTCATTCGTGGATCCTTCGAAATATTCCTGCTTAGCGCAATTATCTGCGAAAATGCGAGCTTTCGCAATTCGTCTTCGCAAGGACATTCGCACGATTCTCTGGTTAGCTCCCAGCGGGAACATCAATCGGCGAAAGCCACAACTTGAGAGGAACGCTGTATGCGTGTCGGATGCCCGAAGGAAATCAAAAACCATGAATACCGCGTAGGGCTGACGCCCGGCGCGGTACGTGAATATGTGGCCCACGGCCACGAGGTCCTGATCGAAACCAAGGCCGGCGCCGGCATCGGCGCGGATGACGGCGCCTATGTGGCAGCCGGGGCCAGGATCGTCGGTTCGGCCAAGGAAATCTTCGAAAAATCCGACATGGTCGTCAAGGTCAAGGAACCGCAGCCCTCCGAATGGGCGCAGCTCCGCGACGGCCAGCTTCTCTATACCTATCTTCATCTCGCGCCCGATCCGGAACAGACCAAGGGTCTGCTCGCGTCCGGCGTCACCGCCATCGCCTACGAGACCGTCACCGACGATCGCGGCGGGCTGCCGCTTTTGGCGCCGATGTCGGAAGTCGCCGGCCGCCTGGCGATCCAGGCGGGCGCGACCGCGCTGCAGAAGGCCCATGGCGGCCGCGGCATCCTGCTCGGCGGCGTGCCCGGCGTGCTGCCGGCCAAGGTTGCCGTCCTCGGCGGCGGCGTCGTCGGCCTGCATGCGGCGCGGATGGCCGCCGGCCTTGGTGCTGACGTCTCGATCATCGACCGGTCGCTGCCGCGCCTGCGCCAGCTCGACGACATCTTCAACGGCCGCGTTCACACCCGTTATTCGACGATCGACGCGGTGGAAGAGGAAGTCTTCTCCGCGGACCTGATCATCGGTGCCGTCCTCATTCCGGGCGCTGCCGCGCCAAAACTGGTCAGCCGCGAAATGCTCTCGGGCATGAAGCAGGGCGCAGTCATGGTCGACGTCGCGATCGACCAGGGCGGCTGCTTTGAAACTTCGCATGCGACGACCCATTCTGAACCGACCTACGAGGTCGACGGCATCGTCCATTACTGTGTGGCCAACATGCCGGGTGCCGTGCCCGTTACGTCGGCGCATGCGCTGAACAATGCGACGCTGCAGCATGGTCTGGCGCTGGCCGATCGCGGTCTGCGGGCAATCGCCGAAGACCGACACTTGCGCAACGGCCTCAATGTTCATAGAGGCCGCGTCACCAACAAGCCGGTCGCGGAAGCGCTGGGCTATGAGGCGTTCGCGCCGGAAAGCCTGCTGAGCGTCGCGTAACCGGAAGAACTGCGGGCCGCAGAGCCATCAGTTAGGGGCTGGAGAGACGCCGGGCGCTTCGCGTCCGGCGTTTTTCTATTTTCAGAATCAATCAGATATGATTTAGATATATCGAACATGTTGACGAAATTTCCGAGATGGCTATCTTTAGATATATCGAAAGACAGTCTGAGGAGACAAGAAATGTTCAAACACAGGTTCGATGGAAGAAATGGCTGCGGTGAACGCGGCGACCGCAAGGGTTTCGAGGAAATGTTTGCCGCGCGCGGCGGCCCGTTAGACGGGGGATTTGGACGCGGCGGCCGGGGTGGTCCCGGCGGCGGCCGCGGTTTCGGCGATGACGGCGATGGCCGGATTGGCCGCTTCCTGATGCAGGGCGACCTGCGCCTCGTCGTATTGGCGCTGATCGAGAAGGAGCCGCGCCACGGTTATGAGATCATCAAGCATATCGAGGATCTCACCTATGGCTTTTATGCGCCGAGCCCCGGCGTCATTTACCCGACGCTGACCTATCTCGAAGAGGCGGGTTACGTCGTCGCCGAGGCGGACGGCAACAAGAAGCGCTACGCTATCACCGATGAAGGCCGCAAATATCTCGATGAGAACCGCAGCTTTGCCGCGACGATCCTCGATCGGCTGTCGCAGCTCGCCGAGCGCATCAAACAGCGACAGGAACGCCACGAGCGCGGCCGCGACAGCGGTCCGTCACTGCCGCGCAGCGTCGATGCGGCCATGCTCAACCTTCGCGAGGTGATTGCCCGCAAGCTTGAGGGTGACGAAAAGAAAGGCGGCGAGATCGTCAGGCTGCTGCTCGATTTCGCCGAAAACCTTGAACGCAACAATGAGCAGGCCGACAATACCCAGAATTGAAGCCTAAGCGGGCTTCAGAACGAACATGATGGCGCGCCGCTTCGATGGAACGGCGCGCTTTCGCGTTTCAGATTGCGAGAGCGGCGTCCGCGAACGCCCGCACCTCGACCTTGTCGATCCGGCACTGGTAGCAATTGTTGCGGGCCGAGCGGACATGCACATAGGCGATATCGTCGCGGGCCAGCAGTTCTTCGGCGTGCGAGGTGATCCTCTCGGTCGGCGTCACGGCGCCGCTGCCATAGACGATGCGGTCGTCCCGTCCGTAGCCGCGCACGATATAGTCCGTGCTCGCCAGCATGGGCGGCAGGACCTCTTCCGCTGCGTAACGCCGGCAGGGCTGCTTGTGCAGGAAGATCGGCCCGGTTTCCGCATAGGGCTGCAGTTCGGGGAAGGGGCGGTAGGCGAGAACCAGCAATTCCTCGCCGGCATCGATATTCTTGAGGCAATGGCGGCAAGGATAACCGGGGCCGTCGGAGGTCATCGTTTCGGGCTGGCGTCCGTAGGCGTCGGCGCCGCCGTTCCAGAGGTGTTCGGCATCTGCGGCGGGCATGGCTTTGAAGGATATGGTCATCGGGCTCTCCTGTGGCGCGTGTTGCACAAGAGATGCGCCTACAGGACGCGTCTCGCCACCCGATACTTGCCGGGCCTCAAGAATATGAAATGCGTCAGCGTCATCATCACCAAAGCGATCAACATCGCCTTGGGTGAAAATCGCGGCATCAGCCGTCGAGCGCTTTCAGGAGCTCGGCATCCGTCATCGGCTGAACCAGCGCTTCATAGGTTGAAACCGGTGAAAAACCCATCATCTGGTAGAGCTGCAGGGCGCGCGGGTGGTCGAGCGTATTGGTAGTGACGGTTACCTTCTGCGGATTGTCCTGCCAGGCGGAGTAAAGCGCCTGGAGCAGGAACCACTTGCCGATGCCAAGCCCGATCGCCCGTTCGAACAGCCCGAAATAGGAGAGTTCGATGACGTCGTCACTTTCCTTGAACAGCTCGAAAAAACCGGCCGGCGCGCCGTTGACGTAGAGCACCGTCACGGAGGTTCGCGGATTGTGGATGGCGGACGCAAGTTCCTCGTCGCTCATGCGAAGGCGCTTGTACCAGTGCCAACGTTTTCCCACCTGCCGATAGAGATAGCGGTAATAGTGAAGCGGGATTTCGGGCGCGCGGATGATCGCCGTCTGGATATTGACCGGCACAGCCAAGCTGGTCTTCGGCGGTGCGGTCATTTCCAGGCTGGTGACATGGGCTTTCAGCGGAACTGGCTTCTTCGCCATGGCGATCACGCCGCTTTCGGCGAGGGCGGGCCGGTGACGACCGGCGTATCCTGGCGGCTGCCCCACTCGGTCCACGAGCCGTCGTAAAGCGCATTATCTTCATGGCCGAGGGATTCGAGTGCCAGCGTGATGATCGCGGCGGTGATGCCGGAGCCGCAACTCGTCACCACCGGTCGCCCGAAATCGATGCCGGCATCCTCGATCGCCTTTTGCAATTCGGGCAGCGAACGCAGCTTGCCGTTGACCGAGAACGTGCCGGACGGAAGGCTGGCTGCACCCGGCATGTGACCGGAACGCATGCCGGCCCGTGGCTCCGGGTCGGTGCCGGCGAAACGGCCGGCCGGCCGCGCATCGGCGATCTGGCGCGTGCCGTCGCTGACGATCGACAGCATGGTCTGAAAGTCGATCACCTTGTCGACCCGGAAATTCGGGGTGAAGGTGACGAGTTCGGGCGAGGGGACGGTCGTTTCGAGCGGCCGGCCTTCGGCCTTCCAGCCGTCGATGCCGCCGTCGAGCACGAAGACCTGTCTTGCGCCCATGATGCGGAACAGCCACCAGCCGCGCGGCGAGGAGAAGATACCGGGGCCGTCATAGATGACGATCCGGTCGTTCTCGCGGATGCCCATCCGGCCCACGGCCTCGGCAAACACGTCCGGCGCCGGCACCATATGCGGCAGCCCGGTCGAGTGGTCGGCGACCTTGTCGTGGTCGAAGCGGATGGCGCCTGCAATATGTCCGGCTGCGTATTCGGCGTCGGCATCGCGGTTCTGCGCGGGGAGATAGAAGGAGGCGTCGAGAATCTTGAGGTCGGGACTGCCGAGCTCATTGTGAAGCCACTCGGACGAAACGACGAAACGGCTGGTTTCACTCATGTCAAATCTCCTTTGGGCCCGATATCAGGCCTCTGCGCCGGGCTCGCCGAACCGGATGCGGAACCGGCGGTTTTCCTTGCCCTTCTTCTCGATCTTGGCGATGTGAATCGCCCCGACCTCCTGCGTTTCGGAGACATGTGTTCCACCGCAGGGCTGGCTGTCAACGCTGGAATTTTCGCCTATGCAGACGAGGCTGACGCGGCCGAGCCCCATCGGCGGGCGGACATTCTTCGACTTGACGATGCCCGGATTGGCGGCGAGCTCCTCGTCTGTGATCCACTGCAGGTAGACCGGATGGTTCTGGCCGACGAGCTCCATGAGTTTCGCCGTGACTTCGTCCTTGTCGATCGTCTCGGCCATGTCGAAATCGACGCGCGATTCCTCTTCGCCGACAGCGGCCCCGGTGATCGGATACTGGCAGACGACGGAGAGAAGATGGCAGGCGGTGTGCATGCGCATCAGCCTGTAGCGGCGCTGCCAGTCGATATGCATGACCAGGTTTTCGCCGGCCAGCGGCAGCACCTCGCCTTCGAGCGGCACGTGGACGACGATATCCTTGCTGCCGCCGTGCCTCGTCTGGCCGAGCTGGATCCTGGTGCCGTCGGCCCGTTCGAGAAAGCCGGTATCGCCGGGCTGGCCGCCGGATGCCGCATAGAAACAGGTGCGATCCAGTTCGATGCCGCCGTCCTCGTGGATGGCCGTCACCACCGCTTCTGCTGTCGATAGATAGAAGTCGTCGCGGTAGAGAGCTTCAACGGGCATAAATCACTCGTTCTTCAAAGGTATCAGACCGTCTGGAAGGGAATGTCGATCTGCCGCTTCTGCACCAGCCAGGCGGGAACCGGCAGACCCTTCGACTTCAGGAAATCCGGGTTGAAAAGCTTGGACTGATAGCGGTTGCCGTAGTCGCAAAGTATCGTCACGATCGTGTGGCCGGGGCCAAGATCCCTGGCGAGACGGACAGCGCCGGCGATATTGATGCCGGTCGAGCCGCCGAGGCAGAGGCCTTCGTGCTCGACCAGATCGAAGATATAGGGCAGCGCTTCCGCATCCGGGATCTGGTAAGCGAAGTCCGGCTTGAAACCTTCGAGATTGGCGGTGATGCGGCCCTGGCCGATGCCCTCGGTGATCGAATTGCCTTCCGACTTGAACTCGCCATGGGCGTAGAATTCATAAAGGGCAGCACCTTCCGGGTCGGCGATGCCAATCTTGATATCCGGGTTGCGGGCCTTCAGCCCCATGGCGACGCCGGCAAGCGTGCCGCCCGAGCCGACCGCGCAGATGAAACCGTCGACCTTGCCGCCGGTCTGTTCGAAGATTTCCGGCGCCGTGGTCTGGATATGGGCTTCGCGGTTGGCGATGTTGTCGAACTGGTTCGCCCAGATGGCGCCCGCCGGCTCGGTCTTTGCGAGCTCCTCGGCAAGGCGGCCGGAGATTTTCACGTAATTGTTGGGGTTCTTGTAGGGGACGGCGGGAACCTCGACCAGTTCGGCGCCGAGCAGTTTCAGCGCGTCCTTCTTTTCCTGGCTCTGGGTTTCCGGGATGACGATGACGGTGCGGTAACCGAGCGCCTTGGCGACCAGCGTCAGGCCGATGCCGGTATTGCCGGCCGTGCCTTCGACGATGACGCCGCCGGGGCGCAGGAGCCCCTTCTTTTCGGCGTCGCGGATGATGTAGAGCGCTGCCCGATCCTTGACCGATTGGCCGGGGTTCAGGAACTCCGCCTTGCCGAGGATTTCGCAGCCGGTCGCTTCGGAAGCGCCGTTCAGCCGGATGAGGGGCGTGTTGCCGATCACGTCGAGGACGGAGGAATGGGAGGTCATCGCGGTGCCTTCTTGTTCATCGCACATGTAAACAGGGTCTTTTCGACGGACAAGGACCAGAGGGCAAGAAATTCTGTTTCCGGAAAGGGTTTGCCCCCGTAAAATCCGTCTTTTCGTGGCCGGATCTATGGTTGCGACGGCGGCTAAAGGGGCGCTTCAAGCGCCGCCTTCTAATGTATCGACGGGCCGTTAAAAAAAACGGCGCTATTATATTGGAAGTAGTAATCCAAATTTCTCTCCAGACGTATAGACGTAGAGTTGAAGCAGATACGGATCCGTGCTGCGCGATGAAGTGAGGGCGCTTTGACCCGATTTCCTGCATGAAACTGGCATTTGGACATGCTGCAGAACCTCGAACGGCTGGATCTTCTGATCGCGCATTACGTGTCCGGCTCTCTTCCTGAGCCGGCTCATGTTCTCGTCGGTTCGCATCTGGAAATGCACTCGCCGTCTGCGAAACTGGCCGGTGTCATGGAGGAGTATGCAGGCGATGCCCTGAATATCACTCCACCCGTGGCATTGTCCGACGCCAAGCGACGGTTGGCCGAAATCTTCGCGTCTGCACCGCCGCCGGAGCATCGGCCAAGGATCTTCGAAAAATCGAGGCTCCCCGCATCGCTACGGGCTTATGTCGGCGCCGATCTCGCCGATATCAGGTGGAAAACGAAACTGCCGGGGCTGCGGCATCACGTCATCGAAAAATCGAAGGAAGTCGAGACGAGTTTTTTATGGGTGCGGCCGGGAAGGGCTCTCCCGCAGCACGGCCATCATGGGCTTGAATTGACGTTGGTGCTCGAGGGCGAGTTTCACGACCATCGCGGCAATTTCGGTGAGGGTGACGTCTCGGTCGCAGACGAAATGCTGGACCATCGGCCGATCGCGGGTAAGCGCGGGCCGTGTCTGTGTTTCTCCGTGCTGTTCGCGCCGATCGCCCTTTCCGGCTCCACCCTCCGGCTTTTAGGCGATATCATCGGTCTCTGAACCATGCAGGCCGGCGGATTGCCGGCCTATTCGTTCAGTTCAGATGCAATTGCGCTTCGCTGACAGCTTCCTCAAACTGTTGACGCGCCTCTTCCGGCGACCTGCGTCCGTCGAGCGCTGCCCGGCAGACGCTACGCGCCTTGACAAAGTGTGGTCCGCGCATGTCCGGCCAGCGGTCCGTCAAAAGCGCAAGCGCCTCAAACGGTCCGTTGATGACCTCAGTACCGAGCTGCCCGAAGGCGACGCGCACCGGTTTTTGCCAACTTGCTTGCGGCATCTTTCATGTCCTCCCTGGATACCAACCTTACAAAACGACGCAGTCGGCATTTGGTTCCGCGAGATTTAAAAAAATGCTGTCGGGCGGTCGATTCTCAAAAACAAGCCGCCGCACCTCTCGATACGACGGCTTGCGATCAGCAATGCGGAACGATCATTCGACGACCTGTACCACCGTGTGGGTGCGCGGATCGACGATGACGCGCTGCTGGTTGACGATCGCATAGGCGTAGGTCGGCGATTCCGGGATCGGAGTGAGGACGACCTGCTGCGGGATCGGCTGGCCGACGACGACGCGCTCCTGCACCACAACGGACTGCTGTACCGGCTGCTGGCGCACATAGGTGACGACACGTTCCGGCGGCGGATCGATCGCCGTACCGGCGACTGCACCGACCACGCCGCCAACGGCAGCGCCGACCGGACCACCGACGATTGCACCAGTAACAGCACCGCCGACAGCGCCGTTAACCGTGCTCTGCTGGGCCATTGCGCCGGTCGCGAGAAGGCCGATCGCGGCGGAGAGAATGATAAGCTTTTTCATGGTCACTTCCTTATCAGTTGAAGTGGCCGGAGAACGTGGCGGCATCATCTTTCGTTCCGCCTTGATCGGCGCGTAGGACTTCAGTCCTAATAGGACAGCTTGGGGTACCAGTGCGGCGCCCGGCCCTCCGGGGTGGAGTCGAGGATCGTCCAGATCGGCATCAGATCGGGTGCGCCGCGCGGGTCCTGGCCGGGGTCGGCGGTGGCGCCGCCCATCTCGCCGCCCCAGAAATGCCGCATCGTTCCGTCCCGGCGGGTGAACACGTTGAAGGCCGCGTCGTCGCTGCCGTCCTTGCCGATCGCGTGGTAATCCCGGCTGAACTCGCCGCTCGTATCCGAATAGAGCGGCAGATGGTGCCAGCCGCGCTCGCGTGCGAAATCGGTGAGGCGCTGCAACGGCGAACGTGCGACGACCACGAATGCGACGCGCTGCTGAATGTCGGGAACCTCGCCATCCCAGGAAGAAAGCAGCGAGGTGCACATCGGACAGGGCCGCTCGCGCTCCGGGCCGAACATATAGCTGTAGATGACCAGCGTTTCCTTGTCCGCAAACAGCTCTTCGAACGAGATCCTGCCGTTCACGCCCTCGAACGTATAGTTCTTCGGCACATGCCCGCCCGGCGGCAGATGGCGTCTCTGCTCGGCGACGCGCTCGATATGGCGGCGGAGCTCGATTTCCTCGGCGAGAAGCGCATCCCGCGCCTCCCTGTATGCGGCGCTTTCGTTCGGGAAGTGCACACCGTTCTTTCTCGCAAGTTCGACTGCTGGTGTGAGGCTCTGCATATCCATGACATTCCTCCATCTGTAATGGTCGGGCAGGAGACTTGGCCTTGCTCTCGCTGATATAGTCGCCAAATTGCGGGCGGCCATGGCTCGCCCATACAAAGAACGTGCGCCAACGGTGTGGTCCGACGGGCGCATGTGAAAAGTGAACCTGAATTGAGGGAGCAAGATGTCAGGGCGATTTCTGATCGAGGGACCGGAAGACGCACGCGTCACGATCCTGCTTGCGCATGGCGCCGGCGCGCCGATGGATTCCGCATCGATGACGGCTGCGGCGAAAGCGCTGTCGGCCAGGGGTTTTCGCGTGGCGCGTTTCGAATTCGGCTATATGGCTGCCCGGCGTACATCGGGCGATCGCAAGCCGCCTCCGCGGGCAGAGACGCTCAATCCCGAATACAGGGCGGTGATCGCCGAACTCGACGCGAAGGGACCGCTGATCATCGGCGGCAAGTCGATGGGCGGACGGGTGGCGAGCATGATTGCCGACGAGTTCTACGACAAGGGCGGGATTGCCGGCCTGTTGTGCCTTGGTTATCCGTTCCATCCTCCGGGAAAACCGGAGCAGCTCCGCACCCAGCATCTCAAAGGTCTCAAGGCACCGGCGTTGATCTGCCAGGGAACCCGCGATGAATTCGGCACCCGCGAAGAAGTATCCGGCTACGAACTCTCGAAGGCCATCGAAATCCTCTGGCTGGAGGAGGGTGATCACGACCTGAAGCCGCGCAAGACGATTTCCGGTTTTTCCGCCGCTGACCATATGACAACGATGGCGCAAGGCGTGTCGGCCTGGATCACAAAATTGAAGCCCTGAACTCTGTTCCAGGCCTCTTGGTTCGCCGCCTTGGCAGCGTCCGATCCGGCCCACGATATCGGCTATATCTGCAGACCAAAACTTCTCATTTGATGTTACGAACTGTTTAGTACAAAATGGCGTTACTTGATGCCGGCTCGAAGCGGGAGGTCGCTCGCCGGTGCATCTGAGGAGCTTCTTCGGTCGCATTCCGAGGAAAAGGGAGGACCGCATGAAAACGTCGATAGCCACGGTTTCGATCAGCGGGGAACTGCCCGAGAAGCTGGAAGCGATTGCCAAGGCCGGCTTCGATGGGGTGGAGATCTTCGAAAACGATTTCCTCGCCTTCGACGGCAGCCCCGCCGATGTCGGAAAGATGGTGCGCGATCACGGGCTGGAGATCACGCTGTTCCAGCCGTTCCGCGATTTCGAGGGCATGCCCGCCACGCATCGCGGCCGCACCTTCGATCGTGCCGAGCGCAAGTTCGACGTGATGCAGGAACTCGGCACCGACCTCGTCCTTGTCTGCTCCAACGTTTCGCCGGTCTCTCTCGGCGGCATCGACCGGGCGGCGGCGGATTTTCACGAACTCGGCGAACGGGCCGCCAGGCGTGGGTTGAAAGTGGGTTACGAGGCGCTCGCCTGGGGCCGGCATATCAACGATCATCGCGATGCCTGGGAGATCGTGCGGCGTGCCGACCACCCGAATATCGGGCTGATCCTCGACAGCTTTCACACCCTGTCGCGGAAGATAGACATCAATTCGATCCGCTCGATCCCGAAGGACAAGATCTTCATCGTCCAGCTCGCCGATGCGCCGCTGATCGACATGGACCTGCTCTACTGGTCGCGGCATTTCCGCAACATGCCCGGCGAGGGCGATCTGCCGGTGACGGCTTTTACCACCGCGATCGCCGAAACCGGCTACGACGGTTATTTCTCGCTGGAGATTTTCAACGACCAGTTCCGCGGTGGATCCAGCCGGGCGATTGCCGATGACGGCTACCGTTCGCTGATCTATCTCGGCGACCAGGTGCGGCGCAGCCCGAATGCATCGGGCCTGACGGTTCGCGACATGCCGGACCGCGCGGCCGTGAAGGGTGTCGGTTTTGTGGAATTCTCTTCCGACGAGAAGGATGCGGCCGATCTTGCTGCGATCCTGCGAACGCTCGGTTTCCGCAAGACGGCGAAACACAAGTCGAAGAAGGTCAGCCTCTACAGCCAGGGCGATATCCGTCTCCTCGTCAATACCGACGAGAAGGGGTTTGCCAACGCCTCGTTTGCCGTCCACGGCACCTCCGCCTATGCGATGGCCCTCGTCGTCGACGATGCCGGGCAGGCGTTCGAAAGGGCGGTGGCGCTGGGGGCCGAACCGTTCAGGCAGCAGGTGGCGGAGGGCGAAGTGGAGATACCGGCGATCCGCGGCGTCGGCGGCGGCCTCGTCTACCTGATCGACGACAAGAGCAATCTCGGCCGCTTTTCCGAGATCGATTTCCTGCCCGCCAGCGAAGAGGGCGAAGCCGAGATGGCGCCGGCGCATCTCGGGCATGTCGACCATATCGCCCAGACGGTCGCCTACGAGGAGATGCTGACCTGGCTGCTCTTCTACACCTCGATCTTCGAGACGCAGAAGACGGCGATGGTCGACATCATCGATCCGGCCGGCGTGGTACGCAGCCAGGTGGTCGAAAACGCCTCCGGCACGCTCCGCATCACCTTGAACGGCGCCGAGAACCGCCGCACGCTGGCGGGGCATTTCATCGCCGAAAAATTCGGATCCGGCGTCCAGCATCTCGCCTTCCAGACCGACGACATCTTTGCGACGGCCGCCGCGTTGCGCAAGAACGGGTTCAAGCCGCTTGCCATCTCGCCCAACTATTACGGCGACGTCGAAGCCCGCTTCGGCCTCGATGCCGAGCTTTCTGAGCGGCTGAAGGAAGAGAACATCCTCTACGACCGCGACGAGCACGGCGAATATTTCCAGCTCTACAGCATGACCTATGGCGAGGGGTTCTTCTTCGAGATCGTCGAGCGGCGCGGTTATTGCGGCTACGGCGCCCCGAACGCCATCTTCCGCATCGCCGCGCTCAAGAAGGCGCTGCGGCCCGAAGGCATGCCGAGGGTGTGAACGGCGGCGGGATGGTTCGGTCACAACTGGTGATGCCCGGTTAGGGCCGCGCTCCGCTCGACCTATTGCGGTGTCTGCACGGCTCTCGGACAGACGCCGAAGCAACCGCCTTCCATGTGGACGAAGGCGACGCCGCCGTCTTCGAAGGCCAGGCGCAGCTGCGCCTCCGTCGCACGATGGAGGTCGTGCCGGCTGCCTTCGTAGTCACGGATAGTACTGCGCGACACCCCGGACCGGTCGGCAAGATCGGTCTGTGTCCAGTCCAGAAACCCACGGGCGGCGCGACACAAGGCCGGTGTCAAAATTACGTTCTTTGCGGCTTGACCCATCTCACCAAACTGCCCATATTGGTCAATATCTCTCATATATGGCAATTTGGATTCGATTGCTAGATGGAGCACCGCAAAGCCCTTCGGAGGAGGCGCCTGGCGGATGCGGAGCACATAGGAAGGCCGGAGCATTGGGATAACGTCAGGACCATATCTTCTTCTTGTTCTTCTGGTCCTGCCTTTCCTCGGAAGCCTGGTCTCCGTATCTCTGCTGCGAACGCGCTCGCGCGTGCTGCCGTCCTGGGTCGCCGGCGCCACTGCGCTCCTGTCCCTGCTGATCATCGCGGCCTTCTATCCAAGCGTTACCGATGGCGGCGTGCTTCGCTTCGAGGGCACATGGCTGCCGCAGCTTGGCCTGAACTTCACGCTGCGCATGGATGGTTTCGCCTGGCTTTTCTCCATGCTGATCGCGGGCATCGGCTTTCTGGTGGTCGTCTATGCCCGCTATTACATGTCGGAAGACGATCCGGTTCCGCGCTTCTTCTCCTTCCTGCTCGCCTTCATGGGCGCGATGCTCGGCATCGTCATTTCCGGCAATGTCATTCTCCTGTCGGTCTTCTGGGAACTGACCAGCATCTTTTCCTTCCTGCTGATCAGCTACTGGCACAACAATGCCGCCGCGCGCGACGGCGCACGCATGGCACTGACGATCACCGGGATCGGCGGTTTCTGCCTGCTGATCGGGCTGCTGCTGCTCGGCAACATCGTCGGCAGCTACGACCTCGACAAGATCCTGGCGGCCGGTGACGTCATCCGCGGCCATTCCCTCTACGTGCCGGCACTGGTCTTCATCCTGCTCGGCGCATTGACCAAGAGCGCTCAGTTTCCATTCCATTTCTGGCTGCCCAATGCCATGGCGGCGCCGACCCCGGTCTCGGCCTTCCTGCATTCGGCGACCATGGTGAAGGCGGGCGTCTTCCTGCTGGTGCGCTTCTGGCCGGCCCTGTCGGGAACCTATGAATGGTTCTACCTGGTCGGGCTGGCGGGCATCATCACGCTCGTGCTTGGCGCCTATTTCGCGATGTTCCAGCAGGACCTGAAGGGCCTGCTCGCCTATTCGACGATCAGCCATCTCGGCCTCATCACCACGCTGCTCAGCCTCGGAAGTCCGCTGGCGACGGTCGCGGCGATCTTCCACATGGTCAACCACGCGACCTTCAAGGCGTCGCTGTTCATGGCGGCCGGCATCATCGATCATGAGACCGGCACGCGCGACATGCGACGATTGAGCGGGCTTTTCCGGTATCTGCCCATCACAGGCACGCTGGCCATGGTGGCAAGTGCCGCCATGGCGGGTGTTCCTCTGCTCAACGGCTTCCTCTCGAAGGAAATGTTCTTCGCCGAGGCGGTCGAAACCCATGCGGATTCCATTCTCGACCGCATCCTGCCCTATGTGGCGACGCTCGCCAGCGCCTTCAGCGTCGCCTATTCGCTGCGTTTCATCCACACCGTCTTCTTCGGACCGCCGCCGACGGATCTACCCAAGCCGAAGCCGCATGAGCCGCCGCGCTGGATGCGCTTTCCGATCGACCTTCTGGTCGTCGCCTGCCTGATCGTCGGCATCATTCCGGCGATTTCGATCGGGCCTTTCCTGCATACCGCCGTCGTCAGCGTGCTGGGGCCTGAGACCCCGGAATACAGCCTGTCCATATGGCATGGCGTCAACCTGCCACTGATCATGAGCGCCATCGCACTCGGCGGCGGCACGCTACTCTATCTCTCGCTCCGGAAATATCTCGCGACCTGCGAGGACGGTCCGCCGATCCTGCGCAACCTGAAGGGCCAACGCATCTTCGAGCGCATTCTCGTGGAAGTGTCCTGGCGCTGGGCCCGCACGCTCGAACGGCGCTTCGGCACCCGAAATCTGCAGCCTCAGCTCCGCTGGGTGGTGGCGACCGGTTTCCTCGCGGGGCTCCTGCCGCTCTATCTCTCCGGTTTCGAAACGCGCGAAATCGCCTTTTCCGGCATCGATCCCGCCTTCGCCGCGATCTGGCTGCTCGGCATCTGCCTGGCCTTTGGTACCGCCTATCTTGCCAAATATCATCGCCTCGCAGCACTCGTCATGCTCGGCGGAGTCGGGCTGATCGTCTGCATCACTTTCGTCTGGCTGTCGGCGCCGGATCTCGCGATCACCCAACTTCTCGTCGAGATCGTCACCACCGTCCTCATCCTTCTCGGCCTGCGCTGGCTGCCGAAGCGCACGGAAGGAATGGTCGAGGCGATCAGTCTCCGGGCGCGCTTCCGCCGCTTCCGCGACCTGGCGCTCGCCGTCGTCTGCGGCATCGGCATGACCTTCATCGCCTATGCCGTCATGACCATGCCGGTGCCCGATGCCATCGCCAACTACTTCCTCGAAAATGCCTATTCGCAAGGCGGTGGGCGCAACGTCGTCAACGTCATCCTGGTGGATTTCCGCGGCTTCGACACGCTCGGGGAGATCGCGGTGCTCGGCGTCGTGGCGCTGACCGTTTTCGCGCTGCTTCGCCGTTTCCGCCCGGCCGACGACAGCATGGACCTGCCGGAACAGCAGCGCATCCAGAACCGTTTCGATGAGGATCGTCCCGAGCGTTCGGCCGGCGATACGGTGCGCGACTACTTGCTTGTCCCCTCCGTCATCATGACCTGGCTCTTCCCGGTGATCATCACCTTCGCCGTCTACATCTTCATGCGCGGTCACGATATGCCGGGCGGCGGCTTCTCGGCAGGCTTGACGCTGTCGATCGCCTTCCTGCTGCAGTATCTGGCCGGCGGCACGCGTTGGGCGGAAGATCGCCTGCGCATTCTTCCGCTGCGCTGGATGGGGGCGGGCCTGCTGACCGCGGTTTCGACGGGCATAGGCGCCTGGTTCTTCGGTTACCCGTTCCTGACCTCGCATTTCCAGTATGTCGAGCTGTCGTTGATCGGCAAGATGCCGGCCGCCACGGCGCTGCTCTTCGATTTCGGGGTGTTCTCGCTGGTGGTCGGCTCCACGGTCCTTATTCTCGTGGCCCTAGCGCACCAGTCGATCCGCATCAACCGCCTGCGGGCGATCGATGCAGCGCGGACGGAGGAGGGCTGATGGAACTCGTTCTTGCCACCGCAATCGGCGTGATGACGGGCTGCGGCGTCTGGCTCATCCTGCGTCCGCGTACCTACCAGGTCATCGTCGGCCTCTCGCTACTCTCCTATGCCGTCAATCTCTTCATCTTCGGTGTCGGCGGGGTGAAGACCAATGTCCCGCCGATCCTCGTTGACGGCGTTCCCACCTCGACGCTCGCCGATCCGGTGCCGCAGGCTCTGGTGCTGACGGCCATCGTCATCGGGTTTGCGACGACCGCGCTGTTCCTGGTCGTCATGCTCGCCTCCCGTGGGCTGACCGGTACCGACCATGTCGATGGGAGGAGCGAGCCGAAATGAATGGCTGGATCCATCACCTCATTATCGCGCCGATCCTTGTGCCGCTGGTCGCCGCCGCACTCCTGTTGTTCGTCGACGAGCGCCAGCGCGTCGTAAAGGCGATGATCAGCCTCGCGTCGACGCTGATTCTGGTCGCCGTCTCGCTCACGCTTCTGCGGATCGAAAGCGGTCCAAGCGAATTCGACGGCGTCTATCTGCTCGGAAACTGGGCGGCGCCGTTCGGCATCGTGCTGGTTCTCGACGCGCTGTCGGCGCTGATGCTGCTGCTGACCGCGGTGCTCTCGGTCGCGGCGCTGGTCTTCTCGCTCGCCCGCTGGCATGCGGTCGGCGCGCATTTCCACACGATGTTCCAGCTGCTGTTGGTGGGGCTGAACGGCGCCTTCCTGACCGGCGATCTATTCAATCTCTTCGTCTTCTTCGAGGTGATGCTGGCGGCATCCTATGGATTGCTGCTGCACGGCTCCGGTCCGCTGCGCGTCAAGGCGGGCATGCACTATATCGCCGTCAACCTAGCTGCCGCACTTCTGTTCCTGATCGGCGTCAGCCTGATCTACGGCACCGCCGGCACCCTCAATATGGCCGATCTCGCCGCACGAATTCCCGATATCGAGCCGGACCGCCGGATGCTGATGGAAGCGGGAGCGGGCGTGCTCGGCATCGCCTTCCTTATCAAGGCCGGCATGTGGCCGCTCTGCTTCTGGCTGCCGACGGCCTATAGCGCCGCATCCGCACCGGTCGCCGGCATATTCGCGATCATGAGCAAGCTCGGCATCTACATCATCCTGCGGCTCACCATGCTGCTCTTCGGCGAAGGACCGTCTGCCGGTTTCGGTGCGGACGTGCTTCTCTACGGTGGCGTCGCCACCCTGATCTTCGGCACGATCGGTGTGCTGGCGTCGCAGGCGCTGGGAAGGCTTGCCGGTTTCTCGGTTCTGGTCTCGTCGGGCACGCTGCTGATGGTGCTCGGCATCAATGATGGGGCGATCTCGTCCGGCGCGCTGCTCTATCTCGTCAGCTCGACGCTGACGATCAGCGCCTTCTTCATGCTGATCGAACTGGTCGAACGCGGGCAGGATGCCGGTGCGATTGTCCTTGCAGTCACCATGGAAGCCTATGGCGACGCGGACGAGGACGAGCCGGAGGAGGGTGATGGCGTCACCATGCCGGGCACGATGGCGATCCTCGGCATCTGCTTTGCGGCGTGTGGTATCCTGCTGTCCGGCCTGCCGCCGCTTTCCGGCTTCATCGCCAAGTTCGCGATGCTGTCGGCGATGATGGGGACGGGAGCGATCGGCGTGCCGCCGACGGCGACCGTCTGGGTTCTGGTCTTCCTCGTCATCCTCTCCGGCATCGCAGCGCTGATTTCGATGACGCGCGCCGGCATCCGCACCTTCTGGAGCTCGCTCGAAGGAACCGTGCCGCGCGTCCTCGTCATCGAGATCGTGCCGGTGATGTTCCTGCTGTTCCTGACGCTCGCCCTCACCGTCCAGGCCGGACCGGCGATGCAGTATATGGATACGACGATCCGCAGCCTCAGCAATCCGCGGATCTATATCGATGCAGTGCGCAAAGCGGCGCCTATCCCTGACTACGACGGCGCTGCGTCGACCGAAGCAGGGGGCAAATGATGCTGCCCTATCCGCTGCTCACCCTGTCGCTGGTCCTGATGTGGCTGCTGCTCAATGGCTTCACGCCCGGCCATCTGGTGCTCGGCATCCTGGTTGCCGTGTTCGCTTCGTGGGCGATGGCATCGCTGCGCCCGGACAAGCCGCGGCTCGGCAAATGGTACCTGCTGCCGAAACTGTTCGGGATCGTACTCTACGATATCGTCAAATCGAACATCGCCGTCGCGCTGATTATCCTCAAAGCTGGTCGCCGCAGCCACAATCCCGGTTTCCTGACCGTCGAGCTGGATATCGAGAACCATACGGCAATCGCGGTTCTGGCCGTCGTGCTGACCAGCACGCCGGGATCTGCCTGGCTGGAGTATGATTCAAACGACAAGACGGTGTTGCTGCATATCCTTGACCTGGACAACGAGGCGGAGTGGCGCAACACGATCAAGAACAGGTATGAGAAGCTGCTGATGGAGATTTTCGCATGAGCGCCATCATTCTCTTCAGTGCTGTCTCGCTCGCCCAGCTGATGCTGGCGGCGGCGATGGCGATTGCCTCGGTGCGCATGTTCCGGGGCCCAAGGGCACAGGACCGCATCATCGGCCTCGACACGCTCTACATCAACGCCATGCTGCTGCTGGTGACCTTCGGCATCGGCACGGGCCGCGTGATCTATTTCGAGGCGGCGTTGGTCATGGGCATGCTGGGCTTCGTGGCGACCGTGGCGCTTGCGAAATTCCTGATGCGCGGGGAGGTGATCGAATGATGCAGGCTGCAGCCGATATCCCGGTCTGGGCCGCCGTCGCGGTCGCGTTTTTCCTGCTGATCGGTTCGGGTCTTGCGCTGATCGGTGCCATCGGCTTCCTGCGCTTGCCGACCTTCTACGAGCGCATCCATGCGCCGACGCTCGGCACCAGCTGGGGGATCGGCGGCGTCATGTTGGCTTCGATGATCTTCTTCACGGTTTCGTCGGGGCGCCTCGTATTCCACGAGATCCTGATCGGCATCTTCGTGACCGTGACCACGCCGATCACCTTCATGCTGCTGGCGCGCGCAGCCCTCCACCGCGACCGGGCGGAGGGGAACGGCAATGTCCCCGACAAGCAGAACAAGAGCCAGGTGGCCAAGGGTGTTTCGGGTGAGAGCGATCCCCGCCACACATAGACTTCGCCGAGCGATTAAGCCGGGTCGAATTTCCCTCAATCATGCCATCAATTATCGATGGTGGCTTTCAGATCCAACATGGCGGCATAAAGACGCAGCCAGGATGGTCAGCAACGTATGGTTCAGTTATTTCTCTAAAAAGCACGTTAAAAGTGCAGAGAGGCCGTGGCCTCGGCGGATGGGACGCTGTGGATATCCTCAGTCTCTAGGCTGCGGCGCAATGTCCGCTCTTTTCCTGATGACAGACTCACTGAGCAACAATATACCGTCAATCCAGGACTAACTATCGGACGTCACGGATGAAGACCTGGAAGCCTGACCTGACCCGCAGCCGCTCCCCGCGATACATGGCGATCGCCGATGTCATCGAGATGGACCTGAGGAGCGGCAACCTCGTCGTCGGCGACCGTTTGCCGCCGCAACGCGAGTTGGCAAAGGTGCTCGGCGTAGATTTCACCACCGTGGCGCGCGGCTATCTGGAAGCCCAGAAGCGCGGTCTGGTCAGCTCGCATGTGGGACGCGGCACATTCGTGACCGGCGGCGCTGATAAGGAACGCCGGGGTTTCGTTTCCGAGGCCGCGCCGGATCCGCGCCGGGCCTCGATCGTCGATTTTTCGATGAACATGCCTCCGGAGCCGGATGATCCGGAACTGATAGCGCGGATGCGGGAAGGGCTCACCGCAGTCGCCACCAATCTCCTGCCTTTGCTGCGGTATCAGGGTTTCGGCGGTGCCGGCATGGATAAGGAAGCGGCCGCCGTCTGGCTCAGCCGCCGCGGCCTGGTTCCCTCGCAGGAGCGCATTTTCGTCACCCCCGGCGCGCATCCGGCGCTACTGGCGATCCTCGGCATCCTGGCAAAACCGGGCGAGACGGTGCTGTCGGAAAACATCACCTATCCGGGCATGCGGTCGATCGCCGCCCAGTTGCGATTGAATCTTGTCGGCCTGCCGATGGACGAAGACGGCATTCTGCCGGCAGCCTTTGCGGAAGCCTGCGAGATGAACAAGCCGAAGGCGCTCTATCTCAATCCGATCCTGCAAAACCCGATGACGCTGACCATTCCGGAGCGGCGTCGGGAGGAAATTTGTGCGGTGGCACGCAAATACGGCGTGCCGATCGTCGAGGATGATGCCTATGGTTTTGTCCCTCTCCACGCTCCGGCACCGCTCGCGGCAATGGCTCCGGACCTGACCTGGCATATTGGCGGGCTTTCGAAATGTATCGGCGCCGGCCTCAGGCTCGCTTATGTCGTCGCCCCGGATACCAAGGCGGCGTGGCCGTTCGTCAGTGCCATGCGTGCCAACACCGTCATGGCATCGCCGTTGTCGGTAGCGCTCGCCACCCGCTGGATCGAGGACGGCACGGCCGACAGCATGCTGCAGTTTATCCGGGCGGAAGCGGCGGCCCGCCAGGCGCTGGTCGCTGGCATATTGCCAAAGGGCAGCTATCGGGGCGACCCGCTCGGCTTCAACATCTGGCTGCCGTTGACCGAGGGCTGGACCCGCTCGACGTTCGGCAGTCACATGCGCTCCGCCGGCATAGGCGTCGTGGCGAGCGATGCCTTCACCGTCGACGGGCCGGCTCCCGAAGCGGTGCGCGTATGCCTCGGCGGCCCCATCCAGCGGCCGGCACTCAAGGCCGCTCTGGAATTCATGGGGCACGCGCTGGAGACCTCTCCCGAAATGGCCGGCTCCTTCTTCTGATCTCTCCTCTTCCCGCGATCCGTGACCGGAATGCCCTGCGGCATTCTGGCCAATCGACGTATTGAATGCATAAACCTATATAAATGACTGCACCAAATAGTCGATTTGATCGCTTTGTTTCAAGGACGATGATCATGGATCACGAATGGCCTCCTCTCCCTCCCATGCAGACCGGTATCCGCGGACGCTGCCCGCGCTGCGGCCAAGGGCATCTCTTTAACGGCTTCCTGACGCTTGGCCGGAAGTGCGAGGCCTGCGGATTGGACTACTCCTTCGCCGACCCCGCTGACGGTCCGGCCTTTTTCGTGATCTGTTTTGCCTGCGTGCCGAGTGTGCTTCTGGGCGTCTGGCTGGAAGTGCAGTTCCAGCCGGCCTGGTGGGTTCACCTGCTGGTGACATTGCCCTTCATGCTGTTGACCTGCATTCCGCCGCTACGGCCGCTCAAGGGCTGGCTGGTGGCGAGCCAGTATTTCTATAAGGCGGAAGAGGGTAAGCTGGTGCGGCGGGCAAGCTGAACCCAGTCATCTTTAGGAATTGACTGGAGCGCTGAGGAAGCTTGTCAGTTCCCGCGCGGCTGCGCCACCCGCGCGGTTCGCGCCGATCGTTGAAGCAGACGGGCCGTAACCGACCAGATGAATGCGCGGATCCTTGGCGACCTGCGTCGCCAGCCGGCCGGTCATCAGGATGCCGCCGCTCGTCTCGCGCAGCTGCAGCGGGGCGAGATGATCGAGTGAGCTGCGAAAACCCGTACACCAGAGGATCACGTCGGCCCGCTGTTCGGAGCCGTCAGCCCAGCGCATCCCGTGTTCGGTGATCTCGGAAAACATTGGCAGCCTTTTCAGCGCGCCGCGTTCTTGTGCCGCCCGGATCGCAGGCGTGACGGGCAGGCCGGTGACCGAAACCACCGAGCCTGGCGGAAGGCCCTGGCGGACACGGTCTTCCACCAGCGCCACGGCAGCGTGTCCGACCTCCGGCGTGAACGGCTCGTCACGGAATTGCGGTTCCCGTCGCGTCACCCAGGTGGTCGAGGTGACCCGGGAGATCTCGTCGAGCAACTGGATCGCCGAAATCCCGCCGCCGACCACGACGACATGCTGGCCGAGAAATTCCTCGGCGGTGCGATAATCCCTCGTGTGGAGCTGTCGCCCATGGAATCGGTCAGCGCCGGGATAGTCCGGAATGTAGGGCGATTCCCATGTGCCGGTAGCGTTGATCAATCCTCGCGCCGAGAAGGCGCCCCGGTCGGTCTCGACCCTCAGCCGTTCTCCCCGGTTGCAGGCGACCGTCACCTTAACAGGACGATGAACGCGCAGATCGAAGGCGCGCTCATAGGCCGCAAAATATTGAGGCACGGCGACCGACGCCTTAACCAGATCGGCTGAAGTATCGACCACTTCCTCGAACCGCATTCCGGGAAGGTCATGGACGCGGTTGGCTGTTGCCAGCGTCAGGGATGGCCAGCGAAACTGCCAGGCGCCGCCCGGCTCCGGAGACTGGTCGAAGACCACGAAGTCTCTGTCCGGCACAAGACCCAGTTTCTGCAGGTGATAGGCCGAAGACAGGCCCGCCTGACCCGCTCCGATCACGACGATATCGACCTTGATCGCCACGCGGGCATGATCGGGTTTGGCGTCGGCGGGTTGATCCGGTTCGGAGTCTGCAGCCATGCGGAATATCGATGCCAGTGACGGGGCGAGAAGTGAGGTAGACGAGGCTTATACGTCCGCGAAAGATGCTTCAAGCAAAACGGGCGGCCGGTGCGTCGGGAATTGCTAGGCCAATTCATGTCGGGATACCCATGGTCGAGTGCCCAGGTGCTCGCTCTGGCTGCCGGACCTGTGCCATAGTGCGGTCCTTCCGACGAAAGCGATTCCATGCCACCGACCCCAGACCGCATCGATCCCCTGTTTGACAGACAAGGCACGAGAAACCCGCTCGACGTGCTGAAGCGCGTTTACGGCTATTCGTCGTTCCGGGGCAAGCAGGCCGCGGTCGTCGAACAGGTCGTGTCAGGCGGCGATGCCGTAGTGCTGTTTCCGACCGGTGCGGGCAAATCGCTCTGCTTCCAGATCCCCGCCCTCTGCCGCGACGGCGTCGGCATCGTCGTTTCGCCGCTGATCGCGCTGATGCGCGACCAGGTGGAGGCGCTGAAGCAGCTCGGCGTGCGGGCCGCCGCCCTCAATTCCTCTCTGACGCGCGAAGAATTCGTCGACGTCCGCCGGGCGATTACCAATGGCGATCTTGATCTCCTCTATGTGACACCCGAGCGCATCGTCACGCCGGCCTTCAAGGAGATGATCGGCAATGCGAAGATCGCATTGTTTGCGATCGACGAAGCGCACTGCGTCTCGCAATGGGGCCACGATTTCCGTCCCGAATATCGCGAGCTCGGTCATCTCGCCGAGCATTATCCGGGCGTGCCGCGCATGGCGCTGACAGCCACCGCCGATCCGCATACCCGCGAAGACATTATCGACAAGCTTGCGCTGCGCTCGGCCGAGGTCTTTACCACCTCCTTCGACCGCCCCAACATCGCATATGAGATCGTCGAACGCGATCAGCCGCGCCAGCAGCTCCTGCGCTTCCTGTCCCGCCACAAGGGCTCGAGCGGCATCGTCTATTGCCTGTCTCGCGCCAAGGTCGAGGATACGGCAGAGTGGCTGAACGGGCAGGGTATTCGCGCGCTCGCCTATCATGCGGGCATGGACCGCAGCATGCGCGACGCCAACCAGGACGCTTTCCTCAAGGAAGAGGACCTCTGCCTCGTCGCCACTGTCGCTTTCGGCATGGGCATCGACAAGCCGAACGTGCGTTATGTCGCCCATCTCGATCTGCCCGGTTCCGTCGAGGCCTATTATCAGGAGACCGGCCGCGCCGGGCGCGACGGGCTGCCGTCCGACGTCTGGATGGCCTATGGCATGGCCGATGTCATCCAGCGGGGCCGGATGATCGACGGCGGCACGTCGGGCGACGATATCAAGCGCGTCGAGCGCGCCAAGCTCAATGCGCTGCTCGGCATCTGCGAAACCCCCGGCTGCCGAAGACAGGCGATCCTGGCCCATTTCGGCGAGGCCCATCGCGGCCAATGCGGCAATTGCGATACCTGCCTCAAGCCGGTCGAAACCTGGGATGGAACCGACGCCGCCATCAAGGCGCTGGCGGCAATCTATCGAACCGGCGAGCGTTTCGGCACCGGCCACCTGATCGACGTGCTGCTCGGGAACCGGAACGAGAAGACCGCTCGCTTCGGCCATGCGGACATGCCGGTTTTCGGGGTCGGCAAGGATATTCCGTCGAAGACCTGGCAATCGGTTTATCGCCAGCTCCTCGCGGCCGGCTTCGTCAGTGTCGATCATGAGGCGTTTGGCGCGCTGAAACTGGAAGAGGGCGCGCGCGCCGTCTTCAAACGCGAACGCGAGGTCCGCTTCCGCAAGGACCGCCCGACGACCGGCAAGGCATCGCGAAGCGCGTCGCCGAGCGCGGCAAACGCAAGATCCACGCTGGAAGGGGCCGAGGCAGAACTCTTCGAAGCACTGCGCGTCGCGCGCCTGGGGATCGCCAAGGAGCTTTCGGTGCCGCCCTATGTCGTCTTTCCGGATACGACGTTGGTCGCGTTTGCGACCGCCCGCCCGACGAGCCGCGACGCGCTGCTCGGCATTTCCGGCGTCGGACAATCGAAGCTTGAGCGTTATGGCGACGCCTTCCTGGCGGTGATCCGGGCGCACGAGAGATAGGCCGCAACCGCGTATCAGTAGAACGTCGAGTGGAAAGGAGTGACCGCGGCTCCCATCGCCGACGCGTCGCTGGCGATTTCCGAGATGATCAGCTTGGGGCCGGGGCGGTGCACGCCATAGCGCGGTCGATCATAAATGCGCGTCCGATCGACCATCATCTGCGCCAAGTCCGAGGGAATCTGGCCGCCGAACACGATCGCCTGCGGATCGACGATAGCCCGGATGGCGTTGATGAGGCGATTGTAGGCGGGCGTAACCTCGTCCACCCATTCGGTGACGCCTGGCCAGTTCCGGTCGAAATGTTTGCGCATGTAGCTGATCGAGGGCACGTCGACACCGTTGCGGTTCAGTCGCTCGATCAGGTACTGCAGCGCCGGCCGGTGTTTCGATTCTTCCGCGTCGTAGATCCCGGAGAACTCCCCGGCATTGCCATTGCCGCCAAGCAGCAATTCCCCGTCGCTGATCAGTCCGCCGCCGAAACCGTAGTTGAAGCTCAGATAAGCGAAATGCTTGATATAACGCCCGACGCCGAACATCGCTTCGGCGATCGACCCCGTATTGGCGCCATTGTGCACCCAGACCGGCTTGCCGAAAAACTCAGCGAGCAGCGGACCGAGCTCGATCAGCGACCATTCATGCAGCGGCAGGGGCGCGTTGTAGCGGGTTCCGCCGACATGATAGCCCGCTATTGCAAAGCCGATGCCAAAAAGGGCTTCCGCGGACAGGTTGTTGAGTTTCTGAGCCTCCACGAGCCGCGCTCTGACCAGATCGAGAGATTGCGCCATCGTGTGTTCGCGCAGCGTCACGCTGCTTTCCGAAAGAACATTCCCGGCAAGGTCCATCAGGCAGATGCCGATGACGTCGGTATTGACCGAGATGCCGCAGGAATAGGCGTAGCGGGCGTTGAGGCGGATCGTCGGGCTCGGTTGCCCGCGGCCGACGCCAGGTTTCGGAGAGCCGAGCAAGACGATGCCGCGTTCCGCCAACTGGTCGATGATCCGATAGACCGATTGCTGGGTGAGGTCGGTATGATCGGTCACTTCGGAGCGGGAGAGACCGGGGTGACGCCAGATGAGCTTGAGCAGGCTGCGCTCGTTCGGAGACACGACGCCGCTTTCACCTGCGCGCAGGAACTGGGGCGGGATCAGAGCTTCGGGAAAATAGGCCACTGATCCACCTCCGTTCGCCGACAATTACCATCGAGGTGTAATAATCGCGGTTGTATGCCGCCGTCTACCTCGCATTTTCCTTGCTTAGATGGAAATGCCTTGCGCGGCAAGGGTTTCAGCTCGTCATTTAATTGTTACACGTAAAGTGTAGTAATGCCGCGTTCCGATGCCGATCCCACTCGGCCGATCATCCCAACAGGCGAGGGCAATGATGAAGATTTCCATTCTGGCGGCGGCTGCCGCCCTGATGGCGGGCGCGTGTTCCGCGCAGGCCGCCAATATCGAGTTCTGGTACGGCAATACGGGCCCTGTCGAAACCGCGATCAAGGCCCAGTGTGATGCTTTCAATGCCGCACAGACCCAGCACAAGGTCACCTGCGTCGGCCAGGGCAGCTACGAAGTGTCGATGCAGAAGGCGATTGCCGCTTATCGCGCCAAGAACCACCCGGTGCTGATCCAGTTCTTCGACGCCGGCACGCTCGACCTGATGCTGTCGAACGCCGTCGTGCCGGTCCAGGAAATCCTGCCCGACGTCAAGTGGGACAGCTATATCGCCGGTGCCCGTGCCTATTACGAAACGTCCGGCGGCAAGCTGTTCGCACAGCCCTACAATGCCTCGACGCTGCTGTTCTATACGAACAAGACCGAGCTCGAGAAGGCCGGCATCATGCAGACGCCGACCACCTGGGAAGACGTCATCGACGCCGCCCGCAAGCTGAAGGCCGCCGGCCATGCCTGCCCGTTCGTTACCGATGGCGATACCTGGCGCGTGCTGGAACAGTTCTCCGCCCGCCACGGCCTGCCGATCGCTTCCAGGCACAACGGTTATGACGGCCTCGACGCCGAATACGTCTTCAACACCACCTTCGTCGCCAAGCATCTCCAGAACTTGGTGGATTGGCGCAAGGAAGGCCTCGTCAAGCTCAATGCCGATACCAAGGCTGGCAATTACACCGCCGCCTTCAACGCCGGCGAATGTGCGATGATGGAAGGCTCCTCGGGCTCCTACGCAGCCTCCACCAAGGCCTTCGACGGCAAGTACCAGCTCACCGTCAACATGGCGCCGATGTACAAGGGTTACGAGCGCCACAACACGCTGGTCGGCGGCGCCTCGATCTACGTCATGAAGGGTCATGACCAGGCTGAAGTCGATGGCGCCAAGGCCTTCCTCGACTTCCTGCGCAAGCCGGAACAGCAGATGGCTTTCACCGCGGCGACCGGCTACGTCCCCGTCACCAACGACGTGCTCGACGCGATCAACAAGAGCGGCGACGCCAAGGCTGCGAAATATGCAACCGCTGCCATTGGCATCGAGTCGATGAACCAGCCGCCAACCGCCGACAGCCGCGGCATTCGTCTCGGCTTTTACGTGCAGTTCCGCGAAATCTTCATGGAAGAGACCCAGAAGGCATTTAGCGGGCAGCAGACCATGCAGGTCTCGCTCGACAACGCCAAGAAGCGTGGCGACGAATTGCTGCACCGCTTCGAGCAGACCTACAAGGGCGTCAAGCTGCCTTGATCCAAGCTTGATCGGCGCGGGCAGGGACACAAGTCCCGTCCGTGCCTGTCCCTCACTGCGGGCTTTTCCCATGACCTCCGAATCCACACTCTTCAGCAATCGCTGGCTGCCGATCCTATTGGTCGCGCCGTTCATGCTGCTGATCGTCCTCTTCTTCTACGTGCCGATCTTCCAGGCCTTCTACTGGTCCTTCTTTCTCGAACAGCCGTTCGGCGGCGGTTCGATGTTCGTCGGCCTCGACAATTTCGCCCGCGTCCTTTCCGACCGGGAGTTCTGGCAGGCGGGCTGGCGCACCCTCGTGTTTATGGTGACCGCCTCCTCGCTCGCCGTGCTGATTCCGCTGATCCTGGCGGTCGCGGCCGATCGCAAGCTCCGCCTATCGCTGCCCGCTCGCAACGTGCTGGTCTGGCCGAAGGGCGTCGCGGGTGCCTCGATCGGCGTCGTCTTCGCTTTCGTTTTCAATCCGTTCGTCGGCATCCTGGCGCCGCTCAACAAGGCCTTTCCGGGCATATGGGCGCCGGGCATCGACGGCACGGACGCCTTCATCACCCTGATCGCTGCGCATGTCTGGGGCGGCATCCCGTTCAATTTCGTCATTCTGCTGGCCGGCCTGCAATCGATCCCGCGCACCATGCATCAGGCGGCAGCGATGGACGGGGCAGGGCCCTGGCGGCGGATTTTCGATGTGCAGCTGCCGCTGATCATGCCGCAGCTCTTCCTGACGCTGGTTCTGGAATTCACCGAAAGCGTCACCTCGGCCTTCGCGCTGATCGATACGATCACCCATGGCGGTCCGGGCGGGGCGACCACGCTGCTGGTCTACAAGATCTACAAAGACGGCTTCAGCGGCTACGATCTGTCCGGCGCCTCCACCCAGACCGCGATCCTGATGGTCTTCGTCATCCTTCTCACCGCCGCCCAGTTCGTCTTCCTCGGCCGGCGCATCAACTACGAGCGCTGACAGATGATCGAGAACGCACGCTCCCTCAACATCGTCGCGAGCCTGATCCTTTTAGTCGGCATGCTCTACATCCTCGGCCCGCTCTATCTGACGCTGGCGACGGCATCGCAATCCTACGAATTCCTGCTGCGCAACGGGCTTGCCTGGTATCCCGGCGACCAGTTCCTCAACAATGTGGCGCGTATCTTCACCGAGACGCGTATCCCGATCCAGATGCTCAACAGCCTCGTGGTGGCCTTCAGCCTGGCGATCGCGACCTGCATTCTGTCTTTCCTGTCGGCCTACGCGATCGTTTATTTCCGCATCCGCTGGGCGGGCGTCGCATTCGCATTGATCCTCGCCACCATCATGCTGCCGGTCGATATCCGCGTCATCACCACCTATCAGGTAGCTTCGAACGTGTTCTCGCCGATCAATGCGCTGCTCGACGTCACCGGCCTCAACGGACTGATCGCAGGGGTATTCGGTGCGCCGGTGCAGCTCGAGTTGAGCGTTCTGAACACCCGTTTCGGCCTGGTGGCGCCGCTTGCCGCTCATGGCACCGGCACGTTCCTGTTCCGCCAGTTCTTCCGCACCCTGCCGGGCGATCTGTTCAAGGCCGCCCGCATGGACGGGGCGGGGCCGGTCCGCTTCATGTTCGATATCCTGCTGCCGCTGTCGCGTACCAGTTTCGCGGCGCTGTTCGTGCTGACCTTCCTGAGCGGCTGGACGCAGTATCTCTGGCCGCTCGTCGCCTCCTCGACGCCCGACATGCAGACCGCCGTCGTCGGCCTGGCGCGCCTGCTGCCGGATTCGGACGGCGAAGTGCCCGACTTTCCGATGATTATGGCGGGCGCCGTGATCGTTTCCCTCGTGCCCCTCCTGATGATCGCGCTGCTGCAGCGGTATCTGGTGCAGGGCCTCGTGCTTTCGGAGAAATAGCGATGAACGCCATCGATACAGCCATCCGCGCCGCCGCTGCGAGCATCACGGTAAAAGGCCTGACCAAGGCCTATGATCCCCAGACGGTGGTCATCCCGCCGATGGATGTCGAGCTGAAGGCCGGCGAATTCACCGTCGTGCTCGGTCCTTCCGGCTGCGGCAAGTCCACCCTTCTGCAGATGATTGCCGGGCTCGAACGGGTGAGCGGCGGCAAGATTTTGATCGGCGCCCGCGAGGTTCAGGACCTCGAACCGAAACATCGCGGCTGCGCCATGGTGTTCCAGAATTATGCGCTCTATCCGCATATGAGCGTGTTCGAGAACATGGCCTACAGCCTCAAGGTTGCCGGTATGGCGAAGGCGGAACGTGCCGAGCGGGTCGCGGCGGTCGCCAAGATGCTCGGCCTTGCCGACTATCTGCATCGCAAGCCGGGACAACTCTCCGGCGGCCAGCGCCAGCGCGTCGCGATCGGCCGCGCCATCGTGCGCGAACCGGGCGTGCTGCTGTTCGACGAACCGCTCTCCAACCTCGATGCGCAGCTTCGCCACGACATGCGCGTCGAACTGGCCGACCTGCATCGCCGCATCGGCGCCACCACCGTCTTCGTCACTCACGATCAGGTGGAGGCGATGACGCTCGCCGATCGTATCCTTATTCTCAACAAGGGCCGGATCGAGCAGTTCGATACGCCGAAGGCGATCTACCACCATCCGGCCTCGGTGTTCGTCGCCAAGTTCATCGGTGCTCCGCCGATGAATATCTTAGCCGTGACCGGTGACGGGTCGGCGCTGAGACTCGCCGACGGGCAGGTGGTGGCGAACGCCCCGCTGACCGGCACCTACCAGCTCGGCATCCGGCCCGAGGATATCGTCGTCGACGGCAAGGCGGACGGCCATGGGGTCAAGGCGGCACTCCGGTTCCGCGAGGATCTCGGCTCCCACTCCGTGCTGGCCGCCGATCTCGGCGGATCGATCGTCCGTGTCGCGACACCCTTCGGCGCGGAGATCGCCGACCGGCTCGAACTTCTCCTGAACTTCCCGGCCTCCCGACTGCATCTCTTCGATGCAGCGACGGGCAGGGCCATACCCGGTGCCCTTGGCGCCCAATGAAAGCCCGGCGCCAAAAGCGCCCTATGAAAGAAACCCTCATGAACTACAAAGACTTCATCGCCGATCCGGCGCGCAGCTGCGCCGTCGTTGCCCATCGCGGCGCCTGGCACGGTGCCCCGGAAAACAGCCTGGCGGCCATCGAAAACGCCATTGCGATCGGCTGCGAGATCGTCGAACTGGACATCCGCAAGAGCGCCGACGGCCAGCTTTTCCTGATGCATGACGATACGCTGGAACGTGTGGCCGGCATCGACCGCGATGCCGAGACTTTCACCATGGCGGAGCTGCAGGCGATCATGCTGCGCGAGGACGACGGCGGCGAGGGCCGCGCGGTGAGCGATCAGTGCATCCCGACCCTCAGACAGGCGCTGGAGATCATCCGCGGCCGCATCTTCGCCGATCTCGATCTCAAGGATCGCGGGCTGTTCCCCGAAGTCGCTGCCTGCGTCCGCGAGATGGGTGCGGCCGCCGATGTCGACCTCAAGACGAAGGTTTACACTCTGGCTGATGTGGAATGGGTGCGCGCCCAGAAGATCGACGACGTGCCATTCATGGGCATGGCGCGTTTGACCGCCGAAAACACCGGCGACGCGCTTGCGGTTCTTGCCGAACTCTCGCCCTTCATGTGCGAAATCCGCTTCGACAGCCTCGAGACGATCGCGTATCACCGCGAGGCCTTCGCAAAGGCCGGCATGGCGCTGTGGGTCAACACGCTCGACCAGCCCGGCAGCGGCGAATGGACGGACAGTGCGGCGCTTGCCAACCCTGACCTGATCTGGGGTCGGTTGATGGACGCGGGCATCAGCGTTATCCAGACGGACCAGCCCGCTGCATTGAAATCCTACATAAGGGCCCGCCAAGCATGACGATCATTTCCGATACCGTGCTCCGGTCCCTGATGGGGGATATGCGCCAGGCGGGGGAGGCGGAGGTTCTGCCCCGTTTCCTCGGCGTAACGGCAGATGGCATCCGCGCCAAGACCGCTCCGGACGACATCGTCACCGATGCCGATCTGGGTGCGGAACGGCGGCTTTCCGCAGCACTCTCTGCCCATTTTCCCGAAGCGCTGATCGTCGGCGAGGAGGCCGTGTCTGCCGATCCGGCGCTGCTCGACCGCCTGGTGGATGCCGAAGTCGCGGCGATCATCGATCCCGTCGACGGCACCTGGAATTTCGCCCATGGCGTGCCGCTGTTCGGCATGATCGTGGCGATCGTTTCCGGCGGAAAAACCGTCGCTGGGCTGATCCACTATCCGTTGACCGGCGATTTTCTCGTGGCCCGACCGGGCCAGGGGGCCTGGCATGTCGCCCGCGATGGAACTCGAACCCGCCTTGCAGTCGCTACGCCGGTTCCGGTCAGCGAAATGAGCGGTTTCGTGCCGCTGCACATGTTCTCAGCCGAAGAGCAGGCAGCGTTCGCGCCGCGGGTTTTGCGGTTCGGCCGCACCACCACATGGCGATGCTCCGCCTTCGAATACCGAATGGTGGCGACCGGCGCGATGAGCTTCTCGCTGAATGCCGACATGAAACCTTGGGATCATGCGGCCGGCGAACTGATCCACCGCGAAGCCGGCGGCCATAGCGGCCTCCTGAGCGGCGAGACCTATCGGCCGGCGATGACACAAGGGCGGCTGCTGCTGGCGCCCGATGCGGCGAGCTGGGAGGCTATCCGCGCCAGCTTGAGCTGAAAGCCAGGTTTCCGGAGGACGGCAATTTTCAGTCTGGCTTTCGTCATCATCACATGTAATGTATACATGCCTAGGCTCTCGGGAGGAGTCTGCATCACGTATCAGGATCCCTGATGGGGTTTCGCTGCGGTGATGGGAATGCATAGCCGCCGCCTGCATGTTAGATACTGATCTTGCGGGCAGCGGCCGATAGGGAGGATCAGGACCGGATGCAGCAGCTTGCCGAGACCATGGTGGCCAGCCAGGACGCGCTTCTGGATATCCAGAACCTGACATTGTCGCTGCGTGATCAATCGGGTTGGGTTGAAGTCCTCAATAATGTTTCGCTTTCGGTGAAGCCGAAGGAAATTCTCGGTGTCGTCGGCGAGAGTGGCTGCGGCAAATCGATGACCGCTCTCTCCATTCTCCGGCTCCTGCCGCCGCGCGATTCCCGCCTTGGCGGCAAGATCATGTTCGGCGGCCAGAACCTCGTCTCCTGTTCCGAATCGCAGATGAATCGCATTCGCGGGCGGCACATCAGCATGATTTTCCAGGAGCCGATGAGCGCGCTCGATCCCGTATTCACCGTGGGTTACCAGATCGAAGAGACGCTCCAGCGGCATTTCAAGCTGGACCGCCGAGAGGCGGCGGAGCGCGCCATTGCGGCGCTGGATTCGGTCGGCATTGCATCGCCGCGCCACGTCGCCACGCTTTACCCGATGAACCTCTCGGGCGGCATGCGCCAGCGAGTGATGATCGCCATGGCGCTGGTCTGCGAACCGCGCCTGCTCATCGCCGACGAGCCGACGACGGCTCTCGACGTGACCATCCAGGCGCAGATCATGGACCTGCTTCTGGGCCTCGCCGACCGTACCGGCACGGCCATCATGTTCATCACCCACAATCTCGGCCTGGTCGCGCAAACCTGCCACCGGATGGTCACGATGTATGCAGGGCAGGTCGTCGAGGGCGGTCCCGTAAGAGACGTCATCGCCGGTCCCCGCCACCCTTATACGGCCGGGCTCCTGCATTCGATCCCCGATAGCAACCGCGCACGCGGCACACTGCCTTCGATCGCCGGCCGGGTTCCGTCGCTGCGTCACATGCCGAAGGGCTGTCGCTTCGGGCCGCGCTGTTCCTATTCCACGCAGCCCTGCGAATTGCCTCAGAGCATCGAGAGCGAGGGCATAGAGGATATCGATCGCAGGGAAGTGCGCTGCAATCGCTGGGAAGAGCTCGCATTGAGAGGAGTCGGAGCATGAGTTTGGCCACGTCTTCCGAGCAACCGGCGCTTGATGTCGACGATCTGCATGTCACCTTCGGCAATCCACGGCGCGGCTCGCTGATCCGCGCCGTCGACGGGGTCAGCTTCAGCGTCCGCAGGGGCGAGATTTTTGGCGTGATCGGCGAGTCCGGTTCCGGCAAATCAACGCTGGGGCGCTGTCTCGTCGGCCTGCTCAGCCCAAGCGGTGGCGGCGTTCTGCATGACGGTATCGATCCGTTCAAGTTTTCCCGCCGCGAACTCAACCGTCACCGGCGCAAGTATCAGATCGTCTCGCAGGATCCGAATGCGGCCTTCGACCCGCGCATGACCATCCTTCAGAGCATTTGCGAACCCTTGTACATAGCCGGCGAGGGGACGAAGGCCGAGCGGCGCGAAAAGGCGTTCGCGATGCTGGACCGGGTGTCGCTGTCGGCCGAAATGGCCAACCGATACCCGCATGAGATTTCCGGCGGCCAGAAGCAGCGCGCCAATATCGCCCGGGCGCTGATGCTGGATCCGAACGTGATCGTCTGCGACGAGGTGGTGGCCGCCCTCGACGTGTCGATCCAAGCCGACATGCTCAATCTCTTCGCCCGGCTGCAGGAGCAGTTCGGCCTCACCTACGTCTTCATCAGCCATGACCTGCGGGTGGTCAGTCATATCAGCGACCGCGTGGCCGTGATGTATTTCGGCAAGATCGTCGAAGTCGGTCCGGCGCACGCCGTGATCGAAACGCCACTGCATCCCTATACGGAGGCACTGCGCTCGGCCGAACCGGAGATCGACCCGACGGCCGCCGATGCCCGGGAGAGGATCATCCTGCAGGGCGAGATACCGAGCGCGATCGCGCCGCCGAGCGGCTGCCGTTTCCATACACGCTGTCCGCGGGTGCGCGACATCTGTCGCACGCAGGAACCCCAGCAGCGCCAATTGCTGCCCGGGCGGCATGTCGCATGCCATTTCGCCGAGGAGATGCTCGGCGAAAAGGAGAGGAGAAGTCTTGATCTTGCGGAAAGGGACGGCTCCCGCCAAGGCGCCGCCGCACAGGGCGCTGACATAATGTGACGCTGATATAGTGGCCAAGCATGGCCGGTCATGGATGATGGAGGAGAAGACGTGACCACAGATTTATTTGGAAAGATACCGGATATTACCCGTCGTTCGCTGTTGGCTGGAACGGCCGCTGCCGGCGGCCTGGCCCTGCTGCCTGCAACGGTGCGTGCTCAGGCCCCGCAGCCGCGATCCGGCGGCACTCTGAGGGCAGTGATGCCGTTCAACCCCGCCGCACTCGACCCGCTGACAGGTCGCAACAATCCCGACTTCAACGCCCTTCTCCTGATGTTCGACGCGCTGATCGGCTTTGATCCGCAGACGCTCGAACTGCAGCCGATGCTGGCGACGTCTTGGAAGTTCACGGACCCGACGATGCTGGTTCTCGAACTGCGCCAGGGCGTCGAATTCCATGACGGCACGCCGTTCAATGCCGAGGCGGTGGTCTTCCACCTGCAGCGCTGCAGCACCTACGATCGCTCGAACGTGAAATCGGACCTTGCAGTCGTCGACAAGGTCGAGGCGACCGGCCCCTATCAGGTTTCGCTGAAACTGAAATACCCGGACGCCACGCTGCCTGCGATCCTGACCGACCGCGCGGGTCTCATCGTGTCGCCAGCTTCGGTCAAGGCTGCCGCGGGCGGCAATGTCGATCGCGCGCCTGTTGGCACCGGGCCGTTCAAGTTCGTCGAATGGCAGGACAATACCCTGATCAAAGTCGTGAAAAACGCCAACTACTGGGGTGACAAGCCCTATCTCGACGGCGTCGACATGCGCATCGTCAACGAGTTCAATACGGCTGTGCGCACGGTGACCGCCGGCGAAGCCGATATCGTTCTCAACATGAGCGCGCAGCAGATGGCCGTAGCCAAGCGCGACCCGAAGCTGGTCGCCGAAGCGACGCCATCTATGATCTACTACACGGCCTTCCTGAATTACGGTGAGGGGCCGCTGAAAGACGTGCGCGTTCGGCAGGCGATGAACTGGGCGCTCGACCGGCCGGTGCTCAATCAGGTCCTGTGGGGTGGCCTCGGCGGCGGGCATTGCAGCATGTTCCCGTCAGGCTTCTGGGCCAACGATCCCGCGACCGAGAACTTCTACAAGCTGGACCTCGACCGCGCCAAGTCGCTGCTGAAGGCGGCAGGTTTCGCAAATGGCATCGAGATAGCCACCTTCACCTGGGCCGACCAGGCTGCGGTACAGCGTCAGGAAGTCCTCGGCGCTCAGCTTGCCGAGGCCGGCATCCGGCTGAAGGTCACTCCGGCGCAACCGGCGCAGACGATGCAGTACTTCCTGACCGAGAAAAAGGGTCAGATGCTGATGACCCCAACCGGCGGTCTTCCGGATCCGGCAACGGCCTACGATCGCCAGTTCTCAGCGACTGCTTATCGCAACGCGGCCAAGATCGAACTGCCCGGCTATCGCGAACTCATGGATGCGTCGATGAACACGTTCGACAACGCCAAGCGAAAGGACGTGCTCCACAAGATGCAGCGTTTCGTGCTGGAGAACGCGCTGCACCTGCCGCAGTTCTCGTCCGCCGGCATCATCATACGTACCCCGAAGGTGCACGGCTTCAATTTCAGCCTGCTGCAGCGCCCGCGCTTCCACAAGGTGTGGATGGAAGCCTGAGGCTCAAGCCATGCGATCACCCGATGCGGCCGTCGCGTCGGGTGATCGCCCGGAAACCGGAGCGGGGCGGGTTCGCCTGTGCCGCTCCCCGCATCGGAAGGCAGTGGTTCTGCGCCTCCGATGTTCCTTTCGCGGGCCATTGAAACGGCCGGCGTCAAATGCGGATTGACGGAGTATCAATGATGTACGGCGTCCCCGGGATGGTTGCGCAAAGGCTCATGCAACTCGTGCCCGTGATGATCGTGGCCACGTTCGTGGTGTTTTCGCTCGTCTACATGATGCCCGGCGACCCGGCCATGATGATCGCGGGTGACTATGCGACGGCGGAACGCATCGCGGAAATCCGTCATATCTACGGATTCGACCGGCCGATGCTGGTGCAATATTTCTTCTGGCTGGGAAATGCCGTGCAGGGCGATCTCGGTCATTCGCTGTTCTCGAACGAATCCGTTCTGCGGCTGATCCTGTCGCGCCTGCCGCATACGGTCCTGCTGGTTCTTTATGCGCTGGTTCTCGGCGCGGCACTTGGCGTTCCGCTCGGCATTCTTGCCGCGACGCGCCAGGGCACCACGCTCGACAAGATCATCACCAGCGTCGCCTCGCTCGGTGTCGCCGTTCCCAATTTCTGGCTCGGTATCATTCTGGTGACGCTGTTTTCGCTCGGTTATCGCTGGTTCCCGGCGACCGGTGCCGTATCCGTCTTCGAAAAACCGCTGGAGGCGCTCTATTACGCGACCCTTCCGGCGGTAGCGCTCTCGACCGGCGTCGTCGCGGTTCTGGCGAGGCAGGTACGTAGCGCGCTGCTCGAGGTGCTTGGCTCGCAATATATCCGCACGTTGCGCGCCAAGGGGCTGGGTTCCGGCGCCATCCTGTGGAAGCACGGGCTTCGCAACGTGGCGGCGACGATGCTGACCATTGCCGGCCTGCAGGTGAACCGGCTGTTTTCCAGCGCCGTCATCATCGAGGCGGTCTTCGCCATCCCCGGCGTCGGCAACCTGATCAGCTATTCGGCGCTCAACAAGGATTTCCCTGTGGTGCAGGGTGTGGCGCTCGTGCTCGTGCTGGTGGTTATCCTCACCAATCTCCTGGTCGACGTGCTCAACGCGACTTTCGATCCCAGAGTGGCGGCCTCCACATGACCGATACGAACATGACCGCGATGACCCAAACCGCTGCCGCGCCGTCAGCCAAGGCGACCCTTCCGCCTCCCGTGCGCTTCCGCTTTTGGGCCTGGCTGTGGGGCGACAAGCGTGCGCTGATCAGCCTTGCCTATCTCTCCGTCCTGGTTCTGGCGGCGATCTTTGCGCCGCTGATCGTGCCTTATGCGCCTAACAAGCAGAACCTGATGGACCTTCTGGCGCCGCCGAGCGGCGCGCACTGGCTCGGCACCGACGACCTTGGCCGCGATACGCTGAGCCGGCTGATATACGGCTCCTACAATGCTCTCTACGCCGCGAGCCTCGCTGTTGGCATCGGCGTGGCGATCGGTGTGCCGCTCGGCGTCTTCATCGGTTTTGTCGGCGGCTGGGTCGACCAGGTGGGCAGCCGCATTATCGACGGTGTCCTCGCCTTTCCGCCGCTCGTGCTGGCCGTCGCCGTCACCGGCGCGCTCGGCATCGGCCTCACCAATGCGATGATCGCCGTCGGTTTCGCCTTCGCGCCGGTGCTTGCCCGGACGATGCGGGCGCAGACGCTGGTGGTGAAGAACGCGATTTATGTCGAGGCGGCTGTCGGCTTCGGCGCGTCACGCCTGCATCTGATCCTGCGCCATATCCTGCCCAATGCGATCCAGCCCGTGATCGTCGAAGTGACCCTGATGCTGGCCGTGGCGCTTCTGGCGGAAGCCGGATTGAGCTTCCTGTCGCTCGGCGTCCAGCCGCCCGAATCGAGCTGGGGCGGCATGCTGGCGCGCGCCTACCACTATGTCGAGGTGGCGCCCGAGCAGATGTATGCGCCGGGTTTCGCCATCCTGTTCACGGCGCTCGCCTTCAACACGCTCGGCGAGTCGATCCGCGTGCTTCTCGATCCGACCATCAAGCGCCGTTAAGTCGGCGTTTCCGATGGCTCAGATGCAGAACAGCCCGGCCGCGAGGCCGGGCTGTTTCGTCGCGTCTATCGCATCTTGGCTGCGGATCACACGGTCTGGTCGAGCCAGACGCGGTGGAACCGCGGCGAGTGCAGCCGGTCGTACTTGAAGTCCTTGACCTTCTTGTTGCGGATCGACATGGCGGCAGAGGTCACCAGCGGCAGGTGCAGCGCCTGTTCGACGACGAAGCGCTGGAGTGCGGCAAAGGCTTCCTTGCGTTTGCCGGCATCGGCCGAGGTCCCCGTCGCGTCCAGCAGCTTGCGGAACTGCGGGTCTTCGATTTTGCCGGCATTGAACTGGCCGGTCGCGCCGAACAGCCGCTCGTAGGTCTGGCTGGGGTCGAGCCAGCCGCCCTGCGGATTGAGAATCATCGCGCCCTTGCCCTCGATATAGAAGGCCTGGTTTACGACCTGCGGCGGCGAGGGCGTGACCTTGAGGCGAATGCCGACCTGCTCAAGCTGGTTGCCGACCACTTCGAGGCGCTGAACGGAGGTCTGGTCCGGCCAGCTCCAGGTCTCGACTTCCAGACCTTTCGGATACCCGGCCTCCGCCAGTAATTTGCGCGCCTTTTCCGGATCGTGCTGGTAGAACTGCGCCGTTCCGGCATCCACCGCCCAGAAATCCTTGGGGAACATGGTCGAGGTCGGCTCGCCGAGGCCAAGCATCAGAACCTGGTTCAGTTCGGTGCGGTTGATGGCGTAGTTCATCGCCTGCCGGACCCGGATGTCGTTGAGCGGCGGTTTGGCGAAATTCATCATCAGGGTGAAGAAGATCATCGAAGGATTGGCTTCGGCGGTGAGGTCCTGCACGCGGCGGGCGGTGGCGATCTGCTGCGCGGCCATGTTGAGCGCAAGATCGGTTTCGCCGGCGGTGACCGTGCGGGCGGCGGTGTTGAACTCGTTGATGATGCGGAAGTTGATGCCGTCGAGATAGGGCAGGCCCGGCTGCCAGTAGTTCGGGTTCTTCTCGACGCGGATCAGGTCGTTGTCGCGCCACTCGGCGAACTTGAACGGTCCGGTGCCGACGGGATTGCGGTCGACATTGCCGTCCGCGGCAGCCTTGATGGAGGCGGGCGAGATGATGCAGCCGACGCGGCCCGTCAGGATGGTCGGCAGCGAATAGTTCGGCCGCTTGAGTTTGAGCGTCACCTGGCTCGGGCCGGTCACCGTCACGGAGCCGACCGAAACCAGGTCCGATTTCACGTTGGAGCGCGGGTCGTTCATGAAACGGTCGAGATTGAACTTCACGGCCTCGGCGTTGAACGGGGTGCCGTCGTGGAATTTCACGCCGTCGATGAGGTTGAGCACCAGCGTCGTGGGATCGGTGAAGGTCCAGTCCTTGGCCAGCATCGGCTTCAGCTCGAGCGTCGCCGGGTCGAACGCGATCAGCGCGTCGAACAGAGCGTAAAGCGCGTTGAAGTCCGGTACATTGCGACCGGTCATCGGGTCGAGAGCCGCCGGATTGAACGGCATGACAATGCGCAAGGTGCCACCCGGTTTGGGCGTCGACGCCTGGGCGAACACCTGCCCGGGCAACAGCATCGCGCCTCCCAGCGCTGCGGCCGACGCCAGAAGCGTTCTTCGGTTGATCCTGCTGTTATGGATGACAGACGGCACGCCGTCCTTCGTCTTGCTCATCTCTGGGCTCCTCCCCAATGAAACAAACTGATGAAACAAACTCATGCCGACAAGGCTGGTGATGCATACATCGCGCCCGCGATTCGGCTTCCTCCTCCCGAATTGCGGCAACCTGCCGTAGGGGAAACCTACAGCAGGAGGATGCTGATGTATACTTTTGCATTCGGTTTTTGCAGCAAATGACTTCCTTTCAACCGGGCCATATGCCATGGTTGTATGGGAGGCTGCGACGGCGCGGCCGTTGTGTCTTTTGCTCTTTCGGTGCCTGGTCCGGCGCCGTAACCGCGAAGCACGCGACGGTGTCTGTTGCGGGAAGTGGAGGAGAGATCATGGGTGCGTTCGAGCATTCCCGTACCTACGATTACGTCATCGTGGGCGGTGGCACGGCAGGCTGCGTTCTGGCCAACCGGCTATCGGCGGACCCGACGGTCGAGGTGCTGATGATCGAGGGCGGCGGCGAGGGGCGCGGCTTCTACGTCGATATGCCTCTCGGTCTCGCCTATCTCATCGGCAGGCCCAAATATGACTGGCTCTACAAGGGCGAGCCTGAACCTTATCTCGATGGACGCCAGCTTGCACTGCCGCGCGGAAAAATGCTCGGGGGCAGTTCCGCGATCAACGGCCTGATCTATGTGCGCGGCCATGCCTACGATTACGACCAATGGGCGCAGCTCGGCAATCGCGGCTGGTCGTGGGAAAGCGTGCTGCCCTATTTCAAGCGCTCCGAAGCATTCCATCGGGCCGGCACCGAGGCGCACGGCACCGAGGGGGAATGGGCGGTTTCCGATCCCAATGTGCGCTGGAAGGCCCTGGAGGCCTATCGCCGGGCGGCGATCGAGCAGGGTATTCCCGCTGCGGACGACTACAATTCCGGCGACAATGAAGGAGTGGCCTTCTTTGTTGCCACCATCAAGAACGGCGTGCGCCACTCCACCGCCCGCGCATTTCTGGAGCCTGTCCGCAACCGCCGCAACCTGACAGTCATCACCGGCGCTCTCGTCGACAGGATCACCTTCGACGGCAGGCGAGCGAGCGGTGTCGCGTTTAGTATCGATGGCCAGAATCACGAGGCGAAGGCGGGGCGGGAAGTCATTCTGTCGGCTGGAGCCTATAGCTCGCCGGCCATCCTCGAGCGCTCCGGCGTCGGCGCGCCGGACGTGCTTGCACCTGCCGGTATAGAGGTGCTTCACGCACTGCCGGGTGTCGGCGAAAACCTGCAGGACCACTGGCACATCAGGGTTCAGCATCGTCTTCACAACACTCATACGCTGAATACCCGCGCCGGCACGCGGCTTGGCAGGATGCTGCTCGGCATGCAGTATCTTGCGACCAAACGCGGGCCGCTCGGCGGGTCGCCGACGCTGCTCGGCGCCTTCCTCAAGACCACGCCGGATGCCCCGGCGCCGGAAATCCAGATCCATGTCTCCGGCTCCACCTCGCCGAGTTTCGGCGGCGCCATGCATCCGTTCCCCGGCATCACCTCGTCGGCCTGTATCCTGCGGCCGGAGAGCCGCGGCCATTGCCATTTCGGGGGCAGGGACCCTTCCGCCCAACCGCGCATCCTGCACAATTTCCTGAAAGAGGAGGCCGACCGCGAAATCCTGATACGCTCGATCGAGGCTGTCCGGAGGATCGCTGCGAGCCCCGCCATGGCGCCTTTCAAGCCCGAGGAAATCGCGCCGACCGCAGCCGTGCAGTCGCACGACGAAATGCTCGACTACGCGCGCCGGACCCTCAACACCACCTTCCACCCGGTCGGCACCTGCAAGATGGGCCGCGATCGGATGGCGGTGGTTGACGATCGGCTGCGGGTCCACGGTCTCACCGGCCTGCGCGTCGTCGACGCCTCGATCATGCCGACCATCGTCTCCGGCAATACCCAGGCCCCGACCGTGATGATCGCGGAAAAGGCGGCGGATTTCATCCGCGAGGAAAGGCTGGGGCTCGAGGAAAAGATGGGGACGCAGGCGGCGTGAGGCCGCACAGACGAAAGCAGCACAGATGTCAACGATGAGCGAGACGCACACGAAGATGGCTAGATTCGAAACCGCCGGGGCGATCGATTGCGACGTCCACCCGCCGACACCGCGTCGCGCCGACCTGCTTCCCTATCTCGACGACTACTGGCAGGAGATCGTGACTTCGCGCGAAGTCGACGTGCTGGAACTGATGAGTTATCCTGAGCGCACGCGTCCCTATATGCGGCCTGACTGGACGTGGAGCGGCGATCCGCTCGCGCAGATGCAGAAGAACCTGCTCGACCCGCTCGGCCTGGAGGGCGCCATCCTCAATGTGGTTTCAGGCGCCCACGCCCTGTTCGATCCCTACCTCGCAGCCGCCATATGCCGCGCCACCAACGACTGGCTCGCCGACAAGTGGCTGAGCCGCGATAGCCGCCTGAGGGCATCGATGCTGGTGCCGTTCCAGAATGTCGAGGCTGCGGTCGAGGAGATCGAGCGTCGTGCCGACGACAAGCGCTTCGTGCAGGTCCTGACGCTTGCGATGACCGAGTTGCCGCTTGGCCGCCGCACCTATTGGCCGATCTACGAGGCGGCCGAGAAACACGGCCTGCCGATCGGCATTCATGCGGGATCGAACTTCCGCAACGCACCGAGCCATAGCGGCTTCCATTCCTTCCTGATCGAAGACCATGTAGTTCAGCCGCAGGGTTTCGCCACCCAGGTCGCGAGCCTGATTTCCGAGGGCGTCTTCGTCAAATATCCCAATTTGAAGGCCGTGATGATCGAGTCCGGGGTTACCTGGATGCCGGCGCTGATGTGGCGCATGAGCAAGGACTGGCGCGGCACCCGCATCGAGGTGCCGTGGGTCAAGGACGCGCCTGCCGACATCATCAGGAGGCACATCCGCATGACGTCGCAGCCCTTCGATGGCCCTGACGATGTCGAGGATGTTGCCAAGACGCTCGACCATCTGCTCAGCGATGATATGCTGCTGTTCTCCTCGGATTACCCGCATTGGCATTTCGAGGGGCTGGACGTGCTGCCCGAGGGCCTGCCGGAAGCCAAGGTGAACAAGATCCTTCGCGACAACGTTCTCGCCACCTATCCGAGATTTGGAGGCTGACCCATGGAAACCCCAGTACTCGAACGTAGCTCCGAAAAATCGCAGATGCAGGGCGTGGTGGATTGCGACGTGCATCCGGCTTTCTCCCGGCCGGACCAGTTGCTCGACTACCTGCCCGAACGCTGGAAAACGCATGTGCGGGATTTCGCGGTGCGCACGGCAAACCCGTTGCTTGGCACGCTGCCCTATCCGCGCATGACACCGGGCAACGGAATGCGCCGCGATTCCTGGCCGCCGAATGGTGGCCCGCCGGCATCGGACCTTGCTTTCCTGCGGGAACAATTGCTGGACCAGTGCAATATCGACTACGGCATCCTGCAGCCGCTCGCAGCCGGCAGCATGGCATTCAACCAGGAACTCGGTGCAGCGCTCTGCGCGGCGCTGAACGACTGGCAGATCGACAAGTTTGCCGGGCCGGAACCTCGGCTGAAAGCCTCCATTTGTATCTCCCAGGAGGACGCGAGGGAATCGGTTGCGGAAATCGACCGGCGCGTCACCGACCGCCGTTTCGTGCAGATCGCCATGCCGCCGCGCACGCTGGAACCTTGCGGCCGCCGCCGCTACTGGCCGATCTACGAGGCGGCCGAACATTACGGCCTGCCGATCGGGCTGCATACCAGCGCCTTCGGCTACCGCCCGAATACGCCGTCCGGCTGGAGCTCGTTTTATCTGGAGGAACACTACGCAGCCTCCAACAGCCTCCAGACCGTGCTCTCCAGCATGATCCTCGAAGGCGTGTTCGAACAATTCCCGAAGCTGAAGATCGTGCTCGTCGAAGGCGGGTTCTCCTGGCTGCCGTCGCTCGTCTGGCGGCTCGACCGGGAATGGAAGCGCATGCGCGACGAGGTTCCGCATGTGAAGCGCAAGCCGTCCGAATATGTGCGCGAGAATTTCTGGTACACCACGCAGCCGATCGAGGAGCCGGAGAACAACCGGCATCTCCTCGATATCCTGCGCTGGATCGGCACCGACCGGCTGATGTTCTCGACCGACTATCCGCACTGGGATTTCGACGATCCGCGCTTCGCCTTCAAGGTGCCGCTGACGCCGGCCGAGCGTTCCGCCATCTTCCGTGACAACGCGGTGGAATTGTTCGGCCTGAAATAGGCGAGGCAGAGAACCCGGTCCCGGAACGGCGCCCGGCAGCTTGCCACCACTGGAACACGGCGCCAGGCTCATCGAGGGGCCTTATTCTCACCACATAGCCGGTGGATTGGCGAACGTGTGTCGGCCCATGGCGAGGTGACGCTGGACGAACTGTGGGCCGAGCTCGCCGATCGCGGGGTTCCAACGTTTACTTGGATCGACACGCCGTCCGCGCTGAAGGTAGTCGTGATCCTCGCACCCTTAAAAGATCGGTTAAATCCATCGACGGCCTTTAAATCCACGGAGGAGCCATCGATTTGACAGTCAAGTCCTCAATTTGCTTGCGCGGGGCTTCATCCATGGAGTTATTCTCAGAATAACATAATGTTAAGTACAAAGGACATTCCGGACACAAGTATCATGATTGGCTTGGCGTAAATAACCCGCTCTCTACTCGAGATTATGTCTTTCTTTTCATCAGAATCTCCTCGATAGACCTGTAATTTTGTGCCGCTATCCAAATCAAAATCCCAATCGTTTTTCCTATAAAATAATATCTCCATAATCTCCGACACTACGCTAACAATAAAGGCGACGCCGAATATAATTCCGAAGAATATCTTCATTGATATCTCTGGAATCATAACAAGACCGGTGACGATGGAGTAATATTGCAATCGATGAAGGTATCCGTCAGATGCAATGTTCAATATTTATTTACTGTCCGATATGCATAGGGGTATAATAACAAGGCCATGATCTGCATATGCGCCGTTTTACGGATTCCTTGTGCATCCATTTCAGAGCACATAGCCATCGAACGTCCTGCCCCATCGCCTGTATGGGGAAATGTAATCAAAATGTAATGAGAACGGCAAGGCCGCCCCGATGATCGAACTCGCTGAAATCTGAGGTAAAGCGGCTATCCGCTTGAAAAGCGCATTAAAAAGGCCGTGATTTTCATCACGACCTTTATAAAATGGCTCCCCGGGCCGGATTCGAACCGGCGACCTGTCGATTAACAGTCGAATGCTCTACCGCTGAGCTACCAGGGATCATCCGCGAAGGGTCGCGGCGTGTGCGGCGGGTAATACAAATGCTTTGTCGTTTTGCCAAGCGGTTTTTGCAAAAAAAACGAACTTGGTTGTTTTATCCCCGGTAAAGCCCCATTTCCCGGGCAAAGTTAGGCCTTCAACCGGTGAGGATAATCGAGAGTGGCAGGCGAACGGAAGTCGACGCGATTTGGAATGGACCCGCAAAGCGGCAAGCTGGCGCTTGGCAGCGTACAGATTCCCATGCCGCGCTCGCGGATCGGCCGGGTCATCGTCGGTCTCGTCCTGATTTTCTGCGGCCTGCTCGGCTTCCTGCCGATCCTTGGCTTCTGGATGTTGCCGCTCGGCTTCCTGGTGCTCTCGCACGATCTGCCCTTCGTGCGGCGTCAGCGTCGCCGCATCGCACTCTGGTGGGCAAGGCGGCGGGGGCGTAAGGCCGAACAGCGATAAGGCTGCACGATCAGGCGAACATCGACGCGATGCCCTGGCCGGCGCTGAACGCCACGTAGGCAAGCACGCCGAAATAGATCACCGTCACGACATTGAAGAGGTAGCCGCCAAGCACGATCAGCCCGTCGCGCTGGATCATGCCGGTCGACAGAAGCAGGATGGCGATTCCCGGCAGGGTGTTGGAGAAGGGGACCAGCCCCAGCGGAAACATCAACAGCACGCCGCCGGCCGCGATCGCCAGGCCGTTGACCCGGCTGACAAGCCGCCCGGTGGTCAGCGCTGAAATGCGTGGCTTCAGGAACCGGTCGAGGCGCGAAACGATGCTGACGCCCTTTTCCAGCGCCGGCAGCAGTTTCTTCGTATCAAGTTCGCGGTCGAGGATTTTCTTGGGCAACCAGGGCAGCCGGTTGGCGGTGATCGCCAAGCTGATCAGGATAATCGCCGCGCCGAACACGGTGCTGACCCCGGGGATCGACACGGGAAGGAGGAAGGGCAGGGAGGCAATGGCGCAGATCAGCAACAGGCCCTGTTCGCCGACTGCATCCATCAATTGCCGCAGCGTCACCGACTGACCCTTGATGCCGTCGATAAGCTGGCGCAGCGTACCGCTCAGCGAAGTTGAGGTATCGTCGAATTCGATGCTTGCGCTCACTGTTCGTCTCTCCATTCCGCTTCAAACCAGCGGTACGGGTAACAACAAACCGTGTCCTCGCAAAGGCGCAAGCCACAACCCGCCGGAAACGTGAACGCCCGGCGTCTCATGGACAATCAAAAGGCTACGCCATCCGTTATCGGGCCGTTATCGAGATCGCGCCCAATAGTCATAGGCTCCGCAGGCCAGCACGATCACGAGAATCGCCAGCACGACCGGATTGAGGGTGGTGATGAATTCCAGATACTGCATGACGGTCTCCTCCTACCGCATGTTCGCCGCCCGGTGCTCCCCCACCCAGCAACGACGTCATTTTAGCACAGTCGCCGGGCCATCGCTACTTCAGTGTTGCCTCAGAGACTCTGGTGCATCCCTCCCCGAATCACTAGGATTGCTCCCGGGATTGAAGACGAGGGTGACCATGGGTCTGAGAGTGATCGAAGGCGGGCTTGCGGCCTGCGTGGCGAAGCCTGCCGATCTGGCCGACGGGCATATGCCGAGCCGCGACGACGTGCTGCGCGAGGCCGAACGGCGGATCAGGTCGACCGGCTACGAGACCTGGCGCAATCGCGAAACAATGACCGGCTTACCGGTGCCACGCGAAATCCGTTATCTGGCCATGCAGATCGGTTTCGTCGCTGAAGCCATCGGCAGATTGTCCGACATTCCGGCTGACTTTCGTTCCGATTTCTATTGGCCAGCGTAAGCGCCGCCGTCCGGTCGGCAGAGTTTCACACTGATCATCGCCGTCGCCTAAAAGGTGAGATCAGTTCAGCATCTTCGCTTCGATGCTGGCGAGAATGAAGGTCTCCCGCACCCTTTCCAAGGGAAGCTTGCGCTGCAGGCAGGCGGCGCATTCCTTTAAGGCTTTGAGATAATAGGTACCTTCACGCACCGGCCAGCGCCAGTTGAGGTACTCCAGGGCTTCTTTTGGTCCGTGGATGGTTTCTGGGAAACCGTATCCAACGCGTACTCTGACCGGGGAACTCCACACGGAGTCATCTGCTTCAGTTACGTTACTCGTCATGTCCACACCTTGCATTGCGGCGTAGAGAACTCATCCGGAAGCGGTTGGTTCCGTAATTTTGGTGAATTTTTTATGAAGCCAAACCCAGAACGCCGGCCGGCATCCAATCGAGCCGGTTTTTTGACATTCCGGCCGGTTTTTTTCCGAACGTGGACTGTGGGCAGAGATGCGAACCGGTCCGCCCGCATCGGCGTCCGTCATCTTGTGCAGGAAAAAAATGGCAATCGGGCCAAACCGCGCTTGCGCGGTTATTCGATTCGTTCTAAACGCCCGACACCACTCGCTCTTTATGCGTTCGGACGGCCTCGTGGCGGAGTGGTGACGCAGAGGACTGCAAATCCTTGCACCCCGGTTCGATTCCGGGCGAGGCCTCCAATTTTCCCTTCTTTCCGGATCAATCCCTCAAATCCAAACATGCTTTGATACCAAGCATTTACCACGCATTTTTGTGTGCGGTGCAACATGGTTAATTTTTTAACCTTCTCCTCCTAGGCTCGGAACAGAAAGGCCTGCTCAGCGATTATTGGGCGGAACGGAGGGAAGGCGTCATGATCACCAGGATTATCAATGTACATCGCCAGGCGGCCAACGAGGTCGAAGGCACTGGAACGTTCGCCGACGGCATGTTCCCGCTGACCTCCGCCGAACAGTCCGCCTTCGACAAGGGCCATAGCCTGCGCTCCTCCTATGGCCGTGATTATGTGACCGTCCGCAAACTGGAAGAAGCGCCGCCGGCCTACGCCTGAGCATCGGGATTGCAGGGGAGGGCCGTTCACCTCGGCTTTTTTGCTTCGAAACCGACCAGTGTCTTGAAAGCACGTCTCGCCGTCAGTAAGACGGACATACGTGAGCCGGCGCATCGCCGGTGATTTGGGACGACTGAGATGATGGATTTCGAAGCAGCACGGACAAAGATGGTCGAAAATCAGATCCGCACCACCGATGTCACGTCGCATTCGGTTCTGCGGGCCTTCTATAATGTACCGCGCGAGGCCTTCGTGCCGGCCAAGGCAAAGTCGCTCGCCTATATCGATAAGGATATCGAGGTGGCGTCTGGCCGCTACCTGATGGAGGCTTCGCCGCTTGCCAAGCTTCTGCAGCTTGCGGCGATCACCAAGGACGACGTCGTGCTCGAAATTGGCACCGGCAGCGGTTATGCGACCGCCGTCCTGTCGCTGATCGCCGGCTCCGTGGTTTCGCTGGAAGCGGATGAGGTGCTGGCCTCGCAGGCGACTGGAACGCTCTCCTCGCTCGGCTACGACAATGTCGCGGTCGTTACCGGCGAACTCGAAAAGGGTTATGCCGCCGAGGCCCCCTACGATCTGGTCTTCGTCAACGGCGCGGTCGAGGAAGTGCCCGCCGCTCTTCTGGAACAGCTGCGCGACGGCGGCCGGCTGATCGTTGTCGTCGGTTATGGCAATGCCGCCCAGGCGAAGGTGCTGGTGAAGGAACAGGGCTCGATTTCCGAAAGCGCCTATTTCAATGCGTCGGTCAAGCCGTTGCCGGGCTTCCGCAAGGCCAAGGAATTCGTGTTCTGATCACTCCGACGTGATCGAACATCATGAATGGAAGGGGCCTTGCGGCCCCTTTGTCGTTTCCGTCGACGCCATCCGGTTATTTCATCTCGCTGTCATCTGTTCCGGTAAGTGTGACTAACGGGATTCACAACGCCAACAAAACTGTGTATCGGTAGGAAGCCTGGGGCACTTGTCATTGTTTCCAGCCCCCCCAAGACCTTAGAGTAACGTCGATTCGGTTCACCCTCCACGGGGCCGAGTCGAGTGCCGGTAACAGCGGGGATGAAAATGGCTCAGCCAAATGTAGCGCGTGAACCCTCCATGGAAGAAATCTTGGCGTCCATTCGCCGGATCATTGAAAGCAATGAGCCGAACGCCGAGAACGCGCTGAACGGCCAGCTCTCCCCGGTTTATACCGAGGACGAGATCGAGGACGGCGAAGAACCGAGCTTCGTCCCGGATATGGCTGCCAATGACCGCGGCGCCCCCTCCCGCAACGAACCGATGAGCTACGCACAAGGGTCGTCGGGCCAGCCGGCGCAGCAGGATCGTACCCTGTCGCTCGCCGATGTCGCCGCAAGGGTCCGCGCCGCCTCGGCCCGCCAGCAGGAGACCGGTCCGGTGCGCCTTTCCACCGCTTCGACTGCGCCGACGCTGTCAGCGACGATCTCTCCGGCGCAAACACCGTCTTCGCCCGCACCGGCGGCACGCCAGGAAGAGCCGGCTCCGCTTCGTCCCCAGATGCCGCGCATGCCCGAATTCCGCGAACCGGTCACCCAGGCTGCCCCTGTCACGCAGCCAGCACCGGCTTCCCAGCCGGAGCCGGTCCAGCGCGTCATGATGCCGGTCTTCGATCCGCCGCTGTCGGCTTCCAGCAGGGCCGAGGCGCAGACCCGGCCTGAACCAAAGGTCGAGCCGAAAGCAGAACCGAAATTCGCCGCGGAACAGGCCCCGCGCAGCCTGCCGGCGAAGATCGAGGAGACCGCCAACCTCCTGTCCGCCGAAGCCGGCGCCCAGGTCGCAAAATCCTTCAGCGAACTTGCCTCGGTGTTCAACGGCATGGAGCGCCGTTCGCTCGAGGACATGGCCGGCGACATGCTGCGCCCGATGCTGCAGGAATGGCTGGACGACAACCTGCCGACGCTGGTCGAGCGCCTGGTGCGCGAGGAAATCGAACGCGTATCCCGCGGCACGCGCCGCTAAGCCAGCGGTTGGCCTAGCCAACCCGCCCGTAAGGCTGATCGATACGGCCGCTCCGGTGACGGGGCGGCTTTTTTATTGACTTGGAACACCCCATCCTATTTACACCCCGATAGCTCTCAAAGAACAAAAACGGGTCAGGAAATGCTCGAAAAGACCTATGATTCCGCAGAAGTAGAACCGAGGATCGCCAAGGCCTGGGACGAGGCCGACGCTTTTCGCGCCGGCGTCAACGCCAAGCCGGGCGCGGAAACCTTCACGATCGTCATCCCGCCGCCGAACGTGACCGGTTCGCTGCATATGGGCCATGCGCTCAACAACACGCTGCAGGACATCATGATCCGCTTCGAGCGGATGCGCGGCAAGGACGTGCTGTGGCAGCCGGGCATGGACCATGCGGGCATCGCCACCCAGATGGTCGTCGAGCGCCAGTTGATGGAGCGCCAGCTTCCGGGACGCCGCGAGATGGGCCGCGAGGCCTTCGTCGACAAAATCTGGGAGTGGAAGGAAGAATCGGGCGGGTTGATCTTCAACCAGCTGAAGCGTCTCGGTGCCTCCTGTGACTGGTCGCGCGAGCGCTTCACCATGGACGAGGGGCTTTCGGCTGCGGTTCTGGAAGTCTTCGTCACGCTCTACAAGCAGGGCCTGATCTACAAGGACAAGCGCCTCGTCAACTGGGACCCGAAGCTGCTGACGGCGATCTCCGACATGGAAGTCGAGCAGATCGAGGTCAACGGCAATCTGTGGCACCTGCGTTATCCGCTCGAAGACGGCGTCACCTATCAGTATCCGGTCGCCTTCGACGAAGACGGCAACGCGACCGAATTCGAGACGCGCGACTATATCGTTGTCGCGACAACGCGCCCCGAAACCATGCTCGGCGATACCGGTATTGCGGTTAATCCGGATGACGAACGTTACAGGTCGATCGTCGGCAAACATGTCATCCTGCCGATCGTCGGCCGCAGGATCCCGATCGTTGCGGACGACTACGCCGATCCGACCGCCGGCAGCGGCGCGGTCAAGATCACGCCGGCTCACGACTTCAACGACTTCGAAGTCGGCAAGCGGGCAGGGCTGCGCCGGATCAATGTCCTCGACATCGACGGAACGGTCACCATCAAGGACAACGAGGATTTTCTGGAGGGCCTGGACAATCCCGCGGCCTTGCATGGTGCCTGGGATCGACTGGAAGGCCAGGATCGGTTCACGGCCCGCAAGATCATCGTCGAGATATTCGAGGAAGCCGGATTGCTCGACAAGATCGAGCCGCACAAGCACATGGTGCCGCATGGCGACCGCGGCGGCGTGCCGATCGAGCCGCGCCTGACCGAACAATGGTGGGTGGACAACAAGACGCTTGCCCAGCCGGCGATCGCCTCTGTTCGCGAAGGCCGCACGAAGTTTGTTCCGAAGAACTGGGAAAACACCTATTTCCAGTGGATGGAGAATATCCAGCCGTGGTGCATTTCCCGCCAGCTTTGGTGGGGACACCAAATTCCGGCCTGGTACGGCCCGGACGGCCAGGTCTTCGTCGAAAAGAGCGAGGAAGAGGCGCTGCAGGCGGCAATTCAGCACTACCTGTCGCATGAGGGACCGATGAAGGCTCTCGTCGAGGATTTGCTGGAGAACTTCAAGCCCGGCGAAATCCTGACCCGCGACGAGGACGTGCTCGACACCTGGTTCTCGTCCGCACTGTGGCCGTTCTCGACCTTGGGGTGGCCGGAACACACCCCGGAACTGAAGCGGTATTATCCGACCAACGTTCTCGTCACGGGTTTCGACATCATTCCGTTCTGGGTCGTTCGCATGATGCAGATGGGTCTGCACTTCATGAAGGACGAAGAGGGCAATCCGGTCGAGCCCTTCCACACCGTCTATATTCACGCCCTGGTGCGCGACAAGAACGGTCAGAAGATGTCGAAGTCGAAGGGCAACGTCATCGACCCGCTCGACCTGATCGACGAATACGGCGCCGATGCGCTGCGTTTCACACTGGCGATCATGGCCGCCCAGGGGCGCGACGTGAAGCTCGATCCGGCCCGCATTGCCGGTTACCGCAATTTCGGTACCAAGCTCTGGAACGCCACCCGCTTTGCCGAGATGAACGGCGTCAAGCGCAATCCGGCCTTCTCGCCGGCGACTGCGAAGCTCACCGTCAACCGCTGGATCCTGACCGAACTTTCCACCACGATCCGCGACGTCACCGAGGCGATCGAGACCCAGCGTTTCAACGAAGCTTCGGCTTCTCTCTATCGCTTCGTGTGGAACCAGGTCTGCGACTGGTATCTTGAACTGCTGAAGCCGATCTTCATGAGCGAGGACGAGGGTGCCAAGGCGGAGGCGCAGGCCTGCGCGGCCTATGTACTGGAAGAGACCTACAAGCTCCTCCATCCGTTCATGCCGTTCATGACGGAAGAGCTCTGGGCCCATACCGAAACGCGCGACGGACTGCTTTGCCATGCCGACTGGCCGGCACCGGAATTCGCCGATCAGGCGGCTGCGGAGGAGATAAACTGGCTGGTCGACCTCGTGACCGGCCTGCGCTCGGCCCGCGCTGAGATGAACGTGCCGCCATCGGCCGTTGCGCCGCTGATCGTCGTCGGCGCCAATGAGTTGACCCAGGCGCGTCTGCGCCGTCATGAGGCGGCTGTCCGCCGCCTTGCGCGCGTCGAAACCATCGAGCTTGCCGACGTGGCGCCGAAGGGCTCTGCCCAGATCGTCGTCGGCGAGGCGACCGCCTGCCTGCCGCTCGGCAACCTGATCGACCTGGTGGCCGAAAAGGCGCGCATCGAGAAGGCAGTGGGCAAGACCGAGGCCGAGATGGACCGTATCGGCAAGAAGCTGGCCAACGAGAAGTTCGTCGCCAATGCCGATCCAGAAGTGGTTGCTGCCGAGCGCGAGCGCTTTGCCGAACTGGAAGTTCAGATGGCGAACCTGAAGATCGCTCTTCTGCGCATCAGCGAAGCCGGCTGACCGTTTTCATCGTGAATCAGTTCGATAAGGGATGCCGCGCCGAAAACGGACGCGGCATTTTCATTTTTCGCAACCGTTTGTTGGTATGGTTCGGCATGTGTGCAACTGCTCACAAGCAGAAAGCCGTATTGTTGCCACATTGTCACAGGTAGCCGGCTTAAAATAATATAATTCTAATTTTAACGACCCCATTAGGAGAGAAAGAGTAATTTTGTGCCGAAATCGGCATCGAAGCCTGGGTTCCTGGTTTGCTTACGTAAATCTATAACTCGTTTGCGCCGCGAAGCGCTGGACAGCCGAAAGTTGTCAATCGGAGCGAACCATCTAGAGTGATTTGGGTCACTTACCAGGGAGTGGGAGATTTTATGGTAAGCAAAATAATCTCAAGGGGCGTCTTTGCTCTCGTAGCCGGATGCACCCTTCAGTCGCCTGCGCTTGCAGGCGGCATCGAGCGGGGCGGATACAATATCGATCTGCTTTTTGATCCGTCTCCGGTCGTGATCGAGTCCACGGCTACTTTCGTGATGCCCCAGAGGAAACTCAAGAACGTCACCGATACCTTCGCGACGGATGGTTCACTCAATGCCCTAGGTTATTCCAATTCGGCAGAGGAGACGGAGGACTACTGGTCTCCGCGTATCGGCGCCAAGGCGGGCTTCCAGGGTTTCGACTGCATGGTCGATTACTCGCAGCCCTACGGCGCTCATACCAATCCAGGCGCCCGTTGGGCCGGTGCAAACCAGAACATCGAAACAAAGATCAACAGCGACAACTACGCGCTGACCTGCTCTTACAAATTCGACGCCGGTCCGGGCGATCTGCGTGTCATCGCCGGCGGAAACTATCTCCAGATGGACGGCTTTAAGGAACGCCTAGTCGTGGCGCCGGAACTTCTTGGCGGTTTAGGCTCTGGTGTGGGTCGCCTCGATCTTGAAGGTGACGGCTGGGGCTGGCGGGCAGGTGTTGCCTACGAAATTCCGGAATACGCGCTGCGCGCCAGCCTGATGTACTATAGCCAGGTGAAACTGGACAGCGTCACCGGCCAGGTTGACCTTTCGAACCTTCCAGCGGGTGTGGTCCCAGGCGCCGGCTCAGTCATTCCGGTCGAGGGCTCAACCGCTATGCCGGAGGCTATCGAGCTGAAGCTGCAGTCTGGGATCGCTCCCGATTGGCTCGCGTTCGGATCGGTCAAATGGACCAATTGGAGCGTGTTGCAGCGGATCCCGTTCTACAATGCCGGCGGGGTGGAAGTCACCGCCCTTGAGCTCGGCTACCGGGACGGCTGGACGGTTACAGGCGGCGTAGGCCACAAGTTCAACGAACAGTGGAGCGGCGCGGTTAGCCTCACCTGGGATCGTGGGACTTCGCAGGGCTTCGGCTCCCTGACGGATACCTGGACTGTCGGCGCAGGTGTCTCCTATTCGCCGAACAAGAATGTCGAGATTCGCCTGGCCGGCGTGCTTGGCATCCTGACCAGCGGCAGCTCAGGTGTCGTGACCATCGACGGCGTTCCTGCTGGCGACGAAGCAAGCTATCGGTTCGGCAACGATCTGGTCGCTGCTCTCTCCACTTCTCTGAAGGTCAAATTCTGACTTCACTTGATTGAAGCTTGAAAGCCCGGTTGCGACCGGGCTTTTTTGTGGCGGATTTTAAATCAGATGAGGAACAGTCTCGTCGGTTCTCTTGTGACGATTTAGCAACACTTTTTCGAGACTATTGTCAGGGCCCTTGAGAGGGGCGTTTCTGTCCACTTCCCGCCACAAACGGGGAGCAGCGATAGAGGAAGAACAGGCGCGGAACGCGGGGGCGGGGCGCGTAATTGGAGTATCATGGGCGGGTTTCTTCATGAAAAGCCGGGCTTTTTGCGCTCAGGCAGGCGGATTCTGATGCCGTCCTGTCCTGCCGCAATTGCTGCGGTTATGGGTCCTAGTCTTGCCGAAAACGGCAGCTACAGTTTCATTCGTCTCTCGGGAGGAGCAGGCGCGGGATATTCCCGGATAAATCTTGTTCCGGCAGCGAGCGATGCTCGGGCTGCGGCGGGTCGTCGCGCGCGGAGTGAAAGAAACTGAACCATGCCGAAGTGTGACATCGGATCCATGAGAGTATTGCTTCTTGGAGCGTCGCTCGCCTTGATTTTGGCGGGATCGGCTGCGGCCTTCGATATCAAGTCGGGCGTGACGAAGGAGTCCGGTCCCTTCGATCTCTTCAAGTTCGGCTTCAAGGCTTATAAGAACGGCCAGAAGGAAGATGCGGTCGAAGCCTATCGTTATGCCGCCGAGAAAGGCCACACCGGCTCGCGCTGGGCGCTTGCCAATATGTATGCCTATGGCGACGGCGTCGCGAAGGACGATTTCGAGGCCTTCAAGATCTATAACGAGATCGCCGCGCAAGGCGTCGAACCCGGTTCGGAAGATACCGGCTTCTTCGTCAACGCGCTTCTGTCGCTGGCCAACTATTATCGCCGCGGCATTCCCGGCAGCCCGATCAAGCCGGATCTTTCACAGGCACGGCAACTTTATTTCCAGGCGGCATCCACATTCGGCGTGGCGGAGGCACAGTTCCAACTCGCCCGGATGATTCTCGCAGGCGAGGGCGGTACCGCCAATATCCAGCAGGCGAAGAAATGGCTGAACCAGGCCCGCAAGAGCGGCCATGCGGGCGCCATGTCGGTTTTCGGCAATGTCCTCTTCCAGGAAGGCCAGACGGTGCGGGGGCTCGCCTTCATGACGGCGGCACTCGACAAATGTACCGCCAAGGAATGTGTCTGGATGCAGCAATTGCAGGAGCAGGCATTTTCGGTCGTCGGCGAAGAGGATCGCCGCGGCGCGGTTGCCCTGTCGCAAGAATTTGCCCGAGGCGTCGAATAACCGACGCCTCGCCGATCATTCCGGACGATCAGCCGAAATCGAACATACCGATGACGGGCACGTGGTCCGACGGCTTTTCCCAGGCCCGCACATGTTTCTCGATCGCCGTGGATTTCAGCTTGTCGGCGGCTTCCGCAGATAGCAGCAGATGATCGATGCGGATGCCGTTGTTCTTCTGCCAGGCACCGGCCTGATAATCCCAGAAAGAGTAGAGTTTGGTGGCATCGGTCGTGGCGCGCACCGCGTCGACGAGACCGAGGTTTTCGAGCTTGCGGAAAGCAGCGCGTGTCTGCGGCAGGAAAAGCGCGTCCGTCGCCCAGGCGGCCGGGTCGAAACAGTCATGCGGCTCGGGAATGACGTTGTAGTCGCCGGCAAGGATCAGCGGCTCTTCGAGCAGAAGGCAATTCTGCGCATGCAGGCGCAGCCGCTCCATCCAGGCCAGCTTGTAGGGATATTTGACCGGATCGTCGGCTGGATTGCCGTTCGGCAGGTAAATGGAGGCGACGCGGATCGCGCCGCCCGGCACCGAAAAGACGCCTTCGATGTAACGCGACTGCTCGTCCGTCTGTCCGTCCGGGCCTTCACCGCCCGGCAGGCCGCGCATCACCTCGTCGGGCCTGGTTTTCGACAGCAGCGCAACGCCGTTGAACCCTTTCTGGCCGTGGGTCTCGACATGATAACCGAGCGCCTCGATCTCCAGCCGCGGGAAGGTCTCATCGACAGACTTGATTTCCTGCAGGCAGACGATGTCCGGGGAGGAATCGGCCAGCCACTGACGCAGGTTGTCGATGCGCGCCTTGACGCCGTTGATGTTCCAGGTGGCGATCTTCATCGGCCCTTGCCTCCCACTGTTCGCTTCCTCTTTTAGCGAAAGAGGAAGCGTTGGGAAGGGCGAAGTGCGTGAGGGAGGATGTTATCAGATCGAGAAACTGGTGCCGCAGCCGCAGCTGGCAACCGCGTTCGGGTTCTTGATCTGGAAGGACTGGCCGAGCAGGTTGTCGACGAAGTCGATCTCCGAGCCTGCCATATAGACGAGCGAGAGGCTGTCGATCAGCACCTTGGCATTGCCGTTGGCGACCACCACATCGTCGTCCCCAGGCGCCTCGGCGAGATCGAACTTGTAGGAGAAGCCCGAACAGCCGCCGCCTTCGACCGAGACGCGCAGCGCCTGCTTGCCCGCTTCGTTGCCGACGATTTCGGCGATGCGCTTGGCCGCCGCATTTGAAAGAGTTACATTGGTTTCCATATTATCCGCCTCCTGCCGGGTTCAAGGCCCGGAGAGATTCCTGTCACCGGCATTGCGCACAGCTTCACTATAGGTATGAAGACGTGAAGGGCACGTCAATGGGCGGCAGGCGGCGGATGAACAAACAGGTGACGGCATGACGATCGATACCAGGGCGCTGGGTTTCGGCAGTGGCGAGCGCGCGGTCTACGCCGCCAACCCCTGGGCGTCGCGCGGGCGTCTGTTTCCCGAAGACGGCAGCCTGACGCGCTCGGAATTCCAGCGCGACCGCGATCGCATCGTCCACACCACCGCATTCCGGCGGCTGAAGCATAAGACGCAGGTGTTTATCAGTCCAGACGGCGACCATTACCGCACCCGGCTGACCCATACGATCGAGGTGGCGCAGATCGCCCGTGCGCTTGCCCGCGCCCTGAAGCTCGACGAGGATCTCGCCGAAGGCGTGGCGCTGGTCCACGACTTCGGCCATACGCCATTCGGCCATACCGGCGAAGATGCACTGGACGAGATGCTGAAGCCCTATGGCGGCTTCGACCATAACGCCCAGTCGCTACGCATCGTCACCAAACTTGAGCGCCGATATGCTGATTTCGACGGGCTCAATCTCACCTGGGAAAGCCTCGAAGGCCTCGTCAAGCACAATGGTCCGCTTCTCAGCGCCACCGGCGAGGGCACCCGCGGCCCCGTGCCGCAGCCGATCCGCGACTATTGTGAGCTGCATGATCTGGAACTCGCCAGCTATGCCAGCCTGGAAGCGCAGGTTGCCGCGATCGCCGACGATATCGCCTACAACACCCATGACATCGACGACGGGCTGCGCTCCGGCCTGTTGACCTTCGAGATGCTCGATGATGTGCCCTTCCTCGCCAAGCTGATGGCGGAGGTGAGGGCACGTTATCCGCATCTCGAGCCGAGCCGTTTCGCCCATGAGATCATGCGCCGGCAGATCACTCATATGGTCGAGGATGTTATCGGCGTGGCGCAGCGCAACCTCGATAAGGTGGATCCGCAGAGCGCCGCTGACGTCCGCTCCGCTGGGCATGTCATCGCCACGTTCTCCGGAGAGATGGCCGAGACCGACCGCTGCATCAAGAAGCTGCTGTTTTCGCGCATCTACCGGCATCCGGACATCATGCGCATCCGCGCCGGCGCCTCCCAGATCGTCTCGGATCTGTTCGGCGCCTATATGAATGATCCGTCGCTGATGCGCAGCCACTATTGGGTCAACCACATTGCCGGTCTCGGCGAGACCGCAAGAGCCAGGCATGTGGGCGATTATCTCGCTGGGATGACCGATACCTTCGCCATCAAGGCGCATGGCGAGCTGTTTGACCAGACTCCGGATTTGCGCTAGGCACCGCCACCAATGACACTGGCCAGCAAGGGTCCTCGGGCATGTTTCGGGGATGATTGAACATGAATCTTTTTGCCGACTTCGAAACAAGAATTAAGAACGCTTTGGAAAGCCTTGATATTATCAAGGAAAAGCGAAGTGAGCTTGATTTCGGCCGTATCGCAGTCGAGCCGCCGCGGGACCAGAGCCACGGCGATGTGGCGACCAATGCCGCCATGGTTCTGGCAAAACCGCTTGGCACCAATCCGCGTGCGCTCGCCGATATCATCGCCGAAGCGCTGCGTTCGGATGCCGATGTCAGCGAAGTTTCCGTGGCCGGTCCCGGCTTCATCAATATCCGGCTCGGTGCTCCCTACTGGCAGCGCCTGCTCGCCTCGATGATTGCCGAGGGCACGGATTACGGCCGCTCGACGATCGGCGCCGATAAGAAGGCGAATGTCGAATACGTCTCGGCCAACCCGACGGGCCCGATGCATGTCGGCCATTGCCGTGGTGCTGTCGTGGGCGATGCGCTGGCGAACCTGATGGAATTTGCCGGCTACGACGTGGCCAAGGAATACTACATCAACGATGCCGGCAGCCAGATCGATGTTCTGGCCCGTTCGGTCTTCCTGCGTTACCGCGAGGCTCTCGGTGAGACGATCGGTGAGATTCCCTCAGGCCTTTATCCGGGCGATTACCTCGTGCCGGTCGGGCAGGCCCTGGCGGAGGAATACGGTTCGCGGCTGCACAACATGCCGGAAGACGCCTGGATGCCGATCGTCAAGGACAAGGCGATCGACTCGATGATGGCGCTGATCCGCGACGATCTCGAAGCGCTCAACGTCCATCACGACGTCTTTTATTCGGAACGGACCTTGCATGCCAATGGCGCGCAGCGCATCCGCCAGGCGATCAACGACCTCACGTTCAAGGGGCACGTCTACAAGGGCACGCTGCCACCGCCGAAGGGCCAGTTGCCGGAAGACTGGGAGGATCGCGAGCAGACGCTGTTCCGCTCCACCGAGGTGGGCGACGATATAGACCGGCCGCTGATCAAGTCGGACGGCAGCTATACTTACTTTGCAGCCGACGTTGCCTATTTCAAGGACAAGTTCGACCGTGGTTACGACGAGATGATCTATGTGCTCGGCGCCGATCACGGCGGCTATGTCAAGCGCCTGGAAGCCGTCGCGCGTGCCGTCTCCGGCGGCAAGGCGAAGCTCACCGTGCTTCTCTGCCAGCTCGTCAAGCTGTACCGCAATGGCGAGCCGGTGAAGATGTCGAAGCGTTCCGGCAACTTCGTGACCCTTCGCGAAGTGGTCGACGAGGTCGGCCGCGACGCGGTGCGCTTCATGATGCTCTACAGGAAGAGTTCCGAGCCGCTCGATTTCGACTTCGCCAAGGTGACCGAGCAGTCGAAGGACAATCCGGTCTTCTACGTGCAGTACGCCCATGCGCGCTGCTCGTCGGTGTTCCGGCAGGCAAAGGAAGCGTTTCCGGGTCTCGATTTCGATTCGCTAGACCTAAAAGGTTCGAGCAGCCTGATCAACGATCCGAACGAGATGCAGCTGGTTGCCAAACTTGCGGAATACCCCAGGATCATTGAGGCTGCGGCCCAGGCGCAGGAGCCTCATCGGCTTGCTTTTTACCTCTATGATCTGGCAAGTTTCTTCCATGCGCATTGGAATAAGGGTAAAGAACAACCGGAATTACGCTTTGTTAACGATAAAAACCGAGAATTGAGTATTGCCAGGCTTGGGCTGGTGCATGCTGTCGCCTCTGTTTTGAAGTCAGGACTTGGGATCACGGGCACTGCGGCACCGGAAGAAATGCGGTAAATATCGCCACCATTTCCCCACATTGCACTGGCATATGCGTTGTAATGTAGGTGAGTGGACGAGGTAATGGCCGATAACAACCTTGCGCGTAACCGGAATGATTTACCGGACTTCTTTGCCGATGATGATCCGCTGGCAGAACTCGCCCGCATCGTAGGCTACGACGATCTTCCCGTCGCCGCCAAGCCCGGATCATCTTCCGCCGATACTTCAGCGTCTGGACGGCGAGAGCCGGCATTCAATCTCGAAGACGAGCTTCTTCAGGAGTTCGAGCGCTATGACGCGCCGCGGCTCGATCCTGTTCACGATATCGCGCTTGACGATGCGCCCCGGTCATTCGCCGAGCCTGCTTCCGATGCCGCGGTGGCTGCGCCGCCGGTAGAGCCGGAGGAATTGGAGTTTGTTCCGGCTGAGCCGGCCGCGATCGAACTGCCGCAGGCTTTTCTGCCGGCCGATAGTGCGATCAGCGAACGAGACGATCGGCAGTTCGGTGACGAAGAGCCGCCATTGGCGTTTGATGCTGTCGACGAGAGCGTTGTCTCCGATCCGATAGCCGAACCGGCCTTCGAAACCGCACGTGTGGAACCCGTCTTCGATCTGCCCGATTTTCCGACGGCCGGCGCGATGTCTCCCGCCACGTCGATAGAAGAGCCGGCGGAGGAATTCGATCTCGCGGCTGAGTTGGAAAACTCGATCGCGGCCGAGCCCGTTGCTCCAAGCCAGCCCGAAGTGAAGTTCGAGCCGGAGGTCCGGTTCGTGCCGCAAGCGACCTTCGAGCCTGAAGCAGCCCCCGAACCCGAGGCAGCGTTCGAGCCTGAAGCGAAATTAGAACCCGAGGCGAAGTTTGAACTGGAGCCAAAGGCGGAGAGGGGCAAGGGCGCCTATATTCCCGGCTTCCGCATGCCGCTCACCAATTTCAGCGTGGCACGAGATGTCTCTGCGGCCTCTGCACAGACGGCTGTAATCCCTTCTCAGGCGGCTGCACCTGTACTGAATGAATATGCTGTAGAGCCTCCGGTTCTGGACGATATCCCGAGTCCGAAGATCGAGCCGGCACCGGCTGCCGAACTGCAGGTTTCTGCAAAAGCCCCGGAGCCGCAGGAACTGCAGCCTGCGCCCGTCGCAGCCGCGCCTGTTGCATCGACCGGCGAGAGTGCCGCTGCGTCGCAGACGGATCGGTTCTCCGCGCTCGATGAGCTGATCTACGACGTCCAGCGTTATACGCTGCCGACATCCAACGGACAGCCGCTCGCGACCCCTGTGGCGAACGCGCCCGAGCTTGCCGCAACGCCTGCTGTCGCAGCCGCTGCGCCCGTGATTGCCACTGCGACGGTTGCCATGCCTCCGGTTGCCGAGGTGCCGTCTCTAGACGACAAGGATCCCTTCTCTGATGAGGAATTCGAGTTGGCGCTCGATGGCCTGGAACTCGACCTTGCCGAGATCGTCGTTGAAGAGACGCAGAAACATCCGGTTCAGGCGACGCCTGCGGCGGCAGCTGCTGTAAAGGCCGAACCTGCCGCCCCTTCGGCGACGCCGATCGCGCGCGCTGCGCCCGTCGCTGTGGCGGCACCGGTTGTGGAGACGCAGGCTGTCGAAGAGCCCGAATCTATGGCCGACCTGCCGTTCGATCCGGCTCAGATTGCCGATTCCGAAGACCAGGTGGAGGCGATCGCCGAGCTCGACGTGCCGTCGCTGCCGGCAGAAGAGCCAGAACAGCCGCCGGCCTATCGTCCCGATTACGAACTCGACATCGATGCCGAGCTTGCGACGCTGCTGGCAGCCCCCGGCAAGTCGGCGCCGGCGCGCAAGCCGGAGATCGATATCGCACAGAAAGGCCAGCAGGCCGCTGCCGAAGCGAGCCGCTCGCCGGCCTATAATGATCTCGACGATTTCGAGCGTGCACTGGAAGAGGATTTTCGCCGCAGCTTGACGACGCCCCTGCCGGCGGCGGAGCATGAGGAACTGCATTATTCCGACACCGATTATATCGCGACGGTGGAGAACGCCCGCCGTTCCGTCCGCAGCTGGGCCATGCCGCTGGTTCTCGCCGGCGTCGTGATCCTTGGCGGCGCCGGCGCCTATGCGTTCTTCGGCAGCAGCGTTTCGGGTGTCGTTTCGGGCGGCGAACCGGTGATCATTGCTGCCGACAAAGAGCCGATCAAGATTGCACCGGAAAATCCGGGCGGCAAGACCGTCCCCAACCAGGACAAGGCTGTCTACGATCGCGTCGCCGGCGTCTCGCCGAAGGATCCGAAGCAGCGCACGCTGATCTCCTCCAACGAGGAGCCGATCGACGTCGTCCAGAAGACCTTGATGCCCGATACGTTGCCGCTCGAAGGCGAGAACGATATCGAGCCGACCGATGTCGGCGAGACGGAGGATCCACGCCTCCTGCCGCAGGACCGGGTTGCACAAAACAATGCTTCTGCTGAGCAGCAGCCCGTGACCGTCATGCCGCGCAAGGTCAAGACGATGATCGTCCGCCCGGACGGCAAGCTGGTCGAGCAGGAAATCGCAGCGCCAGCGCTCGCTGCACCGGAAACGCCGAAGCTGCCAGCCGCCGGCGCAAAGCCGGTCGAAACGGCTGCAGCCTTCCCCGCTAAGTCTCCTGCTTCCACGCCCGCCACACCGGCCCGTCCGCAACCCTTGTCGACCGCCTCGAATGCTGGTTCTTCCGGTGTCCTTCCGGTCTCCGCGCCAGCCAATCCGGCCGCTCCGGCCGAACACGTCAACGTGGTGAGAACGAACCCGATCACGCCGGCCGTCGCGGCGGCTCCCGCGCAGCCGAACCCGGCTGCCGCGGCTCCTTCCCCGGCCGCCGCACAGGCTCCGGCACCCGTCGCTCCGGTTCAGGCCTCTGCACCGGCATCGAAGGCTCCGGTACCGATCGCCCGCCCGGCTGAGCAGCCGGTCAATGTGGTCGCTGCCGTCACGGATCAGGGCAATGTCCGCGCTCCCGGCCAGCAGACAGCCGCTGCTCCGGCGTCCGCATCGAACCAGGTCGCTTCGCTGGGACCTGGGGACTACGTGATCCAGATCGCCTCGCTGCCGTCGCAGGCGGAAGCCCAGAAGTCCTATCAGAGCCTGTCGGCAAAGTTCGGCAGCGTCATCGGTGGCCGTGGCGTCGATATCAAACCCGCCGAGATCGCCGGCAAGGGCACATTCTACCGCGTCCGTATTCCGGCAGGCGGCAAGAATGAGGCCGTGGCGCTCTGCGAACGGTATCGCGCCGCTGGCGGAACCTGCCTGGTCGGCCGGTAAGGATTGAAGAGCGAAGAAATCGGACGGGGCGCCTGGCGCCCCGTTTTTTGTTGGCCCACCAATGATCTAAGATCGAGCCATGAGCGAATCAAAAGCAATGATCCTGGGCTCCAGCGGCCCGACCCTCACCGCCGACGAAGTGGCGCTTTACCGGGATGAACGGCCCTGGGGCTTCATCCTCTTTGCCCGCAATTGCGTCGAACCGGCGCAGATCACCGATCTCGTCGCATCCATGCGCGATGCCATCGGCCGGCCGGATGCGCCGGTGCTGATCGACCAGGAGGGAGGGCGCGTTCAGCGCATCCGTCCACCGATGATCGAGCGTTATCCATCGGCTGCGGTGCTTGGCGAACTCTACAGGCAGGATCGCGATAAGGGGCTGAGGGCAACTTGGCTGATGTCGCGTCTGCATGCTTTCGATCTCCTGAAATTCGGCATCAACGTCGATTGCCTGCCGGTGCTCGACGTGCCGATCGAAGGGGCGAGCAACGTCATCGGCGATCGCGCCTATGGTTTCGATCCGAAGACGGTTGCGGAAATGGGGCAGGCTGCCGCTGACGGTCTGAAGGCGGGCGGCATGCTGCCGGTCATGAAGCACATCCCGGGCCATGGCCGCGGCATGGCCGACAGCCATCACGAACTGCCGGTGGTCACCGTGTCGCGCGCCGAGCTCGAAGCGCATGACTTCCTGCCCTTCGTTGCCATGAAGAACGAGTTGATGGCGATGAGCGCCCATATCGTCTTCACCGCCATCGACCCGGACGAGCCGGCGACCATTTCCCGCAAGGTGATCGACGAGATCATCCGCGGCCATATCGGTTTCGACGGGCTGCTGATGTCCGACGACACGTCGATGAATGCGCTGAAGGGCACGATAGGCGAGCGTGCGGCGAGAATCGTTGGGGGCGGATGCGATATTGTCTTGCATTGCAACGGTGTGATGGACGAAATGAAGGCTGTCGTGAAGGAAGCGATACCGCTTGGCGGCGAAGCCCTACGGCGGGCAAGGGCGGTGGAGGCAGCCTTCGGCGCGGGCGACGGCTTGAGCGAGGACGCGATCCGCGCGGAATTCCACGGTCTTCTCGCCGTCTCCTGACGGCTGTCGACAGGACAAGGTTTGGGAATGGCCATAAATACATCGCAGGACGCCATTCCAATGGACAAGCTCTGGCAGGATGCCGGCGCCAACCGCGCGACCGACGATCCGGCGCTGGTGATCGACGTCGGTGGCTTCGAAGGTCCGCTCGACCTGCTGCTTCACCTTGCCCGCACCCAGAAAGTCGATCTCGCCCGCATCTCTGTCCTGGCGCTTGCTGAACAATATCTCCTGTTCATCGATAGCGCCCGTCGGGTCCGCATCGAGCTTGCAGCCGACTACCTGGTCATGGCCGCCTGGCTTGCCTACCTGAAGTCCAAACTTCTGATCCCGCAGCAGGTCAAAGGCGACGACGGCCCGAGCGGCGAGGAACTGGCCGCCACGCTCGCCTTCCGCCTGAAGCGACTGGAGGCGATGCGGGAGGCAGCGACCCGGCTGGTCAACCGCAACCGGCTTGGCCGCGACGTGTTTGCCCGCGGCGCGCCGGAACATATCCCGCACAATGTCGAATCCGCCTATGACGCGACGCTTTATGACCTGCTTGCGGCCTATGCCAACCTGCGCCAGCGCACCGCCGTCACCCAAGTGACAATCGAAAGGCGCAAGGTCTGGTCGCTGGTCGATGCCCGCGAGCTCTTGACCCGCATGCTTGGCGAGGTCGCCGACTGGACGGCGCTGCAGCACTATCTCCTGCCATATCTTGCGCCGGAGGATCGTGTCACGGCGACCGCCAGCGCCTTTGCCGCTTCGCTGGAACTGGTGCGCGAAGGCAAGCTCGAAATCCGCCAGGACGGCGCTTTCCAGCCGATCTATTTGCGCAAGGGGCCTGGGCCGCATCAGCCGGCTTCGCCGCAACCCGTCACGGGAGGCGTTGTTGACGCCGCAGGATGACGACGATCTGCCTATCGCTGACGAAGAGGAGGCCGAACCCTCATCTTTTTCACTGGTGGAGGTCGAGCGGATCGCAGAAGCACTGGTTTTCGCCTCGTCCGAGCCGGTCTCGGAAGCGTTTCTGGCCGAACGCCTGCCGCGAGGCACCAATGTGAATGCCGTGATGCAGCGGCTGGCGGAGGTCTATGCGCCGCGTGGCGTCAATCTGATCCGGACCGGCGACCGCTGGGCCTTCCGTACCGCTGCCGATCTCTCCTTCGTCATCCACAAGGACGGCAATGAGACGAAGAAGCTGTCGCGCGCGGCGCTCGAGGTGCTGGCCATCATCGCCTATCACCAGCCGGTCACCCGCGCCGAGATCGAGGAGATCCGCGGCGTCCAGACCTCCAGGGGAACGCTCGACGTGCTGATGGAAGCTGGCTGGGTTCGCTTTCGAGGCCGCCGCCGAACTCCGGGACGGCCGGTCACGCTCGCCACGACACCTGATTTCCTTGATCATTTCGGCCTGGAGGAACTGCGTGATTTGCCCGGTCTCGAAGAATTGAAGGGCGCAGGCCTGCTTTCCGGTCGCATCCCGCCGGGCTTTGCGATACCCATCCCGCTGAATGTCGACGATCTTTCCGAGGACGAGGACCCGATCACGCAACTCGACCTCGAGGAACTCGGCCTGTTGACGCCGGGCGGTGATGCAGAGGAATGAACCCAACTTTCTCTGAAGGCTTGGCTCAGCGGGTGCCAGCCATCGGAGAGGGTTCAGCCCGGAGCGCGTCGGTCTGTCGCGCCATATGCAGAAATAGCTGTATGCGCTCTCCGGCGAAGTGCAGCAGCGTGTTGCATTTGGCTGGTGATTGCCTTGCTGGGCTCCGGATGCGACCGCTCCTCGGCGGTGTGGAGTACCTGGCAACTTGGGTTCTCGGAGCTTCGGAATCGTTCCGTGCCGGCCAGTTGTCGGCCGAGGTAAACGACGTCTCGATACCGGTGCCGTCCGAGGACATTTTGGTGTTTGAAAAAGCATCATAAAAAGCTTACATCGATGAAACGGTACCAATGGAGTTGGATTTATGGGTTCTTTCAGTGTGTGGCATTGGCTGATCGTTCTGGTCATCGTGCTCGTTCTCTTCGGACGCGGCAAGATTCCGGAACTGATGGGCGATTTCGCCAAGGGCATCAAGAGCTTCAAGAAGGGCATGAGCGACGAGGACGCCCCTGAGGCGAACGGCGCGACGACCACGACGAAGACCGTTGATCTCAAGGCTGAAGAGGCCAAGGAAACCAACCGGTCGTAATGTCCGAGTGGCGGGTTCCAGGAGCCTCATTGAATGTTTGATATCGGCTGGACCGAGCTTCTTGTCATAGCGATCGTGCTGATCGTCGTGGTTGGTCCTAAGGATTTGCCGCCCATGCTCAGGGCTTTCGGCAAGATGACGACCAATCTGCGCAAGATGGCCGGCGATTTTCGCGCGCAATTCGATGAAGCGCTGAAGGAGTCGGAACTCGACGACGTGCGCAAGACGATTTCGGATGCGCAGCGGCTGAACCCGACGAATGCGCTCAGGGACGCGATCAACCCGCTCCGGCAGATGGGGCAGGAAATCCGCGCCGACCTGCAGAAGGCGACGCAGCTGCCGACGGCGGGGGTAAGCCAGACCGATGCCGAGGCTCAGCAGGCTGTCGAGGGCACGTCGCCCGTCGATGCGGCTCCCGAGATCCCGGCAAACTTCCCGACTGCGACGCCGACGTCGACAATGCCGCCGGTTACCACCGCTCCGGCCCAGTCCGTGCCGGCCGCGGCGGAGGCGGAGGCTGTGGCAGCTGTTGCTGAAAAGCCAAAGCCGGTCCGCAAGACCGCCTCCAAGGCAAAGCCGGTTCCCGAGGCCGCTGAAGCTCCTGCGGCCCCGGCCGCTATTGTCGAAAAACCGAAGCGCAGCCGCGCGGCGCCCAAGCCGGCGCCCGTGACCCAGGCTGTGGAAGAGGCGGTCGTCAAGGCTCCGGCCCGTAAGCGCACGCCGAAGAAGGCCGATACTCCGAAGGACGACGCATGAGCGGTGACATCGAAGACAAGCCGCAGCCGCTCATCGAGCATCTGATGGAGCTGCGCACGAGGCTGATCTGGTCGATCGGCGCGTTTTTCGTCGCCTTCGTCGTCTGTTTTTTCTTCGCCAAGCAGCTCTTCAACCTGCTCGTGGTCCCCTATAAGTGGGCGGTTCTCTGGGCCCACCTCGATCTTGCCAAGTCCGAACTGATTTATACCGCGCCGCAGGAATTCTTCTTCACGCAGGTGAAGGTGGCGATGTTCGGCGCGCTGGTGATTGCCTTCCCGGTGATCGCCTCGCAGATCTACAAGTTCGTGGCACCGGGTCTCTACAAGAACGAACGGGCGGCTTTCCTGCCGTTCCTGATCGCTTCGCCGATCCTCTTCCTGATGGGCGGCGCTCTGGTCTATTTCTTCTTCACTCCCATGGTCATGTGGTTCTTCCTTGCCATGCAGCAGGCGCCGACCGAAGGCGAAGTCGGCATTTCACTTCTGCCACGGGTTTCGGAATATCTGAGCCTGATCATGACGTTGGTCCTGTCCTTTGGACTGGTGTTCCAGCTTCCGGTCGTCACTACGCTGCTCGCCCGCGTCGGCATTCTCACCAGCGACTGGCTTCGGCAGAAACGCAAATACGCGATCGTGCTTGCGTTCGTCGTAGCCGCCGTGCTGACGCCGCCCGATCCGATGTCCCAGATCGGTCTTGCACTGCCGACCATCCTTCTCTACGAGATTTCCATCTACGCCGCACGACTCGTCGAGCGCAAACGTGCCGAGGAAAAGCTTTCGGAGCAGGAACCTTCGGATGTTGCGGAGACGGACAAGGCCTGAAGCCTTCCGGCCTGCCTTGCGAGTCCGCGGCGTTCCGCTCTAAAGGCAAGGCAAGATGCTCGATATCAAGTGGATCCGTGAAAACGAAGGGGCTTTGGACGCAGCGCTGAACAAGCGTGGCGCAGAGCCCATGGCGGCAACCCTCCTGGCGCTGGACGACACGCGCCGTTCCGTCATCCAGAAGCTTCAGGACATGCAGTCCCGCCGCAATGCCGCTTCCAAGGAGATCGGCATCGCGCTCGGGCAGAAGAATTCCGAGCTTGCCGAAAAGCTGAAGGCAGAGGTCGCCGTCATCAAGGACACGATGCCGGTTGCCGAGCAGGAAGAGCGCGAGGCCGTCGCGGCGCTCGAAGACGCCCTGTCGCGTATCCCGAACATCCCGTTTGATGACGTACCGGTCGGCAAGGATGAGCACGATAACGTGGTCAAGCATGTTGTCGGCGAAAAGCCGCGCTGGAACCATGCGGCCAAGGAGCACTACGAGATCGGCGAAGCGCTCGGAATGATGGATTTCGAGCGGGCCACGAAACTCTCAGGCTCGCGCTTCACCGTGCTCACCGGCCAGCTCGCCAGGCTCGAACGGGCTCTCGGCCAGTTCATGATCGACATGCACACCACGGAGCACGGATATACGGAAGTTTCTTCGCCGCTGATGGTGAAGGGCGACGCCATGTACGGCACCGGCCAGCTGCCGAAGTTCGAGGAAGACCTCTTCAAGACGACGGATGGCCGCTACCTGATCCCGACGGCTGAAGTGACGCTCACCAACCTCGTTTCCGGGGAAATCCTGGAACAGGAAAAGTTGCCGCTGCGCTTCACGGCGCTGACGCCATCCTTCCGCTCGGAAGCCGGTTCCGCCGGCCGCGATACGCGCGGCATGCTGCGCCAGCACCAGTTCTGGAAGTGCGAACTCGTATCGATCACCGATCAGGAAAGCTCGATCGCCGAGCACGAGCGTATGACTGAATGCGCCGAGAATATGCTGAAGCGCCTTGGCCTGCATTTCCGCACCATGACGCTCTGCACCGGCGATATGGGTTTTGGCGCACGCAAGACTTATGACATCGAGGTCTGGCTGCCGGGCCAGGATACCTACCGCGAAATCTCGTCCTGCTCCGTCTGCGGCGATTTCCAGGGGCGCCGCATGAACGCGCGCTACCGGTCCAAGGACGACAAGGCGCTGAAGTTCGTTCACACGCTGAACGGCTCCGGTGTCGCGGTCGGCCGCTGCCTGATCGCGGTCATGGAAAATTACCTGAACGAGGATGGTTCGGTCACAATTCCGGACGCGCTCCTGCCGTATATGGGTGGTCTGACCAAGATCGAGCGGGCGGCCTGATGCGGATACTTCTGACCAACGATGATGGCATTCACGCCGAAGGCCTCGCCGTTCTCGAGCGGATAGCCCGGAAACTTTCGGACGACGTCTGGATCGTGGCACCGGAAACCGACCAGAGCGGTCTTGCCCATTCGCTGACGCTTTCCGAACCGCTCCGTCTGCGCAAAGTCGGCGACAAGCACTTTGCGTTGCGCGGCACGCCGACCGACTGCGTCATCATGGGCATCCGCGAAATCCTGCCCGAGAAGCCGGATCTGGTACTGTCGGGTGTCAACGACGGCGCCAACATGGCCGATGACGTCACCTATTCCGGTACTATCGCCGGCGCTATCGAAGGCACGCTCCAGGGCGTGCGCTCGTTTTCGCTGAGCCAGGCAGTGCGTCGCGAGAACGGTCGTTTTGCGCCTTGGGAAGTCGCCGAATCCTATGCACCGGACCTCATTCGCAAACTGATCGACGTGGACCTGCCCGACGGCACCTTCCTCAACCTCAATTTCCCGAACTGCGAGCCCAGCGAGGTTCAGGGCGTCGAGGTGACGTCGCAGGGCAAGCTCGATTTCGGCCTGACGATCGACGCCCGCAACGACGGCCGCGGTCTGCCATATTACTGGCTGCGATTCGGCGAACGGAAAGGGCATTTCCGCGAGGGCAGCGATATTCAGGCGCTCAAGGAAAACAAGATTTCCGTGACTCCGCTGAAGCTGGACCTGACCGATCATTCGGTTCAGGATCGTGTGGCGAAAGCACTGGGATTCGGAGCTGCCGATTGAAATCGGGCATGGTCGAAAAAGAAGGTTTTGCGGCGCTCGTGCTGCGCCTCAGGTCGGAAGGCATTTCCGACCTCGATCTGCTGACCGCCGTTGAACAGACGCAGCGCTCACAGTTCGTGCCACCGCCGCTTGCCGAAGATGCCTATTCCAGCCGCACGGTGCCGATCGATTGCGGATCCTTCATGGAAGGCGCTGATCTCGCCGTCCGGTTGCTGCATCGCCTCCAGGTCAAGCCCGGGCACAGGGTGCTCGAAATCGGCACGGGCAGCGGCTTCACCGCCGCCGTTATCGCCCGCATCGCCGAGCGGGTGCTGACCGTTGAGCGCTACCGCACCCTGGTCACCGCAGCCCAGAGCCGCATGGATGCGCTGGGGCTGCGCAATGTCGTCGTGCGTCAGGCGGACGGTGGCAACGGCATGCCGGGCGAGGGCACGTTCGACCGCATTTTCGTCACGGCAGCCTTTCCGTCACTGCCGCGATTCTACGCCGAGCAACTCACGCACGGCGGTTCGATGCTTGCTCCGCTGATGGATGGCGAGGCCTGCATGATGGTGCGCCTCACCAAGACCGGCAGCCGATTCGAACGTGAAGACCTGTTCCCGGTGCCTTTTCTGCCGATCGTTCCGCATATCGCTGCAGCGCTGTAGACGGTTGGTTCCATGCCATGCCGGCCTTTTGGCGGTCATGGTTATCAATTTCCCAAAAAATTTAGGACAATGCCTGCCCTTTAACAGTGCAGTAAGACTAACGCGCTTTAATGACTCTCACGATGGTGGCGTATCTGTAAGCGAGTCATGCGTATGAAGAGTTCTCCGAAATTCGGAAAATCCGTAATCAAATTTGCTGTCGCGGCACTGCTTGCCAGCGCAGCGACAGGGTGCAGTTCGGACGCGACGCGTTTCTCGGGGCTCTTTTCGAAGTCCGACAACATAACGACGGCGTCCATTCCGCAGCGGCAGGGGGGTGGGGCCTATGGCCAAGCACCGACGCCGCAGGCCGATCTTGGATCCGGCCAGGCTCAGGCGTTGCCGCCAATTCCGCGGAACGACTACGGTTCACGCAATACCGCCATGGCTCAACCGTATCCCGGTAATTCCGGCGGTTATACCTCGCCGGCGCGCACCGCATCCGCTCCCGTCGCCGTCCAGCGCTCCGAACTCGCGGCCCCGACCGGCGCCACGGCGCAGCGTAACACCGCACCGATGGGCCGTGATCCGGCGAACCGCCAGGAAGCGCTCGCCCAACCATTCCCCGGTCGTCAATCAGCGAGCCACACGCTCGTCGCTCCGTCTTCATCGACGCTGAAGGCCGACAATGTCGTCACCGGCACGACCGCAAAGCCGATGTCCGGCTGGTCCGCGGTCAACGCGCCGAAGGTGACGCTGAGGCCCGGTGAAACGGTTTCGACGCTGTCCAAGCGTTATGGCGTTCCGGAAAAGGAAATCCTGAAGGCCAATGGCGGCGCCGTTGCTCCCGGCCAGTCTGTCCTTATCCCGACCTTCGGCACGGCGCAGAATTCTGCGAAGAACGCCGCCGGCACGATCGACCTCCAGAACAAGGCTCCGGCACCAGCCCACGAGCCCGAGCAGAAACTCGCGGTTCTGCCGACCCCGGCACGCGACAAGGCGATGGCCGAACCCGCCAAGTTGACGCCTCCGGGCGGCAAGCCGGTTGGTGGTACCTATGTGGTCAAGCCGGGCGACACGATCAACAAGATCGCTCGCGAGACCGGCACGCCGATCGATCAGCTGAAAGCGGCCAACAACCTGACCTCCGGCGGCGTCCGGATCGGGCAAACGCTGAAGGTCGCCAACGGCGTTGCGGCTCCTGTCGCCGATCCGGTCAAGACCGCGTCCATTCCGCAGAAGCCGGTCGAAAAGGCCGCAGCCGCGGCACCGAAGCCGGCTGCTCCTGCCACGGCCCAGGTCGCTCAGGTTGCTGTGGCGCCTGCCGCTGCCAAGGCCGCTGTCGATGGCGCCTCCGTCGCCGATGTCGAGAAGAAGTCGGACACCGCCTCCGTGGCGCCGCAGTCCACCGGCATCGGCAAGTATCGCTGGCCGGTCAATGGTGCGGTCATCGCCGGCTACGGCCAGAACGTCGACGGCAATCGCAATGACGGCATCGACATCTCGGTTCCGGAAGGCACCCCGATCAAGGCTGCCGAAAACGGCGTGGTCATCTATGCCGGCAACGGCTTGAAGCAGCTCGGCAACACGGTTCTCGTCCGTCACGACGACGGCAAGGTCACCGTTTACGGCCACGCCGGCAGCATCAACGTCACCCGCGGGCAGAAGATCACCCGCGGCCAGACGGTTGCCGCCTCCGGCATGAGCGGCGACGCCAAGCGCCCGCAGGTCCACTTCGAGGTCCGCAAGGACGCGACCCCGGTCAACCCGATTACCTTCCTTGAATAAGTAGTGCGTTTCAGGGGACGGAGAAAAGCCCGGCAGTGCCGGGCTTTTTGCGTTCTCAGTGTTTTTTCAGGTTTCAATCTCGGGAAAGCGGTTTCCGCAGCCGCCCGGCGAGATCCTGGATATATTGCCAGGCGACACGGCCCGAGCGCCCGCCGCGGGTGGTCGCCCATTCGAGCGCCTCGTGATGCAGGGTCTCCTGGTCGAGGCCAAGTTCGAAATGTTCGGCGTAACCATCGATCATCTTCAGATAGTCGTCCTGGCTGCATTTGTGGAAACCGAGCCACAGGCCGAAACGATCCGACAGCGACACCTTTTCCTCGACCGCCTCGGACGGATTGATCGCCGTCGACTGCTCGTTCTCCATCATGTGGCGCGGCAGGAGATGGCGGCGGTTCGAGGTCGCGTAGAACAGAACATTGTCCGGCCGGCCCTCGATGCCGCCGTCGAGTGCCGCCTTCAGCGACTTGTAGGCGGTATCGTCGTGGTCGAAGGACAGATCGTCGCAGAAGACGATGACGCGCTGGCCGGAAGCCTTGAGGATATCGAGCAGGGCGGGGAGCGAGGCGATGTCTTCGCGATGCACCTCGACGAGTTTCAGCGAGATCCCTGTCGCTGCGCGCACGTCTTCGTGCACGGCCTTCACCAGCGAGGACTTGCCCATGCCGCGGGCGCCCCACAGCAGCACGTTGTTGGCGGCAAAGCCTTCCGCAAACCGCAGGGTGTTTTCGTGAAGAATGTCACGCACGTGATCGACGCCGCGGATCAGCGTCAGGGCGACCCGGTTCGGACGCGGCACCGGCTGCAGGCGCTGGTTTGCCGGGATCCAGACGAAGCAGTCGGCGGCATTCCAGTCGTTGACGGCGGGCGGAGGGCCGGCAAGCCGTTCCAGCGCATCCGCAAGCCTGCGGACCTCGGTCAGGATCAGAGTGTTGAAGTCGTCGCTCATGGTGTTTCTCCGGTCGCATCGGCCAGTTTTTGAGCCTTTTCGCTGCGGTAACATGCTCGTTGGTGCATCAAAAGCCTGAGAGCCGCGAATTCGGTACGCCGCTCGGCGTGTTTCTGTTGCATTCCGGCCTATCGCAACTATATTCCGGCGGCTTGAAACGGGGGCCCGGCGCCTCCGGTAATCTTAGGAGTTTTCGATGTTCATTACCGAAGCATTCGCCCAGGCCCCAGCCGCAGCACCGGGAGCTTCCGCGTTCGGCTCCGGCCTTGAGATGCTCTTCCTCTTCGCGCCTCTGATGGTGGTCTGGTATTTCTTTCTGATCCGTCCGCAGCGCGCCACTGCCAAGAAGCGCCAGGAGACGTTGTCTAACGTCCGCCGCGGCGACCAGGTCGTTCTTGGCGGCGGCATCACCGGCAAGGTGACCAAGGTTATCGACGACGCCGAAGTGGAAGTCGAAATCGCCGAAGGCGTGAAGATCCGCGCCATGCGCGCCTATATTGCCGAAGTCCGCGTCAAGGGCGAGCCGGTCAAGACCGAACCGGCGAAGACCGGAACGGCTTCCTGAACGTTATCGCCGATGTAAAGGCCCTGTGTGCTGCAGGGCCTTGGATCCAAAGAGCCGGGCCATCATCCGGCTCGTAACCTTTTCGAGAAAGCATGCGGCCCATGGTGAAAGGCATCGAAATCCGCGACGCCCATTTTCCCGGTCGTGCTCCGATCGACGCTTATGGCAATGGCGGTTTCCGTTTTGCAGACATGTCGCATCGCGGCTCGCTGCTCTGCCTTCCCTCGGGTATCCACGGCTGGGAACTGCAGGAAGGTGAACCGCTGACGGTCGCTTCCCTGATGAAGGTGCTCGCCGAATCAAACGAGATCGAAGTGTTGCTTGTCGGCATGGGCGCCAACCTCAAGCCCATTCCGGCGGATGTGAAGGCGGCGTTGAAGGCCAAGGGCATCGCCTCCGATCCGATGAGCACCGGTGCCGCCGTGCGCACGTTCAACATCATGCTCGCCGAATCGCGCGCCGTCGCCGCAGCTCTGATTGCCGTCTGACAGATGGCCGATCCAGCCAGACAGAACGGCGACATCTGCCTCGCAACGCTTAGGGATACGGACCGCGACCGTTATCTCGCCTGCCTCCTGTCGCCGGAAGACAAGCGCGGCGCACTTGCGGCCCTTTATGCCTTCAACGCCGAGATCGCCCGCGTCCGCGACGTGGTGCGTGAACCGCTTCCCGGCGAAATCCGCCTGCAATGGTGGCGCGACCTCCTCGAAGGCAACGCTCAAGGCGACAGCACCGGCAACCCCATCGCCGCCAGCCTGCTTGAGGCGATCGAGACCTATCGCCTGCCGCGCCAGACGCTCGTCGACATGATCGAGGCGCGCATATTCGATCTCTACGACGACCCGCTGACCGACCGGAATGCACTCGAAGGATATGCAGGCGAGACCGCTTCGGCAGTCATCCAGCTCGCGAGCCTGATTCTCTCTCCCACCGACGCGGCAAAATCTTCGGAGGCGGCTGGACACGCGGGTGTCGCCCAGTCGATCGCCGGCTTCCTGCTGCTGATGCCCATCCATCGACGTCGTCATCAGCTTTATCTGCCGCTCGATATCCTCTCGGCGACCGGGCTCGACCGTGATACATTCTTGCGCGGCGAGGATAGGTCGCGCATTTCCGCTGCGATCGAGGCCTTTGCCGGCCTTGGATTGGAACATCTGGCCAAGGCCAGAAAGTCAGGAACCGTCCCGGCCGCCGTCTTTCCGGCCTATCTGCCGGTGGCGCTCGCCGAACCAGTGCTGCGCCGCGCGGCGCGCGCCGGTGCCTCGGTGTTCGATACGGCGCTGCAACTTCCGCAGTGGCGGCGGCAATTGCGGCTCTTGAAGGCCTCGGTTACCAGGCGCTTTTGATGGACGTCAAATTCGCGCAAGGCTCGCGCGCTAAGGGACGAGACTAGAAATCCGGCGCCATCATAAGGAGAAGCGGTGTGAGCCCCGTTGTCGTCTGGTCCATCATCTTCGTACTCCTCATGGCGCTCGCCTATTACATCACGCGGATGTCGGGCAAGGACCGGGACAAGGACGGCAACCTGCACGATACAGGCATGGCCATTCTCGAATTCGGCCGCGCCTTTCCCAACGAAGCGATCCGTAGCCTGCATGTGACCGCCAATGGTGAGGCGATCTTCGTACGCCTGCACGACAACAAGGCCGGCTTCATGCGCAGCCACCGCAACCATTACGCCTGCTTTTTGATCGAGCCGGGCAGGGTCCGCGTCACCCCATTGCCGAACGCCAAGGGTTTCACCGTCGAATTCCTGGACGCGTCGACCCAGAACGGCACCTACCTGTTTTCCACGGAAAAGGAGGCGGCCGAAGTCGCCCTCTGGCTGCTCGACAACTATGTCAGCGTTGCCGATCGCGATCTGGAGGAAAAGCCGAGGCCGCCGACCGGGGATATCAGCCCCGATCAAGCCAACTAGCACAATCCCGGAGCGCCCGGACGGCGAGCAGTTGCCGCTTCATTACCGTTTTGTCCTTGCCGCGGAAACGCTTGACCCCCTCCGGCTTGACGATGGAGCCCGGCTCCAGATCAGGAAACAGCCCAAAGTTGACGTTCATCGGCTGGAACGAGCGCTTGCCCGGCTCGTCGTCCGAAACCAGATGCCCACCGGTTATATGGCCGAGCAGCGAACCTAGAGCGGTCGTTGCAGGCGGTGCGGGGAGCGTTTCGCCCTTGCGTTCGGCAGCCGCGAAACGGCCGGCAAGAAGTCCGATCGCTGCACTTTCCACATACCCTTCGCAGCCGGTGATCTGGCCGGCGAATCGCAGGCCCGGCCGGCTTTTCAGCGCCAGGCTCTTGTCGAGAAGAACAGGTGAATGGATGTAGGTGTTGCGGTGCAGGCCGCCGAGCCTTGCGAATTCGGCATTCTGCAGGCCCGGAATCATCCGGAAAATGTCCGCCTGGGCGCCGTATTTCAGCTTCGTCTGGAAACCGACCATGTTGTAGAGCGTGCCGAGCGCATTGTCCTGCCGGAGCTGCACGACCGCATAGGCCTTGACCGTCGGGTTATGGGCATTGGTGAGACCCATCGGCTTCATCGGCCCATGACGCAGCGTTTCGCGGCCACGTTCGGCCATCACCTCGATCGGCAGGCAGCCGTCGAAATAGGGCGTGCCTTCCCATTCCTTGAAACCGATCGAATCGCCGGCGATCAGCGCGTCGACGAAGGCATTGTACTGAGCCTCGTCCATCGGGCAGTTGATATAGTCCTTGCCGGTACCGCCGGGGCCGACCTTGTCGTAGCGCGACTGGTACCAGCAGATGTCCATGTCGATCGAATCACGGTGCACGATCGGTGCGATGGCGTCGAAGAAGGCGAGCTGGTCCTCGCCCGTCTCCACCTGGATCGCGGCTGCCAGCGCCGGCGAGGTGAGGGGGCCGGTGGCAATGATCGCCAGATCCCATTCCTTTGGCGGCAGGCCCTGGATCTCCTCGCGCACGACGGTGATGAGCGGGTGTTTTTCGATCGCTTCGGTCACCGCGTCGGAAAATCCGTCGCGATCGACGGCAAGCGCCCCGCCGGCCGGTACCTGGTGTCTGTCGGCACATGCCATGATCAGTGAACCGGCCAGCCGCATCTCCGCATGGATGACGCCCACGGCATTCGCGGTCGCATCGTCGGAGCGGAAGGAATTCGAGCAGACAAGCTCGGCAAGTCCGTCCGTCTTGTGGGCGTCGGTGCCGCGCACGCCGCGCATCTCGTGGAGAATCACCGGGACGCCGGCCGAGGCGATCTGCCAGGCGGCTTCGGAACCCGCGAGGCCGCCGCCGACAACGTGGATGGCGGCAGGAGAGGTAGGGGAGGAAGAAATGTTGCTCATGGCCGGCTCATTATCACGCCATTTGCCGGACCGGAATCAAAAAGGCACCCGAAAAGGTGCCTTTGATACGTCCTTGGATGTCCTCTCGGACCGCTTGATCCTCGCCGCAAGGCCTCGAGCCGTGCGGGTCCGCCTGCGAGAACCGGATTAGCGGAAAGAGCGAGCCGCGATGTGGCGGATGTCGTAGCGGGTCAGACCGATGTCGCTGAGGGCCTGGCTCGAAAGATTTCCAAGCTCGTTCATCGTGCGGCGGTAGCTGATCCAGTTCTTGGCGATACGGATCGGGTTCATGGTTGTTTCCTCAAGATTTTTCCTGATGCTCTGTCGTCATCAGCGATGAGGGTCTTATACATCCGCATAATAAGAATGTGCAGTGCAAAAAATGTGCGACTGCCATGCAAATGTGCAGGGGATCGCTGAAGTTTGCGGCGGAGGCCAAAAATCAGGCAGATGCTTCAAGTGTGAAATTTCTATGAACAAAAAGAAAAGCGCCTCCCGGAGGAGGCGCTTTTGGATGGTGTAGCAATGTCTGCGCGAGGCTTAGAAGCCGACGGCGGTCCGTGCAACGCGGCGGATGTCGGCGCGGCCGATGCCGAGGTCGCTGAGTTCGCGGTCGCTCATGCGGCCGAGCTCGTTGACGGTTTCGCGGTACTTGCGCCAGGTGGTGAGCTTCTGTGCGATGTTCATGATCTTGTCCCTTTCTAGGCCCTTGCCAGCAGCCCGTTCGGCGCTGACTTCAATCTCATGACAACCAATATATGTTGCGCTGCAAAAAGTAACAGCGCCTATTCGGAATGCCACCTATGCATCTGACGCATTACGAGATCGTTTACCATGCACCAGTGATGAAATGATGCGCGAGTTTTAGGCAGATCGCATGCTGCAGGACAAAAAATAACGCCCACCGGGGGAGGAGGTCCGGTGGGCGTCATTTGTAACGACTGGCGACTTGGGAGGAGGAGGATCGCCAGTCCCATCAAGCCCGCGCTGGGAGGAGGAGTGCGCGGCTCGAATTCCTGTCACGGGAAACTCCCCGAGGGCATCTGCATCGTTCAGGGCGGGCGCCAAGCCGTCCAGACCAGAGAGACCGAAACCTTCAATCAATCTCTGTATTTGCATAATATGAGATTGCAGCGAAATTGTGCAGTGCAATATCCGTATGGATGGCATGCGGTTATTGCATGGCTCATATCGCCGTTGATTCCAATGTACACATTAGAATTTAATAAAAAGTTAAATATCCCGATAATCGCTGGTTCGACCGGGTGCGGCGGGAGCAAATTCGCCTATCCACTGCGGTTTCTCGGAGCTGCCAAAAAAGCGTCATTTTCCCTTTGCGTGCGCCGAAACGGGTGATATAGAGACGCGCGCTCCGGAAGGCCTTGTGCGACGAGGATTTTCGACGCGGCTGGGGCGCGGGTATGGTGAAATTGGTAGACACGCCAGATTTAGGTTCTGGTGCCGCAAGGCGTGGGAGTTCAAGTCTCTCTACCCGCACCAGAACCGCCCCGCATCAAAACCGCCAGGAGTGCGGTCCGAGCCGGTTCTGGCTAAAGGATCGGCGCTCCTTGAAGCCGCGGCCGGTCTCTCAAAGTTCCGGCGATGTGCTCATTGAAACCAACGGCTGTCTGAGCACCGCCGCCACGATATGAAGGTATGAAAATGCAGGTTACCGAAACGCTCGCTGAAGGGCTGAAGCGCGAAATCAAGGTCGTAATCCCCAAGCGGGATATGGAAGCGCAGCTGAACGTGCGCCTCGCCGACGCCAAGGACAAGGTCCGCATCAACGGTTTCCGTCCGGGCAAGGTGCCGATCGCCCATCTGAAGAAGATGTACGGCAAGTCGATCATGGCGGATCTCGTCAACGAGATTGTCCGTGAACGCCCGACCGAGATCCTCACCGACCGCGGCGAGAAGTCGGCGACCCAGCCGTCGGTCGCCATGACCGAGGATGAGAACGAAGCCGAAAAGATCCTCAACGCCGAGGTCGATTTCGAATTCACGCTCTCCTACGAAGTCATCCCGGACATCGAGCTGCAGTCGACCGACGGCCTTTCCGTCGTTCGTGAAGTCGTCGAAGTCACCGAAGACGAAGTCAACGAGCAGATCGAGAAGATCGCCGAGAGCGCCCGTACCTTCGAAACCAAGAGCGGCAAGGCCGCCGATGGCGACCGCGTTACCATGAACTATCTCGGCAAGGTCGATGGCGTTGCCTTCGACGGCGGTACCGCCGAAGATGCCGAACTGGTTCTCGGTTCCGGCCGCTTTATCCCGGGCTTCGAAGACCAGCTCGTCGGCGTCAAGGCCGGTGAAGACAAGACCATCACCGTGACCTTCCCGGCCGAATATCCGGCTGCGAACCTTGCCGGCAAGGAAGCTACCTTCGACGTCACCGTCAAGGAAGTTGCCGCTCCCGCCGCTCTCGAGATCAACGACGAACTCGCCTCCAAGCTCGGCATCGAATCCGTCGATCGCCTCAAGGAAATCGTCCGCGGCCAGATCGAAAGCCAGTACGGCAGCGTCACCCGCCAGAAGGTCAAGCGTCAGATCCTCGACCAGCTTGATGGCATGTACCAGTTCGACACCCCGCAGGGCCTCGTCGACGCCGAGTTCGAAAACATCTGGCGCCAGATCAACACCGACCTGCAGCAGTCCGGCAAGACCTTCGAAGACGAAGAGACGACCGAGGAAGACGCACGCGTCGAGTATCGCAAGCTGGCTGAGCGCCGCGTTCGTCTCGGCCTCGTTCTCTCCGAAATCGGCGAACAGGCTGGCGTCGAGGTGACCGAAGAGGAAATGCAGCGCGCCCTTTATGCGCAGCTCCAGCAGTTCCCGGGCCAGCAGAAGGAAATCCTCGACTTCTTCCGCAACACCCCCGGCGCATCGGCTTCGCTCCGCGCGCCGATCTTCGAAGAGAAGGTCGTCGACAAGCTGCTCTCCGAGATCAAGGTCACCGACAAGGTCGTGACCAAGGAAGAGCTGATGGCTGAAGACGAGGAAGGCTCGGAAAGCGCTGAAAAGCCGGCCAAGAAGAAGGCCGCCCCGAAGAAGGCTGCAAAGGCTGAGGCTGCTGATGAAGCCGCCGAAGGCGAAGAAGCTGCCGCTCCGAAGAAGAAGGCTGCCCCGAAGAAGAAGGCCGCTGAAGACAGCGCCGAATAACCTTCGCATTGATTGTGTAGAAAAGCCGGGTCGGCGACGACCCGGCTTTTTGTTGTGATGAAACCTTTCGAGCCCGCCCCCCATGATCCGTATTGAAAACATCAGCAAATCGAACAGCCACCGCATTCTCTTCATCGAGGCTTCCGCGGCGCTGAACCGGGGCGAGAAGATCGGTCTCGTCGGCCCGAACGGCGCCGGCAAGACGACGCTCTTCCGGATGATCACCGGTTCGGAGGCGCCGGACGAGGGGCAGGTCAGCGTCGAAAAGAACGTGACGATCGGTTATTTCAACCAGGATGTCGGCGAGATGGCCGGCCGCAGTGCGGTCACCGAGGTGATGGATGGCGCCGGTCCGGTGAGCGTCGTCGCCGCCGAACTGCACGAACTCGAATCGGCGATGGTCGATCCGGACCGCCTCGACGAGATGGATCAGATCATCGAGCGTTACGGCGAGGTGCAGGCGCGTTACGAGGAGCTCGACGGCTACGGCCTCGAAGGCCGCGCCCGCGAAGTGCTTGCCGGCCTCAGCTTCACCCAGGAGATGATGGACGGCGATGTCGGCAAGCTGTCCGGCGGCTGGAAGATGCGCGTGGCGCTCGCCCGCATCCTGCTGATGCGCCCGGACGTCATGCTGCTCGACGAACCGAGCAACCATCTCGATCTCGAAAGCCTGATCTGGCTCGAACAGTTTCTCAAAGGGTACGACGGCGCGCTGCTGATGACCTCGCACGACCGCGAATTCATGAACCGAATCGTTACCAAGATCATCGAGATCGACGGCGGATCGCTCACCACCTATTCCGGCGACTACGGCTTCTATGAGCAGCAGCGGGCCCAGAACGAAAAGCAGCAGCAGGCCCAGTTCGAGCGCCAGCAGGCGATGCTTGCCAAGGAGATCAAGTTCATCGAGCGCTTCAAGGCCCGCGCCAGTCATGCAGCCCAAGTGCAGAGCCGGGTCAAGAAGCTCGACAAGATCGAGCGTGTCGAGCCGCCGAAGCGCCGCCAGGCGGTCGCGTTCGAATTCCAGCCGGCGCCACGTTCCGGCGAAGACGTGGTCAACATCAGGAATGTCGCCAAGCGATACGGTAGCCGCTCGATCTACGAGGGTCTCGACTTCATGGTGAAGCGGCGCGAGCGTTGGTGCATCATGGGCATCAACGGCGCCGGCAAATCGACGCTACTGAAGCTGGTGACGGGTTCGACTGAGCCGGACGAAGGCAGTGTCTCGATCGGCGCCAGCGTCAAGATGGGCTATTTCGCCCAGCACGCCATGGATCTCCTCGACGGCGATCTGACCGTCTTCGAATGGCTGGAAGAACAGTTTCCGCGCGCGGGGCAGGGGGCGCTGCGGGCACTTTCCGGCTGCTTCGGCTTTTCAGGAGACGATGTCGAGAAGAAGTGCCGGGTGTTGTCCGGCGGAGAGAAGGCCCGTCTGGTGATGGCTGCGATGCTGTTCGACCCGCCGAACTTCCTCGTCCTCGACGAGCCGACCAACCACCTGGATCTCGACACCAAGGAAATGCTGATCAAGGCGCTGTCGGAATACGAGGGCACGATGCTGTTCGTCAGCCACGACCGGCATTTTCTCGCCGAACTGTCGAATCGCGTGCTCGAACTGACGCCCGAGGGCATCCACCGTTATGACGGCGGTTATACGGAATATGTGGAACGCACCGGTTACGAGGCGCCGGGGCTGCGGAGCTAGGGAAGCGGATAGAGGCGGAGCGGCGTCGGCCCCTATCGCTTCTGGCTTTGGATTCCAGCTCCGGACGCTTTTGGTTCCAGAACTGCTCTACGCCGAATCTCCGTGGACGGCAGGGTGGGAAGTCAACTTTCCGTTAGGGAGAGCGTCGTAAGACGTCGTTCCGGCACGTCTGGCAAGGCCTCGGTTTCGAAGGGGTTTGCCGCTGGGCCGGCCCGCGCTCGGAACGATTTTCTGCACAGTTTTGATTGTCTCATATGCCGTTTGATCTGAATCAGTTTTTAAGGTATCCCTTTTCGCGCCGTAGCGATTTCTGGAATTATACCGCAGGGGGGATATTCAATGACGGCGAACGATAAGGCCCTTCTCCGGCCGGCAGTAGGCCTGGTTGGAATGATGCTTCTATCGGCATGCACGTCGGCGCAGACGACTTCGTCCATCTCACCCGCGAGCACGACCGTGAAGCCTGCGCCGGTCTCCAGGAAACTGGTCTATCACTACACGCCGGCCGATCGTGACTGCATGAAGCGGGCAATGTATTTCGAGTCGCAGCGGTCGAGTCGTGAGGGACTGATGGCGGTCGGCACCGTGATCATGAACAGGTTGACCTCGGATGCCTATCCGCCCAGCATTTGCGGCATCGTTGCTCAGGAAAAGCAGTTTGCGCCGGGTGTCCTGACGCGACCGATCAACGAAGAAACCGTTCCGGAGCTCGATGCGGCGGTCGATGCGATCATTCGCGGCGAGCGGAACTCGGAAGTCAGGGACGCCATGTTCTTTCACACGGCCGGCTTACGATTCCCCTATCAGAACATGCATTATGTGACGGTCGCCGGCGGCAACGCCTTCTACGAGAAGCGCGACAGGGACGGAGAGCTGCAGACGCCGCCGCCGAAACCCGCCGACGAATACGTGCTCGCACTCGTGCGGAGCAATCCCGACCCGTTCAGCCTGATCCAGGCCAAGGAATTCGACGTTGCGTCCATTCCATCAACCGGCACGGATCCGATGGTAGCGATGAATGTCCCGGTTCCGATCGAGCGGCCGGATCCATTGGCGGTCCGTTCGGCCAGCATCCAGCCGACTGGTACGCAATCCGTAAAGCCTCCTGTCGGGCCGGTGATCCTTGCCAGCTCCATGAGCAATGAGTGGATGCTGCGTTTCGACGCCGGCAATGCAAAGCCGACACCCACCCCGTCGCCCAAGCGATCGCCGGGCGGTGTCGACCGCTGATCCCTGAAGCCTATCCCGCGTTCTGCAGCTCGGCAGCCGCGGCATTGTCCTTGTCGTTGGCCCGCTGATAAGCCTCGCGTAACGCAAGTCGTCCGAAATACTGTTCGAATGCTGCGCGTTTTTCGATCGTGCCGAACCGCAGTCCGTAGCCGAGCTGCGAGCCGACATAGACATCCGCGGCGCTGAACGTGTCGCCGGCGATATAGGCGTTCGCCCGAACGGCCGCTTCCAGCGTATCCATGACATCCTGATAGGTGCCGTAACCGACCATCCGCTCGCGTTCCTTCGGCACCTCAAAGCCGAGCACGCGGTTGCTGATGGCTGCTTCCAGTGGACCGGCCGCAAAGAACATCCAGCGGTAATAGTCGGCTCGCTTGGAGGGGGCGGGCGCAAAACCCGCCTGCGGAAAGACATCCGCCAGGTAGGCGCAGATCGCTGCGCATTCGGTGACGACAGTCTTGCCGTGCGTGATGCTCGGCACCTTGCCCATCGGGTTGACGCTTCTGTAGGTGTCGCCCTTCATCGTCGTGCCGAAATGCAGGATTTCGGTACGATAGGGGACGCCGACCTCCTCCAGCATCCAGCGGGCAATCCGGCCGCGTGACATCGGGTTCGTGTAAAGCACAAGTTCATCTGACATGTGGTCCTCCGGGCAGTGATGTCTATGTTTTGGTGCAGCTTGCTTTTCAATCAAGGCGCCAAGGCGAATTAGAGCGCCTTTCGGTACTGGATGAAGCCGGAGTTTTGGGCGATGCGGTCGTAAAGTCGCCGCGCCGCGGCATTGCTCTCCTGCGTCAGCCAATAGAGCCGCCCGGCGCCGTTTGCCCGCGCGAGATCTGCAACCGCTTCGATCAGGGCTGCGCCGGTTCCGCGGCCGCGCAACGTGTTCTTGACATAGAGGTCCTGCAGATAGCAGGTCGATTCGGGCAGCCAGCAGGATCGGTGGAAGATGACATGTGCGATGGCGATCATCTTGCCGGTCTCGTCGAATGCGCCGAGCGCATGCATCGGCTCGGCAGGATCATGAAACCGGCTCCAGGTGAGATCGTACATCTCCTTCGGCAACACGGTCTCGTAGAAGCGCAGATAGGCTTCCCAGAGCGGCTCCCAGGCGGTGCGGTCCGCTGGTTCGAGCGGACGGATGATCGCAGGCGTCGTCGTGGCGGTCATGGCGAAATTCCCTCACAAAAGAAAACGGCGGGGATTGCTCCCCGCCGTCGAATGATTAGCCGATTTTTCGGACTTAGGCAGCCATGGCAACCTTGAGATTTTCGTCCACCTTGTCGAGGAAGGCGGTGGTCGAGAGCCACGGCTGATCCGGACCGATGAGCAGTGCCAGGTCCTTGGTCATGTAGCCGGCTTCGACTGTGTCGACGCAGACGGTTTCGAGCGTGGCGGCGAACTTGGCAAGCGCTGCATTATCGTCGAGCTTGGCGCGATGCGCGAGGCCGCGGGTCCAGGCGAAGATCGAAGCGATCGAGTTCGTCGAGGTCTCCTGTCCCTTCTGGTGCTGGCGATAATGACGGGTAACGGTGCCGTGGGCAGCTTCCGCTTCGACGGTGCGGCCGTCGGGTGAAAGCAGAACCGAGGTCATCAGGCCGAGCGAGCCGAAGCCCTGGGCAACGATATCGGACTGGACGTCGCCGTCATAGTTCTTGCAGGCCCAGACGTAGCCGCCAGACCACTTGAGGGCCGCTGCGACCATGTCGTCGATCAGGCGGTGTTCGTAAGTAATCTTCAGCGCGTCGAACTGTTCCTTGAATTCGGCGTTGAAGACTTCCTCGAAGATATCCTTGAAGCGGCCGTCATAGGCCTTGAGGATGGTGTTCTTGGTCGACAGGTAGACCGGCCACTTGCGCATCAGGCCGTAGTTCAGCGAAGCGCGGGCGAAATCGCGGATCGATTCGTCGAGGTTGTACATGGCCATTGCCACGCCGGCGCCCGGAGCCTTGAACACTTCCTTCTCGATCACCTGGCCGTCTTCGCCGACGAACTTGATCGACAGCGTGCCCTTGCCCGGGAATTTGAAGTCGGTCGCCTTGTACTGGTCGCCGAAAGCGTGACGGCCGACGACGATCGGCTTGGTCCAGCCCGGAACCAGGCGCGGCACGTTCTTGCAGATGATCGGCTCGCGGAAGATGACGCCGCCCAAGATGTTGCGGATCGTGCCGTTCGGGCTCTTCCACATTTCCTTGAGGTTGAATTCCTTGACGCGGGCTTCGTCCGGCGTGATCGTCGCGCACTTGATGCCGACGCCGTGCTTCTTGATGGCGTTGGCGGCGTCGATGGTCACCTGGTCGTTGGTGGCGTCGCGGTTCTCGACCGAGAGGTCGTAATATTCGATGTCGAGATCGAGATAGGGAAGGACCAGCTTGTCCTTGATGAGCTGCCAGATGATGCGGGTCATCTCGTCGCCGTCGAGATCGACGACCGGGTTGGCTACCTTGATCTTTTGCATGGAATTCCTCTTGGACATAGAAGGGACCTCAAGGTCCCGACGGGTGGACACCAGTGGGTGCGCTATAACATCGCCGGGCCGGAACGCAAAGGCATTGAGGCCATCATATGCGGCTTTTCGCGCGAGAAATCGCGGTGCGTCCGGACCTGCGGACGATTGCCCTTGCCAAACCACAAAGCCTGATTAATGTCCGGCGAAATCGCTCTCCAACAGCCGGATTTGATCTCATGCGGACCTTGCCGCTTGCCCTTGCCTTTTCATTAATCTCGACCTTCGCTTCGGCGGCTGATGTTACCGATCCGGTGAAAGAGGTGATGAAGATCACCGAGGACAACTGGAACACCGTCGACAGCGAATGGAAATACATCTTCGATGCCGATCCGTTGTCGCGCCTGTTCAGCAAGAAATTCCAGGGCGCCTATGCGGAAGCCGCCAAGCACCCGGCCTATGACACGGAGAACAACCAGCCGGGCGACCCCTTCGGCTACGATGTGATCACCTCATCGCAGGACGGCTGTCCGCTGAAGGAAATCAAGACCACCTCTGCACCGGGCGCCAACGGCATGACCGATGTTACGGTGACCTTCAAGATGTGGACCTGCGTCGATGAGGCGGCGGTGAAGGACAGCGTCAACGAACTGCACTTCGACGTCATCCAGGAAGCCGGCAAGCCTGTCATCGACGACATCCACCGCGTCGCCGACGGCGAGCGGGATTCGGTGATCGAAGAGATGCATTCGATCGCCAAGGGCGAGTAACTGCGCCGGTGATCGGGCAGTCCGCCGATCTGTCGATCGTGGCCCTCAGCCCCATGCACGGTATCGCCAAACTTTATCAAAGCGATATATTCCCTGGCCAGGAGCGGGTACCGGCATCCGCCTGGGGTAGTTGATGACGTTTGCCGCAAAGATCCGAGACTGGCTGCTCGCCAACGACCCGGCGCTGTCGCGCCTGCGCATGGCAGGACGCGTGACGCTGACCGTCATCGCCGCTGTGGCCTGCCTTGTGCTCATCCACATCGCCGGCCTGGCGCTGCCGACGATCGCTTACGGGCTTGCGATCATCCTTTCGATCGAAGGAGGCGTTGCTGTCCGCGACCGGCTGCCGTCGGACCAGTTGAAGACGCGGCTGATCGGCGGCGCCGTCAGCTTGCTCTGTGTCGGGCTCGCCGCGGCGCTGGAAGACTACCGCTATATTTCCGATCCGATGTTCCTGGTGGTCATCGCCGGCGCTACCGTCGGGCGCGTCTACGGGCCGCGCGGATTTGCAGTCGGCATGTTCGCGTTTACGTCCTATTTCATGGGCGCCTACCTCAAGCCGAACCTTTCCGACCTTCCTTTGGGGGCCATCGGTCCGGTGATTGCGGTCGTCACCGGCCATTTGGTCCGCACCTATCTTCTGCCGGACGATTGGCGGCGCGACCTTCTGCAGTCGCTGGTGGCGATCCAGGGCAGGGTGGGCGATATCCTGATGAAGCTCGCGGTTCTGTCGAGCGGCGGGGCCATGACCGACGGCGATCGGCGCGAATTGCGGCAACTCGAGGAGCGGTTGAAGGACGTGGTGCTCATGGCCGAGGGTTTCCTTCCCCGCACGGCCGACGGCACGATCGATCCGGAAGACGAGCCGCTCACGTCTCTCACGATGAAGATCTTCGACGTGCATCTCGCTGCGGAAAGCGTGATCGTGCTCTCCTTCGAGGCGCTGCCGCCCTTCCTGCTCGTTCACGCCCTGATCGAGGACGACGGGGATATGACCGAGAAGATCGCAGCCAGCCCGGCGGTCGCCGGCGACGACCGGGTGGCGGAGAACGCCCGCGCTTTAATCTGGCTGCAGACGGCGAGGGTGGCCTTGACGGAAGCCATCGAGGAGGGGCGGCGGGACCGTTTCCGGGCCATCGACGATGCGGTTGCCGCGCCGGCCTCGGCAAAGATCGATTTCTCGCTCAAGAACCCAGTGATGCGATCCGCGGTGCAGATCACCATCGCGTCGAGCCTGGCAATGGCCTTTGGCCTGATGTTGTCGCGTGACCGTTGGTTCTGGGCCGTGCTGACCGCCTTCCTGATCTTCACAAACACCAAGTCGCGCGGTGACGCGGCGATCAGAGCCCTTCAGCGCTCTATCGGCACGCTGCTCGGCATCGCGGCGGGGCTCGTCTTGGCAACGCTGGTTGGCAGTTATCCGCTGGTGTCCGCGCCGATCGCAGTGCTCTGCATATTCCTCGGATTCTACTGCCTGCAGATCTCCTATGCGGCAATGACCTTCTTCATCTCGATCGTGCTCTGCCTGATCTATGGCATGACCGGCGTGCTGACCCTCGACCTCCTGCAGCTTAGGATCGAGGAAACGCTGATCGGCGCTCTAGCGGGAACCATCGTCGCCTTCCTCGTTTTCCCGGCATCAACACGCTCGACCCTCGATCTTGCGTTGGGGCGCTGGTTCGATGGCCTTCACGAGCTTCTTTCCGCGGTCAGGGAGGGCCGGAGCGGTTTCGAGATCATCGCGCTTTCTCACAAGCTCGATGCCGCCTATCGCGAGATCACGCTCGCCGCGCGTCCGCTTGGCACCACCTGGTCGGTCGTCAGTCGTCCGGGCCAGGTTCGCCAGACGCTCGGCATCTTTCTCGGCGCCACCTATTGGGCGCGGATCTTCGCCCGCAATGCGGTCCAGGCGGGACACAAACCAGAAGGCCCTGTGCTGACGGCACTGGAGGATACGTTGGCCAATATCGACGCGCTTTCCGCGCGTGGCTCGGAATGTTTCGTGGTGACGCGTAAGCTGAGCCGCGGCGGCAGCCGCCATCTGCCGATCTTCAAGCACGGCAGTCGCGTTGGCGTCGAGATGATCGGCACGATGCTGGGTAGGCTTTATCCCGCAGCCGCATAAGACTTGCCGATTGCCCCGGTCACCGGTATTCCGGCCTTGGATTTGGATACGGAAACAGACATGTCAGGCACTAACAGCGAGCGCGAACTCATAGCCGAAGGACCGGCGGTCATCCTGGTCGAGCCGCAGCTCGGCGAGAATATCGGCATGGTGGCACGCGCCATGGCCAATTTCGGCCTCGCGGAACTGCGCCTGGTCAAGCCGCGCGACGGTTGGCCGAGCGAAAAGGCTCGCTCCGCCGCCTCCAAGGCCGACCACGTCATCGACGGCACGAAGGTGTTCGAGACGCTGGAAGAGGCGATTGCCGATCTCAATTTCGTCTACGCGACGACGGCGCGCGAGCGTTACGGCTTCAAGCCGGTGCGCTCGCCGGTGACCGCGGCCGAGACCCTGCGCACCAAGTTCAAGGTGGGCGAGAAGACCGGCATTCTGTTCGGACGCGAACGCTGGGGTCTCACCAACGAGGAAGTGGCGCTCGCCGACGAGATCGTCACCTTTCCGGTCAATCCCGCTTTCGCCTCGCTAAATATCGCTCAGGCCGTGCTGCTGATGTCCTATGAATGGATGAAATCGGGCATGGAAGATCTTACCGAGACAGTCTTTCTACCGATCGAACAGCGTCCTTCCACCAAGGAACAGGTCATTGGCCTGTTCGAGCACCTCGAAGAGGCGCTGGACGCCCGCAATTATTTCCATCCGCCCGCGAAAAAGCCAAGAATGATCGACAACCTCCGCGCCGTCATCTCGCGGCGGGGTTTTACGGAACAGGAGATCAGCGTGTTCCGGGGCGTCATCAACTCGCTCGACCGTTTTCCCCGCGGATGGTCGAAAAAGGACGGGCCGAAGCCTGAAAAGGCGGATCTGCCCAAAGGGGCATCTGGGGAGAAGACGGGGAATGACGCAGACGAATGAATCGAAACCTGTGCTGATGTTCGATTCGGGCATCGGCGGGCTGACGGTGCTGCGCGAGGCACGCGTGCTGATCCCGGAACGCGGCTTCATCTATGTCGCCGACGATGCCGGTTTTCCCTATGGCGACTGGGAAGAGCCGGCTTTGCGCGAGAGGATCATCACGCTCTTTGCAAAATTGCTCGACGAATACGATCCCGAGGTCTGCGTCATCTCCTGCAATACCGCCTTCACCCTGGTCGGCGCCGACCTGCGCGAAACCTTTCCGAAGATGACCTTTGTCGGCACCGTTCCGGCGGTCAAGCCGGCTGCCGAACGCACTCGTTCCGGCCTCGTCTCCGTTCTCGCGACCCCGGGCACCGTCAAGCGCGCCTATACGCGCGACCTCATCCAGTCCTTCGCCACTCAATGTCACGTGCGCCTCGTCGGCTCCCAGAACCTCGCCCGCATGGCGGAAGCCTATATCCGCGGTGAGACGATTTCCGACGAAGCGGTGCTGGCCGAGATCGCGCCGTGTTTCGTCGAGAAGGACGGCAGGAAAACCGATATCGTCGTGCTCGCCTGCACACATTACCCCTTCATGGCCAATGTGTTCCGCCGGCTCGCCCCCTGGCCGGTGGATTGGCTCGACCCGGCCGAGGCGATCGCCAGACAGGCACGTCGAAAAGTGCCGCTGGTCGAGGGCGCCGAGCATCCGGATAATTACGATTTCGCGGTCTTCACCTCCGGCAATCCCGACTTCGCCACCCGCCGTCTGATGCAGGGTTTTGGGCTGAGGGCCTGAGCGCTATCGAGCAATGTGGCTTATTTGCCACGCTTTTTTGGTGATGACTGCAATTCGCGATTGTGTGCTTGCTCGGCGGGCGATCTCGTGTATTATTTATCTATTCCGCAAATCGAACACAGGAGGCGTGAAATGAAGTCCATTACCATGTATATGCGCCTTTCTGGCGGAACGGCTATTATGGCTTCGGTGTATCGCACATCGATGCCGGCCGGCATGTGCTTCTAGTCTATGTAAGACTGGATTTACGCCGTTTTTGGCACTTTCCCATTGATCTGACGTGACCGGCTGACGAAGCGATTTACCGCGTTTCCTCGTCCGCATCCGCACGTCTTTCTTCATCTCAGAGGACCTGGTCGCGACTTGCGCCGGGACGGAAAATCATGCGTGAATCACAATTTATGGTTGCTGACACCCTTTCGGCTGCGGTTCATGACCTCTGCCGCGAACATGGCGTCTGGAAGACGGCCGGTGCACTGCTCCTGGCAGCCTGGAGACGTCGTCAGGAAGTGAACCAAATCTCTGATCTTTCCAATCGGATGCGCCGCGATGTCGGTTTCCCCGAACTCGAGGATGACCGCGGCAATGTCCGGTTCATCCTTTGGGACCTCCGGCTGTGAATGGACTGAGATGGGTCCCCGGCGGGGCTTCCGCCGGGGCCTCACGTGGAGGTCCTATGGGTCTGGAGCTGAAAGAATGACGGCCGTCTTCCGCAAGCTTTGCCGTGACGATATGACGGAAGCCGCGAGCGTTCACCGTACTTCCTTCGACGAGCGGCTGCCCTGGCTGGCTCAGCTTCACACGCCGGAGGAAGATCGCGGATACTGGAGAGGGCATCTCTTCGCGACTTGCGACTCCACCGCCGGACCGCATAGTCAAGCTTGTATCGCGTTGCGATACACGATACGGTGCGCCATGATCGTCAGCTTTCGACACAAGGGACTCGAGGCTTTTTACCGTTCCGGTACGACGAAAGGCATTCGGGCCGCTCATGCTGCTAAATTGGCGCGCATTCTGGGCCTGCTCGATGTCGCCGTCGGTCCGGAAGATTTGAACTTACCTGGGTTCAAGCTGCATCTGCTCAAAGGAAACCTGAAAGGCCATTGGTCGATCTGGGTCAACGGCAACTGGCGGGTGACGTTTCGTTTTGTCTGCCCGGACGTCGAACTCGTCGATTATCAAGATTACCACTGAAAGGAGCCGTGACGATGATGAAATCTCCTCCACACCCCGGCGAGCTTCTGCGAGAGGATGTACTTGTCCCGCTCGCTCTGTCGGTGACGGAAGCGGCGACACGTCTCGGCATGTCACGGGTCGCTCTGTCGCGCGTGCTGCATGGACGCGCGGGGATCAGCCCTGATCTGGCGGTACGCCTGGAGCGAGCGGGCGTCAGCACTGCCCGCGCATGGTTGTCGATGCAGGCGAATTATGACCTGGCGCAGGCCATGGAACGCGAGCAGCCGCCGGTTCGCCCCCTGGATCCCAAGGCGGCCTGATCGCGAAAGCGATGCCTGCCAAGAACCCACTTGCAAACCTAAAGATTCGGTGGCTTGCTCCCTCTATTCCATGGAGGAGAATCCGCATGTCGCTTGAACACTGGCTCGCTTTCGTCGCCGCTTCGTCGGTTCTCCTAGCCATTCCGGGGCCGACGATCCTGCTCGTCATTTCCTATGCGCTGAGCCATGGCCGCAAGGTGGCATCGGCTACCGTCGCCGGCACGGCGCTCGGCGATTTCACGGCGATGACCGCTTCCATGCTCGGGCTCGGCGCTCTGCTTGCGACCTCGGCTGCACTCTTCACCGTGCTGAAATGGGTGGGTGCCGCCTACCTCATCTATCTCGGCATCAAGCTCTGGCGCGCACCGGTTTCCGAGCGGGCCGCCGATCTCGGCGAGGCCGAGGTGACGTCGGTAAAACCGTTCAAGATTTTCCTGCATACCTATGTGGTCACGGCGCTGAACCCGAAGAGCATTGTCTTCTTCGTGGCCTTCCTGCCGCAGTTCCTGGACCTCAGCCAGCCCCTGTTCTTCCAGATGGTGGTCTTCGAAGTGACCTTCCTGGTGCTCGCAACCCTGAATGCCATGCTCTACGGCCTGCTGGCCTCGATGGCCCGCAACACGATCCGCAAGCCGAAGGTCCAGCGGATCGTCAACCGCACCGGCGGTTCGCTGATGATCGGCGCCGGGCTCTTGTCGGTCGGCTTCAAGCGCGCAGCCGTCTGAGCGTCGTCAAGGAGGAGCAACTGATGATCACCGGGCGTTGCCATTGCGGCGAGACCGTTTTCGAGATCAAGGGCGAACTGCCGCAGGCGCTCACCCGCTGCACCTGCACTTACTGCTCAAGGCGCGGCTCATTGCATGCCTATTACGAGCCGGCGCAGCTGAAGGTCACGGCCAATGCCGCGAGCGACAAGGTCTATCGCTGGAATTCGAAAATGGTGGCGCATCATTTCTGCGGCACATGCGGCTGCACCACCTATAGCGACAGCCCGGATTTCCAGATGGACGGCACCTGGGACGGCAAGACCCGGCGCATCGCCGTGAATGCGCGGCTGTTCGACGATTTCGACGCCGAGGAATGGCCTCACACGGTCATCGACGGCCGGCATCTCTGGTAGGAGAAAAGCGATGAGTGACGTTACCTTGCTTGCTTTTGCGATCGTTGCGTTCATCGGCATCGCCACGCCCGGGCCGACCGTGCTCCTGGCGCTCACCAATGGCTCGCGCTACGGCCTGCGTCGTGCGCTGCCTGGCATGGCCGGTGCGATGATCTCCGATTTCGTGCTGATCGGCGCGGTGGCGCTCGGCCTCGGCGCTCTGCTTGCGGCCTCCGAATTCTGGTTTTCGGTCGTCAAGTGGCTGGGTGCCGGTTATCTCGCGTTTCTCGGGTTCATGCTTCTGCGCTCGAAAGGCTCGCTTGACGTAACGTCAGGCGATGCTGCGGCCGGTTCGGGTTCCGCGACGTCAATCTTCCTGAAGAGCTTCCTCGTCGCGGTTACCAATCCCAAGGGATACCTGTTCTTCTCGGCTTTCCTGCCGCAGTTCATAGCGCCGGAGGCGCCGCAGTTTCCGCAATATGCGATCCTGGCGCTCGTTTTTGCGCTCATCGATTTCGCCGTTATGTTCGCCTATGCGTTGCTCGGCTCGCGGGCGGTGCATCTGTTGAAGAAGAAAGGCGCGCTCTGGCTTGACCGGCTCTGCGGCGGCGCGCTTCTGGCGCTCGCGGGGTCTCTCGCGCTCTACCGAAGGGCGGCTTCGTAAAGGAAGAACCCGATGTCTGGTCCCGTGAAATCCGTTCGCCCGTTCCTGATGTTCCAGGGCGGCACCTGCGAGGAGGCGATCACCTTCTATACCTCGGTGCTGCCGGCCGGCAGGATCGTCGACATCAGGCGTTACGGACCGGGCGAGGCGGGGCCGGAAGGCAGCGTATTTCGCGCCACCTTCGAGGTCGCGGGCCAGCAGGTGGTCTGCATCGACAGCCCGGTAAAACATGTCTTCGATTTCACGCCGTCCTTTTCCTTTTTTGTGGAATGCGGGGCGGAAGAGGAGCTCACGCGGCTGGCCGAGGCTCTGAGCGAGGGTGGGATGTTCCTGATGCCCACCGACAATTACGGGTTCAGCCGGAAATTCTGCTGGCTTCAGGATCGTTTCGGCATCTCCTGGCAGCTCAATTTCGAGTAGCTCCTAAAGGCCTGTGCATTTTCGATCTTGCCCGGCGAAACGAATCCCGATCTCTGTTAGAGTTCCGGAGTCGCGGCTTCTAACGGTCACCGCGAAGAGACAGCATACGAGGTAAGTGCATTGCAGGTCGGCATCGATATGGGAATTGTGTCCGGGGGCGATCCGGCCAAGCTCGATATCGAGGAGCTTCTGGCGACCCGTCTGCTCGTGCAGGGAAATTCCGGCTCCGGCAAGTCACATCTCCTGCGCCGCCTTCTGGAACAGTCCGCGCCCTGGGTGCAGCAGGTGGTGATTGATCCGGAAGGCGATTTCGTCACGCTGTCTGAAAAATTCGGCCATGTGGTGGTCGATGGCGAGCGCAGCGAGGCGGAGCTTGCCGGCATCGCCAACCGTATCCGCAAGAATCGCGTCTCCTGCGTCCTGACGCTCGAAGGCCTCGATCTCGAAGAGCAGATGCGCGCCGCCGCCGCCTTCCTGAACGGCATGTTCGATGCCGACCGCGAATACTGGTATCCGGTTCTGGTCGTGGTCGACGAGGCGCAGATGTTTGCGCCATCGGTCGGCGGCGATGTGTCGGAAGACGCCAGAAAGCTTTCGCTCGGTGCGATGACCAACCTGATGTGCCGTGGCCGAAAACGCGGCCTTGCCGGCGTCATCGCGACCCAGCGCCTCGCAAAGCTCGCCAAGAACGTCGCCGCCGAAGCCTCGAACTTCCTTATGGGCCGCACCTTCCTCGATATCGACATGGCCCGCGCCGCCGATCTGCTCGGCATGGATCGCCGCCAGGCGGAAATGTTCCGCGATCTGAAACGGGGCAATTTCGTCGCTCTCGGCCCGGCTCTGTCGCGCCGGCCGTTGCCGATCGTCATCGGTACGGTCGAGACGTCGGCGCGCTCTTCGAGCCCGAAGCTGATGCCGCTGCCGGATGCGCCGCAGGACGTCGAGGACCTGATCTTCACGCCGGATCCGGAAGAGTTCACTCGGCCGATGGTCCGCCGTGCCCCGCCAGCGCCGCGGCCGACGACGGATATCCTGGCCGAACTGTCGCGCTCGACGCCTGCTGCCGTGGCGGCACCGCAGGAGCCGCGTGTCGCCCAGCCGGAATTGTCCGCCGAAGAGCGCGAAGACCGGCTGTCCGCCGTGCTGTCGGAAATTCTCGACGATCCGCAATCCGCCTACCGGACGGATTCCGTCCTATATCAGGATTTTCTGGTACGCGCCCGGATGCGGCGCCTGCCGGGTCCGCCGCTCTCGCTCAGTGAATTCCGTCGCCGCACGGCAATCACCCGTTCCGGCGTCGACGTGGAAACCGCTTCCGGCGAGGCCTGGGGGACAGCGCTGTCGCTGTCATCAGGCGTTTCGGATGACCTGCAGGGCGTTTTCCTGCTGATGGCGAAGGCGGCGATATCAGGGGAGCCGTGTCCCTCGGACGCACGGATCGCCCGCGCCTACGGCACCCACTCGGCGCGTCGCGCCCGTCGCCTGCTCGGTTATTTCGAGGAACAGGGCCTGATTGTCGTGCATGCGGACTTTTCGGGCAAGCGCATCGTTGCCTTCCCGGACCTGCAGGCGGAGACTGCGCCCGGCAGTGCCGACGCGCCGGATGAGGGCGAGGCAAGGGCCGCTGCCGAATAAGCCGTCAGTGGATGTGAAAATGCGCTTCCACCGCCGCGGCGATAAAGGCGCGCCGGGCTTCCGAAGGCCTCGACTTTCCCTTCAGTGCTTCGTCGCAGACCTGTTCCGCCAGATGATGCTGACTGCCGTGATAAGCAGGCCAGAAGCGGTCGAGGACGGTCTTCGCTTCGCGTACGGTCTTGACGGTGCGGACCATGCCGGTTTCGGGATTTTCGATCCTGATCGGGCTGCTCCAAAGTTTCGGTTTCATGACACGACACCTCCTTTCCATAAGATGGTGCGAACCGCTTGCCCCGTCAAAAAAGCCTGCAGACAGCCTTGCCAAAAGGTTAAGAGACCGGTGCAGTTGACATTCCTGTGACATCCGCCTAAACACCGCGCCAACGCCGGGCCGAAAGACCCGGTGTTTCACTGACATGTCCCGTGGTTTTCTCCGGACGCTTTCGTGAGAGACCTGTCAGAGCTCTTAAATCAGGGCTCAGAGGAGGGCGTGTTTCCTTGATCCGACTTGGCAACAAGTCGGTGTAACCTGTTGAAAGGAAATACGATGAGCAAGCGCGAATCGTCTAAATACAAGATCGACCGCCGTATGGGCGAAAACATCTGGGGTCGTCCGAAGTCCCCGGTGAACCGCCGCGAATACGGTCCTGGCCAGCACGGCCAGCGCCGCAAGGGCAAGCTTTCCGACTTCGGCGTGCAGCTGCGCGCCAAGCAGAAGCTCAAGGGCTATTACGGCGACCTGCGCGAAAAGCAGTTCCGCTCGATCTATGACGAAGCCAACCGCCGCAAGGGCGACACTTCGGAAAACCTGATCGGTCTGCTCGAATCGCGCCTCGACGCGATCGTCTACCGCGCCAAGTTCGTTCCGACGGTCTTTGCTGCCCGCCAGTTCGTCAACCATGGCCACGTCACCGTCAACGGCGTTCGCGTCAACATCGGTTCCTACCGTTGCAAGGCCGGCGACGTCATCGAAGTCCGCCAGAAGTCGAAGCAGATGGTTACGGTTCTCGAAGCCGTTTCGCTCGCTGAGCGCGACGTTCCGGACTATATCGAAGCCGACCACAACAAGATGGTTGCCACCTTCGCCCGCGTTCCGGGCCTGAGCGACGTTCCTTACGCCGTCATCATGGAACCGCAGCTGGTCGTCGAATTCTACTCGCGTTGATGAATTGCCCTTCGGGGCGGTTCCGCGACACCAAAGAAAAGCCGCCTTTCGAGGCGGCTTTTTTCGTTTGACCGGATGGCTTGGCGAGAACTACCGCCTCACTTGGAGGCGGCTTTTTTCTTCTCGCTGGCAGGTTCCGTGGTGGTCGCGGTCGTGTCCGTGGACTGGGAGGTTGCAACCGGTGCTTCCTTCGGGCCTTCGCCCATGCGGTTCCAGGCGTCGAGGCCGGCGATCTTGTAGGCTTCGGCGAGTGTCGGGTAGTTGAACGTGTTCTCGACGAAATATTCGACGGTGCCCTTGAGGTTCAGGACGGCCTGGCCGATGTGGACGAGTTCGGTCGCACCTTCGCCGACGATGTGGACGCCGAGCAGGCGACGGGTCTTCAGCGAGAAGATCAGCTTCAGGAGGCCGGTATCGAGGCCCATGATGTGGCCACGCGAGGTCTCGCGGAAGCGGGCGATGCCGCATTCGTAGGGAATGCCGCGCTCCTTCATTTCCTCCTCGGTGAGGCCGCAGGTGGAAATTTCCGGCACGGCATAGATGCCATAGGGGAAATATTTCTGCGGTTCCTTGGCGATCGCGCCGACGGCGACACGGGCCGCGACGCGCCCCTGTTCCATCGAGGTCGAAGCAAGGCTCGGAAACCCGACGACATCGCCGGCGGCATAGATGTTGGGAACGGAAGTCTCGAAGGTTTCCGGATTGACCTTGAGGCGGCCGCGGCTGTCGGCCTCAAGGCCGGCCGCGGCGAGGTTCAGTGTGTCGGTGGCGCCCATGCGGCCGGCGGCGAACAGCACCATGTCGGTAATGATCTGGCGGCCGCTATCCACGTGCACCATAACCTTGCCATCCGGCAGCCGTTCCACCTTGTCCGCCTTCTGGCCGAGCAGCAGCTTCATGTTGCGGTCGCGCAGCTGGTAGGTGAAGTCCTCGACGATCTCCCTGTCGATGAAATCCAGCATCGTCGACTTGGGGTCGATTACGGTGACCGCCGTGTCCAGCGCGCTGAAGATGGTCGCATATTCTATGCCGATGACGCCGGCGCCGATGACCACCATCGACCGGGGGAGCTGCTCGATTTCGAGCAGTTCGTCGCTGTCGAGAACCGTCTTGCCGTCGAATGGCATGTAGTCGGGACGGAAAGGCTTGGTGCCGACCGCAAGCAGGATCGACTTACCCATGACATGCATGACGTCGCCGTCGTCCTTGGCGATTGCCATCGTGTCGGGCGTGACGAAAGTCGCCTTGCCACGGATGCTCTGGACGCGGTTTCGGGCGAACTGGTGTTCCAGCACTTCGACTTCATGGTCGAGCGTGATCAGCAGGCGGCGACGCAGGTCCTCGGCGCTGATTTCCTGCTTGACCCGGTAGGCCTTGCCGTAGAAACCGCGTTCGCGCCAGCCGGACAGGTTGAGCGCCGTTTCGCGCAGCGTCTTCGACGGGATCGTGCCCGTATGGACCGATACGCCTCCGACCCTCTTGCCCTGTTCGACGACCAGAACCTTCTTGTCGAGCTTGGCTGCCTGGATGGCCGCACGGCGACCGGCCGGTCCGCTGCCGACGACGATGAGGTCGTATTGGTTCATGGGATGCTCCGCTCCGAATCTGTCGGCTGCCGCGATGCGGCAGCACTCACGAATCCCTTTGTAGCCGCCTATTCTAAAGTTTTGATTGCGGCTCGTCCAAGCCTTGATTTCAATCTGCATGCATCAATTTTGTGCACCGCAAGAATTGCCGAAAAATTAACTTGACGGAGGTGGGCAAATGCCGTCCATTCGAACCAATTAAAAATTGGTACAGAGAATGGTACAGGGGAAAGCGGGCGAGGCTCACGATAATTCGAGCTATGCGCTGGATCGCTTGAGAGAGCTTTTGAGAGCGGGGGAACTGGGTTCGGAAGGCCGCCTGCCGACCGAACGCGCTTTGACCGATATGCTCGGCATCAGCCGCCGCGCGGTGCGACGTGCACTCGAAGTGCTTGAATCCGAAGGCCTCATCTGGCGCCGCCAGGGTTCAGGCACCTTTATCGGCGAAAGACCGAGTGAGTGGAGCAACCATGTGAGCGCGATCGTCGCCGGCACGGACTTCATGGAGATCATGGAAGTCCGTCTGAGGATCGAACCGCAGCTTGCCCAACTGGCCGCCATGCGTGCCAAGCCGGCGGATATCGTCAAGATGCAAGAGATCGCCTTGAAGATCATCGAGAGCAGCGATGCTGACGCCCGCGAACTGTGGGATGGAACGCTACACCGGTTGATTGCCCAGAGCGCCGGCAACCAGCTTTTCCTGTCAATCTTCGACGTCATCAATCGCGTCCGCCAGGACGAGGCATGGCGGGCGATCCGCGAGCGTGCCCGTTCGAGCGGCGACGCGGTCAGCATCTCGTTTGCGCAGCACAAGATCATTATCGAGGCGATCGCCGAACGTGATCCGGTACGGGCAGGGGAGGCGATGCGCGAACATCTGCTGATGCTTCAGGAGCGGCTCATCCGCGCGACGTCCCTTGGCTCCGTGGAACAGGGATCGCTCAGCGAAGCAAGCTGAACGGTCGCCACGCGGCCCACCACCAGAAGCCGGAAACCGGCCAAGACTAAAAAACAGGAACCTAAAAACAAGAGAGGAATGTTCATCATGATGCGACTTACCAAGCTTACGACCGCGCTGCTGGCCGGCGCGCTTTTCGCCTTTCCGGCGCTTGCGGTCGATTTGCGCATCGGCCTGCAGGACGATGCCGACGTTCTCGATCCGGCCCAGTCCCGCACCTTCGTCGGCCGTATCGTCTATACCGCCCTGTGCGACAAGCTGGTCGACGTTTCGCCCGATCTGAAGATCGTTCCGCAACTCGCCACCGAGTGGAAATGGTCCGCCGACGGCAAGGAACTGACGATGAAGATCCGCGAGGGCATCAAGTTCCATGACGACACCCCGCTCGACGCCGCCGCCGTCGTTGCCACCATCGAACGTAACATGACCCTGCCGGAATCTCGCCGCAAGAGCGAACTGACGTCCGTCGCCAAGGTCGAGGCATCTGGTCCGCTGGAAGTCAAGTTCACGCTGAAGGCACCAGACGTGACGCTGCTCGCCCAGCTCTCCGACCGCGCCGGCATGATCGTCTCGCCGACCGCCGCCAAGGCGCTCGGCGCCAATTTCGGCTCCAAGCCTGTCTGCGCCGGTCCGTTCAAGTTTGTCGAGCGCGTCCAGCAAGACCGCATCGTGCTCGAAAAATTTAAGGATTACTGGAACAAGGACAAGATCTTCGTCGACAAGGTCACCTACCTGCCGATCCCGGATACGACCGTGCGCCTTGCCAACCTGCAGTCGGGTGACCTCGACTTCATCGAGCGTCTGGCTCCGACCGACGTTACCGCCGTCAAGGGCAATTCGGGCCTTAAATACGATGCGACCGTCAACATCGGCTATATGGCGCTTTACGCCAATATCGCCAACGGCGCGCGTGCCGACAATCCGTTCGGTAAGGACAAGCGCCTGCGCCAGGCCTTCTCGCTGGCGATCGACCGCGACGCCATGAACCAGATCGTTTATGAAGGCACCGCCGTTGGCGGCAATCAGCCGTTCCCGCCGAACAGCCCGTGGTTCAACAAGGCAATCCCGGTTCCGGCCCGCGATGTCGCCAAGGCCAAGGCTCTGATCAAGGCCGCCGGTTTCGACCGCGTGCCGGTCGAACTGCAGATCCCGAACAACCCGGTCGCCCAGCAGATGATGCAGATCCTGCAGTCGATGGTCGCTGAAGCCGGTTTCGACGTCAGCTTGAAGTCGACCGAGTTCGCCACCCTGCTCGAAGAGCAGACCCGTGGCAACTTCCAGCTCAGCCGCTCCGACTGGTCTGGCCGTGTCGATCCCGATGGCAACATCCATCAGTTCATCACCTGCAAGGGCGGCATCAACGACGTGAAATACTGCAATCCGGACGTCGACAAGCTGCTCAATGAAGCACGCGCCTCGACCGACGATGCGGTCCGCAAGCAGAAATATGATGCTGCGGGCGTGATCCTCAACGAAGACATGCCGGTCATCTATCTCGGTCATCAGTCGTGGATCTGGGCCTACAAGAAGAACGTCACGGGTTTCGTGCCCAGCCCTGACGGCATGATCCGCCTGCAAGGCGTCAAGAAAGGCTAAGCCTCCCGTGCCGCATGGGAGTGGACCCATGCGGCACTTTTCCTGCATCATTTTGTAACAACGTTGCTCAACGGGGGACGGCGTCATGCCTGTCTACATCGGAAAGCGTCTGCTGGTCGCCATCCCGACCTTGCTGATCATCTCCATTTTTGTCTTTTCACTGCAGAAACTGTTGCCCGGCGATCCCATTCTGGCCATGGCCGGCGAGGAGCGTGACCCTGCCGTCATCGAGTTCCTGCGCGACAAATACCGGCTGAACGATCCGGTCGTGGTGCAATATTTCTACTGGCTCGGCGGCGTGCTGGTGGGTGACTTCGGAATCTCGCTGCGCACCAACCAGCCTGTCCTGGAGCTGATCCTTCAGAAGCTGCCGGTGACGATCCAGCTTGCCGTGATGGCGATGTTCTTCGCCATGCTGATCGGCATTCCGATCGGCATCCTGGCAGCGGTCAAGAAGAACACCTTTATCGACTACATCGCCAATGTGCTGGCGCTGACCGGCCTGTCCATCCCGAATTTCTGGCTCGGCATCATGCTCATCCTGCTGATCTCGGTGCAGCTTGGCTGGCTGCCGGCCTCGGGCTTTGAGTCGATCTTCGTCGATCCTGTCCGGTCCCTGCAGACCATGGTCATGCCGGCCTTCGTACTCGGCAATGCGCTGGCCGCGACCCTGATGCGCCATACCCGCTCGGCGATGATCGGCGTGCTCAGCGCCGACTATATCCGCACCGCCCGCGCCAAGGGGCTTTCTCCGCGGGAAGTCATTCTGAGCCACAGTTTCCGCAATGCGCTGCTGCCGGTGGTGACCCTGTCGGCGCTGCTGTTTGGCGAACTGCTGGCCGGCGCCGTCCTGACAGAACAGATCTTCACCATTCCGGGCTTCGGCAAGCTGATCGTCGATGCCGTCTTCAACCGCGACTATGCGGTCGTGCAGGGCGTCGTGCTCTGCACGGCAGTCGGCTTCATCCTGATGAACCTCGTCGCCGACGTTCTTTATGTCCTGCTCAATCCGCGTCTGAGGGCCACCCTATGACCACGATCGACCAAGCGCCGCCGGTTGCGGCAGCCAAGCGCGACAGGAGCCGCGCCTGGCGAAAGATGAAGAAGAACCGGAGCGCGCTCGTCGGCGCCGTCATCGTCTTGTTCTTCGCAATCCTGGCGGCCAGCGCGCCGATCCTGCCGATCATCGATCCCGTCGCAACGAGCTGGACGGCGATCCGCAAGGCGCCCTCGGCCATGCACTGGCTCGGCACCGACGATCTCGGCCGCGATATCCTGTCCCGCATGATCTGGGGCGCCCGGGCGTCGCTGATGGCCGGCGTGTTCTCGGTTGCGATAGCGGTCGGCATCGGCGTGCCCTTCGGCCTCGTCTCCGGTTATTTCGGCGGCTGGGTGGATATGGTGATCTCGCGCATTACCGAGGCGCTGCTCGCCATGCCATTTCTAATCATGGCGATCGCGCTTGCGGCATTTTTGGGCCCGAGCCTGATGAACGCGATGATCGCCATCGGCCTGTCCGCCATGCCGATCTTCGTGCGGCTGACCCGCGGTCAGGTCCTGGCGGTCAAGACGGAGGATTATGTCGAAGGCGCACGCGCCGTTGGCCTGAACCACTTTGAAATCATGACCCGTTACATCTTGCCCAACGTTTTTGCCCCGATCATCGTCCAGGCGACGCTGACGATCGCAACCGCGATCATCGCCGAGGCGAGCCTTTCCTTCCTCGGCCTCGGCCAGCAGCCGCCGGCCCCGTCCTGGGGCTCGATGCTGAACGTTGCCAAGAACTTCCTGAGCCAGGCGCCCTGGATGGCGATGTGGCCGGGTGCGGCGATCTTCCTCGTCGTGATTGGTTTCAATCTCCTGGGCGATGGCCTGCGCGATGCGCTGGATCCCCGCGAAGCATGATGACCGCGCGAAGCGTGATGTGAAAGGACCTATACCCATGACTGAATTCACCACACGGCCGGAAATCCTCGGCACGTTCGGGGTCGTCACCTCGACCCACTGGATCGCCTCGGCCGTCGGCATGGCGATCCTCGAAAAGGGCGGCAATGCCTTCGATGCGGCTGTTGCAACCGGCTTCGTGCTGCAGATCGTCGAGCCGCATCTCTGCGGCCCGGGCGGCGACATGCCGGCCGTCTTCTATTCGAAGAAGAAGGACAAGGTCGAAGTCATCTGTGCCCAGGGGCCGGCGCCGGCTGGCGCCACCATCGAGCATTATACGTCGGAAGGCCTGAAGCTGATCCCCGGCGACGGCCTGCTCGCGACCGTCATCCCCGGCGCCTTCGACGGCTGGATGCTGATGTTGCGCGACTACGGCACGATGAGCGTTCGCGACGTGCTCGAGCCGGCGATCTACTATGCCGAACAGGGCCACCCGATGCTTGCCCGCGTTTCCGCGACCATCAAGGGGCTGGCGAGCTTCTTCGAGACGGAATGGCCGACCTCCTACGCGACCTGGCTACCCGGCGGCGTGGCGCCCGAGGCGCAGAGCAATTTCAAAAACCCGGTGCTCGCCGAGACCTGGAAGCGCCTCATTGCCGAGGCCGAAGCCAAGACCGGCCGCGAAAACCAGATCGAGGCCGCTCGGGACGCTTTCTATCGCGGCTTTGTCGCCGAGGCGATCGACCGTTATGTCTCGACGGCGGAAGTCATGGACGCGAGCGGCGCCCGCCACAAGGGCGTGCTGACCGCCGACGACATGGCCAACTGGCGGGCCACCGTCGAGGCGCCACAGACCTATGACTATCACGACTGGACCGTCGCCAAGACGCCGGCATGGGGGCAGGGGCCGGTGCTCTTGCAATCGCTGGCGCTGCTGAAGGGTTTCGACCTCTCGGCGATGGATCCGGCCGGCCCGGATTTCGTGCATGTCGTCGTCGAGGCCATGAAGCTCGCCTTCGCCGACCGCGAAGTCTATTACGGCGACCCGGATTTCGCGCAGATCCCGACCGAATATCTGTTATCGGAAGGCTACAATGCCGAGCGCCGCAAGCTGATCGGCAGCCAAGCCTCGCTCGAATTGCGGCCGGGCCGCGTGCCGGGCTACGACCGCCAGTTCGACCTCACCATGGGCATGCTGGCGGAAGTGAGCGGCAAGGGCGCGGTCTACGAGCCGACCATGTCGCACCTTACCGAAAAGCGCGGCGACACGGTGCATATCGACGTCATCGACCGCTGGGGCAACATGGTCTCGACCACGCCTTCCGGCGGCTGGCTGCAATCCTCGCCGATCGTGCCCGGCCTCGGTTTCGCGCTGAACTCCCGCGCGCAGATGTTCTGGCTGAAACCCGGCCTGCCGACCTCGCTGGAACCGGGAAAACGTCCGCGCACGACGCTGACCCCGTCGCTGGCGCTGCATCAGGGCCGCCCGACGCTGGTGTTCGGCACACCCGGCGGCGACCAGCAGGACCAGTGGCAGCTGCCCTTCTTCCTGCGCTACGTCCACCACAAGCCGAACCTGCAGGCGGCGATCGACATGCCGCTGTTCCACACCACCCATTTCCCGGGCTCCTTCTATCCGCGCACCAGCCAGCCGGGAAACATCATGGTGGAAAGCAATATCGGCGCCGACGTGCTAGCCGAACTGCGCCGCCGCGGCCATCAGATCACCGTTGCCGATCCCTGGAGCGTCGGCCGGCTGACCGCCGCACGCCGCGACGCGGACGGATTGCTGCGGGCCGCAGCGACGCCGCGCCTGATGCAGGCCTATGCGGTCGGGAGATAAGCCATGACTTGGTCGATCGTCGCACGCGACCCCGCGACGGGTCATTTCGGCATCGCAGTCGCCAGCCGCTTCTTCGCGGTCGGCGCCGCGGTCCCGCATATCAAGGGCAGGGTGGGCGCCGTTGCCACCCAGGCCTTCGTCAACCCGCTCTACGGCACGGACGGGCTGAAGCTTCTGGAAGAGGGCAAGAGCCCGCAGGAGATCATCGAGGTGCTGACGGCGCGCGATGACGGCCGGCGCCAGCGCCAGTTCCACCTGATTGACGCCAGCGGCCGCAACGCCGCCTATACCGGCGAAATCTGCGTCGACTGGGCCGGCCATCTGGTCGACGACAACGTCTCCGTCGCCGGCAACATGCTGGCCGGGCCGCAGGTGATCGCCGAGACGCTACGGGTCTATAAGCAAAAGACGGTCGAAGGGGCGCCGCTTGCCGAACGCCTGCTCGCCGCCATGGATGCAGGCGAGGCCGCCGGCGGCGACAAGCGCGGCAAGCAGTCTGCCGCCATGGTTCTCTATCGCAACCAGGATTACCCCTGGCTGCGCATCAATGCCGACGATCACGCCGACCCGCTCGGCGAACTGCGCCGGCTCTATGCGGTAGCGCAGGAGCGTTTCCTACATGTCGCCGAAACCATGCCGACCCGAGAAAACCCGCACGGCATGATCGACCGCCGGGTCATCGACCAGAAGATCGCCGAACTGGAAGCCACCCGCGAGGCGGAAGGCCGCGCCTCGGCCTCCTTTGCCACCCCCTGGAAGCCCCAATGACGGAAGCCCCCAAGACGGAAGCCCCAATGACCGAGACACCTGTTCTTTCCGTCAGGAACCTGACGACATCCTTCCTGGTCGACGGCGAATGGAAAAGCGTCGTCCGCGACGTCTCCTTCGATGTCCATCCCGGCGAAACGGTCGCGATCGTCGGCGAGAGCGGCTCCGGCAAGAGCGTTACCTCGCTGTCGATCATGCGGTTGCTTGCGGCCAACACGAGCAAGATCGAGGGCAGCATCCTGCTTTCCGGGCGAGATCTGCTGTCGATCTCCGAAAAGGAGATGCGCGGCGTGCGCGGCAACGACGCCTCGATGATTTTTCAGGAGCCGATGACCTCGCTCAATCCGATCTTCACGATCGGGCGGCAGATCTCGGAAGTGCTGACACGCCACAAAGGACTGTCGAAGTCGCAGGCGCGCGCCGAAACCGTGCGGCTGCTCGAAAAGGTCCGCATCCCGAACGCCGGTGCCCGGTTCGACGACTACCCGCACCAGTTCTCCGGCGGCATGCGCCAGCGCGTGATGATCGCGATGGCCTTGGCATCGAAGCCGAGGCTGCTGATCGCCGACGAACCGACCACCGCGCTCGATGTCACCATCCAGGGACAGATCCTCGATCTGATCAAGGTATTGCAGGAGGAGGAGGGCATGTCGGTGCTCTTCATCACCCATGACATGGGTGTCGTCGCCGAGATCGCCGACCGCACCATAGTCATGTATCGCGGCGAGGCTGTCGAAAGCGGTCCGACCGAAGAGATATTCCATCGCGGCAAGCACCCGTATACGCGGGCGCTTCTCTCCGCCGTACCGCGGCTCGGCTCAATGCAGGACCGCAAATGGCCCACCCGTTTCCCGGTCGTCGACATCGCGACCGGCGAGACCGCCGAGCCCAAGGAAGTCGCCGGCACCGTCGATACCCGCAAGACCCCTGTGCTGGCGGTCAAGAACCTCGTCACCCGCTTCGCCGTCCGCTCCGGCCTGTTCGCGACGCAGACGGGTTCCGTCCATGCGGTCGAGAACATTTCCTTCGATCTCTTCCAGGGCGAGACCTTGTCGCTGGTCGGTGAATCCGGCTGCGGCAAGTCGACGACCGGCCGCTCGATCATGCGGCTGATCGAGCCAACCAGCGGCGACGTGGCGCTTGATGGCTACGACGTCCTGCGCCTCGACCAGACGGGCCTGCGCGACATGCGCAAGACCATCCAGATGATCTTCCAGGATCCGTTCTCGTCGCTCAATCCGCGCATGACGGTCGGCGCCGCAATCTCCGAGCCCTTCGTCAAGCACAAGCTCGGCAACGCCAAGGACGCCAGGGAAAAGACCGCCGACCTGCTCCGCAAGGTCGGTCTGTCGCCCGACATGGCAGGCCGTTATCCGCACGAATTTTCCGGGGGCCAGCGCCAGCGCATCGCCATTGCCCGCGCCCTGTCGCTCGATCCGAAGGTGATCGTCGCCGACGAAAGCGTCTCGGCGCTCGACGTGTCGATCAAGGCACAGGTCTGCAACCTGCTCCTCGACCTGCAGCAGAGCCTCAACCTCGCATTCCTGTTCATCAGCCACGACATGGCGGTCGTCGAACGGGTCAGCCATCGGGTGGCGGTCATGTATCTCGGCGAGATCGTCGAGATCGGCCCGCGCGCCGCGGTCTTCGACAATCCGCAGCATCCCTATACGAAAAAGCTGATGGCCGCCGTTCCGGTGCCGGACCCGGCCCGCCGTGGCATCCGTCGGAGCATTTCGAACGACGAGCTGAAGAGCCCGGTTCGTCCGATGGGTTTCCAGCCGCCGGCGCGCGAATACCGCGAAGTGTCCGCAGGCCACATGGTGCAGGTGGCGTGACGCAACGATAACCTGCAGCGAAAGATGCTCTTTCGGTAGACTGCCAGTGCTCAATCCCTGGAGCCGCCGGATCGGATTAGGCATGCGGATACTCGGCACCGCCACTCCAAAACTCAGATCAGCCTCAGTCCCTTCAGGCTGACATGGCCGTCCTTGCCGATGATGATGTGGTCGTGCACCGTGATACCCAAGGGTTTCGCGGTGTCGACGATCGTCTTCGTCATGTCGATATCGGCACGGGAAGGCGTGGGGTCGCCGCTCGGGTGGTTGTGGACGAGGATGATCGCGGTCGCTGACAGCTCAAGCGCCCGGCGCACGACTTCGCGCGGATAGACCGGCGTATGATCAACGGTACCGTGGCCCTGCACCTCGTCGGCAATCAGAGCATTACGCTTGTCGAGAAAAAGGATGCGGAACTGTTCGCGGGGCTCGTACGCCATGACCGCATGGCAATAGTCGATCACGGAAGACCAGGACGACAGGACCTGCTTGCCGCGCAGTTCGCTTTTCAGCATCCGCTGCCCGACGGTCGCAACGAGCTTCAGGTCGAGCGCCACCGCCTCGCCGACGCCCTTGATCTCCTGCAGCAATCCCAGCGGCGCGCCCAGAACTCCGGCAAGCGTTCCGAAGCGGGCGATCAGCGCCTTGGCAAGCGGCTTTGTATCCCGGCGCGGGATCGATCGGAAGAGCAGGAGTTCCAGGATCTCGTAGTCCGCAAGCCCCGTATCGCCATGTTCGCGATATTTGGTTTTGAGACGTTCGCGGTGGCCATGGTAATGCGCCGCCGGCTCGTCGTCCTCCGCAAGTGCGGGCTTCTTGATGGCCTTTGGCTTTGTCAGCTGTTCGGCGAAAAAGCCGCGCTCGTCCTCGACGAAGGACGCCTGTTCGTCCGGCGGAGGAGCGGAGCGGTTGGCCATCCGTTACCTCGAAAGCGGCGGCAGGCCGGGCCGGTCGAAGCCCCCCGGCGAGAGCGTGAAAATCTCGCAGCCGGTGGCGGTGACGCCGATTGCGTGTTCGTATTGCGCCGACGGCGACCGGTCGCGGGTGACTGCGGTCCAGCCGTCGGACAGCACCTTCACATGCGGCTTGCCGAGATTGATCATCGGCTCGATGGTGAAGATCATCCCTTCCTTCATTTCCGGACCTTCGTCGGCACGGCCGTAATGCAGGATGTTCGGTGAATCGTGGAAAAGCCGGCCGACGCCATGGCCGCAGAAATCGCGCACCACCGAGCAGCGTTCCGCTTCCGCATAGGTCTGGATCGCCTCGCCGATCGCCCCGGTGCGGGCGCCGGGACGGACCGCCTCGATGCCGCGCATCAGGCATTCATAGGTGACTTCGAGCAGGCGCTCGGAGGCGCGCTTGATCACCCCCACCGGATACATCCGGCTCGAATCCCCGTGCCAGCCGTCGAGGATGTAGGTGACGTCGATATTGACGATATCGCCTTCGCGCAGCGGCTTGTCGTCCGGAATGCCATGGCAGACGACGTGGTTGATCGAGGTGCAGGAAGACTTCGTGTAACCGCGATAGTTCAGCGTCGCCGGCAGCGCGCCATGGTCCATGCCGAATTCGAAGACGAAGCGGTCTATCGCGTTGGTGGTGACGCCGGGCTGCACGATCGCCGCCAGCTCGTCGAGGCAGCGCGCCGTCAGCAGGCACGCCTTGCGCATGCCGGCAAAGTCGTCCGCAGTGTAGAGCCGGATCGCGCCCGTGTTTTTGAGGGGGGCGGAAACCGCCTCGATATAGTTGACCATGGTTCTTCTCTCGCAATCTCTCCGTTCATAAAGCAGCCGGCCCCGGTTCGTCCATGGCGATCGGAGATTTCAGCGCTTTTCTTCCCGACAATCCGAATGATGGGATTTAAAACGAGCCTTTTAAAGTGCTTCTTATGGGTCTATATAAGGTGCGAATTGGAGCATTGGAGCCACCATGGTCAGCATCGTCCTCGCCGAGGTCACCGCTAGTGTTTCCGAACTGAAGCGCAACCCGATGGGTACCGTCGCAGCAGGAGATGGAGCTCCTGTCGCCATCCTCAATCGCAACGAGCCCGCCTTCTACTGCGTGCCTGCAAAGGCTTACGAAGCTATGATGGACCGGTTGGAAGACTTTGAGCTCAATGCGCTTGCCGACAGCCGGGCAGGCGAGACCGTCATCAAGGTAACGCTGGATGAGCTATGAGCTCGCGTTTCTGGATGTTGCGCTGAAGGAATGGCGCAAGCTCGACTCGAATATCCGCGAGCAGTTCAAGAAGAAATTGGCCGAACGCCTCGAAGATCCGCGCGTCACTGCCGCCCAGCTTCATGTATCCAAGGACCGCTACAAAATTAAGCTGCGCTCCATCGGCTATCGCCTCGTCTATGAAGTTCGCGATACGCAACTGATCGTCTTGGTAGTCGCCGTCGGCAGACGGGATCGAGATGCGGTCTACAAAGGGGCCGAAAAACGATAGCCGAGATCTTCGATCGGGATCAGCCCCGACGGCGCGATTTCCTCCGGCGAAACGTGGCAATCGACGGCATAGGCCTCAACGCCGCGGGACTTGGCGCGCTCGAAGGCGAGCGCATAGAATGGGTCGAGATCTCCGCAGATACGGAAACGCGAGCAGTCGTGTCGCTGGATGAGGTAGATCATCACCGCTCGGTGGCCGGCCTCCGCCATGTCGCCCAGCTCTTCCAGATGTTTGGCACCGCGCTTGGTGACGGTGTCGGGAAATTCGGCCAGCCCCGGCTCACGACAGAAATGGACGTTCTTGACCTCCACATAGACATTCGGCAGATCGCCATTCAGAAGCAGGAAGTCGATGCGTGAATTGCGGCCGTAGCGCTGTTCGCGCAGGATCGTCTCGTAACCAGCAAGGCTCGGGATCAGCCCGGCGCGGATTGCTTCTTCGGTGAGCCGGTTCGGCAGGCCGGTATTGATGCCGACGCGCTCGCCGTCCACCTCGACCATCTCGAACATGTGCCGGTATTTGCGGGTGGGGCTGTCATGCAGCGACACCCAGATCTTCGAGCCCGGCGTCGTCAGCCCTCGCATCGAACCGGTATTGGGGCAGGAGCCGGTAAACGGCGTGCCGTCCTCCAGCACGGCGTCGAACAGGAAGCGCTTGTAGCGTTGCAGGAGTGTCGCAGGCACCAGCGGCGGATCGAAACGCATCGGGATAAGGATCAGACGCGTTCGAGCACGTAGGTGCCGGGCGCATCGGCGATCGCATTGAGCGCCTTGCCGCCGGGCTTGCGCGCCGGCACGCGCTCGTCGTCCTTTGCCTCGGCCCATGCATGCCAGTGCGGCCACCATGATCCCCTGTTTTCCTCGGCGCCCCTCAGCCAATCTTCGTACTGGCCCTCGGCCTTGCCGCCGGTCCAGTACTGGTATTTCTGCTTGTCGGGCGGGTTGACGACGCCTGCGATGTGGCCCGAGCCGGTCAGCACGAAATCCACCGGCCCGCCGAACAGCGAGGAGCCGAGGAAGACCGATTTTGGCGGCGCGATATGGTCTTCTCGGGTGGCGAGATTATAGACCGGGATCTTGATGTCCTTGAGCGAGATCGTCTTGCCGGCGAGTTTCATCTCGCCCTTGCTGAGGGTGTTGTTGAGGTAGCAGTTGCGCAGGTAATAGGCGTGGTTGGCCGCCCCCATGCGCGTGCTGTCGGAATTCCAGTAGAGCAGGTCGAAGGGCATCGGTTCCTTGCCCTTGAGGTAGTTGCTGACGACATAGGGCCAGATCAGTTCCGAGGCGCGCAGCATGTTGAAGGCGGTCGCCATCTTAGAACCGTCGAGATAGCCGACCGCATTCATCTGCTTTTCCATCGCCGCGATCTGTTCCTCGTCGACGAACACCTTGAGATCGCCCGCATGGGTGAAATCCACCTGGGTGGTGAGGAAGGTTGCCGACGCGATGCGGCTGTTCTTCTTCTGGGCGTGATAGGCAAGCGTTGCGGCAAGCAGCGTGCCGCCGACGCAATAACCGATCGCATTGACCTGGCGTTCGCCGGTTGCCTTCTCGACCGTCGTCAGCGCGAAGTCGATCCCTTCGCGCATGTAGGATTCCCAGTCCTTTTTCGCGTGGCGTTCATCGGGATTGACCCAGGAGATCACGAACACCGTGTGGCCCTGGTCGACGCACCACTTGATGAAGCTCTTCTGCGGGTTGAGGTCGAGGATATAGAACTTGTTGATCCACGGCGGGCAGATGAGGAGAGGGCGCTTCAGCACCGTTTCCGTCGAGGGCTCGTACTGGATGACCTCGCAGACCTCACTCTGGGCGACCACCTTGCCCGGCGTCAGCGCCATGTTGCGGCCGATCGCGAACTTGGTCGCGTCGGTATGGCGCAGCCTGAGGTCCCCACCGCCGGCGGCGATGTCCTCGGCGAACATCTTCATGCCCGCCACCAGGTTGGCGCCGTTGCTGGCGACGGTCTCGCGATACACCTCCGGATTGGTGAGAGCGAAATTGGCCGGCGAAAGGGCTGCCGTCACCTGCTTTACGTAGAAGGCGGCCTTGTGGCGGGTGTGCTCGTCAAGCCCTTCGGCTTCGTTGACCAGCTTGTCCGCCCAGGAGGCAGTGACGAGATAGAGCTGCCGGAGGAGGGCGAAGAACGGGTTCTTCATCCAGTCGTCGTCGGCGAAACGTTTGTCCTTCGGCAGGGTATCGGTCTCGGAGGCGACCGGCTGGCCGGAGTATTGCCCCGAAAACTGATTGAGCGTCCGCGTCCAGATGCCGATATAGCTGGAAAACAGCAGGGTCTGGGCTTCGAGCGTCCGCTTCGGATCCGAAATCCAGTATTCGGTGACCTTGGAAAGGGTCTTCACGAGGTCGGTCATCGGGTCGGCGACCGAATCGCCGATCTCGCCGCGTTCGCGCGGGCCGAGCCATTCCGACGCCGCTTTGCCGAGATTCTCGAGCGCCCGGGCGAAGTTCATGGCGAGCGCCTGCGGGTCCTTGACCACATAGGCCTCGACCGATTTGGGGTCGAATCCCGGAAATTCCTGTCCGGTCTGCCCTTTGTCGTCGGTCTTTTCCGCCACGTGCGGCCTCCCCACAGTTTGTTAGTTGTTTTCGTTTGTACATTGTGCCTGAAAGCGAATACAAGTGCCAGCGATCGGCGCCTTCAGGTGCATTTGGCCGATGACGGAAACTGGGTTACGGAAATGGAAAAACTGAGGCATCGGATCGGCAGCTTACCGCTTTTCATCGGTCTTGGCGCGCTCTCTCTGCTGGCCGGCTGCAACAGCAACACCTTTGCTCTGGATGACGGTATTCCGAACACCGCACCGCCGGCCGTGGTCGTCCAGACCAAGACCGCGCCGCCGCCAGGCCCTGTCACTAGGCAGAACACCGGCGTTTATCCGAGCTTCGATCCGACGCTGCGCGCTGCGGCCGAGCAGATCGAGGACGAGGATTACAACAAGAGCGAGCCGCGCCTTGCATCGCTCGCTCGCCTGCGCAGATCCGGTTCGATCTCCGAAGCCGAATATCAACGCCGGGTCGCCGAATACCGCAAGCTTGCCGCTGAGCACGGCAAGGACGCATTGGCGCATATCGCCAAGTAGCTCATATCGCCAAGTAGTCTGGGCAAACCAAGTCATCCGGGCCACCCGGTATCGGCAAATAGCACTTGCCTTTCGGCGCTTTTGGTCGCAAAGCAAAAAATCGCCAATCATGCGACACCGGCGCGTCGCGTCTGACGCTGCGCGCCCTCCACGGGGAGAAAGATGGAAGAGTTTCATAAAGTCCGACGCCTGCCGCCATACGTCTTCGAACAGGTCAACCGTTTGAAGGCGAGCGCGCGAGCGGGTGGCGCGGACATTATCGATCTCGGCATGGGCAATCCCGACCTTCCGACCCCGAAGGCGATCGTCGACAAGCTGTGCGAAGTGGTTCAGGACCCGCGCACCCATCGTTATTCGTCGTCCAAGGGCATTCCCGGCCTTCGCCGCGCCCAGGCCGCCTACTACGCTCGCCGTTTTGGCGTGAAGCTCAACCCGGATACCCAGGTCGTGGCGACACTCGGTTCCAAGGAAGGCTTCGCCAACATGGCGCAGGCGATCACCGCGCCTGGCGACGTTATCCTCTGCCCCAACCCGACCTATCCGATCCACGCCTTCGGCTTCCTGATGGCTGGCGGCGTGATCCGCTCGATGTCGGTAGAGCCGGACGACAGCTTCTTCCCGCCGCTCGAACGCGCGGTGAAGCATTCGATTCCGAAGCCGCTGGCGCTGATCCTCAACTATCCGTCCAACCCGACGGCGCATGTCGCCTCGCTGGACTTCTATAAGGAAGTGGTGAGCTTTGCCAGGAAGCACGACATCATCGTGCTCTCCGATCTTGCCTATTCGGAAATCTATTTCGACGGCGAACCGCCACCGTCGGTGCTGCAGGTACCCGGCGCGATGGATATCGCCGTCGAGTTCACCTCGATGTCGAAGACCTTTTCCATGCCCGGCTGGCGCATCGGCTTTGCGGTCGGCAACGAACGGCTGATCTCGGCGCTGACCCGCGTCAAATCGTACCTCGATTACGGCGCCTTCACGCCGATCCAGGTCGCCGCGACGCATGCGCTCAACGGCGACGGTGCCGACATTGCCGAAGTCCGCAACGTCTACAAGCGCCGCCGCGACGTGATGGTCGATGCTTTCGGCAAGGCCGGTTTCGAAGTGCCGCCGCCGGCAGCCACCATGTTCGCCTGGGCCAAGATCCCCGAAAAGTTCCGCCACCTCGGCAGCCTCGAATTCTCAAAACTGCTGGTCGAGAAGGCGGACGTTGCCGTCGCGCCGGGCATCGGTTTCGGCGAGATGGGCGACGACTATGTTCGTCTGGCGCTGGTCGAGAACGAACACCGCATCCGTCAGGCGGCCCGCAACATCAAGAAGTTCCTGTCGACGGCCGACGAGACGATGCACAACGTCATCTCGCTCAACACGCGCCGCTGATCGGACCAGCATTTCCGGCGGCCCGCTTGGGCCGCCACCTCCCAGGTAATCAGGAAGAATAGCATGGCAGACGCCCTCAAAGTCGGCATTGCGGGTCTCGGCACTGTGGGTGCCTCGCTCGTCCGGATCATCCAGACCCGCGCGAATGAATTGGCAACGACGTGCGGCCGTGCGATCGAGATCACGGCGGTCACGGCACGCGACAGGTCGCGCGACCGCGGCATCGATATTTCCGGCATCGCCTGGTTCGACACGCCGGAAAAGATGGCCAACGAGGCCGATATCGACGTTTTTGTGGAGTTGATAGGCGGCGCCTCGGGTGCTGCCGCCGATTCCGTAAAGGCAGCGCTGACGCGTGGTCTTCATGTGGTGACAGCCAACAAGGCGCTGCTTGCAGCGTCCGGTGTCGAGCTTGCCAAGATCGCCGAAGAGAAAAGTGTCCTTCTCAATTTCGAAGCAGCCGTCGCCGGTGGCATTCCGGTCATCAAGGCACTTCGCGAGTCGCTGACCGGCAATACCGTGTCGCGCGTCTACGGCATCATGAACGGCACCTGCAACTACATCCTGACCCGGATGGAGAAGGAAGGCCTGTCGTTTGCCGATTGCCTCAAGGAAGCGCAGCGCCTCGGTTATGCGGAGGCCGACCCGGCCTTCGACATCGAGGGCAACGATACGGCTCACAAGCTTGCCATCCTGACGACGCTCGCCTTCGGCACGCAGATCGCCGCCGACGAGATTTATCTCGAGGGCATCAGCAATATCTCGATCGAGGACATCCATGCGGCCGCCGACCTCGGCTACCGGATCAAGCTGCTCGGCGTTGCGCAGTTGACTGACAGCGGTATCGAGCAGCGTGTCCATCCGACCATGGTGCCGCACGACTCGGTCATCGCCCAGGTCGACGGCGTCACCAATGCGGTGGCGATCGAATCCGATATTCTAGGCGAACTGCTGATGGTCGGCCCCGGCGCCGGTGGCAACGCGACCGCTTCCGCCGTTCTTGGCGATATCGCCGACATCGCTAAGAGCAGCCCGGGCGCGCAGCGCGTTCCAGTCCTCGGAACCCCGGCCGCATCGCTGGCGCCTTACAAGCGGGCTCGCATGCAGAGCCATGAGGGCGGCTACTTCATCCGCCTGACGGTGGCCGATCGCACCGGCGTGTTTGCCAGCATCGCTGCCCGCATGGCTGAAAACGGCATCTCGCTGGAATCGATCATGCAGCGATCCAAGCCGGATGCCGCGACTGACACACCGAAGACGATCATCCTCGTCACCCACGCGACCACCGAGCATTCGGTGCGCAAGGCGGTCGATGCGATCAAGGCCGAGAGCTATCTCGTCGGCGAGCCCCAGGTGATTCGCATCGAGCGGCCCAAGGCTTTTTAAGAAAGCGGATCGCTTCGAAAAGCCGGCGCTGCTGTTTCCTGTGGGTAACGCCGGAACTTTTCGAGAACATCTTCGAAAACAAGGGCCGCAAAGGCTCTCGGACTGGCCGCTCGGGGGCCTCTGGACGTAAATTGCCAATGGCAATCACCGTCGAGGAGGCACTTGCGCGATCGCCATGAATACGCGGGCCGTCAAGACGCGAAACTTGAACACGCGGAACAAGGGATACCGGCTGCGGCTCGGTGGAGCCTGCCCCAAGCCACATGGCTCGCGGCCCACGCGTCGCATCCACGCCAACGATCAGCCCGGCAGAGACGAGTTTGCAGGGCGGCGCAGTTTCGCTTTCCTGCTGGTATTCTTCGCCGCCGCGGCCGGTATCAGCGGCTCGGCATTCGTCTGGTCGATGTTGTGAACGGCCGGTTACCGAAAGATGGCCCGATCCGCCCGGCGATCCTGTCAAATCGATTCCTCTCGCCCTCGCGATACGCTAAAAGCGCTCCATGACCAGAATTTTCTCCGCGCTTTCGTCCACGGCGGAAACGGTTGATCCCGTCCCGCGCGCATTCCTCGGCGTCGAACGCTCCGCTGGCGACCAGCGCTGGGTGTCGCGCCTCGATCAGGCGGCCCAGAACCGGGCGCTGGCGATCGCCCAGGTCCACGGCATACCCGATCTCGTCGCCCGGGTGCTGGCCGGCCGCGGCGTTACGCTCGACGATGCTCCCGCTTTCCTCGACCCGACCATCCGTTCGCTGATGCCGGATCCTTACACACTCACCGATTGCGAAAAGGCGGTGCTGCGGCTCGCCGATGCGATCGCCCGGCAGCAGAAGGTGGCGATCTTCGGCGATTACGACGTCGACGGCGCGTCTTCTTCAGCATTGCTCTACCGGTTCCTCCGCCATTTCGGCGTCGAGGCGGAAATCTATATTCCCGACCGCATCTTCGAAGGGTACGGCCCCAATCCGACGGCGATCCGTCAGCTGATCGCAAATGGCGCAAGCCTCATCGTTACCGTCGATTGCGGCTCCACCAGCCACGATGCGCTTGCCGCAGCGCGCGACGAACGCTGCGACGTCGTGGTCATCGACCACCACCAGCTAGGCCACGAACTGCCGCCATGCCTGGCGCTCGTCAATCCGAACCGCGAGGACGATCTCTCGGGCCAGGGGCATCTCTGCGCCGCCGGCGTCGTTTTCCTGGTTCTGGTCGCCGCCGCGCGCCACATGCGGCAAATCGGCGATCCGCGCGCCGGATCGCTCGATCTGCTCGCCTGGCTCGACATCGTCGCGCTGGCCACCGTCTGCGACGTGGTGCCGCTGAAGGGTCTCAATCGTGCCTACGTGGTCAAGGGCCTGCTTGCGGCCCGCCATATGGGCAATGCCGGGCTTTCGGCGCTGTTCCGCAAGGCGGGGCTCGGCGGCCCGGTGACGCCCTATCATTTCGGCTTCCTGATCGGCCCGCGCATCAATGCCGGCGGACGGATCGGCGATGCGGCGCTCGGCAGCCGCCTGCTGACGCTGGAAGATCCGATCGAGGCGGAGGTGATCGCCGAGCGGCTGGACGAACTCAACCGCGAGCGGCAGGCGATGGAAGCCGCCATGCTCGCGGAGGCGGAAGCCGAGGTGCTGGCCGAATACGGCAACGGTGAGGGGGCAAACGTGATCGTCACGGCGCGCGACAAGTGGCATCCCGGCATCGTCGGGCTGATCGCGGCGCGGCTGAAGGAGAAATTCAAGCGCCCGGCTTTTGCGATCGCCTTCGATCCGTCTGGCAGGGGCACCGGGTCCGGCCGCTCGATCAACGGCTTCGACATGGGCCGCATGGTCCGCGCTGCGGTGGACTCAGGTTTGCTCGTCAAGGGCGGCGGCCACGCCATGGCGGCGGGGTTGACCGTCGAGCGCAGCAATCTCGGCCGCCTGCGGGCTTTCTTCGAGGAAATGGCGGGCGAGGGCGTGCCGGCACTGGTCGCCAATCACGTACTGAAGATCGATGGCGCGCTTTCGGCTTCCGGTGCGACGGTCGAACTCTTCGACCAGCTCGAACAGGCCGGCCCCTATGGTTCCGGTCATTCGCAGCCCGTTTTCGCGATACCTGCCCACCGGCTGAAGGATGCCCGCCTGGTTGGCACCGCGCATATCAAGGTGACGCTGGAGGCGGCCGACGGCTCACGGCTCGAAGGGATCGCCTTCCGGGCCTCCGAAACGCCGCTCGGCAATATGCTGCTGAATTCGAGGGGCGCGCAGATCCACGCCGCCGGCTGCCTCACTGCCGACCAATGGCAGGGCACGCGCCGCATGCAGCTTCGCTTGCTCGACGCCGTGAAGGCGCTGTAAGGAGGCGTGTCAATTTTTTTTGGGATGGGATCTGCTTTTGCGGTGAGAGAAGTGGCACGCCCTAGGGGAGTCGAACCCCTCTTCCCAGAATGAAAATCTGGTGTCCTAACCGATAGACGAAGGGCGCGTGCGCTTCGTGGTGGCGCCCTTATAGTCAGGGTGTTTCTATCTCGCAAGCGCAAAATTGCATTTTCCAGCGCTTGCGTACGCAAAAAATCACACGGCTGAAAAACGGCGCGCGAAAGCTGGATACAGGAATAAAAACAAAAGCTTGGGGGAGGTTGAAGTGGCACGCCCTAGGGGAGTCGAACCCCTCTTCCCAGAATGAAAATCTGGTGTCCTAACCGATAGACGAAGGGCGCCTGCGCTTCGTGGCGCTCTTATAGAGAGGGGATTTCTTTCCCGCAAGCGCCAAAGCCATCTTTTTTACAAAAAAATGACGGTCCTTTTGTTGCCGGTCACCCAAGCGAAAATCGCGCCGAATCAGCAGCTTAAAGGATTGCCCTGTGCGTCTGCACCACAAGCGGCCGCAGGCGTCGCCTGCTGGGTGCTGTAGACGCTGGCGGTGGTGGCGTTGAAATTCCGCCTCGGCAGGTTGGCCGGAACCGGACCGTTGCCGGACGGTGCAGCGGCGGCCATCGGCGGGTTTGACGAAAAGATCGTGCCGCTATCGGCGCGCACGCCGGTCGGCTGCGTCGCAAGACCCGCGATCGAGGCCTGCTGCGGCTGTGCAGGCGCTGGCGGGAACGTATTTTCCGCAGTGGGAACGGCAGCCGGCGCCGCCGATGTCTGGGCCTGCTGCGCTGAGCCCTTGGCAATCGCTGGATCGACATAACGGTTAGCGGCGGTGGTGCCGCCCTTGGCAAAGATGCCCTTGGCGCTCGCCGGTACCGTGGTGCGCGGCGCGGGCGTCGTGGCGTCAGCCGTCTTTTTCGTGGTGGTGCAGCCGCCGAGCATCAACGCAGAAAGACAGGCGATCGCCAGCGTCATGCGGACATTCGAACAAAGGAAAGGCGTTTTCGGCAAGATGTGCCCCGTCAGCTCGTCTCGCGCACGTCATGTCGCGAATCATCGTGTTGGAGCATCTCGCGGAAGAGCGGCACGGACAAGCCGCTTGGGGCAGGCGAGCCGTGACGAGGTTAGCCTGGGGCAAGGTTGGGGAAAGAACGCGGCGGTTGAGTAAAAAGATGCCGCCGCGTTGAAAAATCCTACCAGCTGCCGATATTCGGTGCAGAAGCCCAGGGTTCGGCGACGGGCAGGTTGTCGCCCTTCTGGAGGAGTTCGATCGAAATGCCGTCCGGCGAGCGGACAAAAGCCATCCGGCCTTCGCGCGGCGGACGATTGATGATGATGCCGTTGTCCGAAAGATGCTGGCAGAAATCGTAGATGTTATCGACCTCATAGGCGAGGTGACCGAAGTTGCGACCGCCGGTATAATCCTCGGTGTCCCAATTGTAGGTCAGCTCGACGCAGGGAGCGAGAACGTCCTTGGCGTCGCTGAGATCGTCGGGGGCCGCGAGAAAAACCAGCGTGAAGCGGCCCTTCTCGTTGTCGATGCGACGAACTTCCTTGAGGCCGAAGACCGTCGTGTAGAAATGAAGCGAGGCGTCCAGGTCTTTCACCCGGACCATGGTATGAAGATAACGCATTATGGTGTCTCCCTCCGACAAGGCCGGTCGCCGATGAACCCCTCAGCGGGCCCGCGCTGGATATGGCGCAGACGCCAGCCTGGAGCAAGCCACTCTAGATAGAGATGAAGGTGGATAAAGCCAAGGCAGGGACTTGCGCTAAATGGTTAGCAAGATGTTAATCTATCCTCTGAGAATCAGTTGATCGTCACGTCGTAACGCGTAATCGAGGGGCCGACAGGATATGGCAGACAGAATGTCATCGAAAGACGTTGGCAGTTTCGAAGAGCTTCCGGGCGAGCCGGTCGAGCTGATCGAAATCACCGGCGTCGTCAAATGGTTCGATGTGGCGAAGGGGTTCGGCTTCATCGTTCCCGACAACGGCATGCAGGATGTGCTTCTGCACGTCACCTGCCTTCGCCGCGACGGATACCAGACCATTCTGGAAGGCACGCGCATCGTCGCGATGATCCAGAAGCGGGATCGCGGCTACCAGGCGTTCCGCATCCTCTCCATGGACCAGTCCACCGCCGTCCACCCGTCGGATCTTCCACCGGTGCGCACTCACGTGCAGGTGACCGCGACCAGCGGTCTGGAACGGGCTCTGGTGAAGTGGTTCAACCGCACCAAGGGTTTCGGCTTCCTGACGCGCGGCGAGGGGACGGAAGACATCTTCGTGCATATGGAAACGCTGCGACGTTTCGGCCTCACCGAGCTGCGCCCCGGCCAGGTCGTGCTGGTCCGTTTCGGGCCGGGTGACAAGGGTCTGATGGCGGCGGAAATCCATCCCGACAATCCAAATCCCGTGAGCCGGTCGCACTGATGCGTATCTCGTTTCCAGCATTTCTCAAAAGCGCCCTTGCGGCGCTTTTTCTTATCTTGGCAGGCGGTGCGGTTGCGCAGGACGTGACCTTCCCGCGCGACGAGCTGTCGATCAAGACCGCGGCCGGCCAGACCTACAAGTTCACGATCGAACTCGCTTTCACCGACGCGCAGCGTGAGCGCGGACTGATGTACCGCAAGGTGATGGCGCCGGATGCCGGCATGCTGTTCGATTTCGGCACGCCGCGGCCGGTCTCCATGTGGATGGAGAACACCATCCTTCCCCTCGACATGCTGTTCATCCAAGGCGACGGCACGATCTCGCATATCCGCGAGAACGCCGTGCCCTATGCGCGCGACATCATCGATTCGCACGGTCCGGTGAAATTCGTGCTGGAGCTCAATGCCGGCCGCTCGAAGGCGCTCGGGATAAAGGTGGGCGACAAGGTGATCAGCAAACGCATCGGCAATCAGTGGTAATTTTCAAACTCTTGGCTTCAGAATGGCCAAGGGTCCATTTTGCAGTTGCGACACAAGGGGGAACCGTGTATCTCGCAACCACCGTAGGAACGGAGTGTAGCGCAGCCTGGTAGCGCATCTGGTTTGGGACCAGAGGGTCGGGAGTTCGAATCTCTCCACTCCGACCACGCTTTTGGGTGAGGCTCCTTATCCGTTCCATTCCATGGAGCGTTACAGGAATGGCCGCCAAGATCTATCGTCCCGCAAAGACCGCCATGCAGTCCGGCAAGGCCAAGACCCATCTCTGGGTGCTGGAATTCGACCAGGAACAGCCGCGTCGCATCGATCCGATCCTTGGCTACACCTCCTCCGGCGACATGAAACAGCAGCTTCGCCTGACCTTTGAAAGCCAGGAACAGGCCGAAGCCTATGCCAAGCGCGAAGGCATCGAATACCGCGTCATCCAGCCGAAGGATCCGAATCGCCAGATCGTTTCCTACACCGACAATTTCCGCTTCAGCCGCACCCAGCCCTGGACGCATTGATTTTTAGCCGCTCGGGCCTTCCCGAGCGCTGCTGCCGAGATCGGCCCCTTAGCTCAACTGGATAGAGCAGCTGCCTTCTAAGCAGCAGGTCGCAGGTTCGAGTCCTGCAGGGGTCGCCACGCTTTATTGCTGAAATCGTTGGATTTTCTGTCATGTTTCGCAGCCGGAGACTGAGCCGCGCGACTACCTGACATAATAAACAGAGATACCCACCGGGTAGGCATAGACGCCTCGGTAAAAGAACCCTTTGCGATACAGACAACCCCGCAGCCGCACCGCTGGCAGGCTGGCCTCAGCGATCGCTCCTGCCTCTGCCAGACCCGCTTCCGGAAGGCATCGCGCCAGCGCCCTGTTGTACGCCTGCATAAGTTGAGGGCTGCTTTCCACGGGCACTGCTCCGTAGAGCTGCAAATTCGACCGGGCTTCTGCCACCATCGGTATGCACATCAGGCTAAGCGCCACGCCCATTGCGAGCTTGAGGTTCATCTGTTCGCTCTCCGCTTGATACGATGCCGCGGGGAACGCGATGTCGGGCGATTTGTTCCTAAGCTCGGTGTCCTATATTCTAAGGCACCCTATCTCCGATCCATCGTCGGTCGGCGCGGTTCAACCTTGGGAGGGGAAGATGAAATGCATCATCGGATTTTTCACGACCAAGCCTGGCAAGTGTGAGCAATATCTCGAGGCGGCGCGTGATCATCTGGGAGAAAAGCCGGCTCGACCCCGATTGCCTCTATATCGAACTAGTCCCGATGCCGGATCATCCCGACAAGATCCTGCTCGCGGAGGCCTTTACCAGTGAGGAAGCGCATCGCCGACACGAGGATACCGATCACATGCGAGCGCTTTGGGAAGTGGGGCCAACACTTCTCTCCCACGTCGTCATCGACAATGTGATATCGGCGTCGGTGCAACACATAGACGAGCGGTTCGGCTAAGACCGACGCGCAAGACGCCACGGCCGCCAATATGGCCGGACCCACGAAATCCTATTCTTGCCGCATTGCGGATTCGGAATGGCCGCATTGTTTCGTATTATGGGTGATGTCAGTTCCGTAGCGTCACGCGCGCGGAAGGCAGACCGGCGATCTTGCGGCCACAGGCCTCGGCAAACGCCTTCAACACATTGAAATGGTTTTCATTCGGGCAGTTCAGACTGCCCGGACCCCTTGCATTGTTTTTGAGCCTTCGAGTGGGGATTTGATATGAACAGGATATTGTCTGCCGGCGCGGGTCTTGCGCTTGCGTGTTTTTTGACGGCGGGTCCGGGGTTTGCGGAGGATAAGCCGCTGATCTGGAAGCCGATCCGCAACTCCGAAACCAGCTATTCCGTCAAGCTCGGCCTGAAGCTGCCGACCCGGCTCGAAACCGAGGCCGGCATCTCGATGGGTGTCGATACGTCGACGAGCGGAACTCCGGTCGATACGCCCATCAAATTCTGGAGCAATTTCACGGCGGAAAAGATCCAGACGCCCGCCTATCAGCTGAACCGCGGCGTCGGTGTCGATCTCGACGGCAATACCGGCAGCGCCGGGATCACCATGAATTATTACGAAAAGGAAATCGCCACGCCGACGATCGATATCGAGAGGCGCAGCAGCTACGGCCTGCGGTATGACGGGACCTCGGGAGAATGGCGAGGCCTCGATGCGAGCCAGTCGGTTCGCCTGTTGCACAGCCCAAGCCGCACGGCGCTGGTCGGACGGGCAAGCGGCAGCAACGGGTTTCGCACGGTCGGGGCAGGCGTCTCCGTGGAGAAGAGGCTCGGCCGGTACATGACGGTCAGCGGCGCGCTCGACCGCACCTCGGATGCGCCCGACCCGGTCACGAGCGTCAATGCTCGTTATTCCTTCCGCTGGTGAAACGAAAACGGGGCGCCGAAGCGCCCCGTGATTGCATCTCAGACAAGCCCGATCAGTGCAGGATCTGGCTGAGGAAGAGCCTCGTGCGCTCGTGCTGCGGATTGTCGAAGAATTCGGCCGGCGAGTTTTGTTCGACGATCTGGCCCTGGTCCATAAAAATCACCCGATGGGCGACCTGGCGGGCAAAGCCCATTTCGTGGGTGACGCACAGCATGGTCATGCCTTCTTCGGCAAGGCTCACCATCGTATCCAGCACTTCCTTGACCATTTCCGGATCGAGCGCCGAGGTCGGCTCGTCGAACAGCATGATCTTCGGTTTCATGCACAGCGAGCGGGCGATCGCCACGCGCTGCTGCTGGCCGCCGGAAAGCTGGCCCGGATATTTGTTGGCCTGTTCCGGGATCTTGACGCGGGCGAGATAATGCATGGCGATCTCTTCCGCCTGCTTCTTCGGCATCTTGCGGACCCAGATCGGCGCGAGCGTGCAATTCTCCAGGATCGTCAGGTGCGGGAAGAGGTTGAAGTGCTGGAACACCATGCCGACTTCGCGGCGCACTTCGTCGATCTTCTTCAGGTCGTTGGTAAGCTCGATGCCGTCGACGATGATGTTGCCGGCCTGGTGTTCCTCAAGACGATTGATGCAGCGGATCATCGTTGACTTGCCGGAGCCGGACGGGCCGGCGATGACGATGCGCTCGCCCTTCATCACCTTCAGGTTGATGTCGCGCAGCACGTGGAAATCGCCGTACCACTTGTTCATGCCGATGATTTCGACGGCAACGTCGGTAGCCGAGACGGTCATTTTTTTGGGTTGGGCGTCTGCCATTTATATCCCCTTAGTTATCGTTTGTGCCGGTTATTGCTTCAGGCCAGCTATCGCTTCAGGTTGGTATCGAGGTGCCGCTCCATGAAGGCGGAGTAGCGCGACATGCCGAAGCAGAACAGCCAGAAGATGAAGCCTGCGAAGATGAGGCCCGTGATCGGCGTGACCGGGCTGATCCAGGTCGTGTCGGTAAAGTTCAGCTGTACGATCCCGAGAAGATCGAACATGCCGATGATCGATACCAGCGACGTATCCTTGAAGAGGCCGATGAAGGTGTTGACGATGCCCGGAATTACCAGTTTCAGCGCCTGCGGCATGATGATCAGCCGGATCTTTTGCCAGTAGCTGAGGCCGAGCGAATCGGCGCCTTCGAACTGTCCTTTCGGGATCGCCTGCAGGCCGCCGCGAACCACTTCGGCCATGTAGGCAGAGGCGAATATCGCCACGCCGACCAATGCGCGCAGGAAGTTGTCGATCGTCCAGCCGGTTGGCAGGAAGAGCGGCAGCATCACGTTCGCCATGAACAGCACCGTGATCAGCGGCACGCCGCGGATGACCTCGATGAAGGTGACGCAGATGACCCGGATCACCGGCATCGTCGAGCGTCGCCCGAGCGCCAGCAGAATGCCGACGGGGAGGGAGACGGCGATGCCGACGAAGGACAGGATCAGCGTCACCATCAGGCCGCCCCACAGCGGGGTTTCGACCTTCTGGAGCCCGAACGCACCGCCATGCAGCAGGAAAAATGCGACGATCGGCAGGCCGACGAAAAGCAGCAGCGCATTCAGGCCCTTGCGAGGCAGTTTCGGCATAAGGATCGGCACCAGAAGGGCGATGAACAGGATCGCCACCAGCACCGGCCGCCAGCGTTCGTCCAGCGGATAACGCCCGAACATGAATTGCTGGAAACGGTCGCCGACAAAAGCCCAGCAGGCGCCGCTCCAGCCGTTCGGCTTGATGCCGCCCTGCACGGCGGTGGTGCAGAACGAGCGGTCCGTCCCGAACCACGCAGCCTGGACGAACAGCCAGTTGATCATGCCCGGCAGGAGCCAGACCAGAAGCGCAACCGCAAGGATCGTCAGCGCGGCATCTTTCGGCGTGGCCAGAAGGTTGATGCGGATCCAGCCCGAGGCACTCCTGGTGCTGAGCGGAGCGGGTGCGGGGGCGATCATTTCCGGGCGGACATAGGCAAGGTTTTTCGTGTTCATGATCTTACCTCTCCACCAGGGCCATTTTGGAGTTGAACCAGTTCATGAACAGCGAGGTCGTGATACTGATGCTGAGATAGACGACGAGCCAGATCGACACGACTTCGATCGCCTGTCCGGTCTGGTTCATCGTGGTGCCGCCGGTTGCGACCAGTTCCGGAAAGCCCACGGCAATGCCGAGCGACGAGTTTTTCGTAAGGTTGAGATATTGGCTGGTCAGCGGCGGGATGATGACCCGCATTGCCTGCGGTACGACGACGAGGCGGGTCGTGGTGGCGGGCTGCAAGCCGAGTGCCGCGGCCGCTTCGCTCTGCCCCTTGGCCACGGCCCGGATGCCGGCGCGGATCGTCTCAGCGATGAACGAGGCCGTATAGAAGGACAGGGCCAGATAGAGGGCCACGAATTCCGGGGCGATCACCGATCCGCCGGAGAGGTTGAAGCGGCCCGCGATCGGGAAATCGAAGGTCAGCGGAGCACCGGCGGCCAGGAAGACGAGGACCGGCAGGCCGACGATCAGCCCGATCGCCGTCCAGATCGTGTGGAACTGCTTGCCGGTGCGCATCTGCCGCTGTTTTGCCCAGCGCGCGACGAAGAAAGTCGCGACGATGGCGACCAGCAGCGCGATGGGGATGACCCATGCGGCGTCACCCCAGACGGGCCTCGGGAAGGCCAGCCCGCGGTTGTTGAGCACCATGCCGAGCGGCAGTTTGACCGAGTCCCGAACCTGCGGCAGGGACGAAAGCACGCCCTTGTACCAGAAGAAGATGATCAGCAGCACCGGAATGTTGCGGAAGACTTCCACATAGACGGTGCAGAGTTTTGCGATCAGCCAGTTCTTCGAAAGACGCCCGATGCCGATGATGAAGCCGATGGTCGTGGCGGTAATGATACCGAAAAACGCCACCAGGATCGTATTGAGAAAACCGACGAGGATGGCGCGCCCGTAGGTCGAATCGCTCGAATAATCGATGAGCGAAGCGCCGATGTCGAAACCGGCGCGGCCTTTGAGGAACTGATATCCGGAAGCGGTACCGGAGCGCGCAAGGTTGGCGACGGTGTTGTCAAAAATCGACCAGCCGACGCCGACGACGATGACGAGCGTGAGGATCTGGAAGAAAATAGCCCGGATCTTTGGGTCGTAGATATAGGATCTGAGAGTTCGCGCTTCGGAAGGCGCAATTGCAGCGTGATCTGTCATGCTGGCCTTTTCCCCTGTGACCTCGTTTTTGAGGTCTTTTTCTTTTTATGCGTTTTTCTTTTTATGCCGGGGATAAGGCGGCTGAGCCGCCTTATCCCGTCTTGGTTTGGCCGATTAACGAACCGGCGGAGCGTATTGCAGGCCGCCCTTGGTCCAGAGCGCGTTGAGGCCGCGCTGGATCTTGAGGGGAGTGTTCTGGCCGATGTTGCGCTCGAACACTTCGCCGTAATTGCCGACGGCCTTGATGATGTTGTAGGCCCAGTCGTTAGTCAGGCCGAGGTCGGTACCGATCTTGGTATCCTTCTCGACGCCGAGGAAGCGGCGGACGTCCGGGTTTGTGGAGGACTTGCGGATGTCGTCGACATTGGCCTTGGTGATGCCGAATTCTTCAGCCTGCACCAATGCGTAATGCGTCCACGAAATGATGTCGAACCACTGGTCGTCGCCCTGGCGAACGGCCGGGCCGAGCGGCTCCTTGGAAATGATTTCCGGCAGAATGATGTGCTCATCCGGGTTCGAAAGCGACAGGCGCAGCGAATAGAGGCCGGACTGGTCGGTCGTGTAAACGTCGCAACGGCCTTCCTGGTAGGCCTGGTTCACTTCCGGCAGCTTTTCGTAGACGACCGGCTTGTATTCGAGCTTGTTAGCCTTGAAAAAGTCGGCGAGGTTAAGCTCGGTGGTGGTGCCGGACTGAACGCAGACGGCAGCGCCGGAGAGTTCCAGAGCCGACTTTACGTTGAGGCTCTTCGGTACCATGAAGCCCTGACCGTCGTAATAGTTGACGGTACGGAAGTTGAAGCCGAGCGCGGTATCGCGGTTGATCGTCCAGGTCGTGTTGCGGAACAGGACGTCGCCTTCGCCCGACTGCAGCGCCGTAAAGCGGGTCTGCGAGGTGGTCGGGGTGTATTTGGTCTTCGTTGCGTCATTAAAAATGGCAGCAGCAACGGCTTTGCAGTAGTCAACGTCGAAACCGGACCAGTTGCCCGATGCGTCCGGTGCGGCAAAGCCGGCGAGACCGGTGTTGACGACGCACTGAACGAAACCCTTGGACTTGACGGTATCCAGCGTGGTGGCCGATGCCGCCGATGCGAAGCCAAGGACCGCTGCGCCAATCGCGGCTGACAGAAGCGTCTTTTTCATTTTCCCAACCTTTATCTGTGGTTTTCTGTGACTTGATGGCACCAACCGCTCCCCTGTCTTTTCGAATACGGCCGGCCGCCCGCTAACCCTCCCGGTGCAGGCGTTGCTATCTCATTCGCAAAACAACGCAGGGTCAAGTGTCGCCATTTCGAATTGCGTCTGAAATGAGGTAAATTCGTTAACCCGGCTCAGAAAACGCTCAGTTACCTAAAGTTTAGGCAGCATATGATCAAAAGAGGTGCGTTTTCCGTGAGATGGAAGGTTGCCTGATGTATCTGATTTAAGCGCCTGTCGCGGGGTTGACCGGGCCCTGTTGCGGCGGCAAAACTTTGTGCCTCCATTGCCAAAGAAAGCTCTCCCCGACATGAAAAAGACGAACGAGTCCCTGTTCACCGGTGCTGGCCCCAACACGCGTCTCGCCCATATGGGCAACGATCCGTCCGACTACCACGGTTTTGTCAATCCGCCGGTCGTCCACGCTTCGACCGTGTTGTTTCCCGACGCTGCGACGATGGAGAAGCGGGCCCAGAAATACACCTACGGGACCCGCAGCACGCCGACGACAGATGCGCTCTGCGCGGCCTTCGACGAGCTGGAGGGCTCGGCCGGCACCATTCTTGTTCCCTCGGGCCTGGCAGCGATTTCGGTGCCGTTTCTCGCCTATCTCTCGGCCGGCGACCACGCCCTGATCGTCGATTCCGTCTACACGCCGTGCCGTAATTTCTGCAATACGATGCTGAAGCGCCTCGGCGTCTCGATCGAGTATTACGATCCGGAAATCGGCGCCGGCATCGAAGCGTTGATCAAGCCGAACACCAGGCTGATCCATACCGAAGCTCCGGGCTCCAACACCATGGAGATGCAGGATATCAGGGCAATCGCCGACGCGGCTCACCGGCACGACTGCGTCGTCACGATGGACAATACCTGGGCAACGCCGCTTTATTTCCGGCCGCTCGATTTCGGCGTCGATGTGTCGATCCATGCGACGACGAAATATCCGTCCGGCCATTCGGACATCATCATGGGCTCGGTTTCGGCCAATGCCAAGCACTGGCCCAAGCTCGAGGAGGCCCGCATTGCGCTCGGGATCTGCGGCGCACCGGATGATTCCTACCAGATCCTGCGCGGCCTGCGCACCATGGGCGTACGTCTCGAACATCATCAGAAGAGCGCACTCGATATCGCCACGTGGCTGGAGCGCCGAGACGACGTCGCGCGCGTCCTGCACCCGGCGCTGCCGAGCTTTCCGGGCCACGCGATCTGGAAGCGCGATTTCAAGGGCGCCAGCGGCGTCTTCTCTTTCGTGCTGAAGGCGCAGGGCGACAAGGCGAAAGCCAAGGCGCACGCTTTCCTGGACGCGCTGTCCTTTTTCGGCCTCGGTTATTCCTGGGGCGGTTACGAGAGCCTCGCCGTGCCGGTCAATCTGTCGGACCGCACCATCCGCAAAGCGCCGCCGGAAGGTCCGGTCATTCGCCTGCAGATCGGCCTCGAAGACGTAGCGGACCTGAAGAAGGACCTGGAAATCGGTTTCGCGGCCGCGGCCGAGATCTGATCACCGCGCCTTGAAGCCGTAAAGCCAGTCGAAATCCGCCGCGAGCGATTGCGGCGGACGCAGCGACAGGACGATATCGCGGCCGAGCCGGATCGGGCCGCGGGCGTGATAGGCGAAGCGGTTGAACAGGCCGCGGGCGCGAACCTTGGCGATCCGCCGCGTGCGTTCGCTCTCGAAATCGGCCAGCGCCTGCGTAAGTGACAGGGGACCGGCCACACGGTTTGCCAGCACGAACGCGTCCTCGATCGCCATCGATGCGCCCTGGGCCGCAAACGGCATCATCGCATGCGCCGCATCGCCGATCAGCACCCTGTCACGACCGTTGTGCCAGCGGCCGGCGCCGACTTGGTAGAGCGGCCAGAAGGTCGGCTGTTCGGCCCTTTCGATCAGTTGAATGATACGCCGGTCCCAGCGATGGAACTGGCCGAGCAGCATGCGCCGCTGCGCATCGCTGGCTTGTGCATCCCACGTCTTGCCGGGGCTGATGCCGGAGGCGATTGCGACGACGTTGAACCCGTCGATTTCCTTGAGCGGATAGGCAACCACATGGGTCGACGGCCCGAGAAAGGCGGTGACTTGGTCCGCGGCCAGCCAGTCGGGTCTGGCGCTGCCGGGAATTGTGAAGCGCCAGGCGACATTGCGCGAAAAATCCGGCTGCGGGCTGTCCGGCATGTCGGCGCGCAGATTGGACCAGACGCCGTCTGCGCCAACGATCAGGGGATAGGTTCTGCCGGTGATCCCGGCCAGCGTCCCGTGCGGATCCTTGCGGACAGGCGTATCCAGATGGATTTTGCAGAGCGGGCTTTGTTCGACGGCCTCAAGCAGCGCCTTTTGAAGCGTCGCACGGTGGAGGACCCCATAGGGCGCACCCCAGCGCTCGCGGGCGAAACGCCCGGCCGGCACATGCGCAAGCGGTCTGAGCGATGTCCCCGAAACGAGCGCAATCCGTTCCGGTTCGGTCCAGACGGCTTCAAGTGCGGGCAGGACACCGAGTTCGGAGAGCACGTGCGACGCGTTCGGCGATATCTGCAGGCCGGCCCCGACCTCGATCAGGGCGGCTGCTTCTTCGAAAATGTCGCAGGCTATGCCGTGGTGGGCGAAGGCGAGCGCGGCCGTCAGCCCGGCCATGCCGGCACCGATGATCGCTACACTTTCAATGGGCATGTCGGAATGCCGATCAGGCGGCCTTGACGTGGAAGACGCAGCCTGGCGGGTCGGTCTGTTCGGCCTTCAGCGACGGATTGTAGCGGTAGAGGGTCGAGCAGTAGGAGCAAACCTTCTCGTTGTCGTCGCCCATGTCGATGAAGATATGCGGGTGGTCGAAGGGAACCGAAGCGCCAGTGCACATGAATTCCTTGACGCCGATCTGGATCAAGCGATGTCCGCCGTCGTTCTGGAAATGGGGAATGCTGTGCCCGGCCATGATGGTCTCCGATACTTGAATGCGGCGCGTCTGATTTGCGCCGGACATTAGCCGCCCGCTTGGCGATTGTGTAGTGGGAAAACCGCCGCAGGCGCGTCGATTTCGTGTCGGGCACGGGTTCAAACGCCGCGGATCATCCCTTATGTTCCGGGCGTCAATGAGGACTGCCCGATGAATCTCAACGCCCCTGCCTTCTCCACGTTTTCCCATGAGGGTCTTGATCTAGCCTATTTCGACGAAGGCGATCCGTCCGGCGATCCGGTATTGCTCATCCATGGGTTTGCCTCGAGCGCGCTGGTCAACTGGGTACATCCGGGTTGGCTGAAGACGCTGGGCGACGCTGGCTACCGGGTGATTGCCATGGACAATCGCGGGCATGGAGCAAGCGACAAGCCGCTCGATCCGGAAGCCTATCGGCCGTGGGTGATGGCCGACGATTCGATGGCGCTCCTCGATCATTTGAGGATCCCGGAAGCGCATGTCTTCGGTTATTCGATGGGCGCCCGCATCTCGGTCTTTTCCGCACTTGCGCATCCGCATCGGGTACGTTCGCTGGTGCTTGGAGGCCTCGGCATCGGCATGACCGACGGGGTAGGGGATTGGGACCCGATCGCAGACGCCTTGCTTGCCCCCTCGCTCGATGACGTCAGCCATGCCCGCGGCCGCATGTTCCGCGCCTTTGCCGACCAGACGAAGAGCGACAGGGAAGCTCTGGCCGCCTGTATCCGCGGTTCGAGGGATCTGGTGACCCGGGCCGACATGGGCCGTATCGACGCGCCGACGTTGATCGGCGTCGGAACCAACGACGACATTGCCGGTTCCGCGCAGGAGCTCGCCGCTTTGATGCCGCATGCGATTGCCCTCGATATCCCCGGCCGCGACCATATGCTCGCAGTCGGCGACCGGGTGTTCAAGAAGGCGGTTCTGGACTTTTACGCGGAACTCTCCGCAAGGCCGTAGGTTTCTTCATTCTTACGATCAACGGAATGCGATTTTGCGCCCATTGGTCTCGGCGTAAACTTATTCTATATACTGGCCGTACGAAGCTCTGCCATACGGCAAACGAGGAGACGGCGATGGCCGCGAGAACTGAAATCCGCCAGGAGCCGGTCGCGACGATGGATCCCATCTGGGATACGTTGCGCCAGGAGGCGCGCGCGGCGACCGAGCAGGACCCGCTGCTCGCCGCATTTCTGTATTCTGCCGTGCTCAACCATCGCTCGCTTGAGGAATGCGTCGTGCACCGCATCTGCGAGCGCCTCGCTCATGCGGATATTCCGGACGTTCTCCTGCGCCAGACCTTCATGGAAATGTTGGCCGACTGGCCGGAATGGGGCGCGATCATGCGCGTCGATATCCAGGCGGTCTACGACCGCGATCCTGCCTGCCTGCGGTTCATGGAGCCGGTCCTCTATTTCAAGGGTTTCCACGCGATCCAGACCCACCGGCTGGCGCATTGGCTGTTCAACCGCGGCCGCCGCGACTTCGCGCTCTATCTGCAGAGCCGCTCCTCCAGCGTCTTCCAGACCGACATCAACCCGGCAGCCCGCATCGGCAAGGGCATCTTCCTCGATCACGCCACTGGCCTGGTGGTCGGCGAGACGGCCGTCATCGGCGACAACGTCTCGATCCTGCACGGCGTGACGCTCGGCGGCACCGGCAAGGAAGGCGCCGACCGCCATCCGAAGATAGCCAACGGCGTCCTCATCGGTGCCGGCGCCAAGATCCTCGGCAATATCGAGGTCGGCTCGTGCTCTCGCGTTGCCGCGGGCTCGGTGGTGCTGAAGGCCGTTCCGCCGAAGTCGACCGTCGCCGGCGTGCCGGCAAAGGTGGTCGGGAGTGCCGGGTGTTCGGAACCGTCGCGCCTGATGGACCAGATTCTCGGGGCTGACGACTGATTCGTCTGCGTTCGCCTTGCCGCTCGCCCGATATCGACGGCTCACGGAATATCGTGAGCCACTGAACATCGGGGAAAGAGCGGCAAAGGCTATTTCTGGCGGCTTTACTTTCGCCTTTGTCCCATGCCAAAAGCGCCGCAATCGAGAACCGCTGACGGAGAGAAACGTGAAACCGGACGAAATCAAGAAGCTCGACGCCTATTTCAAGCGCGTGATCAATCCGCAGGCGATCGTCAAGGCGCGTCCGCGCAAGGACGACTCGGCCGAAGTTTACCTCGGAGACGAGTTTCTCGGCGTCGTCTATATCGATGACGAGGATGGCGACCGCTCTTACAATTTTTCCATGGCGATCCTGGAGGTCGATCTCTGATCGAACCGACCGCGGCACCTCAGGGCGGGCTCACAGGCCCGCTTTTTGATTCGTGCGGAGGGCACCGCCAGGTGGAAAGAAAATGGCTGCGGCGTTTTTGCGCGGCAGGTCGCGATCCGCTGATATATCTTCGCAAAATCAGACGCCTGAATCCATCTATGCATTTGCATGAATCCTGTTGCAACCAAAGGTGATTTTGCGCCGCACAAATCAGCCTTGACTTTTATCGGCATGCCGCTTTCTATCAGCGTCTACGAATAGAACAAAGGGACAGGCGATGTTCAATTTCGATGAGGCCAATAAGAAGAGCAAGGAAGCGATGGACGGAATGCTGAAGAGCTATTCCGAGATCGCCAAGAGTTATCAGGCGATCGCCACCGAAGCGACCGACTATTCCAAGAAGTCCTTCCAGGATATGACGGGTTTCATGGAAGAGCTCGCCTCCACCCGCAGCGTCGAGGCGGCCTTCGAGCTCCAGACCAAGTACGTGAAATCGGCTTATGAAAGCTTCATTGCCGAGTCGACCAAGATCACCGACATGTATGCCGATCTCGCCAAGACGGCCTACAAGCCCTACGAAGCGCCGGTCGCCAAGTCGACCGCCGTGGTGACCGCAAACGCCGCGTAACGCGCATAGCGGCCCCTCCAAGCGACGCCTTTATCATAGAAGGCCGGCGGCGTTCAGCGCTGCCGGCCTTTTTGATTCATGCCAATGCGGAAATACCCGACTTTCGGCGTGTTCCATCATCTCTTTAGCGGAATAGTGATTGCGTGGCCGCAAAGGGGGCTTAAAATCCGCGTTCAATGAACTAAGTTAGGAAGACTAAAGTCCGGCCGTTCGGCCATTCGGACGAACCCGCCGGATGACTGGGGAATGAATGAAGATGATCGCACTGCCGATCTTGATGCAAGCTGAAAAGGGTGGCGACGGAGACAACGCAAATCGCGGTACCTCGGTCATCACTCGTACGAAGCCGAAAACAAAGAAGCCAAATCTCTACCGCGTACTGCTGCTGAATGACGATTATACGCCGATGGAGTTCGTCATCCACATTCTGGAGCGTTTCTTTCAGAAGGACAGGGAGGCAGCGACACGTATCATGCTCCACGTCCACAATCACGGCGTGGGGGAATGCGGAATATTTACATACGAAGTAGCGGAAACCAAAGTGTCCCAGGTCATGGACTTCGCCCGGCAACACCAGCATCCGCTGCAATGTGTCATGGAAAAGAAGTGAGGAACCCGACGTGCCAACATTTTCGCCTAGTCTAGAAAAGGCGCTGCATCAGGCACTGACCTTTGCCAACGAGCGGCATCACGAATATGCCACGCTCGAGCACCTGCTTTTGGCGTTGATCGACGATGCCGATGCAGCCGCGGTCATGGGCGCTTGTAACGTCAATTTGGAAACCCTGCGCAAGACTGTCGCCGACTATGTCGATAATGAACTTGCCAACCTGATCACCGGTTATGACGAGGATTCCAAGCCGACCTCCGGCTTCCAGCGCGTCATCCAGCGCGCCGTCATCCACGTCCAGTCCTCCGGCCGCGAGGAAGTGACCGGCGCCAACGTTCTCGTCGCGATCTTCGCGGAACGGGAAAGCCATGCGGCCTTCTTCCTGCAGGAGCAGGAAATGACCCGCTACGACGCGGTCAACTACATTTCTCACGGCATCGGCAAGCGTGCTGGCACCTCCCAGACCCGCACGCCGCGCGGCGCCGAGGACAGCGAGTCGGAAGCCAAGCCCTCCGCTCGCGACCAGGAGGAAGGTTCGGCCAAGAAACCGCAGGATGCCCTCAAGGCCTATTGCGTCAATCTGAACGAAAAGGCCCGCGACGGCCGCATCGACCCACTGATCGGCCGCCATGCCGAAGTCAACCGGACGATCCAGGTCCTGTGCCGCCGGTCCAAGAACAACCCGCTCTACGTGGGTGATCCGGGTGTCGGCAAGACGGCGATCGCTGAAGGCCTCGCCAAGCGGATCATCGAAGGCAAGGTGCCGGAGGCGCTCGCCGACGCCACCATCTTCTCGCTCGACATGGGTACGCTGCTCGCCGGCACCCGTTATCGTGGCGACTTCGAAGAACGGCTGAAGCAGGTCGTCAAGGAACTTGAAGAGTATCCGGGTGCGGTTCTGTTCATCGACGAGATCCACACCGTCATCGGCGCCGGGGCCACTTCCGGCGGCGCGATGGATGCCTCGAACCTCTTGAAGCCGGCTCTGTCTTCGGGCGCGATCCGCTGCATCGGTTCGACCACCTACAAGGAATACCGCCAGTTCTTCGAAAAGGACCGGGCTCTGGTTCGCCGCTTCCAGAAGATCGACGTCAATGAACCGTCGATCGACGATGCGATCGAAATCATGAAGGGCCTGAAGCCCTATTTCGAGGAATACCACAAGCTTCGTTACACCAACGACGCGATCAAGGCGGCCGTCGAGCTTTCGGCTCGCTACATCTCCGACCGCAAGCTGCCGGACAAGGCGATCGACGTGATCGACGAGACCGGTGCGGCCCAGATGCTCTTGCCCGCTTCCAAGCGCCGCAAGCTGATCACGGAGAAGGAGATCGAAGTTACGATCGCCACGATGGCGCGGATCCCTGCAAAGACCGTCTCCAAGGATGACGAGATGGTTCTCGCCAACCTGGAAAAGGAACTGCGTTCGGTCGTCTATGGCCAGGATGCGGCAATCGAAGCGCTGTCGACCGCGATCAAGCTTGCCCGTGCGGGCCTGCGCGAACCGAACAAGCCGATCGGCTCCTACGTCTTTTCCGGCCCGACCGGCGTCGGCAAGACGGAAGTCGCCAAACAGCTTGCCGCCTCGCTCGGCGTCGAGATACTGCGCTTCGACATGTCGGAATATATGGAACGCCACACGGTCTCGCGGCTGCTCGGCGCACCTCCCGGCTATGTCGGCTTTGACCAGGGCGGTCTCCTGACCGATGGCGTCGACCAGCATCCGCACTCAGTGGTCCTGCTCGACGAAATCGAGAAGGCGCATCCGGATATCTACAATATCCTGCTGCAGGTCATGGACCATGGTTCATTGACCGATCACAACGGCAAGAAGATCGACTTCCGCAACGTCATCCTGATCATGACGACCAATGCGGGCGCATCGGAAATGGCCAAGGCCGCCATCGGCTTCGGTTCGTCCAAGCGCACCGGCGAGGACGAAGAGGCGATCAACCGCCTGTTCACGCCGGAATTCCGCAACCGCCTCGATGCGATCATCCAGTTCGCACCGCTGCCGACCGAGGTCATCCATCAGGTCGTTCAGAAGTTCGTCATGCAGCTCGAGACGCAGCTCTCGGAACGCAACGTCACCTTCGACCTGCATCAGGACGCGATCGCCTGGCTGGCGGAAAAGGGTTACGACGAGAAGATGGGTGCCCGTCCGCTCTCTCGCGTCATCCAGGAATACATCAAGAAGCCGCTCGCCAACGAGATCTTGTTCGGCAAGCTGCGTAAGGGTGGTGTGGTCCGCGTCACGGTGGGCAAGGGCGAGGATGGCAAGGACAAGCTCGTCCTCGACTCGATCTCCGAGGCGACCCCCGTGAAGCCGAAGCCGGAGGCCGAGGTGGAAGAGGCCGCCGAGGAAGCCGAAACCAAGGTCGTCAAGGCCAAGGCGCCGAAGAAGTCGGCGCCGAAGGACAAGGACGGCGGCCCGGCCAGGGCTCGCGCCATGGTCGATGCGGACGTGATCGCTTCGGATGACGCGCCCAAGACGCCGCCCCGCAAGGGCACCACGGTGCCGCGCGTGCCGAAGAGCAAATAACTCTTTCGGATGGAATTTTGGCGATGCCGGGCTTGTCCCGGCATCGCTGTTTTCATGACTGACCGTTTCCCATACCCGCCGGAATACTTATGTCTCCAGACAGTGACGATCGCAGCGCCCTATCCTGGTTTTTTACCGGCATGCGGGGGCTGCTTTCGCTTCCGGCCCTCATTCTTCTAACCTCGATCGTCGGCTTCAGCGCCTTTGCGCTGGAATCGGGCCTGACGCGTGGCGAGGCGGTGTTCATGTCGCTGGCGATCTGGGCGCTGCCGGCGCAGGTCATCCTGATCGGGACAATGGCGAGCGGCGCCAATATTGCCGCCTGCTTTCTCGCGGTGACGCTCTCCTCGATTCGCATGACGCCGATGGTCGCCTCGGTCGTCCCGGAGATGCGAACAAGGCGCACGCCGATCTGGCTGCTGCTGATCCTGTCGCATTTCATCGCCATCACGTCCTGGGTCTTTGCGATCACCACGCTTCGCAACGTGCCGCGCGAGCACCGGGCGATCTATTTCGCCGGTTTCGGCGTGACGCTGACTTTGACCGGCACGCTGGTCGTCGCGGTCTTCTACGATATCGTTTCAGCCTTTCCGCCGGCCGTCGCGGGCGTGCTCTTCTTCCTGACGCCCGTCTATTTCAACGCCTCCATCTGGGCGAGCGCGCGCCAGCCGGTGGTGCAGATAGCTTTCGTCATGGGGGTGATCCTCGGCCCGACGCTGGCGCTGGTGATCCCGCAATTCGATGTGCTGTGCGCCGGCCTCGGCGGCGGCACGACCGCCTATCTGATCGACAGGGCGCGCCGCAACAGAAAGCGTGCCGGGCAGGAGACCAGGCGATGATTGCCGAATACTGGACCTTTATCGTCATCGCAGTCGCCGGTTTCCTGGCGACCGATATCTGGCGGTGGCTCGGGGTTTTTACCGGCAACCGGCTAAACGAAGACTCCGAAGCGCTTTATTGGGTGAGGGCGGTGGCGACTGCGCTAGTCATGGCCGTCACCGCAAAACTGATCGTTTTCCCGAACGGCACGCTCGCCGGTTCGCCGCTCTGGTTGAGGTTGGCGGCGGCCGGCATCGGTTTCGCCATCTTCCTGGCGACCGGCCGCAAGGTCTGGATCGGCGTTGCGGTGCCGATGACGCTGCTTGTTGCCGGTCTCTGGTGGGTCGGCTTTTAGAAAGCTTAATTGCCCAATTCGCCGATGATCTTCTCGGCATTCGCCGCGAGTACTTCATTGTTTTCCATCTGGCCCGAATGGGGTTTCAACGGCTGTCCCTCGTAGCGCGGGACGACGTGGAAATGCAGATGGTACACGGTCTGTCCGGCGGCCGGTTCGTTGAACTGGATGACGGTGATGCCGTCCGCCTCGAAGGCTTGCCTGGCAGCTCTGGCGAGCTTCTGCACCACCGGGATGACCTTCGAAAGCACGGCAGGATCGGCATCGAGAATATTGCGCGACGGGGCTTTCGGGAGCACCAGCAGGTGACCGGGCGACTGCGGCATGACATCCATGAAGGCAAGCGTATCGGCATCCTCATAGACCCTATGGCACGGGATCTCGCCGCGCAGGATTTTTCCGAAGATGTTGTTGCTGTCGTAAGCCTGGCCGCTCATCGCGATGTCCTCTCCTTGTTTTGCCGGCCCGATCTTTCCGGGCCCTAATCCTGTTCCTGCTGGCGTTCGCCCTTGCGGAACGGGCTGTGCTCGGCGAGATATTCCGTCATCTGCTCCACGTCTTCGCGCTCGTGTTCCAGATAGTCGGCAATCGCGCGCCTCAGCCCCGCATGGGCGATATAGTGCATCGAATGGGTGGTGACAGGCAGGTACCCGCGGGCCAGCTTGTGTTCCCCTTGCGCGCCCGCCTCGACGCGCTTCAAGCCCTTGGCGAGTGCGAAATCGATCGCCTGATGGTAGCAAACCTCGAAATGCAGGAAGGGATGGTCCTCGACACAACCCCAGTGGCGTCCGTAGAGCGCGTCCCCGCCGATGAAGTTGATCGCGCCGGCGACGTATTTCCCCTCGCGTTTGGCCATCACCAGCAGGATGTCTTCGGGCATGCGCTCGCCGATCAGCGAATAGAATTTTCGCGTCAGGTAAGGCCGGCCCCATTTGCGACCGCCGGTGTCCATGTAGAATTCGAAAAACTGGTCCCAGATGTCCTCGGTGAGGTCCTTGCCGGTCAGCCAATCGATCGAAATACCGTTTTCCAGGGCCGAGCGCCGTTCCTTCTTCAGGGCTTTGCGTTTGCGCGAGGCGAGCGTTTCGAGGAAGGCGTCGTGGTTCTCGTAGCCTTCGTTGATGAAATGGAACTGCTTGTCGGTGCGGTGCAGGTAGTCGGCCTCTTCGAAAGCGGCGACCTGGTCCTCCGCGACGAAGGTCACATGTGCGGAAGAGATGCCGAGTTGGCGTGTCACCTCCTGGAGACCGGCCGCCAGCGTCAGTTCGGTCGAATCCCTGTCGTAACCTTCGCAGACGAGCAGGCGCGGCCCGCTCGCCGGCGTGAACGGCACGGTGCATTGCAATTTGGGATAATAACGCCCGCCGGCGCGCTCGAACGCGTCGGCCCAGCCGTGATCGAAGACGTATTCGCCCTGGCTATGGCTTTTCAGATAACCGGGCACCGCGCCGATCAGCGTGCCCTTGTCGTCTTCGAGGAGAAGGTGATGGCCGAGCCAGCCGGTCTTGGCGGTGGCGGAGCTCGATTCCTCCAGCGCCGAGAGAAAGGCGTGCGACAGGAACGGATTGTAGGGCGTTTCCGAAGAGGAGGACTTGGAAGTGCCCGAAAGGCGCGACCAGCTTGCCGGGCTGATCGCGCAGAGGGATTTTTCGATGCGGATGGTAAGATTGCCGGTCATGCTCTGCTTTACAGGGAGGGGGAGGAAACCTCCCGCGGATCAAAACCTTCGAAGGTCATCTGGTCTGCATATTTATAGGTATGTTCGCGGCCGTTTGCATCCCTCACGGTCCAGGTAATGACCGGAATTCCGGTCGCCCTCTGGGCTGTGATGAACGTGTTCGGCAGGTGGGGGTAGTGGTAGGAAATGAAGTCGAGGCCGAGCTGCATGGCCTCGTCGTGCTCGAAGAATTCCTCCGGCTTGTCGCCCATGGCGGTGAGGCCAAGCGGGTAGGGCGAACCGGCATTTTTAAGGTCACGCAGGATGTGGTAGTCGAAGCTCATCAGCGCCACCTTGCCCTGATAACCTTCGAGGACCTCGAGCACCGCCTCGGCGAATCCGTCATCGTCGCCGTCGCCTTCGCGTCCCTTGACCTCGATCACCAGAGGCACCTTGCCGGCGACAAGGGCAAGCATCTGCTTCAGCGTCGGCACCTTGTCCTTGGTCGCACCGACCGAAAGCATGCCGAGTTCGGCTGAGGTCTTTTCGCGGATATCGCCCTTGATGCCACAGAGCCGTTCGAGATCGTGATCGTGGAAGATCACCGGCACGCTGTCGGAGGCAAGCTGCACGTCGCATTCGATCGCAAAGCCGGCCTCGACCGCGCGGGAAAACGCCGACAGGGTGTTTTCCCAGACCTGCTGGTTCATGTCGTGATAGCCACGATGGGCGACCGGAAGGTCTTTGATCCAGGTGGCGTCGGTCATGCTTCGATCTCGATGATGGCTTCGATTTCGACGGAGGCGTTGAACGGCAGCGCCGCCATGCCAACGGCGGCGCGCGCATGCTTGCCGGCGTCGCCGAGAACATTGGCGATCAAGTTCGATGCGCCGTTGGTGACGATATGCTGTTCGGTAAAGCCGGGCGCCGAGGCGACAAAGCTCGAAAGCTTGACCACCCGCTTGATCCGGCCGAGATCGCCGTCCAATGCCGCCTTCGCCTGGGCGAGGATATTGATGGCGCAGAGTTCCGCAGCACGGCTGGCCGCCGGCACGTCGACATCCGCCCCCACAAGGCCTGTAACAGCCACCTTGCCATTTTCGTTCGGCAATTGGCCGGAGATGAACAGCAGGTTGCCCGTGATCACATAGGGCAGATAATTGGCAGCGGGTGCGGCCGCGACGGGGAGTTCGATCCCCAGTTCCTTCAGGCGGCCTTCGATGGCTTCGGTCATTTTCGACTCCCGTTTTGTTGTAAATTCTTCAAAAATCCTGCATCAAGGCCTTAGCTTGGTCAGATGGCGTTCTTATAACATCCCCGACTGAGTCCAACAGGAGAATGTGAATGTTGCGAATGAGCCTCGGGGTGATCCTTGCCGGCGGTCTGAGCCTTGCGGCTGCCACCTCCGCGGACGCGACTACCGACGGTGCCGCCCGGCTGCTCGTCCCGCATCGCGCCATTTACGACCTGAAGCTCAAGAATGCCTCGGAACGTTCCGGCATCGAAGGCATGTTCGGCCGCATGGTCTATGAGTTCACCGGCTCGGCCTGCACCGGTTTTTCCACCAATTTCCGGCTGGTCACCAAGATCGACACGGGCGAGGAGACGCGCCTCAGCGACCAGCAGACCACGACCTTCGAGGACATGGCCGCAAACCAGTTCCATTTCGAGACCAAGTCCTTCACCGACGAGCAGCTCGACAAGCAGCTGACCGGCGATGCGTCGATCGCCGACAAGGGCGTCAAGGTGGCAATTACCCAGCCCGACGGCCGCGAGATCGACCTGCCGGCGAGCGATTTTCCGACCAGCCATATGCTGGACGTCATCGCGAATGCCAAGCAGGGTAAGAACTTCTTCGAGGCGCGGGTCTTCGACGGTTCGGAAAACGGCGACCAGGCGCTCCTGACGACGACGGTGATCGGCAAGTCGCAGACGGTGCAGAAGGACGATGTGGATGCCGACAAGGCGGGCGAGTTCGCAAAGACGCCCTATTGGCCGGTGACGATCGCCTATTTCAACGAAAATGCCGCCGGCGATCCCACCCCGGTCTACAATATGTCGTTCAAGCTCTACGAAAACGGCATCACCCGCGATCTCACTATGGATTACGGCGACTTCGTGCTGTCCGGCAGCCTGGTCAAACTGGAGCTCCTGAAACCGCAGGATCCGTGCCCCGCGCCGGCGAAATAGCCGTCCTCTGTCAATTGCCGGTCACGGGCTGGTCCGCTGAGGGAATTTCCGGCAAAAGCACTTGCTTTTGCGGCAAATCGAATGTATGGGCAGCCGCATTCCACACGTAAGGCATGGGATTGTCCGGGAGAAATCCGGACTGTTCCGCCCGGTGGCATTCTCGAAGAGAGTGCTGTTCGCCTTGCGGAGGTTCAACCGGAAAAGGATAACAAGGCATGGCATTGCCCGATTTCTCTATGCGCCAGCTTCTCGAAGCAGGCGTTCACTTCGGACACCAGACTCACCGCTGGAACCCGAAGATGAAGCCGTACATCTTCGGCGACCGTAACAACATCCACATCATCGACCTGGCCCAGACCGTTCCGATGCTGTCGCGCGCCCTTCAGGTCGTGTCCGACACCGTCGCCCGCGGCGGCCGCGTTCTGTTCGTCGGCACCAAGCGCCAGGCGTCCGAACTGATCGCTGACTCGGCCAAGCGTTCGGCCCAGTATTACGTCAACTCCCGCTGGCTCGGCGGCATGATGACCAACTGGAAGACCATTTCGAACTCGATCCAGCGCCTGCGCAAGCTCGACGAAATCCTGAACTCGGAACAGTCCGGCTACTCCAAGAAGGAACGCCTGAACCTCGAGCGCGAACGCGAAAAGCTGGACAAGGCTCTCGGCGGTATCCGCGACATGGGCGGCACTCCGGACCTGATGTTCATCATCGACACCAACAAGGAAAAGATCGCCATCGACGAAGCCAAGCGCCTGGGCATCCCGGTCGTTGCTATCATCGATTCGAACTGCGATCCGGACCTCATCGATTACCCGATCCCGGGCAATGACGACGCATCGCGCGCTATCGCTCTCTACACCGACCTGATCGCTCGCGCCGCCATCGACGGCATCGCGCGCCAGCAGGGCGCTTCGGGCCGCGACATCGGCGCATCTGCCGAAGCTCCGATCGAGCCGGCGCTCGAAGGCGAAGCAGAAGCAGAAGCCTAAAGCTCGGATGGAGCGGCCTGGCCGCTCCTCCTTTCTGAAATTCGATCGAGGCCAGAGATACCGATCCCTGGCCTTGGTCGTTTCAAGGCGAGCCGCCACCGCTTGGTCGTCGAGGCGATCGCTTTCGTGATGTCTTCATCACGCTGTCACACTTCCGGGTACATTCGTCCCAAAACTTTTGAGTCCGCCGACGTTTTTCCGGCGAGAAGCACTTGAACCGACAAGAGGCAAAACAATGGCTGAAATCACCGCTGCACTGGTAAAGGAACTGCGCGAAAAGTCTGGCGCAGGCATGATGGACTGCAAGAAGGCGCTGACCGAAACGAACGGCGACATCGAAGCGGCGATCGACTGGCTGCGTGCCAAGGGCATTTCCAAGGCCGACAAGAAGTCCGGCCGCACCGCAGCTGAAGGCCTGATCGGCATCGCCAGCGCCGGCCACAAGGCTGTCGTCATCGAGCTCAACTCGGAAACCGACTTCGTTGCCCGCAACGATGCCTTCCAGGACCTCGTCCGCGGCATTGCAAGCGTCGCCCTGACAACCGACGGTTCCGTCGAAGCAATCTCGACTGCCACCTATCCGGCTTCCGGCAAGCCGGTTGCCGACACCATCAAGGACGCGATCGCCACGATCGGCGAGAACATGACGCTGCGTCGCGCCGCCCTGCTGCAGGTCGAGCACGGCGTCGTTGCGACTTATGTCCATAACGCTGCCGGCGACGGCATCGGCAAGCTTGGCGTTCTGGTCGCCCTGAAGTCGGTCGGCGACAAGGAAGTCCTGAGCTCGATCGGCCGCCAGGTCGCCATGCACATTGCTGCCACCAACCCGCTCGCCATCCGCGCCGAAGAAGTCGATGCGGCTGTGGCTGAGCGCGAGCGCAACGTCTTCATCGAGCAGTCGCGCGCTTCCGGCAAGCCGGACGCCATCATCGAAAAGATGGTCGACGGCCGCATGCGCAAGTTCTTCGAAGAAGTTGCCCTTCTGTCGCAGGCCTTCGTCGTCAACCCGGAAGTGACCGTCGGCCAGGCCGTCAAGGACGCTGAAAAGCTCGCCGGCGCTTCGATCGAAGTCGTCGGCATGGCCCGTCTTCTGCTCGGCGAAGGTGTCGAAAAGGAAGAAACGGATTTTGCCGCTGAAGTCGCGGCAGTCGCCAAAGGCTGATATTCGTTAGCTAAAGCTGTCGAAAGCGCAAGGGCACCGGTGACAAGCCGGTGCCCTTCGTGTATCCGCAACCCGTTTGCCCCCTCTGCCCGCATTTCGATTTCAAGGAGCCCCCATGTCGCCTCAGCCCCTCTACAAGCGTGTCTTGCTCAAGGCCTCCGGTGAAGCTCTGATGGGCAGCCAGGGTTTCGGCATCGATGTCGCAGTTGCCGATCGGGTCGCCTCCGATATCGCCGAAGCGCGCGCCATGGGCGTCGATGTCGGCGTGGTCGTCGGCGGCGGTAATATCTTTCGCGGCGTCGCGGTCGCTTCCAAGGGTGGCGACCGGGTGACCGGCGACCACATGGGGATGCTCGGCACCGTGATCAACGCGCTTGCGCTGGCCACCTCGCTGCGCAAGCTGAACGTTGACACCGTGGTTCTGTCGGCGATCTCGATGCCGGAAATCTGCGAGAGCTTTTCGCAGCGCCAGGCGTTGCATCACATGGCGCAGGGCAGGGTGGTGATCTTCGCCGGCGGCACCGGCAATCCCTTCTTCACGACCGATTCGGCGGCCGCCCTGCGCGCGGCCGAAATCGGTGCGGAAGCGATCTTCAAGGGCACCCAGGTGGACGGCATCTATTCGGCCGATCCCAAGAAGGACCCGACGGCGACCCGGTTCGAGACGCTGACGCACGGCGAAGTGCTCGAAAAGGGTCTGGCGGTGATGGACGTGGCGGCGGTGGCGCTCGCTCGCGAAAATTCCATCCCGATCATTGTTTTTTCGATCCATGAGAAGGGCGGCTTCGCCCAAATCTTGACCGGCGGCGGCCGCAAGACCATCGTAGCGGACAATTGAGGCGCGGCGTCGCGGGCCGCCCAGACAACATACGGGAGTAGACGGATGAGTGGAATCGACCTCAACGACATCAAGCGTCGCATGGAAGGCGCGATCAACGCGTTCAAAAGCGATATCGCGTCGCTGCGCACCGGCCGCGCCTCGGCCAATATTCTCGATCCGGTGATGGTCGAAGCCTATGGTTCGCGCGTGCCGCTCAACCAGGTGGCCAACATCACCGTTCCGGAAGCGCGCATGCTCGGCGTCTCCATCTGGGACAAGTCGATGGTCGGCGCCGTCGACCGTGCGATCCGCGAATCAAACCTCGGCCTCAACCCGATCGTCGATGGCCAGAGCCTGCGCATTCCGCTCCCCGAGCTCAATGAAGAGCGCCGCAAGTCGCTGGTCAAGGTCGCGCATGATTATGCGGAAAAGGCGAAGGTTGCTGTACGTCACGTCCGCCGCGATGGCATGGACGGCCTGAAAAAGGCCGAAAAGGACGGCGACATCGGCCAGGACGAAAGTCGCTCGCAGTCGGAAAAAGTGCAGAAGATGACGGATGATACGATTTCCGAAGTCGACCGCTTGCTTGGCGACAAGGAAAAGGAAATCATGCAGGTCTAATTTAGGCCTGGTTTGCCGCCATATTCCCGGCGGCCAAAGGAGCCGCATAGAATATGGTGAACCCCGAGCTTGCAATCATCCCTCAACACGTTGCCATCATCATGGATGGTAATGGACGCTGGGCCAACAAGCGCGGGCTTCCTCGTACGGTCGGACACAGCAAGGGCGTCGAAGCGGTTCGCGAAACGGTGCGGGCTGCCGGCGATGCGGGCGTCAAATATCTGACGCTCTTTGCTTTTTCTTCGGAAAACTGGAGCAGGCCTGAAACCGAGGTGAGGGATCTCCTCGGTCTGCTCCGGCGCTTCATCCGCCAGGATCTGGCCGAACTGCACCGCGAGAACATCCGCATCCGGGTGATTGGCGAGCGCGAAAAACTGCGTAGCGACATCCTCCCGCTTCTTCTCGAGGCCGAGGAAACCACAAAGTTCAATACGTCGCTGACACTGATCATCGCCTTCAACTACGGTGCCCGCGACGAGATCGCCCGTGCCGTCGCGATGCTTGCCCGCGACGTCGAGGCCGGCATCCTCAAGGCATCCGAGATCGACCCGGACAAGATCAGCGCAAAGCTGGATACCGCCGGCATTCCCGATCCGGATCTCATCATCCGCACCAGCGGCGAGGAACGGCTTTCGAATTTTCTGCTGTGGCAGGCGGCCTATTCCGAACTTGTCTTCCTGCCGGACTACTGGCCGGATTTCGATCGGAAGCTCTTCCTCGACGCCCTGAAGATCTATGCCTCGCGCGACCGCCGCTTCGGTGGCCTGTCGGACAAGACGATAGCGGTGGGCGGTTGATGAGCGCTGAACTGAAGCGCCGCATTGCATCCGCATTGGTTCTGGCGGTCGTGGTGCTGACGGCCACCTGGTATGGCGGCCTGACATTCCGCATCGTGGCGGCCGTCATGGCGGTGCTGATCTATTACGAATGGTCGACGATCACGCGGGCCGCCGAGCGCGATTTTCGTGCCAACGCCTTCGGCTGGCTCTCCATTGTTCTGATCGCCATTGACCTCGTCGCTGACGAAGGTGAGCTCTCTGTGCCGATTCTCGGCGGCGCGATGATCACCGCCATTCTTCTCGTGCTGCTGCGCAAGGGAAGCTGGTGGCTGCCGGGTGGCATCTTTTACGCAGGCTTGAGCGGTATCTCGCTCGCCGCGATCCGTGCCGAGGACCAGGCGGGGTTCGTCGCGACGCTTTTCATTTTCGCGGTCGTCTGGGCGACCGACATTCTCGCCTATTTTGTCGGTCGTGCCCTGCAGGGGCCAAAACTGGCGCCGCGGATTTCTCCCGGCAAGACCTGGTCGGGCGCGATCGGCGGCACTGTGTCGGGCGTGATTGCGAGCTCGGCCCTGACGCTCGGCGTGTTTTCCCGGCTGTCGATCTGGACGGTGGCGATCGCATTTCTGCTCTCGGTCGCAAGCCAGATAGGCGACCTGTTCGAATCGTTCATCAAGCGCCGGTTTGGGGTGAAGGATTCCAGCCACCTCATCCCGGGGCATGGCGGCGTCATGGACCGTGTCGACGGCCTCGTTTTCGCCTGTTTCGCAGCGTTCCTGCTGACGCTTGTTTATGCGGCCACGACGGGCCATCTTGATATATCGGTTGCAGGCTTTCTCTTCGGGTTTTGAGGACTGGGCGGCCGCTACAATGTTGAAACGGAAACTTTGATGGCCATCCTCAGCTTCTTCACCGGCTACATCATCCCCTTCGTGCTGGTCTTGTCCCTGCTCGTCTTCGTGCACGAGATGGGACACTATCTCGTCGGGCGCTGGTGCGGCATCCGGGTAACCGCCTTCTCGGTCGGCTTCGGCCCGGAACTCATAGGCTTCACCGATAGTCACGGCACCCGCTGGAAGATCTCGGCGATCCCGCTTGGCGGCTATGTCAAATTCTTCGGCGACGAGGACGCCGCGAGCATGCCGGATGCGAGCGGCCTTGCGGGCATGAGCGAGGAAGACAAGGCCAGGACGCTTGCAGGCGCCAAACTTTGGAAGAGGGCCGCCACCGTTGCGGCCGGCCCGATCGCCAATTTCATTCTGGCAATCGCGATTTTCGCCGTCCTCTTCAGCGTCTATGGCAAGGTGGTCGCCGATCCGGTGGTTGCCGAAGTTCAGCCGAATAGCGCCGCCCTTGCCGCTGGCGTGCAGCCCGGCGATCGGCTGGTGGCGCTTGACGGTTCGCGCATCCGGACTTTCGACGACGTGCGGCGTTATGTCAGCATCAGGCCGGAGACCCCGATCGTCGTGACGGTCGAGCGCAACGGCCAGGATCTCGATCTGCCGATGGTGCCGAAGCGCTCCGAGGTCACCGACCAGTTCGGCAACAAGGTCGAGCTCGGCCTGATTGGCATCGTCACCAACGAACAGCGCGGCAATTTCCGCATCGAGACGTTCACGCCGCTGCAGGCCGTTGCCGAAGGCGTCACCGAGACCGGCCATATCGTCACCGGCACCTTCCGCTATATCGGAAATCTGGTGACCGGCCGGATGAAGGCCGACCAGCTCGGCGGGCCGGTCAGGGTCGCCCAGGCATCGGGGCAGATGGCGTCGCTCGGCTTTGCAGCAGTGGTCCAGCTCGCAGCTGTTCTTTCCGTCTCGATCGGGCTTTTGAACCTTATGCCTGTGCCAGTTCTGGACGGCGGCCATCTCGTCTTCTACGCGATCGAGGCCATCCGTGGCCGACCGCTTGGCGCGGGGGCGCAGGAGATCGCCTTTCGTATCGGGCTTGCGATGGTTTTGAGCCTGATGGTGTTCGCGACCTTCAACGACATCAGCAATCTGATCGGCTGATGTCCTTCAAATCGTAAAAGAAACCGTTTATTCACCATGTTTCCAACAGTTGCGTGGCCATTGGGTCACGCAAGGGAAGTAAGTAAACAGAAATTAACGCGATACCTTGCTTGTAGGTCAAAAGAAGGTAAAACGACACACGTGGCCGGAGTCGGGCACCACCCGCCGAGGGACAACGGGAAAAGGTAAGAATTGAAATGAAGGCTGGTTCAAAGTTTTTGAACGCAGTGTCGGCGTTTGCGCTGTCTGCTAGTGTTGTTGCATCGGGCGCAGGTGTACTGGTACTTGCTTCCGCACTTTCTGCCGAAGCGGCGGTTATCCGGAGCGTTCAGGTCCGCGGCGCACAGCGCGCCGGCGAGGAGGCCGTCCGTTCCAACCTGACCATCCGCCCGGGCGTCAACTTCTCCAACAATGACATCGATGAATCGGTCCGCAAGCTCTATTCGACCGGCTACTTCTCGGATGTCAAAATCAGTGTTTCCGGCAGCACGCTCGTCGTGTCGGTGAGCGAAAATCAGCTCATCAACCAGGTCGTGTTCAACGGAAACCGCAAGATCACCGACGAGAAGCTCCAGGCCGTGGTGCAGACCCAGCCGCTCGGCCCGTATAATCAGGCCCTGATCGATGCGGATATCCAGCGTCTGCGCGAAGCCTATCGTGCGATCGGCCGCAGCGACGTCCAGATCACCACTCAGACCGCTGACGTCGGCCAGGGACGCGTCAACCTCGCCTTCGTCATCAACGAAGGCGACCGCACCAAGATCGCCGACATCAATTTCGTCGGCAATCAGGCTTACGGCGATGGCCGCCTGAAGTCGGTGTTGATCACCAAGGAATCCGGTCCGCTGTCCTTCCTGACCCGCAAGGACGTCTATAGCGAGGACAAGCTGCGCGCCGACGAAGAAGCGCTGCGCCAGTTCTATTACAATCACGGTTATCCGGACTTCCGCGTCATCTCGTCGGAAGCTGTGCTCGACGCATCGGGCAACAAGTACAATATCAGCTTCACGGTCGAGGAAGGCCAGCGTTACGAATACGGCAACGTCTCGGTCGAATCCACGGTCCAGGGGATCAGCAGCCAGGACCTCGAAGGTCTGGTTAAGACCCGTGCCGGCAACGTCTACGATGCCCGCGAAATCCAGAAGACCATGGAAGCGATCTCCAAGCGCGTCGCAGCGGCCGGTTATCCGTTCGCCCGCGTCACGCCGCGCGGCGACCGCAATATGCAAAACCATACGGTCGGTGTTTCCTACCTGGTCGACCAAGGCGAGCGCGCCTACGTCGAGCGTATCGAGATCCGTGGCAACACCCGCACGCGTGACTATGTCATCCGCCGCGAATTCGATTTCAGCGAAGGCGACGCCTTCAACCAGGAAATGATTTCGCGCGCCAAGCGTCGCCTTGAAGCGCTCGGTTACTTCACCTCGGTCAACATCTCGACCTCGCAGGGCACGTCGCCCGACCGAGTCGTCATCGTTGTCGATGTCGAAGACCAGCCGACCGGTTCGTTCGGTATCGGTGCCGGTTACTCCGCTGGCGGCGATGGCTTCCTGCTCGAAGCCTCGATCGAAGAAAAGAACTTCCTCGGCCGCGGCCAGTTCATCCGCGTTGCAGTCGGCGGTGGTCTTGACGAAGCCCGCAGCTACAATCTTTCGTTCACCGAGCCGTACTTCCTCGGTTATCGTCTGGCTGCCGGTTTCGACCTCTTCAAGAGCAAGACCTCTTCGAACAGCTATTACGATTACGACGAGCAGGGCATCACCCTGCGCGTTACGGCGCCGATCACCGAAGATCTGGCGACGACGTTCCGCTACACCTACAAGGAAATCGAATACTCCAACGACGGTGCCTTCGGCGCTGATGGCGTTCCTGGCACCGTAGACGATAATCTTTCGTCGCCTTACATCTCGATGATCGACAACGGCAAGTTCGTTCAATCGTCGATTTCGCAGACGCTGACCTACAATACGCTCGACAGCCAGACGCTGCCGCGCGAAGGCATCTACGCGACGATCACGCATGAATATGCAGGTCTCGGTGGCGACTCGGACTTCTACAAGATTTCCGGTCGTGCCCGTTACTTCCAGCTTCTGTCGACCGAAGCTGACCTGATCGGCTCCATCGCAGTCGGCGCCGGCCATGTGGTTTCCACCGGCGACAATCTGCATGTCTTCGACCAGTTCACGATCGGCGGTCGTCAGGTCCGCGGCTTCGAAAACGACGGTATCGGTCCGCGTACGACCGATCATGGCGACGCGCTTGGCGGCACGACCTACTTTACGGCCTCTGCCGAAATGACGATGCCGATGCCGGCTGTTCCGGAGGACTTCGGCCTGCGTGCTGCTGTCTTCGCCGATGCTGGTACACTTTACGGAAACGATGTTCCGCTCGGCACCAGCACCGCGCAGGGCACCAGCATGAACTGGCGTGCTTCGGTCGGTGCGGGTATCATGTGGGCGTCGCCGTTCGGCAACATCCGCTTCGACTACGCGCATCCCGTCATGAAGGAAGACTTCGACGAAACCCAGGAATTCCGGTTCAGCATGGCGAACCAGTTCTGATCATTTCCGCTCGCGGTTGCGGGCGGAAATCTGTTCTGGAGCTTTAGCTTTATGGACCACAATGAATTCTTTCCGCCCCATGATGGCGTGAGCCTACGCGAGTTGGCCGCCCTTCTTGGGGCCGAGTTGCTTGATGGCAGCGCCGGAGATCGGCTGATCCGTTCCGTTGCACCCGTTGCGCGGGCCGGCGAAGGCGAGATCTGTTATATCCTGTCCCGGAAAAGCCGTCGCGAACTGGAAAGCTGCAAGGCTTCCGCGATTATTTGTGACACGGCGATCCGTTCGATCATTCCGGCCCATATCCCGGTTGTGCTGACCAAGACGCCGCACACGGCGTTTGCGCAGGCAGGTGCTATCCTGCATCCGATCGCGATGCGACCGTCTCCGATCACCTCGTTTCCGCCGGGCATTTCGCCGGCCGCTTTCGTGGATCCAACCGCAAAACTCGAACCCGGCGTCGAAATCGAGCCCATGGCCGTGATCGGCGCGCGGGCGGAAATCGGCACCGGCAGCCGCATCGGTGCCGGCAGCATCATCGGCGCCGACGTCAAGATCGGCCGGGATTGCACGATCGCTGCGGGTGCGAGCGTCGTTGCAGCTCTCATCGGCAATGGCGTGATCATCCATAATGGCGTTCGCATCGGCCAGGACGGTTTTGGTTTTGCTCCGGGTCCGAGAGGCATGCTGAAGATCGTCCAGATCGGCCGCGTCATCATCCAGGACAATGTCGAGATCGGCGCCAACACGACCGTCGATCGCGGTGCCATGGATGATACGGTCATCGGCGAAGGCACCAAGATCGACAACCAGGTTCAGATCGCCCACAACGTCCGCATCGGCCGTCATTGCGGCATTGCGAGCGGCGCAGGTATTGCCGGTTCGACGCGGATCGGCGACGGAGTATTGATCGGTGGCGCATCCGGTATTAATGGACACATTTCGATTGGAGACGGCGTGCAGATCGCTGCGATGAGCGGTGTGGTGGGAGATATTCCCGCCGGCGCGCGTTATGGCGGTATTCCCGCCCGCCCGATGCCGGATTTCCTCCGCGATACCGCGGAAGTCTTGATGCGTTCGGACGAGCGGGCGAAACGCAGAGGAGAAAAGAAGAATGACTGATGAGACCAAGCCGGTGCTCGGCGCGGCCGATATTCAGGAAATCATGAAGCTGCTGCCGCATCGCTATCCTTTTCTCCTGGTCGATAAGATCGTCGAGATCGATGGTGACAATTCCGCGATCGGCATCAAGAACGTCACCGCCAACGAGCCGCATTTCACCGGGCATTTCCCGGAGCGGCCGATCATGCCGGGCGTGCTGCTGATCGAAGGCATGGCGCAGACCGCAGGCGCAATCTGCGCCAGGAAGGAAGGCGAGGGTGGCAATCTCGTCTACTTCATGACCATCGACAATGCCCGCTTCCGCAAGCCGGTCGTGCCGGGCGACCGGGTCGAGTTCCATGTCACCAAGCAGAAACAGCGCGGCAATATCTGGAAATTCCATTGTGACGCGAAGGTAGACGGCGTACTTGTTGCCGAAGCCGATATCGGCGCGATGATCCGGCGCAAGGAAGAAGAATGAAAAGCATCGCAGCCAGCGCACGCATCCATCCGTTAGCTTTGGTCGAGGACGGCGCCGTCATCGGCGAAAATGTCGTCGTCGGCCCGTTTTCGCATGTCGGCCCGCGTGTGGTGCTGAAGGATGGCGTCGAGTTGGTTTCGCATGCCGTGGTAAGCGGCCGCACCGAGATCGGCCGCAACTGCCGAATTTTTCCGATGGCTATCATCGGCGGCGTCTCCCAGAGTCTTCACGAGGCTGGCGAGGATTCGACGCTGACGGTCGGCGACAATTGCGTCATGCGCGAAGGCGTTACGATGAACTGCGGCACGGTCGGCGGCGGTGGCAAGACCGTCGTTGGCAACAACTGCCTATTCCTCGCCAATTCGCACGTGGCGCATGACTGTCAGCTCGGCAACGACATCATCATGTCGAACAATGTTATGCTCGCAGGCCATGTCCATGTGGCGGACCGGGCGATCCTCGGCGGCGGCTGCGCCGTGCATCAGTTCACCCGCATCGGTCGCCAGGCTTTCATCGGGGGACTTACCGCCGTCAATTACGACGTCATCCCGTATGGCATGCTGAACGGCAATCCCGGGGTGCTCGGTGGCCTGAACGTGGTCGGCATGACCCGCGCCGGCATTGAACGGGCGACCATCCATGTCGTCCGCCGCGCCTTCAAGCAAATCTTCGAAGGCGAGAGCAATATCCGCGCCAACGCAGCGGCGATCCGTAACGACTACGCCGATTGCAAGGAAGCGATGGAAATCCTTGATTTTATCGCGGCCGATAGCGATCGCGCCATTTCCTCGACGTTCCGCGGCAAGGGCTGACCCGCGATGGCCGGCCTCCCGAGCCTTGCGCCGAAGGGCCGGCTGGCGATCATCGCCGGGAAGGGCTTTTTACCCCTCTATGTAGCAAAAGCCGCGCAGCAAGCCGGTGAAGCGCCGCTCATTCTCGCGCTCGCCAATGAATCCGATCACAGCTTTGATGGTTTCGAGGCGGTTTCCGTCGGCGTCGGTGATCTTTCGGCGATCGAGCGTCTGTTTCGCGAGAAGGGCATCACCCGCGTCATCCTGTCGGGAGGCGTGGCGCGAAGGCCTGACTGGCGTGACATCCACCCGACCTTCCGCACCATCCTGAAAGTCCCCTCGGTAGTTCGCACGTTATTGTCCGGCGGTGACGATTCGGTGCTCCAGATGGTCATCAAGCTCATCGAGGCGATGGGCTGCGAGGTGCTGGGCGCCCACGACATCGTCCCCGGCCTACTCGCCAAGACCGGACCGATCGGTGCTAATACGCCATCCGATGATGATCGCCGCGACATCGATAGCGCGTCCGAAGCTGCCAAGCGTCTCGGCGAACTCGATATCGGCCAGGGCGCCGTCAGCGTCGGTGGACGTGTCGTGGCGCTTGAGGGCGTCGAAGGCACGGACCGGATGCTCGAACGGGTGACGGCATTGCGCGCCGAGGGCCGTATTTCGGCCCGCCGCAAGGGCGTCCTCGTCAAGCTCTGCAAGCCGCAGCAGGATATGCGCGCCGACTTGCCGACGATCGGGCCGTCGACCGTGGAGAATGTTGTCCGCGCCGGGCTCGCAGGCATCGCGGTGGAGGCGGGACGCGCACTTGTGCTGGAGGAAGCGAAGATGATTGCCGCGGCCGATGCTGCCGGTATTTTCGTCTGCGGTATCGATCCCGGCCTGCCGCAAGGAGGATTGTGATGGTCAAGACCTTGAAGGTTGGCGTCATCGCCGGCGAAGTATCCGGCGATCTCCTCGGCGGCGATCTGATTACGGCCTTGAAGGCAGCTTGTGGCGGCGAGGTCGAACTCATCGGCGTCGGCGGCGAGGCGCTCGAAGCGCAGGGCCTCAATCCGCTCTTCGATTTTTCGGAGCTGTCGATCATGGGGTTTACCCAGGTGATCGCTCGCCTGCCGAACCTGATCAAGCGGATCAATCAGACGGTGGCGGCCATCGTGGCTGCAAAGCCGGATGTGCTGATCATCATCGACAGTCCCGATTTCACCCATCGCGTCGCCAAGAAGGTGCGGGCCGCTCTGCCGGACCTGCCGATCGTCGATTATGTCTGCCCGAGCGTCTGGGCATGGAAGGAGTACCGCGCCAAGGCGATGCTCGCCTATGTCGATCATGTCCTGGCTGTGCTGCCGTTCGAGCCCGCGGCCATGAAGCGTCTTGGCGGACCCGAAACAACATTCGTCGGTCACCGCCTGACCGCCGATCGGTCGCTCCTCAAGGTCCGCGGTATCCGTGCCGAACGCCCCGTAAAGGCGCAGGGCGAACAGAGGACGATCATGCTGTTGCCGGGATCCCGGTCGGCTGAGATCAAGGCGCTGCTGCCGATCTTCGGCGAGGCGGCCCGTGAGTTCGTCGCCCGCAACGGACCGACCCGGTTTGTGCTGCCAACGGTTGCCCGCCAGGAAAAGCTGGTGCGCGAGATCGTTGCCGGCTTCGAGGTCAAGCCGGAGATCACCGCTGATACGGACGGCAAATGGGCGGCATTCGCCGAAGCCGATGCAGCGCTTGCAGCCTCGGGCACCGTTATCCTGGAACTCGGTCTAGCCGGAATTCCGCTGGTCTCGGCCTATAAGACCGACTGGCTGATCACCATGCTCGCAAAACGCATCAAGACCTGGTCCGGCGCCCTGCCGAACCTCATCGCCGACTATGTCGTCGTGCCGGAATACGTCAACGAGGTGGTGCGGCCGGCAAGCTTATGCCGCTGGGCCGAGCGCTTGTCCTCCGACACGATGCAGCGTCGCGCCATGATCGAAGGTTTCGATCTTACGTGGGAGCGTCTGCAGGTGCCCGTGCCACCCGGCGAGGCGGCCGCCGGCATCGTTCTCCAGGTTCTGGACATGAAAAAACCCGGCCATTTCTGACCGGGTTTTTATTTGGTGATGATTGCCGATTAACGCTTGGAAACCGGGATGTAGTCGCGCTGCGCTTCGCCGGTATAGAGCTGACGCGGGCGGCCGATGCGCTGTTGCGGATCTTCGATCATTTCGGCCCACTGGGCGATCCAGCCGACGGTACGGGCGAGAGCGAAGAGCACGGTGAACATGGTGGTGGGGAAGCCCATCGCCTTCAGCGTGATGCCCGAATAGAAGTCGATATTCGGGTAGAGCTTCTTCTCGATGAAATACTCGTCTGTAAGCGCGATGCGTTCCAGTTCCATCGCGACCTGCAGCAGCGGATCGTCCTTGTGGCCGAGTTCGCCGAGCACTTCATGCGTGGTCTTTTGCATGATCTTGGCGCGCGGATCGTAGTTCTTGTAGACGCGGTGACCGAAGCCCATCAGACGGAACGGATCATTCTTGTCCTTGGCGCGGGCGATATATTCCGGGATCTTGTCGACCGTGCCGATTTCCGTCAGCATGTTGAGCGCAGCTTCGTTGGCGCCGCCGTGAGCCGGGCCCCAGAGGCAGGCAATACCGGCCGCGATGCAGGCGAACGGGTTGGCGCCCGACGAGCCGGCGAGGCGGACCGTCGAGGTCGAAGCGTTCTGCTCATGGTCGGCATGCAGGATGAAGATGCGGTCCATGGCGCGCGACAGCACCGGATTGACCACATACTCTTCGCACGGAACCGCAAAGCACATGCGCAGGAAGTTCGACGCATAGTCCAGGTTGTTCTGCGGATAAACGAAGGGCTGGCCGATATGGTACTTGTAGGCCATCGCGGCAAGCGTCGGCATCTTGGCGATCATGCGCAGCGAAGCGACCATGCGCTGGTGCGGATCGGTGATGTCGGTGGAGTCGTGATAGAAGGCAGACAGCGCCCCGACACAGCCGCACATGACGGCCATCGGATGGGCGTCGCGGCGGAAGCCGGTGAAGAAGCGGCTCATCTGCTCATGCACCATCGTGTGATGGGTCACGCGATAGTCGAAGTCCTTCTTCTGGGCAGCGGTCGGCAGTTCCCCGTAAAGCAGCAGGTAGCAGGTTTCCAGGAAGTCGCCATGCTCGGCCAGCTGTTCGATCGGATAACCGCGATGCAGCAGGATGCCGGCGTCGCCATCGATATAGGTGATCTTGGATTCGCAAGACGCCGTCGAGGTGAAGCCGGGGTCGTAGGTGAAGGTGCCAGTGTGCTTGTAGAGAGCGCCGATATCGACCACATCGGGACCGATGGTCCCCGACTTGACCGGCAGATCGACTTGTCTGTCACCGATTACCAGATTTGCGCTTGTTTCCGTCATGCTGATCCTCCAACCTTTTGGCGGCATGGCGCCCTAAAAGCGCCACAAGAATTAAGCGTCCACCAGTTTAGCTATATGATCCGAAAGCTGATGCCAAGCTGTCGTGACGGCATTTTGTGCAGCGCGAAAAATTATTGGGCAACAGCTTTTGCTTGGATGTCCAACTTCCTGTTGCATGCCCTCTCGACGCCTCGGAATTCCCGATATTTAACCGCCAGTTGACGACCGAGGAATTAACGCGCAGGTTGTATTGCCGCATGTCTGGCGGTGGGGCGAACAGAGCGTTTCATGCCGGAGGAAGATGCATTTCCGACGCATGCCGAGGCAGGGAAGCTGATATCCCGGCCGCCGGACCCCCGCATAAACACAAGCGCTCCCGACTCGGGCAAGCTCCGAAATCTGGCCGAGCTTTTCCCCGCGATCGAGCGCCGCCCGCCGGTCCATACGCTGGACGGAGGCTTTCGCCGCTCCGCAAGCCGACGCCTCGATCGGCTGCGACGCCGTCTCCCGGTCATGCTGGAGGAGGAGACGGTCTACGGCCATGGCTTCCTTTTCCTGCCGGTCGTCGTCGGGGCAGGGGCCGTCTGCTGGTTCGCACTGCCCCAGAACCCCGCTTTCTGGCCGTTTTTCCTCGTTTTCTGCGTTTGCACAATCTTCGTCATCGCCTCGCGCCATCGCTCCGGCACGATCCATCTCTTGCCGCTCGGTGTCGCACTCTTTCTGGGCGGCATGATGCTGGCACAGTTCGAGACCTGGCGACGGTCCACCGTCGTTCTCGATATGCCGGTGACCACCGAGCTTGCCGGCGTGGTCGAGCGCAGGGAGATCGATGCCCAGGGCCGTTGGCGCTATGTCGTCCTTATCGACCGGACATCCAATCCGGAAGTCAGGCGCCCGCCGGAGCGTGTATCGCTGCTTGCAAGGTCCCGACATGAGCCCGCCCAGATCGGCGAGACGATCAGCGGCCGCACGCGCCTTTCACCGCCCTCCGGACCGGCACTGCCTGGCCTCAACGACTTTGCCTTCTCCTCCTATTTCGACGGCATCGGCGCGGTCGGATTTTTTTATGGAGCGCCGAAAAAACAGGCTGCCGGTCCGTCCGGGCGGAGCTGGATTGCCGACATCGAAAGCCGGCTTTTCGATCTCCGCAGCGCAATCGCCACTCGTATCCGTGAGACCGTGCCGGGAGATCCCGGCGCCTTTGCCGCGGCAATCGTGACGGACGAACGCCGGGCGATCTCCAAAGGGACGACCGAGGCTTTGCGGCTTTCGGGATTAGCCCATATCGTCGCCATTTCCGGGCTGAACATGGCGCTCGCCGCCGGTATCTTCTTTGTCGGCGTGCGGACGGCGCTTTCGGTCTTTATGGGCTTCGGCCATGCCTATCCGGTGAAGAAGATCGCCGCACTCGGCGCCCTGATAATGGTCACCGCCTATTACCTGATCTCCGGTTTCGGCGTTTCGGCCGAGCGGGCCTACATCATGATGGCCATCATGCTGGTTGCCGTCCTCTTCGACCGACCGTCGATCAGCCTGCACAATGTGGCGCTGTCCGCGCTCGTCATCATCGCCATGTCGCCCTCGGAAATGCTCGGGCCGAGCTTCCAGATGTCGTTTGCTGCCACCGCCGCCTTGGTCGCCGGTTACGCGCTCTGGAAACAGAGAGCCGAAGGCCGCGATCCTCAGCCTCTGCCGTTCCGTCACCCCATGGTGATGCCCGTCCTAGCCTCCCGGAATTTCGCAGCCGGCGTTTTCGTCACCTCGCTGATCGGCGGCGTTTCGACCGCGATGTTTTCGGTCGAGCATTTTCATCGCATCGCCACCTATGGCCTCGCCGCAAACCTCGCAGCCATGCCGATCATCTCTTTCGTGGTGATGCCGGCCGGTCTGGTCGGCATGCTGCTGATGCCCTTCGGTCTTGATGCTCCTTTCATGAAGCTCATGGGCCTCGGTCTGGAAGCGGTGATCGCCATTGCCGGGCACGTGGCCGCCTGGGGCGGTGATGTCGGGATAGGCCGCCAGCATCCATGGTTCCTGACGGTCTCGACGGCAGGCTTCCTGCTGCTGACCCTGCTCAGGACGAAGCTAAGGCTGATCGGCCCGCCGCTGATGGTGACCGCTCTGCTGTTTTCCTGGCATGAGCGATCGATGCCCCTGGCGGATATATTGGTCTCGGAAGACGGGACGATGGTGGCGCTCGTAGACGAGGGACGGGTTACTACCAATCGCGCCCGCCCGCCTGATTTCATCTATGATCAGTGGAAGAGGGCGCTTCTGCTCGGCGACCCGACCAAACCGGATATGTCGCCAGCCAGAGACAAGCCGCCCGACCGCAAGCCATCAGGCGCAAAAAACGATAAGCGCCGTGAGTTGACCTCGGCGGAACTCGAAACCGTGAGGTTGCGAATAAGCCAGGTGACTTCCGCCCGCTTCACCTGCGAACCGAAGGCCTGGTGCGCCGCAAGCACGGACAACGCCATCATCGTGGCCGTAGAAGACGGCCGTTATGCCGGCGCTGCCTGCGACGCCGCCGATCTTGTCATCGCCCCGCGGGCACGCTTCGACCGATGCCGGTCCGGCGGACTGATGATCAATGGCACGACGCTCAGAAAGACCGGCGCGCTGGAGATTTCGTTGAACGGCACGGGCGACATACGACGCTGGCAGGTCCGTGCCGCAATGGCAGCCGAGGACAGGCCCTGGACCCGGCACCGCCACCATGATTGGCGAAGCCAGAGTTTCGACAACGCGTTGCCGGAACCGCTCCGGCAGCTGATCAGTGATAACGGCGGATGAGGCCGACGAGCTTGCCCTGGATCTTCACCCGATCAGGCCCGAAAATGCGGGTTTCGTAGGCGGGGTTGGCGGCTTCGAGCGCGATCGAGGCGCCGCGGCGGCGAAAACGCTTCAGCGTCGCTTCTTCATCGTCCACTAGCGCCACGATGATGTCGCCGGGATTGGCTGTCGTGCCGTTGCGGATGATCACGGTGTCGCCGTCGAGAATGCCGGCCTCGATCATCGAATCGCCCTTGACCTCCAGCGCGTAATGTTCTCCGGAGCCGAGCATCTCGGCCGGCACGGAGATGTCGTGCGTGTTGTTCTGGATCGCCGAGATCGGCACGCCGGCGGCGATGCGGCCCATGACGGGAACGGTCGTGGCGTTCGACGAGCCATCGTTGGCTGCGAGTTTCTGAGGTGCTGCGACCGGCTGCGGTTTGCCGAGGCTGCCCTCGATGACGCTAGGCGAAAAACCGCGCCGCGGCTGGATGCTTGGCGAATAAGCCTCCGGGAGCTTGATGACTTCCAGCGCGCGGGCCCGGTTCGGCAGGCGGCGGATGAAGCCGCGCTCCTCGAGCGCCGTGATCAGACGATGGATTCCGGACTTGGAAGCAAGGTCGAGCGCGTCCTTCATTTCGTCGAATGACGGCGGGATACCGGATTCCTTCATGCGTTCGTGAATGAACAGAAGCAATTCCTGTTGTTTGCGCGTGAGCATCTTTTGGCACCCTCAGAGTCGGAAACAAATCCAGAACGGACACTATATGTTCCATATGTGTTCCGCAAGTCCCTAAATTTCTGTGAAGTATGATGATTTTTTCTTCATAGATGCGTGCCAGATATCTGGTGTCACACCACTTGCGCGGCGCCAGCCCGCTGCCAAAGTAGCTTTGCGATTCCAATTCAGGGGGCCCTCGCGTGAACGCAAGACCGATCGATCATCTCGTGCTGCCGGTGGCGGGACTTACCGCTGCGCGTTCCAGGCTCACGGAGCTCGGTTTTACAGTTGCGCCGGACGCTTTTCATCCTTTCGGCACCGCCAATGCTTGTGTGTTCTTCTCGGATGGGACCTACCTGGAGCCGCTGGCTCTTGCCAACCGACGCCATGCGGGTGTTGCGGCAAAGCGCGGCAACGTTTTCACCGCCCGCGATCTCGCCTTCCGCAAGACGTCCAACCGGCAGGGCTTTTCCGCTCTCGTTGTCGCGACCCGGGACGCGATGGCCGATCATGCGCGTTTCAAGATGCGCGGCGTCTCGGCAGGCGAGGTGCTGGAATTTTCCCGCGGCATGACCCTGGCTGACGGTTCCGAGACGCAGGCGAGCTTCCGGCTGGCATTCGCCGGCGATCATCGCGCGCCCGAATTCTTCCTGTTTTCCTGCCAGCGCATCAACCCGCTGCCCGCAGATCGCAGTGGGCTGGAGCGGCATGCCAATACCGTTACCGGCCTGAGCGAAATCATCCTGTCGGCCCCGACGCCTGCCGATTTCGCTCCGCTGGTCGAACAGGTGCTGCTGACCAAGGCCGCGCCGGAGGCTGCACCGCTCCAGCTTGCCGCGGCCAATGCCCGCATCCGGATACTGCAGGATCGGGAGCTCGAGGCGGAATTTGCGCTTCAGCCGACCCCGGGCGCCGAAGGACTGCGCGGCCGGGCGGTCATCTTCAAAACCGCCGATCTTGCCGTGACAGAGATCACCCTTGCTGCTAATGACGTCGCATTCGTCCGCCGGGAGGGCCGCGTTCTCGTCTCGGCGGCACCCGGCCAGGGTGTTTTGTTCGGCTTCGAGGAATAGATCATGGAAGTTACCGCAAACTCCAGCGTCTCCGTCGGCGAAGGAGGCGGCAAGGTAGTTTTCGCGCAGAACGCAAAACTGTCGCTGATCGCCGGTCCCTGCCAGATGGAAAGCCGCGACCACGCCTTCATGATGGCAGGCGCGTTGAAGGAACTCTGCGGCAAGCTCGGCATCAGCCTCGTCTACAAGTCCTCCTACGACAAGGCCAACCGCACGTCGATTTCCGGCAAGCGCGGCATCGGGCTCGAAGAGTCGATGGAAATCTTCGCAGACCTGAAGCAGGAGTTCGGCTTTCCGGTTCTGACCGACATTCATACGGAAGAACAATGCGCTGTCGTCGCAAAGACGGTGGACATCCTGCAGATCCCGGCTTTCCTGTCACGCCAGACGGACCTGCTTGTCGCCGCTGCCAAGACCGGCCGCGTCATCAACGTTAAGAAGGGCCAGTTCCTGGCGCCCTGGGATATGAAGAACGTACTCGGCAAAATCACCGCGAGCGGCAATCCCAACGTATTGCTGTGCGAACGCGGCGCGTCCTTCGGCTACAACACACTCGTTTCCGACATGCGTTCATTGCCGATCATGGCGTCCATGGGCGCACCGGTGATCTTCGATGCGACGCATTCTGTGCAGCAGCCTGGCGGGCAGGGAGGCTCCACCGGAGGAGACCGCAGCATGGTGCCGGTCCTTGCACGGGCAGCGGTTGCCGTCGGCATTGCGGGCTTGTTCATCGAAACTCACGAGGATCCGGACAACGCTCCGTCGGATGGCCCGAACATGGTGCATCTGAAGAACATGCCGCAGCTCCTCGAAAAGCTGCTCGCCCTCGACGCCGTCGCCAAGGCGGCCTGAGCGCGCCCACAAAAAGCACGCAAACTGCTTCGATTGTAATTTTCGTGTCATTGATTATGAGACATTTTCAGTGACCTCGTGACGTCAAGTCCAAACCCAGGGAGAGACCCTTGACCGCCATCACCGATATCATCGCCCGCGAAATTCTCGACAGCCGCGGCAATCCGACCGTTGAGGTGGATGTCTATCTGGAAGACGGTTCGATGGGCCGTGCGGCCGTTCCGTCGGGCGCCTCCACCGGCGCACATGAAGCCGTCGAGCTGCGTGACGGCGGCAAGCGCTATCACGGCAAGGGCGTCGAAAAGGCGGTCGAAGCCGTCAACACCGAGATCTTCGATGCGATCGGCGGTTTCGATGCAGAGAGCCAGATCCATATCGACAAGACCATGATTGCGCTCGACGGCACGCCGAACAAGTCGCGCCTCGGCGCCAATGCCATCCTCGGCGTCTCGCTCGCCGTTGCAAAGGCTGCCGCCGAGACCTCGGGCCTGCCGCTCTACCGTTATGTCGGCGGTCCGAATGCGCATGTCCTGCCGGTTCCGATGATGAACATCATCAACGGCGGCGCTCATGCCGACAATCCGATCGACTTCCAGGAATTCATGATCATGCCGGTCGGCGCCGACACGCTGAAGGACGCCGTGCGCATGGGCTCGGAGATCTTCCACGTCCTGCGGAAGGAACTGGCGGCCCAGGGCCACAACACCAATGTCGGCGACGAAGGCGGTTTCGCACCGGGCCTGAAGAGCGCTCCGGAAGCCCTCGATTTCATCATGAAGTCGGTCGAGAAGGCCGGCTACACCCCAGGCGACGACGTCTGCCTGGCGCTCGACTGCGCCTCGACCGAGTTCTTCAAGAACGGCAAGTACGAGATGGAAGGCGAGGGCCGCACGCTCGAGCCGGAAGCCATGGCCGATTACCTCGCCGAGCTTGCAGCCAAATATCCGATCATTTCGATTGAAGACGGCATGGCCGAAGACGATTGGGCCGGCTGGAAGTACCTGACCGACAAGATCGGCGCCAAGTGCCAGCTCGTCGGCGACGATTTGTTCGTCACCAACTCGTCGCGCCTGCGCGATGGCATCAGGCAGGGCGTCGCCAATTCGATCCTCGTCAAGGTCAATCAGATCGGCTCGCTGTCGGAAACGCTCGATGCCGTCGAGACTGCCCACAAGGCGGCCTACACCGCCGTCATGTCGCACCGCTCGGGCGAAACCGAAGACTCGACGATCGCCGACCTCGCCGTCGCCACCAATTGCGGACAGATCAAGACCGGCTCGCTGTCGCGCTCCGACCGGCTTGCCAAGTACAACCAGCTTATCCGCATCGAGGAAATGCTCGGTCCGCAGGCCGTTTATGCCGGCCGCAGCGTCCTGAAGGCCTGACAGCCTCCTAGGTTCGACATTTTCATGGAAGCCCGCGCCGAAAGACGCGGGCTTTTTTCGGACTCGATTCTGGTCAACGATTGCTTAAGCAAGTTCTGCGAATTTGAAGCTCTGTTTCGGATCGATTTGAGATCCCGTAAGCGTGGCAAGGCGTTAGAGCGGTATGTGGACAAAGCATCATAAGAAAAGAAAATTCGGCCGTTTTGTTCTTCCCGCCATCACAGTCGCGTTTCTTTGCTACTTCGGCTATCATTCCATCCACGGCGATCTCGGCTTGATCGCCACGGAGGAATTCGAACGTCAGCGGCAGGCGCGTGCAGGCGAGCTCGCAAAGTTGACCGCACGGCGCGAGACGCTGGAGCGGCAGGTTCAGCTGATGAGCGATGGTTCGCTTGACAAGGATATGCTGGACGAGATCGCCCGTTATCAGCTGAATGTCTCGCGCGGCGACGAAATCGTCATCTTCAACAACTACTTCTAAATTAACCGAAATCCAGTTAATTTCATATTTCTGTAACCTTTTCATCGTGTTGCGCGGAATGTGAGCCATGCGTTTATGGCATTGCTGGGGCAGCTTTTCTTGCCTATGGTACGGCCCGACACCAGAGTGGGAATCTGGCGATACACGTCAGGGCGTAATCTCGCTCTCAACGCAGAACTCAAAGGGAGGGATGAATGGCGCCGACAAAAACCGCGTCTGTATCCGGCCGCAAACCAGCGGCAAAGTCTGCAATCAAATCAGCCTCGAAATCCTCCGCCAAGGAGTTTACGGGTAAGAACACCCCGGATTTCGGCAAGGATCAGGATCTTCACGCCTATCGTGAGATGCTGATGATCCGCCGTTTCGAGGAAAAGGCCGGCCAGCTCTACGGCATGGGCTTCATCGGTGGTTTCTGTCACCTCTATATCGGCCAGGAAGCTGTCGTCGTCGGCATGCAGATGGCGCAGCAGGAGGGTGACCAGGTTATTACCGCCTATCGCGACCATGGGCATATGCTGGCAACCGGCATGAGCGCGCGTGGCGTCATGGCCGAGCTCACCGGACGCAAGGGCGGCTATTCCCGAGGGAAGGGCGGCTCGATGCACATGTTCTCCAAGGAAAAGAATTTCTACGGCGGCCACGGCATCGTCGGCGCCCAGGTTTCGCTCGGAACCGGTCTCGCCTTCGCCAACAGGTATCGTGGTAATGACAGCGTCTCGGTCGCCTATTTCGGCGATGGCGCGGCCAACCAGGGCCAGGTCTACGAGAGCTTCAACATGGCGGCCCTCTGGAAGCTGCCGATCGTCTATATCGTCGAGAACAACCGTTATGCGATGGGCACCTCGACGGCCCGTGCGACGGCGCAGTCGAACTACTCGCTGCGTGGTTCCGGCTTCGGTATTCCGGGCATCCAGGTCGACGGCATGGACGTTCGCGCCGTGAAGGCCGCCGGCGACGAGGCGCTCGAGCACTGCCGCTCCGGCAAGGGCCCGATCATTCTCGAAATGCTCACCTACCGTTATCGCGGCCACTCCATGTCCGACCCGGCGAAATATCGCTCCAAGGACGAGGTGCAGAAGATGCGTTCCGAGCACGACCCGATCGAGCAGGTGCGCCTGCGCCTGATCGAAAAGGGCTGGGCCACCGAGGACGAGCTGAAAGCGATCGACAAGGATATCCGCGACGTCGTTTCGGATAGCGCCGATTTCGCCCAGGCCGATCCGGAGCCGGATCCGTCCGAGCTCTACACCGACATTCTGCTCTGATCGCGGGGAGGGAACCCAATGCCAATCGATATCCTGATGCCCGCCCTTTCTCCGACCATGGAGGAAGGCACGCTCAGCAAGTGGCTGAAAAAAGAGGGTGACAAGGTCACCTCCGGCGACGTGATCGCCGAAATCGAGACCGACAAGGCGACCATGGAAGTGGAAGCCGTCGATGAAGGCGTGATCGGCAAGCTGCTGATCGAGGCCGGCACCGAAAACGTCAAGGTCAACACCAAGATCGCCGTGCTCCTGCAAGATGGCGAGAGCGTTGATTCGATCGGGTCTTCGGCTCCTGCCAAAGAAGCCCCGAAGGCTGACGCGGATACGCCGGCTGCAACGTCCGACGCCGCAGGCGGCAAGGCCCGCGAAGCAACGGAAGAGACGCCTGCTGCCGCCTCGGTCCCGGCCCAGCCGAAGGTCGAGGCCGCTGCCGACCCGGATATTCCGGCCGGCACCGAAATGGTCATGACCACCGTTCGCGAAGCACTGCGCGACGCGATGGCCGAAGAAATGCGCCGCGACGAGAACGTCTTCGTCATGGGTGAGGAAGTCGCCGAATACCAGGGCGCCTACAAGATCACCCAAGGGTTGCTGCAGGAATTCGGTGCTCGCCGCGTCGTCGATACCCCGATCACCGAACACGGCTTTGCCGGCGTCGGCGTCGGTGCCGCAATGGCGGGCCTGAAGCCGATCGTCGAGTTCATGACCTTCAACTTCGCCATGCAGGCGATCGACCAGATCATCAACTCGGCCGCCAAGACGCTCTACATGTCGGGTGGCCAGATGGGTGCGCCGATCGTGTTCCGCGGCCCGAACGGTGCCGCCGCCCGCGTCGGCGCCCAGCACAGCCAGGATTATGCCGCATGGTATAGCCAGATCCCGGGTCTCAAGGTCGTCATGCCGTACACCGCAGCCGACGCGAAGGGTCTCCTGAAAGCGGCCATCCGCGATCCGAACCCGGTTATCTTCCTCGAAAACGAAATCCTCTACGGCCACCAGTTCGAGGTGCCGAAGCTCGACGATTTCGTCCTGCCGATCGGCAAGGCCCGCATCCACAAAAAGGGCAAGGACGTTACCATCGTGTCCTTCGGCATCGGCATGACCTATTCCCTCAAGGCAATCGCCGAGTTGGAAAAGGAAGGCATCGACGTCGAACTGATCGACCTTCGCACCATCCGTCCGATGGATCTGCCGACTGTCATCGAATCGGTCAAGAAGACCGGCCGCCTAGTCACCGTCGAGGAAGGGTATCCGCAGTCGTCGGTCGGCACCGAAATCGCCACCCGCGTCATGCAGCAGGCCTTCGATTATCTCGACGCGCCGATCCTGACGATCGCCGGCAAGGACGTTCCGATGCCTTATGCGGCCAATCTCGAAAAGCTGGCGCTGCCGAATGTCGGCGAAGTCGTCCAGGCGGTGAAAACCGTCTGCTACAAATAAGGGGAGGATGTTTCGATGCCGATCAACATCACCATGCCTGCCCTTTCCCCGACCATGGAAGAGGGCAATCTTTCCAAGTGGTTGGTCAAGGAAGGCGACAAGGTCAAGTCGGGCGACGTGCTCGCCGAGATCGAGACCGACAAGGCGACCATGGAAGTCGAATCCGTCGATGAGGGCACAGTTGCCAAGCTCGTCGTTGCGGCCGGTACCGAAGGCGTCAAGGTCAATGCCCTGATCGCCATTCTTGCCGCCGACGGCGAGGATGTCTCGGCTGCCGCCTCTTCGGGCGGTGGTGCATCTCCGGCTCCGAAGGCCGAGGCTGCACCCGCTCCGAAGGCGGAAGCCGCTCCGGCTCCGAAGGCGTCCGAACCGGCGCCTGCTGTCGCGACACCGGCTCCGGCTGCTGCTCCGGCATCGTCGTCCGGCGCAAAGACCTTCTCGTCTCCACTCGCCCGTCGCCTCGCAAAGGAAGCCGGCCTCGATCTTTCGGCCGTTTCCGGCTCCGGCCCGCACGGCCGTGTCGTCAAGGCCGATATCGAAAAGGCAGTTGCCTCCGGCGGCGCAAAGGCTACTCCGGCTGCTGCTCAGCAAACTGCCGGCGCACCGGCTCCGGCGATCGCCAAGGGTCCGGCAGACGATACCGTCCTGAAGCTTTTCCCCGAGGGTTCGTACGAGCTTCTGCCGCATGACGGCATGCGCAAGACGATCGCCTCGCGCCTTACCGAGTCGAGCCAGACGGTTCCCTCCTACTTCGTCTCGATGGATTGCGAGCTCGATGCGCTGATGAAACTGCGTGCCGAGATCAACAAGTCTTCGCCGATGAAGAAGACCGACAAGGGCGATGTTCCCGCCTTCAAGCTGTCGGTCAACGACTTCATCATCAAGGCGATGGCGCTCGCTTTGCGCGATGTCCCGATGGCGAATGCTTCCTGGACCTCGACGGCCCGCGTGCTGCACAAACATGCAGACGTCGGCGTGGCCGTATCCATCCCCGACGGCCTGATCACCCCGATCGTGCGCAAGGCAGAAACGAAGACGCTGTCCGTCATCTCCAACGAGGTGAAGGATCTTGCGAGACGCGCCCGCGACAAGAAGCTGAAGCCGGAAGAGTACCAGGGCGGCACGACCTCCGTGTCCAACCTCGGCATGTTCGGCGTCTCCAACTTCACCTCGATCGTCAACCTGCCGCAGGCCTCGATCGTCTCGATCGGCGCAGGCGTCGAGAAGCCGATCGTCAAGAACGGCGAAATCAAGGTGGGCACGGTGATGACCGCAACCTTCGCCTTCGACCACCGTGTCATCGACGGCGCGCTCGGTGCGGAACTCGCGTCCGCCTTCAAGCGCTACATCGAAAACCCGATGGCGATGCTGGTGTAAACGGTTTTCTCTCGCCCTTGCGGAGAGGTATCCGCAAGGGAGGGGAAGCGGAGACATATCCATGAAAACCGTTCTGTGCTTCGGCGACTCGCTCACCTGGGGTTTCGATCCTGAAGGACCGGGCCGGCATGCGTTCGAGGACCGTTGGTCGAGCGTCCTCGGAGCTGCGCTCGGTTCCGACGTCACCGTCATCGCCGAGGGGCTGAACGGCCGCACGACGGGTTACGCCGATCACCTTGCCGACTGCGACCGCAACGGCGTCACGAACCTGCCGACTGTGCTGCATACCCACATGCCGCTCGATCTGGTGATCATCATGCTCGGCACCAACGACATGAAGCCGATGATCGCCGGCACTGCCCATGCGGCGCGTGCCGGCATTCAGCGTCTGGTGGGGCTGATCCGTCACCACGAATATTCGTTCGACTACGACGCGCCGGATATCCTGATCGTTTCGCCGCCGCCGCTCTGCGAGACCGCCGACCCGATTTTTTCGGCGATCTTCAAGGGCGGCGTCGAGCAGTCTTCCATGCTCGCCTCGCTTTATCGGGACCTCGCCGACGACCTCGGCTGCGGTTTCTTCGATGCGGGATCGGTGGCGAAAACGACGCCGATCGACGGCGTGCATCTCGATGCAGAAAATACCCGCGCGATCGGACGCGGCCTTGAGCCGATCGTCCGGATGATGCTGGGTATCTAGAACAAGATTTCCCGAGGCGGGCCGCTTGGAGCTGGCCCCCCAATGAGAAGGCAGGAAAGCAATGGCTCAATCCTACGACGTCATCGTCATCGGTTCCGGTCCCGGCGGTTATATCGCCGCCATCCGGGCATCCCAGCTCGGGCTGAAAGTCGCCGTCGTCGAGCGCGAGCACCTCGCCGGCATCTGCTCCAACTGGGGCTGCATTCCGACCAAGGCGCTTCTGCGCTCGGCCGACGTGATGCACACCGCGACCCATGCGAAGGACTACGGCCTGACGCTGGAAGGCACGATCAAGCCGGACGTCAAGGCGATCGTCGACCGCTCGCGCGGCATCGCCCACCGCATGAACAACGGCGTCGGTTTCCTGTTCAAGAAGAACAAGGTCGACATCATCTGGGGTGAGGCGAAGCTTACCAAGCCCGGCGAGATCGTCGTTTCCAAGACCACCAAGAAACCGGTCGAGCCGATCGGCCCGATCCCGAAGAATACGCTCGGCGAGGGCACCTACACCGCCAAACACATCATCATTGCGACAGGTGCCCGTCCGCGCGCGCTGCCCGGCATCGAGCCGGATGGCAAGCTGATCTGGACCTATTTCGAGGCGATGAAGCCGGAAGAGATGCCGAAGTCGCTGCTGGTCATGGGCTCGGGCGCCATCGGCATCGAATTCGCGAGCTTCTATCGCACCATGGGCGTCGAGGTCACCGTCGTCGAGATCATGAGCCAGGTCATGCCAGTCGAGGACGCGGACATCTCGGCGCTTGCCAAGAAGCAGTTCGAGCGCCAGGGCATGAAGATCCTGCTTGAAGCCAAGGTTGCCAAGGTCGTGAAGGGCGCCAACTCGGTCACCGCGACGATCGAGCTGAAGGACGGCAAGACGCAGGAGATCACCGCCGACCGGATGATCTCGGCCGTCGGCGTCCAGGCCAATATCGAAGGCATCGGCCTCGAGGCGCTCGGCGTGAAGACCGACCGCGGCTTCCTCGTCATCGACGGCTACGGCAAGACCAACGTGCCCGGCCTCTATGCGATCGGCGACGTCGCCGGTCCGCCGCTGCTCGCCCACAAGGCCGAGCACGAAGCGGTCATCTGCGTCGAAAAGATCGCCGGCCTGCCGAATGTCCATCCGATGGACAAGCTGAAGATCCCGGGCTGCACCTATTGCAACCCTCAGGTCGCCTCCGTCGGCCTCACCGAAGCCAAGGCCAAGGCCGAAGGCCGCGACATCCGCGTCGGCCGCTTCCCGTTCGTCGCCAACGGCAAGGCGATCGCGCTCGGCGAGGACCAGGGCCTCGTCAAGACCATCTTCGACAAAAAGACCGGCGAACTGATCGGCGCCCACATGGTTGGCGCCGAAGTCACCGAACTGATCCAGGGCTTCGTCGTCGCCATGAACCTGGAGACGACGGAAGAGGAACTGATGCACACCATCTTCCCGCATCCGACCATTTCCGAGACGATGAAGGAAAGCGTGCTCGACGCCTACGGCCGGGCGCTGAATGCCTGACGAGATCGCCCTGCCGGGGATTGTTCCACGGCCGGGCGCCGCCCATATGAGTGTCTCTGGAACGGGAGCGTAGCATGCAGGTAGGTTGGATTGCGGCGATCATCATCGGCGGCCTGGCGGGTTGGCTCGCCGGCAAGCTGATGGACGTCCGTTTCGGCATTTTCATGAACATCGTCATCGGTATCGTCGGCGCGGTGCTGGCCAACGGCATCTTCAACTGGTTCAACATCCATGTTGCAGACGGATGGCTGGGTTACCTGGTTGCAGGTTTCATCGGCTCCTGCATTTTGCTATTTCTTGCCAAACTCGTCAGGCGCTGACGAACCCCGCGATACAGGCGGTTGAAAGCAGGTTCTTATGGTCACCATTCTCGACACGATCGCATCCGGCGATGAAAAGCGCGTCCGTCATCCGGAAAAGGCCCACCGGCCGGATCAGGAAGTCATGCGCAAGCCCGAATGGATACGCGTCCGGGCGCCGGTCTCCAAGGGCTACCAAGAAACCCGCGCGATCGTGAAGGAAAACAAGCTGGTGACGGTCTGCGAGGAAGCGGGCTGCCCCAATATCGGCGAGTGCTGGGACAAGAAGCACGCCACCTTCATGATCATGGGCGAGATCTGTACCCGCGCCTGCGCCTTCTGCAACGTCGCGACCGGCAAGCCGAACGCGCTGGATATGGAAGAGCCCGAAAACGTCGCCAAGGCCGTCAAGCAGATGGGCCTCACCCATGTGGTGATCACCTCCGTCGACCGCGACGACCTGGCGGATGGCGGTGCCGAGCATTTCGAAAAGGTGATCTGGGCGATCCGCGCCGCATCGCCGGCAACGACCATCGAGATCCTGACGCCCGACTTCCTGAAGAAGCCCGGTGCGCTGGAGCGCGTCGTCGCCGCCAAGCCGGACGTGTTCAATCACAACATGGAAACCGTGCCGGGCAACTACCTGACGGTGCGCCCCGGCGCCCGTTATTTCCACTCCGTCCGGCTGCTGCAGCGGGTGAAGGAGCTGGATCCAACCATGTTTACCAAGTCGGGCATCATGGTGGGGCTCGGCGAGGAGCGCAACGAAGTGCTGCAGCTGATGGACGATCTGCGCACGGCCGACGTCGATTTCCTGACGATCGGCCAGTATCTGCAGCCGACCCGCAAGCACCACAAGGTAGAAAGCTTCGTCACGCCGGAAGAGTTCAAGTCCTACGAGACGGTGGCCTATGCCAAGGGTTTCCTGATGGTGTCCTCGAGCCCGCTGACCCGGTCTTCGCATCACGCTGGTGATGATTTCGCTCGCCTCAGGGCTGCACGCGAGAGGAAAGTGCTGGCCGCCGCCGAGTAGGGCGGCGAGCCGGTCTTAAATCTTATTCGGCTGCCTGAACCTTTTCGTGCTTGTCCTGGCCACGCCGGCGTTCGCGCAGCGTGAAACGGTGTCCGCGCGCTTCGCTCTTCGCCATTTCAATAAGATAGACCAGCATGGGAAGCTGGTTCATGTCTGCAAGCTGCTTTGCGGATTCGAGCAGCTTTATCATCTGCGAGAAATCGTCCATGGATGCTTCTTTCGGGTGCGCCCGGTCTGCTATCGGTTGATTATACCAATTGTACGCTGGCTTGCGACTCTGGATCACTACAACCGGATGAATCCTACATTAAATCTTATTAATCTGAATGCCATCTGACATCGACAAATGACCGGTGGTTGAACCAGCCACTCTGACATCCGTGTCAAAGCTACGTCACAATCGCGTTCGGCGACCTCTATAGCGCCGTCTGCGCGACATTGAAATCCTCCTGTCATCATCGGCGTCTACCGCCAATCACGACGCAGCGAGTCTGATTCACGGGAGATCATCATGGATATGGAATCTGGCGTGAATGCGATCCGTTACGTGGGAATTGCCGAGGCGGCAGACAAGGTCTCCAATGCGGACAGAATTCTGGTCATCGGCTGTTCCGGCGGCGGTAAATCGACGCTGGCGCAGAAGATCGCCCGCCGTTTCAAGCTTACTTACATCTCCATCGACCGCGATGTGCTCTGGTTGCCGGGCTGGGTGCAGCGGGACAAGCTCGAACAGCATCGCCTCATCGTCGAGCTGGCCGCTGGCGAACGCTGGATCATGGATGGCACCAATACCTCCACGTTCGACATTCGCGTGCCGCGCAGCGATCTGGTCATCTGGGTGCGCATGCCGCGCTGGCTGTGCGTCTGGGGAATTCTCAGCCGCTGGATCACGAACAGGGGCCGCACCCGTCCGGAAGTGGCGCCCGGTTGCCCGGAGAAGATGGAATGGCAATTCCTCCGCTTCGTCTGGACCTGGGAGAAGGTCTATGGCCCGCGCGTGGCTGCCGGGTTGGCGGCACACGCGATCGGCAAGCCGGTTCTGGTGTTGAAATCCCGTCGCGAAATGCGCGATCTTCTTGATCTTATCGGAGCGGGCGCTTAACTCGGGATCATGCCAAAGTTCGAAATCCGCCGTCCCGTGAAGCACAGCGCCGAAAAGATGTACGCGCTCGTCGCTGATGTCGAAAAATATCCGCAATTCCTGCCGCTCTGCGAAGCGCTGGCCGTGCGCTCCTCCAAGGAGCGTGACGGCAAGACGCTGCTCGTGGCCGACATGACGGTCGGCTACAAGGCGATCCGCGAGACCTTCACCACCCAGGTCCTGCTCAATCCGGCCGAGCGGATCATCGACGTGAAATATATCGAGGGACCGTTCAAATACCTCGACAACCGCTGGAGCTTCGAGCCGGCGGACGGCTCGCCGAATGCCGGCCCAGAGGGGTGCGTCGTGCATTTCTACATCGATTACGAGTTCAAGAGCATGATCCTCGGCGCCCTGATGGGGTCGATGTTCGACCGCGCCTTCCGCATGTTCGCCGAAGCCTTCGAAAAGCGGGCCGACAAGATCTACGCCTGAGCGGCCACCTCGGTCAGCATTTCCAGCGCGGTTCTGACGGTCGCAAGCCTGACCTCCGTGCGGCCGATATCGCCGTAGTGCATTTCCCGGTGCAGGATATTTCCCGAACGGCTTTTCGCAGCCACATGCACCAGCCCGACGGGTTTTTCCGCCGATCCGCCGCCAGGCCCCGCGATGCCGGTGACCGCAACCGCCACGGCGGCCTTTGAGCGATACAGCGCGCCGTGCACCATCTGCAGCGCGGTTTCTTTCGACACCGCGCCATACGTCGCGAGCGTGGCGTCCGCCACCCCGAGCATGTCCATCTTCGCCTGGTTCGTATAGGTGACGAAACCGCGGTCGACGACGGCGGACGAGCCGGAAATCTCCGTCAACGCCCCGGCGATCAGCCCGCCCGTGCAGGATTCGGCGGTCGCGACCATTTTTCCGCGCGCGCTGAAATCCATGATGATCCGTCTGGCCTGGTCCTCGATATCGGCGGGAAACAGGCTCACGCAGCATCTCCGCGATAAACGACGGTCGCCGTGGCGATCGCCGCAATGCCCTCGCGGCGGCCGATGAAGCCGATCTTTTCGTTGGTGGTCGCTTTGACCGAGCAGCGGTCGAGCGAAATGCCGAGAATCTCGCAGAGGGTTTCGCGCATCGCCTGGCGGTGCGGTGCGATCTTTGGCGCTTCGGCAATCAGCGAGATATCGGCATTCATGATCGTGCCGCCACGCTCGCGGACGATCTTTGCCGCATGGTCGAGGAAAATCTTCGACGGCGCACCGCGCCACTGCATGTCGGACGGCGGAAAGTGGTCGCCGATATCGCCGGCGCCGCAGGTGGCGAGCAGCGCATCGGTCAGCGCATGCAGCGCGACATCCGCATCCGAATGGCCGCTGAGCTTCTGGTCGTGGGGAATGAACACGCCGCAGAGCGTCACGCCGTCGCCTGGTTCCAGCTGGTGCACATCGTAACCGTTGCCGGTGCGTACATCGGGGAGGGCGGCCGAGGACAGGCTCTGGGAGAGTTTTTCGTCGGCCATGGCGATATCCCGCTTTACGGTGAGTTTGATATTGTCGACCGATCCTTCCACCAGGGTCACCGGCAGGCCGGCCCATTCGGCGATCGAGGCGTCGTCGGTGAAATCCTCGCGGCGCAGTGCCGCCGCTTTCTCGTGGGCGGTGCGGATTTCGGAGAGAAGAAAACTCTGCGGCGTCTGCGCGGCGTAGAGGCCGGAGCGCGGCACGGTCTCGTGCACCAGCCCGTCGGAACCGCTGCGCTTCAGCGTATCGCTGACGGGAATGGCCGGCAGCACGCCGTCCTGTCCCTCGTCGAGCGCCTGCGCCACCCGCTCGAGCACGCCGTGATCGACGAAGGGGCGCGCCGCATCGTGGATCATCACATGGGTGGCCTCGGTGCCGGAGAGGGCCCGCAGGCCTTCGTAGACCGAGCGCTGCCGGGTCTCGCCGCCGAACGTGGTGATCACGGCCGCCGCCCCCTGGATGCCGGCCGTTGCCGCCGCAAACAACGCCTCGTCGTCCGGGTGGATGACGACCACGATCGGGCCGCTTCGGCGCCAGGTCAGAAATCGCTCGAGCGTATGGGCGATGACCGGTCTGTCGCCGATCCGTCGGTACTGCTTGGGACCGTCTTGCAGGGAGCCTGCTCGTTCCCCGCGGCCCGCGGCGACGATGACGATACCGATTGTCATGGAACCGATTGTCATGGCTTTGTCGTCCTCGACCCGTAACTCGTTTTGGATTGACAGGCGCAGAACTATAGGACCAAAAGCCTGAATTCCAGCATGCCGCTCAAAAATAACGCAGTTCCGGAATTGCTCTTGGCAAACGCCCGAGACATGAATAAAAATAGTGCAACTATCTCATGTGCCCGAAAGATCATCATTTGAGTTTCCAAGATCTTGCCAAGCCTTTTCAGATCGGGCCTGTCGCCATTCGCAATCGCGTCGTCCTGGCGCCGATGTCCGGCGTCACCGATCTGCCGTTCAGGCAGCTTGCCTGGCGTTATGGCGCCGGGCTCGTCGTGACGGAAATGGTTGCCAGCGGTGAGCTCATTCTGAACCGCGGCGAATCATGGGCACGGCTGAAGGGGGCCGGCATCTCGCCGCATATGGTCCAGCTCGCCGGTCGCGAGGCGAAGCCGATGGCGGAAGCCGCGAAAATCGCTGCCGACAACGGCGCCGATATCATCGACATCAACATGGGGTGTCCGGCCAAGAAGGTGACGGGCGGTTATTCCGGCTCGGCGCTGATGCGCGATCCGGACCACGCGCTGTCCATGATCGAGGCGACGGTCAACGCCGTCAGCGTGCCCGTGACCCTGAAGATGCGGCTCGGCTGGGACGAAAATTCCATCAATGCGCCGGAGATCGCCCGCCGCGCCGAACAGGCCGGCGTCCGGTTGGTGACCATCCACGGCCGCACCCGCATGCAGTTCTACGAGGGCAGGGCGGACTGGGATGCGATCCGCGCGGTGCGCGACGCGATCTCCATTCCGCTGATCGCCAATGGCGACGTCGAATCACCCGAGGACGCTCAAGCTATCCTGGCGCGCTCAGGCGCCGATGCGGTCATGGTCGGCCGCGGCGCGCAGGGGCGGCCCTGGCATGTCGGCTGGCTCGCCGGTCATGCGGGGCCTACAAGGTCGGAAATCCCCGGCCTGGTCGTCGAACACTACGAGGCGATGCTGGAGCTTTACGGCCGCGAGGCCGGCCTCCGGCATGCGCGAAAACAGCTCGGCTGGTATCTCGACCGCTATGCGGCCGGCCTGCCGGTCGAAGAAAAGGCCGCCATCATGATTTCGAAAGACCCGGCCGATGTCTCGCGCCGGATGACAGCAGCGCTCGGCGGTCAATCCGTCGCCGCCCAGAAGGAGGCCGCATGAGCAAGTCCCAGGCGCAGGATGCCACGATCGGCAATGCGCTCGCCATGGCGGTCCTCAATTCGGTGCAGAACCCGGTGATCCTGGTCGATGCGGCGGGCAAGGTCGCGTTCGCAAACTGGGAGGCGGAGGCCTTCTTCGGCGCCAGCGCCGCCCATCTCGCCAAGAACAGGATCTCCACCTTCATCCCCTTCGGCAGCCCGCTGCTCGCCCTGATCGACCAGGTGCGCGAGCGTAAAGCGCCGGTCAACGAGTACCGCGTCGACCTGTCGTCGCCCCGCCTCGGCCAGGATAAACTGGTCGACCTCTATGTCGCGCCTGTCGTCAGCGAGCCGGGCTCGGTGGTCGTCGTCTTCCAGGAACGCTCCATGGCCGACAAGATCGACCGCCAGCTCACCCATCGCGCCGCCGCCCGTTCGGTGACGGGTTTGGCCTCCATGCTGGCGCACGAGATCAAGAACCCGCTGTCGGGCATCCGCGGCGCCGCCCAGCTTCTCGAAAGCGTCGTCCCCGACGACGATCGGGCGCTGACCCAGCTGATCTGCGACGAGACCGACCGCATCGTCTCGCTGGTCGACCGCATGGAAGTCTTCTCCGACGAACGTCCGGTCGATCGCATAGCCCTCAACATCCATTCGGTCCTCGATCACGTGAAGGCGGTCGCCAAGGCCGGCTTTGCCCGCAAGATCAAGATTTCCGAAATGTACGATCCGTCGCTGCCGCCGGTCTTTGCCAACCGCGACCAGCTGGTGCAGGTCTTCCTCAACCTCATCAAGAACGCGGCCGAAGCCGTCGGTGACCAGCCGGATGGCGAAATCATGCTGACGACCGCCTATCGCCCGGGCATCAAGCTCTCGGTCGCAGGCACGCGGGACAAGATTTCCCTGCCGCTCGAATTCTGCGTCATCGACAACGGACCCGGCGTTCCGACCGATCTCGTGCCGCATCTCTTCGATCCCTTCATCACCACCAAGACAAACGGCTCCGGCTTGGGCCTGGCCCTGGTCGCCAAGATCATCGGTGGCCATGGCGGCATCGTCGAATGCGACAGCCAGGCGCGCCGGACGATATTCCGTGTTCTGATGCCCATGCACAAGGAAGAGGCCATCGACGGCCGCGCCTTGAACTCCACAGGAAACTTAAAATGACTGCCACGATCCTTGTCGCCGACGACGACGCGGCCATCCGCACTGTTCTGAACCAGGCCTTGACCAGGGCTGGCTACGAAGTGCGCATCACCTCCAATGCCGCCACCCTGTGGCGCTGGATCTCGGCCGGCGAGGGCGATCTCGTCGTCACCGACGTGATCATGCCCGACGAGAACGCCTTCGACCTGCTGCCGCGCATCAAGAAGGCGCGGCCCGATCTGCCGGTGCTGGTCATGAGTGCCCAGAACACCTTCATGACCGCCATCAAGGCCTCCGAAAAGGGTGCCTACGATTACCTGCCGAAACCGTTCGACCTGACCGAGCTGATCGCCATCATCGGCCGGGCACTTGCGGAACCGAAGCGTAAGCCCGCCCGCCTCGACGACGACATGCAGGACGGCATGCCACTGGTCGGCCGCTCCGCCGCCATGCAGGAAATCTACCGCGTCCTCGCGCGTCTGATGCAGACCGACCTGACGCTGATGATCACCGGTGAGTCCGGCACCGGCAAGGAACTGGTCGCCCGTGCGCTTCACGACTACGGCAAGCGCCGCAACGGCCCGTTCGTGGCGATCAACATGGCTGCTATCCCGCGCGACCTGATCGAATCGGAACTTTTCGGGCATGAGAAAGGCGCGTTTACCGGCGCTCAGAACCGCTCCACCGGCCGCTTCGAGCAGGCCGAGGGCGGTACGCTCTTCCTCGACGAGATCGGGGACATGCCGATGGACGCCCAGACGCGTCTTTTGCGCGTCCTGCAGCAGGGCGAATACACCACTGTCGGCGGCCGCACGCCGATCCGTACCGACGTGCGCATCGTCGCGGCCACCAACAAGGACCTGAAGCACCTCATCAACCAGGGCTTGTTCCGCGAGGACCTCTATTACCGCTTGAACGTCGTGCCGCTGCGCCTGCCTCCCTTGCGCGACCGCGCCGAGGATATTCCCGATCTCGTTCGCCATTTCATGCAGATGGCCGAAAAGGAGGGACTCGACGGCAAGCGTTTCGACACCGAGGCGCTGGATCTCATGAAGGCCTATGCCTGGCCGGGCAACGTGCGTGAGCTGGAAAACCTGGTCCGCCGCCTGATGGCGCTGTATCCGCAGGAGGTCATGAGCCGCGAGATCATCGAATCGGAGCTGCGCTCGGACGTTCCCGACAGCCCGATCGATAAAATGGGCACGCGCAACGGTTCGCTCACCATCGCGCAGGCTGTGGAAGAGAACATGCGCAGCTATTTCGCGAGCTTCGGCGATAACCTGCCGCCGCCCGGCCTCTACGATCGCGTCCTGACGGAGCTGGAATATCCGCTGATCCTGGCGGCGCTGACGGCCACTCGCGGCAACCAGATCAAGGCGGCCGATCTCCTCGGCCTCAATCGCAACACCCTGCGAAAGAAGATCCGGGAACTGGGTGTCTCGGTCTATCGCAGCTCTCGTGGCGCCTGATGCGTTAGTTTGTTCCCAGCTGCTTGACACCTTCCGCTCATCGTTGCATTTTCGCCACATTGCGTTGCTTAAAGGTCACGCAGGGTTTGGTGAATGCTCGACGGAGTGGCGGCCGTCGAGGGGGTAGGCCGGCCCTTTTTCTGGAAAGTGGCTGTCGCTTCGCTCGGTCTGACCGGGTTGAAATGATCTCCCGCGAGGGTTTTGGGGATCGGAGTGGATTCGATGACTGAAGGCGTAACAGCGCCGATGGCCGAAGACGAGCCATTGGTGTCAGTGCAGGATCGGCGCGCGTCCTTCGCGCTCCCCGGCCTTCTGCTCGCCGGCGGAGCTTTGATCTGTGCGTCGGTGACGCTGTTCATCCTGCTCGGCCTGACCCCGATCGCCCCGACCACCAATGTGGTGATCGCGTCGGCTGCGCTGAATTCGCTTTTCATCCTCTGCCTGATGTATCTGATTGGCCGTGAGATCGTCCGGCTGGTGAAGGCGCGCAACCGCGGCCGCGCCGCGGCCCGCCTGCATGTCCGTATCGTGGTGCTGTTCTCGATCGTGGCGATCACCCCGGCGGTTCTGGTGGCGATCTTCGCCAGCCTCACGCTCAATGTTGGTCTCGACCGCTGGTTCTCGCTGCGCACCCAGTCGATCGTGCAGTCCTCCCAGGACGTCGCCCGCGCCTATATGCTCGAGAATGCCAGCTATCTCCAGGGCCAGACGGTGTCGATGTCGAACGACCTCGAGCGCAACCGGCCGATGTTCTATCTCGACCGTACCGGTTTCGTGGAGCTGATGACCCGCCAGGCACGCGGCCGCGGCATGCTCGGCGCCTTCCTGGTGCGCGAAGACGGCCAGGCGATCGTTCAGGCCGACATCAAGACCGAAAAGCCGCTGCCGGCGATCCCGGCGGATGCGCTGAAGACCGCGGCGGCCGGCCAGCCGACCCTGATCCCGCCTGGTGTCACCAATCTCGTCGGCGCCGTCATCAAGCTCGATGCCATTCCGGGCTCCTATCTCTATACGATCCGCGCCGTTGATCCGAAGGTCATCTCGGCCATGCGGCTGATGGAGGAGAACACCGCCGAATACCAGGCGATGGAGGCTGGCCGCACATCGCTGCAGATCGCCTTTGCGGTGCTCTATCTCGGTTTCGCGCTGATCGTGCTGCTCGCGGCGATCTGGACGGCGATCGCGGTCGCCGACCGCATCGTCCGGCCGATCCGGCTGCTGATCAGCGCCGCCGACAGCGTGGCGACCGGCAATCTCAACGTCGTCGTGCCGGTGCGCGCCGCCGATGGCGACGTCGGCAGCCTGTCGCGTACCTTCAACAAGATGATTTCCGAAATACGCAGCCAGCGCGACGAGATCCTCGAAGCCAAGGACGAGGTCGATGACCGCCGCCGCTTCATTGAGGCGGTACTATCCGGCGTCACCGCTGCCGTTATCGGCGTCGAGGAAGACCGCCGTATCACCATCGTCAATCCGTCGGCGGAACATCTCCTCGACGTTCCCGCCGAAAAGCTGATGGGCGAGAAGCTGCAGGATGTTGCGCCCGAGATCGACCACGTCCTCACCGAGGCGCGCAGCAGGGCCCGCGGCGAATTCCGCAAACAGGTGAACCTGATGCGCGGCGGCAAGGAGCGGACGCTGTCGGTTCAGGTCACCCGCGAGGAACAGCGCGCCGCGCACGACAGTTATGTCGTGACGCTCGACGATATCACTGATCTCGTCATCGCCCAGCGCTCCACCGCCTGGGCGGATGTCGCCCGCCGCATCGCCCACGAGATCAAGAACCCGCTTACCCCGATCCAGCTTTCCGCCGAGCGCCTCAAGCGTCGCTACGGCAAGCAGATCGCCGAGGATGACCGCGCCGTATTCGACCAGTGCACCGACACGATCGTGCGCCAGGTCGGCGATATCGGCCGCATGGTCGACGAATTCTCTTCCTTTGCCCGCATGCCGAAACCCGCCAAGGAAGAGGCCGATCTGCGCGATATCCTGCGCGACGCGATCTTCCTGCGCGAGATGGGCACGACCCATGTCGATTTCATCCGTGAACTCGGCGAGGAGCCGCTGAAGGGCATGTTCGATGCGCGCATGCTCGGCCAGGCCTTCGGCAATCTCATCAAGAACGCCGTCGAGGCGATCGAGGCGGTGCCGAGCGATCAGGAACGCGACGGCCGCAAGGTCAAGGTGCGCTCGGTCTACGATGCGGAGCGCGACACCTATGTGGTCGACATCATTGACAATGGCAGCGGCCTGCCGAGCGAAAATCGACACCGCATCCTCGAGCCATACATGACCATGCGCGACAAGGGCACGGGACTGGGCCTCGCCATCGTCAAGAAGATCATTGAAGAACACGGCGGGCAGCTCGAACTCCACGATGCTCCCGCCGATTTCGATCATGGCAAGGGCGCCATGATCAGGGTGCTGCTGCCGCATCTGGAGCAGGCGGTCGTGCCGGGAACGGATAATAACAAGGAATTGGCTTATGGCGTCTGATATTCTGGTCGTAGATGACGAGGCGGATATCCGCGATATCGTTTCAGGTATTTTGTCCGATGAGGGCCATGAAACCCGCACGGCACATGACAGCGACAGCGCGCTGGCAGCGATATCCGATCGCGTGCCGCGGCTGATCTTCCTGGATATCTGGATGCAGGGCTCCAGGCTCGACGGCCTGGCGCTGCTCGACGAAGTCAAGAGCCGGCATCCCGAATTGCCTGTCGTGATGATCTCCGGCCACGGCAATGTCGAGACGGCGGTGTCGGCGATCAAGCGCGGCGCCTTCGACTTCATCGAAAAGCCGTTCAAGGCCGACCGTCTGATCCTGATCGCCGAGCGGGCACTCGAAAACTCCAAGCTGAAGCGCGAGGTGACCGAGCTCAAGAAGCGCACCGGCGACGCCGCCGAGCTGGTAGGTACCTCCGTTGCCGTCTCGCAGCTCCGCCAGACGATCGAAAAGGTCGCGCCCACCAACAGCCGCGTGATGATCCTCGGCCCCTCCGGCTCCGGCAAGGAACTGGTGGCGCGGATGATCCACAAGCGCTCGTCGCGCGTCGCCGGTCCGTTCGTGGCGCTGAACGCCGCGACGATCACGCCCGATCGCATGGAGGTTGCTCTGTTCGGCACCGAAGGCGCTCCCGGCCAGGCGCGCAAGATCGGCGCTCTGGAAGAGGCCCATCGCGGCATCCTCTATCTCGACGAAGTCGGCGAAATGCCGCGCGAGACGCAGAACAAGATCCTTCGCGTGCTGGTCGACCAGCAGTTCGAGCGCGTCGGCGGTTCCAAGCGCGTCAAGGTCGATGTCCGCATCATCTCCTCGACCTGCTACAATCTCGAAAGCCTGATCGCCGACGGCTCGTTCCGCGAAGACCTTTATCACCGGCTGGCCGTCGTGCCGGTCAAGGTGCCGGCGCTCGCCGAACGCCGCGAGGACATTCCTTTCCTGGTCGATATGTTCATGCGCCAGATTTCCGAGCAGGCCGGTATCCGCCCCCGCAAGATCGGCGAGGACGCCATGGCCGTCCTGCAGGCCCACGATTGGCCGGGCAATATCCGCCAGCTCCGCAACAATATCGAGCGGCTGATGATCCTCGCCCGCTCCGACGGCCCGGATTCGCCGATTTCTGCCGACATGCTGCCAACCGACCTCGGCGACATGTTGCCGAAGGTGTCGGCAAAGGGCGACTACCACATCATGACGTTGCCGCTGCGCGAAGCCCGCGAAATGTTCGAGCGCGATTATCTGATCGCCCAGATCAACCGGTTCGGCGGCAATATTTCGCGCACCGCGGAATTCGTCGGCATGGAACGCTCGGCACTGCACCGCAAGCTCAAGTCGCTCGGTGTGTAGCCGATGCCGGTATGTAACCTATGAAAGTGATCATATGCGGCGCGGGGCAGGTGGGCTACGGCATCGCCGAACGGCTGTCGCAGGAGGACAATGACGTCTCCGTCATCGATACCTCAGCGGCCCTGATCGCCGCGATCACCGAGACCCTCGACGTCAAGGGTTATGTCGGCCACGGCGCCCATCCGGACGTGCTGGAAAAGGCTGGTGCCGAAGACGCCGACATGATCATCGCGGTGACCCTCTACGACGAGGTCAACATCGTCGCCTGCGAGGTCGCGCAGGCGCTCTTCTCCGTGCCCACCAAGATTGCCCGCATCCGCGCCCAGAGCTATCTGAAGCCGGAATATGCCGATCTGTTCAGCCGCCAGAACATGTCGATCGACGTGACGATCTCGCCGGAGATCGAGGTCGGCAAGATGGTGCTGCGTCGGATATCCTTTCCCGGCGCTACCGATGTCGTCCGCTTCGCCGAGGATCACATCGCCATGGTGGCGATCGAGTGCATGGAGGATTGCCCGGTCGTCGCCACGCCCCTGCATCAGCTTTCCGACCTCTTCCCGGACCTGATGGCGACGGTGGTCGGCATCTTCAGGGACGGTGTTCTGACCGTTGCCCGTTCGGCTGATGAGCTCGAGGTCGGCGATCTCGCCTATGTCATCTGCCAGCGCGAACACATTCGCCGCACGCTCGGCCTGTTCGGACACGAGGAGCAGGAGGCACGCCGCATCATCATCGCCGGCGGCGGCAATATTGGCTATTACGTCGCCCGCACCATCGAGGAACACCAGCCGAGGACCCGGCTGAAGATCATCGAGAGCGACCGTGACAAGGCGATGGCGGTTTCCGAGCAGCTGCGCAATACGATCGTGCTGCACGGCTCGGCGCTCGACCAGAACATCCTCACCCAGGCGGATATCCAGGATACCGACCTGATCGTGATGCTGACCAACAACGACCAGATCAACATCCTAGGCGCGGTCATGGCGAAATCGCTCGGCTGCAAGTCGAACCTAGTGCTGATCAACTCCACGTCCTTCCATCAGGTCACCGACGCGCTCGGCATCGATGCGCAGATCAATCCGCGCGCCGTAACGATCTCCCGCGTCCTGCAACATGTCCGCAAGGGCCGCATCCGCTCGGTCTATGCGGTGCAGAATGGTGCTGCCGAGATCATCGAGGCCGAGGCGCTCGAAACGTCGCCGCTGGTCGGCCGGGCTTTCCGCGAGCTCGACCTGCCGGACGGCGTCCGTATCGGCGCCATCTATCGCGGCGAGGCGGTGATCCGCCCGAACGGCGACACCAGGATCAAGGCGCGAGACCGGGTGGTGCTGTTTGCCGCCGCCGAAGCCGTGCGCCATGTGGAACAGCTTTTCCGCGTTTCCATCCAGTATTTCTGACCAGCATTCTGAAGAGAGCAGGGGATATCGATGTCGAGAATTGCCTATGTGAACGGACAATATGTTCGCCATTCCGAAGCTGCGGTGCATGTGGAGGATCGCGGTTTCCAGTTCGCGGACGGCGTCTACGAGGTCTGCGAAGTGCGTCACGGCATGATCGTCGACCTGACCCGCCACCTGAGCCGCCTCGATCGTTCGCTGAGCGAACTGAGGATGGCCGCTCCCATGAGCCGCGCAGCGCTCACTTTCGTCATCCGCGAAGTGCTCCGCCGCAACCGGGTCAAGAACGGCATCTTCTACATGCAGGTGACCCGCGGCGCCGCCCGCCGCGATCACTACTTCCCCGCCGAGGGCACGCCGCCGACCATCACGATCACTGCCAAGAGCACCGATCCCTCGGCCGCCGCCAAGAAATATGCAAACGGCATCAAGGTGATCACTCTGCCCGAGAACCGCTGGGACCGCGTCGACATCAAGACGGTCGGCCTGCTGCCGAACGTGCTCGCCAAGCAGCAGGCGAAGGAAGCCGGTGCCCAGGACGCCATCTTCATCGACCGCGATGGCATCGTCATGGAAGGCGCGTCCTCCAATGTCTGGATCGTCACGCCGGATGGCGAACTCGTCACCCGCCCGGCCGAACACGGCATCCTGAAGGGAATCACCCGCACGACGCTCATCGACGTCGCAAAGAAGCTCGGCCTCAAGGTCGTCGAGCGCGAGTTCAAGACGGAAGAGATGCTGGCCGCCCGCGAGGTGTTTTTCACCTCCGCCACCGGGATCTGCGTGCCGATCGTCGAAATCGACGGAAAGCCCGTCGCCAACGGCCATCCGGGCACCGTGTCGTCAAGTATTCGCGACACCTTTTTCGACGTTGCGGAAAAGACGGCGATTTGATAGTCAAACATCGGGGAAGGGAAGCACGGGGCGCTTTCCGGTCGCCTCTTATCAAGCTTGATCATGATCCCGGCTATTCGCCGGCAAAAAAGAAAGAAGCGGCGCTATGGCGGAACGTTCTCAGAACCTGCAGGATTTATTTCTCAATACCGTTCGCAAGCAGAAGATTTCCCTGACGATTTTCCTGATCAACGGGGTCAAGCTGACAGGTGTCGTGACCTCTTTCGACAACTTCTGCGTCCTGCTGCGCCGTGACGGCCATTCTCAGCTCGTGTATAAGCACGCGATCTCGACCATCATGCCGGGCCAGCCCATGCAGATGTTCGAAACCGAAGAGAACGCCGCCTAACAGGACAGAACAGATTTCAAATCGCGATACTTCCAACGAATCCATGGTCCCGGAGGCTGAAAAGCGCCGGGACGACATGCGCGCGCTCGTCATCGTGCCGGTCCTCAAGCTGGCACGGTCGAAGGCCGGGCAGGGCGACTCAAGTCAGGCACCCGCACCGCAGCGCTCCAATGAAGCCCGCCTCGAAGAGGCGATCGGCTTGGCACGAGCGATCGACCTGGAGATCGTCCAGGGCCTGATCGTGCCGATCAGCCAGCCGCGTCCGGGAACGCTGATGGGCAGCGGCAAGATCGAGGAAATCAAGGCGCTGCTCGACGAGCACGACGCAGGCCTCGTCATCGTCGATCATCCGCTGACCCCGGTGCAGCAGCGCAATCTCGAAAAGGAATGGCAGGCCAAGGTCATCGACCGGACCGGCCTGATCCTCGAAATCTTTGGCCGCCGCGCCTCCACCAAGGAAGGCACGCTGCAGGTCGATCTGGCGCATCTCAATTACCAGAAGGGCCGCCTGGTCCGCAGCTGGACCCACCTTGAACGCCAGCGCGGTGGCGCCGGCTTCATGGGCGGCCCGGGTGAAACCCAGATCGAGGCCGACCGCCGGCTGCTGCAGGAGCGCATCGTCAAGCTGGAGCGCGAGCTCGAACAAGTCGTGCGCACCCGCCAGCTTCACCGCGCCAAACGCCGCAAGGTGCCGCACCCGATCGTGGCGCTGGTCGGTTATACCAACGCCGGCAAGTCGACGCTGTTCAACCGCATCACCGGTGCCGGCGTGCTCGCCGAAGACATGCTGTTTGCCACCCTCGATCCGACGCTGCGCCGCATGAAGCTGCCGCATGGCCGCACGGTCATCCTCTCCGATACGGTCGGTTTCATCTCCAACCTGCCGACCCACCTGGTCGCTGCCTTCCGCGCCACGCTGGAAGAGGTGCTGGAAGCCGATCTCGTCCTGCATGTGCGCGACATGTCCGACCCGGACAATGCCGCGCAGGCCAGCGACGTGATGCGCATCCTTGCCGATCTTGGCATCGACGAGAAGGAAGCAGCCGCTCGCATCATCGAGGTCTGGAACAAGATCGACCGGCTTGATCCGGAGGCCCACGAGGCAATCGCCGAACGCGCCGTCGGCCGCGAGAACGTCATGGCGGTCTCGGCGATCACGGGCGAGGGCGTCGAGCCCCTGATGGACGAGATTTCGAAACGCCTTTCCGGCGTTCTCACCGAAACCTCGATCACCATCCCGCCGGAAAAGCTTGGCCTCGTCTCCTGGGTCTACGGCAATGCCGTCGTCGACGGCCGCGAGGACAACGAGGACGGTTCGGTGACCCTGGATGTCCGCATGTCCGAAGCCGAGGCTGCCGAGTTCGAGCGCAAGCTCGGCAATGGTCCAAAAGCGGACAAGGAAGACTGGGAACGATAGGAAGCCCGGTTACGTGACTTGGTACCGGGCGGCAGCGCCATGATGTTGCCCGTTTTTTGCGGTGCAACATAAGCCGACGAGGACGGCCGCGATTCCCGCAGTTCTCATTCACGGGCCGGCAACAAGGTGGCGTAATGATACAGAGTCAGCCGCACGAAGAGACCGGAAAACATCTGGACTATCTCGACGGATGGCGAGGTATTGCGGTCATCTTCGTGATCGTCGGCCATTTCTGGCTGGATGATTTCAAGCCCGGGTTCAGTACATTCGGTGTAGACCTGTTCTTTGTCTTGTCCGGCCGGTTGATGTCCGAAATCCTGTTCGTCAAGCGGGCAGAATTGCCGACCTTCTTCTTCAGGCGCTTCTCACGCATCTATCCGGCTCTCTTCGCATTCGTGGTCATCACCACGCTTGCTTTCCAGGGTAGCGAGATCTCGCATGGCCCCGTTGCAGCATTGCTGGCCCTGACGTTCACGCTTAACTATGCCATGGTCTATACCCATCCGGTGGCATTGCTTGATCATCTCTGGTCGCTTTGCGTCGAGGAGCATGCCTATATCCTTCTGGCAGGTGTCGCGTTCCTGTCCCGCCGCAGACTGTTTCCGGTCGGCGCTCTCATCATCGCCCTTGGCGCCGCGGCAACGCTGAATGGCCTCATCCGCACCGAACTCGGCGCCAGCGTCTTGTATACCCATTGGCGCAGCGACGTCTCCGTCGCCGGGATATTCATTGCCGGCGGCCTGTGGCTGTTGCTTCGCAAGCGTCAGGCCCCCTGGTGGGTATCCCCGTTGGCGCTGCTGATCGCGGTCGTGGCTAAAATGGCGCCTTTTCAGGTCCTCTCCTTCGGCCTGTCGACCACCATGCTGGCGCTATCGATCACTACGATCGACAGCGCGGCTCCGGTCTTCCGCAAGATCCTGTCCGCCAAGCTTCTCACCTATGCGGGCCTGTGGTCCTTCTCGCTTTATCTGTGGCAACAGCCTTTCTACAAGCTCTATCGCGAGGGAGCGGCTCCAACCCCGTTGTTGCTTCTGGCTGCCGTGCTTGTCGCGCTCGTCAGCTTCTACCTCGTGGAAAAACCCTCCCGAACGGCGCTCAATCGCTTCTTCCAGAACCGCGTGGAGAAAGTCGTTACCGCTGGCCGAACGGCATAGAAATTGCCATCGCCGTCCATCGTGGCGGTTGTCGGTGCGTTGAGGATCAGGAGACGATCATGTCCTGACGGCTTGGCTGGCCAACGCACCCGTCAGTCGAGCTTCCGTTCGATCGCCTTGGCGGCCTGCCAGAGTTCTTCCATGCGTTCCAGCGTGGCAGCCTCCAGCGTCTCATTCGATTGTTGAAGAGATGTTTCTATATAATTGAACCGTCGCCGGAATTTTGTATTCGTGCCGCGAAGCGCCTCTTCCGGATCGGCCCTCACATGTCGGCCGATATTGACCAGCGCGAAGATCAGGTCGCCGAGTTCGTCCGACACCTTGTCCTGCCTGCCGTCGCGCAGAGCCTCGCGCAATTCCCCGATCTCCTCCTCGATCTTGTCGAGGATCGGTTCGGCCGCCGACCAGTCGAAGCCGACCTTTGCCGCCCGCTGCTGCAGCTTCAGCGCCTCGGTCAGCGCTGGCTGGGCTCGATGGACGCTTCCAAGGTATCCGAGCTTGAAATCCTCGGTAATGCCGCGCCGCGCCCGCCGCTCGGCCCGCGCGCGCTTCTCTTCCGTCTTGATGTCGTCCCACTGCAGCTTCACCGCGTCCGGCGTCGCCGCATCGGAGACGGCGAAGACATGCGGATGCCGGCGGATCATCTTTTTGGTGATCGCCTGGACGACGTCGCCGAAAGAGAATTCGCCGGCTTCCTCGGCCATGCGGGCGTGGAAGACCACCTGCAGCAGCAAGTCGCCCAGCTCCTCGCAGAGATCGTCCATGTCGTTGCGCTCGATCGCATCGGCGACCTCATAGGCCTCCTCGATCGTATAGGGCTTGATGGTCGAAAAATTCTGTTCGAGGTCCCAGGGGCAGCCGGTGACGGGTGTCCTGAGCGCCGCCATGATCTCGATCAGCCGCGAAATATCCTTCGATGCTTCCATCATCTTGTCCTTCAATGCCGGATGTCAGGCGAGCGGAATGGTGTTTTTGTCCTTGCCGGACTGGTAGACGCCGGAAAGCCCGTCATATCGGGCTTTGATCCGGCTGGTCTGGGTCTTGAGGCCGGCACGGAGCGGCTCGTCTTCGCTTTCGACCAGGTCGGCAATTGCGTAGGAATGCCAGAAGGCATTGTTGCGCCGGTAGCCGCTAGGCTCCAGGCCGAAAACCTCTTTGAGGATCTTCAGGTCATGCGGGATGGCGAAGGCGTCGCGGGAATCCTCGTGGCTGAAAAAATAGTAGAAATTGTCGAAACCGGCCCAGGTGATCGCCGACATGCACATTGTGCACGGTTCATGAGTCGATAGGAAAATCAGGTCTTTGGTAGGAAGATCTCGTGTGGTTTCGTAAAAGCGCTTCAGCGTGTGCACTTCGCCGTGCCACAGCGGATTTTCGAGCTCGTTATTGGTCTCGGCAATTACCAGCGACAGATCGGATTTTTTCAGGATCGCCGCGCCAAAAACCTTGTTGCCGGTGGCGACGCTCTTTTCCGTCAGGGGCAGGATGTCGTTTTCGATGACGTCGAGAAGGCGGGCGGCGATTGTCATGGGAACTCTTTATCGCAAGGTGTCTAGGCAGTTTATGGCGCGGAACGAAAGGATCGGGGCAAAAAAACACTGTAGTCTACAGAAATACTGGAGAAATATCGTCTGCGGTGGCTTTTGCTCAAGAACCGGTTGATCGTAAAACAGAAATACCGGCTCACAATCCACTTCGCATATCCATTCCTTCAATTCCGCTGTCTTATTGTGGATATTGCTGTCATATGATTCAGGATAACCGCATGTCTCCAAGCCAACAACGCCTGTCGGTCTTTCCGGCTTTCTTCCGCGTCAGCGGACGGAGCGTTGTCGTGTTTGGCAATGGTGACGAAGCCTATGCCAAGGCCCGGCTGCTGCGCAACACCGATGCGGAGATCGTTGCTTGCGTCTCCGCACCGGATCAGGACTATGCGGACTGGCTGGTCGCTCAGGGCATCGGCACCGTTCATTCGGATTTTTCGCCGGATCAGCTCGCAGATCAGGTCAAGGGCGCGGTGATGGTGTTTGCTGCAACCGGCGACGCCGCCCTGGACCGTGCGATTGTCACTGCCGCCCGCGCTGAGAAGATTCCGGCCAATGCGGTCGATCAGCCCGATTTCTGCGACTTCTACACGCCGGCTCTCGTGAACCGCGCGCCGGTCGCGATCGCCATCGGCACCGAAGGCGCCGGCCCCGTTCTCGCCCAGATGATCCGTGCCCGCATCGACCGGATGCTGTCGCCGTCGCTTGGGCTACTGGCGCGCCTCGCCGCCGAATATCGCGATGCCGCCGAACGCCTGGTGCCGCGCGGCGTGTCGCGCCGCATCTTCTGGCGCCGCTTTTTCTCCGCCGATGTCGCGAGCGCCGTCGACGCCAACGATATCGCCGCCGCCCGCCGCTCGGCCAATGCGCTTCTGTCGACCACCGGTCGCGCCGCAGGCCATGTCTGGCTGGTCGGAGCCGGCCCGGGCGCCGAAGACCTTTTGACGCTGCGTGCCCAGCGCGTGCTGATGGAAGCCGACGCGATCGTTTATGACGCGCTGGTGCCACAGGCGATCGTCGACATGGGCCGCCGCGATGCCGAGCGCCTGTCGGTCGGCAAGCGCAAGAACTGCCATTCGAAATCCCAGGACGAGATCAACAGGCTGCTGGTCAGGCTCGGCCGTGAAGGCAAGCGCGTCGTCCGCCTGAAGTCCGGCGATCCGCTGGTCTATGGTCGCGCCGGCGAGGAGATGGCGGCACTTCGCGACGCGGGTGTCACTTACGAGATCGTACCGGGCATCACCTCCGCCTTTGCCGCCGCCGCCGATTTCGAGCTGCCGCTGACGTTGCGCGGCGTCGCCTCGTCGCTGATCTTCACCACCGGCCATGACCTGACCGGCGATGTCCTGCCCGACTGGGCAAGCCTTGCGATCTCCGGCGCCACGATCGCCGTCTATATGGGCCGCACGGTTGCCGCCTCCGTCGCCGAACGCCTGATGGGCGCCGGCCTTGCCCCGGAAACCACCGTCGCCGTGATCGAAAATGCCAGCCGCGCCGACCGCCGGCTCTTCCACGGCGTTCTTCGCGAGCTGCCGGACCTGGAAGCGCGCGACGATCTTTCCGGTCCGGTCATGGTGATCATCGGCGAAGCCGTCGCTGGTGCGAATTTCGAAAAGTCCGAACCGCTTTCTCATGGTAAGATTCCGGTTCGCGAGGAAATGGAACAGATAAGATGACTGACAAGGTTCTGACCGCCAACCGCCTTTCCGACGGCATCGCCGTCTGGCTCGATGCGAACGGCCAATGGGTGGAAAACCTGCAGGACGCGATCGTCGCCCGCCATCCCGAGGCCGTGGCCTCGCTGGAAGCGATCGGCAAGCGCGATTTTGCGCAGAACCGGGTTGTTGACGTCGCCGTCATCGACGTGCAGGAGCAGGACGGCAAGCTCTGGCCGCTGCGCCTTCGCGAACGGATCCGTGCCCAGGGCCCGACCATGGAATATGCTGCCGGCTACCGCCCCGCCGATCCGGCCTTCATCGCAGTTTGAGGAAGTCATGTACCGTTACGACGAATTCGACCACGCTTTTGTTTCGAGCCGCGTGGAGCAGTTCCGCGATCAGGTCGGCCGCCGCCTCGCCGGCGAGCTGGCCGAGGATGCGTTCAAGCCGCTGCGCCTGATGAATGGCGTCTACCTCCAGCTTCACGCCTACATGCTGCGCGTCGCGATCCCCTATGGGACGCTGAATGCCAGGCAGATGCGCATGCTCGCCCATATCGCCCGCAAATACGACCGCGGTTACGGGCATTTCACCACCCGCCAGAACATCCAGTACAACTGGCCGAAACTTTCCGATACGCCGGATATCCTGGCCGAGCTTGCAAGCGTCGAGATGCACGCGCTGCAGACGTCGGGCAACTGCATCCGCAACGTCACGGCCGACCATTTCGCCGGGGCTGCCGCCGATGAGGTCGCCGATCCGCGTCCTTACGCCGAGATCCTGCGCCAGTGGTCCTCGGTCCACCCGGAATTCTCGTATCTGCCGCGCAAATTCAAGATCGCCGTCACCGGCGCCGAGCGCGACCGCGCCGCGATCCAGGTGCACGACATCGGCCTGCATCTGAAGAAGAACGAGGATGGCCAGATCGGTTTTGCCGTCTATGTCGGCGGCGGGCAGGGCCGTACCCCGATGATCGCCAAGAAGATCAAGGATTTCCTCCCCGAGGAAGACCTGCTCTCCTACACGACCGCGATCATGCGCGTTTACAATCTGCACGGCCGCCGCGACAACAAATACAAGGCGCGCATCAAGATCCTCGTCCATGAGACCGGTGCCGAGGAACTGGCCCGCCAGGTGGAGGAGGAATTCTCCCATCTGCAGGGTACCGAGCTGAAGCTGCCGGAGAAGGACATCCAGGCGATCGCCGCCTATTTCGCGCCGCCGGCCTTGGCCGACCGGGCCGAAGGCTGGCCGCAGCTCGCCGGCTGGAAAAAGACCGACGAGAATTTCGCCCGCTGGGTCGACCAGAACGTCAAGCCGCACAAACATCCCGACTACGGTATGGTGACGATCTCCCTGAAGCCGATCGGCGGCATTCCAGGCGACGCTTCCGACGTGCAGATGGATGCCATCGCCGATCTGGCGGAAGAGTTCGCCTTCGACGAGATCCGCATCAGCCACGAGCAGAACGTCATCCTGCCGCATGTGGCGCTGGCCGATCTCGAGCCGCTTTACCGCGCGCTGGTCGCTCATAACCTTGCGACCGCCAATGCCGGGCTGATCACCGACATCATCGCCTGTCCGGGGCTAGACTATTGCGCGCTGGCGAACGCCCGTTCGATCCCGCTGTCGCAGGAAATCTCCACCCGCTTCGGTGCGCCGGAGCGCCAGGCCGAGATCGGCGAGCTCAAGATCAAGATTTCCGGCTGCATCAATGCCTGCGGCCATCACCATGTCGGCCATATCGGCTTGCTGGGCGTCGAGAAGAAGGGCGCCGAACTCTACCAGATCACGCTCGGCGGTTCCGGCGACGAGAACACCTCGATCGGCGAGATCATCGGCCGCGGCTTCGAGCCGAACAAGGTGACCGACGCGGTGGAAACCATCGTCGACACCTATCTCGGCCTTCGCCTCGCCAAGGAAGAGACCTTCCTCGAAGCCTATCGCCGTGTCGGTCCGCAGCCTTTCAAGGAAGCGCTCTATGGCGATGCCAAGGCGGAGGCTGCGTAAATGACCAGACTCTGGAGAGAAACCGGCTTCGTCGAGAACGACCCCTGGGTGATCGAGACCGAGGAGGTGAAGGCGACCGAGGACCAGAAGGTGTTGCTGCCGCTCGACGAGATGATCGCGCGGGCCGAGGAGAGCAACGATGTTGGCCTCGGCGTGCTGATCCGCCCGGCGGACGATGTGCGCAAGCTCGAACCCTATCTTTACCGCATCGAGATCGTCGCGGTGGATTTCCCGGCCTTCAACGACGGCCGCGCCTTTTCGCATGCCTCGCTGCTGCGCGACCGGCTCGGCTACAGGAACGAGCTGCGCGCGGTCGGCGACGTGCTGATCGACCAGGTGCCCCTGATGCTGCGCTGTGGCATCGACAGTTTTTCGGTGAAGAACGCCACGGCGCTGAAGCGGCTCGAAGAGGGCCGGCTGCCGGGCATCGCCGAGCACTACCAGCCGACGGCCCGCCACGCCGAAAAGGGCGAGGGCTATAGCTGGCGGCGCCGCACGGTGACGGCCTGAGGCCAGGGGACGACCGGCCGAAAGGTGAATTTCCCGCACACATTTTCTGAAAGGCCCGCGACAAAGGCACGCGGATGCCTTCAAATGCGGGACCAGATGGTATATTTCGCTTCTGCGAAGAACGACGAGACGAAGAGACCGATAGGCATGAACGCTCCAGCTAAGACGGAAGAATTCGCAGTGGCCCAGGTTCAGGCAAAGATCCCGGACGGCGTTTACGCCGAGACGGTGCTTGCCGTCGAGCATTATACCGACCGCCTGTTCCGCTTCCGCATGACCCGGCCGGCCGGTTTCCGCTTCCGTTCGGGCGAGTTCGCGATGATCGGCCTGATGGTCGGCGACAAGCCGGTCTACCGCGCCTATTCGATCGCCAGCCCCGCTTGGGACGAGGAGCTCGAATTCTTCTCGATCAAGGTGCCGGACGGCCCGCTGACCTCGCACCTGCAGGCGATCAAGCCGGGCGACACGGTGCTGATGCGCAAGAAGCCGACCGGCACGCTGGTGCTCGACGCGCTGACGCCCGGCAAGCGGCTCTACATGTTCTCGACCGGCACCGGCATTGCCCCCTTCGCCAGCCTCATCCGCGACCCGGAGACCTACGAAAAATTCGACGAGGTCATCCTCACCCATACCTGCCGCGACGTCGCCGAGCTGAAATACGGTTTCGACCTGGTACACGAGATCAACAACCATGAGTTCCTGCACGAGATCGTCGGGGACAAACTCAAGCATTACCCGACCGTGACCCGCGAGGATTTTAAGTATCGCGGCCGCATCACCGACCTGATCGAGAACGGCAAGCTGTTCACCGATCTCGGCGTCCCGGCGCTCGACCCGGCCGTCGACCGCGGCATGATCTGCGGCTCGACCGCGATGCTGAAGGACACCAAGGACCTGCTCGAAAAGGCGGGTCTCGTCGAAGGCTCGAACAGCAAGCCCGGCGAGTTCGTCATCGAAAGGGCGTTTGTAGGGTGAGAGGCGACGGCCTGCGGCCGGCAAAACGCTCCAGTGGAGCGTTTTGAGCCTCGAACGCCCTGAGCCAAAGCGAAGGGCTGGGAGGCGGTGCGGCATACGCGACCCCCGCACCATTTCACCGCCCCGATCCACTCCCTCTACTGCCCCCCATCGTCCTCCTCCGGCAGGAACTCGCCGAACCTCTCGAAGGCTCCCACGATGCTGCGGGGAGGCGAGGCGGGTGGAGGAAGGCGGATGCGGCGCAGCCATCCCCGAACCGCGGGGCGGACCGCTTGGCTGTCGCAAAGCGCGGAGACGGCTGCGCAGGCGCCTTGCCTCAGCATGAACGACTGTCCAGGGCCGACCGCTTCCGGCAGGCCTTGCCACGCGGAGAAGCTCTCGGCGCAGAGGACGGCGACCCGTTTCTGGGCGACAAACAGTTCGCGGTGACAATCCTGCAGGACGCCGATGCAGGCGGGTTCGCCTGCGGTGGAGACTTCGGCGGTGCAACGCCCGGTGCGTCGGCACGCGCGGCGCCGGCAGATCTGCGGCATGCCGAGAGCATCGGCGAGGCGGCGGCTGACGCGGTCTTCGAGCGGTGCAGGCCGCTCGCTGGGTAGTCGTTCTTCGGGCAATCGCTTTGTGGCCATGGGCTCCTCGGTCTGTCTCGGCATATGGACGGGAAGGGCGGGATCCATCGGACACACTCCTCCCTTGGCGATCCTCGGTTTCTTTTCGTTATCCTCGGGCAAGCAAAGCGAGACCCGAGGATCGGACGGGGCGCTGAAAGCTGCCTCGTAAAGTAAGTAATAAGTGACACCTCTCAGCGCCCCGTTCGGCGGTTATTATCCGCGACTTCGGTCCCTCTGCGATGACGGGGGTTGTGGGAACGGTTGCGTGCCCCTCCGAAGAGGGTGTCATGCACGCTCGCAGACCAGGATGCCGCAGGCCATGACCGCCGCCCGGCATCGTCTTCCACCTGCGCCGCACAATCCGGGTTTTTTGAAAAACCCTCGGGACGCCGCGCGGCGCTGCCCCATCACCCTGTGTGCCTCACAGGCACGCCCGACGCACCATGACGGAAAACGAAACGAGAAGTCGGTCCGACAGCTTCTCATCCGTCCCGCGTCGCCGGAGGGAGACCATTTTCCGCGAACCCGAACGCCAAGGTTTTGCGTCTTGCCCTTGACGTCCGCGCCGGTCCCGCCTCGCCAGCACGCCTGCCGGTGTATCCGCGACGGAACGGGGGATTTTAGGCATGGGTTGGGAAGGCGGAGATGAGAGAGGATGTGGATGGAGTTAAAGTGCTGAAAAGGTTGGAGGAGATGTTCGGCAGCATCCCCGTATCGGACAAGGCGAAATGCCAGCTCTCCTCCTCATCCCTGTCCTCGGACTTGATCCGAGGACAGTCACAGGGATCCAGCCGTCGTGCGTCTGCACGGCGAGAGGATATTTTTCGGGTCGAGGGCGAGGGAAGTAGAGTCTTACGCGCCGCCGACGCGGCGCTGCTGGATTCCTGTGACTGATCCTCGGATCAAGTCCGAGGACAGGAATGAGGGAGGAAAGGTACCGCCGAAAGGCCGCGGGGGAGAAGTCCGGGCCGGAAAAAGGAGAAGTGGTGCCCCGCCGCGTAAAACCCGTCCCCTACTGCCCCAAAAGGTCGCGAAGGCTCCAGGGGTCGTCGCCGGACTGGTCGGCGATGTCGTCCACCTTCCAGCCGCCGTTTTCGCGCACCAGCGTGTAGAAGAGCGTCGCCGAGCGCTTGCCGTTGCGGAAGGACACTTCCAGTTCGGCCGTGTTGCCAAGGACGATCGGCGGGGAAAGCTGGATATTGCTGGCGACGCCATCCTGCCCGGCAAGGATCGGATCGAAATCCACCGCCTCGCCATTCGCCGTCAGGCTCTCGTTGAGCGCATCGGAAAAATAGGCCGAATAGGGCGAGGGCGCATCGTCCTCGGCCGGATCGATCGTATCGGCATAAAGCGATTTGATCAGCGCCTGCGGCGACTTGTAGACCCGCGCCTCGGCGCCGGCCGCAGCCAGCAGGGAAAACAGCAGTCCAAAGACGATGGCCGGCATGCGCATGGATGAGTCGTTCCGCGTTTGGATGTGAGGAAATGTTTAGGGGATGGAGGGGTGGAAGGATAGTGGTGGTGGTAACAACGGGGGCTGAACCAGCGCGGCCGCTTCTACGCTGCCGTGAAGCGGGGACCTCACCCATCCATCGTCATCCTGCTTGCCCGATGATCCAGCTGACACGCTGCTTTGATACCTATAGTTTTGGGTCTGGTCTATCTTGTTGAGACTTGTCGAAGAGATCACCTTCTTCTGTGGGGCCTTCGAGCGGCTTATTTTTGGCTTGCTCGGTGAGTTCTGCAAACTTTCTGCGGTCCATAGTGGTAAAATCCAAGACCGCCGCCAGAAGTGATTTTTCTTCGACCGAAAGATCGTCGAAAGAAAAAAATTGGTAACTGTACGCCTTGTGCTCAAATCCAATCGCCGCCTTAAATAGAGTCTCTTTTCCGACAAATCGCGCAACAGGTTCTGCCAATGTTTCTACCCGTAACGTCTCGACGGATCTCTCAAGGTTTGACTGTATTTTCTTTGCCGCAGACGGTCCATTTTCACCATATTGTTTAACAAGTTCAATCGCGAATTGGATCTTCTCCAAAGACTTCCCGTCGCCGGTTTCTCCAAATTTTAGGCCAACCGCTAAGAAATTGACGATTTCCTCAAGCTTGCTGAATGTTAAGTCGCGAGTTGCGTAGTCGAAGCTCAGCGCAAGGTAGGAACAGGCGAGATAAATCAGTCTTACGAAAAGCGCTTTCTCATTAGTTACGAAAAGATGTTCATTGAATTCTCGGAGTAAAAGTAAGCAACTATTGGCCGAGTGAATACCAAGATCTGTAATCAAAGATGCTTGGCACTCCTTCAGAGCTGCCGTCCATTTCCTCTCTCCGCGCTCTTTTTCAATTCTACTGATACCGGCATATATATGCTCCTTCGAGTAACGCTCTAAAGATTGTAACTGAGGGAGTTTATTGATTTCGGCGAGCATATTTCCATCGAAAAACGATAGACCTAGCGATCTTGCAAGCGCTTTTACGCTTCGTCGTGTATCGGTGGAGGCGATGATTCCGGCTTCTACGCCCAAACTGGCTTTGAGACCTGCTGTCCAAACGGCGCGCTCGACTGCTTTCGGGCGGTTTTTATACTTTATATCGACAATTGTACGCCTTCGACCAGCCGCACCAGATCTTTCATACAGAAAGAGGTCTATATCAGTCACTTCGTCGCCATCGAATAGAAATGGCAGGCCCCTCACGCTAAAGTAGCCAAGACGACGAAAATACTCGCGGAGCGTTTCTTCAATTGCTTCGCCTTTTTTTAATAGTGCTTCCGAAGCCATCAAGATTTCCTTGTTCGAAGTGATGTAAGCACGTCATTGGAAACGCGTTTAAGACCTAAGCTTCTGTTTTTTCGCATAGTCTGACGGCTCTCCGAAGGCGTGACAAATCCACTCATCGATACTTGGGGCAGCCATTCTTCGACCTGCTTATCTTCCGTTGTGCCGCGCGTTAGTACCGCTAGAGCGATTTCCCCGACGTCTCGTTTAAGCAACCGCATGCTGAAGCTGCGACCGTCAGGAAATACCTCGACCACACCACGCTGCTCAAGCAACTTGTAGTCATTGCCGATCGCTGGCGCAGGGCCGACCGAGCCGCCTCGGATTAGTTTTCCCAGCAGAAGCGATATTCCCCAGATTTTTCCCCGCGAAGAAGAGCTCTGACTCATCCCATAAGAAAGTGCGGCCACTAAGGCTTTCGCCAAGTCGAAGGCGTCATCGACAAATGGGTTTGCGAACTTGTGAAAGGATGACGGCAGCGTCACGTACCCAAATTGCCCGTGTTCGTTTTCCAGGAAGGAGACATCAACCAAGCCAACAGACCGAATCTTCTTCATCAGATCGGCAGAAGTTATTGCGGTAGCGGCTTTTAGTGACAGCGGTGCAAGTCGTAGTTTTTCTTCCAATTCACGGAATTGTGTCGCTTCCTCAGTCGTAAAGGAATCAACTACTGCCTTAACCTTTTTAATATCCTGATTTCTAAAAAGATTTCCGTTAAAAAAGAGCTTTTCAGTACCTTCCGGTTCCGCATCCACGAAACCGATATTTTCAGCTCTCGACAGTAAATCTCTTGATCGATTCTCTTTAAAGTCAAATTTTGAATAAAGAAAATCCAGAAGCTCTCCATCGCTCAAAGGTGCGTCAGAGAGATGCTCCGCTAGTAAAACAGCAGCTTCCTCTTCCTCGATTTTGTCTTGCTCATCAAAGATCTTGGCGGTCGATTCCAGAGCGGTTGTCGTACTGCCGCCGATGGAAACGATGGTGTTGTCGCTTTCGTCAATTAGCCGGTGAGTTTTAAGAATGGAAAGTATAGAATTAAGCTCAAGGTTCGGGTTGAGATTTATAGCGCGGGCGTATGCGCGAACTTTCTCCTTTGGGATTTCGGTTTCGGTGGACCGACATATCTGAGTAAATAGTGTCCCGGCTTTTGCTGCCGTATCAATAGCAGAGAAATCTGCCCCTCCGTTTGTATCTGCTTTGGTTTTTAAGCCATGATGAATTATCCATGCGCCTTTGGTTGTATTTTTCATCGAGACACCTTAAAAAATTAATGTCCTCGCTTATTGCAATTTAAAGTATTATTCAATGGCGATTTCAATCGAATGCCGCTTGCCTCATGCACTATCGCCCAGGCCGCCCCGTCTTCCCCTTGGTCCGGCTCTTCCGCTTCTGTTCGCCCGCATCCTCATAACTTCCCGCGCCGACCTTGCCGCGCACGAGGGGGCGGGGGTCGTCGGTGGATCCTCGGGTCAAGCCCGAGGATGACGGAGGAGAGGTTGAGGATGACGGTTTCGGCGGAAGCTTGCCGGTGACCGGTTTTTCGGTGCGGCCGACGGTCATTTCGTCGAGGTCGTTCTTGCGGAACAGCGATGGCTTGGCGGGTTCGGCGATGTCGCGGCCCATGTCGTCGAGGTTGGGTTTGGCGAAGAGGGAGGTCGAGGGTGGGGAAACACCCCCCTCTGTCCTGCCGGACATCTCCCCCTCAAGGGGGGGGATCGACTCGCGGCGGGGTTTTGCTCCGCCTTTGCCGTTTCCAGCCTTGCCGTTTCCGGCCTTGCCATTGCCGCCTTCGACGGCGCGGGCTTCGTCCCTGGCGATCGGGTCGTCCATGACGGCGAGTTCGGCGGCCTTGAGGCGTTTGATTTCGTCGCGCAGGCGGGCGGCCTTTTCGAAGTCGAGGTCGGCGGCGGCGTCGCGCATCGATTTTTCGAGCGCGTTGAGATGGGCCTGCAGATTGTTGCCGACCAGGTGGCCGCCATCTGCAAAACCCTTGCCGGAGACGCCGGAAATGTCGGCGCGGACGTGGTCGCGCTCGTAGACCGAGTCGAGGATGTCGGAAATCCTGGCCTTCACCGATTCCGGCGTGATGCCGTTGGCGGTGTTGTATTCCATCTGCTTTTCGCGGCGGCGGGCGGTTTCGTCCATGGCGCGCTGCATCGAGCCGGTGATCTTGTCGGCATAGAGGATGACCTTGCCGTCGACGTTTCTCGCGGCACGTCCAATGGTCTGGATGAGGGACGTTTCCGAGCGCAAAAAGCCTTCCTTGTCGGCGTCGAGAATGGCGACGAAGGCGCATTCGGGAATGTCGAGGCCTTCGCGCAGAAGGTTGATGCCGACCAGCACGTCGAAGGCACCGAGCCGCAGGTCGCGGATGATCTCGATGCGCTCCAGGGTGTCGATGTCCGAGTGCATGTAGCGCACGCGAACCCCCTGTTCATGCAGGTATTCGGTCAAATCTTCGGCCATGCGCTTGGTGAGCACCGTACACAGCGTCCGGTACCCCTTGGCGGCGGTCTCGCGGATTTCGCCGAGCACGTCGTCGACCTGGGAGCGGGCGGAGCGGACTTCCACCGGCGGGTCGATCAGGCCCGTGGGGCGGATGACCTGTTCGGCGAACACGCCGCCGGACTGTTCCATCTCCCAGTTGCCGGGCGTGGCCGAGACGGCGACGGTGAGCGGGCGCATCGCATCCCATTCCTCGAAGCGCAGCGGCCGGTTGTCCATGCAGGACGGCAGGCGGAAACCGTATTCGGCGAGTGTCGCTTTTCTTCTGAAGTCTCCTCGGTACATGCCGCCGATCTGGCTGACCGAGACATGGCTTTCGTCGATGAACAGCAGGGCGTTGTCGGGGATGTATTCGAACAGGGTCGGCGGCGGCTCGCCGGGATTGCGGCCGGTCAGGTAACGCGAATAGTTCTCGATGCCGGCGCAGGAGCCGGTCGCCTCCAGCATCTCGATATCGTAGCGGGTGCGCTGTTCCAGCCGCTGCGCTTCGAGCAGGCGGCCGCCCTTTTCGAGCTCGGCAAGCCGCAGCTTGAGCTCTTCCTTGATCGCCTTGATGGCGCCGTTCAGCGTCGGGCGCGGGGTGACATAGTGCGAATTGGCGTAGATCTTCACCGATTTCAGGTCGCCGACCTTGTGGCCGGTGAGCGGATCGAACTCGGTGATCGCATCGATCTCGTCGCCGAACATGCTGATCCGCCAAGCGGCATCTTCCAAGTGGGCCGGGAAGATCTCGATCGTGTCGCCGCGCACCCGGAACGAGCCGCGCACGAAATTCAGGTCCTGGCGCTTGTATTGCTGGGCGACGAGGTCTGCCAACAATTGACGTTGATCCAATCGGTCGCCGACCGACATCTGGAAGGTCATCGCCGTATAGGTCTCGACCGAGCCGATACCGTAGATGCAGGAGACCGAGGCGACGATGATGCAGTCGTCGCGCTCCAGCAGCGAACGGGTGGCGGAGTGGCGCATCCGGTCGATCTGTTCGTTGATCGAGGATTCCTTCTCGATGAACGTGTCGGAGCGCGGCACATAGGCTTCCGGCTGGTAATAGTCGTAATAGGAGACGAAATATTCGACTGCGTTGTCCGGGAAGAAGTTCTTGAACTCGGAATAGAGCTGCGCCGCCAGCGTCTTGTTGGGCGCCAGGATCACCGCCGGGCGCTGGGTCGCCTCGATCACCTTGGCCATGGTGAATGTCTTGCCCGAACCGGTGACGCCGAGCAGCACCTGGGAGCGCTCGTTGTCGTTGATGCCCGCCACCAGGTCGCGGATGGCGGTCGGCTGGTCGCCGGCCGGCTCGTAATCGGAGGACATGCGGATGGTGACGCCGCCCTCGGACTTTTCCGGCCGGGCGGGGCGGTGTGGCGTCCACAGCTTGCCGTCCTTGAACAGCGGGTTGCCGCTCTCGATCAGCGCCGACAGGGCTTCCACGGTGGCGGTGACCGCGCCGGCGGCGAGGTTCTCGGCATCCTCCAGCGACGTATCCATGCCGGCGACCGGATTGAGCCCGGCGCGGGCGCGCGTCTTCGGATCTGACGAGGCGCCGATCGACACGCCGCGGGCGGTCTTCGAGGCGGTGGTGTTCTTGGCCGTCGTCGGGGCGCTCTTCTGGGCGGCCTTGATGGCTTCCTCACGCGCCGCGATCTCTATTCTCTTGCGGTGCTTGCCGGCCTTCGAAGCGATCTCGCGCTGCGTCTCGACGCCGGATGCTTCCGCCTCCGCCTCAAGCTGCTTCACCCAGTCGGAAACGCTGCCTTGCAGAGGCGCACCCTCGAACGACGATTGCGGGGCTTCCTCGAAACCGTTGTGATTGTCCGGGTTCGAGGCGGGCGATTTTTTCGGTGATCTGGCCATGCCGCGAATATGGAGAGACTCGTCGCGAAAGTGAAGAGGGGCAGGTCACAAAACGAGTACAAAAGGGAAACGGATTTTTGGGGCGCGGGCAGGTTACGCCACCTGGCGCTGGGTGGCGGCACGGCGGCATTCGATCCAGCCGGGGATGCGTTCGGCCGGCATCGGGCGGCCGAAGAAATAGCCCTGGGCGAACTGGCAGCCGAGCGCTTTCAGGGCGTTGGCTTCCTCCTCGCTCTCGACGCCTTCGACCACCACCTCCATCGACAGCGCCCGTCCGAGGCTGGCCATGGCGCCGACGATTTCCTGGTTCTGGCGGCTTTGATGCACGTTGGTGATGAACCGTCGGTCGAGCTTCAGCCGGTCGACCTTGAGCGCCACGAGGTAGGCGAGCGAGGAATGGCCGGCCCCGAAATCGTCGACGGCGAGCTTGTAGCCGGACCGCTCGATGCGCTTCAGCTGCTCGCCGGCGACCAGCGTGTCAAGGATCGCCTCCTCGGTGATCTCGATCTCGAACAGCGCCGGATCGATGCAATGCGCCGAGGTGATGCAGTCGAGCACGTCGGTGACCGAATAGAGGTCGAACTCGCGCGGCGAGACGTTGATGGCGACGGTCGCCCGCGGCAGGCCGAGCGAGGGCAGGCGGGTGAGCAGCCGGCAGGCGGCTTCGGCAACCGTCGCGGTCAGCCGGTCGGCAAGATTGGCGGCCTGCGCGGCGGCGACGATTTCCGGCGGCGCGATCGGCCCGAGATAGGGGTGGTGCCAGCGCACCAGCGCCTCGAAACCGGTGATCTCCTGGGAGGCGAGATCGACCTGCGGCTGGAACCACGCTTCGAGATCGCCGGCATCGAGCGCATCGGCGAGTTCGTGCTCGATCTGGTTCTGGCGGTCGGCCTGGGAGCGGAAGGCGGGCTCGAATTCGCGCCACTGGCGGCGCCCGCCGTCCTTGGCCCTGTAGAGCGCCATGTCGGCGCTGATGAACAGATCCTCGGCCGTATCCGCATGCAGCGGGAAGAGCGCCAGGCCGATCGAGGTGCCGACCACGGTCGGCTGGCCCTCGAGCATGACCGGCTGCCGGCTGTGCTCGAGGATGCGCTTCGCCAGACCCCGGGCGGTTTCGGCGGCATCCGAGCCGCCGAGGATGATCGCGAACTCGTCGCCGCCGAGCCGGGCGATGACGCCCTTGCCGTCGACCGCCAGGCGCAGCCGGTCGCTGACCTCGACGAGCAGCGCGTCGCCGGCGCTGTGGCCGAGCGTGTCGTTGACCGTCTTGAAGCGGTCGAGATCGAGGATGAGGAGGGCGAGTTGTTCCTCCTCGAGCCTTGCGGCGGAAATTCCCGTATCGAGGGCGGTATTGAAGGCGGTACGGTTGGCAAGCCCGGTCAGCGGATCGCAATTGGCGAGCACTTCCAGCCGGTAATTGGCGCGCAGGATGTTCGAATTGGCACTGGAGAGGGAATCGGCAAGCGCCGTCGCCTTGAGTTTGCCGAGCACGTTGCCGACGAAGGTCGCCTCGCTGGTGCGGCTGCTGCGGATCAGCACCATCGTCAGCGCCACGACGTCGATGGTGAGGAGCCAGCCGCTGGCGCTGCCGGTGACGGCAAGCGACACCATCACGGAAATGTTGGGCGGTATGGCGAAGGCGAGGGAAACCGGGTTGTGCCCGACACCCATCAGGACTGCGCCGGTCGCCATGCCGCACATGATCAGATAGAGGCCACTGTCTCCGTCGAGCGCGTTGAAATCGGGCACGGTCAGCGGAAGAGCCGCCCAGGCGAGCCCGCTCACGAGCGCCCCGACGGTCAGCACGTTCAGCGCCTGTTGCGGGGCATGTTCCACGGTTTCCCAACGCTTCAGGATCGAGGCCATGAAGACGCGCAGGACCAGGCTTGCGATCACCGCCATGAACCACAGGCTGGCCGAAACGGTCAGGCCACGGTCGATCGTGGTGACGAAAAGCGCCGAAGCGGATATCGCGGCATTGGTCGCGAGCGTCGAGATCAGGCGTTCGAGTATGGTCGATGCCTGCGCTCGCTTCACGTCCAGGGCAAGGGCCGGGTCGATCTGACCTGTTCTGAATTCGGCTTCCATCGATCTGCTTGGGCTGGAGTTCCTATGCCGACACTATCCACGGGCGGCGATAAGAAAGTCTTGCATTCGAGGGATCTTCTTCAACCCAGCCGGGTTATCCTGAATGAAAAGGTAACCGGCCGTTCGTGGCGCCTCAATATTGGGCGGATGCCCTTCGATTGTTCCGATAGCCGGGCAGATCCTGCAGTAGATCCGATTTCTCCCGCACTGCTGGAACTTCCCGCACGGTCACGAATTACAAATTGTCCATGTCACGAAATGGCCGCAATTCCTGTTGGTTTCCACCACATTTTTTCGGGACTCTGAGGGGGTCCAACGAGGAGTGATTCAATGGCTCTTCCCACCCCGACCCTGGCCGCCATCCGATACGGTTATGGTCTTCGTCCCGGCGAGGAGCCGCCCCGCGATGTCGAGGCGCTGCTGGCGCAGATCGAGGAAGGGGCTTCCGAAAAGCCCCGCTTTCCGCGCGAGGGCGTGAGTGGCCGGCTGGACACCGCAACCCGTGTCGTCTCGTTGCTCGCCGCCGAGGCGAAAGCCCGTCAGGCCGGCAATCCGAATGAAGACGTCCGCAAGGCGACCCGGACCGAGGCGCGGCGCATCTATCGGCAGGATGCCATGGCGCGGCTTGCCCAGGCGATCCATTCGCCGCTCGGATTTTATGAGCGTCTCGCGAGTTTCTGGGTCGACCACTTTTCGACCAGCGTGATGAAGTCGCTGCCGATGCGAATGATCGTGCCGCTCTATGAGGCGCAGGCGATCCGCCCCAATATCGGCGGTTCCTTCACGAAATTGCTGTCCGATGCCATTCTGCATCCAGCCATGTTGATCTATCTCGACCAGAACCAGAGTGTCGGGCCAGATTCCGCCGCCGCCCGCAAGAACGGCCGCGGCCTCAACGAAAACCTCGGACGCGAACTGCTGGAGCTGCACACATTGGGTGCGGGCAGCGGCTATACGCAGGACGACGTGCGTGCCGCGGCACTGATCCTCACCGGCCTGTCGGTGGACAACCGCGCCATGCAGGTCGTCTATCAGCCGCGGCTCGCCGAGGCGGGACCTGTCAACCTGCTCGGCCGGACCTACCAGGACGACGAGGGCGATGGCCAGGACCACGTCCTGATGCTCGAGGACCTCGCCGCCAACCCCAGGACCGCGCGGCATGTCTGCGGCAAGCTCGTCCGGCATTTCGTCGCGGACGAGGCGCCAGAAGACATGGTCGGCGCGATGGTCGCGGCATGGACGAAGAGCGAGGGCAATCTGACCGAGGTCTACCGCGCCATGCTCGCTCATCCGCGGGCCTGGTCGGATCCCGGTCAGAAGATCAAGCAGCCGTTCGAGTTCGTGGCATCGGGTTTCCGCGCCCTCGATCTGCCGGAGAGGAATTTCGCCAACCTGCTGCGCGACATGGACGATGGCGACGAGGACGAGAGCCCGATGCAGAAAGCCATGGACCTGACCGGCATGGCGAAGAGGGAAGATATCAGGAAGAAGGCGGGGCGTGCCAATGCCCTGACGCTCGGCGCGCTGCAGCGCATGGGCCAGCCGATCTGGCAGCCGCCGAGCCCCGCAGGTTTCGCGGACGAAACGAGCGTATGGCTGACCCCGAGCCAGTTGAGCGAACGGATTTCCTGGTCGCGTATGGTCGGGCGCATCTTTGCACAGAGGCTGGAGCCGTCGGAATTCCTGCAGGCCGCACTTGCCGATGCCGCCCATCCGGAGACCCGCAGGGTGATCGCGCAGGCGCCCAACAAGGTGCATGGCATCACGATGGTGCTGGCATCCCCTGAATTCAACAGGAGATAAGAGATGAGCGTCCAGGACAGTTTCCCGTTGTCTCGCCGCGGTTTTCTGGCCGGCGCCTGCTGTGCTGCTGCGGCTCCACTCCTGACGCCGGTGAGCTTTGCAGCGATGCCCGGCGACAACCGCTTCGTGACGATCATCCTGCGCGGCGCCATGGACGGGCTCGACTTCGTCCAGCCTTACGGCGACCCGGCCTATGCGGCGCTCCGGCCGAAGCTCGGCCTGCGGCCGGACACCGGCCTCATCGATCTCGACGGGTTCTTCGGGCTCAATCCGGCAGCTTCCGCACTTGTGCCGCTGTGGCAGGCGCGCGAGCTCTCCTTCGTGCACGCCGTCTCGACGCCCTATCGCGACCAGCGCAGCCATTTCGACGGCCAGGACATGCTGGAGACTGGCGGCAACGCCAAGGGCCAGCGCACTGGCTGGCTGAACCGCACGCTCGCGGTCATCCCGCGCTCGAACGGCCGCAAGGCGATCGATATCAACACTTCGATGGAACTGATCCTCAGTGGTCCGAACGAGGCGGATAGCTGGTCGTCGCAAAGCAATTTCGCGCTTGCCGAAGACGAGATCGCCTTTCTCGACCGCCTCTACGCCGGCGATCCGGCGTTTGCGAAAGCCATGGAGGAGGCGAAGAAGACCGATATGTCGGCGGACTCCCTTTACGCCGACAACCGGCGGGGCGCTGGCATTGCCGACATGGCGCGGCTTGCCGGCGGCATGCTGCGCGAGGACTATCGGATCGCCAGCTTCTCGATCAACGGCTGGGACACCCATGTGGGCCAAAAGGGGCAGTTCAGGAAAGCTGTCGGCGATCTCTCTACCGCGATAATCACGCTGAAGGATGCGCTCGGCGAAGAGGCCTGGAAAAAGACCGTGGTGCTGGCAATGACCGAATTCGGCCGCACCGCCCGCGAAAATGGCACCAACGGCACCGACCACGGAACCGGCGGGCTTGCGGTGCTTGCCGGCGGGGCGATGCCGGGCGGCAGGGTTTTGGGCAAATGGCCAGGGCTTTCCGAAGACAAGCTGCTCGACCGCCGCGACCTGATGCCGACCGGCGATGTCCGCGAGGTCGCCGCTGCCATGCTCTACCGCCAGTTCGGCATCGAGCCCGACAATCTCACCGCCAAGGTTTTCCCCGGCCTGAGTTTCGATAGATCCTCCGCCTATCTGAGGGGGTGATCGGGCAGAGCGTGCCTATGTCAGGAGGTCGTAGACCCGGAATACCCAGTAGAACTGGTAGGCGAGCGCGAAGACGACGAAGGCCGCGTGATAACGCCGGTCGGTGGTGATCGCGGCGATGATGCTGAGCACGATATAGAACGCGGTGCGGGCCGGATATTCGTAGCCAAGCGACAGGAAATAATCCCGACCTTTGAGAGCCGTATCGACGAGATCGGTGACGAGCATTCCCGCCAGGAAACCGAAGAACCAGGTTCGCCGCGACAGGAAATAATGTTCGTAACCGTCGTAGTCCTGCATCGAAGTCGGAAAGAGCAGGGCGCAGAGGAAGAAGAACAGCGCGCAGAAGGCGATCAGGAAAAGATAGGCCGCAAAACCGATCACCGGCAGGGCGTGCAGACGGTATTCCCACCACCAGAAATGCACCAGGAACAGAAACATGAATACCACCCAGCCGAGGTGGACGGGGTAGATGCGCGCCGCGCCGGGGTGCTGGACGATGCCGGCGAGGCCGTTCAGCAGCCGCGCCAGGCTGAGGCTCACCACCATGCCCATGACCACGCGGATATGCGTATAGGTTTCGGCGGCGGTGGCGACGTCCATGGCTGTTCCCCGATCTATTCTTCGGCGGGCACCGGCACCGGGCGGCCGTCCTCGTCGAGCGCAACCATGATGAAAGTCCCTGCCGTGACCTTCTCGATCATCCGGTGACGTGCCCGCTGTGCCCAGGCTTCGACGGTCAGCGTGATCGACGAGCGTCCGACGCGGGTGATTTCCGTATAGATGTTCAGCGTATCGCCGATCTTCACCGGCAGTTCGAAGGCCATTTCCTTGACCGCTGCCGTGACCACGCGGCCGCGGGCCCGTTCGGCGGCGCGGATGCCGCTCGCCAAGTCCATCTGCGCCATCACCCAGCCGCCGAAGATATCGCCGGCCGCGTTGGCATCCGCCGGCATGGCGAGCGTCCGGAGCGTCAGTTCGCCGGTCGGCTTGGGATTTTCGGTCATGTCGTCTCTCTTTCGAAGCGGTTTTCGGGCGACTCCTCCCGCCGGGAGACTAACCGCACATGAAGGAGAAGGAAACTCCGCCAAAAAGCGTTTCAACATCAATTATTTAGGCTGAACTAATTCGCGTTCGCCGCGATTTGTCAGGGCTTCACTACCTAGTAACCATCGACCATTAGAATTTAAGGCGAATTGCACATAAGGGGGGTCCCATGCAACGTCTCGCCATTTCCTGGCGCCTTTATAGTCTTGTGCTCCTGTCGCTCGTCATCCTCGGCGGCGCCATGGTCTTCAGCCTGTTCCAGAGCTACGCTTCGTCGGAACGGGAGCGGAAGGCGGGCCTTGCCCAGATGAACGATGTGGCGCTGACCGTGCTCAAGAAATACCAGGCCCTCGAAGCCTCCGGCGCGATGACCCGCGAGCAGGCCCAGACCGAGGCCAAGGCGGTCATTTCGGTGATGCGCTACGGTGACGGCAGCGGCTATTTCTGGCTCAACGACATGCTGCCGCGGATGATCATGCATCCGATCAAGGCGGAGCTGAACGGCAAGGACCTGTCGAACGACAAGGACCCGAACGGCAAGTTCCTGTTCGTCGAGTTCGTCAATGCCGTCAAGGCAAGCCCGACGGGCAAGGGCTTCGTCGACTACTATTGGCCGAAGCCGGGCGCCGAGCAGCCGGTCGAGAAATATTCGCATGTCGCCGGTTTCGCGCCTTGGGGCTGGATCGTCGGCACCGGCGTCTATGTCGACGACCTGCACGCCATGTTCCGCCGCGACGCGATCAACTTCGCCTCGATGTTCGGCATCGGTGCGCTGGTGCTGATCGCCGGCGCCACCTTCGTGGTCAAGACGGTGACCGGCCCGATCGGCAAGATCAGGCAGGCGCTGCAGTCGATCGCATCGGGCGAGGCGCGCGTCACCGTGCCCTGCACCGAACAGAAGAATGAGATCGGCGAGATGGCCCGCGCGCTTTCCGTGCTGCGCGATTCGGTCGACGAACGGGTCCAGCTGCAGGCACGCGAGGCCGAACAGGCCCGCATGATCGCCAGCGAGCGCTCCGACAACGAGCGGACGATGACGGCCGCTGCCGACCGCCAGGGGCGTGCGATCAGCGAGCTTGGCCGGGCGCTCGAGGCGCTGGCCGGGGGCGACCTTTCCGTGGCACTCGTCGACATCGGCGAGGACTATGCAAAACTCCGCCACGATTTCAACGCGGCGGTCGGTTCGCTGCACCAGGCGATCGCGGCGATCTCCGAGACCAGCCTTGTGGTGCGCGACAGCGCCTCGGACATTTCCGGGGCGACGGGCCATCTGTCCAAGCGCACCGAACAGCAGGCGGCGGCGCTCGAAGAGACCGCGGCAGCACTCGACGAGATCACCGCAACCGTCCGCACCGCGTCGGAACGGGCCGTCGAGGCCCGCACCATGGTCAGCGAGACCAAGGATAGCGCCGGCCGTTCGGGCGAGATCGTCCGCAATGCGATCGACGCCATGGGCAGGATCGAGGAGAGCTCCAACCGCATCAACCAGATCATCTCGGTGATCGACGAGATCGCCTTCCAGACCAACCTTCTGGCGCTGAATGCCGGCGTCGAGGCGGCACGGGCCGGCGAGGCGGGCCGCGGTTTTGCGGTCGTGGCGCAGGAAGTGCGCGAACTGGCGCAGCGCTCCGCCAATGCCGCCAAGGAGATCAAGACGCTGATCGGCAATTCCGCCCGTGAGGTGGAAGGCGGCGTGGCACTGGTGCGCTCCACCGGCGATGCGCTGGTCGAGATCGCTACCCTGGTCGAGCGGGTCAACTCCCATGTGGACACGATTGCGACGGCCGCCCGCGAACAGGCGACCGGCCTCCAGGAGATCAATTCCTCCGTCAACCACATGGACCAGATGACCCAGCAGAATGCGGCGATGGTCGAGGAAACCACTGCGGCGAGCCAGACGCTCGCCGAACAGAGCCTGCATCTGCAAGGCCTCCTTTCGGCCTTCAGGCTCGGCAACGGAGGCCGCGCGGCAACCTCGGGTCAGGCATCCCGCGCTCGCGCCGCCTGATCGACCCCGATCCACCGCTGAAAAACCAGAGGCCGCCGGCGCAAAAAAAAGCCCGGCGGCCTTTTGCTGTCGGGCGCATTGAAATGGATCGCCAGAATGGAGGCAATGGGACGGCGGGCGTCCTGAAACGACCTTAAATTGCACCGAAAGGTCACGAAAGAGCCTTGATTTCTCAAAGGTTCATTTACCGACTTTGCCTAAACTCTCAGCGTGTGTCATTTCGGCACCGGAAGAGTGGCAAACTTGTATGGCGTATGCTTCCCTTTCTCGGCGGGTGATCGGCTCGCTGATGATCCCGACAATGCTGGCTGCCTGCTCCGCCGGGGATCTCGTTCCGCCGGCGTCGATCGATAACGGCCGCGTCGGGGCGATCCAGCCGATGCGCGACATACCGCGCGAGCCCGCCTCGCAGCAGGCCTATCCGACGAACCCCGCGCCGGTCTCCGGGGCCCGCGCCGTCGATTACGCAAATACGCCGAACCTTGCGGGCGCCGGCTATCAAAATTCAGCCTATCCCAATTCGGGCGCCAATAACGGCGGCCACTATCTGCGGGCGCCGGAGCCGGTGCAGTCTGCGCCGCTTGGCGCCCCGATGTCGCAGCAGGCACCCGGCGCGCGCCAGGGCCGCCTGCCGATGATCGACAGCGACGAGGCGATGCAGCAGCAGGCCTCTGCTCGACAGCGCAATACGACCCGTAATGCCGGGCCGACGACCATTCCGGAGGACGGCGTCAACATCGATGCCGAGCTCGGTTTCGGCCCCGACGAGAGCGATGTCACGGGGCTTGCCGCGGAAGAGGATTCCGATATCGCCGAGGGCGTCGGCGACCAGCCCGTCGTCGACGGCATCGGCACCGACAATCCCCGCGCGCTGCAGTCGCGCCGCCAGCCGATTTCCCAACCCATGAACGACGACCGTGTGCTGGTGCCGCCGAAGCGCCAGGGCGCCGGCCTGCAAGGCGATCTTTCGAACGGCAACGCGGCCAATCGCGACATGGCCTGGGGCAATGAGCGGAGCATAGCACCTCCCGGCAGCAGATCGGCGGCCGGCACGCAGCAGGTAGCAATGCTGCGGCCCAACAATCCGATGATCGACAGCGGCCCGATGAGCCAGCGCGACATGCCCTGGCAGCGCGATGTGATGCCGCAGTCGGAGGTGAGCTGCCGGGCGGAACTGAGGCGCCTCGGCGTCGAATTCGACGACCGGCCGCCCATCGACGCAGGCCCGAGCTGCAGGGTGCCTTATCCAGTGAAACTCTCCGGCCTGTCCGGCAATATCGACGTCAAGCCGGCCGTCACGCTGAACTGCCAGACGACGCTCGCCTTTGCCAAATGGGTAAAGAACGAGCTCGCGCCTTCCGCCCGTTACCGCTATCTGACCGGCATCCAGAAGATCGTGCCAATGGGCGGTTATTCCTGCCGGCGGATGAACAACAGCAACCAGCGCAACAATCCGATGTCCGAGCATGCCAAGGGCAACGCCATCGACATCGGCCAGATCGTGCTGAAGGACGGCCACGAGATCGACGTGCGCAAGAAGGGCCTGTTCTCGATGCGCGAGGGCGGTCTCCTGAAGGCGGTGCGCAGCGACAGCTGCAAGTATTTCAGCACTGTGCTCGGTCCGGGCAGCAATGCGGAACACTGGAACCATTTTCACTTCGACCTGCGCTCCCGCAGGGGCGGCAAGCGCTATTGCGACTGAAGTCTGACGATGGCCGATGCCGACATGCTCCGCAGTCTGGCCCTCTCGCTCGAAGGAGCGTCCGAGGCACCGCATTTCGACCGGGCGGCGTTCAAGGTCAGGCGCATCTTCGCGACGCTTGCGGCCGATGGCCTGACCGCGAATTTCAAGTTCGCGCCCGACGAGCAGCAGTTCAAATGCGAGATGCTGCCGCATGCCTTTTCGCCGGTCCAGAACGCCTGGGGCCGTCAGGGCTGGACGACGGCGGTTCTTTCCGAACTCGAAGAGGCGGACCTCCGCGACGCTCTGGAAACGGCATGGCGGCATGCGCTGCCCGGCAGACGCAGGACCTGAGCCTTTCCTTCGGATACGCCCGAGGCATGGCGATTGCGGCGAGCCTGTGGACATTAATGGTCCATAAACCATATGCGGCAACCAAACTGGAACCATAAGCAGCGGCGACGCAAGAGTGGTGGCGCCGCAGTCCGCCCCCCAGGCTTTACCCCTACTGCGGCACGAGGCCCGACGCGCAGACCATGCCCATGGCGCGTCGGGTCTCACCCGGCCACCCGAACGGAATTGGCTTGAATCCACAAAAAAGAAAGCCGGCTCAGAGAGCCGGCGAGAATGGAGGTCGGGCTCGCGGGGATGAGCCGTGCTTCCGGTTACTGAAGAACTCATACTTGAAAACAGTATGCATGCGGCAAGCGGAAACGAGAAAGACTAAAACACTTTGGTCATGACGGTCGCGCGAGGGGTTACGTGCGGCGTAAAGGGCGGGACCGTTGCTTGCCTGGTGGGGACAATGCTGTAAGAACGTCACGGAAAAATGACAGCGGCAGTGGATGAATATCCTTCTTCGGATCCGATGTCGGACTGGAGACCGGAATGTTGTCCATCGCAACGCTTTTCCCTTTCATCCTGGCGCTTCTGGCCGGCGGTGCGGCCGCTGGAATTCTCGCCGGCATGTTCGGCATCGGCGGCGGCGCCATCCTGGTGCCGATCTTCTTCCACGTTTTCGGGCTCCTCGGCGTGCCCGAAGACATACGCATGCAATTGGCACTCGGCACGTCGCTGGCGATCATCGTGCCCACCTCGATCCGCTCCTTCATGGCGCACCGGCAGCGTGGCGCGGTCGATACCGATTTGCTCAAGGGCTGGATCGTCGCGGTGCCGCTCGGCACGCTGATCGCCACCCTGATCGCGGCCAAGGCGACCAGCGTCGAACTGCAGCTGATCTTCGCGGTCATCGCCCTGGTGCTTGCCTTCCGGATGATCTTCAACCGCGCCACCTGGAAGCTCGGCGACGACCTGCCCGGCAATCCCATCAAATTCCTGGTCGGCACCGGGATCGGCATCCTGTCCGGACTGATGGGGATTGGCGGCGGCATTCTCAACAATACGTTCATGACGCTTTACGGCCGCTCCATCCACCAGGGGGTTGCGACCTCCTCGGGCGTCGGAGTGCTGATTTCGCTGCCGGGGTTGGTCGGGTATGTCTGGGGCGGTTGGGGCAGACCCGGCCTTCCGCCATTCTCGACCGGCTATATCAACTGGCTGGCGGTGGCGCTGCTGATCCCGGTCACGCTCTATCTGGCGCCGGTCGGTGCGCGGCTGGCGCATGTCATGTCGAAACGGCAGCTCGAAATCGGCTTCGGTATCTTCCTGGTCGTCATCTCGGCGCAGTTCTTCCTGTCGATTATCCTCTGAAACCGTCAGCAATATTCTTCCACAAGGGATGGTTTCGAAGGTTGGGGTGCCTATATTCGCGGCGCATCCCGCAAATAGAATCCTTGGGAAGAACCGTTCCGCATGGCCTCAGTCGTTTCCATAGATAAACTTACCAAGACCTACGAGAACGGGTTTCAGGCGCTGAAGGGCGTCGACCTGGAAATCGAGGAAGGCGAGATTCTGGCGCTGCTCGGCCCGAACGGCGCTGGCAAGACGACGTTGATCTCGATCATCTGTGGTCTCGTCAATCCCTCGACCGGCAAGGTGATGGTCGGTGGCCACGATGTCATCAGGGATTTCCGCCAGACGCGGTCGCTGATCGGTCTCGTGCCGCAGGAACTGACGACCGACATGTTCGAGACGGTCTGGAACACGGTCACCTTCTCCCGCGGCGTCTACGGCAAGAAGCCCAATCCGGCGCTGGTCGAGAGCGTGCTGAAGGAACTGTCTCTCTGGAGCAAGAAGGACAACATGCTGCGCGAACTTTCGGGCGGCATGAAGCGGCGGGTGATGATCGCCAAGGCGCTCGCCCACGAGCCGAAAATCCTGTTCCTCGACGAGCCGACCGCCGGCGTCGACGTCAATCTGCGCCGCGAGATGTGGCAGGTCGTCGAGAAGCTGCGCGAGACCGGCGTCACCATTATCCTCACCACCCACTATATCGAGGAGGCGGAAGAGATCGCCGACCGGGTAGGCGTCATCAACGGCGGCAAGCTGCTGCTGATCGAGGAAAAGGCGGCGCTGATGAAGAAGCTCGGCCGCAAGCAGCTCCGGCTCGAACTGTCCGAGCCGCTGAAGGTATTGCCGGAAAGCCTCGGTGCATACAACCTGACGCTTTCCGAAGACGGCACGGCACTGATCCACGAATACCAGGGAGAGGAAGGGCAGGGCACGATCGCATCGCTGCTGTCGACGCTCGCTTCCGAGGACATTCATTTCCGCGATCTTTCCACGCGTCAAAGCTCGCTCGAGGACATTTTCGTGGCGCTGGTAGGCGAAAAAGTCGGAGAAAACGCATGAATTTCGAAGCGATCAAGTCGATCTATGTCTTCGAGATGGCCCGGCTGCGCCGTACGCTCCTGCAGAGCGTCATCTCTCCGGTCATCACCACCTCGCTTTATTTCATCGTCTTCGGCACTGCGATCGGTTCGCGCATCCAGACGGTCGAAGGTGTTTCCTACGGGTCGTTCATTACCCCTGGCCTGATCATGCTGACGCTGCTGACGCAATGCATCAGCAACGGCTCGATCGGCATCTATTTCCCGAAATTCACCGGCACGATCTACGAAATCCTGTCGGCGCCGGTTGCGATGACCGAGATCATCGTCGGTTATGTCGGCGCGGCGGCGACCAAGGGGCTGATCATCGGCCTGATCATTCTCGCCACCGCCTCGTTCTTCGTCGACATTCACATCGCCCATCCGTTCATGATGGTGCTTTTCCTGGTGCTGACGGCGGTCACCTTCAGCATGTTCGGTTTCATCATCGGCATCTGGGCGAAGAATTTCGAACAGCTCAACGTCATCCCGATGCTGGTCGTGCCGCCTTTGACCTTCCTCGGCGGCAGCTTCTATTCGATCAACATGCTGCCGCCCTTCTGGCAGACGGTCAGCCATTTCAACCCGGTCCTCTATCTCGTCTCCGGCTTCCGCTGGAGTTTCTACGAGATCGCCGACGTCAACCCGATGGTGAGCCTCGGGATGATCACCCTGTTCCTGGTCATCTGCCTGTCGATCCTGGGCTGGATCTTCAAGACGGGCTATCGGCTGCGCAACTGACCGCAGCCGATAGCCGTGTTCGGTTCAGCCCTGGCTGAGTTGGACCTGGCGTCCGCCGCGTGCGACCATCACCGACGCACCGAGAATGGCTGCGATGCCGAGGAAGGTCATGACGCCGAGCGGTCCCTGGGCGTCGATCAGCAGGCCGCCGAGTACGGCGCCGCTGGATATGGCGATCTGGAAGGTCGTCAGCAGCAGCGCGCCGGCGCTTTCCGCCTCATCCGGTGCCGCCCGGGTGATGTAGCTCTGGATGCTGACCGGCAGCGCGCCGAAGGCAAAACCCCAGAGCGTGATGGCAACCGCTGCTGCCACCGTCGAAGCCCCGAGGGAGACGAGGAGCACGGCGGAAACGGCGATCAGGCTGGAGGCGAAGACGACGCCGAGCGTCGAACTGCGTTCGGTGATCATGCCGCCGACGATATTGCCGAAGAAACCGCCGACACCATAGGCGAGCAGGAGGAGCGAGACCATCTCGACATCAAGCCGCGGGACGTCTTCCAGATAGGGGCGGATATAGGTGAAGCCCGCAAAATGGCCGGCGACGATGAGAAGGGTGGCGATGAGGCCGATGCGGATCTTCGGCCGCTTGAGGACTTCCGCCAGCGTGCCGAGCCCGGCATGTCCGGCTGGCGGCAGCGAGGGTACGGTGACGAGCTGCGCGATGAGCGCCAGCACGCCGACAGCGCCGGCGAGTACGAAGGCCGCCCGCCAGCCGAGCGTGGAGCCGATATAGGCACCGAGCGGTGCCGCCATGACCGTCGCCACCGAGACGCCGGTGAAGATCATCGCCATGGCGCGCGGCAGGTGGTTCATGGGCACGAGCCGCATGGCAAGCGCCCCGGCCATGGCCCAGAAGCCGCCGAGCCCGATGCCGAGCAGGACGCGCGACACGAGGAGCAGGGTCAGGCCGTTGGCAAGGGCCGCCAGCGCGCAGGAGAGAATGAGGAGGGCGGTCAGCCCGAACAGCGTCCAGCGCCGGTTGAAGCTGCGGGTGCCGATGACGACGCCGGGGCCGGCAAAAGCTGCGACGACCGCCGTCACCGTCACGGTCTGGCCCGCAACGCCGGAACTGATGCCGAGATCGGCGGAGATCGGGGTGAGCAGGCTGGCCGGCAGGAACTCTGCCGTCACGAGGCCGAAAACGCCGAGGGTGAGCGCGATGACCGCGTCCCACCGGGCCTTGGCCGATGTGTTCGGGGACGACGTGTCGCGCACGACATCATCCTCTTCGAAAGTGCTGTCAGTCATGGTCATGTCCTGTCTTGGGAGGTGGCGCGGAGGACCGGGCCGGGAATGTAGACCAGACTTAGGCGTGACAGCCTGTACTTTCCATGCTAGAAAATCCGATATGCTTGACTATTCGTCCAAAGAAATCTCCCTAGACGTCTCCGATCCGCTCACCGAAATGTTGCGCGGACTGCGTCTCGACGGCGTCGAATACGGCCGCTGCCGGCTTCCCGAGCCTTGGGCGACCTCCTTTCCCGCGCAGGAGGCGGCGCGTTTCCACTTCATTTCATCGGGCTCCGCATGGTTGCAGACGCCCTCAGGCGAATGGCTGGAATTGCGGGCGGGGGATGCGGCGCTGCTGCCGCGCGGCGATGCGCATGTGCTGGCAAGCGTTCCGGGCCTGACGCCGCTGCCGTTCGACCGGTTCGGGCGCAAGGAAGTCTGCCAGGGCGTCTTCGACGTGCAATGCGCTGACGCCTGCGGCGGCACCGTGGCGCTGACTGCCTCGATGCGCTTCAACATCGACAAGCTGCATCCGCTGCTTCAACTGATGCCCGAGGCGATGCTGACCAGCGATCTCGCCAGGAACGAGCCTTCCATCCCGCATCTTCTCGATGCCATGGCGCGCGAGGTCGACATGGACCGGGTCGGGGCGGGCGGCATTCTCGCAAGGCTCGCCGACGTGTTGACCGCGACGCTGATCCGCACCTGGGTCGAACACGGTTGCGGCGATACGACCGGCTGGATCGCGGCCGTGCGCAATCCGGAGGTCGGCCGCGTACTCGCCGCCATCCATCTCCAGCCGGACCGCGACTGGACCGTGGCGGCACTGGCGAGGCTGATGGGCGCGTCGCGATCAGGCTTTGCCGAACGGTTTCTGCGCGTCGTCGGCGAAACGCCGGCCCGCTACGTGGCACGGGTGCGCATGCACCAGGCGCGGCAATGGCTGCGGGACGGCGAACGGGTGGCAACCGTCGCCGAACGGCTCGGCTACGATGCCGAAGCCTCCTTCAGCCGCGCCTTCAAGCGCATCATCGGCACGCCGCCGAGCCATTTCCGTAACAAGGGAGAGGGCGTAGCCATCCAGGATTTCGGCTGACCTCAGTCCCGCAATCTCAGCTCGTCGGTCTGCATCTGCAGAGATCCGAGGGTGGAGAGGAAGCTCATGCCGAGCAGGCTCTCGCCGAGCCTTCCGTCTTCCGCAACCATCGCCCGGACGTTTTTCCGCACGATCGGGCCGATGGCGATTTCGTCCAGCCGCACCCCCGCGGCCATTGCCCGGCCGTTGGCGGTCATCACCGAGACCGAATAATTGAGGCTCTGCGGATTGAGGCCGATCGTGCGGGCATCGTCATAGGAGAGCACCACGGTGCTGGCGCCGGTATCGACCAGCATCGGCAGGACCTTGCCCTGGACCCTGACATTGGTCTGGAAATGGCTGCCCTGGGTCTTGTGGATGATCACCTCATTGCCGCCTTCGCTGGTCGTCACCACCACGGCGGTACCGGGCAGCAGGCCGGCAGTCACCCTTGCGGCGACATTGCGGGCATCGTCACGATAGAGATAGGCGGTGACCAACCCGAGGATGATCAGCAGCCAGAGGGCGATATTGCGCAGCACCTCGCCGGCATTGCCGCGCCGACCGGCGAGAATGCCGGCGGCCAGCAGGCCGGCGATTGGCAGGAGGTAGATGATCTGGCCGAAACGGTCGTTGTCGATGCCGAAAGTCTGCCCGGTATCGTGGTTGAAGATCAGCAGCGCCAGGCCGATGCCGAGGACGATGAGAATGCCGGTGAGCGCGTTCATGCGGTGTCGCGTTCCCGGATCATGCGCTGCCGGCGGGTTTCCCGCCGCGGCCGGCGCTCGACGGTTTCAAGCCGTGCGGGGAGAGTTTCCATCAGCGCGCGGCGCTCCGCATCGGTATAATCCATCCAGGCGGCGATCTCTTCGCGCGTGCGTCCGCAGCCGAAGCAATAGCCGGTCTTGAGGTCGATCGAACAGACGAGGGTGCAAGGCGAAATCATGCGTCAGTATATCGGGGTTTCAGGCGGCAAGAGCAAGAGTGGCGAGCATGGCGATCTCGCTCAATTGTTGAGTAGCGCCGATCGTATCTCCCGTGTGTCCGCCGAGTTTCTGGCGCACGAAACGGGTGAAACCGAAGCCGGCGAGTGCCGCCATGATCAGCGACAGCAGCACTTTCGGCAGGCCTAGGACCGGAACGAGAAGGACAAGCGCGATGGCGGCGCCGGAAAACAGCGCGATATTGCGGGCGCTATCCTCCGGAAATCCGGCGCTTGCCGCGACACCGTTTTCCCGGGCCGACGGCAAGGCGCGCCAATGGGCGACCAGGATCGCGCGGCTGACGGCCGCAACGGCAAGCACGGCGAGCGCTGCGGTAACAGCATCGTCGCGGAAAAGTGCTGAAAGCGCCGAGGCCCGCAGGCCAAAAGACAGCACCAGCGCCACGACGCCATAGGCGCCGATGCGGCTGTCCTTCATGATCAGGAGCGCGTGGTCCTTGTCCCGTCCTCCGCCGAGACCGTCCGCCGTGTCCGCAAGGCCATCCTCGTGGAGCGCGCCGGTCACAAGCGTCAGCAGCGCAAGCGCAATCAGGCTGACAAGCAGCGGATCACCGTATTGCAGGAGGAGAAGAACGAGGGCCGGCAGGATCGCGATGACCAGCCCCGCGACGGGAAAGGCCCGCACCGCCCGCGAGATCGTGCCGTCGTGGCCGCGGAAGAATCGGTCCGGCACCGGCAGGCGGCTGAGAAACCCGACCGAGCGGGCGAGGTCCGCGATGAATTCCGTTGCGTTTGGCAGTTGTTCCTCCGTTCCGACCCGACTATGAGTTTGCGCACACAAGCGCGATTTACGGGAAAAGACAAGTTTTCCCGTCGCGAGACGAGACCGAGACACAAGAGAGACTTTCCATGAGCGTGAGCGGCCTGCCTTTCGACGATTTCCGTGTCCTGCTGCAGAACCTTCCCGGACCGGACCCGCGGGCGCTGGTTGCGGCGCGCGAGCGCGATGCGCAGCTTACCAAGCCGCCGGGTGCCCTGGGCCGCCTTGAGGAAATCGCCTTCTGGCTGGCCGCCTGGACAGGCCGCGCACCGGCGGTCAACCGCCCGCTTGTGGCGATTTTTGCCGGCAATCACGGCGTTACCCGCCATGGCGTGACACCGTTCCCATCATCAGTCACTCAGCAAATGGTGGAAAATTTCGCGGCCGGCGGTGCGGCGATCAACCAGATCTGCGTCACCCATGATCTCGGCCTGAAGATCTTCGACCTGGCGCTCGACTACCCGACCGGCGACATCACAACCGAAGCGGCTCTTTCGGAACGCGACTGCGCCGCGACCATGGCCTTCGGAATGGAGGCGATCGCTGGTGGCACCGATCTTCTCTGCATCGGCGAAATGGGCATCGGCAACACGACGATCGCGGCTGCCATCAACCTCGCGCTTTATGGTGGCGAGGCGGAGGACTGGGTCGGTCCCGGCACCGGTTCGCACGGCGAATTCATGGAGCGCAAGATCGCCGCGGTGAAGGCTGCCGTCGAATTCCACAAGGACCACCTGAGCGATCCGCTGGAGATCCTGCGCCGTCTCGGCGGCCGCGAGATCGCCGCGATCGCAGGCGCGATCCTGGCTGCGCGCGTCGAAAAAATCCCGGTCCTGCTCGACGGTTATGTGGTGACGGCCGCGGCCTCCATCCTCAAGGCCGCCAATCCGGCAGCGCTCGACCACTGCCTGATCGGCCATGTCTCCGGCGAACCGGGACATCTGCGTGCGATCGAGAAGCTCGGCAAGACGCCGCTTCTGGCGCTCGGCATGCGGCTCGGCGAGGGGACCGGCGCAGCGCTTGCCGCCGGTATCGTCAAGGCCGCCGCCGCCTGCCATTCCGGCATGGCGACGTTCGAGCAGGCCGGCGTCAGCAACAAGAGCCACTGAGCCTCGGATGGAAAAGACGCCGCTCGACAGCAATATCGAAAGGGCAACCGGCATCCGCCGGGTAATTGCGGCCTTCCGTTATTCGATGCAGGGGCTGGTGCGCCTGTGGCAGGAGGAAGCCTTTCGCCATGAGGTGATTGCCTGTGCGGCGGCCGTCGTGCTGTTTGCGATCGTCGGCGCCGGTGCTTTCGACTATTTCGTCCTCGCCATCCTGATGCTGGTGCTGTTTGCGGTGGAATCGCTGAACACCGCGATCGAGGAACTGGTCGACCGCATCTCGCCTGAAATCTCCACCGTCGGCCGCCACGCCAAGGACCTCGGCTCGTTCGCGGTGTTCTGCTTGCTGTGTGCCAATGGGTTTTTCGTGGTTTATGTGGTGGTTCGGAGCTTGTGGGGATAATCGCCCGTTACAGTCGGTCCGGCGTCGAAGATGGGTCGCGTGCAGCGTGGCGTATGCCAACCACAATGATCTCATCATCGCCGGGCAGATAAAATATGAGATACGGATAAGGCGTCACCGCCACCCGTCGCATCGGTTGAAGGCTGGTGCGCATACCGGTCAGCGGATATTCCGAGAGATTGCTCAAAACCTGTTGGATCCGCGTGCCCACATTGCGTGCGCCTTCCGGTGAATGAGCGGTCAGATAGCTGAGGACATCCTCAAGTTCGATGGCGGCTTCAGGGGTGAAGCGAATCGTCACCGGGCGTATTTCGACCAGATGGCCTGAACCTGCTCGGTTGGCGCAAATTCACGCCGAGCGGCCTGGTCCAGCGACTTGGCGAAACTGGCTTCCTCCTCGGGAGTGAGCTGATGGACCGGCTCGTCTTTGCCCACGAGCCTAAGCATGACACGGGCGATCTCATCCTGCATTTCGGCAGGGAGCTCCTTGGCTGCTTCGATGGCGCGGTCGAGAAGTTTGGTCATGCCCGCAGTATGCACCGAAACCAGCCGGCGCAAAAGAGCCTGCTCGCCTCAGGCGAGCTCTTGCGGCGGCGGGCGACCATTGGCAACTGCGGGCCACGCTTTATGTGGTTAGCGCGGTGAAGATTGGCCATTGCTAACTCTTGCGAGACGTGTGGCGGAAGCGCTGGATGATGATTTCGCCGGCACCAACACGGTAATAGACCGTGTAAGGATAGGGTTTGAGAAAAAAGCGGCGGGTATTTTTTCGCGAGGTGACGCTACCCGCGAATGGCTGCTCCCTCAAGAAGGTCAATGCTTCGCGGATACGTACCGCGACGTTGTCTGCACCTTGCGGAGAATGGTTGCCGATATAGGAGATCGCCTCGTCGATTTCGCGGAGAGCTCTGGTCGTATAGCGAAGCTTCACAGGCGGTATTTGGCCCACATCGCGCGGACTTCCTCTTCCGTCGCGATTTCTCCGCGTTCAATCTCCCGGTCGGCCTCTTCCAGGTCGGCTTCTTCCTCGGGCGTGAGCTGGTAGACGTCTCCGTCATCTTCGCCCATGAACCTCAGCAGAATCTCGGCGATCTCATCCTGCATTTCGGCAGGAAGTTCCCTGGCTGCTTCGATGGCGCGGTCGAGAAGTTTGGTCATGCCGCATTATGCACCGAAACCGGCCGGTGCAAAAGAGGCGGCTTGCCTCAGGCGAAGCTCTTACGACGGCGGGCGACGGTCTGTGCATCGGCGACGGCCGGCACGCTCTGCAGCACGCGCGTCGCGGGAAGGATGGCAATAGCCTCGGTGCCCTCGCGCAGCTTGGAGCGCAGGATGAACTGGCCGTCGTGCTTGGCAAGGATCGCCTGGACGATCGGCAGGCCGAGGCCGGTGCCCTGTTCGGCACTCTTGATGGCGATCGAGCCCTGGCCGAAGGCCGACAGCACCACCGGGATTTCCTCTTCCGGAATGCCGGGTCCGTTGTCCTTGATCGCCACATACTGGCCGCCGCCGGCTGTCCAGCCGACCTTGACGGTAACCTCGCCGCCCTGGGGCGTGAACTTGACCGCATTCGAGAGCAGGTTCAGGAGGACCTGGCGCATCGATTTTTCATCCACCCAGACCTGTGGGAGTTGTGATTCGAACTGCTGGCTGATCGAGATGTTCTTGGCGCTGGCGCGCAGCTGCACCATGCCGATGCAATCCTCGGCAATCTCCAGCAGCGACAGCGATTCCTCGGCGAGGTCGTAGCGGCCGGCCTCGATGCGCGACAGGTCGAGGATTTCGTTGATGAGATTGAGGAGATGCTGGCCGGAACGGTGGATGTCGCCGGCATATTCCTTGTAGGTCGGGTTGGCGAGCGGCCCGAGGACCTCGGAACTCATGACTTCGGAGAAACCGAGAATGGCGTTGAGCGGCGTGCGCAGCTCGTGCGACATCGAGGCGAGGAACCGGGATTTGGCAAGGTTCGCCTCTTCGGCGCGGCGGCGGGCTTCGTCCGACATGGATTTTGCCACTTCCAGCTCGGCGATCAGGTCGTCCTTTTCCGACTGATAGGACATCAGCGTCAGGTTGGAGCGATAGAGCCGGTCGGCGATATAGTGGAAGAAGACGACCGCGATGGCGCAGATCGCGATCATGCCGATATCGAGCACATTGCGAGTCAGGATGGCCGTCGCAAGCAGCGCCAGGATCATCGGCAGGAAGCCGAACAACACGCCGAGCCGCAGCATGAAACTGCTCATCGCAGTGATCGAGATCGCGAAAAGGAGAACGGCGCCCTTGTAGAAATAATAGTTGTCGCCCGAACAGGCATTGCAGTTCTGCAGCGCAAAGAGCGCCCAGCCGGTGCCGACGATCAACTGTGCTGCGAGCAGCCTGCGGCGCCATTTCTGGACGTCACCCGAGCCGATGTCCTTGCGGCTCGCGCGGCGGGCGATCAGCACGTTGATCGCATGGACGCTGAACATCAGCAGCGCCCAGGCAAAAAGATTGGCGTTCGGATTGAGGTAGACGCCGATCGCCGTCACCACGACGATGAAGATCGGCATGACCGATGCGCCCTGCAGCACGGAATTGACGTGCATGGCGATCATGTCGCGGTCGAAGATCTGATTGCCCTGGGAGCTGGACTGCAGGCGTTCACGCGTGGCGCGCACGGCTTTAGAGACGGCCTTGTTGCGGTGGCCGCGCGAGCGATCAACGATGTTCTTGTCGGTCGATGTGCTGACGCCGCTACTCATGGCCACTGAACTGATACCCCGGGTGTTGAGAGAGTATGTCCAAATCCTTAAGAGAGTACTGCCGGGAAAGGTTTTGTTTGCCATTTTCCTGAAGCTTCCGTTTTCCAATAAGGCTGGATTGTGGCTCGAACGTTCAGGGTTTTTCGCGATGGCGCGTTTCTCGTGGCCTTCTTCATCCTTCTGGTGCTGATCGCCGCCAAGCTGGACGAGGCGGCCGATAGCGTCGTGCATGGCCCGTTCCATGTGATCGACGGCGATACGCTGGCGGTGGGTGGCGAGCGCCTGCGGCTGCAGGGCATGGATGCGCCGGAACTCGACCAGACCTGCGAAGACGGTCGCGGCAAGCCATGGGCTTGCGGGGAAGAGGCGAGACGGCTGCTGATGCGCCTCGTCGCAGACGGTAAGACGGAATGTCTCGGCCGCGAGCGCGACAAATATCGTCGGCTTCTCGTCCGCTGCCATTCGGGCACGACTAGCATCAACGGCACGCTTGTGCGGCAGGGTCTCGCCGTCGCCTCGGGACGTTATGCGCAGGAACAGGTGGCAGCGCGGCGCGAACGGCAGGGGCTGTGGGCCGGCCGGTTCGAAAGCCCGCGTGACTGGCGCGCCAGCCGCGGCACGATGGACGATGTCGGCCTGGCGGAGGCATTTTGGGATTGGATGAAACGGGTGACGGCCTGGCAATGAGCATGGATGATATCGCCGACGGCGAGGAGGATATCGCCGGGTTGGCCCGCGCCATCGCGGCCTGCCGCATCTGTCGCGACGCGCCGGCGAAAGGCGAGGGTGACCGTCTGCCGCATGAGCCGCGGCCGGTCGCCGTGCTATCGAAGACGGCGAGGGTGCTGATCGCCGGACAGGCGCCGGGGCTTCGGGTGCATGAAAGCGGGCTGCCGTTCAACGATGCTTCGGGAAATCGGCTGCGCGACTGGATGGCCGTGACCCGCGAAGAGTTCTACGATCCGCAGAAGTTTGCGATCGTGCCGATGGGCTTCTGTTTTCCGGGTTACGATGCCAAGGGCAGCGACCTGCCGCCGCGGCTCGAATGCGCGCCGTTCTGGCGGTCCCGGGTGATTGCCGCCATGCCGCAGATCGAACTGGTTATCGCCGTCGGCGGTTATGCGCAGGCCTGGCATCTGGGGAGCCGGCGAGGCAAGGGCATGACGGAAACGGTAGAGAACTGGCGCGACTATGTCTTCGCCAATCAGGGACCGAGGATACTGCCGCTGCCGCATCCGAGCTGGCGCAACACCGGCTGGCTCAAAAAGAATCCATGGTTCGAGACGGATCTGCTGCCGGTTCTAAGACAGCATGTGGATAGCTTGATACGGGAAACAAATTTCGGTTAACTGCCACGAATTCGGTGTATAACGAAAAATCATTTCGAAAGGACTCTGATGGACCGCCTCGACCGTAAGATACTCCGCATTCTGCAGGAAGATTCCACTCTCGCCGTCGCGGACCTCGCGAAGAAGGTCGGCCTGTCGACCACGCCTTGCTGGCGCCGTATCCAGAAGATGGAAGAGGACGGCGTCATCCGCCGCCGCGTGGCGCTGCTGGATCCGGTCAAGGTCAATACCAAGGTCACGGTGTTCGTCTCGATCCGCACCGCCAGCCACTCGATCGAGTGGCTGAAGCGGTTCTCGGAAGTGGTCGTCGATTTCCCGGAAGTCGTAGAATTCTACCGCATGAGCGGCGACGTCGATTACCTGCTGCGCGTCGTCGTGCCGGACATCGGCGCCTATGATGCCTTCTACAAGCGCCTGATCGCCAAGATCGAGATCCGCGACGTCTCGTCGGTGTTTGCGATGGAGCAGATCAAGTACACGACCGAGCTGCCGCTCGACTACATGATGCTGGATAACCAGAAGTCGGGCGAGGAATAGTTCGCCGTTTGGCGGATCGGGATCATTTTCTGGCAGGACGGGCCGAGTTGATACGGCCCGTTTTGTTTTATCTGGGCTTCATCGAAACAAATGGAGCTCGCCATGCAGGACCAGGCCAAGGCCAACAAGACGATCGTCCGCGAATATATCGAAGAGATCTGGAACCGCGGTCTGATCGAGCGCTTCGGAAGTTTTTTCGCTACCGAGTATCAAGAGGCCGCCTATTCGCCGGCCAATTCGGAAGGGCATTGCGCCATGGTGGCGGTGCAGAAGCGGATCATGCCGGATGCCGTCTGGTCGATCGAGCGGATGACCGCCGAAGACGATAGCGTCATGTGCGAGCTGACATTGCGCGGCACGCACCAGGCGGCTTTCAAGGGCGTCGAACCCGCCGGCAATTCCATCCACGTGCGCGCCTACCGGACCTTCGTCTTGAAGGACGGAAAGATCGTCCATCATTCCGCATTGCTCGACACCGCCGAACTGCTAAAGCAGATGCGGGGACAGCAGGCGGCATAGGGCAAGTCCGGCAGCGATGGCGACAATTTCTCATGCCTATCATCGGGTGTTTGACGCGCCGTTCGAGATCGAACGGGCCTTCGATGCCGATTACCTGCTTTACGCGTCGGCCGGCATCTTCGTTCTCGATATCGGCGACCGCCGCTGGATGCTGCCGCCGCAAAGGGCCGCGCTGATCGCACGGGGAACGGTGATTGCGGTGCGCAGCAATGGGGCGGCCACGGCGTCCTCGGTTCTGTTCGGCGATCGCGAATTCGAAGCGCCGCTACCGGCCTGCCGGGTCTTCGGTCTTTCCGATCTGGCGCGGCAGATGATCCTGCATGTCATGCGTTGGGATACAGGACGCCCCTCATGCGACGAAACCGCGAATGCCTTCTTCAGGGCGCTCGCATCCGTCGCGGCGGATCTGGCTGCGGAGGAGGACGAGACATGGTTGCCGAAACCGCAGTCGCCGGCCATGGCGGTCGCCGTCGAGCGGATGCTGGAAGATCTCGACCGGGATCTTGATTTTGGCTCCCTTGCGGAGGCGTCACGCCTTTCGGAACGCACGCTGGCACGAAAATTCGATGCGGAGCTCGGCATGAGTTTTCGCGATTTCCGGCATCGGGCGCGGATGGTGAGGGCCAAGGAGATGCTGCTTGCCGGCCGGGAGCCGATAACCGAAATCGGCCTCGCCTGCGGGTTCGAAAGTACGAGTTCCTTCATCAAGGCGTTTCGGACGTTTGCGGGCACGACGCCGCGGCAATACCGGGTAGGTAAAGCCGGCTAACCCCTCAGCCGCGCCAAAAGCTTCTCGCCCGACAATTCCCTGACGGCATCCTTGCCGATCCAGCGGGCGTTCTTGTCCGATGAGGCGGCAAGCTTTTCGGAGAGTTTAAGAGCCGGGGCGTGGCAGGTGCGGTTGCGCTTGCCGATATTGCGGAGCGCCCAGTTGACCGCCTTCCTGACGAAATTGCGCGGATCGGTGGAATGCGCCTCGATTAGCGGCAGATAGGTGATGAAGGTATCGTCCGGCTCGTCCTTGCGATGGACGGCGGCGCCGGCGATCATCGCAAACGCGGTGCGGCGGACGAATTCGCGGTCATCCTCGGCGAAGTCTACGACGAGCTGCTGCCAGAACGGCGTTTCGACGAAAAGGTCGGCGGCGGTATCGACGATTTCCCAGGAGGCAAAGTCCTCCGACCACCCTCGCGCCTCGGCCGGCGTCAGTACGGCGGGATCGGCGGTATAGATCGCCAGCATGCGGGCTTCGCGGATGCCGGCGCGCCAGAGGTCCAGCGCCCGGCCGTGATCGCGTTTGATGGTCCGAGCGATCTTCTGCATGTCGGGATTGGAAATGCCGATCGCCCCGTCGGTGACGATGCCGAACCGGGCCATGCCGGAAATGTTCTCCTCCGATCGCAGCGTTTCGAGATGCGCGATGATCCCGGCGACGTCGGAGGAGGGGCCAATCATCGGCAGGTCATTTCTTTTCGAGCCGTGCGAGCAGCGAGGACGTATCCCAGCGCTTGCCGCCCATCGCCTGCACGTCGCCGTAGAACTGGTCGACGAGGGCCGTGACCGGCAGCTTGGCGCCGTTGCGGCGGGCTTCGGTCAGCACGATATCGAGATCCTTGCGCATCCAGTCGACCGCGAAGCCGAAATCGTATTTGCCGGCATTCATGGTCTTGTAGCGGTTCTCCATCTGCCAGGAGCCGGCCGCACCCTTGGAGATCACCTCGATGACCTTCTCGATGTCGAGACCGGCCTGCTTGCCGAAATGGATGGATTCAGCGAGGCCCTGGACGAGGCCGGCGATGCAGATCTGGTTCATCATCTTGGTGAGCTGGCCGGCACCTGCCGGCCCCATGAGGCCGACCATGCGGGCATAGGCGTCGATCACCGGCCTGGCCTTTTCGAACGTCGCCTCGTCGCCGCCGCACATGACGGTGAGCACACCGTTTTCGGCGCCGGCCTGGCCGCCCGAAACCGGCGCGTCGATGAAGCCGACACCCTTTTCTCGTGCAGCGGCATCGAGCTCGCGGGCGACTTCGGCGCTGGCGGTGGTGTTGTCGATCAGGATCGCGCCCGGTTTCATTCCGGCGAGAACACCGGTCTCGGTGATTGTCACCGAGCGGAGATCGTCGTCATTGCCGACGCAGACGAACACGAAATCGGCATCCTTGGCCGCCTCGGCCGGTGTGGCGGCGGCTCTGCCGCCAAATTTCTTCGCCCAGTCCTCGGCCTTGGCAGCCGTGCGGTTATAGACGGTGACGTCATGGCCGCCCTTGACCTTGAGATGCCCCGCCATGGGATAACCCATGACCCCGAGACCGATGAATGCCACTTTCGCCATGCTGAACCTCCAGAATTTTGTTGCCAGAGGATTAGAGCAAAGAGGACCTCCGGAAAAGCGCAGTTCGGCGAAAAGCGCAGATTTCGGTTTCGGAGGGGTGCACCCCTCGAGGCAGCTGCGCTCCCCTGGTTGCGCTTTGGCTCAGAACGGCTTGATGACCGCAAGCGCTATGATGACGACGACCGAGCCGAGGACGATCGGCAGGCCGGCGCGCACGAAGGCCGGCGGGTCGAGATGCGGATCGGCTTCCATGCGGCGCATCCAGGCGCCCTGCATGCCGTGCAGCGCCGACAGCATGATGACGATCAGGAATTTGAAGCCGAACCAGCCGGAAGTGTAAAACCCGTAGCCGAAGGCGAGCCACAGGCCGAAAAGCCAGGCGCCGCCGAGTGCAGCCGTGGTGACGGTGCGGTCGTATCTTCTGAGCGCCGAGATGACGCCGGTGCGGATCGTCGGCGGCACCATGCCGATGACGAAGGCGTTGATCAGCATGCCGCCGATCAGCAGGAAGTCGGACAGAATGTGCAGGGCCTTGATGATGAAATACAGCATGGTCAACTCCAGATCATGGCTTCGGTGAAGCCCAGTTCGGCAAAATCTTGTTGTCTCAATTGGTCTTCGCCCTTGCAGAAGAACTCGTCGAGCTGCGGCGGTTGAACGGTGGTTCCCGACAGCATGGCGTGAACCTGGCCGCGATGATGGATCTGGTGCTGGAAGAGGTGCATCAGCAGCCGATCGGCAGGCTCGACCTGCACGAAGGTGCGCCGGGGAATGCGGATGTCCTCGGCGATGGTTTTCTCATCCAAGCTTCGACAGTGATCGATGAGGCGGCGATCGGCGGCGCGCTGTTCGCGATCGAGATCGGCAAAGAGCGGACAAGGGATTTCAGGCTCGAAGGCGGCGGGACCGAGGCAATCACCTTCGAGCCCGCTGATATAGAGCCAGTCGACGGTGAGGATATGGTTGAGCGTATGGATGATCGACGGGAAGAAGCTGATCCGCGTCGCGTCCAGCTCTTCGCGTGAGAGCTCTCCGCAGGCTTTCAGCAGCCGGTGGTTGGCCCAGGCATTGTTATAGGCCTGGGCAAGAAGATAGCGCTGCGGCGTCATCCGAATCCCTCCGTTGCGGAGGGCAAACTATCGGTGAAGAGCGGCGATGAGAAGATGGTTTGGACCACCCATGATGTCGCGGTGAGGTTATCTGCAATTGCGCGCGCTCAAAGATTGATCCTGCAACCTCGATGGTCATGATGTGGTCGTCAACTTCGCGATCACCAGATGGCCTGGGGTCGGGTTGCCGTCCTGCATCCGCACGTTGATGTCGGAGATTTCGAGAAGTTCGAAGCCGGTGGCCGTGAGGCGTTCGCGGATATAGGTTTCCGAATGAGCGAAACGCTGGTGCGGGCCGACGATATAGGACCGGCCGGCAAAAGCTTCCGGGGAGAGGGTCTCGGAAGAAAAGACGAACAAGCCGCCGGGAGCCATGTTTTCTGCCGCGCCGAAGAACAGCGGTTCCAGCGCGCCGAGATAAGGCAGCACGTCGGTGGCGGTCACGAGGTCGAAGGGCTCGTCGTCATTGTCTTCGAGGAAATCCTCGACTTCGGCCACGTAAAGCGTCTCGTAGAGATCCTTTTCGTGCGCGATTTCAACCATGTTCTCGGAAATGTCGATGCCGGTGATGTCGTCGACCATGTCGCGCAGCGTGCCGCCGGTAAGCCCCGTGCCGCAGCCGAGATCGAGCATGCGCTTGAACGGCCCGAGCTTCAGCTCCTGCAGGCGCTGGCGCACGATGACGGGCACCGCATAACCGAGTTGCTCGACGAGAATGTCCTCGAAGCTTTCGGCGTGCTGGTCGAACAGGGTTTCGACATAGGCGTCCGGCGCCTTGGGTGGGGTCTCGCCGCGGCCCATGGCCGCGATGCGCACGGCGGCACCGCCGTGGTCCTCTGGATCGAGTTCGAGCACCTGCTCGTAGGCCTTGACGGCTGCATCGATGTCGCCCCCCTTTTCCAGCGCCAGCGCGCGGTTATAGGCCTCTGCCAGGGCTTCCTCGTCGATCTTCTTCATGGCCAGCGTCCTTCTTTTCGCAGGCGGCTTTAAGCCGATAGCCGGCATTTGTCCATCAGGGGGAACGCGGCGGGTGCTCATTCGTTGAGAGGTCAAAGCAGAACGGCTTTTCGAGAACCACCTCCGGGAGAAGGTCATGCCTGTCGACGAGGGCAAAAGCGTGCTGGAGCAGAATGTCGAACGGCGCGCGCCGTCGCTGCCGATGACCTCCGCCGAAAAGGCCAATGTGATCATCCACTATTACCGCGGCGAACTCGGGCGGATGACCAGCTGGCGCGACCGCATCGACCGCACCTCGAACTGGTCGATCACGGTGGTGGCGGCGCTGCTGTCGGTCTCGCTGTCGACGCCGACGTCGCATCACGGCGTGGTTCTGTTTGCGATGCTGCTGATCTCGCTGCTTCTCTTGATCGAAGCACGGCGATACCGCTTCTTCGACGTCTACCGCGCCAGGGTTCGCAAGCTGGAACGCCATTATTTCGCGCAGGCACTTTATCCGCAGGCGGACCTCAAGCCCGACTGGGCGCAGGCGATCGCCACGAGCCTGCGCAATCCCTGTTTCCTGATCAGTTATCGCGAGGCGTTGTTTCGCCGGGTGAGGCGCAATTACGTCTGGATGTACGTCATCCTGCTGATGGCGTGGCTTCTGAAGATCTCGACCCCAAAGCTCCTGCCCAACGATACCCAGGCGGATGTCGTCTTTTCATGGTCGGAGGCGGTCAACAACGCCGCGCTCGGTCCTTTGCCGGGATGGAGCGTGATTGCGCTCGTCGCGGTCCTTTATGCCGCCGTGATTTTCTCAGCCCTGCATCGCGAGCCGGACGACGGCGAATTCGCCCATGGCGAAGTGCACGTCTGAAACGCGAGGCTGCTGTTTTTAGTGTTTAACCCGGCACTGATCTTCGACGAAGCACAGACAACTAGCCGCCTTCCAGGTTGGACCGATTTGACCGGAACGACTGAAGGCCACTTCCGCTACAGGTTTTTGAGTTCCAAGCGGGACCCCAGCATATCCAGAAATGCGCGAACTTTGGCTGAAGACGATCTGCCTTCCGGCCACACGGCGTGTATCGGCACCGGCGCCGGCTCGAACTCCGTTAAAGTCAACTCGACGCGACCGTCGTCCACCAACTGCCTTATCTGCCAAAGGGGTGAATAGCCCAAGCCCAATCCGTGGATTGCTGCAGCATAAATCGGCGTCATCAGGTTAGATCGAAAAATCCCGGCGACTTTCACCGTCCGAGGCTTGCCTTCAATCTGAAACATCCACTCGCCTGGACGTTCATCGACGGTTCGAACAATGCAATTGTGCTGGGCCAGGTCAAAGGGATGGGTCGGTTGGCCATGTCGCCTGAAGTAGGAAGGAGCCCCGAATACCACGCGCCGCAACGCGCCCAGGCGTTTCGCTCGCAAGCCGGAATCCGGCAAGTTGCCGATCCGTATCGCCAGATCGAGACCCTCGGCACCAAGATCGACAAAGGCATCGGAAAGCTGCAGATCAACCTCGACCCTTGGATACATCCGCATGTAGTCGGCGACGATAGGCACGAGGAAATCCGGGCCGAACAGAACCGGTGCAGTGAGGCGCAGGATGCCTGATGGCTCCGATCGTCGGTTGGCCGCTTCGAGCTTTGCTTCGTTTATCTCGTCGACGGCGGGTTTGATGCGGTGGAAAAAGGCCGCGCCCGTTTCGCTCGGTGTCGAATGGCGCGTCGTCCTATGCACCAGTTCGACCCCAACGGACTCTTCCAATGTCGCTAAAGACCGGCTGATCGACTGAAGTGAACGGTTCAGTCGACGAGCGGCAGCCGTCAAACTTCCATGCTCGACGACTGCAATGAACGCTTCAAAATCATCTATCCGGCTCATCGCTCATTCTCCCGAAAATCGAGAGAAACTATCACAAAACCGGGGACTGGTAACGGATTTCGTGAATTCATAACTTTCCCTGAGTGGTCCTGAAGGGGACAGCTTCGCAGGAAGGAATTATTATGAGATCACTCAATCCAACTGTTTTGGTGGTCGGCGCCACAGGTCGATTTGCCGGACTTGTCGTGCCCGAGCTTATTCGCCGCAATGTCAATGTTCGAGCGCTTATTCGTGCCCCGGCAAACGCCGAAAAGGCTCGCACGCTCGGCGCGTCCGAAGTCGCGATCGGAGATTTGAGCAATCGTCAAAGCCTCGAGAGCGCCGTCACGGGCGTCGACGGCGTCTTTCACATCGGGCCAGCCTTTGCTCCTGATGAAGCGGCTATGGGTGTTGCCATGGTCGAGGCGGCGGCCCGAGCAGGCGTTCAGAAATTCGTATTTTCTTCGGTGATCCAGCCTACCAATACGACGCTGAAAAACCATGCGAGCAAGGTGCCGGTCGAAGACGCTCTCTATTCGACGAATATGGAATATACCATTCTTCACCCTGCCAATTTCATGCAAAATATCAGTACCGCCTGGCCGTCCGTCGTTGAACATGGCGTCTTTTCGGAGCCGTTTTCAAAAACAGCGAAATTGGCGCGGGTCGACTACCGTGATGTCGCCGAAGTCGCAGCGATCGCATTGACCGGGCCGCGATTATCCTATGCGACCCTCGATCTGTGCGCTGGCATGTACAGTCGCGAAGATATCGTCTCGTTGATGGCGGGCGAACTTGGCCGTCCCATCTCTGCCGGCGAGCCGACATTTGACGAGTGGGCGGCGAATACTCGTCTCCCCTACAATGACGATCAAATGCAATTGCTGGCCAAAGTATATGGCCACTACACCAGGTATGGCCTTGGCGGAAACAGTCTGGCATTGCGCGCCGCTTTGGGCCGCGAGCCGCGTTCCTTGTTAAGCTTTATTCGGGAACTGGCCTAGCAACACGTCACTTCGCGCTCTCAATAGCGCTTACTCTGATTTTCTGATGAGGAGATTCCCATGCAAGCTTCACCTGAAAAGGCTTTCAAATTGAGAAAACTACCAGCCGCCTACAATGCGGTCGTCATGCCATTCGTTCTTTCAATCCTTATGTCCTGCATTGTCTCCACCGTGTCGACGGCAATCAACATAGGCTGGACAACCGGTTTCGCGGGGACCTGGGCCTATGCATGGGGCGCATCGTGGCTCGTTGCGTTTCCGAGTTTACTGGTTGTCCTCCCGATCGTGCGACGGATCGTTGCAACAATTGTCGATCGGCCGGCCTGATCCTTATAGTCTCAAAGAACCGAAGACCGAATGTCGAGATATCGGAGGCGACAAAGATCAGCCAGCGCATCCGATGACGGAAAACACCAAGAACGCCTGACCGGCAAAAAATCCGACTGGCTGTTTGCCCCCGGTATTGATCGCACCATCACATCCGGGATCAAACAGCTAGTGCAGGATGATCTCGCCCTTGACGGCCCGCCATTCGCTTGCCGAGATCAGCTTGCGATGGACATAGCGGACGGAATGCAGCGGGCCGTCGAGCTTCTCCTGCCAGAATTTCAGAAAACCGTTCATCTCGGGAAAATCCGGAGCGAGGTCGTAGTTCTGCCAGACATAGCTTTGCAGCAGCGCGGGATGGTCCGGCAGGCGGTAGAAAATTTGGGCGGTCGTCAGCCCGTAGCCTTTCAGCATCATTTCCATTTCAGACATGCAAGCAGTTCCCGTTTGTTGTTTCGCGGTGACGTCGTTGCGTCACCTAATAGGAGAACATGCCATGTTTAACCGAAGCTTTACAATTCCACCTTAAGAGCACATTCGTGATAATTTACAGTATGTTAGCAGCTGTTTCGCCTGAGTGCTGCTAGCGCTTCAGATGGCGCGTCAGGCGTGCCTCGATGAAGGCCCAGAGATGCCGCAGCGCTTCGACGATGGCGAGGTAGAAAATCGCCGCCCAGAGATAGGTCTGATAGTCGAACGTGCGTGAGAAGGCGTAGCGTGTCTCGCCCATCAGATCGAAGACGGTGACGATGGCGACGACGGCCGATCCCTTGATCAGAAGCACGATCTCGTTGCCATAAGGGCGCAATGCGACGATCAGCGCCTGGGGCAGGATGACCTTGCGGAAAGCGTTGCGTTTGGAAAGGCCGAGTGCGGCCGCACCTTCGTGCTGGCCGCGCGGCACGCTTTCGATCGCGCCGCGCAGGATTTCCGCCTGGTAGGCGGCGGTGTTGAGCGTCAGCGAGAAGAGGCCGCAATACCAGGCTTCGCGAAAGAACCACCAGAGGCCGACGGATTCGAGTTGCGGTTTGAAGCTGCCGAGCCCGTAATAGATCATGAACAGCTGGGCGAGCAGCGGCGTGCTGCGAAACACGTAGACATAGGCATAGGCGAGGCCGTTCAGCGCCTTGTTTCTCGACATCCTTGCGAAGGCGATCGGTGCCGACAGCACGGCCCCGAGGATGACGGCGAGGCCGACCAGCGAAATGGTGGTCCAGAGGCCGTGGAGATAGCGCGGGCCGTAGCGCAGGAATTTATCCTCGTTCCAGCCGCTGATCATCATGAAGACAAGCGCGATCGCAAGGGCTGCCCAGACGAGCAGAACCAGGATGCCGGCAATACGCGCCGGCGCCAACTGCCTGCCGATCAGGGCCGGAGGCGCGCGTGGCGGGATCAGTTCCTTGACGTAACTCATCGACGGCCCTCCGAACGTTTCGCCCAGCGTTCGATGAAGCCGAGCCCGACGGACGAGACCAGCGCGAGGATCAGATAGAGCAGGCAGGCGATGCCGTAGAAGAAGAAGGCTTCCTTGCTGACGCGCGCGGCAATGCCGGTCTGGCGCAGGATATCGGCAAGCCCGATGACCGAGACATAGGACGTGTCCTTCAAGAGGATCAGCCAGAGATTGGTGAGGCCGGGCAGCGCGATGCGGATGAGCTGCGGCAGGATGACGAGAAGCATGGTGCGCGAGCGGTGAAGACCGAGCGCGTCGCCCGCCTCGTACTGGCCACGCGGGATCGCCCTGAAGGCCGACAGCAGAACCTCGGAGGAATAGGAGGAGAAGACGACGGCGAGCGCCGCCATGCCGGCGAAAAAGGCATTGATCTCCACGCGCCCGTCGTACCCGAAGGAGGCGAGCACCGCCTGGATGAGGATCTGCAGGCCGTAATAGACGATGAACAGGGTGAGCAGTTCGGGCAGGCCGCGGAAGATCGTCGTGTAGATGCCGGCGGCAAGCCTCAGCAGCTTGTCCTCCGACTGTGCGGCGAGCGCGATCAGGAAGCCAATGACCAGCCCGACGGGCAGCGTGGCGAGCGCGAGCGTGATCGTGACCTTGACGCCGAAGGCGATCTCGTCGCCCCAGCCGGTCTCGCCGCAGGCAACGATGCTACCGGAACCGAACAATGAAAAAAGCCCGACGGGCCCGCAAAGCGGATCCAGCGCCGAAAGGAGGGCGGAAAAGAATCCGCTCATAAGGTCGTTTTCCCCTGCGGCCTTTTTGTGTGCCGCTTTTGTCTTGTATTGACGCCATTAAAAAGAAAAACGGCGGAAGGGCAAGCCTCCCGCCGGGCGTTAACCAGGTTGTCCGGTCGATTACTTGCCGTAGGCGTCGAAATCGAAATACTTGTCGTTGATAGCCTTGTATTTGCCGTTGGCGCGGATCGCGAGGATCGCGGCCGAGAACTTGTCGGCCAGCGCGGTTTCGCCCTTGCGGACCGCAATGCCCGCACCTTCGCCATTGATGTCTACGTCGATCGGCAGCGGTGCCAGGATCTTGCAGCACTTGCCGGCGTCCGACTTGATCCACTGCGACAACACCACGATATCGTCGATGACGGCATCGATACGACCGTTGGTGATGTCGAGCTTGTATTCGTCGGCAGTCGGATAAAGCTTCAGCTCCGAGTCGGGCATATGCTTTTCAGCATAGTTCGAATGAGTGGTGGAGCCTTGCGCGCCGATCGTCTTGCCCTTGAGGCCGGCGGCTGTCGCTTCCTTGATCGGCGAATCCTTCGGGACGGCGATGGCCGGCGGCGTGTTGTAATATTTCTTCGAGAAGGTGACCTGCTCCTTCCGCTCCGGTGTAATCGACATGGAAGCGATGATGGCATCGAATTTCTTCGACTGCAGCGCCGGGATGATGCCGTCCCAGTCATTGGTGACGAAGGTGCAGGTGACCTTCATTTCGTCGCAGAGCGCCTTGGCGATATCGATGTCGAAACCGGTGAGCTGGCCGTTGGCTTCCAGGTTGTTGAAAGGCGGGTAGGCGCCTTCGGTGCCGATCACGAGTTTCTCCTGAGCCATCGCCGAACCGGCGAAAAGCGACAGGGCGGCGATCGAGGCGGCAGCAAGGAATCGGGTGGAAATTTTCATTTTGATCCTCTCTGTTGGCAACCTGCGGTGTTGGTCTTTTTCGGCCGCAGGGAGACGGGGCACGCGTGCAGGCGCGCCCCGAATGGATTTTTAGATACCTGCTCGGGAAAAATTGCAACGGCATTTTACGTGCACGTCTGGTTGCCACCAGCTGATGAACAACACATTCATGCGAGGTTCAGGCCATCCGCAACAGGCTGCGACGGAACCATTTTGGTGCAATACAGTTGAGCCGCCGCGTAAGTCCGCCGAAAAAGGCAATAAAGGACGCGCATGAAAGGGATGACACCCCTAGAAGAGGAAATGTCCATGTCGAAAAAATTCAGACTGTTCGCCAGCGTCGCAGCACCTCTCATATCGCTGCCGCTGATGCTTCAGCCGGCCGGTGCCGCCCCCTTGAGGCCCGCTTTGGAGATGAGACCCGCCATCGAGGCCGGCCAGATGCCGGGCGTCATCGAGGTGCAGCAACAGGTCATCATTCCTCCGGATGCGCAGGAAGGCGAGGGACAGCAGCGCCCACGCCGCAAGCCCCAGGAGGGGCAACAGCAGGCTCCGGCCGAACGGCCGCAAGCGCCGCCCCAGGCCCAGCAGCAGGAACAGCCGCAGCGCCAGCGCAAGGCCGAGCCGGAAGCCGCCCCCCGTGAGGCTGCGCCTCGCGAAGCTGCTCCGCGGGAAGCTGCACCTCGCCAGGCGCCGCAGGCCGAGCGTCCGGCAGCCGAGGCGCCCGCGCAGGAACGTCCGCGCCGTCAGCAGCAGGAGACCGGTCAGGGACAGGGCGGAAACGATGCTCAGCCGCGTCGCCCGCGCGAGCAGCCGACCGAGCCGCCGGCCGCAAGGGAGGCCCAGCAGCCGAAGGCGGCTCCCGCTGAAAAGCAGGCCGAAACGCCGAAGCCGGAACGGCCGGCAACCAATCGCGCCGCGACGCCGGAAGCCGCACCCGAGGCTCCCGCTCGCCGCGATGCCCAGCAGCCGAAGGAAGCACCGGCCGGGAAGCAGGCCGAAACCCCGAAGCCGCAGCCGCCTGCCACCAATCGTGCGGCGACGCCGGAAGCAACGCCCGAAAAGCCGGCCAGCGGCAATGCCCAGCAGCCCAAGGCAGCTCCCGCTGAAAAGCAGGCCGAAACACCAAAGCCGACACAGCCGCCGGCTACCGATCGCGCCACGGCTCCGGGAGCAGCACCCGAAAATCCGGCTCGCGGCAACGCAACGGGCCAGGCGCCGGCTCAGGTCCCTGGACAGGCTCCGGGCACCGGAACGGCGCAGGACAGGCGCAACCAGCAGTCGCCGGCAAATGGCCAGGCCGCGCCGGGTCAGCCGCCTGCCGGCGAAACGCCTCGCCGTCAGACGACCGAAGGACAGCCAGTGGTGCCTCAGGGTCAGCAGGTGCCGGGCCAGCCGCAGGGCCAGCAGGCGACTGGCGCCCAGCCTGGTACCCCGCCGACCGCGCCCCAGACGGCAACGACACCTCAGCAGGTCGAACGCGCCAAGGCGCTTGCCAAGGATCCGGCTGCGGCCAAGAGCGGTGAACAGGTCGTGCTGCCCGTTCAGAACGGTGCAGCCGTGCTCGACAGCGCCAAGGAGACACCGTCTGCACGTCCGCCACGGGATGGAGAGCGTCCGCGTCGTCCGGCTCCGCAGCAGGCCGACCAGCAGCAACTGGCGCCGCCGAAAACCGATGCAGAGGCCCAGAGCGGCACGCGCGCCACGCGCGAGCAGCAGCAGGAATTTCGCCAGCTGTCCGAAGAGCGTGGTCAGCGCCTCGACCGTCGGCCGGATTTCGAACGCCCCCAGGGCTGGGACTTCCGCGACACTGCCGGCCGGGACGGCAATCGGGACCGCAACGGCCGCGACCGCGACCGGGATGGTGGCCGCGTGATCATCTCGATCGACAACCAATCCGTCGTTCGTCATGACGACAGCCGTCGTTTCTACAACGATCGCGATCGGGCGCCGCAATACGAGCAGCTCCGCGACGGCCGGGTGCGCGAAGTCATCGTGCGCGACGACGGCACGCGGATCGTCACCGTCCGCAACAGCTATGGCGAGATCGTCCAGCGCTCGCGGGTCGTGAAGGGCGGCGAGGAATACGTGCTCTATTATTCGCCGGAGCTGATGGATAACCGCCGCGGCCGCGACTACGTCTGGCGTGATCCCGGCGACGACCTGCCGCCGATGCGGCTGAGCGTGCCGCTCGACGACTATATCATCGACACCTCGACCGAGCCGGACCGGGATTATTACGAGTTCCTGGAACAGCCGCCGGTGGAGCGGGTCGAGCGGGTCTATTCGCTGGACGAAGTACGCTACTCCGCCCGTATCCGGGACAAGGTGCCGCGTATCGACCTCGATACGATCACGTTTGCCACCGGCAGTGCCGAGATCCCGATGAACCAGGCGAGCTCGCTGCGCAAGGTCGCCGACGCGATCAACAAGGTTCTGAAGCGGGATCCTTCCGAAACCTTCCTGATCGAAGGTCATACGGATGCCGTCGGCGCCGACGACAGCAACCTCGTTCTCTCCGACGAGCGCGCCGAAAGCGTTGCCCGGGTGCTGACGGACGCATTCGCCATCCCGCCGGAAAACCTGGCGACGCAGGGTTATGGCGAGCGTTACCTCAAGGTCCGCACCGACGGTCCGCAACAGGAAAACCGCCGCGTGACGGTGCGCCGCATCACCCCACTGGTCAAACCGGTCGCTTCGAACCAGTAATTGGTTCAGGCACCTCGAACCAAAGCCGCCGGAGCGATCCGGCGGTTTTTTATTTGTCGGAAAGCCCCGTCACCTGTGCGATGAAATCGGCAATCGCGTTCGTGTCGTCGAGGTCGAAGACAGGGAGGGTGGCGTCGGTGACCGGGTGGTCGGCGGCAATGGCGACGATGTGGGGATCGCTGGGCGCCAGCGGTTCTCGGTTGTTCGCCTCGAGGCGGCGGGCTTCGATCTTCGGGACCGGCTCGCGCTTGTAGCCCTCGATCAGTACCAGATCGCAGGGAGCGAGGCGGGAGAGGATTTCCTCGAAGCTCGGTTCCGGCGCGCCGCGCAATTCGTGCATGATCGCAAAGCGGGTACCGGAAACGATCGCCACTTCGTGGGCCCCGGCGGCGCGGTGGCGGAAGGAGTCGGCCCCCACCTTGTCGATGTCGAAATCGTGGTGCGCGTGCTTGATCGTCGAGATCGCATAGCCGCGGCGGGTGAATTCCGCCACCAGCCGCACCGCCAGGCCCGTCTTGCCGGAATTTTTCCAGCCGGAAATGCCAAAGACGCGGGGAGGGGTCATGAAAGCTCCTCGGCGAAACGACGCGCCTCTTGAAGATCCTCGGGCGTGTTGATGTTGAGGAAGGGATCGAGCACCCCCTGGCGCGTCTCGACCATTTGGAATTCGACGGTCTCCATGCGGTGACGTTCGAGGAAACCCATGATCCGCCGGTTGTCGGGGTCGGAGAGCCAGGTTTCCAGATCACCGGCGATGGAAACCGGCCAGAGCCCGAAGACCGGATGATCGCGGCCGTCCGAGGCGGCGATGACGATCGCGTTCGGATCGCCCGCCTCAGCTTCGAGCCGGGGCACGAGGTCGGCGGGTACGAAGGGACTGTCGGAAGGGACGGTGAGGAGATGCGTTGCTTCAAGGCTGCGGGCCTGGATGTCGAGCAGGCCGGCGAGCACGCCAGCGAGCGGGCCGATCTGGCCGGGAACCGGGTCCGGCAGCAGGCGCAGACCGAGCGGATTGGGGAACCCCATCGGTGCGTTGAGGGTGATTTCCGAGACCTGGGGTAGGAGCCGCCGTACCACGTGGGCGAGGATCGTGTCGTCGCCGATGGTGAGAAAAGCCTTGTCGGTGCCCATGCGGCTCGATTTGCCGCCGGCAAGGATCAGGCCGGGAGGTTTGCTGGGGGGAGCGGCGGGTGCGGTCATCAGTCGTCGTCCGTTGTCGGAATCGCGCCTTCGCGGCGGTCGATCTGCCGGACATAGACGGTAGCGACGAGCGCAAGGATGGTCGTAACGCCCATGACGACGAGAAGCGGCATGGCGCCGCCCTCGTCCTTCAGCACCGTTGCGGCAAGGGTCGAAAGTGCGGCACCGCCACCGACGGTGATCGCGCCGCCGAGGCCGGAAGCCGAGCCAGCGAGATGCGGCCGGACGCTGACGATGCCGGCATTCGAGCTTGGAAGGGTGAGGCCGTTGCCGACGCCGGTGAGCGCCAGCGGTGCGAAGAAGGCGAGCGGCCAGGGCGCTTCTGCGGCGAGGAATACGGCGGTGATAAGGACGCCGACCAGGCTGACCAGGCTGCCGGAGATCATCATCGTCATCGTGCCGAAATGGCGGGTGTAGCGGCCCGAAATGAAGTTGCCGATCATGTAGCCGGCCGCGATCAGGAAGAACTGCGCGCCGAGCATTGTAGGCGAGAGATGATAGATCGCCGTGCCGACGAAGGGTGCGCCGCCAAGGAACGAGAAGAACACGCCCGACGAGAAGGTCGAGGTGAACGTATAACCCCAGAATCGGCGTGAGCGAAAAAGATCCGGCCAGCTGCGGAACTGGGCGATGAAGCTGGTGGCCGGCAGGTGGTTCGTTTCGCCGAGATCGGTGAAGACGAGCGTCAGGGTCAACAGGCCGAGGCCGAGCATCAAGGCGAAATTCGCTTCCCATCCGAACATGTCGTTGAGCGCGCCGCCGATCGTTGGGCTGATCATCGGCACCAGCGACATGCCCATGGTGACGTAGGCGATCATCGAGGCGGCGCTCTCCATCGGCACCGTGTCGCGGATGATCGCGCGCGGCAGGACGAAACCTGCGACGACCGCCGTCTGCAGCAGCCGGCCGATCATGAACACGGTGACGTTTGCGGCTACCAGGCAGATCACGGTGCCGACCAGCATGATCAGGATGCTGCCGATCATCACGCGGCGGCGGCCGAAGAGGTCGGAAAGCGGGCCGAGCACCAGCTGCAGCACGGCGGTGCCGGCGATATAACCGGATACGGCCAGCTGCATGACGGCATAGTCGGTGCCGAAATGGGTCGCCATGGCGGAAAGCGAAGGCAGGAAGACGTTGAGCGAGAGGGCGGCAAGTCCGGCGCAGACGACGAGCGTCAGGATATGGGGTGGGGTTCGTCTGTCCAGAAATCGGCTTTGCTGCACGTCGTCTTGTCCTTTCACGCTGCCTTTCGGCTCTTTCGTCAGGCCGGTCATCAGGCAGGCGGGGCGGCTGCAGCCTTGCCGGTGGTGATGCCCTGCCGCTTGCGTTCGCGATAGAAGGTGTAAAGGCCGGAACCGATAACGACTGCCGCGCCCACCAGCATATAGGCGTTCGGACGTTCGCCGAAGGCGAAAATGCCGATGGCCAAAGCCCAGAGCAGGCCGGTATAGCGGAACGGCGCTATGAAGGAGATCTCGCCTGTCCGCATCGATTGGATGACGGCCTGATAACCTGCGAACACCATCACCGAAGCAATTGCCAGATGCCCGAGCGCATAGGTGCTGACCGGCTGCCAGCCGCCCATCGGCACGATCAGGATCGCCCCGAGAATAGTGTTGGCGAGCGACGTGAAGAGCGTCACCGTCAGCGAAGGAATGTCGGCCTGGATGCGCTTGGTGGTGAGATCGCGGCATGCCGTGCAGCAGCAGGCGATGACGGCGAGCACCGCTGCCGGCGTAAAGCCTTCCGGACCCGGGCGGATGATGATCAGTACGCCAAGGAAGCCTATGCCGATCGCCGTCCAGCGCCGCCAGCCGACAGGTTCGCCTAGGAAGAGGGCAGCACCTAACGTCACGGCAAGCGGCAGCGCCTGCATGATCGACGAAATGGCGGCGAATTCGATATGGGCAAGTGCTGAGAGGAAGGACAGGGTGGCGCCAAGCTCGAACAAGGTGCGCAGCAGCACCAGCGGATGCATGACCGCCTTTGCCGAAAGGGTCACGCCCATGTAGCGCGCCACACAGTAGATCAGCACTGTCGCCATGACGCCGCGCACGGCCACGATCTGGGGGATGCTGAGCTCCGAGGTCACCGACTTGACCAGGGCATCGTTACAGGTGAAAGCCGCCATGGCGAGCGACATGAACAATGCGCCCCGCGAATTTTCAGACCATGCCATTTGCGAGATTCCTCCGGTATCCGGTCTCTTAAAGCAACGACTTACGCGTCGCCAGCCTGATTGCCTCCCAGGCGGTACTCTTTTGGTTAGCGGGGGCACGTTCCGATATCTGACACTGTGTAATAATATGATTTGTAAGGGTCCCGAATTAACCGTTGTTCAACCGAATTTGACGATTGTGAAAGCCATTCATTCCCGCATGAAGCTGGGATCGTGCCGTTGCTGTTTCGCGAATGCGCTGACGCGAAGCCGCTTCTGGTTTGCAGTTGGGGGAAAAATGTCTTTCATCGATCGTCTTCTTCAGAGCCGTAGGATCGTCACCAAGGTCCTTCTTTTCGTCATCCCGCTGGTCCTTTTGATCGCCGGGGTAGGCCTTGCGGGTTATTATACGGCCAGCATGCTGAACGGTCATATGACGGTGACGCGTGCGACGATCGAGAACATCGGCGATTTCGAAAATCTCCAGGCGGTTCTCCAGGAATTCAACGGCAAGCCCGACAATGCGTCGCTCGCAGCCTTGAAGGCGGCCATCGACAAGCAGGAGAGCGGCGTCCGCGTGCTCGGCGGGCTGCTCGTGACGGCCGGGGACCGCGAGCGCATCGCCGCGGTGACCGGGCTTGCGCCCAAGATGCGCGCCGATACGGACGCGCTCTGGAAGATAAAGCAGAGGCGCGACGAAAACGCCGCAGCGCTCGACGACAGCATCGACAATGTCCGCACTGTCGCGACAGGCGTTTCCGATCAGGTCGCCAACGTCCGCAAGCAGTTCGAAGGCAAGGAAAAGTTTGCCAAGGGTATGGTGCTGGAAGCCTATGCCTACAAGGCGATCGCCGAACAGATCGGCGAGCTTCGCAATTCCGTCAAGGAGACCGGTACCGACGACGGCGCGATCAGCACCGCCGACATGTATCTCGGTATTCTGGACAAGACCTTCCAGGAAGTTCAGGCCTTCCTCACCCCGAACGGTATCAAGCAGCTAAAGCCGATCAATGACGCGATCAGTGCTCTTGCTGCCACCATCAAGGGCAATCAGGACGTTGCGGAAAAGGCGAAGGCGATACGCGACACCGTCGCCGGCATGGAGAAATTCCAGGCCAAGATGGAGGCGGAAGTCACCAGCAAGGCCGGCAATGCGGCCAGCCGTTTCGCCAGCATCGAGGGCGAGGTCGCGAGCCTGCGCACGCTTCTCGACCGCAGCGCTGAATCGCTGCGCCTGATCGACGCCATGCAGCTCTACGTCGAGCGGCTGCGCGCTACCCAGACGGAGGACGCGCGCAAGGTCGTCCTCGACGTTATGGCAAAGCTGAAGGCTGCCAGTGCGGAAGTTTCCGAACTTGCCAGAAACCCGGCCATGCGCGAGTTCTCGACCACGCTTCAGCCCCGCCTGAAGTCGATCGAGGAGGATACCGCCAAGCTTCTGTCCATTGCCGCCGAATGGAAAAAGGCACGCGCCGCCGCCGCCGAAACTCTGACGGGCGGCATGGCCGGCCTCAAGAATTTCGTGGCCCAGGCCCAGGAGGTCGGCAAGGAAGACAGCGAGCGTTCCGCTCAACTGTCGCTGATCGCCATGGTGGTCGGCACGCTGCTTGCCATTGCCGGCGGCCTGATGCTGGTGGAAACGCTGCGCGGCCCGCTGCGTCGCGTCACCGAAGTGATGAAGCGGTTGGCGGACGGCGATCTCGAGGTCAAGATCGAAGGCCGCGAACGTGGCGACGAAATCGGCGACATGGTTCGCTCGGTCACCGTCTTCCGCGATGCGGCCGTCGAAAATGTCCGTCTCGAGCAGGATGCCGCCGCCGCCCGTGAGCTCTCGACCGCCGAGTCCGAGCGCCGCGCCTCCGAGCGTGCCCGCATCGCCGGCGAACAGCGCCAGGCGCTGACGGCGCTCAACGACATGCTCGGCAAGCTTGCCGAGGGCGACCTCGAGCGCAGTATGGACGAGAACCTGCCGGAAGACTTCATCGAGATGGCGCGCACCTACAACCAGGCTGTCGAGGCGCTCCGTGCGACGCTCGCCGACGTGCGCTCGACCGCGGAAGAAATCGACGGCGGCACCGGCAATCTCGCGGCTTCGGCGGACGATCTTGCCCGCCGCACGGAACAGCAGGCAGCAGCGCTCGAACAGAGTTCGCGTGCATTGCGCCATCTGAGCGAAATCGTCCGCTCGACTGCCGAAAGCGCCAAGCAGACATCCGTCTCGGTCAACGAGACGGAAGATTTCGCGGTCCGCTCCGGCGAGGTCGTGTCCCGCGCGGTCGATGCCATGGGCGAGATCAGCCGTTCCTCCGAAAAAATCGCAACGATCATCGGGGTTATTGACGAGATTGCCTTCCAGACCAACCTTTTGGCGCTGAATGCCGGCGTCGAGGCAGCCCGTGCCGGCGAGGCGGGTCGCGGCTTTGCCGTCGTCGCCCAGGAAGTCCGCGAACTGGCACAGCGGTGCGCCGGTGCGGCGCGCGAAATCAAGGGCCTCATCTCGGCAAGCTCGACCCAGGTCAGCAACGGCGTGCATCTCGTCGAGGAGACGGGTACGGCACTCACCGAGATCATCACGCACATCACCGATGTCCGTAAACTGGTGTCCCAGATTTCTGCGGCGACCGGCGAGCAGTCGACCGGCATCAACGAAGTCACCAAGGCGGTTCAGGAGGTCGAGCTGATCACCCAGCGCAATGCGGCGATGGTCGAGGAAAACAACGCCGAGATCCACGGCCTGCGCAGGCGGGTGGAAATGCTGTCGGAAAAGATCGAGCGCTTCAAGACGCGCGATCCGAACATCAGCTTCCACGCCGGCGCCAACGAACGCCGCTCGGGCTTCCGCCGCAGCGACGCTGCCTGAGGGTTCTCCTCATATGCTTCAAGAGCCGGGACGAGAGTTCCGGCTTTTTTTTTGGGCGGCAGGAAAGGGGTGGTTTGAGGCCCTGAAGGCCAAGCCGGCGGGTAAATCAGCCGCCGGTGACACTCATGTGGCGGGCGACGGCGGGGCGTTTGTGGGTACGGTCGATGATGAAATCGTGGCCCTTGGGCTTGCGGGTGATCGCTTCGTCGATCGCGGCCGACAGGTAGCCGTCGTTCTCGGAGGCCCGCAGCGCCGTGCGCAGGTCGGCCGCATCGTTCTGGCCGAGGCACATGTAGAGTGTGCCGGTGCAGGTGAGGCGCACGCGGTTGCAGCTTTCGCAGAAATTATGGGTCATCGGCGTGATGAACCCTAAGCGTCCGCCGGTTTCCTGGACTTCGACATAGCGGGCAGGGCCACCTGTCTTGTAGGGGATTTCGGTCAGCGTGAACTGTTCTTCGAGATCGGCGCGCAACTTTGACAGCGGCAGATACTGGTCGGTGCGATCCTCGTCGATCTCGCCCATCGGCATGGTCTCGATCACCGTCATGTCCATGCCGCGGCCATGCGCGAAACGTAGCATGTCGGCGATCTCGAATTCGTTGAAATCCTTCAGCGCCACGGCATTCAGCTTGATCTTCAGCCCGGCCTTCTGGGCGGCGTCAATGCCTTCCATGACTTTGTGGTAATCGCCCCAGCGGGTGATCGCCTTGAATTTTTCCGGGTTCAGCGTGTCGAGCGAAACATTGATGCGGCGCACGCCGCTGTCGTAAAGTTCGTCGGCGTATTTTGCCAGCTGTGATCCATTGGTCGTCAGCGTCAGTTCGTCGAGAGTGCCGGCCTTGACGTGCTGGCCGAGTTCACGCACTAGGAACATGATGTTCTTGCGCACCAGCGGCTCGCCGCCCGTGAGGCGGATCTTGCGGACGCCCTTGGAAATGAAGGCGGAACAGAGCCGGTTGAGCTCTTCCAGCGTCAGCAGGTCCTTTTTCGGCAGGAAGGTCATGTTTTCCGCCATGCAATAGGTGCAGCGGAAATCGCAGCGGTCGGTGACCGAGACACGTAGATAGGTGACCGCGCGGCCGAACGGATCGATCATTGGCGCCTTGTCGGCGATGATCGGCGCTGCGCCTCCGACCGGTCCTGCGAAACTGTTCACGTGGCATTCTCCCTTACCCCGAAAGTGGGCGTTTCGAGCCGCCGCGTCAAGTGTACGACATCGATCAGATAGGACGATGATGGACGCAAAACAGCTTGCGGCGAAGCGCCGTAGCTCCTAATCCTCCGCCAGGCATATGACAATCGGGAGCCTGAAAAGCATGAGCGACATTTGGCCGACGGAACTGCGGGTCTCCAAGGACCGCCACACGCTGAACGTCACCTTTAGCGACGGCGCGGCTTATCCCTTGTCGGCGGAAACGATGCGTGTGCTGTCGCCTTCGGCGGAAGTGCAGGGTCATGGTCCCGGCCAGCAGGTCACCGTGCCCGGCAAGCGCAATGTCGGCATTGCGGCGATCACCCCGGCCGGCAATTACGCCGTGCGGATCCGTTTCGACGACGGCCATGACAGCGGTATCTTCACCTGGCCATATTTGCGGGAACTCGGCGAGCGCGGCGCCGAGCTGTTTGCCGACTATGAGCGCAATCTGGCCGAAAAGGGTCTGTCGCGCGATCCGCCGCAACGGACGCAGTGATCACACCGGTTCGCGGCTGTCCTCACGGACCTCCGACTGCAGGGTAACGATCAGCCGCTCCATCGATTCGGCCATCGCCATGCATTGATCCAGCGGCTCGGAGGAGAGCGTACGCTCGATCAGTGCCGTCTGGATGCCCATCGCAGCTTCCGTCACCGCGCGGCCCTCCTCCGTCAGGTAGAGGCGCAGGACGCGCTTGTCCTTGCTATCGCCGCGTCGCTCGATCAGCCCGCGCTTTTCCATCTGCGGCAGCGCCATGCTCATGTTGGAGCGTCCGACCAGAAGCTTGTGGGCAAGCTCCTGCTGCGAAATCCCTTCGAACCGATAGAGATTGATCAGGATATCGAGATGCGGCGGCTTGATGTCGAGTTCGGCGAGCTCGCGGGTCAGCACGGTTTGCATCAACTGGCAGGCGCGGGCGACGGCAATCCAACTGCGAAAACGCGGATGATCCCAGGGAAGGGATTGTTTTTTGTTCATCGTTGTACTTTATTGTTCAATATTGAACATTATCGGGTTTTCTCACTATGTCATCCTTTGCACTCAAGGTCACCCGTTTCGCGTTTGCCGTCCCGGGACGGCTTTTCCCCGATACCGCGGCCAAGCTCGCCTTTCGGCTCTTCTGCCTGACACCCTCGCGCCGTCCGAGAGGCGGCAAGGCTCTGGCGATGGAGAACGAGGGACGCGAACGGCTGGCGGCCACCCAGAAAATCCCGCTCACTGTCGGAAAATCGACGGTGATGGCCTATCGCTTCAACGGCGACGGCAAGCCCGGCCGGCCCCGTTATCTTGTCGTGCACGGCTGGGGTTCCAATGCCGCCTATATCGCCGCCCTGCCGGCGGGATTGGCCGAAAACGGCGCCGAGGTGGTGGTGCTCGATTTTCCTGGTCACGGGCTTTCCAGCGGCCGCAGCCTCAACATGCGACAGGCCGTCGAGGCGATCGTTGCGGCGGAGAAGCGGTTTGGCCATTTCGATGCGGCGGTCGGTCATTCGTTCGGCGGTGCGAGCATGATGCTCGCCGCCGGCGGGGTGATGAAGGAAGTCGGCTCGATCTCCCCGTCGAAACTGGTCGTCATCGGCGCGCCGAGCCATATCCATTGGCTGTTCGACGATTTTTCGCGGATGGTCGGTCTGCCGCCGCGCGTCAAGGCGCAACTGATGCGGCGGGCGGAGGATGTGGCCGGCGCCTCCCTCGACGACTTCGATACGGTTGCGAGCGCCGCGCGGCTCGGCACGCCTCTGCTGGTCGTGCATGCCGAGGAGGACAAGGAGGTTGCCGCCGACCATGCCCGCCGCTTCGAAGGGCTTGCCACGGCACGGCTCGAATGGGCGAACGGGCTCGGACATCGCCGCATTGTCAGCGATCGCGGGGTGATCGAGACCATCGCAGCCTTCCTGACGGGCGATGGCCGGCCGTTGCGCGAAACCTCCATCATCGAGAAGCCCGGTAACGACGCCGCTGCTTGATCCACAGGGAGTGTCATCCTACTGTCGCCCGCGCGGGCTAAGGCCCGCTGACACCGAAGGGGCGAGCCATGACCATCATCACATCCGTCGAGGAACTGAAGGCGATCTATGACGGCGTCTCGGAAGCTTCGCTCGCCAAGGTGACGAAGACGCTGACCACGGAATACCGGCAGATCATCGAGGCTTCGCCCTTTGTCGCCTTCTCAACCGTGGGGCCGGAAGGGCTCGACTGCTCTCCGCGCGGCGATCTTGGCGGGGCGGTGCGTATCCAGGACGATGCAACCCTGCTTCTGCCCGACTGGCGCGGCAACAACCGCATCGATTCGCTGATCAACATCGTGCGCGACCCGCGCGTGGCGTTGATGTTTCTCGTCCCCGGCTCGAACACGGCGATGCGCGTCAACGGCCGCGCCGTGATCTCGGTGGAGCCTGCGCTGCTCGAAAGCTTCGAGATGGACGGCCGGCATCCGCGCAGCGTCACGATCATCACCATAAACGAGGTCTATTTCCAGTGCGCCCGGGCTCTGATGCGCGCCGAACTCTGGAACCCGGAGCATTTCGTCGACCCGAAGAGCCTGCCGACGCCCGGAACGCTCCTGAAGGCGGCCAAGGCGGATTTCGACAAGGATACCTACGACCGCGAATGGCCGGAGCGTGCCGCCAAGACGATGTGGTAGATACCGCGCCAGCGTTTTCTTCGTGAAGAAGACGTCCATCGTCGGTGTCCTCATGGACATTTTCAGCGGTCGAGGCAACAATCGAATCGACCCGCCATAGGGGACGGGCACGGGGGACTTTATGAAGTTTGGAACCTGCTTTGCGGCGGTGATCCTGGCTGCGACGATGTTCGGCGCCCAAGCGGCGCAGGCCGACCAGTTGATCGAGGAATATACGGCCTTCATCGGCGAGGCCGACCTGTACAATTCCAACAATGTGCGCCTGCAGGAGCCCTGGCAGATCATCCGCCAAGACCGCGCAAATTTTCATCGCTTCGGCGTCTCGCAACGCGGCGACCAGAGCGACAGCTTCTTCGCCGACGCCGGCAATCGGGAACTCGTCGAGCGCATGATCAGCCGCGGCACCATCGACCGGGCCGCCCGCAACGCCGTCGTTCGCGGGAATGTCATGATCAATGTGCAGATCTTTCGAGGGCCCCGCGGCGATTACGTCAATGTCCTGGTCTACTGACAGGCAGTTCCTCCGGTCGGCGGCCGTGATGCTGTCGATCCTCGTCTGCGGCCCAGGCGAGGCGCGCGAACTGCGCCTGGAGGAGAAGATCGCGGCCCTCGTGAAGGCCTATCCCGACATGATCGAGGCCAGCCGCGACGGCAGGCTGATGATGAAGGAGGGCGCGCCGATTCCGATCGACGACGGGATCAGGCGCAATCACGCGCAAATGCTGGCCGAGGGCGATGTCGAGGACAGCCTGTCTCAGGCATATCGGCCCGGCTCGTGCGAATACCGCCCGCCGGTCGATTCCGATCCGGGCCGCATCCGCAGCGACGACTTGATGAAGCGCCTTTATGGCGCGAGTGCCAATGCCGTGCAGTCGAGCCTTGTGCCGGTCGCATGGTTCGGCGAGACGTTGCGGGTCACCAGCCGTAACGGGGTCGACAAGGCGCTAGCCGCCGTCCGGGATGAGCTTGCCGCCGACCCGGGCCTGAAAACCTACCTGACGCCGTCGGCCGGCGTCTTCAACTGGCGCAAGGTTGCGGGACAGACCAATCTCTCCGTCCACAGTTTTGGCGCGGCGATCGATCTCAACACGAAACACGCCGATTACTGGTTGTGGTCGGGAGGCAAACCCGGCACCGTCCAGAACTACAAAAACCGCTTTCCGATGAAGATCGTCGCGGCATTCGAGCGCCATGGCTTTATCTGGGGCGGTCGCTGGTATCACTACGACACCATGCATTTCGAATACCGCCCGGAACTGCTGGCTATCGCCGGCGCCGCCGGCGTCTCGGCCTGCGACTGAGGGAATTCTACTTCCTGTAGATCAGCCAGCTCTTGCCGACATAGTCCTTCTTCATGCTGTCATCGAAAAAGACTGAGCGGTTCCGGCCGGCGTTCTTGGCATTGTAGAGCGCCGTATCGGCATTGGCGTAAAGTTCGCCGGGATCGCTCGCCTGCGAACCCATTGCAAAGCCGAGCGAGATGGTGACCGGGCCGTAGTCGATGCCGGAGCGCGAATTGCGGAAGATCCGGGTTTCCAGCGCGCGGCGGACCCGCTCGCAGATGATCATCACCTCTTCCGGCGTGTTGCCTTCGACGAGGATCGCGAATTCCTCGCCGCCGGAGCGGGCGACGAAGACATCCTTGCGGACATTCGAGCGGATCACGGAAGCAACCGTCGCGAGGATCTTGTCGCCGACCGGATGGCCGTAGCTGTCGTTGATCTTCTTGAAGTTGTCGATATCGGCCAGCACCAATGCGGTGACCGGCAGCAGGGCCATATTGTCGTAAGTCGCCGCAAGGCGCTCGTCGAAGGCCCGGCGGTTGGCGATGCGGGTCAAAGAATCGGTGTTGGCGATACGCTTGTATTCGTCGAGTTCCCGGCGGACCTGGTCCATTTCCTGCGAGCGCTGGACGACGCCGCCAACGGTCTTTTCACCATGCGCCATGGTGCTGCCCGTCGCTTCGCTCAGCAGCGCCAGTGCGCTGGTCAGCAGGTCGTTCGAAAAATTGCTCTTGGAGTTGATCCGCTGAGCGGTCTCTCCAAGCAGCTTGCCGTAGCTTTCGAGCGAGCTCTGCTCCTGCCGCAACAGTTTCAGGAGCGCGTCCAGTTCGCCAAGAATCCTGGTATGGGCGTCTTCGATGACCGCCACCTGGCCCGTTCCAAGGTACCGATGCGAAAGTGCGTCCAGCTCCTCCTGCGTGGCACGGCTTCCGAGCGCCGCCAGATCGCGGGTCAGGTCAGGATTGGAACCGATATAGGCCTCGTAGAAAAGCTGATAGTTACGAGGGATCGGCGCGACGCCCATCGATCGCACCGCATAGATGATCTGGCCGATCAGATCGCTAGATTGCGCTCTCGGCGCTGTTGCCGTCGTCATCGACGATCCCCACTAGATCTCACCTGTATGCTATGAAACGAAGTAGTATGTGAAAAATGTTGGAAAAGAATTAAGGGGTGCGAGCTGAAGAGCTTATTCTTAAATTTATTTCGCATTTCTGAAATACCCGCTTTTACCCTCAAAATTAATGGGTTTACAGACTTCGAGCCCGAAAAGATATTCACCTTTAGAATGTTGATATATTGTCGGAATTAATCATTGTAGGCTGACCGAAAGAGAAAACCCGCCATTCAGGAGGCGGGCTTGCTCGTTATATTGTAAATCAGGTCGCCTTATTTTGGACCGATCATGTTCTCAGGACGGACATACTGGTCGAATTCCTCGTTCGTCAGGTATCCGCCGCCGACTGCTTCTTCGCGAAGAGTCGTTCCGTTCTTGTGGGCGGTCTTGGCGATCTTGGCGCAGATGTCGTAGCCGAGCCGGGAGTTGAGAGCGGTGACCAGCATCAGCGAATTTTCCACGCCGCGTCTGATATTGTCTTCCCGGGCCTCGATGCCGACCACGCAATTGTCGGTGAAGGAGACCGCGGCGTCGCCGAGCAGCTGCACCGACTGCAGGAAATTATAGGCCATCATCGGATTGTAGACGTTCAGTTCGAAATGGCCCTGGCTGCCGGCGAAGGTGAGCGCCGCGTGGTTGCCGAAGATGTGGGCGCAGACCTGGGTCAGGGCTTCCGACTGGGTCGGATTGACCTTGCCTGGCATGATCGACGACCCCGGTTCGTTTTCCGGCAGCGATAGTTCGCCAAGGCCCGCACGCGGACCGGAACCGAGGAAGCGGATGTCGTTGGCGATCTTGAAGAGAGCGGCGGCAGCAGCGTTGATCGCGCCGTGGGCGAAGACCATGGAATCATGCGACGCGAGCGCTTCGAACTTGTTCGGGGCGGTGACGAAGGGCAGATCGGTGATCTTCGAGATCTCCTCGGCGACCTTTTCGGCAAAGCCGACCGGGGCGTTGAGGCCGGTACCGACTGCCGTGCCGCCCTGGGCGAGCTTGGAGAGCGCCGGCAGCGTCAGTTCGATATTGGCGATCGCCGAGCCGACCTGCGCCGCATAGCCGGAAAACTCCTGGCCGAGCGTCAGCGGGGTGGCGTCCTGCGTATGGGTGCGGCCGATCTTGATGATGTGGGAGAAAGCCTTGACCTTCACGTCCAGCGCTTCGCGCAGATGCTTCAGCGACGGGATCAGGTGCCGCACGATGGTTTCGACGCAGGCGATGTGCATGGCCGTCGGATAGGTGTCGTTCGACGACTGGCTCATGTTGACGTGGTCGTTGGGATGAACGGGCTTCTTGGAGCCCATCACGCCGCCGAGCATTTCGATCGCGCGGTTGGAGATCACCTCATTGGCGTTCATGTTCGACTGGGTGCCGGAACCGGTCTGCCAGACGACCAGCGGGAAGTGGTCGTCGAGCTTGCCGTCGATGACTTCCTGCGCCGCTTCGACGATGACCTTGCCGAGCGCAGCGTCGAGGCCGCCCAGTTCCATGTTGGCCCGGGCGGCGGCCTGCTTGACGATGCCGAGCGCCCGAACGACCGCGAGCGGCTGCTTCTCCCAGCCGATCTTGAAGTTGCCGAGCGAGCGCTGCGCCTGAGCGCCCCAATAACGGTCGCTCGCCACTTCGATCGGGCCAAACGTGTCGGTTTCGGTGCGGGTCGATGCCATCTTCGCTGCCTCTTTTTGCTCGTGGTCGCTGCCGGTGTCTCGAAAGATCAACAACGCGTTACCGCGTCGGAGCCGGCCGGCGGCATTACTATACGATTGCTGAACGTCCGCAAGCCGGGGAAACCGGCTTTTTGGTACGCTTTCGTCGTGCCTTTTATGACACGGACCGCGTAATTATGCAGCAGAATCCGCCCCCTGATGGGGTCCTTGTCGATGGCCGTCAGTAAAAATTTAACGAATAGTTTCTTAACCTTCCGGCTGCGCACCGATGCTGTTTTCCGACGGAATTGAAACCCGCCGGACACTCGGGCGTTTCTTTCCATCCCTCGCGCGATCGGTTAGATGGCGTGATACATATTCGAGCCCGCGGATCAGGACGCGGATGCAGGTGACGGGGACGACATTGCAGCACAAACACAAAAAAACTTCGATCGCATTGGCGCTCGTGTCCGGCATCTCGATTTTTACCGGAGCCGCCGTTCCCGCACATGCCGTGACCCTTCTCGATCTCTTGCGTGGTGGTCCTGGAGCAGACCGGCCAAGGCACGCCGATAACGGCCTGCCGGGCGTCGGCGGCAATGCCAGCATGCCGAGCGAGCGCAGTCTCGCCGATCCCGAACCGCTGCCGAAGGTCTCGGGGCCGCGTTATTACACCTATAAGCCGGATGCCGAGCGGGTTGTGAAGACGGCCGCCTTCGCTGCAGCGTCCGCGACGGACGGCAGGCGCCTCATCACCGAGGCCAGGGTTTCTGCCCCGCCGGAAATTGCCACCGCTCTCGAAGCCTTCTACGGCAAGGCCGGGGAGCCTCTCTGGGTCACCGCCGGCGACGTCAATGAAAAGGCGAGGGGCGTTCTGTCGCTCTTCGAGCGTGCCGGCGAATATGGGTTGGAACCGGCCGATTACATCCTGCCGGTCCCGGCGCTGACCACCGCAAGCGTTGCCGCGCCCGCCGATGCGGCAACCCCCATCAATGTTTCCGCAACGACGTCGGCGCCGGTTTCCGCTGCCGATAGCCACGACCGCGCCCTCATGCAGTTCGAGCTGGCGCTGTCGGAAAAGGTGCTGATGTTTGCGCAGGACATGGTGCGCGGCCGCATCGATCCGAACAAGGTATCCGGATACCACGATTTCAAGCGCAAGGACGTCAAGCTTTCGCTCGTCCTGCCTTTCGCGCAGACCGGAACCGATGTCGCGGCCTATCTCCAAGGCCTTGCGCCGCAGGGTCCTCAATTCCAGGCGCTGAAGGCAGAGCTCGCGACGCTGCGCGCCGCCGCCGCCAACGACGGTCCGCGCATTTCGCTGCCGGACGACATTCTCCTGAAGCCGGGCAAGAGCAGCCCGGATATGGCGAGCATCATCGCCGCCATCCAGCATACCGGTTCCGAAGCGCTGAAGACCAAGCATGCGGCGACGCTGACGGCCTACCAGCAGACCCCGGACTACACGCCCGAGCTCGTCGAGATCGTCAAATCCTTCCAGGCCGAAGTCGGCCTCAAGGCTGACGGCGTCATCGGCAACGCGACGGTGCGCAAGATGGTCGGCCACACGTCGAAGGACAAGATCGAGAAGGTCGAAGTCGCCATGGAACAGGCGCGCTGGCTGCCGGACGATCTCGGCCAGCGTTACGTCTTCATCAACCAGCCGGCATTCATGGTCTATTATCATGACCGCGGTGCCGAACAGTTCTCGATGCGCGTCGTGGTCGGCGGCAAGGCCAATCAGACCTATTTCTTCCAGGACGAGATCGAAACGGTCGAGTTCAACCCCTATTGGGGCGTGCCGCAGTCGATCATCATCAACGAGATGCTGCCGCACCTGCGCCAGGATCCGAGCTATCTCGACCGGATGGGTTACGAGGTGTCGATCGGCGGAAAGGCGGTGCCGTCGAGCAGCGTCAACTGGTTCGGCTCGACCGACAAGATTTCCGTGCGCCAGCCGCCGTCTGGCGACAACGCACTCGGCGATCTGAAGATCCTCTTCCCGAACAGCCATGCGATCTACATGCATGACACGCCCTCGAAGAGCTTCTTCCAGCGCGACATGCGGGCACTGAGCCATGGATGCGTACGTCTTGCCGAACCGCGCAAGATGGCCGCCGCCGTGCTCGGCACGACGATCGACGACGTGAACGGCCGGATCGCCGCCGGCCAGAACGTCGCCACCAAGGTACCGGTCAGGATCCCGGTCTATGTCTCCTACTTCACCGCCTGGCCGAACAAGGACGGCAAGGTCGAATATTTCGACGACGTCTATGGCCGTGACGATGCGACGGTGAGAGCCTTCGCCGCGACGACCAAGGTTCGCGCGGCCCAGAGCTGAGCTTTTTGCCGGGATCGGGTTTGGATTGCAGAAGAAGGCGGCCTCGTGCCGCCTTTTTACGTGGCTGCCGCCACTCGCTTCACATCGGTCGAAATCAGCGTTTCCACCATTTCCACGGTCAGCTCGTGATAACCGCTGATCACCCGGTCCGGGTTGAGCGTATCGACGGCGACGTCGGAATAACCGAAGCTCACGGCGATCGAGGGAATTCCGGCATTTTGCGCGGCTAGAATATCGTTGACGCTGTCGCCGATCATGACGCTCGTGGTGGGGTCGCCGCCGGCACGTTCGATGGTGCCGAAAATATGCTGGGCATCCGGCTTGCGGACGGCAAAGGTGTCGCCGCAGGTCATCGCGACGAAGCGGTCCAGAAGACCTAGCTTTTCGAGAAGCGGGAAGGCGAGCCGTTCGGACTTGTTGGTGCAGACGGCGAGCCGCATGCCGACGGCCGACAGACGGTCGAGACATGCAACGACGCCATCGTAGGGGCGGCTTCTGCCCGGCATCTGCGCCTCGTAATGCTCCATATAGCGGTCGAACAGCCTGGCAGCGGTCGGCTCGTCGAGCGCAACTCTGCGCAGTTCGAAGGCACGGCGGATCATCACGCGCACGCCCTGGCCGACGAGATGGGTGAGGTCCTCGAACGTCACCGGCTGCAGGCCGACGTCCTCGATCGTATAATTAAGGCTGTCGATCAGATCCGGTGCGGTGTCGATCAGCGTGCCGTCGAGGTCGAAAATGACGAGTGGAGCGGTCAATGGAACCTCGTGAACGTCGTTCGGGAGATGTCCCGGATTAAGCAATGCTGCCGTGAAATGCAAATATGCGAGATTCGCCCATCTTCGTAAAACCCATGGCTTCGTAAAACCCGCCGTGAGGGGACTTTCGTTTGCCGGGAGACGCGTGTAAACAGCGGGTCGGCGAAACAGCGGGGAGCTTTTGGCGGATGGACGCCCGGGAAATGAAAGTCAAGGCGGCGCAAGCGGCACTGGCCTATGTCGAGGACGGCATGAGGCTTGGTATCGGCACCGGTTCGACGGCGGACGAATTCGTCAGGCTACTCGCCGAAAAGGTTCACGAGGGCTTCAAGGTCGAAGGCGTGCCGACGTCCGAGCGTACTGCGCGGCTCTGCGTCGAGCTCGGTGTCCCGCTGAGATCGCTCGATGAGCTTCCGGAGCTCGATCTGACAATCGACGGTGCCGACGAAGTCGATGCCAACCTGACCCTGATCAAGGGCGGCGGCGGTGCGTTGCTGCGCGAAAAGATCGTCGCCGCGGCGTCCAGCCGCATGATCGTGATTGCCGACGAAAGCAAGCTCGTCGGCATGCTCGGGGCCTATCCGCTGCCGATCGAAATCAATCCCTTCGGTCAGACGGCGACCCAGATCGCGATCGAAAAGGCCGCCTCCAGATTGGGGTTGAGCGGCGAACTGAAGCTGCGCAAATCGGGGGCTGATGTCTTCACGACGGACGGTGGCCACTACATTTTCGACGCATCTTTTGGCCGCATTCCTGATGCAGACGCTCTGTCAGCGGAGCTTAATTTCATTCCCGGTGTCGTGGAACACGGGCTGTTCATCCATATGGCGTCCTTAGCGATCATTGCCGGCGAGGCTGGAGCGCGGACGCTCGAGGCGAAGTAAACTAGGAGCAACAAACTCATGATCAGATTCGCGGTTCTCGGCCGTGCCGCCGCTGTGGCTATCCTCTTCTCCGGCGCCTTCACGGTATCGGCTCGCGCACAGGAAGTTTCGGAAGCCCAGCTTGCCGCTGCACGCGATGCGATCGCGGCGCTCAACGTTACGGATCGCTACGACAACATCCTGCCCAACCTGGCGGAGCGTCTGAAGGCTCAGTTCATCCAGGCCTCCCCCAACTTCCAGGGTCAGATCTCCAACGTCGTCGACGAGCAGGCACTGGTGCTTGCGCCGCGCCGTGCCGATCTGGAGAAGGAAGCAGCGACCATCTACGCCAAGAGCTTCTCGGTCGATGAACTGAAGTCGATCTCCACCTTCTTCAACACGGAAACCGGCAAGAAGCTGCTGACCAACCAGCCGCTCGTCAGCCGCGAACTGACCAAGGCCGCTGAAATCTGGGCAAACGGGGTTTCACGCGACCTGACCAACCAGAGCTCCGAAAAGCTGCGCGGCATCATCGATGCAAACCCGATCAAGCCGCCGGTCGTCGATCCGGCTCCGGCGGAAGCACAGGCCGCACCCGCGCCGGCAAAGCCTGCGCCGGCCAAGCCCGCCGCTGCGCCTGCGGCCAAGCCCGCTGCTCCGGCCGCGACCGCTCCGGCCAAGCCCGCTGCTCCGGCTACCAAGCCGGCTCCGGCGCCCGCGCCAAAACCCTGATCGCATCCCTCGACCCGCTGAATTTTATGGAGGCCCGGAGCAATCCGGGCTTTTCCTTTGGGGGTTCCCGTTCCTATATGTGAGCGACATCCAGCCGCCTGCTCTCAAGGAGAATACCATGACCGCCTATGACTATGATCTCTTCGTGATTGGCGGCGGATCGGGCGGCGTGAGGGCCGGGCGCGTGGCAGCATCGCTCGGCAAGCGGGTGGCGATCGCCGAGGAATATCGTTTCGGCGGCACCTGCGTCATCCGCGGCTGCGTACCGAAGAAGCTCTTCGTCTATGCCTCCCAGTACCACGAGCATTTCGAGGATGCGGTTGGCTACGGCTGGGAAGTCGGGGCGAGTTCGTTCGACTGGAAAAAGCTGATCGCCGCCAAGGACAGGGAGATCGCCCGCCTTGAAGGCCTCTATCGCAAGGGCCTGGAAAACAACGGCGCCGAAATCCTCGAAACCCGCGCCGAATTGGTCGATTCCCACACGATCCGGCTCGTGAAGACCGGCAAGACGGTGACCGCCGAAAAGATCGTCATCGCGACCGGCGGCGCGCCCAACCCGCACGCGGCGCTGCCCGGCCACGAACTCTGCATCTCGTCCAACGAAGCTTTCGATCTGCCGGAACTGCCGCGCTCCATCCTGATCGCCGGCGGTGGCTATATCGCTGTCGAATTCGCAAACATCTTCCACGGCCTCGGCGTCGACGTGACCCTGATCTATCGCGGCAAGGAAATCCTCTCGCGCTTCGACCACGACATGCGCCAGGGCCTGCACAAGGCGATGGTCGAGAAGGGTATCCGCATCGTCCTGACCGATGTGATCGAGGAGGTGACCAAGGCGGCGGCGGGTGGGCTTGTCGCCAGGACAATGAACGGCGAAACGATCGCCGTCGACACCATCATGCTGGCGCTTGGCCGCGATCCGAATACCACGGGGCTTGGCCTGGAAGCGGCCGGTGTCGAGGTGAACGAGCGTGGCGCCATTGTCGTCGACAGATATTCCCGCACCAGCGTGCCGCATATCTATGCGCTCGGTGATGTCACCGACCGGGTACAGCTGACGCCGGTGGCGATCCACGAGGCGATGTGCTTCATCGAGACCGAATACAGGAATAATCCGACCGCCCCGGACCACGACCTGATCGCCACAGCCGTCTTCTCGCAGCCCGAGATCGGCACGGTCGGTCTGTCGGAAGAGGAGGCTGCCAAGCGTTGTCCGGAGCTTGAAGTCTACCGCGCCGAGTTCCGGCCGATGAAGGCGACGCTTTCGGGACGGGCTGAAAAGATGATCATGAAGCTGGTCGTCGATGCGCAAAGCCGCAAGGTGGTCGGCGCCCACATCCTCGGCCACGATGCCGGCGAGATGGCGCAGCTTCTCGGCATCTCGCTGAAGGCCGGCGTCACCAAGGATGATTTCGACCGCACCATGGCTGTCCATCCGACGGCTTCGGAAGAACTCGTCACGATGTACAACCCGAGCTACCGGGTGAAGAACGGCGAGCGCGTCTGACGCGCTCCCGGGCTTGGGCGCTGGGCTAACTGGTGATCCGTGGCGTGGCGACGATCTTCAGGAAAAGCGTCTGCATGGCCTGGGTAATGCCCTGCGTCGGGCTGACTTCGAAGTAAAGGCCCGGCGTGGCGCATGCCTCCATCTTCGAAGCGATCGTGCTTTGGAAGGGCGCAACCCAGCTCTTGTAAAAGCCGTTTTCCGGCAGTGGAAGATAGGTCGTATAGAGTACTGCCACGCGGATGCCGCGCAACTTCAGCGTCTCGCAGGCGGTGGTATCGATAGGCTCGATACAGCGGCCGTCGTTGGCGCCCTTCGGACTGGTGCAGCCCTTCGGCTTGTAGCTGTCTCCAACACCGTCGGCCACGAAGAAGACGATCTGTTGCCGGTCGGTATTGCTGGTCCCGTTGCCGGGCACTCCTTTGATTTCAGTGTTGATACCCTTCAGCGCGTCGTCGAAACTGGTCTGCTGGTCATTATTGTAATTCTGACGTGGAATACTCATCAGGGTGATCTGGTTGGTGGCTTTGCTAACTTCTCCCAAGTTGTAATCGAGGTTTGCGACCTTGAAGAGCTTCGCATCCATGGCGGTCTTTCCGAAGGTATAGGCGGCCATGCGGAACTGGTTTGCGACCGTCTGGGTATCGGTGGCTTTCGCCATCAGCGCCTTGGTCGCGGCTGCCACCACGTCGATGCGGGTCGTGACGTTGTTGTTCTTGGCGACGTTGTAATAGCTGTTCGGGTCTTCGTCGCCGTTCTCATAGACGATGTGGCAGGCAAAGGCGCAGTCGGCGTTCTCACCTTTGCTGTCACCGAACCGCGTCGCGTATTTCATCCTATCAACGTCTGCCGGCGTCGCCCCGACACCCATCGAAGGTGTGTTGTCCAGCAGCATGTAGAAGTCGATGAACGACGGCGTCTGGTATTGCGCGGTGGCCTGGCCGGCAACTGTGATGTCATCCTTGCCGACGATTGTCATGAAGGTGGTCGGCAAGGTGGCGCTGAACGATACGCGTGAGGTCAGGATGCCGTTTTTCTTCGCTACCTCTATATCAACGCTGACCGGCAGGGTGGAAAGCTCGCCGGACATCTGGCCGAGGAAGATGCTTCGGGCCTCGGCCGGATCGAGCGCCACGCTTCCGTCGCCCTGCAACTGCATAGCCTGGGTGACGGCCTTCGATTTCTCGGCGACCGCGCCGACAGCGGCCGCATCGGCTGCCCCGATGAGTTGCTGCTTCACGGTGAGTGCGTGGCCGAAATCGAGCGCCATGCCGGCGGTACCGATTAGCGGAACCAGCAGCAACGCGGTCATGACGCCGAAATTGCCGCGGCGATCTTTCCATAGACGTGTCATCGGATGCATCGCCTGCTCCCCAGCAAGAAATCTTCGGCGGAGCGTCGCGCAAATTCGTGAAGTTGTGGCTAAGAACCATATTAAAAACCCGCGCATGTCCCGGTTTCATACTGCATGCGATCCGACCGGCTGCTCCGAATATCGCGCGGACGAGTGGCGGTGAAAGCAGGCAAAACGGCTATGCAACGGTGCTGTTAAGGTTTATAAGCCGCCTCGATTTTAAAGACTTGCCCGGCGGAGGATGGCCGAGGCTGAAACAGGTGAGCGAGATGGCACAGAATTGGACCCCGAGCAGTTGGCGGCAGAAACCGATCCAGCAGGTCCCTGAATTTCCGGACAAGGCCGCGCTGGCCGCGACTGAAGCCCAGCTCGCCACCTTTCCGCCGCTCGTGTTTGCCGGTGAAGCCCGCCGCCTGAAGAAGCAGCTTGCCAGTGTCGCGGAAGGCAATGCCTTCCTGCTGCAGGGCGGCGACTGCGCCGAAAGCTTCGTCGAACATGGCGCCGACAATATCCGCGACTTCTTCCGTTCGTTCCTGCAGATGGCGGTCGTGCTGACCTATGGCGCCCAGCTTCCGGTCGTCAAGGTCGGCCGCATCGCCGGCCAGTTCGCCAAGCCGCGCAGCAATTCGCACGAGTCACAGGACGGCAAGACGCTACTGACCTACCGTGGCGACATCGTCAACGGCACCGAGTTCACCGAGGAGGCCCGCACGCCGGATCCGGAGCGCCAGATGATGGCCTACCGCCAGTCGGCCGCGACGCTCAACCTGCTGCGCGCCTTCGCGATGGGCGGCTACGCCAATCTCGAAAACGTCCATAAGTGGATGCTCGGCTTCGTCAAGGATAGCCCCCAGGGCGAACGTTACCGCAAGCTCGCCGACCGCATCAGCGAAACCATGGATTTCATGAAGGCGATCGGCATCACTGCGGAAAATCAGCCGAGCCTGCGCGAGACGGATTTCTTCACCAGCCATGAAGCGTTGCTGCTCGGTTACGAGGAGGCTTTCACCCGCGTCGACTCCACTTCGGGCGACTGGTACGCGACCTCAGGCCACATGCTGTGGATCGGCGACCGTACCCGCCAGCTCGACCATGCGCATGTCGAATATTTCCGCGGCATCAAGAACCCGATCGGCCTCAAGTGTGGTCCGTCGCTGCAGGCCGATAACCTAATCGAACTGATCGATGCCTTGAACCCGACGAACGAAGCTGGCCGTCTGACGCTGATCTGCCGTTTCGGCTACGACAAGGTCGCCGATTCGCTGCCGAAGCTGATCCGCGCCGTCGAGCGGGAAGGCAGGAAAGTCGTCTGGTCCTGCGATCCGATGCACGGCAACACGATCACGCTCAACAGCTACAAGACCCGGCCCTTCGACCGGATCCTGTCGGAAGTCGAAAGCTTCTTCCAGATCCATCGTGCGGAAGGCACCCATCCGGGCGGCATCCATATCGAGATGACCGGCAAGGACGTCACCGAATGCACCGGCGGTGCTCGTGCGGTCTCGGCCGGCGACCTGCAGGACCGCTACCACACCCATTGCGACCCGCGCCTCAACGCCGACCAGGCCTTGGAGCTCGCCTTCCTGCTCGCTGAGCGGATGAAGAGCGGCCGCGACGAAAAGCGGATGGTCGTCAACGGCTGAACCGCCGCGCATCATCGCTGAAAATCGAAGAAGGCCGGCGGTGACGCCGGCCTTTCTGCATCTTGATATGGCTTCCATTGATGATCATCATCAGCGGAATAGATTTGACCTCGCGGCCCGCGCTCGCGACACTCGGCCGTCGCTTCGTTGAGGATGGTGCATGGAGCAGAAGAACAGCGGTCGTTGCCTGTGCGGCGTGATCCGATTTGAGACGGTGGGTCCGCTGCGGACGGTCACGGCCTGCCATTGTTCGCAATGCCGCCGCCAGACCGGACTTTATTACGCGGCGACCAGCGTTCGTGCCGAGAACATGACGCTCGAAGGCGAGGAGGCGCTGAACTGGTATCGCGCCAGCGACGAGGCGCGGCGCGGCTTCTGCTCGCAATGCGGCTCTGCGCTGTTCTGGCAGGCGGAGGGCGCGACAAGTATTTCGATCCTGGCGGGCGCCTTCGATCAGCCGAGTGGGCTCGTCATGGGCGAGCATATCTATTGCGCCGACAAGGGGGATTTCTACGAACTGCCGGAGGACGGCGTGCCGCATTATCCGGGCGATCGTCCCGTATCTGCCTGAACGACAAAAAACTCACGGAACAACGTTGCCGCCGTCTGCTGCGGACGTTAAATCGGTAGCATGACCCAGGATATCAGCCAGACATTTCGTATCGCCGTTGCCCAGCTCAACCCGACCGTCGGCGATATCGTCGGCAATCTGGCGCTGGCCCGAGAAGCCCGAAGAGATGCCGCCCGCGAAGAGGCGGACCTCATCCTGTTCACCGAGCTCTTCCTGTCTGGTTATCCGCCGGAAGACCTCGTCCTGAAACCGGCTTTCCTCAACGCCTGCCTGAAGGCGGTGGAGGAGCTTGCGGCCGATACGGCAGACGGCGGCCCCGGCGTCATCATCGGCTTTCCACGTCAGGGAAAGGAAGGCCGGCACAATTCGATCGCCGTGCTCGACGGCGGCAAGGTGATCGCGGTGCGCGACAAGATCGACCTGCCGAATTACGGCGAATTCGACGAAAAGCGCGTCTTCATCGCCGGCGAGATGCCGGGTCCGGTGAACTTTCGCGGCGTCCGGCTTGGCATCCCGATCTGCGAGGATATCTGGGGCGATCTCGGCGTCTGCGAGACGCTCTCGGAAAGCGGCGCGGAAATCCTGCTCGTGCCGAACGGTTCGCCCTACTATCGCGGCAAGGTGGATATCCGCCATCAGGTCGTGCTGAAACAAGTGATCGAGACCGGCCTGCCGATGATCTACGCGGCCCAGCTCGGCGGCCAGGACGAACTGGTCTTCGACGGCGCAAGCTTCGCCTTCAACACCGACAAGTCGCTCGCCTTCCAGATGAGCCAGTTCGAGGCTGCCGTCGCCGTCACGGAATGGAAGCGGATTGGCGAGACCTGGCACTGCGCCCACGGGCCGATGGCGCGCATTCCGGAAAAGGAGGAGGCGGATTACCGCGCCTGCCTTCTGGGTTTCCGCGACTACGTCAACAAGAACGGCTTCAAGTCGGTCGTTCTCGGCCTGTCCGGCGGCATCGACAGCGCCATCTGCGCGGCAATCGCCGTCGATGCGCTCGGCGAGGAGAGGGTGCGGACGGTGATGTTGCCCTATCGCTATACGTCCGAGGACTCGCTGAAGGACGCGGCCGATTGCGCCAGGGCGCTTGGCTGCCGTTACGACATCGTGGAGATCGCCGAGCCGGTGGACGGTTTTTCGTCGGCGCTGGCCGAGCTGTTCGAAGGAACCGACGGGGGGATTACCGAGGAGAACCTCCAGAGCCGTGCGCGCGGTACGATCCTGATGGCGATCTCCAACAAGTTCGGTTCGATGGTGGTAACGACCGGCAACAAATCGGAAATGTCGGTCGGCTACGCGACCCTTTACGGCGACATGAACGGCGGCTTCAATCCGATCAAGGATCTCTACAAGATGCAGGTCTATGCGCTGGCCGCCTGGCGCAACGAACACCTGCCGCCGACGGCTCTTGGCCCGAGCGGCGAGGTGATCCCGAAGAACATCATCTCCAAGGCGCCGTCCGCAGAACTGCGACCCAACCAGACCGACCAGGATTCGCTGCCGCCCTATCCGGTGCTCGATGATATTCTCGAGTGCCTGGTCGAGCTGGAGATGGGCACGGAAGAGATCATCGCCCGCGGCCACGACATCGCCACCGTTCACCGGATCGAGCACCTGCTCTATCTGGCCGAATACAAGCGGCGCCAATCCGCGCCGGGCGTCAAGATCACCAAGAAGAACTTCGGCCGCGACCGGCGCTACCCGATCACCAACCGTTTCCGGGATCGGTAGGTCATGGAGATTGATGATCTTCCCTACGAGAAATTGAAACGTCTCCTAAAGGAAGATCACGCTGAGATTTCTCTAAATCTCCGTATTGCCGCACTTTTCCTGGTGGTTTACGAGAATCTAAAAGAGCTAATCACAGACAGGGTGAGGGATTTTTTCACTAACGAGTGGCGGTCTATAGATGGTGAATTAGTCGGCATTCCTGGAAAAGAGTATGCCTCCTTGCTAAATGGGAAGGGTGTATTCCGCGCTTGCCGCGATTTCCATTTGGAAATGGGCGCCATTTCGCCTGATGACAATCAGCTTATTGACAGATTTATAAAGTACAGAGGCGAGGTGGCGCACGAACTTTATGCGATTTTACTAGACGACAAAAAAGCCGCCCTCGATTTGCAACTTTTATTTCAGGCGCATCTTCTCGCAAAGAAGATTGATCGCTGGTGGATTCTGAATTTTGAAGTACCTCTCAATGAGGACTTAGTTGATCAGTCCATTGATGAAGAAAAAGTAGCGTCTGGACGCCAACTGTTTCTGGATCAGCTTATGAGGGTAGCATTAAAGGATATTTTTGAGCTTGTTGAAGAAGAGGCTGATGGCTCGTAGCTCCGTCGAGATCTTCAACATCCGCACCCTGCAGGCGCGGGTGGTCTGGCAGACGGAAGCCCTGTTCGAGGCGCCCAACTGGTCGCCCGACGGGCGTTACCTGATGCTCAACAGCGAGGGCCTGATCTATCGTCTGTCACCGGAGGGTGACGACGGGCCCAGACTGGTCGATACCGGCTTTGCCCGCCAATGCAACAACGACCACGGCATCTCGCCGGACGGTTCGCTGATCGCCATTTCCGACAAGGTAGAGTTCGACAAGTCGGCGATCTATGTCCTTCCCGCCGGTGGCGGCGTGCCGCGGCTGGTCACCCGGAATCTGCCGTCCTACTGGCATGGCTGGTCGCCGGACGGGAAAAGCTTCGCCTATTGCGGCATCCGCGGCGACGAGTTCGATATCTATACGATCGGCATCGAAGGCGGCGCAGAGACGCGGCTGACATTCGGCGAGGGCCGCAATGACGGGCCGGATTTTTCGCCGGACGGGAAATGGATCTACTTCAATTCCAGCCGCACCGGGCTGACGCAGATCTGGCGCGTCCCTGCCGCCGGCGGCGCGGCCGAGCGGATCACCGACAGCGGTTACGGCGACTGGTTTCCTCATCCATCACCGAAGGGTGACAAGGTCGTCTTCGTCTCCTACGGCGCCGATGTCTTCGACCACCCGCGCGATCTCGACGTCCGCGTCAGGTTGATGGATATGGACGGCGGCAATGTCGAAACGCTGTTCGAGCTCTTCGGCGGGCAGGGCACGATGAATTCGCCGAACTGGTCGCCCAACGGCGATGAATTTGCCTATGTGCGCTATTTCCCCGTCGCATGAGCGCCTTGCGCCGAGGATAACGTAAGGGCATAAGCGATCCTGTCAGGTGCCGGTGACAAGCCGGAGAATCGGGAATCCGGGGTGGAACCGGAACGTGCCCAACGCTGTGAGGTGGACGCTCGGCCGCAGGATATGAAAGCCACTGGGAAACCGGGAAGGCGGCGGTGCAGGCGGATGAAGCCAAGTCAGAAGACCGGCCTGACACGATAGACCGACCCCGCGCGGACGGCGGAAAGGTTTCGGACCTCTCTTTGCTTCTGAAGGGCAAGGGAGCGACGGCATTGTTGGGGACAAACGATGCAGCCTGATCCTTTCGCGCATGCCTTGCTGCCTGCCGGTGAGTTTTCGAAGGCCGAACGCGCGGCCGTCTACCGGGCAATCGAGACGCGCCGTGACGTGCGCGACCAGTTCCTGCCCGATCCGCTGCCGGACGATCTGGTAAAGCGGCTGCTTGGCGCCGCGCATTCGGCACCCTCGGTCGGCTTCATGCAGCCCTGGAATTTCATCCTCATCCGCGATCCGGCGGTACGCGAGGCCGCGCGGGCCGCCTTTTCGCGCGCCAATGACGAGGCCGTTGAGATGTTTCCGGACGAAAGCCGCGACCTCTACCGCAGTCTCAAGCTGGAAGGCATTGTCAAGGCGCCGCTGTCGATCTGTGTTACCTGCGATCCGGACCGCGCCGGTCCGGTCGTGCTCGGCCGGACCCACAATCCGCGCATGGATGCCTATTCGACCGTCTGCGCCGTGCAGAACCTGTGGCTGGCGGCAAGGGCCGAGGGCGTCGGTGTCGGCTGGGTCAGCATTTTCCGCGACGAGGACGTGCGCGGGCTGCTCGGCATTCCCGATCGCGTCGAGATCGTCGCCTGGCTCTGCCTCGGTTATGTCGATCGGCTCTATGGCGAACCCGAACTGGCGCTCAAGGGCTGGCGCCAGCGTTTAGGCCTGGACGCGCTGATCTTTCAGGACCGGTGGAACGGCCGCTGATTATTGCTGCGGCTGCGGTCCTGCCGATTTCGGATTGGTGAGATCGATACCCGCTTCGGGCAGGAAGGTCGGCCCGACGGTGCGCACCTTTTTGCTTGGGTCGTATGGCCGCTCCGGCGGCGGCGTGAGCACCGGCGGCTGGACCGCGGTTGCCTGCGGCTTTTGCGGTGGGTGGGTGCGCAGGTTGGTAATTCCGGAATAAGGCTCCTCTTGCCTGGGGAGTTCGATGCCCGGCACCTTTCGCTTGTCGTCGACTACAGGCGGCAGCGGCTCGAAAGAAGGGATGCAGCGCTGTTCGCGAATGGCGGCGAGAATGGCATTGCGCTCTTCCGAGGGCAGGATCATCTGCCGCGAACCGTTGCGCTCCGCCGTCAGCGTGTCGCGGCTCTGCTCCATCCTGTCCAGCGCATCCCGCATCTGGCCGCAGACCTCGGCATTGGGGCCACCGAGAACCACGACGCTGCCGTTGCCGCAGCCGGCGCGGCGCATGTCGACCCGCAGTTCGCGGATGTCGGCATTATATTCGCCGAGCTGCTGGGCGTAGCTGCGCGCAGCGGACGTGTTGCCGATGATCTCCGGGCTGTTTCCAAGTTTCCGGTAGAGCGCTGCGCAAACGGCAGGGTCTCCCGCCAGCGCTGCGGCAGGCAAAAGCAAGAGCGGTATGGTCAGCAGGCCGCGAAGCGGTATCGGCAATTCCGGCATCCTCTCCTTTAGTTAGTAGAAGATGCCATCATGGAACGTGCCGGTTGATAATCTCATAAAGCCGCGATCACCGCACGGTGAAATCTATCCAGGGGCCGGCTGAGCCCCGGGCGGGGCTCAAATCATCGCATCGAGAGAATTATGCAATTCAGGATTGAAATTGCAGGTTGGGTTGCGATGCTTCCACGACGGCGAGCGCCGCCATGTTCACCACGCCGCGCGACGTGACCGAGGACGACAGGATATGCGCCGGTTGGGCCGCCCCGAGAAGGATGGGGCCGACATGCAGGGCGTCCGTGAGGTTGCGGACGAGACCAAGCGAGATGTTTGCCGCATCGAGGTTCGGGAAAACCAGCAGGTTGGCTTCGCCGGTCAGCGAACTGTCCGGCATGGCCCGCTTGCGCAGCGTTTCCGACAACGCCGAACCACCCTGCATTTCGCCGTCCACTTCCAGCTCCGGCGCCCGCTGGCGCACCAGCTTCAGGGCAGCCCGCATCTTCTGCGCACTCTCGGAATCGCGCGAGCCGAAATTCGAGTGGCAGATCAGCGCTGCCTTCGGGGTGATGCCGAACCGGCGGATTTCCTCTGCCGCCAGAATGGTGATCTCGGCAATTTCCTGCGCGGATGGATTGTAGTTGACGAACGTGTCGGTGAAGAACATTGCGCCTCGCTGGGAAATCACCAGGCTGAGGCCCGAGAAAGCGCAGACGCCTGGACGCTTGCCGATGATCTGGTTCACGTCGCTGAGGTGCTTGTCGTAACGGCCTTCGACGCCGCAGATCAGCGCGTCCGCATCGCCGCGCTTGACCGCCAGCGCACCGATTACCGTATTGTTGGTGCGCACGATGGTGCGCGCCGCTTCCGGATTGATGCCTTCGCGGCCGACCAGTGCGAAATATTCGTCGACATAGTCGCGGTAGCGCGGATCGTCTTCCGGGTTGACCACGGCGAAATCGACATTCGGGCGGATGCGGATGCCGAAACGGGCAAGCCGCGCCTCGATGACGGAAGGACGGCCGATCAGGATAGGCGTCGCGGTCTTTTCCTCGAGCAGAACCTGGGCTGCGCGCAGTACGCGTTCGTCCTCGCCCTCGGCGAAGATCACCCGGTTCTTTTCGGAAACCTTGGCGGCGCTGAAGATCGGCTTCATGACGAAACCGGAGCGCCAGACGAAGCGATTCAGCTGGTCGAGATAGGCCTCGAAATCCTGGATCGGCCGCGCGGCGACGCCGGTCTCGGCAGCTGCCTTTGCGACCGCAGGCGCGATGCGCAGGATGAGGCGCGGATCGAAGGGCGAGGGGATCAGATAGTCTGCGCCAAAAATCGGCGATTCGCCGGAATAGGCGCGCGCCGCGACGTCGGAAACTTCCTCGCGGGCAAGCGCTGCGATCGCCTTGACCGCCGCCATCTTCATTTCCTCGTTGATCGTCCGGGCGCCGCAATCGAGCGCGCCGCGGAAGATATAGGGGAAGCACAGCACGTTGTTGACCTGGTTCGGGAAGTCCGAACGGCCGGTGCAGATCATCGCGTCGGGACGGGCGGCGCGGGCAAGCTCGGGCATGATTTCCGGCGTCGGATTGGCAAGCGCCATGATCAGCGGCTTGTCGGCCATCTGTTCCAGGAGCTCGGGCTTCAGCACGCCGGCGGCGGACAGGCCGAGAAACACGTCGGCACCACCGATGCTGTCGGCAAGCACGCGCTTGTCGGACTTCTGGGTGTAGATTTCCTTCCACTCGTCCATCAGCGTATTGCGGCCGTCATAGACGAGGCCTTCGATGTCGTGGACCCAGATATTCTCCTTCTTCGCGCCGAGCGAAACGAGGAGATGCAGGCAGGCGAGTGCCGCAGCACCCGCGCCCGAGGTGACGATTTTCACGTCGGCGATGTTCTTGCCGGCGAGCTCAAGCCCATTCAGGACCGCGGCGGCGACGATGATCGCCGTGCCGTGCTGATCGTCGTGGAAGACCGGGATGTTCATCTTTTCGCGCAGCCGGCGCTCGACTTCGAAACATTCCGGAGACTTGATGTCTTCGAGGTTGATGCCGCCGAAGGTTGGTTCCAGCGCCGAAACCGTCGAGACCATCGCCTCGATGCCCGGCGCGTCGATCTCGATGTCGAACACGTCGATGCCGGCGAATTTCTTGAAGAGGACGGCCTTGCCTTCCATCACCGGCTTTGAAGCCAGCGGGCCGATATTGCCAAGCCCAAGCACGGCCGAACCGTTCGAAACGACCGCGACGAGGTTGGCGCGGGCGGTATAGTCCGCCGCCATATCCGGATTGTCGCGGATCGCCAGACAGGGTGCTGCAACGCCCGGGGAATAGGCAAGCGCCAGGTCGCGCTGGTTGCCGAGCGGCTTGGTCGCCTGGATCTCCAGCTTGCCGGGCCGCGGATAGCGGTGGAAGAACAGCGCCTGCTCGTCGAGATCGGCGCTGACCGGCATGGTCGGTGCCTTCGGTTTGTCCTGCGCGTTCATGTTTCCTCCTGGCTTGCTTGTATTGTCTTTGAGGGGTCGAAAGGAGAGACCCCTCATTACATCAATCGACCCAAAGCAACAGCAGCTAATTTGCGGTCATGACGGAAATTGGAACGTGGCCGACGGGCGTCGGGACCCGGCTTTTCCAGCCCCTGTCATCATCCTGAAACACGAGTCTGGTTTTGAAGCCATCAGAAGCGGCAGCGAAAGGACGACTTCGTGACCGGTGAGATGGATACAAGGCATTTCAGAACGCTCTTCATTTCGGACGTTCATCTGGGCTCCAAGGCGGCCCGAACGGACTTCCTCCTGGATTTCCTGCGCTATCATGAAGCGGAGACCATTTTCCTGGTGGGCGACATCGTCGACGGCTGGCGGCTGAAACGCAACTGGTACTGGCCGCAGGGCTGCAACGACGTGGTCCAGAAACTGCTCCGCAAGGCGCGCAAGGGCACCCGCATCGTCTACATTCCCGGCAATCACGACGAATTCCTGCGCTCCTTCCCGGGCACCCATTTCGGCGGCATCGAAGTCGCCGAGCGCGAAATCTACGAAATGGCCGACGGCAAGAAATACCTGATCCTGCACGGCGACGAATTCGACGTCGTGGTCCGCAATGCCCGCCTGCTCGCCTATCTCGGCGACTGGGCCTATGACGCGGCGATCGTCATCAACATCGGGCTTGCCGCCGTTCGTCGCCGTCTCGGCATGCCCTACTGGTCCTTCTCCGCCTGGGCCAAGCTGCAGGTCAAGCACGCCGTCAATTTCATCGGCGAGTTCCAGCGGGTCGTCGCCGACGAAGCCCGCCGCAACAACGTCGACGGCGTCATCTGCGGCCATATCCATCACGCTGTCATGGAGGACATCGACGGCATCCACTACGTCAATACCGGCGACTGGGTGGAAAGCTGTACGGCGATCGCCGAGAATTTCGATGGCACGCTGGAAATGATTTCCTGGCAGGACATCGTCGCGACGGCCGAGATCAAGGCCTTGCCGGCGCCGCAATCCGTCGGAGACATGCGGGCCGCCTGAGTGGTCCGCGACAGACGGGCGGGCCGGTCAGAGGGCCATTTCTTGCCATAGGCAGGCATGAGGGTGTGTGTTAGGTAAGCTGAAACTTCAGCAACCCACCCGTGAAATCGTGATTCCCTCAAATACGGCGCAGACAGCGCCCCGGTTCTTCCAGTTGCGCTGTGCGATCGCCTATGGGGCGCCGCTCGGGGTGAATGGCGTGATTCTACCCTATCTGCCCGTCTGGCTCGACGGGCTGGCCTTCACCGAATTCGAAATCGGCATCGCGCTCGCCTCGCAGCTTTTCCTGCGCGTGGCTGCCGCCCCGGTTGCGGGACTGCTTGCCGACCGTATGACGGAACGGACCCTGATGCTTGCCTGGTCCGGTGCCCTGTCGCTGCTGACGGCATTCGCGATGTTCTTCACCCGCGACTTCTGGCCGGTTTTGATCATTGTCGCCATTCAGGCGGCGGTTTTCGCACCCTACGCGCCAATCGTCGAATCTATCGCCGTGAGCGGTGTCCGGCGCTGGGGCTTTCAATATGGCTCGATGCGCGTCTGGGGGTCCGTCGGTTTCGTGGCCGTGACGCTTCTTGTCGGCGAAATGCGCGGCTTCCTGGGTTTGCAGGCCATCCCGTCGGCAATAGCGGTCGGCTTTCTGCTGACCGTCGCCGTAGCGTTCGCGGCGCCCAGGCTCGGCCGGGCGGTTATAAGGCCGGACCCCGACAGGATGCCCCAGCCCAGTTCGCTGAAAAGGCTCGACCTGCACGTGCTGATGATCGGCGCGTCGGTGGCGCAGGCGGGGCATGGCATGTTCTATACGTTCGGCACGATTCACTGGCAGCAGGTCGGGTTTTCAAGCGGCTCGATAGGCGTGCTCTGGAGTGCTGCAGTCGTGTCGGAAATCCTGGTCTTTTTCGCCGCCGGCTGGATCGCGCGAAGGATTTCGCCGTGGACGCTGATGCGGATCGGATGCGCGGTCGCGGTGCTACGCTGGACCCTGTTTCCGATGCCGCTCGATTTCTGGGGATATCTGGTGCTGCAGGCCACCCACGCCTTCACCTTCGCCTTCGTGCATATCGGCATCCAGCACCGGTTGGTCGAGGCGGTGCGAGAGGATCAGGAGGCCTCGATGCAGGGTGCCTATGTGTTCTACAATGGCGTCTTCCTGGGCCTGTCGACGGTGCTTTCCGGCGTGCTCTACCGTCAGTTCGGCCTGACCAGCTATGTTGCCATGTCCGTTCTGGCGCTTGTCGGCCTGTCGATCATTGCATTTGCAGCCAAACTTCAGCCCCAGAGGTCAGCTTCCGGCGGATAGACGAGAGAACCTTCATAGCGCAGCCCGCCCGGCCGGTCGCGGGCCAGCAGCAACGGCCCGTCGAGATCCGCGTAATCTGCATCCTGGGCAAGCAAGACGGCCGGCGCCATGGCAAGCGACGAGCCGACCATGCAGCCGATCATCACCGCAAATCCAAGCCGCTGCGCTTCCGCCTTCATCGCCAGTGCCTCGGTGAGGCCGCCGGTCTTGTCGAGCTTGATGTTGACCGCGTCGTAGCGGTCGCGAAGGCTTTCCAGGTCCTCGGTGGCATGCACGCTTTCATCGGCGCAGACGGAAACGAGGCGGCGGATACGACCAAGTGCCGCATCCCGCCCGGCGGGCAATGGCTGTTCGATCAACGACACATTCGTTTCGGCGGCGATCGCCATATGGCGGGTGAGGTTTTCCTCCGTCCAGCCTTCGTTGGCATCGACGATGATCCGCGCTGCCGGCGCGGCGTCGCGAACGGCCCTCAGCCGTGCTTCGTCATTATCTGTTCCGAGCTTGACCTTGAGAAGCGGCCGGTGCGCGTTCCTGCCCGCCTCGGCTGCCATGGCCTCGGGTTCGCCCAGCGACAAAGTGAAGGCCGTGACGAAGGGTTTGCGGCTGGTGGCGCCGATCATATCGGCAACGCGGCGTCCGCCCAGCTTCGCCTCGAGGTCCCAAAGGGCACAATCGATGGCGTTTCGCGCAGCGCCGGGCTTCATCCGCCTCTGCAATTCTTCGCGTGTCAGACCGGCACGGATGGCATCGGCGACCGCTTCGATCTCCGCCATCACGCCGTCCAGGCTCTCGCCGTAGCGCTTGTAAGGCACACATTCGCCGCGGCCGGAAATGCCGTTTTCACTGACGACGCAGGTGATCACTTCCGCTTCGGTCTTGGAGCCGCGGGAAATCGTGAACGACCCGGAGATTGGAAACGTCTCTATTGTGGCTTCGAGGTGACGGCTCATGGTTTTACGCGTCCCGTTGTGGCAAATCCCTATGACGCAGCTATATTGCCGGTCTCGAAAGTGCGATCAACCGCATCGTGTTGAAACTCCTGACAAGCTTGAAGCGCGAAAGAAACACGTGACCTCCCAGCCAGCCGAAATCAAGGCCGAAGATATGCCCGGCGGCGACGGTGAACGGTACGTGCTGGTTGGCGAATGGCGCGGCCCGACGATTGCGCCTGTGCTCAAGGAGTTCGAGCGGTTTGAGCATGCCAAGAACCGCGGAAAGGTGGAGATCGATCTTTCCGGCATAACCGGCGTCGATACCGCCGGTGCCTGGCTCATCCGCAGGCTGATGACCGCCAAGGGCGGGCAGGGCGGGGAACCGGCCCTGGTCGGCGGCGAAGGCCCGATCCGCGAACTGATCGACGTGCTGCCCGAACATACTCCCGCGCCGCCTGCAGACGGCGGAAACAGGGGAAACCTGTTCGAACGGCTGTTTGCGCCGGTCGGTGAGGTGATGGTTTCGCTCGGTGGCGACTTCTACGCGGCCATGCATATCCTGGGATCGGCGGTCCGCGGTGCGCAGATGAAATTCGGCCGTGGCGCCGGCGTCTCGCCGGCCTCGGTCGTCACCCATATCGACCGTATGGGCGTGCGCGCCGTGCCGATCATCGTGCTGATGTCCTTCCTGATCGGCGCGATCATCGCCCAGCAGGGCGCTTTCCAGCTCCGTTATTTCGGCGCCGAGATTTTCGTCGTTGATCTGGTCGGCATCCTGCAGCTTCGCGAGATCGGCGTGCTCCTGACGGCGATCATGATCGCCGGCCGTTCGGGTAGTGCGATCACTGCCGAAATCGGTTCGATGAAGATGCGCGAGGAGATCGATGCCTTGACGGTGATCGGCCTCAATCCGGTCGGCGTGCTGATTTTTCCGCGCCTGGTGGCCCTGACGGTGGCCCTGCCGCTTTTGACGATCCTCGCCAATTTTTCGGCGTTGTTCGGGGCGGCCGTCGTCGCATTTGCCTATTCTGGCATTACCTTCGATACCTATCTGTCGCGCCTTCACGAGGCGATCGACCATACCTCCGTCGCTTCGGGCATGATCAAGGCGCCGTTCATGGCGCTGGCGATCGGCATCGTTGCCGCCGTCGAAGGCATGAAGGTGGGCGGCAGCGCCGAATCGCTTGGCCAGCACGTCACCACCTCGGTGGTGAAGTCGATCTTCGCCGTCATCTTCATAGATGCGATGTTCGCCCTTTTCTATTCCGCGATCGACTTCTGATGGAGGACGGTTTGGAAGAGGCGCCGCAGACCGCGATCAAGGACAAGTCGAACGGCCGGCAGGTGGTGCTGTCGGTGCGCGACCTGACGGTCGGCTTCGGCAATAAGCTGGTGCTCGACCACCTGAACCTCGACATCTATCGCGGCGAGATCCTGGGCTTCGTCGGCGCATCCGGCACCGGCAAGTCGGTGCTGATGCGCACCGTGCTCAGCCTTCTGCCGCACCGTTCCGGCACGATCCACATTCTCGGTGCCGATTACGACACAGTTTCGGAAGACGAGCGCATGGCGCTCGATACGCGGCTCGGCGTGCTTTTCCAGCATGGAGCGCTGTTCTCGGCCCTGACAGTGAAGGAAAACATCCAGCTGCCGATGCGTGAATATCTCGATCTGCCGCAGTCGCTGATGGACGAACTTGCCTACCTGAAGATCGAGATGGTCGGCCTGCCGCCTGATGCGGCCGACAAATATCCATCCGAACTGTCGGGCGGCATGATCAAGCGCGCTGCACTTGCACGTGCCCTGGCGCTCGATCCGGACCTCGTTTTCCTCGATGAGCCGACATCCGGCCTCGATCCGATCGGCGCCGCAGATTTCGATGCGTTGATCGCCAGGCTGCGCGATACGCTGGGATTGACGGTCTACATGGTGACCCACGACCTCGACAGCCTGTTCTCGGTTTGCGACAGAATTGCTGTGCTTGGCGAGAAACGGGTCTTGGTCGAGGGTACGCTTGAGGATATGTTTGCCTATGACGATCCATGGGTACAGTCCTATTTCCGCGGCAAGCGGGCGCGATCAGTCGTGGTCCAAGAAAAGCAGCCTGCGGCAGAAGTAAAAGAGTGACGTAATCTATGGAAACCAGAGCCAACTACGCCCTTGTCGGTTTCTTCACCTTGCTGGTGATCGCTGCCGCTTTCGGCTTCGTCTATTGGATGGCGCAATCGGGCCGCGGCGGACCGACGGCCGAACTGGCGATCCGCATCCCGGGATCGGCGAACGGCTTGTCCGTCGGCTCTCCGGTTCGGTTCAACGGCATTCCGGTCGGTTCGGTTCGCAGCCTCACCATCGATCCGGATGATCCGCGTTATTCGATCGCGTTCACCGAAGTGCGGGCCGATGCTCCGGTCTATCAGTCCACCCAGGCGGCGCTCGAAGTGCAGGGCCTTACGGGTGCGGCCTATATCGAGCTTTCCGGTGGCGCCAAGGGGGAGGAGAACATCCTCCAGAAATCGATCGAAAGCGGCCGGCCGGCGGTGCTGATCGCCGAACAGTCGAGCGTCACCAACCTGCTCGCCACCGCCGACAAGATCCTCGACCGCGCCGACAATGCGATCAGCGATATCCAGGGGTTTGTCGCCGACGCGCGAGGTCCGTTGACCCAGACCATCCGCAACGTCGAGACTTTCACGTCGGCGCTTGCTCAGAATTCCGACAGCATCGACAAGTTCCTGAACAGCCTCTCGACGCTCTCGGCGACGATCGACCGGGTCTCCGGAACGCTCAACTCCACCCTTATCGCAGCCGAGCGACTGGTGAAGGCGATTGACGCGGAAAAGATCAACGCCGTGGTCTCCAATACCGAGCGCGCCACCCGCAACATCGCCGCTGCCTCGGATAAGTTCGACGATCTGGTAACCAATGTCAGGAACGCTGCCGCCAACTTCGAAAAGGCGGGTTCGGACGCCCAGACCCTTCTGAAACGTGCCGATGGCGTGCTGGGTGCCGTCAATACCGATCAGGTCGCCACCACGATCCGCAATATCACCGCCGCTTCCGAGGATGCTCGCCAGACCATCGGCTCGGCCCGCGGCGTGGTCGACAATTTCGCCCATCGGAAGGACGATATCGACCGCGCGATCGGCGATTTCACCGATCTGGCAAAGAAGCTCAACGACGCTTCGAGCCGCGTCGACGGCATTCTTGCCAAGGTGGACGGACTTGTGTCGAGCGACGACTCGCAAGGCCTGTTTGCCGAGGCGCGCAAGACGCTCGAATCCTTCCGCACCATGGCCGACAATATCAATGGCCGGGTCGGCCCGATCGCCGACAACCTGTCGCGTTTTTCGGCGGGTGGCCTGCGGGACATCCAGACGCTGGTCAACGACGCGCGCCGCACGGTGCAGTCGCTCGACCAGACGATCAACAATTTCGACCAGAACCCGCAGCGGCTGATTTTCGGCGGCGAGACGGTGAAGCAATATGACGGCAGAACGCGGCGGTAGGCGGGGCATTTTCAGTGTTGGAAAGAGTGGGGTTTTGATGACCGGTTCGGAGGTTCTGATGCGACGCGCGGCCCGTGCCCCGGTTCTGCTTGCGCTGCCGCTTGTCGCGGCACTGTTGGCTGGTTGCGGCAGCAAGGCCAACAACGACACGTTCGACCTGTCGATCACCCCGTCCGGCCAGGGCGTCTCTGCCCGCAACCGGCAGATCCTCGTGCCTGAACCGACGGCGCTGAAATTGCTGAACAGCGAACAGGTCGTGGTGCGCGTTTCGGCTTCCGAAATCCAGTATCTGGCCGACTCCCGCTGGGGCGACCGCCTGCCGGCGCTCGTCCAGTCGAAGCTCGTCGAGGCCTTCGAGAACTCCGGCCGTCTCGGCGGCGTCGGCAAGCCGGGGCAGGGCCTGGCGATCGATTACCAGATCGTCACCGATATCCGCGCCTTCGAGGTGACGGCTGGCAGCCCCCGTCTCGCCAACGTTGAAATCTCGGCCAAAATCCTCAATGACCGTAACGGCACGGTGCGCGCCCAGAGCGTGTTCAAGGCGACCGCCCCGGTCTCGGGTGCCGAGAACCGCAATTTCATCGAGGCCCTGGATCGCGCCTTCGCCAAGGTCGGCGCGGAGATCGTCGACTGGTCGCTGAAGTCGATGTGACATGAGATTGCGGTTCGATCCGCGACTCTAGGAGGCGTCGAAGGATGTCGGCTCGCTCCATCGGTGGGGTTGCCGCGATTTCTTCTCATCGCGATGTTTGCGCAAATTCTCGCCAGATATGACGGTAAAAGATCCGTGGCAGAACGAAAAGGGCTCGGGATGCAACAATGGCGCATTCCACCGGAACACAGTATCACCCCAGTAATTGGTAACAGGTCCGGCCTTCCCGTCCTTCACCAGAATAATTTCGCATAACGTTTCGCGGAATATGAATGCCCTCTTGTGGTTGAAGCGCTTTTCCGGAACGGCCAAGGCCAAGTCCTGGAGTCCGGCTATCGCCGCATCCAGCAATAAGAAGCTCTCAGTAAGGTACACGAGGTCAATATCTGCGTGGTGCCACGGTGCGCCGTGCTTTTCGAGGATCGATAAGACCTCCGCAACCGTCGCCAGTGTGTTTGCCATAGGAGACCCGCCGAATCTTCCATAAGTGGCAAATTCAATCATCGAAACTGGATGAAGTATAGAGACCGTGGATCACGAGCGGCATTGTCGTCGAAAGCGAGACACATTAGCCAACAAAAAAGCCGCCCCGAAAGGCGGCTTTTTAGGTATCAGTTGTTCTGATCCGGCTCTTAGTTGAACCGGCCGGCAGCGTGGGCCAGCATCGTGTAGACCTTGCCCGTATCCGAGGTGAGGTAGCTCTGGGTTACCGTCTTGTCGCGGTCGGTGCGGGCGACGTCGGCGAGCAACTTTTCGAAATCGGCGATATAGCGGTCGACGGCGGTGCGGAATTCCGGTTCGCGGTCGTACTTGCGCTTGATCTCGTCGAAAGTCTGCTGGCCTTTCAGCGTGTAGAGGCGACGGGTGAAGACGTCGCGTTCGCCGCGCTGGTAACGCCGCCACAGGTCGACCGATGCGTCATGATCAATGGCGCGGGCGATATCCACCGACAGCGAGTTCAGCGATTCCACCATATGGCGGGGGTTGCGGTTGTCGCCGTTGCCGCGCGGAGCGGGGGCCGGCTCGGCCGCACGCGGTGCCGGCGGCTGTTGCTGACGCGGTGCAGCGGCTGGCGTCTCCGTGAACTCGTCACGCGATGCGCCGCGCAGCAGATCGCTGATCCAGCCGCCGTCGGTGCCGCCGCGCTGTGCCGGTTCCGGTGCGCGGGCGACGGGCGCCTGTGTCGGACGGTCGAGCGGCAGCGTGCCGCGCAACGCGTTTCCGGCATAGGGGTCGTTGCGGGGTGCAGACGGCGCCGGCTGCGAGATGGCTGCGGCAGCGGGCTGTGGCTGCGGACGGGCAGGAGCCGGCTGCGGAGCGGGAGCAGGCGCCTGGCGTGGTGCCGAAGCCTCGGAGATTTCGAAGTTCTGCGTCGAACGTCCGACCAGCGCCGAAATATCCTGCAGCGCCTTGATCTGCTCGGCAACGGCACGCCGCATCGCCGCTGCACTTTCCTTGGCTTCTTCCGGCAGGTCGAAGGCGCCGCGCTTGAGTTCGGTGCGGGTCGTATCCAGCTCGCGGCGGATATCCTGCGCCGAGCGGCGGATTTCGTCGGTTGCGCCGGAGAAGCGGTTGATAGCTTCCTCGACCGATTCCCTGAGCGTATCGCGCAGCTGTTCGGCGGCACTGCCGGAGCGGGTGGTGGCATCCGACAGCAGCTGCTCGACGTCGGTGAGCGACTGCGAAATGCTGCCGCGCATCCGCTCAGAGAGATCACGGGTACGCTTCTCGGCATCGGAGAGCGTCGTCTCGATGGCGTGGTTGGCGTCGCTGCCGGCGCTGATCAGTGCTTCGCGCATCGCATCGGCGGTAACTTCGGCGCGATGCTGGGTTTCCCCAAGCGTCCGGCCGATATCGGCAAACGAGGCATGCAGGCTTTCGCGAAGCCGCGAGCCGACCTGCAGCGAACGTTCTTCCGCCCGCTCGAAAGCGCCGTCGACGAGGCTCGTCAGGCTGCGCATCGTCGTCTCGATTTCCTCGGAACGCTTGACGAGACCGGTCGACAGGTTGCGCAGCGCATTCTGGCGTTCGTCCAGCGTGCTGACGAGATTGGACTGTGCTGCACCGAGGAGTTCGGATGCTTCGACAAGCACGCGTGAATGGTCGTCGAAACGGCCGACAAGGCTGCTGACCTGATCGAGCGTGTTGCCGAAGACGTCCGACATGCGACCGATATTGTCCTCGAGCATGCGGGTCGAGCCGGAAACGATATCGGCGGAGTTGGTCGCCGACTGCACGAAACGGTTGGCCGTCACGCTCAGCTTGCGGTCGGCTTCCGAAAGGTGATGGGCGACGGCGTCGGCGGTGCTGCCGAGTTCCTTTGCCGTCTCCTGGACCATCGCGGAAATGTTCGAATTGCTTTCCGCCAGCTTGTCGATGAGGCTGTTGACGCTGGCCGACAGGCCCTGTTCGACATGACGCATGGTGCCGGCCGCACTTTCGGTCCGCTGCGTGATGGCGGCAAGCGTCTCGTTGGTCCGTGCGGCGATCGCATCGACCAGCGCCGAGTTCTCGTTGCGGATACGTGCCGTCGATTCGTCCGTCGCAGACGAAAGCCGCGTGGTCGTTTCTTCCGTCGCGGCGGAGAGCCGTGCGGTCGTATCTTCCGCAGCAGAGGAAATCCGTGCCGTCGTCTCCTGCGCCACGGCGGAAAGCCGTTCGGCGCCCTGCTGGGCAGCAGTCGTCATCTGTTCGATGGCGTTGCGGCCGGTCGCGGCATATTCCTCGACCATCGGCTTCGCCTTTTCGTCGAGAAGGCGCGTCAATTCAGCCGAGCGACCGGCGAGCATGGAATTCAGGTCACGGGCGCGGGCGTCGAGGGCGGAGTGAATAGCTTCGCCGCGGGCCGCGAGTGCCCGGTCGACGGCGTCCATGGCGCTATCGAGGTGGCTTGCGGTATCGGCGAGCGTGGTGCGGATACCGTCGCCGCGCGAGTCGAGAGCCTTCTGCGCATCGTCCAGCGCCTCAGAGATCGCTGTTACCTGGCGCTTCACCAGGCTGTCGGCCTCCGCGACCTTGTGGACGATCGCATTGCCGGCTTCCGAGAAAGCGAGCGCTACGGTTGCCGCCTGGCCGGCGAGCCGGTTCTGGGTTTCCGAAATCCGACCGACGATCTGGGTCGAACGTTCCTCGATTGCCTTGGTGAACTCGGCGTTGCGATTGCTGAGTTCCTCGGTGAATTCGGCGCCGGCACGGGCCAGTACTTCGGCGGAGCGCGTGGCTTCGCTGTCCATGCTCTGGGCTGCGGCGCCGACTGCTTCGCGCAGTGTCGAGGCGAGGCCGACGGCCTTGCTTTCGATGGTCTTGGTGACGTTGTCGAGGCCGATGGTCAGAGCGCGGTCGATCGTGCCGAGGCGTTCCTCGATACGGGCGGTGCGGCCGTCCATGGTGTCGGTGATACGATCCGAAGCCTCGGTGGCCACACGTTCGAGGTCAGCCGTGCGGTTGGTGAGCGTGGCCGAAAGATTGGTGCCGGCCTCGTCGACGAGCTGAGCCGCCTCGAGGATTTCGCCGCGGATGCGGCCTTCGAGCCCGCCGAACGTCGATTCGATGCGGCTGCCGGTTTCTTCGAGTGCGCCCTGAACGCCGCCGACCGTCTGCCGGATGCGGTTGGAGAAGGCATCGGCCGAACGGCCGATTTCGCCAGCAGCATCGGAGAGCCGGACGGCAAGCGTCCCGACATTGTCGCGCAGACGTTCTTCGAGAGACTGACCTGCCGTATCGATCGCCTCGCGCAGAGCATTCTGCTGGGTTTCGAGCGACATTTCCAGCATTCCGGCACTTGCGGCAACCGAGGTGCCGAGCGAGGTCACCTGATCCTGCATCAGGGTCCCGATCTGGCTCTGTGCATCGCCGAGCGTGGTCGCGATTGAATTCGTGCGTTCTTCCAGAGTGTCGCGGATTTGTTCGTAACCGGAGCCGAGTGTCGTTTCCAGCTGCTGGTGGCCAAGGCCGATGGTCGCGGCGATACGCTCTTGCGTTGAGCCAAGAACGGCTTCGACCCGTTCCAGTCCATCCGCCATGCCCGTTTCGAAACGCTGGGCGCCGCTTGTAAGCGCCGTTTCGATACGGCTGCTGGCGCCGCCGACCGTCTGTTCGAGACGATCGCCGCCGCTTTCGAGAATGCGGGCAAGCTCCGTCGTCCGGTTATCGAGCGACTGATCGAGATTGACCTGGCTGTCGGCATAGGCGTTGCGGATGGTCTCCGCGCGGGCCGCAAAGGACTGCTCGATGCGGACGTCGGCATCGATGAAGGTGTTGGCGATGGCCGTCGACTTTTCGTCCAGCATGCCGGCGAGGCGGTCTTCGCCGAGTGCGAAGGAGGTGGCGATTTCCATCGATTTGTCGTCGAGGATTTCTGCAAGCCTGTCGCGGTTGACGCCGAGCGACTCGTTGATTTCCGAGGTGCGGCGGGCGAGGTCGCCGCTCATGCGCTGCTCGGTCTCCGAAAGCGCACGGGCGATCGATTCCGACTTGTCGTCCAGCATGCCGGCAAGGCGATCTTCACCGAGCGCGAAGGACGTCGCGATTTCCATCGACTTGTCTTCGAGGATTTCGGAAATCCGCTCGCGATTGGCATCGAGCGACGACTGCATTTCGGACGCACGCCGGCCGAGCTCGTCGCCGATCCGCTGTTCGCTTGTCGCGAGCGTGCGGGAGATGTGCTCCGACTTTTCGTCGAACATGCCGGCGAGCCGCTCCGGCGCGCCGGACATCAGTGTTTCGATTGCTGCAGACTTCTGGCTGAGCACCTCGGTCAGATGATCGTGACTGCCGGAAAGTGCAGCGATGATGGCGCCCGAGCGGATTGCCAGGCTCTGTTCGAACTTGGACTGGTTTTCGGAAAGCGTACCGAGCAGGCTGCTGCTGCGTTCGGCAAGCGTCGTTTCGATATTCTGATGCGCGTTCGCAAAGCCGGCTTGAAGTTCGCTGGTGCCGGAGGCGAACACGCCCTTGAGTTCACCGGTGCGTGAGGCAAGCACGTCCTGAAGCTCGCCGGTGCCCGAAGTGAGCACGCCCTGGAGTTCGCTGGCGCGCGCGGTGAACGCGTTCTGAAGTTCGGTGGCGCGGCCGCCGATCACGTCGTGAAGTTCGCTGGTCCCGGAGGCGAGCACGCTCTGGAGCTCGGTTGTACGAGTTCCAAGCACGTCCTGAAGTTCCCCGGTGCGTGAACCAAGCGCTTCCTGAAGTTCCGCAGTTCGCGAGACGAGCACGGATTGGAGTTCGCTGGTGCGTGTTCCGAGCACGTCGCGAAGCTGACTGGTCTGGGACCCGAGGACATCCTGGAGTTCCCCGGTGTGTGTGACGAGCGCATCCTGGATTTCGGTGGCGCGGGATGCCAGCGTGTCCTGAATTTCGCTGCTGCGGGCCGACAATGCGTCGGACAGTTCACGCGAGCGGCTTCCGAGCATGGAGTCCAGCATTTCCTGGCCGGTGCCAAGCGTCGTCTCAAGCGCAAGCGACTGATCGGTGAGCGAGGAACTGATGCGCTCGACGCTGGACGAGAGGATGTTCTCGATCGCGTCCGAACCGCTGGCCACCGTCTCGTTGATGCGGGCAAGGCTGTCCATCAGCTTGCTGTCGAGCGTGCCGGCGCGCTGGTCGAAGGCGGAGGTGAATTGCGAGATGCTGTCGTCGAAGGTGGTGCTGAGCAGGCCGACGGTTGTCTGCAGGCGCTCTTCGAAGAAGCCGGAGCGCATGTCGAGGTCGAGGACCACGTCTTCGACGGTGCTTTGCAGGCTCTGGCGGAAGGACGAGCTCTTTTCTTCGAGCGAGCTGTTGAGCGAAGCAAGGATGCCGCCGAGCGAACCGGTGAGCGTCTGTTCGCTTTCGGCAAGTCCGTCGGTAATTTCCCGGGTCCGGGCAAGCAGGGTCTCGTTCAGCTGGCGGGTGCGGTCCGCAAGTGCTGCGTTGAGCTTTTCGGTATTGGCGTCGAGCGAGGAGGCGCGCGTCTGGAATTCGTTGAGGAGCGCCTGGCCGCGCTGCGAAAGCACGCTGTTGATCGCTTCCATCCGCTCGTCGAACTCGTGGGCGAGTGCGAAGCCGGACGAATTGAGCGTCTGCAGCAGGTTTTCGGTCTTGGTGGTCAGCAGGCTGCCGAGCGCTTCGCCGGCGGCGTTGGATTTCTCCATCAGCGCTGCGCCGCGCGTCTCGATCATCGAGGCGAAGGCTTCGCCTGAAGTCGCCAGGCGAATGGAGATTTCTTCGGTCGCGAGCGACAGCTCTTCCTTGAGCTGGTCATGGGCTCCGGCGATCGACGAACGGATACGCTCGGCGTGGTTGACGATCGCATCCCGTTCGGCGCCGAGTTCGTGGACGAGACCGCGAACGCGCAATTCATTGTCGGTAAAGCTTCGCTCCAGCGCATTCACTTCCGAATGCACGAGCGTTTCGAGCTCGGCGGCACGGGCGATGGTGCGCTCGATACCTTCGTTCATCGCGGATACTTCGCGGCGCACGGCCTGACCGACGCTCATGATCCGCTCGGAGGCAACCGTCTCCGGGTCCGAAAGGCGAAGCGCCACCTCGGCCATCGAGCGGGCGGCGGTTCTGAGGTCCTGAGCGCGAGCCATCATGATCGCGAAGGCGAAGAACAGCATGATCGGGACGAAGATGCAGACCGCGAGCGCGACGATGCCGGGCGCGGCGAGAACGCCTTCCACCGAGGTGATCTGCCAGAGTTGGTTGCCGTAGATCATCTGCCCGAGGGCGATGCCGCCGATTGCCCAGAGGATCGAGACGATCACCGCGTTGCGGATCGACGAGCGCATCGCGCCGCCTTCCAACGTCCGCAGGATTGCAGTCGAACTGCGTTTGCCCGCATCGTTGGCGGGCTGGAATGTGGGGGATTTGGCAGCGGTTTCGGTGGCTGCCGACCTGTATGATTCGGCGGCATCGTCCTGGTACTGGGTCTGACGCGGTTTGTTAGTGTCTGACACTCTTGCCTCCGAGGCATGGGGCACTGATCTTTGGCGCGGCTGATCTTCGTTGAAGTTGATTTTTAGGGCATCTTCCAACGCCTGGAACGCCGTCTCATCGATCGACTCGCTGCTAGGGTTCTTTGCCATGCGGTTACGCCTCGTTACATACTCGCCCGGCAAATCCCATCTGAAGCGCTGCCGCCCGCAGACCGACAGATGGAACGCTGCCTGCCGGAAACTCTCCACCCACAAAGCGGATTTCCAGTTTCCTATTCATTTTCAAGTCGGATGGCCGTTCTTTCAAACGGATGATAATGAAAGCTTACCAACCTACCACCTGGGGCAAAAGGACGATATTCCCCGCCACCTTAGGCGTATTGTAGTGGCACATTCGGCCACCCTGCACAATTATGACGCCTGCCTTCGAATGATGCTGTGGAATGTTGTTAACAGAATTTAAACCATGCGAAGATGCAAAACTCCTAAAATCCCGGGAGCTTAGCAGAAATTAACCATATGGGAAGAAACCGGCCCAGATTGTGCCGGAATTTAACGGGATAGCTGCGATTGGCCCGCACAATTCGGGACATTATCAGAAGAACAACAGGGAAAACAGGTTCATGGCAATGGCAGCCGTCAGTATCGCGTTCGAAGCTCCGGAAACCCTCCGGGGCGCTTGCCCCTCGCAGTCCCGTCCGATTGACCTCGTCCATCTCGCGACCCAGACCATGGGCGACAAGAACCTTGAAGTCGAAGTGCTCCAGATGTTTGCACGCCAGGCACGCCGCGCGCTGCACGATATATCAAGCGCCGATAGCGCCTACGTCGTCGCCGCCGCACACCGTCTGAAGGGTGCTGCCGGTGCGGTCGGCGCCTTCAAGGTTTCCACCGCTGCCGAGCGCCTTGAAGACAATGCCTCCGACGCCTCGTTGCGGGCTGCGGTCGCCGCCGCAGTCATCGAGGCCGAAAACTTCATCAACAAACTCTGCCGCTGAGCGAATCGGTTGGGCGAGGCGCCGATTGAACAGCCGGCGGCGCCCCGAAATGTTGACTGCGCCGGGCTTTTATTGGAAGACAGCACGCTCAAATAGTGTGCCCTGACCCTTCAACATTCCGGATTTCCCTATCATGACGAAACTGACCATCGTTGCCTTTGACGGAACGCGCTTCGATATCGAAGCCGAGCCAGGCTCCACCGTTATGGAGAATGCGGTTCGCAATTCCGTCCCCGGCATCGAGGCCGAATGCGGCGGCGCCTGCGCCTGCGCGACCTGTCATGTCTATGTCGACGAGGCCTGGACCGAAAAGGTCGGCCCGCCGGCGCCCATGGAGGAAGACATGCTCGACTTCGCCTTCGAGGTGAAGCCGAACTCGCGCCTTTCCTGTCAGATCAAGGTCAAGGCCGATCTCGACGGGCTCGTGGTCAACGTGCCCGAGCGCCAGGCCTGATCGTAGCTGATCGTCATTTTCCCGATTGCCGGTTTCCGGGCAAAAAAAAGCCTCGCTCCGCAAAAGCGGCAAGCGAGGCAAGGCGGGCGCATCACCAGCAGGGGAGGGAGGAAACACCTGCGGCTTGAAGACACGCCAGGAGAACTAAAACACTGGAAATCAAAAACTCAGGAACACCTGAAGCAACTGCGTTCGACACATCGGTCCGAAACCGGAGGGGCACGCTGATCTTGCGGCTATCTACCTCATCTGCTTCGTTTTTTGAAGCGTTGGTAGGTAAGCTATGTCTTAGGTTATATCCGAGATTCGTATTTTAGACTATCACCATAAATCACCCGTCATTGACGAGGGATGGCGCAAGCTTGGCAAAAGCTTCGCAACGGTTGGCGGGGCTGATTCCTGAAATGCGGATTTAATTTCCGGATCGTTTCATGCGGTACTGCAGCAGCCGCATCATCCGCGCATCGAAATTGGCTGCCTCGATCTGGTCGAATCGGAGCTGCTCCCGGTCATGCGCTTCAAGAACCCGGCGGGTCGTTTCCGCCACCTGTTTTTCCAGCGCGTCACAGGTTCTGTTGGCCGGGAGACCAAGCAGTTCCCGTTCGAGCTGACGCGCGTGGTTGCGGGCGATTTCCGCATGCCGCTCCTCATGGCGCTTGATGTCCTTCGACAGCGTATCCCAGATGAAGCCGAGCTCGGCCGTGGCCCGGCCGCGATTGCCCCAGCGGGGCAGGATGATGTGGGTGCGAAGCGTCACCCGCGCACCGCCGACCGAACAGCGGCCACCGCTTTCCACATAGGTGACATCGCCCCCGTACTTGATTTCGGTGGCGCCCGGATGGCGATGGCCGGTCCCGCGGGTGAGAGGGCCGAGGTTTTCCAGTTCCTTGTCGAGATCCTCGGCCGTACGGCCGCCGATCCGGAAATAGGAATAGGTCTTGTTGATGATCGGCTCTGCCATGGCCGTCGCAGGGATCGCGCAGAGGAGAAGAAAGACACCGAAAAACCGGCGGACTCTGCGCATGGAGAACATTCTATGGCCTGCGACGTTGAACTTATGGGGACCTTGGGGCATAGCCAGCCTGAGCGCAACACAAAGGCATCAAATTTTGCGTTACCCTTCGACAGACGGCCGGCCGGTGATATCGCAGCGCAACAGCACCTGGCGTGTCGGGCGCGCTCGTGCCCTTGAACTCGGTCGCCAAGGCCAGATTATGGCGATCATCAACATCACGCCTGATTCCTTTTCCGACGGTGGAAAATACGCAAACGTCGATGCCGCGGTGGCTCATGCCCTTTCCTGCGTCCGCGACGGCGCAGCTATTCTCGATATCGGCGGCGAATCGACGAGGCCCGGCGCGGCCGAGGTGTCGGCGGCCGAAGAGCAGGACCGCGTCCTGCCGGTGATCGAAAAACTCGCCGTGAAGACGGATGCGCTGATCTCGATCGATACCTATCGGGCCGAAACCGCCCGCCTGGCCATGGCGGCAGGTGCTCATATCATCAACGACGTGCACGGCCTGCAACGCGAGCCGGAGATCGCCACCGTTGCGGCTCAAACATCTGCCGGGGTCTGCATCATGCATACCGGCCGCGGGCGCGAACAGGAAAAGCGGCCCGACAGAATCGCCGACCAGGAATTTTTCCTGCAGCAGTCGCTCGAGATCGCTCGTAGCGCCGGCATCTCCGAAGATGCGATCGTGCTCGATCCCGGCTTCGGCTTTGCCAAGGACCGTGACGACGACCTAGAATTGATGGCGCGGTTTGCCGAACTGCATAGGCTCGGCTTCCCGCTGCTCGCCGGCACCTCGCGGAAACGCTTCATCGGCGCCCTGACGGGCCGCGAGAAGGCGGACGAGCGCGACGTCGGTACCGCCGCGACGACGGCGATCCTGCGTCTCGCGGGTGCTTCGATCTTCCGTGTCCACAATGTCGCTGCCAACCGCGATGCGCTGGCAATGGCCGATGCGGTTCTCGCCGCGGCCTCCGCTTATTACGCAAGAGAGGGCCTTTGATGGCGACCTACACGATCACGCTGAAGAACTGTGCATTCTACGCCAAGCACGGCGCCTTCGAGCAGGAGGCCACGCTCGGCCAGCGTTTCTTCATCGATGTCGTCATGGACGTCGAGGCGGATGAGGCGCTTGAAAACGATAATGTCGCAAGCACGGTGCATTACGGCATCGCCTACGAAATCGTCGAGAAGGTGGTGACCGGCCACCGCCGCAACCTCATCGAGACGCTTGCCAAGGACATCGGCAAGGGGCTGTGCGCCTGGTCGCCGCAGATCCGCCGGGTGGAGATCACCGTGCGCAAACCGAGCGTGCCGATCCCTGGCATCCTCGATTATGCGGAGGTGCGTGTTGAGCATTTCGCCTGAAAATACCCTTGAGGTCGCGGCTCTCGGGCTTGGCGGCAATATCGGCGATCCGCCGTCGTCCATGGCCGAGGCGCTCCGGCAGCTCGATACCCGCGAAGACTGCCGGGTCGTGGCCGTGTCGAAACTCTATTCAACCCCGCCCTGGGGCAAGACCGACCAGGCGGATTTCTTCAACTGCTGCGTTCTGGTGGAGACGTCATTGGAGCCAGAGGACCTTCTGGACGTCTGCCTGTCGATCGAGCGCGGCATGAAGCGCGTCCGCCTGGAACGCTGGGGACCACGCACCATCGATATCGATATCCTGACCTATGGCGCGCGCGAACAGAAAACCGAAAAACTGGAAGTGCCGCATCCGCGCATGACCGACCGCGGCTTCGTGATGATGCCGCTTGCCGACATCGCCCCGGATCTTCTGGTGAAGGGAAGGAAAGTGCGCGACTGGCTTGGTGGAGCCGACATCGCCGGCATCAAGGTCGCGCGCGACAGTCAGGATTGGTGGCGGGGCGCCTGAGACGCCCCAGCCGGCCTTATTCCTTGATCGAGCCGACGGCGATCGAATCCATGTCGCGGTCGAGGCTGAGCCCGATCACGGGAACCATCTGGTCTTCGACTTTGATCGAGATGGTGATGTTCATCTTGTTCTCGCCGCGCAGGCTCGCGACCATCGCGCCGTTGAGCTGATTGCGGTTGATGCCCATGACGACCTTGTCGCCGCTGACCGAGCCGGAAATGATGTCCAGTCCCTTGCCCTCGGCGCCATCCAGAAACTTGCCGGTGTAACCGCGGCCGCTCTGGGCGATGGTGGCCGACATCGGTTGCTGGAACACGCCGACGCGGCAGGTCCCATCGAGCTTGATGCCGACATCGCTGTCCGGGATAGCTGCACCGGTCAAATTGCAGCTGAATTTCGTGCCTTTGTATTTGCCGGCGACGATTTCGCCGGGACCTTTCCAGACGCCGGCGACCGACTGGAAGAATGCCTTGTCGCGCGGTGCGGCTTCAGCCTGCGGCGCCATGGCGGAAGTGGTCGCGACTGTCAGAATGGCGAACCCGCCCAGAAGCGAAAAGAAGCGCGAATACATGAACTTTCCCCTGACGAGCAGCAACTTTAGGTGTCCCGTAATTTAGGTGGGAATGGTTAACGACTGGTGACCATGGCCGGATTTGAGCCATGGTCAACCCTTCTATTGTTCATCTTTTCGCCCGCCGACTGCCGCAATATCCGAGATGAAATCGCTGATTCCGGGCCTTTTCACCGCCCGGAAGGGCAGCGGCCTGCAAAGGTCCATGGCGGCGATGCCGATTCGCGCGGTCAGCAGGCCGTTGATCACGCCTTCGCCCAACCGCTTCGACAGTCTGGAAGCCAGCCCATGCCCGAGGACCTGTTGGGCTACTCCATCGCCAACGGCGATCGAGCCGGTTACGGCAAGATGGGCAATAACATCCCGCATCAGTCGCAGCAGGCCGAGCGTACCCGGCCGGCCACCGTAAAGTTCGGCCATGGCGCGGATCAGCCGCGTCACTTCGAAGAGCACGTAGGCAAGGTCGACAATGGCACGGGGGCTGATGGCGGTGACGATCGAAACACGTTTGGACGATCCGAGAATGAGAGCGCGGGCCTTGCGGTCGAGCGGCGCCAGGAGCTCCCGTTCGGCAAGCTCGATAAGCTGGGGGCCATCGATGATCTCGTCCTTCGTGGCGTCGAGGTTGGCGCGACCCTTGGCGGTCTCCGCCCGGTGACTGAGAAGTTTCGCAAGCGTGGCAACGACGGCACGCGCGGCGGTCGGGCGAGGGGAAAGGGCGGCCTGTTCCGCTTGTGCTTTCAGGGTCTGGACGGCGGAAAGCCGCATCATGCCGAAGATCTCGCGGCCGACGATCACGGCAACTGCGACGAGCCCGATGGCAAGCGCTCCGAGCGCTGCATATCCCAACCAGTCGGCACGGGTGAACAGGTCGCGGACGACGCTATCGGCCCACAGACCGAAAGCGAGCGACAGGAAGGTGCCGAAGGCCGCCGTCGCCAGATTGACGAACGAGAATTTCTTGCGCTTCCGGGGCTCGGCGACCGGGATGGCCTCCGCGGCGAGTTCGGGCGGCGTCACGAACGGATCCTGTTCGTCGGGCGTCACGACGACGCCGTCCTCGAAGCTGCGCGGGCTGCGGCGAGGGACGGGCAAGGTTTCGTTTCGGGCGGCACTTTCCTCTTCGATCGAGAAAGACGCTGGTCGGCGCTTGCCGTTCTGAGGTGATTCGGGCGGTCTCATGCGAGGCGGTCTCCGAACAGAAATTGCATGGTGCGGTCGAGCCGGATATGCGGTACCGAGAGCTTCATGCCATTCGCCTCTTCGAGCGCCGGTGGGCGAAAACGCACCACGTTGATCTCCGGAAGCTCCGCATTGACGGAATCCAGCTGCTGAAAAAATGCTTCAGGATCTTCCGGCAAATCACCGGGAAATATCGCTGTTTTCTTGTTTCCGTCGAAGTGTTCACCGTTGATCATCTCGCCCGCAATAGGCGTGCCGACGATCACCGGCAGGAGATGGTTGTCTTCCTTGACGGTCGCCTCGCGGGTGGCGCGCACCGATGCGATCGCCATAACCTCGATGCCGGCGCCGGCCATGCCGATCCGTTTGACGGCGCGATCGACCAGCCGACCGGTGAGCCGTTCCAGGCGATCATGGCTTTCGTGATGCAGGTGATCCGCCTTGGTGGCGGCGACCAGAACCTTGTCGATCCTGCGGCCGATCAGGGAAGAGAAGAAACTGTTGTGGCCGGGGCGGAAACAGGCGAGCACATCGGTCAGCGCCCGTTCCAGATCCTGCACCGCTTCGGGACCACGATTGATCGCCTGCAACGCGTCGATCAGCACGATCTGACGGTCGAGCCGGGCGAAATGCTCGCGGAAGAACGGCTTGACCACGACGTTCTTGTAGGCCTCGTAACGGCGCTCCATCATCGCCCGCAGCGAGCCCTTCGGCGCCTTGGTGTCGGACATGTTCGGCAGCGGCGCGAAGGTCAGCGCCGGCGAGCCTTCAAGATCGCCGGGCATCAGGAACCGGCCGGGCGGCAGGGTCGAAAGCGACCGTTCGTCCGCCTTGCAGGCCCTGAGATAAGCGGCAAAGGCTTCGGACAGCCGCCGGGCCGTCATTTCGTCCGCCGGGGCGTCCGCATCTATGCCGTTTGCGAGAGCCAGCCATTCTCGCGACAACTCCTCGCGGATGCCGGTCCCGGCAAGTGCTGCGGTATTGTCGCTGAAGGTCCGAAAATCCTGCGCCAGCAGCGGCAGGTCGAGCAGCCATTCGCCCGGATAATCGACGATGTCGATCGACAGCCGGCCGCGCGAAAACATCCGGCCCCAGCCGCTGGCGCTCTGGTAGTCGAGGGTGATCCGCAGTTCCGAGATGGCGCGGGTCGAATCCGGCCAGATGCGGTCGCGCACCAGGGCCTGGATATGGTCTTCGTATTGAAAGCGCGGGATGGCGTCGTCCGGCTGCGGCTCAAGCCGCACCGCCGAGACCCGGCCCGACCGGAGCGCTTCAAAGAGCGGCAGCCGCCCGCCGTTCAGGAGATTGTGGACGAGCGACGAGATGAAAACGGTCTTGCCGGCCCGCGACAGGCCGGTCACGCCGAGCCTGATCGTCGGATGCACGAGGCCCGAGGCACGGTCGGCGAGATTGTCGAGCGCGATGCGCGCGTCATCCGAGAAGCTGGTAAGCGAAGGCGGCAAGGCGTTGTTCCGGGTCCAGAGTTTACGCCTATATAGGAAGCCGTTGCGAGGCCGCAAAGCCGTCGTTCGGGTCCAGTTCAGGCCGTCAGGAAGTCGGTCAGTGTCCAGGCGGCATCCGAGCCGGCGACAAAACCGCGATAATCGAGCACCGCAAGGCCGGCAGGCGGGTAACCGCCCGGGACCGCCGCCACCATCTGGTCGGCGCCGATCAACCCTTCCAGGACCTCTTCCATGGTCGGGTTATGGCCGACGAGCATGACCGAGTTGCTGTCTCTTTGGCCTGCGAGAATGGCGAGATAGGTGCCGAGCGAGCCGTTATAGAGTTCGTCGATGAAGACAGGCTCGATCTCCTCGCTGATCGCGCGGCGGATGGCCTCGGCGGTCTGGCGGCACCGCATGGCGGTGGAACTGATAAGGATATCAGGCCGGTAGTTGCGATCAGCAGCCTTGTCGGCAACGATCTCGGCCTGCGCAAAGCCCTGATTGTCGAGAGGGCGATCGAAATCGTGCTGTCCCGGCTCCGCCCAGCCGGATTTGGCGTGGCGCAGGAGATAGATGCGGGAAGGAGGAGGAGTGATCGTCGTCATGCCCGGCACCGCTAGTGAGAGGATGGAAGCGATGGGTACCCTTTCGGCATGAGACTCGTCAACTGCCGCAGATGTTCTGAAATAGCGCCACCAAGCGCGTCCGCCTGTGGAGAAGAGTTTCAAACATTCAGAATAAAAGCTTAAAAAATAGCCGTTTAGCGGATTTTTATGACAGTTTTAAAAATGCCTTAATACTGAGCGCGAGGCTTGAATCCGGATGGGAGGATAGGATATAGAGCGCCGCATGAGATGTTCTTCAGGAGAATCGCGTTGAGTGAGAAGATCGATCTTAGCAATTATGTGCTCTCTGAAAACGACGAGTTCATGAATGCAAATCAGAAAGCGTATTTCCGGGCAAAACTGATCGCCTGGAAAAACGATATTCTGAGAGAAGCGCGCGAAACGCTCGGCCATCTGGCTGAAGAGAGCGCCAACCACCCCGATCTCGCCGACCGGGCTTCCTCCGAAACCGACAGAGCTATCGAACTTCGAGCCCGTGACCGTCAGCGCAAGCTGATTTCCAAAATCGATGCCGCCTTGCAGCGCATTGAGGACGGCACCTACGGTTACTGCGAGGAAACGGGCGAACCGATCGGCCTCAAGCGTCTCGACGCTCGTCCGATCGCCACACTGTCGATCGAAGCGCAGGAACGCCACGAGCGTCGTGAAAAGGTCTATCGGGACGAATAATTCGCCTGATCAGCCATAACGAATTCAAGGCACGGTTTTTCCGTGCCTTTTTTCTTGGGCCCAAAATGGCGGCGGGCCCGCTCACTTGTCGCGGGTGACCGACATTTCACCGAAGATGCGCGCGACTTCCGACTGCAGGCTCGGTTCCGGCGTCGCACCGGTGACCGGCGGCACGCCGGGGTTCCTCGGCTGTATCTGACGGTTCGGCTGGGGGATGACGACCGACTCGCGGGATGCGAGGTTGTTGGCCATTTCCTCTTCGAGAATCCGCTCGAAATCGCTGCCGAGCTGTTTCGGCTTGTCGGCGGCCGATTGCAGGGCAGGCGGCACGATTGCGGCGCTGACCGGCACGACGCGGGGTTCGGGCGCTTCCTGGAAGACGCGTTCGCGGGCGGCGTCGAGCACATCGGCAGCGTCGTCATAAGCAGGAACTTGGACAGGAGCGGGCGCAGGAGCTGGGCTAGGCGGCGGGGCTGCGGCTGCGGCTGCCAAAGCCGCGATCGGCCGCAGCTGTTCGGATTTTACCTCCGGGGCTTGACGGGCGGGCGGTTCGATCCTGGGGGCGGCCGCCGGCTCGGCAGCCGCTGCATTGTTGGCCATGACAGGCGGGGCGGGCCGCGGAGCAAGGGTGCCGCTCATCGGCATGGGCCCGGTGACGGGAGCTGCCGTCGCCGCCAAAGGCGCAGCGGCGCGCGGGGCCTCGCGCGGCGGCACGACGCTTTCCCGTGCCGGCTCGATGCGCGCTTCCGGAGCCGCGGGACGTGGGATCGGGGCAGGGCGGGGTTCGGCGACGGGAGCCAGCCGGGCTTCCATGGCGGGTGCGGCTTGAACGGGAGCCGTCATGTCCAGCGGCTGGAAGCGGTTTGCCGCGCTTGCCGGGGTCGCCGGCATGGCAGGTGCCGCCGTGGAAATTCCGCTTTCGATGACGATATCGGTCGGCCCGCCGATCATGATCAGGTGCTCGACCCCGTCGCGGCGGATGAGGACCAGGCGACGGCGCGCATCGACTGCCGCAGCATCCAGTACCTGAAGCCGCGGCTGGCGATTTTTGCCGCCGCGCACGAAGGGGGACGGGCCGGCGCGGCCGCGCATGAGCCAGAGCGCGCCGATGAGGACGACGAGCCCAATGCCGACGCCGACGACTGCGATCACCAGGCGGCCTCCATAGGCGCCCATCAGGTCATCTAACATCTCTTGCCACTCCTCATATGAACGCTGCGGTAAAAAACGACTTTTTTCCTACCGAAGCAAGCTGCTAACTGTCACTGTCCCGCGCTGAAAGACAGCGCAGAAAAGCAAAGATAGGTCACTCCGCCAAACTGTCCCGGGTTTTGTGGCTCAGCAGAGCTTTTTGCTTAACCTGCAACTTGCTAATAAGGAATCGCGGGATTCCTGATCCCTGAATGTTCATGGCCGCAGCGCCGGTCGAAATGCGAGGAATTGATGACGAAGTTGCAGCAGAGCGGCAACTACGATGCGCCCCTGGTGGAAAAAGGGACGCGTGGCGGCACCATCGTCCGAATCGTCCTTCTGGCGCTCGTTCTCTGTGGCGTGGCTGCCGGCTTCGTGATGTTCCAGCATGCGCTCGACAACGAGCTGGTACTCGGCCTGCTCGGCATTCTCGCCATGGTCGGCATCTTCTTCCTGGTGTCGTCGATCATCGGCCTCGTCGAGGTCATGCCGCAGTCGCGTTCCGACGAGCTGGCCCGGGGTTTTCTCGCCAACCATCCCGACGGCATCCTGATCACCGATGCCAAGGGCCGCATTCTCTACGCCAATGCCGCCTATGGCCGGATGACCGGTGCGACCAAGGCAAGCAACGTGCAGTCGCTCGAAGCGCTTCTGTCCAAGACCCGCGAATCGACCGAGGCGCTCTACCGGCTGACGACGGCTCTGCGCGAGGGCCGGGAAGGTCACGAGGAGTTCCGGCTTCTCCAGCCGATCGGACGGACGACCGGTAACGGTTCCGGTGCCCACTGGTACCGTCTCAAGGCGCGGCTGCTGACGCCCGCCGACAGCCGCAAGGGCCAACTCGACATCTGGCAGATCACCGACATCACCTCGGAGCGCGACGACCAGGAGCGGTTTTTCCGCGAGCTGCAGAACGCAATCGACTATCTCGACCACGCGCCCGCCGGGTTCTTCTCCGCCGGCAAGAAGGGCGAGATCTTCTACCTGAACGCCACGCTTGCCGAATGGCTTGGCATCGACCTGACCAAGTTCGTGCCACGCTCGGTGACGATCTCCGACCTGGTGGCGGGCGAGGGCATGGCGCTGATCCAGTCGGTGCAGGCCGCACCCGGGCTGAAGCGCACCGAAACGCTCGATCTCGATCTGCGCCGCGCCAACGGCCAGAGCCTGCCCGTGCGGCTGGTGCACAATGTCAGCGCAACCCGCGACGGCGCACCGGGCGAAAGCCGCACCATCGTGCTGGCGCGGCAGAAGGGCGGCGAGGGCGACCAGTCCGCCTCCGCGATGCGCTTCACGCGCTTCTTCAACAATACGCCGATGGCGATCGCCTCCGTCGATGGCGAAGGCCGGATCCTGCGCATCAATGCGCCGTTCCTCAAACTGTTTGCCGGCGTCGTTTCCCGCGACGACGTGGATGCCGGTATCGAACTCGACCGCATCGTTCACGACAATTCCCGCCAGCATCTGATGCAGGCGATTGCCGCTGCCAAGGACGGGCAGGGCGATATCGCCCCAATCGATTCGCGCCATCCCGGCGACGAGAACCGCTATGTGCGCTTCTATGTGAACGCCGTGATCGACGAGAGCGACGAGGCGCCGGAAGAGGCCGCGATCGTCTACGCCGTCGAGACGACCGAGCAGAAGGCGCTCGAAACCCAGATGGCGCAGACCCAGAAGCTTAATGCCGTCGGCACGCTGGCGGGTGGCATCGCCCACGACTTCAACAACGTCCTGACTGCGATCCTTCTGTCCTCCGACCATCTCCTCCTGCAGGCGCGCCCTTCCGATGCGAGCTTTGCCGACTTGATGGAGATCAAGCGCAACGCCAACCGCGCCGCCGTGCTGGTGCGCCAGCTGCTCGCCTTCTCGCGCAAGCAGACCATGCGGCCGGCGGTGCTGAACCTCACCGACGTGGTCGGCGATCTGCGCATGCTGGTCGACCGGCTGATTTCCGGTACCAATGTGAAGCTCGAAGTGGACTACGGCCGCGATCTCTGGCCGGTGCGCACCGACCTGTCGCAGTTCGAGCAGGTGCTGATCAACCTCTGCGTCAACGCGCGCGACGCCATGCCCCAGGGCGGCACGATCCTGATCAAGACCCGCAATGTATCCGCCGAGGATGCGGGCGGTTTCAACCAGGCGGATCTCCCGGCCGAAGACTTCGTGATGGTCGAAGTTTCCGACACCGGCACGGGCATCTCGCCCGAAATCATGGACAAGATCTTCGAACCTTTCTTCACCACCAAGGAAGTGGGCAAGGGCACCGGCCTCGGCCTCTCGATGGTCTACGGCATCGTCAAACAGTCCGGCGGCTATATCTATCCCGAATCGGAAGTCGGACGCGGCACGAGTTTCCGCATGTTCCTCCCACGCCACATTCCCGAAACGCCCGTCGTCGTCCAGGATGCTACCGCAACCGGTACACAGGCGCCGCCGGCCGCTCTCGCGCCTGTCGTGTCGACGCCTGCATCCGACGACCTCGACCTCACCGGAAAGTCGGCGGTGGTCCTGCTCGTCGAGGACGAGGAGGCCGTCCGCCGCGGCGGCAAGCGCATGTTGGAAACCCGCGGCTACACCGTGCACGAAGCGGGTTCCGGCACCGAGGCGCTCGACATCATGAAAGAGCTCCAGGGCAAGGTGGATATCGTCGTCTCCGACGTCGTCATGCCTGAAATGGACGGCCCGACGCTTTTGACCGAGCTGCGCAAGATCTATCCGGACATGAAGTTTATCTTCGTTTCGGGCTATGCCGAGGACGCGTTTGCGCGCAACCTGCCGGCCGACGCCAAGTTCGGCTTCCTGCCGAAGCCCTTCTCGCTAAAGCAGCTTGCCGTGGCGGTCCGGGAAATGCTCGATTCGGAGTGAGAATCGGATCGTCTCTCATAAATTTCAAACGCCGCGATTTCCTCGTCAAATTGCGGCGCAGCTTTGATTTCAAACGGGAATTTTCCACACCTCGGCGGGCGTGAACATCCTGAGAACGAAATCGAAATATCTATTTTGACTCAATCTCTTGGGCGACCCTTGCCAAATGAGAACAAAATAGGTACGTCACCTTTATCGGCTGCTTCATTGCGTGCGCGGCGGCAATAACCTAAAGGTGGGACCAGATGGCACAGAATAGTTTGCGGCTCGTAGAGGATAAAGGCGTGGACAAGAGTAAGGCGCTGGAAGCGGCATTGTCGCAGATCGAACGATCCTTCGGTAAGGGATCGATCATGAAGCTCGGTTCGAACGAGAACATTGTCGAGATCGAGACGGTTTCGACCGGCTCTCTCAGCCTCGATATCGCGCTTGGCATCGGCGGCCTGCCGAAGGGCCGTATCGTCGAAATCTACGGTCCGGAAAGCTCGGGCAAGACGACGCTTGCGCTGCAGACGATTGCCGAAGCTCAGAAGAAGGGTGGCATCTGCGCCTTCGTCGACGCCGAACACGCGCTTGATCCGGTCTATGCTCGCAAGCTTGGCGTCGATCTCCAGAACCTTCTGATCTCGCAGCCGGATACCGGCGAGCAGGCGCTCGAAATCACCGACACGCTGGTCCGTTCCGGTGCCGTCGATGTCCTCGTTATCGACTCGGTTGCGGCATTGACCCCGCGCGCCGAAATTGAGGGCGAGATGGGCGACAGCCTGCCGGGCCTTCAGGCGCGCCTGATGAGCCAGGCGCTGCGCAAGCTCACCGCTTCGATTTCCAAGTCGAATACGATGGTGATCTTCATCAACCAGATCCGTATGAAGATCGGCGTGATGTTCGGCTCTCCGGAAACCACCACCGGCGGCAACGCCTTGAAATTCTACGCCTCGGTTCGCCTCGACATCCGCCGCATCGGTCAGGTCAAGGAACGCGAGGAAGTGGTCGGCAACCAGACCCGCGTGAAAGTCGTCAAGAACAAGATGGCGCCTCCCTTCAAGCAGGTCGAATTCGACATCATGTATGGCGAAGGCGTTTCCAAGACCGGCGAACTGGTCGATCTCGGCGTCAAGGCCGGCATCGTCGAGAAGTCTGGTGCCTGGTTCTCCTATAACAGCCAGCGTCTCGGCCAGGGCCGCGAGAACGCCAAGACGTTCCTGCGCGACAACCCTGAGCTTGCCCGGGAGATCGAGACGTCGCTTCGCCAGAATGCCGGCCTCATTGCCGACCGCTTCCTGCAAAACGGCGGTCCCGACGCTGACGACAGCGACGCGGCCGCGGATATGTAAAGCGGTTCCGCCGCACTCGGGGATTTCTCCGGCGGATTATTTTGAACCGGCTGCGCATGGAAGATGCGCGGCCGGTTTCTCGTTCGGTGAGGCGGCGGGGCGGCTGGACAGTTGGGGGTGTGGGCGATACAAGCCTCTGGTTTTCGAATAATAGGACCGCATCCGGCGGTAAAAAGGGCGTAGCATGAGCGGCGTGAATGAAATCCGGTCGACCTTCCTCGACTATTTCCGAAAGAACGGGCACGAGGTCGTGTCCTCCAGTCCGCTGGTGCCGCGCAACGATCCGACGCTGATGTTTACCAATGCCGGCATGGTTCAGTTCAAGAACGTGTTCACCGGTCTTGAGAAACGCCCCTATACGACCGCGACGACGGCACAGAAATGCGTTCGCGCCGGCGGCAAGCATAACGACCTCGACAATGTCGGTTATACGGCTCGTCACCACACCTTCTTCGAAATGCTCGGCAATTTCTCCTTCGGCGACTATTTCAAGGCAAATGCGATAGAGCTTGCCTGGAACCTGATCACCAAGGAATTCGGCCTCGACGCCAAGCGTCTCCTGGTGACCGTCTACCATACCGACGACGAGGCTTTCGACCTCTGGAAGAAGATCGCCGGTCTTTCGGACGACAAGATCATCCGCATTCCGACCAGCGACAATTTCTGGGCGATGGGCGATACCGGTCCTTGCGGCCCATGCTCGGAAATCTTCTACGATCATGGCGACCATATCTGGGGCGGCCCGCCCGGTTCGCCGGAAGAGGACGGCGACCGGTTCATCGAGATCTGGAACCTCGTCTTCATGCAGTACGAGCAGGTGACGAAGGACGAGCGGATCGACCTGCCGCGCCCGTCGATCGACACCGGCATGGGCCTGGAGCGTGTTGCGGCGGTCCTGCAGGGCCGGCACGACAACTACGATATCGACCTGTTCCGCGCGCTGATCTCGGCCTCGGAAGAGGCGACCGGCGTCAAAGCTGAAGGCGAGCATCGCGGCAGCCACCGCGTCATAGCCGACCACCTGCGGTCCTCCGCATTCCTGATCGCCGACGGCGTGCTGCCCTCGAACGAAGGCCGCGGCTACGTGCTCCGCCGCATCATGCGCCGCGCCATGCGCCATGCCCAGTTGCTCGGCGCCCGCGATCCGCTGCTCTTCAAGTTGCTGCCCGCGCTCATCCAGCAGATGGGCCGCGCCTATCCGGAACTGGTCCGCGCCGAATCGCTGATTTCGGAAACCCTGAAGCTCGAGGAAAACCGCTTCCGCAAGACGCTGGAGCGCGGGCTTTCGCTGCTCTCGGATGCGACCGGTGCGCTTCACAAGGGCGACATGCTGGATGGCGAGACCGCCTTCAAGCTTTACGACACCTACGGTTTCCCGCTCGACCTGACCCAGGATGCCTTGCGCGCCCGCGAAATCGGCGTCGATATTTCCGGCTTCACCGACGCCATGCAGCGCCAGAAGGCGGAAGCCCGCTCGCACTGGACCGGTTCCGGCGACAAGGCGACGGAAACGATCTGGTTCGAGCTCAAGGAAAAGCACGGCGCCACCGAATTCCTCGGATATGACACGGAAACCGCTGAAGGCGTGGTGCAGGCGATCGTCCGCGACGGCAAGGCTGTCGACAGCGCGTCCGCCGGCCAACAGATCCAGGTCGTCGTCAACCAGACGCCGTTTTATGGCGAATCCGGCGGCCAGATGGGCGATACCGGCGTGATTGCGACGGACAATGCCAAACTGAATATCTCGGATACCCAGAAGAAGGGCGAGGGCGTATTCGTCCACATCGCGACCGTCACTGAGGGCATGTTGAAGGTTGGTGATGCCGCAGCGCTGACGGTCGATCACGACCGTCGTTCGCGCCTGCGTTCCAACCATTCGGCCACCCATCTGCTGCATGAGGCACTTCGCGAAGTGCTTGGCACGCACGTGGCCCAGAAGGGTTCGCTGGTAGCGCCCGAGCGCCTGCGTTTCGACGTCTCGCATCCGAAGCCGATGTCGGCCGAAGAATTGCAGAAGGTCGAGGACATGGCGAATGCCATCATCCTCCAGAACGCGCCGGTCACGACCCGATTGATGAGCGTCGACGACGCGATCGCGGAAGGTGCCATGGCGCTGTTCGGCGAAAAATACGGCGATGAAGTTCGCGTCGTTGCGATGGGCAAGGCAATCGAAGGCCCCAAGGCCGGCAAGCCCTACTCGATCGAGCTCTGCGGCGGCACCCATGTCAATGCGACCGGCGATATCGGCCTTGTCCGCGTTCTCGGTGAAAGCGCCGTCGGCGCCGGCGTTCGCCGCGTCGAGGCGGTGACGGGCGAGGCAGCGCGTGCCTATCTCGCCGAACAGGATGACCGCGTGAAGACGCTCGCAGGCGCCTTGAAGGTGCAGCCGGCTGAGGTGGTTTCGCGCGTCGAAGCGCTGATCGACGAGCGCCGCAAGCTCGAGAAGGAATTGGCGGACGCCAAGCGCCGGTTGGCCATGGGCGGCGGGCAGGGTGGTTCGGCCGGCGATTTCAGGGAGATCGGCGGCGTCAAGTTCATGGGCAAGGCGCTCAACGGCATCGATGCCAAGGACCTGAAGGGCCTGGCGGATGAAGGCAAGGCAAGCCTCGGCTCCGGCGTCGTCACGCTGATCGGCGTGTCGGAAGACGGCAAGGCAAGCGCCGTGGTTGCGGTGACGCCTGACCTGGTCGATCGCTTCAGCGCCGTGGACCTGGTCCGCATCGCATCCATGGCGCTTGGCGGCAAGGGCGGCGGCGGCCGTCCCGACATGGCCCAGGCCGGTGGACCGGACGGCGCCAAGGCCAACGAGGCGCTCGAAGCGGTAGCAGCCGTTCTTAGCGCCTGACGACAAACACCGGAAGCGAGCATTGCCCGCTTTTCGGTTTCAAAGGAAGACCAATGGGCGTGACGGCCAAGATCGATGATGAGCTGGATGAGGTCGGCAACGGCCTCGTACCGGCGCTCTTCCGGGATGCGCCGAGTTCCGTCTCATTCAACAAGCTGCGTAAGCGCCTGCTCCGGCAGGTGCGCCAGGCTTTCGACGATTTTGGCATGTTGAATGGCCAGAAGCGCTGGCTGATCGGGCTTTCCGGTGGCAAGGATTCCTATTCGTTGCTCGCCGTGCTGCTGGATCTGCAATGGCGCGGCCTTCTGCCCGTGGAACTCCTTGCCTGCAATCTCGACCAAGGCCAGCCGAACTTCCCAAAGCATATATTGCCGGAATATCTTGCCTCGATTGGGGTGCAGCACCGTATCGAATATCGCGATACCTATTCGATCGTGAAGGAAAAGGTGCCGGAAGGCGCCACCTATTGCTCGCTCTGTTCCCGGCTGCGGCGCGGCAACCTCTACCGGATCGCCCGCGAGGAGGGCTGTGACGCACTGGTGCTCGGCCATCACCGCGAAGACATCCTCGAAACCTTCTTCATGAACTTCTTCCATGGCGGCAGGCTCGCCGGCATGCCGGCAAAGCTGTTGAACGACGAGGGCGACATGATGGTGCTGAGGCCGCTTGCCTATTGCGCCGAGGACGATCTGGCGAAATTCGCAGCCGCCATGCAGTTCCCGATCATCCCGTGTGATCTCTGCGGTTCGCAGGATGGCCTGCAGCGCAATGCGATGAAGGCGATGCTCGCCGATATCGAGGCCCGGATGCCGGGCCGCAAGGATACGATGCTGCGCGCGCTCGCCCATGTGAACCCGTCGCACCTGCTCGATCCGAAGCTCTTCGATTTCTCCGGCCTGCAAGCCGCTCAAAGTCTCTGAATTCCCCCGAACCCAACCTTCCGCACCAATCCCCCAAGAGACCGTTGTCATGACCCTTCCGCTCGACATCACGAAGCTTGCCGATCTTCTGCGCCTTGCCGCCAAGGCCGAAATCCTGCCGCGTTTCCGGCGGCTGGGCAGCGGCGATGTACGTTCAAAGAGCGAGCCGTCCGACCTGGTGACGGAAGCCGACGAGGCCGCCGAGCGGATGATCCGCCGCGAGCTGGAAGCCTTTGCGCCCGGCGCGCTCTTTGTCGGCGAGGAATCGGTGGCAGCCGATCCGTCGCTGCTCGCCAAGCTCGCGGATGCGGAATTCGCGGTGGTCGTCGATCCGGTCGACGGCACGTTCAACTTCGCCTCGGGCATCCCGGCCTTCGGCGTCATGGCCTCCGTTGTCTGGAAGGGCGAGACGGTGGCCGGTATCATCTACGATCCGATGGGCGACGACTGGGTCATGGCGGAAAGGGGCGCCGGCGCATTCCTGCGACGGCCGGATGGCGAGGTGATCCGGCTTTCGGTCGCCGACGCCCGGCCGATCGAAGCCATGATCGGTATGGCCTCGCCCGGATATTTCTTCGGCGGCGAGCGGGAGCGGATCCTCGGCAATCTCGCCAAAGTCCGGTTCTTTGCCAACTATCGCTGCTCGGCCCATGAATATCGCACGTTCGCCGGCGGGCATGTGCAGTTCGTGCTCTACAACAAGCTGATGCCCTGGGACCACCTGGCCGGCACGCTGATCGGCACGGAGGCGGGCGGTTACGTCGCGCGCTTCGACGGCTCTCCTTACATGCCGCACCATGTCGACGGCGGGCTGTTGCTCGCTACCGACAAGGAAAGCTGGCAGATGCTGCGCAACGAGATCATCGGCCCCTGAAATAGCGGCGTCAACGAAAAAGGCCGGATCGCTCCGGCCTTTTTCGTTGGGAAATGCTTCTCAGATCTTCGGATTTTGCGGCTGGAAGAGTTTTCCCTTCTCGCCGATCAGCACGAAGATCAACCCGATGATTGAGACGGTGAAGAAGCCTGCGACCAGCGGCAGTGCCGTACCGTTGAAGGACTGGCCGATCGCGACGCCGATCAGTGCCCCGCCGACCGTGCTCATGAAGCCGAGCACGGCGGACGCCGTTCCGGCGACATGGCCGAGTGGCTCCATGGCGAGCGAATTGAAGTTCGAGCCGATCCAGCCGAACTGGAACATCGAGAGCCCGAAAAACGCGATGAAGATCACGAGCGGCATGGGTTGAGGCCCGAAAATCTGCACGAGCATCCAGACGAATGTAATGCCGATGAAGCCAAGCAGCGAGCCGTGCGAAAGGCGCCGCATGCCGAAACGCCCGACAAATCGGGCGTTCAGAAAGGATGCGGCAGACATGAACACCGCCACGCAGGCGAAGACCAGCGGAAACCAGACGCCGACGTCGTAGATACCGACATAAATCTGTTGGGCCGAGTTGATGAAGCCGAACATGGCGCCGAAAATGAATGTGCTGGCAATCGTGTAGCAGAGGGCAAGGCGATTGGTCAGAACGATCTGGAAGGCGTGCAGGATCGACGAAATGGTGAAGGGACGCACATCGGCCGGATCGAGCGTTTCCGGCAGGCGCGAATACATCCAGAAGCCGATGCAAAGCGAGGCGACTGCCATGAACACGAAAATCAGGTGCCAGTTGCCGAACAGCATGATCACCTGGCCCGTGGCCGGCGCGATGACCGGCACGACCATGAAGACCATCATGATCAGCGACATGACTTCCGCCATGGCGCGACCACCGTATACGTCACGCACGATCGAAATGGAAATCACTCGTGTTGCGGCCGCTCCGGCACCCTGGATGAAGCGAAGGGCCAGCAGCGCCCCGAATGATGGCGCGATGACGGCGCCGACAGCGCAGACGAAATAGAGGCCGAGGCCGAAGAGCATCGGATTTCTGCGACCGAAACGGTCGGAGATCGATCCATAGATGATCTGTGCGGCGCCGAGGCCGAAGAGATAGGCCGAAACGACATACTGGCGGTGGTTTTCGTTGACGACGCCAAGCGATGCGCCGATCTCCTGCAATCCGGGAAGCATGATGTCGATGGCAAGCGAATTAATGGCCATCAGCATCGCCATCATCGCGATGAATTCGACCCGACCCATGCCGCGCAGGCGGGCCGGGGCAGTTTGTGAAGGATTTGTCACAGCAGTTTCCTAAACAACGTGAAAGGCGCCGTTGGGAGCGGCGCCTTGAAAATGTCTTTTAAATATCCCGGACAGCAGCCCGGAAAATCTCAGGCGGCGCCGCGGACTCCGATGCCCTGTTCCTGCAGATGAGTCTGCAATTCGCCGGATTGGAACATCTCGCGGACGATATCGCAACCGCCGACGAACTCGCCCTTGACGTAAAGTTGCGGAATGGTCGGCCAGTTGGAATAGTCCTTGATGCCCTGGCGGATCTCCGCATCGGCGAGCACGTTGACGCCCTTATAATCCAGGCCGAGATAGTCGAGGATCTGCACGACCTGGCCGGAGAAACCACATTGCGGGAACTGCGGGGTGCCCTTCATGAAGAGAACGACGTCGTTGGTCTTCACTTCGTTGGCGATAAAATCGGTAATTCCGCTCATGTCCTATCCTTTCACATGCGGTTTCAAGGGCCGCTGCGCTGCGTGATCTGCCTTAAATAGCAATCCAGCATCGGGAATTCCAGCGGAATAGTCCGGCGGAATGCGCTTATTGTTTCGCGTAGCCCCGGTTTTGAACCTCGGCCCGGCTAACGTCCCTCACTCCGCCGGAGCGGAGGTCTGCAACGCCAGCGCATGCAGCACGCCGCCCATATTGCCCTTTAGAGCCTCGTAGACCATCTGGTGCTGCTGCACCCGGCTCTTTCCCCGGAAGGCTTCCGCCACCACTTCCGCGGCATAGTGGTCGCCGTCGCCGGCAAGATCCCGGATGGTGACCTTGGCACCGGGAATGCCGGCCTTGATCAGGTCTTCGATTTCACCGGGTCTCATAGCCATGATGTCATCCCTTTTCTCTCCGCGGGACTCAAAACCGCAGAACCTTTTGTCAGGATACACTGCCTCAAAGCTGCTCTGCGGTCAAAGCTGGATCGAAGGGCTCCGCCTCAATGGTGCAGGAATACGTGTTTCACCTTGTAGAGGCTGGCTTTGGCTCGGGCTCTAAGCGGCGGAAGATGCTGGGTCCGGGAGAAGCGAAAAAGCCAGATGGAACTCAGGGTCAGGATCATGAAGCCGTAGGACTCGAAGCTTTCCTCCATCACGACGATATCGAAATGTTCGGCCAGCTGGCTGATGCCGAGAACGGCGGCAATCAGGGCCAGCGGCCAGGAAAGGCGTGGATGAATGGCCCGGAGAATGCCTCCTCTATGGCGATATTCGAACACGATCGTCGCAATCAGCAGGATGAGAGCGGCCGCGCCGATAATAATCGGCAGCCAGGTCTTCGACACACAATAAATTGTCATACTTCCACGACATATTGGCATCTCGCGCATGAAGAACACGATGGAAATGCAGGCCGTCGTGATTGCGACGAAGCGGGCCAATATCCGCGTCCCCAAGGCCGCCATGACGGCAAAAAGGGCGGTGATGGCAAGCGAAGCGGACTGAATGTCTTCGATGGGGCCGTCTTCATCGAAGATGTCGTGGGTGGTCATTCCCATCTTCGAGAAAATCATCCAGGCCAGAACGTTCAGGCAAAGGGTGATGATCAGTGCATCGAGCCAGATGCGCTTGTAGTGCCAGGTCGGGCCCGATGACCTCAACCAGGTCAAAATCGGCATAAGCATTTGCTGCGCTTACTTTCCTAATTCAGAAAGCCGCAACGCTTACCGGGACAGCCCGAGTCCATCAATCCCCCGCGCTTCAAATTTGTTCACCTGTGCAAACAAACCGCGATCGAGAAATCGCGGCTTGGGTATCGGAATGGGCTGGACGGGGTCAGGCCATGAAGGCTGGGAACCAGCTTTCGTGGGCATCTGTAAGCTGCGGAACAGCAATGTCGATAAGGTCGTCGACGATTAGGCTGGCACCCCCGACGGTACCGAGCGTGCGGAACGGTACGCCGGCGCTCTCGGCGCTGGCCTGCACGAAATTGGCAAGATCTGCAGGCACTGCGATCACGTAGCGGGCCTGGTCTTCGCCGAATAGCAGCGCATGGGCCGGGCCGCGCTGTTCCCTGATGCCGACCTTCATACCCTTGGCCGATGCCATCGCCATTTCGGCAAGCGCGATCACCAGGCCGCCCGAGGAAATGTCGTGGCAGGCCGTCACCTGGCCGTTGCGGATGAGCGAACGGACGAAATCGCCGTTGCGGCGCTCGGCCTTCAGATCGACTTCCGGCGGCGGACCGTCGTTGGTGTCGAGGATGTCGCGTAGATAGATCGACGAACCGAGATGGGTGCCGTCGGTTCCGATCATGATCAGCTTGTCGCCGTCATTGGCAGAACCGATTTTCGCCATCTTCTGCCAGTCGGGCAGCAGGCCGACGCCGGCAATCGTCGGGGTCGGCAGGATCGCGACGCCGTTGGTCTCGTTGTAGAGCGAGACGTTGCCGGAAACGATCGGGAAATCCAGCGCCCTGCAGGCCTCGCCGATGCCCTTGATGGCGCCGACGAGCTGGCCCATGATTTCAGGTTTTTCCGGATTGCCGAAATTGAGGTTATCGGTGGCGGCGAGCGGCTCGGCGCCGGTGGCGACGATATTGCGCCAGCATTCGGCGACCGCCTGCTTGCCGCCCTCGAACGGATCGGCCTCGACATAACGCGGCGTAACGTCGGAGGAAAAGGCGAGCGCTTTGGTCGGGTGGTTCTCGACGCGCACGACGCCGGCATCGCCGCCCGGGCGCTGCAGCGAGTTGCCCTGGATCAGCGTGTCATACTGTTCCCAGACCCAGCGGCGGCTGGACTGATTGGCCGAGCCGACGAGTTTCAGCAGCGTCTGGTTATAATCCGCAGGTGCTGCGACCTGCGAGGCGGGCAGGGGTGCACGAACATTCGACTGGACCCACGGCCGATCGTATTCCGGAGCCTGGTCGCCAAGATCCTTGATCGGCAGGTTGGCGACTTCCTCGCCCTGATGCAGGACACGAAAGCGCAGGTCGTCGGTGGTCTTGCCGACGATCGCAAAATCCAGACCCCATTTGACGAAGATCGCTTTGGCCTGGTCTTCCTTTTCCGGCTGCAGCACCATGAGCATGCGCTCCTGGCTTTCCGACAGCATCATCTCATAGGCCGTCATCCGGTCTTCGCGCACCGGCACCTTGTCGAGATCGAGTTCGATGCCGAGATCGCCCTTGGCGCCCATTTCGACCGCCGAGCAGGTGAGGCCGGCGGCACCCATGTCCTGGATCGCGATGACCGCGCCGGTCGCCATCAGTTCAAGGCAGGCTTCCAGCAGGCATTTTTCCGTGAAGGGATCGCCGACCTGGACGGTCGGGCGTTTCTCCTCGATGGATTCGTCGAATTCGGCCGATGCCATCGTGGCTCCGCCCACACCGTCGCGGCCGGTCTTGGCGCCGAGATAAACGACCGGCAGACCGACGCCCTTGGCCTCCGACAGGAAGATGGCATTGGATTTGGCAAGCCCGGCCGCAAACGCATTGACCAGGATATTGCCGTTGTAGCGCGGGTCGAACTCAACCTCGCCGCCGACCGTCGGCACACCGAAGGAATTGCCGTAACCGCCAACGCCGGCAACGACGCCGGACACGAGATGTTTGGTTTTCGGATGATCGGGTGCCCCGAAGCGCAGCGCGTTCAGTGCCGCGATCGGCCGGGCGCCCATGGTGAAGACGTCGCGCAGGATGCCGCCAACGCCCGTTGCCGCGCCCTGATAAGGCTCGATATAGGACGGGTGGTTGTGGCTCTCCATCTTGAAGACCACGCAATCGCCATCGTCGATATCGACCACACCGGCGTTTTCGCCGGGACCCTGGATGACCCGCGATCCCTTGGTCGGCAGCGTGCGCAGCCATTTCTTGGAGGATTTATAGGAGCAGTGCTCGTTCCACATGGCCGAGAAGATGCCGAGTTCCGTGAAAGTCGGTTCGCGTCCGATCAGATCGAGAATCCGCTGATATTCGTCGGGCTTCAGGCCATGCGAGGCGACGAGTTCGGGAGTGATCGCGATGCTGTTCGGAATGGTCATGATCTTCTCTGGATTGAAGGGCCAAGCTCTTGGCGCTCTTTAGCCTAAGTCGCAAAGCGGCGCGACAGGAAAATACGGCTGTGCAGCGTTACTGTGTAGGAGCCTGAAAACAAAAAGCGCCGGAAAACCGGCGCCTCAGTTGGAAAATAGGCGATCTGGATCAGAACTTGTAGCCGACTGCGATGCCTGCATAGGAGAGGCCGGCATTGTAGTCGCAGAGGTTGGCATTCGAGGAGTGCTCGACGGTCGCCAATACACGCCAGTTGTTGGTGATGTTGTAACCAAGGCCGAGCGACTCGTGGAAGAGCGCATGGCAACCGACCTTCGGACCGTCATTCGGCTTGTCGAGATTGCCGTTGTTGAAGGCGCCGCCGAAGCCGAGATCGACGAAGATGCGGTCGGTGATCGGTGCAGTCCAGGTGAAGCCGGCGAATACCTGGCTTGCTTCGCCTGCCGTCGACACGATCGCGCCGACGTGGACGCGCGGACGCAGCATGTGGTCCATGAAGCTCTCGGCATGACGCTGGTCGAAGGGGTCGAAGAAGACGGTAGCGGACGGGAAGGCACCCTTCTCGAAAGTGCTCGCGCTCTGAATCGAACCGGAGACGCCGATTCGCACTTCATCGAACAGACGTTCCTGAGCAAATGCCGAGGACGATATGCCCGAAGCCAGAATGATGGCTCCGATTGCAGATGCGAAAAATGCCTTGTTCATTACACCGCCCTCATAAGCGCCGCCATGCCGGCGGCCGGTGCGATCCGCACTCGGTGCGCTCGCCCACTCTTCCAGATCGAAGTGGTACAATGGCACTTTGACGCCGTCCAGCACCGTTCACACTGTGTTATCACTTGTGGCCAAAAAATGTGACGATTTGGACAAGCCGGTGCAGGCGTGCAACAGATTACATATTAATGCGTAAATACAGATGGTTAATATCAGCAGCCCGTCGCGCCGCCGGCCCAGCGCAGGACGTCGCGCTTGATCCTCTCCCCATCGGGGCCGCTCATCATCGGGCCGAAAGCGTCGAGGCGGGCGGGGCTGCCTTCCGCCTGGACGACCAGCATCGGACGCGACTCAGGGCTGTTGCGCGGCACGGCGAGAATGCGCGGCCGGCCGGAGAAGGAGTTGAGTTCCGGTGCCAGGCGATAGGGCTTGAACGCCGCATCGCCCGACTTGAACCAGCAGCTATTGGCGGCCAGCGCCACGCGTTCCATGGTCGGAAGTGCGGCGCGGTCGGTCGTCACCGCCGCAGGGCGCCCCGACTGACAGGCGGACAGCGCCATGCCAAGGATCACGAGAGACGACATGGCGGGCAGGCGATGGGAGAACGGCATCAAAACGTCCTGACGTGGTTTCGGTCGTTCTAGGATCGATCCGGATAAGATGAAGGTTCAGGCGGTCGCGGCGATGACATCGAGCGCCGAGGCGAAAATTCCGCGCCCGTCATTGCCGCCATGGGCGGCTTCGATCAGGTTTTCCGGGTGGGGCATCATGCCGAGCACGTTGCCGCGGCTGTTCATGACGCCGGCGATATCGTTCAGCGAGCCGTTCGGGTTGGTGCCTTCGGCATAACGGAAGACGATTTCGCCACGATCTTCCATGCCCGATAACGTCTCCGCATCGACGAAATAGTTGCCGTCGTGATGGGCGACCGGGCAACGGAGCACCTGGCCCTTTTCATAGGCCCGGGTGAAATCCGTGTCGGCATTGACCACTTCGAGCTTCACTTCCTTGCAGACGAATTTCAGCGAGGAATTGCGCATCAGCGCGCCGGGCAGCATGCCGGCTTCAACGAGGATCTGGAACCCGTTGCAGACGCCGAGTACCTTGACACCCTTGTCCGCCTTGTCCTTGATCGCCTGCATCACCGGCATGCGGGCCGCGATCGCGCCGCAACGCAGATAATCGCCGTAGGAAAAGCCGCCGGGGATGACGATGAGATCGACATCATCCGGAATGTCGGTCTCGGTCTGCCAGACGGTGATCGGCGCCTTGCCGGAGATCTTAGTGAGGGCGGCGATCATGTCGCGATCGCGATTGAGACCGGGAAGCTGAACGACGGCGGATTTCATGGGTGCGGTTCAAACCTTGCCTGGGCCTCGGCTAGCTCGCGCAGTTCGAGGCGGTTTTCGATTCTCTCCAACCTGGCATCCAGCTGATGCAACATGGTATAGAGGTTGTTGATATCGCTCTGATGCGCGTGAACGACCAAGCGCATCGAATTCATCTCATTCCGAAGATCGCGAATGGCGGTATCCGACTTGTCAGCTCGCTGATGGAGTCGTTGCAGAAGCTCATTGATGAGTTCCTGGGAAACGTCAGCCACAATATGCCCCGTATCGATCGAAACGGTCGCCGAAAAGCTTCTTCTTCAAGGCTTCGGTCCGCGCTTGCCCCTCGGCAAGCTCGCGGTTCGTCTCCTTCATGAAACTGACAAGCTCCTCAAGCGACTCAAGCGTCTGCTTGCTACGCTCGTCGAGCTCCAGCATCTCCTCGTAGAGCATTTCGTTCGTGACTTCAGCCATCACACGCTCCGCAACCTTCAGTCGAGAGCGATAGTATAGTTCTCAATCACAGTGTTTGCCAGCAGCTTGTCGCACATGGCTTTCAGGTCCGCCTCGGCCTTCGCCTTGTCGGCGCCCTCGAGTTCGAGATCGAAGACCTTGCCCTGGCGGACATGGCCGACGCCGGAAAAGCCGAGACTGCCGAGCGCGCCTTCGATAGCCTTGCCCTGCGGGTCGAGAACGCCGTTTTTGAGCGTGACCGTCACGCGTGCCTTGATCACTGATCTACCCCCGAATTACTTGACGAGAACCGGTCCGGTGCCGCGGACGGGTTCGTTTTCATTGATGATGCCGAGACGGCGCGCCACTTCCGAATAGGCTTCCACCAGGCCGCCCAGGTCCTGCCGGAAACGGTCCTTGTCCATCTTTTCCTTGGTCTCGATGTCCCAAAGACGGCAGCTGTCCGGCGAAATCTCATCGGCGAGAATGATGCGCATCATGTCGCCTTCGAACAGGCGGCCGCATTCGATCTTGAAATCGACGAGCTGGATGCCGACGCCGAGGAAGAGACCTGAGAGGAAGTCGTTGACGCGGATGGCAAGCGCCATGATGTCGTCGAGCTCGGCAGGGTTCGCCCAGCCGAAAGCGGTGATGTGCTCTTCGGAAACCATCGGATCGGCGAGCGCATCGGACTTGTAGTAGAACTCTATGATCGAACGCGGCAGGACCATGCCTTCCTCGATACCGAGGCGGGTCGAGAGCGAGCCGGCGGCGACGTTGCGCACCACGATCTCGAGCGGAATCATCTCCACTTCCTTGATCAGCTGTTCGCGCATGTTCAGCCGGCGGATGAAATGCGTCGGGATGCCGATCTTGTTCAGATGGGTGAAGAGATATTCCGAGATGCGGTTGTTGAGGACGCCCTTGCCGTCGATGACGCCGTGCTTCTTTTTGTTGAAGGCTGTGGCATCGTCCTTGAAGAACTGGATCAGCGTGCCTGGCTCAGGGCCTTCATAAAGGATCTTGGCCTTGCCTTCGTAGATACGGCGGCGACGGTTCATGATTTTTATCTCGTTGTTGGCGCCCTGCCGGACGCAATGGATGATGTTTGAGCGGTCCCTTATCGGAAAAGAACAGGTTTCACAATGCGGGCCTCCAAAACCTTTGTCGGCGAGGGGTTGGCGAAGCGTAACCAAGAATCGTTGACCTTCAGACTACACAGGTTTTCAAAGGTTTTGCTCTAGCAATTAGGATGTCCGGATCCCACGAGCAGCAATAAACAGGGAAAACAGGGGATCATGATGTGCATCTTCGTCGTGATGGCGCCAAGGGCGTTTGGGGCAAATTTGCCTATGACCGCAGCTCGCAGTTTCGCGCGGAATCTCGTTGCCGGGGTCCTAAGGGGCCTCGGCTTGCATTGCCGACACAGGCGGCCGGGTTCGGATCAGGTTTTTCCGCCTCGACGGCAAAGCTCTCCAGGAACATAGCCATCCAATTGCGTCATGATTTCGACGCCTCCGGTGTCGTCGTTTCCGGTGACGAGCTATGGACCTGGATGCACAACCTGCCGAGCGGGGCGGCCAAGGAAGCGAGGGCACCTGACGCTGGATGCGGTAGCTGCTCTTTACGCGAAGCCGGAGCTTTGTTGTGACGGAATTGCCATTCGTCAATTCCGTATCGGGATTCCGCGTCCGCCAGTGTCGGAATCAGCAGACCGCCGATTGCGCTTCGCTCGTCTTTTGATTAAGGGGGTTCCATAAAAGTTCACTTTGGGAGACCCGAGATGAGTGGCCTCAGCGATCGCGAAAAAGCCTTTGAAAACAAGTTTGCCCTGGATCTTGAATTGAAGTTCAAGGCGCTTGCCCGTCGCAACAAGCTCGCAGGTCTCTGGGCGGCCGGCCTGCTCGGCAAGACGGATGCCGAAGCTTACGCAAAGGAAGTCGTCGTTGCCGACTTCGAGGAAGCGGGTGACGAGGATGTCTTCCGCAAGCTGCGTAGCGATCTCGATGCCGCTGGCGTTTCCATCTCGGACCAGGATATCCGCTCCAAGATGCTGGAGCTTCTGGCTCAGGCGGTCGATCAGATCGAGAACCAGTAAGCTGCATTTCACCAGACTGATATAGAAGCTGCGTCCGGTCGGACGCGGCTTTCTCTTTCTGCGGATAAAACAGGCTCAGTTGTCCGTGGCGTGTCGCTTGCGGCCGTCGGGCTGTGTGCTTTCGCCCGTGCGCCAACGGCCCGAAAGTATGAAATCCGGAATGCTGCTGCGCGGCATTGGCCTTGCGAGCGCATAACCCTGCAGGACGTCGCAGCCGAGATCGCGCAGGATACGAATCTGTTCCGTGGTCTCGACGCCTTCCGCGACAACCTCGATATTCAGCGATTTGCCGATCTCGATGATCGATCCGACCATCTTGCGTTGCTTTTGCGACTGCGAGACGAGACGAACGAGCTCGCGGTCGATCTTCAGCGCACGCGGATTGAGCCGGAGGAGGCTGATGATCGACGCGTGGCCGGTGCCGAAGTCGTCAATCTCGATATCGATACCGAGCTTCTTGATCCGGGCGAGGTTCTTTAGGATATCGTCGTCGCAATCGTCGAGGAAGATCGATTCCAGGAGCTCGAAGGATACGGTACCCGGCTCGATCTTCAGCTTCTTGAGCTTTCGTGACAGCGAGGCGTCGTGCAGACGCCGGTATGAAACGTTGACCGAGAGTTTTGGGATCGAGAGGCCATTGCTGCGCCAATCGCGGAAATCGGCAAGCGCCTTGTCGAGTATGGTTCCGTCAATGACCGAGACGACGTCGAGCTCCTCGGCCATTTCGAGGAATTTGTCCGGAGACAGCATGCCCCGCTCCGGGTGCATCCAGCGCGCCAGCGTTTCCACGCCGGAAATCTCCAGCGTCGCCGCATCGAACTGCAGCTGATAATACGGAATGAATTCGTCACGCTCGAGAGCAAGAAGAATCTCGTCTGAAATCCGCTTCGTGCTGATGATCTCGTTCTGGGTATCGGCCGAGAAGAATTCATGCCGGTTGCGGCCGCGATTCTTGGCCCGGTAGAGCGCGATGTCGGCATTCAGGAGGAGTTGGCGCGCATCGACCTCCACTCCCGTATGACAGGCGATGCCGATGCTGGCGCCGAAACGGCAGTCGTGCCCCTCATAGGACACGGGCTTGCGCAATTCCTTGATGATCCGGTCGGCCAGATGCGAGAGCTTGCGCGGCGAACCTTCGAATTTCGACAGGATGACGAATTCGTCGCCGCCGATACGGGCGACGAAATCGCCTTTGCGGATCGTGCCTTTGAGGACTTTCGCCGCATGCTTCAGCATCATGTCGCCGGCGCTGTGACCGAGCGTGTCGTTGATCTGCTTGAAGCGGTCGAGATCGATATGGAGGATCGCGATGCCGTGTCTGTCGCGGGCGCATTCAGCCGCCACGCGGTCCAGCATCTCGTCGAGGTAACGGCGGTTCGGAAGGTCGGTCAGGTAGTCATGCATCGCATTGTGCTCGATGCTGCTGCGGGCGGCTTCGAGTTCGCGATTGCGTGCCTCGGCAAGGGTCTTTGCCCGTTCGAGTTCGCGGTGGAGCGTCACGTCGGCCGTCACGTCCCAGTTGGCCCCGACCATTTTCTGGTGACCGTTTCCATCGACGAAAGACATGGTGCGGGTACGCACGACGCGTTCGGACCCGTCCCGCAGTATCACGCGGTATTCGTCCGAAAAGCGTTTGCCCTCCTCGATATTGGCAAGCACGTTTGCCTGGACGCGTGCGGCGTCGTCCGGGTGCAGGAAGTTCTCCCAGAGCCCGCCGATCTTCACTTCCTCGCTTTTTGCCAACCCATAGATACGGAACATCCGCTCATCCCACTCGACCTCGCCGGTGGAGAAATCGGATTCGTAAACGCCGATGCCGGATATTTCGAGGGCCATGTCGAGCCGTCGCGACATCTGTGCGGTTGTCTCCTCCGCGGCCTTGCGGGCGGTGATATCCGTGTCCGTGCCGACGACGCGGGTCGCCTTGCCGTTCGCGTCCCATTCGACGCACGCACCCCGGCATTCGATCCAGATCCAATGCCCTTGCTTGTGGCGTTCGCGATAGTCGAAGACGGCATAGGCCGGATCGCCGGCATTCTGCCGCTCGATGGCATGAATGACATGGTCGTGGTCGTCCGGATGCACGAGCTCCAGCCATTCCTTCGTGCTGGCTGCCAGCGGATCCTCTGGCGACATTCCGCGGATCTGCCGCCACACCGGCGAGTAATATTTCTGGCCGGTCGCATAATTGTGATCCCAGACCCCCGAGACAGAGCTGACGAGCGCGTTGTCCCAACGGCTTTCACGTTCGATAAGCTCTTCGACCTGCCGTCTCTGATCGGTGATGTCGGTCAGGTGGACCGCAGAAAGAAGCTGGCCTTTCAGGTTTTTGCCGAGTGGTGCGAAGGTGGCTAGCACCCACCGCTGCGAACCGTTCGGATCCATGACGCGCAGTTCCAGGCGTTCCGCGGGAGAATCGAGAGTCAGGCCTTGGATCGTCTGATGGAAACTGTCCTGGTCACCCGGATGCAGGATGGCTGACAAAGCCGTCGGCTGACGGCTGTCACCCATCCATTCGCGTCTGAACGTGCCATTCGCAAACAACAGCGCAGCGGCGTGGTCGACGATGGCAATCGGGAACGGGGCCGCCTGGAACACCGTCTCAAGAACGCCGATCTCGTCTCCTGGGCCGGAGTCCAATAGGCGCGAGAGAACATTTGACGGCATCGGCACAGCCTGGCGCTACAAAACGAACAGGCACTTTAGCAAGTGTCAATTAAGTCCAGCTTAAAAATGCTGTTCGAATTGACACACCCTGAAATTATGGGGCGCTGCTCATTCCACCATGTTTCTATGGCTTCAGACGGCTGAGGAACTGGGCAAAAACCATTGTGCCTTCGGGCCAGGGGCCGTGGCCGGAATCCTGGTTGATATGGCCAGCTTCTCCGGCATCGACGAGCATCGAACCCCAGGCGGACGCGATGTCGTCTGCGTGTTCGTAGGAGCCGAACGGATCGTTGCGGCTCGCGATCGTCAGCGACGGGAAGGGGAGCGGATCGCGCGGATAAGGGCCGAAGGTCTGCAGGTGCCGGGGCCGGATGGACGGATTGTCCACTTCCGGCGGGGCCACGAAAAAGGCGCCGGCCACCGGTTTCGTGAACAGCGGAATGGCGTGAATGACGGTCGGGATGCCGAGCGAATGGGCGATGATGACGACGGGCCGCGTCGCGCAGTTCACCTCTTCGGCGACCCGTGCAATCCAGTCCTCGCGCACCGGCTTTGACCACTCGTCCTGCTCGACCCGGCGGGCCGTCGTCAGCTTCTGCTCCCAACGGGTCTGCCAGTGATGTGGCCCGGAATTGGTGTAGCCGGGGACGATCAATATATCTGCTTCGGATGCCTTCATGGCGCCTATCTGTGTTCGCCGAGGGTCAAGATCAAGCCTCGCCGAAAACCCGGCGGAAGATCGTGTCGACATGCTTGGTGTGATAGCCGAGGTCGAATTTCTCGCGCAGGTCCGCTTCGGAAAGTGCGGCACGGACCTCCTGGTCCGCCAGCAGCTCCTCGAGAAAATCCTTGCCTTCTTCCCAGACCCGCATCGCGTTGCGCTGTACGAGACGATAGGCGTCTTCGCGAGAGACGCCGGCTTGCGTAAGGGCAAGCAGCACCCGCTGCGAGTGAACAAGCCCGCGGAACTTGTTCATATTCTTCATCATGTTCTCAGGGTAGACGAGCAGCTTGTCGATCACGCTGGTCATGCGCGCTAGGGCGAAATCGAGCGTCACCGTCGCGTCCGGGCCGATCATGCGCTCGACCGAAGAGTGCGAAATGTCACGCTCGTGCCAGAGCGCCACATTCTCCATCGCCGGCAAGGCATAGGAGCGTACCATGCGGGCAAGGCCCGTCAGGTTTTCGGTCAGCACCGGATTGCGCTTGTGCGGCATCGCCGACGAGCCTTTCTGGCCCGGCGAGAAAAACTCTTCCGCTTCGAGCACTTCGGTGCGCTGCAGGTGGCGGACTTCGATCGACAGCCGTTCGATCGATGAGGCGATGACGCCTAATATCGCGAAATACATGGCGTGACGGTCGCGCGGAATGACTTGGGTCGAGACCGGTTCCGGCTTTAGGCCCATGGCGGCAGCGACATGTTCCTCGACGCGCGGATCGATATTGGCAAACGTGCCGACGGCGCCGGAAATCGCGCAGGTGGCGATCTCGTCGCGGGCTTCGAGCAGGCGCGTCTTGTTGCGGTCGAATTCCGCATAGGCTTGGGCGAGCTTGACGCCGAACGTCGTCGGCTCCGCGTGGATGCCATGGCTGCGGCCGATCGTGACCGTGTCCTTGTGCTCGAAGGCGCGACGCTTCAGCGCTTCGAGCAACTTGTCGATATCGGCAAGCAGCAGGTCCGTGGCGCGCACCAGCTGCACGCTGAAGCAGGTGTCGAGCACGTCGGAAGACGTCATCCCCTGGTGGATGAAGCGACTGTCCGGACCGACGAATTCGGCAAGATGGGTCAGGAAGGCGATGACGTCATGCTTGGTGACGGCCTCGATCTCGTCGATGCGCGCGACATCGAATGTGGCGCTGCCGCCCTTTTCCCAGATCGTCTCCGCTGCCGATTTCGGGATCACCCCGATCGCCGCAAGCGCATCGCAGGCATGCGCCTCGATCTCGAACCAGATGCGGAACTTGGTTTCGGGCGACCAGATGGCCACCATATCGGGCCGCGAGTAACGGGAGATCATGGGTTTGTCGTTTCCTTCACGAGTGTCGGCTGCGCTGTAGCAAGAAGCGCGGCGAAGCTCAAGTTTTTGAGAACGATCAAACGAGATCAGGGCGTCGTCTTGACCGGAACGGCGATCCAGCGTCCGTTCTGACCCTCGAAACCGGCGCTGAGGACCATGACCAACGCGACTTCGACCGGAGCACCTTCGAGCGATGAGCCGGTGACGACGCCGGCGAGCCGGTACCCGGTGACGCAGCCGCGTGAGGCGGGAATGCGCTGGTCTTCGTGGACCATGTCATCGACCGGTTTTCCGTTCCGTTCGGTGAAGCGCAGGCGCAGCGAGACCGTCTTTTCGACTATGCCCTCGCATTGCGGATCGAGAGGCTGGGGGACCTCCTCGAGAACAAGCGTATTGGCTTCTCCGACAGGAGGCAGGGCCGGCACGCTGCGATAGCGGAGCTGATGCGGGTCGGTGCCGATCTCGGTGATCGGATTGAAGGCGACGAGTTCACCCGGATGATTGGCAAGCTCGTGAGTTTCGACCATCACATCTGCGTCATTGTGGACCTGCCAGCGGGCCTTGGCGATCGTCGCCCCGTCTTCTTCCAGCCGGACCCGGAACGGCGTACCCGGCAGGTAGGTATCCTTGTTGAGGTCGAGCGCGAAGATATTGGCATAGGGAAAACCGGATCCGTCCTGGATACCGTATTCCTCGAAGGCGAAAACGGCGCCGTCGGAAGAAAAGCCGATCGGGCGGACGCTCGCGATATCGGCAGCCGATGTGGAACCGGCGAACATTATCGCCGCAAATGCCGGAACCGAAGATCGCAAGCCTGACATCATCTGCGTCCGTCCTCCGCCGCAGCTTTCAGCCGCGCGATATTCTCACGATAGGCCGCGATTCCATCGCCTTTGTAAACCGCAGATCCTGCAACAAAGACATTGGCGCCCGCAGCGGTTGCCGCGCCGATCGTCTCGGCGGTAATGCCGCCGTCGACTTCTAGCTCGATCGGCCGGCCGCCGACCATCGTCCTGGCGGCGCGGATCTTGTCGACCATCGCTGGGATGAATTTTTGGCCCCCGAAGCCGGGATTGACGCTCATGATCAGGATCAGGTCGATGTCGTCGAGAACGTTCTCGATCGCCGAGAGCGGGGTTGCCGGGTTGAGCGTGACGCCGACCTTCTTGCCGAGCGAGCGGATCGTCTGAAGCGAGCGGTGCAGGTGCGGCCCGGCTTCAGCATGGACAGTGATGCCGTCGCATCCGGCCTTGGCAAAGGCTTCGAGGTAAGGATCGGCGGGTGAGATCATCAGGTGGCAGTCGAAGAAGGCGGTCGTATACGGCCTCAGCGACTTGATCACATCAGGTCCGAACGAGATGTTCGGCACGAAATGCCCGTCCATCACGTCGAGATGGACCCATTCGGCTCCCGCTTCGACGGCATCGCAAACTTCCTGGCCGAGCTTCGAAAAATCGGCAGCGAGAATGGACGGGGCGATGCGGATCGGCAGGCGCGGGGCCAGGGTCATGGGTCGAAAATCTCCGGTTGTCGGCTGTCCCTCTAACATCGCGACGTCACGGGAACAACGTCACTCGGTCGCCGGACGCGACAGGGTGAACGTCGATCCACGCCATTCGAGCAGGCGGAACGGATTATCCTTCAGTTCATGACCGCGATCGAAGGCAATCGGGCCGATCACCGTATTGAAGGAACGGCTGCCGATCGTCTGCGCCAAAGGTTGGCCGGCCGCCGCAGTCACCGCCTGGTGAACCAGCTCGGTCGCGGCATAAGCGGGCAACATGTAGCCGGTCGCGTCGATATTTTTTGCGCGCAGGGCTGCGACGGCTGCCGCCGCGGAGGGCAGGGCGGCATAATCCGGAAGGGCAACGGCTAAAACGCCGTCGCGCAGCGGCACCGGACGGTTGGCTGCACGCAAGTTATCGCCGCCAAGCAGGGTGAGCGGAATGTTCTCCGAAGCGCCGTCGCGAGCAATGATCGCCATGTCGTTGCGGTCGCCGCCGACGAACACATGGCTTGCGCCCGCCTTGGCGAGACGACGCACCAGCGCCACCTGCTGCTCCTGACCAGGCCGGAAGGTGTCGGTGAAGATCGGCGTGATGCCCATCGGTTCGAGACGCTGGCGGATGGCGCTCGCAAGCTCGCGGCCGTAGATCGTGCCGTCCTCGACCAGCGCGATCGGCTCTGCCTTCCAGATGCTGAGAATGGTTTCCGACAGTTTCTCCGCCTCGTCGCCTTCGGCCGGTGCCATGCGGAAGAAAGGCCAGCCATTGCGCAGCGTGTCTTCCATCAGGATCTTCGAGCGGACAGAGATGGTAATGGCCGGGATCTGGGCCGCCTTCAGCAGCGGCAATGCGGTGGAAAGCGTTTCGACGCAGAGGAAGCCGATGGCGGCAGGCACTTTTGCGTCGGTGAGGTTTTTGGCAGCGGCAGCACCACCGTTCTCATCGCAACTTTCATCGATCTCGACAACGGTATCGCCGGCCGCATCCGCTGCGGCGCGCGCGCCTTGGAAGACCTGGGCGCCGAGCGGTGCGTATGGACCGGAGCGTGGCGCCACGACGCCGATCATTGCCGCCGATGCCGATCCGCATCCGAGAAACGAAGCCAGCAGTCCGGCGATGATGAAACGTCGTGCTGTCATGTTTTCCCTGGGATTCTTCTTCGAAGTGACATTTAGCCTTCTGGTCGCAGCCGTCAAAGAGAATCGGCTTTTGCAAGTAAAAAGCCGCAAGTCCGGTGGACATCAAGAGTTTTTGCCACCATATCTCGAAGAGTAATGCAGGACTGACGGCAGTCCCTGGATGCCTTTCAAGAGATGCCTTTGACGGACCAGCCTCTCCTCGATCCCGTCCACTACCGAAACGGCATGGCGCGGTACGCTGGCCATGTCCAGGTTGTGACGACGGAATTCGAAGGCGTCCGGCGCGGCGTGACGGTGACGGCAGCGTGTTCGGTCTCGGACAATCCGCCGACCGTGCTCGTCTGCCTGAACGGCAGCAACGTCAGCAATGCCATCTTCGAGAAGAGTGGCATCTTTGCTTTGAATTCGCTGGCGGCGCATCATCAGTCGCTGGCGACGGCATTTGCGGGCTTGAGCGGCGTTCCGGCGGACGAGCGATTCGCGCTCGGAGATTGGAAGACACTGATGACCGGAGCCCCGGTTCTTGCCGATGCCGTCGTCAGCTTCGATTGCCGGTTGACCGACATCAAGCGGGTTTCGACCCATTTTGTCATGTTCGGCGAAGTGAGGGCCATGCATTTCGGCGAGGCGAACCCCTCGCTCATCTATCTGGATCGCGGCTTTCGCACATTATAGAACGCCGTTTGAAAGGGTGTAGTCATGCCTGACGGAACAAAAAGCGCTCTGCCGACCTCGATTGACGAAACGATCGCGCTTTTAGGCGCCGAGGACTATCTTGCCGGGCGCTCGCTCGGCACGGTGATTTTCCTGGCGCTGAAAATGAAACGCCCGCTTTTCCTCGAAGGCGAAGCCGGGGTCGGCAAGACCGAGATCGCCAAGACGCTGGCCAAGGCCTTGAACCGGCCGCTGATCCGGCTGCAGTGTTACGAAGGCCTCGATATCTCCTCGGCAGTCTACGAATGGAACTATCCGGCCCAGATGCTGGATATCCGGCTTTCGGAGGCATCGGGCGTCAAGGATCGCTCGCGCATCGAGGCGGATCTGTTTTCCGAACGCCACCTGATCCGCCGGCCGGTGCTGCAGGCGCTTGGCCAGCCGGGTGGTCCGGCGCCGGTCTTCCTGATCGACGAGCTCGACCGTACCGACGAAGCCTTCGAAGCCTTCCTCCTGGAAGTGCTGTCCGACTTCCAGGTGACGATCCCCGAGCTGGGCACGATCAAGGCCGAGGAACCGCCGATCGTCATCATCACCACCAACCGCACCCGCGAGATCCATGACGCGCTGAAGCGGCGCTGCCTGTATCACTGGGTCGATTATCCGGATGCGGCACAGGAACTGGAGATCATCCGCCGCAAGGTGCCGCAATGCTCGGAAACCCTGTCGCGGCAGGTGGTCGCCTATGTGCAGAAGCTGCGAACGGTGGACCTCTTCAAGAACCCCGGCGTCGCCGAAACCATCGACTGGGCGACGGCGCTGACCGAGCTCGACCGGATTGCGCTTGATCCGGAAACGATCGCCGATACGCTCGGCACGCTCTTGAAATATCAGGACGATATCGCCCGCATCAAAGGCGGAGAAGGCGAACGGGTGCTTTCCGAAGTGAAGGCCGAATTTCTGGCAGCAGGGTAGGGATCATGGTGGCTGGTTTCAGCGAAGACGGAATGATCGCGCCCCCGGTTCAGGCCGGTGCTGGAGGCTTTGGCGCGGGGAGGCCCGGCGATGGGCGGCTTGCAGACAACCTCGTCTATTTCTCCCGCGTCCTGCGGCGCGCCGGGCTGAAGACCGGGCCGGCCGCTGCCGCCGACGCGATTGCCGCGGTCGACGCGATCGGCATCGGTTCGCGCGAAGAGTTCCATGCGGCGCTGTCGGCCGTTTTTGTCAAGCGCCATGAGGACCAGCCGGTGTTTGACGAGGCGTTTCGCCTGTTCTGGCGCTCCCGCGATCTGGTCGGCAAGATGATCGCGATGATGTCGCCGAAGGCTGCCGATAATCGCGAAAGGGAAAAGCAGAAGGCCGGTGCGACACGCGTCAGCGAGGCGCTGACCGCCGACCAGCCGGAGACCCCGAACCGCAAGAAACCGCCGGAGATCGAAGTCGACTCCCGCTTCACGACCTCTGCCGGCGAAATCCTCAAGCGCATGGATTTCGCCCAGATGAGCGCGGCCGAACTGGCGGAAGCCCGGCGTGAACTGGTCAAGCTCGCTCTGCCGCTGGACAAGGTGGCGACACGCCGATTCCGGTCGTTCAATCATCCGCCCAGGATCGACCCGCGCGCCACCATGCGCCAGGCGATGAAGAGCGGCGGCGATCTTATTCTGCCGCGGTTTCGCGAGCGCAAGACCGCGCCGCCACCACTCGTGGTGCTTGCCGATATTTCCGGCTCGATGAGCCAGTACACCCGGATCTTTCTGCATTTTCTGCATGCGCTGACGGAAAAGCGCACCCGGGTGCATACCTTCCTGTTCGGCACTCGGCTGACCAACGTCACCCGCCAGATGCGCCGCCGTGATCCGGACGAAGCGCTGGCCGGCTGCACGGACGCGGTGCGCGACTGGTCGGGTGGCACGCGGATCGGTGCGACGCTTGCCGAATTCAACCGGCTCTGGTCGCGCCGCGTGCTGGGGCAGGGCGCTGTCGTGCTGTTGATCACCGACGGCCTCGAGCGGGAGGGTGTCGAGGAGCTGGCGCAGGAAATGGACAGGCTGCACCGGTCCTGCCGCCGTCTGATCTGGTTGAACCCGCTGTTGCGGTTCGATGGTTTCGAGGCACGGGCGCGTGGCGTGCGCGCCATGTTGCCGCATGTGGACGAGTTTCGTGCCGTCCACAATCTGCAATCGCTGGCCGATCTGGCGATTGCATTGTCGGATGACCATACAAAGACCGCGGACCCGCGGCGTTATTTGAACATGAGGAGGGTCGCATGACTGTTTCCGAAATTCTGGACCCGCTGCTGGCCGCCGAGAGCTGGAAGCAGGCCGGCCGTGACGTGGCGATCGCAACGGTGATCGAGACCTGGGGCTCCGCGCCACGCCCGACAGGCAGCCATCTCGTCATCGATGGCGAGGGTAATTTCGAAGGCTCCGTCTCCGGCGGCTGCGTCGAAGGCGCTGTTATCACGGAGGCGCTTGACGTCATCGAGAGCGGCGCCCCGAAAATGCTGGAGTTCGGCGTTGCCGACGAGACCGCATGGCGGGTCGGCCTGTCCTGCGGCGGCCGGATCCGCGTCTATGTGGAAAGGCTCGGCTGATGCAGCTCGAAGCACTGACGAAGCTCAACGCCGCCCGGCGTTCGCGCAGGGCTGCCGTGGTTGTAACCGACCTCGCCGGCGACCACGTGCAGGTCATCCTGGAGGGCGAACCCGTATTCGGTTTGCTCGGGGAGGAAACCGCAAAAGTGTTTCGCAGCGGCAAGGCGGGGACGGTCGAGGTCGAAGGCCGGTCGCTGTTCCTCAACGTGCACCTGCCGCCGCCGCGCATCGTGGTGATCGGCGCCGTGCATATCAGCCAGGCGCTCGCCCGGCTGGCCCCGGTCGCCGGATATGACCTGACGATCATCGATCCGCGGACGGCTTTTGCGACCGAGGAACGTTTCGAGGGGGTCGATCTGATCGCCGACTGGCCGGAAGACGTGTTGAAGGACCGCCCGCTCGACGCCTATACGGCACTGGCGGCCGTTACCCATGATCCGAAGATCGATGATTTCCCGCTCTCCGAAGCGCTGCGGGTTGGGTGCTTTTACGTCGGCGCGCTCGGCAGCCGGAAAACCCATGCGAAGCGGGTGGAGCGGCTGAAGGAAATGGGCCGCAGCGACAACGAGATCAGCCGCATCGCCGCGCCGATCGGCCTCGACATAGGGGCCGCGAGCCCAGCCGAGATCGCACTCGCCACGCTTGCCCAGATCGTCCAGGCGTTCCGCCGACGTGATCTCATCACTGCTGGGTGACGCCATGAGATACGGGACGTTCGAACTCGACGAGGCGGAAGGCGTAGTGCTTGCGCACAGTATCAGACTGCCGGCCGGCCGCATCTCGAAAGGGCACATGCTGTCGCGGGAGGACATCGCCCGGCTTTCGGTAGAAGGCATCAGATCCGTCGTCGCGGTGCAGCTCGATCCGGGCGACATGCTGGAGGACGACGCGGCCCAGGCGATTGCAGATGCGATTGCGCCGGATAATCTCCGTTTCTCAGAGGCGACCACGGGTCGCGTCAACATCTATGCCAAGGTGGATGGCCTTTTTGTCGCCGACAAGAGGGTGATCGACGCACTGAACCGCATCGATCCGGCAATCACGCTTGCTTGTCTTGCCGACCATGTAGCGGTGCGTGCCGGCGACATGGCGGCGACCGTCAAGATCATCCCGCTCGCTGTCGGCGGCGCGAAAGTCGCTGAAGCCGTGGCGCTGCTGGCAGAATCGGTCGCCTTCGAGGTGAAAGCCTTCAGTCCCCGCGCGGTGACCCTGGTCGCGACCGAGCTTCCTTCGCTGAAAGTATCGGTCATGGATCGCACCGCCAAGCTGCTGGAGCAGAGGCTTGCGCCATCTGGTAGCCGGCTAATAAAAGAGATCCGCATTCCCCATTCCGCCGAACGCCTTACCGAGGTTCTTCAGCAGCTTCGGCCGGGGGAAACTAATGAGCCGGCTATGATTATCGTCTTCGGAGCCTCGGCTGTGGCCGATCGCGACGACGTCATTCCCGCCGCCATCCGCCGCGCGGGCGGAGAGGTCGATCAGGTCGGCATGCCCGTCGACCCCGGCAATCTCTTGGTTCTCGGGCGGATCGGCAATGTCCCGGTGCTGGGTGCGCCGGGTTGTGCGCGTTCGCCGAAGGAAAACGGTTTCGACTGGGTCCTGAACCGGCTGATGGCCGGTGAGACGCCCACTTCCTTCGATATCACCGGCATGGGCGTCGGGGGGCTGCTGATGGAAATTCCGACCCGGCCCCGCCCGCGCGATGCGGCGCCGGAAAAGGCGGCGGCACTGTCGGTCGGTGCCTTGATGCTCGCTGCCGGCCAGGCGCGGCGCATGGGCAAGGACGGGCCGCACAAGCTGCTTGCCGAATTCGAGGGCATTCCACTCGTCCGCCGCACCGCTGGCATGCTGCTGTCGTCGCAGGCCTCGCCCGTCGTCGCCGTAACCGGTCATCGGCGCGACGAGATCGAGATAGCGCTGTCCGGCCTCGACATCGGTTCTCACTTCAATCCGGACTATGCCTCCGGCATGGCAAGCTCGCTGGTTGCCGGTTTCTCAAGTTCGGAACTGGCGCAGAAAGACGGCATTCTGGTCATGCTGGCCGACATGCCGGGCGTCACGACGGAGCATCTGAACATGCTGATCGCCGCCTTCCGGCAGGCCGGCGGCGGGGTCGTGGTCCGTTCGGTCTCGGACGGAAAACGCGGCAACCCGATCATTCTGCCGCGGATCGCTTTCGATGCCGTGTTGAGGCTGGAAGGCGATGTCGGAGCTCGGGGGATCATCGAAAACTCCGGACTTTCGGTGATCGACGTGGATATAGGTCCCGCCGCGCATCTGGACGTCGATACGCCGGAGGCGGTGACGGCCGCCGGCGGGATTTTGAAAAGGTAGGCGAATGGACAATTCCGACATCGAGGAAATGTTTGAGGGGCTCGGCCCGGTCTCGATCCGCCGCATGTTCGGCGGCAAGGGCATCTATCACGATGGATTGATCGTCGCGATCGACCTGCGCGGCGAGATCATGCTGAAGGCCGATGCGGTGAGCTCACCGGAGTTCGAAGGCGCTGGTGCCAGGCAATGGTTTTATGAGGGAAAGAAGGGCAAAACCGTGCTGATGCCCTATTGGACCGTGCCGGAAGAAGCCTTCGACGATCCCGACGAGATGCGCAAATGGGTGCGGTTGGCTTTCGAGGCCGCGGTGCGCGCCAACGCCAAATCCTGAACTTCGATCCTGAGTGCTAGATTTCGCATCTTGCTCGACAGGGTGCGAAGCGCATACCGTCCACCGCATAGTGAGGGACGTCGGCCGCCGAATCTCTCGGTAAGCTTGCATCCGGAAATTCTGTCAAAATGATTTCATCAAGTCGACCGCTTCGGTTCTCCGGAGCGGTTTTCGTTTGCACTCATTTTGGGAGATATGAAAAGGCCCTGGCAGAAAAGGCCGAAAGCGGCTGAGGCGGGTTATGAGGATCGAACCAGCCGATGTCCGACAATTTATCTGGCTCCGTGAGCGAAGGCTCACCCGCAAAATCGCGGGTTATGTAGATCAGCGAGACCCAGTGTTGCCCATCGGCCTCGATGATCTCTTCGGCCGTACAAAGAAGCTCAACCCTGCCGATTTTCAGGCCGGTCTCTTCTTCCGCCTCGCGGCGGGCGGCTTGCGAGGAAGGCTCCATCGGATCGACCTTGCCGCCGACAATGTTCCAGAAGCCCGCTTCCGGCGCCTTCAGGCGACGGCAAAGCAGAACCTTGCCGTCGTCGCGCAGGATCACAAGCCCGGCGCCGACGCCCGGGAAATCAATGCCGGGTCTGGGCACGGAAGTTTTAAGCCTTGCCGCCGTTTGCAACGATCAGCATGAAGGCCGGAATATCGTCGCCGAAGCCGACCGGGGTCGGGCCATCGTCATGATCGCGATGGTAGCGCTGGCGACGCTCGCGATTGTCGTCATTTGCGGGTGCCGGTGCAGGTGTCGGCCGTGAGTTGCGGTTGCCACCATTGTTCTGCGGCTTCCTGTCTGCCTTGCGCTCCGGTTTCACGTTTTCCACCCTAGCTTCCACAAATGCCTCTTCGACTGCTTCTATCTGATTATCTTGAATCTTCGTGTCAGCCTTGTGACTCGAATCCCCGCGCCCAGAATCAGCACGTCCCGAATCGCTTCGTCTGCCGCGGCCGCGCTCCTTATCACGATCCCGGCCCTTGCGGCCACCGTGTTCGCTCTCATGGCTTTCCATCGGCGCAGGAAGTGCCGAAATGTCGCCGTTCAGCCATTCGATCTTCTCATTGATGAGGTTCTCGATGGCGGCGAGATATTTGGTGTCGGAGCGAGTGACGAGGGTGAAGGCGCGGCCCGAACGGCCGGCTCGTCCTGTCCGGCCGATGCGGTGGACATAGTCCTCCGCATGGATCGGTACGTCGAAGTTGAAGACATGGCCGACGTCCGGCAAGTCGAGGCCACGTGCGGCAACGTCGGAAGCGACCAGAAGCTGGATATTGCCGTCGCGGAAATTCTGCAGCATCGTCGTGCGGGAACGCTGGTCCATGTCGCCATGCAGAGCGCCGACCGAGAAGCCATGCCGCTCGAGCGAACGGAAAAGGTCCGCCACATCGACCTTGCGATTGCAGAAGATGATCGCGTTCTTGAGATCGTCCTGCGCCTTGATGAGCTCGCGCAGCACGGCGCGCTTCTCGTAATCCTTGTTGTGCGAAGCGACGAGGCGCTGCGTCACGGTCTTGGCGGTCGTGGAAGGCTTGGCCACCTCGATCCGTTCCGGGTTCTGCAGGAAGCGGTCGGCGAGCTTCTGGATTTCCGGCGGCATGGTGGCCGAGAAGAACAGCGTCTGCCGGGTGAAGGGGATCATCTTGGCGATCCGCTCGATATCCGGGATGAAGCCCATGTCGAGCATGCGGTCGGCCTCGTCGATGACAAGGATCTCGACGCCGGTCATCAAAAGCTTGCCGCGCTCGCAGTGGTCGAGCAGACGGCCGGGGGTGCAGATCAGCACGTCGGCGCCGCGTTCCAGCTTGCGGTCCTGGTCGTCGAAGGACACGCCGCCGATCAGCAGCGCGACGTTGAGCTTGTGGTTCTTGCCGTATTTTTCAAAATTTTCGGCGACCTGGGCGGCGAGTTCGCGGGTCGGCTCGAGGATCAGTGTCCGTGGCATGCGAGCGCGAGCGCGGCCCTTTTCCAGAAGCGTCAGCATCGGGAGAACGAAGGAGGCCGTCTTGCCCGTGCCGGTCTGTGCGATGCCGCAGATATCGCGGCGCTGCAGCGCGTGCGGGATTGCCCCTTCCTGGATCGGCGTGGGGATCGTGTAACCCGCGTCTGTGACAGCGGAGAGGACTTTCTGGCTCAGGCCAAGATCAGCAAATGTGGTCAAAGGGAATTCTGTTTCCGTTCCGGTTCTATACGAACACTTATGGGAGTCGGCGCATGCTGGCCGGCAACTGGCCGCGACATAGGACCAAAATGTCCAAAAGTCAAGGAATGCAGGGCGATTGGCGATAGGATTGGTGAATGAAAACGCTCGCTGAGCAAGCCGGCTACCGTTTATATAGGCAAACAATTGCCTTCTGCCTAGGCGCGTCCCTCAATTGAGGTAGGTGGTGAGCTTCATGCCGGCATTGAGGAAGTGCACTGGGTCGATCGGATTGCCGTCTCGGCGGACCTCGTAATGGACATGCGGACCGGTGGAACGGCCGGTCGAGCCTGCCCTGCCGATCACCTCTCCGGCGGCGATCTCGTCGCCTTCCTTCACCAAGATTTTCGACATATGGCCGTAGCGGGTGGTGATTCCCTGGCCATGGTCGATCTCGACCATGTTGCCGTAACCGCTGGCAGCACCCGCCGAGATTACCTTGCCGGAGCCGGTGCTTTTTACGTCGTCGCCGGTGGAGGCCTGGAAGTCGATGCCTGCATGCAACGCCATCCGGCCGAGGAAAGGATCGATGCGGTTGCCGTAGCGGCTGGTGACCGGGCGGCCGGGGGCGGGATTGCCGAAGGGCAGGTCGCGCGCCGTCTCGCGCACGCTTTCCAGCCGGCTGAGCGCCGCATCGAGCTCGTCGAGCGAGGCATCGAAGGCGCCGATATTGGTCTGCGGTGCGACATAGGGGCCGCCAACGCCGTCCGTGGCATCTTCAGCACCGTTGTCTGCGGATGCCACTTCGACGCCGGTCCGCTTCAGGATCGCGGCGATCGCGTCTGCTGTTTCCGAAGCGCCGGTCGTCAGATCGGCGATCTTGGCAAGCTGCTCCTTCTCGATGTTCTTCAGCGACAGCGTCACCTTGGAGAAAACCCGGTCGGCGCGGTCGGCAATGTTTTCACGCAAAGGCGCATAACCGAGCGCAGTTGGCGTCTGGAGCGGGGTGGCGGAAGTCTTGCCGGAGAGCAGCTTCTCGATCGCCTGGACGCCGCCGCTACCACCGGAAAGCGAAGCCTGGCGTTCCTGGGCCGGCGGCTGGAGCATGGCCGGCGTCGGTGGCTCCGGTGTCGTGAGGCCGGATTCCTCGGCGCGGTTCAGAAGAGAACCCAGCTTGCCGTGGCGCGAAAAGAGGGCGTTCTGCTGTTCCAGCAGCTTCTCGACCTTCTGCTCGACCACCTGCTGGTCGAGGAGCTGGCGCGAGGTGATCCGGTCGAGCTGGGCGCGCAGCGCCGCGATCCGGTCTTCGTAATCGTATTGCATGCGGGCCTGGCGCGCCATGGTCGCGCCGATCAGGTCGTCACGGATCACCAGATAGGAGGTGGCGCCAAGATAGCCGATTGCGAAAATGCCGAGAAAACAGAAGGTCAATGCGGCCATCCAGGGCCGGATGGTCATGTGGCGGATCTTCTCACCGCTGGCGAAAATGAGAACGTGCTGAGGCGCCCGTTTCCCAAACACCCGGCTTTCGGTTCCCTTCGCCACGCGGATCTCCCGGAGATGCGACTCGTCCGGCCGCTGTTCTCATTGTCGGGATTACACATGGATATGGTTAACGAACGCTTTAATCGGGGCGTTCAGGCGTAGCTGGTGGAGGTCAGCGACCTGTAGAATGACGGCGTCAGGCCCGCCTCGGCCCGGGCGATATCGTTGAACGGCGCTTTCAGCGATCCGCGGAAATTGGCGCGCACCAGCTGCTGGAACGTCGCTGCCGGATCCTTGCGCTCGCGGGCGCAGAGAAAGCGGAACCATTTTGCGCCGATCGCCACGTGGCCCTTCTCATCGTTGTAGATGACGTCGAGGATGGCCGCGCTTTCGAGATCGCCGGTCTCGCGCATCTTCGCCTGCAGGGATGGGGTCACGTCGAGACCGCGCGCCTCAAGAATGAGCGGCACGACGGCAAGGCGGGCAGTGAGGTCGTTGCGCGTGGAATGGGCCGCCTGCCACAGCCCGTCATGGGCTGGCATGTCGCCATAGTCGGCACCCATCTCGTTCAGCCGGCCCCGCACCATGCGAAAGTGTTTCGCCTCTTCGAAAGCCACCTGCATCCAGCCGTCGAAGAAGGAATTCGGCACCGGCTCGGTCGCAAACCGGGCGACGATGTCGAGTGCCAGATCGACAGCATTGAGCTCGATATGGGCGATCGCGTGCAGCGTTGCGAGGCGGCCGTTGACGGTATGCAATGAGCGCTTGCCGACCGCCTTCGGCGGCACCAGTTCGGGCTTTGCCGGCCGGCCGGGACGCTCGGGGAGGGGCGGATCGAGTGGAGAGCGGAGCGACAGCCGCCGCTCGAACCACCGGGTGGCGGTCTGCTGCGCCAGCCGCGTCTTGATATCGAGGTCGGCCGACAGGATTGCCGCCGTTGCGCCGCCCCTAAGCGACGTGATCGAGAACTCACCCGACATCGATCTGTCTCCTGCCTATAGCGCCTTGAGGCTTTCAAGCACCTCCTCGGCATGGCCTTTTACCTTCACCTTCGACCAGATCCGGGCGATGCGCCCGTCCGCGCCGATCAGGAAGGTCGTGCGTTCCACGCCCATATAGGTCCGGCCATACATGCTCTTCTCCTTCCAGACGCCGTAGAGATTGGCAAGGGCAGTGTCTTCGTCAGCCGCCAGGATGACCGAAAGGCCATGCTTCTTGGCGAACTTGTCATGCTTCTTGACGCTGTCGGGCGACACGCCGATGACCGACGCGCTCACCTTTTCGAATTCCGGCAAGAGGCCCGTAAACGAGATAGCCTCCTTGGTGCAGGCCTCCGTGTCGTCTTTGGGATAGAAATAGAGGACGACCGGTTTTCCCGTAAACGTCTTGAGGGAAACGGAGCCGCCGCCGTCGCGCGGAAGTTCGAACTCCGGTGCGATGTCGCCAATGGTCAAATCGGCCATGGATTTCCTTTCTTTCGCCGGTATCGTGGATGATATTCGCCACAATCGGTATATACTCGCCCGAGCGACGTCCAGAGCGGTCGCGCCCGGCCCGAAGACGAATGCAGAAAGACGAGTCCTCAACCTGATGTCGGAAATTCGCGGAGAAAGGGTCAGTTTCAGCCGGAAAGAAATCATTCCGCTGCATGAATTACCCTCCGCACAGATCGAGGATCCGATTATCGTGCACTGCCCGCCACCAAGCCGGCGAGGCAGGCGATTCGGCAAGACACTGCTGTTTTTCCTCCTTCTGGTTTTTGTTGCAATCGGAAGCGCCGTTTTCGCAATCGAGGGTGGCATGGTCGACAGCACGCTTTCGTCGCGTGCCCAGAGCGCCATCAACAATGCAATCGGTCCGCGTTACGTGGCCACTGTCGGCTCGACCGCCATCCGTTTCGATTCGAGGTTACGTCTGGCGCTGGAAGCGCGTGACGTCGATATCGTCGAACAGGCGACCGGCGAACATCTGAGCCGTGCCGGCGCCATGCGCATGGCCGTCGATCCGCTGGCGCTTCTCGGCGGTCGCGTGTCCATCAAGCACATGGAGGCGGAACATATCCGTCTCGACACGGCGCAATTGCCCTCCGGCGATCCGTTGCCGATCTCGGAAGTCCGCGTCGATGCCATGCCGGCTCTGCTGGAGGAGATTTTCCAGCGCCTCGACGAAGCCAAGGCGCTCATCGAGCGAACCGGGACCGGCTCCGTCAGCATCGCCGGAATAGAGATCCTCTTGCCGGCAGCGCCCGGACGCAAGCCGATCATGCTGGTCGTCGACGATCTCGAACTGACGCGCAGCGCCGAAGGCGAGGTGGTGATCAACGGCGCGATCAGCCTCAACGGCCGCAAAGCCGTCCTCATCGCAGCGTCGAAGACCATCGAAGGGGTTACGTCGTCACTTTCTGCCAAGCTGACGGGCCTCGAGGTGACATCTTTCATGTTGCAACGAACCGAGGATGGTCAGCCGCGCGAGGGGATCGAAGGCTCCCTAGATCTCGATCTTTCGGCGGTTCGCTCACGTGAGACTGCAAAGCCGGCTATCACCGCGACGCTTCGCCAGTCTCCCGGCCATTTTTATTTCGATGGCATCCAGCAGACTTTGAGCGGCGCCAATATCAACGTGGCCTATGATTTCTCGAAGAACTCGATCGAGCTGCTGAAATCCGAGGTCCGTTTCGGGCCGACAATCCTGCCGTTCACCGGCGCGGTGATCGATCTCAGCCGGCTCAATCCGGACGACAAGCGTCCGGGGTTCGGCCTCGATGTTCTGATCAGCGGCGCAACAGCCGTCGGCGCTTCGGCAAGCGAGCAGCCCGCCCGCTTCGATCTCAAGGCGAATGGGCGATACCTGTCGGCAGATCGCGCGCTTCAGTTCGATGAGATGGCGGTTTCCAGCCCTCTCGGCCGCATGGCCGGGTCTCTCAAAGTGCGGTTCGGCAACCAGTCTCCCGAGATCAGTTTCGGGGCGCAGCTGCCGCATATGGAAGTGACCGGGGTCAAGCAGCTCTGGCCGTTCTGGATGGCCCGCAAGCCGCGCGATTGGGTGATGGACAACATGTTCGGCGGCACCATCACCAATGGCTCGATCGCCGTCTTCATTCCGGCGGGCCGGATGAAGGGGCCGGGCATTCCGATGGAGCTCGACAAGAACGAGCTGCAGATCGGTTTTGATCTCGCCAATACCCGGATCAACCTGCCGGGCGACGTGCCTCCGCTGCGCGATATCGATGGCCGTTTCGATTTGAGGGGCGAGGTGATGCAGGTCGATATCGCACGCGCATCTTCCTTCTTTCCGTCCGGTCGGTTCGTCGCCGTTGAAGGTGGCCGGTTCTCGATCCCCTCGACCTATGTAAAACCGCTGATGGCGGACCTTTCGCTCAAGATTGCGGGACCCGCCGATGCGATGACGGAGCTTGCGAATTTCCGGCCGATCAATGCGCTGAAGGGGACCGAGTTCAAGCCGGAGGATTTTTCCGGTCACGCTCGCGTCGACCTCAAGGCCCATATGGGGCTGATCCTGGCGCACAATCCGCCGAAACCTACCTGGAGCGCCCATATCGATCTGGACGACATTGATCTCGGCCCGCAGTTTTCCGGCCGCAAGATCGGCGGCCTGGATGGCACGCTCGACATCGACAACCTGGCGGCACGGCTTGTAGCCAAGGGGACGATCGATGATGTGCCGGCCGATATCACGCTGGTCGAACCAGTCGGGCCGGCGTCCTCGGTCAAGCGCGAGCGGATCGTCAAGACCGTCCTCAACAACGATCAGCGGGAAAAACTCGCGCCGGGTCTCTCCGACGTGATCGACGGGACGGTGACGGCTCAGTTGACACGGATCGACGAAACCCGCCAATCCGTCTCGCTCGATCTCAGCCGAGCAACGCTTTCCATCCCGTGGCTCGGCTGGACCAAGGGCGGCGGCATTCCGGCCAAGGCGCAATTCGAGTTGTCTGACACCGGAGAACGTTCCGATATCCGCAATTTCGAACTCTCCGGCGACGGGTTTGGGGCGCGCGGCACCTTCGCGCTCAATGGCGGGAGCCTGACGTCGGCGGACTTCTCGCATATGCAGCTCTCGCCGTCCGACAATTATGCGGTGAGCGTCAAACGCACCAAGGGTAATTTCGACGTCTCGATCAGCGGCTCCGTCGTCGATATGCGGCCCGTCGTCACCAAAGTCCGGGCAGGCGGAAAGAGCGGCAGCGGCACCAAGCGCGGTGGCGACGATACGAGCAACGCCACCGTGCGGGGCAAGCTCGACCGCATGATCGGGTTCAATGACCAGACGCTCTCGAATGTGTCATTCCTGTTTTCGAGCCGTAGCGGCAATATTTCAGCGGCGGATTTTTCCGGCTCGACGGAAAGCGGTCAGGCGGTCGTCAGTGAGATGAATGCGGGCGACACGATTTCCATCACCAGTGGCGACGCCGGCGCGATCATCCGCTTCATGAACCTCTACGACAACATGCGCGGCGGGCTTTTGAACCTGCGCCTGAAGGCGCAGGGCGATGCCTGGACCGGTGCCATCGATCTGCGCAATTTCGCGCTGGTCAACGAGGCCAAACTCCAGTCTCTCGTTGCGACGCCGGACCAGGAGGGCCGCAGCCTGAACACGGCAACGAAAAAGAACATCGATGTCAATTCGGCCAAATTCCAGCGCGGTTTCGCAAGCCTGCTTTATCGGAATGGCTCGTTTGCCATAGAAAACGGCGTCGTGCGTGGCGAGCAGATCGGTGCGACCTTCCAGGGCCTGGTGCGCGATGCGAAAGGCAATATGGAGATGACCGGAACATTCATGCCGGCTTACGGCCTGAACCGCTTGTTCGGCGAGTTGCCGCTGATCGGCGCCATCCTCGGCAACGGCCGCGATCGCGGCCTGCTCGGCATCACCTTCAAGCTCGAAGGCCCGTTCGAGAAACCGAGGCTCACCGTCAATCCGCTGTCGCTGATCGCGCCCGGTATCTTCCGGCAGATTTTCGAGTTCCAATAAAAAGGGCCGCTCGTGGCGGCCCGTTTCAACTCGCTATCGAGACGCTCGGCTCAGGCCGGGCGCACCAGGATGTGCTTCTTCTTGCCGAGCGAGAGCTTGATGACACCGTCGCCGGTGATCTCGCCGGTGCCGATGGTCATGCGTTCGTCGCTGACGGCCTGATCGTTGATGCGCACGGCGCCGCCCTGGACGTGACGGCGCGCTTCGCCGTTCGAACCGGCAAGGCCGGCGCGCACGATCAGCGACAGGAGGCCGATCCCGGCTTCGAGATCGGCAGTGGGAACCTCGACCGACGGCAGGTTTTCGGAAAGCCCGCCTTCCTCGAACGTCTTGCGGGCGGTCTCCGCTGCTTCTTCCGCCGCTGGGCGACCGTGCAGGATGGCCGTGATCTCGGTTGCGAGGATCTTCTTGACCTCGTTGATCTCCGAGCCGCCGAGCGCTGAAAGCCGCGCGATCTCGTCCATCGGCAGCGTCGTGTAAAGCTTCAGGAAGCGCGGAACGTCGGCATCCTCGGTATTGCGCCAGTATTGCCAGAAATCATAGGCCGACAGCATGTCCGGGTTGAGCCAGATGGCGCCCGTCGCCGATTTGCCCATCTTGGCGCCGGAGGACGTGGTCAGGAGCGGCGAAGTCAGCGCAAAAAGCTGTTGCGTCCCCATGCGGTGACCAAGGTCGATACCGTTGACGATATTCCCCCACTGATCCGAGCCGCCCATCTGCAGCCGGCAGCCCGTCCGCTTGGCGAGTTCCACGAAGTCATAGGCCTGGAGGATCATGTAGTTGAATTCCAGGAAGGACAGCGACTGCTCACGATCGAGGCGCGTCTTGACGCTCTCGAACGACAGCATCCGGTTGACCGAGAAGTGCCGGCCGACGTCGCGCAGGAATTCGAGATAGTTGAGGCTGCGCAGCCAGTCGGCATTGTTGATCATCAGTGCGTCCTTCGGACCTTCGCCATAAGCGAGGTAGTTCGCGAAGACGCGCTTTATCGAGGCGATGTTGCCTTCGATCGTGTCGACGGTCATCAGTTGGCGCGCTTCGTCCTTGAACGAGGGATCGCCGACCATGCCGGTGCCGCCGCCCATCAGCGAGATCGGCCGGTGGCCGGTCTGCTGCATCCAATGCAGCATCATGATCTGGATCAAGCTGCCGGCGTGCAGGCTCGGCGCCGTTGGGTCGAAGCCGATATAGCCGGTGACGATTTCCCTCGAAAACAGTTCGTCGAGCCCGGTCTCGTCGGAAACCTGGTGGATGAAACCGCGCTCGTCGAGCGTACGGAGGAAATCGGACTTGAACCTGGACATGATCTAACTCTGGCAGGGTGGGTTTTGGGATATGTGGCCGCGCCTCTAGCACTGTTTTTGCCGGTAATCACTTCAAAAGTGATGTTGGGTGTGATCAGCGCGACGAATGGGCGGCTGCCAACGAGGAACCTTGCAATTTCCGCAGGACGCAATAGCAGGTGCAAGAAGGACAGGTTATGCATTAACGGTTTCTTGTTCCATGGGCTTTTAACATCCTGCCCGGGACGCGATAACCGGGTGGTGTGCAGGTCTCCTGCATTGATGGGCTGATGAACGGGGCTGCCTTTTTCCTCGCGGTGAATTTTATCATCGCCATGTGTTTCGGTGCGGTTTTTGTTGTGGTTTCCACGCGCAGCCGCTCGCGGACGGCTGCGCTCTGGTTTGCCGCCGCTTTTACCGTCGCCTCGCTCTCGTCAGTCTGTGAATTGCTGGTCGCCTATGCGTATCTCACGAAATTCTGGGCAATCTGCGCCTTCGCATCGGTGCTCGGTGGCATGACCTTGCTCAGGGTCGGTATCGGCACTCTCTACGGCCGGAAGGTCGCGCCCGTCTGGGCGGGCTGTTTTCTGATGACGGGCATCTGCCTCGACCTGCTGATCTACGACCTGCCGCGCGGAACGGCTGCACATGCCTTTTCCTACCAGACACCGTTTGCATTGGCGCTCCTTTCGAGCGCGGCGGCCATCTTTTCATCGACCCGCCGGCTGGCGGTCGACCGGGCGCTTGGTTATCTGCTGCTGGCGACCGGCCTGCATTTCTTCGCAAAGGCGAGCCTTGCCGTGATTGCGGGGGCGGGCACGACCGCCAAGGATTATATCGGCACCAATTACGCGCTGATCTCACAAAGCTCGACTGCCGTGCTGATGGTCGCGGTCGGATTGACGCTGCTGTCGGTTCTGGTCCTGGAGATCATGGCGGACGAGCGCAGCAATTCGGAGAAGGATGCGCTTTCCGGTCTCGCCAATCGCCGCGGCTTCGAGAATGGCGTCAAGGCGGCGATGGCGCTGGCGCCGAAGGCCGGGCACGTTGTGATCATCTGCGATCTCGACCATTTCAAGCGCATCAACGACACCTACGGCCATCACGGTGGTGATCTGGTGATCCAGGCCTTCAGCGATCTGTTGCAGACGAGTGCCGCCAAGAATGCCGTGGTCGGCCGCATCGGCGGCGAGGAGTTCGCGATCTTCCTCCCCAGTACGACGCTCGACATGGCGACGCTGTTTGCGCAGGCGCTCCGGGGCGGAACGATGGGAATCACAGTCAGCGCGCTCCCGTCCTCCTTTGCCGTGACTGCAAGTTTCGGCGTGGCGGAACTTGCGCCGGGAGGCGATCTTGCGGGAGCCATGCGAGACGCCGATGCTGCTCTCTACGAGGCCAAGCGCTCCGGCCGCAACCGCGTCAGGCAGGCGCGGCATATCGGCTCTCCGCAGCCGAAATCCATCAAAGCCGTCAAATGAAAACGGCCGCCGAAGCAGCCGTTTTAGCCAACAGTTTTTAAAAGCGATCAGCGAATGCGCTTGGCTGCCGGTTCAGGCACCAATTCGCCGTTGAGGCGTCGGTCGAGATAATCCTCGCATTCGCCCATCAGCGTGTCCACCTGGCCGTTGAAGAAGTGATTGGCACCCTCGACTATCCGATGGGTGATCAGAATGCCCTTCTGCGTCTTCAGCTTTTCCACGAGCCCGTTGACGTCCTTTTCGGGCGCCACCTTGTCGCTGTCGCCGTTGATGATCAGGCCGGACGACGGGCAGGGCGCAAGGAACGAGAAGTCGTAGATGTTCGGCTGCGGCGCGATCGACATGAAACCCTCGATCTCAGGACGGCGCATCAGGAGCTGCATGCCGATCCAGGCGCCGAACGAATAACCGGCGACCCAACAGCTCTTCGAATCGGGATGCAGGCTCTGCACCCAGTCGAGCGCCGAGGCAGCATCCGAAAGCTCTCCGGCGCCGTGGTCGAATTCGCCCTGGCTGCGACCGATGCTGCGGAAATTGAACCGGAGCGTCGTAAAACCGCGCTTCTGGAACATGTAGAAGAGCTGGTAGACGATCTGGTTGTTCATCGTGCCGCCAAACTGCGGGTGCGGGTGCAGGACGATGGCGATCGGGGCGCTCTTTTCCTTGGATGGCTGGTAACGACCTTCAAGGCGGCCGGCTGGGCCGTTGAAAATGACTTCGGGCATCGGTACTCCGGTCAATATGTTCAGGCTCCAAACGAGTATCACGTCGAGTTTGACTTGACGAAGACGCTCAGCTTTTCTAAACTCAGTTTAGAACCATTCGAAACTTTGGGCTGCATGCTGGATGCGCGCCCGATGCGATGTCTCTTACGGCAAGGCCGACGGAAATTTCAAGGAAAATGCGGGTTCCCCGTCCGCCCATATGTAATTCAACATCTATCTAGAAACGGAAGCCGATCAGGCAATGGCGCTGAACCGCACATATCTGGACTGGAACGCGACCGCGCCCTTGAGCGCGCCGGCCCGCGCCGCCATGCTGGATGCGTTGCAATTGCCGGGAAATGCCTCGTCGGTTCATGGCGAGGGCAGGGCGGCACGCGCCGCTATCGACAAGGCGCGCCGGCAGGTGGCGGCGCTGGTCGGTGCCGAGCCCCCGCATGTGACCTTCGTCAGCGGCGCTACGGAAGCGGCCAATCACGTCCTGACCCCGGATTTCCGCATGGGCCGGGCGCCTTTGGCGATGAGCCGTGTCTATGTTTCGGCGATCGAGCATCCGGCGATCCGCGAAGGCGGTCGTTTCGATCCGGCCCGGGTGACCGAAGTGCCGGTGACGCCGGCGGGTATCGTCGATCTTTCCGCACTTGAGGCGCTGCTGGCTGAACGCGACCGGAGCGTCGGCATGCCGATGGTCGCTGTCATGCTGGTCAATAACGAGACCGGCATTGTTCAGCCCGTGGCAGACGTTGCGGCGATCGCCCATGCCCATGGCGGCTTGACGGTGGTGGATGCCGTGCAGGCGGTCGGCCGTATTCCGGTGGACATCAATGCACTGGATGCGGATTTCCTGATCCTGTCGTCGCACAAGATCGGCGGTCCGAAGGGCGTCGGCGCACTCGTTTCGCGCGGCGAAGTGCTGATGCCGAAACCGCTCATCCGTGGCGGCGGCCAGGAAAAGGGCCATCGCTCCGGCACCGAAAATTTCCATGCCATCGTCGGGTTCGGTGCGGCGGCCCAGGCCGTGCGTGAAAACCTTCATGATCGCAATGCCAAGATCGAAGAGTTGCGCAACCGGCTGGAAGCGGGAATGCGCCATGCTGCGCCGGATGCGATCATCCATGGCGAGGGAGTTCTGCGTGTGGCGAATACCTGCTTTTTCACTTTGCCGGGGCTGAAATCGGAAACCGGGCAGATCGCTTTCGATCTCGAAGGTATCGCGCTGTCCGCCGGCTCCGCCTGCTCGGCGGGAAAGGTCGGCGAAAGCCATGTTTTGACGGCGATGGGGCATGATCCGAAGCTCGGTGCTTTGCGGATTTCGCTCGGCGTCGACACGACGGAAGATGATATCGCGCGGGCGCTGGCCGCCTTCACCAAGATTGCCGGCCGGCGAAAATCGGCGGGCGAGGCGGCGTGACCGCTTCCAAAAATGCGGATGCGCAAATTTCCGCTTGCCAAAAGGTGTGAAAACCGCCTTCTGGCGCCTACATAAGGGAGGCAATTGTCCCCCCGGATTGATGACAAGAATTGCCGGAATTTGAACCGGCAAGATTTGGAGTATGAACATGGCTGCCGTGCAGGAAACAATCGATCAGGTTCGCCTAATCGATGTGGACCAGTACAAATACGGTTTTGAAACCGTCATCGAAGTGGACAAGGCGCCAAAGGGTCTTTCGGAAGATATCATCCGTTTCATCTCCGCCAAGAAGCAGGAGCCGGAATGGATGCTTGAATGGCGCCTCGACGCCTATCGTCGCTGGCTAACCATGGAGGAGCCCACCTGGGCGCGTGTCGAATATCCGAAGATCGACTTCAACGACCTCTATTATTACGCCGCGCCGAAAAGCACCGCCGGTCCGAAATCGCTCGAAGAAGTCGATCCGGAGCTGTTGAGGGTCTACGAGAAGCTCGGCATTCCGCTGCGCGAACAGGAAATTCTGGCTGGCGTCGAGACGCCCCGGGTCGCTGTCGACGCCGTCTTCGACTCCGTCTCGGTCGTGACGACCTTCAAGAAGGAACTGCAGAAGGCCGGCGTGATCTTCATGTCGATCTCCGAGGCGATCCGCGAACATCCTGAGCTGATCAAGAAATATCTGGGCTCGGTCGTTCCGACCTCCGACAATTTCTATGCGACCCTGAACGCCGCCGTGTTCACCGACGGTTCCTTCGTCTTCGTGCCGAAGGGCGTGCGGTGCCCGATGGAGCTGTCCACCTATTTCCGCATCAACGAAAAGAACACCGGCCAGTTCGAACGCACGCTGATCATCGCCGAGGAGGGTGCCTACGTCTCCTACCTTGAAGGCTGCACGGCGCCGCAGCGCGACGAAAACCAGCTCCACGCCGCCGTGGTCGAGCTCATCGCTCTCGACGACGCGGAGATCAAGTATTCAACGGTGCAGAACTGGTACCCGGGCGATGCGCAAGGCAAGGGCGGCATCTACAACTTCGTCACCAAGCGTGGCGATTGCCGCGGTGCCCGCTCGAAGATCTCCTGGACGCAGGTCGAGACCGGTTCGGCGATCACCTGGAAATATCCCAGCTGCATTCTTCGCGGCGACGACTCACGCGGCGAATTTTATTCGATCGCCGTTTCCAACGGTTATCAGCAGATCGACAGTGGCACCAAAATGATCCATCTCGGCAAGAACACGTCGAGCCGCATCATCTCCAAGGGCATTTCCGCTGGCAATTCGAACAACACCTATCGCGGTCAGGTCTCGATCAATCGCCGGGCTTCAAATGCGCGCAACTTCACCAACTGTGACTCGCTTCTGATCGGCGACCAGTGCGGTGCCCACACCGTGCCCTATATCGACGTGAAGAACGCATCGGCACAGATCGAGCACGAAGCGACGACCTCGAAGATTTCCGAGGACCAGAAGTTCTACGTCATGCAGCGCGGCATTCCCGAAGAGGAAGCCATCGCCTTGATCGTCAACGGCTTCGTCAAGGACGTCATCCAGCAGTTGCCGATGGAATTCGCCGTCGAGGCCCAGAAGCTGATCGGCATCTCGCTTGAAGGCTCCGTGGGCTGATGGCCCGCTGTCCGAATATCGCGCACTGACGCGTCACCGAATAAATCCGGAAGGATAAGAAACATGCTTGAGATCAAGAACCTGCACGCCCGTATCGCCGAAGACGGCACCGAGATCATTCGCGGCCTGAACCTCACCGTGAAGGCTGGCGAAGTTGCTGCCGTCATGGGCCCGAACGGTTCCGGCAAGTCGACGCTGTCCTATATCCTCGCAGGCCGCCAGGATTACGAAGTCACCGAGGGCGACATCCTCTATAACGGCGAGAGCATCCTGGAACTCGACCCGGCCGAACGTGCCTCCAAGGGCATCTTCCTCGCCTTCCAGTACCCGCTCGAAATTCCGGGCGTCGCTACCATGCAGTTCCTGAAGGTTGCGATGAACGAGCAGCGCAAGGCGCGCGGCGAAGCGGAACTGACGACACCGGACTTCATCCGCCGCGTCAAGGAAGCCGCCGAGAAGCTGAAGATCGACCAGGCCATGCTGCGCCGTCCGCTCAACGTCGGTTTTTCCGGCGGCGAAAAGAAGCGCGCCGAAATCCTGCAGATGGCGCTGCTCGAGCCAAAACTTTGCATCCTCGATGAAACCGACAGCGGCCTCGACATCGACGCGCTGAAGATCGTTGCCGATGGCGTCAACGCGCTGAAGTCGCCGGACCGTGCCACGATCGTCATCACCCATTACCAGCGCCTGCTCGACTACATCGTGCCGGACACGGTCCACGTTCTCTACAAGGGCCAGATCATCCGCTCCGGCGACAAGGCGCTTGCGCTTGAGTTGGAAGAGAACGGCTATGCCGATATCATCGGAGAAGCGGCTTAAGCGGCCAGAAGGGAAGGATGTTGTCATGAACATGCAGACGACAAGCCGTCTCACGGCTGCCGAAACCGCGTTGGTCGAAGCCTTCGGCGCGCAGATCGGCGAACTGCCGGGCAATGGCGCCGTGATCGGCACGCGTGACCGGCTGCTGGACGATCTCAAGAAGTCCGGCCTGCCGACCCGCCGCATCGAGGCTTGGCACTATACCGACCTCAAGAACCTGCTGCGCGTCCTCCCGGACGCGACGCCAGTCTCGGCCATCGATCCGATTGCGCCGCTGGTCGAGGGATCGAAGGTCCTTTCGATCCTGCAGGGTACTGCCGATGCGAAGGCCGCCGTGGACGGCGTAGAGATCGCGCTTTTCAAGGACAGTCTCGCAGACGGTTCGGCCGCAGCCGGCCTGACAGCGCTCGACAAAGACGACGCGATCGGCCGCATCAACGGCAGCTTCGTGCGCGATGGTTTTGCGATCACCGTTCCAGCCAATACGGAATTGGACGCGCCGATCGAACTGCAGGCGCTGCACGGCGCCGGCCAGGTTCATACGCGCTTCCCGGTCTCCTTCGGCGCCGCTTCCAAAGCGACAATCATCGAGCGTCACCGGTCGGTGGTTGAAGGTTCAGCGCTTGTGTCCTCGATCAGTGACATCGCGTTGGAGGACGGCGCTGACATCACCTGGATCATCCTGCAGCAGCAGGCTGCAGAAGACACCCATCTCGGCCAGATCCGCGTAAAGCTCGGCACCGATGCGAAGCTGCGCCTTTTCGTCATCAATGCCGGCGGCAAGCTGGTGCGCCAGGAACTGCGGATCGACGTGGCGGGCGAAGGTGCCGAACTGACGCTGCGCGGCGTCAACCTGCTCGGCGCCGAAAGCCACACTGACGTCACGCTGGTTCTCGGCCACAACGTGCCGAACACCAACTCGACGGAGATCATCCGCAATGTCGTGTTCGACCGCGCCAACGGTGTTTTCCAGGGCATGATCCGGGTTGCTCCGGATGCCCAGAAGACCGACGCCAAGATGTCCTGCAACACACTTCTGTTGACCGACGATGGCGGGTTCTCGGCCAAGCCCGAGCTCGAAATCTTCGCCGACGACGTGGTCTGCGGCCATGGCGCGACGGTTGCCGATATCGAGAGCAGCCATCTCTTCTACCTGATGGCGCGCGGCGTTCCGGAAAACAAGGCGCGGGCCATGCTGGTCAATGCCTTCGTTGCCGAGATCGTCGAGGAACTCGAGGAAGAAAAGCTGGTCGAAGCGCTGGAAGGCGTCATCTCGGCCTGGCTTGAAAAGCATGCCTGAGAAGGGGCCTGATATGGACCAGAGTGCACCCTCGACGACCTACGATGTGGAAGCGATCCGCCGGGATTTTCCGATCCTGTCGACGATGGTGCACGGCAAGCCGCTGGTCTATCTCGACAACGGCGCGTCGGCCCAGAAGCCGCAGGTGGTGATCGACGCGATCAGCCACGCCTATTCCAGCGAATATGCGAACGTCCATCGCGGCCTGCATTTCCTCTCGAATGCCGCAACTGAAGCCTATGAGGCGTCGCGCGAAAAGGTGCGCCGGTTCCTGAATGCCGGTTCGGTGGACGAGATCGTCTTCACCAAGAACTCGACCGAGGCGATCAACACGGTCGCCTACGGCTGGGGCATGCCGAATATCGGCGCCGACGACGAGATCGTCGTGACGATCATGGAGCACCATTCCAATATCGTGCCCTGGCATTTCATCCGCGAGCGGCAGGGCGCCAAGCTCGTCTGGGTGCCGGTCGACGACGAGGGTGCCTTCCATATCGAGGATTTCGAAAAGTCCCTCACCGAAAAGACCAAGCTGGTCGCCATCACCCATATGTCGAACGCGCTCGGCACCGTGGTGCCGGTCAAGGAAGTCTGCCGCATTGCCCATGAGCGCGGCATTCCGGTTCTGATCGACGGCAGCCAGGGCGCCGTGCACATGCCGGTCGATGTCCGCGACATCGATTGCGACTGGTACGTGATGACCGGCCACAAGCTTTACGGCCCGTCGGGCATCGGCGTGCTTTACGGCAAGTCGGATCGGCTGAGGGAGATGCGGCCGTTCCAGGGCGGCGGCGAGATGATCGTCGACGTCACGGAGGACATCGTCACTTACAACGATCCGCCGCATCGTTTCGAGGCGGGCACGCCGCCGATCGTCCAGGCGATCGGGCTCGGTTACGCGCTCGACTACATGGACAAGATCGGCCGCGCCGCGATCGCCCGCCACGAGGCGGATCTCGCCGCCTACGCTGCGGAACGCCTGCGGGCCATCAACTCGCTGCGGATCATCGGCAATGCGCCCGGCAAGGGCGGTATCTTTTCCTTCGAACTCGCGGGCATCCATGCCCATGACGTCTCGATGGTGATCGATCGCAAGGGCGTGGCGGTCCGCGCCGGCACCCATTGCGCCATGCCGCTCTTGAAGCGCTTCGGCGTCACCTCCACATGCAGGGCATCGTTCGGCATGTATAATACCCGTGCCGAAGTGGATGCGCTGGCCGATGCGCTCGACTACGCACGAAATTTCTTTGCTTGAGGACTATTGCCATGGCCGCCGATGAAACGGAATTGAAGTGGGACGCCCGAGAAGGACTGATCCAATCCGCTATTCCGGCCGATGAGTTGGCGCGACTGAGCGACGACGTGATCGGAGCGCTGAAGACGGTCTATGATCCGGAAATCCCCGCCGACATCTTCGAACTCGGTCTGATCTACAAGATCGACATCGAGGACGACCGCATGGTGAAGATCATGATGACGCTGACTGCACCGGGTTGCCCCGTCGCCGGCGAAATGCCGGGTTGGGTCGAAAACGCCGTCGGCGCCGTCGAAGGCGTGTCCGGCGTCGAAGTCGAGATGACCTTCGATCCGCCGTGGACGCCGGAACGCATGTCCGAAGAAGCCCAGGTGGCTGTCGGCTGGTATTGATCGATTAATCGGTCGGTACTACATTTGAATCGTGAAACACCGGACCTTGAATCCGTGTGCGGAAGGAGAATGAGCCCATGGGCTTCGCCATTATGACCATGACCGATGCCGCCGCGACGCGCGTCAAGCAGCTCGTCGCCAATTCCGGAACGGAGGCCAAGGGCCTGCGCGTCGGGATCAAGAAAGGCGGCTGTGCCGGCATGGAATACACAGTCGATCTCGTCACCGAGCCGAATGCGAAGGACGACAGGATCGAGCATGACGGCGCCGCCGTCTGGATCGAACCGTCCGCCGTGCTCTATCTTCTCGGGACCCAGATGGATTTCGAAGTCACGCAGATGCGCTCAGGCTTCACCTTCGTCAATCCCAACCAGACGTCCGCCTGCGGTTGCGGCGAGTCGGTCGAGTTGAAGCCTGCGGATCTCGCTGCGCTCGCAAAACAGCGCGAAGCCGAAGTCCACGCCTGATCTTTCCTTTATGAATTTGTGAGATAGGCGAGGAGCGTCTCCATCGCTCTTCGCGCAGCGTCGACGTCGCCCGTTCGGATGGCGCGGATGACGGCGACATGCTGCGTTACCGCCTGATCCAGCCGTTCGATAGAGGCCGTCGAAAACCACCGCCGCCGCGAATGGGTCTGGAGCGGCGCCAGCGCCGACATCAGGAACCGGTTGGGGCAAGCATCCTCCAGGATGTCGTCGAAACGCTTGTCGGCATCCAGAAAGCCGGGAATGTCGCCGGTCGCCGCAGCAGCACCCATGGCCTTGGCGCAATCGAGCAGGGTGGTGCGCTGCTGGTCGTTTGCATGTTCAGTGACCAGCACCGCGACGACCGGTTCGAGCTGGCGCCGCACCTGCATGATGCTTTCGTGGTCGCTCTCGATGATCTCGGTGACCTGCAGCCCGACGCGCGGGCGAACCCGCATCAGCCCCTGCCATTCGAGCTTCTGGATCGCTTCGCGGACCGGCGTTCGGCCCTGGCCCGCCAGACCGATGAGCTGCTTTTCCGTAACCAGCGCGCCGGGCGGCAGCTTCATGGTGACGATCAGGGTTTCAAGGCGACGGTAGGCCTGTCTGCTCAGCGATTCCGCTTCGGATGCCATGGTGATCCTCTCTGATATATCAGAAAGTGACATGTCGCATTTGGAATGGCAAGCCGAGTTGATATATCAGTCTGCAGTATACGGTTGCTCGTAGGCACCCTGACGGCCAGAGGTGCTTTGGTCATTCGTGGCGGAGCGCTTCGATCGGATTGAGCTGCGCCGCACGTCGGGCCGGAAAGTAGCCGAACACCATGCCGATCGCCGCCGAGAAGGCGAAGGCGAGCAGGATGATCGTCGGGCTCGCGACGAAGGGCACGCCGAGGAAGCTGACGACGCCATAGGCAAGCGCAAGGCCGGCAACGATGCCGCTGACACCGCCGAAGATCGACAACATCACCGCCTCGACGAGGAACTGGGTCAGCACCTGCCGCTCGAGGGCACCGATCGCGAGGCGAATGCCGATTTCGCGGGTGCGTTCGGTGACTGAGACCAGCATGATGTTCATGATGCCGATGCCGCCGACCAGCAGGCTCACGGCGGCGACCGCGCCAAGCAGGCCGGTCAGCAGCACCGTCGTGCCGGTCATCGCCGCGGCGATCTGCGACATGTCGTTGACCGAGAAATCGTCGTCGCGGCCGATCGCAATCCTGCGCCGTTCGCGCAGCAGGCTTTCCACATCCGACTGGACTTTTTCGGTTGCCACGCCATCCTGCGCCGACAGGATGATGCTGCTGATCGTCGTCGTGCCGCCGATCCGCCGCTGGTGGAGTTTCAACGGCATGATGACCGTGTCGTCCTGGTCGTCGCCCATGCCGGACTGGCCTTTGACGGCGAGCACGCCGACAACCGGGCAGGCGACATTGCTGACGCGGATGTTCTGTCCGACCGGGTTGGCCGCGCCAAAGAGTTCCTTGCGCACCGTCTCGCCGATGATGCAGGCGGCCTGGCTGCCGCGGTCCTCGTTGGCGAGGAACGACCGGCCGAGCGACAGATCCCAATCCTGGGCGATCAGATAATCGTTGTTGGTGCCGATCACGCTGGACGAATGGTTGGCGCCGCCGGCAATCACGGTCGCCGTGCCGCGGTTCACGGGCGCCACGGCGCGAAGCCCGGTTACCTGTCCCTGGATCGCCAGGACATCCTTGTCGTTGAAGCGCTTGGCCTCGCTGCTGGCGCGTCCCGGCCCCCATTGGCCCGGGCGGACGAACAGCGTGTTGGTGCCGAGGCGAGAAAGCTCGGCCTGGACCTTCGCCGTTGTGCCGTTGCCGACCGTCACCATGGCGATGACCGCCGCAACGCCGATCACCACGCCGAGAACGGTCAGGAAGGAACGCAGCATGTTGCGGCTGATCGCCCGCCAGGCCAGTTTCGCCGTCTCAAAGAACATGATCATGCTCCTTCACCTGCGCCTGATCGGAGGCGAGGCGTCCGTCGACGAAGCGCAGGAGCCGCTTGCCATAGGCGGCGATGTCCTCCTCGTGGGTGACCATGATCACGGTAATGCCGTTGTCGCGATTGAGCCGGGTGATCAGCTCCATGATCTCGGCGCTGGTCCTGGTGTCGAGATTGCCGGTCGGTTCGTCGGCCAGTAGCACGGCGGGATCGGTGACGATGGCGCGAGCGATCGCCACGCGCTGCTGCTGGCCACCGGACAATTCCTGGGTCGTGTGCCCTTCGCGGCCCTTGAGACCCACCTGTTCCAGCGCAACCATCGCACGTTTGCGCCGCTCCCGGTGATCCATGCCGCGATAGACGAGCGGCAGCTCGACATTTTCGACCGCGGACGTGCGGGCAAGCAGGTTGAACCCCTGGAACACGAAGCCGAGCATATGCCGGCGTAAAAGTGTCAGCTGGGCGCGGTCGAAGCCGCTGGTCGGAATGCCCTGGAACAGGTATTCGCCGGAGGAGGGCAGGTCGAGCCCGCCGATGATGTTCATCGCGGTGGACTTGCCGGAACCGGACGGACCCATGATCGACACGAACTCGCCCGCCGTGATCGACAGGTCGATACGATCGAGCGCGCGGATCGTCGCTTCGCCGTGCCCGTAGAATTTCGAAACCTGTCTGAAGGCGATGATGGGAGGGAGCGTCATCAAAACCCTTCCTCAGCTCGCCCGGGCGACAGCGTCCGTGATCAGCAGGTCGCCTTGCTTGATCTCACCGGATTTCAGCACCGTGAACTGGCCGTCGGTGGGGCCGGTCTCGACCTGTACCCGCGTCGGCGCGCCTGCGCGCAGAACCCATACAGCCCGACCCGCTCCCGAAGCATCATCGCTGCCGCGATTGCCGCGCGGGCGCGGCGGCGCAAAAAGCCGGGTGAGGAAATTGCCGCGGCTGCGCGCCGTCGTCGGCGGCGAGTAGCGCAGCGCGGCATTCGGCACGAGGAGCGCGTCGGTGACCGATTGCACGGTAATATCGGCCGTTGCCGTCATGCCGGGACGCAGCAGCAGATCGGCGTTGTCGACCGTCAGGATCGCCTTGTAGGTGACGACATTGGAGACGGTTTCGGAGGCGAAGCGCACGGTCTGGATGGTGGCCGGAAAGTTGCGATCGGGATAGGCGTCGACAGAGAATTTTGCTGCCTGACCCTCCTGCACATGGCCGACATCTGCCTCGTCAACGGCGACCTGCAACTCCATGCGCTTTAAATCTCCGGCAATGGTGAAGAGCACCGGTGCGTTGAGCGAAGACGCGACGGTCGCGCCCGGATCCACGTCGCGGGTCAGTACGATGCCGTCGATCGGCGAGACGATCTTGAGCTTCACGAGATTGAGCTCCGACAGCCGCAGATTGGCTTCGGCGGAAAGAACCGACGCCTCGTTGACGGCCTTGGTGGCGAGCGCCGAATCATAGGTGAATCTCGCCGCGTCCAGTTCCTGCTGGGTGGAAATGCGGTTGCTGACGAGACCGGTCAGGCGGTCGAACGAATTTTTGGCCGAGGCCGCCTCCGCTTCGGCCTTCAGCACGTTGGCCTTTGCCGAGGCGAGCTGGGCGCGGGCGCTCTGGACATCCGCCTCCTGCTTGTTGGTGTCGAGTTCGGCGAGCACATCGCCCTGTTTGACCGCGCTGTTATAGCTGACATTAACCTTGCGGACGGTGCCGGACAGCTCGCTCGATATGTCCACCTGATCGGTCGGCTGGACCGAGCCTGTCGCCGTGACGATGACTGAGAGGCCGCCGCGCTTGGCCGGCTGCGTCGTGTAATCATACCGCGGGCCGCCACTGCCCGAATAGCCATAGGCGCCCGCCGCCGCCGCAACGAGAACGACAAAGACCGTCGGCCAGATCCAGCGCGTTTTTTTTCGCTGGCTTCCCGAGGTGGCCAGGATCGCGGCGAGATCGGGCGTGCCGCTGGTCTTTGCTGCCGGGTCGGGGGTGTTCTGCACGTTCAACGGCCTGTCCTTTGCTGGGTAGCGATACAACCAGGGCTAAATCTCTCGCTGTGCCGTCATGGGGCGCAAATCCGCCCGAAGCATGGTCGCGGGGCGAAATTCTTATGCTCTCTCAATGACATAAAACCGGAAATGGTAAAACTTAAATATCGGTAATACACGTGTATCGAAGAATACCGGCCATTTCATCAGCCTTTAACGGTAGCGTGGTAGCAATAACCAACCCAATTAATGGGTAGAGGGGTAGTATTGTGGTTAAGAAATTCTCAACATTAGCCGGCGCTTTCGCAGCTATTCTGATGTCCGCAGGTGCTTCGCATGCTGCAGACGATCTTGTGTTCACGCTGATCAACAAGACAAAGGGTACACTTGAGCGCTTTTACACTTCACCGGAAGGTGTGGACAACTGGGAAGAAGACGTTTTCGGCGACGACGTGCTGGAGCCCGGCCAGAGCATCAAGATCACCATCCGCGATGGCCGCCGTACCTGCAAATACGACATGCGCTTCGAATTCTCGGAGGATTCCAAGCTCGAAGACATGGAAGATACGCAGGACTTCTGCAAAATGGGTACTTACACCCTGCACCAGTGACCTTCCGCAGCGGCGTGTTTTCGAAAGGTCATGCGTTTTTGAAGAGGCATGCATCGATATCTTCATTCACGCGTTGTCGGAGCGCTGAAAAGGAGATTTCCCATGATCGATGCTGCAAGAATCAAGGAACACGCCGAAGTCATCGGCGCGGATGGCGTCCATGTTGGAACGGTCGACCGCGTCGAAGGCAGCCGTATCAAGCTGACCAGGAAGGACAGCGGTGAGGGCAGCCATAAAGGCCACCATCACTTCATTCCGCTTGAACTCGTTGCCGATATCGAAGGCAACAGGGTTCGCCTCTCGGCCGATGGCGATGTCGCGGTGACATTCGAAGAGGAAGAGGGCGGCAAGGGCGTTCATTGATTGGTAGACATGAAAAAGCCGGCGCCTCGAAAGAGACGCCGGCTTTTTCGCATGTCAGATCCCAACTTCAGGCGTCTACGTCATTGTGTCGAACCGGGGACGCCGAAGCGTTCGGGCATGAAGGCGGTCTCTGCCGGTGGGCCGCTAAGGCGGTCCGACTTCGCGGTCACGGTCGGTTCGGCAGGATGCATCAGAAGGGCGACGACAAGGCCACCCGCAATCGCAGATCCCAAGGCAATCAGGACATTCTGGGCGCTCATGGCAACGACTCCTCTATTGCCTGACAACACCCTGAAAACGGGAAGGTTCCGGGCAAAACCGGAACCTTCGGATCAATGTCGCGTGACAGGCAATCAAGCTTTCTCGCGGGCCGTCTTGAGCGCCGTTGCCCACCAGGAAAGATCGTCCAGCATGGTCTTTACGCCGGGCTCCAGATGGGTGAGTTCCGAGAGAGCCTTGCCCTGCTGCCAGACCGCGAAGAAATCAGCGCCCTGGATGTGGACGCCCGGGCGGGTCGGAACCATCTGAAGTTCGACTGCGATCGTACGGAAATGCTCGACTGCGCGGGCACCGCCGACGCTGCCATAACCGACGGCTGCCGCCGGCTTGCGGTTCCATTCCGGATAGGAGTAGTCGAGCGCGTTCTTGAGCGCCGCCGTGATCGAGCGGTTGTATTCGGCAATCACGAAGATGTAGCCGTCGAATTCGGCGACCTTCTTCTGCCAGCGCTGTCCGACTTCGTTTTCCGTCGGAACCCAGGCGTTCGAAGCCTTTTCGTTGAAGAACGGCAGCGGGAAGTCGCGCAGGTCGACGATCTCGAAGTCCATGTCGTCGCGCTTGGATGCCGTATCGTAGATCCATTGTGCCGGCTTGTCGCCGAACCGGACGTCACGCGTACTGCCGATAATGATCGCAATCTTTGGCTTGGCCATGAAAACCTCTCGTGTTTGGGAAATGGATTGGGCGGGACCGCAGGAATATGGCGGTAAGGCCGAAGTGGTCAAGCCGACGCAAAGGGCAGGCGGAAAAGACCATCCGCTTCACGCGATCGTGTCAGTTCTGAACCGAGAGTTCCGTGGGAGAGGCAAGGATATCGCCGCCACCGAGCGATTGATCCGCATATTTGAACGCCAGGATGCTGAGCACCGAAGCGATCATGACGATGAATATAATGCGCATAAAGACGCTCCTTCGGCCGGGCAAACGTCTTCTGCCTGCGAAGGTTCCGGCGCCGGTTTCATCAGGAGATGATAATTCACGCTTAAGTTTTGGTTAAAGCGAGATTGACTCTACCGTTACGGCGCGCCTGACTTTCCGCAGGCGGCTCCCATCTAAGCCCGGATGACTGAGTTCCATATGACGTGGATGAGGGCGGCCGCCGAAGCAAGGAGCTATCGGCGAATGTATATACTGGCAGCCGAGATCGTGGGCACCGAAGCCGCTCCCGGCGAATTGAAGAGAGCGGCTCGTCGGGTGTCTCGGGCTCTGGAGGACGTTGTGGACAAACCGATCGCCGATGCGCTGGTGCTTGCTCGGGCGAGGGCGAGATTTGCAGAACTCGTCGCTGCGTTGGAGGGGAGTGTGGGCGGGGCCAAACGACCGCCGCCCGGTCGCGACAACCGGGCGGCGGCGAGAAGATAAGGCGGGTTCGATGTTCAGCCGATCGAGAAGGGAACCGCGACGAAGGTCTGGTTTTCGCCACGCTGGATGAGAAGCAGGACTGACTTGCGCCCGGACTTGCCGGCTTCGGCAACTGCCGTCTTGGCATCCTTCGCCGACTTCACCGGCTCCTGATTGATCGAAATGATGACGTCTCCCGGCTGCAGGCCGGCATCGGCAGCCGGTTTGTCGGGGGCGACGCTTTCAATCACTGCGCCGTTTTCCCGACGGGGCAGGTTGAGGGCCTGACGGATATCCGGCGTGATGTCGGCAAGACCGATGCCGATGGTCGGAACGCGCTGGGCACCCTGCATGGACTTGTTGCCATTGTCGGCGGAAGCCTGCTGCTGGTCGGGCTCGTTGTCGCCGACCGTGATGCTGAGGTTGCGGTTTTGACCCTGACGCCAGACGGTGAGGCCTTCCTTGGCGCCGGGCGTCAGGTCGGCGACCATGCGCGACAGGTCCCGCGGAGATTTGACCGCCTGGCCGCCGAGCGCGGTGATGACGTCGCCGGTCTGGATACCGGCCTTGGCAGCCGGCGTGCCGTCGTTGACATTGGCAACCAGCGCGCCTTCCGGCTTGTCGAGGCCGATGGCGCTCGCCACATCCGCCGTCACCGGCTGGATCTGCACGCCGATGAAGCCATGCTCGATCGAGCCGTCCTTCATCAGCTTGGCGACGACCTTCTGGGCCTGGTCCGAAGGAATCGCGAAGCCGACCCCGACACTGCCGCCATTCGGGGAATAGATCGCCGTGTTGATGCCGACGACCTTGCCCTCGAGATCAACCAGCGGACCGCCGGAATTGCCATGGTTGATCGGCGCATCGATCTGGATGAAGTCATCATAGGGGCCGCTGTGGAGATCGCGGCCACGCGCCGAAACGATACCAGCCGTGACGGTGGTGCCAATGCCGAACGGATTGCCGATCGCCAGGATCTGGTCACCGGCATTGAGCTTGTCCGAATCGCCCCAGGCGATGGTGGCCAAGGGCTTCGGCGCGTTGATCTTGATGACGGCGAGGTCGGATTTAGGATCGGTACCGATCAGCTTGGCGGGCACTTCCGTGCCGTCGTCAAGCGTCACCTTGATGTCGATCGCATTGTCGATCACGTGGTTGTTGGTGACGATGTAGCCGTCCGCCGTAACGACGAAACCGGAGCCGAGAGCCTCGGCCCGCGGAGCCTGGCGCTGCTGCGGCATCTGGCGCGGCACGGGAATGCCCTGCTGGCCGAAAAATTGCCGGAACTGCTCGTCGAACGGGGAATTGTCGCCGAAGGGCGAGCTGTCGTCCGAGGCAACGTTCTGGGCCTTCATCGTGGTGATGATGGTGACGACCGCCGGCTTGTCGGCCGAAACGATCGGTGCGAACGAGCCGCCCGGAGCGACGATGCCGGAAACGGAGCCGGTGACGGAGGTTGCCGTGGTTGCCGCATGCGCCGCGTTGGTGCCGAGAATGACCGGCACGGAGAGCGGCACCGCAACGATGGCGGCGCCGAGAAGGGCAGCGATTCGGTGTTTGCGAAGGATATTGGACATGGAGGTCTTCCTTTCAATCTGCAGCCTTGTCGTCGGGAAGGCCGGCGCATAGGGCGAAGAAGATCGAAGCCGCGCGATGAAGCGCGCACGGCCGATCGGTTGGTTTTGAATATTTACGATTCTGAAAAGTCGGCTTCAGAGGAAAGCCGCTACTTCAGAAAGCCTGATCACCTGGAGGTAGGTGAAGCGTAGTGAACGCCGGGCGATCGAAGTCGATCCTCTGGCGGGCTGGTGAGGTGCATCACCGGGCAGGGCGCCGGTGGTGCCGGGGAATGCTGGTTTATTGGGACAAGCGAGCGCATATGAGCACTACCTTCAGCAAACGATCTGCAACTGGCTCTGCCGTCACGGCATTTCCGGCCGTCGGCATCACTCAGTCCTGAAGATGAAAATACGCCCGGAAGGGTCGAAGGTCAGCTTAATAATAAATAAGGTTCGGAATGCCTCATCCGCCGAATTTCGGGCCAGATCCTAGGCTCTGGAGATTTTCTCCATCCAGCATACATAGAGATTTCAAATACTTGGCGCGCTGATCCGAGTTTTTATCCGTCCGCCGGCTACCGCTGCAAAGGTGAACAGGTTGTAATGAACGGCGTTCGCTCTCAACATGAGCAAATTGTAATCGATAAGGAGTGGCTTTTCGCCCTGCAATTCCGCGTGTCGGATTTGAGAATGGACGGCCGACGTGATCTCGTGGCAGCGACGTGACGTCAATCGGTCGCCCGACCCCGTTCTAAAACTAACGGCAGTCGCGTCCTGATCGGCTTGTGACAGACCGGCTGGATTTCGTCCACCCACATTTTGACAGGCCGATCACACCGATTCTATCCGCCAAGGCGGAACAGCCGGCGCCCGAAGCCTCACCCACGCATCAGCCTACAGCGATCACATTGGCATCGGCTAATTGGGGCTGCTTTGATCCAAATGGTGAGAGCGTCGGGGTTCGAACCCGAGACCTACTGATTAAAAGTCAGTTGCTCTACCGGCTGAGCTACGCTCTCCCGCGGCCGCGGATGAGCGCGTCCTTGAAAGTGCGCGGAACATAGGCAGGTGACCTCTTGCGGTCAACCCGCAAAAACAGCAAAAATGCGGCTATCTGCCGCTTTTTCACGGCGATGCGAAAAGGTGATTGGCATTCGCCGCGTCGGGCCATTACCTCAAGCGCAAGACGCGGGCTCGCAAAAAGGCCCGCCAGCCGGAGCCACACGTGTCGATTGCCGAAATATCCCTGTTGAGCGCGCTTCTTGCCGGCGCCCTATCGTTTCTGTCCCCCTGCGTGCTGCCCCTCGTGCCGCCTTATCTCTGTTACATGGCGGGCATTTCGGTCGAACAGTTCCGCGGCGGCGATGGTGCGGCGGTCATCGAATCGCGGAGCGGCACGCGTCGCGCGGTGCTGAAGTCGGCGCTGTTCTTCACCCTCGGGTTTGCGACTGTGTTCGTGGCGCTCGGGGCCGGCGCTTCGACGATCGGCGTGCTCTTGCGCCAGCATCTCGATCTCCTGTCCAAACTCGGCGGCCTGATCATCATCGTCATGGGCCTGAATTTTCTCGGCGTTTTCCGGATTGGATTGCTTGCCCGCGAGGCGCGTTTCCAGGGCGGTGGCCAGCCGGCGACGCTCTCCGGCGCTTATGTCATGGGGCTTGCCTTCGCGTTCGGCTGGACGCCCTGCATCGGCCCGGTGCTTGGCGCCATCCTCGGGGTCGCTGCATCCCGCGATACGGTCGGCGAGGGGGCGGCATTGCTCGCCATCTATTCGTTGGGCCTGGCCGTGCCGTTCTGGATCGCTGCCGGCTTCTCTGGTGCGTTCATGCGGTTCCTCACCCGCTTCCGCCGCCATCTCGGCCTGGTCGAGAAGATCATGGGCGTCTTCCTGATCCTCACCGGGCTTGCCTTCATCTTCGGTTTCGTCACTTCGGCCGCAATCTGGTTCCAGCAGACCTTTCCAATCCTGATGCAAATCGGCTAACGGAAAACCGTCTTCCAATACGGCCCGGTCAGCGGGCAGGGTACCGATGACCGATATCATTGCATTGCTGTTGCCCTTCTTCGGGCTGATCTTCATCGGTTATCTTGCCGCAAGACTGACGAAACAGCCGGCTGAAGCGCTCGGCTGGATGAATACGTTCATCATCTATGCGGCTCTACCAGCGCTCTTCTTCAAGCTCGTGTCCCGCACGCCGGTAGAGCAGCTGACCCGGGCCGACTTCATTTTCGGCGAGATCGGCGCGACCTACCTGATCTTCCTGGTCCTCTTCCTGATCGGTTTCTTCTTTCGCCGCAACTCCTTTGCCGACTGCACCATCCAATCGTTTGCCGGCGCCTACGGCAATATCGGCTATATGGGGCCGGGCCTGGCGTTGCTCGCTTTCGGCGAGGCGGCGGCGGTGCCGGTGGCGCTGATCGTCTGCTTCGAGAACGCCGCGCATTTCATCGTCGCACCGGCGATGATGGCGATGACCGGCGGCGACAAACGCCCAGTCGCCCACGTGGTTGCGGATATCGTCCGGAAAGTGGTGATGCATCCTTTCATCATCTCGACGGCGCTAGGCTTCTGCTTCGCGGCGCTTGCGGTGCAGCCGCCGGCAGCCTTCCAGCGGCTCGTCGACTACCTCGCTCAGGCTGCAGCCCCGTGCGCGCTGTTTGCCATGGGCGTGACGCTGGCGCTGAGGCCGATCAAGCGTGTGCCGGTGGAGATCGGTTATATCGCGGTCTTCAAGCTGATCCTGCTGCCGATGACGACCTATACGGTCCTGTCGCTGATCGGCAATTTCGATCCGATATGGATCTACTCCGCGACGCTGCTTTCGGCGCTGCCGACGGCGACCAATGTCTTCGTCATCAGCCAGCAATACGGCGTCTGGCAGGAGCGGGCGTCGGCCAGCATCCTGATCATCACCGTTGCGTCGGTGACGACCCTGCCGATGCTGCTTTACCTCATCAATTCCGGAACGTTACCGCCTGATCTCTTTCCGTAAGGCATCGACGACGGCCCGCAGCCCACGACCGGGCTCGATCCCCTCGCGCATCAGCAGATTGCGCAGCGGCGGCGCATAGGTGAGGATGTGCAGGCCGGCGGCCCGCAGCATCTGCACCGGCAGGAAATCCGACAGCAGCGAACGGTTGAGAAGATCGACGCCGACGGTGCGGCTGACGATGTCCGGCCCGCGGCGCCGGTTGAAGCGATCGCCGGCATCGGCTGCAATCGGACGGTCGCTGGTGGCGACAAGCAATTCCGACAGCGCGATGATGTCGCGCAGCGACAGGTTGAGGCCCTGCGCTCCGATCGGCGGAAAGGCATGTGCGGCCTCGCCGATCAGCGCCAGCCGACCCTTGCCGAACCGCTCCGCCATCAGGCTGGAGAGCGGCCAGGCCTGCGCCTTGCCTTCGACTGTCACCTTGCCGAGCATCGATTGCATGCGGTCTTCGACCAGCCGCGACAGTTCCCCGGTCGGAAGCTCGACGAGACGGCGGGCTTCATCCGGCTTCACCACCCAGACAAGGCTGGAGCGCAGGCCGGGCAGGGGAACCTGGGTGAACGGTCCGCTTTCCGTATGGACTTCGGTCGAGACATTGCCGTGCGGCAGGGTGTGGGCGAAGTTCAACACCGCCGCCGATTGTGGATAGGACCAGCGGCGCACGCCGATGCCGGCGGTCTCACGGGCCTTCGAATTGCGTCCATCGGCGGCCGCAACGAAGTCGGCACGGATCGAGGCGCCGTCCGACAGCGTCAGCATGGCTCGTTCGGCCGAGAAGTCGAAAGTCTCGACGCTTTGCGCGATCTTGCTGATATTGGGTTCGGCGGCAACGGCGGCATCCAGCGTTTCCGATAGCGCCCGGTTGGGAATATTGTAGCCGAAGGCGTAGAGTCCGACGTCCTGTGCCCGGAACTGCGCCGTCGGTGCGCGCAGCAGCCGTTTGGTGCCGTCGATGATCTGCATCACCGAAAGCGGGGCGGCCGAAGGCGCAATGTCCTCCCAGACGCCAAGTCGTTCGAGAAAGCGGATGGATTGGTCCATCAGTGCGGTCGTGCGTTCATCGGCCTTTTCGGATGGCGGCGCGATCAGCGCCACCTTGCGGCCGGCACGCGCGAGCGCCAGAGCAGCAACCGATCCGGAAAGTCCCCCGCCCACCACCGTAATCTCGAAATGCTGCATGTCCGTCGTCCTGCGCTGCAAATGTACGATGGATTATCTAGAGCTTTGCGGCGAGCATATCCATGGGACACGGCAGCGCAGCATAGAAAAAGCAATGCTTTATGCCGGGCGGTGGCCCCAAGCTGGTTGCAATACGCGGTGATTGGCCGCATACCTCGCCGGATAAGGGAAAGGCGGGACTGACGCGTGATCAGACGAATCTTCAATTACAAAAAAGTTCCGTATGCCGAAATCCGCGCCTTCTCGGTTCATCTGTTGACGGCGTCCGGCTCATTCCTTGCTTTCCTCGGCGTCGTTGCGGCAGCGGAGCATCGTTTTGTCGACATGTTCTGGTGGCTCGGCCTTGCGCTTCTCGTCGATGGCATCGACGGACCGATCGCCCGCAAGGTTCGGGTCAAGGAAGTCCTGCCCAACTGGTCTGGCGATACGCTCGACAACATCATCGACTACGTGACCTACGTGCTGCTTCCGGCGTTTGCGCTTTATCAGAGCGGCATGATCGGCGAACCCTGGTCCTTCGTTGCCGCAGGCGCGATCGTCGTCTCGAGCGCGGTTTATTATGCCGACATGGGCATGAAGACGGACGAGTACTTTTTCTCCGGTTTTCCAGTCGTCTGGAACATGGTGGTCTTCACGCTGTTCGTCGTCGACGCGAGCGCAACAGCGGCTCTGGTCCTCGTCTCGGTCTCGGTCATTCTCACCTTCCTGCCGATCAACTTCCTGCACCCCGTGCGCGTCAAACGGCTCCGTCCGCTCAATCTGGCCGTCTGCCTCATCTGGTGCGCCCTCGGCGGCTATTCGCTGCTCCTGCATTTCGAGACGCCCGCCTGGGTCGTTTACGGTGTCGTCCTGAGCGGTATCTATCTCTATTGCATCGGCGGCGTGCTGCAGCTTTTCCCCAGTCTCGGAAAATAGTTGGACCTTCCTGCAACCCCCTTTCTTTAGTGTTGTGCGAAGCAACAAATACGGTATCAATATCAGTCGAACGTCCGGAGTGATCGCCGGATGTCGGGAAAATCAATACGCTGCGTCGCCCTGAAAAACCTCGAAGAAGGTAGGCCCGCGGTGAACGAGGGGGTTCAGTGACGTTATCCGAGGGTCCGACGACCGTTCCGCTTCTGTCGGTTCGAGGTTTGACCAAGCTTTTCGGCAGCTTCGCAGCCTGCAACGCGATCGATCTGGATATCGCGCCCGGCGAAATCCACGCATTGCTGGGTGAAAACGGCGCGGGCAAGTCGACGCTGGTAAAAATGCTGTTCGGCGTGCTGCAGCCGAGCGCCGGCCAGATCCTCTGGCAGGGCGCGCCGGTGACGATCGCCTCGCCGGGCGAGGCCCGTCAACTCGGCATCGGCATGGTCTTCCAGCATTTCTCGCTGTTCGAGGCATTGACGGTGGCGGAAAACATCGCGCTGTCGCTCGACCCGAAGATTTCGCTTGCCAGGATCTCGGACGAGGCGGCGTCGCTTTCCAAGGCATACGGCCTGCCGCTCGATCCCAAGGCGCATGTGGCGGACCTTTCCGTCGGCGAGCGCCAGCGCATCGAGATCGTCCGGGCTCTGCTTCAAAACCCCAGACTGATCATCCTCGACGAGCCCACATCGGTCTTGACGCCGCAGGAAGCGGACCGGCTGTTCGAGACGCTGTTCAAGCTGAAGGCCGAGGGTCGGTCAGTGCTTTATATCAGCCACAGGCTGGAGGAAGTGCGCCGCATCTGCGACCGCGCCACGGTTCTGCGCCACGGGAAGGTGACCGGCGCCTGCGATCCGAAACAGGAAACGCCGGCCTCGCTCGCCCGCATGATGGTCGGCTCCGACGTCGCCGAAGTCCATCGAGACAACGCAGCAGCACTCGGCGATATCCGCATCGAAGTCAGCAATCTGTCGGTGCCGGCGCGCACGCCTTTTGCGGTCTCGCTAAAGAACGTCGCCATGAAGGTCCGCGCCGGCGAAGTGCTGGCGATCGCCGGCGTTGCCGGCAATGGCCAGGGCGAACTCTTCGATGCGCTCTCCGGTGAATATCCGGTCGCCGCGGATGAGGCGATCCGCATTCGGGGCAAGGCGGTCGGCCGCACCGGCATCAACGGCCGGAGACTGCTTGGTGCCGGTTTCGTGCCGGAGGAGCGGCACGGCCACGCCGCCGTCTCCGCCATGGTGCTTTCGGACAATCTCCTGCTTGCCCGCAGCCAGTCGGACAAAAAGGCCTTTCTGTCCGGCGGTGCCTTTTCCGTCATCCGCTTCGATGCGATCCGCTCTGCCACCCGCCGCATCTGCGAGGCGATGGATGTCCGCAAGAGCGGCGAAGATCCGCAGGCGGGCTCGCTTTCCGGCGGCAATCTTCAGAAATTCATCGTCGGGCGCGAGCTTGACCGCCAGCCATCGGTGCTCGTCGTCAACCAGCCGACCTGGGGTGTCGATGCCGGTGCGGCAAGCCGCATCCGCCAGGCGCTGATCGATCTCGCCAAGTCGGGCTCGGCGGTGGTGGTGATCAGCCAGGATCTCGATGAGATCTTTGAGGTGGCGACGAATATCGCGGTGATCTCGGAAGGCCGTCTTTCCGAGCCCCATCCGGCCGGCACGCTGACGTTGGAACGTATCGGTCTGCTGATGGGCGGTATCCACGAAAGCCATTCCAATCCGGAGGCGGCGCATGCGCATTGAGCTCCAGAAGCGCGCCCGCGTCTCGCCGCTGTTCTCGATCCTCTCGCCGCTGCTCGCCCTGGTGCTGACGCTGCTTTTCGGGGCCATTATGTTCTGGCTGCTCGGGAAGAACCCGCTGAGCGCGCTCTACATATATTTCGTCGAGCCGTTGCTGGAGATCTGGTCTCTCCACGAGCTGGCTGTGAAGGCAGCGCCGCTGATCCTCATCGCCGTCGGGCTCGCTGTCTGTTACCGGTCCAACAACTGGAATATCGGTGCCGAAGGGCAGTTCACCATAGGCGCGATTACCGGATCGATCCTGCCAGTCATGTATCCGGCCTGGCACTCGCCGATGATCCTGCCGCTGATGCTGATCCTCGGCATGATCGGCGGCGCGCTTTATGCGGGCATCCCAGCGCTTTTGAAGACAAGGTTCAACACTAACGAAATCCTGACCAGCCTGATGCTGGTCTATATCGCCCAGCTTTATCTCGACTGGCTGGTGCGCGGACCATGGCGTGATCCGCAGGGCAACAATTTCCCGATCACGAAGACTTTCCAGATCGAGGCCGTCGTGCCGGAGATTCTCTCCTCGTCCGGCCGCGCCCACTGGGCCTTCGTCTTCGCCATCGTCGCCGCCGTGGCGTTGTGGTTCATGATGCGCTTCATGCTGAAGGGCTTCGAGGTGTCGGTGCTCGGCCAGTCGGAGCGGGCAGGGCGGTTCGCGGGCTTCTCCGCCCGCCGGATGGTGTGGTTCTCGATGCTGCTGTCGGGCGCGCTCGCGGGCCTTGCAGGCATTTCGGAGGTCTCCGGCTCGATCGGCCACCTGCAGCCGGTTATCTCGCCGGGCTACGGCTTCACGGCAATCATCGTCGCCTTCCTGGGGCGGCTCAACCCTCTCGGGATCATTGCTTCCGGGCTCGTGCTGGCGCTCACCTATCTCGGCGGCGAAGCGGCGCAGCTGTCGATCGGCATTTCGGACAAGGTCAGCCGCGTCTTTCAAGGGTTGCTGCTCTTCTTCGTGCTCTCCTGCGATACGCTGATCCACTACAGGATCCGGCTGATCTTTGCGGGCGCGAAAACGGCGGAGGTAAAGGGCTGATGTTCGAGGCGATCCTTCTTACCGTCATCACCGCATCGACCCCGCTGGTTCTGGCAGCTCTCGGCGAACTGGTGACCGAGCGCTCCGGCGTGCTGAACCTCGGTGTCGAGGGCATGATGATCATGGGCGCCGCCTGCGCCTTCGTCGCCGCGCAGCTGACCGGTTCCCCCTATGTCGGCCTCCTCGCCGGCATCTTGGGCGGAGGGGTGTTCTCGCTGCTCTTCGGATTACTGACGCTGACGCTGGTGGCCAATCAGGTCGCGACCGGGCTTGCGCTCACCATCCTGGGGCTCGGGCTTTCCGGCCAGATTGGCGAGGCTTTCGTCGGCCAGCCCGGCATCAAGCTGCAGCCGATCGTCTTCCCGCTTCTCTCCGACATCCCGTTCTTCGGCCGCGTCCTGTTCGCGCAAGACCTCACCTTCTATCTCTCGGTCGTGCTCGTGATCGGCATCAACTGGTTCCTGTTCAGGAGCCGGACCGGTCTGAAGCTGCGGGCGATCGGCGACAACCATGCCTCCGCCCATGCGCTCGGCATCAACGTCATCCGCACCCGTTATCTGGCCGTCATGTTCGGCGGTGCCTGCGCCGGGCTGGCAGGCGCGCAGCTTTCGCTCGTCTACACGCCGCAATGGGTGGAAAACATGTCCGCCGGCCGCGGCTGGATTGCGCTTGCACTCGTCGTTTTCGCCTCCTGGCGGCCGTGGCGGGTTCTGGCCGGTGGTTACCTGTTCGGCGCAGTCGGCATCGGCCAGTTGCATGCCCAGATCCTGGCCCAGAATCTCGGCATCGTCATCCCGTCTCAGTTTCTGTCCGCACTTCCTTATGCGGCGACTATTGTCGTGCTGATCATCATTTCGCATAATCGTCGCACGACGCTCATCAATACGCCGGCTTCGCTCGGGAAACCCTTTGTCCCCGACCGGTGACCACGGAACCAAAAACAAAACGTCTTCAAGCCAATAGAGGTCAGGAAATGAAGAAACTGATTATCGCCCTTGCCGCATCGGCCGCCCTGATGGGCGGTTTTTCGACAGGCGCCCAAGCCCAGGAGAAGAAGAAGGTCTGCTTCATCTATGTCGGTTCGAAGACGGATGGTGGCTGGACCCAGGCGCATGAACTCGGTCGCCAGCAGCTCGACAAGGCACTCGGCACCAAGGTTGAAACGCCCTTCCTCGAAAACGTTCCGGAAGGCCCGGATGCAGAACGCGCCATCGAGCGCATGGCTCGCTCGGGTTGCTCGCTGGTCTTCACCACCTCCTTCGGTTTCATGGACGCCACCGTCAAGGTCGCCGCGAAATTCCCGGATGTGAAGTTCGAGCATGCGACCGGCTTCAAGGCCGCTCCGAATCTCGCCACCTACAATTCGCGCTTCTATGAAGGCCGATACATTCAGGGCCAGATCGCCGCGAAGATGTCGAAGAAGGGCGTTGCCGGTTACATCGCCTCCTTCCCGATCCCGGAAGTGGTAATGGGCATCAACGCCTTCGAACTCGGCGCGAAGTCGATCAACCCGAACTTCAAGCTGAAGGTCGTCTGGGCCAATACCTGGTTCGACCCGGGCAAGGAAGCCGATGCCGCCAAGGCGCTGATCGACCAGGGCGTCGATATCCTGACCCAGCACACCGACACGACCGCTCCGATGCAGGTCGCCTCCGAGCGCGGCATCCTCGCCTTCGGCCAGGCCTCCGACATGATCGCGGCCGGCCCCAAGACGCAGCTGACCGCCATCGTCGACACTTGGGGTGCGTATTACATCAAGCGCACCAAGGCGCTGCTCGACGGGACCTGGAAGTCGGAGCAAATCTGGGACGGCCTGAAGGACGGCATCCTGACCATGGCGCCCTATACCAACATGCCGGACGACGTGAAGGCGATGGCGGAGGAGACTGAAGCCAAGATCAAGTCGGGCGAACTGCATCCGTTCACCGGCCCGATCAACAAGCAGGACGGCAGCGCATGGCTGAAGGCCGGCGAAAAGTCGGATGACGGCACCCTTCTCGGCATGAACTTCTACGTCGAAGGCGTGGACGACAAACTGCCGAAGTGAACCAGGACTTGTCCGTAGAAAGGGCGCCTTCGGGCGCCCTTTTTGTTTCTGGCGCACATAAGGCTTTTATCGCACGTCAATCATCTTGCTGGTATTAAGCGGCAAATCGCCTGAGAAGGAGAATCCCCATGAGCCGTTCCTGCCTTGCCGTCATCATCGCCGCCGGCGATAGCACACGCATGAAATCGTCGATGTCGAAGGTGCTGCATCCGATTGCCGGCCGTCCGATGATCGCGCATGTGATGGCGGCGGTGGCATCGACCGGCGTGACTGAGGCGGCTCTGGTCGTTGGCCGCGACGCAGACGGAGTGGCCAAGGCCGGCGCGGTCGAAGGCGTTTCCGTCGAGGCTTTTCTCCAGGCGGAGCGCCGCGGCACCGGCCATGCGGTCCTGACGGCTAAACAAGCGATTGTTCGCGGTTACGATGACATCCTGGTCGCCTACGGCGACGTGCCGCTGATCACCTCCGCGCCCTTCGCCGAGGCGCGGGAAAAGCTTGCCGCCGGCGCGGATGTCGTGGTGATCGGTTTCCATACGGACAAGCCGACCGGTTACGGCCGCCTGCTGATCGAAAACGGCGAGCTGATCGCCATCCGCGAAGAGAAGGATGCGACGGAAGAAGAGCGCAAGGTCACCTGGTGTAATAGCGGCCTGATGGCGATCAACGGGCGCAAGGCGCTTGCGCTGCTCGAGAGCATCACCAATCAAAACGTCAAGGGCGAATATTATCTGACGGACATCGTCGAGATCGCCCGCGCGGCAGGCGGCAAGGTCGTGGCGGTCGATGCGCCGGAAACGGAAGTCGCCGGCTGCAACAACCGCGCCGAACTGGCCATGCTCGAAAGGCTCTGGCAGGAACGCCGCCGCCACGAACTGATGATCTCGGGCGTCAGCATGATCGCGCCGGAAACCGTGTTCCTTTCATATGATACGCAGATCGGTCAAGACGTGCTGATCGAGCCCAACGTCGTGTTTGGTCCGGGCGTTCGGATCGACAGCGGAGCCGTGATCCACGCCTTTTCGCATATCGAAGGCGCCCATGTGAGCGGCGGCGCCACCGTCGGGCCTTTCGCGCGGCTTCGCCCCGGTGCCGATCTTGCAGCCGGCTCCAAGGTCGGCAATTTCTGCGAGGTCAAGAATGCCAGGATCGATGAAGGCGCCAAGGTCAACCACCTGACCTATATCGGCGATGCCTTTGTCGGCGCCCATGCCAATATCGGCGCCGGCACGATCACCTGCAACTACGACGGCGTCAACAAACACGAGACCCGCATCGGCGCCAACGCCTTTATCGGTTCGAACTCGTCGCTCGTCGCACCCGTCTCGATCGGCGACGGCGCCTATGTCGCTTCGGGAAGTGTCATCACCGAAAATGTCCCGGCCGATGCGCTCGCCCTCGGCCGTGCCCGCCAGGAGATGAAGCCGGGCCGCGCAAAAATCCTCCGCGAGCGGGCACTCGCCCTCAAGGCCGCCAGGAAGATGCAAAAGTAGCCCGGCCATTAACATTTGCGCGTTACTTTCCGACATCGAAAGTGACCGGCGGGCCGATTGCGCAAAACCTGCAATCGGCTAGGAGTTCGCGCGGGTTCCACGAAGCGAAGAGGGTCGTTCATGTGCGGAATTGTCGGGATCGTCGGAAATTCGCCGGTGGCGGCGCGTCTGGTCGATGCGCTGCGAAGGCTCGAATACCGCGGTTATGATTCCGCCGGCGTAGCGACCGTCCACGAGGGCCGGATGGATCGCCGCCGCGCCGAGGGAAAACTCTTCAATCTTGAAAAGAAGCTCGACGCCGAGCCGCTGCCCGGGACGATCGGCATCGCCCATACCCGCTGGGCGACCCACGGTGTCCCGAATGAGACCAACGCCCATCCGCATTTCGTTGATGGCGTCGCCGTTGTCCATAACGGCATCATCGAGAACTTTTCCGAGCTGAAGGATGAACTGCTGGCCGAAGGCGCCGTCTTCGAAAGCCAGACGGATACGGAAGTCGTCGCACATCTGCTCGCAAAATACACCCGCCAGGGCCTCGACCACCGCGCCGCCATGCTGGCGACGCTGAACCGGGTTTCCGGCGCCTATGCGCTGGTGGTGATGTTCGAGGACGACCCGGGCACGATCATGGCCGCCCGTTTCGGACCGCCGCTCGCGATCGGCCACGGCCGCGGCGAGATGTTCTTGGGCTCCGATGCCATCGCGCTGTCTCCGTTTACCAACGAGATCACCTATCTGGTCGACGGCGACTGCGCCGTCATGACCCATAAGGGCGCCGAGATCATCGATTACGACGGCAAGCCGGTGAAGCGGCAGAGCCAGATTTCCCAGGCGTCGGCCTTCATGGTCGACAAAGGCAATCACCGCCATTTCATGGAGAAGGAGATCTACGAACAGCCGGAGATCATCTCCCATGCGCTCAGCCATTATATCGATTTCGCGACCCATACGGTGAAGGCGAACGATACGGCGATCGATTTCGGCAAGGTTTCCGGCCTGGCGATCGCCGCCTGCGGCACGGCCTATCTGTCCGGCCTGATCGGCAAATACTGGTTCGAGCGTTATGCGCGCCTGCCGGTCGAAATCGACGTCGCCTCCGAATTCCGCTACCGCGAACTGCCGCTGTCGCCGTCCCAGGCGGCGCTGTTCATTTCCCAATCGGGCGAAACAGCCGATACGCTTGCCTCGTTGCGTTACTGCAAGGACAACGGCCTCAAGATAGGCGCGGTCGTCAACGTCAAGGAATCGACCATCGCCCGCGAATCGGACGCGATCTTCCCGATCCTCGCCGGCCCGGAGATCGGCGTCGCCTCCACCAAGGCCTTTACCTGCCAGCTTGCGGTTCTTGCTGCGCTCGCTATCGGCGCCGGCCGCGCCCGCGGCACGGTCACGGCGGGCGATGAGAAGGCGATGGTCAAGCACCTCGCTGAAATGCCGCGGATCATGAGCCGGGTGCTGAACGACATTCAGCCGCAGATCGAGGCTCTGTCGCGCGAACTGTCGCGCTTCAAGGATGTGCTTTATCTCGGCCGCGGCACCAGTTTTCCGCTCGCCATGGAAGGCGCGCTGAAGCTCAAGGAGATTTCCTACATCCACGCCGAAGGGTATGCCGCCGGCGAGCTGAAACATGGGCCGATCGCGCTGATCGACGAACATATGCCGGTGATCGTCATCGCACCGCATGACCGATTCTTCGAAAAGACCGTTTCCAACATGCAGGAAGTCGCGGCGCGCGGCGGCAAGATCATCTTCATCACCGACGAGAAGGGTGCGGCGGCTTCCAAGCTGCCGACCATGGCGACGATAGCATTGCCGAATGTCGACGAGATCATCGCTCCGATGATTTTCTCGCTGCCGATCCAGCTGCTTGCCTACCATACGGCTGTCTTCATGGGCACCGATGTCGATCAGCCGCGCAACCTGGCAAAATCCGTCACGGTGGAGTGATATCCACCGGCTTTTCCTTGCATCGCAACATCGCATCCGGCATTGTCGCAACAGATGATTGCGGCGATGCTCAGGGTATGCAGGAAAATCGGATGAGCGACAGTCCAGAGCGAATATCGCTGGCCGGCCGTCTCAGGAACAACTTCCTAACCGGCCTGATCATCTGCGCGCCGCTTGCCATCACCATCTGGCTCACCTTCACCTTTATCGACTGGGCCGATAGCTGGGTCACGCCCTACATTCCGCGGCGCTACGATCCGCAATATTATTTCAACATCACCATTCCTGGCACCGGTCTGCTGATCGCCGTGGTGCTCATCACCATTATCGGCTTTCTCGGCAAGAACCTGATCGGCCGCTCGATCGTCAAGTTCGGCGAATCGATCCTGCACCGGATGCCGCTGATCCGCAGCATTTATAAGAGCATCAAACAGATCTTTGAGACGGTGCTGAAGGAACAGTCGACCTCCTTCAAGAAATGCGGGCTGATCGAGTTTCCGAGTCCCGGCATGTGGGCGCTGGTCTTCATCTCCGGCGATGCGCAGGGAGAGATCGCGGCAAAGCTCAATGCGGACGGAGAGGAAATGGTCGGTGTCTTCCTGCCGCCGACCCCGGTGCCGACCGCCGGTTTCCTGATGTTCGTGCCGAAAAGCAAGATCGTCATGCTCGACATGACGCCGGAAGAGGGTGCCAAGCTGCTGATATCGGGTGGCCTCATCGCGCCGGACTACAAGCCCATCCCCGGCCTGCCAACCGCCGTCCTGCCGGCGCCATAAGCGCCCGTGCGGGGCGTCACGTCATTGTCACCGCAGCCGCCTAAGAAGAAGCAGGGAGCGCGCGTCGCAGCAATTATTCGACGCGTAACGGCGGGAAGCCGCTGGCCCTCCGAGGCTCAACAAGGAACCATTCCATGGGTTATGCGCGTAAGGCTGCACTGCTTGCGGCCACAATGATTGCTTCGTCTTTGATTTCGAACTCGGTCCTGCTGGCCGAGACGAGTGCAACGGGCGCCGGCATCACCGTCGTCAACAAGGGCCTCGTCGCCGTCGGCCGCATTCCGGCCGGCCAACGTGACAAGTTCGGTGAGACTTTCGGGTCCGGTTCCGGCATGGCGATCGACCCGACCGACTGGAAGAGGGATGCCGAGGGTTATGCCGGTTCCCTCTGGTTGCTGCCGGATCGCGGCTACAATGTCGACGGCACGACCGATTACAATTCGCGCATCAACAAAATCGAGATCCGGCTGGCGCCGGCCGCCGCCGGCCAGGCCCTGTCCTCCGACAAGCAGCAGGCTGGCGTTCAGGCAAAGCTCGCGGAGACCATGCTGCTGACCGACGATGCCGGCAAGAACATGACCGGTCTCGATCCGGAATCGGGCGTTCGCGCCGCTGCGGCCAAAATGCCGGCCATGCCGCAGGCCTCGACCGGCAAGGTCTCTCTCGATTCCGAGGCCGTCATCCGCCTGGCGGACGGTTCGCTTTTGATCAGCGACGAATACGGCCCCTATATCTATCACTTTTCCATTGATGGTAAGCTGATCTCCGCTACCCAGCCGCCGAAGGCCCTGCTGCCGATGCGCAAGGGCCGGTTGGACTTCTCTTCCAACAATCCCGGCCCTGGCGGCAAGGTACCGGATCCGAAGGATCCGGAAAGTGGTCGCCAGAACAACCAGGGCCTCGAAGGCATGGCGATGACCCCGGACGGCAAATTTGTGATCGCCTTGCTGCAGTCCGCACCCATTCAGGATGGTGGCGACTCCAGTTCGACGCGCATGAACACCCGCGCCCTGGTCTATGACGCTTCCGACATCGACAACCTCAAGCTGGTGCATGAATATCTCGTGCCGCTGCCGACCTTTGATAACAAGGGCAAGGTTGCCGTTGCCGCCGCGAGCGAAATCCTGGCGCTGTCCGACAAGGCTTTCCTGGTTCTGGCGCGCGACAGCAATAGCGGCCAGGGCGTGAAGGGCGACACGTCGGTCTACCGCAAGATCAACCTGGTCGATCTCACCAGTGCCACCGATATTGCCGGCACCGATTTCGACGGTCTCAAGCCGGTCGCTTCGAAGGGCAAGGTCGACGAGACCGTGAAACCTGCGGTCCTGACGTCGTTCATCGACATCAACGACTCCCAGGAACTCGCTCGCTTCGGCCTGCATAACGGCGCGCCGAACGACAGGAACAATCTTTCGGAAAAATGGGAAGCCATGTCGATCGCAAGCGCGCTCGATGCTTCGGCTCCGGATGACTTCTTCCTGTTCGTCGCCAACGACAACGACTTCCTGACCCAGGACGGTTTCCAGGTCGGCGGCGCCTATAAGGCGGCCGGCGGCGCGGATGTCGACACCATGTTCCAGGTTTTTCGCGTGACGCTTCCAGGCGTTGCCAAGAAGTAACGTCGATCCGGATTGGGGGCTTCCCTATTCGACAAGCACAGCCTTCTCCCCGATCGTTCGGGGGGAAGGACGAAGATCCGGTAGACGATGCTTTTGACCGCTGCGAGCCCCGCCGAAAACCGTGTCCTCACCCGGCTCTCAGGAACCGGATCGCCTCGTCGCGGCGGTGCAGATAAAGCAGCACGCGCATGTTCTGGCCGCGTTCGCTGGTGAGTTCGGGATCCCGCTCCAACAGATAGGCCGCATCCTTACGGGCGATTTCCAGCAGGTCCGCATGCGCTTCCAGGCTGGCGATCCGGAAACCCGGCGTACCGGACTGGCGGGTGCCGAGCAGCTCTCCTTCGCCGCGCAGCTTCAGATCCTCCTCGGCGATCAGAAAACCGTCCTCGCTGTCGCGAAGGATCGAAAGCCGCGCCCGGCCGGTTTCGCTGAGCGGCCCCTTGTAAAGCAGGATACAGGTCGAAGCCTCGTCGCCGCGCCCGACACGGCCGCGCAGCTGGTGCAACTGGGCAAGGCCGAACCGCTCTGCATGTTCGATGACCATGATCGTCGCATCCGGCACATCAACGCCGACTTCGACGACGGTGGTCGCGACCAGCAGCCGGATTTCGCCGGTCTTGAAGGCGTTCATCACCGCGTCCTTCTCAGGCCCGCTCATCCGCCCATGGATCAACCCGACATCACGGCCAAGTTCCCTGGCGAGAACCGCATACCGCTCCTCCGCTGACATCAGGTCGGAGGCATCCGATTCCTCGACGAGCGGGCAGATCCAATAGGCTTTTTTTCCTTCGCCGATAGCGCCGCGCAGCCGGGCGACGATGTCGCCGATCCGCTCGGTGGGAATGGTGACGGTCTGGATCGGCTTGCGGCCGGCCGGTTTTTCGGTGAGCTTCGAGACGTCCATATCCCCAAACGCGGCGAGCACCAGTGTGCGGGGAATGGGCGTCGCGGTCATCACCAGCATATGCGGGGAAATGCCCTTGGCGGTGAGCCGCAGTCGCTGATGCACACCGAACCGGTGCTGCTCGTCCACCACGGCGAGCATCAAATTGTGATAATTGATCGCATCCTGGAAGAGCGCGTGGGTGCCGACGATGATCTGCGCTTCGCCCGAGGCGATCCGCTCGATGATCTGGTCGCGCTCGCGCCCCTTGGTGCGGCTGGTCAGCACCTCGACCGCTACACCTGCAGCACCGGCGAGCTTCGAAATTGTCGAAAAATGCTGGCGGGCGAGAATTTCGGTCGGCGCCATCAGCACCGCCTGGCCGCCGGCCTCGACGGCCGCGGACATGGCAAGCAGCGCCACCAGCGTCTTGCCCGCGCCGACATCGCCCTGCAGCAGCCGCAGCATGCGGTCTTCACCGGCCATGTCCTGGATGATGTCCTCGACCGCCGCTCTCTGGCTCGGGGTCAGCGAGAAGGGAAGGCCGGCGATGATCCTTGCGGCGAGATCGCCCTTCACTCGGATCGGCTGGCCCGGGACCTTGCGCACCCTCTGGCGTACCAGCGACAGCGACACCTGGCCGGCCAGGAACTCGTCATAAGCAAGCCGGCGGCGGGCAGGGGCCTGCGGATCGATATCCGCTGCGTCGCGCGGATCGTGCAGCCCGCGAAAGGCTTCCGCGACCGAGGGAAAGCCCTGGCGCAAGGCCAGTTCGGCATCGGCCCATTCCGGCAGGTCCGGCAGCCGAGCTACGGCACCGTCCACGGCCTTGCGCAGAACCTTGGGCGTTAGGCCGGCCGTCATCGGGTATACCGGTTCCACCAGCGCCAGGGTTTCCGCTTCGGAGGATTTGACGATGAAATCCGGGTGCACCATCGAGGGCCGGCCGTTGAACCAGTCCACCTTGCCGCTCACCATGACCATCTCGTCGATCGGCAGCGACTTTTCCAGCCAATTGCCTTTGGCCCGGAAGAAGGTGAGCGCCAGCTCGCCCGTATCGTCGTGCAGGAAGACGCGATAGGGCATGTTGGACTTGCCGGGCGGCGGCGGCTGATGCCGGTCGACCCGGCCTTCGATCGTGACGATCGCTCCTTGCGGCGAAAGCGCGATGCCCGGCCGGTTGCGCCGGTCGATCAGCGAGGAGGGAGCATGGAAGAGCAGATCCACGACGCGGCAGTCGTCCGGATCGTCACGGCCGGTGACGCGGGCGATCAGTTCGGCAAGCTTCGGCCCGACACCGGCAAGCGAGGCGACGGGCGAGAACAGCGGATCGAGTATGGCGGGACGCATGGCGCGCAAAATGCGATGGATTTTGCCCATTTGGCAAGGTGACGAGGGCGGAAAAGCGTCCTATATGAACGGCAAAACAAGGACACGGCCATGACAGGACTATCCCGCACCAGCGCGGATCTCGACCCGCGCCGCCGGCGCATCCTCTATCGCTGTTGGCATCGCGGCATCCGCGAGATGGACTTGGTTCTGGGCAGCTTCGCGGAAGCCGAGATCGCCAATCTTGGGGATGCGGAACTCGACGAGTTCGAGGCGATCATGGGCGAGGACGACCACGACCTGCATGCCTGGATCACCGGGGCTCAAGTCCTGCCCGAGCATAGGAAGACGCCGCTTTTCGCGCGCGTCGCTGCCTATAACCCGGATTTCGATCCCGTCACCAAAGCCTCCCTGGAAGCAAGGCTCGGAAACAAGATATGAATTCTGGCCCAATGATTCCCGGATTCGACGCGAAGAAGATTGCCGCGGCGCAGACCCCGCTGACCATAGGCAACGTGCCGCCGGGCATGGAGCCGCTGATCCTTGCCGAGCTCGCTCGCGCCGGCCAGGCGGTCGCCTATGTCCTGTCGGACGGCCAGCGCATGTTCGATCTGGAACAGATGCTGTCCTTCGTGGCGCCGGAAATCCCGGTCCTGACACTGCCCGCCTGGGACTGTCTTCCCTATGACCGCGTCTCGCCGAGCGCCGACGTCTCGGCCCGCCGGCTGGCGGCCCTGTCCGGCCTGATCTCTCATGCCAGGAAGCCGCATGCAGCGATCGTGCTCGTCACCGTCAATGCAATGCTGCAGAAAATCGCTCCCGCCGAGATCATCGAAAGCCTCGCGTTCTCAGCCAAACCGGGCAATCAGATCCGCATGGACGATATCGCCGCGCGGTTGGAGCGCAACGGCTTCGAGCGCGTCGCGACGGTCCGCGAAGTCGGCGAATTTGCCGTGCGCGGCGGCATTCTCGATGTCTTCGTGCCAGGCACCGAAGAGCCGGTCCGCCTCGATTTCTTCGGCGATACCCTGGAATCGATCCGTTCCTTCGATCCGGCCAGCCAGCGCACGACCGGCCAGGCGCGCGCCCTCGACCTGAACCCGATGAGCGAGGTGACGCTGACGCCGGACACGATCAGCCGTTTCCGGAAAAATTACCTGTCGCTCTTCGGCGCCGCGACCCGCGACGATTCGCTCTATCAGGCGGTCTCTGAAGGCCGGCGTTACCCCGGCATGGAACACTGGCTGCCGCTGTTCTACGACGGTCTCGAAACCGCCTTCGATTACCTCAAGGGTTTCCGGATCGTCACGGACCACACTGCCCGCGAAGCGGCCGGCGAGCGTTCGAAACTGGTGCTCGACTATTACGAGGCACGGCGCGACAGCGGCACTCAGGGCAAGGGTGCTGCCGCTCAAGCCGCGCCCTACAAGCCGGTTTCACCGGGGCAACTCTACCTCGAAAGCAAGGCCTTTGCCGCAGCGCTCGACGCCGTCAACGCAGTACGCCTGACGCCGTTCAACGAGATGGATGCAGACGGTCGCCGAGTGGTGACTTTGGGTGCCCATACCGGTCCGCGCTGGGCGAAAAACCAGACAGAGGAGAAAGATCGCGACGAACGCGTCAACGTCTTCGACCTCGTCGTCAAACATATCGCCGACAAGCGGGCCGAGGGCGCCAAGGTTCTTGTCACCGGCTGGTCCGCCGGCTCGCTCGACCGGCTGCTGCAAGTGCTCGACGAGCGCGGGCTGAAGCGCGTCCGCCAGATTGAAAAGCTCGCCGATCTCGACAAGCTCGAGAAAGGCGAGGCGGCTTCTGCGGTCCTCAGCCTCGAAGCCGGTTTCGAGACAGGCAATATCGTCGTCATCGGCGAGCAGGACATTCTTGGCGACCGCATGGTCCGCCGCGGCAAGCGCCGCAAGCGCGGCGCCAATTTCCTGACCGAAGTCGCCGGCCTCGACGAAGGTTCTCTGGTCGTCCATGCCGAGCATGGCATCGGTAAATTTGTTGGCCTGGTGACAATCGAGGCCGCAGGCGCCCCGCGCGCCTGCCTGGAACTGCATTATGCCGACCAGGCAAAACTCTTCCTGCCGGTCGAAAACATCGACCTTTTGTCGCGCTACGGTTCGGATGCGGCGGAAGCCCAACTCGACAGGCTCGGTGGTGGCGCCTGGCAGGCCCGCAAGGCCAAGCTCAAGAAGCGGCTGCTTGATATGGCCGACGCGCTGATCCGCATCGCCGCCACCCGCATCACCCGCCGCGCGCCGGTTCTGACCACGCCGGAAGGGCTCTACGACGAATTCGCCGCCCGTTTCCCCTATGACGAGACCGAGGACCAGGCGACAGCCATCGATTCCGTGCGTGACGATCTTGGCGCCGGCCGTCCGATGGACCGCCTCGTCTGCGGCGACGTCGGTTTCGGCAAGACGGAAGTCGCGTTGCGTGCCGCTTTCTTCGCCGCCATGAACGGCGCGCAGGTCGCGGTCGTCGTGCCGACCACGCTTCTCTCCCGCCAGCATTTCAAGACGTTTCGCGAGCGTTTCCGCGGTCTGCCGATCAAGGTCGAGCAGGCGTCGCGGCTGGTGCCCGCCAAGGAACTGGCCCAGACCAAGAAGGACCTCGCCGATGGCAAGGTCGATATTGTTGTCGGCACCCATGCGCTGCTTGGCGCTGGCATCCAGTTCGCCAATCTCGGCCTGCTGATCATCGACGAGGAGCAGCATTTCGGCGTCAAGCACAAGGAGCGGCTGAAGGACCTGAAGAGCGACGTCCATGTCCTGACGCTCTCGGCAACGCCGATCCCGCGCACGCTTCAACTTGCCATGACCGGCGTTCGCGAATTGTCGCTGATCACCACGCCGCCGGTCGACCGCATGGCGGTCCGCACGTTCATCTCACCCTTCGATCCGCTGGTCATCCGCGAGACGCTCATGCGCGAACATTATCGCGGCGGCCAGAGCTTTTATGTCTGTCCGCGCCTGGCAGATCTCGCTGAAATCCAGGCCTTCCTCCAGTCGGATGTACCGGAATTGAAGGTCGGGGTTGCGCATGGCCAGATGGCGGCCAGCGAGCTCGAAGACATCATGAATGCCTTCTACGACGGCAAATACGACGTGCTGCTCTCGACCACGATCGTCGAATCCGGCCTCGACGTGCCGACCGCCAATACGCTGATCGTCCATCGCGCCGACATGTTCGGCCTGGCGCAGCTCTACCAGCTTCGCGGCCGCGTCGGCCGTTCCAAGGTGCGCGCCTTCGCGCTGTTCACGCTGCCGGTCAACAAGACGCTGACGCAGATGGCCGAACGCCGTCTCAAGGTGCTGCAGTCGCTCGACACACTCGGTGCCGGTTTCCAGCTCGCCAGCCACGACCTCGACATCCGCGGCGCCGGCAATCTGCTCGGCGAAGAACAGTCCGGCCATATCAAGGAGGTCGGTTTCGAGCTCTACCAGCAGATGCTGGAGGAAGCGGTCGCAGAAGTGAAGGGCGACGACGAGATCACCGATACCGGCTGGTCGCCGCAGATTTCGGTCGGCATCACCGTGATGATCCCGGAAACCTACGTGCCGGACCTGCATCTGCGCATGGGCCTTTACCGCCGTCTCGGCGAAGTCACGGAACTGTCGGAGATCGACGGTTTCGGTGCGGAAATGGTCGATCGTTTCGGCCCGATGCCGACCGAGGTACAGAACCTCTTGAAGGTCGTCTACATCAAGTCGCTGTGCCGCAAGGCGAATGTCGAGAAGCTCGATGCCGGCCCGAAGGGCATCGTCGTCACCTTCCGCGACAGGCAGTTCCCGAACCCGGCCAATCTCGTCGGTTATATCGCCAAGCAGGGGACGCTCGCAAAGATCCGGCCGGACCACAGCGTGTTCCTCACCCGCGACCTACCATCGCCCGAAAAGCGACTGACGGCTGCCGCCCAGGTGATGACCCAGTTCGCCGAACTGGCAAAGACATGATTATGTATCGGTTTTATTGTCGGGCACGGTGACCACGGCGGCTTGCGGATCGGTCGCGACGGAGGCGGGTAGGGGCACGTGGCGTGCCCGCTCGCGGGCGAGCGTCAGGAGGCCGGAACCGATGATCAGCACGATGCCGACCAGCATCGGCAGGTCGACCTTGTCGCCGAAGATCAGATAACCGAACAGGATGGCCCAGAGCATCTGGCTGTATTGGGTTGGCCCGATCACGGCGGCGGGCGCGTGATTGGCGGCATACATCAGCCAGACGGTGGCGAGCGCCGCAAGTAGGCCGTAGCCCGCCAGCATCGCCCATTGCGGTAGTGTGGGCCAGCGGAAATCCGGGATCATCAGGATGCCGAGGATGACGAGAACGCCAAGCACGCCGGCGCCGTAAAGCGAGATGTGCTTCTCCGACGGTCCGACGGCGCGATAGACGATGATCGAGATCGCCCCGGAAAACCCGGCAAACACCGCCCCAACATGCCCGATCGAAAGCTCGCGGAAGCCTGGACGCAATATGACCAGAACGCCGATGAAGCCGATAATCACCGCACTCCAGCGCCGTATGCCGACAGTTTCCTTGAGGAACAGCACCGACATGATCGTCACGAAGGATGGCAGCAGGAAGATCAGCGCGAAGGCTTCCGCCATCGACAGATAGGTGAAGGCTGCTACGCTGCCGATCGTCCCCATGGCCGCGGAAAAGAAACGCAGGACCCATAGCGGCCGGTTGGTGCTTCTCACGACGTCAAGCCAACTGTCACCCGGCTTCATCAGATAGGGAAACCCGGCCAGCATGAAGACGGCGCCGAAAAAGCCCATCTCATAGGGCGTCAGCGCGCCATCTATCATCTTGACGCTGGCATCGCTCCAGGAATAGGCGGCAAACGAAGCGAAGGCGAGAAGAACGCCTTTCAGGGTCTGGTCGGTACGCACGAATTTTGTCCGTTCTCAGATCATGCCCTTGCGGGCTTCCGCCTTCAGCTTGGCGATTTCGCGCAGCGCATTGGCAAGGACATCCGGCGTCTGCGCGCCGCTGACCGCATATTGGCCGTCGATGATGAAGAATGGCACGCCGGTCACGCCCATCTTCTGGGCGGCCTCGATTTCCCCGATAACCGTGTCCTTGTCGGCATCGCTTGCCAGGAGGTTTTCGATGACTTTCCGGTCGAGGCCCGATTTTTCGGCGATGTCGGCGAGCACGGCATGGTCGCCGACATTGCGGCCCTCCTCGAAATTCGCCTTGAACAGGGCCGTCGCGACCTTGTCCTGAATTTGGCGGTCTTCGACGATTGCCCAATGCAGCAGGCGATGCGCATCGAGCGTGTTGGGGCCGATCTTGATCGCTTCGAAATCATACTTGATCCCGACCTCTTCGCCGAGCTTCTGCAGCATGTCGTGGGCGCGTTCAACGGCTTGCCTGCCGCCGAGTTTGGCGGCCAGATCCGCCTGGTGGTCGACGCCCTCGGGCGGATGGTCCGGGTTGAGCCGATAAGGGCGCCAGTTGATGTCGACCCCGATCTCGTCCTGCACTTCGGCGACCGCCAGTTCCATCCTAGCCTTGCCGAGGTAACACCAGGGGCAGACGATGTCCGAAACGATGTCGATTGTTACGCGCTCCATGGCGGCGTCCTTTCTTGTTTCCGAGGAGGATTGTTATTGAGCTCGCCGATCCCACCAGGTCGACCGCTGGTAACCGAAGATCGGCGTGACTTGCGGTCGATCGATATACTTCCAGCGAGCGACCCATTGGGATCCGACGTGGTAGAGCGGTATTATATAGTGACCCGCCACGAGAAGCCTATCGTATGCCCGCACCGCCCTTTGAAAATCGTCCAGGGAACGGGCTTTCAGAAATGCGTCCATCATCCGGTCGATATCCGGATCGGCTACACCTGCGTAATTGAAGCTCCCTTGAGCATCGCGCGAAGCCGAGCCCCAGCGATTGATCTGTTCCGTTCCCGGCGAAAGCGTAGACGGAAATGAGCGGATGACCATGTCGTAATCGAACGTATTCACGCGAGATTGGTATTGCGCGTCGTCCACGGAGCGAATCGACATCGCGACACCGATCAATGCCAGGGAACGCTGATAGGCCAGCGCGATGCGTTCCTGAGCCGCATTTTGGGTCATGATCTCGAAGGAGAGCTGGCGACCAGCTTTATCGACCATACGACCGGCCTTGATCGAGTAGCCGTCCTCGGACAAGAGATCCACGGCGCGTTTGAGGATCGCCCTGTCCGCGCCCGAGCCATTGTTCACAGGCATACGGTAAGTGCCGGCAAGAAGCTCGGGCGAAAGCCTGCCAATGGCGTCGCCCAACAGTGCCCGTTCCTTTTCGTCAGCCGCATTTCCGAAGGCGCCGAGCGTTGAGTTCTGCCAGAAGCTCTGGGTCCTTTTAAAAGCACCGCCCAGGATGTTGCGGTTCATCCATTCGAAATCCATGACGTAGGACAGCCCTTCGCGCACGCGCTCGTCGGAAAAGAGCGGACGCCGGGTATTGAAGAGCAGGCCGAACATCCCGGAGGGCAGGCGAGGTTCGAAGACCTCCTTGACGATATCGCCGCGATTGGCTGCCGGAAAATCGTAGGCCTGCCCCCAATGCGACGCATCGGGATTGCCGTTGATCGCGTCACCTTCCGGGTACATATCGATATCGCCTTTCTTGAAGGCTTCGAACATCGTCGACGTCTGCAGGAAGTACAGCACGCTGATCTCGTTGTAATTGTCGAAACCGATCTTGGCGGGAACATCCTTGCCCCAGTAATTCGGATCGCGCTCCCACGTAATCCTTTCTCCGGGTTGAATGGATTTGATCTTGTAGGGGCCTGAACCGATGACCTGTCGGATGCCGGAGCGATCGAAAGTCTCGGCATCTATCGCGTGCTTCGGCAGGATGGGGGTTGAAGAGGCGATGATCAGGGGCGTTTCGCGGTTGGCCTTGTCGTTGAAGGTGAAGCGTATGCTGCGCTCGCCCACCTTTTCCAACTTCGCTACAGCGTCGAGCCGGCTGTTGAACGGCGGGCGGCCTTTTTGCTTCAGCAGTTCGAAGGTAAAGACGACATCTTCCGGCGTGACAGGCGTACCGTCTGACCACTTAGCTTTCGGGTTGAGATTGAACTGGATGAAAGTCCGGTCGTCATCCCACTCGGCGCTTTCCGCAAGCAGACCGTAGAGCGTGAAAGACTCGTCGCTTGAGCGCGTCATCAGCGGTTCGTAAAGCAGATTTCCGAGTTCCGGATCCCACACGCCACGCGCGGTCGTTCGCATGCCTTTCAATATGAACGGGTTGAGGCTGTCGAACGTGCCGACGACGCCATAGGTTATCTTGCCGCCCTTCTTCACAGCCGGGTTTACATAGGGGAAATGCTTGTAATCGGGGCCGAGCGCCGGGCTGCCGTGCATGGCGATCCCATGGACCGGTTCGGCCAATGCCGGAGCGCCGATCAGAAACGCGGCAATGAGGGGGAGAAAGCGTCGCATGGCACCCATGGTGGTGAAATCCTCGCTGATTCGCCTGCAAAATAGCGCATGCCATCAAGCCCACCAACCACCGCTATGTGCAAAAGAGTGATCGTCGGCATTAACTCCTTGTCAAAAAATACGAAAGAGGGACTGGATATCGATGCCTGCCCGATGTAACAGGTTGGCCAGACGGGCGGGTCATTCAATTGCCTCATTTGACCGACAGGTCACAGGCAGTAGGACACCCCGAGGGAGTTGACGGCGTCTGCCGTACCCAGCTGATTTCAGGAGACGGATCTCGTTATGATGCTTAAGGCAACCCAAGTTCTGCGGACGGCAATGTCTGCTCTCGCTCTTTCGGCCGGCGCAATCGCGCTGCCGGTTGCAGCTCTTGCACAGGATGCTCCGGCTGCGGGGGCTCCTGGCGCACCGCCGCTCGGCTGGTTCAAGACCTGCACAAAGCAGGATGACAGCGATCTCTGCGTCGTGCAGAACATCATTGCCGCTCAGAACGGTCAGCTCATCACCGCCGTCGGCCTGATCACGGTCGAAGGCAAGGTCAACCGCAAGATCATGCAGGTTTCGGTACCGACCGCACGCCTCGTGCCGCCCGGCATCGTCATGCAGATCGATGGTGGCAAGGGCCAGAAGCTCGATTATATCGTCTGCCTTCCGGATAAGTGCACCGCCGAAGTGCCGCTGACGGACGCGATGATCGCCAGCCTCAAGAAGGGCAGCGAGGTGGTCTTCACCTCGATCAATTTCCGCCGCGCTCCGAACCCGATCAAGGTTCCGCTGACCGGCTTTACCGGCATCTTTGATGGCCCGGCCATGCCGCAGGAACAGATCGCCCAGAGCCAGCGCAGCCTCGAAGAAGGCATGCAGCGCAAGGCGGAAGAAACCCGCAAGAAGCTGGAAGACGCCCAAAACGCTGCAAAGCAGGGCCAGTAAGCTTTCGGCGAGAGCCAGACAATTTCAAAGCCCGGCCATGTGCCGGGCTTTCTGATTCTGGGCATAAAAAAGCGCCGGCTGAATGCCGACGCCGTTCCAGTTCGGGGAATGGGGTTTAGTGGGCCAGTATGATCTTGGGCTTCAACTGACCGGATGGGCCGCGATCGAAGATCTGGTAGACCTGCGGATTGCGCAGCGGAGCATCGTTTTCGTCATGCTCCAGATTTTGCTCTGAAACATAGGCGACATATTCCGTCTCATCATTCTCCGCGAGGAGATGATAGAAGGGCTGGTCCTTGTTCGGCCGGATTTCTGCGGGAATGGAATTCCACCATTCGTCCGTATTGGCGAATTCCGGATCCACATCGAACACGACGCCGCGAAACGGAAAAACCTTGTGGCGAACCACTTCTCCGATGGTGAATTTAGCGTTGCGTTGTTTCATGGTGCGATGTCCTTTCGCATCCTAATGTGGGAATAAAATTCTCCCACATCAAGAGATTAATGCAGACCGGGCCGCTTCGTTCCACGGGATAGACATAAGGCTTAGTAAGCCCTTGCGGCAGTTTCGTTCGCCAGAACTATGCCGCCCGGAACGAGAACGATGCCGAGTGCGCGATACGTTTCGAAAACCTCGCCGAGGAATATCGCTGCCATGGAACGACAAACGGCGGGCTTGCTACCCGCCGTTTCCAATTCACGAGGCGATGATCGGATCAGGCCGAATAATACATGTCGAACTCGACGGGATGCGGCGTCATCTCGAAGCGCATGACTTCCACCATCTTGAGTTCGATATAGGCATCGATCTGGTCGTCGTCGAAGACGCCGCCGGCGGTCAGGAACTTGCGGTCGCGATCGAGGTTTTCGAGCGCTTCACGCAAGGAGCCGCAGACGGTCGGGATCTTCTTCAGCTCCTTCGGCGGCAGGTCGTAGAGATCCTTGTCCATGGCCTTGCCGGGATGGATCTTGTTCTTGATGCCGTCGAGGCCGGCCATCAGCATGGCGGCAAAGGCCAGATACGGGTTTGCCAGCGGATCCGGGAAGCGGACTTCGACGCGCTTCGACTTCGGTCCGGTGCCGAACGGAATGCGGCACGAAGCCGAGCGGTTACGGGCCGAATAGGCAAGCAGAACAGGCGCTTCATAACCCGGAACGAGACGCTTGTAGGAATTCGTCGTCGGGTTGGTGAAGGCGTTGATCGCCTTGGCATGCTTGATGATGCCGCCGATATAGAAGAGGCAGCTTTCGGAAAGGCCGGCATATTCGTCGCCGGCGAAGGTCGGCTTGCCGTCCTTCCAGATCGACTGGTGCACGTGCATGCCAGAGCCGTTATCGCCGAAGATCGGCTTCGGCATGAAGGTCGCGGTCTTGCCATAGGCATTGGCGACCTGGTGTACGACATATTTGTAGATCTGGATCTTGTCGGCGTTTCGCACCAAGGTGTCGAACTTGACCCCGAGCTCGTGCTGGGCGGAAGCCACTTCGTGGTGATGCTTTTCGACGACCACGCCCATTTCGGCGAGCACGGTCAGCATTTCGGAGCGCATGTCCTGGAGGCTGTCGACCGGCGGAACCGGGAAATAGCCGCCCTTGACGCGAGGACGGTGGCCGAGGTTGCCGGTCTCGTAGTCGGTGTCGTCGTTCGACGGCAGTTCCGACGAGTCGAGCTTGAAGCCGGTATTGTAAGGGTCTGCCTTGTACTTGACGTCGTCGAAGACGAAGAATTCCGGCTCGGGGCCGACAAACACGGTATCGCCGATGCCGGATGCCTTCAGATAGGCTTCGGCCTTCTTGGCGGTGCCGCGCGGATCGCGGTTATAGGCTTCGCCCGATATCGGATCGAGGATGTCGCAGAAGATGACCATGGTCGACTGAGCGAAGAACGGGTCCATGTGGACCGTCGCCGGGTCCGGCATCAGCACCATGTCCGACTCGTTGATGGCCTTCCAGCCGCCGATCGAGGAACCGTCGAACATGACGCCATCGGCAAACATGTCCTCATCGACGCAGACCACGTCCATGGTCACATGCTGCAGCTTGCCCTTTGGGTCGGTAAAGCGCAGGTCCACGAACTTGACGTCGTTTTCCTTGATTTGTTTCATGATTTCGCTTGCGCTCGTCATATGACCTCCTCGATGTACGATGACGATGAAACCCCGGCCTTTGGCCTTGGGGCGGTATTTTGCGGGCGTTTAGATGGCGTCCACGCCCGTTTCACCGGTGCGGATGCGAATGACTTCCTCGATGTTGGAGACGAATATCTTGCCGTCTCCAATCCGTCCAGTCTGTGCAGCGTTGCGGATCGCCTCGATGACCGCATCCGCATTCTCGTCCGCCAGGACGACCTCGACTTTGACTTTAGGCAGAAAGTCGACGACGTATTCCGCGCCGCGATAGAGCTCCGTATGGCCCTTCTGGCGGCCAAAGCCCTTGGCTTCGGTCACTGTGATCCCCTGCAAGCCGACTTCCTGAAGGGCTTCCTTCACTTCGTCGAGCTTGAAAGGCTTGATGATCGCTTCGATCTTTTTCATGAGAAACTATATCTCCGCTTCTCTCTTGAAGCAGGCCGTTACCCGCTCGCCCATGCCAATGCAGTTATCGTGCCAAACTCACATGGCACTTTCAAAAAAACAATGCGGTTTTGCACCGATTCCCCATAAAACAGCAGGTTCAGTGGCAAAACTGCTTCCATTTTTCTCGAAATTTGTGCGTTGCGACACAAGAATCGGAGTTTTTTGAAGTTTTTTCGAAACTTAAGCGATGGCGAATATAGTCAAGACAAAGTCACTTATTTAAGCATTTGCATAATTTCTATGCCATTCTGGCTAGAGAAGAGGCGCTTGTTTTCTGATCATCTTTCCGTTCAATAGCGCTATGGATGCTTCGCTTGTTTCACTGCTTCTGACGCCCGACGAGATGGCGGCGGCGGACGCCGCCTCTGCCCGATCCGGCATTCCGTCCTTTGACCTGATGGACAGGGCAGGCCGCGCGATTGCTGCCGCCGCGCTTCGGCATTTTCCGGGCGCCTTGCGTTTTGTCGCATTCTGCGGTCCCGGAAACAATGGGGGGGACGGATATGTCGCGGCCCGCGCGCTTGCCGAAGCCGGCGCCACCGTTGACGTCCATCATCTCGGCGATCCCAGAACACTGAAGGGCGATGCAAGGCAGGCGCGCGACCTCTGCGGTCTGTCGTCGAAACCGCTCGAAGTCTATCAACCGCGGGCCGGCGACGTGGTGGTCGACGCGTTGTTCGGTGCCGGCCTGACACGCAACGTGCCCGACATTGTCGCGGAGGTGATCCGCAAGGTCGGCGAGGCGGGGATATCAGTTCTTGCGGTGGACCTGCCGTCCGGTCTCTGCGGGAGGCGGGGCGTGCCGCTCGGCGGCGCCTTCCAGGCTGCCCATACGATCACTTTCATGACCCGCAAGCCGGGCCACCTGCTGCTGCCGGGCAGGTCTCTCTGCGGTGACGTCGAGGTTTTCGATATCGGCATTCCGGCCCGCATCATCCGCGAGGTTGCCGGCAGGATAAGAGAGAATGGACCCGAATTGTGGAGTGGCCTGCTGGCCGAGCCGGGAAGCGACACCCACAAATATCGCCGCGGACATCTGGCCGTGTTCTCAGGCGAGGCTGGCAAGACGGGTGCGGCTCGCCTTTCGGCGACCGCGGGCCTGAAAGCCGGGGCCGGCCTGGTGACGGTCGGTTCGCCAAGCGATGCCATGCCGGTCAACGCGGCCTGGCTGACCGCGATCATGCTGTACCGGGTAGACACGGTCAAAGACCTGGAAAACTGGCTTCGCACGGCGAAGCTTGCCGCTTTCGTGCTCGGACCGGGATTTGGCATCGGCAAGAAGGCGAGGCAGTTCGCGCTGGCATTGAAGGGTCGGCCGCTGGTGCTCGACGCCGACGGGATTACCTCCTTCAAGGAAAAGCCCTCGGATCTGTATGATGCCTTTGCCGGCGGAGAGCCCCACTTGGTGCTGACGCCGCACGAGGGCGAGTTCGCCCGGCTTTTCCCCGACATCGCTACAGATGACAGCCTGAGCAAGGTGGAAAAGGCAGTGACCGCCGCCGCCCGCGCTCACGCTGCCATTGTCTACAAGGGCGCCGACACGGTGATCGCCAGCCCCGACGGACGCGCCTACATCAATACCAACGGACCGCCGTGGCTGGCGACTGCCGGTTCCGGCGATGTGCTCGCCGGCGTGATCGGTGCATTGCTCGCTCAAGGCATGCCCGCATTCGAGGCGGCCGCGGCGGGCGTTTACCTGCATGGAGAAGCCGGTAAGCGGGCGGGCAGGGGCATGACGGCCGAAGACCTCGCCACCCATGCCGGCGTAAGGCTGGATCTCTAGCTGCGGCTTTCCAAAAGTTCACGCATCGCCATTGCCCCATAGGGAGCGTTCACCTTGCCCTCATGGATGAAGAAGGCGAAAACGTCGCGCGGCTCCTTCTTCGGCTTATGTTTGTCATCGACCAGCGGCAGGTCGTCCGGCACGCCACCCTCGGCCCAGGTTTCCAACCTTTTCGCCCAGGCCTTCATATCCTCTTCGGCGTAGCAGGTCTTGATGTCGTCCGAGCCTTTTTGCAGGCGCGTGTAGACGAAATCCGCGGTGACGTCCGCGATCATCGGATAGTCGAAATGGTCGGCACAGACCGGCGCGATGTTATATTTCGCGAGCAACGCGATAAATTCCGGCACCTTGAATGTGTCGTTACGGACTTCGACCACATGGATCAGCTTCAGCCCGTCCAGCTTGTTCGGCAGCAATTTCAGGAAGGCTTCGAAATCGTCCGCCTCGAACTTCTTGGTCGGCGCGAACTGCCAGAGCAGCGGCCCGAGATGATCGCCGAGCTCGGTCAGTCCCTGGGTCAGGAATTTTTCGATCGACTCCCCCGCCTCTGCCAAAACCTTGCGGTTGGTGGTGAAGCGGCTGGCCTTCAGCGAAAAGATGAAGCCATCTGGAACCTCGGATGCCCATTTGGCGAAGGTCTCCGGCTTCTGCGATCCGTAATAGGTGCCGTTGACCTCGATCACCTTCAGTTTGCTGGCCGCATATTCGAGCTGTTTTTTCTTGGCCAGTTTTTCAGGGTAGAACGTGCCTTCCCACGGCTCGAAGGTCCAGCCGCCGATGCCCGTGCGAATAGTGCCGGCTTTGGTCATGAATTGCCTCCCCTGTGCAGAGCTTCACTCCGCCGCTTCCACCTTCTTGACCGGCCGCCGCTCCAGCAGTTCTTTCAGGAACTGGCCGGTATAGGACCGCTTTTCCTTGACGATCTGCTCGGGCGTGCCGGCCGCGACCACTTCGCCGCCGCCGGTGCCGCCTTCCGGGCCGATGTCGATGATCCAGTCGGCCGTTTTGATGACCTCGAGATTGTGCTCGATGACCACCACGGAATTGCCCTGGTTCACCAGTTCTTGCAGCATTTCCAGAAGCTTGGCGACGTCATGGAAATGCAGGCCGGTCGTCGGCTCGTCGAGGATATAAAGCGTGCGCCCCGTCGAACGTTTCGACAGTTCCTTCGCTAGCTTGACGCGCTGCGCCTCGCCACCCGAAAGCGTATTGGCCTGCTGGCCCACCTTGATGTACCCGAGGCCGACCTCGAAGAGCGACTGCAGCTTGTCGCGCACCGCTGGCACCGCCGAGAAGAACTCGACGCCTTCCTCGACCGTCATGTCGAGCACGTCGGCGATCGATTTTCCCTTGAAGGTGACGTCGAGTGTCTCGCGATTGTAGCGCTTGCCGTGGCAGACGTCGCAGGTGACGTAGACGTCCGGCAGGAAGTGCATCTCGATCTTGATGACGCCGTCGCCCTGGCAGGCCTCGCAGCGGCCGCCCTTGACGTTGAACGAGAAACGGCCGGGCTGGTAGCCACGAGCTTTCGCTTCTGGAAGACCGGCAAACCAGTCGCGGATCGGCGTGAATGCGCCGGTATAGGTGGCCGGGTTCGATCGCGGCGTGCGGCCGATCGGCGATTGATCGATATCGATCACCTTGTCGATATGCTCGAAGCCATCGATCCTGTCGTGTTCGGCCGGGATTTCGCGCGCCCCCATCACGCGGCGTGCGGCGGATTTATAGAGCGTCTCGATCAGGAAGGTCGATTTGCCGCCGCCGGACACGCCGGTCACGGCAGTAAAGACGCCAAGCGGAATGGCGGCCGTGACATTCTTGAGGTTGTTGCCACGGGCGCCAAAAACCTTGATTTCCTTGCCCTTCTTCGGCTTGCGGCGTTCCGTCGGAACCGGCACGCCGAGTTCGCCTGACAGATATTTGCCGGTCAGCGATTTCGGGTTGGCCATCACCTCGTTGGGCGTGCCTTCCGCCACCACCTGTCCGCCGTGGATGCCAGCCGCCGGGCCGATATCGACCACGTAGTCGGCACTCATGATCGCGTCTTCGTCATGCTCGACGACGATCACCGTGTTGCCGATGTCGCGCAGGTGTTTCAGCGTATCGAGCAGCCGGGCATTGTCGCGCTGGTGCAGGCCGATCGACGGCTCGTCGAGCACGTACAGTACGCCGGTCAGGCCGGAGCCGATCTGCGAGGCAAGCCGGATGCGCTGGCTTTCGCCACCGGAGAGCGTGCCGGAATTGCGCGACAGGCTGAGATAATCGAGGCCGACATCGTTCAGGAACCGCAGGCGTTCGCGGATCTCTTTTAGAATGCGGACTGCGATTTCGTTCTGCTTGGCGTTCAGCTGTTCCGGCAGCACCTCGAACCAGTCGCGCGCGATCCGGATCGACATCTCGGTCACCTGGCCGATATGCAGCTTGTTGATCTTGACCGCCAGCGCTTCGGGCTTGAGGCGATAGCCGTTGCAGGCCGGGCAGGGGGCGGCCGACATGTATCGTTCGATCTCTTCGCGTGCCCAGGCGGAATCTGTTTCCTTCCAGCGGCGTTCGAGGTTCGGCACGATGCCTTCGAAATTCTTGACCGTCTTGTAGGAGCGGGCGCCATCGGCATAGTGGAATTCGATCTTTTCCTCGGTGCCCTCGAGGATGGCTTTCTGCGCCTCCGCCGAAAGCTCGTTCCAGCGGCTGGAGAGCTTGAAATCGAAAACCTTGCCAAGCGCTTCCAGCGTCTGGTTGTAATAGGGCGAGGTGGATTTCGCCCATGGCGCAATCGCGCCGTCGCGCAACGTCCGGGCAGGCTCCGGCACGATCAGCGCCTCGTCCACCTTCTGCTGCGATCCGAGACCGTCGCAGGTGGGGCAGGCGCCAAATGGATTGTTGAACGAAAACAGCCGTGGCTCGATTTCCGAAATGGTGAATCCGGAGACCGGGCAGGCGAATTTTTCCGAAAAAAGCACCCGTTCGTGCGTTTCGTTGAGGGACTTGTTCGCGGATCCGCCGGCCGAAGTCTCTCCCGGCGGCAGCGGCTTGTCGGCAAACTCGGCGACCGCCAGCCCATCGGCCAGTTTCAGCGAGGTTTCGAGACTGTCGGCCAGACGCGCGGCAATATCGGAACGGACCACGAGCCGGTCCACGACGATATCGATATCGTGCTTGTATTTCTTGTCGAGCGCCGGAACGTCGGCGATCTCGTAGAACTGGCCGTCGACCTTGACGCGCTGAAACCCCTTTTTCATCAGGTCGGCGAGTTCCTTCTTATACTCGCCCTTCCGTCCACGGATCATCGGCGCCAGGATATAAAGACGCGTGCCTTCCTCGAAGGCCAGGATGCGGTCGACCATCTGGCTGACTGTCTGGCTTTCGATCGGCAAGCCGGTCGCCGGCGAATAGGGCACCCCGACGCGCGCAAAAAGCAGGCGCATATAATCGTAGATCTCGGTGACGGTGCCGACCGTCGAGCGCGGGTTGCGCGAGGTCGTCTTCTGTTCGATCGAGATCGCCGGCGAAAGCCCGTCGATCTGGTCGACATCCGGCTTCTGCATCATTTCCAGGAACTGGCGTGCATAGGCCGAAAGGCTTTCGACATAACGCCGCTGGCCTTCCGCATAGATCGTGTCGAAGGCGAGCGACGACTTGCCCGAACCCGACAGGCCGGTCATGACGATCAGCGAGTTGCGCGGCAGATCGAGATCGATGCCCTTCAAATTGTGCTCGCGCGCACCACGTATAGAAATGCTCTTCAGTTCGCTCATCTTCATGCTCTCGGGAGGATTGAAGGTCCTTATGTAGTGATAGATCCGTGGCTGTCGAGACGAAACTGCTGCGATGCGGCACCGTTCCCGAGTCGGTTGACAGCACTATAGGAATAAATTAGAACAAATAAAGAACAAATTTGCCTGTGGATTAAAGGTCGCAAAAACCCCAATGGCTGAGCCCGATGGGCTAAAGTGCCGCGATTGATTTTTGGTGCCGCCGGCCGGGCGGCAGATGAGGTGACGAATATGGCTGGTAGTGTGAACAAGGTAATCCTGGTGGGGAATGTGGGGGCTGATCCTGAAATCCGCCGGACGCAGGACGGCCGGCCGATCGCCAACCTTCGCATCGCCACGTCCGAAACCTGGCGCGATCGCAACAACGGCGAACGCCGCGAGAAGACCGAATGGCATACGGTCGTCGTCTTCAACGAAGGCCTTTGCAAGGTCGTCGAGCAATATGTGAAGAAGGGCGCCAAGCTTTATATCGAAGGCGCACTGCAGACCCGCAAGTGGCAGGACCAGACAGGCAACGACCGTTATTCGACGGAAATCGTGCTTCAGGGATTCAACTCGACGCTGACCATGCTGGACGGTCGCGGCGAGGGCGGCGGCGACCGTGGTGGTGCTGGCGGCAATCGTGTCGGCAATGACTTCGGCGGCAACGATTTTGGCGGCGGCGACGATTACGAGCGCCGGCCGGCGGCAGGCGGTGCGAGCCGCGGCGGTCAGTCCTCCGGCGGTCAGCCGGCAGGCGGCAATTTCTCCCGCGATCTCGACGACGACATCCCGTTCTAGCTTGGAGCGCTCCGGCCTTTGTAAACTAGAATGCTGATCGCATTGTAATCATAGAATAATATCGTTGACAAGCCGCTTTCTACTGGATAGTCACTTATTCGGTGGTAGCGGAGCGTTGAATTTTGTCAACTAAGCCCTTCAATCCGTATGCTGTGCGATGGTCCCGTTTTGCCGATGGCGAGCGGATGCCGTTCCTAGTTCAAGTCGCCACAGGTCTTCCGCTCGAGGGCCTACATTCTGGATCACTGCTGAACGACGGGCGCTTGGCATGCAGCCGAACACCTTGTTCAACGAACTTCGCTCGCTGATGTTTCTCTACCTCTGGGCCGACCTCCGGGGAGTAGATATCGGCGAGCGCCTCAGGGAAGGCGTCTTCCTGTCCCTTGGTGAGATCATTGACTTGGTCGGCTTCTGCGGCCGATACCTCGCGGATAGATACAGCACAGGCCTTGCGGGTCAGGATGCCGGGGAGATGATCATCTACTGCTTCGGAGCGAGGGCGGATCTCGTTCTTTCAGAATACCAGTCAAGGCTCGCTGTCGCACGGAAGGATGTCAGGTTTGACGGAGCCATAACACAAGGGCTGTTCCGGCGATCGGTCCACACACACGTTAATACGGGACGGGACTTCCAGGTCCGGCATTTGATCGTGCCCCTGTACTTCAACCCTACCAGGTAGCAGGGCGCAGGTCAGGAAGCGGCTGTATGCACAGCCTTCACGCCCGGTCTTAGGCCGTTTGTAAACTACAGGCCGGTTTTGGCCTGGAATCGGATCATATATTTACATTTTATCGAAACAGCGTGATGATCGTTCCTCTAGGAGCCTGATATTGCTGGTATCTCTCTCTCAGTTTACAGTTTCATTCCCTATTACCGTTCTGATCGGTCGGCTACCATCGATCTCTGAAACGGCAGCTGCCTGAATTGTTGCTCAGGCGGCCGCCTTGTCGGCGAGCATCGCGACCAGGACGTCTGATTGCGATAGAATGCCCACCAGTTTGTTGTTCTCCCGGGTTACCGGCAGGTAGTGCAGCCCTTCTTCGGCAAAGATGACGATCGCGTCTGCGATCGGCGTGGCCGGGCCAACCGTCTTGACCGGCGTCGTCATGATGTCCTTGACCGTGTCGTTCGGCGCGCTGGCGCCCGACAGAACGAGGCGCAGGCGCTGGGCAAATCCGATCCTTGGCTTCCCCCTCGTCCAGTTCGCCTTGTCGAGAAAATCGGTCTGGGTGACGATCCCGACTACTTCCGCCCTGTCATTGGTGACCGGCAAGGCCTTGAAGTGATGGAGGCGCATCAGATCGTGCGCCTCTTTCAGCGAATTGTCCGGCGCCACCGCCACCACATCGCGTGACATGATGCTGGCGCAATCGAGGTGGCCGGCGCGCCGGCGATAGGAGCGCAATTCCGTCCGCCGCAGGATCGTTTCGAGGTCGTCGCGATCGATATCCAGGAACTCGTCGTATTCTTTCAGGACATCGTCGAGGTCGGCGGAGGTAAAGCCGATGCGCTGGATCGAGGCGGGGTCGGTCGTACCATGATCGGCCGCCGCCGGCTTGGCCGCGTGCGGGTAACGACGTCCCGTCAGATTGTTGAAGGCCAGCGCGATCAGCAGCAGGACCAGCGAATTGCCGGCGACCGGCCAGAACACGAAACCGTATCCGAGTTCATGGATCGTCGGTCCGCCGAGCACTGCGGTCAGCGCGATCGCGCCGCTCGGGGGATGCAGGCACCGAAGCGTCATCATCGCCGCGATGGCAACGGCGATCGCCACCGCCGAGGCCAGGAACGGATCGGTTATCAATAGAGCGGCGGTCACGCCGACCAGGGCTGCGACGATATTGCCGCCGAGGATCGACCACGGCTGTGCAAGCGGGCTGGAAGGCACTGCAAACAGCAGCACCGCCGATGCCCCCATAGGGGCGACCAGTGCCGGAAGCGTTGCATCTGCCTTCAAAGCCAGGCTTCCCAGCAGTCCGGTCACCAGAATGCCCGCGAGCGCGCCAAGCGCTGCACGCAATCTTTCCTTGGGGCTGACGGGGGTGGCTTCCGGCAGGAGCCGGCGCAACATGCGGCGCATCATGGAGACCTTCGAGTGAGGTGAGATGAATCGCGTTCTAGCAGAAAATTCCGCGCTGTCGCCCGTGTCTTATAAGGCAGGGGGTCTTCTTGCCTAAAGATTGCGGCGCCTAAAGATTGAAGGCTGAGCGCACCCCGTCGACGACGAACTGGACGGAGAGCGCCGCGAGGATCACGCCGAGCAGACGGGTGAGGATCGCCCTTCCGGTGACGCCGAGGAAACGGTCGAGCCGCTCGGCGACCAGAAGCGTCGCGTAGACGAGCAGCATGATCAGCGCGATGACACCGATGAAGAGCGCACGGTCGACAATGCCGGGCAGGGTGCCGGAAAGCAGGACCGTGGCTGAGATCGCGCCCGGTCCGGCAATCAGCGGCAGCGCCAGCGGAAACACCGCGATATTGTGGATATGGTCGATGGTGATTGCGGCCTGGGACGTCTTTTCCTTCCGCTCCTGGCGTTTCTCGAACACCATTTCGAAGGAGATCCAGAAGAGCAGCAGACCGCCGGCAATGCGGAAGGCGCCGATCGATATGCCGAGCAGCCCGAGCACGCTCGAACCGAACAGCGCAAAGACGGCGAGGATGCCGAAGGCGATCAGCGACCCTCGGAAGGCGACCTGGCGCCGCTGAAGGGCGGTCATGCCGACGGTCAAGCCCAGAAAGACCGGCGCCAGCCCGGGCGGGTCGAGTGTCACGAGCATCGTGGTCAGGGCATTGACCAGCATATCGGGGGTCGCCATATCCTCTCCCTGTCGGGCTGCAATCCTTGCAGTCGCATGCGAAGATTGTTAGGACAGGCCGGCAGCGAAAGAAAGCCCACTCCGTCCGCGTCGCGGCATGCTTCGACCTTGTTCAAAAGCCGCGTTAAAGCCGCAAAAGCTGTTCAAAACCATTGTGGAAATTGGCGCTCGGAACCGCTTTCCGCTATAAAAAAGAAACTGATTCCGAACAGAGATCGTGATCCGATTTGACTGAGCAAAGCACACCCGGCGGCGGAAAGCTGCCTCCAGGCATCGAACCCATTTCCATCATGGAAGAGATGCAGCGGTCGTACCTCGATTACGCCATGAGCGTCATCGTCAGCCGCGCCCTTCCTGACGTCCGCGACGGATTGAAGCCGGTCCACCGGCGCATCCTCTACGGCATGTCGGAACTCGGCATCGACTGGAACAAGAAATACGTCAAATGCGCCCGTGTGACCGGGGACGTGATGGGTAAATTCCATCCGCACGGCAACTCGGCGATCTATGACGCGCTGGCGCGCATGGCCCAGGATTGGTCGCTCCGCCTGCCGCTGATCGATGGTCAGGGCAATTTCGGTTCGATCGACGGCGACCCGCCGGCGGCCGAACGTTACACCGAATGCCGCCTCGAGAAGGCGGCCCATGCGCTGCTCGACGATCTCGACAAGGAAACCGTCGATTTCCGCGACAACTACGATGGCACGCTGTCCGAGCCCGTCGTTGTGCCGGCGAAATTCCCGAACCTTTTGGTCAACGGCGCAGGCGGCATCGCCGTCGGCATGGCGACCAATATCCCGCCGCACAATCTGGTGGAAGTTATCAACGGCTGTATCGCCCTGATCGACAATCCGGCGATCGAACTGCCGGAAATGATGGAAATCATTCCCGGTCCGGACTTTCCGACAGGTGCCCTGATCCTCGGGCGGGCCGGCATCCGTTCCGCCTACGAGACCGGCCGCGGCTCAGTGATCATGCGCGGCGTCGCAGCGATCGAGCCGATGCGCGGCGACCGCGAGCAGATCATCATCACCGAAGTTCCCTTCCAGGTGAACAAGGCGACCATGGTCGAGAAGATCGGCGAGCTGGTGCGTGAAAAGCGTATCGAGGGCATTTCCGACCTGCGTGACGAATCCGACCGCCAGGGTTACCGGGTTGTCGTCGAGCTGAAGCGCGATGCCAATGCCGACGTCATCCTCAACCAGCTCTATCGCTACACGCCGCTGCAGACCTCCTTCGGCTGCAACATGGTGGCGCTGAATGGCGGCAAGCCGGAACAGCTCGCGCTGCTCGACATGCTTCGCGCCTTCGTCTCCTTCCGCGAGGAAGTGGTTAGCCGGCGCACGAAATACCTGCTGCGCAAGGCTCGCGAACGCGCCCACGTCTTGGTGGGGCTTGCGATCGCGGTTGCCAATATCGACGAAATCATCCTCCTGATCCGCCGCGCTCCCGATCCGCAGACGGCGCGCGAGCAGTTGATGACCCGTCGTTGGCCGGCTCAGGACGTCGATGCGCTGATCCGCCTCATCGACGATCCGCGCCACAAGATTAATGAGGACGGCACCTACAATCTGTCCGAGGAACAGGCCCGCGCCATCCTCGAGCTCCGTCTCGCCCGCCTGACGGCGCTCGGCCGCGATGAAATCGGTGACGAACTCAACAAGATCGGCGCCGAGATCAGCGACTATCTCGACATTCTGTCGTCGCGTCTGCGCATCCAGACGATCGTCAAGGACGAACTCGCCGCCGTGCGCGATGAATTTGGCACCCCGCGCCGTTCGCAGATCCTTGATGCCGGCCTCGAAATGGACGACGAAGATCTGATCGCCCGCGAGGACATGGTCGTCACCGTTTCGCATCTCGGTTATATCAAGCGTGTCACGCTCGGCACCTATCGTGCCCAGCGTCGCGGCGGCAAGGGCCGTTCCGGCATGGCGACGCGCGACGCGGATTTCGTCACGCGCCTGTTCGTGGCCAATACCCACACGCCGGTACTGTTCTTCTCCTCGCGCGGCATCGTCTATAAGGAAAAGGTCTGGCGCCTGCCGATCGGCACGCCGCAGTCCCGCGGCAAGGCATTGATCAACATGCTGCCGTTGGAACCCGGCGAACGCATCACCACGATCATGCCGCTGCCCGAGGACGAGGCAACCTGGGATAACCTGGACGTCATGTTCTCGACCACTCGCGGCACCGTTCGCCGCAACAAGCTGTCGGACTTCGTGCAGGTCAACCGCAACGGCAAGATCGCCATGAAGCTCGAGGAAGAGGGCGACGAAATCCTCTCCGTCGAGACCTGCACCGATCAGGACGATGTGCTGCTGACCACCGCGCTCGGCCAGTGCATTCGCTTCCCCGTCGGTGACGTGCGTGTCTTTGCCGGCCGCAATTCGATCGGCGTGCGCGGCATCACGCTCGGCGACAGCGACCGCATCATCTCCATGACCATCGTCGGCCATGTGGATGCGGAGCCTTGGGAGCGCGCGGCCTATCTCAAGCGTTCGGCGACCGAACGCCGCGCCGCTGGCGTGGACGAGGAGGACATCGCTCTCGTGGGTGAGGAAGTCACCGAAGAGGGACAGCTCTCCGATGAGCGTTACGAGGAATTGAAGGCACGGGAACAGTTCGTGCTGACGGTTTCGGAAAAAGGTTTCGGCAAGCGGTCGTCCTCTTACGACTTCCGCACATCGGGCCGCGGCGGCAAGGGCATCCGCGCCACCGATACGTCCAAGACCGCGGAGATCGGCGAACTGGTTGCCGCCTTCCCGATCGAGGACAACGACCAGATCATGCTCGTGTCCGATGGCGGCGTGCTGATCCGCGTGCCGGTCAACGGCATCCGCATCGCCAGCCGCGCCACGAAGGGCGTCACGATCTTCTCGACGGCGAAAGATGAGAAGGTTGTTTCGGTCGAGCGTATCAGCGAGCCGGAAGGCGACGAAGAGAACGGCAATGGTCTGCCGGAGGAAATCGTCAGCGAGACCGGTGATCTCGGCGCCGCCGCTCCGGAAGCCGGCCCGACGGATGAGGGTGCGGCCGAATAGGCCGCATTCCCCCTAAAAACCGGGCACACTAAAAAGCCGGAGGATGAAAATCCTCCGGCTTTTGTTTGAACCGCTTGCGACGGGAAAGTCTGTGAAGGCGGTTCGCTACAGTGAAATCGTCAGAATGCGCTGTGACGGCGCGAGAAATCCCTGAAATCCTTCATGTCGGCACGTTCGCGCCGGAGCTCGGAAATCGTTGAGGCCACGGAAGCCACGAACATGATGCTGATCAAACCTGCAAGTACTGTCAACGTCACGAACATGGGAATCCTTTCTGGTCCGTGTATCCGCCTCAGTAGTACGAGAGATCGCTATAACGACCCGTTACCTGCGGATAATTCAGATCTGCCAATTGGGATTTATCTTGATAAAGGGTTACTGTTGCCGTCAGCATCACCGCAATCATGGCCGTCCAGACCAGGTTGATCATGGTGATCTTGTCCAGCATGATCGTTTTCCTTCTCGCGATCATCGCCATCTGTCCTTCTTGTTAGCCTGAACGCGCACCGCGCAAACAGGTTCCACCGCATTTTGAGAGATACTTAACCTTGTCGCTCTGAAGCCTCCTTGAATGCTCTGTTCATCTGGCGTTCAGAATTCGAAGTCTTTCAGGCTTCTTCCGGTCCGAAGGCGACAACGAAAGCCTCCAGTGCAAAAGCGAGAACCACGGCTCCCATCACCATCAAAGCCAGCATTTGTCGTCGTTTCTCCCGAGATACGGACGGGTCTTTCACCCGCCACGATCGTCATAAGACCACAGGGCCGCTGAAACGCCCTTGAACGGGCCATTCATCTTTCGTTCAGAATTGCGAGATGCTTGCGGTAGAGCGGCTTCCGTGACAAAAGGCGTCAAAATTTCGCTGAAACAGGCCCGGACCTCGGCATGACCACTGCTTTTTATCCCGGTTCTTTCGATCCGATGACCCACGGCCATCTGGACGTACTCGTCCAGGCGCTGAATGTCGCGGACACGGTGATCGTCGCGATCGGCATTCATCCAGGCAAGGTGCCGATGTTCACCTTTGAGGAGCGAGCCGAACTCATCAGGGCGTCGCTTGCAGAGGCGCTGCCGGATAAGGCGGGCCACGTTTCGGTCGTTTCATTCGACAAGCTGGTGGTCGACGCCGCCCGCGCCAACGGCGCCGGCCTTCTGATCCGCGGCCTGCGCGACGGCACCGATCTCGATTATGAAATGCAGATGGCTGGCATGAACCGGCAGATGGCACCGGATATCCAGACTGTTTTCCTGCCGGCCGGCACCGCCTCGCGGCCCATTACGGCCACATTGGTCCGGCAGATCGCGGCCATGGGCGGCGACGTCAGCGCCTTCGTGCCTGCCGCGGTCCTCAAGGCCCTGAACAACAAGCTGAAACGCTGATCGTTTCCGAACCCCGGAGATCTTTCCATGAAACTGCTTCGTCTTGCCGTTGCCGGCGCTTTCGCCCTCGCTTCGATGGTCCTGCCGGCTCTCGCCGCGCCCGATGATTTCCTGACCATCCAGCTGAAGGATGGCCCTGTGGTGATCCAGCTGATGCCGGAAGTTGCGCCGAAACATGTTGCGCAGATCAAGGCCCTTGCCGCCAAGGGCGAATACGACAATGTCGTCTTCCATCGCGTCATCAACAGCTTCATGGCCCAGACGGGCGACGTGCAGTTCGGCAAGCAGGGCGGCAAAAGCTTCAACCCGGCTCGTGCCGGTATGGGCGGTTCTGAAATGCCCAACATTCCGGCCGAATTCTCGAAAGTGCCGTTCGAGCGCGGCATCGTCGGCATGGCGCGTTCGCAGGATCCGAATTCCGCAAACTCGCAATTCTTCATCATGTTCACCAAATATCCGAGCCTGGACGGCCAGTACACGGCGGTTGGCAAGGTCGTGTCGGGCATGGAATTTGTCGACAAGATCAAGCGTGGCCAGGGCGGCAATGGCGAAGTCACCGATCCCGACAAGATGATCAAGGTCACTGTCGGCAAGAAGTAAGCGCCCAAAAGGCGAAGAACTAAACGAAGGGCGCCCAGTCGCGGACGACAATCGGGCGCCGAATTAAGGAGAAAGCATATGGCCGAGATCAAGGATCCGGAAAACACCCTCATCGTGGAAACCACCAAGGGCAAGGTTGTCATTTCGTTGCTGCCGGACCTGGCGCCGGGCCACGTCGCCCGCGTCAAGGAGCTTGCCCGCGAGAAAGCCTATGACGGCGTGGTTTTCCATCGCGTCATTCCCGATTTCATGGCCCAGACAGGCGACGTGAAGTTCGGCAAGCAGGGTTCCGAGAGCTTCAACCCGGCCCGCGCCGGCATGGGCGGCTCGGAAAAGCCGGACCTGAAGGCTGAATTCTCCGCCGTTCCGCATGTGCGAGGCACCTGCTCCATGGCCCGTTCGCAGAGCCCGAACTCGGCCAATTCGCAGTTCTTCATCTGCTTCACCGATGCACCGTGGCTGAACAAGCAGTACACCGTCTGGGGCCAGGTCATCGAAGGCATGGACTTCATCGACCAGATCAAGAAGGGCGAGCCGGTCAAAGATCCGGACTCGATCGTCTCGGTCCGCGTCGCCGCCGACGTCTGATCTCGACGGAACGAATGGCCCGCTCCGTCTGTCGGCGGGGCGGGCTTCGCTTTTTTGGAAAATCCATGCGCGTCGATCTCTTCGACTTCGATCTCCCGGACGAAAATATAGCGCTGCGGCCCGCGAGCCCGCGTGACAGCGCCCGGCTGCTCGTCGTCCGGCCGCAGAGCGAACCGGTGCTTGCCGATCACCGCGTGTCCGATCTGCCGGGTTTTCTGAGACCGGGCGACGCGCTGGTCTTCAACGACACCAAGGTCATACCGGCGCAGCTGGAAGGCATCCGCCACCGCGAAGGAGCGGGCGGCCAGCAGGTTTCCGCGACGTTGCACATGCGCGTCGCCCCCGATCGCTGGAAGGCCTTCGCTAAGCCGGGAAAACGCATCAAGATCGGCGACCGGATCGAATTCGGACATGGCGGCAGTGCCTGCCTGATCGGTTCGCTTGCCGCAACCGTGGAAGACAAAGGCGAGGGCGGCGAAGTCACTCTGCGCTTCGATCTTTCCGGCCCTGCACTCGACGAAGCGATCATGGCGGTCGGGCACATTCCGCTGCCACCCTATATTGCCGCCAAGCGCCCGGAAGATGCGCAGGATCAAAAGGATTACCAGACCATCTATGCCCGCGAGGAGGGCGCCGTCGCGGCTCCGACCGCCGGCCTGCATTTCACGCCGGAGCTTTTCGCGGCACTCGACGCCGCCGGCATCGAACGGCATTTCGTGACGCTGCATGTCGGGGCAGGGACTTTCCTGCCGGTCAAGGCGGACGACACGACCGGGCACAAGATGCATCAGGAGATCGGCCATGTCAGCGCCGAGACAGCCGCACGGCTGAATGCGGTGAAACGCGCCGGCGGGCGCATCGTCTGCGTCGGTACCACATCGCTGCGTCTGATCGAGAGCGCCGCTGCCGATGACGGCACGATAAAACCCTGGAGCGGCGCGACCGGCATCTTCATCACGCCGGGATACCGTTTCAAGGCGGTCGATATGCTGATGACCAATTTCCACCTGCCGCGATCGACGCTGTTCATGCTCGTTTCGGCCTTCTGCGGTCTGGAGACGATGCGGGCGGCCTACGCCCATGCGATCGAAACCGGCTACCGCTTTTATTCCTATGGCGATTCCAGCCTTCTTTTCCGGGACAACCGATGACCGAGACTTTCCAGTTCAATCTCAAGGCCACCGATGGCGGCGCGCGGCTCGGTGAGATCACCATGCCGCGGGGCACGATCCGCACCCCGGCCTTCATGCCGGTCGGCACGGTCGGCACCGTCAAGGCCATGTATCTGGACCAGGTGCGCGACACCGGCGCCGACATCATCCTCGGCAATACCTACCACCTGATGCTGCGGCCGGGCGCCGAGCGCGTCGCCCGGTTGGGCGGCCTGCACGAGCTGATCCGCTGGAAACATCCGATCCTCACCGATAGCGGCGGATTCCAGGTCATGTCGCTGTCGGGCCTTCGGAAGCTCGACGAAAAGGGCGTCACCTTCAAGAGCCACGTGGACGGCAGCCTGCATCACATGTCGCCGGAGCGTTCGATCGAGATCCAGGGCCTGCTCGGTTCCGACATCCAGATGCAACTCGACGAATGCGTGGCGCTGCCTGCCGAGCCAAAGGAGATCGAACGGGCGATGGAACTGTCGCTGCGCTGGGCCGAGCGCTGCCGCGTCGCTTTCGGCGATCAGCCGGGCAAGGCGATGTTCGGCATCGTCCAGGGCGGCGACCAGCCGGAATTGCGCATCCGCTCCGCCGAAGGCCTGAAACAGCTCGATCTGAAGGGGTATGCGGTCGGCGGGCTCGCGGTCGGCGAGCCGCAGGACGTCATGCTGAAGATGCTCGAAACGACGCTTCCCGTTCTGCCGTTCGAAAAGCCGCGTTACCTGATGGGCGTCGGCACGCCGGACGACATGCTTAAATCGGTGGCGCGCGGCATCGACATGTTCGATTGCGTGATGCCGACCCGTTCGGGCCGTCACGGGCTCGCCTTCACCCGCCGCGGCAAGGTCAATATCCGCAATGCCCGCCATGCGGAGGACATGCGGCCGCTCGACGAGGAATCGAGCTGCCCGGCCGCCCGCGATTATTCCCGCGCCTACCTGCATCATCTCGTGCGCGCCGACGAAGCGCTCGGCGGTATGCTGCTCTCCTGGAACAACCTGAACTATTATCAGGACCTGATGAAGGGCATCCGCCAGGCGATCGCCGAGGGCCGGTTCGCCGATTTCTATGCCGAAACCCAGGAAATGTGGGCGAAGGGCGATATCGATCCCGTCTGATCAAACGGGCGTCAGATACCCTGGCTGGCGGTGTTGCGGATCATCCGCACGCCGTTGACCTTGTAGGATCCGTCGTCCATCAGCCGCATCTCGTAGATGGCAGTCCAGTCCTTGCCTTCCCTGGCGCTGATCATCACTTCCTGCAGCACCACTTCGCCGCCGCCGATCATCTTCGAGCGGCCGAAGGCATAGTTGCCGGCATGATAGACCGGCTCGTAGGTTTTCCGCACCATATCCAGGAACCGGTCCTTGTTGGGATAGAGACTGCGGATCCCGGGCGAGGCGAAGGAATAGGCCTTTTCCGCATCGTCATGCATCAGCGCGGCGATCTGGCTGGAAATCACCGCCTGGGCATTGGCGACCGGATCCTCGGCCTTGACGGCGGTAAGGGAACAGAGAGCGAAACACAGAACGACGGCAACATATCGAACCAGCATCGGGCTTTCTCCAAGGGCGAGCACCAGAAGGCTAGCGCCTTTAGGCGCAAGGAGAAGATGGCGCCTGCAAAATTTTTGCGCAACGCCTTTCTGGAATGCAAACGAATCCGAACGATTACAGAATGATGACGTGTCGAAGCGCGCCCTGCCGTTATCCGCACGTTTTCGTGATATTCCGCCTGTGGGTTGCGCAAGGCAGCGTCCCGTTATCGCGGCTTGTCGGTATCCACCGACGCTGTCAGGAATGCGGCGGGAAGTTTGATTCGCCCGGACATGCATTTCGATGAAAAATCTTTTACCGCCGGCGCTGCTTTATTTCAGCAATGCCATCCTCTTCATTTCGCTGTTCACGCGGTTGCCGGCGATCCAGGCGTCGCTGGGAATCGACAAGGCCGGCCTCGGTCTGGCCCTGCTGAGCGCGCCTGTCGGTACCTTTCTGGCGTTGCCACTGGCCGGCCGCATCAACGACCGTCTGACGCCGCGGCTGACGGCGCTCGTCACCTTGCCGATCTGCGCCCTGCTGACGCCGGCGCTGACAATCCTTCCGGTCGCCGGGTTTGTGATCTGTTTTTTTCTCTTCGGTTTTTTCCGCACCATTTTCGACGTGGCTGCCAACATGATTTCCGCCGGCATAGAGCAGCGAACGGGTCGGAAGGTACTGTCCCGCAGCCATGGTTTCTGGTCGGTCGGCCTGCTGGCCGGCTCTCTTTGTTCGGGCTTCCTGGCCGAAAAGGCGGTGACGCCCTTTGTGCAGCAGACGCTCGCCACCGGTTTCGTCATCGCCGCCTGTTTGTTCGTCTTCTGGGTTACCCCCAAAGACCCGGCACCGGAGACGCCGCCCGATCGCAAGGGATCTACCTACGTGCTTCCCGACAGGACGATCGTGCTGATCTGCATCATGGTTTTCGGCCTCTGCATCGTCGAGGGCGCGGTTTATGACTGGGGCATCTTTTTTCTGCGCGAACAACTGAAGGCCGACCCGGCGATTGCCGGCGTGCTTTATGCTGCCTTTACCGTCGGCATGGGGCTGACGCGGCTTTCCGGCGACATGCTGCGGGATAGTTTCGGCTCCATAATCCTGGTGCGTGCCTCGGCCGTTTCCGTCGCTCTTGGGATTGTACTCCTCGTGGCGATGCCGAGCTTGACACTTGCAGGCGCCGCACTTTTTCTGATCGGTTGCGGCGTGGCGCTGGCTTTTCCGCTGGCAGTCTCGACGACGATCGCGCGTGGCAAGGGCAGGCCGTCGGAAAACCTTGCGGCGCTGTCGCTGACGCTGATGCTGTCGACGATCGGCGTGCCGCCATTGCTCGGCTTCATCGCCGAGCATGTCAGCCTTGTCGCGACCTTCCTGGTATTGCTGCCCTGCGTGCTGGTCAGCTTCCTGATGGCGCCCGTCGCCGAAGGCCGCCGCCCGTCCTGGCCGCGGCGGCGGAGATAGCCCCATCGGACTAGCCTGCGGGCCCACCGGACTAAGCCTGTGGGAAAGGCTGGCAGGGGCATGACCCTGCCCATAATTGGCCATAACAGTGGGCGAGGGGTTGAGACCACTGGCCTTAGCCGTTAGACAATGAAATCGGATTTGCCGAAAACAGGTGACACTGTGATCGACCCTTATGAGATGCTTGGTGTTTCGCGGGAGGCGGATGGCGTTGCCATCAAGTCGGCCTATCGCAAACGCGCAAAAACGGTTCATCCGGACGCCGGCGGCGACGTCGATGCGTTCGGAAAGCTGACGGCATCCTACGAACTTCTTTCCGATCCCGTCCGCCGCAAGGTCTACGACGACACCGGTTACGACCCGGAACTCGCCGATACCAAGGATCTGCAGGGGCTGATGATTCTCGAAACGCTGGTCAACGAGATCATCCTCGATGAGCGCGAGCCGGGCAGTTTTGATCCTGTCGCCGCCATGCGCCGCAAGCTGACCGACAAGATCGTCAACGCCCGCTTCCATATTCTGGAGATGGAGCGCCATCGCGCCCGCATCCGCAATCATATCGATCGCATCGGCCGCAAGCCTAACACGGACGTCCTGGGACGCATGCTGAAATCCCGCTGCGTCGCGATCGACGACGCGATCGGCAAGGCCGAGACCGAGATTGGCAATATCGAGCAGGCCTATGGCATGCTGGATGGCTATTCCTACGAGGTCGAGGTGATCGAGATCAAGACCGCGGCGGAGTAGGCGTACAGCCGGTCTTGACACCCAATATAGCTTCAAGACATAGCTTCAGCCCATTCAATCCAAAGGGTTTTCGATGGCGTTGACCATACGTGAGGCCGTCCGCGAGGATGCGGCGACATTACTCGGTTTCATCCGCGAGCTGGCGATCTACGAAAAAGCCGAGCACGAGGTCGCGGCGACCTCCGAGACGATCGGGAACTCCATTTTCGGCACCGGATCGGTGACCCATGCGCTGGTCTGCGAGCAGGACGGCGTTCCCATCGGCATGGCCATCTGGTTCTTCAGCTATTCGACCTGGCAGGCGAAGAATGGGCTTTATCTCGAAGACCTGTATGTGACGCCGAAGGCGCGCGGGCTCGGCGCCGGCAAGGCGCTGCTGAAACGGCTGGCGCAGATCGCCGTCGAGAACGGTTGCGGCCGTTTCGAATGGAGCGTCCTCGACTGGAACGAGCCGGCGATCCGCGTCTACGAGGCAATCGGCGCCGAACCGATGACCGAGTGGATCCGCTACAGGCTTTCCGGCGAGACGCTGAAAAGCTTTGCCGAGGGCTGATAGAGCAGGTGAGGTTGACGCTGGACCCGCGACCGTTATAAAGCCAGCGCACTGGAAGAGTGTCCGAGTGGTTTAAGGAACCGGTCTTGAAAACCGGCGTGCGGGAAACCGTACCGTGGGTTCGAATCCCACCTCTTCCGCCAGAACCGCCGATTCTACGCCATGGCGCGATATTCTGCGCGATGGCTACGCAAGCGCCGCCGAATGCCGCATCAGCGGAAGCGGGCAAGCATTTCGGTCGTCTTTTCCCACAAGTGTCGCCGTGCTTCTTCGCTATCCGCTGGGGCAACAGGTGTTAGCAGGCGCGCGTTCTTCGCCGAGACATAAGCCCCGGTCTGCTTGCCGAACGCCGGATCGGTAGCCAGCCCTACGATGGCCCCCGCGCCGCGCTTGGGATTGCCGATGCCAAGCCAGTTCAGCACCGTGGCGAGCGGGCGAGCGAAGCTCAGTTCACGGCCGAGACCGGTGACGTTGAAGCCCGGACACAGGCAGTTGACGGCGACCCGCGTCCCGTCGAGTTGCCGGGCCAGTTCGAGGGAGAACATGATGTCCAGAAGCTTGGTGCGGCCATAGATCCTCGATGATCCCCGCGCGGTGAAGGGGGCGATGTCGAGCAAGTCTTTTTCGATATCGAGGCCGCCACTCTGGCGCGAAGCTTCCGAGCCAACGGTGACGATCCGCGATGGCGCAGAATGCACGAGGGTTTCCCGTAAGGTATCCGTCAGCAGCCAAGTGGCGAAATAGTTGACGGCGATCATTTCCGCATAACCGTCCCTGGTGACGCGCTGCTCGAAGGCGTGCAGTCCCGCATTGTTGATGAGCACATCTATGCGCGGATGCTGCGCAGCAATGGCCTTGCCGGTCATCACCACGGCCGCCAGGTCGGAGAAGTCGACGAAATGCACATCGACCGGCGTACCGGGCGCGACTGCCTCGATCGCGGCGCAAGTCCGGTCGGCCTTGGCCTTGCTGCGCGCGGTGAGGATGAGGTGCGCGCCGCGTCGGGCCAGGTCCAAAGCGGCGAGTTGCCCGATGCCGTCAGTGGCGCCGGTGATGAGAATTATTGGTCGAGCGGACATAGGCACAGCACCATCTGGTTGGTATATATCCATCAATCAAATTGGTGGACAAATGTCCACTAAATTTCCTTGTGCGGCCTGTTGGAGGATGGAAATGAGCAAGACGCGTAAGGAGCTTGCGACAGAGCTGGGCAGCGAGCTGAACGCCCTGCTCGTGGCCTCCCGCACCGTCATGGCCGCTTCGGCCGCTCGGTTTCATCCTGATCTTCAGCCGGCCGCGTACCAACTTGCCGCCATGCTTGCCAGCCAGGGTCCCACAAAGGCCGGGGGCCTCGCGGACCGGCTCGGTATGGACAAAAGCGCCGTCAGCCGGTTGGCAAAATCCCTTTGCGACAACGGGCTGGCGGACACTTCGGCTGATCCGGACGACGGGCGGGCGATCGTCTATAGCCTGACGGACGCGGGCCATAACGGAATTCAAGCCGCGAACGCGGTCAAATCCGACGCGTTCTTTTCGCGCATGGATGGGTGGAGTGATGCCGAACTCACTCTGTTCATCGGTTTGCTGAGGAAGTTCAATCGAACTTGAAAGACAAATGGCAGCGCGGGCATTACGAGGCCAACCACACGGTATGGCCACCGAACTTCGTTCAGTGGCCATCGAGAAGTCGACAAAATGCGGCGTTAGAGGGCTATAGCGTACACGTAGTGCTCATCTTCGTCGGGTGTGGCCCGCCATCTGCTGATTGTCCGCGCTAAGCTCGATATTCTGCGCAGCAGCTACATCGCACTCCGATCACCATCTGGCTATTATCATACGGCGGTCTGGGATAGACAGTCCAACATCCACTGGACACCAAACCGATCGGTGAGTTTGCCGTAATAGCTCCCCCACGGCTGCACCGCCAGATGTGTGGTAATCTCGCCGCCATCGGCAAGCGCCGTGAATAATCGGTCTGTCGTGGCGCGATTGTCGAGGATGAGCATGTGCGCGGAGCCTCGCATCGGCTCGGCATCGTGATTGTCCGAGGCGAAGAACAGAAGACCCGGTCCCTCGAAGCGGGAGTGCATGACTTTGCCGCGCATACCTTCACAGGCGAGCGGCACTCCGTGGTCGCCGTGACGCATGAGCGCCGTGACCCGACCAAGGCCACATCTGGTATAGAAGTCGAGCGCTGCTTCACACTGGGTCGTGAAAAAGAGATAGTTGGCAAGCTGCATGGCATGGCCTCCAATGAGATACCAGACCGCGAAATCTTCGCATTTCGCAGTCCGGCCTTGAGGAATTTAGAGATGCGAAACGCTATAGGGGGACACCAGTGCCCGCTATGGCCTCGATCAAACTGGCATTGTCGTAGCTGCGGCCGGCGATGCCCCAGGCTCCTTCGGGAGCGTAGACTATGTTTGACCAGATATGTTCACGCTTCAGCCGTCCCCCGGCCGCCTTTTCGACGATATCCGTTGCCTTCTCGATAAAAGCGCTTTTCGCCTCAGGCGTCGCCAGGGCGATCTCGGGGAGCTTAAGTTCGACAAAAGCTGCTGCCACCACCTTGCCACCGGCAAGTACATGTTCCTTCGGCAACACGTTGATCGAGCCGACGATGTTGGCCGTCATGAAGGCATTCCCGGTCAGACCCGAGACTTCGAGAATCGCGTCTGCTAGTCCGGAAAAGGCCTCGGCCTGCGCTTGTGGCGATAGCAGGCCTTCGGGCACGGTGAGCGTAATGGGCATGGAGTTCTCCTCATTTGAACAGGAAAGGCATTTGATATATACCGAATGCTCTCTATTCATAAACACCGATCACTCTTTATTCAAGCGATAAAGAGAGATCACTCTCAATGAGGACGGCATGCGCTACAGCCCGGAGCATAAGCAGGAGACCAAATCGAAGATCGTGGCGGCGGCGGGCCGGGTTTTCCGGAAGGAGGGCTATGGCGGCGGCGGCATCGAAGCATTAACCAAGGCCGCTGGCGTGACCAACGGCGCCTTCTATGGGCACTTTAAGTCCAAGAGCGAAGCTTTCCGCACCGCCGTGCTGTCAGGCTTGGAAGAGTTGCGGCAAGGGATTGCCGCGCTCAAAGGCAGCGAACAGACAAACTGGCTGACGACCTTTGTGGGATTCTATCTTGGTTACAAACGGACCTGCGATCTTGGCGAAAGCTGTGCCTTGCCGAGCCTGTCCACCGACGTGATGCGCGCCGATGACGATACGCGCGCTGCTTATACGGCAGAGCTGAAGCGTCTCGTCGAAGAGGTCGCCGCAGGGTTGCCGGAGAATGATGCTCCAAGCACGTCCGCCGGTTCGCGAAAAGATCAGGCTATCGTCCTGCTCGCCATGCTCAGCGGAGGCGTTACGCTTGCCCGAGCCGTATCGGACCCGGAGTTGTCGAACCGCATCGCCCACCTCGTAGGGCAGGCAGCGTTACGCTTGGCCGGCCCGAAGGCGTTGGACAGCGCGCATTCAGGTTCTGCCGACCATTGAAGTTGTGCGGCGTTAGAGGGCTATAGCGTACATGTCGTGCCCATCTTCGTTTGTTGGCGTATCACGACACCGCGCAGCGATAGCTTACCTCTTGTCACCGCGGCTCCACGGATAGGCTCAGGTAGGTCGGATCGAATTCCGCCACCTCCTGCAAGCGCTCCCAGTCGAGAATGGTGATCGTCTGGTTGGACCAGGAGATCAGGCGTTCTCGCCTGAGCGTCTGGATGACGCGGTTCATGTGGACGAGCGACAACCCCAGCACATCGGCCATCTCACCCTGCGAGAGCGGAAGGTGAAAGCTCCAGCCGTTGGTGCGGCGGACCACTCCCAGCCGGACATAGAGTTCGCAGAGAATGTGCGCGAGATGCGAGACTTTGGAGCGCCGCCCCATGGCGACGATCCAGGCACGGTGGATGGAGCCGTGGATGAGCGTATCGAGCCACAACATGCGGGTCAGGTGCGGATGCTGTTCCGTCACCTGCTTCAGGTCTGAATGGTCGCAAAGGCTGACATGGCACGGGGAAAGCGCGACGACGCCGTGGTCCATGGTTTTCAGCAGGAAGGCATGCAGGTCGACAAAATCCCCGGCGACGTGGATTGCCGTGATCTGCCGCATGCCTTCCGCCGTCAATTTGTATCGGGCAGCGAACCCGTCGACGAGCAGGCTGCTGTAGCCAGGCCTCGATCCCTCCGCGACGAGATCCTCTCCCGCCAGAAAACGCCTTTCACGGCCGACGATGCGCCTGAGAATGTTGCGCTCTTCATCGGTAAGAACGTCGTGCTGTTCGAGGTTGAGAAGTAGAGAGTCGATCACGGTTATCCTCGGCGGGGCATCAATATCGAGGTAAAGAACGGATGAGGAGCCTATATAGATCCATCGGAAAGACTGCGCCCTGGACGGGAACAAATGCCCGCAAAGGAAATTCGGACGACAAATACTCAGGGCAGTGAGCATGGCATGGCGCGATACTTCTTCGATTTGATCAATGGTGACGGACCTGTGCGTGACAATGAGGGTCAGGAAATATCCACCCGCGAGGAGATCAGCCGGGAGGTGAGCCGAATCTTGTCGGACATCGCCCGCGAGGAGTTCCCCGAGCGCGGGAAGGGGGCGATCTCGATCGAAGTCCGCAACGAACATGGGCAGCCGGTGTTTACCGGGCGTCTGTCGTTCCAGACGCAGTGGCATGATGAACCGGAACTCTGACTACGTAACGTCGAAGTTTATTCGGGGGTAATCTTGGTTTCAAAGCGGTCTTTATTTACGCATCATTAACCCTATTGAATAGAATTTTATCTATGTGTCCAATTTCACTCGCATTTTCGCCACGTTGCCGGCAAAAGTTCATTTCCATTAAGTCTGCGGCATAGGGGTATGTCTCGGATCGGTTCAATGGCTGCGAAAAGCGGCGCGGTTACGAGACCGTTTGCGGCGTATTGCAGTGAAGGCGGCATGGGACGGATGAGTTTGGGTTTGAGTGGCGGCAAGCTTTCGCTGGGTGCGAAATGGCTCGGGATGACGATGGTCTGCGCGGGGATGGCATCCTGCGCCACGACCGAGGCACCGAAGTCGAAACCCCGCAGCAAAGAGTATTTCTCCGAAAAGGAATATGGCGTTAAGGCGAGCCCGCGCGTGGTCGGCGACGGCCGGCCCGTGCCGAAGGGCGGCGGCCGGTTCATGGTCGGCCAGCCCTATGAGGTGAAGGGCCAGACTTACGTTCCGAAGGAAGATGCGAATTACAACAGGAGCGGTCTCGCCTCCTGGTACGGCTCGGCGTTTCACGGTCGCCTGACTGCCAATGGCGAAGTTTACGATAGCGACCACCTGTCTGCAGCGCATCCGACTTTTCCGCTGCCGAGTTATGCCCGCGTGACCAATATCGACAACGGCACCTCGGTCATCGTCCGGGTCAATGACCGTGGCCCGTATCATCCGGGCCGCATCATCGACGTTTCCGACAAGACGGCCGAGATGCTCGACATGAAGCGGATCGGCACGGCTCACGTCAACGTGCAATATGTCGGCCGCGCCCGCATGGACGGGAAGGACATGCCGTTCCTGATGGCGTCCTACATCCGCAAGGGCGATCGCATGCCGTCGATCCGGCCGGAAGGCCAGATTGCCACGGGCGTCATGGTCGCGTCGAACCAGACGCTGGGTGACCAGCTCCAGAGCTACGGCTCGGCCATGCCGCGTCCGATGGCGCTGGCCGGCCGGACACCGAGTGGCCCGGCGCCGGTATCCGCCGCGCCAGAGGCCTTCGAGGCCTTCGAGAATTTCTCGACATTGCCGCAGGTCGGTCCGCACCCGATCGAGCGGCCGGTTGCTGGCGGCGTTGCCGCCGTGCAGACCCGCCAGGTTGCGTCTTCCTATCCGGTCGAAGCTCAGGCAAGGCCCCCGCAGGGGCGGAGCCTGGAAACCGCCTACGCGTCGGCGCCCCAGGCTAAAACTCCGCAGGTCATGTTCGGCAACATGGTGCTGGAAGGCCCCAAGGCCGCTCAAAAGCCCGTGCGCTAACGCAAGGGCGATTGCCGGGTGCAATCGCCGCTGCTACGCATGGTGCGGAACGGTTCGTGGGGTGATCATGCGGCGCCTGCTGATTCTTCTTTGCCTGGTATCGCTGCAAGTATTCCTGCAAGCCGGCTTGCTTTCGGAGGCCGTCGACGCGCAGGAACCGCCGCCCGCCTTCGTGACCAAGGCGAAGCAGATCTATATGGTCGAGGCGAAGACCGGCACGGTGCTGCTCGCCTCCAACGAAAACCAGGGTTTCCCACCGGCGTCGCTTGCCAAGCTGATGACCATGGAAGTGGTCTTCAGTGCGTTGAAGCGCGGCGAGATCAGCCGCGACACGATCTTTCCGGTTTCTGAATTTGCCTGGCGCACCGGCGGGGCGCCCTCGGGCACCACGACCATGTTTGCGGCGCTGAAATCCCAGATACGCGTCGAAGACCTCGTCAAAGGCGTCGTCGTCCAGAATGGTAATGATGCCTGCATCGTGCTGGCAGAGGGCATTTCCCATTCCGAACGCGAATTTGCAGCCCGGATGACGGCGCGCGCCAAGGATCTGGGTCTCGGCCGGTCGGTCTTCGGCAATTCCACCGGCCTGCCGGACACGGAGAGCCGCACGACCGCGCGCGACCTCGTCGAACTCTCCCGCCACATCTTTCGCGAATACCCGGAATTCTATCCGATCTACGCGCAGCCGGATTTCACCTGGAACAAGATCTTCCAACGCAACAAGAACCCGCTTTTTTCGCTCAATATCGGCGTTGACGGCCTGGGCGCCGGTTTTGCTGAAGGTTCGGGTTATGCCCTGGTGGCATCGGTGGCACGCAACGGCACGCGGCTGTTCCTCGCCATGGGTGGGCTTGCGAGCGACAAGGAACGGCTGGAGGAAGCGAAAAGGGTGCTCGAATGGGGGCTTTCCTCCTTCGAAACCAAGGTCCTGTTCAAGCAGGGCGAGGTGATCGGCCAGGCGAGCGTCTATGGCGGTACGACGGGTCATGTGGATCTCGTCGCCAAGGAACCGGTCGATATCTACCTGCCCGCCAATAATCCCGACCGCCTGTCCGGGCGAATCGTCTATCGGTGGCCATTGCGGGCTCCGGTAACCGAGGGCCAGGATGTCGGCGTGCTGAGGATTTCGGCAGGCGACCGGGTGGTGCGGGAAGTGCCGCTGGTAACCGCCAAACCGGTCGGAACGGGCAGCCTCGTCAGCCAGGCGACGGATGCGTTGCTTGAACTGATGTTCTTCTGGCTTTGACAACACGATGTTTCGCAGCGCACCCTTATGCGTTATAAGCTGACCTAAAATGAGTGCGGAAAGACGCGTGGCAGAACATTCCGGATTGTTCGTAACTTTCGAAGGCGGCGAGGGGGCTGGCAAATCCACCCAGATTCGCCGGCTGGCGGATCAGTTGCGCCGCCGCGGCCATGATGTGCTGATGACGCGGGAGCCAGGGGGCTCGCCGGGAGCAGAAGCCGTGCGCCATGTCCTGCTTTCGGGTGCGGCAGAAGAGTTCGGTGTGCGGATGGAGGCGATCCTGTTTGCCGCTGCCCGTAACGACCATGTCGAGGAGGTGATTCGCCCGGCGCTTGAAAGCGGCGCGGTCGTGCTCTGTGACCGGTTCATCGATTCCTCGCGTGTCTACCAGGGCGTCACCGGCAATCTGGAACCAGATTATATCGAGGCGCTGCAGCGGGTGGCGATCAATGGTGTGGTGCCTGATTGCACGCTGATCCTCGACCTGCCGGCCGAAGTCGGCCTGAAACGCGCCCGCAAACGCGGCGCCGACAGCGCGCCTGATCGTTTTGAGCGCGAGGAGATCGAGACCCACGAAAAGCGTCGCGAGGCTTATCTCGAAATCGCCGAGGCGGAACCGGAACGCTGCCATGTGGTCGATGCCGAGCGCTCCGAAGACGAGATCGCTGACGAGATTTTCGCGATCGTCGAGCCGCTGGTGCGCGAACTGAGCTTTACCCAGAAGAGCAGCGCGGAATCGGTCGGATGAGCGAGGAAACCGCCGGCATTCTGGAAGGCGCCGTGCCGCCGGCGCGCAATCCGCATCTTTATGGCCATCAGACCGCCGAGGATTTTCTGGCGCGCAGCTATCGTTCGGGGAAGGGGCATCACGCGATCCTGATCGAAGGACCGGAAGGTATCGGCAAGGCGACGCTCGCTTTTCGCTTTGCCAACCACGTGCTTTCGCATCCCGATCCGGCGACTGCACCCGATCATCTCACCGATCCCGATCTCAATTCGTCGGTCAGCCGGCAGATCGCCTCCGGCGCCTCGCACAACCTCCTGCATCTCGCCCGCCCGGTGGATGAGAAGACCGGCAAGACGAAAACGGCGATCACGGTCGACGAGGTGCGCCGAGCCGGGCATTTCTTCTCCCAGACCTCCGGCACCGGCAATTGGCGCATCGTCATCATCGATCCGGCCGACGATCTGAACCGCAATGCGGCGAACGCCATCCTGAAGATCCTCGAGGAACCGCCGCGTCGGGCGCTTTTCCTGGTCCTCTCCCATGCGCCTGGAAAATTGCTGCCGACGATCCGTTCGCGATGCCAGTCGCTCAGGCTGTCGCCGCTCGGTGACAGCGATCTTGCGAAGGCGCTCGCGGGTCTGGGTACGCCGCTTGACGGCGGCAAGATGGAAGAGATGGTGCTCCGCATGTCCAAGGGCAGCGTTTCCCAGGCGCTGAAACTCCTGAACTACGGCGGCACGGAGATCATCTCCGCCTTCGAGGAGGTGGTTGCGGCCGATGGTCCCACGGCCCGAAAGGCGATGCACCGGCTGGCGGATGTGCTGTCCGGCAAGGACAGCGAAGTGATCTTCGGCTTTTTCCTGGAGCACCTGGGCGATCATCTGATCGACAAAGCGCGCAACGCGGCCCTTGCCGGCGATCTACCAACGGCCGACCGGCAGGCAAAACTGGTCAGCGACATGACCGAGAAGATCACCATCGCGCAGGCTTACAATCTCGACCGCAAGCAGACTATCCTGTCGATCCTCGAAGCGGCGCGACGCTGAACTTTAAGGGCAGGGGCGGGAACCGCATAAGGAACTTTGTGTTTCGCATCAGCGAAACATGCGCTAAGAGCGGCATGATCCAAATCCAAGTGCCCGAGTGCCCCCGATGTCCGATAAGACACCCTATTACATCACCACTGCGATTTCCTACCCGAACGGCAAGCCGCATATCGGCCATGCCTATGAGTTGATCGCGACGGATGCCATGGCGCGCTTCCAGCGCCTTGACGGCAAGGATGTTTTCTTCCTGACCGGCACGGACGAACACGGCCAGAAGATGCAGCAGACGGCGCGCGCCGAAGGCATTTCGCCGGAAGCGCTGGCCGAGCGCAATTCGGGTGAATTCCGGGCGATGGGCAAGCTGCTCAACGCGTCCAACGACGATTTCATCCGCACCACCGAGCCGCGCCATCACGAGGCCTCCAAGGACATCTGGAACCGGATGGCCGACAATGGCGACATCTACAAGGATACCTATGCCGGCTGGTATTCGGTACGCGACGAAGCGTTCTATGCCGAGGACGAAACGTCGGTCCGCGATGGCGTCCGCTATGGGCCGCAGGGAACGCCGGTGGAGTGGGTGGAGGAGTCCAGCTACTTCTTCAAGCTCTCCGAATACGGCGACAAGCTACTGAAGCATTACGAGGAAAACCCGGATTTCATCGGCCCCAACGAGCGCCGCAACGAGGTGATCTCCTTCGTGAAATCCGGCTTGCGGGACCTGTCGGTATCGCGCACCACCTTCGATTGGGGTATCAAGGTACCCAACGATCCGGCGCATGTCATGTATGTCTGGGTCGATGCGCTGACCAACTACATCACCGCAACCGGCTACATGGAAGACCCGAACGGCCCGCGCGCCAAATACTGGCCGGCGGACGCGCATATCATCGGCAAGGACATCATCCGCTTCCATGCGGTCTATTGGCCGGCCTTCCTGATGTCGGCCAGGCTGCCGCTGCCGAAGCGCGTCTTTGCCCACGGCTTCGTGCTGAATGCCGGCGAGAAGATGTCGAAGTCGGTCGGCAATGTCGTCGACCCATTCGAGCTTCTGGAGAAGTTCGGGCTCGACTACGTGCGCTATTATCTCTGCCGCGAGATTTCCTTCGGCCAGGATGGCAATTGCAACGATCAGCTGATCGCCACCCGCGTCAACGCGGATCTGGCCAACGGCATCGGCAATCTTGCGAGCCGCTCGCTGTCGATGATCGTCAAGAATTGCGACGGCCATGTTCCGGAACCGGGCGAGCTTACCGACGCCGACAAGGAACTGCTTGCTGCCGCCGACGGACTGATTGCCGTCTGCCGCGAGGAAATGGACAAGCAACTGATCAACCGCGCTCTTGCGGCGATCATCGGTATCGTTTCCGACACCGACCGTTATTTCGCGGCGCAGGCGCCGTGGGTGCTGAAAAAGACCGATCCGGCCCGCATGGGCACGGTGCTCTACGTGGCGGCGGAAGTCGTGCGCCAGATCGCTATTCTGCTGCAGCCCTTCATGCCGGACTCGTCGGCCAAGCTGCTCGATCTCGTGGCTTCTCCGGCCGATAAACGGGATTTTGCGGCACTCGGCGAAGCCGGTCGCCTGAAGCCCGGCACGCCGCTCGAAGCGCCGACGCCGGTGTTCCCGCGTTACGTGGCGCCGGAAGCGAGCGCATAAGGCCTTATCCATGCTGATCGATACCCATTGCCACCTGGATTTTGCCGATTTCGCCGAGGAGCGCGACGCAATCGTGTCGCGCGCCCACGAGGCCGGCGTCGGCCAGATGGTGACGATTTCGACGCGGGTTCGAAAACTCGACGGGCTGCTGGCACTCACCGAGCAATATCCGTCGGTCTTCTGCTCGGTCGGCACGCATCCGAACAATGCCGGCGAGGAACTGGACATCCAGACCGAAGACCTGGTGCGGCTTGCCGATGCGCATCAGAAGATCGTCGCGATCGGTGAGGCCGGGCTCGACTATTTCTACGACACGCAGACGCCGGCCGACCAGAAGACCGGGCTGATCCGTCATATCGCCGCCGCCCGGGAAACCGGTCTGCCGCTCGTCATCCACAGCCGCAGCGCCGACGAGGACATGGCCGAGATCCTGACGACCGAAAGCGGGAAGGGGGCCTTCCCCTTCATCCTGCATTGCTTCTCCTCGGGCGCAGACCTTGCCCGCATCGGCGTCGAACTCGGCGGCTACGTCTCGTTCTCCGGCATCCTGACCTTCCCAAAATCGGAAGACCTGCGCGCGATCGCCAGAACCGTGCCGCTTGACCGGTTGCTGGTGGAAACCGACGCCCCGTATCTGGCGCCAAAACGCTGGCGCGGCAAGCGCAACGAGCCGTCCTACGTGGTCAACACGGCCGAAGTGCTGGCTGAATGCATGGGCGTCAGCTACGAGGAAATCGCCAGGATCACCACGGAGAACGCGTTCCGCGTCTTCTCCAAGATGCCGAGGCTCTAACCTGTGGCGAGGTATCGGCGCCGTTTCACCATCCTCGGCTGCGCGTCGTCGCCCGGCGTGCCGCGGCTGAATGGCGACTGGGGCGCCTGCGATCCGACGAACCCTAAAAACCGCCGCACGCGCGCCGCCTTCATGGTCGAGCAGATCGCGCCCGATGGCGGCGGCACCGTGGTGGTGGTCGATACCGGCCCCGATTTTCGCGAACAGATGATCGCCGCCAAGGTGCAGCGGGTTGATGCGGTTCTCTATACCCACGCCCATGCGGATCATCTGCACGGTATCGACGACCTGCGCGGCTATTTCATCCTGCAGCATCATCGCATCCCGATCTATGCCGATGCGTTCACCATGGAACGGATTCGCCAGGGTTTTGGCTATTGCCTCGAAACCCCGGCGGGCGGCAGCTATCCGCCGATCGTCCGGCCGTTCCTGATCGAGGCCCTTGAAGAGCCGATCGTCATCGATGGGCCCGGCGGGCAGATCCGTTTCCTGCCGCATCTGCAGGTCCATGGCGACATCCATTCGCTGGGTTTCAGGATCGGTGACGTGGCCTATTGCAGCGACGTGAGCGACTTTCCGCCTGCAAGCATTCCCAGGCTCGGCGGGCTTGATACGCTCATCATCGATACGCTGCAGTACAGATATCATCCAAGCCATCTGTCGCTCGAACAGGCGCTCGAATGGATCGCGAAATTTTCCCCGAAGCACGCCATCCTGACGCACATGCATCTTCCGCTCGACTACGACACGGTAATGGCGGAAACGCCGCCACATGTCGAACCGGCCTATGACGGCCTGACGTTCGAAGTTGCCGTCGATCTCTGATCGCCGCGGGGTTATGGAGTGACCAAGAAACCCAGGTTTGCTGGGCTTCTTGTAATTCAGTTAGTTCCATAATCTATCTTATGCGATCTTTGTGTGTGGTCGGGAACGTTATCAGCATACTCCCGTTCCCTCCTGCTGAAGATGCCCGGCGGCTGTCTTGGTCGTTTGGCACAAGTCGTCAAGCTTGGTGCAAGCCAGCGTCCCTACCGTCGACCTCACCCGGAATGATTCCGGTTCAGATTGAGGACAATGATATGTCGAATGAAGCCAATACCCACCAGCCGTCCGAACAGTCTCTTGCGCTGTTCCTTCAGGACAACGACGCCGACAAGCTGACCGATATCCTGGTCGAGGCGCTCTATGAAGCCTTCCGCATTCTCGAAGACGAAGTCCGCCCCGAAACCTTTCACTAAATCTTGCCGCGCCGTTCGAATGCCGGGCCATGAAGGCCTCTAGCGCCAGGACGTCGCGAAAAGCACTGCCATCCCGTCATCCTCATGCAGCGGCAACGAATGCCTCTAGCGGTGCCGCAGCAAAGTCGAACCCAACAGTCCGCCTTCCGCCTGCCAGGGCTGCACCTTACTTCACGAAGTCTTGTGTTTGGCAGAGGAACCCGGTTGCCGTATGGCATCGGCCACTTCCAACGGATTCTCCCATCATGTTCGCAAGCGCCACGCCCTTCCTCACGATCGGTCTTCTGATTCTGTCGAACGTCTTCATGACCTTCGCGTGGTACGGACACCTGAAATTCGAGAGCAAGCCGCTTTATCTTGTCATCATGGTGAGCTGGGGCATCGCTTTCTTTGAATATTGCGCCCAGGTGCCAGCCAACCGCATCGGCTACGGTTACTTCAATGCAGCGCAGCTGAAGACCATCCAGGAGATCATCACGCTCTCTGTCTTCGTGATTTTCTCGGTACTTTATCTTGGCGAGCCTATTCACTGGAAGCAGATCGTCGGCTTCGGTTTCATCGCGCTCGGATCCTTCTTCATCTTCACGAAATAACGCAGACGTCGGGAACCCGCGCACCGCAGATGGGTTCGGATCACCATGACGACGTCAGGTGGTGCGATGAAGAAGCAGTCGGACGATATCCGGATCGGCATTTCGGGCTGGACCTACAAGCCTTGGCGCGGCGTTTTTTACCCTGAAGGCCTGCCGCAGAAGCAGGAACTGACCTACGCCGCCGAGCATTTCCGCTCGATCGAGATCAACGGCACCTTCTACGGACTTCAACGGCCGCGGAGCTTTGCCGCCTGGCATGATGCAACGCCCGACGACTTCGTCTTCGCAATCAAAGGTTCGCGCTACATAACCCATATGCGCCGCCTCACCGACATCGAGACGCCGCTTGCCAATTTCCTGGCGTCCGGTGTCCTGCGCCTCGGCAAGAAGCTCGGACCGATTCTCTGGCAGTTTCCCCCGCGAATGAAATTCGATGCGGAACGTTTCGAGCCCTTTCTGAAGCTGTTGCCGAAGAGCACGGAGGATGCCGTCGCGCTCGCCCGGCGGCACGACGCGCGTCTCGATGGGCGTGCTTATGTCGAAACGGATGCGAACCGGCCGATTCGCCACGCGTTGGAAATCCGTCACGACAGCTTCCGCTCGCCGGAGTTCGTCGACCTGCTGCGTCGCTACAAGGTCGGCCTGGTCGTTGCAGATACGGTCGAATGGCCTCTCCTGATGGATCTCACCGCCGATTTCGTCTATTGCCGCCTGCATGGCTCCGAACAACTTTATGTCAGCGGATATGATGACCGGGCCCTCGACCGGTGGGCGCAGCTCATTCGCCAATGGGCGAAGGGGCGCGACCCGAAGGACGCGGAGCGCGTAGGGCCACCCTCCCCGCCGCGGGCGCACGGGCTGGATGTCTATGTCTACTTCGATAACGACGTGAAAGTGCGCGCGCCGCGGGACGCGCAGGCCTTGGCCGACCGGCTGAATGCGGGCCCGATTGCGGCGAATGTGAGGACCGCCAGACGCGCCTGAACCGGAGGTTTTCGCTTTTCCGTCGGCATGCCTTCATTTCCATCTCGGTTTGATTTAGAGACAGTCCTTCAATCCGCCTTTTCCGGGCGGCAGGACTGTTCGCAAGGTATGTTGATCGATGCTTGATTCCCTCAGAAATGCTGCCCGCTCCTGGGTTGCCAAGTCGCTTCTCCTGCTTCTGGTCGCGTCTTTCGCTATCTGGGGCGTTTCGCACTCCCTGGTGACGGCGAGCGGCAACACGGTGATGACCGTCGGTGACCAGCAGATTTCGAGCCAGGAATTCCGCCTCGCCTATCAGCGCCAGATCGCCAATCTCAGCCGCCAGTTCGGCACGCAACTGACCGCCGAGCAGGCTCGCGCCTTCGGCGTCCAGAACGAGGTGTTCACACAGCTCGCGGCTGGTGCAGCACTCGATCAGCTTTCCCATGACATGAATCTCGGCCTGTCGGAAGACCGTCTCGCCAAACTGATCGCCGAAGACCCGGCCTTCAAGGGCGTCAACGGCCAGTTCGACCGCAATCTCTTCACCTCGCGTCTGCGCAATGCCGGCATCCGCGAAGACGACTACATCAAGGAGCGCAGCAAGGTCGCGGTGCGCAGCCAGATCGTCGAGGCGGTTTCGGACGGCTTCCAGCCGCCGAAAGTGCTGGTCGATGCCTTGAAGAGCTATCGCGACGAGACCCGCTCGATCGATTATATCCTGCTGTCCAATGCCAATATCGACCCGGTGAAGGCGCCGGCGAACGATGTGCTCTCTGCCTGGTTCGAAGGCGTGAAGACCCGTTACCGCGCACCTGAATACCGCACTTTCGCCTATGTCAAGCTGCAGCCGGGCGATATTGCCGATGCATCTTCGGTGACTGACGAAGCAGCGCGCGCCGAATACGAAAAGCGCAAGGACAGCTACAAGACGCATGAAACCCGCACGATCGAGCAGCTCCCCTTCCCCAACAAGGAAATGGCGCAGGCCGCCGCGACGCAGCTGAAGGACGGCACCGCCACTTTCGACCAGATCATCAAGGATCAGGGCAAGACCGCGGCGGACGTTCTGCTCGGTGATTTCACCAAGGAGAACGTGCCCGATCCGGCCTTTGCCGATCCGGCCTTCAAGATCACTGCCAGCGGCGGAACGACGGCTGTCATCGCCGGCACGTTCGGCCCGGTCATCCTGCGCGTCACCAATATCCGCCCCGAGACGACGCGGTCGTTCGACGAAGTCAAGGAGGATATCCGCAAGCGGCTTGCCGTCTCTTCCGCGTCCCAGGAAGTCTTGAGCGTCCACGACCGTTTCGAGGATATGCGTAGCGGCGGCACCTCGCTTGAGGATACCGCCAAGGCGCTCAACCTCAAGGCTGTCACCGTGACGTCGGATGCCTCCGGCCGCAACGAGAAGGAGCAGCGGATCACCGAGCTTCCCGCCTCGAACACGCTGCTTGGAGACGTTTTCCGCACCGAACCGGGCGCCGACACCATTCCGGTGAACCTCGGCAATGACGGTTATGTCTGGTTCGAGGTGCGCAATATCGTGCCCGAGCGCGACCGCCCGCTCGCCGATGTGCGCGATAAGGCCGTTGCCGATTGGACCGCCGAACAGCAGCGCCAGGCGCTTGCCGCCCGCGCGACCGAGCTCAAGGGCCGCCTCGACAAGGGCGAGACGCTAGCAGCCATTGCCACCGAACTCGGCGTTGCGGTCGAAAACAAGCAGGGCCTGCGCCGCGGCGCCGAGGATGCGATCTTCGGCAACGAGGCGATTTCGGCGGCCTTCGCCGGCCCGGTCAACACCACCGCGACCGCGCTCGGTTCCGATGGCGAAAGCCGCCTTCTGATGAAGGTCGCCGCCGTCGACCAGGCGACGACGGATGCGCTATCCGGCGACCAGCAGCTGCAGCAGATGGCGAACGCTGCCGGTGACGACATGCTCGATCAGATGGTCAACAGTCTGAAGACCAGCTACGGCGTGTCCGTCAACCAGACCGTGGTCGACCAGGCCATGCTCCAGTGAAACAGAGGGACGGCCGACCATGCCTGAGCTGAAACCCCTGCTTGCCAAGGTTGCCAATGGCGAGAGCCTCAGTCACGAAGAGGCGCGAGGCGCTTTCGACATCCTGATGTCCGGCGAAGCGACGCCGTCGCAGATCGGTGGCTTCCTGATGGCGCTGCGCGTTCGTGGCGAGACGGTTGCCGAGATCACCGGCGCGGTCGAAACCATGCGATCGAAGATGCTGCCCGTCTCCGGCCCAGCCGACGCCATCGATATCGTCGGCACCGGCGGCGACGGCCTCGGCACCTACAACATCTCCACGCTTGCCTCCCTGATCGTCGCCGGCTGCGGCGTCCCGGTCGCCAAGCACGGCAACCGTGCGCTGAGTTCCAAATCCGGCACGGCCGATACGCTCGGCGTTCTGGGCGTCAATCTGGATATCGGTCCCGACCAGATCTCCCGCTGCATCCGGGAAGCCAGCATCGGCTTCATGTTCGCTTCCATGCATCATGCGGCCATGCGCCATGTCGGCCCAAGCCGCGTCGAGCTCGGTACCCGTACGATCTTCAACCTGCTCGGCCCGCTTTCCAACCCGGCCGGCGCCAAACGCCAGCTTCTTGGCGTCTTTGCGCCAAAATGGCTCGGTCCGATCGCCGAAGTCCTGCGCGATCTCGGTTCGGAGACCGTCTGGATCGTTCACGGCGACGGTATGGACGAGATCACCACCACGGGCATTACCCAGGTGACGGCGCTGGAGGACGGCAAGATCCGTTCCTTCGAGCTGACGCCGATGGATTTCGGCGTCCAGCCTGTAACGCTGGACGAACTGAAGGGCGGCGATGGTGTCCACAACGCGGCGGCATTGCGCGCCGTGCTCGGCGGTGCGAAGAATGCGTATCGCGATATTTCGCTCTGCAATGCGGCTGCCGCGCTGGTCGTCGCCGGCAAGGTGGAGACGATCGCCGACGGCATGAGGCTTGCCACCCGTTCGCTGGAGAGCGGCGAAGCAGCGGCAGCTCTCGACCGTCTGGTTGCCGTCTCGAACGAAAAGGATTGAGGTCATGACGGATATCCTCAAGAGGATCGAAGCCTACAAGCGCGAGGAAATCGCCGCTGCCAAGGCGAGCGTACCGCTTGCGGAGCTAAAGGCCCGCGCTGCGGACCAGCCCTCCCCGCGCGGTTTTCATCGCGCGTTGAAGGCGAGGCAGGATACCGGTGCCTTCGGGCTGATCGCCGAGATCAAGAAGGCAAGCCCGTCTAAGGGCCTTATCCGCCCGGATTTCGATCCGCCGTCGCTTGCTGCAGCCTACGAAGCCGGTGGCGCCACTTGCCTCTCCGTCCTCACGGATGCGCCGAGCTTCCAGGGCGCGCCGGAATTCCTGACCGCCGCCCGCAACGCCTGCTCGCTGCCGGCGCTGCGCAAGGATTTCATGTTCGAGACCTACCAGATCCACGAGGCGCGGGCCTGGGGCGCCGATTGCATCCTGCTGATCATGGCCTCGCTTTCCGACGATGAGGCCCGCGAGCTTTACGATATGACGGCCGAACTCGGTATGGACGCGCTGATCGAAGTGCATGACGAAGAGGAAACCGAGCGGGCGCTCAAACTCCCCTCTCCGCTGATCGGCATCAACAACCGCAATCTGCGCACCTTCGAGCTCAATCTCGACACGAGCGAGCGGCTGGCGCCGATGGTGCCGGCCGACCGCCTGCTCGTTGGCGAAAGCGGCATCTTCACCCATGAGGACTGCCAGCGCCTGAAAAAGGTCGGCATCAACACCTTCCTCGTCGGCGAAAGCCTGATGCGCAAGGACGACGTGGCCGCCGCCACCCGCCTTCTTTTGACCGGCGAGGCTGCGGCCCAGGCGGCAGAATAGTGACCGGCCTCACCCATATCGGCGCTTCCGGCGAGGCGCATATGGTCGATGTCGGCGACAAGGCCGAAACCAGCCGCTCGGCGACGGCCGAAGGTTATGTGCGTATGCTTCCGGCGACGCTCGCGCTGATCCGCGAAGGCAATGCCAAGAAGGGCGACGTGATCGGCACGGCGCGGCTCGCCGGCATCATGGCCGCCAAGAAGACTTCGGATCTCATCCCGCTCTGCCACCCGCTGATGCTGACCAAGGTGGTCGTGGATATCACCGAGGACGAGCAGCTTCCGGGCCTCCGGGTGACCGCAACCGCCAAACTCACCGGCAAGACCGGCGTCGAGATGGAAGCGCTGACGGCCGCCTCGGTCGCTTGCCTGACGATCTACGACATGGCCAAGGCCGTCGATAGGGTCATGGAGATCGGCGGCATCCGCCTTCTCGAAAAGACCGGCGGCAAATCCGGAACCTACCGCGCAGAGGACTGAGAAATGGCGTTGCTGCCCGTTTCCGAAGCGAAGAACCGCCTGCTCGGCAAGGCCAATCCGATCGGCACGGTGGAGACGGTCGCTCTTGGCGAAGCGAACGGCCGGGTCCTTGCGACGGACCTCGTTGCCCGCCTCACCCAGCCTCCCTTCGACGCGTCTGCCATGGATGGCTATGCGCTCAAGGCTTCCGACGCACCGGCGATCGGGGCCGAACTGACCGTGATCGGCACCGCCGCTGCCGGCCACGCCTTCGAAGGTACGCTGAACAAGGGCGAGACCCTCCGCATCTTCACCGGCGCCCCGGTACCGGAAGGCGCCGACTCCATCCTCATCCAGGAAGATGCCGAAAAGCTCGAAGGCGACCGGATCCGGACGAAGTTCGAAGTCGTGAAGGGCCGGCATGTCCGCCCCCGCGGCCAGGATTTCGCCGAGGGCGAAACCGTGCTCCCGGCCGGCACGCTGCTCGACTTCTCGCATTTGACAGTCGCTGCGGCCATGAACCACCCGGAGCTTTCCGTCTATCGCCGCCCCCGCGTCGCAGTCCTGGCGACCGGCGACGAGCTCGTCGCGCCCGGCGCCACGCCTGACAAAGCGCAGATCATAGCCTCCAACACCTTCGGCGTTTCCGCTTTGGTGCGCGACAATGGCGGCGAAGTTCTCGATCTCGGCATCGTCCGCGACCGGCCTGAGGATATCACTGCAGCCATCGACAAGGCCCGTGCGGCCAAGGCCGACGTGCTGGTGACCCTCGGCGGCGCCTCGGTCGGCGATCATGACCTGGTACAATCGACGCTGAAAGCCGCCGGCATGGAGCTGGATTTCTGGCGCATCGCCATGCGGCCGGGCAAGCCGCTGATGGTCGGTGCGCTCGGCGATATGCACGTCCTCGGCCTGCCGGGCAATCCGGTCGCAAGCCTCGTCACCAGCCTGCTCTTCCTCGAACCCCTGATCCGCAGGCTCGCGCATCTGCCGGAAAGACACCGCGAGGTGCGGGGCATTTCTGCGAAGACACTCTCCGCCAACGACCAGCGCCAGGATTATCTGCGCGCCAGGCTGACGAGGGACCACGACGGCAATCTTGTCGCCGAGGCCTTCGAGAAGCAGGACTCTTCGATGATGAAGATCTTTGCCCATTCCGACTGCCTCATCATCCGCCCGGCGCACGCGCCGGAGCTGCCGCCCGGCGCCCCCTGCCCCATCCTGCTGATCCGTCCCTGACGGTGATCCGATCCTTTTCGAAATCCGTACCTTGGGGCAGCAATGCCCTGAACGGAGAAGACCGTGTCTCTTGAAAAGCCGGCCCCCGCCATCCTCTGGTTCCGCAAGGATCTGCGCCTCGACGACAACCCGGCACTGCACGCTGCGATCGAGGCCGGCGGCCCGGTCATCCCGGTCTATATCCGCGAGCCGGCACGCCTGAACATCGGACCGCTCGGTGCCGCGCAGGCCTGGTGGCTGCATCACTCGCTTGCAGCACTCCAGGCATCGCTGAAGTCTCTGGGCGGTGACCTCATCCTCATCTCCGGCAAGGCCGAGGACGTGCTCACCGATCTCGCCCGCAAGACCAACGCGAAAACCGTCTTCGTCAACCACGCCTATGAACGGACGCTGTTTGACCGGGGCATCGCCATTGAGCTGAAAAAGCACGACATCGCTATCCGCGCCTTCCACGGACAGCTCTTGCACGAGCCGAAATCCATCCGCACCGGTGCCGGCAGCGCCTTCAAGGTTTTTACGCCATTCTGGAACGCGCTTCAGAAGGTGGGCGAGCCGCAGGAGCCAACCGACGCGCCGACGAAAATCCCCTCGCCCGAGCATCTGCCGCCTTCCGAGAACCTCGATCACTGGGCTCTGCTGCCGAAGAAACCCGATTGGGCCGTGGATTTCGGAAGAATGTGGACGCCGGGCGAAGCGGGTGCGCAAGAGAAGCTTCGCAACTTCGTCGATCGCGAGCTGCACGACTACAGGCGCGGCCGCGATCTGCCGTCAGTCGAAGCCACTTCCCTGCTCTCACCGCACCTGGCGCATGGCGAGGTCTCTGCCGCCCGCATCTGGCATGCCGTCCGGGGCCTGCCCACCAGGGCTTCGGAAGATATTGCCCATTTCCGCCGCGAACTCGCCTGGCGGGACTTTTGCTACAATCTGCTGACCGAATTCCCCGAACTTCACGACAGGAACTGGGATGACAGGTTCGATGGCTTCAAATGGGAGTACGACCCGAAGGAGTTCCACGCCTGGACGATGGGCCTGACGGGCTATCCCATCGTCGATGCCGGCATGCGCCAGCTCTGGCGCACAGGCTTCATGCACAACCGCATCCGAATGATCACCGCGTCCTTCCTGGTCAAGGACCTGATGATTGACTGGCGCAAGGGCGAGAGATGGTTCCGCGACACGCTGGTCGATGCGGATCCCGCCAACAATTGCGCCAACTGGCAATGGGTCGCAGGCTCCGGCGCCGATGCCTCGCCGTTCTTCCGGATCTTCAACCCCGTCCTGCAGGGCGAGAAATTCGATCCGGATGGCGATTATGTCCGGGAACATGTACCGGAATTGGCAAGGCTGGATCGCAAATACGTCCACAAGCCTTTCGAAGCGCCAGAGCATGTCCTGGAAAAGGCGGGCATCGAGCTCGGAAAGACCTATCCGAAGCCGATCGTCGATCACGCTTTTGCCCGCGACCGGGCCCTTGCTGCCTACCGCGACATCCGCTGATCGAGCCGAACGGCCAGGACGAAACTATTCCTCGTCCTGGCCGCGTTCGATCAATACCCAGACATGGCCCGCGGGATCGAAGATAGACGCGACCTGCCGGCCGTTCATGTCCGTCTGGATCCTGTCGCGCATCATGCCGCCGAATTCGAACGCCGCATCGACGACGCTTTCGACATCCGGCACCGTCAGCTGGAAGATCGTGCTGACAGCACCGTCGTTTTTCGGATGGTAGGGCCCCTGATAGGAAGGCGCGGACTCTCTTTCCGGATCCGATCCGCAGACGACGATACCGATCGGTCCGAGCTGCAGCTCGATCATCGTCAGGCGCAGCATTTCATAGGAATTCGTTTCCGTGGCGCCGAAGACGTTCTTATAGAACTCGGCCGTGTCGCGTTCGCGACCCTGTGCCACGAACAGGCTCAAACTCAAGCTGAAATTGCTACCCAACATCGTCCATGCTCACCCGTGATTCCCCGGCAGGATAAAGGAGTTACTGTGGTGGTGTCATGTCAACCGTGGAAGCCGCCGGCCTTTAACGGACGCTATACACCGGATTCGCTACCGGGGCCGGCATAACGTGCGCGCGGCCGGATCAGGTGTCCGCTCTCGACCTGCTCCATGGCATGCGCCAGCCAGCCGGTTGTGCGCGAAAGCGCAAAGATGACGAGAGGTGCGTCTTCGGGAAGCGCGAAAGTCGCGGCAAGCGATGCCAGTGCGAAATCGATGTTGATCGGCTCACCTAGGAGTTCCTCCCCGGCTTCGGCAAGCGAGGTGTAGAGCGGCGGCGCCTCGAAACTCACCATCAGCGCCCGTGCCCGTGGATCGCCATGCGGATAGAGCCGGTGACCGAAGGGCCTGACGACGCCTTCCGAGGATAGCATGCTGCGGATCGCCTCGCGCACGCCGACCGACCCAGCCTTTTCCGCGAGCACCGGTACGCTGGTCCAGGCACCGCCATGCCGCGGACCTGTGAGCGTCGCAAGGCCGGAAAGCGTCGCAGCGGAGAGTGCCGCGCCCGACGACGCCGTCACGCGCGCCGCAAAGGCAGAAACGTTGAGCTCGTGTTCGGCCGCCAGCACCAGCGCTCTGCGGATCGGCCCAGCGGCATCGGGACGCTGCCAGCCGAGCGCCAGCCGTTCATGCAGGGGCAGCCGGTCCGGCCACGGCGCAAGCGCCATGGCGACGGTCGAGAGAACGTCGGCTGCTTCGGCGCGCAGGATGAAGGGTTTCCGCCGCAGCGCAGGCAGGTCGTTCATCACCCGGGCCGCAAGCCCGGCAAAGGCTGCAGCCATGCGGGTGGAGCCGCTCTGCCCTGTCCTGCCCGCCGTAACCAAAACGTTTTCCGTATCCCAGAGAAGTGCGGCGACCTCTTCCAACGTGGCATGTTCGCACAGCTCGACGGCATCGCGGCCGCGATAGAAAAGCCGCTCGTTGGAAATCGTCGAGATTGTCGTCGGCAGGACCGGATCGCCCCACCGGATCGCGTCCGCTGCCACCGCCGCCGATTGTCGCCGCCCTGCATGCCGCTCGGACAAACGCTTGACGTCGTCGGCCTGATACAGGCTGCGCCGCGGATCGGCAGGATCCGCCTTCGCGCGGATGCGGCCGCGGCTGACATTGGCATAAAGCGTCTGCGGTTTGGTCCCGAGGCGGGAGAGCGCTTCTTCGGCGGTGATCCAGAGGATGTTCATGTTGATCGATTGCATCAAGATTGACGTCAATAAGACTAGGTCGGATCATCAAGCCCGTAAAGGAGAAACACTCATGAAAAACAACGGACTTGAAGATGTCATCGCCGCCGAGACCCGGCTTTCGGACGTGGACGGAGAAGCGGGCCGCCTAGTCATTCGCGGCGTATCTCTCGACCTGCTTGTCGAGCGCGCCACCTATGAAGACGCCGCAGCGCTGCTCCTCGATGGTTTTCTGGAACGTCCCGTTACCGCGGCCGATCTCAAGGCCCGCCTCGGCCAGGCCCGCGCCGAAGTTTTTGCGCATATACACACCGCAGATGCCGCGCTTCTGAACCTGCCGCCCGTCGATGCCATGCGCGCCCTGATCGCACGGCTGCCGGACGGCGAGGATTTCGAAACGACGCTTCGACTGCTGGCCGCCCCCGCCGTCTTCCTACCGGCCGTGCTGAGGCTCCAGAAGGGAGAGACGCCGGTGGCGCCCACTCCGTCGCTTTCCCAGTCCGCCGATATCCTCGCCATGCTGGACGCCAGCCTGCCGACGCGTGAACAGGTCTCAGCGCTGGACGCCTATCTGGTGACGATTTCGGATCACGGACTGAATGCCTCGACCTTCGCCTCCCGCGTCGTCGCCTCGACCGGCGCCGGCCTCACGTCATCCGTGCTGGCTGCCATCAGCGCGCTCAAGGGCCCGTTGCATGGCGGGGCGCCGGGACCCGTGCTCGACATGCTGGATGCGATCGGCAGCGAGGACAGTGCCAGGACCTGGCTCGGCCAGGCGCTCGATCGCGGTGAGCGGCTGATGGGGTTCGGCCACCGCATCTACCGCGTCCGCGATCCCCGCGCCGATGCGCTGAAAGGCGCATTAGCGCCTTTGGTCATGACCGGACAGGTGGATCGCAACCGCATCCGGCTCGCCGAAGCCGTCGAGCAGGCAGCACTCGCCATCCTCAGGGAGCGCAAGCCTGACCGGCCGCTCGACGTCAATGTCGAGTTCTACACTGCCCTGCTGCTCGATGCGCTGAAATTTCCGCGGGCTGCCTTCACCGGCGTCTTTGCGATCGGCCGCACGGTCGGTTGGATCGCCCATGCTCGCGAACAGGCGTTGGAAGGCCGGCTGATCCGGCCACGTTCGGTCTATATCGGCCCCCTGCCCCAGGCGGCATGACCGGCGATCACATCTGGATGGACATGCCGCCGTCGACGGTCAGCACATGGCCGTTGACGAAGGAGCCGGCGTCGCTTGCCAGAAACAGCGCGGCACCGGCAATTTCTCCGGGCCGCCCCCACCGCTGCAGCGGTACGCGCTGGCGCATGAATGCGTTCATGTCGGGGTTTGCGGAAATCTCTGCATTGGTCTCGGTGGCGAACATTCCCGGCGCAATCGCGTTGCTGGTGACGCCGAATGGGCCGTATTCGACTGCCAGGCTTCGCACCAGACCGGTCAGGCCCTGTTTGGCGACGGGATAGATGGCATCGCCCGAACGGGCCATGTTGCCGATGATCGACGTGACCGAGATGAGACGGCCATGGCCCTGAGCCTTCATGATATCAGCGGCCTTGCGGGAGAGCGCGATGGCCGAGAGCAGGTCGGTCTGGATCAGGTTCAGGATATCGGCATCGCTGAACGCCGCAAACGGGCGCCGGTCGCGGGCACCGACATTGTTGATGAGGATATCCAGCCGGCCATGATCTGCGTGGAGCCTTGCGATCGCCTCGCGTCCGGCATCGAGATCTGCGACGTCGAAGGCGGCAGCGCTCGCCTTGCCGCCCTCACCCGTGATGAAGGCAACGGCCTGTTCCAGCATGTCGCCGGAGCGGCCGCTGAGCACGACATGCGCGCCGGCCTCCGCCAGAGCCTTCGCCATCTGCAGGCCGAGCCCTCGGCCGCTGCCGGTCACAAGCGCCACGCGCCCAACGAGGGAAAATCTATCGAAAATGGCCATATCGCACCGCTGAAATGAAAAGAGCAATTCCGGCGAACATAGGGGATGTTGAAGCACTCCCGCCAGTGCGAAAACAGAAGCTCTCCGCCTGACGGCAAAAAGGCAGGATGCGAAACCCTGCCTTTTTGAATTTACTCAGACGAGGCGGCTCTGTTCCAGGGCCGCTTCGATGAAGCTCGCAAACAGCGGATGCGGATCGAGCGGCCGGCTCTTCAGTTCCGGATGGTATTGGACGCCGATGAACCACGGATGGTCCGGATATTCGATCGTCTCCGGCAGCACGCCGTCCGGCGACATGCCCGAGAACACCAGGCCGCAGTTTTCCAGCCGGTCCTTGTAGTCGACATTCACCTCGTAACGGTGGCGATGACGCTCGGAAATATCGGTCGAGCCGTAGATTTCAGCGATCTTGGTGTCCTTCTTGAGCGCCGCTTTGTAGGCGCCGAGGCGCATCGTTCCGCCGAGGTCGCCGGCCACTGAGCGGATTTCGAGCTCGTTGCCCTTCACCCATTCGGTCATCAGGCCGACCACCGGCTCCTTGGAGGGGCCGAATTCCGTCGACGACGCCTTCTCGATGCCGGCGAGGTTGCGGGCAGCCTCGATGACCGCCATCTGCATGCCGAAGCAGATGCCGAAATACGGCACCTTGCGTTCGCGCGCGAAACGAGCCGCATGGATCTTGCCCTGCGACCCACGCTCGCCGAAGCCGCCGGGTACCAGAATACCGTGAACCTTCTCAAGCCACGGCGCCGGATCCTCCTTCTCGAAGATCTCCGATTCGATCCACTCGAGATTGACCTTGACGTGGTTGGCGATACCGCCGTGATGCAGCGCCTCGATCAGCGACTTGTAGGCGTCCTTGAGGCCCGTATATTTGCCGACGATCGCGATCGTCACTTCGCCTTCCGGCGTGCGGATGCGGTTGCAGACCTCTTCCCAGGCTTCCAGACGCGGTTTTGGCGCCGGTTCGATGCCGAAGGCGGCAAGGACCTCGTTGTCGAGGCCTTCTTTGTGGTAGGCCATCGGCACGTCGTAGATATTGGCGACGTCAAGCGCCTGGATCACGGCGGAGGCCCGCACGTTGCAGAACAGCGAAAGCTTGCGGCGTTCGGCCTCCGGAATTTCGCGGTCGGCGCGCACCAGCAGGATATCCGGTGCGATCCCCATTGCCTGCAATTCCTTGACGGAATGCTGGGTCGGCTTGGTCTTGAGTTCGCCGGCCGCCGGAATGAACGGCATCAGCGTCAGGTGGACATAGATCGCGGTGCCGCGCGGCAGGTCGTTGCCGAGCTGGCGGATCGCTTCCATGAACGGCATCGCCTCGATGTCGCCGACCGTGCCGCCGATCTCGCAGATGACGAAATCGTAGTCGTCATTGCCTTCGGTGACGAAATCCTTGATCTCGTTGGTGACGTGCGGGATCACCTGGACGGTGGCGCCGAGATAGTCGCCGCGGCGTTCCTTGTCGATAATGTTCTTGTAGATGCGACCCGTGGTGATGTTGTCGGTCTTGGTCGCCGAACGCCCCGTGAAGCGTTCGTAGTGACCGAGATCAAGGTCGGTTTCCGCCCCGTCGTCGGTGACAAAAACCTCGCCGTGCTGCGTCGGGCTCATCGTGCCCGGGTCGACGTTGAGATAAGGATCGAGCTTTCTCAGCCGAACCCGGTAACCTCGTGCTTGTAATAAAGCTCCGAGTGCCGCGGCCGCAATTCCTTTTCCGAGGGAAGAAACCACGCCGCCAGTTATGAATACATATCGCGCCATGGGATTCACCGGATACCTTTTCATTGGTGATTCCGCCAGCCTAAATCGTCCGCTTTATAAAATCGGCTGTGGAATCTTCACAAAATAAAACCGGCAGGCTTTTGGCCTGCCGGAGCTTGAAACGTGGACCGCGCCCTTACTGGCCGGTCGGAACGCCCGTCGGCGCAGCCGGAGCGGCAGGCGCCGAACCGGTCGCGGGGGCCGCAGGAGCCGGCGCAGTACCGGTCCCCGGGGCTGCCGGAGCGGATGCGCCGGAACCGGACGGAACGCCGTTGCCTGCCGGAGCGGGTGCCGGTGCCGGGCCGAGCTGGTCGAGAATGCCGCCGCCCGTGCCCTGCTGGCTCTGCGGGATGCGGTTCAGGATGTCGCTCGGACGGGATTCGTACCGCGCCAGGATGCCGAGCGCCAGCGAGGTGATGAAGAACAGCGTCGCGAGGATGGCGGTCGTGCGGGTCAGCGCATTGGCGGTACCGCGTGCCGACATGAAGCCGGAGCCGCCGCCGATGCCAAGCCCGCCGCCTTCGGAGCGCTGGATCAGCACGACGCCGACGAGCGCCAGCACGATCATGAGATGAATGACAATCAGAACGGTCTGCATGAATTAAAAATCCCTGCCCCTCGACGAGGCAATAGAAGAAGATTGGCGGCTCTTTACATGAGGCCTGCGCGCATTCCAAGCCCTTATCAAAAAGCTTTAGGCCGTCAGTCCTTCATAGACCCGATAGATGGCGAGAAAATCTTCCGCTTTCAAGCTCGCGCCGCCGATCAGTGCACCGTCGACATTCTCGACGCCCATCAACTCCCGGGCATTGCCCGGCTTGACCGAACCGCCGTAGAGAATGCGCATCAGCCTGCCTTCTTCGCCGAACCGCTGGACGAGTTCTGCCCGCATGAAGGCATGGGCGATTTCGATATCCTTGACGGTCGGCGTCAGTCCGGTGCCGATTGCCCAGATCGGTTCGTAGGCGACGACAGTGTTGACGGCGTTTGCCGATTGGGGCAACGAGCCGAAAATCTGGCGTTTCAGGATGTCGAGGGTCTGGTACGCGTCGCGTTCGTCGCCGGTTTCGCCGATGCAGACGATTGCGGTCAGATCGGCGGCATAGGCCGCCTCCGCCTTGGCTCGGACCAGATGATCGGTTTCCGCGTGATCGGCACGGCGCTCGGAATGTCCGACGATCACATAGGTGCCAAAGCAGTCGGCGATCATCTCCGCGGAAATATCGCCCGTATGGGCACCGCCGAGGTTCTGGTGGCAATCCTGGCCGCCGATCTCGAGCGGGCTGTCGGTCGCCAGGGCGGTTGCGACATAAAGGAGCGTTGCCGGCGGGCAGATCAGCGTATCGACCTTTTCCGACAACGGTCCGATCACGCCGTCGGCAATCGTCTTGATTTCAGTCAGGAACTCGCGGGTGCCGTTCATCTTCCAGTTTCCGGCAACGAGCGGGCGCACATCAGGCGTCATCGGTAAATATTTCCTCTCCGTTCGGTTCCGACGAGCAAAACCGAAGCCTCCATGTATCAGGATCGTGTTTTTAGACGTATCCTGCATGAATTGGTATGCAAAAGACAGATTTTGGTTCAAGTCTTTGGTTAACGACCGGCGCTCAGTGGCTGGTCAGCAGAAAATTCAGGACCTTTCGCCAATCGACCATCCGGATCGGCGTGCCGTGGCTGCCGGTCGCAAACAGCGTGAACCGGGTCGGGTAACGCGCTGCCTTCAGCTTGCGATAGACCGCTTCCTGATCCTCGGACTTGTAGACGCTGTCGCTGCCGCCATGCGCGAAATAAATGGGGAGCTTGCGCTTGGCTAGAAGCGATTTCGGCAATCCGGGATCCGGCGGGCCGCCGAGCAGCGCCACGCCCTTCAGATACCGCACGGCCTGTTTGTCGCGGCTGATGCCCTGGCAGATGAACCCGCCCATCGACGCGCAGGCGAGGATCACCGGCCGCCCGGCCGACTGGTCGAACGCGTAGCGGATCAGCGCCGCGATATCGGCGACGCCATTGTCGCCGAACGAGGTGACGCTCGGCGAATAATAGGTGCCGCCATTGCCGGTGGCGAGGTTCTTCAGGCGGTTGAAATTGCCGCCGAACGTATAGTCGTTGACACCGAGCCGGCGGTCGCCGCCGCGGCCGTGGATGAAGATCACGGTGAAGGCGGCTCCGTCCGCCTGTCCCACCCTGGTGACATCGAGCCGGCGCCCGGCGAGGGCCAGCGTCTCGTTCTGCTGATAGCGCCTGACACCCAAGGAAACATAGTCGTCCTTGACGCGCCGTTCCGGCTCGCGATCGCGGCCGTTGATATCGCGCATTTCCTGGTAGTCGATCACCTCATTGGCTCCGCCGTCTGAGGATTGCAACACCCTCATCTGGGAGAAAAGTTCATCCTTGAAAGGCTTTATCGGCCCCTCCTGCGCCCCTGCCGGCGCGGCGGCAAGGGTTGCCAGCACAGCAAGAAACGTGCCGAAAACGAAATGAACTGTGGACATGCTTTGTTTCATCCGGTTCCTTCAACCTCGCAAGCTTGCCATGGCCCGATCGGCGCAGCATTGGTGAAAAACGACCGTTTCCATGCGGCATCGCGAAAAAGCCGGGTTTCTGGCAGAATCGCGAGTGATTCGAAACAGCACGAGATGGGTATGGCTTCCTCTTCCGCACCCCGACAGGTAGTACCGACGCAGCCAATGGATGACAATAATGACCTTTTTGCCGATTTGCCGGTGACAGCCAAGGCAGTTGCCGTCGAACCCACGCCCGCCGTCAAGGCCGAGCCCTCGACACCGCGCCCGGCGCCGACCACCCTGTCCGGCGACGACTACGGCGCCTCCTCGATCCGTGTGCTCGAAGGCCTGGAACCGGTGCGCATGCGTCCCGGCATGTATATCGGTGGCACCGACGAAAAGGCGATGCACCACCTCTTCGCCGAAGTCATCGACAATTCGATGGACGAAGCGGTGGCCGGCCATGCGGACTTCATCGACGTGCATCTCGATGCCGAGGGTTTCCTAACCGTCACCGACAACGGCCGCGGCATCCCGGTCGAGAATCACCCCCAGGTTCCGGGCAAGTCGACGCTCGAAGTGATCATGACCAAGCTGCATGCGGGCGGTAAGTTCGACGGCAAGGCTTATGAGACATCTGGCGGTCTGCACGGCGTCGGCGTTTCCGTGGTCAACGCGCTGTCCGACCTTCTCGAAGTGGAAGTCGCCCGCAATCGCAAGCTCTACCGCCAGCGCTTTTCGCGCGGCGTGCCGCAGGGCGGCCTGGAAGAACTCGGCGATGTCCATAACCGCCGCGGCACCAGGGTGCGCTTCCATCCCGATCCGCAGATTTTCGGCGATCATGCGAAATTCGATGCAGGCCGCATCTTCCGCATGGCGCGCTCAAAAGCCTATCTGTTCGGCGGCGTCGAAATCCGCTGGAGCTGCGATCCGGGCATGGTGGCCGCCGGCGGCGACATCCCGGAAAAGGCGGTCTTCCACTTCCCCGGTGGCCTCAAGGATTATCTCTCCGCCACGCTCGGCAAGGATTTCACCGTCACTCGCGAAATCTTCGCCGGCCGCACCGAAAAGACCGGCGGCCATGGCGCGATGGAGTGGGCGATCACCTGGTATGGCGGCGATCCCGAACTGCATTCCTATTGCAACACCATCCCGACGCCCGAAGGCGGCACGCATGAGGCCGGTCTGCGTATCGCGCTCACCAAGGGCCTCAAGAACTATGCAGACCTGACCCAGAACAAGCGCGCGAAGGAAATCACTACCGATGACGTGATGATCTCGGCGGTCGGCATGCTTTCGGTCTTTATCCGCGAGCCGGAATTCGTCGGCCAGACCAAGGACAAGCTCGCGACCGTCGAAGCCCAGCGCCTCGTCGAAAACATCTTGCGCGATCCCTTCGATCACTATCTTGCCGGCAATCCGGGCGAGGCTGCAAAGCTCCTCGAATGGGTCATCGAACGCGCCGAAGAGCGCCTGCGCCGCCGCAAGGAAAAGGAAGTCAATCGCAAGACGGCGGTGCGCAAGCTGCGCCTGCCCGGCAAGCTCGCGGACTGCTCGCAGAACACCGCCGAGGGTGCCGAACTCTTCATCGTCGAAGGTGACTCGGCAGGAGGATCGGCCAAGCAGGGCCGCAATCGCGCCAACCAGGCCATCCTGCCCTTGCGCGGAAAGATCCTCAACGTCGGCAGCGCCAGCCGTGAAAAGCTATCCGCCAACCAGCAGATCGCCGATCTCATCCAGGCGCTCGGCTGCGGCACGCGGACGAAATACCGCGAGGAGGACCTCCGCTACGAACGCATCATCATCATGACCGATGCGGACGTCGATGGTGCCCATATCGCTTCGCTGCTGATCACCTTCTTCTACCAGGAAATGCCGGAACTCATCCGCGGCAACCACCTCTATCTGGCGGTACCGCCGCTCTACGTCCTGCGCCAAGGCGGCAAGACCGTCTATGCCCGCGACGATGCCCACCGGGCGGAGCTGATGGAAACGGTGTTCAAGGGCAAGAAGGTCGAGATCGGCCGCTTCAAAGGCCTCGGCGAAATGATGGCGGCGCAGCTGAAGGAAACCACGATGGATCCCGCCCATCGTACGCTGCTGCGCATCTCGATCGACGACGTGGATTTCGAAGGCACCCGCGAGGCCGTCGACAACCTGATGGGCACCAAGGCGGATGCCCGTTTCCGCTTCATCCAGGAGCGTGCCGCGTTTGCGGAAAACCTCGATATCTAAGCCGGATTTCCGGCTTGGATATCTCCGGCATCGCCACGACGGTCAGCTCCGTTCGCTGAGCACTTTGGTAACGGCGCTGATCAGTGCGGCCGCCTCATAGGGCTTGCGCACAACCGGTGCCGAGAAGCTTGCCGGAATGATCGCCTTGTCGCTGTAGCCGGTCGCGAAAATGAACGGAATATTTCGGCGGATCAGTTCCTCGGCAATCGGCAGAGATGTGCCGGAGCCGAGATTGACGTCGAGGATCGCCACATCAAACCGGATGTCCTCAAGCTTGCGGAAGGCATCGGCAGCCGAGGGCGTCGTCGTCACTTTGTCGATGCCATGGTCGGCGAGCATTGCTTCCACGTCCGCCGCAATCAGCATCTGGTCTTCCACCAGCAGGAATTCGAGGTCCTGGAGCCGCGGGACAACGGTGTCGTGGCTGACGACGCTGCCGCTCTCCTCGGCTTCCAAGTCCGCCAACTCCTCATCGCCGTGGATATGTTTCGACGGCACCACGAAGCGGGCCCTCACCCCTTCGGGCGGATATTCGATCTTTGCCTCGCCCTCGAGCTCGTAGGGCACGCTGCGGGTGATCAGGACGCTGCCAAACCCGGCCCGGGACGGGCGGCTTACCGACGGCCCGCCATTTTCGGTCCAGACAAGCTCGCAATCGTGGTTGGCAAGCCGTCGCCACTCGATATCCAGCTGCCCGCCATTAACGGAGAGCGAGCCGTATTTGGCCGCATTGGTCGACATCTCGTGCAATACCAGCGCCATGACCGAAAACGCACGGCTGTCGAGCCAGACGCGCGGCCCCTTGAGTGTGACGCTGCGCGTCCCCTCGCTATAAGGCTTCAGCTCAGCTTCGAGAAGATCGGACAGCCCGCCGCCGTCGCCGCCGCGCACCACCTGGTCGTGGGCAAAGGCGAGCGCCTGGATGCGTCCCTTGAGCGAGCCGATGTAATCCTTGAGGCTGACTTCGGCATCGACCGAATGGCCGACCAGCGCCTTGATCACCGAAAGGATGTTCTTGACCCGGTGGTTGAGCTCCTCGTTCAGCATCCGCTGACGCACGTCCGCCTTGCCGCGCTCGTCGGCCAGCAGTTCGTTGTGGTGGAGGACCACCTCGACCAGCACGGCTCGGATCGCATCGGCGATCTCGCGGTCGCTGTCGCTCCAGGGCTGGGCTTGCCGATGCACCATCTCCCTCCAGATCGCGAAACTCTTGCGGGGCGTCAGGCGGTCTCCGAGGGGCCCCGTTTCATAGGATTTCTCAGGATTGCCGGCCCAATTGACCGTCTGCACCATTTCGCGGCGGAAGAAGAACAGGTAGTCGCGGGGTCGCTGGGAAAGCGGGATGGCCAGCACGCCGCAGATCGTGTCGGGAGAGATGCGTATCCCCGGAAGATCCGTGGAGAGCTGGAAGCTGGACCAGATCTTGCCGCCTGCGACGCCGCCGACAAGTTCGGCGAGCTCTGCGATCAGGTCCTGCGGCGGCACGGCGCCTTCCTCGGTCAACACGCCCCCGAGCCACAGGCCTATACCATCACAGGCCAGCATCTGGCCGAACTCTGCGAGCGAACTGCGCAGCAGCGCGGTGATATCCGCATGATGGGAGGCGGCCTGCAGGAAGCGGTCGAGCGACCGCCGAGCCTGGCCGGCAGTCTCCATGAGCTGTCGCTGCTTCAATGCACTCAGATGCAGCGAGAAAAATTCTCCAAAAGTCTCCGCCGCCACACGCTGCGGCATCGAGAGTACTTTTGGAGAATAGTGGTGGCAGGCGATCAGGCCCCACAGCTCGTTATCCACCACGACGGAGATCGACATCGACGCGGCGACCCCCATGTTGCGCAGATACTCGCAATGGATCGGCGAAACGCTGCGCAAATGTGCGAAGGACAGATCGAGCGCCTCGCCTGCCTCGTCGGTTTCCGGCACGATCGGGATGCGAGGATTGCCGGCGTCGGAGATCACCCGGATAGTGTTCTTCACGTAAAGCGCCCGGGCCTGTTTCGGAATGTCGCCCGCCGGGAAATACTGGCCCTTGAAGCTTTCGAGGTCGCGTCTCTTGTATTCGCTGACGACCTTTCCGGCACCATCCTCTTCGAAACGATAGATCATCACCCGGTCGTAGCCGAGCATGGCATAGATCAGCCGCACCGAGCTTTCGATCAGCCGGTCGAGGCTGGCGACGTTGCGGATGCGGCTGATCAGCATGCGCGCCACTTCGAGCGGCTGGTCGGAATCGGTCGAGGCCGGTTCGAACTCCAAGATCACCTTGGACTCGAAACGATGGATCGAAACGTCGAAAGCGGCACCCGAGGCAAACTTGAGGCCATGCCGAAGCGCAGGCCGCGCCGGATTGTCGGACGTGGCGAGTGCATTGCGCAATGTGTGGGCCGCCTCCCCGCCAACGATATCCTCCAGCCGCTGGCCGTTGATATCTCCCGTGATCGCGAGCATGTCCGCCACGTTGGCGGAGTGCTGCACGACGAGGGATCCGGCGGCATCGCAGGCAATAAGGCATCCATGAGGTTGAATGCTGCCGGGGATATGGATCGGCTCTCGGTCGCAATTGGTAAGATCGACCGTATCCCTGTGAGGCATATTACAAGTCCCTGAAGGCGGTCCGGCCAATAGATGGGACAGCAGACGCTTCGGCATTCCATCGAGGCTGGGAAAACTTCATCAAGAAGGTTTGTTCCGTACTTCCGACTATGCCGGAAGTAATTTCATATTTCTATCGCATCCGCCGTCTAGGGCAAGGAGTAAGCTTCCTTTTAATGGATGACGCATTAGTCTTGTACCAGGCAGCCTCATAAGCCATATGATGGTGAAAATGAAAAAAAGGAAATGCGGTGAGCGGAAATAACGATCGCAAAGGCCCGAAAGAGCCGCGCTGGCTTGGGCCAGTCGCACCGAGCAGGGTCGCGCTCATCCCGCCGATCTCCGCTGCTCGCTGGCTTCTCGTGCTTGTCGTCGCAGCAGGCATCTATTTCTTCCACGGCTTCCTGGTCCCGGTTCTGGCCGCCCTGGTGATCGGCTTTGCAAGCTGGCCTCTCTACCGTGAACTGCAGCGCCGCACGGGTGGCAACACGACGATTGCCGCCTCACTTGCCATTATCTTCATCCTGGCCTTTCTGATCGTGCCGATCGGCATCGCCATCTCCTACACGATCGGCGAAGTGCGCCAGTGGATCATCTGGGCGGCCGAAGTGAACCGTTTCGGCGCGCCGCCGCCTGCCTGGATCACCGGCCTTCCCTGGGTCGGCGAATGGCTCGGCATCCAGTGGGTCCAGCATGTCGGCTCGCCCGGTGCGGTCGGCGAACTGATCCAGATCGTCTCGGGCGCCAATATCGGCAATATCTACCGGGCCATCGTGGCCGCCGGCGACGGCGCTTTCCATCTGGTTCTGACGCTGCTCTTCATGTTGATCGCGCTGTTCTTCGTCTATCGCGACGGCGGCTCCTTCAGCGAGCAGATCGATCTTCTCGGCGAGCGTATCCTGCCGACCCGCTGGGAGCGTATCTCGCGCGTCGTTCCAAGGACGATCAGCTCCACCGTGACCGGCCAGACGCTGATTGCAATCGGCGAAGGCATCGTGCTCGGCATCGCCTACTGGATCGCAGGCGTCCCCTCGCCCGTGACGCTCGGCGTTTTGACCGGCCTGATGGCGCTTATTCCGGGCGGCGCGCCGCTGTCGTTCTCGCTGATATCGTTTTATCTCGTCGCCAATGGCGCCTACTTCGCCGGCGGCGGTCTTTTCCTCTGGGGCACGGTCGAACTCTTCATCGTCGACAAGACGCTGCGGCCCCGCCTGGTCGGCGGCCCGATCAAGCTTCCCTTCCTGCCGACATTCTTCGGTCTCGTCGGCGGTGTCAGCACCATGGGCTTCCTCGGCCTGTTCATCGGCCCGGTCCTGATGGCGCTGCTCGTGTCGATCTGGCGCGAATGGATCCGCGAAGTGAAGATGGCCGAAGTAACCGAGGTTGAAACCGTCGACGTGCCCAAGGGGCCGGCGACATCGCCGGAGCTTCCCCCCGATCTTCCCGTCGTCAGGAAAGTCTCTTCTCCATGAAGATGCTGAGCGGATCGGGCTGGTAATCTCCGAACGGCCCGATGTGGCGGATCCATTGAAGCTGCCTTGGTCGGGCCAAGATTGCTCGCTTTAAGTCGCTCACCATAATTCGGGGGACACCATGAATTCCGCACTGATTGTCATGACCATTCTCGGCTGCAACGACGCCGGGACGGACTGCCATTATATCGCGACCGCGGAAAACCGCTGGCCGAGCATCGAGATGTGCAATTCGGTATCGGAACAACAGCTCTCCGGTTATGCCAACCAGGCCTACCCGATGCTCATCGCCGTCTGCCAGAAACCGGAAGCGACGGAGATCGCCAAGGCGCCGGTGCCGCAGTCGCGACCGGAGACCACGATGCCCGCACCATCGGCAGAGCCAGCCGCTACGCCTGCTCCGGAACCGGTGACGCAACAGGAGAAGGAAACGCTTGCGGGTCGCGCCATCCAGCGGGTCAAGACCGTGCTGCCGACCACCGAAGGCGTGAAAACGCTGATGACCAGCCCTGTACGGCTGGTCGAGAATGGCTATTCCTGGGTTGCCAAGAAATTCCGATAAGCTGGCGGTTACGCCGCCAGCGACACGCCGCTGGCATAAGACCGCGCGCTGAGCCGGACCTCCAGCCTATGCAGCTTTTCGATCATGTCGAGAAGTTCGCCGATCGGCGAAAGCTGCATGTTCGGCCGCTGGAATTTCTCGAGCAACATGCCGGCGATATTGTCGAGCGTCCCGTCTGCCGCCGCTGTCCGCCAGAGGAAGACCGCTTCGACGAAAACGGCTGCGATATCCCGCCCGAGGCCCGAAGCTTCGAAAAGCGCCCGCACCGCATGCATGCGGCCCGTCGCGAGAATCGCTCTCACGCGGCGGTCGTCGAGCCCCGAGAGCGAGACCATTGCGCCGGCGAAGAAATCGACCTTGCCGCTGCAGAGCGCGTGGATGAGGAAGGCAGGCGTCAGCCGTCCGGCCGCGCGCAGATGTTCGACCAAGCCGGGGATTTCTTCCTGCAGCACGGTGCCGGCGATGGCGACGGCCGCAGCCTCGCCCGCTTCTCGGGTCATGTGCTCGATCCGCGCCGGCGCCATGCTGGTCCGCACCAGTCCGGAGCCGGCAAGTGCCGCGGTAATGTGGTTGACGAGCATATGGCGGGCATCCGCCGGTAGCGCATCGCGTTCCAGCAGCAGGTTGCGGATCTGGCAGCACTGCCCGAACCGTTCCGCGATCCGCCTGAGCGAAATCCGGGTGATCGAGGCGGTCTCGTTTTCCAGCAGAAGGGTGACTTCGCATTCGTCGCCGATCTCGGCGATCGCGGCGGCGATCCCGCGCGAAAGGTTCGGCCTTGCGGCGATCATCGCACGGGTCAGGCCGTCGCTGCGCCCGGCAAGATCGACGAGATCGTTTTCGGTAAGGACGGGCGAACAGGCGATGACCGTGCAGGCGATCTCCGGCTGGTCTTCAGCAAGGCAGACGATGACGGCCCGCGGCGCATCGGGGGAATCCGCCAGAGCCTCCGCAAGCGCCAGGCGCACGTGCGGCGACGGGTCGTCGAGCAGATAGGTCATGGCAAGGGCTGCGGCGCGATGCTGCTCGCTGCCCATCGGCGAGTGGAGATAGGCCCGGCCGAGAGCATTGGCCGCCTTCGCCCTCTCGCCTGTTCTTGCTGTTTCAGCCCAACGAAGAAATGCCTGTACGATCACACTCGGCCTCGACTACACATGCCAGTTCGAATCTGGCTGGCTTGATTACTCACGCTAGTGGCAAAAAGTTTAAGATTGGTTCACCACGTTCCTTAACCATGGCGAAGTCCTTGAAAATACGGTCCTGGCTTGTCGTCGACCCCTCTGTGGGGGCCGCAACGGTCCGTTCGGCAGGCGCGGATGCGATCGTTGTCGACCTGACCGGTCCACCTGAGTCGTGGAATGCAGCTACGAGTTTGGATCGCCAGTGGGCTGACCTGGCGCCGGACGGACGGCTTGCGTTCCTTCTGCCGGCTTTTTCTTCGGGAAGAACGGAGGCCGCCGTCGCGCTCGCCAGCCAGTACGGCGCCGCCTCGGTAATCCTATCCGGCGCCCGCAGCGGGGCCGAAGTCCAGAGGCTCGATGTGGCTCTGCGGGTGGCGGAAATCCGTGCAGGGCTGGCACCGGGCAAGACGCAGATCGTTGCGCTTGCCGATGCCGCCGGCATCCTTGCTGCCCGGAGCTTCGACCACTGCAGCCGCCGCCTGGCGGCCCTTGGCTGGGAAGGCAGCTATAATCCCTTCTCCGATACCGCGCGCGTTGCGGCAGCGACCATCGCGCTCACCTCCGCCGCCGCAGGCATAACGGCGGTCGACGCCGTCTCACCGACTGTGGACGCTGCTGCCTTCCTGTCTGAATGCGAAAGAGCAAGAGCGAACGGCTTCTCCGGCAAGCTGTGCCGCAGCCTCGATCAAGTTGCGATCATCAATCGGATTTTCAGCGTTTAGGTTCGGCGCCGGCCGGCCGGGTCATTTCGAACACGTCGGCGCCGCCGTCGGCGAAATCGCGGTAACCCATGCGCGCGATCGGCCGCGCAAGCCCCATGTCGATCCGTCCGCCCCGCAGGATCTCTTCGCTGATATGGATGCCGACCACTTGGCCGAAAACCATGTAGGCCTCGGCACCCTGGCCGTCCAATCCCACCGGCTGGATCACCTGCGTGACGCGGCATTCCAGCACCGTATAGGCTTCCGCGACGTAAGGCGCATCGATGAGTTCCGCCATCTTGGCGGTCAGCCCCGCCACCTCGAATTCGCTGACGCCATAAGGGACGGCTTCCGACGAGGCGTTCATCTTTTCGGCCAGATGTCGGCTTGCGAGGCTCGCTGTAAAGACGCCGGTTTCCTCGGCGTTCTTCAGGCTGTGCTTGCGGCCACTGGAGGAAAACATCACCAATTTGGGGCTGTCGGAAACGGTGTTGAAGAAGGAATAGGGCGACAGATTCATCGATCCGTCCCTGCCCTTCGTGCCGATCCAGCCGATCGGGCGGGGCGCGACGATCGCTTTGAAGGGATCGTGCTTCAGTCCATGCTGGTTGGTATCGGTCGTGTAGAACATCGAAAACCCTATTCGCCGGCGTAGGTGACGATCTGCGACAGTTCGGGCCGGGGGCGGTCCGGCGTCGCGAAATCGCTCGAGCCGATATGGATGAAACCGGCAATCTTTTCGCCCGGCTTCACACCAAGGAGCGCCAGCGCCTCGTCGTCATAGGCGATCCATTCGGTACGCCAGTTGGCGACGTAGCCATGGGCGTTTGCGGCCATCAGCATGTTGAAGCAGACGGCGCCGGCAGAAAGCGCCTGTTCCCATTCGGGGATCTTCGGATGCGGTGCCGCGGTGCTGACGACGGCGACGACCAGCGGCGCGCGGGTGAAGCGCGCCAGCTCCGCCTCTCTGGCGGCATCGGTCATCTCGGGCGTCTTCTTGAGCGACAGAGCCAGGAACTGTTCGCCGAGCGTGCTGCGCACGTCGCCGCGATAGACGATGACGCGCCAGGGCGCGAGCTTGCCGTGATCCGGAACGCGGGTCGCCAAGGTCAGAATCGCCTCCAATTCCTCCCGCGATGGGCCTGGCTCCTTGAACTGTGCTACTGGCGTGGAATGCCTGTCGCGCAGAAAATCGATGAGTTTAACGTCATTTTGCATGGTCAAAGCTTCCATTTGGAGCTGGCGCGGTGGGAAGGTCTTGAAATTGCCTTGTCATTGGTCTCAAGTGCCGTCTCGGAAAACAAGAGTCAACCGGTAGACAACACAGATGGCAGGTACTTCCCTTGCGGCACGCTGGTTCCTCGCCGGAGCGATGGCTCTCGGCCCGGCATTCGGCGCATTCGCTCAGGAAGACGCCTTCAAGAATTTCCGCACGCCGGACAGCACCGGCAAGATGCCGAAGCTCAACGCTTTCTCGGCTCTGCCGGGCGGCCCGCCCGGTATTCTCTCAAAAGACGTGCAGTTCGACGCCAAGCTGACGTCCGACGGCCAGCCCATGCAGGAAGGTCTTACCTGGCGCGTTTTCAGCCCGATCGCCGGTGACGACGGCAAATTGCCGCTGGTGGCCAGTTCCGAAGGCGGCTCCGCGTCATTCCAGCTCGCCCCCGGCGATTATTTCGTCAATTGCGCCTTCGGCCGCGCCGGCGTCACCAAGAAACTGAAAGTCCCCGAAAGCGGCAATGTGCCGAAACAGACCCTGGTGCTCGATGCCGGCGGTTTCGTCCTTAATGCGGTTGCCGGTACCGACCAGCGCATCCCGCCCAAGGAACTGAGCTTTTCGGTCTATTCTGCCGAAGTGCGCGACAATGGCGACCGGGCGCTGGTGATGTCGGACGTCAAGCCGAATACGGTCGTGCGTCTGAATGCCGGCACCTATCACGTCGTCTCGGAATATGGGGACGTCAATGCAGTGGTTCGGGCCGACATCCAGGTGGAAGCCGGCAAGCTCACCCAGGCGGTACTGCAGCACCGCGCCGCGCAGATCACCCTGAAGCTCGTTTCTCAAAAAGGCGGTGAAGCGATCGCCGATACGGCCTGGTCGGTACTGACCGCCGCCGGCGACGTCGTCAACGAAAGCGTCAGCGCTTTTTCCATGATGGTCTTGTCGGAAGGCGAATATCTCGCCGTCGCCCGCAACAAGACCAAGATCTATCAGCGCTCGTTCACCGTCAAAGCCGGACGAAACACCGAGGTCGAAGTGCTGATGCGCGATACGCCTCAGGTGGCGGGCGGGGTCACCAGCGACCGGAATTGACAGGTCCGGGCAGATTTTGCCGGACCTTCCGCCAGCCTGACAGATCAGTCCTCCGGAAGTCCCGCGTCAATATTAGCCGAGTTCTGACAGCGCCCGCCCTTCGGCAGGCGCTGTCATTATCGGTCAGGCCGCGGCCTTCTTCTTGTTCTTCGCTTCAAGACGGCGCAACACATCCGGTGGCGTCGCTTCGAGGGTCAGCGAAGAGATCGCTTCGTCGAGCGTCATCGAGGTCTGCGCCTGCGAACCCAGTCGGCGGATGTTCACCGAACGCTCTTCCGCTTCCTTCTTGCCGCAGACGATGATCACCGGCACCTTGGTGACCGAGTGCTCGCGGATCTTGTAGTTGATCTTCTCGTTGCGGAAATCGGTCTCGACGACCATGCCCGCATCACGAAGAGCTTCCGCGACCTCCCGGCCGTAGTCGTCGGCGTCCGAGGTGATCGTCGCCACCACCACCTGCATCGGCGCGAACCAGAGCGGCATGTGGCCGGCAAAATTCTCGATCAGGATGCCGAGGAAACGTTCCATCGAACCGCAGATGGCGCGATGGATCATCACCGGCTGAGTCTTTTCAGAGTTTTGGTCGATATAGAAGGCGCCGAACCGTTCCGGCAGGTTGAAGTCGACCTGGGTCGTGCCGCACTGCCATTCGCGACCGATCGCGTCCTTCAGCGTATACTCGAACTTCGGACCGTAGAACGCGCCCTCGCCCGGCAGGATGCCGGTCTTGATGCGGCCTTCCGACTGCGCCTCGATCGTCTTCAGCACATCGAGCATGACGGATTCGGCACGATCCCAAAGCGCGTCGGTGCCGACACGCTTGTCCGGCCGGGTCGACAGCTTGACCACGACTTCCTTGAAGCCGAAATCCTCGTAGACCGACAGGATCAGGTCGTTGATCCGCAGGCATTCGGCGGCCATCTGCTCGTCGGTGCAGAAGACGTGCGCGTCGTCCTGGGTGAAGCCGCGTACGCGCATCAGCCCGTGCAGCGCGCCGGAAGCTTCATAGCGGTGCACGAGACCGAATTCCGCAAGCCGAATCGGCAGTTCGCGATAAGACTTCAAGCCATGCTTGAAGATCTGCACGTGACCCGGGCAGTTCATCGGCTTCAGCGCAAAGACGCGGTTGTCCGCTTCCTTGTCTTCCGGATGGGTGAAGGCATAGGCGGACTTCACCGCGAACATGTTCTCCTGGTACCAGCCCCAGTGGCCCGACGTCTCCCAGAGCGAGGCATCGAGAACCTGCGGCGCGTTGACTTCCTCATAGGTGCCGGCAAGCCGGCGACGCATATAGGCGGTCAGCGTCTGGAACATGCGCCAGCCCTTGCCGTGCCAGAACACCACGCCCGGACCTTCTTCCTGGAAATGGAAGAGGTCCATTTCGCGGCCGAGCTTGCGGTGATCGCGCTTTTCGGCTTCCGCCAGCACGTGCAGGTACTGGTCGAGTTCTTCCTGCGTCGCCCAGGCGGTGCCGTAGATGCGGGTCAGCATGGCGTTGTTCGAGTCGCCGCGCCAATAGGCGCCGGCAACCTTCATCAGCTTGAAGGCCGTACCGATCTGGCCGGTCGAGGCCATATGCGGACCACGGCAGAGGTCGAACCAGTCGCCTTGATAATAGATCTTGAGATCCTGGTCCTCCGGGATCGCATCGATCAGCTCGACTTTATAGCCTTCGCCCTTGGCTGCGAAGACTTCGCGGGCCTTCTCGCGAGACCAGACCTGCTTGGTGAACGGTTTGTTGCGGCCGATGATTTCCTTCATCTTCGCCTCGATCTTCGGCAAATCGTCGGGCGTGAAAGGCGCGTTGCGGGCAAAATCGTAATAGAATCCGTTCTCGATCACCGGGCCGATGGTGACTTGCGTGCCGGGCCAAAGCTCCTGCACGGCCTCCGCCATCACGTGGGCGGCGTCGTGGCGGATGAGTTCCAGCGCTCGGGCGTCGGTGCGCGTGACGATCTCGATCTTTCCGTCGGTCACCGGCTCGGCAAGGTCCTGCACGGTGCCATTGATGGTGACGGCGACAGCCTTCTTGACGAGCGACTTGGAAATGCTCTCGGCAACGTCACGGCCGGTCGTGCCGGCGTCGAAAACGCGGACGGAGCCATCGGGAAATGTAAGGGAAACGGATTGGGACATGTCTTTCTCCTGTCCAGTCCCGCCAACGAATGCGGGTGGTGTTGGAATAAATGGCGGTTCGCCCTTTGGGCGCAGCCGGCGTGGCTGATAAATGCTTTTGGCGTTTTAGTAAAGGCGAGCGGCCGCTCAGCCGATCATTTCGGCAAGCCTGCCGACCGTGTTGGCATTGCGGATCGTGCCGATGCCGAGCTTCTTGGTGGTCATCGCCGACAGCAGCCGTGTCTCGCTCGCCTTGCCGCCGAAATCGACCCAAAGATCGCCGTCGACGATGGAAATCACCTCCTCGCCGCGGTGGCGTTCGAGCAGGTCCAGGACACTTTCGTCGAGCGGCTTTCGCATCACCCGCACGCCGACCTCGGAACCTTCTCCCGACGGAAAGGGATTGCCGGCCGCGAGCTTCAGCCAATCGGCACCGGTCCTTGCGATGATATCGACATGTTTGCCGAACCGTTTCTCGAAGGCGGCCTCCAATCTCTGCTCGACATTGCCGGTCGATGACCTGCCGGTCTCGAAGACGAGATTGCCGGTCGAAACCAGGGTCCGGCAATTCCGGTAGCCGAGATCCTCCGCCATGGCGCGAAGGTCGGCCATGATGACCCGCTTGCCGCTGCCGAGAACGATGCTGTGAAGCAGCGCGACATATGTGATCATCGGCTCCTCATTGAGGCGACGCCGGTTCGGCATGGCGACGCCAGTATCGCCACGGCATCCACCAGTGTTGCCGCATTTCGAGCGCTTCCGGCACAGGATCGAGCCCGCTTGTACCCCCCGGCCCGCAGCGCGCCACCCGAAACAGCGTCATCCATCCTCCGGGCCACAGCCCATGCCGCGCCACTGCCTCGTAACCATATTCCGAGCAAGTCGGAATATGCCGACAGGAATTGCCGATGAATCCGGACAGTGTCAGCTGGTAGAAGCGGATCAAGCCCATGCCGAACAGCCGGCCCGGCGTCTTGGAGAAATGGCCGGACCAGTTGCGCGAGGAACTGACCTTCGGCTGGCGTTCGGAGTGCTGACAGTTTGGGGCGCCGCACATCAGGCGTGAACCGCGATTGATGGCAGGATGTCACTTAGGGCGTGCCGATCCAGCCCCCCTCTGCCCTGTCGGGCATCTCCCCCTCGAGGGGGGAGATCGACTCGTGGCGCTATTTGTACCTCATTGGAAACGGCACACGTTGCCGAGCGCGAAACATCCGAGAATAAGCGAAGACGGTCCTCCATCCGATCTCCCCCCATGTGGGGGAGATGCCCGGCAGGGCAGAGGGGGGTAGCCGCGGAATGCCAGCTCATCCGACCGTTGCCAGCTGCTTCGCCTCGATCTGGTCGATCGCATCGACGACCGCCTCGAAGGTCAGCATGGTGGAGGGATGGCGGGCCCTGTAGTCCTTGACAGGCTTCAGGTAGCGCATTTCCTCGAACCGGCCGTCCGGCCCCTCGCCGTCTTCTTTCAGCATGGCGAGCATATCCTGGCGCGCCTTGCGGATCTCGGCGGTTGTCGCCCCGATCACGTGCCGGGCCATGATCGAGGACGAGGCCTGGCCGAGTGCGCAGGCGCGGACCTCGTGGGCGAAATCGGTGACCCGGTCGCCGTCCATCTTCAGGTGCACCCGCACTTTCGAGCCGCACAGCTTCGAATGTTTTTCGGAACTCGCATCCGCATCCGGCAGCGTGCCAGCATGGGTGATATTGCCGGCGAATTCGAGAATCTTGCTGTTATAGATGTCGTCCATCAAGGCTCGCTTTGAGTCCGGCCGTCGCTCGTTGAACACTGTGTCACGTCAGGCGGACTACCATAAAAGGGTTCCTGCCATTATATGTGATGTCCGGGCAAGATCATCAAGAAAGGATGTTTTCACGAAATCCTACCGAAAACGGAATAGGATATCTTGTAAAAATGTTCGCCGAAGGTCAGATAACCCCGGATTGCCCAAAAATCAGCCGCAGATGCCTAGCAGCTGATCAGTCCGTGAGTAACGCCAGTCGGATGCGGCCTTGAACCGCATCAGGAGACGATAGATGGATGCCATTGTGAAGAATTTCCCGGCTTCGAAAGAGAAGCAGGTCCGCCCCTCGCAGCAGGAGGCCGAGGAAGCCGTGCGCGTTCTGTTGCGCTGGGCAGGTGACGATCCCGCCCGCGAAGGCCTGCTCGACACCCCGAAGCGCGTCGCCGCCTCCTATAGCGAGCTATTTTCCGGTTACGAACAGTCGCCGGAAGACGTGCTTGGCCGTACTTTCGAGGAAGTCTCGGGTTATGACGATATCGTGCTGGTGCGCGACATCCCGTTCTTCTCCCATTGCGAACACCATATGCTGCCGATCATCGGCAAGGCGCATGTCGCCTATCTGCCGAACGGCCGGGTCCTCGGTCTTTCGAAGATCGCCCGCGTCGTCGAGATCTTCGGTCGCCGTCTGCAGACGCAGGAAAACATGACGGCGCAGATCGCCAATGCGATCGAGGAAACTTTAAAGCCGCGCGGTGTCGCCGTGATGATCGAGGCCGAACACCTGTGCATGGAAATGCGCGGTGTGCAGAAGCAGGGCTCGCATACGATGACGACGACGTTTACCGGCGAATTCAAGGCGAACGCCGCCGAACAGGCCCGTTTCTTCACGCTGGCCCGCAACCGCTGACCGGCGGTTTTCCGGGCGGAGTCTCCTGATGTCGTTTTCTTTTGACCAGCCTTCCGCCGACAAGACGGAACTCGAAGGCGCTGGCGCCTTCACGCCCCGCTTCGATCAGAACGGCCTCGTCACCGCCGTCGTCACCGATGTCCGTGACGGCGAACTGTTGATGGTCGCGCATATGGACGCCGAAGCGCTGGCGCTGACGGTCGAGACCGGCATTGCGCATTACTACAGCCGCTCGCGTGCCAAAATCTGGAAGAAGGGCGAATCCTCCGGCAACCTGCAGACTGTCCATGAACTGCGCACCGACTGCGACCAGGACGCCGTCTGGCTCAAGGTCTCGGTCGCGGGACACGACGCTACATGCCATACCGGCCGTCGCTCCTGTTTCTATCGGACTGTTACCCAAAGTGATGGTAGGGCGGTTCTTGAAATCACCGACAATCAGCGTCATTTTGATCCAAATGTCGTCTATTCCGATCAAGGAACCATTTAGGCATTTGCCTCGTTTTTTGGCGTGTCTCGACTGAATAAACGATTTCGAAACCTGTCGATGCGTTAATCGTCAGACCGGGGTTTGTTCAGCTGTGGAGGATTTTTGTCGATGCTGAACTGGAGTTGGAACCGTCACGATCCACTTGCGGCACCTGCCGAAGGCGGCGAAACGAAAGTCCTCGAACCGACCCCTCCTCCCACTATCGAAGCCCCCAAAAAAGCAAAGCTTGCCCTCGCTCTCGGCGGCGGTGCCGCGCGCGGTTGGGCTCATATCGGCGTCCTCAGGGCTCTCGACGAGGCCGGCATCGAAGTCGGCATGATCGCCGGAACCTCGATTGGCGCTCTGGTCGGCGGATGTTACCTCGCCGGCAAGCTCGACGAACTCGAAACTTTCGCCCGCTCGCTGACCATGCGCCGCATTGCCGGCCTGCTGGACCTGACGATCGGCGGCGGCGGTCTTCTCGGTGGCATGCGGCTGACCAAGCGGATGCAGGAACACCTCGAAGGCCTGTCGATCGAGGATCTCGACCGCCCGTTCGTATCGGTTGCGACCGAGCTCCATACCGGCCACGAGGTGTGGATCTCCAGCGGCTCGCTGATCACCGGTCTTCGTGCCTCCTACGCCCTGCCCGGCATTTTTGAACCCGTGAAATGCAACAACCGGACGCTTGTCGACGGCGCGCTGGTCAATCCGGTGCCGACGTCCGTCTGCCGCGCCTACGAGCAGCCGCTCGTGGTCGCCGTCAACCTGAACTACGAGATTTTCGGTCGGTCTGCAGTCGTCAAGCACAATGCCAGCGTCCAGCCGATCGATGACGGGCGCAAGAAGCCCGAGGACATCCGTGTCGGTCTGACCGGCACCATGGTGCAGGCCTTCAACATCATCCAGGAACGCATTTCCCGCGCGCGCCTGGCCGGCGACCCTCCGGATCTGGCGCTGCATCCGCGTCTTGCCGATATCGGCCTGTCCGAATTCCATCGCGCCGGCGAAGCGATCGACCGCGGTTATACGGAGACTATGGCGCAGATCTCTGCGCTGAAGCGCATGCAGGAAGTTTTCGCCCGCTAAGTGGGGGATGCCTCGTCACGAGGTGATACAGCCCCGCCCTTGGGCGAGGCTCAGCCGAAAGCGATCAGCCGGCAATATAGGCCTTGATCTGTTCGGCCTCGAGTTCGATCTCGCGAATGCGAGACTTGACCACGTCGCCGATCGAAATGATGCCAGCGAGCTTTCCGTCCTGCTCGACGGGCACGTGGCGGAAACGGCCGCTGCTCATCATCCCCATCAGTTCATCGACGGTCGTGTCATCCTTGCAGCGTTGCACCGCAGTGGTCATTGCCGACTTTACCAGTTGGTCGAGCACACTGGCGCCCTTTCCGGCGATGGCGCGCACCAGGTCGCGTTCCGTGAAGATGCCGGCGATGCGGCCTTCCATGCCGGTTACCACGACGGCACCGATCTTCTTGTCGTTGAGAATCCCGGCGACTTCGAGCAGCGTCTTGTCGGGGGCAACGGTGACCACGTCACGCCCCTTTGCATCCAACATGTTCTTGACGATTATTGCCATGGCTCTCTCCTCCCAACCGGCTCAGCCTGGACGTCGCCCATTCCCGAGAAGCAAAGCGCCCGGGTGGAGGAACCGTCCCTGCACGTGCGCAGAAGTGTAGAGCGATGCCGGAAAGAGATCAAGAAAGATCAAGGTTGCGTGATGGGCATGACGCTGGGTGGCAGGGGATCGAAAAGGTCAAACAGCAAGAAACCGAACAGGAAGCCGCCGATATGCGCATCCCAGGCGATCGGTCCCATATCCGCACCGAACAACGTCACCCCGAAGGCGATCAGCAGGTTGCCGGCGAGCCACATGGCGGTGAAGATGACGACGGTGCGGTTGCGGAACGAGCCGAGGATAGACTGGCGCGGATAGAGATGGCCATGGGTCCGATCATAACCTCGGCGTTCCGGGAAGGCGAAACGGCAGGCCGCTCCCATCAAAGCCGAGACGACGCCTGACGCACCGATCAGCAGCGTCTCGTCCCCCCAGTTGAGCGTTGCATGGAAGAAGGCGGCAGCCACCGCCGAGAGAATCCAGAAGATCACGTAGCGAAGAGTGCCGATCCGCCGCACCACCGGCGCTCCGAAAGCCATCAGCCACAGTCCGTTGAAAAGAATATGCTCGATGCTGCCGTGCAGCAGCGAATACGTGACCGGCGTCCACGCCCAGGCAAACCCCTGCTCGCTGAGCGGATAGACGTAGCGCAGCGGCGTAAACGCCAGGTTCACCACCATGGTGGCGCGCGTGTCCTCGTCCAGCAGATATTCCTGCACGATGTAGATGACTGCAAGCAAAGCCAGCGTCACGACGAGGCTCCGCGGAAGATTGAAGATCGGCTGCGAGCGCTCGCCGCGGTCATCCGTTTCGCGCTGCTCGTCAGCCATATCCGGCCCGTCGTTCATGCCAGTCCCTTCTGTCTTCTCGTCCCCTACCGAATGGGTCCGACAGCCATATAGGAGCGGCTGTTCAAAGGAAAGCGCGGGCAAGATCACCGTCGCGCGGATGCCGTGATCGGTGGCAAATCCCTAACCATGATGCCCTCGTCGTGGCATGGTTTTCGCTGCGGGAGGAGGATCGGCCGTACATGAAGCGCGGCCTGTATCGAAATATGACAGGTAAGATGGATGCGCAATCAGGCAAGCAGGGCAATCTTCGACTACTGGATCAATCTCAAGCGTGACGGGATGGCTCCCCTCAAGACCGAGATCGATCCAGCCGCTCTGCGTCATCTTCTCCCGCATCTTTTCATGGCCGCCATGGACCCGGCCGGCACGCTGGCGTTCCGCCTGGCGGGCACCCGCATCTGCGAGCTGTTCGACCGTGAGTTTCGCGGCAAGCCGTTCGCGGACGTCTGGCAGGAGACCGATCACCGGCAGCCGGTGGAGATCGCCCACGGCGTCATTCACTCCCAGCAGCCGGCACTCCTGGACGTCCTTGCCTCGAATGGCCACATCCGCCACGCTTATGAAATGCTGCTTCTGCCAATCCGATCGGTGGAGACGGCGGCAAGCGATCGGATATTCGGCGCTCTCCTGCCGGCGGTTTCTCCCTACCCCGTAACAGCAACGCCGGCCATGTTTCTGACGCTCGAGAACTGGACGTTCCTGACTGGCGGCGGTTCATATTTCGGTGTGCCGGTCACGGGCGATCGCCGCAGTTTCTCCCACACGCCCGGCCGCAGCCCGTCTTGAGGAAACATCCGGTCGCAGCACGCGCAGCTGACGGTCTCTGCCAAAACCTTCTGTTAACCGCGGCGCGCTAATACTCTTAACGATAGACTTAGAAGAGAAAAGCTCTCTCAAATGTATTCTTTTCAGCCATCTCATACTCCATCGACATCCAGTGTTCCCGCACAGCGTTCCTTTCAGCGCGTGTCCGTCAGTATTCCAGGACGGTTGATGCTGGCGACGCATGAGGAATTTCCCTGCGACGTCGTCGACATGTCGCCGGGCGACGTCAGCTTCGCCTGCGTCGGCCGGCCGCTCGTCGGCGAACGCGTCATCGCCTATCTCGATCATATCGGCCGTCTCGAAGGCATGGTCGTCAGCCTGTCGAGCACCGGTTTCGTGATGTCGATCAACGCGACGGACCGCAAGCGCGAGAAACTGGCCGCCCAGCTGACATGGATCGCCAACAAGCACGAACTCGGCCTGCCCGAAGATCGTCGTCATGATCGCCTGGCGCCGCGCAACACCCGCTCCGAGATCACGCTGGACGACGGCCGGCGTTATGCCTGTCGCATCGTGGACCTTTCGTTGTCCGGCGCGGCGATCGATATCGACATTCGCCCCGCGCTGGGCACGCCTGTCCGGCTCGGCAACATGCGCGGCCGCGTCGTGCGCCACTTCATGGAAGGCGTGGCGATCGAGTTCAATTCGGTCCAATCACGCGATACACTGACCGAATTCCTTTAAAAAGGCTCTCACGGCGGCAATCCAGAAGCGCCCCATCCGGGCGCTTTTTTGTTGCGCGCCCTATCCTTTGCGTCCTGTTTCATTGCGGGACGGGCCAGGAAAAAGCCGCCTGTCTGTGCCGAAATGAACTTTCTTCAAAAAAATTGTGCCCTTTCGGCACTTTTTTCGAGCCCGAAAATCGGCCTCGATCAGCCAGATTTGGTCATGACGCAACGCAATGCGGTACCTTACCTTTCCTGTTTGCAACGGCCAATCGTCGTCATTGCGGGATTTCCGACACTCAATGGGCTGCTCCGCGGATTTCAAAAACCCCTTTATTCACGGATAGATAGCGGGAAAGCTCCGAGGAGCCGGGCCCCCGATAATCGGCATTTTATGAAAATTATCGGCAAATTCGGCTCGAATTTTGTGAAAGTTCGAGATGTATTTGATGTGTGTTTTAGGCGAATTGAATTCAAATAAGATATTGATTTTACTACGAGATTTTGCGGTCGATCAAACCCTGTCTGGCAGTGTTCTCCTCACAACGGGGAGACATAAAAATGAAATACAGCAAGGGACTGGGCCTCGCCGCCATCACCGCCGTCATGGCGATCTTTACCGCCGGAAGCTCTTTCGGCATGCCGGCCAACACGGTGCGCGTTCTCGGCCAGGCCAATCCGCCGCTCGGCCACTATGAATTCTGCAAAACCTATGTGAGCGAATGCGCCGCGACCTACAAAGACGCCGGCCCGCTCGCACTGACCGAAGACAAGTGGCGCACGCTTCTCGACGTCAACTACACGGTCAATTCCTCGATCACGCCGATGACGGATCAGGAAATCTATGGCGTCGAAGAGCGCTGGGCCTATCCCCGCACCGTCGGCGACTGCGAAGATTTCGTGCTTCTGAAGCGCAAGATGCTGATGGCGAAAGGTTTCTCGCCGTCCGACCTGCTGATCACCGTCGTGCTACAGCCGAACGGCGAAGGTCATGCGGTGCTGACAGTTCGCACCGATCGTGGCGACTTCGTGCTCGACAACATGCGCAACAAGGTCATGGTCTGGTCGGATACCGAATACACCTTCCTGAAGCGCCAGGCGAACGACGATCCCGCCCGCTGGGTCAAGCTCCAGGACGGCCGCGCCACCGCCGTCGGCTCCGTCGGCCAGTAACTCTCACCTGTCATAGACGAAAAGACCGCGGCGATCCAAGCCGCGGTCAATCTGTAGGACTGAAGGTGGGCGCAGAAGGGATTACTGGGAGGCTATCACCATCCCGGATCAAGCTTTATTTACGAAGCATTAATCATAACCATCCAGACTGCCGCCAAATCGCTTGGCCGCGTTCGTATCCGCGTTCTGTCCCATTCCGGCGCTGGCGAATTCTCTCTCGAACGAGAACACGGAGCGCGCGTCATGGCAGGTCCAGCCCGGAACCTCTCGGCTGCAGAAGAAGCGCCGCTCCTCTCCAACCGTTTCCTCTATCGGCTGGCGGCCGTCATCGCGGTCCTTGCTCTGTTGACGGTTGCGATCAGTGTCGGTGGCCATTTGTTCGGGCAGCGCATCGCGCTTGCCGGCCATATCGACAGCCGGGAAGAATTCCCGATCCAGATCGGCCAGGACAAACTCAAGCTTCCGGCCAACACGATTCGTTTCCGCGACCAGCGCCAGGCCGGCGTCACCGAGCGCGTCGACCTCTATCTCACCTGGCCGGAACTCGAAGGTTATAGTGCAGGCCTACGGTCGCGCTTCGATGATGTCGCTCAGTCTTCCTCTTTGATTTTCCTGCAATTATCCCAGAGCACCATGTCGCGCGACATGTCCGGCCGGCTGGAGCCGATCTATTCCAAACTGTTCGATGGCGCACCGCAGCAGGCCGCCTTCGGACTGACGCTTCACCGGCTGCGCGCCGATTCAGGTTATGGCAGCGAAGTGGTTCTAACCGGTCAGGTCGGCGGCGCCCCGGATTACGCCGTGCGCTGCGTGCTGCCCACCCCCGGCGACAAAGCCACCAGCGGCGACTGCCAGCGGGATATCCACATCGGACAGGACCTGACGGTGCTCTATCGCTTCTCCAGTGTGCTTTTGCGGGACTGGCAACATATTGATGCCGCAGTTCGCCTCTTTGTCGAAAACCGGCTGGTGAAATAAGCCGCCGCGGACGGGTCGGGTCGAAGCCTGGGATGATGTCTAAAATGCAGCATATCGAGGTAAGCTGCTGTTCATCATAAACCTCTTGGTAACGCTAATCCCCTAGATTGAACGGTAACGGCCGTGGCGGGGGCGCGTCCGGATATTTGACTAATGTGATGCAAGCGATGAGTGCGGCAGTGTCGAAAAAAATGATTTCTGCATCCCTTTCCAAGGGTGATGCGACGGTCCCGGGACGGTTCCTCGGTTTTCTCTTCACGTTGGCTGTGGCGATTTCGATGTTTTCGACGCCGGCTGCTGCCGGTCCGAAATACGCCGGCATCGTCGTCGACGCCAAGACCGGCAAGGTTCTCTATTCGGAGGATCCGGACGGTCTGCGTTATCCCGCGTCGCTCACCAAGATGATGACGCTCTACCTCACCTTCGAAGCGCTTGAATCCGGCCGCATCAGCCTCGACACGCAGGTTCCGGTCTCTGCTCACGCTGCAGCCGAGCCACCCTCGAAACTCGGTGTTCGCGCCGGCGGTTCGGTCTCGGTCGATCAGGCTATTCGCGCCCTCGTCACCCGCTCCGCCAACGACATGGCCACTGCCCTCGGCGAATTCGTCGGCGGCTCCGAAGAACGCTTCGCTTCGTTGATGACCGGCAAGGCGCGCGCACTCGGCATGACCCGCACCACCTACCGCAATGCCAACGGCCTGCCGAACACCGCGCAGATGACGACGGCACGCGATCAGGCCCGCCTCGGCATGGCGTTGCGTCAGCACTTCCCGCAATATTACGGCTACTTCTCAATCCGCAGCTTCAATTTCGGCAAGCAGACGATCGGCAACCACAATCGCTTGGTCGGCAACGTCAAGGGTGTCGATGGCATCAAGACCGGTTACACCCGCGCCGCCGGCAGCAACCTTGCGACCTCGGCGCAGCTCGATGGCCGCTCGATCGTCGCCGTCGTGCTCGGCAGCCGCTCCAGCGCCGTCCGTGATGCGACGATGCGTAAGCTGGTCGCCGACTATCTTCCGGAAGCTTCCCGCGGCGGCAGCAGCAGCCTGATCGCCCAGGCAGCGGCCCCTGCCCCGGTTGCGCCCGCTCCTTCAGCCCCGGTACGCGCCGCTCCGGCCGTTGCCGCGACCCAGTCCGACGTGCGCCAGATGGCGGCTCTCGACCTGCCGCCGAGCGGCCCGCGGCCGGGCGCCCGTTATGCCGAACAGCAGGCTGCAGCCATGGCGCCTGCCGCCGCATCGGCCTATGCAGCAGAACCGGAGCAGAAGAAGGTCATCACCCAGGCGATGAACACGGCCATGGGCGGCGTTGCTGCCGTCCCGACCCCGGCTCCGGAATATATGCCCGCCCGCACCGAGGAAGCCGCCGCACACCGTGCCGGCCGCTCGACCGTGGACGACGTCACGACGGCATCCACCAAGGTGTCTGCCGTGTCCGCGAAGGCCGCTCAGTCGGCGGCTGCGGCTTCGATGGCCTCCAACGGCTGGGTCATCCAGATCGGCGCATCGCCGAACCAGAAACAAGCTCAGGATCTCCTGCAGAATGCGCAGGATAAAGGCGGCAAGGTATTGCGTTCCGCCAAACCCTTCACTGTCGCCTTCAGCAACAATGGCGAACAGATCTACCGCGCCCGCTTCGGCGGCTTCGACGACCAGAAGACGGCTGTCGATGCCTGCAACGTGCTGAAGAAGAAGGGCATCAGCTGCTGGGCGTCGCTCCAGTGAGCAATCGCCATCGGCGATCAAGGAAATACCCGCGCCGGTTCTTCGGCGCGGAGAGATCTCGAAAGTAACGCGTAGACGGGGTTTCCGATGATGATGAATGAAAACAGCGCTGAACTCGCCTTCAAACCGGCACAGAAGTCCAGAGCAAAGGGCGTCGCCCTCAACCCGCTTCACGAGGCGGCCATGCGGCTTGCCGGTCTCGGCTTGAACCGCTCCAAGGAAAAGACCCGCGATCTGGTTTCCATGCTGCTCAGCCACGGCGCGCGCGCCTGGCGCCATTCCCAGCCGGAAGCCAATATCCACCTGCATGTCGGCATCCGCGCCGGCCGTGCACCGGTCCGCATCAAGCTTCGCTGATAGGAAGTTTCCCGGTTACAGAAGTCCAAGCTCGGCGAGTTCCCGCCGCAGATCTTCCGGAAGCGCCGCCACGTCCTCGCCCAGTTTGCCGAGGTCACGCGGCGCTTCTTCGCTTTTCAGATAACGCCACCCTTGGAAGGGCCGTTTCGGTTGCGGTGCGGTCTCGATGACCTCCGGCCCCAGCACCAACTGGCAGCGCTGAATGCCGTCGCCGCCCGTAACCGTGCGGATATCGAGCAGCTTCTGCCGCGCCATCACCTGCCCCTTGATCACCCAGTAGAGCGATCCGTCGTCGAGCAGTTCCTGCATGCGCTTCGGCGCCATTCGCGTCGTATGGATGCTGTGCGGTTCGAGGCCGGCGGCGATAGCATTGAGCGCGCGCTCGGCGACCCAATCCTGGAGATCCTGGATGGAATCGGCGCCGACGCAGAGTTTGATCAGATGGAGAGCCATGGTTTGGTTGAAGACCCATCCGCACGTGAGGTCAAGCGTTTGCTCGGATCACTCCACAGTGGCGAAACCCGTCAGCACTCGACGACATTGACGGCGAGGCCGCCGGTCGAGGTTTCCTTGTATTTCTCGCTCATGTCGTTGCCGGTCTGGCGCATTGTCTCGATACAGGCGTCGAGCGGCACGAAATGTGTCCCGTCGCCCTTGAGGGCGAGCGAAGCGGCCGTGACCGCCTTGACGGCCCCGAGCGCGTTGCGCTCGATGCAGGGCACCTGCACGAGGCCGGCGATCGGGTCGCAGGTCATCCCGAGATGGTGTTCCAGCGCGATCTCGGCGGCGTTTTCGATCTGCTCCGGCGAGCCGCCCATGACGGCCGCAAGCCCCGCCGCAGCCATGGCGGCGGCCGAGCCCACTTCGCCCTGACAGCCGACTTCGGCGCCCGAGATCGAGGCATTATGCTTGATAATGCCGCCGATGGCAGCTGCCGTCAGCAGGAAGTTATGGACGTCTGCCTGGTTCGCGTCCTCGTGAAAATGCAGGTAATAGCGTACCGTCGCGGGAATGACGCCGGCAGCCCCGTTGGTCGGCGCCGTGACCACGCGCCCGCCGCCGGCATTCTCCTCGTTGACCGCCATCGCGTAGACGCTCAGCCAGTCGTTAGCGAGCAGCGGGTTCAACCGGTTGCTGCGCCATTCTTCGTTCAGCTTGTCGTGGATCGCCCTCGCCCGGCGCTTCACCTTCAGCCCGCCCGGCATGATCCCGTCGACCTTGAGGCCGCGGTCGATACAGCTGGACATCGCTTCCCAGATGCGGTCAAGACCGGCATCGAGTTCGGCGGCGCTCATCTTGGTTTCTTCGTTGGCGCGCTTCATCTGGGCGATCGTCAGGCCTGAGCCGCGCGCCATATCGAGCATCTGTTTTGCCGAGGCGAATGGATAGGGAATGCGTGAGTCGCCGGCCGATTTCTTGGCACCGCGCATCGCCTCGAGCTCGGTGTCCGTCACCACGAAACCACCACCGATCGAATAGTAGATCCGCTTCAGGAGAAGCCGGCCGTCGCGGTCGAAGGCTGAAAAGCTCATGCCGTTGGCATGGCCGGGCAGTGGCTGCTTCTTGTCGAAGATCAGATCGGTCTTCGGCTGGAATTCATAAGCCGGATGGCCGGGCGGCGTGACGCGGCCGGTCCGCTCCACCTCGTCGATGATCGCGTCCATCCTGTCCGGATCGACGGCGTGGGGTTCCTCACCGACCAGACCCAATATCACCGCCCTGCCCGTCCCGTGGCCGATCCCGGTGAACGCGAGCGAACCGTGCAGGCTCACCTTCAGCGCCGCGACATGCGCGCCGGTCGGGCGCGGCCAGTCGTTGGACAGGATGAGCTCCAGGAAGCGGTTGGCGGCCGACATCGGTCCCATCGTGTGCGAGCTCGAAGGGCCGATACCAATCTTGAAGACGTCGAAAACGGACAGGAACATGAGAATCCGCAAGGTAGTGGAACGATCGCCGAGCCTATGTCAGACCAGCGCTATGTCTTGGTGATTGCCCGACATCCGGTGAACCGGCCGCGACATGCTCTTAAAATAGAAACGGCGCGGTACGAATACCACGCCGGGAATAGAAATTCCGGAATTTCACTGCGGCAATCAGATAACGCCAAACAGATACGCGAGAGCTAACGCCCCTGCAAATCCGAGGAGCGCCTTGAAGGTCACGCCCCAGCAGGACTTCTGGTCGGTATCTTCCATGTCGTCTCCAGGTTCATGCCGCATCGATTAACGTCCGCTCCCGGTCGTCATGGCTAATGGTCTATTAAAATCCCGCCGCCTTCGCAATCCGCAAAATGGCGGAAACATGGCGGAAGCCTTTGGCGGATCACATTCGTAACGCCTGCACGCCATTTGCGGTTCCTATCCGGATCGAGGAGGCTTGCCGCCGAAACCGAAACAAAGCATGACGAGACGGATTAAAGACCGATTCCAACCGGTGAAGCCCATGACGAACGCTGATTATATTGCGCTTGCCCTCTTTGCCGTCCTTTGGTCCCTCTATTCGTGGGTGACCGCCGGCGCCGGCTCCTGGCTGTTTCCCCGCGCCAGCCTCAACCGGGCGATGGCCGAACGGCGGAAGGAATGGATCTACAATTCGCTCCGGCGGGACCTCAAGATGATCGACACCCAGATCTTGGCGGGCCTGCAGAACGGCACGGCCTTTTTCGCCTCGACATCGATCTTCGCGATCGGCGGCTGTTTTGCGCTGCTCGGCGCCACCGAACAGGTCGAGGCAGTCTTCCGCGACCTGCCCTTCGTCGCTTACGGTGGCCGCACCGCGTTCGAACTCAAGGTCGCCGGCCTCACCTTCCTGTTCGGTTATTCCTTCTTCAAATTCGGCTGGTCTTACCGTCTGTTCAACTATTGCACCATTCTTTTCGGCGCCTTGCCAATGATGCATGACACCAATGGTGACCGCGCTGCTGCCGAACGGGCGGCCGATCAGGTTGTGCGGATGAATACGATCGCGGCAGGCCATTTCAATTCGGGCCTGCGGGCACTGTTTTTGTCGGTCGGCTATCTCGGTTGGTTCATCGGGCCCTATATGTTCATTGCCATGACCCTTGTGGTGGTCGTCGTGCTCACCCGCCGCCAGTATTTCTCGGAGGCCCGGCTGGCGATCATGGACCGCGGGACGCCCTGAGATCTGATCCGGAAAGACAAGCAGTGACTGTTGCCGAAACCCAGAACCCCACTCCGCGCAGACCCCGCATCACGCTGATCGATACGCTGCGCGGCGTCGCCCTCATCGCCATGGCGACCTATCACTTCACCTGGGATCTCGAGTTTTTCGGTTATGTCGATCCCGGCACGGCGACCCAGGGCTTCTTCAGGGTCTATGCCCGCTCGATCGCCAGCTCGTTCCTGTTCCTGGCGGGCGTCAGCCTGGTTCTCGCGCATTTCCCGAAGATCCGCTGGCAGCCCTTCTGGAAGCGTTTTGCGATGGTCGCAGGCGCTGCAGTCGCGATCAGCATCGCGACGCTGATCGCCTTTCCGGGCGAGTGGATCTATTTCGGCATCCTGCACAATATCGCGCTGTCGAGCCTGATCGGCCTCGCCTTCCTGCGCCTGCCACCGTTGTTGACCGGTGCGATCGTTGCCCTGGTGGTCGTTGCGATGATCGTCGACTACAGCCTGGTGCCCGGCGCACTGGATTCGGCCCTGTTCGACGCCCGTTACCTGAGCTGGCTCGGTTTTGCAGAAATCCCGCCGCGTTCGAACGACTATGTGCCGCTGTTTCCCTGGATCGCGGCGCTTTTGGCTGGGGTGGCAGTCGCCCGGCTCGCGATATCGAAAAATTGGCTTCCGAAACTCGCCGCGGTCCAGACGCAGGAGAACCTTCTCTCGAAGGCCGGCCGCCACAGTCTGATCGTCTATCTCGTCCATCAGCCGGTGCTGATCGCGCTCGTCTATCTCTTCTCGCTGGTTCATCCAGCCCCGCCGCCGGATCCGCGGATCGGCTATGTCAGAAGCTGCGAAGCAGGCTGCACGGGCCAGGGCAACGATGCCGGCCTTTGCCAGAAATTCTGCGGCTGCACCGCCGACAAGCTGATCGCCCAGTCGCTGATGACGCCGCTGCAGTCCGGCACCATCGGCCCGCAGGACGAGCGCGTGCAATCGCTCGCCGAACAGTGCTCGATCGAGGCGCAATAGCGGTCGTTTTGGAGGTCAGGTGCCGACGCCGATTTCGGCAAGCCGGGTCAGGCAGGCTTCCTCGACATTGTCGAGCTCCGTCAGCGTATCGTCGATATCCTTGCGCTTCTGGCGCAGGTCGTTGCGCTTTTCATCGAGGCGCGTCATCAGGAGCTTGAGCTGCCCGAGCTCGCCCGGCGGTTCCTTGTAGACCTGGATGATTTCGCGGATCTCGGCGATCGTGAAGCCGATCCGGCGGCCGCGCAGGATTTCCTGGATCAGCCGGCGATCCGTCGCCCGGAAAAGCCGCGTGCGACCCCGGCGTTCGGGGTGGATAAGGCCCTCGTCCTCGTAGAAGCGCAGCGTGCGGGTCGATACCCCGAATTCACGCGTCAGCTCCGTAATGCTATAATACTTGTTCACGATCATGTCCTGCTACTCGTCAGTCAAACTAATTGACTTTTACGTAACAGTCAATTTTTCGGGTCAGCTGACCATGAACCACCAGGTCGCCAGGCCGAGGAACGAGAAGAAACCGGTCGTATCGGTAATCGCGGTGACGAACACCGCCGACGATACCGCTGGGTCGGCCCCGGCCCGGTCGAGGAGCAGCGGGATCATGATGCCGGCCATGGCGGCCGCGAACATGTTGATCAGCATGGCGGTGGCGATTAGCCCGCCGATATGCGCGTCGTGGAACCAGAGGCCTGCCACAATGCCGACGAGACAGCCGATCACCACACCGTTGATCAGCCCGACGCCCGCCTCGCGTCGGGCGACGCGCCAGGCATTGTGAATGTCGAGATTGCGGGTCGCAAGCGCCCTCACCGTCACCGTCATCGTCTGCGAGCCGGCATTGCCGCCCATGCCGGCAACGATCGGCATCAGGATTGCGAGCGCCACCACCTGCTCGATCGTCGCTTCGAACAGCGAGATCACCGAGGCCGAAATGAAGGCGGTGAAGAGGTTGACCAGCAGCCATGGCACCCGCGACCGCGAGGTCTCCCGGACCGAGTCGGACAGTTCTTCGTCGCCGACGCCCGAGAGGCGCATGATGTCCTCTTCCGCCTCCTCCTGGATAACGTCGACGACGTCGTCGATGGTCAGCACGCCGACCAGCCGGCCGTTCTCGTCGACGACGGCGGCCGAGAGCAGGTCGTACTGTTCGAAGAGCTGGGCTGCCTCTTCCTGGTCCATGTCGGCGGGGATCGGATAGTTCGTCTCCCGCATGATCGTCTCGATCTTCACCTGCCGCTTGGCGCGCAGGATACGGTCGAGGTCGAGCACGCCGAGCAGCTTGAAGGTCGGGTCGATCACGAAGATCTGGGTGAAGCTCTCCGGCAGATCCTCCTCGTCGCGCATGTAGTCGATCGTCTGGCCGACGGTCCAGAACGGCGGCACCGCGACGAATTCCGTCTGCATGCGGCGGCCGGCCGACTGTTCAGGATAATCGAGCGCGCGGCGCAGCCTCACCCGCTCGGTGAACGGCAGCTGCGCGAGAATTTCTTCCCGGTCCTCGTGGTCGAGGTCTTCCAGAATGTAGACCGCGTCGTCCGAATCGAGATCGCCGATCGCTGCCGCGATCTGCGCGTTCGACATCTGGTCGACGATCTCCATGCGGATGTTTTCGTCGACCTCGGTCAGTGCGGTCAGGTCGAAGTCGTCGCCGAGCAGCCGCACAAGCGCATGGCGCTGGTCGGGCAGGATCGCTTCGAGCAGGTCGCCAAGTTCCGATTCGTGCAGGCGCGCCACATGGCTGCGCAGGAAAAGCGTGTCACGATCGGCGATTGCGGCGCCAACCATCGCCAGGAAGTCGGCACGGATCGCGCCGTCCTCGGAATAGATGTCGTCACCGGCATCGTCGGTTTTTGTGCGCAGGCGGTGGTCCTCGCCGATATCGCTCATCTGCCGCCCTCGCTGCTGGTCTTTGACAAAACGAGAATGGCGGCAAAAAACATATTGTCAACAACCGGATAGCTGCACCCGGCGCTATTGCTCCTGCCACCGGTTTTCCTGCTAGAACAATTGCCGTTCCGGGTCCAGAGCGCATGGCGAAACGATGCGGAAAAACCCGAAAGGCAGCCCGAAGGGCAGCAAGAGGAGTTCGAAAATGGCCATCCGAACCATCCTGAAATATCCCGATCCGGGCCTGTCCAGGCCATGCGAGCCGGTCACGGTTTTCGACGCGGCCCTGACGGCGCTGGCCGATGACCTTCTCGATACGATGCGGGCAGCACCCGGCGTCGGCATCACCGCCGCGCATGTCGGCGTCTTCACCCGGCTTGTAGTGCTCGAACTGTCGAAGGAGAGCGGCGCGAGCTTTTACGCCAACCCGGAAATCCTGCTCTCCTCGGAGGAGTTGATGCGTCATACCGAGGGCAGCGTCTCGATGCCCGGGGCCAATGACGAGGTAGAACGCCCGAAACGGATCAGGTTCCGCTACCAGGATCTCACCGGTGTCGTCCATGAAGAGGACGCCGAAGGCTTTTATTCCATCTGCATGCAGCACGAGATCGACCAGCTCGACGGCATCTTCTGGCTGAAACGGCTGTCCCGCCTGAAGCGGGATCGGCTGCTGCGCAAATGGGGCAAGGGAAAATAAAAAAACCGGACCGAACCAAATCCGCGTTCGCCCGTTGTCAGGTCGCAAGTCCAGCGAGGAGCTACGACCATGAATGCGACAGCAGACAAGACCGCAGCCGAACTCGAACGACAAGTATCCGCGCGTCTGGCCGCATTGCCGGACGTCGACTCATCGATGATCGAACCGCATGCCGAGGGAACCAAGGTTATCCTCGAGGGTTCCGTCGATACCGTGTTCTCGGCCAGGAAGGCCGTATTGAGCGCGGAAACCGTGGATGGCGTACATGATGTCGAAAGCCATCTGACCCTGACGGGTAACAAGAATGGCGCATCCACGAGCCATTAAAGCGAAAACCCGGCGCACCAGCCTTTTGTGAATTGGGGGTGCGCCGGGTCCAGGTGGGAATGATAGGAGACTGTGGTGCCGGGCAAGAAAAAAGCTGACGACATTTCCCGCGAGGAAGATTTTCGCGATTACGATGACCGCAATATCGACGAAGGCTGGCCCTACGACGACGCTGGCAGCGCCCGGCCTGTCGACAACGCCGCCTATGGCGACCCCAAGGCCAATTTCGACACCAACCGCAATCGCGGTTATCAGGTGGACAGCGCCGAGCGCGACGGATCGGAAGAGCGGTTGGTCGACACCATTCGCCCTGGAACGAAGGGGATCGAAGATGCCGACGATCTCGAAGAGCGGGTCACCGACGCGATCGACGAGCTGGATATGATCGACATGGCGTCCATCGACGTGCATGTCGAGGACGGCACCGTCACGCTCGAAGGCGCCGTCGACGATGCGCCGACCTCTCGCAAGATCGCCCGCCGGATCCAGCGTGTCGCCGGCGTCCGCGAACTGGTCAACAACCTTCGCCTCGAAGGCGTCGACAGCCACATTCCCGACGACGATTGACGGCCCGACGACGCCTAGGCGCTCGTCAGCAGGATATCCGGTGAATTTTTCAGAGTATTGCTGACGGTGCAGATTTCCTCGGCCATATGGGCGATCTGCTTTTTCTGCTCGTCGTCGAAATCCCCTTCGATCCGGAAATCCACGACGAACCTGGTAATCCGGGACGGCCCTTCGTGGGCTTTCTCGCCTGTCACATGCACCCTCACCTCGCTCAACCTGTCGAGGATGCCGAGCTTGCTTGCGGCGATGCGACCGCTGAGCACGAGGCAGGCGGCGAGCGATGAAAACATCAGGTCGAGCGGATTGAACCCCGGCTCAGAAGCGCCCGTCACCACTTCGACCTGACCACCCGTCTCACTCGTCACCTGCGGGTGACCGAGGCGTCCGAGCACCGCCGTCGCGCCGATCGGCCGTGTCTTTACTTTCAGTTCGACCATGGAGTCATTTCCTACCCTGCAATAATGCACACGCCTCAATTCATCAGATAGGCATGGAATTTCAAAGCCGCAATTCGTCTTGCTGTACGATTGCCTTGTAGAAGCAGTAAAGATTGGATTTTCGCTTAATCTACTTGAGTCATTCTGAGGCTCATTTGCGCGGCAGCGTACCAATCCTCATCAAAATTCATCGGCGTTACGGGCCGATAGCGACAATCACGGGATTCGGGCGCCCATCATACAGTACGCAGGTGGGTGAGTGCGAAGGCTGATGCGCTAATCAGGTGAACGAGAACTTGCGTGGTATGACGCGATACGGCGCGGGCGGGACCACTCCAGATGAGTATGGTAAGAGGGGTAGGTAAGACATAAAACGAGGCGTCGCAAACCATACGCCTATCGTCTTCGCGCCGGAAGATGTCACTACCGGCCACCAACCCTGGATGATTCTGCGAAAACCCATGTCCAAGACCCGATCCGAGACACTATTCGAGACATGGTTAGTGTCAAACAGTCTGCCCTTTCGGGCAATCTCAGCCGAACGGGGCGTCTCGACGCCAGACTACGGCGTGACAATCGGTGAGGCGGAGATCATTTTCGAGCTAAAGCAGATTGAGGCTGGCCGAAATTGGGCGGATGAGATGGTTCACAGTGGGGAGGTCGGCAAATTCATCCGAGATAGAATCACCAAGAGCAAGAGGCAAATACAAGCCGCGTCTAAGGGCGGGAAGCCGACCGTTCTGATAATCTACAACGACTATGACCCGTTTCAACTGTTCGGCACGGAAGACCACGATTTCGAGCACGCGATGTACGGAGCAGACACAGTCGTTCTCGCTAAAGATTCGGGACGACTGGTTGATCGCTTTCACGGGGACGGGAAGTCGTTTCAATCGGGTAAGAACACGTCGTTCAGCGCCCTAGCGCGTTTGCGCCAAGCGGGACGCGACGCAGAAGTAACCGTGACGATCTTTGAAAATATGCACGCCGCAGTTCCGATTGATTACGTCTCGCTGCCCCCGTGCTTCAAGGTCGTCCGAGTAAATCAGTCGCGTTGAAAGTCTAGGCGTCGGACGACAGGTGTCGCCTGCGTGAACACCGGCCGGCGATTCATCGGCAATGCGCTATATAGCTCGATGTTTTGCCATAGGAGCGGCAGGTCGGTCGCTCAGTTTTCTAGATGCAATTTCATCCGGGCAACAAAAAACCCGCCGAAGCGGGTTTTTATTTTGGTGCGGTCGAGAAGACTCGAACTTCCACGTCTTGCGACACAGCGACCTCAACGCTGCGCGTCTACCAATTCCGCCACGACCGCATCGTGGTAGATGCCGACTTGCGCCGGCGGGGCTGCATGTAGCAAAAGCATTTGGGGTGCACAAGTGCGCCGTGACAGATTTTTGAAGGATAAAAATTCCAGGTGTGAATGCCTATATAAACCGGGCCGGAAACCAGGCCCTTGCCGCACCCTTTTGTTTTTGCCAGAAGATTTTCCATGCTCACACGCACCGACCTCAATCTGTCCATGCTGCCGCAAACGGGCTCCCCGCCAGTGCGCTGGCGAATCTCCGATGGACTCGTTCCTTACGTGGAGGCGGTGGCCGAGATGGAGCGTGAGGTGGCGGCGATCGCCGATGGCCGCGCCGACGAGCTCGTCTGGCTGCTCGAACACCCGCCGCTCTATACCGCCGGCACCAGCGCCGACGCCGCCGACCTGATCGAGCCGGACCGGTTTCCGGTGTTTTCCACAGGCCGCGGTGGCGAATACACCTATCATGGTCCCGGCCAGCGCGTCGCTTACGTGATGCTGGATCTCAAACGCCGTCGCCAGGACGTGCGCGCCTATGTGGCGGCGCTCGAGGAGTTGATAATCCGCACCCTCGACATGATGAACGTGCGCGGCGAGCGGCGCGAGGACCGCGTCGGCGTCTGGGTGCGCCGGCCGGAAAAGCCGCTTCTGCCGGACGGTTCGATGGCGGAGGACAAGATTGCCGCGCTCGGCATCCGCCTGCGCCGCTGGGTCAGCTTCCACGGCCTCTCCCTCAATGTCGAACCGGACCTCTCGCATTTCACCGGCATCGTGCCCTGCGGGATCAGCGCTTACGGCGTGACCAGCCTCGTCGATCTCGGCCTTCCGGTGATGATGGCCGACGTGGATATGCGCCTGCGTGAAGCTTTCGAGGAAATCTTCGGCGCCTCGGTTTCCGAAACGGCTGTAACCTGATCTTGGCTTGAACATTGCCGCCCGCTGTGGTTGAAGAACCTGGTTCCTCGAAAGTGCCGGGCATGCCCTCTTCCACACCTGAAAATCCGCTGAAGGGCATGGCCATCATGGCCACCTGCATGGTCATCCTGCCGTTGATGGATGCCATCGCCAAATACATGGCGACCTTCGAGGCGATGTCGCCCGCTCAGGTGACATTCTACAGGTTCTTCTTTCAGCTCGTCTGCATCCTGCCGCTCGTCGTCTTCACCGGGGCCGCCATCTTCCGGCCGAAACGCCCGTGGATGAACCTGCTGCGCGGCGTGCTGCATGCGGCCGCCAGCCTGATGTTCTTCGCGGCGGTCAAATACATGCCGCTCGCCGATGTCTTCGCCATCTATTTCGTCGAGCCCTTCATGCTCACCATGATGTCGGCGATCTTTTTGCGGGAAAAGGTCGGCTGGCGGCGGTGGCTGGCGATCGTCGTCGGTTTCGGCGGCGCCATGATCGTCATCCAGCCGAGCTATGCGATCTTCGGCTGGACGGCGCTTCTGCCGGTCGCCTGCGCCTTCCTCTACACGCTCTACCTGTTCCTCAACCGCGCGATCGGCGAGGCCGACTCGCCGCTGGTCATGCAGACCATGGCAGGCGTCGGCGGCACGCTGTTCATGGCGGCGGCGCTTGTAGCCGGAGATAACGCCGGGGCCGCGGACTTCGCGCCGTCGCTCCCCGCGTCCTGGCTCGGTCTCATCCTGCTGATGCTGCTCGGCTCCATTTCGGGCTACATGCATCTGCTCGTGGTGCGGGCCTTCCGGCTGGCGCCGCTTTCACTGCTGGCACCCTTCCAGTATTTCGAGATCATCTCGGCGACCGTGCTCGGTTACGCCCTGTTCGGCGACTTCCCGACCGCCTCCAAATGGCTCGGCATCGCCGTCATCGTCGCCTCCGGCCTGTTTATCATCTGGCGGGAGCGTTCCAAATCGAAGCAGCTCGAAACTGTTTGACGGCCTTGTTTTCGGCCGATTAACCGCGCTTCTTTTCTGCCTCTCAACTTCTCTCATTTATCCCCCACATTCAGTTTCATGATGAAACGGAGAAATGAAGATGAGCGGGTTCCGCTTTTCTTTTCCGGCATGTGTCATCGCCGGGAAGGGTCGGATTGTGGCCGACGATATTTTGATGCTGCGCAAATATGCGTTCCCGGACGGCATTTGCTCCTCCGAAGATGCGCTCGCCCTTTTTGCGCTGAATGATTCTTGTCCCGAACAAAGCCCCGAATGGTCGACCTATTTCGTCGAAAGCCTGACTGCATATCTCGTGCATGGCACAGAGCCGAAGGGGCGCATCGACGACGCAAAGGCTGGCTGGCTGATGCGCACGATCGCCGCCGACGGAGCTGTTCGTTCCGCACTGGAGCTCGAATTGCTGCTGCATGCGATGGAAGTGGCGTCCGAGGTGCCGGAGAGCCTCTCGGCCTTTGCGCTCGACCAGGTTCGCCTGGCCCTCGAGCCCGGCGCGCGCGGCGCCTATCATGCCGCCCGCCCCGCCTCTCCTGCCATCACAGCCTTTGATCTCACCTATATCTGGCGGGTGCTGCGCGGCGCGATGGAGCGAGGCCGGCTGATGCTCTCGCCGATCGAAGCGCTGGTCCTGCGCGGGATCGACGAACTGGCCGATGCTAGAGCCCATCATCCCGTCTGGCAGGAGATGATCGCGGCGGTGGCGACCTATGAAAGGCCGAAGGAAGTGTTGCGCTCCGGTCCCTGGCTGGTGACCGATGCCGGGCATCGTCTGACGCAAGAGATAGCAGCCTGACGAACAACGGGTGGCAATGCCCCGCGTGCCCGCTCGTTCGCATTTTAGCGATCGGCTAAACCCCCTGGAAAATCAATCGGCCTAATGGTGTTCGTGATGATCGGCCAATCGCGAGCCGACAGGCTCCCGAGGTCGATATGACGCCCATTGTCTCCGCCGTCCTGTTGCTGACGATCAATCTCGGCCTGCTCTGGCTGCTGATGGCAGCACCCGTCGGCCGCCGCACCATCACGCTGCATCGGACGCTTGAAATCGCTCCGGAACGTCTCTGGCGCGCCTTTCACCCCGGCGGCGAAGAGGCGAGTTGGAACCCTTCGATCCTCTCCTCAGGGATGGAAAGGAACCGCGGCGGGATAGAGATCGCCTACAGCCATCCCGATCGCCATGGTGCGCCGATCCGGCGGGTCTTCAAGGTGGAGGAAACTGTCGATAGTGCCCAGCTCAGCTATGAGAGCCGTGCACGCGTGGTGGACGACACCGCGCTCGACATTTCTTTCTGGCGCAACTTCGAGGAATACCGCGCCGTGTCGGCCGCGCCTGGCGGTTCCACGATCACCCTTGCCCAGACGGACAACTATCGCGGCCTTGCGGTTTACCTGTTTCGTTATTTCATGATCCGCCGCGAGCTCTCGTCGCTGACTTCCTGGCTGAAAAACGGCCGGCCGAAAACAGGCGGCATGATCGAACATCCGCTCACCCAGATAGTCCTGGCGCTCCTCTCGACGCTGCTGCTCTGGCCCTTTTTCGGGCTGACTGCGGCAGGTCTGACGATCTCCACAATTCTGACGGTGGTCATCGTGCTGCACGAACTGGGGCACATGGCCGCCTATCGCGCCTTCGGGCATGAGAGGGTCAGGATGATCTTCGTTCCGCTTCTTGGAGGCATCGCTATCGGCGGTCGGCCCTACAACAGCCGCTTCGAAGTCGCCACCTGCGCGCTCATGGGCGCAGGCATGTCCGCCTTTCTCGTACCGGTGATGATTTCCGTCCACGATCTCTCGGCCACCCACCTGTTTTCTTCGTCGCTGCGGCAACCGGCGCTGGTCTTCCTGCTGATATTAGGTGCCTTCAACCTCCTCAATCTCCTGCCGATGTACCGCTTCGACGGCGGCAGGGTGCTGAGGCAGATCTTTCCGACCCGCAGCCTGCTCGTCGCCGGCAGTTTCGGGATTACGCTCTTGATGCTGTGGGTCGGCTACCGGATCGGGCTGTCCTCCACCGCCTTGATCGCGGCACTTGCCGTGTTCACGCTGATGAGCTTGATCGGCTTTTCGTCCGTCAAGCCGCGCGAAACCCTTGAGCAAATGCATCCCGGCGAGCGTTTGATGGCGGGCCTCGGCCTCTATGCCGCGGTCGCCATCCATTCCTACGGTCTTGTCTACGCCTGCGACCGCCTGTTCGGTTGATCACCCGCCCTCGACACACTCGCCATCGACGTCTCTGCCCATTGACTTCAGCCCGCCAAGCGGCTCAAAAGGTTACATGAAAAGCGAAAATCCCACACTGCCGTCCGGCTATTCCGCCGTACCTCCGGGCAAGATTGCCACCGTCGTGACCTGCCTCGAAATGTTCGAGAAGCCGCGCAGGAAAACCGCGGCGGCGCCGGACACGCTTACCCTGGAACGCTGGCAGTCTCCTGCTCCCGACGAATACCGCGCGCTGTTCCGGGCGGTCGGCGAGAACTGGATGTGGGTCTCGCGGCTTGTCATCAGTGACGACGAACTTGCCTCGGTTCTCAACGATCCGCAGGTCGAGATCTACGTGCTTCTCGACGGCGGCCGCCGCATCGGCCTCCTGGAGCTCGATTTCCGGGAGCAGGGCGAATGCGAGCTCGTCTATTTCGGCCTCGTCGCCGGTGCGATCGGCAAGGGCGCAGGCCGTTTCATGATGAACTGGGCGATCCAGCGGGCCTGGGCGCATCCGATCCGCCGTTTCTGGGTGCATACCTGCCACTTCGACCACCCGGCCGCCATGCAGTTCTATCAGCGGTCCGGGTTCACGCCCTACGCCCTGATGGTCGAAGTTCTCGACGATCCGCGCCTGACCGGCCTGGCGCCGCGCACGACCTCCCCGCACGTGCCGCTTATCGGTCCTTGATCCGCTCACCGAAATGCGACCGCGAACGGCTCGTTCCGGCTTGAGCCGGCCCCCTCGCCTGTGCCAAGGTCGCGCCGAATCTATAAAGCCTCAAGGGAGAACATCATGGATGTCCGCGCCGCCGTCGCCGTTCAGGCTGGCAAACCGCTCGAAGTCATGACCGTACAGCTCGAAGGCCCCCGCGCCGGCGAGGTGCTGATCGAGGTGAAGGCGACCGGCATCTGCCATACCGATGATTTCACCCTGTCCGGCGCCGATCCGGAAGGCCTCTTCCCGGCGATCCTCGGCCATGAGGGCGCCGGCATCGTTGTCGACGTCGGGCCCGGCGTCACCTCGGTCAAGAAGGGCGACCATGTCATTCCGCTCTATACGCCGGAATGCCGCGAATGCCCGTCCTGCCTGTCGCGCAAGACCAATCTCTGCACCGCCATCCGCTCCACCCAGGGCCAGGGGCTGATGCCCGATGGCACCTCGCGCTTCTCGATCGGCAAGGACAAGATCCATCACTATATGGGCTGCTCGACCTTTGCGAACTATACGGTCCTTCCGGAAATCGCGGTTGCCAAGATCAACCCGGACGCCCCCTTCGACAAGGTCTGCTATATCGGCTGCGGCGTGACGACCGGCATCGGCGCTGTCATCAACACCGCCAAGGTGGAGATCGGCGCTACTGCCATCGTCTTCGGCCTCGGCGGCATCGGTTTGAACGTCATCCAGGGACTGCGGCTTGCCGGCGCCGACATGATCATCGGTGTGGACCTGAACAACGACAAGAAGGCCTGGGGTGAACGCTTCGGCATGACCCATTTCGTCAATCCGAAGGAAGTCGACGGCGACATCGTCCCCTATCTCGTCAACCTGACGAAACGTGGCGCCGACCAGATCGGCGGAGCCGACTACACGTTCGACTGCACCGGCAATACGAAGGTCATGCGCCAGGCGCTCGAAGCGTCGCATCGCGGCTGGGGCAAGTCGGTGGTGATCGGCGTTGCCGGCTCCGGTCAGGAAATTTCCACCCGCCCCTTCCAGCTCGTCACCGGCCGCACCTGGATGGGCACGGCCTTCGGCGGCGCCCGCGGCCGCACCGACGTGCCGAAGATCGTCGACTGGTACATGGAGGGCAAGATCGAGATCGACCCGATGATCACCCACACAATGCCGCTCGAGGACATCAACAAGGGTTTCGAGCTGATGCATGGCGGCGAATCGATTCGCAGCGTAGTGATTTATTGAGCGCGGTTCCGACACGTTCCGGAACACGCTCCAATGCTGCGAATAGACCTATGATTTAACTCCGTTTAATGTGAGGAACGCAGAAGATGTACAAGTTCGAAATCTACCAGGACAAGGCCGGGGAATACCGTTTTCGCTTCAAGGCTTCGAACGGCCAGGCGATGTTCTCTTCGGAAGGGTATTCGGCCAAGGCTTCCGCCGTTTCGGCCATAGAATCGATCAAGAAAAACGTACCCGGCGCAGCAGTCGACGACCAGACGACCTCTGTCGCCTGAGCCATATCCTGCGCGTAGCCCGCTGGGGCGGGCTACGCTGCCTCCCGTCGTGCGGGAGGTCGCCGGATTGGGCCGGAGTATCTATTCATGATCTACGTCGACGCCGATGCCTGTCCGGTCAAGCCGGAGATCCTCAAAGTCGCGGAACGCCATAACCTCGAAGTGACGTTCGTCGCCAATTCCGGCCTTCGTCCGTCCCGCGACCCGATGGTCCATAATGTCATCGTCTCCGCCGGTTTCGACGCCGCCGACAACTGGATCGCCGAACGCGCCGGAGCCGCCGATATCGTCATAACCGCCGACGTGCCGCTGGCGGTACGCTGTGTTGCGGCCGGCGCGCTAGTAACCGGCCCGACCGGCCGCGTCTTCGACGAGACCAATATCGGCATGGCGAGCGCCATGCGCGATCTTGGGGCACATTTGCGGGAAACCGGCGAAAGCAAGGGCTATAACGCCGCCTTTTCGCCGCGCGACCGATCGAAATTCCTGGAAACGCTGGACAGGCTCTGCCGCCGCGCCAAATCAGCCTCGTGAGCGATCGGGAAACCCGGATGCCAAGCCCCTGGCACAAACTGAACTATCATCGGCATGGACCGTTCTTTGCCGGCACGATCGCCTCGCTTGCCTGCCTGCCGTTCCTGATCTTCTATGTGCCGGAACTCGCACCCGGCATTGCAGTCATCGTCTTCTTCCTGATCTACCTCGTCATGATGGCCGCCCGCATCCCGAAGCTCGATGGCGCCACGTTCAGAAAGAAAGGTCAAAACGACGACGAGCCCGCGCCGGTCATCTTGGGGGTGACTTTGCTCGCCGTTGCCGCCGCCGTGGTTTCGCTGTTCGAAGCGCTGAACCGTTCGCAGCCTGCGGGCCTTGCCGCCGTCTCCCTCGCCTTCGCATCCGTCGTGCTCGGCTGGCTGACGATCCACACGATGTTCGCCATGCATTACGCCCACAATTTCTGGCGTCCGGACGAGCAGGCCGAAGAGAATGAGGCGAAGCGAGGCGGCCTCGACTTTCCCGAAACCGACGAGCCCGGCGCCTACGATTTTCTCTATTTCTCCTTCGTCATCGGCATGACTGCCCAGACATCGGACGTCCAGATCACCACGACCGACATGCGCCGCATCAATCTCCTGCATGCAGTCGTGTCCTTCTTTTTCAACACCGTTCTCGTCGCCGCGGCCGTCAACGCCGTCGTGTCGATGGGCAACTGATATCTTCGAGGAGCATCGATGAAGGTCCTTTCCCAGAACACCGCCTTCGGCGGCATGCAGGGCGTGTTCATGCATGAATCCGAAGCCTGCAAATGCGAGATGACATTCGCCGTCTTCGTGCCCCCGCAGGCGATCAAAGCGCCCTGCCCGGTTGTCTGGTATCTCTCGGGCCTCACCTGCACCCATGCCAATGTCATGGAAAAAGGCGAATACCGGCGGATGGCCGCGGAACTCGGGCTGATCGTCATCTGCCCGGATACCAGCCCGCGCGGCAATGACGTACCCGACGAACTCACCAATTGGCAGATGGGCAAGGGCGCCGGCTTCTATCTCGATGCGACGGAAAAGCCCTGGGCCGAGCACTACCAGATGTACACCTACATCACCGAGGAACTGCCGAATTTCGTCAGCCAGCATTTTCGCATGGACATGGACCGCCAAGGCATTTTCGGCCACTCGATGGGCGGTCATGGCGCGATGACGATCGCGCTCAGGAACCCCGACCGCTTCAAGAGCTGCTCCGCCTTCGCGCCGATCGTCGAGCCCTCGACCGCCGACTGGTCGGCGCCCGCCTTCGAGAAATATCTGGGCGCCGACCGCTCAATCTGGCGGCAATACGACGCCTGCGCACTGGTCGAGGACGGCGCGCGCTTTCCGGAATTCCTGATCGACCAGGGCAAGGCCGACGGCTTCCTCGAAAACGGCCTGCGCCCCTGGCTGTTTGAGGAAGCGGCCAAGGGAACGGATATCGACGTGACGCTGCGAATGCACGAGCGCTACGATCATTCGTATTATTTCATCTCGACCTTCATGGAGGATCACCTGCGCTGGCACGCGGAGCGGCTGGCCTAACTCTCACGGAAACAGCGCCGTCGCCATTGTCGGGCGGCGCTGGCCGTCGAGGCGGAATTCGCTGGCGATGCGGTCGGCGATCTTTTCGGCGAGGTCACGGTCCGCGGTGTCCCCGTCCAGCAGGTAGATCGACGTCTTGAACGTTCCCCTGGCGATTGGTTCGCCGGTGTTCACGGATATCGCCTGTACCGTCACCTTCGCCTCATGCCGGCTGCCGATCAGCATGGGCATGTGCGACATCTCGTCTATTCGCACCGAGATGATCGTCCGCGGCAGGGCGATCGACCTGGTGGTTGCGCGGATCGCCTCGTCGACCAGCATGTCGGTGGCGATCACCAATCCCTTCGGCACATCCGGCCGCGCGGTCACGAAGGCGCCGCGCACGTCGTAGAGAAGTTTTTCCTGCGCCGTGTTTGCCTGTTCCAAGCGGAACGACATCAACGGCAAGGCCGTCAAAGCAATAAGACAGAAACGAGAGAGACGACGGAGCATGAAGGAACCTGCAAAACGGCACCTTCAGATGTTCCAACGAACACGGTTAGAGAACGATTAAGCCGAGGGCCTCAACGCAAGAAAAGTTTCCGTCGCCGCCCGCATTTCCTCGAGCCGCTTGGCGCGCCGGTTCTCGGCTTCCGCGTCCGCGCCCCAATGTTCGTTCGTCCAGTCCTCATCGAGATGGGCGAGCGTCCAGGCCTCGTCGGCGGTGAGCCGGCCTTCCGCAAACGCAAGCGCCAGGATCGCCGAGCCGGTCAGCGTCGTCACCGTGTGCAGCACGGCAAGTTCGATCGGCGTGTCGTATTTCTTCAGCGTCACGGCAAAGGCGGCGGTCGCTTCCTTCGGCTGCTCCTGCGGCATCACGCCCTCGACCAGGATGAAGCGCGCGCCGAGTTCGTTCGCGGCCCAGTCGACGATCGGATCCCAGAGCTCGTTCTGGCGCGCCACCAGGTTTTCCGGTGCTTCGGCACGGTAGCAGAGCATGTCGCTCGAAGAGAACCGCAGGATATCCTCGAATACCGCTTGGCGGTCGGTGGCGATACCGTCGATCGCGGTGTTGACGAGCCGCGTCACCGGCATGGTGCCCGGATCGATGACATCCACCTGATTGGCCCACTCGTCGCGGATCAGTTCGGCAAGCCGGGCCGTCGGAGCGACGAGCCCGTTCTTCGCGGGCGTCCTGACCGGCCGGCCGTCGAGATGGATGGCATGGCCGCCCTCGCCCTCGGTTACCGACACTTCCTTGTAGAAACGCTTCGGCAGCGGCTTGTGCATCTGGATCTGCGCCCGCCGCGTCGGGTCCGGGTGGCTCAGCGCTTCGGATGGATCGGGAAACATGTCACGCATGGAAATAAAACCTCAGCCGATATGGCTCAGCAATTCGCTCGGATGATGGATGATCGCGTCGGCTCCGGCCTTGTTCAGCTCGTCCACGGAGGCGTAACCCCAGGCAACGCCGATCGCCGTAGCGCCGGCCGCCTTCGCCATCTGCATATCGTAAATGGCGTCGCCGATGACAAGGGTGTCGGAAGGCTCAATGCCTGTCTGGTCGCAGCATTCGGTCACCATCGCCGGATGCGGCTTCGACGGGCAGTCGTCGGCGGTGCGCGACACGACGAAATATTTGTCGAACCCGTGCGTCTCCATGACAAGCTTCAGCCCGCGCCGTGATTTTCCGGTCACCGCGCCGATCAGCAGGTCCTCGCGCGGTCCGATCGCGTCGATCAGCTCGCGAATCCCTTCGAACAATGGTTCCTTGAAATCCAGGTCCTGGCGCACGACGGCAAACAGCGTCTTGTAATAGGCCATCATCTCGACAGCTTCGTCATCCGCATGCGGCTTGCCCTGCATGCGGGCAATCGCGATGTCGAGCGTCAGCCCGATGATCGCCTTGGTGTCTTCCACCCTGGGCTCCGGCTTGCCGAAATGGGCAAAGGTGCGGCGCATGGTTTCGTGGATCAGGTTGGCGCTGTCGACCAGCGTGCCGTCGCAATCGAAAAGGACCAGTTTCATTCGTCGTCGTCCCTGCGGCCGTTTTCCATGTCGAACCCGAGAAGGTTCCAGCTCTGCACCATATGCGGCGGCAAAGGTGCCGTGACCTTCAGCCGTCCGCCGTTCGGGTGCGGAATGTCGATATGGCGCGCGTGCAGATGCAGCTTCTTCTGGATGCCGCCCGGAAAATCCCAGTTGTGATCGTCGTCGAAATATTTCGGGTCGCCGATAATCGGATGGCCGATATGCAGCGCATGGACGCGCAGCTGATGGGTACGGCCGGTATAGGGCTCCATCTCCATCCAGCAGAGCGTCTGCGCCGCCATTTCCAGCACCCGGTAATAGGACACCGCGTGGTCGGCGCCGTCCTCGCCGTGCCTGGCGATCCGCATGCGGTCGCCATCCGGCGTCTGTTCCTTGACCAGCCAGGTGGAGATCTTGTCCTCGTGCTTGCGCGGCACTCCCTTGACCAGCGCCCAATAGGTCTTCTTGGTATCGCGCTCGCGAAACGCGGCCGTCAGCTTCTGCGCAGCACCGCGGGTGCGGGCAATCACCAGCACGCCTGAAGTATCGCGGTCGAGCCGGTGGACGAGCCTCGGCTTTTCGCCCTTCGGGCTGATCCAGCTGTCGAGCATCTGGTCGATATGGCGCGCGACGCCCGATCCGCCTTGCACGGCAAGGCCAGCCGGCTTGTTGAGCACGATCACCTTCTCGTCCTCGTGCAGCACCATGCGCGACAAGAGTTCGAAATCGCTGGAATGCTTGAGATCCTTGCCGGCGATCGGCCCGGTCTTCTTGGCGTCGACCTCCATCGGCGGAATGCGCACCGTCTGTCCCGGCTGTACGCGGGCGTCGGATTTTACCCGTCCGCCGTCTACGCGCACCTGTCCGGAACGCAGCAATTTCTGCAGCGGCCCGAAGCCGAGGCCCGGGTAATGGATCTTGAACCAGCGGTCGAGACGCATTCCCGCTTCGTCCGCTTCGACGCGGATATGCTCGATGCCTGCCATCAAAGCTCTTTCATATCTGGATGTGGGCCAACGGCCTTTGCCCGGTCTTTAGAGCATTGCCCGCCCGAGCGCCAGTCCGGCGAAGACGGCACCGAGCGAGATCGCCACGCTCGCGACGACATAGGTGACGCCGACCATGGTCGCACCCCGCTCCAGCAGCGACACGACATCCAATGAAAAGGCCGAGAACGTCGTGAAGCCGCCGAGAAAGCCGGTGATGATCAGCAGCCGCATCTCGGGTGACGCATCGTACCGTCGAACGATGAGTTCGGCGAGAAAGCCGATCGCGAACGAGCCGGCGATGTTGACGGCAAGCGTTCCCCAGGGAAAGGCAGCCCCCCACAGGCGCAGCGCCCAGAACCCGACGATATAGCGGCAGACAGAGCCGATGGCTCCCCCGATGGCGACGAGAAGCATATTATTCATGGGAGTTTTCTGTAGGCCAAAACCGGAAATCGTCAAATCGATAAAATGCCCACGTTTTGTTTAAACGGGAACAAATCAGGGCCGGCGTAATTATCATATTCTGAGAAAAGACGCGACAGGCGCCATGACACAACTGGTCACCATATCGGCGAACACCGCCGCGCTCGCCATCGAGGCGCTGAAGCCCGGACGACGCCTCTCCGTCAAGGATCAGGTCAAGGACATCAAGGCCGACTCCGAGCGCAATGCCCGTCGCGCCGAAAATGCCGGCGACCCCGGCGATATCGAATTTATGATTCCCGCCATGACGGTCTCGATCGATGTGCTGACGACCGACCAGCAGCATCACCCGCAGGCGACTTTCTCCCAGGCGCAGTCAGCCTATCGCGACCTGGAAGACTGAACCTCTTCCCGCAGGTTTCACGCCGCCACGCACCGGATATTCTTTTGCCCGCTCCCCGAGCGGGCTTTTGCGTTTCGGTGGTAATCTATGAAATCCGCGGCCGGAAGCGGTTTGGAAAACAGCCAGCCTTGGCCGAAACTCACGTCGTGAGCCTTCAGATAGTCGGCCTGCTCCTCCGTCTCCACGCCTTCGGCGACGATCTGCAGGTCGAGCGTCTTCGCCATCTCGATGATATGGCCGGTGACCGAGCTGGTGGCGCTGTTGCGACCGATCGTGTCGACGAAGGACTTGTCGATCTTCAGCGCATCCATCGGCAGCCCCTGCAGATATTGCAGGCTCGAATATCCGGTGCCGAAATCGTCGATCGCCACCAGATGACCGCGTTCTCGGGCCCGGGCCAGCGTCGCCCGCGCCGCCTCGATATCGATGAAACCGCGTTCGGTCGCCTCCAGCCAGATCTGCCCCGCCGCGATCTCCGTCTTGGGGAGCTTGTCGCCGAGAACATCGAGAATACGGCCGGACGTGACATCGTCGGCGCAGAGGTTGATGGCGATATGCAGCGATCGGTCGGCTGCGAGCAGCGCCCCGAGATCGGCGATGACGGCCTCGACGACCTGATCGGTAATCGGCAGAATGAGCCCGCTCTCCTCGGCAAGCGGGATGAACAGATCCGGGCGCACCAGCGATCCATCCGGCCTGCGCCAGCGCACCAGGGCCTCCGCGCCGACGCAGATGCCGGTCTTCAGTTCGATGATCGGCTGGTAGTGGACGATGAATTCGCGTTTGCGCACCGCGATCACCAGTTCACCGAGCGGTGACAGCCGCTTCCTGGAAAGCCAGATCACGACGCCGACGATGAAGATGGCGATGAAGGCGCCGACCGGCAGCAGCAGGAACTGTTCCGCCTGAAGTCTGCCGCCAAGGTTGGAGCGCGGCTCCATGGCGATCGCAATCAATCCTTTGTCGCGTGCTATCGCGTAAAGCACCGAGGACGTCATGCCGTTCTTCGGCTCGTCGATCAGCGCGTTGACGAGAGCCGTTTCAGGGGAATTGAGTTCGTTGATCAGCATGCCCTGCCGGTTGGCGAGCGCCAGCGAGATGTCGGCATCTGCCAGGATGTCGACGAAACGGGCAGGATCGACCAGTACGTTATAGGGGCCGTAGTGCAGTGCCATCATCGGGTTGCCCATGCTGACCGCCGGCTGCACGCGGGTGGCCACTTCCACGCCGTCGGGCGTCATGTAGTCGATCCACGGCCGGTCGACCTTGCGCTCCTCGATCCCCCAGGAGGTGCATTTCAGCAGGCCGTTCTCGAAATAACCGACTTCCTTGACCGAGGGCGTGTTGAAGGCGATCACCCGCATGCGGGCGATGTGCTGGTCCGAACAGGGTACCAGACGCGGATAGGCGAGCGAATCGAGCGCTGCCCGCGCATCCTCGAACGTCCTGCTCGCACGCATGATCGTCTGCTGCGCGATCCGCTCGAGATTGTTCTGCTGTTTCTCGACCGTGATGACCCACGAAATATAGACCATCGCGGCAATCGGAATGATTGCCCCGAGCAGGCCGAGGAAAACGGCCGCCGCAATCACCCGAGAACGTCGCAGTTCCATTGCCGAAACCTTTGATGAGAGGTCTTGGGCGGTATTCATCGCGGACTTCTGTTAAGATTCATTGATACAACTCGATCAGGTTGTATCGAAGCAATTTCTAAAGCCCTTCCGGTTGTCGTCCGCACGGCGCCAAGTAGTCTGAATGCGCTAAACGGCCGGCAAATCCGTTGGTTTCCTAGGTTCGCTTGTCAGCGAAACGCAACGGAAGGCCGTCGAAAGCCTTGATCTCCTTGAGGACGAAGGTCGTCTGCATTTCCTTGATGCGCGGCAATCGCCGCAACGTCGACATGGCAAAATCCGCATAGGCATCGAGATCGGGTGAGACCACCTGCAACAGGAAATCCGCGTCTCCCGCGATGCTGTAGCAGGCGACCACCTCGTCGAGGCCGATCACCTCGGCCGCGAACGCTTCCGCCTCCTCTTCGCTATGGCTATCTATCTTGACGCGGATAAAGGCGAGCACGCCGAGCCCGATCGCCTTTCGGTCCAGCACCGCCTTGTATCCCTGGATGACGCCCGTCTCTTCGAGATGCCGCACGCGCCGCCAACTCGGGGAGGTCGAAAGCCCGACCTTGTCGGCCAGCGCCTGATTGGTCAGCCGGCCGTCATCCTGCAACGCTTCCAGAATTCGTATGTCCGCCGGCTCGACGTCGTTCGCCATAAAAATCTACCCATATTTCCCATCATTCAGGTAAATCTTACCGCAGAATGCCGAAAACGGGAAGCAAAAGACAGGATTGACCGGCCAATCCGGAGTAGGTTGCAGGTCCTCTTCCACCGATGGATACCCTGCCCGCCTATGACCGACGACATCCGCCTCGCCATCATCGTCAACCCCGCCCTGCCGCTCGGCCTCGTCGCCAACACGGTCGGCGCCATCTCGGTCGGCCTCGGTGCGCGCATGCCGGCACTTGCCGCCCGCCGGCTGACCGATCGCGAAAGCCGGACGATCGATATCAGTTCCGCCCTGCCGGTACCGATCCTGCAGGCACAGGCAGAGACGATCCGCTCCTTGATGCTGAAGGCTCTGTTGCCGCCGCAGGACCACGTGATCGTCCCCTTTCCGGCTTTCGCCAGATCGCTGCACGACTATCGGGACTATGAAGCCACCTTCCCGGATCGCGACCTGGCGGAGGAAGAGATCGACGGCCTTGGCCTCGCCGGCCCTTCGAAATGGATAAAGTCGCTGACCGGCAGCCTCAAACTGCTGCGCTAGGAACGAAGAGCCCGCTCCAGGGAGCGGGCTCTATCGAACTCACTTGTGTTCGTGACCGCCCGGTCCCGCCGCCTCGACCGGCAGCGTGATATCCACTTTCCCAGCTTTCTCGAAGGACAGCGTCACCGGCACCTTGCCGCCTTGTTTGAAGGGTTCCTTGACCTTCAAGAACATCAGGTGCAGCCCGCCGGGCGTCAGTTCGACGGTCTTGCCTGCCGGGATGGCTATGCCGGTATCGAGCTTGCGCATTTTCATTACCTCGCCCTGCATCGCCATCTCGTGCATCTCCACGGTGCCTGCGACCGGCGACGAGACCGAGACCAGCATGTCGTCGGATTTGCCGTTGTTCTTGATGGTGAAATAACCGCCGCCGACCGGCTGGCCGGGAAGCATCGCCTTGGTGAAGGCGCCCGTCACTTCCAGGTCGCCGAGCTTGGCGGGCGCGTCCTGAGCGGCCGTCGCTCCCGCAATAATAATGCCGGTCGCAGCGAAAATGCCGAGGAAAGCGAGTTTGGTGAAAGTCTTCATGGATTATCCCCATACGGTGACGGCATCTGTGCCGGTCGACCGCGATTGATCTGAGAGCGTTAAAACATCAAATCGAGATCGGCGGAGCACGGGATTTAGGCCGGGCGACGGCGGTCGTACCGAGAAGTTCGGAAAACTGGCGCAGGGGATTGGCAAGCGACGCGCGCTCTGCCGCAAGTAAGGCTTCATCCTCCGGCGGCGGCAGGATGACCGATGCTGAGAGCAGGCAGACTTCGCAGAGCGGTTTTGCCGCCGGCATCTGATGGCCGTGGTCGCCTTCGGAACAGATATCGGCAAATGTGCCGTCCGGCAACCGATAGGCTTCGCTGTAGGAATCGAGCGGCGCCGAAGCCTGCACCGGCTGATGGGCAAATCCCAGCAAAAGCAGCAGCATCGCGCAGAAAATGCGCGTTGAGGTCGCCGCCATGTCCAGTCTTGCCGTCATCGTTTCGCCTGTTCGAGTGATGCGGGAATAATCCAAATCACGATAAAGCGCAAAAGCCCTTTTGTCGCGTGATACAGAACCCATTTCACCCCGCATTGCATTAGATCAAATCGCGTTTGCTGCGTTGCGACAAAAATAGTGTTCGGTGCGACATGGAGGGCTTGCCAAATGGCGCTCGAGGCCGATAATGCCGCCCAGACTCGCTGGGAGAAGCCGCTTCAATGCGGTGCCGAAGGAGCAACCGCCCCGGAAACTCTCAGGCAAAAGGACCAGCAGTCGACCGACAGGAACTCTGGAGAGAGGCCCGAAGAGGGCCCGCCGAAGGGATAACAATCTCAGGCGACAAGGACAGAGGGGGCTCATAAACCGGTGCGTCATTGCGCCTGAATCTGAGCCGGCGCTTGAAATGCGCCAACCCTGGAGGCGTCCTTGGACGATCAGACCGTTCTCAAGACAACCCCGCTTCACGCCCTCCATCTGTCGCTCGGCGCCAGGATGGTGCCCTTTGCCGGCTACGACATGCCAGTGCAATATCCGGCCGGCGTGTTGAAGGAACATCTGCAAACGCGCACCGCCGCCGGCCTTTTCGACGTTTCCCACATGGGTCAGGTCGTCATCCGTGCGAAATCCGGCGCTTATGAGGATGCGGCACTTGCGCTCGAAAGCCTGGTGCCGGTCGATATCCTCGGCCTGAAACCCGGTCGCCAGCGCTACGGCTTCTTCACCGACGACAACGGCTGCATCCTTGACGACCTGATGATCACCAATCGCGGCGATCACCTGTTCGTCGTCGTCAACGCCTCCTGCAAGGACGCCGACCTCGCCCATCTGCGGGCGCATCTTTCCAGTTGCGACGTCGAACTCCTTGAAGACCGCGCGCTCCTCGCCCTCCAGGGACCGCGCGCCGAAGCGGTCCTGGCGGCTCTCTGGCCGGATGTCACCTCCATGAAGTTCATGGACGTCCGCGACGCGTCTCTGCACGATGTCGACTGCATCGTCTCCCGCTCCGGTTATTCCGGCGAGGACGGGTTCGAGATCTCGGTTCCGGCAGACCAGGCCGAGCAGATCGCCAAGGCGCTGCTCGAAGACCTGCACTGCCAGCCGATAGGCCTCGGCGCCCGCGATTCGCTGCGTCTCGAAGCCGGCCTCTGCCTCTATGGCAACGACATCGACACGACCACCACCCCGATCGAGGCTGCGCTCGAATGGGCGATCCAGAAGCCCCGCCGGACCGGAGGCGTCCGCGCCGGCGGTTTTCCGGGCGCTGCCCGCATCCTCGAGGAACTGGCGAACGGCACGACCCGCCGCCGCGTCGGCCTGAAGCCGGAGGGCAAGGCGCCCGTCCGCGCCCATGCCAAACTCTATGCCGATGCCGAGGGCAGGACCGAACTCGGCGAAGTCACCTCCGGCACCTTCGGCCCCTCGGTCGAAGGCCCCGTCGCCATGGGCTACGTGCCGACCCGCTTTGCCGAACCCGGCTGCCAGATCTTCGCGGAGGTGCGCGGCAAATACTTAGCCCTCACCGTCTCCGCCCTGCCTTTCATCACCCCCACCTACAAACGATAATCCTCCGGAGAGAACTATGCTGAAATTCACCGCTGAACACGAATGGCTGAAGCTCGACGGCGATGTCGCAACCGTCGGCATCACCTCTCACGCTGCCGAACAGCTTGGCGACCTCGTTTTCGTGGAACTGCCGGAAGTGGGCGCCATACTCACCAAGGACGGCAATGCCGCGACCGTGGAAAGCGTCAAGGCCGCCTCCGACGTCTATTGTCCGCTGGACGGCGAAGTCACCGAGGTCAACCAGGCGATCGTCGACGATCCCTCGATCGTCAATTCCGATCCTCAAGGAGCAGGATGGTTCTTCAAGCTGAAGCTCAAGACCGCCGCCGACGCCGACGCGCTGCTCGACGAGGCCGCCTACCGGGAACTGATCGCATGACCACCGACAGCACCGATTTCCATTTCACCGACTATCAGCCCTACGACTTCGCCAACCGCCGCCATATCGGCCCCTCGCCGGCCGAAATGGCCGAGATGCTGAAGGTGGTCGGCTACAAGAGCCTCGACGCCCTGATCGACGCCACCGTGCCATCCTCGATCCGCCAGACGGCGCCGCTTGCCTGGGGACCGGCGCTGACCGAACGCGAGGCGCTCGACAAGCTGCGCGACACTGCCAACCGCAACAAGGCGCTCGTCTCCCTGATCGGCCAGGGTTATTACGGCACTATCACGCCGCCAGTCATCCAGCGCAACATCCTCGAAAACCCCGCCTGGTACACGGCCTACACGCCCTACCAGCCGGAAATCAGCCAGGGCCGCCTCGAGGCGCTCCTCAATTTCCAGACGATGATCTGCGACCTGACTGGCCTCGACGTCGCCAACGCCTCGCTGCTCGACGAGGCGACCGCCGCCGCCGAAGCCATGGCGCTCTGCCAGCGCCAGGCGAAGTCGAAGGCGACCGCCTTCTTCGTCGACGCCGCCTGCCACCCGCAGACAATTGCCCTCATCGAAACCCGCGCCGCCCCGCTCGGCTGGAGCGTCATCATCGGCGACCCGATGACCGATCTCGACCCGGTCGACGTGTTCGGCGCGATCTTCCAGTATCCGGGCACCAACGGCCATGTCCGCGATTTCACCGGCCTGATCTCCCGCCTGCATCAGACCGGCGCCGTCGCCGCCGTCGCCGCCGATCCTTTGGCGCTGACGCTGCTCAAATCCCCCGGCGAGATGGGCGCGGATATCGCCATCGGCTCCTCCCAGCGGTTCGGCGTGCCGGTTGGTTACGGCGGCCCGCATGCGGCCTATATGGCGGTCAAGGATGCCCACAAGCGCGCCATGCCCGGCCGCCTGGTCGGCGTCTCGGTCGATAGCCGCGGCAACCGCGCCTATCGCCTGTCGCTTCAGACCCGCGAACAGCATATCCGCCGCGAAAAAGCGACCTCGAACATCTGCACCGCCCAGGTCCTGCTGGCCGTCATGGCCTCCATGTACGGTGTCTTTCACGGCCCGGACGGGCTGAAGGCCATCGCCCAGCAGGTCCACCGCAAGGCCGTGCTGATGGCCAAGGGCCTCGAAAAGCTTGGGTATACGATCGAACCCGACACCTTCTTCGACACCATCACCGTCGAGGTCGGCCACATGCAGGGCCTGATCATGCGCGCCGCGGTCGCCGAGGGCGTCAACCTGCGCAAGGTCGGCGAAACCCGCATCGGCATGTCGCTCGACGAGCGCACAAGGCCTGCCACCCTTGAAGCCGTCTGGCGTGCCTTCGGCGGCAATTTCAAGGTTTCGGATTTCGAGCCCACCTGGCGCCTGCCGACCGCGCTCTTGCGCAAATCCGACTACATGACCCACCCGATCTTCCACATGAACCGCGCCGAGAGCGAGATGACCCGCTATATCCGCCGGCTCTCGGACCGGGACCTGGCGCTCGACCGGGCGATGATCCCGCTCGGCTCCTGCACCATGAAACTCAATGCAACGGCCGAAATGCTGCCGATCACCTGGCCGGAATTTGCCGACATCCACCCCTTCGTGCCGGCGGACCAGGCGCTCGGCTACAAGGAGATGATCGACGATCTGTCGCAAAAGCTCTGCCAGATCACGGGATACGACGCCTTTTCCCTGCAGCCGAATTCCGGCGCGCAAGGGGAATATGCGGGCCTGCTCACCATCCGCAACTACCACATCGCCAAGGGCGACACCCACCGCGACGTCTGCCTCATTCCCACCTCCGCGCACGGCACCAACCCGGCCTCGGCCCAGATGGTCGGCATGAAAGTGGTCGTCGTCAAGGTCCGCGACAACGGCGATATCGACATCGACGATTTCCGCGCCAAGGCTGAACAATATGCCGAGAACCTCTCGGCCTGCATGATCACCTACCCCTCGACCCACGGCGTCTTCGAGGAAACCGTGCGCGAGATCTGCGAGATCACCCATGCCCACGGCGGCCAGGTCTATCTCGACGGCGCCAACATGAACGCCATGGTCGGCCTATCCCGGCCCGGTGACATCGGCTCCGACGTCTCCCACCTCAACCTCCACAAGACCTTCTGCATCCCGCATGGCGGCGGCGGTCCGGGCATGGGTCCGATCGGCGTCAAGTCACATCTGGCGGCACATCTCCCCGGACACCCGGCGACGGACGGCCGTGAGGGTGCAGTTTCGGCGGCCCCCTTCGGCTCGCCGTCGATCCTGCCGATCTCCTGGTCCTACTGCCTGATGATGGGCGGTGAAGGTCTCACCCAGGCGACCAAGGTGGCGATCCTCAACGCCAACTATATCGCCGCGCGACTGAAGGGCGCCTATGACGTGCTCTACAAGTCGCAGGCAGGCCGCGTCGCCCATGAATGCATCATCGACACCCGCCCGCTCAACGTCTCGGCCGGTGTCAGCGTCGACGACGTCGCAAAACGCCTGATCGACTGCGGTTTCCACGCCCCGACCATGAGCTGGCCGGTCGCCGGCACGCTGATGATCGAACCGACCGAATCGGAGACCAAGGCCGAGATCGACCGGTTCTGCGAAGCGATGCTGGCGATCCGCGAGGAAGCCCGCGCCATCGAGGATGGCCGCATGGACCGCTTGAACAACCCGCTGAAGAACGCCCCGCACACGGTCGAAGACCTGGTCGGCGAATGGGACCGCCCCTATTCCCGCGAACAGGCCTGCTACCCGCCGGGCGCCTTCCGAGTCGACAAATACTGGTCCCCGGTCAACCGCGTCGACAATGTCTATGGCGACCGCAACCTCGTCTGCACCTGCCCGCCGCTGGAAGCCTATGCGGAGGCGGCCGAGTAGCGCGGTTTCCGTGCAGGGAGGGCTTTTTGTCCGGCAAAAAACCTCCCGCCTGCCGGCCACCCTCCCCACAAGGGGAGGGTTGAGACTGCCGCACCCGCTCGCGTCCCGATGCCCTCTGCCGGCCGCAAATCGGCGGAGGGCCGGAGCGACGGGCAATTCGATATCAAGAGCCAAGTTGTCGGAAATCCCGAAAGATTGGCGATGCTGGTCGACGCCCGCCCCTCACGGCTTGCCGCCGGCCGCAACCCGCATCAGGCAATTCACATAGGCGCTGCGGGCAAACGACATCCTTTGGCTGGCACAGGCAAGGCGATCCGCCTCCGTGGCTTGCTTGCGCACCTGGTCGTCGCGAAAGGCAAAAAACACCTTGCCGACCACGAGAAACACCAGCGCGGCAATCCACAGCCCGTGGCGGATCTGTTTCCAGGAAATCCGGAAAGACCGCCCCTCATCGCCGGCCTGTGCGAAACGCTCCGAAACGCGGGCGGAAACCGCCGCCGGCGCGGACGGCTCGCTGCCGGCCGCTGCGACCCCTCGTCGGCCAAATCGACGCCGCGACGCCATCACCCGCATTCTCCGCCGGTTGGAAAGCGGCGATCCTACCCGTTTTTCCTTTCGATCCGGTCAATGCCGCCGACGGCCCGGAACGCCCAGCCGCGCCCCAAAAAACTGCCGCGCCCCGTTCCGGCACATCTGTGCCGCGCCGCAATACGCTTCCCTTACCCTGCCCGTTCAATCTTCCTTGAAGCTCTTGCCCTAAAACATCCATCATCGGCTTTTGGGGATATGCGGAATGGGTCTGTCGGCGGTGATGAACATTGCGGTTTCGGGCATGCAGGCCCAGGCCAGACGCCTCGCGAGCGCGGCGCACAACATCGCCAATGCCGATACGTCCGGTTATAGCCGCCTCGACACCCAGGTCTCTTCGCTCCCCAACCCCGGCGGCGTCACCACCACCGTCACCCCCTCCACCTCGGTCACCTTCCCCGACAGCTCGAATGTCGATATGGCCAGCGAAATGCTCGACGCGCTGACCGCCGCGCAGGGCTTTTCCGCCAACGCGGCCGCGTTCGAGACGGGGGCGGATATGTGGGATGTGTTGATGAGTATCAAGCGGGATTGAGGGAGCCGCCTGCCTCACGCAGACGGCGTTAGGCGAGAGTCTGGCACCGATGTGACTGCTGTCAGGCCCAAACCGGACATCTCGACGTGGATCGCGTCTCCCGCGCTCTATGCGCGGGAGGTGATATTACCGAACGTTAAGAGCTAGCAGGCAATCCACGTCATGCCCTATCAGCGGATTTGTACTGCCGAGCGACGCTCGTAACCCGCGCCCCGTAGAGACGCGCTGTTTCTAGATCGCCCACAGACATTTCATCCGGGGCCGCATCAGCGTCCGACTGGGCCATCGGGCCGATATATGATCCCATGCGGTTCAAATCGTCGCGATTAGAGGCCTTCACGTTCGATGGCTTTATGCCCAGGCTCACCCACAGGCCACTGTGCTGTCCTGAAAGAAGGACGAAGTATTGCAGCGTGTTCAGCTTGTCGCCATTAAGGCTCGCACTGTTGGTGAAGCCGCCAAAGACCTTGTCCTGCCACTTCGCAGAAAACCACGGCTTTGAGGATGCATCCGCAAATTTCTTAAATTGCCAGCTCGGTCCGCCCATGTAAGTCGGCGAGCCGAAGATAATGGCATCGGCAGCATCCAAAGCCGCCCATCCGTCGTCTGAAAGGTTGCCTTCGGCGTCAATTGCAAGAAGCCTTGCGCCGGCACCTTCCGCGATGGCTTCCGCCATGCGTTGAGTGTGGCCGTAACCGGAATGGTAGACGACGACAGTGCTTGGGAACGAATTCGGTGTGATCATGACTGGCTCCTTATGCCAAGGTAATGCGCCTCGCCGATAGGGTTCAGCGTGGTTCGGGTTTTCTGGCTGGGATGATGGAAGCTGGAGGTTTCCGGTCGCAGCTACGATGAGAACTGGACAGACGCGGCGATCACCAACAGCAGGAACACCGCCGGCGGCGGGATGTGGCGGAAATCACGGGCCCGAACGATAGCGACGATCGCGGCGACCATAATACAGGCTCCGAGCACCGCGCCGATTGCGAAGGTCGGCCGCAGGATCAGTAAGAAGGCCGTAATGAATTCGAGTATCGCGGTGATCCAGCACCACCACGATGGAAATCCGTAGCGAACGAATTGCTCTCGGACAGCCTTACGGCCTGACGCATTGATGATAGCGCCGAGAAGAAATGCTGCGGATGCTGTAAGCGTCGCAGCATTGTCTAGCGAGAACGATATCAGGTTCGACATTCAAAGACCCCAACGGTGCAATCGTCGCAATGACGATAGCGTCGAACTTAAATCTAGCAATGCTATATTGTCAATCGTTGCAATGAATGATTTTGAGCGCTAGTATTGCTCGATTGCGGACCGAAGGCGGAAGTATGGGTATCAACGAGCGCAAAGAGCGGGAACGGGCTGAGCGGGAGCAGCGGATCGTCGCCGCGGCAAGAATGCTTGCCGAACGTGATGGCTGGGCTTCGGTCACCATCCGACGCCTTGCGCAGGAGATCGAATACAGTCAGCCCGTCCTGTACGCCCATTTCGAAAATCGCGACGCGATCGTCGGGGCGGTCGCGCTTGAGGGGTTCGGAAAACTTGGGCCGACGTTGCGGGCGTCGGTCCGCCGAGATGCCAGTCCGGCAGAGGCTATCGAAGACGTAGCCACGGCTTACCTTGAATTCGCATTCGAAAGGCCAGCTCTTTACGAAGCCATGTTTGTTCTGCCGAGCGGCCTTCGGTTCGCTAAGTCCGACACGCCTCAGGTGCTACGTGACACGTTCGGAGCTATGATGGCGGTCGTTGAGCCGTTTTGCGCCGACCCTGAAATCACGACGGAAACTTTTTGGGCTGCTTTACACGGATTGGCAGAGCTTGAGCGCCATGGCCGGATCAGAGCGGCGTTCCGAGGCGAGCGGGTAAGGCGTGTCGTTGGGATGTTTGCGATTGCGAATTGAGCCAACTGCACGACGCCTACGCGAGAGATGTCAATTGCAATAGCATCACCAGCGTCAATGAATTTCAGGAAACTCGTGCCTCATGCTCTGCCCGCCTATGGCGCAAAGCAGCCATGGTCTTATGCATTTGGCATTGGTTTTTTGCCTGGATTATAGTTTTGGGGGCGTTAGTAGCCCGTCCTCAACGGGGATGCTTCTGAACACGTCCTGCAACCTTTTCTGCAGCTTAACCCCAATCCATATCCTCTCTCATCCTCGCCTTCCCAACCCGTGCCTAAAATCCCCTCGTTCCGTCGCGGATACACCGGCAGGCGTGCCGGCGAGGCGGGACCGGCGCGGACGTCAAGGGCAAGACGCAAAACCTTGGGGTTCGGGTTCGCGGAAAATGGTCTCCCTCCGGCGACGCGGGACGGGTGAGAAGCTGTCGGACCGACTTCTCGTTTCGTTTTCCGTCATGGTGCGTCGGGCGTGCCTGTGAGGCACACAGGGTGATGGGGTCGCGCCGCGCGGCGTCCGAGGGTTTTTCAGAAAACCCGGATTGTGCGGCGCAGGTGGAAGACGATGCCGGGCGGCAGTCATGGCCTGCGGCATCCTGGTCTGCGAGCGTGCATGACGCCCTCTTCGGAGGGGCACGCAACCGTTCCCACAACCCCCGTCATCGCAGAGGGACCGAAGTCGCGGATAATAACCGCCGAACGGGGCGCTGAGAGGTGTCACTTATTACTTATCTTACGAGGCAGCTTTCAGCGCCCCGTCCGATCCTCGGGTCTCGCTTTGCTCGCCCGAGGATGACGAAAAGAAACCGAGGATCGCCAAGGGAGGAGTGTGTCCGATGGAAGCTCGAAAATCTCCGCCCTTATCCCGCCAGCCTCTTCTCCTCGGATTGAACCCGAGACCCGCCGTCGATATCCACCGCCGCAAAGGCCGCCGCGATGACCTCCGGTCCGGCACCCGGCCGGGTGGCGTCGGTGGAGAGGATCTGGCGAAACCGCCTTGCGCCGGCAAAACCCTGGAACAGCCCGACCATGTGCCTTGTGACGTGATGCAGCCGCCCGCCCCGGCCGATCAGCTCTGCCGCATAGTCCGCCATCGTATCGCGCAGCGCCGGCCAGTCGATCTCGGTGGAGGCCTCGCCCGCAATCCCGCCACCTGCCAAAAACGCATCCACGCCGGCGAGCATGCCGGTATTGTGATAGGCGGCGCGGCCGAGCATCACCCCGTCCATATGGGCGAGATGGTTGGCCGCCTGTTCCAGATCGGCGATGCCGCCGTTGATGCCGATGAACACGTCCGGGTTTTCCCGCTTCATGGCATAGACCAGCTCGTAGTCGAGCGGCGGCACTTCGCGGTTTTCCTTCGGCGAAAGCCCCTGCAGCCAGGCCTTGCGGGCATGGATCCAGACCGCATCCGCCCCGGCGCCGATCACCCGCGCGAGAAAGTCCGGCAAAACGTCCGTCGGCTCCTGGTCATCGACGCCGATCCGGCATTTGACGGTGACCGGCACGCTCGACACCCGCTTCATCGCCGAAACGAGGTCCGCCACATGCCCCGGATCCCGCATCAGGCAGGCGCCAAAAGTGCCCGACTGCACCCGGTCCGAAGGGCAGCCGACATTGAGGTTGATCTCGTCATAACCGTAATCGGCAGCGATCCGCACCGCCTCGGCCAGCTTTGCCGGGTCCGAGCCGCCGAGCTGCAGCGCAACGGGATGTTCGGCCGGAGAAAAAGACAAGAGCCTGTCGCGCGGCCCATGAATGATCGCGTCGGCCACCACCATCTCGGTATAGAGCAGCGCATCCTTCGACAATTGCCGATGCAGGAAACGGCAATGCCTATCCGTCCAATCGATCATCGGCGCAACGGCGAAAACGGGAGCCTTGAGATATTTACTTTTTTCTTTTTTTTCAGACTCTTGCGTCACTCTGTTCTCCGTTTGATTTACGCTCATTTTGGACCAAATCCGGCGATTTCGGCACTAGATTTGGTCCTCTGGACCAAATATAATACCCGTGGACCAAATCAGGAGGCGGTCATGGGCACTATCACCGCGCGCAAGCGCAAGAATGGCAGCGTTGGCTATAGAGCGCGCCTGCGGGTCATGCGGGATGGCGTGACTTATCACGAGACGGAGACTTTTGACAGACGGCCGGCGGCCGCTGCGTGGATGAAGAAGCGCGAGCAGGAACTCGCGAAGCCGGGAGCTATCGCCGGCGCTATTGCGGTTGACCCCACATTGGCGAAAGCCATCGATCGCTACACAGAGGAGTCCATCAAGGATATAGGCCGTACAAAGGCGCAAGTGTTGAAATCGATCAAAACCTACGACATCGCCAAGATGCCCTGCTCCACAATCAAGTCGAAAGACATCATCGAGTTTCTGCAGTCGCTAACCGGCAAACCGCAGACGGTTGGAAACTATGCCAGCCACCTCGCTGCTGTCTTTGCAATCGCGCGACCGATGTGGGACTTCCGGCTCGATGAGCAGGAGATGAAGGACGCAATCAAGGTCGCTCGCCGCATGGGGATCATTTCCCGCTCCATCCAGCGGAGTCGAAGGCCCACGCTGGAGGAACTCGACCTACTGCTCGGCCATTTCATTGATCGCCGGAAGAAAATTCCCCAAGCGGTGCCGATGCATAAAGTCATTGTCTTCGCTCTTTTCTCCGCGCGCCGCCAAGAAGAGATTACTCGCGTAGCGTGGAACGATTTTCAGAAGGAGCACAAACGTATCCTTGTCCGCGATATGAAGCACCCAGGAGAAAAGATCGGCAATGACATGTGGGTGGACCTCCCCGACGAGGCGGTTCGGATCATAGAAAGCATGCCCAGTAGCAAGCCCGAGATCTTCCCCTACTCCACCGATGCCATTACAGCCAACTTCACCCGCGCCTGCAAGTTACTGGATATCAAGGATTTACGCTTTCACGACCTGCGCCACGAGGGAGTTTCACGGTTGTTTGAGATGGGTTGGAATATTCCCCATGTTGCAGCGGTCAGCGGGCATCGATCGTGGGTCAGCCTTAAGCGATATACGCACATTCGCGAGACGGGCGATAAATATGCGGGCTGGCACGGCCTTCAGTTGGCCATCGACACCAAATAAGTATTCGACCAGCCTACTGAACCACCGGTGCCATGCAGAACCGCGTAGCACGGAGAAGGGATTGGTTGCGGGGGCTCGCAACAAACCATTCCTGCGGCTGGTTGAAAAGCGTCTTCCAAAGCTAGCGGCCTAGGCTCGCGACTTCGCCAGTTCAACTACCTGTTTACCCGCCCACCTATTCTATGTTGTGGCCCGCCTATTCTCCCCCATATACAACCGCGGTTGCACCGAAATTGGCTGGCATCCCAGCCACCGGCAAACCTGCCGTGCTTGGCCCCACGACTACCTCCATCCATTGATAGGTGCACATCGTACGCTGGACGGCCTTGTCTGCCGTTTCTTTCCAACATTGAAAAGGAAGATCTGAGCGGACGGGATGACGAGATACCCTTCGAAAAAGCTGCACTCATTCTTCGGAGAGCATCTTGTTGATGGACTGGCGCCCGCCCAGAAGGCCGGGGACTATTGATGACGTTTACGGGATCGGAAGCGAGGCAGACCTACTTGATCCCGCCTATGATAAAGGACCGATAGTCCGCCCCGAGAAACCGATGTTTCACGGCAGCTTGGTATCCGGGACTGTCGTAAAAGGCGCGTGCCGCCTCCATAGTGGGAAAACTGACCATCACCACACCGTCGGGAGCTGCCCCCTCCAGAACGTCCTGAGGGCCGTGGGCGGCGAGTACGGTTCCTCCCGATTCCCCCAGCAATGGCCTCAACATTTCCGCATAAGTCTGCAGTTCAGCTGCATCGCGGCTACGTTCTTGAATGAAAATGGCATAAGCGGTCATGTTAAATCTCCTTAAGAGTTCCGGACCCGGTCGGTTGCAATTGACGACCTTGCTTAAGACGGGTCGTTTGAAGGCTGCGCGGGCTTGTCGAGGTCGAAGACGATATCGATCGCAGGGCGGATTTCGAGCTACGCTAGCCGTTGACGGGGGATATGCGGGAGCCGGATCTCCAGATCAGGGCGCGACGATCGTCGTCCTTTTCCGTCATATCCGCCTCCCGCATCGACATCAGTTCGTCGTAACGGTGATGGCCACGTCGATGTTGCCCCTTACCGCGTTCGAATAGGGGCACGTCGCATGCGCCGCCTGTACGATCTCCTCAGCCGCTGCCTGATCGAGACCGGTGATCGCGACGTCGAGCGCCACTGAAAGGACGAAACCACCGTTGCCATTTGGTTGCAAACCCACGTCGGCCACCACCACGATGTCGGTATCCTTCACCCTGGTGGCCTTGTTGCGGGTGATGTGGATCACCGCATTTTCGAAGCAGGCTGCATAGCCGGCCGCGAACAGTTGCTCCGGATTGGTCGCACCTCCCTTACCGCCCATCGTCGTGGGCAGCGCCAGCGGAAGATCAAGAAGGCCGTCTTCGCTGCGGACGGTACCGCTGCGGCCACCGATCGCTGTGACTTTGATGCTGTAGAGTGCGCTCATCGTCGGGCTCCTGTCACAGCATCTCTGACATGCCAAACGAAGTCAGCATCTCGTTCTGAATCGGGCGTACGGCCTCGTTCAGTCGATGAACGCCGAAGTCCAGACCTTCGGGCATGACGACCGTGCGCAATGGACGCCGCTCCGTGGCCTCGACCAGCTCCGCGATGGCATCGGCCACGCGCTGGGGCCGCGGGGGATTGGCCTCATCTTGTCCGTCATTGGCGTGCGCCTTGATCTGGCCCGGGATTGCGGCGACCTCTCCGTAGGATGCAAGCACCGTCTGGTCGGATGGCTCAGGGCTCGACGAAATGAGGTTGCTCGGGAATGGCCCCGGCTCGACGATGACGGAGTCGATTCCAAAGCCCTTCAGTTCGTAACGATACGCTTCGGCAAGCCCCTCGAGCGCAAACTTGCTCGCGGAGTAGGTGCCGAAGAACGGAAAAACCACCCGACCCATCAGGGATGTCACGTGCACGAGGAGTCCGCTGCCGGCGGCACGCATATGCGGGAGAACGGCGCGGTCTGCCCGTACGGCGCCGAAGAAATTCACCGCAAACAGCCGTTCGATGTCTGCCACCGTGTAGGCTTCGGTGACCCCGACGGGCATAAGTCCGGCGTTGTTGACCAGAACATCGATCTTTCCGTGCTGCTTGAAGATCTGGTCGATCGTGGAATTGACCGAGGCCTCGTCGGCGACGTCCATTTCAAGGACTTGCAGCACATGTCCCTCGGCCTTCGCCGCGTCGATAAGGTCCTTTCGGACCTTGGCATTTCTTCCCTCGACGTCCCGCATGGTCGCAACCACCGTATGGCCCCGCCTTGCGAGTTCCAGCACCGTGAGGTTTCCGAAACCACTGCTTGCGCCTGTGACAACAACGACTTTTCCGCTCATCTTCAGTTCTCTCTCTTTGAAATCCTTTGGCCGCAAACCACCAATAGACAGACCTGTATGTATTTGCAATCGCAAAATTTACAGAATAGTCTGTCTATATGTCGGCCAAGGATCTGAGGTGACGGAAATGCAGACGCGCAGCGTGCTTGAGTTTGTAGATGTGGATGGAAAATCGCTCGATGCCCTCGCCCCGCGAGAACGCATATTGAAGACTGCGTCTGACCTGTTTTACCGGCTTAGCATCAACTCTGTCGGGATAGACCGGATCATCGCCGAGAGCGGCGTGGCGAAGATGACTTTTTACAAGCACTTCCCCTCGAAGGCCACCCTCATCGCTACCTATCTGCGCCACAAGAGAGTCATCTGGTTCCAGATGCTCGCGACCGCGACCGAAAAGCCTGGCCTATCGCCGCCTGAGCGGGTGCTCGCGATTTTCGACGCGATAGATGAACCTCTCAGGGCAAAAACTTTCCGCGGTTGTTCGTTTGCGAGAGGATTGGCAGAATTCGGACCCGAGGCAAACACTCCAGAGGTGCAGGCGACAATTGCCGAGTATTTCACGGAACTGCATGAATTCGTTGCATCGCTGATTAAGCCGCTCGCTTTAGATAAGCCTGAGCAAGCCGTCATCCAAATCCTGTCACTCGTCCAGGGTTCGTTTGTTATGGCACAATCCATTCCTAACGGTGGAATTGTTGAAGCAAACCGCGATGCAGCCAGACTCCTGTTGGAGCATGGGTTGTCCGATTAATTCCTTCGGGCAAGCGCCTGTTGGCGTCTCCCCTCTCTTCGAGCAGCAAACCTTCGAACAGCCTGCTAAAAATCAATGCGCGACGCCCGGGTCGCTGGGAGTGGTATTGCCGCTTACGCGGGATCCTGCGACACCGCAGCACGTGCGTCACGTCGCATAAAAGCCCAGTCAATCAGTTCCGCCATGGATGGACCAAGGGCGATCCCCATCTCACTGAGCGCATACTCTACCCTGGGCGGAACCTGAGGAAACACGGTTCGCGTGACGATACCGTCTTTCTCCAGTTCTTTGAGTTGCTGGATGAGCATTTTCTGGTTCACGCCCTCTACACGCTTCTCAAGTTCCGAAAATCTTAGCGGCCCTTTCGCACCAAACAGCTGGCAGATGATGACAATTTTCCACTTGCCCTCAAGGACCTGAAGAGCGTCCCTGGTCGCTGCTGCCCAGATCAACTGCTGCTTGGGATCGTCGCAGCGCCAGTCTCTCTCTATAGCCATACTTACCTCCGGGTGGGTTACCCACTTTCAAGTCGGTTCTTGCCGTATCATCTAGCTATACCTATTCTTCGGAGTATGAAAAGTCACGTCTCCGTCGGAGTGCGTTGAGTTCAGTACTCTCAGCAAGGGAATGACAATGAAGGTCGGAATCATTGGAGCAGGCAACATCGGTTCGACACTGGCACGCAAGCTCGCGGCGGCAGGGCACGAGATCAAGCTTGCCAATTCCAAGGGGCCGGAATCGATCCGCGACCTTGCTGCCGAAGTTGGTGCGACGGCAACGACCCGGGAAGATGCCGTAACAGGTGTGGATGCGGTGATCCTCTCCATCCCGTTCGCAGCGCATCGCGATCTCGCAGCGTTGTTTCAGACCGTTCCCGAGAACGTCGTCGTTATCGACACATCCAACTATTATCCGTACCGCGACGGTGCGATCGCCGAGATCGATGACGGCAAGCCGGAGGCGGTCTGGGTCACCGAGCAGATCGAGCGACCCATCATCAAGGCGTGGAACGCGGTGCTTGCCGAGACCCTTGCCAAGAAAGGCGCAGACAAGACGCAACCCGGCCGCATCGCCCTTCCGGTCGCGGGCGACGATCCTGAAAAGAAATCGCGCGTGCTGGAACTGGTCGAGGCGACAGGCTTCGACGCCTTCGATGCCGGGGGCCTTGCGACCTCATGGCGACAGCAGCCGGGCACGCCTGCCTATTGCACGGAACTGACGGCTGACGAGCTGAAAACGGCTCTTGGAAAAGCAGACCCGAACCGCTCGGCGGACAACCGCGAGACTCTGATCAAGGGTTTCATGGAAGGGGGCGAGAGCCTGACCCACGACGACATCGTCGCCCGCAACCGCGCCGTAACAGCGTGAGCAGGACAGGAAACATCATGAAAGTTGGTATTCTTGGCGCAGGCCACATCGGAAAACGCTGGTCCGCGAACTCAGCAGAACCGGGTACGATGTCAAAGTGGCAAACTCACGTGGTCCTGAAACGATCGATGCATCAATATTTGCATCCGGTGGACGCGCAGTAACGATCGAGCAGGCAGTCGAGGACGTCGACATCCTGATCCTTTCCATACCGCTCAACCGCCTGCCCGAAATTGCGCCCAAAATTGCCGCTCTTCCAAAGGACGTCGTCGTTATCGACACGTCCAACTACTATCCGATGCGCGACACCGAGATCGCCGACATCGAGGCGGGCGAAGCCGAGAGCGTCTGGGTATCCAGACAACTCGGCCGACCAGTCGCAAAGGCGTGGAATGCAATCGGTTCCGATTCTTTCGCCCGACTGGGAAAACCTGCGGGGCATCCGGATCGGATCGCCATACCGGTCGCTGCAGACAATGAACGCGACCGACTTGTCGCTATGGCGCTTGTGGGTGATACGGGCTTCGACGCGGTCGATGCCGGACCGCTTTCGGAGTCATGGCGCCAGCAGCCAGGATCTCCGGTTTACTGCACAGACCTCACGGCCATCGAGATTCCCGATGCACTCGCCGCCGCGGAAAGATCCCGGTTGCCAAAGCGGCGAGACCTTTCCGTCGCTGCGGTTCAGGAGAGGCTTGGCGATACGAAGAGCAATCCCGACGCGGGCTTTCTCGTGCGTTTGAACAGGGCCCTGTTCCTGTAGATCGCCACTTGGTAGCAACGGATATAGTCCCCGGTAAAAAACTGATGACCCGCGGCCCGTAAGCCGCGGGGGCGCCGGAACATGGGATCGATAATGTCGCGTAAAATGATGATCGGAATGCATTTCGGAAACGGTTATGGCTCCCAGCCGGGAGCATGGCGCATGGCCGGGGTCGATCCCCGGAACTACACGAACTTCGACAGCCAGGTGCGCTACGCCCAGGCAGCGGAACGGGGCAAGTTTCAGTTCCTGTTCATGCCGGACTTTCCGGTGTTGACCGGCAATGTCGAAACCGAAGCGCCGATGATTAACATCGATCCGATGATGACGCTCGCGGCCGTCGCGCGCGGGACCGAACGGATCGGATTGGTCGCGACCGGTTCGACCACCTTCAACGAGCCCTATAATCTGGCGCGCCAATTCAAGGCCCTCGACCTGATGAGCCACGGCCGGGCGGGATGGAACGCGGTTCCGACCAGCGATCCCGCGATCGCGGCCAATTACGGTCGCGACTTGCCGTCCCGCAGCGAAAAGTATCAGCGGCTTCACGAGTCGATCCAGATCGTTCAGGCACTGTGGGGCAGCTGGGAAAAGGGAGCGTGGCTGCACGACGCCGCATCGGGGCGCTTCGCGGACCCTTTCAGGATCCAGCCCATCAATCTACGAGGAAATCATGTCGGTTCAAGCGGTCCGCTGCCCCTCCCGCCGTCAGAACAGGGGCAGCCCGTCATCTTCCAGGCAGGCGGGGGCGACCAGGGATTGGAGGTCGCGGCCCGTTATGCAAGCGGCGTGATCGGGGCGGTCTACACCATCGAGGCCGCCCGTGCCCAGCGCATGGCGCTCCGCAACGCTGCGGAACGTGTTGGTCGCGATCCTGACGAGATAAAGTTTTTCCCCGGCCTCATGACGACGATCACGCCCGACAGACGAAGCGGGCTTGATCGCCGGATTGCGGTCAGCGGGGAAACCTTCCCGCAGCGCGTAGAATATCTCGGGCAGATGCTGGGATTGCAGCTGTACGCGGCACGGCTCGACGAGCCGCTGTCAACGGCTCAACTCGCGGCTGCTCGTCCGTCTCCGCGCGATCCCCGCTCAGCCCATGCCCTGAATATCGCAAGAGAGGGCTGGAGCCTGCGGGATATTCTGGCGCATGGCGTGATCGACTATCACCCGGTCATCGCCGGCCCCGCGGTCGAAGCTGCCGACCATATGCAGACCTGGTTCGAGGCGGGTGCGGCCGATGGCTTCTGGCTGTCGCCCGACGTCTACGAGGACGGCATCGATGCGCTCGTCGATGAGGTGGTCCCTCTCCTTCAGGATCGCGGACTATTTCATCGGGATTATGAGGGAACGACCCTGCGCGACCATCTCGGCGCACCGCCCCAGTACGGGCTTGATACGCGTATCATGCTGTGAACCGAAAATAGGCGAGCGCCAGATCGCTTTGCGTATCAATTTGCTTGGTCGTCTGAATGCCGGGTTTCCCCGACTCCAGACGATGATGGTCGAGAGCGGCTTGTCCGACGTCACAGATCATGGCTTTGAATCCTTGGGAGAGCAGGAAACCCTTGAAGAGAAAGCGTCAGGAGCTTCATGAACGCTCCTAACGTCCGATACCACTATTCGGCGAGTTCGCGCATGACCTTGATCAGGTCGGATTTGCCTTCGAAGCCGATGCCCGGCAGTTCCGGCATGGTGATGTGGCCGTCGATGACCTCGACGCCGTCCGGGAAGCCGCCATAGGGCTGGAAGAGATCTGGATAGCTCTCGTTGCCGCCCAGCCCAAGGCCGGCGGCGATATTGAGCGACATCTGGTGGCCGCCATGAGGGATACAACGCGACGGTGACCAACCGAACTGGCGCAGCACGTCTAGCGTACGCAGGTACTCGACGAGACCGTATGACAGGGCGCAGTCAAACTGCAGGAAGTCGCGGTCAGACCGCATGCCGCCGTAGCGCAGCAGGTTACGGGCATCCTGATGGGAGAAGAGGTTCTCTCCGGTCGCCATCGGGGCATCGTAGAATTCCGAGATGGCGGCCTGCAGCGCGTAGTCCAGCGGGTCGCCGATTTCTTCGTACCAAAAGAGCGGATAGTCTCGCAGCATCTTGGCGTAGGCGATGCCGGTCTCCAGATCGAAGCGGCCGTTCGCATCCACCGCAAGCTTCGCCTCGGATCCGATTTCCTCCAGCACGGATTCGATGCGGCCGCGGTCCTCGTCGATCGAGGCGCCGCCGATCTTCATCTTCACGACATTGTAGCCGCGGTCGAGATAGCCGCGCATCTCCTTGCGGAGCGCGCTGTTGTCCTTGCCCGGATAGTAGTAGCCGCCGGCGGCGTAGACGAAAACCTTCGGATTGGCTTCCCGGCCCTTCATGTCGGCGAGATGGCGGAACAGCGGCTTGTCCTCGATCTTGGCGACCGCATCCCAGACCGCCATGTCGAGCGTTCCGACCGCAACCGAGCGCTCGCCGTGACCGCCAGGCTTTTCATTCATCATCATAGTCGACCAGATCTTGTGCGGATCGAGGTTGGTGCCGGCGTCGTTGATCAGGCTGTTCGGGTCTGCCTGCAGGATGCGGTCCTTGAACCGTTCGCGGATCAGGCCGCCCTGGCCATAACGGCCGTTCGAGTTGAAGCCATAGCCGACGACGCGACGGCCGTCCTTGACAACATCGGTGACGACGGCGACGAGGCTGGCTGTCATCTTCGAGAAGTCGATATAGGCATTGCGGATGGGCGAAGCGATGGGCTTAGTGACTTCGCAGACGTCGACGATACGCATTTGAATCTCCGGTTCAGTTTTTAGGTAGGTAGCGAATGTTGTCTCTCTGCCGCACCTTCGCAGCGATCAGACGAGAGGACTAATGCCTTGGTAGCCGAGCGAGGCCGCGCATTCCAATGCTCTGACGATTTGTATTGGTGCCGTTTCAGCATTGCCAGTTCTCGCAATTTGATGAAATAGAATGAGAACCTGGGCGGACGATAAGGGTACTTGGCTGAATCGCTCTATCCGCCTCCATAGAATCGAATACCCGGCGATGCCAATTCGGCTTCATTGAGCGGCCGGCATATTCAGCGCCACGGCATGTCATCAAAGGGTTTCCGCAACGGCCTTTCCGCAAGTGACGGTGTCCGCATCTCCGCCCAGGTCGCGTGTCCGCAGCCTTTGGTCCGCGAGAACGGTCTCGATGCCAGCCATCACGGCAGCGCTGGCTTCATACTCTCCGAGATGGTCCAGCATCATCGCTGCCGACCATATCTGTCCGATAGGGTTGGCAATGCCCTGTCCCGCAATGTCCGGCGCTGATCCGTGAACGGGTTCGAACAGGGAGGGAAATTTCCGCTCCGGATTGATATTTCCCGAAGGCGCGATGCCGATCGTTCCCGTGCAGGCAGGCCCAAGATCAGAGAGGATGTCACCGAACAGGTTGGACGCCACCACCACATCGAAGCGGTCAGGGTTCAGCACGAAATGGGCGCAGAGGATATCGATATGGTATTTGTCCCAGGTGATATCCGGATAGGATTTGGCCATCTCCTCGACGCGCTCGTCCCAATAGGGCATCGAAATGGAGATGCCATTCGACTTGGTCGCAGAGGTGAGCCGTTTGCGCGGGCGGGTCTGGGCGAGGTCGAAGGCGAATTTCAGAATCCGATCGACGCCGATCCGCGTCATCACCGTTTCCTGGAGAACCGTTTCCCGCTCGGTTCCCGGGAAGATGCGCCCGCCGACCGATGAATATTCGCCCTCGGTGTTCTCCCGCACGACGTAGAAATCGATATCACCAGGTCCTCGCCCGGCCAGGGGCGAGGTGACGCCGGGCATCAGCCGGACCGGCCGCAGGCTCACATACTGGTCGAACTCCCTCCGGAACTGGATCAGCGAGCCCCAGAGCGAAATATGATCGGGAACGATCTCCGGCCAGCCAACCGCACCGAAGAAGATCGCGTCATGGCTGCCGATCTGCGCCTTCCAGTCCTCCGGCATCATCTGTCCGTACTTCACGTAGTAGTCGCAGGAGGCAAAGTCGAAAGTGTCGATCTGGAGTTCGAAGCCGAACTTTTTGGATGCCGCTTCAAGAACGCGGAGGCCCTCTGGTACGACTTCCTTGCCGATGCCATCACCGGCGATGGAGGCGATCTTGTGTATGCGGTTGGTTCTGTTTTCCAAAGTCATGCTCCAATTCTATCAGTCTTCCTCGACGAAGACCTGTTTGCGACGTCTCGCGATGTTAGGAAGAAAGGCGACGATCAGCACGATGAGGGCAACCGTCAGAAGTCCTGCGCTGATGGGCCGGGTAAAGAAGACGGAAACGTCGCCGTGCGAAATCGTCATCGCCCTGCGCAAATGCTCTTCCAGCAGGGGGCCGAGGACAAAGCCCAGCAGCATCGGCGCCGGCTCAAAATCCAGCTTCGATAATACGTAACCGAACACACCGAACGCCGCCATCACATAGAGATCAAACGTGTTGGAGTTCACGCTGTAGACGCCGATGGAGGCGAAGGCGAGGATGGCCGGAAAGAGCACCGTGTAGGGAACCGTCAGAAGCTTCACCCACAGGCCGATCAACGGTAGGTTCAGGATCACCAGCAGCAGGTTGCCGATCCACATCGAGGCGATCAATCCCCAGAACAGGACGGGCTGTTCGGTCGCGACCTGCGGGCCGGGCACGATGCCCTGGATGATCATCGCGCCGATCATGAGTGCCATAACGGGATTGGCCGGCACGCCAAGGGTCAGCATCGGAATGAACGAGGTCTGCGCCCCGGCATTGTTGGCGGCCTCCGGTCCCGCCACACCCTCGATCGCGCCATTACCAAAGCGCTCTGGCGTCTTGGAGATCTTCTTCTCAAGCGCATAGGATGCGAAGGACGCCAGGATTGCACCGCCGCCCGGAAGAACCCCTAAGGCGGAACCCAGCAATGTGCCCCGGCAAGCCGGCCCGATCATAGCCTTGAAATCTGCGCGACTTGGCCAAAGACCTGCAACACGGCTGATGACCGCGGTTCGCTCGATCGTCGTCTCCAGGTTTCGCAGGATTTCGGCGATTCCGAAGAGCCCGACGGCGACGGCCACAAAATTCAAACCATCCGCCAGTTCCGGTCGACCAAGCGTGAAGCGCATCGCTCCGGTATTGATGTCGGTTCCGACAAGTCCGAAGACGAGGCCCATCGACACCATGGCGATCGTTTTCAACACCGATCCGCGCGCAAGAACGATGGAAGCGGCAAGACCCAGCACCATCAGCCCGAAATATTCGGGCGAGCCGAATTTCAAAGCGATCGAGGTCAAGGGCGGTGCGAGGGCGGCCACGACCACCGTCGCGATGGTGCCGGCAAAGAAGGAACTCAACGCCGCGGCCGCAAGCGCCGGCCCGGCCCTCCCCTGCCGTGCCATCTGGTATCCATCCAGGGCCGTCACGGCCGACGAGGATTCGCCCGGCAGATTGATCAGAATTGCCGTCGTCGAGCCGCCGTACTGTGCGCCGTAGTAGATGCCGGCAAGCATGATCAGGGATGTTTCGGGCGAAAGCGACAGGGTGATCGGCAGGAGCATGGCGATCGTTGCCGTCGGGCCTATCCCCGGGAGAACGCCGACCAGCGTTCCGAGCAGCGTGCCCACGAAGCAAAAGAGAATATTGTAGGGCGTCAGCGCGGCGCTCAGGCCGAGCCCGAGATTTCCGATGAGGTCCATCATAGCCTAAACTCCCAACCAGGGGCCGATAAGACGGACGGGCAGCCCGAGGCCATAATAGAAGACGCCCAGACAGAACACGGTAATGCCGAGCGTGATGGCGAGAACGACGAGCGGCCTTTGCCCGGTCGCCGCTGTTGCCGCAGACAACGAGGTGAGCGCAACCGCTGGCACAAACCCCAGGCCACGGACGGTCAGGCCGAACAGGATCGGCGCGATGATGATGGCGGCCAGAGCCCGCAAGGGTGCGATCTGCGGGTGAAAGCCTTCAGTGTCCCTGAGGGCCTTTATGCCGATGGCGATGCCGATCACCGTGATGACGATCGACAGGATCAGAGGGAAATAGCCCGGGCCCATTCTGAGTGCAGAGCCGACGTCCATTGTAAACACGGACGAAATGCCGAACCCGATCCCGACAGCCAGCAGCGTGCCGGAAGCGGCAACATTCTTGATATCCATGGAAGTCCTCCGTTCGACTGCGGGCTTTACCCCGCAGTCGAACCATCACCGTTAATCTGCGAACTGACCGGCAGCCTTGATGATCGGATCCCACCGCTTGATTTCGGAATCGAGCTTCGTACGAAGCGCCTCCTGGGTCGCCTGCTCCTTCGTCGCAGGCATGGTGGCGATCTGCGCGAAGCGTTCTTTCAAGGTAGCGTCTTCCATTGCGGCCTGGAGTGCCGTCGTCAGCTTGTCCAGGACTTCTTTCGGAGTGCCCTTGGGCGCGTAGACGCCATGCCAGACCCCGACTTTGAATTCAGGCAATCCGGCCTCGGTGGTCGTCGGCACGTCGGGCAGCGTGGCAGCCCGTGCATCACTGGTGATCGCATATGCCTTCACCTGCTTCTGCGTGATCGGACCGACCGTGTTCGTCGCCTGGTCACAGGTCATATCGATCTGGCCGCCGAGCAAATCCGTCATGATCGGGCCGTTTCCCTTGTACGGAACGGTCGTCATCTGGGTTCCGATCGTTGACATGAACAACGTGCCGCAGAGGTGGGACGCGGCTCCGATCCCGGCATGGGCATAGGTTACCTTGTTACCGTTCTGCTTGATGTAGGCGACGAGTTCCTGAAACGTCGAAGCCGGGAACTCATTGCGCGCAATCACCGTCATCGCGGCGTCGCTGACGAGGCCGATCGGTTCGAAAGCTTCCGTCGGTTTGTAGGGTAGCTGTCTGTAGAGGGCTGGTGCGGTCGCCATTCCGATATGATGGACGAGGATGGTGTAACCGTCGGGGTCGGCGTCCGCCACGCGCCGGGCACCGATCGTTCCACCTGCGCCCGCAACGTTCTCCACGACGATCTGCTTGCCGAGAGACTTCGACATGGCGTCTGCGGTCAGCCGGGCAATGGTATCGGTTGGCCCGCCCGCTGCGTAGGGAACCACCATGAATATGTTGCGCTCTGGGTAATCGGCCGCAAAAACCGAGGTGACTGATAGCGTAAAGGCCGCTATGATCGGTAGTAACTTCATTTCTTCCTCCCATTTGCCGTCGTCTCCAACAACGGCACTCCTCAACGCAACATTCGCGAACAAGCGATTGACGGTCCAATGCCGTTTCGGCTTCAATTGGTGCCGGAAGTGAGAGGATGAGATGGATACTGCCTGGCTTTTGGACTTGCGAGCACTCGCCGACACCCTCAATTTCTCGAGGGCAGCGGAGCTGCGCAACATCACCCAGCCCGCTTTTGGTCGACGGATAAAGGCTTTTGAAGATTGGAGCGGATCGGTTCTGGTCGACCGTTCGACACACCGCATCAGGATTACGCCCGCCGGCGAAATCATGCTCGATGCCGCAAACGATATTCTTCAAAGGATCGAACGGGCCGTTCAGGACTTGAGCCAGGAACGGGCGGCGACCGCCACCCTAACGTTTGCGGCGACGCATGCATTGTCCTTCACCTTTTTCCCGGGTTGGGTCCAAAGTCTGGGCTCGTCGGTGGCGACCGTCCCGATCCGGCTCCTTTCGGATAATATGAACGAGTGCGAGAGGATGATGGCAGAAGGCCGAGCCCAGTTTCTGCTCTGCCACTTCCATCCGAACAGCGAAATTCGTCTGCATGACGCAGATTTCAAGTACATGGAACTTGCCAGCGACGTCCTTCTCCCGGTTGCGCAGAAGAATGACAAGGGAGCGCCGATTTACAAGCTGCCAGGCACGCCATCGGATCCGGTCGCACATATCTCGTTCGACGAGAAATCAGGAATGGGGCGAATCTTGGCCGCCAATCTGCCCCACGTGGGGAGCGAACTGCATCTCGCTCGTGTGTTCACATCCCATCTGGCAATGGTCTTGAAAGCGTTGGCATTGGAAGGGAAAGGCGTTGCCTGGATACCAAGCAGCCTTGCCAGTTCCGAGCTGGAGCCTGAAGGAAAGCTCGCAATCGCCGGCGACGAGAAGTGGATGGTGCCGGTCAAGATCGTGCTGATCCGATCCCGATCGCGGATGACGGAGTTGGCCGAGAAGTTCTGGACGACCGTCGAAAGCGCATCCAAGCGAAAGCCGGCGTGAGCGTAACGTAGCCGCCGGACGTGCGGGCTCTTGATATGCAATGTACCAACCACCGTCTAAGGCGTGATCTAATCCCATCCGTAGGAGAAAATCGAAATGAAGACGAAGCAGAAGATACTTCTTGGCACCTTGTTTTGGGGAGCAACCACAGTGGCCAGCAGTCTTGTTCAAGCTGACGATAAAACCTCGCTTCCGGGCTACGCAGAGGGTGCGCAGGTTGTCCGCGTCGAAAAAACACAAGGCCAGATCGATGAGATCAGCGGCGTGGTTTTTACGCAAATCAAGCAGGTTCGAGCCGTCACCCAGCTTGAAATGTCGCTGCTCGTGCCGCGGACCAAAGATCTGAAACCGGCGATTGTCTATTTTCCGGGCGGCGGCTTTATCTCGGCGGATCATGAGAAGTTCATAGACCTACGCATGCCGCTCGCCAAGGCGGGCTTCGTGGTCGCGGCTGCGCAATACCGCACGGTTCCGAACAAGTATCCAGCTCTCGTCGAGGACGGTAAGGCTGCGATCCGCTATCTGCGCAAACATGCGGACGAATACGGTATCGATCCTGCCCGCATCGGCGTGCTCGGGGATTCCGCCGGCGGATATCTGTCGCAGATGATGGGCATGACGAATGGCGAGAAGAGCTTCGACAAGGGGCAGTTTCTTGACAAATCCTCCGACGTCCAGGCGGCCGTGACGATGTACGGGATCTCGAACCTTCTGGAAATTGGCGACGGCTTTCCGGATGATATCGCAAAGGTGCATCAATCACCGGCGGTGACCGAGGCGCTGCTGGTGAACGGCACGGCGTTTGGGGATTTCCCCGGTGCATCGATCGGTAGCGACCCCGAGAAGGCCTTACAGGCAAGTCCCATGGGCCATGTCGAAGGCAGCAAGCCGCCGTTCCTCATCATGCATGGAAGCGCCGACACGCTCGTTTCGCCCCTCCAGAGCGTGCAGCTCTTTGAGGCCCTGAAGAAGAAGGGCGACAAGGTTGAGTACGTTCTTGTCGAGGGCGCAGGTCATGGCGATCTCACCTGGTATCAGCCGCCGATCATCGACCGGGTGGTCGAGTGGTTCAAGGCCACATTGGGTGGTCCGATCAAGGGAAACAGCAGCACCGGGAATGCCAGCGGCGGAAATCTCTGAATCGAGCAAGATGGAGGCCTCAATTTAAGTAGAGACAGACGCCGATTTGAAGTGAACTGGTCCTCAATCCTTCTCAAGGTCATTGATCGCGACGCCGCCACTCGCCTCTCAGTGTAGGAAATCGCCTTGTAGACGCCCTTGCAGCAAGGGGCATCGATAACAGAGAGACAAACTTTTGAGCGACTTACCGAACTATTCGGCTTGCTGACTTTTCCTTCTAAGCCTTCGCGGATCGGTAACTGTGCGGTCGAAGTATCGCGACGGCGTTGTTCCCAACGCCTTACGGAACATTGTTATAAAGGAGGTCGCCGACTCGTAGCCAAGGACTTCGGCGACTTGCTGTACTGGCACTCCGTCGGACAGCTTGGACAAGGCAACAAGCAAATGCAGCTGCTGCCGCCATCGACCGAACGTCATTCCCGTTTCCCTGAAGACCAAGCGGGCCAGGGTGCGCTCGCTGGTGGCGATCCGACCTGACCATTCGGCAAGCGTCGTGCGGTCGCCCGGATGCGCCATCAGCGCCTCCTGGATCGCCACCATCTTCGGATGGGACGAAACCGGAAGCCTCAAACCACCTGTCGGCATTCCCTCCAGTTCCTTCAACAGTACCTTCATCAGGCGGAGCTCGTGCTCGTCGGCGTCGCTCCCTACGGTCGTGCCAACGAGGCGCAGCACTATCTCCCTCACCAATGGGGTGATCTCGAGAGTGCAACAATGAGGGGGTAGGCAGGCGGCATCCTGTTTAACGAACAGGATGCCTATGCGCGAGTGCAGCGATGCCGGACTGCGGTGCCGAAGGCCGGCTGGAATCCACACGGCGCACCCGGTTGGAACGATCCATATCGAGCCGGGAACATGGCACATTACCGCGCCGCTCAGCGCGATGATGAGTTGCCCGCTCGCGTGCTCGTGCAGCGGCAGCTCAACCCAGTTCTCGTCGTACCCGACAAGTAACGCCATCGCGGGTGTCGCGAACTCGACGTCCCACGCGGCTGCCGTCGGGGCCCGAACGGGTGCGATTGGCAGATTTTCGATATCGATAGTCATTTCAAAGCGTATCACGCCATTAATGGACGCGATACTAACAATGATGGCGGCGTACTTTAGACTTTTCCCGCCGCCGAATGGAGAAAACGAGATCATGCGTATCATTGCATTAGAGGAGCATGTCATGCTCCCTGAAATGACCCAAAGAATTCCGGGTTCGGTTGCCGTAGAAGCCGGCTGGGTGCCATCGAGCGGTCATTGGGGTCCGGGACCTCTCAACGAGGCGCTAGGCGATATACAGCAGGGGCGCATCGATGCGATGAACCAGGCTGAACTCACCCTGCAAGTGCTGTCGGTCATAGGTCCGGGCGCCGAATTGCTGGCTGGAGAAGAAGGCATCGGCTTTGCGCGTGATTATAATGATCGACTTGCTGTTGCGGTCGAAAGACATCCCGATCGTTTCGCGGCATTCGCCCACTTGCCCATGAAAGAGCCTGCGGCGGCGGCAGACGAACTGGAGCGGTGCGTGAAAAAGCTCGGTTTTCGCGGGGCCTCCATCAATGGCACCACGGATGGACTGTTCCTGGACGACCCGCGGTTCGCTCCTATCCTGGCGCGTGCCGAGGCGCTCGGGTCCCCGCTTTATATTCATCCCGGACCGCCGCCACGTGCAGTGCGGGATGCTTATTATAGCGGACTGCCGGGCGAGATTTCATCGTATCTGCTGTCCAACGCCGGCTTCGGCTGGCATTCTGAAACGGCGATTCACATTCTTCGCCTCGTTCTGTCCGGCACGCTCGATCGGAACCCGGGCCTGAAGCTCATCATCGGTCACTTGGGTGAGTTGCTCCCAATGCTGCTCAAACGCGTTGATGAGACCTTCGGGACGGGAGCAGAAGCGGGACGGCAGCGGACCGTATCGCAAACTATTCTGGATCAAGTTTGGATCACGACCAGTGGCTTCTTCGACACGTCCGCATTTCTCGCCGCGCTGACCGCGTTTGGCACAGATCGCATCCTGTTCTCGGTCGACTATCCTTACGCCACGAATAGCGCCGGCGTAGCGTTTCTCAAAAGCCTGCCTGTTTCCCCCGCGGACAGGGCGCGCATCGCCCACGGAAATGCCGACACGCTTCTTGGTCTATCAACAGCTTGATCAACTCCACCCGGTCCCAGAGCCATCGTCGTGACCGAAGTTCAGGGACGGCGACGGGCTGTCACCGACGCAAAATGTTCCATGCCCGAACACAGGTCTCGACGCGGAGGAGCACTAACAGCGCCTAATAAGTGGACTGGAGCGGGAACCGACGAGCGATTGAGGCTTCGGCGCAGCATCACAAGCTGGTGGCGTTCCGGGAGGCGCTGATGGCGCATCCCGCCGCATCACAATTCCGACTGACGTGATTCCAAGGGAGATTTCGCAGGGCGGAGCGCGTAACCCAAGTCATACGCGCCGGAGCAAGCTGATTACCTTACATTGGGCACAAGCAGATTTAAGTCCGGTGGGTATTTTTTGAAACGCATCGCACCGGATCGTAGCTTCGGCGTTTATGGAGTACCGCAGCGCAGTGCGGGGGCTCGCAATCAACGATTCCTGCTATTGGTCGAGCGGCAAATTCCAAAGCTGGCGGCGCGGAAATCATCCCTTCGCCTTGAAGGGATGTGATCGGGCGGCAGGCGGTTGTCTCCAACCGTGGAAAAACGGCCATAAACGCCATCAGCGCTCAATAACCAAGCGAGCAATTTCTCACTCTGATATTGCGCTTTCTTCGCTCCAGCCCGAGACCGCTTTGGGTTCAAGGAATTCCTCGATGCCCCAGACGCCGCCTTCTCGCGCCCGGCCCGAAGCCTTTACGCCTCCGAACGGTGCACCGGCGGCGCGCGACACGCCGTTCATCTCGACCATGCCCGACTTGAGCTTGCGCGCCACGCGGTTTCGCCGCTCACCGTCCTGTGTCTGTACGTAGTTGCTCAGGCCGTATGGCGTGTCGTTGGCTATCGTGATCGCCTCTTCTTCCGTATCGAAGGGAATGATCGACAGGACCGGCCCGAATACCTCTTCGCGCGCGATCGTCATGTTGTTGTCGACGTCAGCGAAGATGGTGGGGCGCACGAAATAACCACGGTTCAGCCCGGAAGGACGGCCGGGGCCGCCGGCGACGAGACGTGCGCCCTCCTCGATCCCCTTTCCGATCAGGTCCTGAACTCTGGAATACTGGGTATCGGAGACCAGAGGGCCGATATGCGCCCCATGTTTGTCAGCCACATCGATGGCAAGGGCCTCCGCCACCGACTTCGCTGTTTCGACTGCGTCATCGTAGATGGAGCGCTGAACCAGCATGCGTGTCGGCGCATTGCAGCTCTGGCCCGTATTGTTGAAGCAATGAGCGGCACCGCGCCGGACCGCATCACCATCGGCATCTTCGAAGATGATGTTGGCGCCCTTGCCGCCAAGCTCAAGTGCAACACGCTTCAATGTTTCCGCGGCGACCTTCGAGATCGCCTTGCCTGCCCGTGTGGAACCGGTGAAGCTTATCATCTCGATGTCGGGGTGTGCCGACAACCGCGTGCCGACGCCCGGACCGTCGCCGTTGACAAGATTGAAGACGCCGGCGGGTATGCCGGCCTCGTCGGCAAATTCCGCAAAGAGCATCGACGACAGCGGCGCAACCTCCGACGGCTTGAGCACCAGGGTGCATCCGGCCAGCAAAGCGGGCGTCACCTTGAGAGTGACCTGGTTCATCGGCCAGTTCCATGGGGTGATCAGGCCAACGACGCCGATCGGATCCATGACGATCCGGTTGTCCGGCGCATGGTCGCCTAACGGCCTGACGAACTTGAAATCCCGAAACGCGGTTATGAAATTCGTCATGTGCCAGGCGCCCGCCCCTACCTGGCTCCTGAGGGCCATGTCGATCGGCGCACCCATTTCCTGTGAAATGGTGCGGGCCATTTCCTCGGCCCGGCGTTTGTAGATTTCCAGCAGGCGCTCGACTTTCGCCAGGCGCTCGCCCGGCGCGGTGTTCGACCAGCCGTCGAAGGCGCGTTTGGCAGCGTCGACGGCCAAGTCCGTATCCTTGTCGGTGCCGAGCGAAATGATGGCAAATGCCTCCTCGGTGGAAGGATTGATCACTTCGAGGTTTTTCGCCTCAACCGGATCAGTCCATCGGGCATCGATATAGAACTTGCGTTTATCGAGCATGATTATCCCTGTCCTGTTGTAATGCCTGAGATTTCGGTTGGCCGCATCTAGTCCGTGTCCAGTACCAGATGTCCGGGGGCCACCTCCCTGTAAACCGATGGCTGCACGACATGATCCTGGGGATGGATCGGCGAATGCAGCGGATGATAGCTCGCCGGGCCGCGCAGGGTCCTGCGGGTGGGATCGGCGACAGGCACGGCCGCAAGCAAGGCCTGCGTATAGGGATGCTGCGGCCTTTCGAAAATTGCCGCACGGGGGCCGATCTCGACAATCCGCCCCAGATACATGACGGCAACCCGGTGGCTGATGCGTTCGACCACGGACATGTCGTGACTGATGAACAGGAACGAGATCCCGAGATCCCTCTGAAGCTCCATCAGAAGGTTGAGAACCTGTGCCTGCACCGAAACGTCGAGCGCCGAAACCGCCTCATCGGCGACGATCAGCTTCGGATTGAGCGCCAGTGCTCGCGCGATCGCGATACGCTGGCGCTGCCCACCGGAAAGTTCGTGCGCATAACGGTGGAGGAACGATGAGGGTAGCTGTACCCGTTCGAACAGCTCGATGACGCGCTGGTGCAGCGCGTTTCCGGACAGCAGCCGGTAGTTTCGCAGCGGTTCGGCCACCTGGTCGAACAGCCGCATCTGCGGATTGAGGCTCGCATAGGGATCCTGGAACACCATCTGCATCTGGCGTCGCGTCGCATGAAGGTCGTGGCTCGACTGCGCGAGGACATCGAGACCGTCAAGCCACACCTGGCCGGACGTGGGCTGGACGAGCCTGAGAATCGACCGGCCGCATGTCGATTTTCCGCAGCCGGATTCCCCGACGATGCTGAGCGTCTGGCCCCGATGCAGCGAGAAACTCACATCCTCGACCGCATGGACATTGGCCGTGATCCTGCGCATCAGCCCCTTGCGGACGGCGAAACGAGTGGTCAGGTTCCTAACCTCGAGAAGAACGGCCGGATCTTCCGTGACACGCGGCGGCGGCGCGCGCTCCAGCGAAGGGCCGGCGGTGGCGCCGGTGGCGGCAAGCACCCGCATCGGCTCCGGTTCGGTGGTCCCACGCATTTCACCCAGCCTCGGAACGGCCGCAAGCAGCGCACGCGTATAGGGATGAGTGGCCGCGGTGAAGATCTCCTCGACGGCCCCTTCTTCCACCTTCTCGCCGCGATACATGACCACCACCCGGTCCGCCATCTGCGCAACGACCGACATGTCATGGGTGATAAACAGAACGGACGCGCCGGTTTCGCGCTTCAGGCGATCGATCAGTGTCAGGATCTCCGCCTGGATGGTCACGTCCAGCGCCGTCGTCGGCTCGTCGCAGATCAGCAGACGTGGCTCGCATGCCATGGCCATTGCAATCACGATGCGCTGGCGCATGCCACCGGACAGCTCGTGCGGATATTGTTGTATGCGCCGTTCGGGTTCGCTGATCTGCATCTGGCGCAGCAGATCGAGTGCCTTGTTGCGGGCAGCGGAATAAGCGAGCGGCCGGTGGGCCATTATGACCTCGACCAGTTGCCGCCCGATCGTGAAGACCGGATTGAGAGCGGTCATCGGCTCCTGGAAAACCATGCCGATCTGGTTGCCGCGTATAGTTCGCATGGTCGCAGCATCGGCCTCAGCCAGGTTGATCCGCTGGCCGTTGGCCTGCTGGAACTGCAAGCGACCGGAAGCGATGCGGCCGCCACCGAATTCCACCAGCCTCATCAGCGAAAGAGCCGAGACGGATTTCCCCGAGCCGGACTCGCCGACGACGCAGACACATTCGCCCGGCATGATATCGAAACTGACATCATGCACACCGACGATCCGGCCGCGATCGCTTTCGAACTCGACCCGCAGATTTTCGACCGAGACAAGCGGTTCGGGTGTGCCTTGCACGGGCGATCTCAAGGCGTTGGACATTTCGGACATCAAATCTCCCGGTCGCCGGTCGGGTCATCCGATCACTCAGCCGCGCGCCCGTATCAAGCCGCAACCCAGCGTATCCGGACATCTTGTAAGACGGCGATCACCGACCCTCAAAAAGTACCATTCTTTACATATTGACTATCAGAAGGCATTTTTGCAATCTATTTTACAAAAACGGGAACCAGAAGAAAGAGCAGAGACGTTGAAGCCGGTCACATCTCCATCCGCACTATCAATGTCTACACACTGGCCCGGACGGCTTTCGCCCCTTCGGCTCGGCAAGACTGAGGCGCGATGAATGTTCCACTATACAATCAGGCGGCTCGTCGTCGCCGTTCCGACACTGCTGCTGATCAGCCTGATCATTTTCCTCCTGCTCGGCCTCGCACCCGGCGACCCGATGGCGCAGCTGCCCCTGACCATCCCGCCCGAGGTGAAGGAGAAAATGCGGCTCTCGCTCGGGCTCGGCGATCCTCTGATGACGCGCTATGCCCTCTGGCTCAAACAGTTTTTCTGGATCGAGCCGCTGCATGTCATCGACGCGCTGTTCGGGCTTGATCTGAGCGGCGACAGCCAGCGGATCGTTTCCTGGCAATCGCGCGCACCGGTCGCCGACATCATCGCACAGCGGCTGCCGCAGACGCTCTGGGTCGTCGGAGTCGCCTATATTGTCGGCATAGCCATCGCACTGCCGATCGGCATCATCTCTGCCTACCGGCAATACAGCTGGTTCGATCAGATCGGCACGCTTATCTCGATGATCGGATTTTCCGTGCCGACCTTCTTCACCGGCGTCGTGCTGATCGTGCTGTTTTCCGTCGCCCTTCCGTGGTTTCCATCCTTCTACGACACGACGCTGCAGGTCACAGACTGGCAGAGCTTCCTGGCTCAGCTGCGCCAGATGGTCCTGCCCATGATGGTGCTTGCGCTGTACAATGCGAGCCAGATCAGTCGTTTCATGCGGGCCTCCGTCCTCGACAACCTGCGCGAGGACTATGTCCGTACGGCGCGCGCGAAGGGCCTGACCGAGAAGGTTGTCGTGCTGATCCATGTGCTGCGCAACTCGATGATCCCGGTCGTCACCGTCATCGGCATGGGCGTGCCACAGATTTTCGGGGGCGCGATCATCACCGAGCAGGTCTTCAAGGTGAACGGTATCGGCGAATTGCTGATCTCGTCGATCCAGGCGAACGACCTTCCCATGGTGCAGACGCTGACGTTCATTTTCGCGGTACTGATCGTTCTGTTCAATCTGATCACCGACATCCTCTATGGCATATTGGACCCGAGAATTCGCTATGACTGACGTTACCACTCAAGTGACATTCACGAAGCGCTCCAGCCAGTCTCTCGATGTCTGGCGCCAGTTCCGCAGCCATCGCGGCGCAATGGCAGGCATGCTCATCCTGGGCCTCATCCTGGTTGCAGTCATTGCAGGCCCCTGGCTGTGGCATGTGGACCCGACCGAAATCGTCATGCGGGCGCGAAACAGGGGGCCGTCGCTCGCACATCCGCTTGGTACGGACCAACTTGGCCGCGACATGCTGGCCCGGTTGATGGCCGGCGGGCGGGTCTCGCTGACGGTGGGAGTGGTGGCGATGCTCCTGTCATTGTCGCTCGGGACACTGGTCGGGGTCTGCGCCGGTTATTTCCGTGCCGTCGACGGTATATTGATGCGGCTCACGGATCTGTTTCTGGCCCTGCCCCTGCTGCCTATTCTTCTGGTTACGTCCATGTTGTTTCGGGAACCGCTGGCCCGACTGCTCGGAGCGGAAGCCGGCACGTTTCTACTGATCGTCTTCGTCATCGGGCTGACAAGCTGGATGCACGCCGCGCGCCTAGTGCGCGGAGAGGTGCTGACTTTGAAGGAGCGGGAATTCATCCTTGCCGCTCAGTCGATCGGCACCCGGCGCGCCAAGATGATCCAGCGCCATATCCTGCCGAATGTGCTCTCGCCGGTGCTTGTCTCCGCGACACTCGGTATTGCCAGCGCGATCATCACCGAAAGTTCGCTATCGTTCCTTGGCCTTGGCTTTCCGCCGGACTTCCCGACCTGGGGGCGCCTGCTCTACGACGCAATCGACCAGATACAGATCTACCCGATGCGCGTTGTCATGCCCGGCATCGCGATCTCGCTGACCGTTCTTTCGGTGAACTATGTCGGCGATGGTTTGCGGGATGCGATGGATCCGAGGATCCGTGGCCGCTAGAGCGGCCGAACGCGAAGGGAAACGGCGGACAAAGGGACCAAATCCCGGTTGTCCGCCTTTGCAATCAGCTTTCCAGCTTGTCGCGCATCTGGTTGTATGGACCGCGGCACAACTGCACCATGCTGCCGAGGAGCCCACGCGCGATCACCTGCGGCGGCGTCCGCTGCGGCCAATAGGAAAGCCCCTTCGCCGGATCTTCCAGCGTTCGCGCAAAGGCGCGCGATAATGCAGCCGAGGTCGGCACGCCCCGCCCTGACCAACCCGACAGGGCCCAGAGCCCGTCATCGAGCTTCTGGATCGACGGGGTCTGGTCAAGCGCCATGCTGACCACACCCGTCCACATATGATCCCATTGAAGATCGGCGAGCACCGGCCAGATGGCGCCGAGCCGACGTGTCATGAAGGCAGCCGTATAGTCGAAACGCGTACCACGTCCGGGTTCGCGCAGACCACCGGTGATGATCCGCCCCGATGCATCGATGCGGAAGAACATCGGGTCGTGATGGGTATCGCCAAAATTCATTCCCGAGGGCATGACGGCACTGCGCTGATCGGCCGTCAACGGTCGGCTTGCAACCGCGTAGCTCGTCAACGGGAAAAATCCCTTCGTCAGCGAACCGGGTATCGATCCGTTTGAATAGGCGTCCGTCGTCAGTCCAACGACCTTGGCGTGGATTTCACCATCCGGCGTCCGGACCTGCCAGCCGCCGGGTTGGCGGGTCATGCCCACCATCGGACTTTTCGTGAAGATTTCGACGCCAAGCGAAAGAGCGACACGAGCCAGTTCGCGGACATAGGCCAACGGATTGACGTGACCGCCCTCCCGGTGCGCCCAGCCGCCCGAAAATTTGCGGGTGCCGGTCAGTGACGCGATTTCATCGGCATCGTAATAGCGGTCGGATTTGCCCAGACCGTTGTATTTCGCATGTGCGCTCCTCGTGGTCGCAAGGGTACGCTTGTTATAGGCCGCGGTCAGCGTTCCCTTCTGCACGGCCTCACACTGCATGTCGTACTGGCGGATCCGGTCGAAGACCAGCGCTCCTGCATTGGCCAACAGTTCCGCACCCTTTGCGGGCAGCACCGCCGGATCGAGGTAGCGAAACACCGGAATGCACTGGCCATGATTGCGCCCCGAACCGCCGGCACCGATGTCGGCCGCTTCCAGCACCACGACCTGGGCGCCGCGTTCGGCAAGGTCGATCGCGGTCAACAGGCCGCCATAACCGCCACCGATCAGCAGGAAATCCACCGTGCGCGCGCCACTGAAAGCCTGCGTTATCGGCGCCGCGGGCGCCGTCAAGCCATAGGGTGGTTCGGATTGGAACGGTTTCATGCGGCCAGCCCTTCATCAATTGCTGCCAACAACACGCCGGACAGGAGATCTGCCCAGCGGTTGAAATCTGCCTCGGTCTGCAACAGGTCGTTCGTCACCTCGAAACCGCAGGCAGGCAGCCCGGAACCGTAGGTGTGCCGATCGACCGTGAAAGCCCCACCCAGGCCGGAATAGGGCTGGTTATCACCGATCACCAGACCATCCTCTCGCGAGAGATGGCTTACCAGATGGCGCGACAGTGTTTCGTCATCATGCCAGATGGTCCCGCCATCCCAGGGACGTCGGAAACCATCGAAAACCCGTGTGCAACTGTGTAACGAGAAGAAGAAGGGCTTCGGATGCCTGGCCTTTTGTTCCATCCAGATTTCTCCGAGGCAACATTGATAGGGCCAGAACACAGCCTCCTGGCGCGCAATAAGGGCAGCATCGTCCATTTCGATATTTGCCGGAATGGATGTCCCCTCCACCTCCGGCACCACAGATCTCGGATCTTCGAGCCAGCGGTTTACATCGATCACCAGCCGGCTTACGTCGCAAAGCACGATCGGTACGTCGATGCGCTCCGCCAGTGCATGAGCAAGTTCGGCCGCACCCAGATCACAGAAGTGATGGGTGTCCCGCCAATGTGCGCTCAGTCCCAGATCACCAAGCGCCTCGGGAATGGATCGACCGGCATGATCGACGGCAATCACGCCCGGCAGGCGTCCCTGCCGGTTCAGGACGATCGGTGGATTGGCATTCATTCGGCTTCATCCTTACCCGATGACGGAGCGTCATCATCGAGCTTTCGCAACTCTTCGATGCGGGCCAGCCGCTCGCGACTGCGATCATGTGTACGCAGGCTGACCGCGGCAACGATTGCCTCGATCTGTGCCGTGGGGACCACGCGAGATCCGAAGGGAGATGTCGAGCTATCGGGCGATGTCAGGACCGCGTCGGAATATTCCGCTATCGGCGAGCGCCAGGTATCGGTGAACAGGCAGATCCTCGCGCCGCTACGTTTTGCACCCCGCGCAAAATTCAACAGCTCGGCCTGATAACGGCGGTAATCAAAGATCACGAAACAGTCTTGCGGCCCGGCATCCACAAGGGCGTCATAGGTGAAACCCAGCGTCAGCGGCGCAAAGAAGACGGAAGGACGCAACTGCCCGAGCTGCAATGCCAGTCTCTGCGCGAGATTCTGGCTGTAGCGACCACCCAGAAGCTTGATGGTTATCTTCGGATTGACCAGCAGATCGACGATCACGTCGAATTCTACCGGCATCGCCTGGGCCGCGGCGGTTTGCAGCGCTTCGGCCTGCAAGAGCAAGGTCTGCTGATAGATGTGGTCCGGCTTTTCTGCTTGCACCGCGGAACGGATATTGTTGAGCGGCGAGCCGAGCTGACGCTCCACATCGGCAATGGCAGCAGCCTGAAAGTCGGCAAAACGCGGATAGCCGATCTTGGCAACAAAACGCAGCACGGTTGGCGCGCTTACCGAAGCCTGCTTCGCCAGCGCTTCCACCGTTGAGAGCGCGCGTGTCGGATACCCCTCAAGAAGTACTGAGGCGACCTTCCGTTCAGCTGTCGAACGGGCTCCCTTGCGAATTCTCTCGAAAAGTGGGGAAGTCGACATCATTTGTATTCTTTATTACATATTGACTCTACGGGATGATTTTGCACAATACGGTACAAACGTCAACCGCCCGTCTACGGCGTTCTGTCCCGCAACCAGCAGTGCCAAGCAACAGGAGACTCGTAAGATGAATAAGGCCATATTCCTCGCTGCAGTCGCAGCCGCCGTGCTACCGCTCCGCGCGCAAGCTGCACCTGGCACGGACGGAAACTTGAAGATTTTGTACTGGCAAGCAGCGTCCACCCTGAACCCGTACTTGTCGGGCATAGGTAAGGACGTCGATGCCGCAGCACTGGTCGTCGAGCCGCTCGCCCGTTTCGACCCCAAGGGCAATTTGATCCCGCTGCTTTCCGCCGAAATTCCCACAAAAGAGAATGGCGGCATCTCGTCGGACATGACGACAATCACCTGGAAATTGCGCCCGGGCGTCAAATGGTCCGACGGAAGCGACCTGACAGCGAAGGATGCGGTCTTCACCTGGAAATATTGCACGGCGCCCGGCGCAGGCTGCGCGGCATCGAATACTTTTGACGGCGTCAAGTCCGTCGTCGCCAAGGACGATCTGACGGTCGAGATCAACTTCGCGCAATCGACGCCTTACCCTTACATCACCTTTGTCAGCTCAACCACACCAATCCTGCAGGAAAAGCAGTTCAAGGATTGCGTGGGCGAGAAGATTGCGTCCTGCACGGCGCAGAACTTCGCCCCTATTGGCACCGGCCCCTATGTGGTCAAGGAGTTCAAGCCGAACGATGTCGCTGTCTTCGCCATGAACCCGAAGTTCCGGGATACCGACAAGCCGCATTTTTCGAGCATTTCCATCAAGGGCGGCGGGGATGCGATGTCGGCCGCACGTGCCGTCTTCAATACAGGCGAAGCGGACTACGGATGGAATCTGCAGTTGTCGCCGGACGTCTTCGAGAACCTCGTCTCGTCCGGAAAAGCCCGTCCGGTGACCGCATTCGGCTCGATGGTGGAATATCTCTTCCTGAACCTGACCGACCCCAGCGCAGAGCTTGGTGACAAACGGTCGACGGTCGAAGGCGGCCCGAATAAATTCCTGAGCGATATTCGCGTCCGGAAAGCACTGTCGCTGGCAATCGACCGCGCCGAGATTTCCGAGGTCCTATATGCCGACCAGGGTGAGCCGAGCTGCAACGTGGTCCCGGCGCCGTCTCAATTTGTCTCGAAAGCGAATGACAGTTGCCTGACACCGAATGTCGAGCAGGCAAAAGCGCTGCTGGACGAGGCCGGCTGGAAGCCAGGCGCCGGCGGCATCCGCGAGAAGGGCGGACTGAAGCTCAAGCTGTCGTTCCTGACCTCGACCAGCGGTGTCCGTCAGGATACCCAGGCGATGTTGAAGCAGAGCTGGAAGGCGATCGGCGTGGACGTCGATCTGCGTAACGTCAGCGGTTCGGTCTTCTTCGGTGGTGACGCCGGCAATCCCGACACTCGTCAGAAATTCTACGCCGATATCGAGATGTACACCGACAATTCGAAAGGGATCGACCAGGAATCCTATTTGAGCAAGTGGACGTGCGCCGCTGTTCCTTCGCCGAAGACGCAGTGGCAGGGCAGCAACATGCCGCGCTACTGCTCGCCGGATTATGATGCGCTCGCCAAGACCTTCCGCCAGACCGGTACGATCGAAGGACGCGGCGAGCTTGCGCGCAAGATGAACGACATGCTGGTTCAATCCTACACCGTCATTCCTCTCGTTCATCGCGGCAACGTGTCGGGTGCGGTGATGTCCCTGCAAGGCAATACAATGAACCCATGGGATAGTGAGCTCTGGGATATCGCGAACTGGTCACGCGCCAAGTAAGACGTCGCTGGTCAAACAATTCACATCTATACCCGCGACAGACGAATTGCTCGCCTGTCGCGGGCGTCGTGCATGCGCCGCATGCATCTGGAGGGCCGTGGCGGGACTTGGACTTGGCGTGCGCGATCAGGCCGCCCAGCTGCGTTGCAATACGGAGACCCAGTTCTCATGGGCGATCTTTTTTAGCTCCGCATCATTGAAACCGTGGCGGCGAAGTGCTTCGACGAGACGCGGCAGGCCAGCCGCATCCTTCATCTCGGCCGGAATAGTCGTACCGTCGAAGTCCGAGCCGAGCGCCACATGCTCGATGCCGATGCGTTCGGCGATATAGGCGACGTGGCGGACGATGAGGTCCAGGCTGGTATTCGGGTCCTTGATACCGTCATCGCGCAGGAAGAGGACGCCGAAATTAATGCCGGCCAGGCCGCCCGTGTCCCTGATGGCGTCGAGCTGGCGGTCGGTCAGGTTGCGGCTGTGCTGGCAGAGCGCGTGCACGTTCGAATGGGAAGCAACGAGCGGCGCCTTGGAGATTTTCGCGATCTCCCAGAAACCGGTTTCGTTCATGTGCGACAGGTCGACCATGATCTTCAGCTCGTTGCAAGCCCGGATGAGGTCGCGGCCCGCATCGCTGAGGCCCGCGCCGATATCCGGCGAAGACGGGTAGCGGAAGGGAACGCCGTAAGCGAATACGTTCGGGCGGCTCCATACCGGGCCGAGCGTACGAAGGCCGGCCTGGTGGAGAACATGCAGCGCATCGAGATTGGCTGCGACAGCTTCGGCTCCCTCGATATGAAGGACGGCTGCGAAACTACCGGATTCGATCGAGCGGCGGATATCGGCGGCGTTGCGACAGACTGTCACTGCGCCTTGCGAACGTGCTTCGATATCGAACAGCAGCCGCGCCATTGCGAGCGTTTCATTCAAGGCATCCGGCTGAGCCGGCGTCGGGAAATCGCCATTGGCATCCTTGGTCATGCTTGGCAACGGGACATAAATAGCGCAAAGACCGCCTGCGAGACCACCGGCCCTCGCGCGTGGCAGGTCGATATGCCCCGCCTCTTCACCTTCGAGAAACCGCTTCACCGGATCTTCACCACCGGCGCGCCTGAGGCGCAGCAGAACATCGTTATGGCCATCGAAGACCGGGAGCAAATCGTTGAGCATTTCCTGAAATATCCTGCCAAAGCATGGGACTTTTGATTATCCGTACGTAGCCGGCGCGGCGGCCGCAAATGCAAACCGCGCATAACCCATTCGAAAAACGGAATTGGTCGCCTGAAATGGCGCCTGATATGAGGCTTGCATCATTTTTCGGCAAAATCTTAACCGGCCTCCGGCATTTCCGGAGGCCCGGCCATTCAAGGGGAATAGAATAATGGTATCCAGACGTAACTTTCTGATCGGCGGCGCTGCCCTGCCCTTCCTGTCCTATCTCGAACTGGCAGACACCGCATTCGCGGCCACGCCGAAGGATATCCTGGTCGTTGCCCAGCAACTCGACAACATGACCAGCCTCGACCCGCATGAGGGTTTTGAGGCCGTCGGTGGCGAAATGATCAGCAACATGTACCAGAAGCTGGTGCGCGCCAATAACGACAATCCGGATCAAGTCGTCCCCGTTGTCGCCGCTTCGTGGGAAGCAGATGCCGAGAGCAAGGTCTTCACCTTCAAGCTCTCCGACCAGAAGTTTTCGTCCGGCGCGGATGTTACGGCCGAGGACGTTGCGTTCTCGCTGCAGCGCGCCATCAAGATGAACAAGAGCCCGGCTTTCATCATCAACCAATTCGGCTTCACGGCCGATAACGTCGAGGCCCGTATCGTCGCCAAGGACGCCAAGACCGTCACGCTGACGACCGAAAAGCCGACCTCGATCTCCTTCCTGCTGTTCTGCCTCTCGGCGAATATCGGCGCGATCGTCGAGAAGAAGGTCGTCATGGCGAACGCCGTCAACAACGACCTCGGCAATGCCTGGCTGCAGAAGAACAGCGCCGGTTCCGGCCCATTCATGCTGCAGGCCTGGAAGGCGTCAGAAAGCATCTCCCTGCAGCTTAACCCGCATGGCCCTTACAAGGGCAACCTGAAACGCGTCATCGTCCGGCATGTGGTCGATCCGTCTTCCCAGCTTCTCATGCTGCAGAAGGGCGATGTCGATATCGCCCGCGACCTGACGTCCGAACAGTTGAAGGCAGCGCAGAACGACAAGGACATCACCCTCATCCGGAAGCAGATCGCTTCGCTGGTGCTGATCTCGCTTAACCAGTCCAACCCGAACCTCGCGAAGCCGCAGGTCTGGAAGGCCGTGAAATGGGCGCTCGATTACGAAGGTATCCAGAAGAACATCATTCCGCTCAGCCACGTCGTGCACCAGAGCATGGAGCCTTTGGGCTTCCCCGGTACGGTGAAGGATCTGCCCTATAAGCGGGATGTCGAAAAGGCCAAGGCGCTGATGGCGGAAGCCGGCCTGAAGGACGGTTTTGAAATCACCCTCGATCATTATGCCGCCCAACCCTACCCGGATCTCGCCCAGGCGATCCAGGCAAACCTCGGCGAAATCGGCATCCGGGTGAAGCTGCAATCGGCAGAGAACCGTCAGGTCCTGACCAAGATGCGCGGCCGCCAGCATGAGATGGCGCTGTCCGCCTGGGGCACGGACTATTTCGACCCGAATTCGAACGCCGAAGTCTTCTGCATCAACAAGGACAATTCGGAAAACGCCAAGAACAAGCCTTTCGCATGGCGCTCCTCGTTCAAGGACGACGCTCTCGCCGCCAAGGCGGAAGCCGCCCGCGACGAGAAGGACCCGGCCAAGCGCATCGCGCTTTACGAGGCCCTGCAGCGCGACTTCATGGAAAACAGCCCGTTCGCCGTCATGTTCCAGACCACCAGGACCGCGGCTTGCCGGGTTGGCGTGGAAGGGTTCCGTCTGGGCGTCTTGTCCGAAGGCAATAACTACCTGGAGACCAAAAAGGCTTGAAGAACCGGCTTAAGTCCTTTTCCGCAATGCTGAGCAGCGTCATCCTGACGCTGTTCGGCCTCACGGTCCTCACCTTCCTCATCGGCCGCGTCATGCCGGTCGATCCGGTTATCGCCGCCGTCGGCGACAATGCGCCTGAGGATGTCATCCAGCGTGTACGAGCCGAAATGGGGCTCGATCAGCCCATTCCGGTGCAGTTCCTGCATTATCTGAGCCAGCTTCTGCACGGCGATTTCGGCATGTCGGTTCTCACCAAGAACCCGGTGGCGACCGATATCGCGCGCTTCTTCCCGGCCACGTTCGAACTGGCCACCGCAGCCCTGCTGCTGGCCACCCTTGTCGGCATTCCGCTCGGTGTCTGGGCCGCCGTCCGCCAAGGTTCGTTCACCGACCAGGCGATCCGCGTGCTCTGCCTCGCCGGCCATTCCGTGCCGGTCTTCATGTTGTCGATGATCTCGCTCCTGATCTTCTATTCGGCGCTCGGCATCGCGCCTGGGCCGGGCCGTCAGGACATCATCTATGACGGCATGATCCCGACGGTCACCGGCCTCATGTCGGTCGATACGCTGCTTGCGGGCGATCTCGACGCCTTCCGGGATGCGCTGGCGCATATGGCCCAGCCGGTTATCATCCTCGCCTATTTTTCCATGGCCTATATCGCCCGCATGACACGCGCCTTCATGATCGATGCACTGAAGGGCGAATATGTCATCACTGCCCGCGCCAAGGGGCTTTCCGGCCTCAAGGTCGTCTGGAGCCATGCCTTCCCGACCGTCGCCGTACAGCTCATCACGGTTCTGGCGCTGACCTATGCCGGTCTGCTCGAAGGCGCGGTCGTCACCGAGACCGTCTTCTCCTGGCCGGGCATCGGCCAGTATCTGACGACCTCGCTGATGAACGCCGACATGAACCCGGTCATCGGTTCGACGCTTCTCGTCGGCCTGATCTATGTCGGGCTCAACCTACTCGCGGACATTCTGTACCGTCTGCTCGATCCGAGGGTGCAATAATGACTTCCGCTTTCCGTAACTGGGCGCTCAGCGAAACGCCCTCCTCGCGCCGTCAGGCCGCATGGGGCAACCGTTACCGCGCCTGGCTGAACTTCAAGGGCAACCCGCTCGGCATGATCGGGCTGACGATCATCGCGATCTTCGTGCTGATGGCGATCCTCGCGCCGCTGCTCGCCACCCACAATCCTGCAACGCAAGAACTGGGCAACCGGCTGGCAGCACCAAGCGCCGCGCATTGGCTGGGCACCGACGAGCTGGGCCGCGATGTCTATACCCGCATCCTCTACGGCGCCCGCGTCACGCTCGGTATGGTCATCGCCGTTGTCGTCCTCGTCGCACCGATAGGGCTCGCCATTGGCTGCATCGCCGGCTATTTCGGCGGTATCGTCGATACGATCCTGATGCGCATCACCGATATCTTTCTGGCCTTCCCCCGCCTCGTTCTGGCACTCGCCTTCGTCGCGGCGCTGAAGCCGGGCGTCGAAAGCGCGGTTCTCGCCATCGCGCTCACCGCATGGCCGCCTTATGCCCGCATGGCGCGCGCCGAAACGCTGACCGTGCGAGGCAGCGATTTCATCGCCGCATATCGGCTGACAGGCGCTTCGTCCTGGCGGATCATCTTCCGCCATATCGCGCCGCTCTGCACGCCGAGCCTGATCGTCCGCGTCACGCTCGACATGAGCTCGATCATCATTACCGCCGCCTCGCTCGGCTTTCTCGGCATGGGCGCGCAGCCGCCATCGCCGGAATGGGGTGCGATGATCGCTACCGCCAAGCGCTTCATCTTCGAACAATGGTGGGTGCCGATGATCCCGGCCATCGCTATCCTGCTCGTCTCGCTTGCCTTCAACTTCCTCGGCGACGCACTGCGCGACGTCCTCGATCCGAAGGGGAACTGAGCCGATGCTGGTCGAAATCCAAAATCTCCATATCGGCTTCCAGAGCCGCACCGGCTTCGCGACCGCCGTCAAGGGCGTGTCGCTGAAGCTCGGTACCGAAAAGCTTGGCATCGTCGGCGAAAGCGGCTCAGGCAAGAGCCTCACCGCCCGCGCGCTGATGAAACTTCTGCCCAAGCAGACGCGCATCGAAGCCGACAGATTGGCCTTCGACGGCATCGACATCATGTCCGCCAGCGAAAGAGAGATGCGCCAGATCCGCGGTAAGCGGGCGGGCTTCATCCTGCAGGACCCGAAATATTCGCTGAACCCGGTGAAGACCATCGGCAGCCAGGTGGCGGAAGCCTGGCGCACCCACAAGGGCGGCAGCAAGCGACAGGCTTTGGAAGCAGCGATTACGCTTCTCGAACAGGTGAAGATCCGAGATCCGAAAAAGGTCGCAGGCTCCTATCCGCACGAAGTTTCCGGCGGCATGGGACAGCGCGTCATGATCGCCATGATGCTGGCGCCGGACCCGGAATTGCTGATCGCGGACGAACCCACCAGTGCGCTCGATGCGACCGTTCAGGCCGAGATCCTGCGGCTGATCGAGGAACTGGTGTCGGAGCGCGGCATGGGCCTGCTGCTCATCAGCCACGATCTGCCGCTCGTCTCGCATTTCTGCGATCGCGTCGCCGTCATGTATGCCGGGCGCGTGATGGAAGAGCTGAAGGCGTCCGAGCTCCTTTCCGCACAGCATCCCTATACGCGCGGGCTGTTGAACTGCATGCCTTCGCTGATCCATCCCAAGGAGCGCCTGCCCGTGCTGACCCGTGATCCGGAGTGGCTGAAATGACCATCGAGACCGACAATCTGCGCATCAGCTTCGGTGACAAGGAAGTCGTCAAGGGCGTCTCTTTCAAGGTGGCCCATGGCGCGAGCTTCGGCATCGTCGGCGAAAGCGGCTCGGGCAAATCCACCGTACTGCGCGCCATGGCCGGCCTCAACAACGACTGGTCCGGCCGCATCGCCTTTTCCGGTGAGGACGCGCCGCTGAAGCGCCCGCCGGCCTTCTTCCGCAAGGTTCAGATGGTGTTCCAGGACCCCTACGGTTCGCTGCATCCGCGCCAGACCATCGACCGTATCCTGTCGGAACTTCCGCTCGTGCATGGCATGAACGATATCGACGCCCGCATCGCCAGGGTGCTGTCGGCGGTGGCGCTGCCGCAATCGGCGCGCTTCCGCTTTCCGCATCAGCTCTCCGGCGGGCAGCGCCAGCGCGTGGCGATCGCCCGCGCCTTGATCGCCGAGCCGCAGGTGCTGCTGCTGGACGAGCCGACCAGCGCGCTCGACGTTTCCGTGCAGGCGGAGATCCTCAATCTTCTGGCCGATCTCAGGGTCGAGCAGAACCTTACCTATGTGATGGTCAGCCACAATCTCAGCGTCATATCGCATCTCTGCTCGCGTGTCGGCGTGATGATCGACGGCCACATGGTGGAGCAGGTGACGGTCGAAGATCTGCGGCTCGGAAATGTGCAGCACCCGCACACGCGCGAACTGCGCAACCTGAGCGTCGAACTCGAAGAACCGGTCTGACCTTCTAGGTTCTGGCGGACCAGGGTCCGGTTTTCGGGGGTTATTGGAGAACTACATGTCGATCACGGCCAATTGGGAAGCGGCGCGGGCAGCCGCCGGGAAGTTCGCTGCCAGCTGGGACGCCGACCAGCCCGGTGGTGCGGTGATCGGGTTCGACGAAAACGGCATCCGTTTCGCCGAGGTCGGCGGCGTCGAAAACCTTTCGACCATGGCCCCCTTCACCGCCGATACGGTCGTGCGTTACGCCTCCGTCACCAAACATGCCTTCTGCACCATGGTCCTGTCGCATCCGGACGCGATCTCGCTCGACGATAGGCTCGGCCTGCATCTGCCGGAGCTTCAGGAACCGCTCGCGAGCGTCATCGTTGGCCGGGCGCTCGACATGAGCGGCGGCCTGCCCGATACGCGCGAATGCCTCTCGCTGCTCGGCCTGTCGGTCTACACCGAAACGAAGGCCGGGCCGCTGATGGAGTTCCTGGCCCGTCAGACGCGGCTGAACTACGAAGCCGGTACCGAAATCTCCTATTCCAACACCGGTTATCGGCTGGTCGAAACAGCGCTCGAGCGCAAGGGCCTGTTCTTCAGCGATTTCATCCGCTCCGCCGGCGCGAAAACCGATGCCGTGCTGGACGCGCCGGATCTCTGGAACGATGCCGTTGCCGGCCTTGTGCCGGGTTACTGGCATGACGGCGAAAAATGGCAGCTCTCCGCCGCCGGCCTCCATATCTCCGCCTCGGGCAGCATGACCGGAAGTGCGACGAGCCTTGCCAACTGGCTGCGCGCCCTGCTCGCCGGTGAAGGCTCGCTCGCCGGCGTACTCGACCAACTGGCCGCGCCGCGTGCCCTCTCCGACGGCCGCGAAAGCGGCTACGGTCTCGGCCTGCGCCGCACACTCCTCGGCGGTCACGGGTTTACCGGCCATGGCGGTTCTCATCCCGGCTACAAGAGCTATTTCCTGCTCGATCGTCAAAGCAAAAGCGGTTTCGTCATCGCCTCCAACCGCGAAGACACCAATGGCAACAAGATTGCCCAGGAGGCCATGGCTGCTCTGCTCGGCCTTGCCCCGCCCGTCCCCTCGGCGGCGCTGACGGACGGTCTCTATGTGACCGAGACCGGTCCCTTCTGGATCGAGGTCAAAGGTTCCACCGTCACCTGGCTCGATGCCGATGAGACCGTTTACGAGGACGACGGCGAATTCGTTTCGTCCTTTTCCGCCTCCTCGCCGATGCGCCTGAAGATGGATGGCCCAGCGGTCGTCGGCGAGATCGGTCATCCCGCGCGCCGCCTGCTGCCGGCCGTCGATACCGGCATACCGGCGTCGCTTGCCGGTCGCTGGCTCTCTGACGAAGGCGCTTGTTTCGAGATCGCTGGCGATGCCGTGGTGATGGGCGTCGGCCCGGTTCGTCATCGCATGCCGCTCAAGGCTCTCGGCAATGGCCGTTTCCTGTTCACCCTGAAGGACGGCCCCTGGACGAAGCGCGTCTGCCTCCGTCTCCTATCCGAAAACCGGCTCGAACTCGTCCTTTCACGGGCGAGAATGATCGAGTATAGCCGCGCAGGCTGATTGCGTTTTTCCACCAATCAGACCAAGGGAGAAGCGCGGTCGGTTTTCCATTGGAGCTCGTGGTGGAAGTCAAATGGCTTGAAGATTTCCTGGCACTGGCCCAGACGCTGAATTTTTCCAAGGCGGCGGAAGAACGGCATGTCACCCAATCGGCCTTCAGCCGCCGGATCCGGCAGCTGGAAACCTGGGTCGGCGCCAGCCTGATCGATCGCGCCACATATCCGTCGCGACTGACCGATGCCGGCCAACGCTTCGTGCCGATTGCAGAGCAGACCCTGCAGAGCCTCTACCAGGCTCGCCGCAATCTTCAGCACGAGGAAGGCAATGACGCCCGCACGGTTACCGTAACGGCGCTGCACACGCTGTCCTTCACATTTTTCCCCAACTGGCTGAACGCGCTGAATGCGAAGCTCGGACCGATCGTTTCGCATATGCGGCCGGACTCCGGCAGTATGGAGGAAAACCTCAACTCATTGGTCGATGGGGACTCCGATTTCCTGCTGACCTACCAGAACGAGCACGTGCCGATGCTGCTCGATCCGCAATTCGAACATCATCGGCTTGGCGCAGAAATCATCATTCCGGTTACCGCGCCGGACGCCAACGGGCAGCCGCGGCATCGCATCGAGCCGGGTTTCGCGCATGTCAGCTATCAAAAGATTTCGTTCTTCGGCCAGCTTGTCGCCGGCGCCATGGCCGATCGCCTGCCGCCGGACAATCGTGTCCATGTCGGAAGCATGTCGGTTGGCCTCAAGGGCATGGTGATGGCAGGCTGGGGCATTGCCTGGATACCGGAGAGCCTGGTAGCCGCGGAACTCTCCGATGGCCGGTTGGTACGGGCTGCGGAGCCGCAATGGGAAATCGGTGTCGAGATCCGGCTCTATCGCTCCAAGGAAAACCGGCGGCCCATTGTTAAGCGCATCTGGGACGTTCTGGCCGCCGGCTGAGTTTTCGTCAGACCGCAGTACGGCGGGCATTATCCATGTAGAGCGTCCGCAGGCGCTTGAACATCGGGCCGGCCTTGCCGTCGCCGACCGGCTTGCCGTCGATCGAGGTGATCGGCACGATGAAGTTCGACGCGCTGGTCAGGCAGGCTTCCCGCGCCGCCATGGCTTCCTCGACCGAGAATGGACGCTCCTCGATCGTCAACCCCTGTTCGCGGGCAAGATCGAGCACCGCCAGGCGCGTGCAGCCCGGCAGCGTGGCATTGCCGTTGGCCCGGGTTACGATCTTGTCGTCATGGGTAATGATGTAGGCCGTGGACGAGGCACCTTCGGTGACAAAACCTTCCTCGACCATCCAGGCTTCGTCGCAGCCTTCCGCCTTGGCAATGCGCTTGGCGAGAACCTGTGGCAACAGACAGACGGTCTTGATATCGCGCCGCTCCCAGCGCTGGTCGGGCACGACCTTGACCTTCAGGCCCCTTTCCACTGCGGCCACATGTTCCAGCGTCTTTGCTTGGGTAAACAGCAGCAGGGTTGGCTGGAGGTTATCCGAATAGAGGAAATTGCGATCTTCGGCGCCACGCGTGTATTGCAGGTAGATGACGCCCTCGGTCAGCTTGTTCTCGGCGACCAAACGCTTCTCGATCGCAACGATCTCCTCGGTCGGGATTGGCAATGTGCCGCCGATTTCCCGTACGCTGCGCTCAAGGCGCGCCATGTGAAGCGGGCTGTCGATCAACTTGCCGTCGAGAACGGCGGTCACCTCGTAAATCCCGTCACCGAAGAGAAAGCCACGATCGAAGATCGAAATATGGGCTTCGTTTTCAGGCAGGAAGGCACCGTTGAGGTAGACGGTGCGGGGTTCGGCGGCAGTCATTGGCACTCCAGTCTAAAAATCAGCGACGTTTGAGGGCGTCGAGCGAAATCGCGTGAATGGTCGAAGGCTTGCCGGTCCCGGCATTGTAGCCATGTGTGGTCGTCGCCATCGTCATCGAATTGAAAATCGCCTCCTCGCTCGCCTCGATAACGGCTTCGAAGAGCGGTGAGACGACATCGTTTGAGAGAACGGGATAGTTGGCGATCGCCTTGCGGCGCTCGGGAGTACGACGCACGTCTTCCGCCGTCGAGAAGGCAAGCGCATAATCGCCGGACCCGTTGCTGAGAGCCGCACCGGTGCGCGCCAGGCCGCCAAAACAGCGTTCCGCAAGACGTCCGAGATTTCGTGAGCAGAGCGGCGCATCTGTCGCGACGATCATGACGATCGAACCATCCTTGTCATGACCTTCCGCTTCGTAAGGCCAGCCGGCGACGCTCAGCTTTCCACCGTAATTCGACTGCACGAGAACACCGACCGTACACGACGTACCCGCGACAGGAACGACGCGCGAACTGGTGCCGATACCGCCCTTCAGGCCGAAGGCCACCGTGCCGGTGCCCGCACCGATCGCACCTTCTTCGACCGTACCGCCTTTCGCGGCGGCAAGCGCTTCCAGCATTTCATCGACGCTCGGGCGCGCCGCGCGGATATCGTTGAGCCGGGCGTCGTTGGTCTCACCGACGACGGCGTTCAGCGACACGACGCGCTCGTTTCCGGCCTGTGCCAGTGTATGGCGGTTGATGGCTTCGATCGCGCGACCGACGCCCAAAGTATTGGTGAGCAGTATCGGCGTCTCGACCTCGCCGAGCTCGGCGATCTGCGTCGAGCCCGCGAACTTGCCGAAGCCGTTGAAGACCGCGAGCGCCGCCGGCACCTTGTCCTGAAACAGATTGCCGGCATGCGGCAGGATGGCGGTTGCCCCCGTGCGTGTCCGATCGCCTTCGATGCAAGTGACATGGCCGACCGAAACACCCGCGACGTCGGTGATCGCGTTCAGCATACCCACAGGGTAGTGGCCAACGGATATGCCAAGCGAACGCAAACGGGCACGACTTTCATAAGTCATTGAATGAGCTCTGAGATCCAAGTTACCGATAGGGTACTTCAGACGAGGAGCCACGGACATGATAAAAACGGAATAGTTTCATGCCGGCTTTGCAATCCACGCTGCCTTCCAGTCGTCAGGGCAGAGAAGCCTCATGAATCCGGTTGGTATTCACGTTTTTCTGCGGTCGCCCAACTTGCGTTTGCTGCCCGGCCGAGGACTACTTTTGTATTCCATGGGGGATCTCGCCGGCTTGCGGCCCGTGCGGATATTCCGGACTGTGCGAATGCGTCGTCTTCTCTGTGATCGCAGGGCCGGCATATCCCTCCGGACCGTAGAAGGCGGAATGCAATCCCCAATACGCCGAGCCATAGAGCACGAAGGCCGCAGCTATTCCAGCAGGTATGTGACGGATCTTTTTCTTGAACTCCGGGAGGAAGTGGGTCTCGCGGCTGTGGTCCGCGGCAACGGCGAGCAGGATCGCCATGATCAGCCCGTGGCCGATCAGATCGACGCGGCCGAAGGGCCAGACGGCGGCCGTGAAGATGACCAGCAATGCGATCGCCGAAAGCCGGCGGATAAGCGGTATCCAGACGAGGCTGAGTCCCAGCGTGAATTCGGTGACTCCCGCCATCGGGATGAAGACGTCGCGCGGCATGCCGAATGTCAGAAAGGGTTTCTCGACGACAAGCGGGTAGAACCAGCTCGGAAAGGCGAATTTCTCAAGGCTGGACCACATCAGCGCGATCGCCAACCCCCAGCGGAGGGCTTCAAGGCGATGGACCCGCCAGTTCTCGTGCTTTGATGGTTCGAGGATCAGATAGGCGGCAACGCCGAGGCCGAGCGCGAGATAGTCGAAGAGATGGAAAAGGTCATAGTCCCGCAGCGCCAGCACCCACAAGGCAATGATGCCAAGCCCGGCAATCGGCATGGTCCGGCGTGAAAAGATCATGCCGGCGATGACCAGTTGGAGCCAGGAGGCCCATTCCGCCGGCGTCTTGAGATCGGGGGTCAGATATACGCCACCGATGGCGAAGATCGCGACGAAGAACGCACCGATAATGGCTCTGATGTAATCGTCCAGCCGCTGCCACAGGGGTCCGGTGATCCTGTCGAGCATGTCCAGCGCCATGCCGCCATACGCACTGCGCTCGACAGCGCGCGTCAGGCCGAAAAACACGAAGACCAGTACGATCCCGACCGAGAACCACGTATTGACGAGGGTCGACGTGACCGGCTCCGGCGGCGCTCCAACGATATAGTGTGTTCCGGCGTGCAAATTTGACCCCGTTGGCGGGGTAATCGGCGTCCAATTTTGCCCCCCCTCAGATTTCATCTGACCATCCGGCTTTTGACGGCGGATGGAGCGGGAGTTGAAGCGAGTGGATACGATTGCGCGTGTTCGACGGGCCTTCCATGTGCAGGGCTGGTCGGTGAAGAAGATTGTCCGGGAACTCCACGTGTCGCGCAACACGGTTCGCAAGATTCTGCGTTCCGACGAGACCGATTTTGCCTATGAACGCGAGCGACAACCGCTGCCGAGGGTCGGAGCCTGGAAGGCCGAGATCGAGCGGTTTCTGGTTGCCAATGAGGGCAAGCCGTCGCGTGAACGGCTAACGCTGATCCGGATTTACGAGGAGGTTCGGGCACTCGGCTACGATGGCAGTTATGACGCGATCCGGCGATACGCCAAGACCTGGGCGAAGAACCGGGGAGCCGTGACGGCGGAAACCTATGTGCCCCTCTATTACGCGCCAGGAGAAGCCTACCAGTTCGACTGGAGCCACGAGATCATTCTGGTCAACGGGGTGACAACGACCGTGAAGGTCGCGCACGTCCGGCTCTGCCACAGCCGGATGATGTTCGCCCGAGCCTATATGCGTGAGAGCCAGGAGATGGTGTTCGATGCCCATGACAAGGCCTTCGCCTTCTTCCGTGGCACCTGCACGCGCGGCATCTACGATAACATGAAGACTGCGGTCGAGGCGGTGTTCGTCGGCAAGGAGCGACAATACAATCGCCGCTTCCTGCAGATGTGCAGCCACTATCTAGTCCATCCCGTTGCCTGCACGCCCGCATCCGGATGGGAGAAGGGACAGGCCGAGAACCAGGTCGGTCTCGTGCGCGAGCGCTTCTTCACGCCACGCCTACGGGTCAAAAGCCTGGAGGAGCTGAACGTCTGGCTGCTCGACAAATGCGTCGCCTACGCCAAGGCACACCGCCATCCCGAGCAGACCGAGCGGATAATCTGGCAGATTTTCGAGGAGGAGCGCGGCAGCCTGGTGCACTACGTTGGACCGTTCGATGGCTTCCACTGCGTTCCCGCCTCGGTGTCGAAGACCTGCACGGTCCGCTTCGACAACAACAAATACTCGGTCCTATCGACGGCGGTCGGCCGCCCTGTTGAGGTTCACGCCTATGCCGAGAAGATCGTCATCAGGCAGGACGGCGTGAACGTCGGTGAGCATCCTCGTTGCTTTGGCCGTGGCGAGGCGATCTACGATCCCTGGCATTACGTCCCTGTTCTGGCTCGTAAACCCGGTGCTTTGCGCAATGGTGCGCCGTTCCGGGAATGGGTCTTACCCGCAGCGATGGAGAAAGTGCGCCGGTGGCTGAAGAGCGTCCATGATGGTGATCGGCAGATGGTCACCATCCTCGGCTGTGTTCCCACCGACGGTCTGGCGGCTGTCGATGCTGCCTGCCAGGAGGCTTTGGATCACGGCGTCTGCTCAGCCTCGGTGATCATCAACATTCTGGCCCGCAGCCGTGATCCGGCTCCGGCCGCAACCCTGCAAACCCCGGATGCGCTGCGCCTGACCCATGAACCGGTCGCCGATTGCGCACGCTAACCCGGGCGCGCCGCTGCGTTTCGCGATCGAACGATAGGAAATTGTGAGACATCGAGGATTTCGAAGGTGGTTTTATCGATCGACATGGCGACGCTCCCTTGCGCTGGTGATCAGGTGTGATCGTGCCAGAGCAGCAGCAGCGAGGCGAGCGCCGAGACCGCGCTGATCGCTCCAGTCGCAATGAACGCCGCGTGGTAGCCGGCGAGCTGACCGAAGGTCTCAGAGCCTGTGCCGCTCTCTGCGACCGACACCGAATGCGCGAGCGTCACCAGGGCGGCGATGCCCACGGCTCCGCCGAGCTGCCGGGCGGTGTTTTGCAGACCGGCGGCGAGACCGGATTGCGCATGGGGAATACCGGCAAGAACCGCGTGCGTCGCCGTCATGATCATCAGGCCGAGGCCGCCGCCGACAAGCAGTGACGGCCACAGGATATCGGCGACATAGACGGGCGCGGCAGGAACCCAAGCCAGCCAGACCAATCCTGCCGCAGCCATCAACCCGCCGAAGAACGGCAGGCGGTCGAAGCCGGCATCGCGAAGATAACGCGACGAGATGGAGGTGATGGCCAGGAGCAGCGCCATCGGCAGGATGGCAAGGCCAGTGTCCATCGGGCTGTAACCGGCGATCTGCTGGAGGACGAGCGAGATGAAGAACATGGACGCGGTCAAAGATGCGCCAAGGCCCATGACCATGACGATACCGACCGGGATGTTGCGATGCCGGAAGACGCTCAAACGGATCAGGGGCTGCTCGGTGCGGCTTTCGATGCCGACGAACAGCGCAAGAAGGCCAGCCGCGATGCCGAGGGCGCCAAGCACGACGGGCGATCCCCAGCCCAATGCGACCGATTGGGTGATACCGTAGATGAAGCTGCCGATCGCGAGCGTGATCGAGATCGCGCCCGGCATGTCGAGCTTCAGGCGATCTTCACCATGAGGCTGCGGCGCCAGGCAGGTCGCAACGACCAAGCTCAGAAGCGCACCGATCGGCGCGTTGACGAACATGACCCAGCGCCAGCTCAGAACGCTGACCAGCACACCACCGATGATGACGCCGAAGGCGGCGGCGATCGCCCCCGATGCGGCCCAGAAGGAGATCGCCCGTTCGCGCCCGGCTCCCTTGGGATAGACGGAGATGATGACGGCCAGCGTCGAGGTTGCGAGCGCCGAAGCACCAAAACCCTGAACCGCCCGTGCCGCCAGAAGCATGGGGCCGCTGGTCGCGAAGCCGCCTACCAAGCTCGCCAGAGTGAAGGTGATGAGACCCGCCTGAAGGATGGCTCGGCGACCGTAGATATCGCTCGCACGTGCCGCGAGCAGCATGAAGCCGCCGAGCGACAGCAGATAGGCATCGACAACCCATTGCTGACCAATGGTGGTCAGGCCGAGATCGGCGCGGATCGCCGGCAGCGCCACATTCACGATGGCTCCGTCCATGACGACCATGAACGAGCACAGGCAGGCAACCACTGCGGCAATCCACGCCGGAACACTGCTACGCAAAAGGGAAGATGGAACCACCGGGGCGGCGGAAACAGAAGACATCGAATGCACCTCGTCGGGTTGGATCACGGCGCATCCGTCTGGAAGACCGTTTGCGTCGCCTTCCAGGATCGACTGAGATGGGTTATGAGCGGTATCGATATATGGACATAAAATACTGAGAGATGGCCAAAACGGTATGACAACAGCCTCGTCGATGCCCGTCGATCTCAGCGACCGGCTCGATGGCCCGTCGCTGATTGCCGTGTGGGGCAATGATGACCCCGGCACGGAGTATCGGCTGGGAACGCGGGAATATGACTGGCACACGCACCGGCGCGGACAGGTGCTGTGCGTCGAAAGCGGCCTCATTCATGTTCGAACGGCGCATGGTTCCTGGCTGCTGCCGCCGCACCGCGCCGGCTGGATTCCACCGGGGGTCGCTCATGCGGTCAGCGTCAGCGGTGCACTGAGTGGGTGGAGCGTCTTCATTGCCCCCGACGCCGGACGCCATCTGCCCGACGCTCCCCGTGTGATCGGCATCGGGGAACTGATGCACGCGCTGGTTCGGAAAGCCGTCACTTGGAACACCATGGACAGGCTGCAACCGGATCAGGATCGCGTCGTCGCCGTTCTACTCGACGAGATCGCACAGGCGCCGCAAGAGCGTCTGCATTTGCCGATGCCATCCGATCCGCGGCTGGTGCGCATCGCCAATGCGATCCTCGCCCGGCCCGAGAACGAGCGAACGCTCGACGAATGGGCGACATGGGCGGCGATTTCGTCGCGCACGCTGCGGCGTCTCATTCTGGCCGAGACGGGGTTGAGCTTTGCCCAATGGCGACAGCAGGCGCGTTTGACCCACGCCCTCGAAATGCTGGCCCGAGGCGATCCCGTCGGCATGGTCTCGGACGCTCTCGGATATGCCGCGCCCAGCAACTTCATCACGATGTTTCGCCGCGCCTTTGGCGACTCCCCGGGCCATTATTTTGCAAGCCGATAGCCCTTAGACGACGTCTCGGTGCCTGACGTCGGCGGCAATATCCAATTTGAAAAATTCAAGGATCGAAAGTTTCAACCCATGGGGTCGCAGTACTGGGAGACTCTCAGTCGGGTGCGCACTACTGGCGCGGACCCATCGATCTGAACGCACATGAGTTTAGTTTGGCGCAAGGGCCTCTACCGCGCTTTCCGCTGTTGGACAGGGTCACCTGATAAGGTCTAGGCTCGCCTTGATGTTTCGCAGTTCCCTCGTGCGCGCGGCCACGATTTGGCGCGAGCGCTTCTTGGCGGAGCGACCGGTCTTCGGCATTGCTGACTTGATAGCTGCCAGCCCGGCCCCAAAAGCGGCAATCGCGTTTCCATAATACGCCGTTCAATCAAAAAAGTTGGTACTTGGTACAATTAAGTTCGCGTATTGGATTGTTATATATAAAGAAACTCGCGCTGATCCGTCCAGTCGATCATCGGCGCAACGGCGAAAACGGGAGCCTGGAAATATATATTTTCTTCTTGTTTTACAGACCTTGCGTCACTCTGTTCTCCGTCTTGTTCAAGCTCATCTTGTACCAAATCCGTCCGTTTCGAGCATGGGCGCTATCACCCCGCGCGCGCGAAAAGATGGCAGCGTCAGCTACATGGCACGCGTGCGAGTTATGCGGGATGGCGTGACTTATCACGAGACGGAGACTTTTAACAGACGGCCGGCGGCCGCTGCGTGGATGAAGAAGCGCGAGCGGGACTTGCAAAGCCGCGCCGCCGCGTTGCGGCGGCTCGGGGATGCTGTCGGCATTGGCAATCTCGCCTCTTCGTCGAGCTATACGATCCGCCTTAAGTCCGCGCACTTGCCCTTGGATAGAAGCACCGGACTGCTCTTCAGCCCGGCGCGGTGTTGTTGCTTATGACAGACACCGGCGGACTCGTGTTAATCGAGCCAATCGGCATGACAGCCCGTCGCCGCTAGCGTACCGTTTCCGGCTAGACATCGTGTATGCGGAGACTGGGGCGCTGATACCAGTTGAGGCGGACCGGATCATCGGCCGCCCTATTCCATCACCGCATCTCTCAACCAGGTGCGAAAGAACCGGAAACTCTCGGACCGAAGCTTCGGATCGGCGAACATGAATAAATAATGCTCATGCACCATTTCGTTCTCAAACAGAGTAACGAGCTGACCGTCCGCTAGCTCCTGCTTGACCAGCTTCTGGCGGACAATGGCAATGCCGAGTCCTTCGACGGCGGCCGTCAGTTCGAGGCCAGAGCTTTCGAGATCAATGAAGCGGGTATTTGAGAATATTCTTGGCGCACGCGGTCCGAGCCAGCGCTCCCAGTTGCGGGTGAATTCCGCCGATCGCAACAAGGTATGATTTTCCAGATCGTCGGGCGTCTTGAGAGGGGGTGCGCGGCGCAAATAGGCCGGGCTGCAGACCGGAGTGAGATCCGCGTCGCCCAATATCTCGCATACGAATCCTTTTTTCCCGACCGTCTCGCCCACATGGATCATGCCGTCCAGCCCTTCCACATCATGCCCGCCGGTGACGAATTTCACGACGATGTCGGGACGGCGCGCGTAAAGCGTTCCGAGCACCGGCATGATGCATTTCTGCAGAAAGACGCGCGGACTTCCGATCACCAGCGGCCGGCGATCGACGCTGACCGAGAGATCGCTTGTCACGGCGCGGATATCGCCAAGAGACGCGTGGATTCTCGCCCAATAGACCTCTCCGGCGGGCGTCAAGGCTATTCTTCGGTGCGTTCGTTCGAAGAGGTCGCAGCCCAAGAATGCTTCCAGATTCTGGATCTGCCGGCTGACCGCGCCGGGCGTCAGGAAGAGCTCGTCCGCCGCCTTGGCGATGCTCATGTGCCGCCCCGCCGATTCAAAAACAGGTAGCGAGGTCATCGGCGGCAGGTCCCTGCGCCTTCTTTGCATGATGTTTTCCTCCCTCCGCTTCTCTAGCGTTCAATTGAGAAAAACTCAATCGAATTCAGAAAATTTCGATTTTTCCGCCGGCGATCCGCCGATACTGTCCCCGCGGAATGAATGGGAGGGAGGACCATGAAGAACTTATCACTGGCATCTTTCGGCTTGGCGATCGCGGCTGCGACGTCACTTGCCCCTGTCGCGGCTTCGGCCGAACAATTGCGCGTGGGTCTTGCCGCGCTCGCCACGTCGGTTGATCCGCATTTCCACCGTGCCGGCTACAATTTCGATCTCCGCGAAAACATCTCGGACGCGCTCGTTTACGCCAACGGCGTCAACGGCGGCGTCGAGCCGCGCCTTGCGAAATCATGGGAGATCCAGGGCGATACCAAATGGGTCATCACCCTCGAATCGAAGGCGAAGTTCGACGACGGCAGCCCGCTCGGCGCCGACGACGTGATCTACTCGATGTGCCGGGTGCGCAATGTGCCAAACAGCCCCGGCCTGTTCAGCAGCTTCATTTCCACCATCAGCGCCATCAAGGATGCCGGCGACGGCAAGATCGAGATCGACACCAAGAAGCCCGACCCGAACCTGCTGCGCAGCTTGAGCAATATCGGCATCGTCGAGAACCCGACCGGCCGCACCCTGACCTATGACGACAAGACCTGCGGCAACGACAACTGGCTGGAAACGGCCGGTTTCAACAACGGCAAGGTTCCCCCCGGTATCGGCCACTACCGCGTCAGGAAATTCACGCCCGACGTCCAGATCGAACTCGAGCGCAACGCACAGTATTACGGCACCCCGGCCGCCTACGATTCCGTGCTGGTCAAATCCCTGCCGGACAACAGCGCCCGCATCGCAGCCCTGCTTGGGGGCGCGGTGGATGTCATCAATGCCGTACCGATCAATGCCATCGACAGCATCCAGTCGTCGGGCAAGCACCACCTGTCGTCCATGCCCTCGACGTTGCTGATCTTCCTGCTGCCCGATCAGGGCCAGGAAAAGACACCGAAGGTTTCCGGTACCAACGGAAAGAACCCCTTCCTTGACGCGCGTGTCCGCAAGGCGCTCAATCTCGCCATCAACCGCGAGCAGATCGCCGAGACCGTGATGGGGGGCATGGCGGGGCCGGCAAGTCAGATCATCGTTGACGGCGTCTTCGGTCACAATCCCGACCTGCAGCCCTCTCCCTTCGATCCGCAGGAGGCCAAGCGCCTGCTGGCCGAGGCGGGGTATCCGAACGGTTTTTCCCTGACGCTAAACGCGCCGAGCGACCGCTATGTTAACGGTGCCCAGGTCGCTCAGGCGGTGACCGCCATGCTCTCGCAGATCGGGCTCAACGTGACGCTGGAGACTTTCCCGTTTAGCATCTACTTCACCAAGGCCAGCGCCTACGAGTTCAGCCTCTATCTCGCCGGTGCCGCAGCCGATACCGGCGAGGGCCTGAGCCAGATGATCAACCTCGCCGGCACCCGCAATCCCGACCGCGGCTGGGGCGGTGCAAACCGCGGACGCTATTCCAGCAAGGTCACCGACAAGGCGCTCGAAGACGCGCAATCGACGCTCGACGACGCCAAGCGGGAAGAGCTGATCCGCTCCGCCGTGGCCCAGGTCTACAAGGACGACGGCTACGTGCCGCTCTACCACGAGTTCGGCGTCTGGGGGGTGCGCAACGGCGTTCACTACGACGCCAACGCCAACCTGACCAATATCTTCTACACCGCACGTCCCGAATGACGCACGGCCGGTGGAGCCGGCATTTCACGCCGGCCCTGCCCTATTTTTATGAGAGTGCAAAGCCAGATGGGTACAGAATTCAACGACGCCCTCACGTCACAATACGACTACCGGGGACTGAGGGAGGCATTCGCACCGCCGGCCATGTACCAGGCCTTCCTGGACGTCGAAAAGGCCGTGGCGCTGGCCCAGGGAGAGCTCGGCATGATCCCGGTCGCTTCAGCAGAGGCGATCGCCGGACATTGTCGTTACGATCTCCTGGACATGGAACGCTTGGATGCCTCCTATCGGACAACCCGCCATCCGCTGATGCCGCTCATCAATGAACTCGTCCGGCTCTGCGGCTCCGAGCACGGCGGTTATGTCCACTGGGGCATCACCACTCAAAACATCATCCAGACGGGACTGCTGTTGCTCGCCAAGCGCGCCCAGGCGGTGCTGGACGGCTTTCTCGCCAACATCCTTCAACATCTCGGCCACCATGCCCGCACCCATGCCAACACCGTTATGGCCGGACGCACGCATTATCGCCACGCGGTGCCGATCACCTTCGGTTTCAAGGTGGCTGTCTGGATCGAGGAATTCCTCCAGGCCGCGGACCGGCTCAAGGAGGCCGAGAAGCGAGCCTTCGTGGTGATGAGCGGCGGCGCGGTCGGCTGCTTCTCGGCCCTCGGTAGGGAGGGGCCGGCCTTCCAGTCGCGCGTGGCGGCTCTTCTCGGCATGGGCGAGATGGCCATTCCCTCCCGGGCGATCCGCACCCACATGTGCGAATATGTCAATGCGCTGAGCCTGATAGCCTCCATCTGCCACAAGATCGCCGAGGAGATCTACCAGAGCTCCTCCGAAGAATACGGAGAGCTGCACGAAGGTCGCATCGAGGGCACCATCGGCTCCTCTACCATGCCGCAGAAGATCAACCCGATCCTCTGCTACGGCATCATCGCCAACAGCAACAAGCTCTATTCCTGCGCCGGAATGCTGATGGCGGCCGCATACCGCCCGTTCGAATCGGACGGCAGCGCCAACCAGATGTTCGAGGACGGGCTGGCCGAGGTCATCGCCGCCATTTCCGAAATCCTCGTGCGGACCGAACTACTGGTGCGCGACCTGCATGTCGATACGGAGCGGATGCGGGCCAATCTGGACCTGTCGCATGGAGCGATCTTCGGGGAGTTCGCCATGATGCGGCTCGGCCAGACGCTCGGCAAACACAGGGGCCATGAACTGGTCCACGACGCTGCCATGGCCGCGGCCGGCGGCAAGGCCCCCTTCCTGGAGGAGTTGGCGCTGCTGCCGGGCGGCGAGGCAATCCGGGTCGAGATCGAGAAGCGGCTTGAAACCAGCAGTACCAGCGGCATATGCGCCGAATATGCGTTGCATTTCGGTTCGCTGGTCCAGGATATTGTGGCGGGGTCTATGCCGACCGCCGAGCAACGCAATATCAACGCCTACCTAAAGGCCGACCGCTGATGTTCTCCTTCGTGCTGCAGCGCCTGTTGCAAAGCGTGGTCGTGGTGCTTGTGCTGTCGATCGTCCTGTTCGTCGGCGTCTGGCTGATCGGCAACCCGGCAGACATCCTGATCTCGTCTGAAGCATCGGAGGCCGACCGGCTGGCGGCCATCACCGCGCTCGGCCTCGACAAGCCGCTCTGGCAACAGTACTTGACCTTCCTCGGCAATGCCGCGCAGGGGGATTGGGGATATTCCTTCGTCTACAAGGAGCCGGTCGTCAGCATTCTGCTGCAGCGTTTGCCCGCCAGCCTGGAACTCGGCATCGTGGCCTTTTTTATCGCCATCGCCGTCTCCGTGCCGGCAGGCCTCTATTCGGGCCTCAGGCCGGGTTCGCCGCTCGGCCGGGGCCTGATGGCCTTCTCGCTGATCGGCGTCAGCATACCGACCTTCTGGCAGGGCATGCTGCTGATCGTCGCCTTCGGTATCGCCCTGCCGATCCTGCCGGTCGGCGACCGGGGCCAGGTGGCGACCCATCTCGGCATCACCACCAGCCTCTGGACGCTCGATGGCTGGTCGCACATCGTCATGCCTGCCTTCAGCCTGGCATTGTTGAAAATGTCGCTGCTGATGCGCGTGACGCGCGCCGCGACGATGGAAATCGTGCGCCTCGACTTCGTCAAGTTCGCCTATGCCAAGGGCGTGCGCAGCCGCAAGGTCGTCGTCGGCCATATCCTGCGCAACGCGCTGGTTCCGCTCGTCACCGTCACCGGCATCGAACTCGGCAACCTGCTTGCCTACGGGGTGATCACCGAGACGGTCTTCTCCTGGCCAGGATTGGGCAAGCTCCTGATCAACTCGATCAAGGTCTTGGATCGGCCGCTGATCGTAGCGCAGCTCACCTATACCGCGCTGCTGTTCATCGGCATCAATTTCATCGTCGATATCCTTCACATGGCGATCGATCCCCGCATCAAATCCGTGATGGGACGGCGCACAGCATGAGCACGGCCGGATTCAAGGATTACGCGCAGCACTTTGCCGAAAGCCGCGCCGCCGTCGTCAGTCTTGCGGTCAGCCTGGCCTTCGTCGCCTGTGCCATCTTCGCACCGCTGCTGTCGCCGACGGACCCATACGACCTGACGCAGCTTCAGCTCTCCGATGCGTTGAAGCCGACTGGTTCCACGCGCATGCTGCCGGGAGAAGAAGTCAGGGCCAATATCCGCATCGACGGCAGCGCGACGTCTGTCCAGCCGGCCACAGCAGCCAAAACCCACGTGACGCTCGTGGCCGAGCCCTGCGGGCTGAACTGTCTCGGCGTCGGCGTTCAGCCGGAGGGAACCAGGCTCGCAAACTTGCAGATCCGCAACCTTCCGGCCGGCGCAACCGTCGAGGGTGCCAGGAAGCATCCCGTCCAGCCTTGGTGGACCGTAGATAATCCGGAGGGCGGCAAGGTTAGAATCGCGTCCAACGGCCCGCTGCCAGCGACCTTCACCTTTCTCGCCATCGCCAGGTCCATGGATCAGGAAACGGATTTTGTCTTTCGCCTGGGCACCGACAGCTTTGGGCGCGACATGTTCTCGGCAATTCTCTACGGCGTCAGGATCAGCGTCTTCGTCGGGCTTGTGGCGGCCGGCGCCGCGATGGTGATCGGCACCGGGCTCGGGCTCCTTTCGGCCTGGCGCGGCGGCATTACGGACGCGATCATCATGCGCGCCGTCGACTTCATGCTCGGTCTTCCGGCCTTGCTCGTCGGGCTTGCAATCCTCGCCATTCTCGGCAACGGCGTCAGTAAGGTCGTGCTCGCTATCGTCATCGTGCAATGGTCCTATTATGCCCGCACGGCCCGCTCCTTTGCGATGAGCGAACTTGGTAAGGAATATGTCGAGGCGGCACGGTGCCTGAGGCTTTCGCCCGCGCGCATCATGCTGCGGCATGTACTGCCCAACTGCATGCCGCAGATCATCGTGCTCTTCACGCTCAACATCGCCTCGGCGATCTCGCTCGAATCGTCGCTGAGCTTCCTCGGAGTCGGCCTACCGCTTACAAGGCCGTCGCTCGGCATGCTGATCGCCAGCGGCTACGAATTCATCTTCTCGCACAAATACTGGATTAGCATCTATCCCGGCATCGTGCTGCTGGTGATGATCGTCGCCATGAACCTGCTCGGCGACCGGCTGCGTGATCTCAACAATCCGCGGCTCGACCGCTAAAGGAACCGCCCATGACGGACCCCTTCTTCCGCGTCGATAACCTCAACACCTGGTTTTTCACGCGCCAGGGCGTGATCAAATCCGTGCGAGACATTTCCTTCGAACTTTCCCGCGGCGAGGTGCTGGGCATCGTCGGCGAATCCGGCTCGGGCAAATCGGTGACGGGCATGTCGATCATGGGCCAGATCGACGAACCCGGCCACATCGTCTCCGGCTCCATAGCTCTCGATGGAGAAGAGTTGACGACGCTCAGCTTCGAGGAGATGCGCCACTATCGCGGCAAGCGGATCGCCATGGTGTTCCAGAACCCGCTGATGACGCTGAACCCGCTGATGCGCGTGCGCGATCAGATGTACGAGGCGATCGGCGAGCACGAGAACATCTCCCGCAAGGACATGCACGACCGCTGCATCGAGGCGCTGAAGGCCGTGGGCATCCCTTCGCCGGACGAGCGGCTGAATGCCTATCCGCATGAAATGTCGGGCGGCATGCGCCAGCGCGTCGTCATTGCCATCGCGCTGCTGCTCGGACCGGACATGATCATCGCCGACGAACCGACGACGGCCCTCGACGTCACGATCCAGGCCCAGATCATCTATCATATCCGACGCCTAATCGACGAGCACGGGCTCGGCATGATCTGGATCACGCACGACCTCTCGACGCTCTCCGAACTCGCCGACCGGATCATGGTCATGTATGCGGGAGCGACGATGGAAATCGGCACGACCGAGGAAATCATTGGCGGCGCACGCCACCCTTATACCCGCAAGCTCCTCGATTCCGTCCCCTCGCGCAACGTGCCGGGACAGAAGCTGAATCAGATTCCCGGCAACATGCCGTCGCTGCTTGCGCTTGGAGAGGGTTGTCCTTTCGCCAGCCGCTGCGACCGGGCAGCGGATATCTGCAGCGAGCCGGTGCCAGCCATCCAGCTATCCGCCACGCACCACATCTGGTGCTACCATCCATTCGAGGACTGACGCGTGAACGAGACGATCTTCGAGGCAAAGGACCTGTCACGCAGCTTCAGCGTCGGAAGCAGCCCGCTTCGCGATTTTGCGGACCATTTTTTGCGTGACCGCCCGCCAAAAGTGCTGCGCGCCGTCGACAATGTTTCGCTCTCTCTGCGCGAGGGGGAAACGCTTGGCATCGTCGGCGAGTCCGGATGCGGGAAATCGACACTGGCGCGGATGATCGCCGGCATCCTGCCGGCCTCTTCGGGCGAGCGGCGTTTCCGCGATGAGCCCTACGAAAGCTTCCTTGCGCGCAACCGCGACGCGCTGAAGGTCCAGATGGTCTTCCAGGATCCGCTCTCCTCCCTCAACCCGCGCCTGCGCGTCGGCGATATAATCGGCGAGGCTGCGGTGTTGCACGGGCTGGTGCGGCGTCCACAGATCAAGGACTATGTCGTCGACATCCTCTCCCAGGTCGGCCTGCCTGCCGACAGCATGGGTCGCTATCCTCACCAGTTTTCCGGCGGCCAGCGCCAGCGCATCGGCATCGCCAGAGCGCTGGCAGTCAAGCCCGACATGCTCATCTGCGACGAAGCCGTGGCCGCGCTCGATGTTTCGGTACAGGCGCAAATCATCAACCTTTTGATGGATATCAAGCAAGATAGCGGCCTTGCGATGATCTTCATAAGCCACGATCTCGGCGTCATTCGGCACCTGTGCGACCGGGTGGCAGTGATGTATCTCGGCCGCGTCGTGGAACTTACCGAGACGGAACAGCTTTTCGCATCCCCCTTGCATCCTTACACGCGCATGCTGCTGGAGGGCATGCCGAAGATCTCGCTCCAGCGACGCCGGTTCATGCCGATCCAGGGAGAAATCCCCTCTCCTCTCAGCCCACCCTCCGGTTGCCACTTCCATCCGCGTTGTCCGATGGCGACCGAACATTGCGGCCGGATACGCCCCGAACTACGCGAAGCCTCGTCGGGCCATGTTCATGCCTGCTTGAATATCGAGCCTTGTTGAGGTGTGTTCGGGATCGGCAAAATGGGGGATGATATGGTCCAGGGGCGTTTTGCAATCCGGTGCTGGATCACGCCACGATCCGCGGAACCTCCAGACGCTGAAGCTTACTTCGACGATATGCCGGAGCTGGAGCATTCAGCTCTTCGTCTCCTGCGTGGAGGGAAGTACAAGTTGATCGCGGCCTACGAGTGGGACCCGGATACGCGGAAACAAACGGAACTCGGCACTTACACCTTGGACAACATTGGCAGGCTTTCTTGCATGGGAAGGAAGGCCGGACCCTAGACTGCCCATACATCTACACAGTGTTGGCTCACGTCACGTCCAATTTCTGGCTCACTTTATCGTTTTCAGCCTCCTTCCGATAAACCCGCCGCGGTGAGACGACGGGTTTGGGGGGAGACACACCATTCTGACGAAGCCTGTTGAATGGTGCCAAGGGGATATGGCTTCCACGTCCCTCCGGGTATAGCGCTCCCGGTGCTTAGGTGCCGCCGCATGGTGCGGTGGATTATCGCCTCCTAGCCGCCATATGGACAAGTTGACATTATTGTGGCCCGCGGGCCCAATGCCTCTTCATCTCGAGGAGAGGATAAGCACATGCCTACTTTCATCATCGAACGAGATATCCCCGGAGCGAGTAATCTTTCAAAAGCCGATCTCTGCGCCATATCGGCCAAGTCCAACGAGGTCGTTGAGAATCTGGGCGTGCCCTACACTTGGATCACAAGCTATGTCGCCGGCGACAAGATCTACTGCGTTCACGAGGCCCCGAGTGCCGATGCCATTCGTGAACATGCGGATAAGGGCGGCTTCCCAGCGAACAAAATTACCGAAGTTACATCCGTGATTGGACCTGAGACCGCTAACGCTTGACCGCATTTCAAATTGGTGTCGTTTTGCAGTTAATCGTGAGACTCTGCCTGCAACCATTTCAAGGAGATAGCAGGGCAAAACATTTGAGGTTGAGCAGTTAATTTGAGATTCAAGCTCGTGTTTTGGCACCTAAATTGATATTTGCCACAAGAACAGGATCTGTCCATCCTAGCAGGCAGCGTTCAAAAACGAGAATATTCCCAATAACTTACAGATTGATCAGTGCGGAACCCGGGCGGCCCGTCTCAAATTAACTGCCAAGAGCTGCTCCAACGAACGCATCTCACGATGAGCCGCCAAGCGACACAAAGATTCAAACAGAAACGATCATGACAAAGCTCCAGCGCTCGACCATTCGGCAGGGATGGCATCAAAAATTCGGAGCATGTCTGAAGTGACGTTCGGCATCACGAACGAAAGCTGCCATGGGGTCAGATGACCGAAACGATCAAGCACTGCTGATGACAAATCCAATCCGAAAATGGTCTTGAATTCCGCAGAGAGCCGGACGTCTTTAACAACCTCATTTAGCGCCAGTCTAACGCAACCATCGTAGCTTCCATGATCGTCGCCTCGCTGTGACAGCCGCTCGCCATTCTTGAGCTGCGCCCATTGCCGGTCGATCAGCAGATGCTCGGGACCGACGGCACCCACGAGGGGCAGGCCAAGTCGTTCGAACTGCGAGGCCGGCGCGTGATTGGCGCGCATGGCTGCGACGAGGAGGTCCGCCATGCGCGTTTCGACCTCTTCATCGCGAAGAGGTGTCTGTTGTTCGGGATCCGTTTGGAGATCGAAGAGCAGCGTTCCAAATATATACGGATTGCCAAGCGCCTTGGCCGGAAGCCGCATTACCGGGACCTGCTTGGTGAACGGAAAGGGGTCTGCCAGCGACAGTTCTTTCAGTTCTCCCGGTGCGAAACGGTGGTCCATATGTGTCGGCATCAGCGTATATTGCTCGAGCGGCTGGTTTTCGGGGGTCACGCAGGCCCGCATATAGACGTAACGCCCGTCGGTAATGCAGACATGCCCGCCATGACTGCCGAACAGGCCGGCTTCACGGACCTGCTCGTCGGTAGAAATGACGCCGGACAGCGGCCTGCCCTGCATATCCTCCGTCGGGGTTACCCCGAAGAAATCGAGAAGCGTCGGACCGAAATCGATCGTCTGGACCAGGCTCGAGCGCCGCTCGTCCTTCACACGCAGGCGCGGATCCCAGACGAACAGCGGCGTGTGGATGTTTTCCTCATACCAGGGCTGCACGTTCTTGCCCCACCAGCCGCGCTCGCCGAGCAGCAGTCCGTGGTCGGTGCAGACGATCAGCATCGTATCGTCCCACAGTCCATATTCGTCCATCGCATCCAGCACGCGGCCGAGGCTGTCGTCGCACATGCTGAGCAGCGCTGCATATTCCATCCGCGCATGTTCGACTTCCTCCGGCTTCTCGGTCACGGCCCGGTAGTCCGGCCAGTCGAAATGCGGGCCGTCGTAGTCGTGCGGATACCGTTCCTTGTGGCGGTCGTAGCTGAAGAAAGGTTCGTGCGGGTCGAAACATTCGACCTGCAGGAACCAGCGATCCTCGGCGTGATTAGTTTTGATGAACTCGACGCCGGCATCGAAGGTCTTCGTTTGCGGATGATCGGCGATGTCGGTCATGTACTGGCGGTTTACCCAGTCCTGCCGCCAGAGACTGCCGGACCGCCAGCTTGCGGTCTCAGGGATCGGCGGGTCGCCGACATGGCCTTTCCAACGATCGCCTTCCTGGCCCCTGCAGAATTCGTAGCTGCTGTAGCGATTGTGATAGGTGGCGCCGCCATCCTCCCAATAGTGCTGATGATCGGTGACGAGATGGGTATAGACCCCGCTGGTCCGCAGCATTTCCGGCATCGAATCGTCGAAGGGCTCCAGCGGCCCCCAGGAGCGGTGCAGGAAATTGTAGCGGCCGGTATGGAGTTCGCGGCGGGCCGGTATGCAGGGCATGCTGCCGCCATAACAATTGTCGAAGGTGACGGTTCGCTCCTGCAGGCGGCGGAAATTGGGAAGGTCATTCCAGTCGGCACCATAGGCAGGCAGGAACCTGCGATTGAGGGTGTCGAACATGATCATGATCGCTTTCAAATCGATACGTCCTGTCCTTATGCGCTATGAAAATCGGCGGGAAACGGTTCGAAAGCCGAGATTGCAGCTTGAGGAGCCCGGCGTATTGGAACTGCGCGCCGCCACCCGGTAACGGTGGCAGTAAGAGGCGTGGCAGAGATAGGAGCCGCCGCGGATGACGCGCCGCTCTCCGTTTGCCGGGCCTTCCGGATCGCCGGATGGCGAGTGGGCATAATAATCCCGCTCGAACCAGTCCGCGCACCATTCCCAGACATTGCCGGCCATCTGGTAGAGACCGAAACCGTTCAGTGCGTAGCTTTCCACCGGCGCGGTCGCCAGCCAGCCGTCGGCGGCGGTGTTGTGGGTCGGAAAGGTGCCTTGCCAGAGATTGGCATGATGCCGGCCGTCTACCTCCAACTCGTCGCCCCCGGGGAACCGTTTGCCCGCGAGACCACCTCTGGCGGCATATTCCCACTCCGCTTCGGTCGGCAGACGACGCCCGGCCCATTCGCAATAGGCAAGCGCATCGGCATGGCTGACATGCACGACCGGGTGTTCCATCAGGTCTTCGATACCCGACAGCGGCCCGACCGGATGGCGCCAGTCCGCACCCCGCACGGTGAGCCACCAGGGCGCGCCGTGATATCCGAGAATATCCGGACGGTCGGCTGCGACGGCTCGCCGGAAAACGCTCGAATCGCCGTAGCGCTCCGCCTCCGTCCGATATCCCGTCGCCCTTGCGAAGGCCGAAAACTGCTCGACCGTCACGCATGTCGTGTCCATCGCGAACGGGCCGAGCGGCACCTCGTGGACAAGCTCCTCGCCATCCGGCGCATAACCTTCACCGAAAGGATCGCCCATCAGGAAAGTACCGCCAGGTAGCTCCGCTTCCCGGTGGATCGGGCGCGCGCCGGACGTCTGCGGCTTTATCCCGACCGGCACGACCTCGCCTTCCCGCTCGCGTGAAGCGGCGCAGCAGCAGGTGTTTCCGGCGAGAGCGGCATCGGTCATCGGCGTTTTTCCTGGCTCGGCTCGTCCAGCGAAATGTGCATATCCGGGTCTCGCATATAGGGGCGGAGGATGGTGAAGAACTGGATCATTGACGTTTCGCGGCTGACAGCCGTCGGATCCAGAAGCCACTGGAGCCGCACGCCGTCGGCTACCGCGATAATCCAGCGGGCGAATGCTTCGAGGGTCATTCCGGCTGGAAGCTTACTCTGATCGAAAACCGCCGCTAACTCACTGGTCATGGAAGCCGCCACCTCTCGATACCGCTCGACAAACCAGTCGTGGGCCGGATGATCCTGAACGATGCTTTCGGCGGATAGAATCGCAAAAAGCTGTACAAGAATTGGTGTTCGTTCGTTGGTATGAAGCGTCCGTAGAAATGTGCTTAAATAGTCGAAACCCCGCTCTAAACTTTCCGATTTGGCCTTCTGGTTTCGCTCCTCGCGTTCTTGAAGCACTGCCAGAAGCAATGCGGCCTTCGACGGAAAATGATGCAGCATGCCGGCCTGCGTCATGCCGACGTCGGCGGCAATATCGGCAATGCTGGCGGAGTTGAAGCCTCGCTCGGAGAAAAGCCGCAGCGCCGAATCCAGGATCGCCCGCCGCCTGCTGTCTCCCCTTGGGCTTTTGCGCGTCGCTTTCTTGTCCATGCTCGACCTCATCTCCCCGTCCGGATCTGCAAAGGCGTGCCCGCAAAATGACAGGCAGCCTTCTGTCCGGTACCAGTTTCCTTGAGGCTTGGCGAACTGGTGGAACAGATTTCCCGCTCCGGAAAATACGCCGGCCCGATCGGACAGCGGGTGCGGAAACGGCAGCCGCTCGGCGGATTGGCCGGGCTCGGCATATCGCCGGCGAGTACGATCTTCTCCTGTGGCGCATCGAGCACCGGTTCCGGCGTCGAGGAAATCAGCGCCGCCGTATAGGGATGCTGCGGAGAACCGTAGACCTGTTCGGCCGTGCCGATCTCGACGATCCTGCCGAGATACATCACCGCGACATTATCGCTGATATGGCGCACCACCGAAAGGTCATGGGCGATGAACAGGTAACCGAGCCCAAGGTTGTCGCGCAGTTCCTCCAGGAGATTGATGATCTGCGCCTGGATCGAGACGTCGAGCGCCGAGACCGGCTCGTCGCAGATCAGAAGCTTCGGTTCGGTGGCAAGCGCTCGCGCAATGCCGACGCGCTGACGCTGGCCGCCGGAAAGCTCGTAGGGATAACGTTCGAGGAAATCCTCGTTCAGTCCGACCCGCTGCAGCAATTCGACCGAGCGCTGCCGCGCTTTCTCGCCGTGGATGCCGGCGACCCGGAGTGCTTCGCTGAGCGACTGGGCGATGCTGCGGCGCGGATTGAGCGAGGCGAACGGGTCCTGGAACACATATTGGATGGTGCGGGTGATCGTGTCGCGATCCTCCTGATCCATCGCACTGACATCGCGGCCGGCGACAGTGATCCGGCCCTCGGCGACCGGATTGATGCCGACGATGGTGCGCGACAGCGTGGACTTGCCGCAACCGGATTCGCCGACAAGGCCCAGCGTTTCTCCGGGACGGATCTCGAGCGATACGCCGTCCACCGCAAAGATCGGCTTGGCATTGGAAAAGAACGATCCCGAACCGCGATTGACGTCCGTCCTGAGGTCCTCGATCCTCAGGACAGGCTCGCCCGAAAGGGTTCTCCGGGTCTTGCGCGCAAGACCTTCTTCTTCCGGTGCGACGGGCATGCCTGTGGCCGCGGTCACCCAGCAGGCGGCGGAATGGCCGGGGGCCAATGCCTCCAGTTTCGGCACGTCCGTGCGGCATCGATCGACCGCGAAGTGACAGCGCGGATGGAAGGCGCAGCCGGAGGGAAGCCGCGCTGGCGTCGGCGGCGAGCCGGGAATGGCGCGCAGCTGGCTGCCGGTATCGCTGTCGATGCGCGGCACGGAATGCAGCAGCGCCGCGGTGTAGGGATGGCGCGGCGCGGAAAAGACATCGGCTACCGTACCTCGCTCCACGACCCGGCCGCCATACATGACGACGAGATCGTCGCAAAGTTCGGCCACCACGCCCATGTCGTGGGTGATCATGATGATCGACAGGCCGAGCTCGTCCTTCAGGTCGCAGAGAAGCCGCAGGATCTGCGCTTGGATCGTCACGTCGAGCGCCGTGGTCGGTTCGTCGGCGATCAGCAACGAAGGCTTGTTGGCGAGCGCGATGGCGATCACCACACGCTGGCGCATGCCGCCGGAAAACTGGTGCGGATACTGGTCGAAATTGTGCTCCACATCCGGAATACCGACCTGCCGCAGCAGGTCGAGGGCCCGCTCGCGCGCTGCTGTCCGGCCCGCGCCATGAACGACAAGCGCCTCGGCGATCTGTTCGCCGACGGTCATCACCGGGTTCAGGGCCGCCTGTGGGTCCTGGAAGACCATGGCGATATCCTTGCCGCGGATCTTGCGCATCTCGGTTTCCGGCAGGCCGACGAGATTACGGCCGTTGAACATTACCTTGCCGGTATCGATCCGGCCGGGATGGCGCAGCATGCCGAGGACCGAGCGTACGGTGACCGACTTGCCGGAACCGGATTCGCCGACGATGCCGAGAACCCGTCGCGGTTTCACCTCGAAGGAGACGTTGTCGATGATGCGGATATTCGTATGCCGGCCGGCGAAGGAGGCAGACAGCCCCTCGACATTCAACAGCGGCGCAACGGACTGGACTGAAATGTCGGTCATTTGCGGTTCACCGTAGCGTTCAAGGCATCGGCCAGCATGCTGAAGGCAAGCGCGACGAGGATGAGGATGACGGTCGGACCGAGCACATAAGTCGGCGCACGGCTGATATAGCGCATGCCGTTGTTGAGCAGCGTTCCGAGTGACGGTTCCGGCGGCTGCAATCCAAGCCCGACGATGCTGAGCGCCGCCTCGATGAAGATCGCCGAAACGACAAAGACGGCGCCCTGTACGATGATCGGGTCGATGGCGTTCGGCAAGATGTGGCGGACCATGATCTGCCATTTACCGACGCCCAGCGTGCGAGCCGCGATGACGTATTCCCGCTGTTGCTGGGCGAGCAGCGTAGCGCGGGCAAGGCGTCCGAAGCTTGGCAGACCGGAAATGACGATCGCCACCAACAGCGCCGTCCAGCCGGCGCCGAGCACCAGCACGACGCAGATGCCGAGGATGAGGCCCGGGAAGCCGACGATGATATCGAGGCAACGCTGCACGAAATTGCCGAGTCTTGGCGAAACTGCCCCGATCAACCCAAGCAGCGTGCCGGCCACTATGCTGACAGGCACCGCACAATAAACAAGCGTCAGGTCCGACCTTAGCCCGTAGATGCTGCGCACGAAAAGATCGCGGCCGAGTTCGTCGGTGCCGAAGAAATGCACGAGCGACGGCGCCCGCAACGATTCCCGCGACTGGATGTCGTAGCCGCCGGGAAAGATAAGCGGAGCCAGAAAGGCAAGCGCCGAGATGAGAATGATCACCGTCAGCGCCGCAATGCCGCGCGTCGTGGTGAACGCCTCCAAGTAGCGGGCGATCGACGGATTGAACCAGTGGCGATGGATAGGCTTCGATTGCGGTGCGGCCATGGTCAACTCTCCAGCCGGATGCGCGGATCGAGCGCGGCGATGGCGATCTCCGAAAGGAGCTGGATCAGGACGGCGATCAGTACCGCCCCCAATATCAACGCCTGCAGCACGAGATAGTCGCGGTTCTGGACACTTGAGACCGCAAGCTGGCCAAGCCCGTTACGGGCGAAGATCGCCTCGATGACGATCGCGCCGCCGAGCAGTTCACCGGCTCTAAGTCCGATCGCGACGATCGCCGGGCCAAGGCTGTTGCGCAAAAGATGGCGGCGCATCAGCCGGCCCGGGGGTACGCCCTTTGCCTTGGCAAGATCGATGAAGTCTTCACCGCGCACCGAATTGATCGCTGTGGTCAAAAGCCTGGCGACAACCGCCGCCTGCGGCAGCGCCAGCGCGAAGGCCGGCAGGATGAGGAACTGCAGCCCCTTCAACGGGTCGCGCAGCAGGCCGATCTCACCGCTGACGGGCAGAATCGGAAAGGCGATGCCGAGCAGCAGGATCAGCAGCAGACCGGTGAGGAAAGGCGGCGTCGCCAGACAGATGGTGTTGAGAATGTCGAGCCCTGCCCTGGCGGACTGATGGCGCAACGTTGCCGACAGGATGCCGAGCGTGAAGCCGATGATGATCATCAGCATCAGCGCCAGCGCCGCAAGCTCGACAGTGCTTTCCAGCCTGCTCATGATCAGCGCCGAGACCGGGCGGCGCATGGCAAATGAGCGTCCGAGATCGCCATGCAGGAGGTTCCACATCCAATGGAAATACTGCTCGTGGAGTGGCCCGTTGAGGCCGATCTGTTCGCGCACCGCGGCGAGCTGTTCGGGGCTTGCATCCGATCCCGCCAGTGCCACGGCGGGATCGCCGGGCGCCATCCGCGGCAGAATAAAGGCGATGAGAGAACTCGCAATCGCCACCACCACCACCGACGGGAGTTTCTTGAGGAGGAAGTTCAGCATCTCACTCGGCCAGATAAGCTTCGCCGTAGAGCATCTGCGAGCGGAGCGTCGCCTTCACGCCCTTTAGCGTGTCGGAGAGGATGGTCTGGCCCGGTGTCTGCAACAGCGGCAGGCTGAAGGCCTCATCGAGCATGTAGTCGGAGAGCGCCTTGACTGCCTTGTCGGTTGCATCAGGCGAGTTGGCCGCCGTCACCGCGTTACGCAGCGTGACATACTGGTCGGACCAGAAGCCGGACGGGTTTCCCTGACGGAGCGACGGAAGCGAGGAAAGCAGCGTCGCCGTGCTGAAACCGACCTGGCCGTGGATCAGCAGGAAGGCGGGCCCGAGATCGCCGGCAACCTGCCGTTTGTCGAAATCCGCAACGTCGAGGACCACTGCTTCCGGCGCAAGCCCGATTTCCTTGAGATTGTTCTGAACGATCTCGAAAATGCTACGATTCGCCGGGATGGAGGGCACGATGATCGGCACCTTGGCACCCGTGGCGCCAGCCTTTTCGATCAGCGCCTTGGCTTTTTTTGAATCGTAGTTGTAGCGGTTTGCCTGCTCCTCGCCATAACCCGGCGAGCCGACACCCCAGAAGAGATCGGTCGGAGTACCGATACCGCCAAATACCTGTTCGTTGATACGCTGGCGGTCGATTGCATAACCGAGTGCCTGGCGCACCTCCTTCTTATCGAACGGCGCCTTGGTAACATTGACGCCAAACGGATAGATAGCACCGCCGGAATTCAGGAATTGGTATTGCGGGTTGCCCTCGAACTCGACGAGGTCGTTCTGCGAAAGTCCCGTCGCCATGACGGAACGGCCGCTGCGTAACGCCGAAACCGATGCTGTGCTATCGGTGATGATCGCGAATTCGATCGAGTCGAGATAAGGCAGGTTCTTGTCGCGGTAACCGGTATAGCGCTCTAGCATGATCAAGGCGCCCGGCGTCCATTTGGCGAACTTGAACGGGCCGGTGCCGATCACCTGGGAGCCGTCCTCGCGCTTGGCATAGGTTTCCTTGTCGATGACATTGGCTTCTTCGAACAGGTCGAAGATGTTGGCGAGCGGCTTCTTGAACTTGATCGTCAGCGTCGTCGGACTGGTGACGTCGATGCTCTGGAATTCCTTTGCGATGAAGCCGACCTGAGCGGCCGTTTCCGGCAGGGCCATGGTCTCCAGTGTGAATTTCACATCGTCGGACGTCATCTTGCGGCCGGTATGGAATGTCACGTCGTCGCGCAGCACGATATCCATCGAAAGTCCGTCGGCGGCCACTTTCCAGGACTTGGCGAGCAGAGGTTTGACTTCGAAGGTCTTAGGGTCGGTCTGAGTTAGCGTTTCGAAGACGTTCTTCACCCAAGGCGAATTGCCGGCACGCAGTGTCAGGATGTTGCGTGGCTGGGCGTCCGCCGTCTGCGAAACCGTAATTGAACCGCCACGAACCGGCTTGCTATCCTGGGCTTTCGCAGGAACAGCGGCACAGAGACCAAAGGCCAGAACGGCCGAGAAAATCATCCCGCCGATGGGGCGGGCATGGCGAATTGCAGGCAAAATCCTGTTGGTCATCAATCGTCCTCCCGAGTGCGACCGAACAGGCGCGACGCGCCTGCCTCCTCCGGTCATCGAGCGCCTAATTATACCGAGCGCTCGCTAGATTTAGCGTCGCTGGGTTTTCCCCGTTTGTCAAGCTCGCCATGTGCCCCATTTAAGCGGCCTCAGAACGTCTCCAGTGTGAAACAGCACCGAAGGTTGGCCCCGTTTGAAAAGGCGGTAAGCGCCTGACTTTACTTGCAAACTCGCGACGAGGGCGGGATCATCATCGGTGGCGACCGTGACCCTACCCGATCCGCATTTCATCTCGGTAGATCAAGGCCTTACGGGACCGGTTATAGGGGGTCAACCTTCGACGCTGATTCACAACCCATTTTACGACGTCGCAAAATGGGGGCTTTTGCGATTTCCGAAATCTCCCCAGAATGGAGAGAGCACGAGGCTCTTAGCCCATTTCCGAGGCGAAGTCGCGATATCGGCGGAGCGGGCGGCCAAGGAGTGCCGTCAGGCGCTCGACGTCGCCGGCCTCGGGCAACATGCCGTCGGTCAGGAAACGCTCGCCCATCAGGCGCATGTCGTAGGCCATCCAGGCGGGCACGAACTGCTTGAGGTTCTGCTCAAAGCCCTCGGTATTGTCGCCGCCGTAGCTGATCGGGCGGGCGAGCACGTCTGACCAGATGGCGGCGATGTCCGTTCCGGTCAGCGTCTCGGGGCCGACGAGGTTGATCCGGTCGAGCGCGAGCGGCTCTGCAGCCTGGTCGCGGCGCAGCAGTTCAAGGGCGGCGATTTCAGCGATATCACGGGTGTCGATCATGGCGAGACCCTTGGCGCCGACCGGCATTGTGTAGGCGCCGTAGCCGGTGATGACGTCTTTGACCATCAGATCGTTCTGCATGAAATAGGCCGGCCGCAAGATCGTAGCCTTGAAACCCATCTGCTCGATCATCCGCTCGACACCGAACTTGCCCGCGAAATGCGGCACGTTCACGTAAACGTCGGCGTGGATCACCGACAGATAGACGATGCGTTCGATGCCAGCCGAACGGGCGACGTTGAGCGCGATCAAAGCCTGGGTGAATTCGTCCGGCACCACAGCGTTGAGGAGGAACAGGGTAGACACGCCGGACATGGCGTTGCGCAATGAGTCGATGTCGAGGAAGTCGCCCTGCACGACGCTGACGCCCGCCGGGAAAACCGCTTTCGATGGGTCGCGGACAAGAGCACGGACATCAGCGCCGCGCTCGACGAGGTGTTCGACGACTTGGCGGCCAACATTGCCTGTGGCGCCGGTAACAAGAATGGTCATGGGATTTATCTCCGGGTTGGTATTACTTGACACCCCGAGTATGTGTGGTTCATTGATGACCCGATAGACAGGTAATTTGGACACACCGTCTCATAGGTGGAACAACAATGGATCTCGTCGCGCTTGCCGATTTTAATCTCGTTGCCCGCCATGGCGGTTTCGGCAAAGCGGCAAGGGCCACCGGCCGGCCGAAGGCGACCCTCTCGCGGCGTGTCGCCGAGCTGGAAAGCGGTCTCGATCTGCGGTTGTTTGAACGGGGTGCGCGTAACCTGAAGCTCACCGAAGAAGGACGGGCGCTTTTCGAGCGGACCGGGGCGTTGCTCGCAGAACTGGACGAGACGGCTTCGGCGATTGCCTCGGGCGGTCAGAGACCCAAAGGGAGATTGCGGATCAGCGCACCTTTACATTTTTCGCAAACCGCAATGGGGAGGATTGCTGCTGGGTTTGTCCTTAAGTATCCGGAGGTGAGGCTTGAGGTGACGAGCGAGGACCGGCCTGTGGACATGATCGAGGAGGGCTACGATCTGGTCATCCGGGTCAATCCAGATCCGGATGAAAGCCTGGTCGGACGAGCGTTTCTCCGCGACCGTCTGGTGGTGGTGGCGAGCCCCGCTCTTCCCCGCCCGAACGGAGACCACCCTGCTCCCGGCGTTGCGCGCGGGTTGGGCGAACCGCAAACATGGCACGTGAAGACACCCGGTGGCCGGTCAACGATTAGAATCGAGCCGGTCCTCACTTTGTCTACGCTCATCACGATCCGGGACGCGGTGCGAGCCGGCGTCGGTGCAGCACGTCTTCCCATTTCATTGGTAAGCCACGACCTGGCTGACGGCACCCTGGTACATTGGGGGGATATCGACGGTCCCGAGATCGCTCTATGGACTCTCTACCCGTCTCGGCGCCTGCTCAGTGCGCGAGTGTCGGCGTTCTTGGACTTTCTAAAACAGGTCTTTCCAAATGGGACGCCGGACGAACTGGCCGCCTATATCGGAAGGTGACGACAAAACACGCTTTCGGGCCTGAAGTGATTGGCGTTGGGGACGACCCTGGCCGGATGCCAGCGATGTGGAGGATCCGCCGTTTTGGGCTTGAATTCGGTACAGACAAGGCGCCGACGGCATAGCGGGAGAGTTTGGCAAAGGCGGGCCCGAAGGACCTCCGGCTGCCGGTTTAGCCCCGATGTACGACACCCGATTCTGCGTTCTTTGTCAGTGCGCATGAGCGCCGCCCGGACGGGAAACCTTCTTCAATCCGGCTCCCGCGGCGGCGGTGTCCGCCAGGGCGGCATCACCGAGCGAAATGACGCCCGTCAGGCGTTTGTCGCGGTTGACGACGGGAAGACGGCGGACCTGGACCTTGCCCATGTTGCGCGCCACGTCGTCGACATCATCGTCTTCGAAACAGTACTTTACGTCACGCGTCATCACTTCCCGGATCTTCGCATCGCCTCCAAGCCCGTCGGCAAGCCCGCGGATGACCAAATCGCGATCCGTGACCGTTCCGACGAGCTTGTCGTTGTCACCGACGGGCAAAAAGCCGATTTTCCTGTCGGCCATGCACCTGGCAATTTCGGCGACGGTCTGGTGGGGACTGGCGATTTCTACATCGCGCGACATGATCTCTGAGACTTTCATGATCTTTCCTCCTGCGTTTAGTGGACGTCGAATGTTCCGGTGAGCGTGGTCTCCGAGAGGATGTGGCTGCGAGCCTCCTTCCACATGGCCTCGATCCCCGCTCTGTCCGGCACCTTGATGTTTGGGACATCGAGGGCTGCGAGACGGAACTGATAATGGTGCAGGCCGTGGCCTTTCGGCGGCTGCGGGCCGTCGTAACGGGCGTTGCCGAAGTCGTTCTCCGAGACGTGAAGAACCGCCCCTAGCACATGCCAGGCAAGCTGCCGGTCAAGCCCTTGATCGGCCATCAGATCGTCCAGCCATGTATGGGTGGTTTGCAGCGTCTTGTCGAAGACGGCGATACCCGAAGCACTCATGGTTTCACCTCCATGATGATGGTTCGAATCCCCCCAACCGGTCGGCGAGACGGAAGTTCCGAAGCCAATCCTAAAAATGCACGGACAGCTCATCGCCTTCATCAGGCGTCCGATGTGCCTTCTTCCTCGACGAATATTCCCCATGCGGCAATGAAGAGGGCGGCAACCAGCGGTCCGATGACGAAACCGTTGATGCCCACAAGCGAGATGCCGCCGATAGTGGAAATCAAGACCACATAGTCGGGAAGCTTGGTCTCTCTGCCGACCAGGGGCGGCCTCAGAAGATTGTCGACAAGGCCGATGACCAGGGCGCCGACAGCAACCAGCACGATGGCCTTCAGCCAAAAGCCGGCAAGCACCAGGTAGACGGCCGCGGGCATCCAGATCAAAGCGGCGCCGACCGCCGGCAGCAGCGACAGGAAGCTCATCAGGACGCCCCACAACAGGGCCGGCTCCACGCCGAGGAACCAGAACGCAACGCCGCCGATTGAACCCTGGATGATGGCGATGATGATATTGCCCCGCACGGTCGCATGGATGACCGCGGTGAATTTGGAGGCGAAGCGAAGGGTATGCGCGTCGCTGAGAGGGAGCGCCCTTCTGACGGTGCGGGCAAGCAACTGGCCGTCCCGGAACACGAAGAACAGCAGATAGAGCATCACGCCGAAGGTGACGAAGAACTGCAAGGTGTTCTGGCCAAGGCTCAAGGCGCGCCCCGCAAAGAAACCTCCGCCCTGCATCAGCGCCGGGGAGATGCGATCCTGCAACGCACCGAAGCTATCCAGCTCGATCCGTTCGAGCCAACTGCGGACGAATAAGGGGAGCGCTTCCTGGAGCTCCTGGAAAAACCTCCGCACATCGATCTCGCCGTTGTCGATACGTTGGTAGAGGAGGTTACCCTGTTGGACGAGCGAGCTGAGGACGACCAGCCCCGGAATGATGACGACGCAAAGGCAGATCAGCACGGAGAGCGCTGCAGCGGCATTTTTCCGCCTGCCCAGCAGCGCTTCCATACGCAGGTGAAGAGGAAAGAAGATGATGGCGAGGACGACGGCCCATAATATCGCCGAGTAGAACGGCAGGACGACGGCGACGAACGCGATGGTCACAAGGACCAGAAGCACATAGAAACTGACGCGCTGAAGGGGCATTCGACCTTTCCGCTTCGAGACTGCGTCGATGGTAACACAGATGCGGCCGCAGCGCTCGGCTCCCGGTTCTTACCCTCCTGTCGAATTTGCGTCCACGGTTTCACGACCGCCGCATAAGCGGCAGCCGTCGTCTGAAGCCGTGCAATACCCGCTACTTGTTCAAGTCCTTGGCCATCTGCAGATGATGTTCGAGCGCCGGGGCAGTCTTTGCCGCCCATGCCTTCAGGTCGGCATTCTCACCTTCCTTGCCATATCGCTTGAACAAGTCGACGGCATCCTCATGGGCGTCTTCCTGATCCGAATGATACTGCTTGGTGAACTTTGCGCCTTGGAGGCCCTTGAGCTTGTTGAGCGACTTCGTTTGCGCGTTGGTCATCGCGGTAGGCAGTTTGGCTTTCACCTTGCCGCCGTCGACAAGCTGTTTCAGTTCCGTCGTCGTCTTCTGGTGGTCCTGAATCATCTGCTGCGCAAACGTCTTCGTCGGCGCATCGGCCCGTTCAGCGGCCAGCTTGCTGGACTCGATCTCGAACATGTCGCTGGTTGCAGCTTCCGTCACGAAATCCTGGGTCTTCGGAGCAACGCCCACGAGCGAATTGACACCTGATTTCTCTGCCGCGGACTGTGCGAACGCCGAAGTCGTTACCATCGCCATGGCAGCCATGAGTGCGATCTTCTTCATGAAATTCTCCTTTCGCATCAAGGAATTCTCTTTTGCATCAACGCGAACAACGCATTCCTCCTGTTGTTCCAACACCTACGGAAAATCTCGTTTCGATCCCGGAAAGGCTGAAGGCCATGGCACAAAACGGCCTCTTGAGTGTTTGGATGCTCAATGGAGGCTGAAATGAGCACTGAAAAGCAGACGACCGGCTTGAACGACAGGCCCAAGAACGCGCCGATCGGCCAGACCGCCGAAGGCTTGCCACGATCCGGCATTGGAGAGCGGCGATGCGACGCACGGGCGGCTGGTATTTACGGCAGGCAGCTGCGCCGCTTGCCACGCAACGCCGGGCCAGCCGGACCCACTGAAACTGGGCGGCGGTCTGGCGCTCGCCTCTCTCTTCGGAACCTTCAGGGTTCCCAATATTTCCCCTGATGCCACCGACGGAATCGGCTCGTGGTCGGTCGCCGACCTGGCGAACACGCTGATCGCCGGCGTCTCTCCGGCAGGTCGACACTATTATCCGGCCTTCCGCATCCCTGATAATCACTGTTCGTTGAGATAAGCCGCCAGATGTCGCGCCTCGGCTTCGGAAATGCCGGTCGTCGGCATCGCCGTCCTTGGCGAGAACCGTTGCGGGGATACGATCCACTGGACGAGGTTGTCAGGCGTATTGTTGATCACGCCGCCGATATAGACGCGCTGCCGCAGACCGGTAAGCGTAAGGGCCACTTGGGAAACCTAAACGAGGTGTCTTGTTCGGTTCTGATGTCATTGTGAAACGCGGTTGGACTGGGCTAGCTAATAACTTGGCTCCGCCGCCGTAGTTCCATGCCGCGGGAACTTAGTTCGACAAGGGCCTCGGCCCCCTATCAGAGCCACTTCCGAGCCTTGCGACTGGGGGCCTCGCTGCGGCGGCCAGCACCAAAGCGGGCTCCACCTCAACCAAACGCGATGTCTTCGGCCGAACGTTCCATATCCTGCCGACGATGCTTTTTGGGACGTCCCTTCCCGGCCAGCATGAAATCAAGCTCCGTTGCGAACGGTCCGAACCGGTCGATGAGCCGCTGGGCCTCCTGGGCACTCAAGCCATAGTTTTTTACCAGATCCTCCTGCGTATATTTCGCTCTGGCGTCGTTTTCGTGCGGGTGGGAATTTGTCGCCTTCTCCGGCAGACGATCAGATGGCGCTTCGAAGGTCGGCGTGACAGGACTGGCTGCGGACGGCACTGCAGGATGTGAGGCGGAAACGGGGTCTTTCGGTGGCTGCTGCATGACTTTCTTCTCTTTCGAAAGTCAACAAGACAGAGCCGAGATAGTTCCAGACCGATATTCACCGGGCTCGATCGCAGAGCGGCGCAGCCATCGGTGCGCAATGCCGATGGCGACAGCAAATTGTCGGTACGTGACGCTGGAAGGCGGCCGGATATGCCCTCCCCATATCTCGGCTCACTTTACGCAGCCGGCCGATGCATTGTTTTGATTTGGCCTGGAATTGTCCTTGGCTGCCTGTGCGGGGTCGCACTTGTTCGGCGGCTGGCGTGTATCGCTATTGGTGCTGCCTGTTTGAGTCTGGTCGAGACTTCCGCCTGTGCCAACGGTCGGTCCGCCTGCGTCTCCCGTATTGCCCGGTCCGTCGACGGCTCCCGTGGCGCCACCTGCGGCATTGCCGGGGCTCGGTGTCGTTTGAGCGGTCGCGCTGCCGGCCATGAAAAGAGTGACGATGATGGCTGTGGCTATGAGCTTGGTCATGTGAGGTCTCTCGGTTGCTGCTCGAACCGAACAAAGACCTTGGCTTCCGGTTCCAGCAACGACAGCCAGCCTTCCGGAAGCAGGACGGATTTTATCGATAACGAAGCCGAGGCCGGATCGCGAAAAATCCTCGACGAGATCCGGCCTCGGCCGGTTATTCGATCCCGATGCCTTATTCGTTGATCTCGGGCTCGACGACCTTTGCGAGGTTCCGCAGCGACTCCTGCCAACCGAGATAACAAGCCTCGGGCGGGATGACGTCCGGTACGCCTGCCTGGGTAATATTGACCTCGGTGCCAACGGAAACCTTCTTCAGCGTCACCGTGACTTCCATTTCGCCGGGCAAGTTGGGGTCATCGAATTTGTCGATGTAGCGGAGGCGTTCGCCTGGAACGAGTTCCAGATATTCGCCGCCAAAGGCATGGGTATTGCCCGTCGTAAAGTTCCTGAAAGACATTTTGAACTTTCCGCCGACAGTCGGTTCAAAGTGATGGACAGTGCACAAAAAGCCGTTGGGCGGAAGCCATTTGGCGAGTGCGTCAGCCTCGATGAACGCCCGATAGACCTTCTCCGGGCTGGTCGCCAGGACGCGATGCAGGCTTATGGTATTCGGCATAGTCGTGATCCTTTATGAATTGCCGTGGACGACTCTAAGGACGAACGGGATTTTGCCAATCCGACATCGGATCGATTTTTTTTGGCGCAGGAATTACCCGGGTGTTCCGGCTGCAGGGCTGGGCCAAGCTCGCCTGCCAAGGCAGGTTATCGCCGCAAGGGCAGACTGTCACCTGAATGCTTCGAAGATCAATCCTCGCAGCCAGCGATGGGCAGGGTCCGCGTCCATGCGGGGATGCCAGGTCTGCGCGATCGAAAAGCCAGGCGTCGACACTGGCAATTCGAACATCTGGGTCTGGTCTGCACCCCCCGCCTGGCAATACGAGCGCGGCACCAGCCCGACAAGATCAGATGCCGCCGCAACGGCAAGCACCGCCGGATAGCTCGGCACCACGAGATGGACCTTTCGTGAGAGGCCCAGTTCGGCAAGCGCTTCATCGACCGGCCCCGCGAAATGTCCTCGTCTGGAGGAGATCACATGTCCGCACGCCGCATATCGCTCGGCGGTTATCGGCGTAGCTTTGAAAAGAGGGTGACCTAGCCTCGCCACGCCGACAAAGATGTCCTCAAACAGGGTTTGGCCGCGCAGCTCCGCGCCATCACCGGAAATAACGCCGATGTCCAGGTCAATCGCAGCATCTCTCAGAGGCTGAATTTCCTTGTTCGGCTTCGGCACGAAGCGCAGCCGTATCCCCGGCGCGGCATCCGTCACGGCAACGCTGAGGCGCGCGGCGTGCAGGAGCACGAATGCTTCGTTGGCACGGATCGTAAAGTCGCGTCGGAACTCCCGGATTTCGATGTCTTGTTGCGGACTCAACACGGTCTGGACCGCCGTCGTCAGCGACCGCACTTGCTCGGCGATCGCTTCGGCATGCGGCGTCGCGACCATTGCCCGCCCCGCCGGGACAAGAATGGGATCACGCAATGCCGTCCTCAACCTCGACAGTGTCCGGCTCATCGCCGACGTGCTCAGCCCCAGCCTGCGCGCAGCACCCGACACGCTCCGCTCGCGAAGCAATCCATCCAGAGCCAATAGCAGGTTGAGGTCGAGATCAGGCATGATGTCGAACCTAGCGAGGTATGGCGTATGGCGCAAGAGTGAGTTGCATGTGTTGCGTCTGGCGCAAATGTAAGCCTGCGGATATCGATGGGGAAGCTCAACGAACCGGTGTTTCTCCCATGTCCGTAACGTCACCCGCAAACCTTGCCCACGATGGCTTGACGTCACCCCGAAGGTACCTGGCGGTCGCAGTGCTTTTGACGACGCTCGTCCTCGTCGTGCTGGATGGAGCGATCGCCAATGTCGCGCTGCCATCGATCGCCGCCTCGCTCGGGGCCGATGCCAGCGACACTGTCTGGGTCGTATCAAGTTATCAGCTTGCCGTGCTTGTCGCACTTCTGCCCTGCGGCGCGTTGGGCGAAATCCATGGCCCGCGGCGCGTATTCCTGATCGGCGTCGCTCTCTTCACGGTGGCTTCGGCAGCATGTGCCCTCGCCGGAAATCTTCCCGTTCTCGTGGCTTCCCGATTTGCGCAAGGGCTGGGTGCAGGCGCGATCATGGCCCTGGGCATGATGAACCTGCGCTTTGCCGTGCCGCACCGGCTGTTCGGAACCATTATCGGCCTCAATGCGATGATCATCGCGATTTCTTCCGCCGCAGGGCCAGGTGTTGCCGGAGCAATCCTTTCCGTCGCCGATTGGCCCTGGTTATTTGCCGTCAATGTGCCGCTGGGCCTCATCGTCCTTTTGTGTGGCGGCTTTCTGGGTCACCTGCCAGGGGTGAAGCGGCACCTGAATGCTGCCGTATTGGTCGCCAACACGCTGATGTTCATATTGTTCTTCTCCGGTGCGGACCGGATAGCCAGCGAACCGATCAGCGGCTCGATCCTGATCGTCGGTTCCATCCTGTGCCTTCGCGTGCTGCTGCGCCTTGAGCGCAAGAACGAGACGCCGATTGTTCCGACCGACCTTTTGGCCAGGCCAGCCTTCCGGCTTGCGATCATCGCATCGGTATCGTGTTTTACCGGTCAGATGCTCAGCTATGTCGCGCTGCCGTTCTACCTTCAGCACACCCTGCATATGTCACCGGTTCTGGCGGGACTTTACATGGTGCCCTGGCCCGCCGCGACGATGGTCGCGGCGCCGATTTCAGGGTGGCTGGCCAATCGCGTCAAGACGGCGTGGCTTTGCGCTTCCGGGGGCGGGTTGCTGGCCGCAGGCCTCCTCGTCGCGGGCCTCTCTCCTTCCGATCCAAGAGGAATTGCCTTTTTGGCCGGCACTGTCCTCGCTGGAATCGGTTTTGGCCTGTTCCAGACGCCGAATAACCGAACTCTACTTCTGTCCGCGCCGAAAGCACGCAGCGGTGCTGCGGGAGCCATGCAAGGCACGGCACGCCTCCTTGGTCAAACCTTTGGCGGTATCTCCATGTCAATCATTTTCCAGACCATGCCCCTATCGAGCGCACCGAATATCGCGCTCGTTCTGGCCGGCATCTGCGCGATTGTCTCCGGCCTGGTCAGCTTGAGCCGCGTCCGCTTCGAGGTGGTTGAATAAGGCACCGAGTGCTTACAAAAGGAGAATGCCGCGTTGAACGGTGAGCGACCGCAATGGGTCGCAGGCAGAAGATCGCCCGCCTTCGGAATGTGCCAGGAACAGGCTTAGTCGGGCAGTCCCGCAGGGCGGCGGCCCCCGGCCGGTCAAACAGCCAGATCAGAGCCTTGAAAAAGCAATAGAATCCGGCGACTATATTAGCTGGCTAATATCTTGCGGCACTTGTCCGGCTTTCCCATCCGACTGTTTTTACGAGAATGCCATGCCCTTCATCATTGCGATCGTTACCCTTGCCGGACACATAGCGCTTCTTCTCTGGGGGACGCGGATGGTGCAGACGGGCATCCAGCGTGCTTTCGGGCCGAGCCTCCGGTCGTTTCTCGGTCGCGCACTGAACAATCGGATGAAAGCCTTTTTGTCCGGAATGGGCGTCACGGCAATTCTCCAGAGCAGCACGGCGACCGGACTGATGGCGTCGGGGTTCGCAGCCGAGGGGCTGGTTGCTCTTGTCCCCGCGCTTGCCGTCATGCTGGGCGCCAATGTCGGCAGCACGCTCATCGTCCAGGTTCTGTCCTTTGACGTCGCCGCCGCGTCGCCGGCTCTGATATTGCTCGGCGTCCTGATGTTCCGCCGCACGCAAAATCCGCAGGTCCATGATCTCGGCCGCGTGTTTATCGGCCTCGGCTTCATGCTGCTTGCCCTGCATCAACTGCTCGAAGTACTGACGCAATATGCCGGCACACCGGCCTTCTCTGCGGTTCTTTCGGCCATATCGACCACCCCCCTCCTCAGCCTCCTGCTCGCTGCCGCACTGACCTGGGCAGCCCATTCGAGCGTTGCGGTGGTCCTGCTCGTCATGTCGCTTTCGGCCCAAGGGCTGATCGATCCCTATCAGGCTTTCGCGCTCACCCTCGGCGCCAATCTCGGGACGGCGATCAATCCGGTCGTCGAGGGACAGTCCGGCAACGATCTTTCGGCCAAGCGGCTTCCGATCGGCAATCTGATCACCCGGATCATCGGCGTTCTGGCAGCGCTTGCGCTCCTCTCCCCGATTACCTCTCTGATGATGCAGATCGAGAGCGACGGCGCTCGGTTGGTCGCCAATTTCCACACGGCCTTCAATCTCGTGGTCGCAGTCGTCTTCATGCCGCTCCTCACGCCCTTTGCAAACGCTCTCGTTCGGCTGATGCCGCAGCGGATCGACGAGAGCGATCCCGGCCAGCCGCGATATCTCGATCCGTCCGCCAAGGAAACGCCGGTCGTGGCGCTGCAGGCGGCGGCGCGGGAAGTCCTGCGTCTGGTCGACGTGCTGGAGGAGATGCTGGCGGGAACAAAGTCTGCGTTGACGAGCACCGATCGCCGCGCCCTGTCGGAATTGCGACAGAAGGACAATGTCCTCGACCGCCTGAACACGGCAGTCAAACGGTATCTCACATCCATCGATCCCGAAGAGTTCAGCGACAGCGACCGGAGACGACTCGACGAAATTCTGCTGTTTTCGACCGGTCTGGAACACGCAGGCGACGTCCTCGACCAGAACGTGCTTCCCCATCTTGCCAAAAGGTTGCGCCGAGGCATGACCTTTTCGAAGGAGGGGCAGCTTGAGCTCAACGGCCTGCTGGACCGCCTCTCCACCAATCTGCGCACCGCCGCCGCCCTTTTCATGTCGCAGGACGAGCGCGTCGCGCGCATGCTCGCCGACGAAAAGATCGTCTTCCGGCGGGCGGAACGCGATGGCACCAACGCTCATTTCAAGCGGCTGCGTAACGGCGATGTCGACACGGCGGAGAGCACCTCCCTGCACCTGGACCTGTTGCGGGATTTCAAGCAGATCAATTCGCATCTCGTTGCAGCCACGGCCTATCCGGTCCTGGAACGGCAAGGCGAACTGCTGCAGAGCAGGACCATCCACCAGAGCGCCGCCGACCCGGTTCAGAATTAACCGCGATTGCGCTTCTTGCGGCCCTGCGGCTTAAATTCCACGAGCAGCGACTTCAATTCGATCTCGCGAACGCGTCGTGCCGCTTCGTCGGGGCTGACCCATTCGAGAACGCGCTGCCCCTGTTCCTTGAAGCCACTTCGGACCTCCGTGACTTCGATCTGGAACACGTCCACAATACACGGAGCCACATTGCCGTCGTCGAGTTCTTTCAGATAGGTATAGTGGCCGACCGGCTTCTTTTTCGCCGCCCCGCTCACGCCTGCTTCTTCCCAGGCTTCGGTCGCCGCCGCTTCGAAGGGCTTTTTCCCCTTCATCGGCCATCCTTTGGGGATAACCCAGCGTCCAGCCTCACGCGACGTGATCACCAGGACTTCGATACCAGGTCCGTCTTTCCGATACCGAAAGCACAAGGCGCCATATTGTTGGCGAAACGCCCCGGCGAACAGCCTGTCCGGAACGACCGCAAGCTGCTTGAGCAGCGTCTGTGACTTGTCCGGCCGAGGCTTCGTGGTCTTCTTCGCAGATTTCATGTCGATCAAACTGTCGATTTTGCTTGTTGCTTCAATTGCCTGAGCGTGTTTATGACACATTTATGACAGTCAGCCGCATGGGAAGGTCGCATGGCATGATGAGTATTTTTCGTAAGCTGATGCCACGAGAAGACAAATTCTTCGAAATGTTTTCAACTCATTCGAAGACCGTCGTCGCAGCGGCCCACGCGCTTGATCAGCTCCTCAAGGGCAACGAGGTCGAGAAAAACTGCGAACTGATCGTCACATTGGAAAATGAGGCCGACGATATCACTCGGGACGTTCTTCTTGCCGTCCGGCGGAGCTTCATCACCCCCTTCGATCGCGGCGACATCAAGGATCTCATCCAGTCGATGGATGATGCGATCGACATGATGCACAAGACGGTCAAGACGATCCGGTTGTTCGAGCAGTCCGGCTTCGATCCGCTGATGCAGCAGATGGGCAGCGAAATCGTCAAGGCGGCGAACCTCATTTCGGAAGCAATCCCCCTTCTCGACAAGGTCGGCACCAACGCCCAACGTCTTGCAGCGATCGCCGAGGAGGTTACCCGCGTTGAAGGCCGTTCGGACGACCTTCATGATCAGGGCCTGAAAGACCTCTACCGACGTCACGGGGCGAGCGGCAATGCGATGGCCTACATGATCGGTAGCGAGATCTATGGCGAACTGGAAAAGGTCGTCGACCGTTTCGAGGATGTCGCCAACGAGATCAGCGGCATTGTCATCGAGAACGTTTGATGGATACCTCTCTCGCCTTGCCACTTCTCTTCGGCCTGATCGCCGTCGCTCTGTTCTTCGACTTCCTCAATGGCCTTCATGACGCGGCCAATTCGATCGCGACGATCGTCTCGACCCGTGTCCTGCGGCCGCAATATGCGGTTGCCTGGGCGGCCTTCTTCAATTTCATCGCTTTCCTTTTCTTCGGCCTGCATGTGGCGGAAACGCTCGGCACAGGCATTATCGATCCTGCGATCGTTTCGCCGCAGGTGATCTTTGCCGCCCTCATGGGAGCGATCATCTGGAATATTGTCACCTGGATCTTCGGAATTCCGTCCAGTTCGTCGCATGCGCTTGTCGGCGGGCTGGTGGGAGCCGGCCTGGCAAAGGTCGGCTTCAGCTCGATTGTCTGGAGTGGCCTGGGCAAGACGGTCGGAGCGATTTTCCTGTCGCCGGCCATCGGCTTCTTGCTCGCCCTGATGCTCGTGCTCCTGGTATCCTGGCTTTTCGTTCGGCAAACGCCATTCGCGGTGGACCGGACATTTCGCGTGATGCAGTTCATCTCCGCGTCGCTTTACTCCCTCGGCCACGGCGGCAATGACGCGCAGAAAACGATGGGCATCATCGCGGTGCTGTTGTTCAGCCAGGGATATCTCGGCTCGACGTTCTACGTGCCCTTCTGGGTGGTGATCTCCTGCCAATCGGCAATGGCTCTCGGCACGCTCTTCGGTGGGTGGCGGATCGTCCATACCATGGGCTCGAAGATCACGAGGCTCAACCCGATGCAGGGTTTCTGCGCCGAGACGGGCGGAGCGCTGACACTGTTCGGAGCGACCTGGCTCGGCATTCCCGTCTCGACAACGCACACGATCACCGGAGCGATCGTTGGCGTCGGCGCGGCACGGCGGGTCTCAGCGGTACGTTGGGGGCTCGCCGGCAACATCGTGATTGCCTGGATTGTGACGATGCCGGCAACTGCAGCGATATCGGCGGCGTTCTACAGCCTCGCGAACCTGCTGCAATAATCGCACCTGGCCCGCGTCATTCGCGGGCATCCGGGATCGTTGCCCGAAGAGCCTCCGAAAGCTGCCGCAGACTGTAGGGTTTTGGCAAAATCTCCACGCCTTCCGCGGTCGCAGCGCTCTTGAGCACGTCCGCATAACCCGACGTGAGCAGGATCGGCAGTCTTGGATGTCTTTGCTTGACCTCCCTGGCGAGATCCACGCCATTGATGCCGCCGGGCATCATGATGTCGGAAAACATCAAGTCCGGCTCGGCATCGGACGCGAGCACGCTCAGCGCAGCGGCTGCCCCATCGACGCGGGTTACGGAATAGCCAAGTTGGTCGAGCATGTCGTTGACCAGCATAGCGACGCTGTCGTCGTCTTCCACGACCAGGATTTTTCCGGCGACGCTCCTGTCGGCGTCCCCCTGGGCACGGGACGAATGGTTGCTGGTCGCCTCCAATGACGCTTCGATCGACCGGGGAAGCCAGAGGTCTACAGCTGTCCCGACGCCCGGTTCGCTGTTGATCTCGACCGATCCGCCGGAAGCCTCGACGAAACCATAAACTTGCGCAAGACCCAGTCCCGATCCCTTGCCGATGTCCTTCGTGGTGAAGAACGGCTCGAACACCCGCTTGAGAACCTCGGGCTGCATTCCCATCCCGCTGTCGGCAACAGTGATCTTCACCACGTCGCCCCTTTGACCCGACGCATCGACGACGGAGTTGGACGCGCTGATGATGATCGTCCCGCCATCCGGCATCGCATCGCGCGCATTGACGCAAAGGTTCAGGAGGACGAGTTCGAGTTCGGCCGGATCGGCCTGTACCGGCCACACTCCCATATCGACGTCGACATCGATGCTGATGTCTCCGCTTAGGGTCCGGTCGAGAAGTTCGCGCATCTCGGAAATCTGGTGGCGAAGATCGATCGGCTGCGGTTTCAATGGCTGCCGCCGGGCAAAGGTCAGCAATTGCCTGGTGAGCGACGCTCCGCGATTGACCGCCTGCAGCATGCCGCTTTTGATGCGCTCACGCCGCGCCGGATCGTCGCGTTTGTCGAGGACATCCAGTCCACCGGAGATCACCATCAGCAGGTTGTTGAAATCATGCGCGACCCCGCCGGTGAGCTGACCGATCACCTCCATCTTCTGGGCCTGGCGCAGCGTTTCCTGTGTTTTCCTCAGCTCGTCGTCGCGTCTTCTCTGCTCGGTGACGTCACGGGCGCTGGAATAGAGTTTGTCATCGACGACGACAGCCACCCAGGAGAGCCAGCGATGGTCGCCTTCGCGGGTCCGGCATCGGTTTTCGAAGTGAAGCACGGGCACGCCGGTTTGCGCCGCCTGAAACGCAGTTTCGCTGGCGACGACGTCGTCGGGATGAAGGAGCGCCCGCAAAGGCGTGCCCAGCAGCAGCTCCTCTTGCAAACCAAGGGTCTTCTCCCAGGCGGGATTGGTCTTTTCGAATAGGCCGGTCTGACAATCGATCACCGACAACAGGTCCGGGCTATATTTCCACGTCCGTCCCCGCTCGCGCGAATGTTCCAGAACGCGGCGCTCCAGATCCGCATTAAGCTCTTCCAGGCGCGCAGCGTTTTCCTTCAGAAGCGCCTCGCGCCGATCGCGCGACAGCCTGATGGACGCCGAAATGCGCCCGACCAGTTCTCGAGCTGAAAAGGGCTTCACAAGATAATCATCGGCACCGGCCCGAATCCCCTCCAGCCTTGCCTCTTCTCCGGCTCGGGCGGAAAGGAGGATGAGGGGCAGATCTCGGAGATCGTCGTCGGCCCGTATCCTCGACAGCAGGCCAAATCCGTCGAGTCCTGGCATCATGACGTCGGAAACGATGAGGTCCGGCCGTCTGAGGCGTGCGGCGTTAAGCGCCGCCTCGCCATCAGCCGCCGTCTCGACCGTGAAGCCGGATGTCGACAGCAGCCGCTCCACATAGGCACGCATATCGGCATTGTCGTCCGCCAGAAGGACATGCCCCGTCGGAGCGAGCGTTTCGGCCATCTCCGTGCTCCCGGCTGGCGATATCAAAGCGGCGCCGGCAGCAGCGCTTGTCGTCAGCCATGACATCGCTTCATCGACGAAAGCCCGGCGTCTGCCGGTATTATTCTCGACCGGCTGGGACATTCGCATTTGTTCCGGAGGGATGTGCCCCTTTCCGAACGACATCGAGATCGAGAAGGACGTGCCTTCGCCAAGCCGGCTTTCGGCTCGGATTTCCCCGCCCTGAAGATGCACCAGTTCCTGCACCAGGGCGAGCCCGATGCCGGAGCCCTCGAATGATCTGCCTTTCGCACCCTCGATGCGGTGAAAACGCTCGAACAGGCGCGGCAACTCCTCGGCCGCAATCCCCGTGCCGGTGTCGCGTATTTCGATTTCGGCCCGTTCCCCGTCGTCCGACGGCCTCACGCTGATGCGTATCTCGCCCTGGAATGTGAATTTGAACGCGTTGGACAGCAGGTTCAGGACGATCTTTTCCCAGAGATCCCGATCGAGATAGACCGGCTGGGGCAAGTCCGCGACATCGATAACCAGCCTCAGCCCGGCCTGTTCGATCGCGGATCGGAAATTCGATGCCAGTTCTGCGGTCAGGCTGCCGATATCGACCGGTTCGAAGGAGGCCTGCACGCGCTGCGCCTCGATCCTCGAAAAGTCCAACAGAGTGTTGACCAGTTTCAACAGCCGTTGGCCATTGCGCTGGGCAACAACAATCCGCTGCCTGTCATCGACAGAAAGCCCGTCCGGCTGCTGAAGCACGTCGGCGAGCGGCCCCAGCATCAGCGTCAACGGCGTACGGAACTCATGGCTGACGTTCGAAAAGAACATGGTCTTGCTGCGATCGATTTCAGCCAGCGCTTCGGCCCGCCGCCGCTCGTCGCTACGCGCCCGCACTGCGCTGACGGCGGCGGAGATCGCGGTCGCAAGCAGTTCGTAGAAGCCCATATAGGTGTCGTCGAAAGGCAGGCGTGGCGAGGCGCCAGCCACCACGAAGACCGGAGGCAGGTCCAGGCCGGGGACGGCGATGGGAAGAAGGAGCGCCCGATCGGAAGGCTCATCATAAGGCCCCGCACCCTCGAAGAATTCGGAAAGACCGTTGACCCCAAGAGGGCCGCCTGTCGCCAGTGCCCTCTTCATCGGCCATGGGGCATTCGAGTGCGCATCGATTGTGGCCATGGATGCGAGGCGTCGAGACGGCAGACCATACTGCGCTGCAAGCCCATAACTGCTCCCGTCCGGAGACAGATGATAAAGAAGAAGAAGCGGCAGATCGAATTCGAACTGGGCAAGGACTTCAACTATGCGCTGCGACAGGTCGTCCATGTCTTCCGCCAAAGCCAGACTGGCGTTCAAATCCCGGAGTGCGCGCGTCCGTCGTTCCGACAGCATGGTGGCCGTCGTCTCCGTCACCGGATGGAACAGGCCGCCGATCTCACCGGTCTCGTCTCGGATCGGGGAAAGCGAGAAGGTGAAAAACGTCTCCTCCAGATAACCGTTGCGGGTCAGAAACATCCGCTGGTTTTCGAGGAATGACGTATTGCCTTGGCGCGCCTGACGAAAAGGTTCGCCGATCGCCGGCCAGGCGCTCGACCACGTGACGCTGTAATCCTCCCCGAGAGCCCGTGGATGGGCCTCGCCGCAGACGGTGCGATAGCCGTCATTGTAGATCTGGATGTTTTCGTCGCCCCAGATCACGTTGATCGGAAAATTCGAGGCGAGACAAAGACTGACGGTTGTCTTGAGGCTTTGGGGCCATTGATCGATCGGCCCCAGCGGTGTGTGGCTCCAGTCCTTTGTTCGGACGAGCTCGGCCATTTCGCCACCGCCCGCCAGGAAATCGCCGGTGAGTATCTGCTGTGTCGACAACCAGGTAGCCCCATTCTGGCACCGGCTCGGGAACCTGACGCTCGATACAATGAGCCCCGCAGCTCAGCCGTTGTAATATCCAACTGTGTTCGTGAGGCCGCCTCAATGCCGCGGATCGGTGGCACTATTGACGAGAGTGGCCGCCGAATGCCCTGCCCGGCTTATTCAACGAATCACTGAAATAACCTAGCATGAACTATCAAGGGTTGAAATTGAACTCGACGAAACCTTCCGCAGCGGAGTGCAAGCTTTCCTCGGCTCTTGAAAAAGTGCTAGGATTAATCGGCGAATTGAGAGACAAAGGGCACCGTCTTTATTGACCCGTGCCCACAGTTTTCCCAGGATGTCTTCCATGCTCGCGACCGTGATCCCCATGCCCGAAACCGTTCTTTTGCCGGTCGAGGGAGTGGCGGAGCGCTTTCCGGTGCGCCGGGTCTATTGCGTCGGCCGCAACTATGCCGAACACGCGATCGAGATGGGCGGCGATCCGACCCGCGAGCCGCCGTTCTTTTTCCAGAAGAATGCCGACAACATCTATAACGGCGAGACCTTCCCCTATCCGCCGCTCTCCTCCAGCGTCCACCACGAAGTGGAACTGGTCGTGGCGCTCTCCGGCGGCGGCGCCGATATTTCGGTGGAGGACGCGCTGACCAAGGTCTATGGATACGCCGTCGGCATCGATTTCACCCGCCGCGACCTGCAGGATGTCGCCAAGAAGATGAGCCGTCCGTGGGAAGCCGCCAAGGCTTTCGAGAAATCGGCCCCCGTCTCCGCTCTTGTCCCGGCCGAAAAGATCGGTCATCCGCAGACAGGCGCGGTCTGGCTCGACGTCAACGGCGCACGAAAACAGTCCGGCGACCTCAATCAGCTGATCTGGAAACTGCCGGAGATCATCGCCGAACTGTCGAAACTGTTCGTCCTCGCTCCGGGCGATGTGATCATGACGGGCACGCCGGCCGGCGTCGGCGCCGTGGCGCGCGGCGACAAGGTCACCTGCGGCATCGACGGCGTCGGAACGCTGTCGCTGACGGTCGCCTGACGAAACCGCGACAGGGAGGAAAAACCATGCCGATCTATGCACTCGGAGAATTCGAGCCGAAAACGCCCGGCGCCGACCGTTTCTGGCTGGCGCCGGATGCAACCATCATCGGCAAGGTCGAACTCGGCGAGGATGTCGGCATCTGGTTCGGCTCGGTGCTGCGCGGCGACAACGAGCCGATCGTCGTCGGCAAGGGTTCGAACATCCAGGAAGGCGTGATGATCCATACCGATCCGCGCTATCCGGTAACGATCGGCGAAAACTGCACGATCGGCCACCACGCGATCATCCATGGCTGCTCGATCGACGACAATTCATTGGTTGGTATGGGTGCGACGATCCTGAACGGCGCAAAAATCGGCAGGAACTGTCTGGTCGGCGCCAATGCGTTGGTCACCGAAGGCAAGGAATATCCCGACAACTCCCTGATCGTCGGCTCGCCGGCGAAAGTTATGCGGGTGCTTGACGACGAGGCTGCCGAGAAGCTGAAACAGTCGGCCATCCGCTATGTTGCCAACTGGAAGCGGTTCGCCCGCGACCTTCGGCTTCTTTAGGCGGCGCAGGCACCGCACAGGCCGCGGATTTCGATCGTCGTCTTGGCAGGCTTGAAGTTTTTGCTCTTTGCCCAGTCGCTCAGGCGATGATCGACCTCATGGTCATGAAATTCCGAGACATGGCCGCAGCTTTCGCAGATCGCAAATGCCACGGTGCCATGCCCGTGGCCGTGCCCCTTGCCGCAGCATTCGCTTTCCGGATGTGCGCAGGCAACGAAGGCGTTGAGGCTTTCGAGCCGATGAACCATGCCAAATTCGAGCAGCTTGTCGAGCGCGCGGTAAACTTGCAGCGGCGCACGAAAACCGTGGTCGCGCAGCCGGTCGAGGATCGTATAGGCGCTCACAGGCGCATCGGCGCGGTCGAGAACGTCGAAGACGAGCGACTGGTTTTTGGTCAGCGCCGGAGCGGATGTCGGTGTTGAAACTGGTGCGTTCATTATCGCACTCCTTGGTTGCCAGCCTTTTCGGCCGTGTTTTTACCCGCAGCGGGAAGCAGGCTTAAAATGAAAAGTAAGAGCGCCGCGACCACAATGGAAGGGCCGGACGGCGTATCGTAGTGTAGCGAGCCGAACAGGCCGCCGACCACGGCGAGCGCGCCGATCAGCGAGGCGAGCACCGCCATCAGCTCCGGGCTTGCTGAAAACCGCCGGGCCGTCGCCGCAGGGATGATCAAAAGCGCTGTGATCAGCATGATGCCGACGATCTTCATCGCGATGGCGATAACCAGCGCCATCAGCAGCATGAAGAGCAGCCGCGTTTGCGCCGGCTTCATACCCTCGGCTTCGGCCACATCCTCGCTGACCGTGGACGCGATCAGCGGTCGCCAGAGCCAGACGAGCGCCGCCAGCACCAACACGCCACCGCCCCAGATCAGTGCGATATCGGTGCGCGTCACCGCGAGGATATCGCCGAACAGGAAGGCGATGAGGTCGATCCGCACCCAGGTCATGAACGCGACGAGCACGAGGCCGATCGCCAAAGCCGAATGGGAGAGAATGCCGAGCAGCGCATCCGCCGACAGCGATTGCCGCCGCTGCAGTGCCAGAAGCAGCAGCGAGACGATAACCGCGACGCCGAAGACCGCGACCAGCAGGTTGATCTGGAAGAACAGCGACAGCGCCACCCCGAGCAGCGCCGAATGCGCCATCGTGTCGCCGAAATAGGCCATCCGCCGCCAGACGACGAAACAGCCGAGCGGCCCGGCCGTCAATGCGACGCCGATGCCGGCGACGAGCGCGCGGGTGAAGAAGTCGTCAAGCACGGCCCTCTCCCTTCGCCTCGGCATGATCGCCTTGGTGGTGGTGATGCGAATGGTCGTGATCATGCGCATGGTCGTGCCCATCCTGATCATGATGCCCGTCATCGGGATGGCAGTGATCGGTGACCGAACCGTCGCCATGCATCACCCGGCCGTCTGGCAGATGGGTGTGATCGTGATGGTGGCTGTAGACTGCCAGCGAACGTGAATTGCCGAACAATTTCAGGTAGTAGGCGCTCTGGCTCACCACTTCCGGCGTGCCGCGGCAGCAGATATGGCCGTTGAGGCAGATGACCGTGTCGGTGCCGGCCATGACCATATGCAGATCATGCGAGATCATCAGGATACCGCAGCCGGTCGCGGTGCGGATCGAGCGGATCAGGTCGTAAAGCGCGCTCTCGCCGGCAAAATCGACGCCCTGGACCGGTTCGTCGAGCACCATCAGGTCCGGCTTGCGGGCGATCGCCCGGGCCAGCAGCGCCCGCTGGAACTCGCCGCCGGACAGATGCCGGACCTCGGCGTCGATGAGATGGGAGATGCCGGTCGAGGCCAGCGCCGCCAGAAGATCGGTGTCATTAAGCGGGCCGGTCAGCCGCATCAGCCGACGCACGGAAAGCGGCATGGTCCAGTCGATCGCCAGTTTCTGCGGGACATAACCGACGCGCAGGCCGGGCAATCTTGCGACCGATCCTTCGTCCGGGCGCAACACGCCAATCGCCAGTTTCGCTGTCGTCGACTTGCCGGCACCATTCGGACCGATCAGCGTTACGACCTCGCCGCGCCGGATCGAGAAATCGACGCCTCGCACCAACCAACGGCCATCCCGGCGAATGCCGGCATTGGCAAGCGATACCAATTGGCTTTCGGTTTTGGGGGCACGAGCCCGATTGGACATCAGCATGCTTTTCCGGATTCCCTGTTGTCAGTGGCTATGACACACGTTATAGCATAACGCAATTGATGTAATAACATTACTATGGAATACAAGGACGCAGCATGAAACGGGCTTCGATCTCCCTCCTCTCCGCCGCGACATTTTTCGTGGGTGCAGGCCAAGGCTTGGCGGCGCCGGACGTGGTGGTTTCGATCAAGCCGATCCATTCGCTCGTCGCCTCGATCATGAAGGGTGTCGGCGAGCCGAAACTGATCGTCGATGGCGCCGCCTCGCCCCATACATTCTCGCTGAAACCCTCCAATGCCGCGGCGATCGAAAGCGCCGACGTGATCTTCTGGATCGGCCCCGGTATCGAGGCCTTCCTCGAAAAGCCGCTGGATGCGCTGGCGGCCTCGGCAACGGTGATCGAGCTGGAGGATGCACCCGGATTGCAAAAACTGCCCTTCCGCGAGAGCGGCGCCTTCGAGGCACACGATCACGGACATGAGGCCGAGGACGCACATGAACATGGCGACCATGAGCACGGTGATCACGACCACGCCGCCGAAAATCATGCCGAGCACGACCACGATGGGCATGGCGGCTTCGACACGCATCTCTGGCTCGACCCGATGAATGCCAAGGCGATGGCTGAGGAAATCGAAAAGACGCTGGTCGGCGCCGACCCGGCGAATGCCGCCGCTTATCAGGCGAATGGTGCCGCGCTGATGAAGGATCTCGACACGCTTGATACGGAGCTCAAGGCAACGGTCGCGCCGGTCAAAGACAAGCCCTTCATCGTCTTCCACGATGCCTATCAATATTTCGAGAATCGTTATGGGGTGAGCGTCGCGGGTTCGATCACCGTCAGCCCCGAGACAATGCCCGGCGCCGAACGTGTCGGTCAGATCCAGAAGAAGGTGAAGGAACTGGGTGCCACCTGCGTCTTCGCAGAACCGCAGTTCGAGCCGAAGCTGGTGGCGGTGGTGACGGAAGGCACGCCTGCCCGTTCAGGCACGCTCGACCCCGAAGCCGCGACGCTGAAGCCCGGTCCCGGCCTTTATTTCGAGCTGATGCGTGGGCTTGCGAGCTCCATGAAGAATTGCCTGTCGCAGGGGACGTAAGGTCGGGCAACGAAAAGTGCGGCGGCCGGTACGCATAGCGGCGAACGTGCGAGGCCTGCGGGAGGGAAGGCAAATACCCCCGCAGGCCGATCCTTCTCAGCGAGCCACGATGAAACTCGAGATCACACCGCTCGCGATGCCGACCAGCAGGAAATCATTGTCGACCTTGACCCAGTGGTAACCGCGTGGCGGAGCCGACAGGCGGTAACGGCGATAGTCTCGGACCTCCGCCATGCGGCGACGTTCGGCAGCCGTCATGCGATGACCCTTGGACCAGCGCGGCTTTACGACCACGACCTTCTTCTGAACCGTCACCGTGCGGGTCACGGTCCTGGTCCGTTCCGGAGGCGAATGATGATCCTGCGCCTGGGCCGCAAGCGGAGCGGCAAGCACGGTTGCGGAAAGAAGGATTGCAAAGAACTTTTTCATTGGGTGTCTCCTCGTGTTGACCACACTCGGAAACTAGGACCCGAACGATGAACCGTATCTGAACTATCGCATTACATTTCTGTAATGAAATTATATACTTCCGGTAATATCCTAAGATTTTGAATTTACTGCATTAGCAAATTCAAAATCGAAAACGCATAATCTCAGCTCACAAGATCGAACTGACGATCGTCAGATTTTCGATCCGGCGGCATAACTACAGCGCCTCATAAACAAAGTAATCGAAATCGGCAGTCTTCGCCCGCCCCGACGTATCGAAGGCGAAGAGGCCAACAAATGCGCCGGTGAAGGAGCCGTGTTCGCCGCGGCCGCCCTCGTCGGAGATGACGCCGGCATCGAGCACCGGACCAAGTTCCTGCCAATCGTTGGAGCCGCCGGCGCGCCAGAAGAATTGCAGGTCGTTGTCGCGGATCTCCATGGCGAGATGTACCGGGCCGTCGGGTATGGAAACGCCGCTCCCTGCCGGAAAGCTCATGCGCCCATGCGGAAAATCACCCGGGCAGGATAAGACCGTCACCACGCGGCCAAGCTTTTCGTGCAGGGTCACCACCAGCGAGTGGAACTTGTGGCGATTGTAATAGTGCGTCAGGCCGGCGACCTGCTGGTAGGTCTCGGGCGAGAAATCGACCACCGTCTCGGCGCGGAAGGAATGATGCTCCTGACGGCGGGCGACCAGCGATTGTTCGAACCAGGAACCGATGCTTTCGCGGCCGAAAAGGCGCAAGCGACCGGGACGCTCGGTCAGGCTGAACAGCCGTTCCGGATGAGGCGTGCGCAGCCATTGGAATTCCGGCGGCAGGACCTTGTCGTCAAATGAGCGCTCGATGTGGGCAGGCTGCTCGATACGTCTGGCATCGCTCGGTGCCGGTACGTCGACATCCGGAACGACGCCGCCCTGGGCGAGATAGAGCCAATCGTCCTCCCAGATGCATTTCTGGATCGCGGTCTCGCGGCCGAGCGTGCAGCGGCGTTGCGGGGCGAGCGGCCGGCCGCAGAGATGGGTGTGGTACGCTTCGCCTTCAGGCGTTTCGACGTACTGGCCATGGCCGGCTCGCTGCAGAACGGCTTTCGGATGGTCCTTCGAGGTGATCAGATGTGTCTGCGGATGCATCTCATACGGCCCGTCGAGCGAGCGAGCGCGCGCCATGGTGACGGCATGGTCGTACCCTGTGCCACCCTCGGCAGTCGTCAGGTAATACCAGCCGTTGCGCTTGAACACATGCGGCCCCTCGACCAGGCCGAGCGAGCTGCCGGCGAATATGTTTTTGATCGGGCCCTTGAGTGCCCTCGTCTCGAAATCCCACTCCTGCAGCAGGATGCCGTCAAAGGCCGGATGTTTCGGCGCCCCGCCGTAACTCTCGGTGCGGTGGTTCCATTGCATGTTGAGGAACCACTTTCGGCCGTCGTCGTCGTGGAAGAGCGTCGGATCGAACCCGGAGGAGTTCACATAGATCGGATCGGACCATTCGCCCTCGATCGTCGGCGAAGTGACGATGTAGTTATGCGCGTCCTTGAAATTGCCGTCGAAGCGTTTGACGTCGGTATAGACCAGGAAAAACAGCCCGTCGGAATAAGAGAGGCACGGCGCCCAGATGCCGCAGCTGTCGGGATTGCCGCGCATATCGAGCTGGCCTGCCCGCTCCAGCGGCCGGCGCTTGAGCGTCCAGTTCACCAGGTCGCGAGAATGATGGATCTGCACACCCGGGTACCATTCGAAGGTCGAGGTAGCGATGTAATAATCCTCGCCAACGCGGCAGATGGACGGATCGGGATTGAAGCCCGGCAAGATCGGGTTGTGGATCATGTTCTCCTCCCAAAATAGAAACTGAGTCCTTGCCCCTCATCCGGCTGCCGCCACCTTCTCCCCGCTTGCGGGGAGAAGGACTTCGGAGCGCGGCCGTGCCACATCTCCCTTCTCCCCGTCAGAACGGGGAGAAGGTCCTGGCAGGGGGATGAGGGGCAGCTCGAAGCCGCCCTTCCCTTACCGCGCCCCCTTACCGCGCCGGCCCTGCCCGCTCGGCCGATTTGGCCCAGAGGTTGATGTCGGCATCTTTGGCGTAGGTGTCGATCTCGGCGAGTTCGGCCGCCGTGAACTCCAGATTGTCGAGCGACCTGACGCAGTCCTCGACCTGTTCCGGGCGGCTGGCGCCGATCAGTGCCGTGGTCACGCGGCCGCCGCGCAGGACCCATGCGAGCGCCATCTGCGCCAGCGTCTGGCCACGCTTTTCCGCAATTGCGTTAAGCGCCTTAAGGTTGGCGATGTTCCGGTCGTTCAGGAAGGCCGGCCGCAGCGACTTGCCCTGCGCGGCACGGCTGTCTTCCGGAATGCCGCCGAGATATTTCGAGGTCAGCATGCCTTGCGCCAGTGGCGAAAAGACGATCGAACCGAGGCCGAGATCTTCCAGCGTATCGAGCAGGCCATCCTCCTCGACCCAGCGGTTGATCATCGAGTAGCTCGGCTGGTGGATAAGGATCGGCGTGCCGAGTTCCTTCAGGATCGCCGTCGCTTCCTGGGTGCGCTTCGAATTGTAGGACGAGATGCCGACGTAGAGCGCCCTGCCCGAGCGGACGATGTGATCGAGCGCGCCGCACGTCTCTTCGAGAGGCGTATCCGGGTCGAAGCGGTGCGAATAGAAGATGTCGACATAGTCGAGACCCATCCGCTTCAGGCTCTGGTCGCAGGAGGAGATCAGGTATTTGCGGCTGCCCCATTCGCCATAGGGACCGGGCCACATGTTGTAGCCGGCCTTCGACGAGATGATCAGTTCGTCGCGATATCCCTTGAAGTCTTCGCGCAGGATTTGGCCGAAGGCGGTCTCGGCGCTGCCCGGCAAGGGACCATAATTGTTGGCGAGGTCGAAATGGGTGATGCCAAGATCGAAGGCCTTGCGGGTGATCGCGACCTTGCGTTCATGCGGCGTGTCGTCGCCGAAATTGTGCCAGAGGCCAAGCGAGATCGCCGGGAGCTTCAGTCCCGAACGGCCGCAGCGGTTGTACTTCATGGTTTCGTAGCGGTTGGACGCTGGTTGCCAGGTCATGATCGAAATCCTCCGAATGAAATGCGGCGCGCCGGTGTCTCAGGCGGTGCGCGCCGCATTCATAGCCGATCAGCGCAGAAGCGCCAGCGCCTCGTCGATGCCAAGCGCCGCCGGCTGGGTGCAGGTGGTCGAAAGCTCGATGAACCGCCCTTCCTCGCCGGATTTCAGGATCGAGGTCATGACGTCGACGCCGTGGAGCGTGCGCTCCAGCGAGCACCGGGCATCGCGACCCTCGATCAGCGCTATCGCCATGTCCGCAAGACCGGCCGTGCGATAGTTGGCGCGCGGCCCCTGCGGATGTTCCTGGTTGTCGATGCCGAACGGGTGACCCCAGGGCTCCAGCGGCTGGATATCCTTGTTGCGGCCGCTTGCCTCGACCGTGCCGCCGAAGAAGTTCGGGTCGGGCACGAAGATCGAGCCCTCGGTGCCGTAGAGTTCCATGTTGGCGTGGCGGTGCGACCAGACATCCCAGCTGGCCGACAGCGTGATGGTCGCGCCGTTGACGAATTCGAGCAGCGCGTGGATGTTGGTGGGCGTCTCTACCGGGATCGATTGTCCTTTAAACGGTCCCTCACTGGTGACATTGCGCGTCGGGCTCGCCATGGAGGTGAGTGCGCCGACCCGCTTCACCGGACCGATCAGGTTGATCAGGTTGGCGATGTAATAGGGGCCGAGATCGAGGATAGGCCCTCCGCCTTCAAGGAAGAAGAAGCCGGGGTTCGGATGCCACATTTCCATGCCCGGGCTCATTACGTGGCAGGTGCCTGACGTGATGCGCCCGACACCGCCCTCGTCGATATATTTGCGCGCGAGCTGATGCGCGCCGCCAAGGAAGGTGTCCGGCGCGCAGCCGACCGACAGGCCCTTCTCCTTGGCAAGCGCCTGCAGCGCCTTGCCCTCCTCCAGCGTGATGACGAGGGGCTTTTCCGAGTAGACGTGCTTGCCGGCTTCGAGAATTGCTTTCGAGACCGCGAAATGCGCCGCCGGGATGGTCAGGTTGACGATCACGTCGAGCTCGTCATTGGCAAGCATCTGCACGATCGACTGTGCCTTGACGCCGTATTCCTCGGCGCGCATTTGGGCTGCCTGCGCGTTGAGATCCGCGCAGGCGAGAACCTTCAGGCCTTTGAAGAGCGGCGACAGCTTGAAGTAGGTCGTGGAAATATTGCCGCATCCCATGATGCCGACGCCAAGTTCCTTGGGCATGGAAAACTCCGAAAAATCTGTGATCAATAGGTCTTGAAGGAAGCGATCGAGCGCGTCAGCAGCCGGTCGAGGTCCTTCGGGTTATCGTGTTCGAGGACGTAATGTTTTGCGGACGTCTTCTTCAGCGCCGCCATCAGGTCCTTCCACGGAACGGTGCCGTGGCCGACATCGGCCCAGCCATCCTCGTCCGCGTTTTCGCCGGCCGGCGCGATGTCCTTGACGTGAACGGCGGTGATCCGCTTGGCGTAGCTCTCGATCCAGGCGAACGGATCGGCGCCGCCGCGGATGACCCAGGCGATATCCGCTTCCCAGGCAAGGTCAGGACCGCCGGCAAGGAGCTGTTCCTGCGGCGTCGAGCCGTCCGACAAAGTCTTGAACTCGAAGTCATGGTTATGCCAGCCGAACGTGTAGCCGGCATCCCAATAGCGTTTGCCGACATTTTGCAGCCGCTGGCCGAAGGCGAACCATCCGGCGGCATCGGTCGGGCGCTGGTCGGCAAGCAGATGCGGGCAATAGATCGCCTCGACGCCGAGCGTCCTGGCGATCAGCAGCGCCTGTTCCGGCTCCTTTTCGAGAAGGTCGATGCCGAAATGACCGGTCGGCATGGTCAGGCCGTTGGCATCGAGATCACCTTTGAGCGTCTTCAGCGACAACTCGTCGAGATTGGCATAAATTCCGCCATATCCTTCCACCTCGGTATAACCCGCCTGCGCGACCTTCTTCAGGACATCTGCGAGCGGCGGAAAGTTGCGTGCGCAATAAAGCTGAAAACCGAGTTTCGTCATAGTGATCCTCCCTTGATAATACCCTCGCCTGCTGCGTGGCAGGAATAGAGGTCGTAGATGCGGAATTGCGGGATCGCGTCCGTCGGCGCGGCGGGCGTGAAGCGGATGCTGCGGCTTTCGCCGCGGGCGAGATCGAAAGCATTTTCGGAATAACGGCCGTTCGTGCCGCTCTCGATCAGCACGAAAAGCGCAAGGCCGTCAGCCTTGACGACGAGGTCAAAAGCTCCATCACCGGATGGAGACACGGCAAGCTCAAGCCCTGCCGGTTCGAGCTCCAGGGCCTTGTAGCTGCCCGGCACATGATGCCCCTCGCCAGCCATGCCGTTCGATGCGGAAAAGCTCCAGGAAAGGATCGACCCGTCGGGAATATCCGCGCTCGGCAAGGTGAGCACGGTGACGGCTGCATCGGGTGTGCAGACGGCTTCGATGCTCCGAAGCGAGCTGCGCTCGCCCCGGAGCGTCAGGAGCGACAGATTGAGGGTCACCGCCACATCGACGGCTGTGTCATTGACGAGCGAGAAACGGATCTCCCGGCCGTCATCTGACGGGATCGCCGCAACCGTGACCGGCTGGAAGAAGCGCTTCGCCATATAGTGCAGCACTTTCCAGCTGCCGCCATAGTCGAGGCTCGACCACGAAGCCACCGGCCAGGTGTCGTTGAGCTGCCAGTAGAGCGCACCCATCGTATGCGGCTTCAGCGACCTCCAGAAATCGACGGCCGTCTTGATCGCCAATCCCTGCTGCACCTGGCTCAGATAGACGAAATTGGCGAAATCGGTCGGAAAGCGGAAGTTGCGGAACATCGTGCCGGCGATACGCTCGTTGCCGCCGGCATTCTTCTGGTGATGCTCCATGACCGGCGAGGCAATGTTCATATCCTTGGCCGCAGCATAGGTCTCGATGACGGGCAGCGACGTATAGGACTGGAAGCCGAATTCCGAGCAGAAGCGCGGGCGAACGGAGCGGTAGTCGGCGAACGGTTTGTTCTCATGCCAGACCGACCAGTAATGCATGTCGCCCGAACCGTCCGCATGCCAGGCATCGCCGTAATCGAGATAGCCGGATGCGGGGCTGGACGGCCACCAGGTGGCGTCGGGCGCGGCCCTTTCTAGCGCCTGCTCGATGACGCGGTTCAACCGGTCGTAGGAGACGAGGTATCGGTCGCGGTTCTCACGGGATTCCGGAAACCATGTCAGCGCGCCGACCAGCTCGTTATCGCCGCACCAGAGCACGATCGAGGGATGCGAGATGAGCCTGCGGGCCTGGTACTCGACTTCCGCCGAGACATTTTCCAGGAAATCCGAGGTCGAGGGATAGAGGTTGCAGGCGAACTGAAAATCCTGCCAGACCATCAGGCCGAGTTCGTCGCAGAGGTCGTAGAACCAGTCCGGCTCATAAAAACCGCCGCCCCAGACCCGGATCATGTTCATGTTGGCATCGACGGCGGAGCGCAGCAGGTCCTCGGTCTTTTCGGGGCCGGACAGAGAGAACAGCGCGTCCGCCGGAATCCAGTTGGCGCCGCGGCAGAAGATTTCGCGGCCGTTGACGCGGAAGGCGAAACGGCTGCCGGCTTCGTCCGGGTCGGTGAGCAACTCGACGGTGCGCAAACCAATCTGACGTGTCACGGTCTCTGTCGGGGTCTCGACCGTCAGCTTATAGAGCCCCTGTTCGCCACTGCCGGAGGGCCACCAGAGTTTGGGGTCATCGATGTGGAAGACATGGGTCACCGTGGTCTCGCCGGCGCGCACGCCGCAATCGAGCCGGACACGTTCACCGCCGAGCGAGAAGAAGACCGGCAGAACGCCCTGCCCTTCGGCATAAAACGTTACGGCGACGATGAGATCGACCGCATCGGCCTCATGTCTCTGGCTGGTGATGACATGTTCGACGCGGGCGGTTTCGAGCTTCTTCAGCGAAATCTCGCCGTAAAGCCCGAGGGGCGCGATCGCGATATTCCAGTCCCAGCCAAAATGGGATTGCGGCTTTCGCAGCATGTTGCCGTTGGGGATCGGCGAATTGTTCGTGGAATAGGGAATGTAAAACGGCTGGCGCCCCTGCCGCTCCGCGCCTTCGACGATGCTGGAGCGGAAGAGGACACGGATCGTGTTCTCGCCGGCCTTGAGCGCCTTCGACACGTCCGGCCGGTAACGGCGGAAGCAGTTGTCCGCCTGGAGCACCGGGATATCGTTGACGAAGACGGTCGCGACCGTATCGAGATCGGTGATGTCGAGATACCAGGAGCCGGCCGGATCATCGAGCGTGAAGCGCCTCTCGATCGTCCAGTCCTTGTTTGCGACCCATTGCACGTCGTTTTCGTTGCGCCCGTAATACGGGTCCGGGATAATGCCGGCCGTCTTCAGCGCAGTGTGGACGTCGCCCGGGATCGGCATCTCGGTGCGATGTGTTCCGTCGGCAGAGGCGAGCTGCCAAGGGCCGGAGAGGTCGATCATGGTCATCGCGCCGGTCCGGAAAAATTATGGCGTACCGGGCCAGCCCCCCTCTGCCCTGCCGGGCATCTCCCCCACGGGTGGGGAGATTGGCTAGGGACCTGCTCACCGGCCCCACTATAAGCGCCGGGGATGGCGAGACGTTGCAGCGAGTCGATCTCCCCCCTTGTGGGGGAGATGGCCGGCAGGCCAGAGGGGGGTGCCTCCTGGCTTAAAGCGAATAAGCCCCCGCGAAACTGGCTGCACGCAAACATCAGATCCGCTCTTCCGTCTCGGCGTCGAACAGTGAGGCCATGGTCATGTCGAAGGCGAGGCGCACCTTGGCGCCGACGGCATAACGCCTTGCGCCGCCGATGCGAACCGACATCACATGGCCGGCATGCTTCAGCCAAAGCAGGTTGTCGGCGCCCATCGGCTCCTCGATATCGACGATCGCTTCATGCACTTCGCCGCCGGTTATGTCGCCGTCCACCTTGATATGTTCCGGACGGGCGCCGAGAGTGACCTTGCGCCCGGGCTTCAGCGGCTCGGAAGCGTCATAACCGTCGAGAGCGAAGCTGACCCCATTCGTCCTGAAGACGGCGCGGCCGCCCTCCTCCGCCAGTTCGCCGGTGAGAAAATTCATCGCCGGTGAGCCGATGAAGGCTGCCACGAAACGGTTCTTCGGCTTGTTGTAGATCGTCACCGGATCGTCGAGCTGCTGGATGACGCCGCTCTTCATGATGGCGATGCGGTCGGCAAGCGTCAGCGCCTCGATCTGGTCGTGGGTGACGTAGATCATCGTGTTCTTGAGCGCCTGGTGAAGGCGCTTGATTTCGACTCGCAGCTCCGAGCGGAGCTTCGCATCGAGGTTCGACAGCGGCTCGTCGAACAGGAAGACGTCGACATCACGCACCAGCGCTCGGCCGATCGCGACGCGCTGGCGCTGGCCGCCGGAGAGTTCCGAGGGTTTGCGCTTGAGAAGCGGTTCGATCTGCAGGATGCCGGAGGCGCGTGCCACGCGGCGATCGATCTCGGCTTTCGGGATCTTGGCGACGCGCAGGCCGAACGAGAGGTTTTTTTCCACCGTCATCTGCGGGTAGAGCGCGTAGGACTGGAACACCATGCCGATGCCGCGATCCTTGGGCTCTTCCCAGGTGACGTTCTTGTCCTTGATGAAGATCTGGCCTTCGGTCGGTTCGAGAAGTCCGGCAATGCAGTTCAACAGCGTGGACTTGCCGCAGCCGGACGAGCCGAGCAGGACCAGGAACTCGCCGTCATGGATGTCGAGGTTGAGATTTTCGAGCACCTTCACCGAGCCGAAGGACAGCGACAGTTCGCGGATGGAAACGCTGCTCTGCGCGCGCGCGGAAACATTGTTGAGCATCAGGCTTATCCTTTGACTGCGCCGGCCGCGATGCCGCGGACGAAAAGCCGGCCGGAAACGAAATAGACGATCAGCGGAACCGCACCCGTCAGCAGCGTCGCCGCCATGTTGACGTTGTATTCCTTCACGCCCTGGACGGAATTGACGATGTTGTTGAGCTGAACGGTCATCGGATAGGTATCCGGCCGGGTGAACACCACGCCGAACAGGAAGTCGTTCCAGATGCCGGTGGTCTGCAGGATCATCGAGACGACGAAGATCGGCAGCGACATGGGCAGCATGATCCGGAAATAGATCTGCCAGAAACCCGCCCCGTCGATGCGGGCCGCCTTGAACAGTTCCTCAGGCAGCGAGACGAAATAGTTGCGGAACAGCAGCGTCTGGATCGGCATGCCGAAGATCGAATGCACCAGGATGAGGCCGTAGAGCGAGCCGTAGAGGCCCATTTCGCGCAGCACGATGACGATCGGGTAGATCATCACCTGATAGGGGATGAAGGCACCGACGATCAGGATCGTGAAGAAGATCTCCGAGCCCTTGAACCGCCAGTTGGCAAGCGCATAACCGTTCACCGAAGCGATCGCGATCGACACGATCACCGATGGCACGGTGATCCGAACCGAGTTCCAGAAGCCGCGCGAAAGACCGTCGCAGTTCAAGCCCGTGCAGGCCTGCGCCCAGGCCTTCACCCAGGGCTCGAATGTGATCTCCATCGGCGGCGAAAAGATATTGCCGAGGCGGATTTCCGGCATGCCCTTCAACGACGTGACGACCATCACGTAGAGCGGCACGAGATAATAGAGCGCCGCCAAACCGAGCGCGCCATAGACGATGATATTGCGCGACGAGAGCGTTTTGCGGGGGCGTTTGCCCTGCGGACCGGCTTTCAGCCGGGAGCCGGCCTGGCCGGAGCCCGCAGCCACGGAAATGGCGGGCATCGTGAGCGATTTATCCACGCTTGCGTCCTCCGAATTCGAGATAGGCCCAGGGAACGATGATGATGGCGACGGCGAGAAGCATCATGGTGGATGCAGCAAAACCCTGGCCGAGGTTCTGGGCGAAGAACATGTAGTCGTAGACGTATTTGGCAGGCACGTCGGAGGCGATGCCGGGGCCGCCGCTCGTCTGCGCCACGACAAGGTCGTAGATCCTGACGATGCCGCTGGCGATGATGACCAGCGTGGTGACGAAGACCGGCCGCATCATCGGGATGATGATGAAGAGATAGGTCTTCCACATCGGGATGCCGTCGACGCGCGCCGCCTTCCAGATGTCCTCGTCGATGCCGCGAAGCCCGGCGAGCATCAGGCACATGACGAGGCCCGTCCCCTGCCAGAGTGCGGCGATCAGGATGCCGTAGATGACGATATCGGAATTGTAGAGCGGATCGAACGTGAAGCTCGTCCAGCCGAGCGAGCGGACGACCGATTGCACGCCGAATTCAGGATTGAGAATCCACTGCCAGACAAGGCCGGTGACGATGAAGGACAGCGCGAACGGATAGAGGAAGATCGTCCGGAACGTGTTTTCGAAACGGATCTTCTGGTCCATCAGCGCGGCCAGCAGGAAACCGATCGTCAGGCTGAAGATCAGCGACAGGCACCCGTAGGTCGCCAGATTCTGGATCGAGACGATCCAGCGCGGCGTATCCCAGAGCCGCTCATACTGTTCCAGACCGACGAAGGACAGGCGCGGCAGGAGTTTGGAATTGGTGAAGGAATAAACGACGGTCCAGATCGTGCCGCCGAGGAAGATCACCACGGCTGTCAGCATCATCGGGATCGAGGCAATCTTCGAATTGAGATTGCGGAATAACTGATTGGGTCGGCCGGGCTGAGTGTGCGCCGCCATGGTCAACTCCTCTGGATAGCAAAGGCTGCAGGAAGCAAGCCACCACCGGCCCCGCCCCTTTCGGACGCGGAGCCGGCTGTTGGATCGCTGTCTGTTGGATCAACCGGCCTTGGAGAAAATAGCGACGAAGCGCTTCTGGGCCTCCTCGGCAGTGATCGACGTGTTGGCGAAGAACTGCGACATCAGGTCTTCCAGCTGCTTCTGCGTATCCTGCGTGATGAGCTGGTCGGTGCTGGTGACGACATTGCCCTTGGCGAGGATCTCGAGACCCTTCTTCATGCAGTCGTTGGCGGCCGCAAGATCGACGTCGCCGCGCACCGGCAGCGAGCCCTTCTTGAGGTTGAAGGCAACCTGTGTCTTGGCGTCGAGAAGCGACGAGGCAAGCGCTTCCTGTGCCTTCGTCTTCGCCGCGTCCTTGAGGACCGGGAAATAGAAGGCGTCGCCCGCCGTCGAGATGACCTCGTTCACGCCGAGGCCAGGCAGGCAGGTATAGTCGACGCCGGCCTTCTTGCCGGCAAGCTGGAATTCGCCCTGCGCCCAGTCACCCATGATCTGGCCCCCGGCTTTGCCGGTGATCACCATGTTGGTCGCCTGGTTCCAGTCCTGGACGTTGGTGCCCTTCGACATCTTCCGGGCATCGTCGGCTGCCTTGAAGACCTTGGCCATTTCCGGACCGGCCGCGACCTTTGCGTCCTTGTCGCCATAGACCTTCTGGTAGATCTCCTTGCCGCCGATCGCGACCGTCAGCACGCTGAACAGACCGGTCGACTGCCAAGCCTGACCGCCGACTGCGAGCGGCACGATGCCTGCCTTTTCAAGCGCCGGAGCCGCTGCGACATATTCGTCCCAGTTCTTCGGAACCGCAACGCCAGCCTTCTTGAAGGCATCGTTGGAAAGCCACAGCCATTGCCAGGAATGGATGTTGAGCGGCACGCAATAGATCTTGCCTTCGAAAGTGCAGGATTTCAGCAGGCCCGCAGGGCGGACGATCTTGTCCCAACCTTCCTTCTTGGCGAGATCGGTGAAGTCGCGCATCAGGCCGGCCTGGACCAGTTCCTCGGCTTGGCGGCCGTGGTTGAACTGGGTGGCCGCCATCGGATCGCCGCCGGTGATACGGCTGATCATGATCGGACGGGCGGTACCGCCGGAACCTGCAATCGCGCCATCAACCCATTTGTTGCCGGTTGCGTTGAAAGCCTTGGCGAGTTCCGCGACAGCGGCAGCCTCGCCCCCGGACGTCCACCAATGGGTGACTTCGAGATCGGTGGCGTGAGCCGCACCAAGCGGCAGCATCACGGTTGCGGCAAGAACAGCCGCCATAGAACGAATATTCATGAGTCTCCTCCCTCACTGAAACGTTGCCGTAAAAACGTAGGGCAATCGCCGATATGACGCAACCGGTTTTGTCCGAAAAAATTCGCCAGTCGAGAAAATACAACCAAAAGAGGAATTTCGGAGGATTTTCCGGCTTGTTCATTCGTCCGAAACAAGGTTCAGAAACCAGAATTCGGGCGACTTATGGCCGATATCAGGAAGTCTGATTTTCGCAGGCGCAAAAAATCATTTCGCATCTGCGTTGTGCAACTCCGAGGAATGGGAGCTTTCCACTCGGCAAAATTCCTCTCGACATTTTACCTGTATCGTTTCAGTTATTAAGTTCGTATCGGAGGACAGGGAGGTGTCGCGACGTTTCCGGGCAAGCTTCGGCCCTTTATAGTGGCCACCTGACTCGGGGGCAGCGACGGCAAATCATGGATGACAGCGGAAGACCAAGAACGGGCGGAACGCAGACGGCGGTCCGTGAACGTCCTACCTTGAAAACGATCGCCTATATGACGGGCCTCGGCATCACCACCGTCTCGCGGGCGCTGAAGGATGCGCCGGATATCGGGGCCGACACCAAGGAGCGCGTCCGCCTCGTCGCCAACCAGCTCGGCTACCAGCCGAACCGCGCCGGCGTGCGCCTCAGAACCGGCAAGACCAACGTCATCGCCCTGGTGCTCAGCATCGACGAGGAGCTGATGGGCTTCACCAGCCAGATGGTGCACGGCATTTCGGAAGTGCTGGGCGGCACGCAATATCACCTCGTGGTGACGCCGCATTCCTTCCAGAAGGACCCGATGGTGCCGGTACGCTATATCCTCGACACCGGCTCGGCGGACGGGGTGATCATCTCGCGTATCGAGCCGGACGACGCGCGGGTGCGGCTGATGACGGAGCGGAACCTGCCTTTCGTCACCCACGGCCGCACCGACATGGGGATCGTCCATCCCTATCACGATTACGACAACGAGGCTTATGCCTATAAGGCCGTTCAGAAATTGGTGGGAAAAGGCCGCCGGAGGATCGCGTTCCTGTCGCCGGGAAGCCGCTTCTCGTTCTACGTCCACAGCCGCGTGGGCTTCGAACGCGGGCTCGCCGATTTCGGTGCTACCGAAGTGCCGATGGGCCGGTTGACCAGCGAGACGCCGCTTGAAGAAACCCGCGCCTATGCGGAACGGATGATGCGCGCGGCCGAGCCGCCGGATGGCATCATCTCGATCAGCGGATCGGCGACGATCGCACTGGTGGCCGGCCTCGAGGCTGCGGGTAAGAAACTAGGCCACGACGTCGACATGGTATCAAAGCAGTCGGCCGACTTCCTCAACTGGATTCGCCCGGAGATCTATACGGTCAGCGAGGATATCCGTCAGGCTGGGCGCGAGCTGGCCAAGGCCCTGATGGCCCGCATCGACGGCGTCGGCCCGGAACTGCTGCAGAGCGTCGCAAAGCCCGTCTGGTCGAAGATGGCGCCAAAGGACTGAAACGAAAACGCCCGCCGGATTGGCGGGCGTTTTGCGTTGTGTGGGTCAATGATCAGGCAAATTCGCTAAGTCCGCTGCCCCACGGGCCATGATGCTTGTCGACGCCGTCGAGGCGTTCGAAGCCATGGGCCCCGAAGAAGTCGCGTTGCGCCTGGATGAGGTTCGCCGTGCCACGGCCGCGACGGTAGGCGTCGAAATAGGAGAGCGCCGAGGCGAGCGCCGGAACCGGCAGGCCGGAGAGAGCGGCGTAGGAAACGACGCGACGCAGCGGGGCGTCGGTATCCTTGACCATCTGCGCGAAGGCCGGCGTGACGATCAGGTTCGGCACATGCGGATCCTTGGTGAAGGCCGAGGTGATCTCGTCGAGGAAGGCCGAGCGGATGATGCAGCCGGCGCGCCAGATCTTGGCGATCGTCGGCATCGGCAGGTTCCAGTTATATTCGGCGGACGCTGCCGACATCACGGCGAAGCCCTGCGCATAGGCGGCGATCTTGGCGGCGAGCAGTGCGCTTTCGAGGTCGGCGATGAAGGCGGCCTTATCCTTCGGCGCTTCCGCGACCTTCGGGAGGCCAAAAATCTTTTCGGCAGCCAGGCGTTCCGTTCTCTGGGACGAGAGGACACGGCCGGCGACGGCAGCTTCGATGGCGGTCGCGGCAACGCCCATGTTCTGGGCTTCGATAACCGACCACTTGCCGGTGCCCTTCTGGCCGGCGGCATCGACGATGACGTCGACCATCGGCTTGCCGGTAATCGGATCGGCTGCTTTCAGGACCGTCTGGCTGATCTCGATCAGGTAGGAATTGAGGCGACCCTCGTTCCACTTGCCGAACACGTCGCCGATTTCGGAGGCGCTCATGCCGAGGCCGTCGCGCAGGATGCCGTAGATTTCGGCGATCATCTGCATATCGGCATATTCGATGCCGTTATGGATGGTCTTGACGAAATGGCCAGCGCCGTTTTCACCGAGCCAGGCAACGCATGGCTCGTTGTTGAACTTGGCGGAGATCGAGGTCAGCACCTTCTCGACGCGCTTCCAGCTGTCCTCGGTACCGCCGACCATGATCGACGGACCGTGGCGCGCACCTTCTTCACCGCCGGAAACGCCCATGCCGATGAAGGTCAGGCCGCTGTCCTTCAGATTGTCGAAGCGGCGCATCGTGTCGCGGAAATTCGCATTGCCGGCATCGATCATGATGTCGCCGGCCGAAAGGTAAGGCTTCAGAAGCTCCATCTGCTGATCGACCGGATCGCCGGCCTTGATCATGATGATGATCGGCCGCGGCGGGCGGATGGAGGCGACGAATTCCTCGAGCGTCTCGCAGGGGACAAGCTGGCCCTGCAGCTCGCCGGCCTCGGCGTAGAACTTGCGGGTCGCTTCCGGAGATCGGTTGAAGACGGCGATCTTATTGCCTTTTTCGGCAATGTTGAGCGAGAGGTTAGAGCCCATGACGCCGAGCCCGATAAGGCCGATTTCTGCCTGTTCCACGGATGTGCCTCCATATTGAGATTCGAGGGTGTTGTCGCATTCATATGGGGAAACGGCAAGGCGATGGCGACGCTAAACGATTAAATTTCCATGACACTCTGTCTTCGTCGCGGCGACCCAGCGACCTGTTTCTCCGCGGCGGACGGCGTCTTGCGGCTGCCAAATTCGGATGCCACAAGGAAGTATGAATACGGCCAAAGATACGCCGATACTGGCTATGCGCGCCGGCACTTACCGAGAGCGGCCGACGAACGGGCCGCTTTCGAGGCTGTTTTTCCGTGTCTGGTCGCACCGCCTACCGCAGGAATTCGAGGGTCAGATTGCCGTCGTGCCGGACGGCTGCTCGGACCTGATCTGGGTTGGCGGTCAATTGATGGTGATTGGCCCCGACCGCACAGCTGCCTTCCCTGCCCTCGCCCCCGGTGAAACCATCCTCGGCCTGCGCTTCAGGGCGGGTGCCGCCCTGCGCTGGCTCGACGTTCCGCTCCACGAGCTGGTTGGACGAGCCGTGCCGCTCCGCGAGCTCCGGGACGATGTCCAGACGGTGGAGGAGCGGCTTGCCGAAGCAAACTGCGCTATCGAAAGGCGGCTGCTGTTCGAGGCTTGGGCGGCGGGAGAGGCATCACTGGCCAACGAGCCCCAAAGCGCGATGAAAACGCTCTTCGATGAGCTCGGCAGCGGGGTGCTGCATGGCTCGTCGGCGACGGAGGCACTCGGCGAGCGCACGTTGCGCCGTCGGAGCCACGATCACTTCGGATATGGGCCGAAAACTCTCGAGCGCATCCTCCGTTTGCAGCGCCTTCTTCGCATGGTCCGCCAGCCGGCATCGGGAAATCTCGCCATTCTCGCGCTTGAGGCCGGTTACGCTGATCAGGCGCATATGACGCGCGACGTAAAGGAGCTGACGACCTTTACGCCCTGGGAAATTCGCAGACAGCTTTGCGCCTGATTGTCCGTTTTGTTCAAGAACCGCCGCTTCTCTTCGGATAGACCGCGGGGAAACTGAGGAGGCTACCATGACCACCCTGCCCGCCCGCATCATCCATATCGGCATCGAAAAAACCTGGACGGAGGTCTACGCCTTCGCGAGCCGTCCGGAAAACATGCCGCTCTGGGCATCCGGCCTTGCCGCCGGGTTGACCCGCGACGGCGACGACTGGATCGGCGACGGCGGACCGGTCGGCCTGGTGCGCGTGCGGTTCTCACCCGACAATCCATTCGGCATCCTCGACCACACCGTGACGATGGAAAACGGCCTTGTCGTCGAAAACCCGCTGCGCGTCGTGCCGAACGGCGATGGCGCGGAAGTCATGTTCACGCTGTTCCAGCGCCCGGACCTTGACGACGCGGCTTTCGAGGCAGATGCCGCCCATGTGCGGAAGGATCTCAGAGCGCTGAAAAAACTGCTGGAAGAAACCAAATAAGAGAGTCCAATGGAAACCAAGGGAGCGGATCGCAAGATCGACTATATCGAGTTCGCCGTGAAGGATGTCGAAGCCGCCAAGGCCTTCTATGGCTCGGCCTTCGGCTGGACGTTCACGGATTATGGACCGGATTACTGTGAATTCCAGGACGGAAGGCTGACGGGCGGTTTTGCGAAGTCGATGAACGTAACAGCCAAAGGCGGCCCACTCGTCATTCTCTTCGCGGAAAACCTGGAAAATGCCCTTGAGCGGGTCGGAAAAGCCGGCGGCCGGATCGTCAAGCCGATCTTCTCGTTCCCGGGCGGACGGCGATTCCATTTCGCTGATCCAGAAGGCTACGAGTTGGCCATCTGGTCGGACAAGTAAAGGTCAGGCAGCGGGGCGCCGGCGGCGGTCGGCGGTTTCCTGCATCACCAGGAGCGCGCCGATCAGCTGTGACGAGCCCGAAACACAGGGCGACATGCGGCAGCGAATCACCACCGTCTGCCCGTCGATCTGATCCGCATAGGTCAGCGATATGCTCTCGCCCGCAAAGCAACGGTCGAGGCCCGGCTTGAACTCGTTCTTGAAACGGTGGAGGCCGACGAACTCCGCGAAATGCCGGCCGATCAGCGCGTCGCGATCGAGATCAAGCCGGCGTGCGTTGGTCTCGTTGGAGTAGAATATCCGATAGCCCGGCGCGACCACCACGATACGGTCGGAAATCCGGTTGAGCAGGGCATCGTCGAGAAAACCGTCTGCCGTCGCATCGGCGATCACACCGTGCTCGAACGATTCCGGCTCCGGACGACGATTGGCCGACAGACCGGTCTCCGGAACGACGTAGCGTTCCACAAGCATCTGCAGCAAATGTCCGTTGCGGCGGACGCAGCCGCGGTCATCGGCCTCCTCGTTGAGGAGGTCGAGCGCGAAGCGAAATTGCGCCTGGATGCTGGCTGGATCCTTGCTCTGGCTCGAAAAGACCGCGAGCAGAAGCGGATCAAGTTCACGATCGAGCGAAGCGGTTGCGCTATCGTCATTGCGTTCGACGGCCTGCCGTAGATCGGCATATTTTGACCAGAACAGATCGATCAACGCTTCCAAAATGCCCTCCCCCTCGTGCCGGAGATTATCGCCGATCGTTCCTCAGGATCGGCGCCTCCAATATCCAATGCGATTCAGATTAATTTATTCCTCAAAAGCAGACCCGATTTATAGCCGGTCACATAAAGTAAAAATTGCAGTAATGCGGCCCGGAGAAACACAAAACCTGACTACAGATAGCGCTTGATATGCCACCGGTCGTGGTACCAGAGCCACTGTTCGGGATATTCGCGAACCCAGGTTTCCACCTTGTCGTTGAGCAACTGACCGGTGGCCTGGAGATCGAGTTTGCCGTTCGCGTCCCGCGGCAGTTCGATCTTCGGTTCGATCTCAAGCCGGAAGCGATTGCCCGGCAGCCGGATGCAGCGGGCCGGATAAACTTCCGCATCGAATTGCCGAACCAGCTTTGCAAGCAATGGGCTCGTCTGGACGGGCTGCCCGAAAAAGCTGGTCTTGAGGCCCTTGCGGAATTTCTGATCCACCAGAACGCCGACACCGCCGCCCGTTTCGAGCTTGCGCGCCAGAGCAAACGAAGAGCCGGCATGCGATGGCACCAGCTGTCCCATGCGGGCACTGCGGAAGGCGAAGACCTTGTCGGCGATATAAGGATTGTTCGGCGGCCGGAACAGCACCGTCACTTCGAGGCCGAAGGCATTGCCGGCGACCGGCAGCAGTTCGAAATTACCCGTGTGGGCCGTGAAGACGATGAACGGCCGCGGATTATCGCGAAGATCGACGAAGATCGGCACGCCGGAGACTTCCACTCTCCCCGGCTTGTCCTGTTCGGGATCGAAATCGAACAGCCGGTCGAGGAACACGTATTCGGCGGCGAGCCTGCCCATATGGCCCCAGCTCGCTATGGCGATCTCCTCAAGCTCCTCGTCGGTCTTTTCCGGATAGGCGTTGCGCAGGTTGACGAGCATCAGCTTGTGGCGGCCAAGCTTCGGCCCGATGCGCCGCGCCATCCGGTCGGCGAACCGGATGCCCGGATCCGCGGGAAAGATCTTCAGGAAATTCAGGAGCCCGAACGCGCTCTGCGCCACCAGCCATTGCTGGAAGTGGAGTAACGCCAGAGCGATCCGGGTAAGGAACATCTTCACGGGGGACGCCTCAGTCCATCCGGAGCACGATCTTGCCGAACACCTGGCGGGTTTCCATCCGCTCCAGCGCCTTGTCGATCTCGGCGAAGGTGACTTCCGTGTCAATCACCGGATGAACGATGCCTTGAGCCATCTTCTGCATGGCATTGGCCATGTTCTCCATGCGGCAGCCGAACGAGCCGAACAGCTTCAGCTGCTGCTGGAAGAGCATCATCAGGTTCATGTCGGTCGAGACGCCGGACGTGGAGCCGCAGGTGACGAGGCGGCCGCCGCGCTTCATGCACAGCATCGAGCCGGCCCAGGTATCCTTGCCGACATGTTCGAAGACTACGTCGACGCCCTTCTTCTTGGTGAGCTTGCGCACGACGCCCTCGAAACGATCAACGCGGTAGTTGATGACGTGATCTGCGCCGAGCGCTTTGGCTCGTTCGATCTTATCGTCCGAGCCGACCGTGGTGATCACCGTGCAACCGATCTTTTTCGCGAGCTGGATCGCCGCCGAGCCGATGCCCGAGCCGCCGGCATGGACCAGGATGGTTTCGCCCGGCTGCAGCTTGGCATTGTCGAACAACATGTGCTCGACAGTCCCGAAGGTGACCGGCGCCAGTGCTGCGGCAACCGCATCGACGCCCGGAGGCGCCGGCACCAGCAGGCGGGCCGGAAGGTTGGCCTTTTCCTGCGCAAAACCGTCAAGATGGAAACCGTGCACGCCGGAAACGTGTTCGCAGAGGTTGTCGCGCTTCTCGCGGCAGGGCTTACACAGGCCGCAGGTGCGCGCGCCGTAGATCGACACGAGCTGGCCCGGAAGGACGTTCGAAACGCCCGGCCCGATCGCCTCGACGACGCCGGAGGCTTCCGCTCCGATCGTCAGCGGCATCTTGCGCTTGGCGAACGCCATGCCGCGCCAGCCCCAGACGTCGATATGGTTGAGCGCGACGGCTTTGACCCGCAGCGTCACCTCGCCCGGCCCGGGGGCTTCCGGCTCGGGAATGTCCACCGCTTCGAGCTTCCGGTCATCGATCAGTTGCAGAGCGCGCATAATAGGTCTTCCTTCGCCCGGAGGCGTCCCAATTCGTCAAACGTGATTGGCGACGGTCTCTAAGCTGGTTCCAGCGTCATGACAAGGCTGGCGTTCTGTCCGCCGAAGCCGAACGAGTTGGAAAGCACCGCCTTCGGCTGCCCATCCCGCTTCTTGTTCGGCACCACATCGAGCACGATCGTCGGATCGGGGTTGGTGTAGTTGATGGTCGGCGGCAGCGTACCGGTCAGCATCGTCTGGATGGAGAAGACGGCTTCGACAGCGCCGGCCGCAGTCAGCGTATGGCCAATCATCGACTTGTTGGAGGAAACCGGAATTTCCTTCAACCGATCGCCGAAGACGGCGAGCATCGCGCCATACTCCATCTTGTCGTTTTCCGGCGTCGAGGTGCCATGGGCGTTGATATAGCCGATGCCGCTTTCGTCCATGCCGGCATCAGCAAGCGCTGCGCGGATCGTCGCAATCGCCGGGCCGCCGTCAGGCGAGGAACGGGTGCGGTGGAAATGGTCGGCCTTTTCGCCGCAGCCCTTCACGATGCCGAGCACCTTCGCACCGCGGGCGATTGCCGATTCGAGCGATTCGAGCACCAGCGTCGCCGCACCTTCGGCGATGACGAAACCGTCGCGATCCTTGCTGAACGGCTTTGACGCCTTTTCCGGCGGATCGTTCTGGGTGGACAAAGCAGACAGAAGCGAGAAGCGGATGAGTGCTTCGGCGCTGACCGAACCGTCGGTCGCCACCACCAGCGAGCGCTCGGTGCGGCCCTGACGGATCGCTTCGACGCCGAGCTGGATGGCGGTGACACCAGAGGCGCAGGCCGTCGAGAGGGTCACGGGCAGTCCGCGGGTGCCGAACTTGTCGGCAAGGCGTTCGGAGATCGAGCCGAACTGCACGGCTTCGAGGAAGACCGGGTCCGGACGTTCGCGCATGGCGGCGAGGAAACGGTCATAGGCGTCACCTTCGACCTTCGACGGCGGAGCGCGGTCGGCAAGCGCGAAACGATCGCTCCATTCCGGCTCGACCGGCGGTGCTGCAAGAAAGAGCGGCCCGTCGAAATCACCTGAAAGACCCGACTGCGCAAGCGCTTCGACCGTCGTCTCGCGGGCAAAGGCGAAGGAACGTTCGACAGAGTTTTCAGCCGGAACGGCGATGAAATCCACCGTGCCAGCGATGCGGGTGGAAAGGCCCTCGGTCGGGAAGCGGGTCACCTTGTGGATGCCGGAGGTGCCGGAGGTCAGCGCCGCCCAGTTGTCGGCAAGGCCCTGGCCGAGCGAGGTGATGACGCCCATGCCGGTGATCGCGATGATCGGGCGGCCGAGATGATCCTTGAAGCGGTTGTCGCTCATCATAGCTCCTTTACGCGGCCGAGAGGACTGCAAGGCCCTCGCCGCGCGTATAACCGACCGTCGTCACCACTGCGTGTTTCGCAGGCGCCGTCATCGGCTTTTCGTTCTGGGCATCGAATGTGGGAACTTTTGCCGCGCCATCCAAGGTCAATGCCGCAAGCGCCAGACCCAAGGGGAACTGCGCTTCCATGCCGTGGCCGGTGACGCCGCCAAATCCGCGGATCGCAGCGCCGGGGAATTCGGTCTCCAGCAGCGCCTTCTCCCGCGTCGCGAGATCGACGACGCCGCTCACGCCCGAAAACACGATCGTATCGGCCTTGGAAATGCCCGACGCATGGCCGGCGAGACGGGCGAGGCGCTTTTCGAGGCGCCCCTCGTCACGATTGCCACGATCGCCCTCGATCGCATCGATGACAGCGTAGATATGGGCGCCGCGCGCTTGTGCATGGGCGCGCGATTCGAGCACCAGGAAGGCCCCGACCGTGCCCATGATCATGCCGCCGCCATTGTCGGCCGAGCGCGACCAGAGCGGATGCCAGCCACCCGTCGCATGCGCACGAATACCCTCGACAAGAAGGATGATGTCGGCGCGTTCGGCGACGAAGGCGCCGCCGACCAGGCTGTGGGTGGATTGGCCCGCCTTGATACGGTGGAAGGCGGTCTCGACGGCGGAAATGCCGGCAGCCTCTTCGCCCATGAAGGTGCGCGACGAACCGGTGACCTTGTGGACGATCGAGATATTGCCGGCGACCAGGTTGGAAAGCTGCGCCAGAAACAGCGTCGGGCGAAGCTCGGTCGTCAGCTTCTCGTTGAGCAGCATTTCGCGGTCGTTGCGCTTCAGCGCTTCGTCGACGATCAGCGAATCGACCTTGATGTCGCGCTCGCCGCCGCCGGCGGCCACGATCATGTCCATGGAAGCGCAGGCTTCCGCATCCGTCTTCAGGCCAGCGTCGTCGAGCGCAAGGCCTGCAGAAAACACGCCGAGCCGCTGCCAGTTCTCCATCTGGCGCTGGTCGCCACGCTTGGCGATCTGCGCAGACCAGTCGATCTCGGGCATCGGATGCACCGGATACGGCGCGAAACGATCGGTCTCGACTTTCGGGGCGCCCGCTTCCGGCGACGACAGGAGCGCGATATGCGGCTCCTTGCCCACGCCCTGGCTGGTGACGATCCCGATACCAGTGATCACGACATCATTGTCAGACTTCATAATGTCCTCTTTGACCCACCGGACTGAACGGGCGGGTTTTTATGCGCTTGCGGCAATCGCATCCATCAGGCCGACCTCTTCCGCACGCTTGCGGATGACCGGCGCCAGCGGGATTTCGCTGAACGGCATGGTGCGCAGTTTGAGCTGTGCGTCGCAGACCTTCTTGCCGTTACACGTGATCTTTGCCTTGGTCACCGCGTAACCGGATCCCTCATGCTCCAGAAACGCCTCGATGTCGAGAACCGCGTCGGGCTCCACAAAGGCGCGCATCTTGGCGCCGTCGACCGACATCAGGAACGGCATCGCGGCGAAATCGGTGGCGGCAAGCACCAGGAAACCGGAGGCCTGCGCCATGGTCTCGATCAGGAGCACGCCCGGCACCAGCGGCATTCCGGGAAAATGGCCTTCGAAGACAGGGCTTTTGGAAGGCACGACAGACCGCGCCTTCAACACTTTGGCCCCAAGATCGACCGCTTCGACGCGGTCGATCATCTGGAAATATTCGAGCAGCATGAGTTTGCCGGCCCGGGATGATCGGTGACGATCAGCCCTTGGCCGCCTTCAGCTCGTCGATCTTGGCACACAGGTTCTTCAGGACGAAGTACTCTTCGGTCGAAACCTTGCCCTCGTTGACTTCCTGGGTCCACTGTTCCAGCGGAATCTTGATCCCGAATTCCTTGTCGATGGCGAACACGATATCCAGGAAGTCCAGGCTATCGATGCCCAGGTCATCGATCGTGTGACTTTCCGGCGTGATCGTCTCGCGATCGATTTCGCTGGTCTCAGCGATGATGTCGGCAACTTTATCGAATGTAGCTGTCACGCCCATGTCCTTTGTCGAATATCCAAATCAAGGTTCCACATAGGGAAATCGATCACAAATGCCAATGGCCTCGTGTTCCCGCGTGAAAATTTGCACCGGAACTGTTGCCTAAACAGCGATCGCCTAGGCACCGGAGGCCCGGCTCTCGACCAGCGCGGTGCGGATCACCTCGAGAACCTCGCCCGATCGGACGTCGGTGCACACCCACTGGCTCGGCTGGCCGTCCCAGGCCGTGCCGACGAACTTGCGGCCGCTGTCGGGGGCCTGGATCGTTTCGCCGTCGGCAATGCCGCCGCAGACGACCCTCACCGCGCCGCTGCGGAGAATGAAGAGGTCCGGTCGCACCAGATAGACGCAGGCCGTGCTGTCATGCACCGCCATGCCGGCGATGCCCACCCGGCTCTTGTAGAATTCGATGTAATATTGCGACAGGTCGGAGAGCAATTGCACCGCCTTTTCGCCCGACTTGGCCATGTCGGCAAGATACTCCCCCGTCATGATCGTCTTCAGCGTCACATCGAGCCCGACGATGGTGACCTTCCAGGGCGTGGTGAAGATGATGTCGGCGGCTTCCGGATCGCCATGGATATTGGCTTCCGCTGCCGGCGTGACGTTGCCGTTCACATCGAAGGCGCCGCCCATGACGATGACTTCCTTGACGAGGCCGGCAAAATCCGGATCAGCCTGCAGCGCCAGCGCCAGGTTTGTCATGCGGCCGACGGCGATCAGCGTCACTTCGCCCGGATTGTCGCGGACGGTATCGATGATGAACTGGTAGGCGGGACGCGGATCGAGCGGCCAGTCGATCGTGTCCGGCAGGCCGATATTGCCAAGACCGTCGAGCCCGTGCACGACGGAAGCGGCGCGATCGTCGCTTCGCAGCGGATCGATCGTCCTGTCGGCGCCTCTGGCGATCGGCGCGGAAATTCCCCATTCCTGATGCAGAAACTGCGCATTGCGAGTGGTCAGATCAAGCGACACATTGCCGAAAACGGTCGTGACGCCAATCAGGTCGACTTCAGGATGCCGGTGCAGAAAGAGCAGCGCCATCGCATCGTCAACGCCGGGGTCCGTATCGAAAATGACCTTGTGCATGTGCTTTCCTCGTTCGGCTCTTCGAAAGCCGCGCACAATAACGCCAAACCAATGATGCGCAATCCCGGAAGCAACATGGCTGGAGTTCTGCTGGAGGCGGTTGCAGTCATCGCGGTTCGATGCGAGAAGCACGCCGCACCCGTCCGGATGCGCCTCCCCTGACAGAGTCTCCTCCCCTTGACCGACCTCGCATTCCAATTCCTCTTCCTGCTGTTTCTTGCCGCGATTTTTGCTGGTTTCGTCGATTCGATTGCCGGCGGTGGCGGGCTCATCACCATTCCGGTCATGCTGATCGCCGGCATTCCGCCGCTCGAATCGCTCGCCACCAACAAGCTGCAATCGCAGTTCGGGTCGGCATCCGCGACGATTGCCTATGCGCGGCGGGGTCACGTGAACTTGAAAAGCCAGTTGCCGATGGCGCTGATGTCGCTGATCGGCGGGGCCGTCGGCGCCGCCCTCGCCTCGCTGGTGCCGGCCGGCTGGCTTGCCGCGGCAATCCCCTTCCTGCTGATCGCCATCGCGCTGTTCTTTACCATCAAGCCCAATCTCAACGATGCCGACAGTCACCGCCGGGTGACGCCTTTCGTGTTCGGCGTGACGATCGTCCCGTTGGTCGGCCTCTACGACGGCATATTCGGACCTGGTGCCGGCTCATTCTACATGCTGGGTTTCGTGCTGCTCGCGGGCTTTGGCATGCTGAAGGCGACCGCCCATACCAAACTCATCAATCTCGGCTCGAATTTCGGCTCGTTCCTGGTCTTTGCGGCAACCGGGTCGGTGCTTTGGAAGATCGGCCTGATCATGGGCGTCGGCCAGTTCCTCGGCGCCCAGGTGGGTTCGCGGCTTGCCATGAAGAACGGCGCGAAGCTAATCAAGCCGCTGCTCGTCATCTCCTGCCTGGCGCTCGCCCTGAAGCTGCTCGCCGATCCGACCCATCCGGTGCGCGTCTGGCTCGGCTTCTAACCCTTCATCCTCAGCGGCAGACCGGCGGCGACGAAGAAGACCTCGTCGGCGGATGCCGCGATCCGCTGATGCAGCCTTCCGGCATGGTCTCTGAATTCCCGCGCCATTTTGTTGTCCGGCACGATGCCAAGGCCGACCTCGTTGGAGACCAGAACCAGTTTCGCTGAGAGGCTTTCGAACTGCCGCACGAATGCGGCGGCGGCAGTGTCGATATCACGCTCTTCCATCATCAGGTTAGTGAGCCAGAGCGTCAGGCAATCGACGAGGATGACCCTCCCCGGCGCATCGATGTCGGTCAGTCTCTCCATCAGATCGAGCGGCACTTCGTGCGTGGTCCAGTTGTCTCCGCGATCGGCGCGGTGGCAGGCGATGCGCTCGTGCATCTCGTCGTCATAGGCACGGCCGGTGGCGATATAGTGCCGTTCCAGGCCGCTCTCCTTGGCAAGCCTTTCGGAAAAGCCGGATTTGCCCGAACGTGCTCCACCGAGGACGAGGGTGATATGACCGTTGCGTATCATGGAGAAAATGGCCTGAACCAGAGGGGACCGGACGATTCGTAGACAAGAGGCGTCCGGCCCTGTTGGTGATGATGTCTCTGGTTTAGCATTACCGGTAAATGGTGCCGCTAGAAAGCACGGGTGTCAACCGATACCCGCTTGCCGTATTCGAGCCTCACCGACGAAAGGCCTCGGCTGACCGGGTTCGGCCAGCCGATTTTGGCCGCAAATCCACGCAGGTGCCAAAAGGCCCACGGACAGTATGACAATCGCGAATTCTACAACAATCGGAAGATGAGGCGTCCGCGGGCCAATAAAGCAGGCCCGCCATCGGACAGCGAGGGCAACCGGTACGCACTACCTGATCCGGCGCCAGGCGCGAGCTAACCGCCCGCATTAAAAGCAATAACGCGACATTCTTACCGGATGGTTAGTGAACTCCAGAAGTCGCACGATTTTCTCATTTTCCGTCATGGTTCCTGAAATACGCGGTGAATAAGGGAGCTTGTCGTCCACAGGCAGCCTATTCGGGCGAAATTGCTTCGCTGCCGATACTAGGCTCTTCAATCGAAAATGAGGATTTTCCCGGGGCTCGAACAGATGACCCACCCAAGCAACGCCCATCCGAGAATGTTGATTTCCGACGAGGAAATCGTACCGTGATTTCGAGCTGACATATAAATGCGCGGTATCTGTGAAAAGCTGCCGCGACCGCGAAGAGAACAGTTGCGCCACGGACGACAAAGGCTGCCTCCATCGGCTGACCACCCTCTTGCGCTCTGCTGAAGTCAACACTGAAAGGAAACGGCCGGGAGGTCTCAAAATGAAGAAAATCCTCGCTTCCATGGCCTTCGCCGGCGGTCTTTACGCCTTTGCAGGTTCCGCACATGCTGATTGCGGCTCGATCTCGATCGCCGAAATGAACTGGGCTTCAGCCGGCGTTGCCGCCAATCTCGACAAGATCATCCTGGAACAGGGTTTCGGCTGCACCGTCGAACTCGTCGCGGGCGACACGCTTCCGACTTTCACCTCCATGAACGAAAGGGGCCAGCCTGACCTCGCACCGGAGTTCTGGATCAACTCCGTCCGCACGTCCCTCGACAAGGCCGTTGCCGAAGGCCGCCTGGTGATCGGCGCCGAGATCCTGTCGGATGGAGCCGTCGAGGGCTGGTGGATCCCGAAATTCCTTGCCGACTCGCATCCGGACATCAAGACGGTCCCGCAGGCGCTCGCCCATCCGGATCTCTTTCCAGCTCCGCAGAAGTCCGCCAGAGGTGCCGTCTACAACTGTCCGTCCGGCTGGAGCTGTCAGATTTCGACCGCGAATCTCTTCACGGCTCTCGGCGGCAAAGAGAAGAATTTCGACCTGATCGACACCGGCACGGCGGCAGGCCTCGACCAATCGATCGCCGCCGCCTTCGAGAAGAAGACCGGCTGGCTCGGTTATTACTGGGCGCCGACCGCCTTCCTCGGCAAATACGAGATGGTGAAACTCTCCTTCGGCGTGCCGCATGACAAGGCCGATTGGGACGCCTGCACCGCTGTTCCCAACTGCCTGAACCCGAAGGTTAACTCTTATCCGACCTCGCAGGCCTTCACCCTGGTGACCAAGCAGTTTGCGCAAAAGGCCGAGGTGGCGATGGACTATATCAAGAGGCGCAAGTGGAGCAATGCGACGGTCAACGGCGTGCTCGCCTGGCAGGAAGCCAACAAGAGCACCAACGAGGCTGCCGCCAAACATTTCCTCGAAACCAGTCCGGATATCTGGACCAAGTGGCTGGCCCCCGACATCGCCGACAAGATCAAGGCGTCGCTCTGAGCCGGCCATTCGAACGGGCGCTGCTGGAGCCGCCGGCGTCGCGAAGAGGCGCGCGTGGCCGCGGCTTGAAATCATATAAAGATTTCTTTATATGATTGATCGCTATTGCAAGGAGCGCCCATGCCGACCGCCAACGCACTGACCGAACTTCTGGCCGAGAAGGGCGTGCTTCTGGCCGACGGCGCGACCGGCACCAATCTCTTCGCCATGGGTCTGGAAGCCGGTGAAGCGCCAGAACTGTGGAACGAGGTGGCACCTGAGAAGATCGAGAAGCTGCATCAAGATTTCGTCGATGCAGGCGCCGACATCATCCTCACCAATTCCTTTGGCGGCACGCGCCAGCGGCTGAAGCTGCACAAGGCGGAAGGCCGGGTGCACGAACTCAACCGGCTTGCCGCCAAGATTGCCCGTAAGGTGGCAGACAGAGCAGGCCGCAAGGTGATCGTCGCCGGTTCGGTCGGCCCGACCGGCGAATTGTTCGTTCCGCTCGGAGCCCTGACCCATGAGGATGCGGTCGCCGCCTTCGCGGAGCAGATCGAGGGCCTGAAGGCCGGCGGCGCCGATATCGCCTGGATCGAGACCATGTCCGCGCCGGAGGAAATCCGCGCAGCGGCTGAAGCAGCCGTCAAGGTCGGCCTGCCCTATACCTATACCGGCTCCTTCGACACCGCCGGCAGAACGATGATGGGCCTCGATCCCAAGCAGATCCACAGCGTGGCAAAGGATGTCGGCGAAGGCCCGGTCGCGGCTGGCGCCAATTGCGGCGTCGGCGCCTCCGATATTCTGTCCAGCCTGCTCGACATGACCGCCGCCGATCCTGACGCTGTCACCATCGTCAAGGGCAATTGCGGCATCCCGGAATTTCGCGGCTCGGAAATCTTCTATTCCGGCACGCCGCCGCTGATGGCCGAATATGCGCGGCTTGCCCGCGATGCCGGCGCAAGGATCATCGGCGGTTGCTGCGGCACGTCCTGCGAACACCTGGCCGCCATGCGCTCGGCACTCGACGATTATACCCCTCGGCCGCGGCCGACGATCGAGGAAATCGTCGACAAGATCGGCCCGCTGCGCAATAAGACCGCCAGCGAATCGGGCGGAGATTCCGGCCGGGAAAGGCGTCGCCGCCGCGGCTGACGCGTGAGGCTGAAGGATAGAGACATGGCAAACATATCCCCGATCGGCAGCCGGGAAACGGTAGCGGAAAGCCTCGCGAGTTTCTCAACCGAGAATCAATCCTGGCTGGCGCTGCTGATGGACAATCCGACGTCGGACGACCTGCTGCTCGACGGCCTGCATCTCTATCTCGACCAGGCTTCGGAAGCGAAGTTCCTGAACTCCCTGAAACTGCAGAAGTGCGGCGAGTGGATCGGCGGCACCGCCCCTACCCGGCTGCAGATCCGGCTGATGGAAGCGGCGAAATCGAGCCAGCATCCGGCCTATGCCGCCTTTCGCGACGGGTTAACCCGCTCCGGTGGGCTGGAGCGGGCCTATCCCAAGGTTTGATTGAGACGGCCTAGCGGCGGTCGAGGGTCTCGGCAAGCCGCACCAGGTCGAGGAACCCGCCGCGATATCCGAACGCATCCTCGCCGCGGGCATTGCGCGCCATGTCGAGGATCAAGCGGTAGGGATAGGCGTCGAGCGCATCGGTGCCGCGCAGTTTTTGCCCAAAGGCTGCCACCGCTGTCGAGAACCGGACATCCTGAGGTGCTGAGGCGAAGTCGCGCACTGCATTCATCTCGGTGACCGGCGTGGTGATCAGCTTGCTGCTATCGCCATCCGGCTGCTTGTAGCGGATTTTGACGAAGGCCATTTCGTCGGAGACCGCAACCGGCGTGGAGGGCGCGGCCGGGCCGTAGCGTAGCGGGTCGTTGAGCGCCGAGGCACTGCCCTTCGGCGTTACTTCGTAGATCGCCGTAACCGCATGACCGGACCCGATATCGCCGGCATCCACCCGGTCATTGTTGAAATCCTCGCGCTTCAGCGCCCGAGTCTCGTAGCCGACCAAACGATACTCCGAGATCTGCTGCGGATTGAACTCGACCTGGATTTTGACGTCCTTGGCGATCGGGAAAAGCGTCGAACCGGCCTCCTCGACCAGCGCCTTCTGCGCCTCGGCAAGCGTGTCGATATAGGCCGCGGTGCCGTTACCGTTCTGGGCGAGCGTCTGCATCAGGCTGTCGTTGAGATTGCCTTCGCCGAAACCCAGAACCGACAGGAAGATGCCGTCCTTGCGGCGCTGCTCGATAATGCGCTTGAGGTCTTCGTCGCTGGAAGCGCCGACATTGAAATCGCCGTCAGTCGCCAGCATCACCCGGTTGACACCGCCCTGGATGAAGGCCTGGCGCGCCAGCCGATAGGCCGCATCGATGCCCTCCGCGCCCGCCGTCGAACCGCCGGGCCGCAGATTGTCGATCGCAGCAAGAATCTTGTCCCGTTCACGAGCGGACGTCGGCTCCAGCACCGTTCCGGCATTGCCGGCATAGGTGACGATCGACACTCTGTCCTCCGGCTTCAATTTGCCGACCAGCAGCCGGAAGGCGCTTTTCAAGAGCGGCAGCTTGTCCGGCGCGTTCATCGAGCCCGAGACGTCGATCAGGAAAACGAGATTGGCGGCAGGCTGCGAGGCCGGCGCGGTCTCGAAGCCCTTGATCGCCACATGCATCAGCCGCGTGCCGGTATTCCACGGAGTGGGCGTAACGGTGACGGTGGTGCGGAACGGCTCGTCCGCCGTCTGCGACCGAGGCCAGTCATAGGGGAAATAGTTGATCATCTCCTCGACCCGCACGCTATCGGGATTGGGCAGATGCCCCTCCATCAGCGAGCGCCGCACGAAGGCATAGGAGGCCGTATCGACGTCGACGGAGAAGGTCGAAACCGGATCGGTTGCGACGCTTTTGACCGGATTGGTGTCCGCGTTGGCGAAACGGTCGCGGCCTTCTTCGAGCGGCGGCAGGATTTCGCGCTCAGTTGGCGCATAACGGGGAGCAGCAGCCATCGGAGCCGCGCGCTCGGCCATGGCCGGGGGCGCGGGCATCGGAGCAACCGATGGGCTGGGCGCAGCGCTCCGCTTGGCCGCACCGCCATTTGCTTCCTGCTTATTCAGCTGGCGGGCAATATCTGCGGAGCTAAAATCCCTCTGCTTCGAGGATTGAACCGACGGTGCGGCATCGGCCTTCTGATCGGCTTCCTGCTGCGGTTCAGCCGGCTTCGCGACTGACGGTACCGGCACTCTTTCGACCACGGGCTTCGGTGCGTCCATGACTTGCGGCAGCGCAACCTGTCCCGAGCTCGGCAGGTTGCCGCGCGTCAGTTCGAATGTCAGCAGGGCAGCCGTCGGAATGATCAGCATCGTCGCAAGTGCGGAGCCTGCGAGATAGCGGTGTTGGGTAACCATGCGGATGCTCCAGATCCTATTGAGAACGGAGCTTTGACGCTGCCACCAGGAACTTCCTTTGCCGCGCGCTGCATTTTTTTCCGTCTCATCGAAGGCCTGCATGGCAGCGGCAAGCGCGCGGGCGCGTGCCGCATCGGAAACGCGAGGCGCCGGGGCCAAATTGCCGAGCTGGTGGAATTCGTCCGTCATGGTCAAACCGCCTCCTTCTTCAGAAGGTCCTTCAATCGTTTACGCGCCTCGTGCAGATGCCAGGAGACCGTGTTTTCGCTACAGTCGAGAATGCCCGCCGCAGCCGCGTGTGAGAGCCCTTCGCTATGAACCAGCAGGACCGCATCCCGCTGTTTTTCCGGCAGACGGCGCACCGCCGCCCATAGCCAGTCGCCGCGATCGTCCTCCTCCGGCTCCAGATGCGAAAAGAAGATCGGGTCGTTTGCAAGCCGGTCCTGGTCCCGTCGCCGGCGGGAGGACTGGCGCTGATGGTCGCGCACCGCGTTCAGTGTCAGCGTGTAGAGCCAGGTGCGGAACGCCGACTGTCCTTTGAAGCTGCGGATAGCCTTGCCCAGCCGGATGCAGACGTCCTGGGCGATGTCTTCCGCATCGCTTTCCGAGCCGCACCAGCGCCAAGCGACGGCATGAATAAAATCGTAATGCGCCGCGACGAGCGCTGAAAACGCATTGCGGTCGCCCTGGCATGCCTTATCGAGGATTTCCGCGCTCACTTGCCCGCCCGCTTTTCCGTCGCTTAAGAACTTAGACGTTTCGTTCAGGAAATTCCTTGGGGTATCCCAAGAAAAAATTTTAAGCTCACCGCACCAGCGCTTTCATATGGAACCGGAGCTGCCCTGGCGGATAGCGATATTGCACGCCGACCGGACAGGACTTGCGGGCCGCACAGCCGGAAATCATGCAGGTCGCCTTGCCCGCGTCGCTCGCAAGATAGGCGTGACATCGGGGAATATCGAAGCCCGACAAGTCGACCGCGTTGACGGGACAGGCCGATAGGCAGGGCTTTTCTGCGCAGCTCTCGCAAGGGTGCTCGGCCTCATCAGGCGAATTCTCTATCGCAAACGGAAAACCGAGAGCGCCGCGATAACCGTGCCAGAGCCCGAACTGCGGATGGATGAGGATGCCGGGCGGCGACGACTTCAGCCCTTCGGCTTTCATCGCCCATTGCTGGAACGGCTGCCAGGGCGGATCAGAGGGGAAATAGGCAGCGGCTCCGAGCTGCTCGGCGAGCGGCCGGATCAGCGTCTTCGACCACGCGTCGAGGGGATCTGGACCGTCATGGCGTTTTTGCCATTTCGCAAACGTCGGCCAGACCGAACCGCCGACATTGCCGAGCAATACGACGGCCTGCGCAAGGGAGCCGTCGCCCAATAACGGCCCCTCGCCCGGTCCGAAATTCACCACGCCGCGGATCAGAATGCCGTGCGGTTCGAGTGTCGCGGCAATCTCATCAAGTACTGGTGAAGGCGGCCTCACCGAGGCCCCTGGTATTTGTAGTGAGGGCGCCAAACCCCTTCCTGGACGAAATCCGCTACCAGTCTGGCACCGCCTTGCTCCCTGGCGGCATCGGGCTCTCTTCAGGTGAAGGCGTCGGGCATGGAATCCTTGCGGTCCTTGATGAACGCGAGCAGCGCCTCGTCGATCGCGGGATCGAGCGGCGGTGCTTCGTAGCTATCGAGCCAGGAGCGGCAGAGTGCGTTGGCGCGTTGCTCGATCCGCTTCTCGCCCTCGATCTCCCACTGTTCGAACGAATTGTTGTCCATCAGCGCCGAGCGATAGAAGGCCGTCTGGAAATGCGCCTGGGTATGAGCGCAGCCGAGATAATGGCTGCCGGGCCCGACTTCGCGGATCGCGTCGAGCGCCTGACCCTCCTCGGACAGATCGACGCCCTGCGCCATCTTCTGCATCATGCCGAGCTGGTCCTGGTCGATCATGAATTTCTCATAGGACGACACGAGGCCACCCTCCAGCCAGCCGGCAGCATGCAGCACGAAATTGGTGCCGGCGAGCAGTGTCGTGTTCAGCGTGTTGGCCGATTCGTGCGCCGCCTGGGCATCGGGCACTTTCGAGCCGCAGAGCGAACCGCCGGTACGGAACGGCAGGCCGAGGCGACGGGCGAGCTGCGCCGCACCGTAAGAGACCAGCGACGGCTCCGGGGTCCCGAAGGTCGGCGCGCCAGATTGCATCGAGATCGACGCCGCGAACGTTCCGAACAGCACCGGCGAGCCCTTGCGGATCAGCTGCGTCAGCGCAGCACCGGCCAGCACTTCGGCAAGGATCTGCGTCAGCGTGCCGGTGACCGTCACCGGGCTCATGGCGCCCGAGAGAATGAACGGCGACACGACGGAGGCCTGGTTATGCCGCGCATAGACCTTCAGCGCGCCGAGCATGGTGCCGTCGAATACCATCGGCGAGTTGGCGTTGATGAGGTTCAGGGTGACGCAATTGTTCTCGACGAATTCGTCGCCGAATACCAGTTTCGCCATGGCGACGGTGTCTTCGGCGCGCTCCGGCGCGGTGACCGATCCCATGAACGGCTTGTCGGAATATTTGATATGGCTGTAGACCATATCGAGATGCCGCTTGTTGACCGGCACATCGACCGGCTCGCAGACCGTGCCACCCGACGAATGCATCGATGGCGCCATGTAGGCGAGCTTCACGAAATTGCGGAAATCCTCGATCGTCGCATAACGGCGCTTGCCGTCGAGATCGCGCACGAAGGGAGGTCCGTAAACCGGTGCGAACACGGTCGCCTTACCGCCGATCTGGACGTTGCGTTCGGGATTGCGCGCATGCCAGGTAAATTCGCTCGGTGCTGTCTTCAGCAGTTCCCGGCAGAGGCCCTTGGGGAAATGCACCCGGTGGCCCCGGACGTCGGCACCCGCCTTCGCCCAGAGTTCGAGCGCTTCCTCATCCTCGCGGAATTCGATGCCGATCTCTTCGAGGATGAGATCCGCATTGCGCTCGATGAGAGCAAGGCCCTCCTCGTCCAGCACCTCATAGACGCCGATTTTGCGGGTGATATAGGGCAAGGAAAGACCGGGACCGTTACCTGCGCGGGCCGCGCGGCGGCCTGCCGCTCCCCGCTCGCCGCGGCCACGTCTGGCCCCGCTGCCTGCCGGTTCCGTCTCTGGGGTCAAATCGTCCATGATGTTCCTCGCCTCCGCTTTGAAAAGCGCCTCAAGCTTTTTTGATGCGCCATGCTAGGCTCAAGCGCAAGCCGAGCCCCGCCTTTCTGCGTCACGGGTTTGTACAGGACAGACATCACGCTGTGATCTTCCGTCGTTTTTCCGACGCGCCGCTGTCGCATACGAAAGAAATTGCCAAGCAAATTAAAGGTACAGATAGTCGGGACGGTAGACGTCTGATTTGCCGGCCTTCGAACCGGCCCCTCGAACGAAGGGAAGCATTGCATGTCCGACGACGAAATCATCCTGGCGGAACTTTCCGACGAGGAACTCGTGCAGCAGATGCACGACGATCTTTACGACGGCTTGAAGGAGGAGATCGAGCAGGCGACCAACATCCTGCTCGCGCGCGGCTGGACGCCCTATGACGTCCTCACGAAGGCCTTGGTCGAGGGTATGCGCATCGTCGGCATCGACTTCCGCGACGGCATTCTTTTCGTGCCGGAAGTGCTGCTATCGGCGAGTGCCATGAAGGCCGGCATGTTCATCCTGCGTCCGCTTCTTGTCGAGACCGGCGCTCCGAAACTCGGCAAGATGGTGATCGGCACCGTCAAGGGCGACATCCACGATATCGGCAAGAACCTCGTCGGCATGATGATGGAGGGAGCCGGCTTCGACGTGGTCGACCTTGGCATCAACAACCCGGTCGAGAACTATCTCGATGCGATCGAGCGGGAACAGCCGGATATTCTCGGGATGTCGGCGCTTTTGACCACGACCATGCCTTATATGAAGGTCGTCATCGATACGTTGAAGGAAAAGGGCATGCGCGACGACTATATCGTGCTTGTCGGCGGCGCGCCGCTCAACGAGGAATTCGGCAAGGCGGTCGGCGCCGATGCCTATTGCCGCGATGCGGCGGTCGCCGTCGAAACGGCAAAGGAATATATCCGCCGCAAGCACAACAGCCTTGCCGCCGGCGCCTGAGGCGCCGAACGGCTCGCTGACAGCAGCGTATTAGCGCGCAGCGCGATCGACCCGGCGGCCCGCGTCCTGCGTGGCGTTGACGGTATTGGCCGCATCCTTGCCCATGCCGCGAATGGTATTGCCGCAGGAGGTGAGTGAAACCATCGTCGCTAAAAGAGCGGCGATTACCGTGACTGTCTTGACCGTCATGTTAGAATACTCCGATGGAGAGATGAAATCGTGGCGGAAATGGATTTTCCGGCAAAGGAACGTTCAACTCGCGAAAAGGTTCACGTGATCGCGTGTGGAGCGATCGCGCGGGAAATCCTTGCTGTTTCCAGGCAGCAAGGTCTTGGCCATATCGATCTCAATTGCCTGCCGGCGATCTGGCACGCCTATCCGCAGAAGATCGTTCCGGGGCTTGAAAAAGCCGTCGCCGAGGCGCGCGAAGCGGGTTTCGAAAAGATCTTTTTCGCCTATGCTGATTGCGGAACCGGCGGCGACATCGACCGGCTCTGCGAACGCGAGGGCATTGCCCGCATCGAGGGCCCACACTGTTATTCCTTCTTCGCCGGAAACGACGCTTTTGCCGCAAAAGCCGACGAAGACCTGTTCTCATTCTTCCTGACCGACTTCCTTGCCCGCCAGTTCGAGGCCTTCGTCATCGAACCGCTGGGCCTCGACCGTCATCCGCAGCTGAAGGACATGTATTTCGGCAACTACCGAAAACTCGTCTATCTCAGCCAGGAGGAAGACAAGGTCCTTCAGGAGAAGGCGCGCGGGGCCGCCGAATACCTCGGCCTGGCATACGAATACCGCTTCACCGGCTACGGCGACCTCACGCAGGCGTTACGCTCGGTTTAACCGTTTCTTCGGGCCTTCGGCGGAAGAGTGCGGCCCTGCGCTTTTTGCGGAGGGATCGATGCAGGACCGGAATTCTCGGATCGTGGTGATGACGTCAGGCGGGGTGAACCCGCAGGTGATGATCAACGCGTTGGCAAAATATTTTCCCGACCTGCATGTCGTCGAGGAACAGCCGGAATCGAAGGGCACGCTTTTGAAACGCCGCGCCCGGCGGTTCGGCTGGTTCACCGCGCTCGGCCAGCTCGCGACGATGGTCGCATCGAGACTCACCAAGAGCGTTGCGGCAAGCCGCTCCGCCGACATCATCCGCGACTACGGCCATTCCGCCGAGCCTAACCCGGCGATCCCCGTGACGCACGTGGCCTCCCTCAACGATCCGGCCTGTCACGCAGCGGTGACAGCCCTGAATCCCGCTGCGATCTTCACCATATCCTGCCGCATCCTGTCGCCTGCGACCCTTGCCGCTATCCCCTGCCCGGTCATCAACTTCCACGCCGGCATCAATCCGATGTATCGCGGCCAGATGGGCGGCTACTGGTCGCGCGTCGAAGGCGATGAGAAGAATTTTGGCGCGACCGTGCATCTGGTCGACAAGGGCATCGATACCGGTGGGACGCTTTACGAGAACCGCGTGGACCCGGCGCGCTCGGATTCGCTCGCCACCTATCCGCTGCTGATAACCGCCTCTTCCGTCGATATCAGCGTCCGCGCGCTTCGGGATGCCATCGACGGCACGCTGAAGCCGTACCAGCCGCAAGGCCCCTCCGCATTGCGTTTCCCGCCGCCGATCTGGACCTGGGTCTATCACGGGCTGACCCGGAAGATCTGGTAACCGGCACCCGGCCCGACATCCGGCAAGGCAATCCCATCGCCGCGTCGTATTTTGCTGTGTGCGACGTCGTCGCAAGCGCAGTCTTGTCGCCCGCACCCGTGCATGCTGCGCCTCAACAGGGGAGGAATTCATGGCCGACCGCATCGTCGTCTTGTGGCGGGATATTCCGGCGCAGGTGATCATCAAGAAGGGCCGCCAGACCGCCAAGCGGGAATTGTCGCTGCGCTTCACCGAGGCGATCGACATGTGCGCGATGCGCAGCGGCGCCGCCGGCACAGACGACTATCTAGCCGAATGGCGCAAGGCCGAGCCGATCGCCGTGTCCGACGATCTTGAGGCCGAAGCCGACAGGGCGGCAGCCGAGCTGGAAGCAGCCTATGACAGGGAAAAACTCGTCGCGCTGGTGAAGACCGGCGGCCGCGAAACCGCCTGACGTTCAGACAATCACATCGTTTCGGCGCTGCATCGCGCGCCTGGAGGAAGACATGACCCGCACCATCGTCGCATCCGCAACCCGGGAGATCGTGATCGGCTTCGACCAGCCCTTCTGCGTGATCGGCGAACGCATCAACCCGACGGGCCGCAAGAAGCTCGCGGCCGAGATGATCGAGGGCAATTTCGACACCGTCATCAGGGATGCGTTGGAACAGGTGGCGGCGGGTGCTACCATGCTCGACGTCAATGCCGGGGTCACTTCGGTCAATCCCAACGAGACCGAACCTGGTCTGCTCGTCCGGACGCTGGAGATCGTCCAGGGCCTCGTCGACGTGCCGCTGTCGATCGACAGTTCGGTGACAGCCGCCATCGAGGCGGCGCTGAAAGTGGCCAAAGGCCGGCCGCTGGTCAATTCGGTGACCGGCGAGGAAGAAAAGCTCGAGGCGATCCTGCCGCTCTGCAAGAAATACGACGTACCGGTCGTGGCGATCTCCAACGACGAGACCGGCATTTCGATGGATCCGGACGTCCGTTTCGCGGTTGCCAAGAAGATCGTCGAACGCGCCGCCGACTACGGTATCAAGCCCCACGACATTGTCGTCGATCCGCTGGTCATGCCGATCGGGGCGCTCGGGACGGCCGGCCTGCAGGTCTTTGCGCTCCTGCGACGCCTGCGCGAAGAACTGAAGGTCAATACGACCTGCGGGCTTTCCAACATTTCCTTCGGCCTGCCGCACCGCCATGGCATCAATGCCGGCTTCATCCCGATGGTGATCGGCGCCGGCATGACGTCGGCGATCATGAACCCCTGCCGGCCGCAGGAAATGGAAGCGGTGCGCGCCGCCAACGTGCTGAACGGCACGGATCAGAATTGCGGTAACTGGATCATGACCTATCGCGACTACAAGCCGGTCGAAGGCGGTGGAGCCGCGGCGACGGCTGCACCTTCGGCTGCCAGCGGCCGACGTGGCGGCCGGGCCGCACGGGCTGGCGCCGGAGCGCGGACGGAGTAAGTACAGTTATCATGGCGGATATTTCCAAGAGAGATCCCCTCGTCCTCTTCATGCCGTCGGGCAAGCGCGGCCGGTTTCCGGTCGGCACGCCGGTGCTCGATGCCGCGCGTCAGCTTGGCGTCTACGTGGAGAGCGTCTGCGGCGGGCGGGCGACCTGCGGGCGGTGCCAGGTCTCGGTCCAGGAGGGGCATTTCGCCAAGCACGGCATTACCTCGGCCAACGACCACCTGTCGCCGCTCGGCCCGAAGGAAGAGCGTTACGACCGCGTGCGCGGGCTTCCCGAAGGTCGCCGCCTCTCCTGCTCGACCCAGATCCTCGGCGATCTCGTCATCGATGTGCCACAGGATACGGTGATCAATGCCCAGGTGGTCCGCAAGGCCGCCGATGAACGCGTCTTCGACCGTAATCCGGCGATCCGCATGTGTTATGTCGAGGTCGAAGAGCCCGACATGGAAAAGCCGCTCGGCGATCTCGACCGCCTGAAGGCAGCCCTTGCCGCCGAGTGGCATCTCGACGATCTCGATGTCGATTTCCACCTGATTCCCAAGATGCAGCAGATTCTGCGCAAGGGTGAATGGAAGGTCACGGCGGCAATCCACAAAGACCGCGACGATGACCGCGCCCGGCTCGTCGCGCTCTACCCCGGCCTGAAGAACGAGGCCTACGGGATTGCCTGCGATATCGGCTCGACGACGATCGCCATGCATCTGTCGTCGCTGCTGTCGGGCCGAACCGTGGCGTCAGCGGGCACGTCGAACCCGCAGATCCGATTCGGCGAGGATCTGATGAGCCGCGTTTCCTATGTGATGATGAACCCCGATGGCCGCGAGGCGATGACGTTAGCCGTGCGCGAGGCGCTGAACGGATTGATCGACAAGGTCTGCGCCGACGGCGGCGTTTCTCGCACCGACATTCTCGACAGCGTCTTCGTCGGTAATCCGATCATGCACCATCTGTTCCTCGGGATCGATCCGACGGAGCTTGGCGGAGCCCCCTTTGCGCTTGCCGTTTCCGGAGCGGTAAAAGTCAAATCCTCCGAGATTGGCTTGCCGATGAACGAAGGCACCCGCACTTATCTCCTGCCCTGTATTGCCGGCCATGTCGGTGCCGATGCCGCGGCGGCAACCCTGTCGGAAGGTCCGCATCGGCAGGAGGAGATGATGCTGCTGGTCGATATCGGCACCAATGCGGAAATCGTGCTCGGAAATTCGACCCGCGTCGTCGCGGCCTCCTCTCCGACCGGTCCGGCCTTCGAAGGTGCCGAAATCTCATCGGGCCAGCGGGCAGCACCCGGTGCCATCGAGCGTATCCGCATCGACGCCGAAACCCTCGAACCGCGCTTCCGGGTGATCGGCGTCGAGCCCTGGTCGGATGAGCCGGGTTTCGCCGATGCAGCCGCTGCGACCGGCATCACCGGCATCTGCGGCTCGGCGATCATCGAAGTGATCGCCGAAATGTATCTCGCCGGACTGATTTCGGAAGACGGCGTGGTGGACGGCGCAATGGCAGAGCGCAGCACGCGCATCCTCCAAAACGGCCGAACCTTCTCCTATCTGGTGCATGACGGCGAGCAGCGCATCACCGTGACCCAGAACGACGTGCGCGCCATCCAGCTCGCCAAGGCGGCGCTTTATGCCGGCGTAAAGCTGTTGATGGACAAGCAGGGGGTCGACCATGTCGACCGCATCGGCCTTGCCGGCGCCTTCGGCACGTTCATCGATCCGAAATACGCCATGGTGCTGGGTCTCATCCCGGATTGCGACCTGGGCCGCGTCAAATCGGTCGGCAATGCCGCCGGCACGGGCGCGCGCATGTGCCTGCTGAATCGCGGCTACCGCCGCGAGATCGAGGAAACGGTGCGTAGGATCGAGAAGATCGAGACGGCGCTGGAGCCGAAATTCCAGGAGCATTTCGTCTATGCCATGGCGCTGCCGAACAAGGTCGATGCCTTCCCGCATCTGGCGTCTGTCGTGACCCTGCCGGAGCGAAAGGCGCTGGCAGAGGCTTCGGGAGAAGGCGGCCGCAGACGTCGCCGCGGCCGCGAGTAGAATCAGGCAGCAGCAGCGATCAGGGAGCCGAAAGCTTCGCGGATGCTTTCGGCCACTGCCTTGCCGGGGACGGAAAGCTGCGGAGCCGTCAACAGCCGGATATCGAAGTTGATGAGTTCCGGCAGGCCCTCCTTCGCCCCAAGTATCTGCATGTCTTCTGTAACGTAGGAGCGCGGGAACGGCGCGATCGCCAGGTCGGATAGCACGGCGGCGCGCTGCGCCATCGTATGGGCGCTCGCATAGGCGATGCGATAGCTCCGCTTGTGCTTCTCGAGTTGGGCAATCGCATCCTGACGCCAGACGCAGCCGTCCTCCCAGACAGAAATCGGCAGCGGATCGCGCAGATATGCGGTGCCGCATTTGGCGCCGGCCCAGACCAGTCGTTCCGTGTGGATCATCTCACCCGCTGTCGCGAAAGGCCGCGTCGCGCAATTGATCAGGGCCAGATCCAGGCGTTGCTCGTCCATCCGCTTCTTGAGCGCAAGGCTCATGTCGACGGTGACATCGACCATGATGCCCGGAAAGCTCTCGCCGAAATCCTTGAGCACCTTCGGCAGAAGGCGTTCGGCGATATCGTCCGGCGCACCGAGGCGCACCACGCCGGCGAGTTCCGGCATGACGAAACGTGACACGGCTTCATTGGAGAGCGCCAGCATGCGCCGTGCATAGGAGAGCAGCATCTCGCCATGCTGCGTCAGCGACACCGAACGGGCATCGCGCAGGAAGAGCGTCGTCTTCAACTGCTCTTCCAGTTTCTTGATCTGCATCGAAACAGCCGACGGCGTGCGCAGAACCGCATCGGCCGCGGTCGAGAAATTGCCGGTTTCGGCAATCGCCACAAAGGTGCGCAATACGTCGTTATCGAGCAGCGGGAGCGGCGGGCGGAATGGAACAGTCATATCAGCCTCTATCAATAATTCTGAACTTAAACACCATATCATTTCGTTTGATTGAATGTCAAACGGGCGGCATACTCAAAAACATCGGAAGCAAGCGTCGATACAAAACAGAATTTCATGAGACGCATAATTTGCATCCGATTGATTGATGGATTGATGGCGTTCATTGTCCCGACTGAGCGTTGTCCCATGAGACACCCAAGGAGAACTGACATGACTATGATCACCTATCAGGAGAGCGATCGCTCCCGGTCCCGGCCGTCATCCTTCGCCCCGCTCATCCGCCCTGCCCTGGACGCGGTTATCAGCCTTCGCGATCAATGGCGTCGTCGCCAGACCGAAAGAATGCTGGAAGGTCTGCCGGCAGAAATCCGCAAGGACATCGGATGGCCGACGACCAATGCCGCACCGCATCGCCGATAATCCTCCCGCTCCATGGCCCGCCCACGCGAACAGCGAAGCGGGCCATGTAGTCTGAGACACGCATTGAGCCTATCGCCTTTGGCGAATTAAGTCTGCGACCCGCTTATGTCGCAAAAATGTTATCAGCCTGTCGTCGAAAGCCCTTCTCCGCCGCCTTTCCCCGTGCCAATGTCGCTTTTGAAGAAAAGCGGGCCGCAATGTACGGCCACGAACAAGGGGAATGACGGCATGAATGTGATGACCAAAAACCCGGCAGCAAAGCGCTCTCTCGTCTTTTTTCTTGTTCCCCATTTTACCATGCTGCCTTTTGCGGCAGCAGTCGAGACGCTCAGAATCGCCAACCGAATGCTCGGCTACTCGGCCTATACCTGGCGGCTCTGTTCCGCCGACGGTGAAAAGGTCTATTCCTCGAGCGGCATCGGGATTGAGGTAAATTCGTCGCTGGCCGACGAACGTCGCAACCTCTCCGGCGAAAACCGTCCGAACATGGTCCTCGTCTGCTCGGGCGTCTACGTTGAGGAATTCAACAACAAGTCCGTCAACGCCTGGCTGCGCGAAACCTATAACCGCGGCATTGCCGTTGGAAGCCTCTGCACGGGAGCGCACGTTCTGGCCCAAGCCGGGCTGCTGAACGGCAAGCGCTGTGCGATCCACTGGGAAAACCTTCCGGGCTTTGCCGAGGCATTTCCGCAGGCGGAAGTTTATGCCGATCTCTACGAGGTCGATTCGAACCTCTATACCTGCGCCGGCGGCACCGCCTCGCTCGACATGATGCTGAACCTGATCAGCCAGGATTTCGGCGAGAACCTCGTCAACCGCGTCTGCGAGCAGCAGCTGACCGACCGCGTCCGCAACCCGCACGACCGCCAGCGCCTGCCGTTGCGGGCCCGCCTCGGCGTCCAGAACGCCAAGGTCCTGTCGATCATCGAGGTGATGGAGAACAATCTCTCTGAACCGCTGTCGCTGGTGGAGATTGCCGACGACGCCGGCCTCTCCCGGCGCCAGATCGAACGCCTGTTCCGTCAGGAAATGGGCCGCTCGCCGGCGCGCTATTATCTGGAAATCCGGCTCGACCGGGCACGGCACCTGCTGGTGCAGTCGTCGATGCCGGTGGTCGAAGTGGCGGTTGCCTGTGGGTTCGTGTCCGCCTCGCATTTCTCGAAATGTTATCGAGAGGTCTATAACCGGTCGCCGCAGCAGGAACGCGCCGAGCGCAAGCTCAACATGAACACCTCGCGCATCGGCGTGGTGGACTGATCCTGGTGATTGCGGCTGTCAGCCCACCGCTTGCAGCACGACCGTATGATCCGAAAAGACCTGGTTGCGGCCGAAGCTCTTCGCCATGAACAGGAATTGTTCTGCAGCATTGAGGTAATTGTCGAAGGTCTCCGGACCGTAGACTTCTGCCAGTCCGATCGAGACGGTTATCGAGAAGTGGTTGTCGCCGGAAGCGATCCGCATATCGGCGATCTCAAGCCTCAGCTTTTCGCAGAAATCCGTTGCCGCCGCGCCGTCGAAACCGACCAGCAGCAGGCCGAACTCCTCGTCGTCCAGCCGGGCAAGGAGGTGCCGGCCGCCGCCGCACGCGGCATCGAGTTTGGCCGCGATCGCTTTCAGGACCTCAGCGATCGTTTCCTCGCAATGAGTATCGTTCAACCGCCGGAAATGATCGATGTCGACGATTGCGACGGCGCAGGACGCGCCCTCGGAAAGGCAGGTCCCCACCAGCGGTGAACCAAGCCGATAGAACTCCTTCAGATTGGCAAACCCGGTCAACGGATCGGCGGTGAGATTCGCCACCTCCATCTGGACCGGTGATGGCGCAGCCCAGCCGTAGGTCAGACGCTCCTCCGTCTTCCGGAAGTGCTGGCTTTGAAGATAGGGCATGCGAAAGACCCTCGCAGATCAGGCGACGTTCTTGACCGTCGAGTCCTGACGTTTTGCCTGCATCGACCAGATCTGGATCAGCGTATCCAGGTTCTGGTTGACGCGGCAGTAGAATTCCTCGTCGATGAAGGGCCGCAGCATGAAGTCGTTGCCTCCAGCCTTCAGGAAACGGGCCGAAAGCAGCCGGTTCGAAGAAGACGAAACGCCGATGATCCGCAGTTCGTGCGAACCGCGCACCGAGCGGATGCGGCGGGTCAGTTCGAAACCGTCGATATCGGGCATGTTGTAGTCGGTGACGACGAGGCCGATATCCGGGTTCTTCTTAAGGATCTCCAAGGCCTTGGCACCGTTCTCGGCGACGCTGACCCGGAAATTGTAGCGCTTCAGGCGGCTCGACAGCAGCGCCCGGGCGGTCGGGCTGTCATCGACGATCAGGACATGGTGGCGATGATTGGTAAGGAACCGGCAGACCGATTCGGCCAGCATCTCGACCGCAAAGACATTGTCCTTGAGAATATAATCGACGATGTCCTTGGTCAGCAGTTTGTCGCGCGTCTCTTCGTGAAAGGTGCCGGTAAAGACGATGGTGGGGATCGAGAGATCGACGAGATATTCCAGCGCCTCGCCGTTTTCCGCACCCGGCAGGTTGATATTGGAAATCGCCAGCGTGACCGGTTCGCTTGAACGGTCATAGGCAATCTGCAATTCCTCGAAATTGCGGCAGATCTCAACCTCGATGCCGAACAGCTCCTTGAGCCGGGTACCGATCATTGAGGTAAAGACGTTGGAATCTTCCGCAAGCAGGATGCGGGAGCTTGCCAGTGATTGGCCGGAATACTGCATCCCGGAAATGCCGAGGAATGTCATGGTGCCCCTGTCGATAAGTAATTATCCCCTCTGCTAACAGCCGTAGTACAAACGCTTTGCAGAACCGTTAATCGGAACGGCTTTCTCGTCCAAAAACGGAACAGGCGGCCCGAAGACCGCCCGTCAATGTCAATGGTTTCTTACTTTAACCGGATTTCACGCGCGCAGTGCAACGTTGTCGGTGTCGAACGGGCTCTCGGCGACGACGCTGGCATTGTAGAGATTGCCGAGAATCTTGATCTTGAGCCGCGTGCCAGTCTCCGCATAACCCGGCTTCACCATCGCCAGCGCCAGAGACTTGCCGATCCGCCAGCCATAGGCACCGTTGGTGGCGCGGCCGATCAATTCGCCGGCTTCATTGTAGATCGCCTCAGAACCGCGGGCATCGAGATCGTTGGCGCCCTCGACGACCAGCGTGCAGAAATTCCACTTCAGCCCCTTTTCCTTATAGGAAAGCAGGCCTTGCTTGCCGAGGAATTCCTTGTCCGTCTTGATGAAACGGTCGAGACCGGACTCGTAGGCATTGTACTCGATCGACATTTCGCGCGGGATGAGCCGATACGACTTCTCGACCGACATGGAAAGCATGGCCCGAATGCCGAAGGGCTTGATGCCGAACTCGGCGCCGGCTTCCATCAACTTGTCGAAGATGTAGTTCTGCATCTCGATCGGGTGATGCAGTTCCCAGCCGAGTTCACCGACGAAATTGACGCGCAACGCATGGGCGGACGCCATGCCGACGGAAATTTCCTTGCCGGAAAGCCAGGGGAAATCCTTGTTCTCAAGGCTGGTGCGGGTGAGCTTCTTCAGAACCTGGCGAGACTTCGGGCCGGCCAGAACCAGCACGCCGAGCCTCTGGGTAATCTGGGTGAGTTTGACCGAGCCGTCTGTCGGCGCGAGCTTGCGCAGATAATCCTGGTCATGCGCCTCATAGGCACCAGCCGATACCAGATAGAAGCGATCCGGCGCCCACTCATAGACGGTGAACTCGGAGCGCACCCCACCCTGTTTGGTAAGCAGATGGCAGAGCGCGATGCGGCCGCGCTTCTTCGGGATCGCATTGGCGAAGATCGAGTCGAGGAAAGCGCGCGCGCCCGGGCCGGACACTTCCATCTTGGCGAAGGCAGACATGTCGAGCACGCCGACATTCTCGTGGACATTCTTGACCTCGTTGCCCACGTGGTCGAAATAGTTCGAGCGGCGGAAGGACCATTTTTCGACGATCCGGCCATCTTCCAGCGCCGGCGCGTGATTGTGACCGGTCAGCACCTCGGCGCCGACGCCGAGGTCTTCCGCAGGCACTTCATAGCCTTTAGGCGCAAACCAGTTGGCGCGTTCCCAGCCGTAGACGGAGCCGAACACGGCACCCATCTTCTTCAACCGGTCATAGACCGGCGTCGTTTTCAAGGGACGCGCGGCGGAGCGCTCTTCATCAGGATAATGCATCGTGAAAACATTGGCATAGGCCTCTTCGTTCTTCTCGATGAGGTAGCCTTCCGTTGCGTAAGGGCCGAAGCGGCGCGGATCAACGCCCATCATGTCGACGGTGGGCTCGCCGTCGACGATCCATTCCGCAAGCTGCCAGCCGGCGCCGCCCGCTGCGGTGATGCCGAAGGAATGGCCTTCGTTCAGCCAGAAGTTCTTGAGGCCAGGTGCGGGACCGACGATCGGTGAGCCGTCCGGCGTATAGGCGATCGCCCCATTGTAGACCTTCTTGATGCCCACTTCGCCGAACGCCGGCACGCGCACGATGGCGGTCTCGATATAGGGCATCAGCCGGTCGAGTTCCTCGTTGAAGAGCTCGTATTCGCTCTCGTCCGACGGACCGTCGACGTAACAGACGGGTGCTCCGACCTCGTAGGGCCCGAGCAGCAGGCCGCCATTCTCCTCGCGCATGTACCAGGAGGAGTCCGATTCGCGTAAGACACCCATTTCCGGCAAGCCCTTGGCCTTGCGCTCCTGGATCGCCGGATGCGGCTCGGTGACGATGTACTGGTGCTCGACCGGGATTACCGGAATGTTGATGCCGACCATCTCGCCGGTCTTGCGGGCGAAGTTGCCGGTGCAGGAAATGATGTGTTCGGCCGTGATCTCGCCCTTGTCGGTCGTCACTTTCCAGAGCCCGTCCGGCTGCTGTGCGATGGCGGTGACGGTCGTGTTGCGATAGATCGTGGCGCCGAGGTCGCGCGCACCCTTGGCAAGCGCCTGCGTGAGGTCCGCCGGCTGGATATAGCCGTCGTCAGGATGCTGGATGGCGCCGAGGATTCCATCCATCTCGCAGAGCGGCCAGATCTCCTTCACCTGTTCGGGCGTCAGGACGTTGACCGTGACGCCGATCGTCTCGGCGATCCCGGCATAATACATGTACTCTTCCCAGCGGTCCTTGGTGCGGGCGAGACGGATGTTCGAGACTTTCGAGAAACCAACATTCATGCCGGTTTCTTCCTGCAGTTCCTGATAGAAACGCACCGAATATTTATGCAGCTGGCCGACCGAATAGGAGAGGTTGAAGAGCGGCAGAAGACCCGCCGCATGCCAGGTCGAACCCGAGGTCAATTCCTTGCGTTCGATCAGAACCGCGTCGCTCCAGCCCTTTTTCGCCAGATGATAAAGCGTCGAAACACCGACCACGCCGCCGCCGATCACCACCGCCCGTGCATGTGTCTTCATGGAAAGAACCCCTCTTCGGCCTCGTGTGGCCTTTTCGCAAACTGCAGGGACTATGCAATTCCGGCAGGCGGGCCAAACGCCTGTTTACGACATGCCGGGAGCCAGCCCGCGACGATCATCAGAATGGCCGCGCGGGGCTCGGGCAGAGGGCCGGTTACGCGCCCCCTCTTGCATCGTTCTCCTCCGGCAGGATCGGCCGGCCCCGATGAAAGATGATCTCCTGCTGCGGGAACGGTATCGCGATCCCCTCTTCCTTGAACCGCTTGAGGATGGCGATCCTCAGATTGTTGCGGATCCTCAAGCCCTCGCCCATGTCGGCCAGATGGAACCTCAGTTCGAAATTGAGCGAGGACGGACCGAAGTTCAGAAACTCCACGTGCGGTTCCGGATTGCGCAGCACTTCCGGAACCTGGTCGACCAGTTCCAAAAGAATATCCATCACCTTCTGCGGATCGGTATGGTGGCTCACCGCAACCGGCACTTCGGAACGCCCGATCTTGTTGCGATGCGTCCAGTTGCCGACCGGCGAATTGATGAGGTCGGAATTCGGCACGATGATCGACTGCTTGCGAAACGTCTCGATCTCGGTGGCGCGCACCGAAATGCGCTTGACGATGCCTTCCGTCGCCCCGGTCACCACATGGTCGCCCACCTTGAACGGCCGCTCGACGAGCAGGATCAGGCCGGACACGAAGTTCGAGACGATATTCTGGAGACCGAAACCGATGCCGACCGACAGGGCGGATGCGACCAGCGCGAAGCTCGACAGATCGATGCCCGCGGCAGAAACGCCGACGAGCACCGCAAGCCCGACGCCGAGATAGCCGATACCGGTCTTGACCGAATTGCGAACGCCGAGATCCACCTGGCTGCGCGCCAGCACATTGCCGTCGATCCATTTCTGGATCCAGCGCGTGATGACGAATCCGAGGCCGAAAAGCAGAATGCCGCCGAGAATACCGACGATAGAAATGGAGATGTTACCGATCCGGATCTGCGTGAAGAAACTGTAGATCCAGGCTTCGATATCGGCGATCTGGAAACCCCAGGTCAAGAGAATGAGGGGGATGCCGAGGATCAGCGCAAAGGCATAGATGCCGAGCCCCGCGACAAGCCCCGCCTGGTCGAGCGACACCTCCCCGAAATGAAAGTGTTCGGCGAGCCGACGGCCGGCGGCCGTATCCGTGAATGATCCCTGTTTCGAGATCGCCCTACCCGACAGCAGTCCGATATAGATCAGCACGATCACCGCGCCAGTCAGCACGATCTGGGTCGAGGCGAACCGCGCAAGCCCGACATATCCCGTCAGCACCGACAGGATGAGGAGCAGGCCCATGACGCGAAGGAACAGAGGAAAGAAGCGCGGCCAACGATGCCCCGGGCTGTCGGGATCCTCGCCCTCGACAAGCCGCGGCTGGATGAAGGAGATGGCGATCAGGATCAGGCCGATGATGACGGAGGCGAGCAGGCTTTTGACGATGGTCAGAACCAGCGGGGAATTCAGCGCCTCGCTGATCGCGCCGAGCAGATAGTCGAGCCCGTTGACGATTGCCATGGCAAGCACGGCGAGTGTCAGCAGGTGGGCGCCGCGGTTGGTGATGCGGACGAGCCGCCATTCCGGTTCGCCGGGCGCCAACACGCCATAGGTGAGCTTCCAGACGAAATTGACGAACCAGACGAACGCGAAGAAGGTCACCACGATCGGCGTGATATCCGTGCGCAGGACATTGAAGCCGTCGAGGAACAGGAAGGAGGCGACCAGAAAGGCCGCCAGCGCCACGGTCTGGATCACCGTCGACCAGAAGGCCACCGACAAACGCCTGATATAGGAAGGATGTTCATGGTCGTCGCGCCGGATGAAGCGCCCGAACAGCCGATATCCCCCAGACAGGAAGAGCATGGCCGCGCCGAGCGACAGCGCCAGAGCGCCCAGCAGCTGCAGCTTTTTGAATTTCCAGACGAAACTGATCCAGCCGCTGAAGGTGGAGCCGAAATTCCTGACTTCCGCGACGAATGCGTTGCCGGCATCGGCGAACAGCTCGCCCGACAGCTCTGTGTGACGGAAGAGCGTCTGGGTAAACAACGTGCGGCGCAGATTGGTGATCGTGTTGGCGACCTGCGTCGCGCTGTTGGAAAGCTGGCCGGCATCGTCGACGATAATGTTGAGCTCCGAGCGCTCGTTCAGCAGCCGGTTGCGCTCCTCGACGACCGCGGGCGCTTCCGGGGGCTGGCCGGCTGCGGGCGGCTCGCCGAGTCCCTTGAGGCGGGCCTGTATCTGTTCGACACGTGTACGCATGGCATCCGATGCGGAGCGCATTTCGCCGACGATCGCTTCCGCCCTGACCCTGAGTTCCGCAAGACGTGCATCGTCGTCGGCATCGCTCTGGATCCGGTTGCGGAAGGAATCGAGCTGCTGGCGGATCGCGTCGATCTTGCCCTTCATGTCGGTATTGATGGAATCGACGGTGACGTCGGGCGCCACCTGTTCCTGGCGCTGTCCTTGTGCCTGCTGCTGCGCCTGTGCGGCCGCCTGCGAGGGCAAGCCGAGCGGGGCAGCGATTATCAGTGCCGCCAGGAGCGCGCACGCTATCCGTTGAATGGTCGAAGGGCCGGTCGTGAGAAGTTGTGTCAAATGTCTGCTCTTTTGTCTTTCGATCGGATTCGCGCGCGAAAATAGAGTGACTTCTGGGCGAAGAAAAGGAATGCTCTGACGCCCGGCCACGAATTGGAACAATTCGTGGAACCTGGAACATTTCTTCGCGTTTCTCCGTCCCAACAATCATTGAGGGTAAGTCATGGAACAGGCAGGTATCGGCTGGATCGCAGCCATCATCATCGGCGGCATTGCCGGCTGGCTCGCTGAAAAGTTCATGAAAAGCGACATGGGCTTAATCATGAACATTATTCTCGGCATTGTCGGCGCCATCATCGCCAATGCCATTCTCAACTTTTTCCACCTTTCGCTGGGTAGCGGCTGGATCGCTTACCTCATCGCTGGCTTTATCGGCGCGTGCATCCTGATCGCCGTCGCACGCCTGTTCCGCCGCTAGTTACCTCAACGTCAGAAACCGGCGCCGGGCTTGGCCAGATATTCCAGCTCGGCGGCGGTCGATTCCCGGCCAAGCAGCGCATTGCGATGCGGGAAGCGGCCGAACTCGCGGATCACCAGGCGGTGACGCTCCGCATAATCCAGATAATCCGCATCCCCCAGCAAAGCGAAGAGCTCCACCGACCGATCCTGATCGGCAAGGACTTCCGAGTGTTCGAACGGGAGATAGAAGAAGCCGCGCTGTTCGGGCAGGACCGCCATATCCGCACCGGCCTCGATTGCCAGCCTTGCCTCCCGCAAAGCCAGCCAGTCCGTTGCGAAGGCAAGCGGGGTGCCGCGATAGAGATTGCGGGAAAGCTGGTCGAGCACGATCACCGCCGCGAGCCGGTTTTCCGGCGAAGCCCGCCACGCGTCGAGCTCGCCCCGGGCAAGCGAGAGATGCGTCGCGGCAAAATGCCGGCGCATCGCTTCGTCGAGCGCTTCGTTCTTCTCGAACCAGTCCTTGCGGGTGAGCTCCCTGAACCAGAAGGCGAAAACTTCGTCCGGGGTCTTTATGTCGGTCTGCGCCATCGAATATCTCCTCAGTCGAGACGGAGCGTGGAGATATCCTTGCCGGTCATCCGTGCAAGGGCTTCGACGACCATATTATGATCCTCGCGCTGCGGCAGGCCCGAAACGGTCACCGCCCCGATGCAACCGACACCGGCGACCTTGATCGGGAAGCTGCCGCCATGCGGCGCGTGGTCCGCCGCGGAAATACCATATCGGTTTTCGACCGTGTCGCCCTGGAGCTCGAGCTTCCGTCCGATCGCATAGCTGGACTGGAAGAAGCGGAGCACAAGATTGCGCTTGCGCCGTACCCAGCTCTGGTTGTCGGCGCTGGTGCCCGGCAGCGCCGTGTAGAAGGCCGACATCGAATGCAATTGCACGTCGATGACGATGCTCAGGCCCCGCTCGACGGCCATATGCCGGAGCAGCGATCCGAGATCCCAGGCGGTCGTCAGGTCGAACCGGTCGAAGACCAGCGCCTTCTCCTGCTCGGCGATCTTCGCCATGTCTTCTTCGATGGCCATGCGTTCTCCTCCGCTTTGCGGTTGCGGGGGATTGATGACGGCAAAGCGACCGAAAGTAAAGTTACTCGGCGGCAGCGAGTTCCCGGACGGGAAAGAAGGCGGCGAGTTCGTTGACGGCAAAGCCGATCCGCTGCTGCAACGCCTCGGAGACGATGCGGTAGTCGGCGAAATCGCGATCGGATGCGTAGACGGCCGTCGGCAGGGTATGGGCCATAAAGAAACCGAAAAGCGGCCGAAGCTGATGTTCGACCATCAGCGCGTGCCGGTCGCCACCGCCGGTCGCGGTGATCAGGATCGGCTTGGCGCGCAGCTGTTCGGGATCGATCAGATCGATGAAATGCTTGAAGAGCCCGGGATAGCTGCCCTTGTAGGTCGGCGAACCGACAATCAGGAAGTCCGCCTCGACGACATCCGCCAGTACCCTGGCGGCCGCTTCATCAAGATCACTCTGGCGTTGTGCCTGACCAAGAGACGGTCCCACATCGGTGAGGTCATGAAGCCGGGTATCGAATCCATAACGCTCGGCTGCGACCGAGGCGATATGTTCGACCAGCGCAAAAGTTTTGGACGGGCGATTATAGCTCCCCGCGAGACCGACGAGTTTCAGGGCCATGGAAATTCCTTCCTGCGCAATGACTTTCTCCAGATTAACGTCGATGGCGCGGCATGAAAGCAAGGAACCTGCCGTTGATGCTCGATCAGGAGAAAATCGTGCTCATGGAATGCTCGACTACGCGATACGGGCTCGCCGTGGTGCCGTCCGGGAAATGTCCGTGGCGATTGTCTCTGCAAGCGCCTTGGCCTGTACGCGGATATCCGGCACCGCCGTGATCTCCCAGAATTGGCCGGCGGTCAGCGCTCCCGCAGCAAACAGGCCGGGCTGTGGCCGGCCATCCGGATCGAGAACGCGAGACCGCCCATCGACGGAGATGCCAAGTCCGAGTTCGTCCATGGCGATCATCTGTCGGTTCCGCATCTCGGTCAGCAGCGGCGAATGGCCGATGCCGGCGCGCTCCATGCCGGTGCAGTTGACGATCCAGTCCGCATGGAACGACGCAATGTCCGGCGTGCCGCGTTGCCTGAACCGGACGTTCGCACCCTCGGCATCTCTGTCGATCTCGCGGAGAAAACCGGCATGCACGGTCACCGTACCGTCCTTCAGAAGCGCGTTAAAGCGGGCGAACACTTCCGGCGCAATGCGGTGGCGGTGGATGTTCCACCAGGCAAGAGCATGGCGCAGGAACCGCGAGCGCTGCTCGGTGGTAAGGCTCTGCCACAAAGCCTGGGTCTGCGGCCTCAGGCCATCGACGACGCCCCGCCAGTCGGCACCGTTCTCCACCTGTCGCCGCAAGGCGCGCAGCAGCGCGCTGATTTCGCGGCTGTCGGGCAGGTCCGGCGTGACGGGAGCCGCGCGCCGGGTCGGATGCGGATGCGGCACCAGTCCGCGCCGCGACAGGACATGGATGCGGCCGCGATGTCCTTGGGCGCGCAGCGACAGAACCTGGTCGATCATCGTCAGGCCGGAGCCGAAGATACAGAGTTCGTCGGTGCGGCCGACGCGCGAAAGCCAGCCGAGTCGCCAGGGATTGTCGATGATGCGGGAGCCGACGCCCGGATCGATACGATCCTTCGGCAAAGGCAGATCGGCATTGCCGACGCCGAGCGCCAGAATGACGGTACGGGCACGCAGTTCGCCGACGTTGTCGAGATGGAAGACGATCCCGTCCTGTTCGCACTGGACGCAGGCCGTCGCCTTGGCTCGGATAAAATCCACGTGCGCGCGCCGCTCACGGGGCCTCAGCAGCGAGGCAAGCGTATCGCGCAGGTAGAGGCCGTAGTCGCCGCGAGAGGCGAAATCCTCCGGAAAGGCCGCCCTGCCTTGGCCGCGTAGCCATTCGACGAAATCGTCCGGTCGATCCGGAAACACGCTCATCCGCGCCGCTGGGACATTGAGACGGTGCAGATAGAATTCGGTGCGGTAGGCGGTGCCCCGCCCGAAGCCGGGATCGTCGCCGACTACCGCGATCGACGCGGAGGACGGCAGGAAGCGCAGGAGGTTGATGGTAAGGGCGATTGCGGAAAAACCGGAACCGACGACGGCGACATCATAGGTCATCAAGCACACACTCCTCGTCCTGGGTTGCTTTGGGCGAAAGGTTGTCTTGGAAGCCACAGGAAAGCGATTTTGGATCCGCTTCCGCCGACGCTTCAATGTCTACCAACTTAATAGAGATTGACGAAGAGTAAAGATGTTTTCGCGTCTCTTTCAGTTGCACGCCTGTTCAGGCCGCGGCAGCGTCGGGGCTTCGGCGCTCGGATTGGTATTGTTCGGCGTTCCCGGCGGCTGGCAGTGATCTTCCTGATCGACAGTGCCAGTCGTGCTGTTGGTGGTCGTCGGATCGGTGACGCCCGGAAGCGTGGTGACCGGCGAGGCGCCGGAATTGGCATTGGGTACGGTGGTTGTCGTCCCCGGCAAGGTTGTCGTGGCACCCGTGCCTGACGTCTGGGCCAGAACGGGCGCCGAAAGCAGGGAGATGGCGGAAAACGCGATGATCCTCGTCAACATGTGAAGGTTCCTCCGGTTGATCGAAGAAACAACCGGAAGCCATGCCACTTGGTTCCGTTCCGCCCGTCCGTCTTCGGCCCAACACCGTTCAACTCGGCATCATGTCGTGGATCGAAGACAGCAGCATGTCATGCTGATAGGGCTTCGGCAGAAAGACCGTGTTGGCCGGCAGGAGCATCGGATCGAGGCTGACGACGCCCGACGTGATGATGATGCCGATGCTCGGGCGGATGGCGCGTATCCGCTGAGCGAGCTGGATGCCATCCATCGACCCCGCCATGTTCACGTCGGTAAAAACGATGTCGATATCGGACCGGTTGCGGAACAGCACCATCGCCTCGTCGGCACTGCCTGCTTCCAACACCTGGTGCCCGACCTCTTCCAGCGCATCGAGCGTGGTGAATCGGATTAGCGGTTCATCCTCGACGACGAGGACAACAGCTTTCTGCGCCATGAACGTCTCCTTCATCCATCGGATGCTTGTCCCATGGCCTCCACCGGCGAAAATCCGCTCCGCGATGCGGCAGGTCGGGGACGCGCTCCGCCGTGAGGCCATATAGGAGGCAGGTGAGTCGCGACAAGTGGAACTGAAGCCGGACTAAAACGCCTTTACCCGGATCGGTTGCTTTTCCGCAGACATCATCCGCTTCAATAATGGATAATGGCGTTTGACAGGATGCGAAATCCGCTTGCCAAGTGCTCCGAAATATCCTGTACCAATCGCCACGAAAATGTGACTAGAAGATCAGCATAACCTTCCACCCTCATCCACTCCCGACTCAGGTTCACGCTTCATGATGGAACTCTTCACCGCAGCCGGCTTCGCGGCGCTTCTCGAGGTCATCGCCATCAACCTCGTTCTTTCCGGCGACAATGCCATCGTCATCGGTCTTGCTGCCGCCGGTCTTCCTGCCGAACTGCGCAAGAAGGCGATCCTCTTCGGCATCTCCGCGGCGACCGTGCTGCGCCTCGTGTTTGCGGTCGTTGCAACCTACCTTCTGGCGATCAAGGGGCTCCAGCTTGCCGGCGGCCTGCTGCTGGCCTGGGTCTGTTGGAAGATGTGGAGCGAGCTGCGCGAGGGCCAGGGCGACGATGCGCACACCGCCGCACAAGCCAAGGAAAACGCCGCGCAGAAGACTTTCTTTCAGGCCGCGACCCAGATCGTCGTCGCCGACGTCTCGATGTCGCTCGACAACGTGCTGGCTGTCGCCGGCGCCGCCAAGGAGCATTCGACCGTCCTGATCATCGGCCTGATCGTCTCGATCGCCCTGATGGGGATCGCCGCCAACTTCGTGGCCAAACTGCTCTCCCGTTTCCGCTGGATCGCCTATGTGGGCCTGGCGGTCATCGTTTATGTGGCGCTCGATATGATCTATCACGGCTCTCTCGAAGTCCTGCCGCTCATCCAGGGCGCATAAATTTCTTCCCAGCCTCTCGACCAGCCATTTGCCCCGCCGGCGCCGATCGCGTTGGCGGGGTTTTCTATTTCGCCTCCCCGGAGAGGTATTGGAACGAGACAGTGCCCTGATTTGAAACAGGAAAATTATTCTCTGCTTACCAAGTCTTTGACATTTGTGACGTTCCCATTGATCATGTTCGGCAAGCAAAGCTACGTGGCCTCCAGCCGGCATGACGCCGGTTAGGGGCTCGCGGACCCCCTACTCGCAAGAGTTGGTGAGCCCCGTCCAAGTCAATGAGAGCCGATCTTGAGCCACGATCACGACGATCATCATCACCCTCATGACAATGACCATGACGGTCATTCGCACGTCGATTGGCGCGAGCACGGCGTGAAAGTCATCCCCGGCAATTCGCTCGATCCCAACACCGCCCAGACCCCCGGCATGAACCGCGCGACCGCGATCAACAACGCCCGTGCGGGTGCCGAAAAGATCTGGGCGGGCACGGTGACGATCCATGCCAACGCCAAGACCGGCGCCCATCACCATGGCGATCTGGAAAGTATCATCTACGTACTGAAGGGAAGAGCGCGGATGCGCTGGGGCGACAATCTCGAATTCGTGGCGGAGGCAGGCCCCGGCGATTTCATCTATGTGCCGCCCTACGTGCCGCACCAGGAGATCAACGCCAGCCGCGACGAGACCCTGGAATGTGTCCTCTGCCGCTCCGGCCAGGACCCGGTCGTGGTCAACCTCGATATCGAACCGATCGAGAAGCCGGAAGAAGTCCTCTGGAAGGACCCGATCCACAAATAACGCGCCAACTGATTTCCCGCATGAAATGCAGCGATTGGCGCAAATGCCGCCGCAATCTGCCCTTACACTTGCTCCGACTGGAGATTGACCGCCTCGAACCTCTCCTTTAGAAGGCGGCATTCCGTTCCGAAGCAAGGACTTCGGGATTTTTAACGCTCCGGAGCTGATGCGGATGGCGCTGTTTCCGCAGGACAAGCGGATGAGAGACGGACGTGAACAGGAAAGCCTCCTGTCGCGCTGGCCGGTCTTTGCCGCCGCTCTGCTGATTGCCGCCTTGTTCGGCCTGCTGTCCGGCGTCGTCAAGGACGTCCAGTTCCCCCGCGGCGTCCTTTCGGCCGACAAGAGCAGCGACACTCCGCACCTGACCAAGCGCGAGCCTTTGCGTGCACTTGCCGCCATGGACCGCAAGGACGGAACGGGCGCCCATTGGCCTACGGGCGACGGTGCGCTGGAAGCCCGCGCCATCGAGATCAGCTTCCCGATTTTTGTTTCGGCCTTCGCGTCGAAGCCATCCTCCGATCCGACGGCTCATCCGTTCTGGCACGGATCGCTGCCGCGTGCGCCACCGGCCCGCGCCTGAGATATCGCGCCTCGGCGCTTGCACGACATCAGCATTCTCGCCCCAACCGCTCGACAGAGCGTGACCCGGGCTCAGCAGGATTAAATACATGAGAAATTCTCCATGGTTGGTGACGACCTATCTCGTCATCATCTTCCTCGGCATTCTGGTGGCGCTGCCGAACGTCATTCCGCAGTCGACGCTTGGCCGGCTTCCCGGCTGGCTGCCACACAACCGCGTCTCGCTCGGCCTCGACCTGCGCGGCGGCTCGCACCTCGTCCTGGAAGTCGACCGTGGCGACCTGATCAACGAGCGCGTCCAGAGCCTGCTGCAGGATGCCCGCCGGGTCCTGCGCGACAAGAACATCGCGACCACCGCAATCCGCCGCACGGGCGACACCGTGACGGTCGCGCTGCGTGATGCAGCCCAGCGCGGCGCCGCCGTGACCGAGCTCCAGACGCTTGCCAACCCGGTCAGCGCCGGCACAACGATCGGCGGCAGCGATCTTGCGATCACCACGCCCACCGACAATACGATCACGATCGCCCAGACCGAAGCCGGCATCAATTCGCACATCACCGGCGCCGTCGATCAGTCGCTTGAAATCATCCGCCAGCGCGTCGACCAGGTGGGCGTCGCCGAACCGACCATTCAGCGCATCGGCTCCGACCGCGTCCTTGTCCAGCTTCCGGGCGAACAGGATCCGGCCCGCCTTCGCCAGCTTCTCGGCTCGACCGCCAAGATGAGCTTCCATCTGCTCGGCCAGCAGGGCGAACAGGGCGTCACCATGCTCGCCGACGAGCGCGGCAACCAGTATCCGGTCCTCGACCGCGTCGAACTTTCCGGCGACCGTCTGACCGATGCCCGCGCCGCCTTCGACCAGCAGACCAACGAACCGGTCGTCAACTTCCGCTTCGATTCGGCGGGCGCCAACCGCTTTGCCCAGATCACCCAGCAGAATGTCGGCCGCCCCTTCGCGATCGTGCTCGACAACAAGGTGCTGAGCGCGCCGGTCATCCGCACGCCGATCACCGGCGGTTCGGGCCAGATCTCCGGCGGCTTCTCGGTCTCAGAAGCCAATACGCTCTCCGCACTGCTGCGCGCCGGCGCGCTGCCGGCGAAGCTTACCGTCATCGAAGAACGCACCGTTGGCGCCGACCTGGGTGCCGACGCCATCCAGATGGGCCTTTATTCAGGCCTCGTCGGCTTCGTCCTCGTGGCAGTCTTCATCCTGGTTCTGTATGGCACGTGGGGCCTGCTGGCGAATGTTGCGCTGCTGATCCACACGATCCTGACCTTCTCCGCCCTGACGCTGGTCGGCGCGACGCTGACACTGCCCGGTATCGCCGGTATCGTGCTCGGCATCGGCCTTGCGGTCGACGCGAACGTCCTCATCAACGAACGCATTCGCGAGGAAACGCGTAAAGGCCGAGGCGCCTTCGCTGCCATCGACGTCGGCTTCAACCGCGCCTATTCGACCATTGTCGACGGCAACATGACCGCGCTGATCGCGGCGGCCATCCTGTTCTACTTCGGCTCCGGTCCCGTGCGCGGCTTCGCCGTCACCATGGGTCTTGGCCTGATCATCTCGATGTTCACGTCGGTCGCCTTCGTCCGCGTGACGATGATCGCCATCGCACGTCGCTACAAGCTGAAGGTCATCAACATCCAGTCGATGTTCCGGTTCAGCCCCTACGACAAGCACATCCAGTTCATGAAGGCGCGCTTCTTCGGCGTGGCGGTCTCGGCCGTCCTGTCGATCGCCTCGGTCGGGCTGTTCTTCTATCCGGGCCTGAACTACGGCGTCGACTTCCGCGGCGGCATCCAGATGTCCGTCAAGACACAAGGTCCCGCCGACCTCGCCAAGTTCCGCGAAGGTCTGAACACGCTCAACCTCGGCGAAATCACGCTGCAGTCCTTCGGCGATCCGAACACCATCCTGGTGCGTGCCCAGCGTCAGGAAGGCGGCGAAGAGGCGCAGACGGCGGCCGTCACCAAGCTGAAGGACGAAGTCACCAAGATCGACTCCACTGCGACCGTCCAGGGCACCGATGTCATTGGTCCAAAAGTCTCCGGCGAGCTTGCCATCGCCGGCTTCCTGTCGGTCTTCATCGCCAGTATCGCGATGCTGATCTACATCTGGGCGCGGTTCGAATGGCCCTTCGCGGTCGGCGCTATCGTGACCCTGGTGCTGGACGTTACCAAGCTGGTGGGCTTCTTCGCCATTACCGGCCTCGATTTCAATCTGACCGCGATTGCCGCGGTGCTGACGATGGTCGGTTATTCGGTCAACGACAAGGTCGTCGTCTATGACCGCATGCGCGAAAACATGCGGCTCTACAAGTCGATGCCGCTGCGCGAACTGATCGACAAGTCGATCAACGAAACGCTGGCCCGAAGCCTCTACACCAACGCCACCGCCTTCCTGTCGCTTCTGCCGATGGCGATCTGGGGCGGCAGCGCGGTCGAAAGCTTCGCGGTCCCGATGGCATTCGGTATTCTCGTTGCCGGCGCATCGTCTGTCTTCATCGCGGCCCCGATCCTGCTCTTCCTCGGCGACTGGCGCAAACGCCACGCCAAGGCGGTGGAAACGGCTGCGGAAGAGGTCGAAAACGCCAAAAAGGCTTGATTGACGACCCAGCAATACACGAAGGGCGGGTTTTCATCCGCCCTTCTTCATTTGGCTCCGCTATAGGTCGATCATGCTCGATTTTGCCGCCTATGCGGGACTGTTCTCCGCCGCCTTCATCGCCGCCACGGTCTTTCCGATGCAATCGGAGGCGATCCTCGTCGGGCTGATTCTCTCCGACCGGTATTCGCTCATCGCCCTGCTGCTGGTTGCGTCGGTCGGCAACACGGCGGGCGCCGCCGTGAACTGGCTGCTCGGGCGTGGTGTCGAACGCTTTCGTAACAATCGATGGTTTCCGGTGACCCAGGAAAAACTGGACAAGGCGCAGGCCTGGTACCGGAAATACGGAAAATGGTCGCTGCTGCTGAGCTGGCTGCCGATAGGCGGTGACGCGATCACGGTCGCGGCCGGAGTGCTCAAGGAACCGCTGCCGACCTTCCTGATCCTGGTATTCATCGGCAAGGCGCTGCGCTATGTGGTACTCGCGGCCGCGACGCTCAGCGTGGTCTGATCAGCGCCCCTGCCCCTCGTTGCCGAAATCGGCAAGCGTCTTCCAGAAATCGCCGAAGAACTGATGCGCGAAGGTTTCGAGCGAGGTGCCCGGCGGCTGTTCGTTCCAGAGTTCTCCGCCCGCCCGCAAGGCGCCTATGACCACGGCGGCAAGCAGGCGGACGCGCAGCCGCTCCTCGTCGCTCCGGCTTCGAGCCTTCAGCGCTTCCGTGAGCTTCAGCTCGAGCTTTGCATATTTGAGCTGGTCGCGGGCTTTGAGCGCCGGTGTACTGCGGATCAGTTCCCCGAGCGCCATCGCTCTTTCATCGGCTGCCGAGACGATGGCGCTGACGAGACCGTGTTGCACAGCCTTGACCGCCGGCTCGTCCGCTGGCCTCGACGCAATCGCCGCCATCAGATGATCGGCAAAACCGTCCTGCCAGGCGAACACGACCTCTTCCTTGGACGGAAAATAGTCGAAGAAACTGCGTTTCGAGACCTCGGCGCGTTCGGCAATTTCCTCGACCGTCGTGGCATCGAAGCCGCGCTCGAGGAACAGGCTCATCGCCGCTTCCTCGATGCGCTCGCGGGTCTGCCGACGCTTGAGCTCCCGCCGGCCTTCCGTCGCGCCATCAATCGTCTTGGTCATTTCATCCGATTTTGTTCAGGCGCCCGCTTCGTCGGCATGGACCGGGCTGCCTTCTGCCTCGGCACGGTATCTGGATCGCTCCCGCGTCAGATCCAGCGGCTTGCGGCGGGAAATCCGGTAGACGGCAGCGGGCGGCAGGTTGCGCACGGTGTGGCCGATATGCACGGCCTTCAGACCCAGCCGGTCGAGGATCGGCCGCGGCACAGGGCAACGCGGGCCATAGGTGAACTGGTAGAAGGAACCGCCCGGACGGATATAGGTAAAAGCTCCGCCGAGGATCGCGGTAATCTTGCGCGGCGACATGGAGAGCAACGGCAGGCCGCTGATGACCGCGCCGACCGGTTCGCCCTCGAAAATATCCTCATGCGCAAGCTTTGCCGCATCCATCTGCAGTATCCGCGCGTCTGGAAAACGCCGCTGCAGGCCGGGAACGAATTCCGGACCGTATTCGATCAGGGTGAGGTCGGATTGGGCAACGCCGCGCGCCAAAAGCGCACGGGTGAATACCCCGGTCCCCGGGCCGAGTTCGATGACCGGGCCGTCCAGCGGCGCGATCTCCTGGGTCATCAGTCGCGCGAGCGAATCCCCGGAAGGCGCCAACGCCGCAACCCGCAATGGATTGCTGATCCAGGAACGGAAAAAATGCCAAAAATCCGAAAATGCCGCATCTGCTGTCATGGTCAGAGACTCACCGGTTTGAAAATGCGATCGAGTATTCCGCCGACCTTCACAGCCTGCATGGCAATTCCAAGGCATGGGAACCTCCGCTCAAGAAAAATACGCATATCGGCCGCAGAATTGTGCAGTGCGGCGACTACACCGTCGTATTTAGAGGATTTTTGCATCGAGTGCAAGTTTTTAGGATATTTTCGCCATCCCCCTTTTTCAGGCCGGAACGGGCTGAAACCTTTGCGTTTTTTTGGGAACAACCGGCGCTTGTTCTCATTGAACACTTTCCCGGAGGGAATCGATAACACCAGGAGGAGTTTATGAAAAAGCCGGTCACTGAATTGGGCGAACAGAAGACGGAACTCCACCGGGTGATGGGACCCGGATTGCTGCTGCTGTTCATCGTCGGGGATATTCTCGGGACGGGCATCTATGCCCTGACCGGCCAGGTGGCCAAGCAGGTCGGAGGGGTGGTCTGGCTGCCCTTTCTGATCGCCTTCGTCGTCGCCCTCCTCACCGCCTTCAGCTATCTCGAACTGGTCACCAAATATCCGCGCGCGGCCGGCGCCGCGCTCTATACCCACAAGGCCTTCGGCATCCATTTCGTCACCTTCCTGGTGGCCTTTGCGGTGATGTCGTCGGGCATCACCTCGGCGGCGACCGCATCGCGGGCCTTTGCCTCCAACTTCGCGACCTCTCTCAGCCTCGATCTCGGCGCCTGGGGCGTATCGCTGATCGCGGTCGGTTTCATCGCGTTGGTCGCTGCCGTCAATTTCCGAGGGGTCGGCGAGAGCGTCAGACTGAACGTTCTGTTGACCGTCGTCGAACTGACCGGCCTGCTGATCATCATCGGCATCGGCTTCTGGGCGATCGCCGGCGGCCAGGGCGACGTTTCCCGCGCCTGGACATTCGCGACCCCGGGGAACGGCGGCGTCTTCTGGCCGGTCATCGCAGCAACCACCCTCGCCTTTTTCGCCATGGTCGGCTTCGAGGACTCGGTCAACATGGCCGAGGAATGCAAGGAGCCGAGCCGGATGTTCCCGAAGGTGCTGCTAACCGGCCTGGCGGTAACGGGCCTGATCTACGTCCTGGTGGCGATCTCGGCGATCACGCTGGTGCCGGCCAATGAACTCGGCCAGGGCGAGACCCCGCTGCTGAAGGTGGTGCAGGCCGGCGCACCGGGCTTCCCGATCGGCATCTTCGCGATCATCACCATGTTCGCGGTGGCCAATTCCGCACTGATCAACATGATGATGGCGAGCCGCCTGATCTACGGCATGAGCCGAGAGGGGGTTCTGCCGCAGGTGCTCGGCAAGGTCCATTCGGGCCGTCGCACACCCTATATCGCGATCGGTTTCACCTCGCTGCTGGCGGTTGCGCTGATCCTGTTTGCCGGCGGCGTTCCGGCGCTCGGCGGCACCACGGCGCTGCTGCTTCTCTGCGTCTTTGCGATCGTCAATGTCGCCGTACTGGTCCTGCGCAAGGACACGGTCGAGCACAAGCATTTCCGCACGCCGACCATCCTGCCGGTACTCGGTGCGATCTCCTGTGCCTTCCTCGCCGGCCCCTGGACCGGCCGGGATCCGGTTCAGTATCTGATTGCCGCCTGCCTGCTCGGCCTCGGCGTCGTGCTCTGGTTCGCCACGGTCAGCATCATGCGGACGTCGAACCAGCCGGCCTGATACTCAGGCCCTGCGGCGAATCGAGAGCCGCCCGTCCTGGCTGATATGCGGCACCACGTCGAGATAGCCGGGTATTTTGGAATGCCCGGTTTCGATTGGATGGGAATGGGTGGCGGTGATCACCATCACGTCGGCGCCTGCCGCCTCGCCCGCCTGGATGCCGGCCAGCACATCCTCGAATACAAGAACCTCAGAGGGGCTAACGCCGAGCCGTTCCGAGCCAAGGATATAGCCTTGCGGATTGGGCTTGCCGACGGTCACGTCTTCAGCGGTCACCATGTAGCGCGGCTGCGGAATTCCGGCGGCGGCAAGCCGGACCTTGGCGAGTTCGATTGGCGACGACGTGACGATCGCCCAGCGTTCAGGCGGCAGCGCGGAGAGGAATTCCACCGCGCCCGGGATTGGCACCACGCCCTCGACATCCTCGATCTCGCCGCGCAGGATGCCTTCGGCTTCGGCGGCCGGATCGATGCCCGGGAGGTTCAGTGCGCTGATCGTGTCGATCCCGCGCTTGCCATGCATGGTCGGCAGGAATGCTTCCACATCGAAACCCATCTTTGCTGCCCAGCGTCCCCAGACGCGTTCGGCGGATTCGATCGAGTTCAGGATCGTGCCGTCCATGTCGAACAGGAAAGCAGCATAGGTTTTTTCGGGAAGGGAGATGTCGGCGGCGGGAAGAGGCACGGAAAGTTCCTTTAGCGTCGGATTCCGACTCGGGGAGATGGCCGGAAACTGCCCTCTTCCGAGTAAATGCAATGACGCAGGAAGGCAATTCCCGGCAAAGGCATGCGACCGCCTTCGGGCTATTTCGATCGCGAACGCAGGAATTGAGACAGGGCAACGCCGATCGCGATGCCCACGGCAACACCGATGCCGATATTGTCGAAAACGGCTGTCCCGAGCACCGTGCCCAGCCCGACGCCGACGGCTATTCCTGTCGCAATGGTCATGTCGAGACCATTGCGCGCCCAGATGGCGAGAGTTTGTCGCACATCCTTGTCTTCCCGCATCGAAGCGATAGAACTTGGCGACCAAGCCGGACAAGGAGGGTGTTTTGGCCAATATTTCTGTACGGCATGCGGATTTCGCCGATCGTGGCGTGCTGATCACCGGCGGCGGTTCCGGCATCGGCGCCGCCTTGGTGGAAGGTTTTGCGGCACAGGGTGCCAAAGTCGCGTTCATCGATATTGCCGACGAGCCGAGCCGCGAATTGGGGGAACGTCTTTCCAAGACCGCCCGCCATCCGGTCCTCTACCTGAAAGCCGATCTGCGTAACGTCGCGGAAACGAAAGCCGCCGTCGACAGGGCCGCCCAGCAACTCGGATCGCTCTCGGTACTGGTCAACAATGCCGGTTGGGACGACCGCCACGAGTTCGAGACGGTGACCGAGGAATACTGGGACAACGCCCAGGCCATTAACGTCAAGCAGATGTTCTTCGTCTCCCAGGCCGCGGTCCCACACCTGCGCAAGGCCGGCGGTGGCGCGATCGTCAATTTCTCCTCGATCGCCTATCTGCTCAACATGGGCGGACTGCCCGCCTATGCGACCGCCAAGGCCGGGATCATCGGCCTGACCAAGAGCCTCGCCGGAAAGCTTGGAACCGAGAACATCCGCGTCAACGCCATCCTCCCTGGAATGATCGTCACCGAACGGCAGAAAAAGCTCTGGCTGAACGACGACAGCATCACGGCGATGGTCGCCCGCCAGTCCCTGAAGCGGGTGCTGGTGGCTGAAGACCTTGTCGGCCCCTGCCTGTTCCTCGCCTCGAATGCATCCGCGGCCATGACGGCCCAGACCTTGATCATCGACGGCGGTGCTCTTTAACGCATGTCTCGCAAAAGTGCGCGGCGGTTTGCGATAACGACATCTGCAAAACGAAGACCTAAAATGGTCGAGCGCATCCTTTTGGGATGCGTTCGATCATTTTAGACATAAGAATACCGCGCGGGTTCCCGGTGGAAAGAACCCGCGCGGCGCCGGAGGTAGACCTTACTCCGCTGGAGAGAGAGCGGGAGCCGCCTCCTCCGTACCGTGCTGCCGCAGAGGGCGGCTGCCGGTTAGCAAACGTGCCAGCAGGTAGAAGACCGGCGTCATGAAGATGCCGAAGAACGTCACCCCGATCATGCCGGAGAACACGGCGATACCCATGGCGGAGCGCATTTCCGCACCCGCACCGGTCGATACGACCAGCGGCACGACACCCATGATGAAGGCCATCGACGTCATCAGGATCGGACGCAGGCGCAGTCGGCTCGCCTCAACCGCCGCCTGGAGCGGTGTCCTCCCCTGGAACTCCAGTTCTCGGGCGAACTCCACGATCAGGATCGCGTTCTTCGCCGAGAGACCCACAAGGACCACGAGCCCGATCTGGGTGAAGATGTTGTTGTCACCGCCGGTCCACCAGACGCCGGTCAGCGCCGCCAGCACACCCATCGGCACGATCATGATGATCGCCAGCGGCAGCACGAGGCTTTCATACTGGGCGGCGAGCACGAGATAGACGAGCAGCAGCGCCAGCGGGAAGACGACGATGCTCGAATTGCCGGCAAGGATCTGCTGATAGGTCAGGTCCGTCCACTCGAATTCGATGCCGGAAGGCAGCGTCTCGTCGAGGATCTTCGTAATCGCAGCCTCTGCCTGGCCGGACGAGAATCCCGGAGCCGGAGCGCCGTTGATATCGGAGGACAGGAAACCGTTGTAGCGGGTCGCCCGTTCCGGACCGGTCTGAGCATCCACCTTCAGCAGAGCCGAGAGCGGGATCATCTGGCCGGACTGCGAACGGACCTTCAATTGGCCGATGTCTTCCGCCTTGGCGCGGAACTTGGCGTCCGCCTGCACCCGGACGCTGTAGGTGCGGCCAAAAGCGTTGAAGTCGTTCACATAAAGCGAGCCGAGATAGATCTGCAGCGTTTCGAAGACGTCGGTCACCGAGACGCCGAGCTGTTCGGCCTTGGCGCGGTCGAGATCGGCATAGAGCTGCGGCACGTTGATCTGGAAACTCGAGAAGATGCCGGCAAGTTCAGGCGTCTGGTAGGCCTTGGCGATCACCGCCTTGGTGGCCTCGTCGAGCGCCTGGTTACCAAGGCCTGCACGGTCCTCGATCTGCAGCTTGAACCCGCCCGTCGTTCCGAGGCCGTTGACCGGCGGCGGCGGGAACATGGCGATATAGGCGTCCTGGATGGCGCCGAACTTCTGGTTCAGCTGCATGGCAATCGCACCGCCCGAAAGCTCCGGCGTCGTGCGGTTTTCGAAGTCGTCGAGAACCGCAAAGACGATGCCCGCGTTCGAGCCGATCGTGAAGCCGTTGATCGACAGGCCCGGGAAGGCGATGGCGTGTTCGACGCCCGGCTGGGCCAGGGTGATCTCGCTCATCCGCTTGATCACGTCTTCCGTGCGGTCGAGGGTTGCACCATCCGGAAGCTGGGCGAAGCCGATCAGATACTGCTTGTCCTGCGCCGGCACGAAGCCGCCCGGCACCGCATTGAACATGCTGTAGGTCGCACCGACGAGAGCCAGATAGATGATCATCACCAGGCTCTTGCGCGACAGCAATCCGCCGACCGTGCGGCCGTAGCCGTTGGAAGCCGCACCGAAGACGCGGTTGAAACCACGGAAGAACCAGCCGAAGATGGCATCCATGAACCGGGTCAGCCAATCCTTCTTGGCGTGATGGTCCTTGAGCAGCAGGGCAGCCAGCGCCGGCGACAGGGTCAGCGAGTTGATCGCCGAGATGACCGTCGAAATCGCGATCGTCAGGGCGAACTGCCGGTAGAACTGGCCGGACAGGCCGCTGATGAAGGCGAGCGGCACGAAGACTGCGACCAGAACCAGCGCGATGGCGATGATCGGGCCGGAGACTTCCTTCATCGCCTTGTAGGTCGCATCCCGCGGACTGAGGCCGCCCTCGATATTGCGCTCGACGTTTTCCACCACGACGATCGCATCGTCGACGACGATACCGATCGCCAGCACGAGGCCGAACAACGTCAATGCGTTGATCGAGAAGCCGAAGGCATACATGACCGCAAACGTGCCGATGATCGAGACGGGCACGGCGATCAGCGGAATGATCGAGGCACGCCAGGTCTGCAGGAAGATGATGACCACGAGCACGACCAGCGCGATGGCTTCGAGCAACGTATCGATGACCTTCTCGATCGAAGCGCGCACGAACTTGGTCGTATCGTAGACGATCTCGTATTTCACGCCCTGCGGCATCGCCAGCTGCAGCTGGTCCATGGTCGCCTTGACGTTGTCGGCGATCTCGATCGCGTTCGAACCCGGCGCCTGGAGAACCGCGATGGCAACGGCCGGCTGACCGTCGAGCAGCGAGCGCAGCGTATAATCGGCAGCACCAAGCTCAATGCGGGCGACATCGCGCAACCGGGTGATTTCCCCGTTCTGACCGCTCTTGACGATGATGTTGCCGAACTCTTCCGGGGTGCGCAGGCGGCCCTGGGCATTGACGTTGAGCTGCAGGTCGACACCGGGCTGGCTCGGCGAAGCGCCGATGATGCCGGCCGCGGCCTGGACGTTCTGGCTGCGGATGGCGTTCGAGATGTCGCTTGCGGCCAGTGAATGCTCGGCGGCCTTCTGCGGATCGATCCACACGCGCATCGAATAGTCACCGGCGCCGAACACCTGCACCTGGCCGACGCCCTGGATGCGGTTCAGCCGGTCCTTGACGTTGAGCGTTGCATAGTTGCGCAGGTAGGTGATGTCGTATCGGTCTGAGACGAGGTTGACCACCATGATGAAGTCCGGCGAGCTCTTGACGGTCGTCAGACCGATCGAACGCACTTCTGCCGGCAGGCGCGGTTCGGCCTGGCTCACGCGGTTCTGAACGAGCTGCTGCGCCTTGTCCGGATCGGTGCCGAGCTTGAAGGTGACGGTCAGCGTCATCACGCCGTCGGAGGTCGCCTGGCTGGACATGTAGAGCATGTCCTCGACGCCGTTTATCTGCTCTTCGAGCGGCGTCGCGACCGTTTCGGCGATGACCGTCGGATTGGCGCCAGGATAGACGGCACGCACGACGATCGAAGGCGGGACCACATTGGGATATTCTGAAATCGGCAGAGACCGCATGCCGATCAGGCCCGCGACCACGATGAGGATCGACAGCACGGCCGCAAAGACCGGTCTGTCGATGAAAAACCTGGAAATATTCATGTCAAAGCCCTCTCTCCGGGGTTGAACAAGAGGCGAAACGGCCCCGGCTCGCGGCCGACAAGGCCGCAAGCTCCACGAACCGGAACTGGATGAGTGTTGGAAAGCGGCGGACTAGCCGCCGCTCAGAGCATTACTTGTTGGCGACTTTCGCCTCGTCCTGCGGCTGGACCACAGCACCAGGACGGATACGCTGCAGGCCGTTGACGACGATTCGGTCGCCCGGATTGAGGCCCTTCTCGACGATCCGCATGCCGTCGACCGCCGTGCCCAGCTCCACCTGCCGGTACGCAACGGTATTGGCCGCATCGACCACGAAGACGAACTTCTTGTCCTGATCGGTGCCGACAGCCTTTTCACTGACCATCAGGTGATCCTGCGCCTTCGGCTGGCCCATGCGAACCCGCACGAACTGGCCCGGGATCAGCTTGCCGCCCGGATTGTCGAAGACGGCGCGCACGCGGATCGTGCCGCTCGAGGCATTCACTTCGTTGTCGATGAGCTGCAGCTTGCCACGGATCGGTGTGCCGTTACCGGCGAGCGTGCTGACCTCGACAGGCACCTGTTCGATCGCCGGTACACCGTCGACGAGCGGAAGGTCGTTGAGCGTACGGGACACCAGTTCTTCGCCGGCGTCGAAGCTCGCATAGATCGGATCGGCCGAAACCAGCGTCGTCAGCGGAGCGGACGCGGAACCCGCTGCCACCAGATTGCCGACGGTGATTTCCAGCCTGCCGGCCCGGCCGGCGATCGGTGCCCGGATCTCGGTATAGTCGAGATTGAGCTGCGCCGTCTTCAGGGCCGCCTTGGCGGATTGAAGATTGGCAAGCGCCTCGCTCTGGGCGCTCTGGCGTTGGGCGAGATCGCTTTGCGAGATGGTATTCTTGGAAGCGAGGTTCTTGCCGCGATCGAGTTCGGTATTGGCAAGCTCGACCTTCGCCTGCGCCGATGCCACCTGGCCTTCAGCCTGTGCGACCGCCGCCCGATAGGGCTCCGGATCGATGCGGACGAGCAGGTCGCCCTGCTTCACCAGCCCGCCTTCGCGGAAATGCACCGACTGGATGGTGCCGGTGATGCGCGGCCGGATTTGAACGCGATCGACGGCTTCCAACCGGCCGGAAAACTCCTGCCAGGTTGAAACATTGCGTGGTTCGACGGTGGCGACCGTCACGGGAACGGCCGGAGCCGCAGCAGCCGTTGCAGGCGCGGCATGGGCGCCCTGCGGCAGATCGAGATAGACAGAGGCGCCCGCAATCAGCGCAGCGGTGCCCAATCCAGTGCCCCATAGGGCCCAGCTTTTGATCTTCGAGGTCATTGGTAGTCTCCTTACGGCCTTGGGAATTGACCGTTATTTGCCTTCAAAATAAATCATGCTACTAACTTAACTCTCGGACGAAGCTCGTGAATTCGGCACAAAGTGCTGTCATCCATTCGCCGTCGCCCTCTCTGTAAATGCCCGTCCAGCCGCAGCTGGCAGGGAAGATCTTCTGCTTGACCGAAACGCCGGCCTCGCTCAGGCGCGTTGCATAACCAACCGTTTCATCGCGCAGCGGATCGTCTTCCGATGTCACGATGAGAGCCGGCGCGACACCCGAAAGCCGCGAACAGAGGCAGGGTGCCGCATAAGGATGCTGGAACCCGCAATGGGAGCCGAGATAATGGCTCCAGCCTTCCGCCCAACGTTCGCCCATGCCGATATCGTCCGCCTTGCGAAACGATCGGGTGGCCATCATCGGGTCGATCATCGGCGACAGCAGTATCTGGCCGTTCAGCTCGCCGGGCATCAGGTCGCGCGCCTTGAGCGCCACGCCGGCCGCAACATTGCCGCCCGCCTCGTCGCCCGCCACAAAAAGCTGGGACTTGGCACTGCCGAACTGTTTGCGCCGGCCGGCAAGGCACTGGAGCGCCGCAAATGCGCATTCCATAGCCTGCGGAAACATGTTGTGCGAAACGCTGCTGTAATCGGCTTCCAGTACCACGGCGCCTGCTTCCGCCAGCGCCTTGGCGACCGGACGTTCGTTTTCGCCGCGCTGCTCATTAAGAAACGCACCGCCCCGCAGGTAAAGCACAAGCGGCGGAACCTTGCCCTTGGCAGCGCCTTCATAAACGCGCATGGGGACAGCCGGCTTGGCCGACTTGTCAAATGCGATATTTTCCCACTGCGCAATCATTGAAAAACCCTCGGGCAAACCCCTAGTAAAAACGGGGTGCTTGCCGTCAATCTTGAACCTGATATTATTATTCGGGTGAAAACACACAAGCTAACGGCATTCGACAACACTATTCCATATTTCGGAACAATGTTGCGGCGCAGCAGGAATCAAGACAATGGACCAGCTTTCGGCAATGCGCGTATTCGTTCGCGTCGTGGAAACCGGCAATTTCACCCGGGCCGCGGCCACTCTCAATATGCCCAAAACGACGGTGACCAATCTCGTCCAGAGCCTCGAGAGCCATCTGCGCACGACGCTGCTCAACCGCACCACCCGCAAGGTCATGGTGACGACCGACGGCGCGCTCTATTATGAGCGCGCGATGCAGATAATTTCCGAGCTCGACGAGCTCGACGGCAGCATGTCGAATTCGCAGAGCCAGCCATCCGGCCGGCTGCGCGTGGAGATGGCCGGCGCCTTCGCCGATTTGCTGGTCATTCCGAATTTATGCGATTTCCATGCGCGTTTTCCGCAGATCAGGCTCGATATCGGCGTCGGCGACCGGCTGGTCGACTATATCGCTGAAAACGTCGACTGCGCTCTGCGCGCCGGCACCCCGACCGACCAATCGCTGATCGCCCGCAAGGTCGGCGAGATAAGCATGTCGGCCTATGCAGCACCTCTCTACATCCGCAACTTCGGCACGCCTGAACGCCCGCAGGACCTGCTGGAAGACCATTTGGCCGTCGGTTACCTGAACGCCCAGTCCAGCCGGGTGAGATCCATGGAATTCCGTCGCGACGACGAAAACCTGGAAATCACGCCCCGATACGTCGTTTCCGTCAACGATGCCCGGACCTATGTGAACGCAGCGATTTCCGGCATGGGCATCATCCAGTCGCCGCGCTTCATGGTGAAGGAGACGGTGGAGAAGGGCGAATTGGTCGAAGTTCTCTCCGACTGGCACTGCGCGTCGCTACCCCTCTACATCGTCTATCCGCAGACCCGCCACCTCTCCAACAAGGTGCGGGTCTTCGTCGATTGGCTCGCCAAGCTGGTTCAAAACCTTAAGGTCGAGGAAAGCCGCGAGCAGATGCGCAAGGCAAGCTAGGCCCGTTTTACCAACGAGGCGACGAAAGCCCGAATGTCAGGCGGCGTCTTGAGGACTGAGTATTGCTGTCCCGGCGAGGTGTCGCCCGAGAAGGCAATGAAGGCCACCTTTCCGTCAGCGTCTGCTGCCTAGGCCAAGAAATCATGCCGTCCGCGACGGAATTTATGCCTCGGTTCGTACACGGGTGATAAAGCGGTTGGATGTTTGTTCGATGATTGGAATAGAGTCAGCATGACGCGTTGGGGACATGTCACAATCGCCGTTCTGGGCGGCATCGCCGCCGCCCTGCACGTCGGCAAGGTACCGCCAGCCATCCCCATGCTGCGCTCCGAACTCGGCATCGATCTCGTGGCTGCCGGCTGGCTGATGGGGCTGGCAAGCGCCCTCGGCGCCGCCTGCGGCATCCTGATCGGCCGTTTCACCGATTACCTGACCCATCGGCGCGCGATGATCCTCGGCCTTGCGTTGCTGATCGCCGGCAGCCTGATCGGGGGCCTCACCCATTCGCAAATGGTGATCTTCGCCAGCCGCGTGCTCGAAAGCGTCGGCCTCATCATGGTCTCGGTCGCGGCCCCGGGCCTGATTGCGGCCTCGATCGAGCCGCGCGATACCGGCCTCGCCTTCGCGCTCTGGGGTATCTGGATGCCGGTCGGCGTCGCGGTGATGATGATGATCTCGCCTTTCCTGCTGCCGAGCTTCGGCTGGCAGGGTTCCTGGATTTTCGCCGCCATGCTCAGCCTCATTCCGATGGTGGCGCTGCTGACGATGCGCGTGCCGAAACCTCAGACGGCAGGTCATCCGACAACGTCGCTGCTGACGGCGGTTAGGCTCACCGCGTCTCGGCCGATGTCCTGGATACTGTCCGGAATTTTCGCCGCCTACAGCGCCAGCTTCATGTCCGTCTTCGGTTTCCTGCCGACGCTGCTGATCGAGGAAATGGGAATTCGCCTCGCGGCGGCGTCGATCATGACCGCGCTGGCAGTGCTCGCGAACGGCGTCGGCAACATATTCGGCGGCGTCTTCGCGCGTTGGGGTGCCCCGCGCTGGGTGCTGATCGCCGGTCCCTGCGTGATGCTGACGCTGACTGCCTTCGTCGTCTTCGGCCACAGCTTTCCGCTCTGGATGCGCTACGGTGCCTCGGTGCTTTACGCGGTGTCGGGCGGCGTCCTGCCGGCGACCATCATGGGCTCGCTGCCCGTCTATGCACCGCGCCGCGACCTCGTGGGGACGTTCAGCGGCTTCGTCATGCAGGGCTCCAATATCGGCCAGGTCTTCGGGCCGATGTTGCTCGCCTCGATCGTTGCGGCATCCGGCTGGCAAGGTGCCCCCTTCTACATTGCCGCCGCAACGGGGCTCGGCCTGGTCCTGGCGCTCTGCCTGCGCCAGACCGAACGCCGCATCGCAGCCGCGGGGCCAGAGGCCGCCGGAACGGCCTAAGACGGGCGGCAACGGCCAACTAGCAAGTCAATCGTCGCGAGCTGGCCTGCATTTGCGGGCTGGCGGGCAAAGTAAAATCGACTAGTCTCCTCTCTGATCAAAAAAGAGAGCCAGATCATGAAACATCACGTCGCCGCCTCTTCCAAAACCTGCGCCTGGGGCTATTTCGACGCCGCCCGCGAGCCGGTGCTGACCATCGACAGCGGCGACACCGTGGTGATCGACACGGTCTCCGGCCCAGTAGAAGTTCTGCCCAAGGAGGGGTTCACCATCCTTCCCGAACATCTCGAAATCCACGAAAACTGCCGGCCGATCATGCAGGGACATATCCTGACCGGCCCGGTCGCCGTGCGCGGCGCCAAGCCCGGCCAGGTGCTGGAGGTGAAAATCCTCGATGTCGAGCTGCGCCAGGACTGGGGCTATAACGTCATCCGCCCGCTCGCCGGCACCCTCCCTTATGATTTCGAGACATCGCGAATGATCACCATCCCGCTCGACAAGCAGGGGAATGTCGGCCGCCTGCCCTGGGGTCTCGACCTGCCGCTGGCGCCCTTCTTCGGGGTTATGGGCGTCGCTCCGCCCCCGAACTGGGGCCGCATCACCTCGATCATGCCGCGTTCGCACGCCGGCAATATCGACAACAAGGAGCTGGTCGCCGGCACCACGCTCTATCTGCCGATCTTCAACGAGGGCGCGCTGTTTTCCTGTGGGGACGGTCATGGTGCGCAGGGCGACGGCGAGGTCTGCATCACCGCCATCGAGACGGCATTGCGCGGCACCTTCCAGCTTACCGTGCGCGACGATCTCGATTTCGTCTATCCACGGGCTGAAACGCCGACGCATTACATCACCATGGGCATGGATCCGGATCTCGACCAGTGTACCGTCATGGCGCTACGCGACATGATCGTGCTGCTCGGCGAAAAAGGCGGCCTGTCGCGGGAAGATGCCTACACGCTCTGCAGCCTCGCCGGTGACCTGCGCATCACCCAGACCGTCAACGGCTGCAAGGGCGTGCATATGATGATGGCAAAAACCCTCGTCGACCCCGCGGTCTGAAGCTGGCCGTCAACCGAAAGGCGATTGACACTGGCGGCGCGGGCCGCCTGCCGAGGGCTGATAGCTGTTGTCCTCGGCCTGATAGGACCGGTAACGGGCAAAACACCATTCCTCATGGGATCCGGCCGGAGCGTCGGCATCGATCGCCTGCGACTGTGCATAGCCTGCCGCACCGTCGTCGGCCCGTTGGTTGCTGCGGGCAGCCGGTCTTTCCGGAAGCGGCTGCAATTCATCCTGGGCCTGCGGCTGATCCGGCGCCGGTGCCGCGGCAACGGTCCCGGTCGCGGCGGCGCCGGGTGCCTGGCACTGCCGACGGGGGCCACCGCTGAAGGGCTGGTAGCTGTTGTCTTCGGCTCGATAGGACTTGTATCGCGCGGAGCACCAGTCGGCCTGGGCGGGATCGAGCATGGCTTTCCGCTCTTCTTGCGGCTGCTGCGGAGCGATCGACGCCGTCACCGTATGGTCGACGGCCGTCGCTGCAGCGGTCTGCTGGACAGCGGGCGTTGTCTGCGTATCGGCTGCAACTGAAGCCGGAGGCGTCGCGGTGGGCAGGCGCTGATAATCCTGGCTGACGGTGTCGATGGCCTTCGGTTTTGAGGTCCACAGGTCCGGCGTGTCCATATTGGCGAACTTATGCGGTTCGGGTTCGGCGATCACGTTGGCGGTGATGATCACGCCGCTCAGGAACACCAGAACGAGCAGGACAAGGCTGCCCAAAAGCAAGAGGATTGGCTTCACGACCGCGCTCCCATTTCGTTTTGCAGACCAAATGCCGATCAGGCGCCGGAGTTCCCGTCGAGGAAGCAAAAGAAGCAGGATTGGAGATCACGGATGATGACAGGGCGACATGCGCCCGTCTTCGTCCAACTCTTCGAAAGAGGAGATGGTGGGTGATGTAGGGCTCGAACCTACGACCCGCTGATTAAGAGACATAGACTCTATTTCTTGGGCACAGTGAGGCAACACTGCGGAAAGTCAATGCTTTCCGGTTATTTGAGTACCGAGGCTTTTACCACTTCGGGACTCTCTTCGGGACTTCGCGTTTGCTTCGAGAGCCTTGGCAACGTCCTCGTCAAAGACGTGCGCGTATTTGGCAGTCGTCGCGACGTCCGCGTGGTTCAAAAGGCGCTGCACAATCTTTATATTATGCTCCCGGCGGAGCGTCTTGGTGGCTGTGTCGTGCCGATTATCATGCAGGCGGAAATTCTTCACCCCCGATGCCTTCACATCGCGACGCCATCGAACCATCGTCCCACTGTAAGTCATCGGATAGCGTCGACCTTTGATTTTTCCATTCTCTGTTCGTGCGGCCACGTATGTGAATACAAATTCTTCATGGTGACCAATGCACGCTTCCAGTATCTCACGAATGCTGGCAGTGATGGGAGTCCATACCTCTCGCCCGCCCTTGCCGAAAGTCATGATCACACCGGCCTCCCAGTTGACGTCCGACCATCTTATCAAAGTCTCATGGAAGCGCCTGGCAGTGAGCTGGAGAAATCGGAACCACAGCTGATGATCCTCCCGGATGTGGGCTTCTAGCGCCTCTTGTTCCGCCTGGTGCAGCTCGCGGACCCTCTCGCGAGGCTCCTTCAACATGTGCTTCTTCCAGTATGGCTCGTTTGGCAAATGGTAGCGCCACAGCGTTTTCGCACGCCTGAAAATTGACTTCAGCGGCATAAGCGCAGTTCTGTTTATCGTGGCGTTAGAAAGCGTTTTGAGGTTACCGTTCTTTAATACACTCTTTCCCCATCGCAACTGTTGTCGTTTGAAGGCAACCAGACGGATGATTTCCTCATCATCGATGTCATCCAATCGACGATCCTTCCCGAAATAATCCACAAGCCGCCCAAGTAGCGCAAAATATTCTCGGCTGTTGACGAGGTGCTGCGCAACCTCGGTCCAATACCGGCCAACGGCCACGTCGACGGTCAGCGGAGCCTTTCCCGTTTTTCGGCTCTGCGCAGCATCTTGCTTGGCCTTCTCCTTGAGCGTGCGCTCTACTGCCTCCGCATCTCGTTTGTTCCTGGCTTTGGTAGAGCCGTGAATGCGAACGCCGCTGACTTGAAAATCGTAGAGGTAGTACGGGCTCGCTTTGGGTTTATAGACGGACATGTCGATGCCTCCAATGGTTGACGGTTACGCACGAAATCGGTGAGCTGAGAAATCGCGAACCTGAGATGGACTCGTCGTTCAGTGCCGATGTTGACGCAACGCAGGTGACCGTTCGCAACGTGTCGCCGTAGGGTCCTGATTGAAATCGCAAGACGCGCCGCAGCTTCAGCGGCAGTCAGCAAGCGCTCATTTGCCAGTGGGATTAGCATTTGCCGTTCTCCGCTCTCAGAACCTCAAGGCCAGAGGTCAACCGAACAAACCGTTGCCGTCTGGCAACAGTGGGGAGATATTGCTCGTTGTCTAAATATATGTAAAGATCAACCGTGGAGCGGCCACAGCAAGCCCATCGGTCTCACGCCAAAGTTACCTCAGGATAATTTAATTATTATTTGATATTATTTCCTTTTGTGAAAAACGCTGCGAATTTAAACAACATTTCCTTGAACACCGTTGTTATCGTTACTAGAAATAAATGCCACATGGAAATAACGTTGACGTTTCGCGATATCGCGAATCGATGGGCCATCGCATGGAAATGAGCGAGAAAATAAGTCCAGTAACTTATTATTACAGGTCGTAATAACGTCGTGATCGGGGATGTAAGTGGTGAAGTTCACTCTGCAGGCCATCGAAACGGAGTCGCGAGAGGGTGGGAAGGCGCTCAGCAAGGGATTGTCGTCTCACCAGAAACGTCAGCGCGATTTACTAAGTCTCAGTGTGTAAATGAGGCCGCCAGAGGCCGTTCGCTCGTCACACAGAAGGCCAAACGCCCGGGGCCAACGAATCCTGATTTCCAAAACCAAATCGGAGTCGAACTCCCGCACCTACGCGTTCGTCCTCACTGAGAATGATGACCCCATTTTCGAAGAGCGCATCTCGCAGCCTACGCACGGACTGCTCCGGCGTTCTGCGGAGCTTTCCGCCTTCCAAACGGCTGATCACGTATCGGCCGACACCCGATTTTTCGGCCAGTTCGTCCAATGAGTAGCCTAGCATCGCCCTGGCATGACGAAGGCAGTCAATCCAAATCTTGCCGGTGGGCTCGCTCCATCTCACCCCCTCACCCGCACTTTCGGTGGCCTCAATAAGGACCAGCCCCTCCGCCCGAAAAACTCCGCTCAATTGATAGAGAGCGGAGTTATCAGGGTGCTTTCGCCCTGCCTGTTCAAGACCCAACAAGACACTTCGAGTGACATGGGCTTTGCTAGCCAGGTCCGCCTGTTTAAGGCCAAGCATCGAACGCGCCGCTCTGATCTGACTGTGAGTTGGATAGCCCGCCATTCTGCGGAACAAATGCCAACCACCAGAAATGTCAACATATCTACAGGTATTGCGGGCGTTACTGATTTTGTAGCGCGGTTTCGACTTTTGTTGCGAGAATCGTTTTTCGCGTTTATCAAGGAAATGTGGATCGAATCAAAAGGAGCATTCCCGATGAACGACAAATGGCTTGGCACACCGCCCGATGTGATCATTCCTCGGCTGAGATCACTTCTTACCGATCTCGAAAATCTTGCCGTTCCAAATCAGTTCGCAGGTGTCAACGACGCAGTGATCATTCGACATTGCATGATGGCGCAACGATCCGTCCCTTGCCTAATCGGCGAGATGACAGGGCATCCGCACATCAGAAATGGACCAGGGATTACGAGCGAACTTTTCTATCTCGACCGGAAACGCCAGTTAGCTAGGACGCTCAGCCACTGGTATCGGTTCGACCAAGGTCTTCTTTGATTTGGCATTTGGAGATCATCGATGGATAAGGCCCTCACCGAAAGTCTTGATCGGTACATCAACAGGCTTCAGGACGTTTCGCGAAACCTGAAGCTTCCCCGGTCCGGCGTATCGCTTCAAGCAAAGCGCAACAACGCAATTGTCGCGCAGAAATCCGCAGAGGATTTCCTAGCCTACTGCGCTCTGATCAAATTCGTTCGACGGAATATCGGCAGCCTATCGCAACCTTCCTGCGTAGCCTTGGTCAGTGTGCCAAGTCACTGGCCAGTTTCCGCTGTCGAAAATGCAGCGAAGATAATCTTCAACAGCGCGAAGGAATTCAAAATCTGCCTTCACCCGACATCCAAACACAAGCGCGGTTGGGAGATCGACGCAGCGGAACTCCTTGCGTTAGACAAATTGATCATTTTTGTGCAGGCAGGTTCGGTGGTCCACGAGGATTTCGAACTAGCTGCGACAGTTCGTGATAAGCTTAGCTTGTGCGATGCCAGACATATCCGCGCACTTAGCAAGCTGCGAATATGTGGCGATCTTTCAGACGACCAGGTCGCAGTGATCGGGCAGCAGCCATCGGCAAGAATGGAAGCGATCTTCCGGCGCGGGCAACCCGCATCCCGCGCGGCTGAAAGGCTCATGGCTGGTCGTAGCCGATCAATTGATCGCCCCGCACAGCACCTCGACCTGTCGAAAGGCTTCGGCGAAGCAGGCGTGTGGGCCAAGGAGTTGAAAAGAGATATCCAAGATTGGCGTGAAGGAAAACTACCATGGTCCGAGGTAGATAAAGGATGTTTGCTTTATGGCCCGCCAGGGACTGGGAAGACGCGATTTGCGGCTGCACTCGCTGCTGAATGTGGGCTTCACCTTGAGGCGACCACGATCTCGAAATGGCAGAGTTTTAAGGATGGTGACTTGGGTGACATGCTCAAGGCTATGTATCGAGCGTTCGACGCCGCTAGAGAAGATGCTCCCGCTCTTTTGTTTATTGATGAGTTCGACTCCATAGGGGATCGATCAAAATTCCCGTCGCGACATGAAACCTACTCCACAACGGTTGTAAATGCTCTTTTAGAATGCATTGACGGCATCGGCGGCCGCGAGGGCGTCGTCATACTAGGAGCGTGTAATCATCCGCAGAAAATCGACCACGCGTTATTGCGGAGTGGTCGGCTTGAAAAACATGTCGCATTTCCTTTGCCGGACGCGGTCGCTCGCTCAGAAATACTTGCATTTCATCTTCCCAGCTTATCTGAAGAGCCCGCTCTCAAGGAAATCGGAGCCCGGTTGCCGGGTAAAAGTGGGGCCGATATCGAACGGTTGGCAAGGGAGGCAAGACGTATTGCGCGTCGCGAAAATCGGCCTGTCACCATCAACGATGTCAGGGCGAGGATAAAGGTCCCTCCGCCGCTCGACGCTGCCACTTTGCACCGAGTGGCGATTCACGAGGCAGGCCATGCCATCGTTGCACATGCTCTTTTTATCGGAAAAATCGAACGTGTGGAAATCTATGACAACGTGCATCGCTTCGCGACGCTCAAGGACTCGAACGGAATAACCGTAACTGAGATACCCGCGAAAGAATTCACGACGCGATGGGACCTGATGAAGATGATCACGATGCATCTCGCTGGAGCTGCGGCAGAAGACTTGGTGTTGGGTCACCGGTCCAGTTGGTCGTCCGGCACTCGGGACAGCGACCTCTCTCGGGCGACGACTCTGGCAATCCAGATGGTGACGGAATACGGCTTCGGCAATTCGCTATATTTCCTTCCCGGTTCGGTCGACATTGAGTCGGCCTCCGAGCTTTGGGAGGATTTGCCATTGCGGGACGAGGTCAGCGAAATCCTACAAGAGCGGTATGAGCGAGCAAGAGACATGCTTGACGGTTTGCGACCCACCTTACTCAAGCTTGCTGATGCGCTCGTGAAAGAAAAGTCCTTGGATGCGGCCCAATTAGAACCTTATTGGCCAGGTGCGCCGAAGCATACGAGTGTGTTGCGGCAATAGCGCGGCTTCGCTCCGGCGACTCTCAAGGAAATCAAGAATAAACGAGCTAAGGGAACGCCGTTGAAATTACGGCGCGGTCCCGGCCTTTGCCTGCACGGACGGAATAGATATGCGAGCTTGGATCATCAGCGATATCCATCACACGCGGATGGACGCTTTGTGGGGGAATGGTCTCTTAGTCCCAGAAGCCGACGTTTGTATCTGCGCTGGCGACATCACGAATGCAATAGTAGATAGCATTTCGTACATCCTGCGCTTCATCGAGCCCCACATGCCTGTGGTGCTAACTCTCGGCAACCACGACTATTATGGCACCAGTATCGATTTCGCCCTTGAGCGGTCGCGACGCCTCGTTGAAGGCACCCGTATAAAACTGCTTGAAAATCAGACCGCTGTTATTGACGATTGCCGTTTCGTCGGCGCGACACTGTGGACAGATTTCGCCGTTTCGGTCGGTGACGACGAGCACATCTCTCCTGAAGAGCGCCGAAGTTTCGCCCTCAGTGTCGTCCGCGCAAATATCGCCGACTTCTTCGAAATCTTTCGGTCGGATGAGAGGCAAGGAAATGAGAACGGCATGGTGACGACGAATGAGATTTTGTCCCGGCACAGGTTTAGCCGAGGTTTCATCGATCAAACGCTCGGCATCCCCTTCTCCGGTCGTACTGTCGTACTGACCCATCATGCCCCACATATGAATAGTTTGGACCCACGATTCTTCGGGCAAGCGACGTCGGCGGCTTTCGTCAGCGACCTATCGGATTTGATCCAGCGGCGACGTCCAGATGTATGGATTCACGGCCATGTCCACCGATTCAGAGATTACATGGCTTCAAAGACGAGGGTGATATGTAATCCGCACGGGTATGGTGACGAGCGGGGGACGTCTGGGTTTCGCCCAAGCTTCGTAATTGATCTGTAGCCGGAAGCGTTGGGCAATTCAGGACAGGTCACCTTCAGTGAGATCGCGGTGCGGGCGGCCACGATGCTCGACGAGCGGGGCTGCGATTTCGTAGGAATGATCCTCGGTCATTGCAGAGAAGTTCTGCCCCGACCGCCGGGAATGAGACATCCAACGTTTCGCGACTAAATCGAGTTCACTTTCGTCCGCAGCCCTAAAGCGACTGTCAACCTTCTCTTTGAGCTTCGTCAAGGAAATTGACTGGCTACAAGTCGGAGGCCAGATCAAGACCGTTGGAAAAGTAGGCCATTTTGTAAACTCAGATGCAATAATGAAAAGGTTGTTTTGATCGCCCCCTTGTCAACACCGACCCGCCGTTCCTCGGACGCTTTCAAAGAGAAAAAGAATGTTACCTACCGAAATCACCATGGCAGCAACCATTGTCGTGCTGGCGTTCGCGTCCTACCCGCTCATCACTTTGTGGTTTAAGGTCACAGACGCAGGTCGGCCTCTGTTCAGTCCGAAAGCCTATTTTCTTGAGGAGTCCGACGACGAAAAGGTGGGCTCGTCCTGGGAACTATGGCTCAGGCTCGCGGGGTTCAGCGCTATTTTCCTTGTCGGTTTTGTCGCATGGACGGTCGTTCTTGCGGGAACCCTCTCGCCGCTTGCTGTGAAGTAAGCTGGAGTTCAACTGAACACTCGTGCCCACGTCGGCATTTATGCTTTCCCGGACATAGTTTTTTTGGGGCCAACTCATGCGTGTTCGGAGTGTCTCTGTGCTGCTCCTTTCGACGGCATCTGATTGTTTATGCCAATGGTGATGGGCTTCGACGGGGCGCTCTAAGTCGGTGATGATTTTGGACTACCCCGTACCGCATACCTTCACCAAGTAATCGTGCAAAACTGGTCGCGTTGCGGAAGACGGCGGTCATTGAGCCTATAAGTTGTGCGTTGTTTCCTCTGTGAAGACTATTTCCTTGTCGTTCGTACATCTCGCAGAATACGCTCCCCTCAGGTGGGGAACTACTGATGGACCAGGCAAAAGTCGACGATTTGAAGGGTGGCTCAGACTACCTCTATTTCCATTTTGATGTTGAAGAGCACCATCTAAAACTGGAGACCTTCATCCAGACTGCCGACAGCGCCCGCAAGGTCGTCGCATCCCTCAACGAAAATCTGTTCAACAAATCGTTGAAGTACGAACTCATCGTTCTTCCTCCAGATGAGGGAAGCTTTCTTACAAAGCTAGCGATCTGGGTTGGCATTGGATGGGGCATAATCCAGTTTTTGGACAGCGACATTGTAGCTGCGTATATTGACGGGCTAACTGGTAAGTCTCCGGCCGAATGGGCAAAGGAGTTCGGAGAAGCCAACCAAGAAACAGGCAAGAAGGCTTATGTGGCCATTTCTTCAGAAGGCAAACCGGCCAAGCACAAGGCAGCCTGTCAGCTTAGCGCCTCCATTGTGGTGGCGATGACGCGGGGTGTTCTGGAAAAGGACACGAGCGAACTCAAGAAGATCGGCATGGGCGTGGGCAGGCTAACCGACGCGTTAGATGCCCGGGCGGAATTCTACGCCGCATGTATCCACGATGGTGATGTTGGCCGCGTTGGGTTTACGCCAGACGATGTTTTTACGATCCCACGAAGCTCGTTCGCCGAAAGGGCTCAAAAGCCTTCGCGAATGCCAGAGGAGGACGAGCCTCCAGAATGGACCGTCTCAATCGAGAGCATTTATGTCACCTCCCCCAACTGGGACGAGGATGATCAGCGGGTTCGGCATTGGAAAGGCAAGGATCAATCCAGACGCGATTGCTACTTCGTAATAGACGACGCGGAGTTCTGGTCACTGGTTAAAAAGAAGGACCTCCATGTAGACGTCCTGGATAATCTCAAAGTCCAGTGGGCGTGCCAGATAATCGACGGAAGACCTAAAAACCGCCGGGTCGTAAGGGTTCTTGAATACAACGAGAATAAGCTAGCAGAGCCGCTTAAGGCCGATGCACTCGATGCCATCCTTGGCCAACATAAGGCAATCACCGCTCGCCGCGACGAGCCATCTTTGTTTGATGACCTATTCTAATCAGTCGACCAGGCCAACCTCCTTGAATGCGGCTCAATTAGAACAGTACTGGCCCGGCCAAAGCAAAACCAACGTCTCTCTTCGCCAATAGACGCGCTCTTGCGGGACTCTATCTAGACCTACAATCCCGCAGAAGGCGTGACCTTATATGGTGGCAACAACGTATTCGACGTTGACCAGCACCCACTGACTTTCAAAGCCTTTTGCCCAGTAGCTCGGGCAGGAATATTTCGTAAAGAGATTGTGGTCTGATTGAAAAATGAAACGAGACGCGATGAGCCCGCAAGGGATATACGGGACACGAAGCGAACCCGGTAAAGGGTGCCGAGACGAGTAAAGGTGAATGATGCAAAGGGAAGAAATTCGCTCGCTGGGCGGTTTTGTCTGGTCTGTTGCCGACATATTGCGCGGCGATTTCAAGCAGTCGGAATATGGGAAGGTTATTCTCCCCTTCGTTGTGCTGCGCCGCCTCGATTGCATCCTTGAAGCGTCGAAACCCCAGGTGCTCGATGCCGCCAAGACCCTGCCCGACGGCGTGGACGAGGCCACGCGCGACATGATCTTGTTCGGCGCGGTCGGCGGCAACGTGAAAGTCTACAACCTGTCTCGCTTCACCTTCGCCACGCTCAAGGGTCAAGACCCCGGCCAGCTTCACCAGAATCTTGTGGATTACATCACGAAGTTTTCCGGCAACGTCCGCGACATCTTTCTCGACAAATTCCTGTTCACCGACCAGCTCAAGCGACTCAAAGACGGCGGCATCCTCTGGAATGTGTTCCAGCGTATGACCGAGATCGACTTGCACCCAGACCGCGTGACGAACATTGAGATGGGTTACCTCTTCGAGGAGCTTATCCGCCGCTTCTCGGAAATCTCCAACGAGACGGCAGGCGAGCACTTCACTCCTCGCGAGGTCATCCGACTAATCGTGGATTTGCTGATCGCCAACGACGACACCAAGCTCACCAAGCGTGGCATCATTCGGCAGGTCTATGACCCGGCGTGCGGAACGGGCGGGATGCTGGCGCTGACCGAGGAAGCGTTGAAGGAATTCAACCCGTCGATCCGAGTCGAGCTGTTCGGGCAGGAGATCAACGGTGAATCCTTCGGCATCTGCAAATCCGACATGCTGGTGACGGGCCACGATCCTGAACAGATTGCCTTTGGCAACACGCTTACGCAGGACGCGCACAAGGACAAGCGCTTCCACTATATGCTGTCCAACCCACCTTACGGCGTGGACTGGAAGAAATACCAAGAGCCGATCAAGGAGGAGTCCGACACGCTCGGCTTCTCCGGCCGCTTCGGGGCTGGAACGCCCCGTATATCGGACGGGCAGCTTCTCTTCCTCCAGCACATGATCTCCAAGATGCGCGACGACGAGGAAGGATCGCGCATTGGCATCGTCATGAACGGCTCCCCGCTCTTCACCGGAGGGGCAGGCTCCGGTGAAAGTGAAATCCGCCGATGGATGCTCGAAAACGATTGGGTCGAGGCAATCGTGGCCCTGCCCACCGACCTTTTCTACAACACGGGCATCCAAACCTATGTCTGGCTCCTCACCAATCGCAAGCCCGCTAGCCGCCAAGGGAAGGTGCAATTAATCGACGCATCGGGCGAGCGGTTCTGGAAGCCCATCCGCAAGTCGCTTGGCTCCAAGCGCCGCGAGATTCCCGACGAGGCCCGCGCCGACATTGTGCGCATTTACGAGGGCTTCCTCAACGGCGGGAGCGGGGAAGGCGACGTTGCCAAAATCTTCGACATCACGGATTTCGGCTATCGCGAAATCCGCGTCGAGCACCCGTTGCGCCTGAACTTTCAGGCGAGCGCCGACCGCGTTGCAAGGTTTCGTGACGACAGGACCTTCATACGCCTCTCGGAAGACGAGCGGGAGGAGATTGAGGTTGTCTTGCTCTCCCTTGGTGACAAGCGCTTCACAAACCGTGATGCTTTCGAGAAAGCCCTGGCCAAGGCTTTGAAGGCTGAAGCCGTCAAAATCGGCGGTCCTGTCAAAAAAGCCATCCTCGCAGCTCTCTCCGAGCGCGACGAGGGTGCCGACATCTGCATCGATAAGGACGGGTATCCCGAGCCGGACACCGACCTGCGCGACCATGAACTTGTGCCGCTCAAAGAGGATTGGCGCGACTATGTGGCGCGGGAAGTCACCCCCTTCGTCCCCGGCGCATGGGTCGATGAAAGCTACCGCGACGCACGCGACCGCGAGATTGGGCGAGTTGGCTACGAGATCAACTTCAACCGCTATTTCTACCGCTACGTTCCGCCGCGCTCGCTTGAGGAGATCGATGCGGAGTTAAAGGCGCTGGAAGCGGAAATCGCTGGGCTGCTGCGAGAGGTTGTGGCGTGATTACATTGCAAGAACGCGTTCACGGGACCACACCCCCGACCGACTGGCGATTGAACAAGCTTCACAATCTATTTCGTGTCCGTAAGGGCACAAAGAACACGGGTATGCGGGAGAATAACCTGCTTTCCCTTAGCTATGGCCGCATCATCCGGAAAGACATTGACTCTGCCGAAGGGTTGTTACCGGAGAGCTTTGAAACCTATCAGATCGTAGAGCCGGGTAACATCGTGATGCGGCTGACTGATTTGCAGAACGACAAGCGCAGTCTCCGCCAAGGCTTGGTTATGCAGCGCGGCATCATCACTTCCGCTTATGATGCCTTGGAAGTAGACAAGGATAGTGACCCGAGGTTTTGGGCCTACGCGCTCCTCGCCCTCGATTTGGCAAAATATTACTATTCGCTTGGCGGGGGTGTTCGTCAGTCTGTTAAATTCTCTGACTTTCCGAATGAATGGCTCGCAACCCCCGACGCGCAAACCCAAAAATCCATTGCCGATTTCCTCGATCGCGAGACCGCCCGGATTGACCAGTTGATCGAGAAGAAGCAGCGCTTGGTGGTACTGGTTGATGAGAAGCGAGCCGTGGAAACAGACAAGATGCTTTTCGGTCGCGTCGACGAGGGTTTGATGCAGGCATCAAAGCTCAAGTTCCTTGCTAAAACGATTTCGAAAGGAACTACTCCGTCAACACTTGGTGCGGAGATGGCATCAGAAGGCGTGAGATTTCTTAGGGCAGAAAACATCTGGTTCGGTATCGTTACAGATAGCCCGCAACATTTTATATCAGATGAGACCCACCAGATTATGGCGCGTTCTGCTCTTGAAGAGAATGATGTTCTAGTAGTAATCGCAGGTGCAACCACGGGAAAATCGGCAGTAATACGTAAAGTTCAGATTCCCGCTAATACAAATCAAGCTATATCATTCATCAGGCTTTGGAAGCCTTATTTAGCCCCCATCGTTTCAGTAGCGATACAGACAAGGCGAGTGCAGCAAGAAATACGCTTAACAAGTGTTCAGTCTGCGCAGCCTAATCTTGCAATGGAAGACCTCGGGAATTTAACAGTTCCTGCCCCTGAAAAAAACGAGGCCATAAAGATCATTTCCGAATTAGAACTGTCGGATAAGAAATATCGCACTCTGACGGATAGGGTTTCAAATTCGATAAATAGACTTCGTGAACTCCGTTCCGGACTCATCACCGCCGCCGTTACTGGTCAGGTCGACGTGGCGACGTGGGGTCAGAAGGGCCGCGCCGACCGCTGTCTGGACCAGATTGAGGAGGCTTTCGCATGACCGCACATGCTGCCCACAACGCCCATAAGGAGCAGGTTCTTCAAGATCACCTGATCGTCCAGCTTGTCGCGGGCGAGGGCTATCAGCAACGTGACCCCCGGACCGATTACGACCGTGCCCATTCGATGGACAAGGCGCTTGTGTTGCGGTTTGTCCGGAGCACCCAGCCCGAGGAATGGGCGAAGCTGGAACGGCACTATTCGACTTCCGCCGAGGTGACGTATTTCAAGCAGCTTGAAAAGGCGCTCAAGGATCGAGGGCTGCTGGACGTGCTGCGGCAGGGCATCAAGATCGTCCCTGGCATCAAATTCACGCTCTGCTATTTCCGTCCTGCGAGCGCCCTGGAGCCAAAGCGCGTAGCCGAATATGAGGCCAACATTCTCTCAGTCATGAAGGAGGTGGAATATAGTGAACGCCACGGCAATCGACTGGACGTGGCACTTTTCCTCAATGGTCTTCCCGTGGCCACGCTGGAGGCCAAGAATCTTCTGACCGGCTCAAACTTTCGCCACGCCGAAAAACAGTATCGCAAGGACCGCTCGCCCGCCGGGGAACCTTTGCTGACCTTCAAGCGGGGCGCTTTGGTGCATTTCGCACTGGATGAAGACAACGTATCCATGACCACGCGGCTGCAGAATGGGCGCACGCGCTTTCTGCCCTTCAACCGTGGCCGTGACGGCGGGGCGGGCAATCCCGATGTAGAGGGCGAGTTTCGTGTAGCCTATCTCTATCGCTCCGGCACTTGGGGCGACGCAATTCTCTCCCGTCCCGTTTTGCTCGACATCATCGGGCGCTTCATGCACCTCGACACGACCGGCCGGGAAGAAGTCATGCTTTTTCCCCGCTTTCAGCAACTTGACGCGGTGCGAAAGCTGATGAGCCATGCTCGGACGTTCGGCACGGGCCAGAACTATCTCGTTCAACACTCTGCAGGTTCGGGCAAATCCAACACCATCGGATGGCTTGCCCACCACGCCATCAACTTGCATGACGCGCAGGACCAGGCCGTATTCAACACTGCAATTATTGTCACCGACCGCATCGTGCTTGACCGCCAGTTGCAAGGCACTGTCTCGCAGTTCGAGCAGGTGCAGGGCATTGTGCGCAAGATTGACGGCACTTCCCGCCAGTTGAAGGAAGCCATAGCTAGCGGCGTACGCATCATCGTCACGACCATCCAGAAATTTTCGACCGAGCATTTGCGCGAGATTTCCGGCCAGTCGGGCCGCACCTTCGCCGTCATCGTTGACGAGGCTCATAGCAGTCAATCGGGCGCGACCGCGCAAGCCATGACTGATGCGCTAACCCGCGAAGCCGATTCCAGCGACGACATCGAAGATATTATTTCCGCCTATCAAAAGGCACGCGGCCCGCAGGCGAATATCAGCTTTTTCGCCTTCACGGCGACACCGCGTAACGTCACGTTGGAGCGTTTCGGCACCAAGGGACCGGAGGGCTTGCCGCATCCTTTCCACCTCTATTCCATGCGTCAGGCAATCGAGGAAGGCTTCATTCTGGACGTGCTCCAGAATTACATGACCTATAAGGCCTATTACGAGCTTGAAAAGGCGGTGGAGGACGACCCGAAACTGAGCGGACGGCGTGGTCAGAGTAAGGTCGCCCGCTATGCCAACCTTCACCCCACCGCCATCGGTCAAAAGGTCGAGATCGTCGTCGAGCACTTCCGTCGCCATGTCGCCAGGCTGCTAGATGGGCAGGCGAAAGCGATGATCGTCACCAGCAGCCGTGATCACGCGTTGCGCTATTACTTAGGCGTGCGAGACTACATCGCACAGCGAGGCTATACCGATCTACGCGCCCTCGTCGCTTTTTCGGGCGAACTCCCCTTAGACGGCGAGAAATACACTGAGGCGGACATGAACGGTTTCGCCGAGACAGAGCTTCCTCGCCGCTTCGACGGTTTCAAGCCCGATGGTACGGCCTATCCCGAGCAATACCAAATCCTGATCGTCGCCGAAAAATATCAGACCGGATTCGATCAGCCGAAGCTTTGTGCCATGTATGTTGACCGCAAACTGGCGGGCTTGCAAGCCGTTCAGACCCTTTCGCGCTTGAACCGCACGAGGCCGGGGAAAGACCAGACCTTCATTCTCGACTTCCAGAATACTATCGAGGACATTCAGAACGCCTTCCGCCCCTATTATGAGGTCACGGCACTGGAGGCCAATTCCGACCCTAACCTTGTTTACGCCCTCGAAGGCCGCCTCTTCAAATTCGGCTATCTCGACAAGGAGGAGATCGAGCGCTTCGCGCAGACCTATTTCAAAGGGCTGTTGGACGGCGGCGACCGTGCCCGTCTTGAAGGACTTGTCCGCCAGGCTGTCGCTCGCTTCGAGGCAGACGACGACGAGGGGCGGCAGGAAGAGTTCCGCCAACTTTTGCGGAGCTACATGCGCTTCTACAGCTTTATCTCCCAGGTCATGAAGCTGGAGGATACGAGCCTAGAGAAATTGTCCGCTTATGGCGGGTGGCTTTCTCGACTTCTTCCCAATCGGGAAATTCCACCGGAAATTGAGATTACCGACGACATGCTCCGCCTTCAAAAGTTCAAGGTAGAGCAGAAGGAGCAGAGCGACGCTTCACTTTCGGCAGGCGACCGAATGCCGCTCAAAGCCATCAGCGAGTTCGGCGCGAAGCCATATACCGAAGATGAGCGGAAAGAACTTTCCGAGATTGTGAAGGCATTCAACGAGCGGCATGGCACGCAATTCACGGAATCTGACATGATCCGCTTTGAATCCGTGAACAATGAAATCCTCGATGCCGACCTCTCGGAAATGCTCCGCAACAATCCTCCTGACGTGGTCTACACCGCCTTTGCGCAAGCGTTTTTTCAGGGTGCAATCCGGATGTTCCAGCGCGATAACGAAATGCGAAACATCGTCCTCTCCGACGCCGATGCTCGGAACAAAGCAACACGCCATTTCTTCAGTCGAGCGCTTCGGCAAGTGCGAGACACCCCCCCGCCCTCGGTATAACGGCGCGAGCACATTCGGCGTAAATGCCATTGCTTTGCCACCTTGATGGGACCACGGCCAGACTTGGCCAGCGGTCATCATGGTAGGCCCGCCAACCCCAATGAAGCCCGTGAACGGGAATGCCGGTTTCCTAAACGCCAGATGCGAGTTCGCCGCACCGATGCGATCTCACAAGAAATTGGTCGGACGGGCTGCTATATCCAGCTTTGCCATTCTGCAATCAACGCCAACAAGCATAGTGCAACTATACCGAAGCATATAGGAAACCGACCAAACAGAGACGCTTCAAAACCTGCAAATGTTATCGTCAGTCGATCATTCGGCTCATCGGCCATGATGCATACTCCACAAGTCGAATGGATCAACTCTCGCAAGAGGGACTTTCATCCAGTGAAGTCGGCCTAATCTCTGCGAACCCTTTGAAGAACGCCGGTTCCGGCCGATGCAACGCTAAGGCTGATGAGGTGACTAAACAGCGCCGTCAGCGGCAGGTTTAAATGTGCTTTCTTCATGATGAATAACTTGATTGCGGCCCTGCCTCACATCTTTTCGCGTGAATCTTCTTGAGTCCAATAGTCGCTGTTGACATTCAGTCAACGGATTGTGCAATCGTTACGGGAAATGATTAAGTGAGCTAAAGTTGTTTATCAAAATCCCAAGATCGCGGCCAGGCGAGGCAGATTTTCCACGCGTCCTCTACGTGCGGCTTACGCGCCTCGATTATTTGAGCGATAGCGAATACAAGCGTGCATCAATTGAGTTTGACGGAATCGATGCGGAAAAGGTTGATGGAATAACGGATGTCGAGGAGAGATTGTTTACTGAGTCTTCTCATCTGCCATTCGCTTTGATCCGTATCATTACTACAAGAAGGCGCTTCGAAGAAGTGTTGGGCGCTCCTCCGGCCGTAGGCACATGGTTTCGACTGAGGATCGAACCACAGGGTCCCGGTCTGATGACCTGGCAGGCCCAAATGGGGCCTGACGGTTATTATGCACAAAGCAGAATGTCGACGACCGGTGGCGGACCACTGCTCGATCCCTTGGAACCGCCTCGTGGTCCCTCGCCAAGGTCTCTTGGCGCAGCGGTAGCGAAAGAGCCGTTACCGACAAGCATCGCCGAGCTTTCAAACCGCTTCACAGTGGGGACGGATTGGACCCTTATTGAACAAATCCTGCAAGCGGTGCCACCGCCCGAAAAAATTGTTATCCGTGACGTGGGTCAGGCCAGTTTCGCATCGTTTCTCAATGATGCCGAGCAATCGTATCTCCATTTCGACACCGGCTTACCAGTTTCTTGGAATGCCCATACGGCTCCGAAGTCGATTGGGATAACATTCGCGAACGAACAGGTGGTTGTGCTCTCCCACTGGGATTGGGATCATCTGCACGCCGCCTTCAGCATCAAGCAGCTTCTAGACGCTAAATGGATTGTGCCGAGCCAAAGGCTTGGACCTGGGGCTGCACGTCTTGCCATGGCAATTGCAAAAAAAGGCAATCTGTTCGTTTGGCCAGCGGGTAAAACGTTCAACGGCTCGCACATGTGGATAGCAGAATGTAAGGGTTCGCCCAGGAATGCGAACAACACCGGCTTGGCGTTACGCGCGAAACTGCAGAGTGGTACCGAGGCATTGCTATCCGGCGACGCAGACTATTCAAATATCCCAATGAGCTTGAAAGCTCCCGCCGATTTTCTGTTGGTAACACACCACGGTGCAGCAATGGCCCAGGGGAGCACGCCCATTGAGCGAGCGAGCAAAACGGGCTTTGCTGCAGTCTCCTATGGACTTGGTAATTCCTATCGGCATCCACATGACGCGACACAGCAGCATCACACTTTGGCCGGTTGGGGCCACTGGAGAACAACGGCACGTCGCCCTTCAAGGCCGAGAGATAACCGTTACTTCACTTGACCAAGCAGCGCGTGACATCCGGATTTAAGCTCGCACGAGGTCATTGGGATGTCGCTTCTTAGAAATTCTATCGTCCACGTTGGTTCCTGGGCCGCCCTCGTCGGCTTCGGCCTCTGGGCCTACTACGACCCAGGTTTCGAGCCAGTCATCGCCCTGATAGCGGGCGTCGTCGGGATTGTGACCAATGTTGAGGACCTTCCGCTTGGTCGTGGGAGTCGTCGGAAACTGACGCCGGAAAAGAAGATCGAGTTGCGCGACAAATGGGGGCCAGTCTTTAAGGATTTTTTCCTGAGGACCGCTCGTGACAGCTATCGCACGGATGTCATCGTGCATGACGTCGCCCGCCTCGATCATTATCCCGACGTCGAAGAAAAGGGGAGCGGCATCTCGTCATGGTTTCGCGTGGGCTTCATGGGAACCTATCAACGCGGCATCCTGCTTGGGCTTAGATGGACGTACTTGAAGCAGGGCGCAGATGACAATTGGCATGAATATCAGCTCGACGGGCCAGATGACGTCATAAAGGTGATCCTTCTCGCTGAAGTGCCTTACGAAGTAATCGAGTCATTCAATCCCGATGGCGACAATTTTTATCACAAGCCGCACCTCTACCTCCATTTCGACTACGGCGGACAGCCGTACGAGCGGCTATTTTACGGTGAGCAAAGGCGGCTCTTTGAGGATTCGCCATTCTTTTACTCTCAAATTGCAGAGTTCAAGCCGCCGCCGTGGATTCAGCGGTTGAAGGAAAAGTGCCGTCTTTTCTGAAGTTCGCATCGCGACGGAAACTTTGCGCCAACGAAAATCCCAAACTGATCGCTACGATTCGGAACGAGTTAGACCTATATTCTCATCTGTTTGACCCCGACCAAACGAAGCCACGGATTTGACTGCTCGGAAGGTTCAGGCGTCACGGCGTCGAAGACGTCAGATTGGTTTGCAAACAACACGTAGTTCGTACCCTTTTCACCAGTCGCGCTTCGATAACGCAGCCCATCTATGCAACCGCCGTCAAATTCGAAGTCGCGGAGAAACTCCGTGAAAACCTGGGTCGGGATGTAATCGACGTTCACGCGATCATTTCGTTCCACCGGTTGTATGATCAATTTCGCGAACTGCCGGAGGAAGCGAAGGATCAATCGATCCATACGAGTAGCCATTGAGAAAAACCCGGGCACTTTTGGCAGTGATGCCAGGTCCAATATTCGGACCGGCCGTGTCGTTTCAAATCGGCCGACCGACGCCATCGTGTTCCTGATTTCCGCTACCGCAAGCTTTTGTTGGTCCGCTCCATAGAACATTGGAATTCCTGGCGGATTCATGCGGTTCGATTGGGTCGCATACTCCTCGGGTGGCGGCCCTAATTCGGCAGGCGTCCAAAATGGACGTCTGGCTTCCCGTGGTCGCGCTCTAAAAAGGGCGAGGCTGGTTGGCTTTTCAAGTATAAGGCCAAGGCTCTGTGCGTGGCCGCAAACATCGATAAGGAACTCTAGCGGAGAGCGTTGGTCGGGCTCAAAGCCATCAGACTTGTTTATGTTGTGGAAGAAGAAGCGACGCTGGTGCTTGACGATCTCACAGAACCGGCTCCATGAAAAACGAAGGCTTTCGTCCGGTTCGAGCACCAGCCAATCGTATTTGCACCATTGATCGTCACCAATTCCATCGACGAGCGCTTGGAACAAGCTGCCAGAACTGTCACGAGGAAGATCGAGGGCGAGTTCGTCGCCGATCATGTCCCAGCTATCAATATTCCAAGCCTGATAACCGCCTTCCCTGGACTCATATGGAAGGTCATCTGCGGCTTTCGAATATGACCCCTCTATTCGCTCACGAATGAATTCCGCTAGGTCATCAAGGGGCATCGTGGCAGCGTCTTTCCGCCCACAGAAATAACAGCCGCGAGGGCCCGCGTGCATTCGGATCAAGAAACGGAGGTCATCGTCCCCGAAGCACTGATAGCAAACATTCGACATTAAATGCCTTCTTCATCTTTAAATTCAGGGCCAGACTCAGGCGTTTCCTGCCCGGAACTTCCCTTTTTTCACTATACAGCTAGACACCGACGACCCTTACGGATCGAAGCTTCGGCCGCCACAATCTTCCTGAAACCGACGTTCCAGCCTTAGCTGAGAGTTTAGCGGTTTCGTGCTGACGCTTCATGAAAACTGCGCAAGCTGATCCAGCTCAATGGACGCCTTCCTCGCCATATTCTACTGACTCAACCGCGCTAACACTGAAGGTGGTTCGGTCAGCGACCTCATCAATGTCGATGCTCAGTTCGCGAGCGAGTGCTGAGGCATATCTTAGTGGGTCCTGAATGCAGGTTAGCGTCGCTGTCGTGCGCGATGTGTCCGGAAACACAATCCGATAAATGAAAAATCTCGACTTGACCTGCCTCGCGCAACGCGTCTCGTTTTCGGTAAGGCGCACGCCGCCAGATTTAACCTCGATAAACCGGGCAATCCGTCGGCGATCACCATCGAGCCTGAAAAGCTCAAACTCTTCTTGGCTTTGAAACGAGAGAACATCACATCCGAAGGCTGCGCTTCCCTGTAGATGAGCAACTTTCAACGGGAAGCGTTTTTCGCTTTTCTCAAATAATACGGCCCATTCTTCTGCATCAACCGCTTTGAAGTTATCAACGTCACTTGACCAACCCGAGCTATAGTAGCCGCCACCACTACTGACACGGATGTCGAGTTTTCGCCCCGTCGCTGCAGAGGGTGGATTGGCAATAGTTTGCGCTGTCACAGCATCCGGAGATCGTCGCGCTTCATGCGAAGGCAAATTGCCACTTGGGGGCGTTGGCGTCATTGGGGTCGTTGGCGACCCGCTGGCAGTTGCGGACTCCGTTGGTAAGCCATTGCCATTGGGTGGGTTCGGCGGTGGATTCGGGTTCGGATTTTCGAGCAAAGTGAGATTAAATAAAACTGTATCAACAGGTTCGACTTGGTCTTCAAACAGCGCGTCCACCTCTGCATCGGAAAAGTTTGGCAGCATGCGGTGAAGCAGTAGCCGTCTTGTCGAATCTTGCTCAGGAGAAAGCAGTTTTGTAAAATCTGCTCCGCTCTGTACTTCGAAAATGTCGGCGAGACCGTCGCCAATCGCCTCAGATGCTAACAATAGCAACTGTTGAGCATCCATCGTGTCGTCCACGATTACAATAAGTTGCTCATGCTCAATCAAATGAGACCACGCAGGAAGTTCGCCTCGATATGCCCCACCTCCCAAATTGATCTCGATATCAAGTTTTGAAACCGCTAACACCGACAGGCGATCAAATCGACGAATCGCAGTGGCATCCGGCGCAATCAGTGATCTGTACGCGCGGATAAACGGCCGTGCGGAACTGAATCTGTGAGCAATCAAATCCGTAGCTTGACGTGCCTCAAGCTTTGAAACGACGCTTACTACGAGACCCTGCCGACTGAGTGGGGCAACACAAAAACGATTGAACACATTTGTTGCATTTCGCCGAGTTGGAAGGTCAATCAAGGCAAGTTGATCTCGGGCCGTGGCCAGTAGCCCGTCTCGATCAGCATAGTAAGCGTCAGCCACCTTAACCCAAGCAAACTGACCCCTATGACGGCATTGAACATAGCCGCCTCTCTCGAACGAAGCTTTCTCTCTAGGAGCTTGATCCGCGCGAAAAATCTCGCGTTCCAGAATCTGCATGTAAAGGCGGCGGACCACATCAGGTTCCAGCCCTCGATCCTTAAGCTCGGTGAGCAGCGTAAACACTTGAGCTTCAGTGAGATCATCAATGTTGGTCGGAACCCCGACCGTTAAGAGCGCCCTCGCCCAAGCAGCATCGTCTAATCCGAGAGTATCCTCTGATCCTTCGGCAGGCCTCGTTGGCTGAGCGAAAACTCCCCGAAGCCGGGCTGCATCCCGCATAGTTTGGATTGGAGGCCGACGCTTCCCATCTGTGCACGAGAGCCAGGCAACATTCTTAATTTGCCAGCGAACCGGATCAGGTAAGGGGCCGTCGTAAGGTCGATAATTTGAGTTAGACCTCCTCGCCTGCAGCTTCAGTGAAAACGTCGCGGGACTGATCGCACTAAATCGAGGGTCTCTGGCGACCCACGCCAAAATGGAATCCCCATTCGCAGTGGCTAAAATGCCATCGAGCCGGTCAATCGTCTGCATTGCAAACTTGGCGGTGTGTGTCCAACTTAGTTCGCCACGCGGTATTGTTTGCATGGTGAAGCCGTCTGTCACCGTCACTTGCTCCGGGAGGGACGCTAAGACGGCGGCTCGCATGGACAAAGGCGTTTCTTGCATCACCATTCGAGGCCATCGATTTACTCCTATCCACTCATAGAAGGCCTGCAGCTCGTCTAAAATGAATAGGCTCGGATCAGCAGCCTCCAGAAGGACTTCAGGATGGCTGACGTAAAGCGCTTGATTGATCCGGCCTTCGAGACCATAGCTCTCCGACAGATGAACTTCGTCAGCGGCGCTCCAAGCGTTCGCTTGCGTGCGCACCTTGACGCGCAATTGCGGAAACTTTGGCCGGTTCTCACCTTCACGCCGATAAAGTCGTTGAAGAGTTTGTAGGGTCTCCGTTCGAACACTGTCCTCACTTCCTGGGTGCCGCGAGATCAACTCTTCAGCTTGTCTCACCAGTGAGCGTGTCACCCCGTCGAGATTGTATTCTTCGATATTGAAATTCCGAAGTTTGGCGATGATGTCACGTCTCGATAATTCGAGCTTGCTCACGATCAGCTGCCAAAGCCCGGGGTGCATAAACCGCCTCTGGGCCCAACGGGGTAGCGTAGGCATTTTCGACCCTATGGGCGGAGGAAAACATGAATTCCTCTTGCCAAATGGGCGTTCACTCTCATCGATAAGAAAACTCCGGGAACCGGAGAACGAACTGCCTTGCTTGGCTAAGCCGACAATCACGTCGGCTCGCTCTTCAAGCGTCAGGTCCATCCTTGCCAGCTTCGACAAGGTGGCTCCGGTTTCAAGTTGAGAAACGCCGATCAACTGGAGCAGCGCTCTTTCTCTAAACGTTTTGCAGTTGGCCGACTTCGGAAACAAGCGAGGCGGAAAAAAGACACCATAGCCCTCGGGGCCAATATTCGTCTGTGAGGCATCGACGAAGCTTCCATCCAATGTCGGAATAACCGGGTATCTACCTGCTATGGAGTACAGATGTGTTTCGAACACCTTCAGGGCGGGCGGAAACTCCCCCGACGCCGAAAGGTACCCGAGTGGCGCATTCATCCTTCCTGCTGAAACCAGGTCGGAGACCGCATGAGCATACAATTCCGCAAGCCTTTCCAACACATGTACGTTCACTTTCGAAGCATCTTGGAGCTGCTTCCGATTTGAGGTTACTTCAAACGTCGCATGAAACAATGCAGGGAGAGGCATCTGCGTACTTGTTGGGAAGAAACAATGGAGCATGCCTGGCTTGCTCGGTTCGTCGCTTCTGAACGCAACAGAGGCCTCGTAGCGAGTAGCTGCTTCCGATCCGGCATCCGGCAGTCGAGGAATTTCGCCCGTTGAATGCCTGCATATCCATTTCTGTGAACTAACCTCGTGCCCGGCCACGATCTCCAAGGTCCAGACATCGCGGGAAACGTTAGACTTGGTCCATCGTTGATCCACTTGACCTTCAACGCAAATCTCGATCTGTCGAAGCGAAGGAACAAACAAAAGGAACTCCGGTCGGAATTCGGCCGCCTGCTGAGCGGCTCTCGCGAATGAACTTTCGTTTGAAAAGCCAGCCGCAATCACTGTGTCATAGCCATCCTCTTTGACGCTGATGGCCCTACTTAAAAGCTCAGCTGAATGGCCTGACGCAAGCGCCCGATCAAATTGATTGCCGAACGCAGGAAAAGGTAGGATGGGTGCCACGCGTTGTGAAACATCTCCCAATGCATCCGCGAATTCGGGATGCAGGGCAGACATTTCCGACAAGACAGTGGCGGAATGCTGAGCCGAAAACGCCAGTTGCAATGCTCCGCTCAGAACAATCGGCTCCATGGTCCAATTCAAGATTGATCGGAAACCAAGACCTTTCGCTCCAATCAGTGATCGCTGCCTTGCAGGCTTGTCGCTAAGGTGTGATGTCATCAAAGACCGGACGCCGGTCGTTCTGAAGGGCTGACCTGTGTTAGCAACCAGCAAACCATTTTTCTTGATCTCAACTCTGATCCGACCGTCGCCCCCAATTTCCGTAGCCGCGTCTGCCGCGTTTTGCACCAACTCCAATAACTCTCGATCAGCGTAGTCTTGAACGGTGGCCTTCTCCGCATTGTAGTCACGTACGAGCAGCGGCGGTTTCGCGTAATAGGCGTTTTTAGTGGCCTCCATCTCGTCAAGAAGGAATGATTTCCATTCTTCCGCCGAGGTATCGCCCCACTCTGCGTTTTGTGTGGAGGAACCGATTTCTGGGTCAACGCCTAGTGAACTCATCCGCAACAGCCTCCGGAACCCTGGAACAATCTCAGGTTTTAACGGTCTAAGATGATTCGGAACTTCTTTATACCTGTGGCGGCAACACGTTCGACTGGTTACCGGCTCTTCTAGGGAGCGATGAAAGACACCGTGAAATCCAGATCGAACCCGCCATAGTGCCGACACAGAATTCCGCCGAATCATGCCTGTATAACAAGCGGATGGCGAAGAATGAGATTGCTGGTTTTCCTTGCTGCGGCCCTCTTTCAGACAGCGGTGCATACCAAAGCCCAAGTTTACGCGCCGTAAGATGGATACGATGAATACGACGGCTGTGGCTATGATGACCCTTACAGCCCCTATCCCCCTCCTCCCTGTTACGAGCCAGAACCTGGGTATCGGGAACCTTTGCAAGAACGTCGGGAGCCATCGACACGAAGCGCGAGAGGAACCATCATCATCGCACGCGCGAACATACACTTATCGACACGACGCCATGGGGCGAGCAGTTCGCTTACTCCATTGCCGTCGGCCGTGAGGGCAAACAGTGGTACGGAACAACTCGGGTCGTATCGAAACGATCGCATCCTGAATGGCGGCCGACGGCCAGCATGCGGCAGAAAAATCCAACGCTTCCGGCAGTCGTGAAGCCCGGCCCGGCCAATCCGCTTGGAACCCGCGCGATCTATCTTGCTGACGGGCTGCTTCGCATCCACGGCACCAACGACCCCTCCTCCATCGGCACCAATGCATCGAGCGGCTGCTTTCGGATGTACCGCGAGGATGTCGAGGAGCTTTACGAGATGGTCCAGCCGGGGACGCAGGTGATCGTCCAGCGGTAATCGAATTCCGCTGGACCGAATTGTCCCGTCATTTCCATTTCGCTGCCCACTGACGGAGTTCAGCCTTCGCCTTTTCCGGCCACATCTTTGCGGTCGGGTTCACTTTGATCTTTTATCCAGACGGCTTCCAAGCAAGATAGACGGTGCTGGAAGCAAGGTCGGCTACAACCACGGCTTCTTGATCCGTGCACATATGGCGCGAGCAAGCAGTTCCGACAAAAAGGTCACCCTTAAATTCGCCCGATGCTCGAATGCAGATTTTCCTGTAAATCGGAAGTGCGTGACTTCGCAGATGGGCGCTCCGCACGTTAGCCCGTCGCCTACTTTTCGTTTTCAATCTTCCGAGCTTCATCAATCAAAAAGGGTCGATGGGTTCTCGTCGATTCCGCGCCAGGCGCGATGTTAGCAGAACCAAATCCTTCGGAAGTTTTTCGGGATTTTGCGTTCCCGAAGGGGCATATTCCGGCACTCGCTAACTGCCCTACTGCAACACAGGGCCGAGCCCAGCCACCGGAAATAGACTAATCGAATCCGAAAGATAAATGGTGGGTGATGTAGGGCTCGAACCTACGACCCGCTGATTAAGAGTCAGCTGCTCTACCAACTGAGCTAATCACCCAAGAACCATCTGTGCGAGGCGTGCTCGCCAGCGGTGTGAGGGGCGTATAAAGGGGATCGTTCGGCTTGTCCAGCGGCTCGGCTAAAATTATTCGCCCGACCGGGCAAAAAATCCATGAGGTCGGATTTTGCCCCTGACGGAAACCTCTCCGCAGCTCAATAGGCGACGCAAAAACGAAAAGTTTCAAAGTCTTAATGCGTCACAATATCGCAATCGCCGACAAGACGGCGAAATTCAAAGATAGAGCGTGCCTTCCGCAACCTTGATTGCCTGGCCGCCGATGCGGGCCCTGGCGATCTCTCCCTCCTTCACGTCGATATGCAGATGGATCAGGGACGGACGCCCCATCTCCACCCCCTGCTCCACCAGCACCGGGTGATGGCCATCCGGCAGCGCATCGAAATGCCGGATCGCGCCGGAGAGTGCGGCAACGGCAGCGCCCGTGGCCGGATCCTCGGAAATCCCCATGTCGGGCGAGAACATCCGGGCGTGGAACTTCGCCTGATGATTTACGCCGCTGCGGCAATAGACATAGGCCGACGCAAGCGAGCCCTCGACGAACGGCGCCGCCTTTTCCCACAAGGCCGTGTCGAATTCGAGATTCTGGGCCGTCGCCAGATTGTGCAGCGGGATCATCAGGAAAGGCACGCCGGCGCTCCAGATGGAGGCGACATGGTTCTCGAAACCGATATCCGTCGATTTGACGCTGAGCGCATCGGCGAGCCCCTGTCGGTCGAGCGGAAGCTCGATCCGCACCGGCTTTCGCGGCAGGTCGAATTCGGCAAACCCCGCCTCGCCGGCACGAAACCGCACGGCGCAGCGCACCGGGCCGACATTTTCCTCCAGCACGCAGACAAGGTCCATGTCGAGCTGCCCACCAGACCCGTGATTGAGTTCGGCGAGCGCCACCGCCGTTCCGACGGTCGGATGCCCGGCGAAAGGCAATTCGCGGCCCGGCGTGAAGATGCGCAGACGGGCTGCATAGGCGGCATTCGCGGAAGACTGGACGAACACCGTCTCGGAGAGATTCATCTCCCTGGCAATCGCCTGCATTGTCTCGTCGGCAAGGTCGTCTCCATCGACGATTACCGCCAGCGGATTGCCGGCAAGTCGTCTATCGGTGAAGACATCATAGATGCTGTAGCGACGGGCCAACCACACCTCCTCGTGTTTCGATGGCGCCAAACTGCCCGACCGGTCGGCTCAAAGCAACCCTGTTCAGTCCTTCGAATGACCGAAAAACAGGTCGAGAATCGGGAACATCAACGGGCTGTAGGGATGCGCACCGCGATCGGCCGAGCGGATCGCCACGGCTCCGGCAATCTCCTTTTCCTCGTCATGCACCATATGCTCGGCGATGCGTGCCAGCATCTCCTGCGCCGTAAGATCGAAGCGATAGAAGCGGAAACCGACGACCCGGTGCCCGCTGTAGCTGGCGAAGAGCTGCCGGTCTGCCCTCGCCTCGACGAGATCGAGGCCGGTTTCCTCCCGCACTTCGCGGCGCATATTGGCCTCGAGATCGAGCTTGCCCTCGACGATGTCCAGAAGATCGAGCGAACCGGCAGCGCAATAGACCTGGCCCGGATTGGCGGTCCTTTCGCTCATCCGGACGGCGATGATCGCCCCGTCGGACGAAACGGGCACGGCAAAGCCGAAGAGATGGAAGGCGCCGGCGGGATCAGGCTGTTTCCGCCACCACAAGAGCGTCGAATAGGGGATGACATGCGCTTCGCCGATGATCACGCCGTCGCGAAACGAAAGCCTGTTCTGCAGCACCATCTGGCCATTGAAGAGATGCGGATTGGCCGCTGATTCCCGCGCCCAGTTCTCCTCGATATCGTTCCGGTGCGCGACGTAGATGGGATGCGCTCCGGGCAGGACCGAAAGATCGAAAGCCTCGACTTCGAAGACGGTATTTTCAGGCGGCCAGTCGCTGATCGTCTGGATGGTCATCGAAGCTCCAGCGACATCACGACGGGACAGTGGTCCGATGCCTTCGGCCGGTCCCAGCCGATGCGCGGAAACCGTTCCACTTCCTGTCCGGGCGGAAAGACGGTGCGATAGGGTTGGCCACCGCGGATGATCTCCGGCACGCTGTCGGCGTTGTGCTCGGCGAGCGCCGGCGACAGCCAGATATAGTCGAGCTGGCAGAGATGCTGCTCCTCCGGACCGCGTGCATGATAGAGCGTCCAGCGATCCATCACGTCGCGGCGCGTACTCGGGTTCACCACGAAGCTGTCGTCGGTGAAGACATTCAGTGCACTGACCTCCTCGCGCCGTGGTTCAAAGCGATAACCTTCGCGGCGGGTGCCGATCACCTGCACCTTTTCCTGATAATCGTTCATGTCGCCGCAGATGGCGAAGTTCTTGTCCGCCGTTCGGCCCTTACCGAAACGGCGCTCGACGAGCTGGCGCACCGCTTTCGCCTCCGCCACGCGGATCGCCATCGTGCCCGTGCGGCCGTCCTGGCCGTCGCGGGCATTGCCCATGGATTTGAAATGCACGACGAACAGCGAGAAAGGCTTGCCCCCGATCGTCAGCTCCAATTCCAGGCAGTCGCGCTTGAATATCTTGTCATGCGCCTGGTTGCTGAGCGCCAGTTCGTCGTTGAAAAGGCCGAGATCCTGATAGGTCAGCATCGCGTGACTGCGCACGTCCTGCACCTCGATCTTCTCGCCGCTGCGGGTCTCCTCACGCATCAGCACAGCGACGTCGATGCCGCGCGAATCATTGCCCTCAACCAGATATTTCTGGCGGTAGCCGTTGCCGACCATGCGGTAGAGATAGCCATATTCGAAGGCCTGCAGAGCCGGCATGCTGTCGACCTCCTGAAGGCAGAGGATGTCGGCATCCGCGTCGACGATCGCCAGCGCCGAAAGCTGCCGCGTGTCGTCCGTCTCGGCGATCATCCGGGCCTGCTCGAGCTGCTGGTAGACGGCCTTGTCCTGCACGTCGTAGAGCCGCAGCACCCGGTCCTGCCGAAGCTGGTTGCGCCAGCCGGAGAAATCGAAGCGCGTCATCAGATTTTCAATGTTGAAGGTGCCGAGACGCAGTGACATGAGAGGGATTCCTTTTCTTGCCAACACCATAACCATGGCGACGCTTGGCTACAATCTCCAGGCCGCGCGGATCACGATCGACAAACCATCGCCGACCTTGACCGGCTGGCGGCTGAAGGCGCGCAGTGCCTGTCCGTCCGGTAGGGCAAGGCGCAGCGCATAGCGCTCCCCTTCGAACAGCACCGAAAGAACCGTGGCCACCTGTCCTTCCGCCGCAATTTCGACGTCCTGCGGACGGACGAGGATATCGGCACGCGGTTCCTGTGCCAGTCCGGCGAGGATCTCCTGCATGGCGGGCCAGTCGAAAAGCCGCCTGTCACCGAACGGTGGCGGTAGCGAGAGGATCGCCCCCTGCCCCACGAGGCCACCTACCAACCGGCCCTCCGGCCGCGCATAAATTTCCTCGGGCGTCGCCACCTGCAGCAGCCGGCCCTCGGACATCACGGCAACGTCGGTCGCTAGCGCCATCGCTTCCGCCTGGTCGTGGGTGACATAGATCATCGTTGCGCCGGACCGAGCATGAAACTCGCGAAACGTCTCTTCCATTTCCTGGCGCAAATGCCGGTCGAGATTGGCAAGCGGCTCGTCGAGCAGCACGACGTCAGGTTCGGTGACGAGGCAGCGGGCGAGCGCCACGCGCTGCCGCTGGCCGCCGGAAAGATCCGCCGGGCGTCGGTCCGCATAGGTTTCGAGATGGACGGCGGCGAGCGCTTCCCTGACCTTGCGGTCGCGCTTCTCGCCGGAAATGCCGCGCACCTTCAACGGATAACCGACATTCTCCGCCACGCTCATATGCGGCCAGAGCCCATAGGACTGGAAAACCATCGCCATGTTGCGATGTTCCGGCGGCACCATCTCACCCGCATCCGCCAACACCCGCTCGCCGAGCAGGATCGAACCGTCGCTCGGCTGTTCGAAGCCGGCGATCATCCGAAGTACCGTCGTCTTGCCGCAGCCGGAAGGTCCCAGCAGCGCCAGGAAGCCCCCTTCCCGCACCGTCAGCGATACGTCGTTGACGGCCGCCCGCCCACCCAGGTCGAACGTCTTGGAGAGGCGGTTGAGGATCAGCTTCGCCACGGTACCACACCTTTCGGCAGCCGTTTCGCCATCAGTTCCAGCACCACCATCATCGCGATCACCATGATGACCACGAGGACCGAAAGTGCGGCGGCGATGTTGAAGCTGCCGCTGTCATCGAGATTGTAGATCAGCACGCCAAGCGTCTGCGTGCCTGCCGACCAGAGGAGTGCCGAGACCGTCAGTTCGTTGCAGGCGATCAGGAACACGAGGATCACCGAAGCGCCGGCAGCCGGCGCAACCAGCGGCACGAGAATATCGGCCAACCGGCGCGTAAAACCCGCGCCGGAAAGCCGAGCCGCCTCCTCCAGCGAAGGATCGAGTTGTCGGAAGGCACTGACGACGGGTTTGAGGCTGACCGCGAAGAAACTCGAAAAATAGGCAATCAGGATGATCCAAATCGTCCCGTAGATCGAGATGCCAATCACCGGAATGGGTGCCGCGAACAGCAGTATGAAGGCGACCGCCAGCACGATGCCCGGCAGCGCGTAGGGAATTTCCGCAAGCGCCGAAATAAGCCCGACAAAGCGGCTCTTGCTGCGCACCAAAAAATAGCCAGTCAGCACCGTCACCACTAGGAGACCGAAGGCGGTGGCAAGCGAGAGCGAGAGGGAATTGGTGAACGCGATGCGCGTCGCCGCCTGGCGCACGAGGATTTCCTCATAGGCCTTGATGGTGACGGTCGCGGGGCTGAGCGGCACGCCATAGGCCGGTGCCAGCGAACTTGCGACAAGCGCGATCAGCGGCATGGCGAGGATCAGGAAGATCGTCAGCCACAGCAGCAGTTCGGCAAGCCAGCGCCAGGCGCCGAGCCGGAACACCGCGACCTGTCCCGACAGGCCGATGACGCGATAGTCTCGGCCGCGCAGTACCCGTGCCTCGACCATCAATCCGACGACCGACAGGATGGCGATCAAGGCGGACAGGACGGAGATATCCGCGAACGTGCGAGGACCGAAAGCGGCGAATTTTGAATAGATCAGGGTCGGCAACGTGTAGATTCCGGCGGGAATGCCGAGGATCGCCGGAATGCCGAAATTGCCGACGCAGGAGACGAAAGCGATGGCCGCGCCCGCTGCAAAACCCGGCAGTGACAAGGGCAAGATGACGTCCTTCAAGACCTGAAAGGACGATGCGCCGGAAAGCCTCGCCGCCTCGACCGCGTCGCGCGGCAGCGCCAGAAGCCCGGCCCGGAGCGACAGGTAGACGAGCGCCGCATTCTGCACGCCGTAGAGCAGCGCGATGCCGCCGATCGAATAGAGCGGCTGCGGCGACCCGAGCGGCGGCGCCAGCCCGATCGCCTTCAGCAGCGCGCTCGAAGGCCCGGTCATGCCAATCCAGGACAGCGCCGTCACCTGCGGCGGGATCATCGTCGGCAGCATGAACAGGAAACCGAGAAGAGCCTTGCCGCGGATGTCGAATAGCGTCAGCAGCAGCGCAAACCCACCACCGAGGACCACGGCCGCGATCATGCCGAAAAAGGAGGTCGACAACGTATCATAGACCGACCGCCACAGGCCCGGATCGGACAGCAACTCGCTCGCCCCGCCGTGGAAGGCTGACATGATACCGGTTGCGGCAAGCCGGCCGAGCGGCAGCACGCTCAGGCAGAAGATCACGGTTATGACAAAGGGAAACAGCCAGCGTGGCTGGCCGTTTCCCCGATTTCGGGTTTGTCTCATGAGGCGCTTATATCAGCCTTTGATGCCGAAAATATCCGCGAAACCCTTGACGTCCTTCTCGGAGTTCTTGAGCGCCTCGGGGGCATTGATCGGCAGAACCTTGATCGTCTCGCGAGCCGGGAAACCGGGCGGTACGGCCATGCCGTTGCGTGCCGGAATGTAGCCGAGCTTCAGGAAACCTTCCTGGCCCTTCTGGGAGAGCACGTAGTCGATGAACTTCTTGGCATTGTCCGCATGCTTGGTGGAGGAAAGGATCGCTGCCGGCTCGGTCACGGCAGACACGCCTTCCTTCGGGAACACGAACTCGACGGGAGCGCCCTTCGCCTTTTCGCGGATCGGCAGGTAATCGACCACGAAGCCATAGGCCTTCTCGCCCGAAGCGACGGACTTCAGGATCGCGCCGTTGCCGCCGGCGGCAATCGCGCCGTTTGCCTTGAGGTTCTTGTAATAGTCCCAGCCAAGGCCGGACACGCCGGCGAGCGTCTGTGCGTGGATGAGGGCTGCACCCGAAGCGAGCGGGCTCGGCATCGTCACGAGGCCCTTGGCCTCCGGCTTGGCAAGGTCTGCCCAACTGGTCGGCTTCATCGCGGCCTGGGTGTTGTAGATGATGCCGGTGGTGATCAGCTTGGTCGAATGGTAGAAGCCGTCGGCGTCGTAGAGTGTCTTGTCGTAATTGGCAGCTTCCGGCGACTTGTAGGCCATCAGTTGGCCGGCTTGCTTCATCCGCTCCAGCGTCACCGTGTCGGCGATCAGCAGGACGTCGGCTGCCGGATTGCCGGCCTGGATCTCGGCATTGAGCTTCGCCATGATCTGCGGCGTCCCGTCGCGCACCCACTGCACGTCGAGGCCCGGATTGGCAGCCTTAAAACCATCGACGGTCGCCTGCGCGTCTTCATTCGGCTGGCTGGTATAAAGCACCAGATCGGCGGCCTCGGCGGCGCCGGCAATCATGCCAAAAGCCACGAGGGCGGTGAAAGCGGAAAGAAGGTTCTTCATCGGAGCGTCCCTGTTCGAACATAAGGTGCGGACGATAAGCATTCCTGCTTGACAGCCATGTGACAGGCTGTGGAGCAACGCCGATCTTGCGGCGTGTTTTACCAGCGGCTTACAAGATTCGAAGACTAAATTTACTGTGCTCAGATCATTCCCGCACAACGACGGCGCAAAACGCGGGCCTTCAATTGTTTCGCAACCTAATCCTGCCATCTCGTCCACCAGGGTATATTTCGGGGACACAAGATGAAAAGCCGAGCAAACTGGGGCGCGCAGCTGCGCTATGGGTTCGACAAGAGCATGGCGGGCGGCGCGATCGCGCTGATCGGCTGGCTGGCGCTGATATCGCTGGTGGTGATCATGATCGCCGGCGCTATTCTCGCCGTAACCGGCATTGCGCCGGAAGGTGCCGAGCCGCTGGGCTTCGTCGAAGGCACGTGGGAATCGCTGATGCGCACCTTCGATGCCGGCACCATGGGCGCCGACCAGGGTTGGAGCTTCCGCATCATCATGCTGCTGGTTACGATCGCCGGCATCTTTGTCTTTTCGGCACTCATCGGCGTCATCTCGTCCGGCCTGGAAGACAAGCTCGACGACCTGCGCAAGGGCCGTTCGCGCGTGCTCGAGACCGAGCATACGATCATCCTCAACTGGTCGCCCTCGATCTTCGACGTCATCTCGGAACTCGTCATCGCCAACCAGAGCCGCCGCACCCCTCGCATCGTCATCATGGCGAACAAGGACAAGGTGGAGATGGAAGACGAGATCGCCACCAAAGTCGTCGATCGCAAGAACACCAAGATCATCTGCCGCAGCGGCGATCCGACCGATCTCTACGATCTCGGCATCGTCAATCCGCAAACCTCGCGGTCGATCATCGTTCTCTCCCCGGAAGGCGAGGATGCGGACCCGCAGGTGATCAAGACCGTGCTAGCGCTGGTCAACGATCCGAACCGGCGGACAGAAAAATACATGATTGCCGCCGAAATTCGCGATGCCGACAATGCCGAAGTGGCAAGGATCGTCGGCGGCGGCGAAATGCAGCTGGTGCTCGCCGACGACCTGATCGCCCGCATCGTCGTTCATACCAGCCGTCAGGCAGGCCTGAGTGCGGTCTATTCCGAACTGCTCGATTTCGACGGCTGCGAGATCTACACGCTCGAACAGCCCGACCTCGTCGGAAAATCCTTCGGCAATGCGGTGCTGGCCTACGACAAGAGCACCCTGATCGGTCTCTGCGACAAGGACGGCGCCATTCATCTCAACCCCAATCCCAACCAGGTGATCGCCGCCGGTGATCGCGCGGTCATCATCGCCGAAGACGATGGTGCGATCAAAACCTGGTCCGGCGACATGGGTATCGACAAGAATGCCATCAAGACGATCGTCAAGCGAGTCAAGACCGCGGAGCGCACGCTGATCCTCGGCTGGAATCGCCGCGGACCGATCATCGCGACCGAACTTGCCCGCTATGTGGCGCCCGGTTCGCGGCTGACGATTGCTGCCGACACGCCGGAATTCGAAGGGGAAGTCGCTTCACTGAACCTCGACAGGTCCGTGCTTGCCGTCGATCACCGGGTGATCGACACCAGCAGCCGCCCGGCGCTCGACGCGCTCGACATCCCGTCCTACGACCACGTCCTTGTTCTCGGCTACAGCGACAGCATGATGGCCCAATCGGCCGACACGCGCACGCTGATCACCCTGCTGCAGCTTCGCAAGATCGGCGAGACGGCTGGCAAGCACATCAGCGTCGTCAGCGAAATGATCGACGTGCGTAACCGCGAGCTTGCGGAGGTCACCCGCGCCGAGGATTTCGTCGTCAGCAACAAGCTGGTCAGCTTGATGCTCGCCCAGGCATCCGAAAACGAATCGATGGCGGCGATCTTCGACGAGCTTCTGGATGAGGCCGGTTCCGAAATCTACATGCGGCCGATGGGCGACTATGTCGACATCTCGAAGCCGGTGAACTTCTTCACCGTGGCGCTCGCAGCCCTTCGCCGCGGCGAAATCGCCATCGGTCACCGCCGCCAGCGGCCGGGCGATGCCGATGCCAGAAACCTCGGCGGCGTGGTCGTCAATCCGCCCCGCACCGAAATGACCACCTATGCCGACAGCGACATGCTTATCGTCCTGGCCGCCGACTGACGGACAGCCGAACAGGCAGAGGTCCGGCAAACAAAAAAGCCTGCCGTTCTGCGGCAGGCTTTTTTATGCTCGAATGTTTTGATAGATCAGGCAGCGGCGCGGATTGCGCTGGAGATCAGGCGGCCGAGCCGCTTGATACCCTCGTCGATCATCGCCTCGTCGGCGCAGGAGAAGCTCATGCGTAGTGTATTGGCATTGCTGCCGTCCGCATAAAAGGCCTTGCCTGGCACGAAGGCGACCTTTTCCGTGGCGATCGATTTCGCCAGCAACTCGGCGCCGTCCATGCCTTCCGGCAAGGTCACCCAAACGAACATGCCGCCTTCCGGACGCGTCCAGGTGGCGGTCTTCGGCATGTATTTGTCGAGTGCTGCCAGCATGGCATCGCGGCGCTTGCTGTAGACGGCTCTGATCTTGGCGACCTGGGCGTCGAAACCGCGCGAGGCGACGTGCTCGATGGCGATCTGGTTGATCGTCGAAGAATGCAGGTCGGCCGCCTGCTTCATCAGCACCAGCTTGCGAATAACCGGCATCGCCGCGACGACGAAACCGACGCGCAGGCCCGGCGCCAGCGTCTTCGAGAAGCTGCCGCTGTAGATCGTGCGAGTGTTTTCGATGCCGCCCCGGCGGGCGATGTCGAGTGCCATGATTGGAGGAATGGCCTCACCGTCATACCGCAAGTGCTGGTAGGCGGCGTCCTCGAGGATCGCAATATCGAGTTCGTCGGCAAGCGCCAGCAGCCTTTCGCGGGCCGCCAGGTCGATCGTCTCGCCGGTCGGGTTGGAAAAATCGGCAGACAGATAGGCGAACTTGACGGCGCCGCCGGTTTTGGCCGCGGTGTCGCGATAGGCTTCCGGGGTGCGGTTGCCGTTCAGCGAAAGCTGGTCGTAATTCGGCTCATAGGCATTGAAGGCCGAAAGTGCGCCGAGATAAGTCGGCCAGGTCACGAGTGCCGTGTCGTTTGGCGACAGGAACAGCTTACCGAGATAGTCGAGCGCCTGCTGCGATCCCGACGTTATGAAGACGTTGTCGGGCGTGCAGTCGATACCGATCCTGGCGACATCGCGGGCGATCCATTCGCGCAGCGGCTTATAGCCTTCGCTGACCGAGTACTGCAGCGCCGACCCGACTTGCGCACTCGAAAAAATGTCCGAATAGGCCTCTTTGAATGCCACATCCGGAAACAGCGCCGGATCCGGAATGCCGCCTGCGAAAGAGATGATATCGGGCTGGTCGAGCAGCTTCAGCAGCTCGCGGATTTCAGAGGCGCGCATGCGGCTGGAGCGCGTCGCAAAGATTTGTTCCCAATCAAGCACGGGATGTTTCCTCTTATTTCAATTTTCTATGTCCGATCTTTACACAAAGATCGATAGGTCAGCAAGGCTGACCTATTAGGTTGCTGCAGTTTTTTGGCCTTTGATTTTGCCCGCAATGACACTATCTTACGCATAGTCTATCGATCCGCAGAAGGTAAGATCATGACGACGGCGACTTTGTCCTCCAAATTCCAGATCTCGATACCCAAAGAGATTCGCGAAAAGCATAATTGGCAAGCTGGGCAGCAATTTGCCTTCATCCCTAAGGGCAAGAGCGTCGTTCTCGTCCCGGTACCGACACGAGACGAGCTGAGAGGAATAGCAAAAGGCGCCGACACGAGCAATTATCGGGACAGGGACGATCGTTACTGATGCGCGTCATCGACAGTTCGGCATGGATCGAGTGGCTGGTCGACAGTCCCCTGGCTTCACGCCTGGCGGGCGAGATACCTGAACCGCACGAATTGATCGTCCCGACGATCGTTCAGATGGAAATGTGCAAATGGTTGATAAGGGAGAGGGGCGAGGAATCCGCCGAACGCTTCATGTCCTATACGACCGAATGTATCGTCGTTGAACTAGGCACCGAGGTAGCTTGGGATGCCGCCGAAGCTTCCCTCCGTTTCAAGCTCTCGACCGCAGACGCCATCATCTACGCGACAGCAAGGCTCCTTGACGCCGATCTGCTGACCTGCGACCGGCATTTCGAAAACCTGCCGCATGTCACCTATATTCCAAAATCCGGGGCGGAAACCTGATTCCGCCCCGGCTCATTCGTCTTAGTTGACGCTCTTGTCGACCAGCTTGTTCTTGCCGATCCAAGGCATCATGCCGCGCAGCTTGGCGCCGACTTCCTCGATCTGGTGGCTGTCGTTCATGCGGCGGATGCCCTTGAAGCGCGAGCCGCCCGCACGGTATTCCTGCATCCAGTCCGAAGTGAACTTGCCAGTCTGAATGTCCTTGAGGACGCGCTTCATCTCGGCCTTGGTTTCTTCGGTGATGATGCGCGGACCAGTGACGTATTCGCCCCACTCGGCCGTGTTGGAGATCGAATAGTTCATGTTGGCGATGCCGCCTTCATAGATCAGGTCGACGATCAGCTTCACTTCGTGCAGGCATTCGAAATAGGCCATTTCCGGCGCGTAGCCGGCTTCGGTCAGGGTTTCGAAACCGGCACGGATGAGCTCGACGAGACCGCCGCAGAGAACGACCTGTTCGCCGAAGAGATCGGTTTCGCATTCTTCGCGGAAGTTGGTTTCGATGATGCCCGAACGGCCGCCGCCGACGCCGCAGGCGTAGGAGAGAGCGAGTTCAAGCGCGTTGCCGGAAGCGTTCTGGTGAACGGCAACGAGGCAGGGAACGCCGCCCCCCTTCTGGTATTCGCCGCGAACCGTATGGCCCGGACCCTTCGGCGCGATCATGACGACGTCGACCGAGGTCTTCGGCTCGATCAGGCCGAAATGGATGTTGAGGCCGTGTGCGAAGGCAATCGCTGCGCCGTCGCGGATGTTGCCGGCAATTTCGGCCTTGTAGATGTCGGCCTGGAGTTCGTCCGGGGTCGCCATCATCATCAGGTCGGCCCACTTGGCGGCCTCGGCAACGGTCATCACCTTGAAGCCGTCGGCTTCGGCCTTCTTGATGGTCCCGGAACCGGCCTTCAGCGCGATCACGACGTTCTTGGCGCCCGAGTCCTTGAGGTTCAGCGCATGCGCACGACCCTGGCTACCGTAACCGATGATGGCAACGTTCTTGGACTTGATGAGGTTGATATCGGCATCCCGATCATAATAAACGCGCATCGTTTTTTCCTTCCCTATGCGTGAGGTCTGTTGATGATTATTATCGTCCAGCGGAGACGCCGAGCACGTCTGCCGATTGTTTCTGCGTGCCGTGCAGCGTGAGGAACGAACCGACCGCCCTCTCCGCCTGGCGCGCATTGTCCTTGAGGCCGGGTTCGCCGAGCAGCATGCGCACATGCAGGTCGGAAACGATCAGGCCGTAAAGCGTGTGATAGGCGGCATCCGCATTGTCGAAACGCAGCAGCCCTGCCCTTTTCCCCTGGTCGATCAGCGCCATGGCACGGCGGTCGATCTGCCGGCGGCCGTGTTCGAGCAGAAGCTTCCCGAGCTTCGACCCTTCCCGGGTCGCCTGGCCGATCGCCAGCCGGTTCAGCGCCAGCGAAACGTCGCCGGCCAGAACCACCAGCAGATCGCGGGCAAAAAGTTCGAGATGATCACGCAGGAGATCGTCGGTCAGCCGTTCGCCCGAACGCTCGAAGGTGCGCACCTTGCTCGCCTGATGGGCAATCATCGCCGCCAGCAGGCCTTCGCGGTCGCCAAACCACTTGTAGAGGCTTTCCTTGGAGCAATTGGCGGCGCGGGCAAGACCAGAAGTCGTCAGCGCCTTCTCGCCGCCTTCCACGAGCAGCCGAAGCGCCTGTTCCAGAACGGCGTTCTGGCGCGGCGAAAACTCGGGCATGTCGGAGGTATCGGCTCTCACGGTTTTAAATCCTTTTGCGTACCGTACGGTACGGTTCTGCTCGTATAAAGCATCCGCCGCGGCCGTCAAGTCCGTTCTTCGAGCTGCCGCAACGACAATGCGCTGAAATTTCCCGGCCGATTCACGAGGGTTTTAAGCCTCGCTATTCCGCGGCAGCCAGGATAGCACCCACGTCACGCAGCGGTGACACGCCGTAGAGCCGGCTGTATTCGCGGCTGAACTGCGACGGGCTCTGGTAGCCGACCCGGTGGCCGGCGCTGCCGACATCGAGCCCCTCCAGCAGCATCAGCCGCCGCGCCTCGTGCAGGCGCAGCTTCTTCTGGAACTGCACCGGCGTCATCGCGGTCACCGACTTGAAATGGTGGTGCAGCGAAGACGGGCTCATGCCCACATGGTCCGCCAGGTCCTCGATCCGCAGCGTGCGGTGGAAATTGGCGCGCAGCCAGGCGACAGCGCGGGCGATGCGGTTGCTGCGGCTTTCGGCGGTCGCGATATGAACAAGCCTTGCGCCGTCGGGACCGCAAAGCACGCGATAGAGGATTTCCTGCTCGATGAGCGGCGCCATGGCCGCTATGTCAGCCGGCCGGTCCAGGAGGCGAAGCAGCCGCGTGGCTGCATCGAGCAATTCCGGAGGCGCGACATTGGAGACGATGCCGCGCATGGCATCCGTGTCGGAACCAGGCCGTGGAACGTCGACCCGCTCCAGCAGCGCGGACAGGCGGTCCGTATCGATGGCAAGGGCGAAACATAAGTGCGGCACGTCCGGGCTTGCGACCGTGACGCGCGAGGTCACCGGCAATTCGATCGAGGTGAGAAGATAATCGCCGACGCCGTAGGCAATCATCTCGTCCCCCAGCTTGACGCTCTTAGTGCCTTGCAGGACCAAACCGAGGCAGGGCCGGTAGTCCATATAGAGCGGTGCGGTTGGGACCGTCCGCCGGCTGAGCATCAGATTTCCAACGGCGGTGAACACTTCCCCATCCTTTTGAACGTGCCGCGCGGCAATCGTGGCTGCCTCGTGATAGGGATTGAAGGGCAGTGTCATGGAGCCTCCGGAATGAGCAGGTGACTGCTTTTCCTATGCCGACTTGCGCCTGAAACCAACAGGCGGGCGATCACATTTGCAGGATCGTGCAAAAAGCTCGCAGGATCGCTCTAACGCTGTTGCCATGCCCGGGGGCATAGTCCGCCCGTCCAATTCCCTCCCAACCCAACAGATGAATGGAGCTCCCATGGCTATCGCAAAAGGCTATGCCGCGACCGACGCGTCGAAACCATTGACGCCTTTCACCTTCGAGCGCCGCGAACCCAATGACGACGACGTCGTCATCTCGGTGCAGTATTGCGGCGTCTGCCATTCGGACATCCACCAGGCCCGCAACGAATGGGGCAATTCCCGCTTTCCGATGGTGCCGGGCCATGAAGTGGCCGGCGTCGTTTCGGCCATTGGCTCTGGTGTCACCAAGTTCAAGGTTGGCGACCGTGTCGGTGTCGGCTGCTTCGTGAATTCCTGCATCGGCTGCGCTACCCGCGATCTCGACTACGAACATTTCCTGCCGGGCCTCACTCAGACCTATAACGACGTCGAGGCCGATGGCACGACGCCGACCTACGGTGGTTATTCGGACCAGATCGTCGTCAAGGAAGGTTACGTCCTCTCCTTCCCGGACAATATTCCGCTCGACGCCGGCGCCCCGCTGCTTTGCGCCGGTATCACGCTCTACTCGCCGCTACGCCACTGGAAGGCCGGTCCCGGCATGAAGGTCGCGATCGTCGGCATGGGTGGCCTCGGCCATATGGGCGTCAAGCTCGGCGCGGCCATGGGGGCCGATATCACCGTACTCAGCCAGACGCTGTCGAAAAAGGAAGACGGACTGAGGCTCGGCGCCAAGGACTATTACGCCACCAGCGACGCCGAGACCTTCACCAAGCTCGCCGGCACATTTGACCTGATCATCTGCACTGTCGGCACGACGATCGACTGGAACGCCTATCTCGGCCTCCTGAAGTTCGACGGCTCCATGGTGCTGGTCGGCGTCCCGGAACATGCGGTTCCGGTCCATGCTTTCTCGGTTATCGGCGGCCGCAAGAGCCTCTCCGGCTCGATGATCGGCTCGATCAAGGAAACCCAGGAAATGCTGGATTTCTGCGGCGAGCACGGCATCACGTCCGAGATCGAGAAGATCAACATCCAGGATATCAACGAAGCCTACGAACGCGTCATCAAGAGCGACGTGCGCTACCGCTTCGTCATCGACATCGCCTCGCTGGCGGCTTGACCACCACCGCGCCAACAAACACAGGGCGGCTTCCGGGCCGCCCTGCCAGCCTACGGTGTACTGACCGCAAAGCCTAACCTCCGGCCGAACTCAAAGACGGCCCGCGCCGCACCAATTCGTCGAAAAGATTATTCACGGTATGCGGGTCAGCCGCATCAACGATCCTCAGCCCATTTTCCCGAGCCGCTTTGTGCATTTCCGCATTGTCGTGAAGGGAACGCTCGATAAACGCGTCGAACATATCCCGGTCGCCCTCCCCGGCCTGCAGATATCCCGCCTCGGCTCGCATTCTCTCCCGTAGGAAATCTGCATCGGCATGAAGACATATCCCGACAAGCGCCTCCGAAACGAGCGGCGCGATGAATTCAGGCCGCAGTGCCGATCCTTCCAGCACAAATGGTTTTCGAGCCTCTATCTCGCCGTCGATCATTCGCTTCAGGCCGGGCCACATGTTTTCGTGATGCACCTTCAGGAACCAGTAGATCGTCTCCGGCGAAAGGCGCCTATAATACTCGGCCACAGGTGGACGGACGCTCGGCCACGGCCGCCCCGGATGCCGCCCGAGACTATCGGTCGATACCATGTTCAAGTTGAGCGCCGCAGCCAGGCGTTTTGCCAGCGTCGTTTTGCCGACATGCGAGCTTCCGGCAATCAATATGCCTGACAGGCCTTGATCCATAGCGGGCTCGATCAGGCGAGTTCGCTCTCGTCGTATTTCACCCGCGCGGCTTTCACCGACGGATGATTGGCTTCCGCCCATTGCAGCACCTTGGAAAGCGGCTCGAAGAGCGAGCGGCCGAGATCGGTCATCCGGTATTCGACGCTCGGCGGCTTGGTCGGAAACACCTCACGTTCGATATAACCGTCGCGTTGCAGGTCACGCAAAGTCTGGGTCAGCATCCGCTGCGAAATATCCGGCACCAGACGGCGAAGCTCACCGAAGCGGTAAGGCTGGCGCGCCAAGGCCCCGAGAAGCAGCGTCGACCATTTGCCCGCGATCCGGTCGATGACGTCCCGGACCGGACAATTATCCATGTTCCATCCGGACGTATCGCATTCCTTGCCGTCCAGCATCGGCTTACGGCTTGCATTGAGGGCCATAGAGGTGGTTCCCTTGAAGTAACGATCTCCCTCGAAACTGCCTCCTTTACAGATCGAAGTCAATTCCTATTCTAGTGCTAGTCTCTTTTTGAGACCAACAATAATCGCCGCGCCGACAGGCCGGCCATTGCCAGGAAAGAAACCGCATGACCAAACTTCTCGTCACCGGCGCCGCCGGCCATCTGGGCCGCGCAGTGCTGCGTCACCTGCTGGAGACATCCAAGGTCGCTGCCGCCGACATCGTCGCTGCCAGCCGTGATCCGAACAAGCTCGCCGACCTTGCCGCCAGCGGCCTGAAAACCCGCGCAGCCGATTTCGACGACGAAGCCGGGCTCGTGAAGGCATTCACCGGTGTCGACCGCGTGCTGATCATTTCCACCGACGAACTGGCAACGCCCGGCAAGCGCATCACGCAGCATAGGAACGCCGTTTCCGCCGCCGCAAAGGCCGGCGTCAAACACATCATCTATACGTCCATGCCGAACCCGGACAAGTCGCTGGTCACCTTCGCACCGGATCATCTCGGCACGGAAGAGGCCATCAAGGCGAGCGGCGTCGCCTACACGATCCTGCGCAATTCCTGGTATCACGACAACTATCTGATGGGCATGCCGCACAATCTTCAGGTCGGCAAATGGTACACGTCCGTGGGCACCGGCAAGATCACAACGATCAGCCGCGACGACTGCGCCCGTGCCGCAGCCGCAGCCCTTGCCAATCCGCCGGCCGGCAGCCGCACCTTTACCCTCACCGGCTCGGAAACCCTGACGGCCGCAGAAATCGCCGCCCGCGCGTCCGCGGCCACCGGCAAGCCGCTGGATGTCGTTGATGTCACCGATGAGCAGCTGACCCAGGGCCTTACCGGCGCCGGCCTGCCCGCCTTTGTCGCGAATATGCTGGTCTCGGCGGATGCCAATATCCGCGCCGGTAATTTCGAACAGGTGACGAGCGACTACGAGACGCTGACCGGCCAGAAGCCGCAGACCCTCGCCGCCTATTTCGACACCCAGAAGGCCGCCCTCGCCGCATAGCCCCTTGCCGGATTGCGGTTCTCCGAATTTCGCGATAAATGAGATGGAGTTGCCAAATTCCATCTCATTTGGAGAAAAAATGCGCAAAATCGGCTTGATTGGCGGGATGAGTTTCGAAAGCACTGCCGTGTATTATCGGCTGATCAACGAGATGGTGCGCGAACGCCTCGGTGGTTTTGCGTCGGCCGATCTCCTGCTCCATTCCGTCAACTTTGCGGAAATAGTCGACATGCAGAAGGCCGGCCGCTGGGATCTGGCGGCCGAGCATCTTGCGGGCAGCGCGCGCAGGCTGAAGGCGGCCGGCGCGGAATGCGTCCTGATCTGCACCAACACCATGCATCTCGTCGCCCCGCAGGTACAGGCCGCGATCGACATACCCCTTATCCATATCATCGACGAGACCGCCAAGACGTTGAAAACGCACGGCCTGAACCGCCCGCTCCTGCTCGCCACACGCTACACGATGGAGCACGGCTTCTATACCGATCACATGAAGGCGCTCGGTATCGACGTCATGGTGCCGGATGCGGACGATCGTACCGATATCCATAACATCATCTTCAACGAACTCTGCGCCGGCACGGTTCTCGATACCTCCCGCACCCGGGCCATCGCCATGATCGAAAAGGCGAAGGCTGAAGGCGCCGACAGCATCATCCTCGGTTGCACGGAAATCTGCCTTCTGCTCGATCCGGCAGGCCTGCCCCTGCCCGGCATCGATTCCACCGCCATCCATGCCAAGGCAGCCGTCGATTTCGCGCTTGGCCAGCCGGCGGCAAAACAGGCCGCAGCGTAAATTTATTTGACTCAGTCCAACAAATATCTGACAGAGTCTCCCTAAAGGAGACTCTGTCGATGACCGATCCTGCCGTTCTCGATGCCGTCCGGGCGTTCAATCGTTTCTACACCAACAAGCTCGGCGTTCTCGCCAAGGGCTATCTCGACACCGATTACACGCTGACCGAAGCGCGCATCCTCTACGAGATGGGCGCCCGCAAACGGGTTTCGGCGACCGAGCTTAATCGCGATCTCGGCCTCGATCCCGCTTATCTCAGCCGGCTGCTGAAGAAATTCCGCGAGGCGGGCTTCATCGACGCCGAGCCGGATCCCGACGACAAACGCAGCCAGATCCTTGTAGTCACCAGCAAAGGACAGGCCGAATACGAGACACTCGGCGAACGTTCCCGCCAGCAGATCGCCAAGGATCTCAGGGAGGTGGACACGTTCGGCCATGAAAGGTTGATCGGCTCGATGCAGGTGATCCGCGCCATTCTCGATCCGCAGTCGACCGCGCCTACATCGCCGGTCGTCATCCGTCCGCATCGTGTCGGTGACATGGGCTGGCTGGTCGAAGCCCAGGCGGTCGCTTATGCCCGGGAATACGGCTGGAACGACAAGTTCGAAGGGTTGGTCGCCGAGGTCGCCGGCAAGTTCATCGCCAGCTTCAACCCTGAGCGCGAACGCTGCTGGATCGCCGAACGCGACGGAAAGCGGGTCGGCTCGGTGGTCGTGGCGGATGGCGGCGGCGACACAGCCAAGCTGCGCCTTCTCTACCTCGATCCCGCCGCCCGCGGCCTTGGCCTCGGCCGGACGCTCGTCGAACAATGCATCAAGTTCTCGACGCTCGCCGGTTACAGAAAGCTGTCGCTCTGGACCAATGATTGCCTGAGCGCCGCAATCCGCATCTATCAAACGGCCGGTTTCAGGCTCGTCGCGGAAGAAAAGCACAACCTGTTCGGGCCGGAATGCAACGGCCAGACCTGGGAGCTCGAGCTCTGCGAGGCAAAACTGTCGTCGAATTAGACGACCTGGCCGCAGGCGCGGCGGAAGCGGCGCACGGTTTCCGCCATGCCGTATTCGAGCGCATCCGCCGTCAGGCCGTGGCCGATCGAGACTTCCGCCATCTTCGGAATACGCTTCACCAATGCCGGCAGGTTGGCGACGGTCAGGTCGTGACCGCCATTGACGCCGAGCCCTTCGGCAAGTGCCGCATCCGCCGTCCGCCCGAGTTTTTCAAGGATTTCGGCCCCAAGCACCGGATTGTCGAAACAGCCGCCATAGGGCCCGGTATAGAGTTCGATACGGTCGGCACCCGTCGCCCTGGCGAGCTTCACCGCTTCGACATCGCCGTCGCCATCGGCAAATAGCGACACCCGCATGCCGCCCTTATTGAGCCGCGCCACGATCGGCTTCAGCATCTCGCCCGTGGCACGGAAATCGAACCCGTGGTCGGAGGTCGCCTGGGTCGGATCGTCCGGCACCAGGGTCACCTGCTCCGGCTGGGTCGCCTCGCACAGCGCCAGGAAATCCTCGCTCGGATATCCTTCGATATTGAACTCGGCATCCGGGAATTCGTCGTCGATCAGCGCCCGAAGAACGGGCAGATCGGTGAAGCGGATATGGCGCTGGTCGGGGCGCGGATGCACCGTCAGGCCGGCCGCACCTGCCTGCAGCGCGATCCGCCCCAGCGCTTCGACGCTCGGCCAGGGAAGATCGCGGCGGTTGCGCAGCATGGCGATGGCATTGAGGTTCACGGAAAGCTTGGTCGGCATGGCAATACCCGGTTTTGAAAGGTCGATCCGCTTTTAGGCCATGCGCCTTCGCAATGCCACCGGGTTTAGAAAAATGCACCTATAAAGAGTTTTGATGGACGAGAATTCACGAGGCAGCAGGGGCTACCATTTCCTAAAGTTTTAGCTAATCTATATCTAACAGAGTTCGCCGGGCAGGCCAAAAGGCGGCGGAATACGGTTTGAGCAGCGAATTCTGCCACTCATTTCAATCGGGTCCGCATTTTCAGTACCGAGGTTCCATCCGAGAGGTCCGACGCGATGTCGCAACCTTTAGGTGCATATTCGACCATACCGCCGACTTCAGGCGCAAGGGGACTCGATGCGGAGCGATACCATGCAGGCCATGACCGAAAATGCGCCTCCGGCGCGAGCCCATTATTTCCCTCCTCTTCCCCAAGTCTCCCTTCCGTTTGAAATGCCTAGCCAGCCCGTGGCGATCGCCGAAATGGCGGATCTCTTCGGCGTCACCCATCGCACCCTTCACTTCTACGAGGAAAAGGGCCTGATCACCGCCCGCCGCTCCGGCAGCATGCGGGTCTATGACAGGGTCCAGATCCATCGCATGGCGGTCATCAATGCCTGCCGCGAAATCGGCATTCCGGTGGCGGTCATTCAGGAACTGATGGAAGAGCTTGCCGGCGCGACGTCGGAGACGGAAGCCAACGAGATGTTCCACAACATGCTGGCCCGGCGCAAGCGGGAGCTCACATCCGACATTTCCAATATCCGCCGGCAGATGCAGCAGATCGAAAACCTGCTGGTGGCCGAGGAAGAAGAGCAGGCGCTTGCCAGCCCCAAGCCGATGTCCCTAGTGCTGAGCGACATCGAGAAACAGTGCCTGGGACTGATGGCGGAGGGTTATTCGGCGCCAAGGCTTGCCCGCGCGCTCAATCTCGAATTCGAGGATCTGCGCCGGATGGAGGATGGCATCATCCAGAAATTCCAGGCCACCAACCGCTTTCAGGCGGTCGCCAAGGCAATGCTGCTCGGTTTCGTGCCGAACTGACCCCGGAGCCGCCTCAGCGAACGATGGTCAGCGTCTCGGCTGCGCGGGTGATCGCAGTATAAAGCCAGCGCTCCCGGCTATCCCGGAAAGCCCAGCTTTCATCGAACAGCACGACATTGTTCCATTGCGACCCCTGAGCCTTATGAACGGTTAGCGCATAACCGTAATCGAACTCGTCGTAACGTTTCCGGGTCGTCCAGGGAATTTCGCCTTCCTGCTCTTCGAAGGCCTGTTTCAGAAGCTTGATCTTGGCGGCGCCACGATCCATGTCGTCGTCTTCCGGCCGGATCATCAGGTTGATGCCGGGCTTCACCGTCTCGCGCGACGAGCTCATCACCTGCCAGAGCGAGCCGTTGAGCAGGCCCTTCGCCGGGTCGTTGCGCAGGCAGACAAGCTTGTCGCCGGATTGCGGATAGTCGGCCGTAAAGCCTTTTAGTTCCCGGAGCCGCTGATTGTAGCGCTTGCGGGTCTTGTTGGTGCCGACCAGAACCTGGTCCGCCTCCATCACCAGCGGCTGCGTCACCTCATTGCGGGAGATCACCTTGGCGGTACCGTAGTCGCCATACATGATCTCCTTGCCTTCGCGCACATCCATCGCCAGCTTGATGATCGGGTTGTCGCGCGCCTGGCGATGGATATCCGTCAGCAGGTAATCCGGATCCTGTTCGGTGAAGAACCCACCGCCGGTCACCGGCGGCAACTGGCCGGGATCGCCGAGCACCAGGATCGGCGTGCCGAAACTCATCAGGTCCTTGCCGAGCGCCTCGTCCACCATCGAACATTCGTCGATGATGATCAGCGCCGCCTTGGCGACCGGGCTCTGCCGGTTGATCGAGAACATCGGCGAGATCGAGGTCTTGCCGGCATCGTCCTCGACCGCCTCCTCGCCCCGCGGCCTGTAGATCAGCGAGTGGATGGTTTTTGCGTTCCGCGCACCGCGCGAGCGCAGAACCTGGGCCGCCTTGCCGGTGAAGGCTGCGAACAGCACCTCGCCATCGACATTTTCGGCGAAATGTTTGGCAAGCGTGGTCTTGCCGGTGCCCGCATAACCGAACAGCCGAAAGACCTGGCTGCGCCCCTCTTTCAGCCATTGTGAAACGGCCTTGAGGGCCTCGTCCTGTTGCGGTGCAAATTGCATGGCGGGACTTGGCAGGATTCTGCAGCCAAGCGCAACTGAAAAAGAACGAAAGATGAATCAAAGGCCGGGATGAGCGGTGTTCTCCTTCATCAGGAGTTCTGCTGACGGCCCGGTGTATCCATGCCGTGTCGCCGGGATTGCCGCTGTTCAATGTTCATCGCCACCTCCTATGATCGCCGTATGAAGATCCTGATTCTCGGCGCAACCGGCTTTATCGGCTCGGCGGTCTTGCAAAGGCTCGCTGCCGATGGCCATCAGATAACCGGCCTCGGGCGAAACCCGGACAAGGCCCGTCTGAAATTGCCTGCGGCCAGATGGGTAAAAGCCGATCTGACGGAATTGTCTGCCGCCGCATGGGGTCCGTTGATCGAGGATCAGGATGTCATCGTCAATTGTGCTGGTGCCCTCCAGGACGGTCTTTCGGATGATCTTAGGGCCACCCAAGAAAAGGCCATGCTGGCGCTCTACGAAGCGGCAAAGGCCCTCGGTGGCAGATCTATCGTGCAGATCTCCGCCCGCACGGATGGCGCAGCCGCTGACCTGCCCTTCCTCACCACCAAACGCCGTGCCGACGAGGCGCTTGCGGAAAACGGCCTGCCCTTCGTCATTCTGCGGCCGGCGCTCGTCATCGGCCGCAATGCCCATGGCGGCACGGCTCTTCTGCGATCGCTCGCGAGCCTTCCCGGCCTGCTGCCGCTCATTCATACGGAAAGCCTGGTCGAAACCGTCTCGCTCGACGATGTCGCCGCCGCGGTTTCCCTTGCTGTCGACGGCACCATCCCGGCCGGCAGCGATCTCGATCTCGCCGCCGACAAGACCCTGACGTTGTCCGACCTCGTGAAGCTTCATCGCACCTGGCTCGGCCTGCCTACAGCCACCGTCATCGCATTGCCAGCAGCGCTTGCGAAACCCGTCACCTGGGCCGCCGATTTCGCCGGACGACTCGGCTGGCGTTCGCCCCTTCGCTCGACGGCGATGACGGTGATGTCGGAAGGCGTCAGGAGCCTGAGGCCGAAACCTAGCGGCCTCGTTCTGGCAGACGCGGCAGAGACCCTCGCCGCCCATCCGAGCGGCGTCCAGGACCTCTGGTTCGCACGGCTGTATCTCCTGAAGCCGGTCATCATCCTCACGCTGTCGCTGTTCTGGCTGTTGTCCGGCCTCATCCCGCTCCTCGACCTGAACGCCGCGGCAGCCCAATTTTCGCCCATCGTGCCGGCCTCCGTCGCCACCGTGATAACGGTCGCGACATGTCTCCTCGACATCCTGCTCGGGTCCGCCGTCCTCGTCCGCCCCTATGCCCGCAAGGCAATGCTCGGGATGATCCTCACCAGCCTCGCCTACTTGGCAGGCGGCTCGATCCTCGCGCCGCAACTCTGGCTCGATCCGCTTGGTCCCCTCGTGAAAGTCCTGCCGTCGATCTTCCTCACCCTCGTCTCCCTCGCCATTCTGGACGAACGCTGATGGACGCCGAAAGCCTGCTGCGGCTCCTGCATGTGATCGGCGCCACGGTGCTGCTCGGAACCGGCGCCGGCATCGCCTTTTTCATGGTCGTCGCCCGGCGAACGGAAGATCCGAAACTGATCGCCCACACCGCCGGCACCGTCGTGCTGGCGGATACCGTCTTCACCGCCACCGCCGTTATCCTGCAGCCGGTCACCGGCTACCTGCTGGCAAAAAGCATCGGCTGGTCGCTGACGGATGGCTGGGTCGCCCTGTCGCTCATTCTCTACGTGGTGACGGGACTGTTCTGGCTGCCGGTCGTCTGGATCCAGATCAAGCTGCGCGATATCGCCCGCATCGCCTGCGAAGACTCCGCGCCGCTTCCGCCAGAATGGTACCGGCTCTACCGAATCTGGTTTGCCTGCGGCTTCCCGGCCTTCTTCGCGGTCATCGCCATCTTCTGGCTGATGCTGACGAAGCCGGATATCCCGCTGTTCTGACGCCCGGAACACCCGGCTCAAGAGACAGGCATCATCATCTCCGAAAATCTTTGGCGATCGACGGAATAAATCCGCCCCTGCCGGTGTCTTGACTTAGGTGGCCGATGTGAGGCCGCCATTCAAAACCAGGGAGACGATCCATGAAAACCTTCATTCTCGTGCCTTTCGCGCTCGCAGCGCTGACCTCGGTCGCTTTTGCCGCCGGTCCTTTCAAGACCGTCAAGACCTCGACCAAAGGCGAGGTTTTGGCCGGTGAAAAGGGCATGACGCTCTACACCTTCAAGAACGACAAGCCCGGCACCTCCAACTGCTACGACAAGTGCGCCACCAACTGGCCGCCGGTCATGGCCGCTTCCGATGCGAAGGCTGATGGTGCATACTCCATCGTGACCCGCAAGGACGGGGCCAAGCAGTGGGCGAAGGATGGCATGCCGCTTTATTACTGGGTCAAGGACACCAAGGAAGGCGACACCACCGGTGACGGCGTGAACGGCGTGTGGGATGTCGCAAAACCCTGATCAATCCACCTCCGGAACGGCGCGCGAGGCACAGGCTCCCGCGCCGCTTTCCTTCGAGGCACAGATCCTCGCGCTCCTGCCCACCCTCAGGCGCTATTCGCGTAGCCTGACGCGTTCGGACACGGAGAGCGAGGACTTGCTGCAGGATTGCGTCGAGAAGGCGCTACTGAGCCGTGCCCAATGGCGCGGTTCGAATTTCAAGTCCTGGACCTACAGGATCATGACCAATCTTCATCTGAACGCGCGCCGGTCGGTCGCGCGGCGTCCCTCCGTCGGCATCGAGGAGGCCGAGACCGTGGCTGCAAGCACGAGCGCCGACGATCCCTTGGAAAAGAACCGCCTCGTCCAGGCACTGGAAACGCTGCCGAAGGATGCGCGCGCGGTGCTGATGCTGGTGGTCGTCGAAGGTTATGCCTATCAGGAAGTCGCCGACATGCTCGAAATTCCGGTCGGCACCGTCATGTCGCGCCTGTCGCGGGCGCGCCAGGCCTTGCGGGAAAAAATGCGGGAGGAAAACGTCATACCATTGCGGAGACCACGATGACCGAAGTCAGATCCGTAACCGAAGCGGAACTGCACGCCTATGTCGACGGCTTCCTCGACGAGGCCGACCGTGCCCGCGTGCAGAGTTTTCTGGCCGAAAACCCGGAGGCCGCGCAGATGGTGAGCGACTGGCAGGAGCAGAACGACGAATTGCACGCCGCCTTCGCCGGACACGAACGATCGAAACCGACCGATATCCAGCTTCTCACCGGCGGTCTGGCGCGCGCCCATACCCGGCCGTCCCGCCGCTTCGCGCTCGCTGCGGCCGCAGTTCTGATCTTCGCAGCCGGCGCGCTGGGCGGCCATTACGGCCCGATTCTGTTCCAGAGCCCGGATATCCAGCTTGCTGATACCGAAATCCTGCCCCGCGAGGCCCGCAACGCCTTCCTCGTTTATGCGAGCGAAGTGCGCCATCCGGTCGAAGTGTTCGCCAACGAAGAGACGCATCTCGCCAACTGGCTTGGCAAGCGACTGTCGATCGCCAATCTCAAAGTGCCGAACCTGCAAACGATGGGCTTCAAGCTGGTCGGCGGTCGCCTGCTACCGGTCGGCGGCAAGCCGGGCGCCATGTTCATGTACGAGGACCAGACGGGCCAGCGCCTGACCGTGCTCGTCGGCCGCAACAAGGAAAACCGCACGACCAGCTTCCGCTTCGCCTCCGCCAACACTGTCGAGACCTTCTACTGGATCGACGGCGAACTCGGCTATGCGGTCACCGGCGAAATCTCCCGCGACATGCTGCGCCGGATCGCCGAGGAATGTTACCGGCAGTTTCCGTCCTGACCGCGAAGGGGCCTTTCGAAAGCCCCTCCTCCGACCCCTGTCTGCGCCGAATCTCCCTACCGCTGCGGATCGTTGGCCAACTCGATGGGCCTGCCGTGCGGCGTCGCCTCGGCGGCCCGCTGCCAACTCCGCTGCAGCGCCAGGATCGTCTCGCCGTCCGCCACGCCTTTGCCCACCAGCAGGCCGGAGAGTGCCGCGGCCCAGCAGTCGAAATAGTCGCTGCCGTCCTCGGCCCTGCCGGGCTTATGGACCTCGCTCGAAAGCGCCTCGGCCCATTCGCTCCAGGTGAACAGTCCGCGCTCGTGCAGATGCACGGTCATCGCAAAGGCTTCCGCCGCCCAGGGCTCCGGAAACACCGGATCACCCTCTGGTGACTTCGGCAATCCGGGCGACTGCACCAATGCCGAGGGTGTCTCACACGCGCTCAAGATAGCTCTCCCAGGCATCGATCGAGAGCGTCAGCGTCGGATCGGCGCCCTCGCCCCAAATTTCTGCGCCGTCGAACACGATCGTATAAACCCATTGCGGGTTCTCGCCCTTGCCATGCGCATTGTCGTCCGGAAACACAAAGGAACCCTGCACGGCCTCGACGAAACCGATTTTGGCGCGGGCATAACGCGGCAGCCGCGTGTGGGTCTCCGGGTTGAAGTTGCGTGCCCGCACCCGGTCGCCCGGCTGGAACCGTGGCTCGGTCCCGACCGGCCGGTCGCAGGGACCGCCTTTGGCCAGCACGCCGGGCACCATGTCCGCCCTCAGGATGCGCTTCGGCGTAGCCGGCTCCATCTGCTTGTGGCCCGCATCGATTTCGGCCTTGGATGCGAAACCATGGCGTTCCAGCAACACTTCCAGCGCCCGCGTCCAGATCTCGTAATAGCTGGCGCCCAGATACTCCGATGGGGGGATACTTTCTCGCGCATGCCGGCTTTCGTCGATCGTCCATGCGCCGAACGCACCGCTCGACAGCGTCAGCCCCAGAGCCCGCTTCTCCCATTCCGCATGGAAATAGGGCTCGTCCTTTTCCGGCGCCACCGGCCCGAAACCCATCTGCCCACCGAGATCGTGCGGCCCGTTCATGGCTTAACTCCGGCGACTGCCGTGCCGATCATCGCGTCGCGACTGACGAGGTCGGCAAGCGCCTCCTCGCTCAAACCGTCCGTAGCCTCCGGCCGCTCGGGGATCACCAGATAGCGCAGTTCGGCGGTCGAATCCCAGACGCGGATCTTCTTGGTCTCCGGCAGGGTCAGGCCGAATTCGGCCAACACATTGCGCGGATCGATGACCGCGCGCGAGCGATAGGCCGGCGCCTTGTACCAGACCGGCGGTAGGCCCAGCACCGCCCACGGGTAACAGGAGCACAGCGTGCAGACGACGAGGTTGTGGGTGTCGGGCGTATTGAACACCGCCCGCATGTGTTCGCCCTGCCGGCCGGTATAGCCGAGGCTGGCAATCGCCGCGGTCGCATCGGTTCTCAGCCATTCGGCGAAATCCGGATCGCTCCAGGCCTTGGCGACCACTCGGGCGCCGTTGCGGGGGCCGATCTTCGTCTCATAGGTCTCGACGATCGCATCGATCGCCTTCGGATCGATCAACCCCTTTTCGGTCAGCACGGTTTCGAGCGCTTTTACGCGCGCCTGCATGTCGCTGTAGCGGTTGTCGTGGTCATGGCCCTGCTGGTGGTCTTGCCCATGGTCGTGATCGTGGTGATGATGTGTAGACATGGTTGTCTCCCTCACTTCAACATCGGCCAGAGGCTTGCGACAAGCAAGAGCGCCATGGTGATGTTGAACCATTTCAGCCGCGCCGGCACCGACAACCATTCGCGCAACGCCGAACCGAAACCGGCCCAGGTCGAAACGCTCGGCACGTTGACGGCGGCGAACGCCAGCCCGACGAGCATCACGGTCGGCAGGTAATATTCCGGGTTCGTATAGGTCGCCATGGCCGTGACCGCCATGACCCAGGCCTTCGGATTGACCCATTGAAAGGCCGCCGCGCCAATAAACGTCATTGGTGCGGCACCCGTCTTGCCATCCGAGAGACTGCGTGACGTGCCGATCTTCCAGGCGACCCAGAGCAGATAGGCGCCGCCGGCGAATTTCAGGGTCGTATAGACGACCGGCACCGAATGCAGCAGCGCGCCGAGGCCAAGGCCGACCGCGATCAGCAGCGACAGAAAACCGATACCGATGCCGAGCATATGGGGAATTGTCCGCGTAAAGCCGAAATTTACGCCCGATGCGAACAGCATCATATTGTTCGGCCCCGGCGTGATCGAGGTGGTGAAGGCGAACAGGACGAGGGCCAGAAAGGTCTCCAGCGACATATTTTCTCCTAACGCCAATCCGCCCCGGTTATCTCGACCATCTCGTTTCCCGGATGGCCTGTCTTTTCGTGATAAGATCGTTGGACATGATCTTCAAGCGGAACTTGGCAGCTTCAATCGAAGCCATATCTGAGTAGGATGGACTTCTCCAGACGCGACAGATCGAGGCCCGCTATGTCCGACATCCCGACAGTCACCCTGCCCTCCGGCATTTCGGTCCCGGCGCTCGGCCTCGGCACATGGCAGATGGGCGAGGACAGCCGCAAGGCCGAGGCAGAGATCGAGAGCCTGAAGCGAGGCCTTGATCTCGGCCTGACGTTGATCGACACGGCAGAAATGTATGGCGAGGGCGGCGCCGAGAAGATTACGGCACAAGCGATCGCCGGCCGGCGGGACCAGGTGTTTCTGGTCAGCAAGGTCTATCCCTGGAACGCCAGCCGCAAGGGTGTCGTCGAGGCCTGCGAACGCAGCCTCGACCGGCTGAAGACCGACCGGCTCGACCTCTATCTCCTGCATTGGCGCGGCGAACATCCGCTGACCGAAACCGTCGCCGGTTTCGAGGAACTGCGCCGGGCCGGCAAGATCGGCGCCTGGGGCGTCTCCAATTTCGATCTCGATGACATGCTGGAACTGATGGAGGTGCCGGATGGCGGAAACTGCGCCGCAAACCAGGTGCTCTACAATCTCTCCCGCCGCGGCATCGAATACGATCTTCTGCCCTGGTGCCAGGAACGCGGCATCCCGGTGATGGCCTATTCGCCGATCGAACAGGGCCGGCTTGCCAGAAGCGGCGAACTGATCCGCATCGCCAAGGCCTATCAGGCGACGCCGGCACAGGTGGCGCTCGCCTTTCTCTTGGAGCGCGACGGCGTCATCGCCATCCCCAAATCCGCCAATCCTGACCGCGTCGCGGAAAACGCCGAGGCGGTCGACCTGGATCTCAGCGAGGCGGACTGGACGGCCCTCGACGCCGCCTTCCCGCCACCGTCGCGCAAGGCGCCATTGGCGATGATCTAGTCGAGATCAGGCGTTCGACGTTTCGCCATCAGCGTGTCGAACGCCCGCAAGACATCGCTCTCCGCCCGACCCGTTACATCCCCTGCGGACCGCGGTTCATCGCCGCGATCCCGGTGCGGCAGACTTCAACCAGGCCAAGCGGCTTCATGATCGCCACGAACTGGTCGATCTTGGAGGATTTGCCGGTGATTTCCAGGATGAAATGCTCGACGGTCGCATCGACGACCTTGGCGTGGAAGGCATCCGCGAGCCGCAGCGTCTCGGCGCGGTGGTCACCTTGGCCGACAACCTTGACCAGCGCCACCTCGCGCTCGATTGGCCGTTCCTGGCCGAGTGCATAGGCACGAACCGTCAGGTCAACGACCCGGTGCACCGGCACGATGCGTTCGAGCTGCGCCTTGATCTGTTCGAGCACCGTCGGCGTGCCGCGCGTGACGATCGTGATGCGGGATAGGTGAGCTTCATGTTCCGTTTCCGAAACCGTCAGGCTCTCGATATTGTAGCCGCGGCCGGAAAACAGGCCGATTACCCGTGCGAGGACACCGGGTTCGTTGGCGACGAGAACCGAAAGCGTGTGGCTTTCGGCTTTCGCCGTCTCGGGAGCGATGAAGTAGGCAGATCCAGTCGGTTGCTGATGCGCATTCATTATCTTAGGTCCATTTCCTCAGAAATTTGTTGAAGGATGTGCAGCCCGCCTTAGACGAGCTGGCGACCCTTGGCATCGATGGCATTGGCAACCGCTTCATCTGTGGCTTCGTCCGGCAGCAGCATCTCGTTATGCGCCTTGCCCGAGGGGATCATCGGGAAGCAGTTGGCGAGATTGGCGACGCGGCAATCGAAGATCACCGGCTTCTTGACGGCGATCATCTCCTCGATCTTGTCGTCGAGCTCCTTCGGATCGTCGCAGTAGATGCCGACGGCGCCATAGGCTTCCGCGAGCTTGACGAAGTCCGGCATCGCTTCCGTATAGGAGTTCGACAAGCGGTTGCCGTGCAGCAGCTGCTGCCACTGACGGACCATGCCCATGTACTGGTTGTTCAGAATAAAGATCTTGACCGGCAGGTTATGCTGGATGGCGCAGGACATTTCCTGGATGCACATCTGGATCGATGCGTCGCCGGCAACGTCGATGACGAGGGCGTCCGGATGCGCCACCTGAACGCCGATCGCCGCCGGCAGGCCATAACCCATGGTGCCGAGGCCGCCCGAGGTCATCCAGCGGTTCGGCTCCTCGAACTCGAGGAACTGTGCCGCCCACATCTGGTGCTGGCCGACTTCCGTGGTGATGTAGGTGTCATGCCCCCTGGTTGCCTCGAAAAGGCGCTGCAGCGCATATTGCGGCATGATGACATCGTTGGAATGCTTGTAGGAAAAGCTCTTGCGAGCCCGCCAGCGGTCGATCTGGCTCCACCATTCCTCGGTCTGCGCCTTGGCCGGCTTCTTAGGCAGGGCGCGCCACAGGCGTATCATGTCTCCGAGAACGCTGCCGACATCGCCGAGGATCGGGATGTCAACATGTACGTTCTTGTTGATCGAGGACGGATCGATATCGATATGGACCTTGCGCGAATTCGGTGAAAATGCATTGAGGCGGCCGGTAATACGGTCGTCGAAACGGGCGCCGATGCAGACCATGACGTCGCAGTCATGCATCGCCATGTTCGCCTCGTAGGAGCCGTGCATGCCGAGCATGCCGAGCCAGTTCTTTCCGGAAGCCGGATAGGTACCGAGCCCCATCAGCGTCGAAGTGATCGGGAAATCGCTGATCTCGACCAGCTCGCGCAGCAGCCGCGAGGCTTCCGGACCGGAATTGACGACGCCACCGCCAGTGTAGAGGATCGGCCGGCGCGCCGAGGCCATCAGCTCGATGGCCGCCTGGATAGCGTTGATGTCGCCCTGGGTGCGCGGCTGATAACTGGTGTTCTGGGCGATCTCCGGCTTCGGCGTATAGGTGCCGGTCGCAAACTGGACGTCCTTCGGGATGTCGACGACGACCGGACCTGGCCGCCCGGTCTGGGCGATGCGGAAGGCCTCGTGGATGATGCCGGCCAGTTCGTTGACGTCCTTGACCAGCCAGTTGTGCTTGGTGCAGGGCCGGGTGATGCCGACGGTGTCGCATTCCTGGAAGGCGTCCGAGCCGATCAGCGTCGTCGGGACCTGACCCGAGAGGCAGACCAGCGGAACCGAATCCATCAGCGCATCCTGGAGCGGGGTGACGGCATTGGTGGCGCCTGGACCGGAGGTCACCAGCATGACCCCGACCTTGCCGGTGGAGCGGGCATAACCTTCGGCCGCATGGCCGGCGCCCTGCTCGTGGCGCACGAGAATGTGCTGAATGTCGTCCTGCTGGAAGATCTCGTCATAGATCGGCAGGACGGCGCCGCCCGGATATCCGAAGATATGTTCGACGCCATTGTCCTTCAGAGCCTTCAGGACGATCTCCGCGCCAGTCATCCGGTTATCTGGCATCTGATCATCTGGCATCTGGTTGTTCGTATCCGTCATTGTCTTGGTCCATTCGCTGCTGGATTTTTACCGGCGGCTCCTCCGAGCCGGATTGAAGGCATAAAAAAAGGCCCCTAGGAGGAGCCTGTCTTTCCGCGCATGGGTGGCTATCGCCGGACGGTTACACCGTCCTGCCCATGCGCGTTCCCACCACAATAAGAGCGATCGAGATCTTCATGGCGCGAAGTGTTAGCCAGATAAATGTCGTTCGTCAACGTGGGCATGCGCCAAAAATCGTCATCAGTCTGATTTTGCTGCTCCGTTTCCACGCATTCGGCCGCGCGCTTTCCTACACGAGTTGTTAAGGCCGGCACAATATAGTCCTCCTGTTTGGAGGGTAGCGACCCGACGGACGAGCCTTGACCCGATCCGCCACCCCCAATGATAGGGGCCAGAGTTTGTTGAACAACGATCTGCAACGTTCCGCATCTGCAGGAGAGCAGGATCGTCGCGACGTCCAAAGGCCCGGCAACCGCATGCTTGGCCGCGTCGTCGCCTGCACCGGCTCGCACGCCACCATTTCCGCCGTTGCCGAACACGGCGAGACCGATCTTACCGAACTGTGGTCCGTCGGCCGGCTGATTTCCATCAGCGTCGGCGAAAACCGCGTCGTGGCACTTGCCTATGCAATGCAGACCGGCGGCAAGGAATGGAGCGAAAACGGCAACACCAGTTTCCACATCGAGGCCGAGCTGCTCGGCGAGGTGCGCAAGGGACCCGATGGCCGCGACGAGTTCACCGGCGGCATTTCGTGTTATCCCTATCTCGGCGCGGTCGCGCACCGTATTCGTGCCGCCGACCTTTCCCGTATTTATGATACCGGCAAGAACGAAACCTGCGTGATCGGCAAGCTGACTCAGGACGACACGATCGACGCAGCGATCCATATCCCGTCGATGCTGTCGAAACATTTTGCCATCGTCGGCTCGACCGGCGTCGGCAAGTCCACCGCCGTCTCCCTGCTCCTTCACAAGGCGATCGAGACCGACCCGAAGCTGCGCGTCCTCATTCTCGATCCGCACAACGAATTTGCCGCAGCCTTTCCCGATCACGCGGTCGTCATCGATACCGAAACGCTCGACCTGCCTTTCTGGCTGATGCGGCTCGAAGAGTTTTCCGAAGTGGTTTTTCGCGGTCGTCCGGCCGTGGCCGAAGAACTGGACATTCTGCGCGATCTCATCCCGGATGCGAAACGCGCCTTTCGCGGCAACGAAACGTCGCTGATGCGCCGCTCGACCGAAAAAAGCTCGGTAACTGCCGACACGCCCGTTCCCTACCGCATGGCGGACCTCCTGGCGCTGATCGACGAACGTATCGGCCGCCTGGAAGGCCGCGGCGAAAAACCCTTCCTGCGGTCGCTCAAGATGCGCATCCTGTCGGCGATCAACGATCCGCGCTATCACTTCATGTTCTCCAACAATACGATCAACGACACGATCATGGAGACGATCGCCTATATCTTCCGCATTCCCGGCGACGACCGGCCGATCTCGACCTTCCAGCTCGCCGGCATTCCCTCCGAAGTCGTCAATTCCATCGCCTCGGTCCTCTGCCGTATGGCGTTCGAGCTGGCGCTCTGGAGCAATGGCGCCATCCATATGCTCGTCGTTTGCGAAGAAGCCCACCGTTATGTGCCGGCCGACCGAGAACTCGGTTTCTTCCCGACAAGGCAGGCCATCTCGCGCATCGCCAAGGAAGGCCGCAAATACGGCGTCTCGCTCGGCGTCATCACCCAGCGTCCCGGCGAACTCGACCAGACGATCCTGTCGCAGTGCTCGACCGTGTTCGCGATGCGACTGTCCAACGACCGCGACCAGGAAATCATCAAGTCGGCGATCCCGAATTCGTCGATTTCGACGACCAGTTTTCTGTCGTCGATCGGCAATGGTGAGGCGATCGCTTTCGGCGAGGCGATCTCCGTGCCAATGCGCATGCGGTTTTCCCGCGTCGAAAAGAAATACCTGCCCAAGGCCAACGGTGTCGCCGACAAGGGAACTGAGGACACGCCGGATACGGTCGATCTGCGCACCGTGATCGCCCGCATGCGCGCCGTCAGCGGCCCGGATATTTCCGCCTTCCAACAAAGCTATGCCACGACGACGGCGCCCTTTCCGGAAGGCGCTTCCGATGCCCGGGAGGACGCGGATGACGATTTCCCGCCGGCAGGTGATGCCGAACTCGATCGCTGGAACCGGGAGATCCGCTCGACCGGCCATGTGACGATCAACCCGACACCGCCCATGGCGACCAACCCTCAGCTGGAACCCTATCGGCCGGAAATGCTGCCGCGCGCGGCGGCACCCGAACAACCCCTAGCGCCCCGCCCCGACCGTTTCGCAGAACTGCGCCGCGACCGTCCGCCTGAGCCGCCGCCCTACCAGCCCGCGCCTCCGACATTCCAGCGTCCGCCGGCGCCCGAAGGCGCGCCGCGCCCTAACCCGCTGCTCCGGCGCGAAGGATCGCTGCGCGAAAGCCTGCTGAAGAAACCGCTGAGCAGCCTTTACGACAAGGACTGAGCAGGTCTCAGGCCAGCCGCTCCCAGCTTTCGTCCATCTGGTTGCGAAACCAGGTCATCTGCCGCTTGGCATATTGGCGGGTCAGTGCCGAGCTGCGTTCGATAACCTCTTCCCGGCTGATGCGGCCTTCCAGCATCTCGGCGATCTGCGCAACACCGATCGCCTTCATGACAGGCAAGTCGGGTGCGGGACCGAGCGCCAGCAGCGCCCTCACCTCATCCACGGCCCCAGTCTCCAGCATTGCCTCGAAACGGCGGTTGATCCGTTCCTGCAGCAGCTTTCTGTCTGGCAGGACGACAAGCTTCTTCGCCCTCGAAGGGTCGATCACCATCGGCCCCTGCCTGCCCTGAAATTCGGTGATGGAGCGACCGGTCTCGGTCAGAACCTCCAACGCCCTGACGATCCGCTGCCCATCCTTTGGCTCCAGGCTTGCCGCTACCGTCGCATCGCGTGCCGAAAGCTCCGCATGCAGCGCCTCGGGGCCTTCCTCCTTCAGGCGCAGGCGCACTTCACAGCGAACATCCTGCGAGATTTCCGGCATGTCGGACAGCCCGCCGGTCAGCGCCTTGAAATAAAGCCCGGTACCGCCGACGAAGACCGGCAGTCGGCCCTCGCGCTTCAGTTCCGGCAGAAGCGCCGTCACGTCCCGCAGCCACTCCCCGGTGGAATAGGCGCGCGTCGCCGGCACATGCCCGTAGAGCAGGTGCGGCACGCCCTCCATCTCGTCCTCCGCCGGTCGCGCCGTCAGGACCCGCAGCGTGTCGTAGACCTGCATGCTGTCGGCATTGATCACCACACCGTTTTTCTCGCGCGCCAGGCGCAATGCAAGCGCCGACTTGCCGCTGGCCGTCGGCCCGGTTATCAGGATCGCATCAAAATTGTCGATAAGGTCGCTCATATGGCTTTCGTTGCCACGCTCATTGCCCATCCGTCAAACCCAGTTCTCACGCAAAAGCTCGGAGAACAAGCGGCGGAGGCAGTGAAAGCCTCGGGCCTCTACTGGCTGGCGGATGGTATCGCCTGCGATATCGCGCTGCGCGACGGCACCGATCTGCAGACAACCGAGGCCGATCTAAGGGCTCTCATCGGCAGCGCGCCCATCGATCTCGTGATCCAGGACGCGGATACGCGTCGCAAGAAATTCCTGATCGCCGACATGGATTCGACCATGATCAGTCAGGAGTGCATCGACGAGCTTGCCGACGTCGTGGGGCTGAAGGACAAGGTCGCGACGATTACCGCTCGCGCCATGAACGGCGAGATCGCTTTCGAACCCGCGCTTCGCGAGCGCGTCGCACTTCTGAAGGGCCTGCCTATCACCGTGGTCGACGACGTCATCGCCAAGCGCATTACACTGACATCAGGCGGGCCGGAACTGATCGCCACCATGAAGGCCAAAGGCCATTACGCCGCCCTCGTGTCGGGCGGCTTTACCGTCTTTACCAGCCGCATCGCCGCGACCCTCGGCTTCGACGAGAACCGCGCCAACATCCTCCTCGAAAACGATGGCATTCTCACCGGTGAGGTTGCCGAACCCATCCTCGGCAAACAGGCCAAGATCGACGCGCTTCTCGCCATCGCGGAAAAGCTCGGCATCTCCCCGGAAGACACGATCGCCGTCGGCGACGGCGCCAACGACCTCGGCATGCTCGGCATCGCCGGCTCCGGCGTCGCGCTGCACGCCAAGCCCACCGTTGCCGCCCAGGCCAAGATGCGCATCGACCACGGCGACTTGACCGCCCTGCTCTATATCCAGGGCTATCGCAGGACGGATTTTGTTGAGGTTATCTGACAGCTCTTCCCATTGATGTTTACGTATCTGTATGTACAATAGGGATCGTCATTCCCAGGTTCGAATGGGATCCGCAAAAGGCTCGGATCAATAAGGCCAAACACGGCGTCTCTTTCGAACTTGCAGAGCTTATCTGGGACGATCAGGTTCACATGATCATTCCTGATGCAATCTACGATGGCGAGGAACGGTGGTTGGCAATCGGATCGGTCGGTGCTGTTAAGTGTTGGTCGCGGCTCATGTCTACCGCGACACCGATTTCGGTGAAGTCGTCCGTATCATAAGCGCCCGAAAAGCAACTGTTCACGAGAGGAGACGTTATGAGCACGAAAGGTCTTGACGATAGACGCGGCAAAGAGCTCGACGCCCTCGAAAAGCTCCCCGACGATGAAATCGACACAAATGACATATCGGAAATCACCGATGAGCAATGGCGATTGGCTAGGCGCGGTGATCTCTATCGCCCTTTGAAGAAGTCAGTGACGATTCGCCTGGATGCCGATGTCATCGAATGGTTTAAAGAGCATGCGACAGGCAGCGGCTACCAGACCGAGATAAACAGCGTGCTTCGCCAACACGTCGCGCAGCAGGAAAAGAAGTCCGCCTGAAATTGCGCCAAGATATGTCTCCCATGATCATCCTCGAAACCGAACGCCTGCGCCTCAGGAGCTGGATCGACAGCGACCGTGATCTCTTTCGCGAGATCAATTCCGATCCGAAGGTCATGGAATTTTTTCCGTTCCGCCGCACCCACGAAGAGGCGGATGCATTTCTCGTCAAGCTCAACGACACGATCACCGAGACGGGGCTCGGTTTCTACGCGCTGGAACTGAAGGAAACGCAGGAGCCCATGGGTTTCTGCGGCCTTTCCCTCGCCAACATGCCGGATATCTTTCCGCTGCAAACGGTGGAGGTCGGCTGGCGGCTGGCGACCCGGTTCTGGGGCAACGGTTATGCCACGGAGGCAGCACGCGCCCTGCTCGACTTCGCTTTCGGCGAAAAGCATCTCGACGCGGTCGTCTCCTTTGCGGTCGGTGAAAACAGGCGATCGACCGCGGTGATGAAACGGCTCGGCCTGCACCGGATCACCGGTATGGATTTCGACCATCCGCGGGTGCCGGATACGCATCCGCATCTGAAACCGCATGTGGTCTATGCGGTCACACGCGACGAATGGCATCGACAGAAGACGGCCGCGGGACGCACCCGCTGACCGCCTCGCTCTTGAGCTTACTCCAGCGGCAGCGCCACGAAGCGCAGGTTGCCGGAAGGATCGGACACCATCACATGCGCGTTGCGGCGGCCTTCGGACTTCAGCACAGCGATCCGTTTCACGACGTCGGCGGGGCTTTCGACGAAGTCCTGCGCCACCTCGACCACGACCTCGCCGACCTTCAGCCCCTTCTGAGCGGCGGGCGAATTCGGCGCGACGGCCGTGATCACCACGCCCTCGACGCTTTCGACAATGCTGAAGCTCTTGCGGCGGTCCTCGTCGAGCACGGCGAGCGTCATGCCGAAGGCTGCAGCAGGATCCTGGCTGAGCTCGCCCTTCTGGTCGCCGGGCGCATTGTTGTTGGGCGCCTTGTTCTCGCCCTGGCCTTCCGGCAGGGCCGGCTGGTCGTCTTCCTCCTGCGGCTCGGCGCTGTCTTCGAGGCGGCCGAGCGTCACCTTGACGGTCTGCTGCTTGCCGTCGCGCAGGATCACCACGTCGACTTCCTTGCTCACCGGGCTTTCCGCCACGATGCGCGGCAGGTCGCGCATCTCGTTGACTGCCTGGCTGTCGAAGCTCAGGATCACGTCGCCGGCCTTGATCTCGCCGTTCTTGATCGGCCCGCCGCTGACCACGCCCGACACCAGCGCGCCACGTGCCCGGTCGAGACCAAGGCTTGCCGCGACGTCGTCGGTTACTGGCTGGATGCGCACGCCGAGCCAGCCGCGACGCGTCTCGCCGAATTCGGTCAGTTGGTGCACAACATTTTCGGCGAGTTCCGTCGGCACGGCGAAACCGATGCCGATCGAACCGCCGGAGGGTGAAATGATCGCCGTGTTGATACCGATCACCTCGCCGCGCATGTTAAACAGCGGGCCGCCGGAATTGCCCTTGTTGATCGCCGCATCCGTCTGAATGAAGTTGTCATAGGGACCGGCATTGATATTGCGGCCACGCGCCGAGATGATGCCCAGTGTCACAGACCCGCCGAGGCCGAACGGGTTGCCGATCGCCATCACCCAGTCGCCGATCCGCATGCGGCGGGAATCGCCGAAACGCACAGCCTTCAGCGGCGCCTTGGGCTCGACCTTCAGCACCGAAAGGTCGGTCTTGGTGTCGGTGCCGACCAGCTTGGCCTTGAGCTTCATGCCGTTCGGAAAAATCACCTCGATGTCGTCGGCACCTTCGATGACGTGGTTGTTGGTGACCACGTAGCCGGAGGGATCGATCACGAAGCCGGAGCCGAGGGAAGAAACCTTCTGATTGCCGTTCTGCTTGCCCTGGCCATCGAAGAAGTCCTCGAAAAACTCCTGGAATGGCGAGCCCTCCTGGATCTGCGGCTGTGGGCCGGCACCCTGGTCCTTGACGCTCTGCGATGTCGAGATGTTGACGACGGCATCGAGCAGGCCCTCGGCGAGATCGGCGATCGAGGCCGGGCCGCCGCCTGCCATCGGCCCTGGAGCCGGAGGCGGATTGATGCTCGGCGACGGTGTCGGCGGGGCCGGCAGCATGACGCCGGGAGAACCGGCGGCGGGCGGATTGGCATTCTGCCCCGGAGCAGCAGGGACCGGTGTCTGGGCAATCGCCTGCAAGGGTGCCGCCAACACGGCAAAAGTTGCCGCAAGCGTGACGGTGCGCTTGAAGGTCGATCGAACCGAATGGGCCATCTGGCGTCCTCGCTGTTGGATTGTCCGCATCACCCCGGAAGAGCGGTCTCGACCCGGGCAGGCTATAGGAACCTTTGAATCGGGCGGAGTTTCGGCAGAGCATAGGGCGGAATGACGACGGTGGAAATTACCTTTTCGTGAGGATTGCACCCTCTGCCCGTCACGCCTGTGGACGGTCTTGTTATGAAAGGGGCGGCTTTTGCGCCGCCCCAGTCTGTCGGATCAGTTCGCCGGCGCTGCAGGTGCAGCAGGCGATGCCGGCCGTGCAGGTGTCTGGATAGGCGCAAGTGCCTGGCCTGCGGACGAGTTGAAGAACCGGAAGAATTCCGAATCCGGCGACAACACCAGCGTCGTGCCGTTATCGGCAAGTGCGGCCACATAGGCGCGCATCGTGCGGTAGAACTCGAAGAAGGCCGGATCGCGCTGGAAGGCCTCGCCGAAGATCTTGTTGCGCTCGGCATCACCCTGACCGCGCAGGATTTCCGAATCCCGCTGCGCTTCTGAGACGAACTCGACGACCTGACGGTCGGCAATGGCACGACGCCGCTGCCCCTGCTCGTTACCACGGGCGCGGATCAGTTCAGCCTCGGCAAGACGCTCGGCCTTCATGCGCTGGAAGGTCTGCTGAGAGACTTCCTGGGTGAGGTCGGTGCGGCGGATACGAACGTCGCGGATCGCAAGCCCCAGGGTTTCCGCCGCAGCAGTGAGGTCGGTGCGAACCTCCTGCATCATCGAGGAGCGCTCGTTGGAGAGTGCCGCGTCGAAATTGCGCAGACCGTAGACACGGCGCAACGCTGCATCGAGGCGGGTGCGAAGCCGCGATTCGGCCGAATCGCGATCACCCGAGACCGTTTCCCGGAAGAGGCGCGGATCGGCGATCGAATAGACGACGAAAGCGTCGACTTCATAAAACGCACCACCACGCACCTGTACGCGGATATTGTCGAGATCGAAGCGCAAAGCCCGGTCCTCGACATACTGGACACGATCGGCATCCATGAAGGCAAATGGCAGCTTGAAATAGATGCCAGGCGCGCGCTTGACGTCCTGGATCTCACCGAAGCGGACGACGACTGCCTGTTCGCGCTCGTTGACCACGAAAACCGACGAATAGATCAGCACGAGGAGAACGGCGAGGCCGATCAGGATTGCGGGGAGTCGATTGGAGTTCATCGTGTGCCTCCCTGGTTCGTCTGCGGCTTGATCATCTCGTTGAGCGGCAGATAGGGGACCACGCCGTCCTTGTTGTCCAGAATGATCTTGCGGGAATTCTTCAGCACCGTTTCCATGGTTTCGAGGAAGATCCGCCGGCGCGTCACTTCAGGCGCGTTGGCATATTCGTTGTAGATCGAGACGAAGCGCTGCGCCTCGCCCTGCGCTTCGTTGACGACCTTGTCCTTGTAGGCGGATGCCTCTTCACGGACCTGGGCTGACTGACCGCGCGCCTGACCGAGCTTCTGGTTGGCATACTGGTTCGCCTCTTCGACGAAACGATCCTCGTCCTGTTCGGCGCGCTGTACTTCTTCGAACGCATCGGCCACTTCACGCGGCGGAGCTGCATCCTCGATCGGCACGGCATTGATGGAAAGGCCCGAGCCGTAGGTATCCATCGTACCCTGGATGATATTGCGCACTTCGGTCGAGATGCCTTCGCGGTTGTCGCGGAAGATGTCCTGCGCCGGGCGGCGGCCGACGACTTCGCGCATGGCGCTTTCGGAAACCTGCTGCAGCGTCGAGGCCGGGCCTTCGAGGTTGAACAGATAGGCCTTCGGATCGGTGACGGTGAACAGGACCGAGAACTGCACATTGACGATGTTCTGGTCGCCGGTCAGCATCCAGCCGGCATTGGAGCTGGAGCCCCGCGCCGCGCCGATATTCTGCTGCTGTTCGGTGACCTTGACGATCTCGACGGTTTCGAGCGGCCAAAAATGGAAATGCAGGCCAGGCATTGAGATTTCATCCTTCGGCCGCCCGAAACGCAGTTCGACGCCACGCTCGTCCGGCTGAACGGTGTAGATGGACTGAAAGGCGAGGAAGGCGAAAATGACGATGATTACGATCGCAAAGGCGCCGCCGTTGAAGCCGCCGGGCATCATGCCGCGCAGCCTGTCCTGACTGCGCCTTATGATGTCTTCGAGGTCCGGCGGCCCGCCGCTTCCCCCGCCGCCGCGCGGGCGGTTCGGTCCCTGTCCCCAGGGCCCCTGATTATTACCGCCACCGCCGCCCCAAGGGCCACCGCCGCCACCATTCTGATTGCTCCAGGGCATCAAAACCTCTTTGTTCGTATTCGCTCCCAAGCCGCGACCCTGCCGTGCGGCATCGATCTGGCTATTGCCCGTTATAGGGATGGGGAGGCCCGCTTTCAACGCAGGTTCAATAACTTCCCGTTCAACGGTAACGAAATGTTTCAGTTTGTCGCGGCTCGACGGACATAAGTGGCGAAACGGGTCGGATAGCTGTCCTTCTCGCCGGCCGGAACCGCTATCTCCTCCACCTTATCGAAGAGATCCGGATCGATGGGCGGAAAGAGCGTATCGCCGTCGGAAATCCCGGTTTCGACATGGGTGATGCGCAGCATGTCGGCGATCCCGATCGCCTGCGCGTAAATCTCGCCACCGCCCAGCACGAAGATTTCGTCCGAACCGGTTTCCTGCGCCCTGCGGCCGGCAATCTCAATGGCTTCGTCAAGCGACGCAGCCACATCGACGCCGTCATAATAAAAATCCGGGTTGCGGGTGACGATCACATGCGGCCGACCCGGAAGCGGCCGTCCTCCGAAGGAATCAAAGGTTCGGCGCCCGACGATGACCGGCTTGCCCAAGGTCAGCGCCTTGAAGCGCTTGAGATCTGTCGAAAGCCTCCAGGGCATGTCACCATCGCGGCCGATGACGCCGTCCTGCGAAACCGCGGCGATGATGACGAGGCGAGGCCTGCTCACACCGCCACCGCCGCCTTGATATGCGGATCGGCCTCATACCCTTCGAGCGCAAAATCCTCGAAGCGGAAGGAGAAAATGTCCTTCACTGCGGGATTGATGCGCATCGTCGGCAGCGCCTTGGGAGTGCGGGTCAGCTGCAGCTTCGCCTGCTCGAAATGATCCGAATAGATATGCGTATCGCCGAGCGTGTGGACGAAGTCGCCGGGCTTCAGGCCGGTGACCTGCGCCACCATCATCGTTAGCAGCGCGTAGGAGGCGATGTTGAAGGGCACCCCGAGGAAAACGTCGGCCGAGCGCTGGTAGAGCTGGCAGGAGAGCTTGCCGTCCGCGACATAGAACTGGAACAGGCAGTGGCAGGCCGGCAGCGCCATGTCGTCGAGCTGGCCGACATTCCAGGCCGATACGATATGCCGGCGCGAATTCGGATTGACCTTGAGGCCCTCGATCAGCTGCGAGATCTGGTCCACATGGCTGCCGTCGGGGGCGGGCCAGGAGCGCCACTGGTAGCCGTAGACGGGCCCAAGCTCGCCCTTCTCGTCGGCCCATTCATCCCAGATCGAAACGCCGTTCTCTTTCAGGTAGGCGATATTGGTGTCGCCCTTCAGGAACCACAGGAGCTCGTGGATGATCGATCTCAGATGCAGCTTCTTGGTCGTGAGGACCGGAAAACCTTCCGCGAGGTCGAAGCGCATCTGGTGGCCGAACACCGAGCGGGTGCCCTTGCCGGTCCGGTCGCCCCGGTCGGTGCCGGTTTCCATCACATGCCGGAGAAGATCGAGATATTGTTTCATGGGGTCAGGCCGCCGATTCCATCGTCATGGAATCATATAGTAGCACAGCTCGGCACGACCAATCTCGTTTGACGGCTTTCCCCTGTTTTAGCGATGCGGATCAGTCGGAGACGTAATTCCGCCAGTTGTGATTTTCGGCAAAACCCAACACCTCCCGGATCTTGCGGTTGCTGATCGGCGCCTCGAATTCGCCGATCTCGCCGGTGATCGGCGTTCCGGGCGCCCAACGCTCAAGGAAGGATCTGGTCGGCTCGCGCGCCGTGATCGTGTCGTTGACCGCATTGAAGACCTGGAAGCCCAGCCCGTCCTTTTCAACGCACAGATGCACGATCTGGCCGAGATCGCGGGCATCGATATAGCTCCAGGCATTGCGCTTGCGCGACGGCGGGTCCGCCAGGAAGCCGGGGAAGCGGCTGTAGTCCTCCGGCGAGATCACGTTGCCGATCCGCAGCGCATAGATATCTGCGCCGAAACGCATGGCGAAGGCCCGCGCCGTCTTCTCGTTGACGACCTTGGAGAGACCGTAGCTGTCCATGGGATCGACATCGTAATCCTCGGTGAGTGGAAACGAATGATAGTTCTTGTCGCCTTCGGCGAAGCAGACGCCATAGGTCGTCTCGCTGGATGCAATGATCACCTTGGAGATGCCAAGCTTCATCGCCGCTTCGATGACATTGTAGGTGGAGATCGTGTTGGCCGAAAACGTCGCGTTGTCGGGCCGCATCAGGATGCGCGGCACGGCGGCGAAATGCACCACCGCATCGACGGGCGCCGGCCCCTTGCCGCTTTCCAGCCCCTTGAATCCGAAATGCATGGAAAGCGCATTGAAAGTCTCGCCGCCGTCCCTGAGATCGGTAATGAGAGTGTTGACGCCGGGGCAATCGAGCGGCACCAGGTCGAGGTTGAACACCTCATGCCCTTGCCCAAGAAGATACGGCACGACATGCCGTCCGGCCTTGCCGCTGCCGCCGGTGAATACGATCCGCTTGCCCATGACCGCGCCTCCTCAAATCCCATCCGGGCCCTGTCGCGACTGTCGATATCGTCCGCCTGCCTTTTGCGAGCCCGGTATCGCCAGCCGAAAACGACCTGTCTGGGTCGATGATGAAGCATGGCACCGCCAGCCCGTCAACGTCGATCACGCAAAAGCAGAACGCCTGAAATACGCCTGGAAGCGTTTGACCTTCCAACGCTGGAAACTTGTAGCGTCCGCTCCATCTCGTGACTTCGCGATGTGGAGGAAGCCATGTTCATCCAGCCAATCGATTACCTTCTCTTCGTCTGGTTCATCCTGGCTGGCCTCAGCACTCTGTACGTTGCCTGGGACCAGTTCAGGAACAATCCCGAACCGGCGGTGATGAAATGGGGCTTCATCCTCGTCACGCTCTACCTCGGGCCGATCGGCCTGCTTCTCTACATCCTGGCGGACAAGGAACCTGTGCCCGGAACGCATGAGGAGTTCATCAAGCCGCTGTGGAAGCAGGGGATCGGCTCCACCATCCACTGCGTTGCCGGCGACGCCACGGGCATCATCATCGCCGCCGCGATCACTGCTCTTCTCGGCCTGCCGATGTGGATCGACATCATCATCGAATACATTGCCGGTTTCACGCTCGGCCTGTTCATCTTCCAGGCTCTGTTCATGAAGAACATGATGGGCGGCTCCTATTGGCAGAATGTCCGAAATTCGTTCATGCCGGAATTCATCAGCATGAATGCGATGATGGCCGGGATGGCTCCGGTCATGGCGATCCTGATGATGGGCCGCGACATGAGGGCCATGTGGCCGGGAGAAATGCTCTTCTGGGGCGTAATGGCCCTGGGCATCGGGGTAGGTTTTGCGATCGCCTACCCGTTCAATGTCTGGCTGGTCGCCAAGGGACTGAAGCACGGGCTGATGACGGAGAGAGGCCAAATGGCCGGCGACATGCATGGGCCGCACCGGCAGGAGGGCGCACATGCCCACGAAGACGAGCACCGACAAGAGGAAGCCAGCAGCCATCAGCATCACGGGTCGGGGCAAGATCACCCAAACCGTGCATTCGCCCCTACCCGCGTCCAGATCGCTGCGATGGCCAGTTTCACGTCGATCATGCTGGTCGCCGGCTTCGCCTATCCGTTCACCAGGGTGAACATGCATCTGAGCGCCCACGATGTCGGGAGTGCGATCATGGCCCCGGGGATGATCATGGCGTTCGATACGCCCGGCGACGCGATGCGCGACATGGCGGCTGTCGATCCGCGTCTCACGAGTTTTCAGGCGCGGGAGACGGCGATTGGCGGCGAAGTCCTTCAGCCGCGCATCGAGGGCGACGTCAAGGTCTTCGACCTGACTGCCTCGGTGATCCGATGGTCGATATTGCCTGGCGAAACGGTGGAGGCTTATGCCTACAACAATCAGGTTCCGGGCCCGACCTTGCGGGTCGCGGAAGGCGACAAGGTCCGGATCAACGTCACCAACCGGCTGCCGGAAAGCACGACCGTCCATTGGCACGGCCTGATCCTGCCAAACGAAATGGACGGGCCGGCCCAGATCACCCAGAAGCCGATAGAACCGGGGCAGACCTTCACCTACGAGTACACGGTCGGGCAGTCCGGCACATATTTCTACCACACGCACGACCATGTAGATCGGCAGCAGTCCCTTGGCCTCTACGGAGCACTGATCATCGATCCCAAGGATGCGGCCAATGAAATTCCTGCCGATCTCGAATATACGATGCAACTTCAGGAATGGGTGAAGCGGGAGTGGCTCACATATCCCGCCATGCCGATGGAAGGCGCCCTGCCCAACTTCTTTACGATCAACGGGAAATCTTATCCCGCAACCGACACGATCAGGATGAAGGTCGGGCAGAAATTGAAGGTGCGCTTCGTCGGTTCACACACGACGGCCATCCATCCGATGCACATTCACGGAGGCCCGTTCGAGGTCGCTGCGCGTGACGGCGAGACGCTACCGCCGCCAGCCCGTTATCTGGCTGATACGGTCAACGTTGCTCCCGGACAACGGTATGATGTCATATGGACCGCCCAGCGGCGGGGCAAATGGCTCGTCCACTGCCATATCCCCCACCACACGACCAACAACAATGTCGAGGTCGATGGCGGTGGCGGCTTGATGCTGGTGATCGATGTGCAACCGTGATTGTTTCAGGTCGACTTCGCCCACGCTGATCGCGCCCATATCAGCGGGATCATGCCGCACGCGGAGCAGCCTCAGATGCTGCGAAACAGGATAACCACGGACAGTCCCGGCGCATTGTCCAGCAACTCGACCTTCGCACCATGAAGCTCTGCAATCGCTTTTACGAGGCTGAGGCCAAGACCTGATCCGACAGTGGTTCTGCTTTTTTCCAGCCGATAGAAGCGATCGAAGACCCGCTCCCGCTCTTCCGCAGGAATGCCTGGGCCGTCATCGGATACGCTCAGGCAGATCGCGCCACCGCGATGCGTCAAGCCCAATGTGATGGTGGACCCGGACGGGGTATGACGGAGCGCGTTGGCGAGCAGATTGGCCAACATCTGCCTTATCAAATCTGGATCGGCGCGAACCTGACATTCCTCTCCCGCTTCCTGTATACGAAGCTCGTAGCTGGCCTCCGCGGCGATCACGTCGTAAATGTCGTAGATGTCGCGGACCAGCGCCGTGAGATCGATTGCCTTGAAATGGGCAGTCCTGTTGCGGGCCTCAATCTGAGCAATCCTCAGGAGTGCGTCGAACGTGTTCGCTATCGCAGTCAGTTCAGCGAGAGCGGCTTCTACCGCATTTTTGGCCTCTTCCATTGTTTCTGCTTGCAGGGCATCGTCCAGAATGAGGAACGTGCGACCGATGGGCGTCTTCAGGTCATGAGCAACGTCCGTTGTTACTTGGTGCAAGGTGGCGACGCTCGCCTCCAGACGCTCCAGCGCAACGTTGACCTCCGACGATAGCATGTCGATCTCCTCCATCCTCGACGAGACCGGCAGTCGCCTCGCAAGCTCGCCGCGTCCGATGGCATGAGCGGTTTGAGACAGCTCCGAGATCCGCCGACGAGTGCGATATCTGAGGACGACGGCTCCGCCCAGTCCGACTGCAAATACGATTGCGGTCGCCCACCCGAAGCTGATCAGCACGATCCGAGCCAGTTCATCGGTGTCGCCGTAGCTGATGCCGACCGTCAGGTCGTTCCCGTCGAGCTGGCCCCTGAACAGCTTGTAGTTGGCATCGCTTTGATGCTGATCTTTCGGCCTCAGGGTGGAGAAGCCTTTTGCAACGCCTTTCAGTTCAGCGTTTCCGGCAATCAGCGCTCCGGGTGAATTCCGGAGCGTGTAGATCGTCTCTTCGCCTCGGATCGCCGGACCATGGCTGTTGATCATGCTGACTGCGCCTGGGAGACCGCGAGCCTCGTAGGCTGACCCGATTTCCCTGTATCGCTCCATAACGTTTGCGTTGAGCCGGTCGTCGAGAAAATTCAGCACCATCTGGTAGGCGATGACGTTGGCTGCCAGGTAGGAGACGACAAACAGCGATATGTAGAGGAAGGCAAGCCGGACAGCCGTGCTCTTGAAGAAGCTACCGCCGCGCATGCAGGCTATAGCCGGTGTTGCGCACGGTGTGCAGGAGCGGGAAATCGAACGGTTTATCGATCTTCGACCGCAACCGGCTGATATGAGTTTCGACCACGGAGCTCTGCGGATCGAAATTGAAGTTCCAGATCCTCTCCAGAAGCATCGTTTTGGTAAGCACCCTTCCCTCGTTTCGCATCAGAAGCTCCAGCAGCGTGAATTCTCTCGGCAGCAGTTCAAGAAGCACCCCAGCCCGTTCGGCAGTTCGCTTGACCAGATCGAGTTCAAGATCACCGACGCGCAACTTCGTCTTCTCCGCAGCCATTGGCGGACGCCTGAGCAACGCGTTGATCCTCGCCGTCAGCTCCGAAAAGGCGAAAGGTTTTACGAGATAATCATCGCCCCCGGCTTCGAGACCCTCAACGCGGTCATCGACACCGCTCATGGCCGTGAGGAAAAGAACCGGGGTTCGGACGGAGGCTGCGCGAAGGCTCTTTACGAGCGTCAGTCCGTCTAGAGCTGGAACCATCCGGTCTACGACCATCACGTCGTAGGAAGCATCGAGTCCGGCCGTCAACCCATCCCTGCCATCGACAACCCAATCCACGACATGTCCAGCCGACGTAAAACCTTTGACGATATAGCTGGCCGTCTTCTCGTCATCTTCTATGAGGAGGATTTTCATGGGGCTTCCGGTTTGTAGAGCGGTATTTTAGTCAGGCGCTCTGCGATGCTCCAAGCGGCACAATTCAGGTTTTGTTGCGGCAGGATCTCAGCCCCGCCTAACCCGTGACAGCCGCGGCGGCAAGCTGTTCCACCTTACAAATTTGTAAACTTGGCGAAAGGCGGTCGACAAAGCCGCGATGTAACGTCCTCACGCTGCACCACGCAGTCGAACGAGGAAAAGATCATGAATTCCAAGCTCCTAATCCTATCGGTTGCTTTCGCAGCCATTGCAGTCCCCGCTCTGGCAAACGGCCCGTTGGCCTCCGGAGCGTCTCATGTGGATGCTATTGTTCAGGGCCACGGCAAACCCGGAGAAACCGCTGTTGCCAAGTCAAATAGCAACGTCACTTTCCGCGTCCTCGACAATGGCATCGTTGAGCGCACCAACAAGCGGTTCGGGATCGTTTCCGTAACCAATCCGCTTGCTGAACTGCATAAATCCCGCGACAACCGCTGACCTCTGGCACCGTCCAATTCGGCGCAGACGGGTTTTCAACTGCCGCCGATCGGCCATTCCCTGCTCAACATTCAAGACATCGGCAACTCGTCGACCGTGGTCGCTAACTCCAGTGGTCGGCAATTCTGAAGGAATATCCACAATGATGAAAGCAGCTTCCGCTGCCGCGCTTTTGGCCGCAATTTTCCTGAGCGCCGCCGCCCTGGCCCAGGAAGGTAATTACTACGAAGGGGCTGACCGCAACCCTCCGCTGGAAGCATCAGCAGCCCGGGACGCCAGCTACGGATATACCGGATCGATCAACAATCCGGCGCTTCGTAACGGTTGGGACACGAGCCCGAAGACAACCAACAGCGGCGACTACTACGGGGGTTCGGACCGGCCCAATTAAAGCCACTGCAATCGGTGCCCGCTGGACCTCACATACAGCGGGTCGCCCTTCCTGCCTTCATTGCGTTGTTGCAATGCCACACGAACGACATGAAACAGTGGTTGGAAAAGGCGTCGATTGACAAGCTCGAAGGCACTGGCAATCCTCATAGGCATGAGTGGGATGTATCGAATCACATCTAAAGCGATGGCACTGATATTCAGGCTGGTGATGATCACGTCACTGGCCGGGTACAGCTTTTCTGCTGTCAACGCCGCGATGCATCCTGAAAGCCCCGCCCAGATCTCGCAGATCCAGGATGATCATTCCTCTCGCCATGGCGACGACGCCGTTGCGATGGCGGATGCAGATCATCATGGCGACCAGCACGACCACGGCAGCCCGGAGAAGTCCAAGAACTCCTGCTGTAAGGATTATTGCGGTGTTGCGGCCATCACATGCTCCGGCTCCTCGTTAAGCCATCCGCGCGTGGTTTCCATTCGCGAGTTTATTGACGACACGGACACTGTCGGGCAAAGGCCAAGCCTTCATCGTCCACCCAATATCTGAGAACTAGCACCCGCACCGCGGGTCTTGCTGTGCCTGTGCGCAAGTCGGCGCATCGGCGCAATTGCGATCTTATTCTCGGATTTTCACCATGAAACGTTTGTTCCTGGTGGTTGCCTTGCCGCTGTTTGCCAGCGGATGTGCATCCACATTGCCTGAAGTCGTTGCTTCAACAGACTACGCCGACAATCCATCCGCCGTCAGGCCAGTCCGCTATCAAAGCTCGATTGGCAGCTACACCCATCGCATGCCCGTCGACCCGAAGCCCTGGCGCGGTCTCAACGACGCCCAGGCGCCGAAAAAAGGATGAGCGCGATGATTACACGTCACATCAAGCTCGTGTCCGCCGTCGTGCTCCCTCTCATCGCCGCAGGTTGCGTGACGACGGACTATTCGGCCAAAGACGCCGGATTCACGAACGCCTCGTCGAAGAGCAGCGAGGCAACCGGCAAACAGACCGTTTGGGTGCAAAACCGACAGCAGGCTCAGGCAGTCCGCGACCGCGGGAAGGCGCTGATGGCCAGGAAGACCATCGACGTCGAGACCTCCGTCCAGATCGCTCTCCTGAACAACAAGGGCCTTCAGGCGTCCTACGCCGATTTGGGCGATAGTGCTGCGGATGCATGGCAGACGCAGCTTTCGGTTTTGCCGACCTTTTCCGTCGGCCTGACCGGAATAGGCACTCCCGGGCTTGAGGCATATCGTGTTCTTGAAGGTGCCGTCGCCGCCAATATCCTGGCGCTGGCAACCTACGACAAGAACATCAAGCTGGCCGATACACGGTTCCGTCAGGCCCAGCTCAACGCAGCCATAGCCACGATTTCTCTGGCTGCCGAAACGCGTCGCGCCTGGATCAACGCCGTGGCGGCATGGGAGAATGTCGCCTACCTCAACCAGGCGAAGGCAGCCGCCGACGCTGCGTCCGAACTTGCCAAGAAGATCGGCGAAGCAGGATCGATGCCGAAGGGGGAACAAGCCCGGGAACACGTCTTTTATGCGGAGCTGACCGGCGAGACCGCCAAGGCAAGGCTCGAAGCGAAGCTCGCCAAGGAAGAGCTGATCAGGCTGATGGGCCTCTCTGGCTCCGACATCGATTTCCAGATTCCGAACCGCCTTCCGACGCTGCCGAAGACACTGGTCAAACGCGACGACATCGAGGCTGAATCGATTCACAAACGCATGGATCTGCAGGTCGCCCGCCTGGAGCTTCAGGCAACTGCTCAGTCTTACAAGCTCGAAGATGTCACCCGCATCGTCACCGACATCGAACTCGTCGGCACTTACGAAAAGGAACGCGAGCGCGACGAGGGCAAGATCCTTTCGGACGTCGCCAAGACTGCCTCGCTGGAGTTCACGATCCCGATCTTTGATTCCGGCCAGGCTCGTTTGCGAAAGGGTGAGCTCGCCTACATGCGGGCGGCCAATCAGCTGGCGGAACTTGCGGTCAACGCCCGCTCGCAAGCCCGCTCCACCTACCTCGCCTACAAGTCGAACTACGACATCGCACGCCACTACCGAAACAACGTCCTGCCGTTGCGCAATGCAATCGAGCAGCAGTCCATGCTCACCTATAACGGCATGATCACCAGCACCTTCGAACTGATCGCCGACAGCCGCGAAAAGATCGACTCCACCATCCTCGCAGTCAACGCCAAGCGCGACTTCTGGCTCGCCGAAGCAAGCCTTGCCCCCGTCGTCTATGGCGGCGGCACCGGTTCAGCCTCGGCCGAAACCAAGGTCGCTTCGGCTGAAGAAGCGACAAGCGGCGGACATTGAGAAAGGAAACGAGAATGTTCAACAGAAGACAATTGCTCGGAGCAGGTGCCGCCGGTGCCGCACTCGTCTCCTCCCAGGCCTGGGGACAGACCTCGAACATGGGGCTGCCGGAGGCGGCGGTCATGGATTCGGCCGCAACCCAGGCGCCGGTTCGGCCATCCGTCGGTCCGGATTATAACCCGGTCGTGACCCTGAACGGATGGACCCTCCCCTTCCGGATGAACAACGGCGTCAAGGAGTTCCACCTGGTTGCGGAGCCGGTGGAACGCGAGATGGCCGAAGGCATGACGGCCTATCTCTGGGGTTACAACGGCCAGTCGCCGGGACCGACGATCGAGGCCGTCGAAGGTGATCGCGTTCGTATCTTCGTCACCAACAAGTTGCCGGAGCACACCACGGTCCACTGGCACGGCATGATCGTGCCGTCGGGGATGGACGGTGTGGGCGGCCTTTCGCAACCCCACATTCCCGTCGGCAAGACGTTCGTCTACGAGTTCGATCTCGTGAAGTCCGGCACCTTCATGTACCACCCGCATTCGGACGAGATGGTCCAGATGGCGATGGGCATGATGGGTTTCTTCGTCGTTCATCCCAAGGACCCGAAGTTCATGCCGGTGGACCGCGACTTCGTCTTCCTGCTCAGCGCCTACGACATCGACCCCGGCACCTATGTGCCGCGCGTCATGGAGATGACCGACTTCAATCTCTGGACCTGGAACAGCCGCATCTTCCCCGGCATCGATCCGCTGGTGGTCTCGAAGAACGACAAGGTCCGCGTCCGCGTCGGCAACCTGACGATGACCAACCATCCGATCCACATGCACGGCTACGATTTCGAGGTGACGTGCACGGACGGCGGCTGGGTCAGACCCGAGGCCCGCTGGCCCGAGGTCAGCATAGACATTCCGGTGGGCGCCATGCGGGCCTACGAGTTCGATGCGAAATACGTCGGCGATTGGGCGATCCATTGCCACAAGTCGCACCACACGATGAACGCGATGGGACACGAAATCCCGACGTTCATCGGCGTCGACAAAAGGGAAGTCGCAAAGAAAATCCGACAGTTCCGTCCCGAATACGTCCCCATGGGCACCGCCGGCATGGCGGATATGGGCGAAATGTCGATGGAGATACCGGAGAACACCGTTCCCATGATGACTGGTTGGGGACCTCACGGCCCCATCGAGATGGGCGGCATGTTCTCGGTGGTGAAGGTCCGCGAGGGCATCTCGGCGGGCGATTTCACCGATCCGGGTTGGTACGAAAACCCACCCGGTACACAGGCCTGGGAGTGGACGGGAAACCTCCCGGACGCGCCCAAGGCCAAAGACGCAAAGACGCAGCCGCCTTCGAAACATTCGAGTCACGGCTGATCCAACACTCCCAAGCAAAAGGACATGACCATGAAAACTGCAATTCTCGGCCTCCTCCTGGCCACCCTCGCAACTCCGGTCCTGGCATCGGGCAGTCACGCGGGCGGCCACGGCGAGATGGCCGCCGGAGAACCTGGAGACAAGTCGAAAGTCAGCCAGACGATCCGCATCAGCATGAAGGAGATGCCGGACGGCAAGATGATCTTCACCCCGAATGACTTCAAGGTTCGCAAGGGCCAGACCGTCCGCTTCACCATCAAGAACGAAGGCGAGCTCGACCACGAATTCGTCCTCGACCAGGAAGCCAAGGTAATGGAGCACAAGGCGGTCATGGAGAAGTTCCCAGACATGGAACATGACGATCCGAACGCGATCCGCCTCAAGGCAGGCAAGTCCGGGGATATCGTCTGGAAGTTCACCAATGACGGCGTCTTCAAGATCGCCTGCCTCGTTCCCGGCCACTACGACGCCGGAATGCACGGCGATGTCACGGTCGCCGACAAGTAAGCAAGAAGGAAGCAAAAGCCTATGAAAACCGTTCCCAAACTTGCTGTCGTCGCAGCACTCACCCTCACATCCGCCGGCGGGGCATTCGCTCAGGAATTCACCAAAGGCACCGTCAAGAAGCTCGATACCGGGACCAAAAAGGTCACGCTCATCCACGAGGAGCTGAAGGGTCTCGAAATGCCCGCGATGACCATGGTCTTTCAGGTCGGCGACGACACCTTGCTGGCCAAGCTGAAGGAAGGCGCGAAGGTGCAGTTCGTCGCTGAGCGCGTCAACGGCAAGCTGACGGTCACGCAGGTAAAGTGACCCAAGGCCGCGCTTCCACGGGGAGCGCGGCCTTACCTCTCGGCAGGCCATATGGAACCACCGCGCCATGGCGCGATCGATTGCACGGGTTAAATCCCACTTGAATAACCGCAAATAGCCGACCAAACCTCAATTCCTCCAGGCCAGCGGCAAAAATCGTCGTAACGATCGGATTATCGAAGGCTTTCACGCCGGCCACCCCTTTTCACCGGCGGGCGATGCGCCTATATCAACGTTGCCGGACTTCGGTCCGGCTATGGCAATAAACGGCCGGTGTAATAAACCTATTGGACCCGGGGGCGGTACCCGGCGCCTCCACCAAAAACCGGTCGGTCACATTGGGAAACCATGAGGACCGGCTTTTGATGGGGGCGAAATAGGATCGACAAGGGCTTAAAGATCGAACTTTTGCTCGGCATGATACCACCGTCATCGGGTCAAAAAGTGTAGTTGCAAACGACAACAACGCTAAGGGTTATGCTCTCGCTGCCTAATGGCGGTGCGGGAAATCCGAACTAAGTCCTTAGAGGTAGCACTTTAAGGCGGGGTCCGAAGGCACCTGGCAACAGAAGCCTTCACCTTCGCTCCCCAGTCGAATACTATGGAACTGACTCGGATGCTCGTCGGGGCTTCCCCGCACCGGGCCGGCATGGCATAACGCGTCTGACTAAAAGACGAGAGAATGGAAAGACAGGACCGTATGGGGCAGGACCACATCCGTTACGATATTCTGGCGCAGGACGCTTTGCGCGGCGTCATCCGTAAGGTTTTGACCGAGGTTGCGGCCACCGGCCGTCTGCCGGGCGAACATCATTTCTTCATCACCTTCCTGACCGGCGCCCCGGGCGTGCGCATCTCGCAGCACCTCAAGGCGAAATATGCCGAACAGATGACCATTGTCGTCCAGCACCAGTTCTGGGACCTCAAGGTCTCCGAAACCCAGTTCGAAGTGGGCCTTTCCTTCTCCGACACGCCGGAACGCCTGGTCGTTCCCTTCAATGCCATTCGCGGCTTCTACGATCCGTCGGTGAATTTCGAACTCGAATTCGAGGTACCGCTCGCCGACGAGGACGAAAACACCACCGCCGAAATCACGGCCATCCCCGTCGAAGCCGTTTCCAAGTCCACCGATACCGAAGCCAAGCCCGGCGAAGAGAAGAAGCCCGGCTCCGTCATCTCGCTCGATTCCTTCCGCAAGAAGCAGTAAGCGCCGGGAGGCGCGTCAGCCATGAGCGCCGAAATCGTCAACCTTCGCCAGTTCCGCAAAGCTAAGGAACGCCGCGAAAAGGAAAAGGAGGCGGAACAGAACCGCCTCACCTTCGGCCGTACCAAGGCCGAAAAATCGCTGACCAAGGCACGCAACGACAAGGCGGAGAAGGGGCTCGAGCAGGGCCACCTGGAAAAGCCCGGCAAGGACGACTGAGTTTCCGTCCGGTGCATATTAATGATCCGCTAACCAGGCTTGCGCCGATCGGCTTGACGCCGGAAGTACCACAGTCTGAATAAGCGAGCTTGTTCAGAAGGTCCGGAGAGTTTCGTGATCCGCAAACATTCCGCGACCCTTCACGGTCATCGCACCAGTTTTTCGCTCGAAGACGAATTCTGGCTCGAGCTGAAAGCGATCGCCGCAAAACGCGATATCAGCCTGGCCACCCTGATCGCCGAGATCGACGATCAACGAGGTGCCGACAGCAATCTCTCGTCTGCGTTGCGCGTCCATGTCCTGACGTGGCTCAAATCCTCCTAGACCCGAACGCGCGGCGGCAGCTATCGCTGCACCCCCGGCAGGCTCGGTATGTTGGGCGTGCCCGCGGACGGAAGGCTCGGGAAGTTCTGACGGATTGCGTCGTCGGTGGGCGGCACGATGAGCTGCGGCGGCTGGCTGATCTGACGCTGACGCATTTCTTCCGCCGCTCGGGCCGCCGCCTCCACGCCCTGGCGCTGGCGTTCCGCTTCGGCGGCCTGCTGGCGAGTGCGCTCTTCAGCCGCCGCCTTTTCGCGAGCCGCCTGCCGCTCGATTGCCTGAAAATTATAAAGCGCCACCTCGCGACGAAGGCGCTGCTTTTCCAGAACACTCGCCTGCAGGGTTTCCACACGCCGCCGCTGCTGCTCGAAGGCGCGTTGCGACAGGAAATTGGCCATCGCCGCAATATCGATCCGCTCGGTGGGCGCGGCAAGATCTCCCGAATAATCGAGCCGGATTGTCGGATCGCCGCCGGCCAGCGCCTCGTCGCCGGCATCGTAGGTGATCGCCAGGTTCGCGCTCAGGCGGTCGTCGAGCAGATCGAAGCGCCCCTCGCCCGACAGTTTTGTCGTGCCGACGGCGGCTGCAATATTCTGCGCCCGCGCTTCGCCCGCCGTGATCGTCACCGGAACGGTGACGTTGCCGATCGCCGCATTTCCCTGATGCAGCAGGCTGGAAACGATCGGCCGGACCCTCGCTTCCGTGATTTCTCCGCCGAGCTTGTCCACCCCGGCCATCAGGGGCTTCATCGCATCGGGATTGATGCCGGCGACGGTCAGGCCCTTCAGCCGCAATTCGGCCGAGCCGCTCGTGGCACCCAAGAGCTCGGCCAAGGTCTTGCCGGTCGATTCGGCGGACATGTTGAAATCCAGCTTTCCGCCGGCAACCGGCTTTCCGCCTTTCGTCCAGATGAGCGGCGCAAGATCGGCGTTCTCAGCCGAAAGCCGGGCCTGCAGAAGTCCCGTTCCGTCACCGTTCGACATCAGCAGCCGGCCGGCGAGCCGGCCGCCCTGCCAGTTGCCAACACCATTCTCGATGGTGATGCCGCCGCTGCGATGCGTCACGCGGGCCGAAAAATCGCCGATATTGCCGAACGCGCCCGTGTAGAACGTGCGCGCCTTGACGTCGAGAGCGACATCCGCGCCGTAAAAGACCGGCGGAGCGAAGGGTTTTGAAGAAAACGCACCGCTTTTCGGATCGCTGACCGGCCCGTAGATCGCCTCCCCTAGCCAGGCGAGATCGAGGTTGTCGAGGCTGAGCGAGCCCGTCGCCGGCATGCCCGGCGCCTTGCGATCGACGGCGATATCGCCGCTGATCACGTTGCCGTCCGCCGCACCGCTGAGCGCTGCAATCTTGACCGCCTCCGGCGTCATGCTGACATCCGCATCGAGCGTGATCGGCAGGCCGGTCCCGAATTGCGGCAGCGCGATACCGTTCATCAGCAGGTAGGGTTCCAGATCGGCGCTCCGCAGCGTCACGTGACCGCTACCCTCCCCAAAACCGTCGCTGCCGATCCGCATGTCGCCCTTGACGTCCAGCGAGGTCTTTGCGGTTGTGAACGACAGCGCGGTCTTTGCCGTGGCACCCGGCCCCTGATGGACGTTGAGCAGCAGTTCGCCGGTGCCGTCCCCTTCGAAAGGCAGGGGATCGAGACCCGCCTGGCCGAGAAGAACCATCGGGTCGGAATTGTCGAGCGAGGCGACCAGCGTCATGTCGGGGTCGCTCGTCAGGTCGAACAGGCCGGGAAGCTTGAGGTCGGCATTGACCGCGCTGCCGTTCGTCTTGCCCTTGAGAACGATCTCCACCCCGTTCGAGCTTCCGCCGACCGTAAAGTTTGCACCGAGATCCGTGTTGGCGAACCAGGCGCCGTTTGCGGCAAGCCGGGCCAGAGCCGGATGCGGAGGCAGGCGGTCGCGCAGCATGGTCAGGAAGGCCGTCGGATCGCCGGAACGCAGCGACAGGCTGCCGGTGCCAGAATAGGCAAGCAGCGAGCCTTCGACGCGGCCTCGTGCCGATATCGTCGCCCCTTCGATATTGCCGACCGTCAGGCGCTCCAGCGAGAGCGCTCCGCCAGCCACGGTGAAAGCGGTATCAACATTGTTGGCGGCAACCCCGAAGGCGGTGAACCGGTCCGCCTTCAGCGTCGCCGCGACGCGATGGTCCAGCACATCCTGGCCCGCATCGTCGCCGGTCAACAGCGAGGCAAGCGCCCGCATGGCGTCGATATCGATCTCGTTGCCGGCAAGGCTCAGCGACAGGTTCGGCGTCTGCCCCTGGGTCGATTGGCGTTCCAGACGACCCTTGAGCGTCGCAGGCCCTATCGCCAGTTCGAGATTGTCGAACCGTTGCAGGTCGGGTGTAAGATTGACCTTCGCCGAGAAGCCGGCTGACCGGAGCTGGCGCAGTTCGGGTGCCACCCGTCCGGAAAGCCAGTCGGAAAGGCCGGACGGCTGGCTGGAAGCGACCAGCATATCGCCGACGAAGGACGTCCGGTCGCGAAGCACGAGGCTGCCCTTCGCCTCCAGCTGCGTGCGGCCCGGCAGGGTCGCCACGACGTTGTCCACCGTCCAGCCGCGGCCCGCCGGCCGTATGTCGAGCCTGATGTCGCGGATGGTCGTATCGTTGGCGACGATCGCCGGCAGCCTCAGGCTGGCGCGGCCGGGCACCTGCGGAATAGGGATAGACGCCGCCAGCCGGATGAAATTGTTAATGCGGCGCTGCGCCGAGGCGGCGGCATCGCGACCGGTCTTGGCCCGCGCGCCGTCGCCCAGCCGGTTGACGTCGATCTGCTGGCCGTCGGCGGTCAGCAGGAATTCAGGCTTGGTGCCAGTATCGAGCGTCGCCTCACCGGTCACCACGTATGGATTGTCGCTCGCCCCGACTTCCAGCCGGTATTGCGGAATACGGATGCGCTCATTGGTGACTTCGAAACCACCCTTCAAGCGCGGTCCGGGCGGTGGCGGCGTCACCGGTTCGGTCTCGTCCTCCTCCTGCAGGAAATCGAGCGTGAAGTTGCCGTTATAGGCAGGCCTGTTGTCGGCAACGGTAAGCTCGCCGTCGAGATTGATCTCGACGGGCTGTGCATCCGGCCAGAGCCTGAGGCGCAGCGGCATACGCTTGCCCTCGGCATCCGCCGTGCCGCTCGCCAGGTTGAACCGGGTCTCGTAACCGTCGAGCGTCGCATTGCCCTCACCGCGCCAGGGGCCGCGCAGCGAACCTGCGGAAAAGTCGCCGACAAAACCGGTGATCTGCCGCGACTGGCCGGACTGTTCGTCGATCAGGTCAATCTCGCCGCCGGTGACATGCACGTCCTCAATGACGACGGTATGAGCCGGGATCGCGGCGCGGCTGCCGCGCATCCAGTCGAGCGTGCCGTCCTTCAGCAGCCGGACCCGCGCCTTCGGCTGCTCGATGCGCATGTCGAAGATCCGCGCCTCGCCGGAGAGGAAGGGCGCAAGCTCCATATCCATCGAGAATTGCGCGATCTGCACCAAAGGCTGGCCATCCGTATCGGCCCCCACCCTTACGTCGTGCAGGGTGACTGAGGGAAACGGCAGTATACGCGCGTCAACATTGCCGTGGACGGTGACCTTTTTGCCGAGGATGCGGCTTGCCTGTTCCTCGAAGCTTACCCGCAGGCTCGCCCAGTCGACGAACAACGGAGCGAGCAGCGCCGTAAACAGCGCCACCACCACCAATCCGCCGAATGCCAACAGGATGCGTCCGAGCACGGTATCCGTCTCCCTGATCTTGCTAAGAGACTAGTTCTATTGGGTTCGCAGGCAAGTCAAGCTTGCGGGAGCATCTCATTCGGCATTCCTGAAGATCTTGCCGGGATTGAAGATATTCTTGGGATCGAGCCCCTGTTTGATGGTCCGCATCAGGTGGACGGCGCCGCCCAGTTCCTCTTCCAGAAATGACATCTTGCCCTGGCCGATGCCGTGCTCGCCGGTGCAGGTTCCGTCCATGGCAAGTGCCCGGTGATTGAGGCGGCCGATGAACGCCTCGACCTTTTCGACCGAGGCCGGATCCTTGCCATCGAAGAGCACCAGGACGTGGAAATTGCCGTCGCCCGCATGCCCGACGATCGGCGCCAGCAACCCCTGCTCGGCAATATCGGCCTGGGTCTCGGCGACGCATTCGGCAAGCCGCGAGATCGGCACGCAGACATCGGTCGAAAGGCCGTCGAGTTCCGGCGCCAGCGCCCGGCTCGCCCAATAGGCGTTGTGCCGCGCATGCCAGAGCTTTGCCCGCTCCTCGGCATTGGCGGTCCACAGGAAGTCGTCGCCGCCGCACTCGGTGGCGATCTCGGCAAACTGCGCCGACTGCAGCGCCACCGTTTCCTCGGTGCCGTGGAATTCCAGGAACAGCGTCGGCTTTTCCGGATAGGAGAGTTTTGAATAGGCATTGCAGGCCCGCATCTGCACGTCGTCCAGCAGTTCGATGCGGGCGACGGGAATGCCCATCTGGACGGTCATGATCACGGCGTCACAGGCCGCTTTCACGCTCGGGAAGGCGCAGACGCCGCCGCCGATCTTTTCCGGAATGCCCTGCAGCCTCAACGTCACCGAAGTGATGACGCCGAGCGTTCCTTCCGAGCCGACGAAGAGACGGGTCAGATCGTAGCCGGCCGAGGATTTCCGGGCCCGCTGCGCGGTGCGGATTTCCTCGCCGTCGGCGGTGACGACGGTGAGCGACAGGACGTTGTCCTTCATCGTGCCGTAGCGCACCGCATTGGTGCCGGAGGCGCGGGTGGCGGTCATGCCGCCGATCGAGGCATTGGCACCGGGATCGATCGGGAAGAACAGGCCGGTGTCGCGAAGCTCGCGGTTCAGTTCCTCGCGGGTGATGCCGGGCTCGACCGTCACGTCGAGATCGGCCGGGCTGATGCGGAGCACCTTGTTCATGCGGCTGAAATCGATCGAGATGCCGCCCGACGGCGCATTCACCTGGCCTTCGAGCGAGGAACCGACGCCGAAGGGCACGACCGGTACCCGATGTTCGGCACAAGCCCTGACTACGGCTTTGACGTCATCGGCGCTTTCAGCGAAGACGACGCCATCCGGAAGCTGAGCCGGCAGATAGGTCGTCGTATGGGCGTGCTGCTCGCGAAACGACTGGCCGGTCTGAAAACGCTCTCCGAAGGATTGCTTGAGGATGCCGAGGACCGTCGAGATGCCCTCTTCGTTGCGAAGGCCTGCCTTCACGTCCTTGATCGCCATGGCCATTCTCCTCCTTGTCTTTTCAAGGGATTGGTTAGGCGACGGGTCGGGTTTTGTCCAGACGGAACAGCGATGGACCGGGCGGAGTCCCGCCTTAGCGATTTCGGTTTTTGTGTCGGACGGGGCGCTGAAAGCTGCCTCGTAAGATAAGTAATAAGTGACACCTCTCAGCGCCCCGTTCGGCGGTTAATATCCGCGACTTCGGTCCCTCTGCCGTGGCCTTTCCGGACGGTGTTCGTATGACCCGGGACGCCCCATCCGATTTGATCGGAAAGGCTTCCACGGATCTCCGCCGGTTTCTCCGATAGTATCGGTCGGACTTTGAAAATCCGGCGACACCATCCGGTCAGCCAACATGTGTGCCGCACAGGCACGTCCGGCGCGCGCTTTCGGGCATCAAGAGACGAAGGCTCGGTCCGTTTGCCTTCACCTCTCCCCGTTGTCGCCGGAGGGAGACCATTTTCCGCGAACCCCGAATGGAAGGACTTACGTCGTTTCCTCCCACCCGGCGCCGGTCCCGCCTCGCCGGCACGCCTGCCGGTGTATCCGCGACGGAACGGGGGGATTTTAGGCACGGGTTGGATGGGCGGGGATGAGAGGGGTAGAAAATTAAACTAAGTCGTTGAGCCGACAGGCGGGTGAAGCTTGGGACATCCCCGCGACGGCGCTGCCCAACGAACTCGAATAGGATGCCGGACGCGAAACCTGATGCCGAACCTAGCCCGCTATGGCTACGCTCAGCCTCTGCTGTACCTGATCGACATTGCCGCGGACATAGACGGCCGTGGGCTTGCCGCCGGTGCTGGCAAGTGCAAGAGCGACGATGGTGACTTCCTCTTCGAAGGTCGTGACGTAAAGCACCTGGGCGGGATTGATGTATACGGACTGGTTATGGGTATTCTTGAAGCCGATCAGCGCCATACGTCTCTCCTTCTGCTGCGTGGCGGGATATGCCATGCCATGCACAAGGTTGCCGCAAGTTTAACAGGCCCGGCTCGTGACCGTTATGACTACAAGAAGTCTCGAAACCGACCACCGCAGCGGGATGTCGGCGATGAGCCTCCCGTGCCGGTAAGTCCTTGCGCCCCGGCAGGGTGAGTTTCCGGGAGCCGGACGCGAATCGCCGGCAGGGCCTCCGCGCCACGGACAGGTCTTTTTGTCTCGGCGCAAAATAGTTCACCTGCAAGTCGCCGATCGATGCTTTAAATCAGGTTCTGCCTTTATCAAATTTCAGGAGATCAGCGATGGCGACAATTGCAATCATCGGCGCGGGCGCGATGGGGAGCGGGATCGGCCGGCAGTTGGCGGAGGGCGGCGCAAGCGTGCTGACCTATCTGGAAGGCCGCTCACCCGGGACCCACGAGCGGGCCAGGGCCGCCGGAATGGAACCCGCCTCGCTTGAAGACATCATCGGGGCGGAGATCGTTCTGTCGATCGTTCCTCCCGCCGAGGCGATCGGCGTTGCCGAACGTCTGTCCGCGGCGATCGGAGAGCGCCCAAGCCCAGTGACATTCGTCGACTGCAACGCGATCTCGCCAAAGACGATGAATGCGGTCGCAGCCGCTTTCAGACCCGGCCAGGCGAACGTGCTGGACGGCTCGATCATCGGCCTGCCGCCGCAGCCCGGAAAGGCCGGACCAAAACTCTATATCAGTGGCGACCGGGCGGACAAAAGCGCCGTTCTCGCCGCGCACGGGCTTCACGTCCGCCGGATCGAAGGAGCTGTCGGAGCAGCCTCGGCGTTGAAGATGTGTTATGCCGGCATCAACAAGGGCATGACCGGGCTCGGCACCGCCATGCTTCTCGCCGCCATCGGATCGGGTGCGGACCAGAGCCTCAAGCGGGAGATGGCCGAAAGCGTGCCCGATCTCGACCGGAAACTCTCAAGCGCCATTCCCGACATGTATGCAAAAGCCTATCGTTGGGTGGCGGAGATGGAGGAGATTGCCGCGTTCCTCGGCGAAGACGATCCGGCTTCGCAGATATTCAGGGGAATGGCGGGATTGTTCCAGAAGATGGCCGAGGACCGCGCCGGTGGCGGCGAGCTTGCCGATCAGCTCGACGCCTTGCTGGGCCGCTAGGTCGCGAAAAACCTGATATTATCTCTTCTGTCCCCGGATCAGGTCCGAGGACAGGGAGGATGGGAGGAAGCGAAGTACCCGCGCTCTCGAACGGGGTGGGCCTCACCCGGCCATCACTCGGCAGCGAGCAGCCGCTCCTTGCCGTCCTCTTCCTCGTTGTCCTGCTTTTCCGGCTTGCGACGCGTGGCATGCGCCAGTTCCTGATGGAACCGCGCTTCCTCGTGCACATGCGGCTTGGCGAAGCCGGCGATCAGAAGATAGGCAACCGGGGTGATGAAGAGCGTCACGATGACCGCAAAGCCGAGGCCGCCGACGATCACCCAGCCGAGCGCGATACGGGCTTCCGCGCCGGCGCCTTGAGCCAGCAGCAGCGGTACGCCGCCGATGACGGTGGCGATCATCGTCATCATCACCGGGCGCAGGCGAAGGGCGCAGGCGGTTTCGATCGCCTCGCGCACGCTTGACCCGCGGTCGCGCAGCTGGTTGGCGAACTCGACGATCAGGATGCCGTTCTTCGCCATCACGCCGACGAGCAGCACGAGACCTATCTGGCTGTAGACGTTGAGGCTCGATCCGGTCAGCACCAGTGCGATCGCGGCGCAGGCAAGCCCGAGCGGCACGGTCGACATGATGATGATCGACGACAATACACTTTCGAACTGCGCCGCCAGAACCAGGAAGATGATCGCGATCGCAAAGCCGAAGGTCAGCAGCATGGCGTTGGAGTTTTCGCCAAGCGTCTTGGCCTCCGCCATCGGCACCAGACGGATACCGGCCGGCAGCAGCGGCTGGGCGATCGCCGTGACTTCCTTGACCGCATCGCCGAGCGCCACGCCATCGCGCAGGTTCGACGAGATAGAGACCGATGCGAGCTGCTGTTCGCGGTTGAGCTGCGGCGCAACCGCGCCTTCCTTCAGGGTCGCGATCGTCGACATCGGCACGATCTTGCCGTCGCCGGTCTTCAGGAAGATGTTTTCAAGATCGGTCGGATCGTCGATCGGCCTCGTGGTCGAGGTGAGCTTGACGGGCAGCGCGTCGCCGTTGACGAAAACGTCGACCACCGAGCGGCCTTCGAGCAGCGACTGCATGGCGGTCGACAGGCCGGTAATGTCGATGCCGAGGTCGGAGGCCCGCTCGCGGTCGATCGCCACCGAAAGCTGCGCCTGGGTTGGCTCGTTGGTGAGGCGCGGTGTATCGAAGAACCGGCCGCCCTCGCTTTCCATATGCGAGACGAGTTTCAGGGCTGTCGAAGTCAGGACGTCGTAGTCGTTGCCGACCAGCGCCATCTGCAGCCCGTTGCCGGCGCCACGGATCTTCAGGCTGTTCGCCTGCATGGTGAAACCGCGCAGTGCCGGAACCCTGAGCGCTGCGGCATTGACGTCGGCAGCGATCTGGTCCTGGCTGCGGGTGCGCTCGTCCCAGGGCGCCAGGGTCAGGACCATGAAGCCGCTATTGGTGTTGCTGCCGAACCCCGAGATCGAGAAGACATTGGTGATCTCGCCGGAATCGCGCAGCGACTTCAGGTTCTCCTCTACACGCTGCATCTGGTCGCGCGTATAATCGAGGCTGACGCCCTGCGGCGTCGTCAGGCGCAGCATGATCGTGGCGCGGTCTTCCCGCGGCGTCAGCTCGCTCTTGACGAGGCCGAAGACGTTGTAGGCGGCGACCGAGAAGACCACCGAGACGACGATGACGACAAGCGGCGCGTTGAGGCAGAACCGCAGCGAGGACGCATAGACGCTGGCAAACGCGTTGCCGAAGGCGCCGAGCAGGCCGTGGTCTTCCTTCATCGGCTTGGTCAGCATGCGCGATGCAAGCATTGGGCAAAGCGTCAGGGCGGTCACCGACGACAGCGCGACCGAGAAGGCAAGCACGAAGCCGAATTCCTTGAACAGGCCGCCGATCTGGCCGGGCAGGAAGGACAGCGGAATGAAGACGGCCGCGAGCGTCGCGGTCGTCGCGATGACGGCGAAGAACACTTCCTGGGTGCCGAGCACGGCGGCTGCGCGCGGTCCCATGCCTTCAGCCCGTCGTCGGACAATGTTTTCGAGCACGACGATCGCGTCGTCGACCACCAGACCTGTCGCCAGGACGATGGCGAGCAGCGTCAGGATGTTGATCGAGAAGCCTACGAGATAGATCGCCACCAGCGTGCCGATCAGCGCCACCGGCATGGTGATCGCCGGGATCAGCGTGGCGCGCCAGTCGCGCAGGAACAGGAAGATGACCACGACGACGACCGCCGCCGAGAGCATCAAGGCGGTCTCGACTTCGTGCAGTGCGCCCTGGATGAAGATCGCGTCGTCGCCGGTAACCGCGATCCGGGTGCCTTCCGGCAAGGTCTTCTGCATCTCCGCGACGGCGGCCTTGACGCCTTCGGAAATGTTGAGCGTGTTGGACTGCGCCTGGCGGATGATGCCGAGGCCGACGCCCTGCACGCCGTTGGCGCGCAGCACGGTCGTGCCGTCGTCCGGGCCAAGCGCCACGGTCGCCACGTCGCGGATGCGGACGTTCGGCCCGATCAGCACGTTTTCGAAATCCTGCGGCTTGGTGAGGCTGGCGGTGGCGCGGACGACGATGTCCTGCGTCGTGCTCTTCAGCGAACCGGCCGGAACGTCGAGGGCGGCGCTCGACAGCGCCTTGGAGACGTCGGCAACGGTCAGGCCGCGGCCGGCAAGGGCCGCCTGGTTGACGTCGACGCGGAACACCTTGTCCTGGTCGCCGTAAAGTTCGACGTCGGCCACACCTTCCACGGCGGCGAGCCGGTCGACGATCTCGTTGTTGACCAGCTGAGTCAGGTCTTCCATCGAGAGCTTCGAGGAGGTGACCGCAAGACGCATGATGGCGTCGGAATCGGCGTCCGCCTTGACGATGCGCGGTTCGTCGGCATCGTCGGGCAGCTTGTTGACGACGCGGCCGACGGCATCGCGCACGTCGTTTGCGGCTTCGGACAGGTCTACGCTGTCGGAAAATTCCATGGTCACGCGGCTGGAGCCGAACTGCGACTGCGAGGACAGCGCCTTCAGGCCGGACACGCGGGCGACCGCGCCTTCGATGACCTGGGTAATTTCCTGGTCCATCGTCTGTGGCGAGGCACCGTCGTAATTGGTGCGCACCGTGATGACCGGCTGGTCGACGTCGGGAAGTTCGCGCACTTCGACACCGGCGAGTGCTGCAAGACCCGCAACGACGAGCAGGGTGTTCAGGACCGCGGCAAGGACGGGCCGGCGGACGAAGAGAGCGGTGAAGGACTGGCTGGATTTCTCCGCGTTGGCCGTCCCCTCGTCGTCGTGGCCATGTCCCGGAAGTTCGATCTTCATTGGCGCGCCACCTCAGCGGTTTCCGGCGCGCCGAAAATCCGGACCGACGCCCCCTCCCTCACCCGTTGCAGACCTTCGGTCACTATCCTGTCGCCCTCCTGGAGCTCGGCGCCCACGAGTACCGCATCGGGATTGCGCTGAACGACGCGCACCCGGGTCTTGACCGATTTATTGTCCTTGACCTGCCAGACATAGGAACCCTCGCCGTCCCACTGGATGGCGAGCGGATCGACCGCCGGGTATCTTTCGCCGGCAAAGCGCATGCCGACATTGAAGGCCATGCCGGCGCGCAGAACGTCGCCCGGATTTTCGACACGGGCGCGGATGCGCATCGTGCGGCTTGCCGCGTCGATACGGTTGTCGATCGCCTCGACCTTGCCGGAGAAGACCTGGCCCGGACGGGCGATCGAGCTTGCGTCGACTGCCTGGCCCGGCTCGATGGCGACGGCGAAACGCTCCGGCGCCCAGAAATCGACCAAAATAGCCGTGCGGTCGTCGATCGTCACCACATTGGTCTGGGTGGTGACGTTGTCGCCGATATTGACCGCGACGATGCCCGCGATGCCCTCGATCGGCGCGACGATATCACGGCGCTTCAGGTTGAGTTCGGCGGTGGACAATGCGAGCTTTGCAGCCTGTTCGGCGATCTGGGCATTGAGAACGTCGAGGCGCGAGAACGACTGGAGGTTCTTGTAGGACGCGGATTTTTCCTGGGCGCTCTGCAGGGAGACCTGCGCCTTTTCGCGCTCGATCGTCTGCTCCTCGTCGTCGAGGCGGGCGAGCACCTGGCCCTTGGTGACCTTCTGGCCGGAAACGACCCTGATCTCGTTGATCGTGCCGGAAGACTGCGGCATGACGACGACGGACTGGATGGCCTCGCCGCTGCCGATCGCCGTGAGGCGGTCGTTGACGGTGCCGATCGCCACCGGCTGGGCAACGACGAGCGTGGCGCGGTTGCCACCTTGTCCGCCCTGGCCGCCGGCGCCACGCTGGCCGTTCTGGCCCGCGTTGTTCTGGGCCGCGTTCGCGGCTCCGTTCTGGGCATTCCCCTGTGCAGCGCCCTGACCTTGCTGGCGTGCCGCAGCATTGCCGTTTGCTCCGCCGGCTGCCGCCGGCGTGGGCTGGGGGGCATGTTTCGGGCTTACGGCGGCAATCACCTCACCGGGAACGCCGAACTTTGCAAGCGTGGCTCCTGCACTCGGCACCAGGTAAACCCAAAGAGCCAGCGCTCCCGCCAGGACGGCGAGACAGAGCAGAAGCTGTTTCCAAATCCGCATTCAATTCTCCGAAGGAGGCACGAAAAGGCCATATTGCCCGGGAGTATCCTTTTTTGCGGGTGCTCACGCAATGGGTCTTCGGCAACCTTACAAAAATGTAACCTCGCGAAATCTCACGGGTATGTTAGACGGCAAGCATACTTATACTCCTAATACTCCTAAAATTGCCGCTTTCGCAGAGCGCAACCGGCAGCCTCTTCACACTTTAGCCTTGCCTTGTGTGGAGACTAGGAATGAAAGCAGAACATTTTCTGGTCTTTCAGGTCCGAATCACTACATTGGCCGCATGACGAACAGTTTCGACGACATTCCGTTCTTCGACGAAGAACCGCAGCACCCGCAGGCGCCGCGCAACAAGGCCCCCGCTCCGGCACAGGCCGCGGGCAATGGCGGCCTCGGGATCGCTGCCCGCGCCATGGCGGCGCGCGACCAGCACCGTGCGCCCGATTATCTCGCAGGCCTCAACCCCGAGCAGCGGCTGGCGGTCGAGACGCTGAATGGACCGGTTCTCGTGCTCGCGGGCGCGGGCACGGGCAAGACGCGGGTGCTGACCACCCGCATCGCCCATATCCTTGCAACCGGCAGCGCCTACCCATCACAAATTCTTGCGGTGACCTTTACCAACAAGGCTGCCCGAGAAATGAAGGAACGCGTCGGCGTACTCGTCGGCGGCGCCGTCGAGGGCATGCCGTGGATGGGCACCTTCCACTCGATCGGCGTGAAACTGCTGCGCCGCCATGCGGAACTGGCTGGCCTTCGCTCCGACTTCACCATTCTCGACACCGACGACGTGGTGCGGCTGATCAAGCAGCTAATCCAGGCCGAGGGGCTCGACGACAAACGCTGGCCGGCAAAACAGTTCGCCGGCATGGTCGATACCTGGAAGAACAAGGGCCTGACCCCGCCGGATATCGCCGAAGGTGACGCCCGCGCGTTTGCCAACGGCAAGGGCCGCGAACTCTATGCCGCCTACCAAGCGCGGCTGCGCACGCTGAACGCCTGCGATTTCGGCGATCTTCTGCTGCACCCGATCGCAATCTTCCGCAAGAACCCGGATCTGCTCAAGGAATATCACGGCAAGTTCCGCTATATTCTGGTCGACGAGTACCAGGACACCAACACTGCCCAGTACATGTGGCTGCGGCTGCTTGCGCAGCGGCCGAAGGACATTCCCCAGAACGTCTGCTGCGTCGGCGACGACGACCAGTCGATCTATGGCTGGCGCGGCGCCGAAGTCGACAACATCCTGCGCTTCGAGAAGGATTTTCCCGGGGCCAAGGTGATCAAGCTGGAGCGCAACTACCGCTCGACGGAACACATCCTCGGCGCCGCCGGCCATCTGATCGCCCATAACGAGGGCCGGCTCGGCAAGACCCTGTTCACCGACCGCTCCGACCCGGACGACGAAAAGGTGGTGGTGCATGCCGCCTGGGATTCGGAAGAGGAAGCGCGCGCCGTCGGCGAGGAGATCGAAAACCTCCAGCGGGGCAAGCACAAGCTCAACGACATGGCGATCCTGGTGCGCGCCTCGTTCCAGATGCGCGAATTCGAAGACCGGTTCGTGACATTAGGCCTCAACTACCGGGTCATCGGCGGCCCGCGCTTCTACGAGCGGCTCGAGATCCGCGATGCCATGGCCTATTTCCGCATGGTCTGCCAGCCCTCCGACGACCTCGCCTTCGAGCGGATCATCAACACCCCGAAACGCGGCCTCGGCGACACCACCGTGCGCTACCTGCACGACTATGCCCGCGCCCGCGACATCCCCATGCTGCAGGCAGCCGCCGACCTCATCGAGACCGACGAGATGAAGCCGAAGGCGCGCAAGGCGCTGTTCGACGTGGTGACCGATTTCCGCCGCTGGCAGGGCCTGCTCGAAAACATGGCTCACACCACGCTTGCCGAGCAGATCCTCGACGAGAGCGGCTATACCGCCATGTGGCAGAACGACAAATCGGCCGAAGCGCCGGGACGGCTGGAAAACCTCAAGGAACTCGTGCGCTCCATGGAAGCCTTCGAGAGCATGCGCGGCTTCCTCGAACACGTCTCGCTGGTCATGGATGCCGAGAACAACGAAAACCTCGATGCCGTCTCGATCATGACGCTGCATTCGGCCAAGGGCCTCGAATTCGACACCGTCTTCCTGCCCGGCTGGGAGGAAGGCCTGTTTCCCCACCAGCGGGCGCTGGACGAGGGCGGCCGCTCAGGCTTGGAGGAGGAACGCCGCCTCGCCTATGTCGGCCTGACGCGCGCAAAGCACCGCTGCCACATCTGGTTCGTCTCGAACCGCCGCATCCACGGCCTGTGGCAATCGACCATGCCGTCGCGCTTCCTCGACGAACTACCGGCAGCCCATGTGGACGTCGCCGCCTCGGACAGCAATTACGGCGGTTATGGCGGCCGCGGCGGCTATGGCCAGTCGCGCTTCGACAAGGCCGAGCCCTTCGCCAACAATTATTCCACACCCGGCTGGAAACGCGCCCAGGCCAACAAGACCGACGCCACCCGCGACAACTGGGGCACCCGCTCCGGCCACGCCGTGGAACGCATCGGCTACGGCGAAAGCGGCCCGCGCACCCGGACCATCGACGGCGAACTGGTGGCCAAGTCAGTGGCCAACACGCCCTCGCAATTCTCGGTCGGGGATAGGGTCTTTCACGTTAAGTTCGGGAACGGCAATATTTCGGCGATCGAGGGCAATAAGCTGACGATCGAATTCGACCGGGCCGGGCAGAAGCGGGTGCTGGATGGGTTTGTGGAACGGGTGTGAGGCGTTTAGGCCCTAGCACAAACCAATATTAAAAGTGGCACAGTGGAGTTCGATCACGCGGAACGGAGGACGTCGCCCCTGGCATCACGCTTGTCAGCCTCCCTGATTCTCTTTAGTTGAATCCGACAGTTTTCGCGGATTTAAGGGGAGGAATTCTTGAAAGCCATCGTCACTGCACCGGGCGGATTGGATGCCCTGAAGCTCGTCGATCTGCCGGATCCGGGAAAGCCGGGCCGGGGCGAAATCCGGGTGGCGCTGCATGCGAGTTCGATCAATTTCCATGACCTGAGCGTCGCAAGCGGCCGCACGCCGACCGATGGGCGGGTGCTGATGGCCGATGGCGCCGGCGTGGTCGAGGAAGTCGGCGAAGGGGTGAGCGAGTTCAGGCCGGGCGACCATGTGGTCTCCTGCTTCTTTCCGGACTGGCAGGACGGTCCGCCGCTGCCGGGCGGTTTTTCGCGCACGCCGGGCGATGGCATCGACGGGTTCGCGACGGAATATGTGGTGCGGCCGGCGGCGGCCTTCACGCTGTCGCCAAAAGGGTTCAGCCATGTGGAGGCGGCGACGATCACCACGGCCGGCCTCACCGCCTGGCGGGCGCTGGCGGAGCTTGGGCGACTGAAGCCCGGCGAGACGGTGCTGGCGCTCGGCACGGGCGGCGTGTCGATCTATGCGCTGCAGATCGCGAGAGCCATGGGCGCGCGGGTGGCGATCACCTCCTCCTCGAACGACAAGCTGGAGCGTGCCAGAAAACTCGGGGCCGAATTTACGGTCAACTACAAGGACCAAGCCGACTGGGGCAAGCAGGTCTTCGACTGGACCGGCGGCCGCGGCGTCGACCATGTGGTGGAAGTCGGCGGCCCCGCGACGCTCGGACAGTCCATCCAGGCGGTGAAGATGGGCGGCCATATCGCCATGATCGGCGTACTGACCGGGGCGCGCGGCGAAGTGCCGACCGCGGCGCTGATGGGCAAGCAGGCGGTTCTGTCCGGCATTCTGGTCGGTAGCCGCCGGCAGCAGCAGGATTTCGTCCGGGCGCTCGATACGGGCCTCGTCCGGCCGGTGATCGACCGGGTGTTCCCGCTCGAAAAACTCGCCGACGCCTTCCGATACGAGATGAGCGGCAGCCATTTCGGCAAGATCGGCATCGCGTGGTGATCGGTCGGGCAGAGGTTCTGCTTGCGGAGAACCCCTGCTCCGGTTACCTCGGGTCAAACCCGGCAATCAGGGAGCGGCCCCATGTTTCTCACCAATCAGGACGTCATCGAGCTCACCGCATGGCGGCGCAAGCTGCATGCCATGCCGGAGATTTCCAGCGAGGAGATCGCGACGGCGGCAGAGGTGCAAGGGTTCCTGGCTGACACGAAGCCGGATCGGGTTGTGTCGGGCCTCGGCGGCACGGGCGTCGCGGTTATCTATGACAGCGGCCTTCCCGGCCCGACCGTTCTGTTCCGCGCCGAGCTGGACGCGCTGCCGATCGAGGAGATCGGCACGCCGGACCATCGTTCGAAAATCCCCGGCAAGGGCCATATGTGCGGCCACGACGGTCACATGACCATGCTTGCGGCGCTGGGGCGGCAGTTCGGCCGGGAAAGGCCGAAACGCGGCCGCGTCATCCTGCTCTTCCAGCCGGCCGAGGAGACAGGCGCCGGCGCGGCGGCCGTCATCGCCGACGAAAAATTCCAGCAACTGGCGCCGGATTATAGTTTTTCCCTGCACAACATGCCGGGCCTACCGCTCGGCCATGCCTGGCTGAAGGACGGCATCGTCAACTGCGCCTCGCGTGGCCTGAAGATCGTGCTGTCCGGCCGCACCGCGCATGCCTCCATGCCGGAGACCGGCATTTCGCCGGTGCCGGCGGTGGCAGCGCTGATGCCGGCGCTGACGGCTCTGAGCCAGGGCTCGATCGCAACCGGCGACATGGTGCTGGCCACGTTGACGCATGCCTCGGTCGGCGAACCGGCCTTCGGGATTGCGCCCGGCCATGCCGAAGTCTGGGTAACGTTGCGCACCATGACCGATGGCCAGATGCAGGCGTTGACGACCAAGGCCGAGCACCTAGTCCGCGAGGTCGCAGCCGCCGGCGGTCTCGGATACGCGATGGACTATCACGACATCTTCGGCCATTGCGAAAACCATGCGGAAGCTGCCGCCCTGCTGCGCGCGGCGATGGAAGCCGAAGGCATCTCGCACGAGGCGGGAGAAACGATGCGCGGCTCGGAGGATTTCGGCCGGTTCGCAACCGTGTCGAAATCGGCGATGTTCTTCCTCGGTGCCGGCGAAAACATGCCGAACCTGCACAATCCGAACTATGATTTTCCCGACGATCTGATCCCGATCGGCACGAAAATCTTCATGCGCTTGGCGAGGGATATTCTCGGCTGAAGTTGGGCCGGAGGAGACGACGCCCGATCAGGCGTCGTTGTTGCCGAACAGCTTGGCCACGAAGCCGCCATTGGTGCCGCGGCCGGGGCGCTTGCCGTCCCACTTGGGTACGATCACCATATGGGTGATATCGCCACGCTGGAAGGCTTTCAGGAACGCGTTGTAGTCGGCAAAGGCGACGCAGCCATGCGAGTCGCCGCGCACCCGGAGCAGAAAGCTGTGGGCGAGCAGGCCGGTGCGGCCCTGCGGCGCCCTGCCGTCGACCGGCGTCAGGCGGATCGCGGCAACGCCGTGGAACAGCGTTTCGCGCATCGACAGCTTATAGGTGCCCGGCGGCGTCGGACCACGCATCGTCACATGCGTAAAGTTCGGGTTGTCGCGCATTTTGCCGATGCCGGAATGGGCTTCGAGCTTCGAGCCGTTCGGCATATAGACCATGCCGCCGGAGATATCGTAGACGGCCACTTTCGTACCGATTCCGGGCCAGGCCGGCGCGGATTGCGAGGGACGGGTCGGCTCCTCGCGCATCGGATTGTCGGGCTTGGCAAAGGCGAGCGCGGTCGGCTTGTCGTCGCCGTCAGCCGCCCTGGAGGGCTTTTGCGGCGCGACCGCGGCGATGGCAGCAAGCGCTGCCGGCTTGGCGGGCTTGTCAGAGGCAGATCCCGGGCGGATCACGGGCAGCGGGCCGGCCTTCGGCAGGGCGTAGGAAGGTGCCGCCGGCACGGCTTCCTCGACCACCGCGACTTCGCTTTCGTCGGAGCCGTCGTCCGCGTCTTCGTCAAGCGCCGCCATCTCGACAGGCTTCATGTCCTTAAGCCCGGCAACGGTGGTGACCGTCTCGGCATCCTGGATCATATCCGGCAAGGTTGCGCCGGCGCGCGGCGCCACGACGACGAGGTTTTCCATCGCAGGCGCGAGCACGGCGCGGATGGCGTTGGCATCCGGGCGGATCTTTTCGAGAGCGGCAAACTGCTGTTCGTGTTCCTGATGCCGTGCGGCCTTCGCCATCGCGACATTGAGCGTCTGCTTGACGGCCGAAATATCCGGCTTGCGGGCCTCGAGAGCCGCTACATCGGCGCCAGCCAGACGCTTGCCCTTCGGATCGGCGGGCGCGCTGCCGGGCAGGCGGGAGAATTTCGAGACGTCGATTTCTCGCTCACGCGAAACGGCGGCGGGAGCCGCAAGGGCGATCGGTCTTGTCAGTGCCGTTTCGAACTTGACGTCGGAAGCCGACTTCACCGCGGTCGCCATGGTAACCATCGACGCACCCATCAGGGCTGCGACCGTCAGGCCGAAACCGACCGTGACATTGACCAGGAGAGAGCGGGATTTCTTGCGGCGTTGCGGAACTTTGCCTGCCTGCCTGCCATTCACCGACGTCTGGACCGAACGCGCCATCACTCGTTACCCGAACCGTTACTCACACGGGCAGGCATCGCTTCCGCGAGACTGCCGAAACAACCCCGACGAGCATTGAGCAAGAAGAAAACCTGCTCAATGCCGCCAATCGACTGCATGTGAGGATGAACGATTATGGTAACCAATGTCTTTACGTCGCCCCGATTTGGTTTCGGTGGTGCACATAAAAGCGCATGCCGTCGGAAGTTTAACCGAAATGCGGCAACAGGGTGTCCCCCTCGGCGCGCTTTAAGGCAGGTCAAGCCAACGACCGTTGCTGTTTAGCCACAAAATCTCATTCTTTCAAGGCTTATCACAATTTTTATACCATTTCTCTTTCTGCCCTCCGCCGGCCCTCGGACACATATTCGACCAGCAGGGTCTTGGCAGTGTCCATGACTGCCCGCACCCGAGGTGTATACCGAAGCCTTTCAGAGAGGTCGGACAGGTCTCCGCAGCATGCGAAATCTTGGGTCGAAAACAGCAGATCCGCTCCTTGTCACCGGTCGCTCCGAACCCGAAAACAGCCCGATCCCGAGCTCGCTTTGAATGCTCGACAGCGTTGTAGAGACTGAGTTCCGCCCGCATCACCATCGCCCTCTCGCGGCGTTTTTCCGCCCTCACAAAACGGCCGGATGACCCTTGATCCCGGGTGGACGGAGGGCGACAGAACCACGCTGACTGCTGCGCTGCAAAACATATCGGCCTTGATCCTGCCCTTCACCCTTGGCATCCTCCAGCCATCCAGGATTCGGAGGACGACCGATGAAAGCGCTGCTCCTGATCGACATCCAGAACGGCTTTTGCCCGGGCGGCAACCTGCCCGTGGCCCACGGCGACGAGATCGTGCCGGTCGCAAACCAGCTGATAGACGGCGGCGGTTACGACGTCATCGTCGCCTCGCAGGACTGGCACCCGGAAAACCATGGCAGCTTTGCCTCACGGCATCCGGGCAAGAAGCCGTTCGACATGGGCGAACTGTCCGGCCAGCCGCAGGTCTTGTGGCCCGACCATTGCGTGCAGGGCACGCCGGATGCGGAATTCCATCCCGACCTCAACATCGATGCCGTCGACTATATCCAGCAGAAGGGCGAGAACCCTGCTGTCGACAGCTATTCCGCCTTCCGCGACAACGACCAGGCCGCAACAACGGGCCTCGCCGGCTATCTCGGAGCCCAGCAGGTGACCGAACTCGATCTTTGCGGGCTCGCAACCGACTATTGCGTGAAATTTTCCGCTCTTGACGCCGTGGAAATGCTGCCGGGCGTAAAAGTGCGCTTCATCGAGGATGCCAGCCGTGGCATCGATCCGGAAGGCGTGAAGAGCGCCATCGCCGAGATGAGAGCAAAAGGCATCGGCATCGTTTCGAGCAAGGACATCCTCGCCGACTGATCGGCGGCATCGAGGGCGCCGGAGCTCCATAGTTCAGCGGAATCGATCGTTCCATCAGCCCAATTGAATTGCGCGAGGTCCCGCAGGGCTCTAAAGCCGGTGCGAAAAGGATTTATCCAATGAATCGCAGCGAATTCAACCTGGGTGTCAGGGGTGGGCTTATCATCGCCCTCTCCTCGGCGCCCTTCGCGGTGCTGTTCGGCGCCGTGGCAAGCGACAACGGCCTCTCGGTCATGGAAGCCGGGCTGATGAGCGCGACAGTCTATGCCGGCGCCAGCCAGCTCGTCGGCATCGAGCTTTTCGGCCACCATGTGGCGCCGTGGCTGATCGTGCTCTCCGTCTTCGCCGTCAATTTTCGCCATATCCTCTATTCGGCGGCGCTGACCCGATACATTACCCATTTCACGCCGGTCCAGAAATTCTTCACCTTCTTCGTGCTGACGGATCCGCAATTCGCGGAAGCCGTGAAGCGCGGCGAAAGCGGCCAGGGCGTCAGCTTCCGATGGTATATCGGCTTCGGCGCTGCGATTTATTTCCCCTGGCTGTTCTTCAGCGTCGTTGGCGCGTTTTTCGGGCGGATGATGGGCGATCCGCGGTCGCTTGCGATCGACGTGCTGCTGCCGGTCTATTTCCTCGGTCTGGTCATCGGCTTCCGCCGCAAGCCGGGCTTTTATCCGGTGGTGGTGGCAAGCGCGCTCGGTTCGGTGCTCGGCTATCATTTCGTCGGCTCGCCCTGGCATGTCAGCATCGGTGCTGCGGTCGGGGTCGTCGTCGCAGCGTTCCTGCCGCTGTCCACCGATTCCGTGCCAGCGAACGCCGCCGCCGAGATGGAGAGCTGACATGAGCGACCTCATCTCGATGGACATGGTTCTGCTGATATTGGCCGCCGCGGTCGCGACCTACCTTACCCGCATCGGCGGGTATGTGCTGATCACCCGGATGAAGACGATCCCGCCGCGCATGGAGCAGGCTCTCAACGCCGTGCCGGCAGCAGTCCTGACCACGCTCGTCGCCCCCGCCTTCTTCAACGGCGGCTGGGACGTCAAGATCGCCATGCTGGCCGCGCTCGTGGTCGGCATCCGGTATCCGGGTCTCTTGCTACTCGGCGCCGGCTGGGCGGCAGCGATGATCTGCCGCCACCTCCTGGGCTTCTGATTAACGGCACCTGCTTCAGGAAAGCGGCTCTGTCGCCTTTACCAGCCAGGTCTTGACCGCCTCGTCGTCGATCAGCGGCAGCAGCTTTTCGCGCACGGCGGCGTGGTAGCCGTTCAGCCAGCCGAGTTCCTCGGCGGTCATTAGGTCAGGCAGCACGAGGCGGCGGTCGATCGGGCACCAGGTCAGCGTCTCGAAGGCGAGCATCGGCTGGTCGCCGCCGTCGATATCCTCGGCCGCCTTCACATAGATCAGGTTCTCGATGCGGATCCCGAAGGAGCGGGGACGATAATAACCAGGCTCGTTGGAGAGGATCATGCCGGGCAGCAGTTCCTGGGTCGCCAGCCGTGAGATCCGCTGCGGTCCCTCATGCACCGAGAGATATGAGCCGACGCCGTGGCCGGTGCCATGTGCATAGTCGCCGCCGGCCTTCCAGAGCGCGATGCGGGCGAGCGGATCGAGATCACAGCCGCGGGTGCCCTTCGGAAACCGCGCCGTGCTGATGCCGATCATGCCCTTCAGCACCAGCGTGAAGAAACGCTTGTGTTCTTCGGGCACCGCGCCGACCGCGACCGTGCGGGTTATGTCGGTCGTGCCGTTGACATATTGCGCGCCCGAATCGACCAGGAAAAGCTCGCCGGCTTCGAGCTTGCGGTTGGTCTCGGTCGTCACCCGGTAGTGGATGACCGCGCCGTGTTCGCCCGCGCCGGAGATCGTATCGAAGGAAATGTCCTTCAGCGGGTTCTGCATGTTTTGGCCGATGCGGGCGCGGGTCGCCTCCAGCGCCTTGACCGCATCGATCTCGGTGATCGTGCCGGGCGCCTGGGCGTCGAGCCAGCAGAGATATTCGACCATCGCCGCGCCATCCTGCAGATGCGCCTTGGCCGAGCCGTCGAGCTCCTCGCGGTTCTTGCAGGCGCGCGGCAGTTTTGCCGGATCGGAAGCCTCGACCACCTCGCCGCCGGCGGCCGTGATCGCTTTGGTGAGCGCCAGCGGCGTCAACTCGGGATCGATCAGGATCTTTGCGCCGTCCGCCGAGAAGGCCGCAAGCCGCGCCAGGAATTCCGAAGGCGGGCGCTGCACGCAAATCTGAGCCAGGTAGGCGGCCTGTTCGATGCCGGTCTTCATCTGATCAAGAAAGATTTCCGCCTTGCCCTCGGCCGGGATGATCGCCCGCGACAGCGGATAGGGCGTGTGCGGCACGTCATCGCCGCGGATGTTGAAGATCCAGGCGACCGATGTCGGGTCGGCGATGACCACCGCGCCCGCCCCCTTCTCCTTCACCTGGCTCGCAATCGCCGCAATCTTCTCGCTCGCCAGGGTGCCGGCATGCTCCTGTTTCTGGATCGACACGGCGCCGAGCGGCTCGGCGGGACGATCGGCCCAGATCGCGTCGAGCGGATTGGCGTCGAGCAGCACCAGCGAACCGCCGATCTCGGCAAGCGCCTTTTCCAGCCGCCGCACTTCCGCGCCCGCATGCAGCCACGGATCGATACCGAGCCGGAAACCTTTGGCGCCGTGGCGCGGCAGCCAGACATGCGGCGGTTCGTTGACGAGATCGCCAGCGGTGAACATCGAGCCGTCCACCTGTTCGGCAAGCTGGGTGACGTAACGTCCATCGACGAAAACGATAGCCTCACGTTGCGTGATGAGCGCCATGCCGGCCGATCCGGTGAAACCGGTGAGCCAGGACAGGCGTTCGGCGGAGGCCGGCACGTATTCGCCCTGGTATTCATCGGCACGGGGAATAAGAAAACCGTCAATGCCGAGATCGGCGAATTTCGCCCTGAGCGCGCTGACGCGATCGCGGCCGAACTGCGGGGCGGACTTCACTTCGAAGGATTGGAACATAGGCTTGAGTTTCCGGGCTGCTTGATTCCGAGAGGCTGCGATCATGTTAGCCGATCTTCGGCAGACATTGCCAGCCGAGCCGGAGATGATCGGCGATTGTGCATCTGCTCAATGCGTTTGGCGCCGACATAGCCTTCATATGCAGCAAACGCATACCACCAATGAGAGAACCCCTCTCACTGTGCGGTGCAGCAATCGCTATATTCACATCATCGAACGGGCGCCGAACAAGGCCCGTATCAAAAGGATCGCTTCCATGGCCAACTCTTTCTTCCGCAATGCCTTCAACCGCATGGTCGAAGCTCGCGAGCGTCAGGTTGCCCGTTACGTCAACGGCGCCCTGCTGGGCCTTGACGACGAAACGCTGAAGGGCCTCGGCACCAGCCGTGAAGAACTGCGCCGCAAGGGCGCCCAGAACTACGTATTCTAAGCTACGTATTCTGATCATTTGGCCGGCGCGGGCTCTCCTCCCTCACCCGCCCCGGCTATCAGGATACGAGGCCCGCTCGAGCATCTCCCTCCTCACGCTCGCGGGTAGATCAGTTTCAGAACTGATCGCAAGGCGGCGCCACCGGTGCCGCCTTTTTGCTGTCCGGCCCCAGAAGTCATGCGAAGAATTCAATACTGCACCGCAAACCAGTCAATCGTGGCGCAGATGGATCGTGACCCAGCCATTACGCCAGATGGTGCGGACGTGGGCGAGACGGACGCCGCTATAGGCGGCCAGCACCTTCCAGCGCTGTGTAGCCAGAATGCCGGAGAGGATCACCGAACCGCCGGGCGCCAGATGTGCCGCGAGCTGCGGCGCCATCTTCATCAGCGGCCGTGCCAGAATGTTGGCGATGATCAGGTCGAACGGTCCTTCCCGACCGAATGCCGGCGAATGGAATCCCGGCGCGGTCTCGAGCCGTATGCCGGTGGCGATGCCGTTTCGGCGGACATTTTCACGGGCCACCCGAACAGCGACTGGGTCTATGTCGGTCGCGAGCACCGGGATATTGGCCAGCTTGCGCACCGCAATCGCCAGCACGCCGCTTCCGGTTCCAAGATCGAGCGCGTTGCGGACGGTCCTTGCGCGCATCACCTCCTCGATCACTTCGAGGCAGCCGGCGGTAGTGCCGTGATGGCCGGTGCCGAAGGCCTGGCCCGCATCGATCTCGATGGCGATATCGTTGACCTTCACCTTGTTGCGGTCGTGCGAGCCGTGGACGATGAACCGCCCTGCCCTCACCGGCTTCAGCCCTTCCAGCGACTTGGCGATCCAGTCGATATCCGGGATGATCTCCCTTTGGATTTCAAGATCGGGAAAAGCTCGGGCAAGGCCCTCGGCGATACGCTCGCGCACCGCCTCCTCGTCATCCGCCAGCATGTAGACGGACGCTTCCCAGATGTCCTTTTTCTCGTCCACCTCGGTGGTGGCGATGGCGAAGTCCTCCTCGCCGAAAACCTCCGACAGGATATCGAGGATCTCGGCCGCACCTTTTTCGGTGGACGTGACGTAAAGGCGGATTTCGCTCAAGGAAGGGTCTCTCAGCTGTTCAAAACGGTGGCGGAGAGGATTGCCACAGAAGCCGTGTCGGCTTCAACGTCAAACGTATCAGCCCTTGATGAGTTTTTCGAGCTTCTTGACCGCGACGTCGGGATTTTCCCCATAGGCGATGGTGCCGGCGAAGCGTCCGCCATTGTCGAGCAGGAAAACCGAGGCGGTGTGGTCCATCGTGTAGTCGCCGTTCGGAGCCTTCTCATCGACCGGGACTTTCTTGAAATAGACCTTGAAACCCTTGGCCATCTCCTCGACCTTGGCCGGCGGACCGGAAATCCCCTTCACCCGGTCGGTGACATTGGACACATATTGACCGAGCAGTTCCGGGCTGTCGCGCTCCGGATCGATGCTGACGAAATAGCCGTTGAGCTTGGTGCCGTCCGGATCGACCTTGTGCAGCCAGCCGTTCAGCTCGAACAGCGTCGTGGGGCACACTTCCGGGCAATGGGTGAAGCCGAAGAACAGCGCCGTCGGCTTGTCCTGGAAGGCCTTTTCGGTGATCGGCTGGCCGTTCTGGGCAACGAGCTCGAACGGCACGCCGAACGGACCTTCTGCCAGCTGCTGTTTCGACCCCGTCACTTCCATCGTCAGCCAGACAAGTACGCCGGCAAGCGCCACGACGGCAACCCAGAGGATGGTGCGAAAGCTTTTCATCGGTATCTCTTCAGCTCAGACCTAATGACGGATCGATAGACCCGAGATGGCAGCGAAGCAATTCAAGAAGCCGTTTTCGAAAGATATCGCGCTGATTTGTCTCAACGAAACGGCGGCCGGTCAGAAACACCAGGAAAGGCCGGTTTCGCCAAGCGTCAGCAGGATGGAAGAGCCGAACCGGAGCCAACCGTAAAAGGCGACACCACCGAACCCGAGCAAGAGCAGGCTTACGGCGGCGATCAGCGGCAGGCGATAAGTCTCGATTGTACTGTTCATAACGTTCAATCTACCACCCTTTCCGGCTTTTCAGAAGGTCGCAACCTTCGAACAAGTTTAGGGTAAGATTAATACCTGTCTGAGATCTTATAAAGGCGAACGTGGTTTACGATTCGTAGCGGCGAATGGGAGTGAGGATGCAACACGCATCGCACTAGGGGCCGCTATGTCGACCGCGAAAAGACATGATGTCGCCGACACCGGTTCGCCCTCAGTTTCCATCTCTATCTGCAGTCTGCCGGACCTGATCCGGCGTGGGAGGAATTTCAACAGCATGACGGCAAAACCCCTTCGCAAGACGCTGTCGGTCAATCACCGGCTCTGGACGCTGGCAGGCTCCGCCTTTGTCGGCATCGGCGCGATGCTGCTTGTCGGCTGGTACGAAGGCAGACAGCTCGACGAAGCGCTGCAGCGCGCGACCGATATCCAGGAGCACGTGGATACGGTCGACGGCATGCGCATTGCCAACCTAGAACTCGTTCTCGCAGCGATGGACACGATCGTCGACCGCGACGACAAACGTGTCGAGCCGAGCCGGCTGAAGGCGATGGCGGACTCTTCCGACAAGCTGAAAAGCTCTGTCGGTAATCTGAAGAAACTCGCGGCTGAAATCAGCAATCCAGGCCTCGTCTCAAATTTCGAGACGGACCTCGCAGCTCTCTCGACGGCGATCCAGGTCGATCTCAGAAAAATGGTCGAAACCGGCGCGCCCGAAGAGGCCTATGACAAGATCGACGACGCCATCGACGGTGCCGGCGAACGGGTTGGCGCAATGCTCGATACGGCTGCCGTCGCGGGCGAGAAACTGGTGCGCAGCCGCGTCCAGGAGGCGAATACGCTTTCCTCGACCTCGCTCTATGTGCAGCTCGGCTGCGGGTTGATCGCATTGGTCGCCATGGCGTTCCTGCAGAGCATTCACGGCGGCGCGATCCGGCGCGGCATCGACGGCGTTCGCGCCAGCATGCAGCGGATCATCGGCGGCGACTACAACACCCCCGTGCCCGGCATAGATCTCGGCGACGAGATTGGCGAAATGGCGCGCGCCACCGACGTCTTCAGACTTGCAGCCGTCGAACGCCAGACCCTGGAGGTCAATCTTGAAGACGAACGCCGCCAGAACGAAACCCGGCGGCAGACGAGCGAGTCCGAACAGAAGGCCGAAGCCGAAGCGCTCCACTTCGCAGTCGATTCGCTTGCAAGCGCCCTCAACCGCCTCTCCGAAGGCGATCTTGCGGCCGCCCTCGATCGGCCCTTCCGTGGTGATCTCGAGCGCCTGCGCGCCGATTTCAACCGGGTCGTCGAGCGTCTGCGCCACGTCATGACCGAGGTCGCCACCAGCTCGAGTTCCATCGGCGCAAACGCGAACCAGATGCGCTCCGCTGCCGACGACCTCGCGAAGCGGACCGAGAAGCAGGCGGCCTCGCTCGAGGAAACATCGGCAGCCCTCGAAGAAATCACGGCGACCGTACGCAACGCCACCAGCCGCGCCGAGGAAGCGACGCAAATGGTGAGCGATGCCAAGGACTATACCGAAAAGTCCTCCGACGTGGTTCGCGATGCCACGGCCGCCATGAGGCGGATCGAGGACGCGACCGCCGAGATCGGCAAGATCATCAACGTCGTCGACGAGATCGCCTTCCAGACCAACCTGCTGGCGCTCAATGCCGGCGTCGAGGCGGCCCGCGCGGGCGAAGCCGGCAAGGGCTTTGCCGTCGTCGCACAGGAAGTGCGCGAACTCGCCGGACGCGCTGCCGGCGCGGCCAAGGATATTAAGGCGCTGGTCACCCGTTCGAACCACGAGGTCAAGACCGGCGTCGATCTGGTGAAGGCGACCGGCGAAGCGCTGACGCGGATCGGCGACGACGTGCTGAAAATCAACGATCACGTTCACGCGATCTTCACCTCTGCGCGCGAACAATCGACCGGACTGACGGAAATCAATATCGCGATCGGCCAGATGGACCAAGCAACGCAACAGAATGCCGCAATGGTGGAGCAGAGCACCGCTGCCAGCCATTCGCTGGCAAGCGATGCCGAAAACCTCAACCAGCTGATCAGCCATTTCCAGATCCGCGGAGGCAATGGCCCGCGCGCCGTCGAGGCTGCGAGCGCTTCCACGCCACCCAAACCATCGCCCGCACTCAACTTGATGAACAAGCTCGCGGGAGCCTTCAGCAACAGCCCCACCTCCGCCAAGCCGAAGGCCGTGGGATCCTCAGACAAATGGGAAGAGTTCTGACATGAGCAATGCCATCAAACAGTCCGGCGCCTACCTCGAAATCGTCTCCTTCCATCTCGGAGACCAGGAATTCTGCATCGACATCATGGCGATCCGCGAAATCCGTGGCTGGGCACCGGTGACCCCGATGCCGCACACCCCGTCCTACGTGCTCGGCCTCATCAACCTGCGCGGCGCGGTGATCCCGGTCATCGACATGGCCTGCCGCCTCGGCATGAAGATGACCGAACCGTCGGAACGTTCCGCGATCATCGTCACCGACATCGCCGGCAAGCTGGTCGGCCTGCTGGTCGAACAGGTCTCCGACATGATGACCATCCGTGGTGAAGACCTGCAGCCGGCTCCGGAAATCATTCCGGAAGCCCAGCGCGCCTTCTGCCGCGGCATCGTCGCGCTTGAAAAGACGATGGTCTGCTTCCTGAACCTGGACACCGTCATCGCCGACGAGCTGGCGCGCGAAGCCGCGTAATTTCGCAGGCGCAAAAAAGTCCGAAACTATGTCCGGGTCTTCCGTCACACGCAAATGTGACGGAAGATTAACGCATTGTAATCATTGCCTATTTGTAACAATTTTAAACGGAACCGGGGAACCGGGTCCACGTTCTCCCGTCGCTAAACGCCCAACCGACGCCTCAAACGCCTCTCGGCTGGTTTACCCAGATAGGAGAACGACCATGAACAAGGCTTTTGCTCTCGCAGTCCTGATGTCCGCAGCCACGATGGGAACCGCCTATGCCCGCGATATGGGCATGACGGCCAAGCCCGCCGGCGATGTCGCCATCGTCTATACCGATCCCGAAATCGACAATAGCGCCAAACGGCTCGACGTGCCTGAGAGCATCATCCATCCAAGCCAGGCAATGGTGCAGAAGGCACAGGCCGAGGTGAAGGCCGACCGTGCGCTGCGAGCCGATCTTCTGAAGCAGAACGTCGAACTCAACAACGTCGTGGCGATCGACACCGCCGCCGATGGCAGCCGGACCGTCTACGTCCGCTGATTCGCCGTTGATGAAACGGGGGCCGGTGTCTTTCCTCCGGACCCCGTTTCGGCGAAAGCCATTCACAATCGCCTCTACGCGGGTGATGGAACCTTAAATCATTGCTGCCTAGAGATGATTTCAGAAAAGCCCGGAACAATCTCCGGGCGTTTCCGGTTCCGTCTATATCTTGGTGCCGAAGAGACACGTGTTCGGCACCTAAGAACCGAGAAAGGAACATGTTATGAAGAAGGCTATTGCTCTCGCAACTCTTATATCCGCTTCCTCAATCGGGGGCGTTTACGCCCAGGACCTCGCCCCGACCACGCCGGCCCCCTCCCCGTCGGACGTCACGGTGGTCTACATCACCGAGGCTACGGATAGCGAATCGTCGAACGACAAGATCCCGCCGACGCTGACGACCCCCAACCCGCAGGCAGCGGAGGCCGCCCAGGCGCAGATCCAAACTGATTCCAACCTGATGGCGGCTCTCGAAGAGAAGAACGTCCAGTTGCAGCATGTGGCGGGCATCGAAACGGCTGCCAATGGCGGCAAGATCGTCTACGTCCGCTAGTCGGCCATTCAACGACGGAAGAACAGGCTCGCTTTGCGGGCCTGTTTTTTTGTGCCGCCACGCCTGAATTGACTCCCGCCACACCGCATGACTGTATTCGCGGTAAGGATGCACATGGTTTGTATCTTCACGCTTTGGGAGGAGCGCGCTTGAGCGACGGAGTTGATGTCATCGTGGTGGGCGCGGGGCTTTCGGGCCCCGTTGCCGCGACCGAGCTTGCAGATGCCGGCCGCTCTGTCGTCATCCTCGACCAGGAACCGGAACAGAACCTCGGCGGCCAGGCCTTCTGGTCGCTCGGCGGGCTGTTCCTAGTCGATTCTCCCGAGCAGCGGCGGATGGGCATCCGCGATTCGCTCGAGCTCGCCTGGCGGGACTGGCTCGGCACCGCCGGTTTCGACCGCGAGGAGGACCATTGGCCACGCCTCTGGGCAGAAGCCTATGTGGCGTTTGCCGCCGGCGAAAAACGCGCATGGCTCAGGCAGATGGGCCACCGCATCTTCCCGGTGGTCGGCTGGGCGGAACGCGGCGGCGGCTCGGCGACTTCGCACGGCAATTCGGTGCCGCGGTTCCACACCACCTGGGGCACCGGCCCCGGCGTCGTCGAACCGTTCGAACGGCGGGCGCGCGAGGCGGAGACGAGCGGAAAGATCCGCTTCCTCTGGCGGCACCGCGTCGACAATCTGGTGAAAACCGGGAAGGCTGTGACCGGCGTTGCCGGCACAATTCTGAAGGCGAGTACGGCGCTGCGTGGCGAAGAAACCTCCAGGACACCGGCCGGTGACTTCGAACTCAATGCGCCGATCGTCATCGTCGCTTCGGGCGGCATCGGCGGCAATCAGGATCTCGTACGGCAGATGTGGCCGGAACGGCTTGGGCGACCGCCGGCCATCATGGTCTCGGGCGTGCCGAAGCACGTGGACGGGCGGATGATCGGCATTGCGCGGTCCGCCGGCGGGCAGGTGATCAACCGCGACCGCATGTGGCACTATACGGAGGGCCTGCGGAACTGGAACCCGATCTGGCAAAACCATGGCATCCGCATCCTGCCCGGCCCTTCCTCGCTGTGGTTCGACGCGACGGGCAATCGCCTGCCCGCCCCTTTTTATCCCGGCTACGATACGCTCGGCACGCTGCAGCACCTGATGGCGACCGGCTACGACTATAGCTGGTTCGTGCTGAACCAGAGCATCATCCGCAAGGAATTCGCGCTGTCCGGATCGGAACAGAACCCCGATCTCACCGGTCGCGACTGGAAGTTGACGGCGAAACGAGCGATCGGCAGGAAGGCGACCGGTCCGGTCGAGGCCTTCAAGGAACACGGCGAGGATTTCGTGATCGCCGAAAACCTTGGCGAACTGGTCGCGGGCATGAACCGGCTTGCCGGCAGCAACCTCCTGGACCTTGCCGATATCGAACGTGAAGTCGTTGCCCGCGACGGACAGGTAGCCAATCCCTTTGCCAAGGACGCGCAGATCATGGGCATCCACAATGCCCGCCGCTCGCTCGGTGAAAAGCTGGTGCGCACGGCAAGACCGCACCGCATTCTCGATCCGGCGCACGGGCCCCTGATCGCGGTGAGGCTGAACATCCTGACGCGCAAGACACTCGGGGGAATCGAAACGGACCTCTCGGCCCGCGTGCTCGGTGAGAACGGAGAAGCGATTCCGGGCCTCTATGCAATCGGCGAAGCCGCCGGCTTCGGCGGTGGCGGCATGCACGGCTATCGGGCGCTGGAAGGCACCTTTCTCGGCGGATGCCTGTTTTCCGGCCGCAACGCCGGCCGGGCGGCTGCGGCCGCCCTCGCCTAAGCCCGGGCCTGAAAAGATTACGGCTTGGGCTTGCCGTTCTTCCAGGCGACGTTCTGGTTATAGAGCGGAATGGTCGAGATCGCCATCTTGGCCGACCCGTCCACCACCTGCCGCGAATGAGCGAGATAGATCAGCGTGTCGTTCGCCTTGTCGTAGATACGCTTGACGAGCAGGTTCTTCCAAATCAGGGAACGGCCCTGCCGGAACACTTCCTCGCCGCCCTTGCCGAGGTCGATCTCGCCAATCTCGATCGGACCGGTCTGGCGGCAGGCAATCGAATTGTTGGAGGGGTCTTCGAACCAGTTGCCGTTCTTAAGCCGGTCTATGATGCCGCGTTCGAAATAGGTGACGTGGCAGGTTACGCCCTTTATCTGCGGATCGGCGACCGCCTCGACGATGATGTCATTGCCGGTCCAGTCGACGCCGACTTCGCCGACCACCTGGGCGGAAGCGGGAAGGGCAAGCACGCCGAGCGAAAAGGCTGTGGCGGATGCAAGGCAGGCAAGGCGGCTCATTGGTTGCGTCATGGGGACTACAGCTCCGGTAAACGATCCGTGATCTGAGATAAGGATTGCCGGGGCGGAAACAAGCGGATGTCCGGGAACTCTTATTTGAGCCGGCAGGTGCAGGGGGCGTAACCGCCGGAAAACAGTCGCCCGACCTTCATGCCGATCATCGCCGGAATGTCACGGACATGCGGCACGGCAAGAGATTTGGCGATCGCGATCGTCGCCCGCGCGCAGACGGCCGCGTCTTCGGCCGCGTTGTGATGCGCGAAGCGAAGGCCGAGATGCTGGGCAAGGACGTTGAGCTTGTGCGAGCCGAGCTGCGGCCAGACCTTCTGCGACATCTTTACGCTGCAGAGATAGGAAAGCTCCGGATAGCTCTGCCGATAGGCATCGAGGCAGGCCCGCCAGACGCTGAAATCGAAGGCGGCGTTATGGGCAATCATCGTCGCGCCGCGAAAATCATCGGCGAACTCGTCCATCACCTCGGGGAACTCGCCGGCATCCTCGACATGCTCCGGCCGGATGCCGTGGATCGCGACGTTGAAGGAGGAAAACCGCATGTCCTTCGGGCGGATCAACCGTTCCTCCACCCGCACTACCTCGTCGCCCTCCAGCCAGGCAAGCCCGACCGAACACGCGCTGCCGCGCTGCTCGTTGGCGGTTTCGAAATCGATGGCGATGGTTTTCAAGGGCGAGTTCCGGATGAGCTTCGGCAGACTTCTACAGGTGGGAATTCGATTCGGCAAAGACGGCCAGCGCTTTCACTCTATTGACGTCTCGGCGCTTGTTTGAGACCTTGGCCACCATGATCCGTTTCGCCGCCCACATGCATCTTACCGTGACCATTCACCCCGCAGGGTGCGTGGCGGTTTTGGCGCGTTAATCGGTCATCCGTCCACCGACCCTGCCGATGGCAGGGTTCGGTACATCCGCTCTGCCTCGGCGAAAACCAAGGAGAGCAAGCATGACAGAGTTCGATATCCCACCACCCTTAGACCCCGATGCGCGATGGCCCGAAGGCCTGTCGATCCGCGCGCGCACGCCGGCGGATGCGCCAGCCATTGCCGCCTTGCATAATATGCCCGGTTATCGTTTTGGCACACTGCGCACGCCGCACCACAGCCCGGAGCAAATCCGCAAGAGCATCGAGAACCAGTCCGCCAATTTCATCTCGCTGGTCGCGGTCCTCAAGGACAGGATCGTCGGCGATGTCGGGATGACCCGCTATGCAAATCGGCGGGGCCATGCCGGAAGTATCGGCATGGGCGTCCACGACGCCTATATTGGCCGCGGGATCGGCCGCGCCCTGATCGGCGAAATCCTCGCCATCGCCGACCGATGGTTGGACCTGAAGCGCGTCGAACTGACCGTCTACACCGACAACGAACCGGCGCTGGCGCTCTACCGGCAATTCGGTTTCGAGGTCGAAGGCCACTTTAAACAATTCGCCTTCCGCGAAGGACGATATGTCGATGCCTATTCGATGGCGCGGCTCAGGACGTGATCTTCATCACCCGATGAAGGCCTTCAAGCAATAAAGGCGAGCCATTCGTCCTCGTCCATCACCTGGACGCCGAGTTCCCTCGCCTTGTCGAGCTTGGAGCCGGCGCCCGGGCCTGCGACCACATAGTCGGTCTTCTTGGAGACCGACCCGGCCACCTTGGCGCCAAGGCTTTCCGCCCTCGCCTTGGCCTCGTCGCGGGTGAATTTTTCGAGCGATCCGGTGAAGACCACCGTCTTGCCGGCGATCGGGCTGTTCGAGGCGACCGGCTGTTCGGCCGCTTGCGGCGTCACCTCTTCGCGAAGCCGGGTAATGACCTCGACATTGCGCGGCTCCTTGAAGAACTCGACGATGGCGCGCGCCATCACCTCGCCGATGCCCTCGATATTGTTGAGATCGTCCCAGGCGTCGCCGGAAAACTCGGTCGCATCGTCCATGGCCTTCGCAAACGCCTCGTAGGTGCCGTAGGCGCGCGCCAGCAGCTTGGCGGTGGTCTCGCCCACGTGGCGGATGCCGAGCGCGTAGATGAAGCGGTGCAGCGCGATCTCGCGCCGCTCGTCGATCGCATCGAACAGTTTCTTGACGCTGACTTTTCCGAAGCCCTCGATATTTTCAAGCTTGGTAAGCGTCGACCCCTCCTGCCGCCGCTTCAGCGTAAAGATATCCGGCGCGGTGCGGATCTTCAGCGCGTCGTCTTCCGCCTCGAAGAAGAAATCGATCTGCTTGGAGCCGAGGCCTTCGATATCGAAGGCGTTGCGCGACACGAAATGTTTGAGGTGCTCGGTCGCCTGCGCACGGCAAACGAAACCGCCGGTGCAGCGGGTGACCGAATCGAGCTTGCCGGTCTTTTCGTTACGCTCGCGCACCGCATGACTGTCGCAGACGGGGCATTTCTTCGGGAATTCGTAAGGCACGGCTTCCGGAGGACGCTTCTCCATCACCACGTCGAGCACCTGCGGGATGACATCCCCTGCCCGCTGGACGATGACGGTGTCGCCGACGCGGATATCGTGATCCGGCTCGCGGATCGGCTCGCCGGAATTGCCGAGCCCCTTGATGTAGTCTTCGTTGTGGAGCGTCGCATTGGTGACGACCACGCCACCGACGGTGACCGGCGTCAGCCGCGCCACCGGCGTCAGCGCGCCGGTGCGGCCGACCTGGATGTCTATCCGCTCGACATGGGTAAAGGCCTGTTCCGCCGGAAATTTATGCGCCGTCGCCCAGCGCGGAGACCGCGAGCGAAAGCCGAGTCGGGCCTGCAGATCGAGCCTATCCACCTTGTAGACGACGCCGTCGATCTCGTAGTCGAGATCCGGGCGCTTGAGGCCGATATCCTTGTAATGCGCGATGATATCCTCGACCGCATGCAGGCGTTTCATCAGCGGGTTGACCGGAAAACCCCATTCCCTGAATTTCTCGACCATGCCCATCTGGGTATCGGCCGGCATTTCTGACATTTCGCCCCAGGCATAGGCGAAGAATTTCAGGTTACGGCTGGCGGTCACCTTGGCGTCGAGCTGGCGCAGCGAGCCGGCGGCCGTATTGCGCGGGTTGACATAGGTCTGCTTGCCTTCCGCCGCCATCTTCTCGTTAAGCGCCAGGAAGTCGCTTTTCGTCATATAGACCTCGCCGCGCACCTCGACGACGTCGGGCACGCCCGCGGGCAGGCGATTGGGGATTTCCTTGATGGTCTTGATGTTCTCGGTGACGTTCTCGCCGGTCGTACCGTCGCCGCGGGTCGCGGCATTCACCAGCCGGCCATTCTCGTAGCGGATCGACATGGAAAGCCCGTCGATCTTCGGCTCGGCGGTAAACGCGATCGAGCCGTCCGGAAGCTGGCCGAGGAAACGGTAGACGGAAGAGACGAAGTCACGGACATCGTCGTCCGAGAACGTGTTGTCGAGCGACAGCATCGGCCGCGAATGGGTGATCGCCGCAAATGTCGGCAAAGGTGCTGCGCCGACCCGGATCGACGGACTGTCGGCGCGGATCAGCTGCGGAAACCGTTTTTCGATCGCATCGTTGCGCCGTTTCAGCCCATCGTAATCTGCATCCGAAATCTGCGGCGCGTCATGGCCATGATAGAGCTCGTCATTGCGGGCAATCTCCGCCGCCAGATAGGCGAGCTCGGCTGCGGCCTGTTCTTCGGTCAGGTTTTCGACGGGCGTTTGTTCGGCGGGCATGCGGGTCTACTCCTCGGGTAGCGAGGAGTCGTTTTGTAGCGCAAAATTTACCGATGGGAAGAGCGGATGGAGGGTCTAGGCGGATGAGCCTAGCCGTTCCCCGCCAGCAGCCGCTTCGCCGCAGCCCTCGCTTCGTCGGTCACCGATGCGCCGGCGAGCATGCGGGCGATCTCTTCGGTGCGGTGTTCCGGCTCCATGGTCGCGACGCGGGTGGCGATCTTGTCGGTGCCCTCGCCGGCCGGTCCCTTGGAGATCAGGAGATGGGTCGCGGCGCGCGCGGCCACCTGCGGTGCGTGAGTGACGGAAAGCACCTGCACCTTGTCCGACAGCCGTTTCAGCCGCTGGCCGATCGCATCGGCGACAGCACCGCCGACACCGGTATCGATTTCGTCGAAGACCAGCGTGGGAGCCGAACCGCGGTCGGCGAGCGCCACCTTGAGCGCCAGAAGGAAACGCGACAGCTCACCGCCGGAGGCGACCTTCATGATCGGGCCGGGACGCGTGCCGGGATTGGTCTGGACGTGGAATTCGACGGTATCGATGCCCTCGGCGCTGGCAGCCTCAGGGTCGCTCGCCACATCGACCATGAAACGGGCCCGTTCGAGCTTCAGCGCCGGCAGCTCGGCCATCACGGCTTCGGCCAGTGCCTCGGCACCATGCCGGCGCTTCTCGGACAGGACGGCGGCGGCCCGATCGTAGGCGGCCTTGGCGGCGGCGGTCAGCTTTTCCAGCTCGGCGAGCTTCTCCTCGCCGGCATCGAGATCGGCAAGGTCCGATATCATCTTTTCGGCAAGCGCTGGCAGGTCGGCGACCGGGATCGAATATTTGCGGCCGGCGGCCCGGAGCGCAAACAGGCGCTCCTCGACCCGCTCCAGTTCGCGCGGATCGAATTCGGTGCGCCTCAGCGCCGCCTCGACTTCCATCTGGGCATTGGAGAGGTAGTTGAGCGCCTGATCGAGAAGCTCGACGGTTTCTTCGAGCAGGCCCGGCGCCTCGTGGCTCTTGCGCTCCAGGCGCCGCACCAGCGAGGCGATCAGCGGCACGGGCGATGCATTGCCATTGAGGAATTCCGAGGCCTCGGAAATGTCGCCGGCGATGCGCTCGGACTTCTGCATTCGCGAACGCTGTTCGGCAAGCTCGTCCTCTTCACCATCACGCGGCGACAGCGCTTCCAGCTCTTCCACCGAGGCACGGATATAATCGGCTTCGCGGGCCGCGGCCTCGACCTTGGCGCGATGGGTCTTGAAGGCCCGATCCGCGTCCTTCCAGGAGCGATAAAGACCGGAAAGCTGCAGCACCTCGTCGCTTAAGCCGGTAAAGGCGTCGAGCAGCGTACGGTGCGCGTCGGTATCGATCAGTGCCCGGTCGTCGTGCTGTCCGTGGATCTCGACCAGAAGCTGGCCGGCCTGGCGCATCAGCTGCACGCTGACCGGCTGGTCGTTGATCGAGGCGCGCGTGCGACCATCGGCCGACTGGATGCGGCGGAAGATCAGGTCGCCATCGTCGTCGATGCCGTTGTCGCGCAGGAGTTTTCGGGCGCCGTGGCTGCCGGACACGTCGAAGACGGCCGTCACCTGGCCCTTATCCTCGCCATGACGGACCAGGCCGCCATCGCCACGGCCGCCGAGCGCCAGCGAAAGACTGTCGAGCAGGATCGATTTGCCGGCGCCGGTTTCACCGGTCAGCACCGAAAGGCCGGTCTCGAAGGCAAGATCCAGCCGCTCGATCAGAACGATATCGCGGATCGACAACTGGATCAGCATGTCTCAGACCTTAAGCGCCGATCAGCTTGGCCCCGGCGCGGGAAATCCACGAACCGCGATTTTCGCGCGGTTCGACGCCGTTGCCCTTCAGCAGCTTGAAGGAATCCGCATACCACTGGCTGTCTGGATAATTGCGCCCGAGGACCGCGGCAGCGGTCTGCGCCTCTTCCGTAATGCCCATCGCATAATAGGCTTCGGTCAGACGCGCCAACGCCTCTTCCACCTGGTTGGTGTTGGGATACTGCTCGACCACGTTGCGGAAACGCTGGATCGCGGCAAGGTATTCCTTGCGCTCCAGATAATAGCGGCCGATCTGCATTTCCTTGCCGGCGAGCTGATCGCGCGCAAAGCGGATCTTCGCCTGCGCATCCTCGACATATTCCGAGGTCGGATAATTGGTCACGACCTTGTTCATCGCATCGATGGTGCGCACGGCAGCGCGCTGGTCCTGGGTCACGTCGGCGATCTGCTTGGAGTAAGCAAGGCCGACGAGATACTGGACATAGGCTGAATCCTGCGATTGCGGATACTGGCTCATGTAGCGGTTGCCGGTGGCCACCGCCTCGTCGTTGCGGCCGAGCCGGTACTTGGTGAAGGTGCTCATGACGAGCGCCTTGCGGCCCCATTCGGTGAAGGGATTCTGGCGGTCGATCGAATCGAACTTGCGGCCTGCTTCGGCAAGGTTGCCGGCCTTCATGTTGGCGAGACCCTGGTTGTAGAGCGTCTCCGGCGCATCCGTTTCGAGACCGAGCTTGGTGATGTCGATATCGGGATCCGACTGGCAGGCGGTCACGCCAAAGCCGGCGCCGGCCAGCACCAGCGACACAAGCGCTACTCTTGCCGTCTTACGCATTCCAACAGACCTTACATGGTTCATTCGACAATTCCTGATCGTCCCGCGCCTGATAAGCCCGCCGCCTAAGCAGGCCGTTCTAGCCATAAAAGCAAAGGGAGAGCAACGCAATGCTGCGGCATTAATGCATTTTTGTGGCACGTCGCCGCAATACGGCATTTCAAGGTTAAATCGGAACCTGTCTCCCAAAAAGAAAAAGGCCGCTTCCGGAGAAGCGGCCGAGTCGACTGGGTCAACTTTATCAGGCAAACCAGGACGTCAGTTCCGGCACGTTGACCGGTACGAACTCCCGTGCCCGTACGCGGGCCGCACGCGACGACGGAGCCTCGACGACCTCATAAGCCGTCGGGTCGCTCATCAGCGCCTTCAACGCATTGGCATTCATCTTGTGGCCGCCGCGATAGGACCGGTAGCAGCCGATGAACTGGGCGCCGGCAAGCGCCAGGTCGCCGACGGCATCAAGCGTCTTGTGGCGGACGAATTCGTCCTTGTAGCGAAGGCCTTCGACATTGACGATCGTGTCGTCGTCCGAGATGACGACCGAATTTTCGAGCGAGGAACCGAGTGCGTAGCCGGCAGCCCAGAGACGCTCCACGTCGCGCATGAAACCGAAGGTGCGGGCGCGGGAGAGTTCCTGCTTGAAGGTCTCGGCGGTCAGGTCGCCTTTCCAGCTCTGGCGGCCGATCAGCGGCGAAGAGAAGTCGATCTCCACCTCGAAGCGAGTGCCGTCATAGGGCCGGAATTCCGACCAGCAAGCGCCGGAGTCGATGCGGACCGGCTTCAGGACGCGGATATAACGGCGCTTGATGCCGAGATTGACGATGCCGACCTGTTCGATGGCTTCGATGAAAGGATAGGAGCTGCCGTCCATGATCGGCATCTCGCCGCTATCGACTTCGACCATGATATTGTCGACACCGAGCGCGTAGAGCGCGGCCATCACGTGTTCGATCGTCGCGACGGCGCGGGAAAGCGAAGTGCCGAGAACGGTGCAGAGATCGGTATTGCCGACCTGCGAGGAAACGGCGCGATATTCAACCGAGCTGCCATCGTCCAGAAGGCGCGTGAAGATCACGCCGGTACCAGCTTCGGCCGGTTGAAAAGTGAGGCTGACAGGGGCTCCAGAATGAACGCCAATCCCCTTCAGTGTTACCGGGGAGGCGATGGTGGTCTGGAAACCGAACAGTCCGATAGTCATTCCTGCTGCCTTCTTGTCGCCGGATCCGTAAAGCAGAAGGATCCGATATTCTTTAGCGCCAGCCGGACCGATCGCCTGAATCGGTCGATCTCTTTTGGCGTCCCTTAGCGTCTTTCATACGCAGCCGTTTGGCACAATCCAAATCACTGTTCATTTCGGATTGTTACGTTGTTAACTCTGCGTCCTGATTGATAAAACGCCTGAAGGCCCGGATGCGTGATCCGGGCCTTCTTCACGTTTCGTGACCGTCTTTAACTCAGTTCGATTGACGGCGCAGGAAGGCCGGAATTTCGAGCTGGTCTTCCTCGTGATGGGCCTGCGGAACCGCACGTCCATGATCGTCGAGATTGCCGCGGCGCGGTGCATAAAGACTTGCTTCCGCCGACAGCGGACGACGCTGCTGCGGAGCCGGTGCGGCCGGCTCGACGTGAGCAGGCTCTTCCTCTTCGCGGCGACCAAGCGAGTTGGTGATCCGCTTCAGGAGACCCATCGGGCCGCGTTCTTCCTGCACATGGCTCACCGGCTGGGCGCGGTGATCCATCTCGGCCTTCACGACCGGCGGAAAATCCTCGACCTTCGGCATGCGAACCGGCTGTACCACCTGCGACATCGAAGGCGCCATCGGCTCACGATAGACCGGCTGTGCCGGGCGAGGAGCGGGCTGGCTCATCATCGGAGCAGGCTGCGGCTGTACGTGCTGGTGAACCGGGGCCGGTTGCGGTGCAGGAGCCGGCCGGCTCATGACCGGAGCCGGTGCTTCGACCGGAGCAGCACCGAAGATGCGGCTCTGCGGACGGAACTCTTCCTGCTGCTGCATGACCGGCTGCGGAGCGACCGGCTGGGGTGCCGGAGCCGCATACTGGTGCTGCGGTTCTGCGATCGCCAGTTCCCGTTCCATCTCGGCTTCCGCCATGCGGATCGTTTCGGCGATCGGGTCGACGGCCGGCCTCGGAGCCGGAGCGGCCTGCATGACCGGAGCCGGCTGGGCGGCAACCGGAGCCGGAGCAATCGCTGCCGACGGACGGATGATCGGCTTTGCGGCAGCGCGCATCTCGGCGGCGCGAATGTCGACCGAGCCGGCGGCACGATCGATGCCGGTCGCTACGACCGACACGCGGATCAGGCCTTCGAGCGCTTCGTCGAAGGTCGCGCCGAGGATGATGTTGGCATCCGGATCGACTTCTTCGCGGATGCGGGTCGCGGCTTCGTCGACTTCGAACAGCGTCAGGTCGCGACCACCGGTGATCGAGATCAGCAGGCCTTGAGCGCCCTTCATCGAGGTCTCGTCGAGCAGCGGGTTGGCGATCGCGGCTTCGGCGGCCTGCATGGCGCGGCCCGGGCCGGATGCTTCGCCGGTGCCCATCATCGCGCGGCCCATCTCGCGCATCACCGAGCGGACGTCGGCGAAGTCGAGGTTGATCAGGCCTTCCTTGACCATCAGGTCGGTAATGCAGGCGACGCCCGAATAAAGAACCTGGTCGGCCATCGCAAACGCGTCGGCGAAGGTCGTCTTGTCGTTGGCGATGCGGAAGAGGTTCTGGTTGGGAATGACGATCAGCGTGTCGACCGACTTCTGCAATTCCTGGATACCCATCTCGGCAAGGCGCATGCGGCGCTGGCCTTCGAAGTGGAACGGCTTGGTGACGACGCCGACCGTCAGGATGCCCTTGGAGCGGGCTGCCTGTGCGACGACCGGGGCTGCACCCGTGCCGGTACCGCCGCCCATGCCGGCGGTGACAAAGCACATGTGTGTGCCATGCAGGTGATCGACGATCTCGTCGAGGCATTCTTCCGCGGCGGCGCGACCGACTTCCGGCTGCGAACCGGCGCCGAGACCTTCAGTGACTCGGGCACCCATCTGGATGATGCGCTCGGCCTTGGTCATGGTCAGCGCCTGGGCGTCGGTGTTGGCGACGACGAAGTCGACACCCTCGAGGCCGGCGGTGATCATGTTGTTGACGGCGTTACCGCCGCCGCCACCGACGCCAAACACGGTAATCCGAGGCTTCAACTCGGTGATATCAGGCTTTTGCAGCTTGATGGTCATTGCACCAGTTCCTTCTTTTTCTGGCCGCATCGCCGCCGGCCAATTCATTGCAACTTTGCTCCGATGCGGGCGGGCGAGCCCCTCACATCAAAAACTTTCCTTCAACCACTGACCGACGCGGGCCAGCCGGCCATTGCCGCTTCCCAGCGTGGCCATCAGGCCGCTCTGCGAAGCGTGTGTTTCCAAGTCCGCGACCTGCGGATAGATCATCAGGCCGACCGCCGTCGAAAACGCCGGTCCCTTGGCTGCCGTCGGCAGGCCAGAGACACCCATCGGGCGACCGATCCGGACGTTGCGCGCGAGGATCCGGCGCGCCGTTTCCGAAAGGCCGGTGAGTTGGCTGGCGCCACCGGTCAGCACGACGCGCTTGCCGACGATCGGGCTGAAACCCGACTTCTGGATGCGGTCGCGGATGAGTTCGAGCGTCTCTTCGATACGGGCCTGCACGATACGGGTGACCAGCGAGCGCGGCACCTGCGTCGGCTGGTCGCGGTCGTCCTCGCCGATCGGCGGGACGGAGATCACGTCGCGTTCGTCGGACCCGTTGGCGAGCGCCGAACCGTGTACGACCTTCATCCGCTCCGCATCCTCGATACGGGTGGAAAGCCCGCGGGCAAGGTCGGTCGTCACGTGATGGCCGCCAAGGCTGATCGCGTCCGTATGAACGAGCTTGCCTTCGGCGAAAACCGAGATCGTCGTCGTGCCGCCGCCCATGTCGATCGCGGCGCAACCGAGTTCGACTTCGTCGTCGACGAGGGCTGCAAGGCCGCTGGCATAGGGTGTCGCGACCATGCCCTCGACCGAGAGGTGGGCGCGGTTGATGCAGAGTTCGAGGTTCTTCAGCGTGGCACGCTCGGCTGCGACCACATGCATGTCGACGCCAAGCGTATCGCCGAACATCGCCAGCGGATCGCGGATGCCGCGCTCGCCGTCGAGCGAGAAGCCGGTGGGCAGCGAATGAAGGATGGCGCGGTCCTGGCGCAGCGACTGCTGGCTTGCCGCAATCAGAACCTTCTTGAGATCGGCCTCTTCCACTTCCTGACCGCCGAGATCGATCGTCGCGGTATAGACGTCGCTGGTGATGCGGCCAGCGGAGACATTGACGATCAGGCTGTCGACGGTAAGCCCGGCCATACGCTCGGCGGCATCGACCGCCAAACGGACGACGCTTTCAGCTGCGTCGAGATCGCCGATCACGCCGGACTTCACACCGCGCGAGCGCTGGTGGCCGATGCCGATGATCTCGATATTGTGGGTGCGGCCCGGCAGGACCTGGCTTTCCTGGCGAGGCGTCAGCCGGGCGATCATGCAGACCACCTTGGTGGAGCCGATATCCAGGACCGAAACGACATGGCTACGCTTGGAAGACAGCGGCTTCATGCGCGGCAGGCCGAAATGGGAGGAACCGAATACGCTCAAGACTGCTCTCCCAGTTTCTTCAGGGCCTTTGATCGTGCGTCGAGCGCTTCCCTGCGGCGATCCAGAGCGCCAGGGGTGAGCTGAACAGTGGTGCGATCCTCAAGCCGAAGATCGACGGCGGCGACGTCACGCTCCAGCACGCCCTGATCCTTTTCGAGCTTGGCGAGCATGGCGAGCGCCTTGGCGACATTGCCCTCAGGCAGCTTCAGCACGACGCCGTTGTCGAGGTGCAGATCCCAGCGGCGGCCGGCGATGCGGACATAGGCTTTCACCCGGTTCTTCAGCTCCGGCCAGCCCGACAGGGCGTCCTCGAAAGAGGCCGCAGCCGCCTCGGCATCGCGGCCGACGAAGAGCGGCAGGGAAGCGAACTTGTTGTCGCGAAGCGGCGCAATTACGCTGCCGTTCTTTTCGATCAGCGAGAGTTCCGAACCGTGCTGCCAGATGCCGAAGGCCTGACGCTCTTTCAGCATCACCTCGATCGTCTTCGGGTAGATCTTGCGGACTTCCGCATACTGGACCCAGGGAAGCGCCGAGAGCTTGCGGCGAGCCGAATCGATATCGAGAGCGACGAGTGACGTCGTGCCATCGAGCCCGAGAAGCTGCAGGATGTCGATTTCGGAGGTCTGATCATTACCGGAAACGCGAACGTCTTCGATCGCAAAGCCGACAGCCGCCGTGGTCGCCTGCGCGACGGCCTGACCGTGACCGCCGAGCGACATGCCGTAGAGACCGACCGCGGCGAAGAAGCCGGCAGCGGAAACGGTTCCGGTATGGGCCGGAATATGGATGCGGCCCGTGGCGAGGCTGACGCAGAAACGAAACACCCGGCGAAGCGGGCGCGGAAGCACCCGGCGCTCTTCGGCACCGAGATAAAGAGCCTGAGAACGGCCACGCGGTCCACCCGCTTTTCTGCCGATCAACGCAAACACGTAGCGTCCTCCACCATCCAACGGACGAGTTCACCAAATGAGTGGCCGGCATGGCCGGCCATTTCGGGCACCAAGGATGTCGGGGTCATGCCCGGCTGCGTATTGATTTCCAGCCAGATGACCTCGCCGTTCTCGGAGAAGCGGTCGTCGTAGCGAAAGTCGGAGCGACTGACGCCACGGCAGCCCATCGCCTGATGCGCCTTAAGCGCTAGTGTTTGAATCTTTTGGTAAATATTCGGTGAAATTTGCGCCGGAATGACGTGTTTCGAACCACCCTCCGCATATTTCGCGTCGTAATCGTAAAAAGCGTGGCTAAGCGGCACCACTTCGGTAACCCCAAGCGCCACATCGCCCATCACGCCGCAGGTGAGCTCGCGGCCATAGACATACCGCTCGACCAGAACCCGATCGCCGTAGCGCCACTCGGACGAACCGATAATTTGCGGCGGATGCGACTGATTTTCCTGGACGATCACGACACCGAAGGACGACCCCTCGCGGACCGGCTTCACCACGTAAGGCGGCTTCATCGGATGAGCATTGCCGATATCGAACCGGCTCATCGCCTTGGCTTCGGCGACCGGAATGCCGGACGCCTTGGCAACATGTTTGGCCTGATGCTTGTCCATGGCGAGCGCAGACGCGAGCACGCCGGAATGGGTATAGGGAATTTCGAGATATTCGAGAATGCCCTGGATCGTCCCGTCTTCGCCGAAAGGCCCATGCAAGGCGTTGAAGGCGACGTCCGGCCGAAGCTCAGAGAGGACGGCCGCCACATCCCGGCCGACATCGACGCGGGTGACGCGGTAGCCTTCGCCTTCGAGAGCATCCGCGCAGGCAGTGCCCGAGGACAGGCTGACAGGCCGCTCGGAGGAAAACCCTCCCATCAAAACAGCCACGTGCTTGTCGCTCATCAATCACTCCAGCCAAAAAGGACTACAATTCAAAAGTACGGCGCTTGCGCCAACCTGCTCTCTGACGATTCCCGCCGGACGTTAGGCATGCCTGCATTAGTGCCCGAATATAGTTAACAAACCGTTTACCTTGATTAACCCGGGTAGCCAAAAGCATGAAAACAAAGGAAAAATCGAATCCCGGAATGTTAACGCGCAGTTTGCGGCAACATTCGGAACGGCGCTGAAATGACCGCTAAGGCGCTCGAATCGGCATGCGATTCTTGAGGTCTGCGCCACGGAAAAGCCCGCGAAGCGGTTAGCTTCGCGGGCTCTTTTACCTCGGCGGAATGCGCCGTTCTTCTTCAGATCAGGCCGCGACCCGCGCTTCCGAATCGTCCACCAGCTTCCAGGCCAGCGCCCCGAGGACGGCGCCCACGATCGGTGCAACCCAGAAAAGCCAAAGCTGCCCGAGAGCCCAGTCCCCGACGATCAGCGCCACCCCGGTCGAACGGGCCGGATTGACGGACGTGTTGGTGACGGGGATCGAGATCAGATGGATCAGCGTCAGCGCAAGACCGATTGCGATCGGAGCAAAGCCTGCCGGCGCCTTCGGCCCGGTCGCGCCGAGAATGATGAAGATGAAGAAACCGGTGAGAACCAGTTCTATCAACAGCGCGGAGGTCAATGAATAGCCGCCCGGAGAATGCTCGCCATAACCGTTGGACGCAAAGCCGCCGAGCTGGAAACCAGCCTTGCCGGAAGCGATGAGATAGAGAACCAGGGCCGCAACGACCGCCCCGACGACCTGCGCGACGATATAAGCTAGAAGGCTCGATGCCGGGAACCGGCCTGCGACGGTCAGTCCCACCGATACCGCCGGATTGAAGTGCCCGCCGGAAATACCGCCGACCGCATAAGCCATGGTCAGCACCGTCAGGCCGAATGCGAGCGCAACGCCGACGAAGCCGATACCGAGATCCGGAAATGCAGCCGCCAGAACCGCGCTGCCGCATCCGCCGAAGACAAGCCAGAAAGTGCCGAAAAACTCGGCCGCTAATTTTTTGAACATTTTAATCCCCCTGCTCGCGCCCCGGCACCCCGCCGGTCTCAAGCGCGAATCTCATTCAAGACGGGCGTATTATGCGATCTATTCTCATGAATGCTCAATGAATAAGCAACTCGTGAAACATCCCGGCACGCGGCGGCGCCACCTAACTGAATCAAAACACGAGATGACCGCTGCAACGCTTTAAATTTACAAGATAACTCGCCACGGGAGGCATTCGCCTCACCCTGGACGGCTCCCGTCATTCGCTCGTCATGCCCTGGAACGGCCTCACCTCGCGGCCGGGCATGAAGATGCCGAGTCGCTTGATTTCCCATTCGAGCTTGATGTCAGAATGTTCGAAAACTCGCTGGCGGATGGTCTCGCCGAGATATTCGAGGTCATAGCCGCTGGCATAGCCGATATTGATCATGAAATTGCAATGCAGCGACGACATCTGCGCTCCCCCGCTGACCAGCCCGCGGCAGCCTGCCTCGTCGATCAGCTTCCAGGCGGAATGGCCCTCCGGGTTCTTGAAGGTCGAGCCGCCGGTCTTTTCCTTGATCGGCTGCACCGTCTCGCGATGCTGACGCACGGCATCCATCTCGGCACGGATCTTTGCCCGCTCCTCGGGATATCCTTCGAAGACCGCGTGGGTAAAGATCATCTCCGCCGGAACCGAGGAATGGCGATAGCTGTAGCCCATCTCGGCAGTCGAGAAGACATGCGTGCCGCCCTTGCGGTCGACGGCATGAACTTCGACCACGCGACCGGCCGTTTCGCCGCCATTGGCGCCGGCATTCATGCGCAGAGCGCCGCCGATCGAGCCGGGGATGCCGTAATAGAAAGCGAAGCCGCCGATGCCGTTGTCCATCGCCATTGCGGCAATGTGCTTGTCGGGGCAGATCGCGCCGGCCTTGATACGGTTGTCGCCGACGAGATCGACCCCGCCAAACCCCTTGGCTGAGAGGCGCAGAACGACGCCGGGAATGCCTCCGTCACGGACGAGCAGGTTCGAACCGACGCCGACTACCGTCAGCGGCACGTCTTCCGGCAGGATCTGCAGGAAAGTCACAAGGTCGTCGACGTCATGGGGCTGGAACATCAGTTCGGCGAGGCCGCCGGCCTGGAACCAGGTGACGCGATCCATCGGCGCATCCGGCGTCAGCCTTCCGCGCAGTTTATTGACGTCATCCCCCAACGACGCCAGAAGCTTTTCCCCATTCACCTGTTTCATTTCCTACTGTCCCGATATGCTTTCCAGTTCCTTCGGCAATGCCGCAGCCCACTGCGTGATATTGCCCGCCCCCAGAAGAACCACGAAATCACCCGGTTTCGCAATGCCCGATACAATCGAAGCGAGTTCCGTCGGCGATGCCATGTATCTAGCGTCGCGATGGCCGCCCGAACGGATGCGCGAAATCAGCGCTTCCGAATTGGCCCCGTCGATGGCTTCCTCGCCGGCGGCGTAGACTGGCGCCAGTATGATGCTATCGGCATCGTTGAAGCAATTGGCGAAATCCTCGAACAGGCTCGACAGACGCGTGTAACGATGCGGCTGGTGGACCGCGATGATGCGACCCTGGCACGATTCGCGGGCTGCCCGCAGCACCGCCTTGATCTCCACCGGATGGTGGCCGTAGTCGTCGAAGATCGAAACGCCGTTCCAGGTACCGGTCAGCGTGAAGCGCCGCTTGACGCCGCTGAAATTAGCGAGCCCCTTGCGGATGTCCTCCTCCGAAATGCCGAGCCGGTTGGCGACTGCGATCGCTGCTGTAGCATTGGAAATGTTGTGACGTCCGGGCATCGGCAGCGCCAGGTCCTTGAACTGGAATACCCGGCCGGTGCGGCGGCGGCGGATTTCCACGTCGAAGATCGACTTGGTGCCTTCCATGCGGACGTTGGAGAAACGCGCATCCGCCTGCGGGTTCTCGCCATAGGTGACGATCTTGCGGTCCTCGATGCGACTGACCAGAGCCTGCACTTCCGGATGATCGAGGCAGAGCACGCCGAACCCATAAAACGGCACGTTTTCGACGAACTGCCGGAAGGCGGCACGAACGGCGTCGAAATTGCCGTAATGGTCGAGATGTTCGGGATCGATATTGGTGACGACGGCGACGTCGGCGGGCAGTTTCAGGAAAGTGCCGTCCGATTCGTCGGCCTCGACCACCATCCACTCGCCCTCGCCCATGCGGGCATTGGTGCCGTAGGCGTTGATGATGCCGCCGTTGATGACGGTCGGGTCGAGACTGCCGGCCTCCAGCAGCGCTGCGACCATCGAGGTCGTGGTGGTCTTGCCATGCGTGCCGCCGATGGCGATCGCATTGCGGAAGCGCATCAGCTCGGCGAGCATTTCGGCCCGGCGCACGATCGGCAGCGATTTTTCGCGCGCCGCCATCAGCTCCGGATTGTTTTTCTTGATCGCGGTCGAAACGACGACCACCTCGGCGTCGCCGATATTCTCGGCCTGGTGGCCGACGAAGACCGGAATGCCCTTGTCGCGCAAGCGCTGAACATTGGCGCCGTCGGCCTGGTCGGATCCCTGGACCTTATGGCCAAGATTATGCAGCACCTCGGCGATACCGCTCATGCCGATACCGCCGATGCCGATGAAATGGACGAGCCCTATGGCCTTCGGCATCTTCATGCACGCACTCCCTTAAATTCCGAAATCGATTTCCGCTCGGCGATCGCCACGACCAGATCAGCAAGCTTGCCGGTAGCATTCGGCCGTCCGGCGGACTTGGCGGCCGCTGCCATTCTTTCCAGCTTATCCGGATCCTTCATCGCACCCGAAATGATCGCGGCAAGCTTTTCCGGCGACAGATCCGACTGCTGCACGACCTTTGCGCCGCCGGTCGCCACCAGCGCCTCGGCATTGGCTGCCTGGTCGTGATCCAGAGCATGCGGGTAAGGCACGAGGATGGCCGGACGGCCGATCACCGCGATTTCCGAGACCGTCGAGGCGCCGGAGCGGCAGATGACCAGATGCGCGGTGGCAAGCCGTTCGGCCATGTCCGAGAAGAACGACGAGACATCGGCGGGAGCCTTGAGCTTTGCAAAGCAGGAACTGACGCGATCCTTGTCTTCCGGACGCGCCTGCTGGGTAACGACGACACGATCACGCTCGGCCTGGTCGAGCAGGCTGAGCGCCGTCGGCACGGCCGAGGAAAAGAACTGCGCGCCCTGGCTGCCGCCGAACACGACCAGCCGGAACGGATCGTCGCCACGGGACGCGACATAGGGGACATTGGAGGCCGCAAGCACGGCCGGACGTACCGGATTGCCCGTAGTCACGGTCTTGTCTGCAAAGGGACCGCCGGTTTCCGGCAGGAAGCCACCGGCGATTGCCTGGACCTTGGCGGCCAGCGCCTTGTTGGCGCGGCCCATCACGGCGTTCTGTTCGTGGATCATCGTCGGCACGCCCATGGCGGTCGAGGCCATCAGCGGCGGCACGGTCGGGTAGCCGCCGAAACCGACGACGGCGAGCGGCTTCAGCCGGCCGATCAGGCGGCGAGCGGCCCGCAGGCCCGTCCACAGCTTCCAGCCGGTACGGGCGAGCGCGATCGGGTTCTTGGAGCCGAAGGTGGCGGACGGTACGACATGGATTTCGTCGGCCGGAAACGTGCCCGCATAACGCTCGGCCCGGCTGTCGGTGACGAGGTGCACGGAATAGCCGCGGTCCTTCAGTTCGTGTCCCAGCGCTTCTGCCGGAAACACATGACCGCCGGTTCCCCCGGCGGCAAGCAATATGATGCCCTTGGTCATTGGACTTTTACTCCGCGGGTACGCCCTGGGCGACCCGGAACAGGCTCCGCTCTTGCGCTCGCTTCTCCGGACGATGGCGGGTCAGCGCCAGGATGAAGCCTGCAGTGATGCAGATCGCGATCATCGAGGAGCCGCCATAGGAGATCAAGGGGAGCGTCATGCCTTTGGCCGGCATGAGTTCGAGATTGACGCCGATATTGATGAGCGACTGCATGCCGATCTGCAGGACGAGGCCAGCGACCGCGAACCGGTTGAAGTCATTGCGCTCCTTGAAGGCGTGGTTCAGGCCGCGCAGCACGATGAAGGCGAAGATCGCCACCAGTGCCATACAGAAGATAATGCCGAATTCTTCGGCTGCAACGGAGAACACGAAGTCCGTGTGGCTGTCCGGCAGGATGCGCTTGACGATGCCCTCGCCCGGCCCCTGCCCGAACCAGCCGCCCTGCAGGATCGCTTCGTGTGCCGTCTCGATCTGGAAACGGTCGCCCTCGCCGGTCAGGAACTTGTCGAAACGGGCGGTCACGTGCGGCAGCATGTAATAGGCGGTGACGATGCCGCCCGCACCGACGCCGCCCAGCATGACGATCCACAGCCAGGGCATGCCGGCCATGAAGAACATCCCGCCCCAGACGACGCTCGTTAGAATTGTCTGGCCAAGGTCCGGCTGCGCGACGAGCAGCGCCGCGACGATGCCGAACAAAATGATGGCGAAGAGATTGCCAGGGATTTCCGGCTGCCGCGCGTGCTCGGCGAACAGCCAGGCGCAGACGACCACGAAGGCCGGCTTCATGAATTCCGACGGCTGGATCGAGAACATGCCGACGCCGATCCAGCGCCGCGATCCCTTGACCTCGACGCCGAAGAACAACGCCAGCACCATTAGCGCCAGCGCGATGATCAAAAGGACGATAGCGGTGCGGCGCACCTGCCGCGGCGTCAAGAAGGAGAGGCCGATCATCACCACCAGCGATGGCAGCAGGAACAGCGCGTGGCGCTCGACGAAGTGGAAGCTGTTGAGGCCGATACGCTCGGCCACCGCCGGCGATGCCGCGAACGAGAGCATGAAACCGACGCCCATCAGCAATACGAAGGCGACGAGGAAGAAACGGTCGATCGTCCAGAACCAGTCTGCGAGCGGCCCACGGTCTGCGCGGCTTACCATCTGTCGTTCCCCTTTTCCGTCTCGATCAATCTAAATCGACCAACATCGTGACGCCATCGAGGCTTGCGACATGGCCGACAAAGGCATCGCCGCGAACCTCGAAATTCTTGAACTGATCGAAGCTGGCGCAGGCCGGCGACAGCATCACCGCGGACGGTGTGGTGTCGGCTCCTGCATCCGCTGCGGCATGCGCGACCGCCTTTTCGAGCGTGCCCGAAATCTCGTAGGGCACCGCCTCGCCGAGTGTCGCCGCGAATGCCGGCGCGGCTTCTCCGATCAGATAGGCCTTGACGATACGCGGGAAGAGTGGAGCGAGGCTGACTATGCCGCCCTCCTTCGGCAGGCCGCCGGCAATCCAGTAGATCCGGTCGTAGCTGGAGAGCGCGGGAGCGGCCGCATCCGCATTGGTCGCCTTCGAATCGTTGACGAACACCACCTGGGTTCGGCGCCCGACCGGCTGCATCCGATGCTTCAGGCCCGGGAAGGATCTCAGCCCTGCGCGAATCTCGTCCTTCGATACGCCGACCGCCAGGCAGGCGGCGATGGCCGCTGCCGCGTTCTGGGCGTTGTGGCTGCCCTTGAGCGTCTGGATGCCGTCGAGATCGACGAGCAGCGACGTCGCGCCGCCATGCGCCTCGATGATCCGGCTACCCTCGGCATAGAGACCGTCGGCAACGACGACCCGTTTGGAAATCCGACGCACCTTGACGCCGGCCCGTTCGACGCGGTCGGCGATGAGGGCGCAGAACGAATCGTCGACGCCGATCACGGCGGTCCGGCTGCCGGCGACCAGCCGTTCCTTGATGTCGGCGTAATGCTGCATGGTGCCGTGGCGGTCGAGATGATCGGGCGTCAGGTTGAGCAGGATGCCGGCGGTCGGGTTGAGGGTCGGCGCCAGATCGATCTGGTAGGACGAGCATTCGACCACGAAATAGCGCTCGGACTTCGGCGGATCGAGCGTCAGGATCGCGGTGCCGATATTGCCGCCGAGTTGTGTGTCGCGGCCGCTTGATCTCAGAATATGAGCGATCAGCGCCGTGGTCGTCGATTTGCCGTTGGTGCCGGTAATCGCGATGAACGGGCAATCCGGCGCAAGCGCCCGGCGTTCGCGTACGAAAAGCTCGACATCGCCGATAATCTCGACGCCGGCAGCGCGGGCGAGATCGACGCTCCAATGGGGTTTCGGATGGGTCAGCGGCACGCCCGGCGACAGCACGAAGGCGGCCTGGACAGACCAGTCAATGCCGCGCAGATCGGCGGTCGCGATGCCCTCGGCCGTGGCCTTGGCGACGCTGTCGGGATTGTCGTCCCAGGCGATCACCTTCGCGCCGCCGGCGACCAGGGCCCTGGCCGTGGCCAATCCGGAGCCGCCGAGCCCGAACAGCGCGACCGGCTTGTCCTTGAATGTGGTGACCGCGATCATCGCCGTATCACCGCAGCTTGAGCGTCGAAAGGCCGAGCATGGCAAGGCCGACCGCGATGATCCAGAAGCGGATGACCACCTGGCTTTCCGTCCAGCCGAGCTTTTCGAAATGGTGGTGGATCGGCGCCATCAGGAAGACGCGCCGGCCGGTCATCTTGAAGAAACCGACCTGGATGATGACAGACAGTGTCTCCATCACGAACAGGCCGCCGATGATCGCCATGACGATCTCGTGCTTAGTGGCGACGGCAACCGAGCCGATCAGGCCGCCGAGCGCTAGCGAGCCGGTATCGCCCATGAAGATCGCAGCCGGCGGCGCGTTGAACCAGAGAAAACCGAGACCCGCCCCGATCACCGCTCCGAGAATGACGGCAAGCTCGCCGGTGCCGGGCACGAAATTGATCTGCAGATATCCCGCAAACACCGCGTTGCCTGCAAGATAGGCGATGACGCCGAACGAGGCCGCGGCGATCATGACAGGCCCTATCGCCAGCCCATCGAGCCCGTCTGTGAGGTTCACCGCATTGCCGGCGGCAACGATGACGAAACCGCCAAACAGGACGAAGAAGATGCCGAGATTGATGAACAGGTCCTTGAAGAACGGAAAGGCGACCGAGGAGCCGAGCGTCGGATTGCTCGACTGGCCGGTGGCGAGCGCCACCCGCATCATGAAGAAGACGGCGATCCCCGCGATCACGAACTCGATGCCAAGACGCGCCTTGCCGGAAAATCCCTTGTCGGTCTGCTTGGTGACTTTCAGATAGTCGTCATAAAAGCCGATTGCGCCGAAGCCCAGCGTGACGAGCAGGGTCGCCACCACGTAGACGTTCGAAAGATCGGCCCAGAGCAGCGATCCGCCGACGATGCCGGCGAGAATCATCAGTCCGCCCATGGTCGGCGTGCCGGCCTTCTTGAAATGGGTCTGCGGCCCGTCGGCGCGGATCGGCTGTCCCTTGCCCTGGCGCAGGCGGAGCGATGCAATGATCATCGGCCCGAACAGGAAGACGATCAGCGCCGAGGTGAACAGAGCTGCGCCCGTCCTGAAGGTGATGTACCGGAACAGGTTGAAAAATTGGACTTTATCCGCCAGTTCCACAAGCCAGATCAGCATTCAGCGCCCTTTCCAGAAGCCCGTCTCAATTAGTGGCGCTCCGTGTCGGAGAATGCCGGGTAGTTGTCAATAAGCGCGGCGACGATCTTGCCGAAACCGATGCCAAGCGAAGATTTCACCATCACCACGTCGCCCGGGATCACCGAGCGCACCACGAATTCCGCAAGATCCGCGGTCTTCTCGTAATAGTGCACGTCGACGCTATCGGGCAGCGCATCGCGTAGCGCTACCATTTCCGCACCTGCCAGCCAGGCATGTTCAATACCCGCGGCAAGCAGCGGACCCGCCAGTTCCTCATGCACCTTTGCGGAAAATTCGCCCATTTCCAGCATGTCGCCGAGCACAGCGATCCGCCGGCCGGTCAGTTCCGGCATCGCGGATGCGAGAAGCGCGATCGCTGCCCGCATCGAGGCAGGGTTGGCGTTGTAGCTCTCGTCGATCAGCGTCAGATGGCCTTCGCCGATGCCGAGGCGGTGGCGTTCGCCCCTACCCTTGACCGGCTTCAGCTCCGCAAGCGCCGCCATGGCGCCGGCCATGTCCGCGCCGACCAGCAGGCAGGCGCCGAGAACCGCCATGGCGTTTTCGGCGATATGCCGGCCGGGAGCACCGATATGGACTTCCGACGTCTCGCCGTTCAGCACCGCCCAGACGACCGAGTTTTCCCCATTGCCTTCAAAGTCTGCCAGCCGGAAATCCGCCTTGGCATGCTGGCCGAAGGTATGGATGTGCGAGACACCCGCCTCCTGCGCCTTTTTCTGGAGAAAGCCGAACTGCTTGATGTCGCGATTGAGGATCGCCGAACCGCCGGGCTCCAGACCTTCAAAGATCTCGGCCTTGGCGGCGGCAATCTCCTCGAGATTCTTGAAATGGCCGAGATGGGCTGCGGCGATCGTGGTGATCATCGCCACATGCGGGCGCACCATCTTCACCAGCGGGCGGATCTCGTCCGGATGGTTCATGCCGATCTCGAAGACGCCGAAGTCGCAATCGGCAGGCATGCGGGCGAGCGTCAGCGGCACGCCCCAGTGGTTGTTGAAGGAGGCGACGGCCGCATGCACCTTGCCGGACGGTACAAGTGCGTGGCGCAGCATTTCTTTGGTCGTCGTCTTGCCGACCGAACCGGTGATGGCGACGATGCGTGCCCGGCTGCGCGCACGCGCAACAAGCGCCAGTTTCCCAAGCGCTGCAAGCACGTCTTCGACGACGATCATCGGCACGCTCAGCTTGCCGAGCGCCGGCAACTTCGATTCGTTGACGACGATCAGCGTCGCACCGTTGGCGACCGCGAGGCTTGCATAATCATGGCCATCGACGCGGTCGCCCCTGATGGCGAAGAAGGCTTCTCCCGGCCCGATCGAACGGCTATCGATCGAAATGCCGGTAATGCCCACCGGAAGCGAACCGATCGGCCGGCCGCCCATGGCGGCGGTCAAATCCTCGGATGTCCATAGCCAGTTCACGATTTCAGCTCCTGCAATGCCTTGCGGACTTCGACGTGATCGGAGAACGGCAGGACCGTGGCGCCGATCGTTTGGCCTTCCTCGTGGCCCTTGCCCGCAACAATCAATGTGTCGCCCGACTGCAGCATGCCAACCGCCTCGCGGATCGCATTGGCCCGGTCACCGATCTCGACGGCGCCCGGAGCGGCCGCCATGATCTCGGAGCGGATCACTTCGGGAATCTCGGAACGCGGATTGTCGTCGGTGACGATGACGATATCGGCAAGCCGCGTCGCCACGTCGCCCATGATCGGCCGCTTGCCCTTGTCGCGGTCGCCGCCGCAGCCGAACACCACGATGACGCGGCCGGTCGTGAAGGGGCGGACGGATGCCAGCACGTTTTCCAGTGCGTCCGGTTTGTGGGCATAATCCACATAGGCGAGTGCGCCGTCCTTTGTCTGGCCGACCAGTTCGAGACGACCCGAGGCGCCGACCAGCTTTTCAAGGGCGGCCATGGCAACGGCGGCCGGAACCCCGGTCGACATGGCAAGCCCCGCCGCGACCAGCGCGTTCGACACCTGGAAATCGCCCGCGAGCGGAATATCGACTTCGAAAATCTGCTCGCCGACGTGAATTTCGGCCGTCTGCTTATGACGGAAATGCTCGACCCGCTTCAGGCAGAGATAATCGCCCCGACGACCGACGGTACGGACATCCAGGTCGGCAACCGTCGCCACCCGTATCGCCTCCTCCGACCAGGCATCGTCGGCGAAGATGACGACGGGCGAGCCCTTCGGCATCAGCGTATCGAAAAGCCGCATCTTGGCGGCCATGTAGCTCTCGACGGTCGGATGGTAGTCCATATGGTCGCGGCCGAGATTGGTAAAGCCGGCGGCGGAAAGACGCACGCCGTCGATCCGGCTCTGGTCTAGGCCATGGCTGGAAGCTTCCATGGCGGCGTGGGTGACGCCCTCGGCAGCCAGTTCCGAGAGCAGCTTCTGCAACTCGACCGGATCGGGCGTGGTCAGCGAGCCATAATCGTTGCGGGTCGGCGAAACGACGCCGGTCGTGCCGATCTGAGCCGCGGCATGGCCGGCATGCGCCCAGATCTGGCGGGTGAAGGAGGCAACGGAGGTCTTGCCGGCGGTGCCCGTGACGGCAACCATGGTTTCTGGCTGCGCACCGTAAAAACGGGCGGCCGCGAGTGCCAGCAGCCGGCGGGGGTTGGAAACGGCAAGAACAGGGATGCCCGCGTCCGCCGTATGGCCGGCGATCGCCGCGACCGCGCCGCGGGCAGCGGCATCGCCGATATAGCTCGACCCGTCCGCCTTGGTGCCGGCGAGTGCGGCAAACAGCATGCCGGAGGTTACCTTGCGGCTGTCGGAAGTCAGGCCCGTCACATCGAGATCGCCTGCCGGTCCGGCCATCAGCTCGGCTATTTCCGGGAAATCCCGTCCGGCAAGTTCTCGCAACTTCATCGGTTGATTGTCCATTCTGAGCGTCGTCCCCTCGAATCGTCCGCTCACGTTGTTATCGCTCAATAAGACACAAGCAGGGCAGAACCGTCATTGCCGAACTTCGGCTTCACACCCAGAATGGGCGCAGCGCGGGTGATGATCTCCTTGACCATGGGAGCAGCCGAGGTTGCCGCAAGAGCTGCGCCGTTGCCTTTCTCGGTCTTGGGTTCGTCGCAGAACGTCAGGACGACATATTGCGGATTGTCCATCGGGAATGCGGCGAGGAATGCGTTGAAGTTCTTGTCATGGGCGTAACGACCGTTGACGACCTTGTCCGCCGTGCCCGTCTTGCCGCCGACGTTGAAGCCCGCCACACGTGCGTTTCTGCCCGAGCCATTGACGCCGTTCCATTCGAACAGGAAGCGCATGTCCTTGCTGGTCGTCGGCTTCATCACCTGGGTAGCGACCTTGTCGGCCTCCGCGCGGGTACGCGGCAGGAAGGTCGGCTCGACCAGCTTGCCTCCGTTGACCAGCGCCGCACCGGCGACCGCCGTCTGCAGCGGTGTCGTCGAGACACCGTGGCCGAAGGAGATGGTGACCGAATTGATCTTCTTCCATTCGCGCGGCTGGCTCGGATAAGCGACTTCCGGAAGCTCGGTGCGCATTTTCGTCAGCAGGCCTAGCTTGGTCAGGAAATCCTTGTGGCCTTCGATGCCGACCGTGTCGGCGATCTTGGCGGTACCGATATTCGACGAAAACTGAAAAATTTCCGGAACGCTCAGGATGCGCCCCTTGCCGTGGAAATCCTTGATGGTGAAACCGCCAATGCGGATCGGGAACCGGGCGTCGAACGTGCTCTGAAGGTTCACTTTGCCGGAATCGAGACCCATGGCGATCGTGAAAGACTTGAAGGTGGAGCCCATTTCGAACGTGCCGTTCGACACGCGGTTGAACCAGCCCTGCTCGCCGCCTTCGGCCGGATTGTTGGGATCGAAATCGGGCGCGGACGCCATGGCGAGCACCTCGCCGGTATGTACGTCGAGGACGACCGCGCCGGCGCCGATTGAGCTGTACTTGCTGATCGCTTCGGTCACCACGTCGCGGACGATCGACTGGACGCGCAGATCGATGGACAGCTTGACCGGCTCCAGCGGCTGGCTGGACGTCATGCCGACGGCTGCGAGATCGGCGAGACCCTGATTGTCGACATAACGCTCCATGCCGGCGACGCCGCGGTTGTCGATATTGACGTAACCGACGACATGCGCGGCGGTCGGGCCGCCCGGATAGAAACGACGCTTTTCGGGCCGGAAACCGATGCCCGGAATGCCGAGCGCCAGGATCTGGCTCTGCTGCTTCGGGGTCAGCTGGCGGCGCAGCCACTGGAAACGCGAATTCGAGGTCAGCTTCGAATAGGTGCCCTTGACGTCGAGGTCGTTCAGGACTGTCGCCAGCTTCTCGATCACCTCGTCGGGATCGATGATCTTGTTGGGCTCGGCAAACAGCGAGACTGTGCGGATGTCAGTCGCCAGGACCGCGCCGTTGCGGTCGACGAGGTCGGGACGTGACGCCAGCAGCCGATCTGCCGGCAGGATGCTCGAGGTCGTCAGCGGCTGCGCGACGCCATATTGCATCAGGCGGCCGCCGATGACGCAATAGAAGACCGCGAAACCGGCAATCAGCAGGCCGACGCGGTTTTTCGCCTGGGCAGACTTGCGCTTGCGGGTTCCCTCGAAGGAAGCCTTTTCAGAACCGCGGCCACGGCTGCCGGACGAAAAATGCGCGCGGCTCTTGACGATCATGATGCGGGACAGGAAAGACATCAGCGTTTCACCGATCCTGTTGAAATGACTTCGACGGGACCGCGCCGCAGCGGCACGGGAATTTTCGGAGCGGGCTTGGCCTTGGCGGCAGCAACCCCCTTCAGGGCTGCGGCAACCTCGCTGTTCTTGCCGGCGATGATATCCTCGATCGTCGTCTCGGGCTGCGGAAGCCGCGCCTTCGGCATCGGCAGCTCCTTCGGCATCGCAAGCTGGGTCGTTTCGGTCGGGGCGAGCGCCAGCTCGGTATTGTAGACGTTGATCAGCCGATGCAGGCGGTTCGGCTGGGTCAGCAGGGCCCAGTCAGCCTTGAGGAGATCGATCGTATCCTTCTCCAGCTTGATTTCCGACTCGAGCCGACGAACCTCGCTGAGCTTCTCGTCGGCGCGGTGCTTGATCGAATAGGTGACGACGGCCGCTGCCGTCATGACGCCGATCAGAACAAGATCGAAGCTACGCAGCATGTATCAGGCTCCCATCTTTGCAAGGCTGGCGAGATCAGGCAGATCGAAAATGGATATGTCGGCCGCCCGAGGCGCGGCTTCCGTCCGCACACCGGCGCGAAGCTTTGCGGACCGGGCGCGCGGGTTCAATTCCGCCTCCTCGTCGCTCGCCGAGATCATCGACTTGCCGAGGGGTTCGAAAATCGCTGGCTTGGCCTCCACCATCGGCAGGTGGCGCGAACCGGAAGCCTTGCCGGAACGATCGGCGAAGAACTGCTTGACGATCCGGTCTTCGAGCGAATGAAAGGTGACGACGACCAGCCGGCCGCCGGGTTTCAGCGCCCGCTCGGCGGCAAACAGCGCCTGGGCGAGTTCGCCGAGTTCATCGTTGACGAAGACACGCAGCGCCTGGAAGACGCGGGTCGCCGGATGGATCTTGTCCTTGGCCTTGCGCGGGTTGACGGTCTCGATGAGGTTTGCGAGTTCGCGCGTGGTAGTGAACGGCTCGGTTAGACGACGCTTCTCGATGGCGCGGGCGATGCGGCCCGACTGCTTTTCCTCGCCGAGAAAACCGAAGATACGGGTGAGATCGCCGACCTTGGCGCGATTGACGACATCCGCCGCCGAGACGCCGCTCGCCGACATGCGCATATCGAGCGGCCCGTTGCGCTGGAAGGAGAAACCGCGATCGGCCTCGTCGATCTGCATGGAGGAGACGCCGATATCGAACACCACGCCATCAAGCCCGCCTTCCGGCGCATGATCGGCAAGACGGGAGAACTGCGACTGAATGAGATGGAGGCGGCCCTTGTGGGCATCGACCAGCGCCTTGCCGGCGGCAATCGCATTCGGGTCGCGATCGAGCGCGATCACTTCGGCATCCGCCGCAAGGATCGCCGATGTATAACCACCTGCCCCGAACGTACCGTCGAGAATGATCTTGCCGGCCCGAGGCTCGAGCGCCTCGAGAACTTCTTTCAGAAGAACCGGAATGTGACGAACCGGTCCGCCTTCGGGCTCGGTTGTTCCGTCGCCTGGATTCGCCGCCATTCCGTTCCCCTGTCTTACGCGGGACGCGAACCGAAGCGCCCCTCTCTCGCCGCCGCCTGCGCCTCGTGGAACGCCTGCGGCTGCCAAAGTTGAAAATGATCCGAGCGCCCAACGAAGGTAACGTCCGAGCTGATTCCCGTGAAGTCGCGGATGAAATCCGTGACCATCAGCCGGCCCTCCGCATCGAGCCTCATGAAGAGGCCGCCACCGTGAACGAGCAGCGACATCCGGTTCGCTTCCGGCGAAAACGGATCGACGGAGGCGATCTGCCGCTCGTAACGATCGAGCAGATCCGGCCCGCCGACGCTGATCGCCGGATAGGTGAAATCCTGAAGGCAATAAAGCTCCTGGATCCCGCGCTCCGAAAGGACCGAACGAAAACTCGCCGGAACGGAGACCCGTCCCTTCGCATCGATCCTGTTCGTCGCATTTGACAGGAAGCGGCTCATCACGCCAAACATCCGCTCCGTTATGGTTCAGGACGGAAGCCCGCCCACCCGTTGACACAACACCAAACACAGCTTCGCCGCCCGGATGGGCGGATAACCGCCCGGCCGTAGGACGACCGAAACTCAGGGATTGGCGGGCGCTCATTCGCCCTTGTGCAGTGCGATTTTGGGATACCATGGGACCATATGGGCGTCAATGGGAGAAGCCCCGCTAGCCACTCCCAAGCAGGATTTATTTATAAGCTGTTAAGTTTAACAAAGGGTTATCGGAGGACGTGAAGAAACCGCCTCGGCAGTTTCCGGCAAGTGGATTTTCGACCCTCGTTAAGCTCCGACAAACAAAGGAGCTTTCGAAATTCCTGATATAAACGCTGCGCCGCAAAAAGCGGCCGCAGGGGTGTCTTCCCCGAAGGGTGTAGACCGAATCGCGCCCGCGAGAGGAGGTAAACGCCAGTTGGCCTGTAAGCCGGGTTCTGTATGGCCCCGGTGCAAGCACCGGAACGTGGCAGCCATTCATCTGGGACGACATTTGCATGCCGCCTCACGCAACCCACCCGGATGACTGGCCCGGAAACAGGCTGTAGCCGCGTTTTCACGTGGCCCGTGTCATCCCTATTCGGTCTTGCTCCCGGTGGGGTTTACCTTGCCGCCGCTGTTACCAGAAGCGCGGTGGGCTCTTACCCCACCCTTTCACCCTTACCCCGCTAGCTCTGCCGCTTTGTCGAAAGCGGTACAGCAAGCGGGGCGGTTTCCTTTCTGTGGCACTTTCCCTAGGGTCGCCCCCGCCGGACGTTATCCGGCACCGTGTTTCCGTGGAGCCCGGACTTTCCTCACCCTACCGCCTTTCGGCATTGGTAAAGCGCGGCTGCCCGGCCAACTGGCAGCGGTCACATAACCGAGATGCCGAGCGAAAGCCATAGCCCCGCGACAATCGGGCGAGAGATATCTCGTCAGAGATAATCGGCCCGGAAATCCGTCGAATAGGTGTCGTCCCGGATTTGCCCATGGAAGATCAGCTCCGCGCCGAGCCGGCCGATCTCGTCGGAGCTCTTGGCCGCCGCCCCGCAGCCGCCGCTGAGGATGCCGATTCGATCGGCATCGGTCATCGCGATTGCCGGATATCCGGTCGGGGTGAACGAGGTGACGCAGGCGGCCATCGACGAGCGGGAGAGATCGAGGTCCGGCATCAGCCGCGTCATGATCTCGGCAAGCCGGGCGCGCGTGCTTTCCCGCCCGCCCGAACGGAACCAGGCGCGGATGTCCGGCTCCGTCGGCAGCAGCAGGTCGTCCGGATCGCCGCCGATCTTCAGATAAATCTTGCCGTCGGGGTAACGCACCGGCGGCAGGAGGTAGATGCCATCCTCGCCCTCGCGCCATTTCCAGATCAGCGAAGGCACCCTGCCCCAGACATCCATCGCGGCCTCGTCTACCTCGAAGAAGGCGACGGTGCGGGCATAGACGTTGAGGTCAAGACGCCGCGGCAGCAGGTTCTCGTTGATCGAGAAGCCGCCGGCTGCGACCAGCACTTTTTCAGCAAAATAGCTGTTGCCCTCGCTGGTGGTGACGGTGACCTGATCGCCATCCTGGCGCACCGAGGAAACCGTTTCCGGAATGATTGCCGTACCCTGACGCTCGGCGATCAGAGCCTGGGCCTTCACCAGCCGGCGCGGATTGATGTGCCCGGCGTTCCTCGGCTCCCAGACACCCTCGCTCTCCTTCGGGAACGAGAAGAAACCGAATCGGCCAGCAAGGTCCGCATCCGACAGCGTCTCGGTTGCAACGCCGAGCTTGTCTGCCGCATCGAGGACGTTTGCGACGTAGGACGGGCCGTCGCCGCGCTTCGGGCCGACCAGCAGGCAGCACGATTGGGAATAGAAATCCAAGCCACTTTCACGGGCGATCTCGCCGTAACGTTCGATCGAACGATTGGCGAGGCGCGCCCACACGGGATCGGGATCGATCGTCCGGGTGATGCGCGCCTCGTCGTAGTGGCTGGCAAAGACGCCTTCATGGCGCCCGTAGTCCGCCGGCTCACCGGGACCGACCAACGCAATACCGTCGGTCCATTTCGAGAGGTAGCGGGCCGCCGCAGCGCCCATCATGCCCCTCCCGATCACGATAAATCTGAACCGTTCCGTCATACCCTCGCCTTTCGATTCCACCGGCCGAAATGTCTTCTGTTCGAAGCACTTCTAGCCGTTTTCGGAATCAAAATGCCACAGGCGAAAGCGACGCGGTCTGTTCGGCCGTCTGCTCCGCAGTTTCGATCACCGCCTGGACCCGGTTGCAATAACGCTTCGAAACCGGGTTCATGCGCTTGGCGCCATGGCCGGCATTGTATTTGAGGATGGTGCCGCAAATCTTGCCGCCGCCGAGCTCATGCGCACCGGCCAGGTATTTCATGCCGTAGCGGATATTGGTCTCGGGATCGTAGAGGCCATAATCCGGCCCGCGGTAACCCATCAGCCTCGCCGTTGCCGGCTTGATCTGCATCAGCCCGATCTCGCCGGCACTGCCCTTGACGGTCGGCCGGAAATTGCTCTCGATCTGCACCACCGCCAGCGCAAGCTCTTCCGGAACATCGTATTCGTCCGCATATTTCGAGATCAGCTGGGAATAATGAAGCTGCCGAACCAGGCGCTTGGCTTCGTCGGTGGGCGCGGCAAAACCGGTTTCGCGCGTTTCCCATGGAATGATCAGCGGCTTGGTATAGGTGGTGACGTCGTCGTCTTGAGCACGCACGAGTTCGGTTCCCGCGACCAGCATGGCAAGGCCCGCCGCGGCAGCAACAATCATTGTATTCATTTAGGTGAAGTATCTCCGGACCAACAGGAACCGTGGGTGTCGTTACGCAAACACCCTCTCAGCGCGTCGCCGGATTGACGGCGCGATGTCTGAACGATCCTGGTCGTTTATCTCTGCAACCCCCGTCCAACATGGCGGCTGCCGTTAGCGGGTCCTTTAGACCGGGCTAATAAGGAGATGATGTGGCACTGCTGATTTTTGCGGTTTTCCGCCGGTTCAAACGACCGCCGCGGCGCTCGGCGTCAATTGAATTTTGGCAAGGACTTGAGCAGCCGATGCAAAGTGTCGATCGTCGAGAAATCGGCGATTCCATCGATGAGCTGCGGCCGGAAATGGCGCTGGAAGGCTTCGACAACACCCTTCGTGCGCTCGCAGAAAGTGCCCGTGATTTCAATTCCGTAGCCATAGAGCGACAGCATCGACTGCAGTGCTTCGATGGGCTGGCCGCTCTCGCCGAGCTGGAAAAACCGTCCGCCGCTGATTTGCGTTGGATCGATCCAATGGCCGATCCCTTCAAGGTACAACTTTCCCCAGGGGAAATTTTCGCCCGGATCGACCTTGCGGATCGGGGCGACATCCGAGTGTCCGACCACCCTTTCCGGCCGGATTTGCCACCTTTCGCCGCAATCGCGACACAATTCGACGACTGCTTCGACTTGCGCGGATGGATAGGCCGGCAGGCCTCCGGGATGGCCCGGATTGGCGATCTCGATACCGATAGAACAGGAATTGATGTCGGTCTCGCCGGCCCAGGCGCTCTTGCCGGCATGCCAGGCACGGCGATCCTCCGGCACGAGCTGTACCACGCACCCGTCCTCGTGGACGAAATAATGGCTGGAGACCTGGCTCTCTTCGTTACAGAGCCAGGACAGCGCCTTATCGCCGCTCGGCATGCCCGTATAGTGCAGGATGATCATGTCGGGCCGGCGACTGTCGGCACGTTCGCCATGGTTGGGAGAAGGCCTTACCGTCGCGCCGGCATAATCGGCGTTGAACGGCGTCATGCGGCGCGGCGCTCTTTCTCGATCGCCGAATATGCGGCGTTGAGTGCCGCCATGCGCTCATTGGCGGCGGCATGCAGCGAAGCAGGAACACCGCGGGCGATCAACCGGTCGGGATGATGCTCGGAGACAAGAGACCGGTACTGCTTGCGGATCTTGGCGAAATCGTCCTCCGGCGAAACGCCGAGCACCAGATAGGGATCCCGGCCCTCGAGATGCACGTGCCGCGCCATGATGCGGCGGAAATGCCCCTCGTCGATGCGGAAGATTTCAGCGATGCGGGACAGGAAAGCAAGTTCCGCCTCATGCACCAGCCCATCTGCCTTGGCGATATGGAACAGGCCGTCTACGACGTTTTCCAGCATCGGGCAATTTTGAGCCTTGCCGGCACCGGGGCTGCACAGGCCCGCGAGCTTGGTCGCATAGGCTTCGTAACCTGCAACGTCCTGGCGCGCGAGGTTATAGAGGCGTGCGACGTTGCGGGCTTCCTCGTCGGGAAAATCGAATATCTGCTGAAAGGCCTTGACCTCGGCCTCGCTAACGATACCGTCGGCCTTCGCCATCTTGGCCGACAGCGCGATGATGGCAACCGAAAACGACACCTGCCGGCGCGTTTCCGGATCGCCTTCGAACATTGTGCGGATCGCCTCGACGACGCGACCGAGCGCGTTGCCGGCTGCGTCGCCCATGGCGCCGAGAAGCCGTTCCCATAGAGAAGAAAACTGAAGGCAAGCAAAATCCCAGATCATCAGAATAGTGGACCAGATTGCAGCCGCGATTGCAAGACGACGGACGGCCCGTCTTAGATTAAACTATGTTCATGTTTTCCGAACAATCACCGGCGCTCACAGACAGGTGACCCTGCACTCCGGGACAATTGACGAGGCCTGCAGGTCTGTTTTTCCACAGGCGAGGCTTGGGTGCCGTAAGAGTTGAATCGATTATATTAGCCTCTCCTGCGCCACGAAGTCGAAGCTGCGGTTTTTCTTGAGAAATTCACTTTACAGGGGCGTATCTCTGTCGCATCCATTCAGCGGTTTTGAACTGTACGCGAGCATGCGCGTCAAGGAGGATCGATGGCCAAACAGAAAGTAGCAATGCTGACCGCAGGGGGCCTCGCGCCCTGTCTGTCTTCCGCCGTCGGCGGCTTGATCGAGCGCTACAACGACGTCGCGCCTGACATCGAGATGGTTGCCTACCGCTCCGGTTATCAGGGCGTTCTGCTCGGCGACCGCATCGAAATCACCGGGGACATGCGCGAAAAAGCGCATCTGCTGCACCGCTACGGCGGCTCGCCGATCGGCAACAGCCGCGTCAAGCTCACCAATGCCGCAGACTGCGTCAAGCGCGGCCTCGTCAAGGAAGGTGAAAACCCGCTTCGCGTTGCCGCCGAGCGGTTGGCGGCCGATGGAATCACCATCCTTCACACGATCGGCGGCGACGACACCAACACGACGGCCGCCGACCTTGCCGCCTATCTCGGCGCCAACGGCTACGACCTCACCGTCGTCGGCCTGCCGAAGACCGTCGATAACGACATCGTGCCGATCCGCCAGTCGCTCGGCGCCTGGACGGCTGCCGAAGTCGGCGCATATTTCTTCGACAACGTTTCCAACGAGCAGAGTGCCGCTCCTCGCACATTTGTGATTCACGAAGTGATGGGACGTCACTGCGGCTGGCTTACCGCCGCGACCGCACGGGCCTATATTCAGAAGACCAGGGGCAATGAATATGTCGAGGGCTTCATGATGAACAGCGCGATGAAGAACATCGACGGTGTCTACCTGCCGGAGATGGCCTTCGACCTTGACAAGGAGGTCGCGCGTCTCAAGGACGTCATGGACAAGCGCGGTTTCGTGACCTTGTTCGTTTCGGAAGGTGCCGGCCTCGATGCGATCGTCGCCGAGCGGGAAGCCGCAGGCGAATCCATCAAGCGCGACGCGTTCGGCCATGTTAAGATCGATACGATCAATGTCGGCGGCTGGTTCCAGAAGCAGTTCGCGGCGCTGATCGGAGCCGATCGCTCGATGGTGCAGAAGTCCGGCTATTTCGCCCGCTCGGCGCCGGCCAACGGCAACGACCTGCGCCTTATCCAGGGCATGGTCGATCTCGCGGTCGAAAGCGCGCTGAACAAGGTTTCCGGCGTCACCGGCCACGACGAGGATCAGCGTGGGAAACTGCGCACGATCGAATTTCCCAGAATCAAGGGTGGAAAACATTTCGATCTGACGGCAAAATGGTTCGGCGAAGTGATGAACCATATCGGTCAGCCCTTCGAAACGGCTTGAGACAAGAAAATTAGCGGGCGCCGCTCAACGGGCGTCCGGGAGGAAATGGAATGACGGCTGACATCTGGCTCGCTTTTGCTGCGACCGCGATATTTCTCGCCCTCCTTCCAAGCCCTCTTGCTTGTCTTACCGCCAGCTTCTCGCTCCAGCGCGGTCGCCGCACGGCGATCGCAACGGTTCCGGGGCTTGCCGTCGGAATGTCGGCAGCCCTGATCGTGGCGATGATCCCCATGGCCCTGGTCGCCGTCTATCTGCCGAAGCTCGTCGACGTAATCTCCTGGGCGGGGCTGGGCTACCTGATGCTCTACGTGCTCTGGTCCTACCAGGATCCGCGAATCTCCGGCCCCATCGCAGACAATGACAATCTTCCCGAGTGTCGGGCGGCGCGAATCTTTGGATGCCTGTTCGGCAAATCCGCCTTCCAGGCGCGTTATGCCGTCGTCCTTGCAGCCGTGCTCGCCCAGTTCGTCGATCCCGACCGGTCGCTCCTTCCCCAGCTTCTCGAAATGCAGGCGACCTTCCTTGTTTGCGCAGCACTTGGAGCCGGAATTCACGTGCTTTTTCCGCGCCGCGTGCTCAGTCGCAGACGGCGCCCCGCCAACCTCAACGCCGCCTCGCGTAAACCCCAGACGCGCTTCATTTCACGGCGTGCGGTCACCGCCGGCTATCGCCGGATCGCCGCGTGAGGCTCGCCGTCTTGCCGGACGCCGCCCAATAGGTTAATGGAAATGCTCTTTTGGTGGCGTTTGGGCGGACTGGGGTAACCATTTTTTCATGAAAGCGACCCAATGGCGATAATCCGATTCCTCGGCCGCGGGACGGTTGTGGCGTGCGCCGTTTCTTCGGCTCTCACAGGATGTTCGAGCGTCGAACGCGAGCAGAAGCTTGCAGCGACGCAGTCGGTTGCTCCGATCAACGGCCAGGCGACCGGACCTGTTCAGACAGCTTCCGCGGATGGCCAGACGACCACCCATAAAGCCGACCTGCCGGTCTACGGGCCGGTTCAGGTTGCAGGCCAGACGATCCTTCCGGGGGTCCAGCTTGCCTCGACCGTCCAGGTAGCCGGCACCCAGCCGACCGCGGCACTCGCCAAGACCGCAAGACTTCCCGTTCCGATGCCTGCCGCCGCCGATGCGATGTCCGTTCAGTCGGCCGCGATGGCATCGCCCACCATGGCCCCGCTCGTCGCTTTTGCGCCGGCGCCGGGACCGGCGATGATGCCGCCGCCCGCTGCCAGCACAACCTCGACTATCCTCGCGTCCGCCCAGCCGGCGAACCTTGCGATGCCAAAGGGCAGCCGCCTCGTGTCGCCGCCGATCGCGCCTGCCGTCACCGAAGGCCGGATCCAGCCGGCCGCAGCCTCGGCAATCGCGCTCGACGAACCCGAACTTACGCCTGATATGGTCGCACTCCAGACCGTCGTCCCGATCCCTCGCCCGGACACTGCGACGCTTGCCTATGCAGCGCAGCCGAGAGCGATCGCAGCATTGTCCGCCATGGAATTCCCGCCGGCTCCGGGCGAGCCTATGCCGACCACGGCGTCCGATGCGCCGCCGGAATTGAGCAAGCTCATCAAGCGTTATGCCGGCATGTACGGCGTGCCGGAATCGCTGGTGCACCGCGTCGTGCATCGGGAAAGCAAATACGATCCCAAGGCCTATCACAAGAACGGCTATTGGGGCCTCATGCAGATCAAGTATTCGACCGCCAAGTCGATGGGTTACGAAGGCCCGCCGGCCGGCCTGCTCGATGCCGAGACCAACCTCAAATACGCGATCAAGTATCTGCGCGGCGCCTGGCTTGTCGCCGAAAACAAGAACGACAACGCCATCAAGCTCTATGCGCGCGGCTATTATTATGACGCCAAGCGCAAGGATATGCTGGACGTCCTGGAAAAGTAAGCCGGGCCTGAAAAGTGCTTAGCCAGAACGCTCGCGGCGCCTCAGGGCGCCGTTGTTGTTTTCACGACCTCGGCGACAAGCCGTGTCGGGTCGTAGCGGTTCCAGCTCGGCGTCAGCCCAAGTCTTACCACCACCAGATCGAGCGACGGGATGACCGTGATGGTCTGCCCATCGTGCCCTTGGATAAAAAAGGCATCCGCCGGCATGTCCGGATTGTTCTTGCCCCGCAGCCAGGTCTGCATCTTCGAATAACGGCCGTTCGACGTGGCGTTGGCCTGGTACATCAGCGCGACAAAACCGTTCGGTAGGATCCGGCTGCCGTTCCAGACGCCGTCTCGCGCAAGCAGCAGCCCCATCCTGGCCCAGTCCCGCGCCGTCGCATACATATAGGAACTGCCGACGAGAGTGCCGGCCGCATCCGCCTCCATCACGGCGCTTGTCATCCCGAGCGGACCAAACAGGGCGGTGCGGGGATAGGCGAGCGCCGAGGTCCCGTCGCCGACCTTTTCCATCCAGATTCTTGAGAGCAGCACGGCGGTGCCGGAGGAATAGCTGAACCGCGAACCTGGATCGGCCTCGAGCGGCTGGTCCGCGGCAAAACTTGCCATGTCCGGCTCGAGATAGAGCATACGCGTCACATCCGCGACCGCACCATAATCCTCGTTGAAGGCAAGCCCGCTTTCCATGGCTGCGAGGTCCGCAATCCGGATATCGCCGCGCTGGTTGCCCTGCCATTGGGGAAACAGTCCCTTGTCATCCAGCGAGAGCTTCCCGTCGCGGATCAGCGTGCCGAGGATCGCGGCGTTCACGGTCTTGGTCATCGACCAGCCGAGCAGCGGCGTATCCTTCGAAAAACCGCTCGAATAGGTCTCGGCGACGACCCGTCCCCCTTTGACCACCACCACCGCCCGCATGCCAGGTCCGACAAGATTCGCATCTGAGAGGAGCCGCGCAACCGACGGATCAGGTTCCACTTTTCCGCCTTCCGGCCAAAGCGCGGACGGATCGGCTGACGTAACGGCAGGCACCGGAACGGTGGCGGCTGCCGCGGCTGCGCCGTCAGGCGTGACGGTGCAGCCGAGCCCTTCGCGATAGACCGCGTCATTGCCGGCGAAAATGCCAAGCAGTGCCGCATGAACCCGCTTTTCCGTTCGATCGACGGAAACCCGCATCAATCTCAGAAGCGGATGGCCGGGAGCCTGGACATCGACCGCCAGAACCTCATCGCTGTCGCGTCCGGCAAGGAAGACGTTCGAGCAGACCATCTTGGCCGAATAGCCGCTGCCGACCCTCAGCAGTTCCGGAGGCGACGTATAGAGCCAGATCCCGAGCCCGATCAGGCCAACGAAGATAAGGCCGACGAGGATTTTCAAAGACCGGATCAAGAACCGCATGCCTGCCTCCCATTGGACGGCCGCATGCAATCAGGATTCTCGGATCCAAGGAAGAGGCGATCGGCAACGCCCGGGCCTATTGCGGGACTGGACACAGGCCTCGTCATCAATCTGTAGCATGACGGGTTTACACGCCCTGAAACTCTGAACAAGGCGGGACTCGACCATGGCGGATATTGCACAGGAAGCCGGTTTTCGGAAAAACCAGAAGCTCAAGGATGCACTTTTGCAGCATAAAGCTCTGTCTCGGCAGGGTTTTTCAGAAAGGCTTTTCGGCCTGCTGTTCTCCGGTCTCGTCTATCCGCAGATCTGGGAAGACCCGGAAGTCGACATGATCGCCATGGAGCTTTCCGACCAGCATTCGATCGTCACCATCGGCTCCGGCGGCTGCAACATGCTCGCCTACCTGTCCCGCTCACCGAAGAAGATCGACGTCGTCGATTTGAACCCCCATCACGTCGCGCTGAACCGCCTGAAGCTCGCCGCCTTCCGCCATCTGCCTGGCCACGGCGATGTCGTTCGCCATTTCGGCATGGACGGCATCCGCACCAACAGCAAGAGCTACGACGCCTTCATCGCCCCGAACCTCGATGCGGCAACCCGCGCCTATTGGGACAAGCGCTCGATCGCCGGCCGCCGCCGGATCGAGGTGTTCGACCGCAATATCTACAAGACCGGCCTGCTCGGCCGTTTCATCGGCGCCGGCCACCTGATCGCCCGCCTGCATGGCATCGACCTCACCCAAATGGCAGAAGCCAAATCGTTGCGCGAACAGCGCCAGTTCTTCGACGCTCGCATCGCTCCGCTGTTCGACAGGCCGCTGATCCGCTGGATCACCAGCCGCAAGAGCTCGCTGTTCGGTCTCGGCATTCCGCCGCAGCAATATGACGAGCTGGCGAGCCTCGCCTCCGACGGCTCGATCGCACCGGTCCTGCGTCAGCGCCTCGAAAAGCTCGCCTGCCACTTTCCGCTACGCGACAACTATTTCGCCTGGCAGGCCTTCGCCCGCCGTTATCCGAAGCCCGAGGAAGGCACGCTGCCAACCTACCTGAAGGCCGAGAACTACCGCGCCATCCGCGACAATGCCGAGCGCGTCACGGTCCATCATGCCAGCTTCACCGAGCTTCTGGCCCAGAAGGCCGCGGGTTCGGTCGATCGTTACGTCCTGCTCGATGCGCAGGATTGGATGAACGACGAGCAGCTCAACGACGTCTGGTCGGAAATCACCCGCACGGCCGCCCCCGGCGCCCGCGTGATCTTCCGCACCGCCGCCGAAAAGAGCGTGCTCGACGGTCGCCTCTCGCCGGCGCTGCTTGATCAGTGGTCCTATCTGGAAGAGCGCTCCAGCGAGCTCAACCTCGAGGATCGCTCGGCGATCTATGGCGGTTTCCACATCTATGTGAAAAAAGCCTGATGGCGACGGATATGGCGAACAGCCCCCTGTCCAATGGCCACGCCGAGCGCATGGACCGGATGTACCGGTATCAGCGTCATATCTACGATATCACGCGCAAATATTACCTCTTCGGCCGCGACCGGGCGATCGCGGGATTGAATGTTCCGCCGAATGCCTCGCTGCTCGAAGTCGGCTGCGGCACAGGCCGTAACCTCGCCCTCGCTCATCGGCACTACCCGGCTGCAAAGCTCTATGGCCTCGATATCTCCGCCGAGATGCTGGAAAGCGCCCAGGCCAACTTCCGCGGCAAGCCGGTCACCCCGGAATTTCGGGTCGCCGATGCCACCAGTTTCAAAGCGGAAGAATTCGGCACGACCGGCTTCGACCGCATCCTGATCTCCTACGCGTTGTCGATGATTCCCGACTGGGAAAAGGCGGTCGAAGCCTCGCTTGCGGCACTGTCGCCGCATGGTTCGCTGCACATCGTCGACTTCGGCCAGCAGGAACGGTTGCCGGGCTGGTTCGGGCGGTTTTTGAAGGCGTGGCTCATGCGTTTCCACGTCACGCCGCGGCCGAACCTGCACGAGGTGCTCGAAAGCAAGCTTGCCGACGCTGACGCCGATATGATCTTCGAGGAGATCGGCGGGGGCTACGCGTGGCACGCCGTCATCCGCCGCCGGCGCTGAATCCCGGCGCTTCCTGACGTTTGAAGCTGGAATTCCTCTTGCCCTAACTGATTTTTTACGACGTTATGGTGAATATGGAGTTCACGCCTCCCTGTTTCGCGTCGAACGGGGCAAGAGGCTTCCACATCGACACCACACGGGATGTTCATGCCTCGGCTCCTTCTGGCCCTCCTTGCGACCGCGTTCCTTATCACGGGATGCACATCCTCAAGCTATGACCTGATGGAAACGTCATCGGTCAAGAAGATGCGGTTCAAGGACAATGACCCGCAGGATTTCGGCAAGAACCACCCGGGCCTGCACGAAATCCATGGCATCGACGTCTCCAAGTGGAACGGCACCGATATCGACTGGCCCGCCGTCAAAAAATCCGGGATAGCCTTCGTCTTCATCAAGGCGACCGAAGGCAGGGATCGCATCGATCCGACCTTCGAGCTGAACTGGCGAGGTGCCGCGTCGGCCGGCATTCCTTACGCCCCCTACCATTTCTATTATTTCTGCTCGACGGCCGACGAACAGGCCGATTGGTTCATCAACAACGTGCCTAAGGATGCGGTAAAGCTGCCGCCGGTCCTCGACATGGAATGGAACCAGGCTTCGCCGACCTGCAAGACGCGTCCCGATCCCGAAACAGTGCGTGCGTCGATGCAGCGCTTCATGGACCGTCTCGAGGCCTATTACGGCAAGCGCCCGATCATCTATACGTCGGTGGATTTCCACCGGGACAATCTGGTCGGCGCCTTCAGCAACTACCATTTCTGGCTCCGCGCCGTGGCGCAGCATCCCACCAAGATCTACCCGGATCGCCGCTGGGCTTTCTGGCAGTATACTTCGACAGGCATCGTTCCGGGCATCAAGGGCGAGATGGATATCAACGTTTTTGCGGGCACGTCCAAGAATTGGCATAACTGGATTGCGGCGGTGGACAAGTAACTCCGTTCGCAGGGCGAATAGGTGTCTGGCAATGTGTGAGCAGTTGCGATAAAAACTGCGCCACCAGAGCTGCCGCCCATGTTTCGGTCACAAAATTTTCCGAGATCAGGCGGCGCTTACTCAGATTCTAGGAACGCCGAATGTCCGCTCGCTTTGCCCGCCGCCTCGCCCTCGCCTCCGTCATCACCAGCTGCCTCGCCTCCACCGCTCTCGCCCAGACCTCGGCTCCCGCCTGCGGCGGCGATCTCGGTGCCTTCCTGAACGGCGTCAAGGCAGAAGCCATTTCCAAGGGCGCATCGGCAAGTGCTGCGGATGAAGCACTCGCCGGCGCGCAGATCGACCAGAAGGTCTTGTCCCGCGACCGGGCCCAGGGCGTCTTCCGCCAGACCTTCCTCGAGTTCTCGCAGCGCACCGTCAGCCAGGCCCGCCTCGATATCGGCCGCCAGAAGATCAAGCAGTATGCGGACGTCTTTGCCCGCGCCGAAAAGGAATTGGGCGTGCCGCCAGGCGTGATTACCGCCTTCTGGGCCATGGAGACCGATTTCGGCGCCGTCCAGGGCGACTTCAACACCCGCAACGCCCTGGTGACGCTTTCGCATGACTGCCGCCGCCCGGAACTTTTTCGCCCACAATTGATCGCCCTGATCGAGATGGTCCAGCACGGCGACCTCAATCCTTCCACCAACACGGGTGCATGGGCCGGCGAGATCGGCCAGGTGCAGATGCTTCCCAAGGATATCGTCGCGCACGGCGTCGACGGTGACGGCGATGGCCATGTCAACGTCAAGACCAGTTCTCCGGACGCCATCCTGACAGCCGCCAAGTTCATCCAGAGCATGGGCTTCAAACCCGGCCAGCCCTGGATGCAGGAAGTGACGCTGCCCGAGAACCTGCCTTGGGACAAGTCCGGCCTTGGCAACGAAATCCCGGCGAGCGAATGGTTCAAGCTGGGCGTCGTCCCGCGCGATGGCGTAACCAATTTCGGCAACCTGCCCGCAGCCCTCATCCTGCCGCAGGGCCGCAAGGGACCGACCTTCCTCACCTATCCGAACTTCAACATCTATCTGGAATGGAACCAGTCGTTCATCTACACGACTTCGGCCGCCTATTTCGCAACCCGGCTTTCCGGCGCTCCGACCTATCAGAAGGGCACGCCGGACCAGGGTCTCGACGATACCGGCATGAAGGCGCTGCAGACCAAGCTCGAAGCGCTCGGCCACGATATCGGCAAGGTCGACGGCATCCTCGGATCGGGTACGCGCCAGGCCGTCCAGAAAGAACAGGCACGCCTCGGCCTGCCGGCCGACGGCTGGCCGACCCAGGGCCTGCTCTCCGCGCTCTGAAATTCAATCGCCGCCCGGCGAAATCGGGTGGCGACTCGTGGATCATCGGGATATCCCTTCGCCTTGACCGCGAGGAGATTTCGCATGACAACCGCCGCCATTTCGAAACCCGGCGCCGTGGCATGGGCGCTGATACTGCTGCTCGGGCTGATCTGGGGCGGGTCCTTCTTCTTCGCGCGCGTAGCGGTCTTGGAAGTTCCGCCCTTCACGCTCGTTTTCCTGCGCCTGTTTCTGGCGGCGCTGGCGCTCCATATCTACCTGCACGGTCGCTTCGGGCTCTATGCGACGCTTCGCACCCATTGGCGCTGGTTTCTGGTGATGGGCTTCATCAACAACGCCCTGCCCCACACGCTGATCTTCTTCGGCCAGACCGAGATCGGCGCCGGGCTTGCCTCGATCCTCAACGCCAGCACGCCGATCTGGACGGTTCTGATCGCCAATCGCTGGACCACCGACGAAAAGCTGACACCCGCAAAAATCGCCGGCTGCCTGACGGGGCTTGCCGGTACGGCCGTGCTCATCGGTCCCGGCGTCGCGGCAGCCGCCTCCGTACCGTTCTGGGCGCTGATCCTGCCTATCCTTGCGGCAATCTCCTACGGCGTGGCCGGCACCTACGGCAAACGTTTCCGCGGCCTGCCGGCACCTGTCACCGCCACCGGACAGCTTACGGCCTCCAGCCTGATCATGCTGCCCGTGTCGCTCTTCGCCGACCAGCCCTGGGCACTGCCCGCCCCGTCGACACACGCCGTTCTTGCGATCCTCGCCCTGGCGCTCCTGTCGACCGCCTTCGCCTATCTTCTCTATTTCCGGATTCTTGCACTGGCGGGTGCCACGAATGCGTCTCTGGTCACGCTCGTCGTGCCTCCGAGCGCTATCCTCCTCGGCGCGCTTTTCCTAGATGAAAGGTTGGAGGCGACCGACCTGATCGGCATGCTGCTGATCGGCTTCGGCCTCGTCCTGCTCGATGGAAGGCTTCTTCGCAGGCGCAGCAATGTGGCATCGAGAGCGCCGTAACGGGGCGAAACCATCACGGAATATGTCAGAAGTTAACAGCCGTACACGGCTTTTTAACTTTGCGGAAATTAAGATTAACGGATGATTTATCGATAAAAACCAATTACTTGCGTATTTATTGTCGGCGCAAGGTGAACAGGCGCACGGCGCTGCAGCATCGAAAGACGCTTCCCAACCGGCACAAAACCGACATAAAGTCTGCCCGTCAACGCAAGGAGGCAGACATGGGACGTACATACTCTCTCAATGTCTTGGTAGTCGGTGCAGCGTTTGTGTTTGTGGCATCCATGCTCTTCATTTGAGCGCCACCAGTTCCACTACCAGTTCAAAATATCGCATCCACGACCGTTTGATAATCAGCACTTCCGGTGAAAACGCATGCTCCTTTCGTAGGAGCATGCGTTTTTTTCAATGCGCTCAGGCAGCGGCGATACGCGGCGTGCGGATCTGCCGGCGGCCGAGCCGCTGCAGGACGGCGGATACGAGCGGTGCCCGGTTCATCGTGTAGATGTGGAAGTCGCCAAGTCCGCGGCGGATCAGGTCTTCGATCTGTTCGGCGGCGATATCGGCGGCCACCTTGGCGCGATCCTCGGGCTTGTCGTCCAGCCCTTCGAAACGAGCATCCAGGAAGGACGGAACCGAGGAACCGCAGCGGCCGGCGAAACGCTTGAGCTGGGTCAGGTTCTGGATCGGCATGATGCCCGGCACGATCGGGATCGGGATACCGGCGGCACGGACCTTTTCGAGGTAACGTTCAAAAACGTCGTTGTCGAAGAAGAACTGGGTCAGTGCCCGGGCAGCGCCTGCATCCGCCTTGCGCTTCAGCATTTCGATGTCGGCGCCAAGATCGGCGCTTTCCGGATGTTTTTCGGGATAGGCGGAGACGGAAATGTCGAAGCCGCCGAGCTCGGTCAATCCGCGCACCAGGTCCGCCGCATTGGCATAACCCTGCGGATGGGGACGATATTCGGTGCCGACACCGCTCGCCGGATCGCCGCGCAGGGCAACGATATGGCGAATGCCGGCGGCGCGATACTCGCTGACGACCGAATGGGTTTCTTCGTGCGTGGCGTCGACGCAGGTCAGATGTGCGGCGGTCACAAGCGAGGTCTCTCCGACCAGTCGGCGCACCGTATTGATCGTTGGCGCCTTGGTCGAACCGCCCGCACCATAGGTGACCGAAACAAACCTCGGATCCCAGAGCGCCAGTTCATCGACCGTATCCCAAAGCTGGCCCTCCATCTCGTCCGACTTCGGCGGAAAGAATTCGAAGGAAACGCTGAAAGTTTCGCTATCGGCGGTCATTGGTTCAGCTCCCTTAAAGAACGGTTTGCGATTGGGCGGAGGCGTGATGGGCAGCAATCAGCAGGCGGCGGTCGCGGGCGAGCCAGACGGTGGCCGTAAGCCCGCCTTCCTTGCCCGAACCCAGATCGATTGCCTGCTCGACTTCGAGGCCCACCTTCTCGAGCCATTCCGCCATCACCTGATGGGAAAAGCCGAGACGCACATGGGCATGGTCGTTGCGCAGGTATTCGAGCGTATGCGGTGCGAGATCGACGATCAGCAGGCGGCCGCCCGGACGCAGCACGCGAGCTGCCTCGGCGATCGCCAGTTCCGGCTGGTCGAGGAAGTGCAGCACCTGATGAACGGTGATCAGGTCGAAATCCTGGCCTTCGAGCGGCAGGTTGAGAATGTCGCCATGCCGCACCGACGCCTTGACGATCCCAGCCTTGTCGAGATTGGAGCGGGCGACCGAGAGCATGTCACGGCTCGCGTCGATGCCAACGGCGCGACGGTAGATGTTGGACAGAAGCTGCAGGATCCAGCCGGTGCCGGTGCCGAGATCGAGAAGCGCATCGACCGGCGTCGTGCCGATCAGTTTCAGCAGCGCCGACTCGACGGCCGCGTCGCTGATATGCAGGCGGCGAAGCTCGTCCCATTCGGATGCGTTGCGGCTGAAATAGGCCTGAGCGCGTTCGGCATGCAGGCGCTTGACCATCGTCAGCCGCTCGCTGTCTCTCAGCAGGACCGGATCCTCCTCGGAAGCGGCCGCCAGCAGCGTCCTGACCAGCGTTGCCGCCTTGCCTTCCTGCTTCAGCCGGAAATAGGCCCAGGCGCCTTCCTGATAGCGATCGATCAGTGCTTCTTCGGCAAGCAGCTTCAGATGCCGCGAAATGCGCGGCTGCGATTGGCCCAGGATTTCGGTAAGATCTGTGACGGTCAGATCCCCGGCAGCGAGAAGCGCAAGCAGGCGGAAGCGCGTCGGTTCGCCCGCCGTTTTCAGTACGTCCACCAGGGTGTCGAGCGCCAATCCCATTCAGCCGCATCCTTACGCAATCAAGATATAAAGATATGTTTATATCGTTTTGCCGTTCTATGCAAGCGGCAACTGATGGATCCGACGAGGTCGCCTGAAACGCAGAAGGCGGCCGAAGCCGCCCTCTCAAGTTCTGTTCGTGGCGTGGGATCAGAATTCTTCCCATTCGTCGGTCGATTGTGCGAGAGCCGTATTTCCGCGGGAAACCGGAGCGCGGGCCGGCGCCGGCCGGGTGGGGGCAGCGGCAACCGGGCGTGAGACCGGAGCCGCCGGTGCGCGCATACGGCTTGCCGTCTCGCGAAGCTGGCCCGAGGGGCTGCCGCCGAGCTGGAAGTGCGACAGCAGATCGCTGAGCTTGCCGCTTTCCTGGGCAAGGCCTGCGCCGGCGGCGTTCATCTCTTCGACCATGGCGGCATTCTGCTGGGTCGACTGGTCCATGTGATTGACGGCGGTATTGACCTGCGCAAGGCCGACCGACTGTTCCTGCGCTGCGATCGCGATCGCATCCATATGACTGTTGACGGTCTGGACGAGCTGTTCGATGACGCTGAGCCCCTCGCCGGTCTCGCTGACGAGCTTGACGCCCTCGCCGACGGCAACCGCCGAGTTGGAGATCAGCGACTTGATTTCCTTGGCGGCGTTCGCCGAGCGCTGGGCGAGTTCGCGGACTTCTTGTGCGACGACCGCAAAGCCCTTGCCGGCCTCGCCGGCTCGCGCTGCCTCGACGCCCGCGTTAAGGGCGAGAAGGTTGGTCTGGAAAGCGATCTCATCGATGACGCCGATGATCTGGCCGATCTGCTGCGACGATTTCTCGATCCGTTCCATGGCAGATACTGCGTTGCGGACGACCTGGCCCGATTGATCGGCTCGTGTCCGGGCATCGCGGACGACGTCGCGGGCTTCGCCGGTGCGCTTCGAGGTGGCGACCACATTGGCGGTGATCTCCTCGAGTGCTGCGGCTGTTTCTTCCAGCGAAGCAGCCTGCTGCTCGGTGCGCTTCGACAGGTTGTCGGATGCGTCGGAAATTTCCCGCGAACCACTGGTGACGGTGGAAACCGAATTGCCGACGCTGAGCAGCGCGTCGCGCAGCTGGCGGACCGAGGTATTGAAGTCGTGGCGCAGGCCTTCAAACTGCGGTGCCAAAGCTTCGTTCACTTCGCAGAGCATGTCGCCGGCAGCAAGACGACGAAGATTGGCGGCAAGCGCGCCGGTCGCCTGCGTCAGCTTCGCCTCGGCATCTGCCTCGCTCTGGCGCTGCATTTCGAGACGCTCGGCTTCCGAGCGACGACGGGTGGCTTCTGCCTCGGCTTCCAATTGAAGATTGCGGATCGCGGCTTCACGGAAAACCTCGACCGAGCGGGCCATGGCGCCGATTTCGTCCCTGCGATCCGAATAAGGGATCGCCTCTTCGGTATTGCCGGACGCAAGACTTGCCATCCGGTCGCCGATCTTGCGGATCGAGCCGGACAGGCTGCGGGCAATGATCACGCTGAGCGCGATGACAGCCAGGATGAAGATCGAGAGTGAGCCAAAAAGTACCTGCAGGCTGGACGCAGCGTCGGAAGATTTCTGATCGCCCAACGCTTTCAACTCGCTCGCAGCCTGGGCGATGATGCCGGAAGTGAAGGTGCGACGGTTCTCCATGGCCCGTGCCCAGGCGCTATAGTCGTCGGCGGCCGGCGTATAGGGCTTCAGGCTGTCGAGCGCCTTCATCGTATTGGTGATCAGCTGACCGTCGGGCGTCTGGAAATAAGCGTCGTACTGCGCGATCAACTTGGAGGACAGGAAAGCGCGCATCGGCTTTTCATAAAGCCGGACCTGCTGCCGCCCCTGCATGAAACGGGCGGCTTCTTCGACGGTCAATGCACCGTTTTTGGTGTACTGCTGCCCCATCCGGTTGACGATGACGTAGCCGTTGCTAAGCTGGACAAGGGCATGGAAGCCGTCGACATAGCGCGCCAGCGCGCGGTCTTCGGTCAGGCCGCCGACGCGGCCGATGATATCCAGCGTCTTTTCCGAAACCGGCGTCACGTATTGCGCAGACAGAAGCTGGTTTGTGTCCCCGCTATCGATCTTGGCACGATATTCCGGCATCCGCAGGAAGCGTTCATCCACCGCCGCGACAAGCTCGCGCAAACTGGCCTCGCCATAACCCTGCGCATCGATGACCTTATACTGGTTTACAAGTCGCTTTTCCGCCGCGTCCACGCTAGCGCGGGCCTGGGGCCGCTGCGCCATAGAACCAAAGCTTTCTTCCGGGATGGCGTTCATCAGCTCGCCACCGGCAAGCGCCAGGCTCTCAAGAGCGATCGCACGGTTCAGCTCCCGGTATTGGTTGTAGGATTCCCAGCTGGCGAACGCGCCGAGCCCAATCACGGCCAGAAGCGGAACGGAAGCAAGAAGCGTCAACGATGTACGGAAAGGCAAACGTTCGATCAAACGCAGCATGAATAAAACCCTCTGAAACGGGCCGTCATCATGACAGCGTCAAGACCCAGGCGGACATGGTCTCCCTGGGGCGAGAAAATGCGCCGGGAATCTTTGCGATTGTCTTTATCGGGCCACGTCAAAAATACCCATAATTTTGGGGGTTCGGATTTTAGCTTTTGTTAACTTCGCACAAAACAAAAACCCCGGCGGAGCCGGGGTTTTACCTTAGGCAAAGCTAAAAAACTTAACGCGTCAGACGCTTGTGGGCCTGGCTGCCCGGGTTGAGGGCGTCGGGGCCGAGTCGGCGGACCTTGTCCTGCTCATAGTCCTCGAAGTTGCCTTCGAACCACTCCACATGGCCGTCGCCTTCGAAGGCGAGAATATGCGTCGCCAGGCGGTCAAGGAACATGCGATCATGGCTGATGATGATCGCGCAGCCGGCAAAGTTTTCCAGCGCGCTTTCGAGCGCACCCAGCGTTTCCGTATCGAGGTCGTTGGTCGGTTCGTCGAGGAGCAGAACGTTGCCGCCGGCCTTCAGCATCTTGGCAAGGTGAACGCGGTTGCGCTGGCCGCCCGAGAGATTGCCGACCTTCTGCTGCTGGTCGCCGCCCTTGAAGTTGAACGCACCGCAATAGGCGCGGGAGTTCATGTCGAACTTGCCGAGCTTGATGATTTCGGCGCCGCCAGAGATTTCCTCCCAGACGGTCTTGTCGGCAGCAAGCGCATCGCGGCTCTGATCGACATAACCGAGATGGACCGTCTCACCGATACGGACCGTGCCGGCATCCGGCGTTTCCTGGCCGGTGATCATCCGGAACAACGTGGTCTTGCCGGCGCCGTTCGGGCCGATGATGCCGACGATGCCGCCCGGCGGCAGCTTGATCGACAGGTCGTTGATCAGCGTGCGGCCCTCGAAGCCCTTGGTGATGCCTTCCATCTCGATGACCACCTGGCCGAGACGCTCGCTGACCGGGATGATGATCTGCGCGTCGCCGGGACGCTGCTTGTCGGCGGCCTCCACCAGCTGTTCGTAGGACTTGATACGGGCCTTAGATTTTGCCTGACGCGCCTTCGGGCTGGAAGCGATCCATTCCTGTTCGCGGCTGATCGCCTTCTGGCGGCCTGCCTCTTCCCGGTTTTCCTGCTGCATGCGCTTGGCCTTGGCAAGCAGGTAGGCCGAGTAATTGCCTTCGTACGGAATGCCGCGGCCGCGGTCGAGCTCGAGGATCCAGCCGGTGACGTTGTCGAGGAAGTAGCGATCGTGGGTGATCATCATCACGGCGCCCGGATAGTCGCGCAGGTGTTTTTCGAGCCAGGCGATGGTCTCGGCGTCCAGATGGTTGGTCGGTTCGTCGAGCAGCAGCAGGTCCGGCTGCGACAGGAGAAGACGGCACAGCGCGACGCGGCGGCGTTCACCACCCGACAGGCTGGTGACTTCCGAATCGCGCGGCGGGCAGCGTAGTGCCTCCATCGCCATCTCGACCTGGCTTTCCAGGTCCCAAAGGTTCTGGCTGTCGATGACGTCCTGAAGCTTGGCGCCCTCGTCCGCAGTCTCGTCGGAATAGTTCATCATCAGTTCGTTGTAGCGGTCGAGGACGGCCGTCTTCTTGGCGACGCCTTCCATGACATTCTCGAAAACGGTCTTGGACGCATCGAGATGCGGCTCCTGTTCGAGATAACCGACGGTCGCGCCTTCTGCGAGCCAGGCTTCGCCGGTATATTCCTTGTCCTGCCCGGCGATGATGCGCAGCACGGTCGACTTACCGGCGCCGTTCGGACCGAGGATACCGATCTTGGCATCGGGGTAGAAAGACAGATTGACGTTCTCAAGGATTTTCTTGGCGCCGTAGGACTTGTTGAGTCCCGACATGTGATAGATGAACTGACGTGCCATGGATAAAAGTGCTCCGGGGGGAATTTCGGTTTGCCGCTATGTAGGCGAATTGGTGGCCGGGAGCAATGCGCGAACGGTCGAGGGAGCGAGGATGTTCGACGAAACGAGGCGGTTTAAGAGCCCGACAGGCGCAAACCTTGCCTATCATTACCAGCCGCCGGCCGAACCGGCGCATGCCATCCTGCTGATCTCGCACGGGCTTGCCGAGCATTCCAAGCGCTACAGGGCTTTCGCCGAAGCGATGGCCGGCCAGGGCTTCCATGTCTATGCCTTCGATCATCGTGGCCACGGCGAGACGACGGCGCCGGATGCGCCGATCGGCCGTTTCGCCCGGCACGACGGCGTCAGCCTGGTGCTCGAAGACGTCAAAGCCATGCGCGACATGGCGGCGGGCGCCCATCCCGGCCTGCCGGTCCTGCTCTTTGGCCATTCCATGGGCGGCCTGATCGCGCTCAATGCCGCTGTAGACCATCCCGACAGCTTTAATGCCGTCGCGGTCTGGAATTCCAACTTCCATCCCGGCCCGGCTGGACGCGCTGCGCAAATAATCCTGCGCATCGAAAAAGCCCTCAAAGGCTCCGATGTGCCGAGCGGGCTTCTGCCGAAACTCACGTTCGGCGCCTGGGGCAAGTCTATTCCCGGCCACCGTACGGAATTCGATTGGCTGAGCCACGACCCGGATATCGTCGACGCCTATATCGCCGACCCGCTGTGCGGTTTCGATGCCAGCGTCTCGCTGTGGCTCAATCTCTTCGAACTCACGTTTCGCGCCCCGACACTCATCAATCGGCTCGCGAAAACCCTGCCGATCCACCTGATCGGCGGCGCCGAGGATCCGGCAACCAATGGCGGCCGTGAAATCCTGTGGCTCTCGGAGCATTTCAAGCGCAACGGCTTTTCGAACGTCACGACCAAGATCTGGCCGGGCACCCGACACGAAACGCTGAACGATACGGTGCGCGCCCGCGCCACCGCCGAGTTCGCCGCCTGGGCCCGGGCTGCCCTGCCCGTCCCGGCGCAGGCGATCTGAATCGACAGTCCATATAAAACGGCCCTGCATATCAAACGGCCCCGCATATCAAACGGAATGAGTTCATGACATTTAATCAAGTGCTTCCGGGACCGGTCCCGGCTATAGGAAATCGATGAGTTCGTCGTCCGCAAGCCTTGCCGCATCAGCCCCGAACCGGATCGTCAACGGCCTCGGCCTGATGATCGTCGCGATGCTGATCGCCCCGTTCATCGACATCTTTTCGAAGCTTGCGACCGATACCGCGTCGCCCACGTTCATCACTGCCGCGCGCTTCGTTTTCCAGGCGCTCTGCATGCTGCCGATCGTGCTCTGGAATGGATACTGGCGGACATTCTCCTGGCGGCTCAGCGTCTTCCATGCGATCCGCGCCACCCTCATCACGGTCTCCATGGTCTGCTTCGTGGCGACCCTGGCAGTCATGGAAGTGGCCGATGCGATCGCCATCTTCTTCGTCGAGCCGATCATCCTGACGGTGCTTTCCAGCATCTTCCTCAAGGAGACCATCGGCTGGCGGCGTTATACAGCGTGCGCTGCCGGCTTCGTCGGCGCCATGATCGTCATCCGCCCGAGCTTCCAGGAGATCGGCTTCGTGGCGCTGCTTCCGATCGTCACCGCCTTCTGCGTGGCGATCTTCGCGATCCTGACCCGGGCGCTGGCGCATCGTGAAGATCCCTGGTCGATGCAGTTCCAGATGGCGCTCTGGGGAATTCCGATCTCAGCCATATTGCTCTTTGTCGGCGACCGGACCGGAATCGCCTTCCTGGCGCCCTCCATGCCGGACTGGACGACCTTGCTGTGGCTCGCGGGCGTCGGCGCCTTCGCGGCCCTGTCGGGCATCCTGGCCGTCTATGCCTATCGCGCCGCACCGGCATCCGTGATCGCGCCGCTGCAATATTTCGAGATCGTTTCGGCGACGCTGTTCGGCTGGCTGGTCTTTGGCGACTTCCCCGATCCGATCAAATGGCTCGGCATTTCGATCATTATCGGCTCCGGCCTCTACATCATCTGGCGGGAACGCCGCGTCGCCTCCATGAAGCCGGTAACCAGCGCCGCCAAATCAACTGTGACCCCGTGACATGACCCAGACCCCTAAAAAACCGCCGCTTACCGGCATCCGTGTCATCGAACTCGCCCGCGTGCTTGCCGGTCCCTGGGCCGGCCAGATGCTGGCGGACATGGGCGCCGACGTCATCAAGGTGGAAAATCCCGATGGCGGCGACGATACCCGCGCCTGGGGGCCGCCCTTCGTCGAAGGCAAGGACGGCGAAAACCTGTCGGCCGCCTATTACCACTCCACCAACCGCGGCAAACGCTCGATCGCCGTCGACCTGAAGACGGAGGAAGGCCAGGACATCGTCCGTCGGCTGGCCGCGACCGCCGACGTGCTGATCGAGAACTTCAAGCTCGGCGGCCTCGTCAAATACGGGCTCGACTACGAGAGCCTGAAAAAGATCAATCCGAAGCTGATCTATTGCTCGATCACCGGTTTCGGCCAGAACGGCCCCTACGCCAATCTCGCCGGATACGATTACATCGTCCAGGGCATGTCGGGCTTCATGTCGATTACCGGCGAGCCGGATGGCCAGCCGATGAAGGCTGGCGTCGCGATCGCCGACATCTTCACTGGCATCTATGCGGTGACCGCCATCCAGGGCGCGCTGATCCATGCGATGAAAACCGGCGAAGGCCAGCATGTCGACATGGCGCTGCTCGACGTCCAGGCCGGCATCCTCGCCAACCAGAACATGAATTACCTGGTTTCCGGCGAGGCGCCGGTGCGGCTTGGCAATGCCCATCCGAACATCAGCCCCTACGAGGTCCTAGCCACCGAAGACGGGTATCTCATTCTCGCCATCGGCAATGACGGCCAGTTCCGCCGCCTCTGCCGCATCCTCGGCATCGATGGGATGGCCGAAGACGAGCGTTTCGCCACCAACAAGGCGCGCGTCGCCAACCGCGTCGAAGTGCGCCGGCTGATCCTCGCGCAGACGTCGAAATGGAAAAAGGCCGAGCTGCTCGCCGCCTGCGGTGACAATGCCGTGCCGGCCGGGCCGATCAATTCGATTGCCGAAATGTTTAACGATCCGCAGGTCAAGGAGCGCGGGCTCCGAATCGACCTCGAGGCAGCCGACGGTACGGTCATTCCCGGCGTGCGCAGCCCGATCGTCCTGTCGGAAACGCCGCTTGTCTATCACCGGCCGAGCCCGGCGCTTGGCGAACATACCGCTGACGTGCTGGCGCAGCTCGATCAAATCGAAAAAGAGGGGAGAGAAAAATGAACACCGTCATCAAGACCGGAGGGCAGCTCATCGTCGAGGCGCTGAAGGCTAACGGCGTCAAGCGCATCTCCTGCGTGCCCGGAGAAAGCTATCTCGCCGTGCTCGACGCGCTGCATGAAAGCGGCATCGAGGTGCTCGTCTGCCGCCAGGAAGGCGGCGCCGCGATGATGGCCGACAGCTGGGGCCGCCTCACCGGCGAGCCGGGCATCTGCATGGTGACCCGCGGCCCAGGCGCCACCAACGCCTCGGCCGGCCTGCACATCGCTAAGCAGGATTCGATCCCGATGATCCTTTTCGTCGGCCAGATCGGCCGCGACATGAAGGAACGGGAAGCCTTTCAGGAAGTCGAATACCGCCGCGCCTTCACCGAATTCGCCAAATGGGTCGGCGAGATCGACGACGCCCGCCGCATCCCCGAATTCGTCACCCGCGCCTTTGCGGTCGCCACCTCCGGCCGTCCCGGCCCGGTCGTACTGACACTGCCGGAAGACATGCTGGTCGATGAAGTCGAGGCGCCTGAAGCCCGCGCCTATATGCCGGTCGAAAGCCATCCCGGAAAAAGCCAGATCGCAGCGTTCGAAATCATGCTGAAGAACGCTCAGCGTCCGATGTTCATTCTCGGCGGTACCCGCTGGAGCGAACAGGCCGTTGCCGATTTCCAGGCTTTCGCCAGCCGTTTCAAGATCCCGGTCGGCTGCTCCTTCCGCCGCCAGATGCTGTTCGATCACCTCCACCCCTCCTATGCGGGGGATGTCGGCATCGGCATCAATCCCGTGCTCGCCAAGGCGGTCAAGGAGGCGGACCTGCTGGTACTAATCGGCAGCCGCATGTCGGAAATGCCCTCCTCCAGCTACACGCTGATCGACATTCCCTACCCGCAACAGAAGCTCGTCCACATCTTCCCCGACCCGGAAGAACTCGGCCGCATGTACCGGCCGGACCTGGCGATCTGCGCCGCGCCAGCGGAATTCGTCGCCGCGCTGAAGGACCTCGAACCACCCGCCCTGCCGCTCTGGGCCGAACGGAAATCGGCGCTGCACGACGCCTACCTCAAATGGTCGACGCCGCCTGAGGCCGGCCCCGGCCCGGTCAGGATGGGCCCGATCATGCAATGGATCGAGGAAAACGTGCCCGACAACGCGATCTTCACCAACGGCGCCGGCAATTACGCCACCTGGCTGCACCGCTTCCACCGCTTCCGGAAATACAATACCCAGTCCGCCCCCACCTCCGGCTCGATGGGCTACGGCCTGCCCGCCGCCGTTGCCGCCAAGCAGCTGTTTCCGGAACGCGAAGTCGTCTGCTTTGCCGGCGACGGCTGCTTCATGATGCATGGCCAGGAATTCATCACCGCCGTCCGCTATGGACTGCCGATCATCACGGTGCTCGTCAACAACGGCATCTATGGCACGATCCGCATGCATCAGGAGCGGGAATATCCGGGCCGCGTCAGCGCCACCGACCTCGTCAACCCGGATTTCGTCGCCTACGCCAAGGCCTTCGGCGGTCATGGCGAACTGGTTGAGAAGACGGAAGAATTCGGCCCTGCCTACGAGCGGGCGCGCGCCAGCGGCAAGCCCTCGATCATCGAGGTCAGGCTGGACCCGGAAGCGATCACGCCGGCAAGGACGCTGACCCAGATCCGCGAAAGGGCCTGAAATAGAAAAAGCCGGCCTATCAGAACGATATGCCGGCTTTTTGAATCAATAGCGCAGCGATCAGATCGCGGCCGTGACGATGAACTCGACCTTGTATTTCGGCGCAGCGAGCTTGGCTTCGCTGGTGGCGCGGGCCGGCGGGTTGGCCGGATCAACCCAGCTTTCCCAAACGGCGTTCATTTCACCGAAATAGGCGATGTCCGAGAGATAGATGATCGTCTGCAGGATCTTCGACTTGTTGGAACCGGCGGCTGCCAGCAGGCGGTCGACTTCGGCGAGCGCGTCCTTGCACTGGTCGGTGACGCTCTCGCCTTCGCCGACTTGGCCGGCGAGATAAACGGTGTTGCCGTGGACGACGGCGCCGCTCATGCGGGCGGCAGGCTCGATGCGCTGGATGCTCATGGAATTCTCCTCAAAAAAATTGAGCTTCAGGAAGAGGCCCCGCGCAAAAGGCACGAGGCCGCGGAAAATCTTTAGCCGCGCAGATGCTGGCTCTTTTCGTAGATCGCCGTCGAACGGGCGCCCGACCGGCAGAAGCCGAGCATCGGGCGCGGGAATTCGTCGAGCGCATCGACCATCGCCTTGACGCCCTGTTCGTCGACGCCCATGCGGCCGACCGGGATGTGGCGGATGTCGAGGCCGAGTTCCTTCGCGCGGGCTTCGATCTGCGCAAAATGCGGCTGGCCCGGCTCCTCGTCATCGGGACGATGGCAGACGACCGACTTGAAACCCATGGCCTTGACCTGGTCGAGTTCCTCGACGGTGATCTGGCCGGTGACGGAATACTCGTCGTTGATCTGGCGGATATCCATGGACTTAGCCCTCCGTTCTATTTGAGGCGCAAGCATTACGACGGTGCCCTTTGGGCGTCAATCGCCGAACGACAACTCTCAGACGAAGCAGAAGCGTAGGCCGTATTCGACACTTTCGCCGGGCTTGACCCACCCGAGTTCCCCATTCGCCTCAAGTTCCTGGCGGCTTGCCAGGCGATGCGAAACTGGCTCGATGCCGAGTACATGCGCCGGCGCCTTCTGGTTCCGCCAGACCTGCAGATGCGGCAGCGTGTCGGTCCTGAACTTCACCTTCAGCGTCAGCCCGCCGATCGCCGCGATCGGCCCGAGCGCGATTTCGGCCCATTGCTCGCCCTCCACGATCGCCGGCACGCAGAATATGCCGCCGGTCTCGCCGCCGAAGGTCCAGGGGAAGCCGCCTTTGTCGAGCATCCTGCCGGTCAGCCGGACCTGGTCGTCGAACAGCCAGGCGCCGATATTCATGTGATACATATGCACCCGTGCAAAGGGCTTTGTGCCGGTATTGGTGACCTTGTCCGACAGGCTCACCTCGCCCGTCGCACCATCGATCCGCCAGTGGCGTTCGAGGACAGCCGTCTCGCCGGTCGCAATGGTCAGCGGCACGCGGGCACGGCATTCCGCATCCGGCCCCTGCGCATCCCAGAACAGGATTTCGGCCGGGTGGGAGGAGAAGGACCCATGCAGCGGATATTTCCGGCCGTCAGCGGCGCCTTCGATGGCCTCGGGATGACGAATATGGTCAGGCCCGCAGGTGAAGAGGAACCCTTCGAGCGAATGATCGATTCGCGGATCACCGTCGTCGGGAATGGCCCGGCCCGGAGCAAGGTCCACATCGCCGATGAAACAGCCCCCGATATCAAGAACCGAGCTCTCGTCGAGAAAAATCCTCGGCCCGTTAGCAGCGGAAAAAGCCTTCATAATCATTCCCTTCACGGTTTCGTCAAAACTTCTAACCGATCGTGAAGCGAATTTAACGGTGTGTTCATGACGAATTCACTTTTTCCACACTACGGTCAAAATTAACTTGTCTGTGGCGACAGGCGAACGGGCGGGAACCAATGTCCGATTTCCCGATTACGCTTAAGTAGTAACAAGGAAGTCGGTGACATCGTGAAGCGGCTATTTTTTGCATGCGCAAGCCTGGTGATCTTGACCGCGGCACAGGGAATTCCCGCCGCCGAGGCGCAAAACCGTTATGGCCGCTATCCCTCGGAAACGATGCTCGTCGCTCCTGACGGCTCGATACTAGACTACGTGCCCGATCGCGGCGATGTCGTCATCAGCCGCGACGGCATGGGTCGCCGCGTTCTGATCGATCATTTCGGCAATGTCGTCGCAACCGAGGTCCGCCAGGAAACCTATCGCCCCAACCGGACGCAGGAATATCCGCCGGTACCGGGCGGCTACCGGTCTCCGCGCGACACTGGCGGCTATCAGCAGGGTGCCGGCGGTTATCGCGACTACCGCGAATATCGACCGGGCGAACCAGGTGCCATTACCGGCGGGATCCCGGGACGAGGCTCGGTCAGCCGTATGCCGCTCGATGATCAGGCCCTCCCCGACACCGGCTATCCGCAGGAAGCCTCGATCGAACCGGACCAGCCGCCGGCGGAAACGCTTCTGCCGCAGAAGCCGATCATCACCGTCACCAAGAAGCCGCAGGCCCAGATCGCAGCACTTCAGGTCTTTCTGGACCGTGAAGGCATCTCGCCCGGCGTCATCGACGGCCATCTCGGCGACAACGTCAACAAGGCGATCGCCGCCTGGCAGGAAATGACCGGCGAGACGCTCGATCCGAACAATTCCGAGGACATCCTGCAGCGGCTGACCTATTCGGGCGGCCTGCCGATCGTCGACTACACAATCACCCCCGCCGATGCCGCCGGTCCCTACGTCGCGTCGATCCCGGAAGACTATGCGCACAAATCGCAGCTGCCGGCCATGTCCTATACGTCGGTGACCGAAAAGCTCGCCGAGCAGTTCCACATGGACGAAGGTTATCTCAAGGCGCTCAATCCCGGCGTGGATTTCACCATCCCCGGCTCGACCATCAAGGTCATCAATCCCGGCCAGCCGAAGGTCGGGCAGGTCACCCGCATCATCGCCGACAAGGGCAGGAAGCAGGTTTTTGCCTACGGCGCCGACGGCAAGCTGGTGGCGGCTTATCCTGCAACCATCGGCTCGACCGACACGCCTTCGCCGACCGGCACACACTCGGTCGAACGCATCGCCCTCGATCCCGGCTATACCTACAATCCGAAGATCAATTTCAAACAAGGCAACAACGACCAGATCCTGCAGATCCCGCCGGGTCCGAACGGTCCGGTCGGCACGGTCTGGATTGCGCTCTCGAAGCCCACCTACGGCATCCACGGCACGCCGGAACCTTCCAAGATCGGCAAGACCAACAGCCACGGTTGCGTGCGCCTGACCAACTGGGACGCAAGGGAACTCGCCAAGATGGTCAAGCCCGGCACCACGGTGGAATTTACCGAGTAGGATCCAGAACAACCCATCAGCCGTCGGCACCCGCTGCCGACGGCTTTTTGTTTGCCTGGCAATCTGGCTTCGGCCAAAAGAAGCCCTAGTTTTTCGCGAGAAAAATGTACATCGGGGTGGAATGTACATCGGGGTGGATGGAATGAACTTCCCAACGAGACTGAAAGGCGCCCTGTCCCTCCTCTTCGGACGCGGCGACGACGGAAATGTCTGCTCCTTCTGTGGTGAGAACCGCCGCACTGTCGAGATGATCATTGCCGGTCCGGCAGCCACGGCGATCTGCAATCGCTGCATCTTTGTCTGCAACCAGGTCATGCTTGAAAATTCCGGCCCGCCTGGTTTCCGTCGCCATGCCGAAAAAGATCATGAAAAATCGATTGCAATACCACTCGCCCACGACGAAGTCCTGCTGGGCGCTCCCGAACGTATCGCGCTCGAGCAAATGCTGCACGCCCTCGTCGCGTCGCTTCCCCAATGCAGACTGATCGGCTGGAGCTATATGCATTCGCAGGATCGATTCGACCTGCTGACGGTCGAGATCCTGACGACATCCGGAATGCAGCCGAATGAAATCAGCAACCTCGCCCAGCAGAACTGGCGTCAGATGCGCGACCGTTTCGTCGCCGCGCGCAGCGTTCCGGCCAATCTGGAAGAGCCCGCACTGATCGGAACCGCAGCCGCAGCTACCCAGGCGGCCAGTGCATATGCAAAGGCGGTCGGCTCTTTCGAACCAACCGCCTCCTAGTCCTGGAATGAACAGAAGTCCAATGGTGATCAGGCCGCGTAGCGGCCCAATCCGAAGAGGCGCGACGCGACGGACCGGGTGATCTTGACGGGCATGAGACGCATGACTTCCTGTGCGTAAGACCGGGCGTTTTCCTTCGCCTTGTCGAGATTGCTGACCTTGGCCTGATCGAGCGTATGGAGCGTCCCGCCGGTCTCGAAGAGTTCCTTGAAGGCGATGCGTTCACCGATCGGCGTATCGAGGACATGCACACCGCGGGCTGCCAGAAGCCCTTTGATGGTCAGCAGCGCCTTGGTGGTGACCATCGAGGTAACGCGCGTCAGCACGACCGAATGCGGGATCACCAGGCCGGCCTTCTCCTTCATGTAGCTCAGAAGGTCGAGGATCTGCGCCGCACCCTTGGCGTCCATGGCGGAACCCTGGACCGGGATCATCACGTGGTCGGAAAGCCCGATCGCCGTGGTGACCAGCGCATCACGGGCGCCGGCGAGGTCGATGATGAAATAGTCGGTGCGCGATGCCATTTCCCGAAGATGACATTGCAGCGATGCGAGCGTGACTTCCGATACCACTTCGATATTGCGCACGGTGCCGGAGGTCTCGAACCACTGGCTGATCCAGCGCTGCGGGTCGGCATCGATGACGGTGACGCGAAAACCCTGATAGGCAAGTTCGGTAGCGAGCAGGAGCGCAGCGGTCGTTTTTCCGGCTCCGCCCTTGGCGTTGGCAAAGGAAATTACAGGCATTTTCGGTCCTCGAACAAGTCTTGAGCCACATCGCTCACGAGGACACCGGGAAGCATGGTGTCATGGGCACATCCTTTCCAAACATGGTTAACGAATTGCAAATTTAACCACCATTAATATCACTCAGGAGATTTAGCTTTTGGCGCTAAAACGCGGAAAAGCCCGGAGGTTTGGGCCTCCGGGCTTCTTCAATGCCGATCTTTCGAGAACCCCAAAGACTTAAAAGCAGTCGAGGAAAAGCGCTTTGGTATTCTCCATCGTCATGGTGACGGGGTTGCCGCCGCAACTCGGGTCCTCCATCGCCATCGCCGTCAGTTCATCGATTCGGTCCGGCTTGATTCCCATCGCCGTGAGATTTTCGGGAACGTTGAGTTCGGTACGCAGCGACAAGACGTAATCGTAGAACCCGTCGAACCCGCCGGCGATGCCGAGATAGGCCGCGGCGCGGGCGATCTTCTCTTCGATTGCCGGACGGTTGAAGCGCAGCACCGGCGGCATCACGACCGCATTGGTCATGCCGTGATGGGTATTGTAGACGGCCCCGATCGGATGCGACAGCGAATGGATGGCGCCAAGCCCCTTCTGGAAGGCGACCGCTCCCATCGCTGCAGCCGACATCATGTTGGTGCGGGCTTCGAGGTCCTGTCCGTCCTTGTAGGCGCGTGGCAGGAATTCCTTGACGAGCCGCATGCCTTCGAGCGCGATCCCGCCGGACATCGGATGGTAGAAGGGCGACGAATAGGCCTCCAGGCAATGCGCGAACGCATCCATGCCGGTGCCGACGGTAATCGCCTTCGGCATGCCCATCGTCAGTTCCGGATCGCAGATGACGACGCCGGGCAGCAGTTTCGGGTGGAAGATGATCTTCTTTACATGGGTGACGGAATTGGTGAGCACCCCTGCCCGGCCGACTTCAGACCCGGTTCCGGCCGTGGTCGGCACCGCGACGATCGGTGCGATCTTCGAAGCGTCGGCGCGGGTCCACCAGTCGCCGATATCCTCGAAATCCCAGACCGGCCGCGTCTGGCCGGCCATGAAGGCGATCAGCTTGCCGAGATCGAGGCCCGAACCGCCGCCGAAGGCGACGACGCCGTCATGGCCGCCGTCTTTGTAGGCTCTGACGCCGGCTTCGAGGTTGTTCTCGTTCGGGTTCGGATCGACATCGGCAAAGATCGCCCGGCCGAGGCCAGCCTCTTCGAGCACGTCGAGCGCATGGCCGGTGATCGCCATCGAGGCCAGTCCCCGATCGGTGACCAGAAGCGGTGTCTTGAGGCCGAGCGTCTTGCAGGCGTCCGCCAGTTCCTTGATCCGTCCGCGGCCCAGCTTGACGGCGGTCGGATAGCTCCAGTTCGCGACGATATTCATTTCGTGACCTTCTTCAGGTGGTAGGATTTCGGGCGGGTCAGGTTGTGGAAGCCGAGGACGGAGAGCGAACCGCCGCGCCCGGTTTCCTTGACGCCGGTCCAGACCAGCGCCGGGTCGAGATAATCGGCGCGGTTCATGAACACCGTGCCGGTTTCGAGCTGGCTGCCGATCCGGTTGGCGCGGTCGACATCCGGCGTCCACAGCGACGCTGTCAGCCCATAGCGGCTGTCGTTCATATAACTGATCGCCTCATCGTCAGACCTCACCCTCATGATGCCGACGGCCGGGCCAAACGTCTCTTCCCGCATGATCTCCATCGAGTGGTCGACATCGACCAGGATCTGCGGCGCAAGATAGGCGCCGCCGTCGTCGGCGGGGAAAAGCTTCGGATCGACGAGTGCCTTGGCGCCACTCGCCACCGCGTCAGAGATCTGCTGGCGCACCACCTTGGCGAAGCGCTTGTTGGCCATCGGCCCGAGCGTGGTTTCCTTGTCGAGCGGGTTGCCAAGCTTGTAGTTCGACACCCAGGCGACCGACTTCTCGACGAAAGAATCGTAGAGCGATTCGTGAACGTAGATGCGCTCGATGCCGCAGCAGCACTGGCCGGAATTGTAGGTCGCGCCGTCCATCAGCGTGTCGACGGCAGCATCGAGATCGGCGTCCTCCATCACATAACCGGGGTCCTTGCCGCCAAGTTCGAGGCCGATGCCGGTAAAGGTGCCGGCAGCGGCCCGCTCGATCGACCGCCCGCCCTCAACCGAGCCCGTGAAGTTGATGAAGTTGAACAACCCTTCGGAAATCAGCTTGGCCGACGTCGCGTGGTCGAGGAAGATATTCTGGAAGACGTCTTCCGGAACACCGGCCTCGACGAAGGCACGCACCATCCGCTCGCCGACGAGCAGCGTCTGGGAAGCGTGCTTGATGACGACCGCATTGCCGGCCATCAGCGCCGGCGCGATGGTGTTGATAGCCGTCATATAGGGATAGTTCCAGGGCGCGATGACAAAGACCACGCCATGCGGCTCACGTTCGATGCGCCGTTCGAACGTGGCGCTGTCCTCGACGCGCAGCGGCGCCAGCGCATCGGCGGCGATCGAGGCCACATAATTGGAGCGCTCGTTGAACCCCTTGAACTCGCCGCCGTAACGCACCGGCCGGCCCATCATCCATGCGAGTTCCGGCACCACCTCGTCGACCATCTCGTTGAGCCGTGCAACGCCCTTAAGCACGAGCTGGACACGCTCCTCGAGCGGCCGCTTCGCCCAGGCCTTCTGCGCATGCCGTGCGCGCCCGATAGCTTCGCCGGCCGCTTCCGCCGACATGGCCGGACGCTCGGCATAAACCGAACCGTCGACCGGCGAGATACATTGGATCATCGTCATTGATACAAACTCCAGAAATTCAGCAGGCAAGTGTGCGGACATGGCCCGCTGCACCATAGGAAAGGATCGCACGATCACGCGTGATGATGGTCAGGTCGTGTTCGCGAGCGGTTGCGATCAGGATTCGGTCGATCGGGTCCTTGTGGATGGGCTGGGGCAGGATACAGGATGCCATGAAAAGATCGGCAGTCACCGACTTCTCGGCTACCTCTGTTTCCTGCCTGAAACTGTCGTACCAGCGTTTGGCATCCTTTGTCTCATGGATACGCCCCCGGGCCACCAGCATGGCCATTTCCCATGCCGTGGCGGTGGACACATAAACAGGAATACCCATGGCCTTGGAGCCGCTAACGGCATCGGCAGCCCTAGCGGCAAGGAGTTCGTTATGGGTCATCCATATGACCGCACATGTGTCGAGCAGATAGGACTCACTCATTATAGAGCTTCTCGCCCCATTCGTAATCCCAGTCCATCGGCGCCGTCAGGTCGACGCCGGGCATAACCGTGATCGTTCCCTTCATGCTGCCGAATATGGGATGCAGTTCTATCAGCGTCCCGTCCTCCCGCTCCATCCAGCGCTTGCCTTCCTTGTAGATGATGTCGTCTTCCGTGAACATCTTCTCGGATGGATCGGGCATAGGAGAACCGCCTTCCGCCGAATAGGCATCCTGCTTCTTTTCGGCAAAGCCGGAGATCCCACCTTCACCTCTGCGATGAATGGCAACCACTTCCAGAGGAATGCCGAGAAAGGCCGAAACCCCGTCCTGCTCGTCCGCGCTCATCTTTCGCTCGCCTTTGAGCATGCGTGAAACCGAGCTTGGATCGAGCTTCAGGAACCTGGCGAGCTCAACATTGGACGACCCCATCTCCTTCAGCTTTTCGTAAAACCATTCGCTGTCGATCTCAGCCACGATATCAGCCCTCAATGAACCAATTCAACCTAGCCGATTATTGACCAAATCTCAACAATCGAAAATCGGTTGCGATTATCTCAAGCCCTCTCGAAACCGCGTGCCACTTCCCAATCCGTCACGCGGCGATCGTATTCCTCCTGCTCCCATTGGCCGGCGCGGACATAGTGGTCGATGACATCGTCGCCGAATGCAGACCGCAGCAGTTCCGATCCGTTCATCAGATCGATCGCATCGCGCAACGTTTTCGGGATTTCGCGAATGCCCTTGCCGCCATAGGCATCGCCGACGAAGGCCGGCTCCAGCGTCATCTTCTTCTCGACGCCGTCGATTCCGGCAGCGATCAGCGCCGCCATGGCGAGATAGGGGTTGAGATCGGAACCGCCGACACGGCATTCGATGCGGATCCCCTTGGTCGCCTCGCCACAGAGACGGTAGCCCGCGGTGCGGTTGTCCTTCGACCAGACGGCCTTGGTCGGCGCGAACGTGCCGGCCATGAAGCGCTTGTAGGAATTGATGTAGGGCGCCAGGAAATAGGTGATCTCGCCCGCGTGGGCGAGCAGCCCGGCGATATAATGTTTCATCAGTTCCGACATGCCGTGCTCGTCGTCCTTGTCGAAGAACAGCGGCGTCTTGCCGTCGGCGCTCCACAGCGACTGGTGAATATGCGACGAACTGCCGGCCGCCGAATAGTTCCACTTGGCGAGGAAGGTGATCGCCTTGCCCTTGCCCCAGGCGATCTCCTTGCACGCATTCTTGATGATCACGTGCCGGTCGGCCATGGTCAGCGCATCGGCATAGCGGACGTTAATCTCCTCCTGGCCGGCCGAAGCCTCGCCCTTGGAATTCTCGACCGGAATGCCGGCCCCCTGCAGTCCGGTGCGGATCGCCCGCATGACCTCCTCTTCCTTGGTGGTCTGGAAGATGTGGTAGTCCTCGTTGTAGCCGCTCGCCAGCTTGAGGTTACGATAGCTGCTTTCGCGGGCCTGATCGTAGGTCTGGTCGAACAGGAAGAATTCGAGTTCGGTCGCCATGAAGGCGGACATGCCCATCGCTTCCAACCGCTTCACCTGGGTCTTCAGGATGGCCCGCGGCGAATGCGGCACGTCCGCATGGGTGTGATGGTCGAGCACGTCGCAGAGAACCAGCGCCGTGCCTTCGAGCCAGGGGAGTTTGCGTAGCGTCGCAAGATCCGGCTTCATCGTATAGTCGCCGTAACCCTGTTCCCAGCTGGTCGCCTTGTAGCCGGAGATGGTCTCCATCTCGATATCGGTCGCCAGAAGGTAGTTGCAGCTATGGGTTTCCTGATAGGCGCTCTCGACGAAATATTCCGCCTGGAACCGTTTGCCCATCAGGCGACCCTGCATGTCCACCTGGGCAGCGATGATCGTATCGATGCGGCCCTCGGCAACATCTTTTTTGAGTTCGTCGAAAGAATAATGACTGGTCATGATCGATCCATCTGGCCTTTGAACATTTGGCGGAGGCCGCACATCGCGGCCTCCGCCAATGATGTCGGTGAAGGTTATTCGCCCGGTACCGGCGAGACCGTTCCGGTTTCGCCGACTGCCGCTTCCGCAGCAGCGATTTCGGCCTTGCGTTTGGCGATCATGTCGCCGATCGGAGGGCCCTTGAAGCGCTTGTTCTCGACCGCGAACCAGATGATTATCGCAAGGACGATGAGGCCGACGGTGACCGCAAGCACCTTGTCGTTCGGCGGCTGGATGGCGATGTAGATGATCAGCACCATGCCGAGCGTCGCCAGCACGCCGACTGTCTTGTACACGCCCTGGCCGAGATCCCAGGGGCCAGGCGCTGGCCATTTCTTGGTGCCGTAGGCGAAGATGCCGAGCACGATCGGGAAGAGGAAGGAAAGGAAAAGGAAGATCAGGGTCGCGTTGACGACCGTGACGTAGAGGCTCGCCTCGCCGACCGAGATGAACAGCGCGCCCCAGACGAACAGGCTTTCGAGAGCCGCCCCCGTCCAGATCGCGGCGACGGGGGTACGGAATTTCGGGCTGACGCTTGCGAGCGTCTTTGAGCCGACCGGGATCCCGCCATCACGCGAAAACGCAAAGATCATTCGCGAGCATGACGTGACGGTCGCAAGCCCGCAGAGGAACTGCGAGATGAAGATGGCGACATAGAGCACCGTCACCAGCCAGGCCGGCATGATGGTGTTGATGGTGGTGAAGAACACGGCCCAGCCCTGCTTGGCGCCTGCGGCCATGTCCGGGATGGCGATGACGAAGGCCGACAGCATGACCCAGCCGGCAAGCGACGACCAGAGCACGGCGGAGACCATCGAACGGGGCACCGACAGTGCCGCCTTCTTGGTTTCCTCCGACGTATGCGCCGAGGCGTCATAACCGGTGATCGTGTAGATCGGCAGCAGCAGCCCGAGCGCGAAGATATACCACATGCTGTCGGACTGCGGCCAAACGGCCCCGCCCGCATCGCCGGAATAATTGGTGAAAGTCCAGAGCCGCGAAATATCGTGCGTCGGCGCGTAGATGAGGCAGGCGATGGTCAGGACCGCCGCCGTCACCAGGATTAGCGTGCCCGAGAAGTCGGTAAGCTTGGCGGTGAGGCCGATGCCGAAATGGTTGATCGCCGCCTGGACGATGGTGAACAGGATCACCAGAACCACCTGCATCCCCGGAGAAACGACGCCGGTCGTATCGGCAATGCCGAGCTGTGCGCCGAAAGTGCCGCCGAGGAAAAGGGCGGTACCGATGTTGATCGCCCCGAGAACGGTGATCAGTCCGAGCAGATTGAGCCAGGCGGTGAGCCAGCCGGTAAAGCGCGTCCCGAGGATCGAACTCCAGTGATAAAGCCCGCCGGCCGTCGGATAGGCGGATGAAATCTGCGCCATGCCGAGTGCGAAGAAGAGAGAGATGATGCAGCCGATCGGCCAGCCGATGCCGATTGCGGCTCCGCCGACACCCGACGTCGCCTGCGCCAGCGAATTGATGCCGCCGGAGAGAATGCAAATGATGGAAAAGGAAATTGCGAAGTTGGAAAACGAGCTCATGCGGCGCTCGAGTTCCTGCGCATAACCCATGGAATGCAGGATATGAATGTCCTGCTTTTTGTCGCCTTCGGTATAATCGGACATGACTTCCCCCTGTTGGCAGAAAGACCGCGCCATCGCGGCCATCCGGTTTGTCCTTCCCGCGGAGATTTAACCGCGGGCATGCGAGCTGCTGCTCCCCGGGTCTTATCCTTGGATGTCTGCGAGGCTTTCCCGCAGCAATCCTGTCAAGAAATCGGCCACGACCCCCTGGCCGATTTCGTCCGTTATCAGATCGTTCCTGATTTCGATCATGACGTTGAGAAGTCCCGCCGGCAGGGCGTGGACTTCCAGCGTATGCGTTACGCCGTCCGCCGGCCCATAAGGCTCGTTGCGCTCGACGCGGTAAAGATGGGTGTCGGATGCTGCCTCCAGCATTCGGTCTGCAAGCCGGGCGTCGGTATCGTGAAGCACGCCGATCTCCACGGGCCGTTCCTTACCAAAATAGACCGGCGTGAAACTGTGAATGGTGACCAGCACCGTCTTCTGCCCCCTCGCCCGCCGCGCCGCGATCTCCTCGCGGATGCGGCCGTGGAACGGGAGGTAGAGCGCCGTGGTGCGGCGGGATTTCTCCGCCTCGGACAGGTTCTCGTTGCCGGGGATCCGGAAGACTTCGGACACGTCGCGGATCGCGGCAGGCGAACCCGGCGGGCGGTTGCAGTCGTAGATGAGCCGCGAAAACCGCTGGTGGATCAGCGTCGCGTCGAGGCTCTTCGACATCAGCCGGGAGACGGCAAGCGCTCCCGGATCCCAGGCGATATGGGAGGCGAGCGCATCCGCGGAAAGCCCGAGATCGCCATAGCGTTCCGGCAGGCGCCGCGAGGCGTGTTCACAGACGAGAAGCACATCTCCCCGGCCGCCGGCATTGTCCACGGCAACGGGTCCGCCATCCGCCTCCGAGAAGAATTCCGACTGGACCAGCATCGACGCGTTCCGGAAAAAATCGTTTAAATTGGATTAAGAAGAGAATTCTTCACTTTCCGGCCGCCGTCAACGGGATTCTGAAAATTTCTCTTCAAAGGAACCGTTGACTTCTCCGCAGAAACGATTGTTAATCTTTTCGATAACCGGCGAAGACCGGAGGGAACAGCTTTAGTGCCACCAACTGCACGCACCGTATCGGATGTCATTCGTGTTCGTTACGATAGCCTGACGCGCGCGGAAAAACAGTTGGCGGACAGTCTATTGGAGAACTATCCGGTGTCAGGGCTCGGCAGCATCACTGTGATCGCGGAGAACGCCCGTGTTTCGACGCCGACGGTTGCGCGGATGGTGCAGAAGCTCGGCTACAAGGGCTACCCGGAATTCCAGTCGCATCTGCATCACGAGCTCGAGGCGACCATCTCCAACCCGATCGCCAAGCACGACCGGTGGGCGTCAAACGCACCGGGCACACATATCCTCAATCGCTTTGCCGACGCGATCACCGCCAATCTGCGCGATACGCTTTCGGATCTTGACACCACGACTTTCGAGGGCGCGGCCGCACTTCTGCGTGATCGCAACCGGGGCATCTACTTCGTTGGCGGCCGCATCACCGGGGCGCTGGCCGAGTATTTCTTCACCCACATGCAGGTCATCCGTCCAAAGACGACCCTGATCTCCACCAATTCGAGTTCCTGGCCTCAGCATGTTCTCAACATGAGCGCCGGCGACGTCCTGGTGATCTTCGATATCCGACGCTACGAGCAGGAGATGGCGACGCTGGCAGAGGCCGCACGGGCCAACGGCGTCGTCATCATCTTGCTGACCGACGTCTGGGCCTCGCCCGTTGCCAAACATGCGCAGCATACGTTCAAGGTGAGGATCGAGGCGCCGTCGGCCTGGGACAGCTCCGTTATTACTCTCTTCGTCGTCGAGGCGCTGATCGAGGCGGTGCAGAGCGCCACGTGGGAGGAAACTCGCGAACGCATGAACTCTCTGGAAGGTCTGTTCGAGCGGACGATGCTGTTCCGCCGCCCGGGCCGCCAGAGCCGTCCCGACTGACCGGTCGGGGTTAAGAAATATGCCGGCAATCCGGGATTTTCATGAGCAAATGCTCATCCTCCGGGCTGTCATATACGATACATGAACTGGCTCTACGAGTCGCGCCGAAACGATCCAGACTACACGACCTGCACCCCTAGGAGGATACCTTGATCAACAAGACCCAACGTCTTCTTTCTCTGACGACCGCCATCGTCATCGCCTCCACGGCCATCGCAGCCGCGGCGCCCAGCGCCGAGCTGATCGCAGCCGCGAAGAAGGAAGGCACGCTGACCACGATCGCGCTGCCCCATAGCTGGTGCGGCTACGGCGACGTCATCGCCGGATTCAAGGCGAAGTACGGCCTCGAAGTCAACGAATTGAACCCGGACGCCGGTTCGGGCGACGAAATCGAAGCGATCAAGGCCAACAAGGGCAACAAGGGCCCGCAGGCTCCCGACGTTATCGACGTCGGCCTGTCGTTTGGCCCCAGCGCCAAGGCCGACGGCCTGATCCAGCCCTACAAGGTCTCCACCTGGGATTCGATCCCTGCCGACGCCAAGGACGCAGACGGTTACTGGTACGGCGACTATTACGGCGTCCTGGCCTTCCTGGTGAACAAGGACCTCGTCAAGACGTCGCCGAAGGACTGGCCCGACCTCCTGAAGTCCGACTATGCAAACGCAGTCGCTCTCGCCGGTGATCCGCGCGGCGCCAACCAGGCCGTTCAGGGCGTCTATGCTGCCGGTCTCTCCGGCGCCAAGGGCGACTCCGCCAAAGCCGGCGACGAAGGCCTGAAGTTCTTCGCCGAACTCAACAAGAAGGGCAATTTCGTGCCGGTCACCGGCAAGGCTGCCCCGTTCGCGCAGGGCACCACGCCGATCATCATCGCCTGGGACTATAATGCCCTGTCCTGGGGCGAAAGCCTGAAGGGCAACCCGCCCTTCGAGGTCGTGGTTCCGGCAAGCGGCGTTGTTGCAGGTGTCTACGTGCAGGCGATCTCCGCCTTCGCTCCGCATCCGAACGCCGCGAAGCTGTGGATGGAATACCTCTATTCCGACGAAGGTCAGCTCGGCTGGCTGAAGGGATATTGCCACCCGATCCGCTTCAACGATCTTGCCAAGAACAGCAAGATCCCGAAGAACCTGCTCGACGCCCTGCCTCCGGCAGCAGCCTATGAGAAGGCCGTATTCCCGACGCTCGACCAGCAGTCCGCCGCCAAGGAAACCATCACCAAGAAGTGGGATAGCGTGGTCGGCGCCAACGTCGCCAAGTAATCGAACAAGACCGGACTCCCGTGCCGCCCGGCGCGGGAGTTTTCCCGTTTCACCCTGGATGGCCAGCATTCATGACCACCGCTTCCACGTCATTCATCGACCGCCGGACAGTCATCGACTGGCTCGGCATCGTGCCGTTCATGGTATTCGCGCTCGCCTTCCTGATTGTTCCGACGCTCTATCTGATCGTCGGCGCCTTCTTCAATCCGGCGGGCGAATTCACGTTTCAGAATATTTTCGATCTCTTTTCGCCTTCCATCCTTGGCGCCTACTGGATCAGTATCCGGGTATCCGTCGCGTCTGCGCTCGGCGGAGCATTGATCGGCTTCTTCCTCGCCTGGGCCGTCGTGCTCGGCGGCTTGCCGTCCTGGATACGCTCCAGCCTGTTGACCTTTTCGGGCGTCGCCTCGAATTTCGCCGGCGTGCCGCTCGCCTTCGCCTTTCTGGCGACGCTCGGCCGGACCGGGCTCGTCACCGTCTTGATGCGTGACTGGTTGGGCTTCAATCTCTATTCGACAGGCTTCAACCTCCTGTCGTTCTTCGGCCTGACGATCACCTATATGTTCTTCCAGATCCCGCTGATGGTGCTGATCCTCACCCCCGCGCTCGACGGCTTGAAAAAGGAATGGCGCGAGGCATCCGAAATTCTCGGCGCATCCAGCTGGCAATATTGGCGCATGGTGGTGCTTCCGATCCTCTGGCCGAGCCTGATGGGAGCCACGCTTCTCCTTTTCGCCAACGCCTTCGGCGCGATCGCGACCGCCTTTGCGCTGACCGGTTCCTCGCTCAACATCGTGCCCATCCTGCTCTACGCCCAGATCCGCGGCGACGTGCTCCACAATCCGAACCTCGGCTACGCGCTGGCTCTCGGCATGATCGTCATCACCGGCATTTCCAACATCCTCTACATCTGGCTGCGCACCCGGGCCGAACGGTGGCAGAAATGAAGGCGTCCAAGATCCTTGCCTGGCTCGCGATCGCCATCGGCGCGATCTATTTCCTCGTGCCCCTGATCGGCACGTTCGAGTTCTCGCTGCGCATGCGGCGCGGCGTCTATTCCTTCGACGCCTACCAGTCGGTCTTCACCGACGCCCAGTTCCGCGCCACCTTCGGCTTCTCCATGCTGATGGCATTGGTGACGATCGTCGTCGGCATGCTGCTCATCGTGCCGACAGCCTATTGGGTGCGGCTGCGCCTGCCGCAGATGCGGCCGGTCGTCGAGTTCATCACGCTGCTGCCGCTCGTCATTCCGGCGATCGTCATCGTGTTCGGCTACCTTCGCCTCTACAATTCCTCGTCCTGGATCCCGTTCACGGGCTCGACGCAGGGCACGAATATCCTGCTGACCTTCTCCTACGTGACGCTGGCGCTCCCCTACATGTATCGTTCCGTCGACACGGCCATGCGGACCATCGACGTGCGGACGCTGACGGAGGCCGCGGAAATCCTCGGCGCCAAGTGGCCGACGATCATGTTCCGCTGTATTTTCCCGAACGTCATGTCGGGGGTGCTCTCCGGCGCCTTCATCACGTTAGCGATCGTCATGGGCGAATTCACCATGGCAGCCCTTCTCAACCGTCCGGCCTTCGGTCCCTATCTCCAGCTCGTCGGCGCCAACAAGGCCTATGAGCCTTCGGCGCTCGCCGTCATCGCGTTTGCGATCACCTGGCTCTCGATGGGTCTGATCCAGCTCGTTTCCCGCTTCGGCAAATTGTCGCCGTCCAGGCCTTAAGGAATTTTGATGTCGTTCCTCGTTCTCGAAAGTATCAAGAAGAGTTTCGGCCAGACGCAGGTCGTCAAGGACTTCAACATGTCCATCGAGAAGGGCGAGTTCGTCTCCTTTCTCGGACCGTCGGGTTGCGGCAAGACAACCGTGCTGCGCATGATCGCCGGGTTTGAAAGCCCAAGCGACGGGGCGATCTCGATCAACGGCCGGAACCAGAACGCGCTGAAGACCAACCAGCGCAATATCGGCATGGTCTTCCAGGCCTATGCGCTGTTTCCGAACATGAACGTCTTCGACAACGTCGCCTTCGGTTTGAAGGTGGCGGGCAAGTCCAAGACGGAGATCGAAACGCGCGTCAAGGAAATGCTGAATCTAATCGGTCTCGACCATCTCTCCGACCGCTATCCCTACCAGATGTCCGGCGGCCAGCAGCAGCGCGTAGCGCTCGCCCGTGCGCTCGCCCCGAAACCGCAGGTCCTGCTGCTCGACGAGCCGCTGTCGGCGCTAGACGCCAAGATCCGCGTCTCGCTGCGCGAGGAAATCCGCCAGATCCAGCGCCAGCTCGGCATCACCACCGTCTTCGTCACCCACGACCAGGAAGAGGCGCTGTCGATCTCCGACCGCATCGTGGTGATGAATGCCGGCCGCGCCGACCAGATCGGCACGCCATCGGAGATCTACAACCGTCCGACCACCCGCTTCGTCGCATCCTTCGTCGGCACGCTCAACATCATCGAGGCGACCGTCATCGATCCGTCCGCCAACACGGTCAAGGTCGGCGAGAACACGATCAGGCTGCGGGAATCGATCGGCGCCCTGAAGGGCGGCGACAAGCTGTCGATCGCACTGCGTCCGGAAGCGGGCTCGCTGCTGGAAAATGCCAAGGGCGACACGTCGCTGACCGGCCAGGTGATCTCTTCGCACTTTCTGGGCTCCGTCATCCGCACAAAGCTCGAAGTCGGCGGAAACCAGATTTCCTTCGACATGTTCAATTCGCCGGATGCCGTCCTGCCTCAGTCCGGCGAGACCTTGACGCTGCGCTTCAACGCCCACGATTTCCTGATCGTCCGCGACTGATCGGAAGTCTTCTGCAAATCAGCGGGCTGATGGCCCATAAGCAAAAACGGCATCCTCGCGGATGCCGTTTTTGCGTTGAGAATCTCACGCCGCGTCGTCTACCGCATCCTGGCCGGACGTCGGCACGTAGTTGAGGACCGGACCGAGCCAGCGCTCGATCTCCTCGATCGACATGCCCTTGCGCTTGGCATAATCCTCGACCTGGTCACGCTCGACCTTCGCCACCCCGAAATAGTACGAGGCCGGATGGCCGATATAGAGGCCCGAGACCGATGAGCCGGGCCACATCGCGTAGCTTTCCGTCAGGATGACGCCGGACGCCTCTTCCGCATCGAGCAGCCGGAACAGCGTCGCCTTTTCCGTATGGTCGGGCTGGGCCGGATAACCGGGCGCCGGGCGGATACCGCCGTAACCCTCGGTGATCAGCTCTTCCGTGGAGAAATTCTCGTCCGGCGCATAACCCCAGAATTCCTTGCGGACCCGCTCGTGCATGCATTCGGCGAAGGCTTCGGCGAAACGGTCGGCCAGCGCCTTCACGAGGATCGACGAGTAATCGTCGTTCGCCCGTTCGAAACGTTCGGCGATCGCCACTTCCTCGATACCGGCCGTGACGACGAAACCGCCGACATAGTCGTCGAGACCGGTCGCAACCGGGGCGACGAAATCCGACAGCGCGACGTTCGGGCGACCGTCCCGCTTCGAAAGCTGCTGACGCAGTGTGAAGAAGGTCGCCAGTTCCTCGTTGCGGCTTTCATCCGTGTAGACGCGGATGTCATCACCGACGGCATTGGCCGGCCAGAAGCCGATCACCGCCCGCGGCCGGAACCATTTTTCGGCAATGATCTTGTCGAGCATCGCCTGCGCATCGGCATAAAGCTGGCGCGCCGCCTCGCCCTGCTTCTCGTCCTGGAGGATCGCCGGGAACCGCCCCTTCATCTCCCAGGTCTGGAAGAACGGCGTCCAGTCGATATATTTCGCCAGTTCCGCCAAGTCATAGGTCTCGAACACTTTCGTTCCGGTGAACTGCGGCTTCTTGGGCTGGTAGGACGACCAGTCGACCTTCTCGGCATTGGCGCGCGCGCGAGCGATCGGCAGGCGGGTCTTTTCCGCTTCCGAGCGGGCATGGGCCGCCGCCACCTTGGCATATTCCGCCTGCACCGTGCTGATATAGCTCGGCTTTCCGTCTTCGGACAGAAGCGCGGACACGACGCCGACTGCGCGGCTGGCATCGGTCACGTAGATCGCCTGGCCGCGATCATAGCGCGGATGGATCTTGACCGCCGTGTGGACACGGCTGGTCGTCGCCCCGCCGATCAGCAGCGGAATGTCGAACCCCTGGCGCTCCATCTCGGATGCCACATGCACCATCTCGTCGAGCGATGGGGTGATCAGGCCGGAAAGCCCGATGATGTCGACCTTCTCGGCAATCGCCGTTTCCAGGATCTTGGTCGCCGGCACCATCACGCCGAGATCGATGATCTCGTAATTGTTGCAGGCGAGCACGACGCCGACGATGTTCTTGCCGATATCGTGGACGTCGCCCTTGACGGTCGCCATCAGCACCTTGCCGGCGGACTTCTTCTGGTCCCCGCCGTTGAGGCGCTTTTCCTCTTCCATGTAGGGCAGAAGCACGGCGACGGCCTGTTTCATGACGCGGGCGGACTTCACCACCTGCGGCAGGAACATTTTTCCGGAACCGAACAGGTCGCCGACCACGTTCATGCCGGCCATCAGCGGACCTTCGATCACATGCAGCGGCCGCTCCGCATTCTGGCGCGCCTCCTCGGTATCGCCCTCGATGAACTCGTTGATGCCGTTGACGAGCGCATGCGAAAGGCGCTTCTCCACCGGCCATTCACGCCAGGCGAGGTCTCTCTCCTTGGCTTCCTTGGCCCCGGTCCCGCGATAACGCTCGGCGAGTTCGAGCATCCGTTCCGTCGCATCGTCGCGACGGTTGAGCACGACGTCCTCGCAGGCCTCGCGCAGGTCCGGATCGATGTTCTCGTAGATCGCCAGCTGGCCGGCATTGACGATGCCCATGTCCATGCCCGCCTGGATGGCGTGGTAGAGGAACACGGCATGCATCGCCTCGCGCACCGGCTCGTTGCCGCGGAACGAGAAGGACAGGTTGGAGACACCGCCGGAGATATGCACCAGCGGCATGCGCTCGCGGATGGTCTTGGTCGCCTGAATGAAGGCGAGACCGTAGCTGTTATGCTCCTCGATACCCGTCGCGACCGCAAAGACGTTGGGGTCGAAGATAATATCTTCCGGCGGGAAATCCGCCTCTTCGGTCAGCAGCTTGTAGGCGCGTTCGCAGATCGCCACCTTGCGCTCGTAGGTATCGGCCTGTCCCTGTTCATCGAAGGCCATGACCACGACGGCGGCGCCATAATTGCGCAGCAGCTTGGCCTGGGCGATGAACTTCTCCTCGCCCTCCTTCATCGAGATCGAGTTGACGACCGGCTTGCCCTGCACGCATTTCAGGCCCGCTTCCATGATCTCGAACTTCGACGAGTCGAGCATGATCGGCACCCGGGCGATATCCGGCTCGGCGGCGATCAGGTTGACGAATTCGACCATCGCCCGCTGCGAGTCGATCAGGCCCTCGTCCATGTTGATGTCGATGACCGAAGCACCGTTTTCCACCTGCTCGCGGGCGACCACCAACGCAGCGGTGAAATCGCCTGCGGTAATCAGTTTGCGGAATTTCGCCGAGCCGGTGACATTGGTGCGCTCGCCGACATTGACGAAGGGGATGTCCTTGGTGAATTCGAAGGGTTCCAGGCCCGCAAGCGACATGAACGGCCGGTGTTCCGGCACTTCGCGGGGCCTGTGCGGCGCGACCGCTTCGGCAATCGCGCGGATATGCTCAGGCGTCGATCCGCAGCAGCCGCCGACGACGTTGACGAGGCCTTCCTCGGCAAAGCCCTCGATCTGGCGGGCCATGTCTTCAGGCGATTCGTCGTAACCGCCGAACGAATTCGGCAGGCCGGCATTCGGATAGGCGGAGATGAACGTGTCGGCGACGCCCGAGAGTTCCTGTAGGTGCGGCCGCATCGCATCGGCGCCGAGCGCGCAGTTGAGGCCAACGGTGAAGGGCTTCGAATGACGGATGGAGGACCAGAAGGCCGACGGCGTCTGGCCGGACAGCGTGCGGCCGGAAAGGTCGGTGATCGTGCCCGAAATCATCACCGGCAGGCGGATGCCCTTCGCCTCGAAACGCTCGGCACAGGCGAAGATCGCCGCCTTGGCGTTCAGCGTATCGAAGATCGTCTCGATCAGGATGATATCGGCACCGCCGTCGATCAGGCCGTCGAGCTGTTCGCCATAGGCGATGCGCAGGTCGTCGAATGTCACCGCCCGGTAACCGGGATTGTTGACGTCGGGCGAAATGGAGGCGGTGCGGTTGGTCGGGCCGATGGCGCCGGCGACGAAACGGCGACGACCGTCTTCCTTCTGCGCCCGAAATGCCGCGCGCTTGGCCAGCCGCGCGCCGTCGCGGTTGAGGTCGTAGACCGCGTTTTCCATCTGGTAGTCGGCCTGGGCGATGCGGGTCGACGAGAACGTGTTGGTCTCGATGATGTCGGCGCCCGCCTTGGCATAACGGTAATGGATATCCTCGACCGCCTGCGGCTGCGACAGGATCAGCAGGTCGTTATTGCCCTGCTGATGGCAGGCGCAGCCGGCAAACCGCTCGCCGCGAAAATGCCCCTCGTCGAAACCGAGCCCCTGGATTTCGGTGCCCATCGCGCCATCGATGATCAGGATGCGCTCGCGCGCAGCCGCCTTGAGTGCCGAGAGAATCTCCACGCCATCGCGCGCGGCGGCTTCGGGACCAAAGAGTTCGTCGAACATGGCACTGCCCTTCATCATTTCCGGATATCTCAATAACCGCATAAAGATATGTTTATGTCAATATATAACCGGTATGTCCGACAATATAGAATAGTCGATGACATGAAACCGACCGAGCGTTATAGGCGTTCTGATCCCAATGCCCCCGCCATAGCGATTCCGAGGTTTTCATGAGCGACACCGGTCAGACAGAAGCCAAGTGGGCGAGCCTTCCCTATCATCGTCGTTGGCTCCTGAACGAGGCCGACGGGCTCTTCGATTTTTTCCAGTACCGGGCGATGAACCCAAAGGGCGGTTTCTTCGATCTCGACGACCAGGGCTTGGCCCTCGGCGGCGCCAATCCGACGCGGGGCATTCATGCCTCGGCGCGCATGGTCCACTGTTTTTCGATCGGCCACCTGCTTGGCCGGCCGGGCTCCGGCGATATCGTCGACCACGGCATGCGCACTCTCTGGGAGCGTCATCGCGACACGGAATATGGCGGCTATTTCTGGCAGGTCAATGATGACGGCGCGGCTGATCCCGCCAAGCAGGGTTACGGCCACGCCTTCGTGCTGCTCGCCGCTTCCTCCGCCAAGGTCATTGGCCATCCGCTCGCCGACCGGATGCTGGCCGACATTACCGAGGTCCTCGAAACCAGGTTCTGGGAACCGCGTCATGGCGCGATCGCGGAGGAGTTCAATCGTGACTGGTCACCGATCGATGGCGGCAGCTATCGCGGCCAGAACTCCAACATGCACCTCACCGAAGCGTTGATGGCAGCCTATGAGGCGACCGGCGAGACGGCCTATCTCGACAAGGCGACAAGCATCGCCGACCTCGTCATCCGCCGCTCTGCCGGCGGCGTCGGTTTCCGCGTTGCCGAGCATTTCGATCCCGAATGGGCGATCGACAAGGACTATTACCACCCCGACGAGATGTTCCGCCCGGCCGGCACCACACCCGGCCACTGGCTGGAATGGTCGCGCCTCCTGCTGCAGCTCTGGACGCTCGGGGATAAAAAGCACGGCTGGATGCCGGACGCGGCAAAATCGCTGTTCGTCCAGTCCATGTCACTGGGCTGGGACAAAGAGAAGGGCGGCTTCTTCTACACGCTCGACTGGAACGACAAGCCCGCCAAGACCAACAAGCTCTGGTGGCCGATGTGCGAGGCAGCCGGTGCCGCCCACTTCCTCAACGAGCACCTGCCGGCCGACGATTTCTACGAGGACAGCTACCGGCGGATCTGGGGTACGATCGCCAACCGTTTCATCGACCATACAAACGGCGGCTGGCACGAGGAGCTGACCGAGGATCTCGTCCCGGCCCACACCCTCTTTCCCGGCAAGGGCGATATCTACCACGCCCTGCAGGCCTGCCTCATCCCGCTCTTTCCGGCAAACGGCAGCCTGACGAAGGTCATCGTCGAGGCCGAAGGGCATCTCTGAGGCTTTCGCGCCAGAGTCCCAATGCTGACGGAACCATATACGCCTGCGTCGGTTTCCGGTGTTACATCACGGGTAACATCGGGATATCGCGACCATGCTCAACGTTCTCGCGGAGGAGTTTTCGCACGAGGCGCCCGTTGCAATCGAGGTGTTTCTGGTGAGGCTGGTCGGCGCCGCATTTCTCTGCGGTCTGATCGGCCTCGAACGCGAATTTCGCAATAATTCCGCAGGCCTGCGTACCAACATGCTGATCGGCCTCGCATCTGCCGTCTTCACGCTGGTCGGCCTGCAGATCATGCATGAGTTCGGCAACCAGCCCAATACCGTCCAGATCGACCCGATCCGCCTCATCGAGGCCGTCACCGCCGGAATTGCGTTCCTTGCCGCCGGCGTCGTTTTCCAAATGCGCGGCGATGTGAAGGGCCTGACGACCGGCGCCAGCATGTGGCTGTCCGGTGCGATCGGGCTCTGCGTGGGCCTCGGCATGTGGATCGTCGCAGTAGCCGCGACCAGCGCCGGCATCGTCATCCTCTGGCTGCTGCGCAAACCGAAGTTGCAGCGGGTATGAAGGACGAAGAATAACGGCTCAGCCGCAAAAACGAATGCGGCTCAGCCCCCCGACCGTGGCGTCACCATCGACCGTATGCGGGTCGTCAGCAGCTCGTAGTCGTAAGGCTTGGTGATCAGCGCCGTCCGGCCGAGCTCCTCCGATCCCGGCACGTTGCGGTCGCCGGTGGCAAAGATCACCGGCAGATCGGTAAGCGTTTCGCGCAATTTCAATGCGAGTTGCAAGCCACTCATTTCCGGCAGATGCACGTCGGTGACGAGGATGTCGATCGTCTGGCTGCCACCTGCGGCAAGCGCTTCGGCCGCCGATCCCGCCTCGACCACGGTCATGCCGGCATCCTGCAGGAAATCCGCCGTCGAGATGCGGATCAGCGCTTCGTCCTCGACCAGCAGAACCGCGATCGGCAGATCTGGCGCCGAAGGCTGCTCGACGGCCGGCTGAACAGGCGTTATCTCGGGAGGACTTTCGGGCAAGCCCGGCGACGGAGCCTGCCGGCTCTGATCGATCACCTGGCGGATTTTTCGGGCGAGCGTCTCCCGCGTATAGGGCTTGCTCAGCAGGTTGACCCCCGGATCGAGCCGCCCGCCGTGGACAATCGAATTTTCGGTATAACCCGAGGTGAACAGCACACCGAGATGCGGCAGCCTCTCCTTGGCCCGCTTGGCGAGATCGCTGCTTTTCAACCGCCCCGGCATCACCACATCCGTGAACAGGCAGTCGATCGGCACGCCGCTTTCGACGATCGCAAGCCCGCTGTCGGCATCCTTGGCCCGCAGGACCCGATAACCGAGTTCGGCGAGCAGACTGACGGTGATTTCCCGCACGGCTTCGTCGTCCTCGACGACCAGTATTGTCTCGTCGCCGCCCAAGGCAGCACCACTGGCATTTTCGCCAACCAAATCCTCGTCCTCCATCGATCGCGGAAGATATATCCGCACGGTGGTGCCGTTGCCCGGCTCGCTGTAGATCCTGATATGGCCGCCCGACTGTTTGACGAAGCCATAGACCATGGAAAGGCCGAGCCCTGTCCCCTTGCCTTCCGGCTTGGTGGTGAAGAAGGGATCGAAGACCTTGTCCAGAATGTCGGCCGTCATGCCCGTACCGGTATCGGTGACCGCCAGCATCACATATTTCCCGACGTCAATGTCGAACGCGTGCCGCGCATATTCGTCGTCGAGGAAGACATTGCCGAGCTCGATCGTCAGCTTGCCCTGCCCATTCATCGCATCGCGTGCATTGATGGCGAGATTGAGGAGCGCGTTCTCGACATTGCTCGGATCGACCAGCGTGTTCCACAACCCGCCGCCGACGATCGTGTCGATCTCGATCGCTTCGCCGAGACTGCGCCTCAAGAGATGATCCATCTCGCGGATCAGGCGGCTCAGATTGATCACCTTCGGCGAAAGCGGCTGGCGGCGGCCGAAGGCGAGAAGCTGCGAGGCAAGCCGGGCGCCGCGCGACGCCCCTGCAAGCGCGCTGTTCAACCGTCTTTCGGCAACTTCATTGCCCGCGAACTCCCGCCCGAGAAGCTGGAGATTGCCGGTGATCACCTGCAGGAGATTGTTGAAATCGTGGGCGATGCCACCGGCGAGGTTGCCGATCGCCTCCATCTTCTGGCTTTGGCGAAGCACTTCCTGCGTCCGCTCGAGCTCGATCGTTCTTTCCTCGACGCGATGGCCGAGGGTTTCGGCGAGGCTGGAAAGCTCCGATTCGGTCTGTTTCTGTTCATCGATATCGGTATTGGTAGCGACCCAGAGGGTGATCTCGCCTTCGGCATTCTTGATCGGTACCGCGCGACTGATGAACCAGCGATAGACGCCGTCGTGGCGGCGCAGGCGGATCTCCGTCTCAAGACGGCCCCCGACGCGGATCGCTTCTCCCCAGGCCGCGGCGATCCGGGGAGAATCGTCCGGATGCAGCATCTCGGAGCGGCGCTCCCTGTCGAAATAGAAGGATTCCAGGCCGCTATAGGTAAAGATCTGGTCGTTGCACCACTGCATCCGGCCATCCGGTGTCGCCGTCCACACATGCGTCGGCAACGACTGGGCAAGCGTGCGGAAACGGTCCTCGTTCTCGCGGGCCGCCTCCTGCGCACGGCGAAGCTCCGTGACGTCCTGACCCTGCACGAAAATGCCGCTGACCAGACCGTCGCGATCGCGGATCGGCTGATAGACGAAATCCAGAAAACGCTCTTCCGGCGGAACGCTTTCGGAGGGCTGCAGAACGACGCGCGCGCCAACGGCGCTATAGGGCGTACCCGTCCGGTAAACCTCGTCGAGCAGTTCGTAAAAGCCCTGGCCGGCGATATCCGGCAGAGCCTCGCGCACCGTCTTGCCGATCAGGTCCTCGCGGCCGACGATCGTCCGGTAGGATCTGTTGACAATCGAGAAAACATGCTCTGGGCCGCGCAGCACGGCCATGAAGCCGGGCGCCTGCTCGAACAGCATGCGCAGATATTCCCGCTCCTCGCCAAGCGCGACATTCTGCCCCTGGACGGCATCGGCCCGGCGCATCAGATCCGTATGAAACTGCAGGCCGGCGTCGCCCGCAGACCGGCTGCGCAGCAGGTGAAGTTCGGTCACATCCACGGTGTGCTGCAGGATGAAGACCAGCTTGCCGGCCTCGTCCTTGATCGGCGTATGGGTGGCACTCCAATAACGATCCTCAAGCTCTCCATCGGGACCTTGGATCGGATATGGGAGGAGCGGCAGGTGATCCACCCCACCGGTGGAAAGGACCTTGGCGAAGGATTGGCGCAGCAGCCGGCCCGGGACTGACGCCGGCTCGCTCGGAAACACATCGAACATGTTGCGGCCGAGAAGCTCTTGACGGCTACGCCCCGTCACCGCCAGATAAGCGTCATTCATCCCGACAAGCCGCAACTCCCGGTCGAGGATGACATAGGGATTGGGTGAGAGATTGAACAACTGATTCAGATCGATTTCGGAAAGCTCCGTCAGTCTGAACATGGGCCGTCCCTGATGCCAAATGTGTCGTCAGGTTATAGAGTTTCCGCGATTATTGACAATTGAAATCAAGCGCGTCCCGGAAATCTCCCACGGGATTGTCGCGATCGCCAAAGAATACTCATGTCCCGGTTTGAGGTCCGGGTTCTGGCACCGACTCGTGCGCAGATCATCCGGATTACTTGATCCGGATACGCTGCTTTTCGATCGGTTGGACGAAGAGCCGGGCAACCTCGTCGGCCGGCATCGGCTTGCCGTAACGATAGCCCTGCCCCGCCTCGCAGCCCATCAGGCGAAGCGCCGCCTCCTGCTCCTCGGTCTCGATACCCTCGGCGATCGTCTTCAGCCCCAGTTCCTTGCTGAGCATGATCAACGCCCGGGTGATGGCCGCGTCGCGCGGTTTGGTCAGGAGGTCCCGAACGAAGCCCATGTCGATCTTGAGCGTCGTCAGCGGATAGCGCTGCAGCGAGCCGAGCGAAGCATAGCCGGTGCCGAAATCGTCGAAAGCAATGCCGACGCCGAGTTCGCTCAGCGCCTGAATCGACTCGAGTGACTGATCGTCGTCGTTGAGCGTGACCGTCTCGGTGATCTCGATCTCCAGGAGCCGCGGATCGAGAGCGTAGCGCGCGATCAGGTCGACGACGCTGCGCGCCAGATCGCCGGCCCGAACCTGCGCGGGAAACAGATTGACGCCCATCTTGATCGGCGGATAACCGGCTGCATTCCAGGCGGCCATCTGGCGACCCGCCTCGTCCAGCACCCACAGGCCGACGTCGAGCGCGATAGAACTCTGCTCCAGAGCCGGAAGGAAAGCGGCGGGCGACAGGAGACCGCGTTCGGGATGCTGCCAGCGTATCAATGCTTCGACGCCGAACACCTCGCCGGTCTCGATGGTCACCTGCGGTTGATAGTGCAGCACGAGCTCGTGCCTGTTCAAAGCCCGCAGCAATTCGTCCCGGAGCGTTCGCCTTGCCAGGGTCTCGTTGCGCATCGACTGTTCGAACATGCGCACGACGCGACCGCCGGCCTGTTTGGCCCGATAGAGCGCGAAATCGGCGCTGGCGATCAGTTCCTCCGCATCCGAACCATGATTGGGAGCGAGCGAAAAGCCGACGCTCGCCCCGACACGGAACGTGTGCCCGGCAACCTCGAACGGTATCTTGAAAGCCTCGATGACCACATTTGCGGTCTTCTGGGCGATAAGGGGATCGCCAGTTCCGGGAATGAGAATGGCAAACTCGTCGCCGCCGAACCGGGAGACCGTGACGTTACGATCGAGAACCGCCGGCAATCTGACACCGATCGCCTGCAGCAGGGAGTCGCCGACGCCGTGCCCCAGCCGATCGTTGACGTCCTTGAAGCCGTCGAGATCGAAGAGCAGCACGGCAAGCGGCCGCTTGCTCGCCAGTTCCTCGCGCAGAAGGTCCTCGAAACGAGGCCGGTTGCATAGGCCGGTGAGCGTATCCTGGCTTGCCAGCCTCAGGAGCCGGACGTCGCGGTCACGGCGTTCGGATATGTCCTTGATGATGGCGCCCACGCCGACGCCGCGCTGATCGTGCCAGATCGAAAGGGCCATCTCGATCGGAAACTCCGTACCATCCTTGCGGCGAGCCGAAACCTCGACGGTCTTGCCCTTGAGCTTGGAATTGCCGCCCGCGGCCACGCGCGCGAGACCGGCATTGTGGGCCGCGCGGAATCGCTCCGGCACGATCATGTCGAGCGAGCTGCCGATCATCTCCTCCCGTCCGAAACCGAACATGTCGAGCGCCGCCTGGTTGACGAATTCGATCCGGCCGGTGGGATCGACGGTAATCAGCGAAAGATCGGTAGCATTCGCAAAGTTGGCAGCCGTCGCCTGCGGTATGCCCTCGCGACGCAATTCCATGTGCTCCATGACCATGGCTGCAAGGCCCGCGAGCGTCCGCCTTTCCCGCTCGGAAAAGCTTTCGCGCACCTGCGTGTCGGCGATGCACAGCGCTCCGATCCGAAAACCGTCCGGCGAGACCAGCGGCGCTCCGGCGTAAAACCGGATGAATGGTTCGCCGGTGACGATCGGCAGGCTGGAGAACCGGGCGTCGAACCGGGCGTCGGACACCACGAGAACATCATCCGTGCGGATCGTGTGATCGCAAAAGGATTCGGATCGGTGGGTCTCCTCGATATCGAGACCGGAACAGGCCTTGAACCATTGCCGATCCTCCTCGATCAGCGTCACGAAAGCCATGCGCGTGGAAAAAAGCTCCGAGGCAAAACGGCAGATGCGATCAAAACGGTTTTCAGGCCCGGAACCCGCAATACGGTAATTTGCCAGAGCGTCGAGCCGTCTGCGCTCTGCAATATCGATGCTGTCGACGTGGGACATCTCTGCTCCGGAGGCGGGCGGTAGTACCACACCATAGAAATCCATCCATTAGAGAAAGCATAACGAGGCGCCCCCAAGAAATGAATGGTGTTTGGCCGAGGCCTCACCCGTTTAGCGGGATGGAAGAAAGCTTTTTCGACTTAAAATGAAAAACCTTCCGGATTTGCACCCGGAAGGTCGTTTCGATTAGGCACACTGCCCGGAAATGGATCAACTTATAGGGGAAGGTAGTAACGGCCCCGCTCGTCGCGCTCCAGTCCCCTGGAGCGGAAAGTGTCGAGTTCGCGGACAACTTCGCGACCGTCGCGACTGCCGACTGCCGCCATCAGCTCCTCGAAATGCTTTGCGCCGTCCTTCAGAGCCGCTTCGAGCGAGGGGAAACGCTTGCCGGGATAGGACGGAGCCTGCGGCGTGACGAGTTCCCAGTTCTGGGCATGCTGCATCGGCCAAGTGAGATCGTAGCCGGCCTTGGCACCGGAACGGGAGCCGTGAAGCGACGGATCGAGCGGCGACAGCCGAACACCAGTTGCGATCACCAGATCGCGGTCGGCCTGGAAACGGGTGCCGAACGCCCATTCCATCTGGCTGTCGTCGAAAATATCGATGTCCGGATCGACGACGAAGACGTTCTTGACGCCGACGGCACCGAGAACCGCGTAGAGTGCCGAACGGGCCTCGCCCGGATAGGTCTGGCGGATCGAGAAGCGCATGCTCATCGATCCACCGGCGGCGACCGGCGCGTAGACGGCAACCGGCTGGCGCACCACATCGCCGAGCGTCTTCCAGACGTTCATCTCCATGCGCAGCGCCTCGAGGTTGGACGTATCGGTGAAGTCCATGCGATTGCCGGAGATGGTCGCCGTCTGGAACAGCGCATCCTTGCGATGGGTGATCGCGGTCACATGGAAGACCGGGTTGGTCTTCACGACGCCGTAGTAGCCGAGATATTCGCCGTAAGGGCCCTCCTTCTCCACGTAACCGCGCTCGTCGAAATAACCTTCGATGACCATTTCCGCGTCGGCCGGGACCATGATGTCGCTGGTCACGCATTTGACGATCGGCAGCGGCGCGCCGCGGAGCGACGAGATCAGCTCCAGCTCGTCGACCGGTTCCTTCATGGTGGCGGACACCATGTCGATCGGGTGGCAGCCGACCACGTAAGCGACATTCAGCCGCTCGCCGCGCGCGGACGCGGCCATGTACATGACACGCAGGTCGCTCGGCGCGATCAGGTCGACGCCCGCTTCCTGCGGGCCGCGCAGCATCAGCCGGCGCATGCCGCAATTGTAACGGCCGTCCTTCGGGTCGATCGTGTAGTCGATCGTCGCGGAAATGTAGGGCGCGCCGTCAAGCGCGTGCTGCACGTGGACCGGCAGCTTGAGGAGATCGGCGTCAGCGCCTGTCAACACGACCTGCTGCACGGGCGCTTCGCCCCCGGAAAGCTTCACCAGTTCCGGCTTCAGCGACAGGCGGCGGCGCATCTCGAGCGCCACCTCGCCGGCCGGCACGCCGAAAGCCTTGGCGAGACGGGAACGGCTTCCGACCACGTTGCCGACCAATTGCTGGCCTTCCGGACCGGCATTTTTGAACCAGACGGCCTTCGGGTTGTTCTGCAGGATCGCCGCGACATCGGCCAGATCGACCTTCTTCTCACGGATATCGAGCTCGTCCGCGCTCAGGCTCTCGACGAAATTCTTCAACCGGAAACGGTCGAGATCAAGTGCGGCGGCGGATTGAGTTGTCGTATTGGCGGTCATTTTGTCCTCTCCCGAAAACGCGTTTCTGCGTGGGATGTTTTCTAGTCAGAACAGTTGATTAAATCAAATATAATTATACAATGTTGTATCAGGTCGCATCGGGGAGGTGCGATCGGCCAGTGTCGACTGCAAGACCGGGCCATCCATGGGAGGGAATTTATGCAGACTATCACGCGTCGTTTCGTGCTTGCCGCATCGGTCGCCGTCGCGGGCAGCGCCTTCGGGCTTTCGCCGGCCACGGCACAGACGAATTACCCAAATCAGACCATCAGCATGATCTGTGCGTTCCCGGCGGGCAGCGGCGCCGATGTCATCGTCCGCTTTTTCGCCGAAAAGATCGCCAAGGTTTCGGGCGCCACCATCATCGTCGAAAACAAGCCGGGCGCCGGCGGCAATATTGCCGGCCAATACGTCACGCGCTCCAAGCCGGACGGTTATACGATCTTCTTCCATACCGGCAGCGCCGTCGCCGGCAACATGCACATGTTCAAGACGCCGCCCTTCGACGTGGTGAAGGACCTGCAGGTCGCAGCCACCGTCAACAAGCAGCCACACATGATCGCCGTTCCGATATCGAGCCCGATCAAGACCATGAAGGAACTGACCGAATACCTGAAGAAGGAAGGCTCCAACGCGAGCTACGCCATCAACAACACGTCGGGCAAGGTTCTCGCCGCCATCTACAAGCAGGAAGCCGGCCTCGACACGGTTGAAGTCGCCTACAAGAGCAGCGCCGATTCGATGAACGACATTTTGAGCGGTGCGATGGCCTTTGCGGCCCAGGATCCGGTCTTCTCCCTGTCGCAGCTTCGCGAAGGCCGCTACCGCCTGCTGGCGGTCAGCTCCGCCAAGCGCATTCCGGGCGCTCCCGACGTTCCGACGATGACGGAATCCGGCTACCCGATGGACCAGGTCGGCTGGTTCGCGATGATGGTCCCCTCGGCGACGCCGAAAGATATCGTCGACAAGATCAATGGCTGGACCAGGCAGGTTCTCGCCCAGGAAGACGTCAAGAAATTCGTGACCGACCAGGGCGGCGACGTGTTCGTCTCGACGCCGAAAGAAGGCCAGGAATATCTGAAGAAGGAAGTCGCGGCCTGGGCAGGCTACGTCAAAATCGCCAATATCCCGCAACAGTGAGGAATCGGACCTCCGGCTCCACTCTGTCGGCCCCCACGGCACCGCTTCCGACCTGCGCGGGCACCTGCCCGCGTTTTCACACCGGACATAAGAAACCACGCAAAACTATATGTTTTTTAGATCACGACGGTTTCCGCCGTTGGACGCCGCATCCGCGCTCATGCTAGAACCAGTTTAAGGACAGGCTGTCAGGTTTCATATGCACAAGGGAATGGGGTTCCTCCTGCAGACGATCGGCTTCGGATAAGCATCATGGCTTCCAGGACGTTCGCCGAAAAGAAGGATGACTATATTCAGTCTTTCTTGAGCCGTCGGTTTTCAGCCGCGGAAGTCTATTTTATTGCGACCATCTGCGTGCTGGTTGCGTTTGCGCTGCGCTTCTCGCTGCACGGCGTTCTCGACGATAAGGCGCCCTTCACATTCTTCATTCCGCCGATCCTCGTTGCCGCCCTTATCGGCGGCATGCGGGCCTCGCTTTTCGCCGTGGTGCTTTCGGTTCTGGCAGCCTACGTGATCAAGGAACTGACGCCGCGGGGGGCCAATTTCACGGAAATGGCGATGATCGGCATCGTCGGCGTGGTGATCGCGCTGCTCGGCGAAATACTTCACTCTGCCCGCAAGGCGATCGGAAAAGCCCAGGCAAAAGCCGACTCCCGCGAAGCGCATCTTCGCTCCGTCCTCGACACTGTTCTCGATGCCAGCATCGTCAGCACAAGGGACGGCACGATCGTCTCCTTCAATGCCGCAGCAATCCGCCAGTTCGGTTATGGCGAAGACGAGGTGGTCGGCCAGAACCTGCGCATGCTGATGCCGGAACCCTACCACCGCGAACATGACGGCTACATGGAAAGGTATCTGAGGACCGGTGAAAAGCGGATCATCGGCATGGACCGCGTGGTCGTCGGACGACGCAAGGACGGCTCGACCTTCCCGATGAAGCTTGCAGTCGGAGAGACCCATACCGGCGGGGAAACCTTCTTCACCGGCTTCGTGCGGGACCTGACCGAACGCGAGGAGTCGGCTGCACGCCTGCAGGAGATCCAGGGAGAGCTCGCCCGCCTCGCCCGCCTCAATGAAATGGGCGAAATGGCATCCACCCTTGCCCACGAACTGAACCAGCCGCTCTCGGCGATTGCCAATTATGTGCACGGCTGCGCGCGCCTTCTGCGCGACATGGACGAAGCCGTCGCAGTGCGCATGCGCGAAGCGTTGGAAGAGACGGCGAACCAGTCGCTCCGGGCGGGCCAGATCATCAAGCATCTCAGGGAATTCGTGACCAAGGGCGAAACGGAAAAGGCGCCGGAGAACATCCGCCGCCTGGTCGAGGAAGCCGGCGCTCTGGCGTTGGTCGGCTCGCGCGAAAAAGGCGTCCGTGCGATCTTCGAATTCGCGCAAGGGCCGGAAATGGTCACCGTCGACCGCATTCAGGTTCAGCAGGTGCTCACCAACCTGATGCGCAACGCCATCGAGGCGATGCGCGACAGCCAGCGGCGGGAACTGGTCATCCGCACCCTCCAGGAAAACGAGGACATGATCCAGGTGATCGTCCAGGATACCGGCCCCGGCATTCCCGAAGAGATCGCCGGGCAGCTTTTCAAGCCCTTCATCACCACCAAGGCGGGCGGTATGGGGATAGGGCTTTCGATTTCCAAGCGCATCGTCGAAGCGCATGGCGGCGAGATGACGGTGACGCGCAACGCGGCCGGAGGCGCGACGTTCCGTTTCACACTCCCGATCGACAAGGAGGAACGCGAGAATGCAGACGGGTGACTACACGATCCATATCGTCGACGACGAGGAGCCGGTCAGGAAGTCCCTCGCCTTCATGCTGACCATGAATGGCTTTGCCGTACGCATGCATGAAACCGCCTCGTCCTTCCTGCAGTTCGCGCCGAGCGTCAGGAACGGTGTTTTGGTTACCGACCTCAGGATGCCGGACATGACCGGCGTCGAGCTGATTCGCAAGCTGACCTCCAGCCGCGCCGGCATTCCGTCGATCGTCATCACCGGCCATGGCGACGTGCCGATGGCAGTGGAGGCGATGAAGGCAGGCGCCATCGACTTCATCGAAAAACCTTTCGGGGACACGGTCATCATCGAAGCGATCCAGCGGGCTGCCGAGCTGCTGTCGGACAAAACGCTCGATACCGACGACCTAGCCGAGGTTCAGACACGGCTTGAAAGCCTGAGCGATCGGGAGAGGCAGGTGTTGGCCGCCGTGGTTGCCGGTCTGCCGAACAAGTCGATTGCCTACGATCTCGACATAAGCCCTCGCACCGTCGAGGTGCATCGCGCCAACGTCATGAGCAAGATGAAGGCGAAAAGCTTGCCACAGCTCGTTCGCATGGCAATGGCTGCCGGTTTCGGTCCCAATTGAGGGCCCCCAAATTTATTGAAACTTTCTTGATCTATCGCAAAGCGCAAGTCCCCCCGCAGGCACTAGATGTCTCCCTTCAGCAGCTCTCCGGCTGCCCCACCCGCGCGGGAAATTCGGTGTTATCACAAGCGAGAACCATAATTGTCATCGCGCCCGATCTCGGTCTCAGGCAGTCGTTGACATTCGCACTGGAGGTGGAGGGCTATCACGTCGAGGCTCACGAATCCTGGCGCAAGGGCACCATCACCGCCGGCCAGACGCTTTGCATGATCATCGACGATCAGGTACTGCGTGCTTCGAGCGACGCCCTGCAGCGTCTGCTGCAGTCGGGCCAGGCCGTGATCCTGCTTACCGACGGCATGTCTCCGTCCGTCGAAGGCGAGCTCGGCCCGATCCAGAGCCTCACCAAACCGTTCAACGGGGCCGATCTCCTGGGTCTCGTCAAGGACCTTGCGCTGACAGCCTGAGCCGCGTCGGCTGCCGTCGTCCCGCCTGCCCTACGTAAATCCCCCTAGTGATACAACCCAATTTTCCCCCTGCACGTCTTCTGGCATCTTGAGACTACAGCAAGGGGAGACGTGAAGATGCACACCGCAGCCGCTCATGCCACGAAATTGGAGCTCACCAAGAGCCAGATCGTGATCGCACCCCAGACCGCGGGTCTCTTCCGGGCCAATTCTGTGACGACCTTCAATGCCGGCGCTGAAATCTACGCTCCCGGCGACAAGGCAGGAACATTCTATCACGTCGAATTCGGTGCCGTGCGGATCCACCGCCTGTTGTCGGACGGAAGGAGGCAGGTCATTGCCTTCCATCTGGCCGGAGAAACTTTCGGGTTCGAGGCTGACCGGACCCATAGTTTCTTCGCCGAAGCCATCGCTCCGACAGGTTTGCGCGCCATCAACCGCGCAGCCAATGACCAGGCCTTGCCGGAACTGCTCTCGCTGGCGCTGCGCGGCATGCTGCGCGCCCAGGAACATATCATGATGATCGGCCGCCAGACGGCGGTGGAACGGATTGCCGGCTTCCTCGTCGACATGGCGGAACGCCAGGGCGGGCTCGAACATTTCGACATACCCATGACCCGGCTGGATATAGCCGACTATTTAGGCCTGACGATCGAAACGGTGTCGCGCGTTTTCGCAAAACTCCGTGCGGCCGGCCTTATCAAACTGCGGAGCATTCGTTGCATCGAAATCAAGAAGCACGAAGCACTCCGCAGCCTCTGCGCATGACAGTGAATGAAAGTGCATAGCAGTGCATGAGCGGACGGTGGCGGCCGTCCGCTGACCATGGAAGTGCATATCTCCTCAATTTCGTAACATCCTCCCTCACTGCTAAGCGGCAGGTCGTCGTCCCCCGGCGACCTGCCGCAAAGTCGTGCCTGCCGACCGGCAGACACCTCAGCATCAGTCCCGCGCCACTTCCAATTCATCGAGCAAACCGCGCATCTGCCGGACGATCTCGCTGCTCGTCTCATGGGAAACAGGCGCCTGGAAACCGAAGGCAATCGCACGTTCGTCCTTGCTTCCGACTTGCCGGCGGCAGGAGCTGTGGACCTCGTGCACGCCGGTTTCGCGAACCACCCGTTCGACGGTCGACAGATTGATGCCGCCGCCGGGCATGATCGACACCCTGTCTCCCGCCCGCTCGACAAGCACCTTCAACATCTCGATCCCATCGGGTCCGCTGACTTTGAGGCCGGAGGTCAGGACGCGCTCGGCGCCGAGAGCGATCGCCTGCTCCAGTGCTTCGAACGGATCCGGCACCAGATCGAAGGCGCGGTGAAGCGTTACGCCCAACCCTTGCGCATGCGTCATCAGCCGCTTGAGCAAGGCCATGTCGAGCGTCATGTCCGGGCGGCTCGCGCCGATCACCACACCCGCAAGGCCCGCCGCCCGCACCGCATCGATATCGGCCATCATCGCTGCCTCGTTGTCGGCGTCGTAGACGAAGCTGCCGGCGCGGGGCCGGATGATCGCATAGACCGGGATCGGCGCCTTGGCGGCAAGCGCGATCATGCCGGGCGGCGGCGTCAGCCCGCCGACATCGAGCGCGGCGCAGAGTTCGATGCGGTCGGCGCCGCCGGCGATGGCAGCCGCCAGACCTTCGGGACTATCGACGCAGACTTCGAGCAGGATGGACAGGATCAGTCTCCTTGATGACCGGCACTCTCGTAACAGCAGGCGCCCCTGAAAGGTACTCTAGTGACCTTGAACGGCACTCTGATGGCCAAGCACGGCCGCGCCGACCAACCCACCATCCTCCTGACGGAGCGCCGGTGTCACCAGCGGGTGATCGAAGCGGTTGAGGATACGCCTGCGCACCGCCCTGTCCAGCGCATCGATGAGCGGCGTGACCGAGGCAAGGCCGCCGCCGACCGGCACGATCGACGCGCCGGTGACATTGACCGATAGCGCCAGCGGATCGGCGATCAGTTCAAGGTAGACTGCGACGGTCCTTGCCGCCCTCGCCTCGTCCGCCTGCCAGTCCTCGAGAATTCGGTAGCTGGTCTCCTCGCAGCCATGCAGGAAATGATGCAGCCGCTCGATGCCGCGCGCCCCGCCGATCGTATCGACGCAGCCGGACTGGCCGCAGCCGCAGGAAAAGCGCGGGATATGCAGCGTCTCGCCGTCAAGCTCGACGCTCGTGTTGAGGATCGGGCCATGACCCCATTCGCCGGTGACGCCTCCCGCCCCTCGCACCAGCCGACCGTCAATCGCCAGGCCTCCGCCGATGCCGGTGCCCATGATGGCGCAGAAGACCACAGAATGACCGCGGCCAACGCCCTCGTTGGCTTCGGCAAGCGTCAGGCAGTCGGCGTCATTGGCGGCCAGCACCGGTCGTCCGAGGATCGCCGAGAGTTCGTCGCCGATCCGCCGTCCGGTGATGCAGGGAATGTTGGCCGAGGTCGCGATGCCGCTACGCGGATCGATGAGACCGGCAATCGACAGCGCCAGCGGCGAACCGGGATCGCCCGATTGCGCATTGCGCTGGATCAGCGCTGAAAGCGAGGCGCCAAGCTCGTGCCAGTCCGCGGCCGGCGTCGCCACCTTTTCGAGCGGCACCAGCGCACCCGGCGCCGGCGAGACCGCGAATTTCATGAACGACCCGCCGATATCGACGCAGAAGACCGGCTTTGCCGGCCCGATCCGGCCTGTCGTGCGGGGTGTTGCGGCGATGCTCATTTGCGCGGATCCAGAAGGTCGCGAAGGCCGTCGCCGAGGATGTTGAAGCCAAGCACGGTGATCATGATCGCCAGCCCCGGAAACAGCGACATCCAGATGTTGAGGCCGAGATAGTTGCGGCCGTCGCTCATCATCGCGCCCCACTCGGGAAGCGGCGGCTGGGCGCCGAGGCCTAGGAACGACAGGCTCGCAGCGGACAGGATGACGGTGCCGGCGGTCAGCGTCGACTGCACGATGATCGGCCCGATCGCGTTGCGCAGGATGTAATGGCTCATGATCCGGCGGCGCGAGATGCCGAGCGAGATGGCGGCTTCGACATAATCCATGCCCTTCAGGCCGAGCGTCAGGTTTCGGCTGAGCCGGGCGTAGACCGGCACGGAGAAAATGGCAATGGCGATCAAAAGGTTGATCAGGCTGGAGCCGAGCACGCTGACGATCAGGATGGCGAGCACGATGCCCGGAAAGGCAAACAGGATGTCCATCGTCCACATGATCGCCTGGTCGACATAGCGACCGCTCATGCCGGACAGAATGCCGAGCGGCACGCCGACCAGCACGGCAAGGCCAACGGCCAGAACCACTTCGGCAAGCGAAATGCGTGCCCCGAAAATGACGCGGGCAAAAATATCGCGGCCGTTGTCGTCGGTACCGAACGGATGCTGCCAGGACGGCGGTTCCATGGTTGCCAGCAGGTCCTGCACATAAGGATCGGCGGGTGCGATCAGCGGCGCGAAGATCGCCGCAGCCACGATGATGCCGATCAGCAGACCGCCGAGCGTGATGCTGCGATGCGTCGCCATCCAGCGAAGTCCCCGCAGAAAAGCCGGCCGGCGCGGCACGATATCGGAGTCAATGGACGCCATCAGTCGAACCTTATCTTCGGGTTGAGGAAGGCGATCAGCAGTTCGGCGAAGAAGTTCATCATCACCACGCCGGTGACGGCGACGAGCGTGACGCCCTGGATGACCGGGTAATCGCGGTAGCGCACCGCATCTACGAGAAAACGCCCGATCCCCGGCCAGTTGAAGACGGATTCGGTCACGACTGCGCCGCCCATCAGGCTGCCGAAATTCAAGCCGACAATGGTGATGATCGGCAGCAGCGCATTGCGCAGCGCATGGCTCCAGTAGATGGTCGAGGGCGCGACGCCCTTGGCATAGGCGGTGCGGATATAATCCTGGCTCATCACCTCGATCATGCTGGACCGGGTCATGCGGGCAATCACCGCAGTCGGCAGCACCGCAAGCGTGATCGACGGCAGGATGAAGCTTTTCCACGAACTGGCGCCGAGCAGCGGCAACCAGCCGAGATGGACGGAAAACGTATTCATCGCCATCAAGGCCAGCCAGAAATTTGCGATCGAGGCCCCGGCGATCGCGAGAATCATCACGAACTGGTCGGGCCAGCCGTGCCGGTAGATCGCCGCGATCATCCCGGCCGGCACGCCGATGCCGATGCCGATCAGATAGGCGGTGATCGCCAGCCCGATCGTAAACGGCAGGCGCTCGCCGATTTCGGCGACGACCGGCAGTTTGGACTTGATCGAGGTGCCGAGATCGCCCCTCACCGCCCCATAGGCAAACGAGGCATATTGCGCCGGCAGGCTGCGGTCGAGGCCGAGCCGGACGGTCATGTTGTCGACCGCCTCCTGCGTGGCTTCCGGTCCGGCCATCAGCCGCGCCGGATCGCCCGGCAGCGCGCGGATGGCCACGAAGACCAGCAGCGAAACGCCGACCAAGATCAACGGCAGAGCCAGCAATTTCTTGAGGATATAGGCTTTCATGCGCCTGTCCTGGAGCCCGTTTTCCCGGCCCCTTGTTTCATAAAAGAAAACGGCGGACGGATTTCTCCGGCCGCCGTACTGTTGATATTACTTCTTGGCGTCCTTGACGACGATCAGGCCGCCGGGGATCACCCAGGCACCCTTGACGCCGGCGCGCGTCGCAAACAGGTCCTGCTTCGTGTAGAGCAGAACATGCGGGGCCTGATCGTTCACCTGCTTCTGGGCGTCGACATAGATCGCGTTGCGCGCCTTCTCGTCGAGCGTCGAAGCCGCCTTGTCGATCAATTCATCGAGCTTGGTATCGGAGAAGAAGCCGAGGTTGGCACCGGCCGGCGACGCGCTCTTCGTGTAGTAGAGCGGGCGGAACTGCAGGTCGGCGCCGTTGACGCCCGACGACCAGGAGGCGATCGAGGAGCCGATATTGTCCTTCTCCTTGCCGGCCGGATCCTGGAAGGCCGCCTTCGACCAGACGCCGCCTTCCATCTTGCGCACGTCCAGCTTGACGCCGGCCTTGGCCCACATCGCCTGCAGCAGTTCGCCGATACGGGCTTCCTGCTCCTGCACGATGGTCGACATCGCGAAACCGTCCGGATAACCGGCCTCCTTCAGGAGCTGCTTGGCCTTCTCGATATTGTACGGATAGGGATTGAGCGTCTTGTCATAGCCGGGGGTGACCGGCGCGAGCGGCGAGTTGGCCGGTGTCGCATAACCGTTCATGAACGCCTTGACGAGGCCTTCGCGGTCGGTCGCATAATTCAGCGCCTGGCGGACGCGCACGTCGTCGAGCGGCTTCAGCTTGGTATTGAGCGAGACCCAGAACACGGCCGAACCGTCGGTCGTCGATAGCTTCATCTCAGGGTTTGCCTTGACCTGCGCGGCAAACGCGGCCGGGAACGGATTGATCACGTCGGCATCACCCGTCTGCAGCGCCATGTTCATGACCGAAGGCTCGGCCGTCCAGGTCCACTTGATCTGATCCTCGCCCTTCGGCGCGCCGCCCCACCAATCGGAATTCTTGGCCTGCAGCACGTATTCGCCGGACTTGTATTCCTGCAGCTTGTAGGGACCGGTGCCGACGGCCTTGGAGCCGACCGTGCCGGCCGCATCGGCGGTCGGGCTGACCATCAGGCAGGGCCCGGTCGAGAGTAGCGCGAGGAAAGCCGGATACTGCGTCTTCAGCTTGAACTGCACGGTCATCGGATCGACGGCGGTGACACCTTCGAGGAAGGTCCGCAACCGGCCGCTGGCGGCAAGGCCGCGCTTGGTGTCGAGGTGACGGGTGAAATTCTTGACCACGGCATCGGCATCGAAGGCCGTGCCGTCATGGAACTTAACGCCCGGACGCAGCTTGAAGGTCCAGACGAGACCGGAAGCATCTGCCGACCATTCGGTGGCGAGCGCGGGCTTCAGCGACAGATCGGGATCGCGCTTGACGAGGCCTTCGTACATCGGGTCGAGGAGAGCGGCGGTATAGGTGGCGGTCTGGTCGCCCGGATCCATGGAGCGCGGGGCTTCGGTCTGCATCACGTTGAGCGTCGCGGCGCTTGCCGCAACCGGAAACACGAGGCTACCAGCAACCGCGCAGGCGAGCGCGAAATGGCGACTTTTCAGGAACATGGTCATGGTCGTTCACCCTTGGTTTTGTTGACACGAGGGCGGTCGTTGCCGCCTTAGATCATTTTTATAATTTATTGGCGTTGATTTGTTCATTTTCTGAACTTAGTGTCAACCCACCTTCACAAACAGAAAACAACTGCCTTGAACGCTCTGCTCACCTCCTCCCAGCGCCAGCTCGTGCGCGTCATCAGCGAGTCCGGCCCGCTCAGCCGCACCGAGATGGCGAACCTGCTGGGCCTGAGCAAAGCGGCGATGAGCGGCATTGCCCGCGACCTGATCGACCTCGGCGTGCTGCACGAGACCGAGACGGTCTACGGCCAGGGCCGACCTTCGGTTCGGCTCGACCTGCATCCGGAATGCGCCTTCTTCGTCGGCATCTCGCTGCTCGAAGATCCGGCGCCGATGATCCTCAGCGACCTGAACGGCAAGATCATCGCCCGCCAGTCGATACCGCTGTCACGCGATCCGCATGTGATTGCGCAGGCGATCACCGAGGGCCTGCCGAGCCTGCTCGAAGCGCACCCGGACGCAAAGGAAAAGCTCTCGGGCATCGGCGTGGCGCTCTCAGGCTTCGTCGACGAATCCCAGGCCAATTGCGTGCAATCCACCCTGCTCGGCTGGCAGGACGTGCCGCTGGCAAAGATCATCCGCGAGCGTTGCGGCATCGAGACCTTCATCGAGAACGACGCGAAGGCGGTCGCCGTCAGCGAAAAACTGTTCGGCAGCGCCCGCGAAATCCAGAGTTTCAGCGTCGTCTCGCTCGGCGACGGCATAGGCTGCGCCCATTTCATCGACGGCAAGCTCTATCGCGGCAATCACGGCGGCGCCGGCGAAATTGCCCATTGCACCATCGAGCCCGGCGGCTCCCCCTGCCGCTGCGGCAAGCGCGGCTGCCTCGACACGGTCTCCTCGATGAAGGCGATCAAGGAAATGTCGCGCGCCGAAGGGCTCGAATGCACCTCGCTGTCGGATATCGAATACGAGGCATCGACAGGCAACGCCGCCGCGATCCGCATCCTGCACCGCGCCGGCTCGGCGCTCGGGCTTTCGATCGCCAACCTCATCCAGATCAACGACCCTGGCCTGATCCTGATCACCCATGTCGAAGGCTCGTTCGACGGCCTGTTCGGCACGGTGGTCAACCAGGCGATCGAAACCAACGTGCTGCCGCGTTACGCCGGCCAGACGCCGATCCGCATCAAGCGCGTCGATGGCGATGTCTGGGCGCGGGGTGCGGCCAGCATCGCAGCCCATAATTTCCTGATCGGCCCAAACTCCAACTGAGGTTTCCCATGCGTATCGCTGTCGGCGGCATCCATATCGAATGCAGCACCTATAATCCGGTTCTCAACGAGGAAAAGGATTTTCGCGTCGTGCGCGGCGACGACCTGACGGCAGCGCCCTATTTCGCCTTCCTCAAGGATTACGACGCCGAGTTCCTGCCCACCATCCATTGCCGCGCCATTGCCGGCGGCCCGGTCTCCCGCTCGACCTACGAGCGCTTCAAGGCCGAATTCCTCGACCGGCTGAAGCCCCTGCTGCCGCTCGACGGCCTCTACCTCGCCATGCACGGCGCCATGTATGTGCAGGGCATGGAAGATGCCGAGGGCGACTGGATCACCGCCGCCCGCGACCTGGTCGGACCGGACTGCACGGTCTCGGCCAGCTACGACCTGCACGGCAATGTCAGCCACCGGATTATCGATGCGCTCGACATGTATTCCACCTACCGCACCGCGCCGCATATCGACGTGGAAGAGACCATGCGCCGCTCGGTGAAGATGCTGGTCGAGAGCCTGAAGACCGGCGTCAAGCCGGTGCTACTCTGGGCGCCGATCCCGGTCGTATTGCCCGGCGAACGCACCTCGACCGTCGATGAGCCGGCCAAGAGCCTTTACGAAATGATGCCGGAAATCGATGCGATCGACGGCGTCTGGGATGCCTCGCTGATGGTCGGTTACGTCTGGGCCGACGAACCGCGCGGCACCGCCGCCGCGATCATGACCGGCACCGACCGCGCTGTGCTCGAACGGGAAGCCAGGCGCGTCGCCCGGGCCTATTGGGATGCGCGTGAAAAATTCGTGTTCGGCTGCGAGACCGGTTCGATTGAGGAATGCGTCGACAAGGCGATCGCCTCGAAAACCGCGCCGGTCGTGCTCGCCGAATCCGGCGACAATCCGACCGGCGGCGGTGTCGGCGACCGCGCCGAGGTGCTGGCCGACCTGATCGCGAAAAAGGCAACCGGCGTCGTTTTCGCCGGCATCGCCGACAAGGCAGCAACCGAGGCCTGCTACGCGGCCGGCGTCGGCGCCGAACTCGACCTCACGATCGGCGCAACGCTCGATACGATTGGCAGTCAGCCGGTCAAGGCGAAGGTCAAGGTCCAGTTCCTCCACGAGACGCCCGACCTTGCCGATCGGCAGACCGTCGTCGCCATCGACGGCATCGAACTCGTCCTCTCCGCCAAGCGCCGCCCCTACCACTACATCGCCGATTTCACCCGCCTCGGCCTCGACCCGAACGGCGCCAAGATCATCGTCGTCAAGTCGGGTTACCTCTCGCCCGAGCTGGCGCCGATCGCCAACCCGAACCTGATGGCCCTGTCGCCGGGCGTCGTCGACCAGTTCGTCGAGCGCCTGGAACGCCACCGCAAGCTGAAGCCGACCTATCCCTTCGACAAGGATTTCGCCTACGAGCCGCAGGTGTTTGTCTCGGCAAGGTCGAAGTGACGATGCACGAAGCGGCTTTGAAGACGAGGGTTTCCCACCCTCCCTCATTCCTGTGCTTGTCACAGGAATCCAGCCACGGCGCGTCTGCGCGGTGAAAGGAGTCTTCCGCGCCCAAGGACTTGGGCGCACTGGATTCCTGTGACAAGCACAGGAATGAGGGAATGAGAGGCTGGCGCCAAGGTGACACAGAAAGCGCACCACCTCGCTAATTGCTCCGATGAGCATCCCACCCAAAACGGGGACGCTTTCAGCGCTCCTGAAAAACTCTTCCGGCGGCTTTCAAACACTTAGCCGCTATCCTTTTCCCCGCGCGTCCCCGCATCCCGCAATCGCTCGCATAATCCCCCCGTCATCGGATGGGAAACCGGGTTCGCGAACCGGCCGCATCATCCGGCTCGCAAGGTCCGGTTTCCGGTGATGGTCGAGGAGGCGGTTCAAGGGGCCTGACAATCCCCGCAAACGCAGAAGCGACCGGGGCAGGCGGAAAGCCTGAATACCCAATACCCCGAAATACCCCGCCTGCCCCATTCCCGCAAAACGGAACCGCCGGATTTTCATCCGTGCGGCCAAAAGTGCTGTCTGGAAAAGAGGTCGTGACGTTGACCGGCCGACTATTCCCCGGCAGCCGCAAACACCGAGCTGGCGTCGCTGACGATCGCCACATGCGAATAGGCCGCCTGCCCTGCCGCGACCGTATCGGCGCGGATGATGGCGGTGACGATCTGGTCGTGTTCCTCATAGGATTTCGCAAGGCGCCCCGGCAGGCGGAACTGCGCGCGGCGGAAAGGTGCCAGCCGCGCCCGCGTCTGCGTCACCATCTCGAAGACGTGGTCGTTATGGGCGCCGCGATAAAGCCTTGTGTGGAATTCGGTATTGTGCGCAGCATACTCTTCTTCGGCACCGGCATGCACGAGCCGCATCGAACCGCGATGTTCGAGTTCCAGCGCCCGCCGCTCGTCGACCGTCATCCGCTCCGCCGATAACCGGGCGCAAATACCTTCGAGCTCGGCCATCGCCTCGAACATCGAGTGCAGATAGGTCCCGGTGACATTGGTGACGACGGCGCTGCGGTTCGGCTCGCGGCCGACAAGCCCCATGGCGCCGAGTTCGCGCAGGGCCTCGCGCACCGGCGTGCGAGAAACCTCGAAACGGGAGGCGAGCGAGATCTCGTCGAGCTTCTCGCCCGGCAGGAGGGCGCCGGTGACGATCATGTCGGCAATCGCCCGCACCATCTGCTCGACGGTGGTTCCGGTACGGATGACTTCTCTGCGCCTGACCTGCTTCACGGGACGATTCTACTTGACCTTACAATTTGCATACAGATGCCGTTCCGGACTCGATAAGTCAAATAACGCCGCCAACATCACGTTAATTTTCAGCTTTCCAATGTCGGAAAGGCACCACCGGCGATTGCCGTATTGCCCCTCCGGCGGATTGCTGAACAAATAATAACTATTGATTATTTCTTAAGCGGAAACGCGATGAATCTGTATGCACTTTTCTTTTCAAAGTTTCTGGGTTGTAGAATTTCTGTTCAATAACAGTGGCTTGAATTCTGGCACGCACATTGCATGCACTTTACTGTACCCGTTCGAAACCGGCCCAGAGCCGCAAGGAGCATGCCGATGACCAAACTCCTTCCCATGAACCGCCGCAATTTTCTCCAGGCTTCCGCTGCCGGCCTGGCTGCCGGCACCGTGCCCGGCCTGCTCGGTTCGCAGGCCATGGCGCAGACCGCGCTCACCGTCGGCTTCATCTATGTCGGCCCGAAGGACGACTATGGCTACAACCAGGCGCATGCCGAGGGTGCGGCCGTCATCAAGAAGATGCCGGGCATCACGCTGGTCGAAGAGGAAAACGTTCCGGAAACCGTCGACGTCCAGAAGACCATGGAGTCGATGATCAACCTCGACGGCGCCACCCTGCTCTTCCCGACCTCCTTCGGTTATTTCGACCCCCACATGCTGGCCATGGCTGCGAAATATCCGAAGATGCAGTTCCGCCATTGCGGCGGCCTCTGGCAGGAGGGCAAGAACCCGATGAATACCGGCTCCTATTTCGGCTATATCGGCCAGGGCCAGTATCTGAACGGCATCGCCGCCGGTTACGCGACCAAGAGCAAAAAGATCGGCTTTGTTGCGGCCAAGCCCATCCCGCAGGTGGTCCAGAACATCAATTCCTTCCTGCTCGGCGCCCGTTCGGTCGATCCGACCATCACCTGCCAGGTGATCTTCACCGGGGAATGGTCGCTCGCCGTCAAGGAAGCCGAAGCCACCAACGCGCTGGTCGACCAGGGCGCCGACGTCATCACCTGCCACGTGGACAGCCCGAAAGTCGTCGTCGAGACGGCTGCCCGCCGCGGCGCCTTCGTCTGCGGCTACCATGCCGACCAGAGCGCGCTTGCCAAGGATAAATACCTGACCGGCGCCGAATGGGCCTGGGGCAATGTCTACACGAACTTCATCAAGGCAGCCCAGAGCGGCGGCAAGCTCGGCAATTTCGTCCGCGGCGGCCTGAAGGACGGCTTCGTCAAGATGAGCCCGCTCGGACCGGCCGTTTCCGCGGAAGGCCGCAAGAAGTTCGAGGCGACGCTTGCCGAGATCATGGCTGGCAAGTTCTCGGTCTTCAAGGGCCCGATCAAGGACAACAAGGGCAATGTCGTCGTCACCGCCGGCACCGCCTTCGCCGAGGATGCGATCGAACTCGAAAGCATGGGTTACCTGGTCGAGGGCGTCGTCGGGTCCACGTCCTGATCTCGAGGTGAAGGAGAAGCGCCATGACGGTCGAAGCGAACGATCCGGGACTATCGATAGCAACGGGGAGCGGAGCTTCGCTGCGCCCCCTCCTCGAATGGCTGGCGCGACGGGCTGAGCCCGTGGCGATCGGGCTGGTGGCGATCCTGATCGGCCTGGCGCTTTTCTCCCTCTTCATCCTGGCGGTCGGCAAATCGCCGCTCACCCTTTTCCAGCTCATGTATACGGGCGGTTTCGGAAGCTGGTTCTCGATCCAGAACAGCCTGTCCCGCGCCGCACCGCTGCTGCTGACCGCACTCTGCGTCGCGCTGCCGGCAAGGCTTGGCCTCGTCATCATCGGCGCGGAGGGCGCGGTCGTGCTCGGCGGCGTCGCGGCGGCGGCCAGCGCCATTCCCTTCGTCGGCGTGGTGCCGCCGATCGTGCTCTTCATCTTCATGGGTTTCGCCGCCATGGTCGTCGGTGGCATATGGATCGGCTTTGCCGGTTTCCTGCGCCACTATCGCGGCGTCAACGAGACGATCTCATCGCTGCTTCTGGCCTATATCGCGATTGCCCTGATGAACCAGTTCGTCGAAGGGCTGCTGCGCGATCCGGCGAGCCTCAACAAGCCATCCACCAAACCCCTGCCGAAGGAATACATGCTCGGCCAGATCCCCGGCATGGACGTCCACTGGGGCCTCGTCATCGGCGTCGTCGCCTGCATCCTCTCCTGGGTGCTGATCGAGATCACCAGCTACGGTTTCGCGGCCCGCATCGCCGGCGGCAATGTCCGCGCCGCGCAGATCCAGGGCCTTCCGGTCGGCAAGCTGATCGTCGGTTTCACCGCCATTGCCGGCGGTTTCGCCGGCCTCGCCGGCATGATCGAGGTCGCAGCGGTGCAGGGCAGCGCCAATGCCTCGCTTGCCGCCGGTTACGGTTACACCGGCATCCTCGTTGCCTTCCTGGCTCGCCACAATCCGCTGGCGATCATTCCGGTCGCCATCCTGCTCGGCGGCATCTCCGCCTCGGGCGGCCTGATCCAGCGGCGCATGGGCCTGCCCGATGCGACGGTCCTGGTGCTGCAGGGCACGCTCTTCATCGTCATCCTCTTCTGCGAGACCTTTTACGGCCGCTTCAAGATCTTCAATCCTGACCTCTGGAAAAGGAGCTGACCGATGGAAGACACAGGTATCGGCCTCTGGGGCGTGCCACTGGCGATCTTCGCAGGCGCAATCCGCGTTTCCACCCCATTCATCTTCGTCTCGCTCGGCGAGACGATCACCGAGCGCTCCGGCCGGATCAATCTCGGGCTTGAAGGCACGCTCGTTTTCGGCGCCATGACCGCCTATGCCGTGGCTGTGATGACCGGTTCGCCAACCTTGGGCGTGCTGGCCGCGATGGCGACCGGTGCCCTGTTCGGCACGATCCACGGCTGGATCTGCAAATGGCCCAAGGTCAACGACATCGCCATCGGGATCGCCATGATGCAGTTCGGCCTGGGCCTCGCCTTTTTCCTCGGAAAATCCTTCATCCAGCCGGTGGCGCCGAAACTGCCCTCCATCCCGCTCGGAACCTGGTCGGCCGTGCCGCAGGTTCAGGCGGCGCTCAACATCAACGTGCTGTTCTTCATCGGGGCGGCGCTGGCCCTTTTCCTGTTCTGGGCCTTCAAGAACACCCGTATCGGGCTCATCCTGCGTGTCGTCGGCGACAGCACCGATGCCGCCCGCGCCATGGGCATCAACCCCGACCGCGTCCGGCTCCTGGCGACCGCCGCCGGCGGATCGCTCGCGGCGATCGGCGGCGCCTACCTGTCGCTCTTCTACCCCGGCTCCTGGAACGAGGGCATTTCCTCCGGACAAGGCCTGATGGCGGTGGCGCTGGTGATCTTCGCCCGCTGGAACCCGATCGGCTGCTTCCTCGCCGCGCTGCTGTTCGGCGGTGCCGGCGCACTCGGCCCTGCCCTGCAATCCGTCGGCGTGACGCAGGGTTATTACCTGTTCTACGCGGCGCCTTACGTGCTCACCCTCATCATCCTGATCGCGACCTCGTCGCCCACCCGCTCGCTTGCCGGTGCGCCGGGCGCGTTGTCGCTGACGAAATAGGCCGCAAACCGAATTGGAGAGACCCGATGAACAGCCTTTCCCCCGCCGTGGTGGCTGGCCAGACACTCAGCTATATCGACGCCGATCCCTATGCCTGGCCCTATAACGGCGCACTCCGGCCCGACAACACCGCGCTGATCATCATCGACATGCAGACCGACTTCTGCGGCAAGGGCGGTTATGTCGACCACATGGGCTACGACCTGTCGCTGGTGCAGGCGCCGATCGAGCCGATCAAACGCGTCCTCGCCGCCATGCGCGCAAAAGGCTACCACATCATCCATACCCGCGAAGGCCACCGTCCGGACCTTGCCGACCTGCCGGCCAACAAGCGCTGGCGTTCGCAGCGTATCGGCGCGGGAATCGGCGATCCTGGCCCTTGCGGCCGCATCCTCACCCGCGGCGAACCCGGCTGGGACATCATCGAGGAACTCTATCCGATCGAAGGCGAAGTCATCATCGACAAGCCGGGCAAGGGTTCCTTCTGCGCCACCGACCTGGAACTTATCCTCAACCAGAAGCGCATCGAAAACATCGTGCTGACCGGCATCACCACCGATGTCTGCGTCTCGACCACGATGCGCGAGGCGAACGACCGCGGCTTCGAATGCCTGATGCTGGAAGACTGCTGCGGCGCCACCGACTACGGCAACCACCTCGCCGCCATCAAGATGGTCAAGATGCAGGGCGGCGTCTTCGGTGCCGTCTCCAACTCCGATGCGCTCGTGAAGGCCCTGCCCTGATGTCCTCCCTGCGTGCCCACGTTTATCGCATACCCGCCGACGGCCCGGACGATGTCGCCGGCGTCGAGGCGCTGTTTGCGGGCGGCCTTGCGGTCAAGAATGTCGTGGCGGTGCTCGGCAAGACCGAAGGCAACGGCTGCGTCAACGATTTCAGCCGTGGATACGCGACCCGCAGCTTCGAGGACCTGTTCCACAGGCATGGTGTCGATGGGGTTTCAACCGTCATGTCGGGTGGAACCGAAGGCGCGCTTTCGCCGCACTGGACGATCTTCACCCGCGAAACTGTGGAAGCGCCCGGCGAACGAGCGCTCGCAATCGGTGCCTCCCGCACACCCGTTCTGCCCACCCATCATCTCGGACGCCGGCAACAGGTTCTGCTCGTCGCCGATGGGGTCAGGATGGCGATGCGGGATGCCGGTATCGACGACCCGGCGGATGTGCATTTCGTCCAGATCAAATGCCCGCTGCTGACGTCGCGCCGGATCTCCGAGGCGGAGGCCGCGGGCGCCACCGTCGCGACCCGCGACACGCTGAAGTCGATGGGCCTGTCGCGCGGCGCCTCCGCGCTCGGCGTCGCGGTGGCGCTCGGCGAGGTCGACGAAGCGGAAATCGCCGATGCCGATATCGGTATCCGTTTTGACCTCTTCTCGAATTGCGCCTCGACATCGGCCGGCGTCGAACTGATCGACCACGAGATCATCGTGCTTGGCATGAGCTCCCAATGGTCCGGCCCGTTCGCGATCGATCATGCGGTCATGGAAAACGCGATCGACGCACATTCAGTCCGCCGGGCGCGTGAACGCCTGCCGGAAAACAGCCGCCTTGCAGCGGTTCTCGCCAAGGCCGAGCCGGACCCTTCCGGCAAGATCGGCGGCAAACGCCATACAATGCTGGACGATTCCGACATTTCCGGCACGCGCCACGCCCGCGCTTTCGTCGGCGGCGTTCTCGCTGGCGTTTTCGGCATCACCGACCTCTACGTCTCGGGCGGCGCCGAGCACCAGGGACCACCCGGCGGCGGCCCCGTCGCTATTATCGTCGAAAAGGAGACTTGAAGTGAGCATCGTTCGCGATACCCCACTCCCGCAGACAGGCAAGGCCGTCGGCATCGAGACGCTCGGCATGACCATGCGCTTCGGCTCGTTCACCGCGCTCGACAACGTCTCGATCAGCGTGCCCGCCGGCTCGTTCCACGCGCTGCTCGGCGAAAACGGCGCCGGCAAGTCGACGCTCGTCAAATGCATCATGGGCTTCTACCACGCGACATCCGGCTCCCTTTCGGTCGACGGCCGCGAGGTCTCGGTCGCCTCGCCGAAGGATGCCGCGACCTACGGGCTTGGCATGGTCTACCAGCAATTCACGCTGGTTCCCTCGTTGACGGGTGCGGAGAACCTGGTGATCAGCCGCACGTCCGTGCCCTCGGTGATCAATTGGGCGAAGGAGCGCAAGGATCTTGCCGCGTTCATGGAGCGGATGCCGTTCCAGATCCCGCTCGAACGGCCGGTAAGTGAGCTCGCGGCCGGCGAAAAGCAGAAGCTGGAGATCGTCAAGCAACTCTATCTCGGCCGCTCCTTCCTGGTCCTCGACGAACCGACCTCGGTGCTGACCCCGGCCGAAGCTGACGAGATGCTCGGCATCGTGCGCGGCATGACCGAACGCGGCGAACTGACCGTGCTGATGATCAGCCACAAGTTCCACGAGGTGACCAAGTTTGCCGACGCCGTATCGATCCTGCGCCGTGGCAAGCTGGTCGGCACCGGCAAGGTCAGCGAACTCTCGACCTCCGACATGGCGGCAATGATGATCGGCGACGTCAAGCTCGCCGAACTCGACAGCCGCCTGCCCGTGCCGGAGGCGGCGAAATCGGTGCTGAAGGTCGAACAGGTCAAGGCGCCGGACCGCTCCGGCCTGAAGACGATCGAGATCGACAACCTGACGGTCCGCTCCGGCGAGATCGTCGGCATTGCCGGCATTTCCGGCAATGGCCAGAAGGAGTTGACCGAAATCCTCGCCGGCCAGCGCCCGACCGACAGGGGCACCGTGACTGTCAACGGCGAAACCTATGGCGCCACCCGGCCCGAGACCCGCAAGAACAATGTCCGCTTCATTCCCGAAGAGCCGCTGCAGAACGCCTGTGCGCCAAAAATGACGGTCAGCGAAAATCTCGCCTTCCGCACCTTCGACCTGAAGGGTGACGGCAAGGATGCCATCTGGCTGAACAAGGGCGAGATGAAGAAGCGCGCCTCGTCGCTGATCTCGGATTTCAAGGTAAAGACCGCCTCGTCCTCCTCGCCGATTGCCGCCCTCTCCGGCGGCAACGTGCAGCGCGCCGTGCTCGCCCGCGAACTGACCGGCGATGTCGATCTGCTGATCGTCTCCAACCCCTGTTTCGGCCTCGATTTCTCCGCCGTGGCGGAAATCCGCGCCCGCATCATGAGAGCCCGCAACTCGGGCACCGCCGTGCTGCTGCTCTCCGAAGACCTCGACGAGCTGCTGGAAATGTCGGACCGCATCATGGTGATCTCGGAGGGCAAGCTGGTCTACGAAACTCCGATCCGCGCTGCCGATATCGGCGTCATCGGCGCCCATATGGCGGGGCATCACTGATGGGTCAGATCAAGGCAGAACCCTTCGCCTTTCCTGCGAAACCCGAGGCACTGGCACTCATCGTCATCGACATGCAGCGCGATTTTGCCGAGCCCGGCGGTTTCGGCGCCAGCCTCGGCAACGATGTCGGGCGCATCACCAAAATCGTGCCGGACGTCAAACGCCTCATCCAGGGTTTTCGCGATGCCGGCCTGCCGGTCATTCACACGATGGAATGCCACAAGCCTGATCTATCCGACCTGCCGCCCGCCAAGCGTGATCGGGGCAATCCGACGCTCAGGATCGGCGATGTCGGCCCCATGGGCCGCGTGCTGATTTCCGGCGAGCCCGGTACGGCAATCATTTCTGAACTCGCGCCGATCGACGGCGAAGTGGTGATCGAAAAGCCCGGCAAGGGCGCCTTCTACGCCACCGAACTCGGCGAGGTTCTGAAGGCGAAGGGCATAAATCAGCTCGTCTTCGCCGGCGTGACAACGGAAGTCTGCGTCCAGACGACGATGCGCGAGGCGAACGATCGCGGTTACGAATGCCTGCTCGCCGAAGAGGCGACCGAGAGCTATTTTCCTGAGTTCAAGGCGGCGGCCATCGCGATGATCCGCGCCCAGGGCGCGATCGTCGGCTGGACCGCCCATGTGGACGACATTCTGGAAGGGATCGCGCCAAAGGGGACGACCAATGCCTGAATCAACCCGCGAACTCTTGACGTTAGGCGGCTGGAAAGACTTGGAATTCGAGCCCTTCCGCGACGAGGTCACCATCCACTGGATCCGCCCCTTCGAGGGCGACCAGCCGGGCGTGGCGCTGCTGAAATACGAGGCCGGCGCCGGCGTTCCCCGCCATCGCCATGAGGGCCTCGAAACCATCTTGGTGCTCGAAGGCGTGCAATCCGACGAGGCTGGCGACTACGGCCGCGGCAGCTATATCGTCAATGCGCCCGGCACCGAACACTCCGTCTGGAGCGATACCGGCTGCGTCGTGCTGATCCAGTGGGACCGGCCGGTGACAATACTGGAAGAGGAAATGGCATGAGCCTGCCGGAAAAGACACAAGCCTTCGATATCGCCTCGCTTCACGCATTCTACCAGGATGGCGGCAGCGTCGCGGAAGTCGTCGAAGCGGTTTTCGCACGGATCGCCGAGGTCGACGATCCGGGCATCTTCATCCATCTGGCCGACAAAAACGCCGTCCTTGCGGAAGCCGACAAACTCGGCGCCTTCGATCCCGAAAAACCGCTGTTCGGCATTCCCTTCGCGGTGAAGGACAATATCGACGTCGCCGGCATGCCGACCACCGCCGCCTGCCCGGACTATGCCTACATGCCCGAAAGAGACGCGACCGTGGTCGGCCTGCTCAAGGCAGCCGGTGCGATCGTCATCGGCAAGACCAATCTCGACCAGTTCGCGACCGGTCTTGCCGGGGTACGCTCGCCCTATCCGATCCCGAGAAATGCCGTCGATGCGAAACTCGTGCCGGGCGGCTCCTCTTCCGGCTCAGCGGTGGCGACGGCGCAGGGCATCGTCAGCTTCGCGCTTGGCACCGATACCGCCGGTTCGGGGCGCATCCCGGCCGGCCTCAACAATATCGTCGGGCTGAAGCCGAGCGTTGGCGCGCTATCGACCACAGGCGTCATTCCCGCCTGCCGCACGCTCGACTGCGTCTCGATCTTCGCACTGACCGCAGACGACGCCTGGACGGTCTTCTCCGTCGCCGCGAAATACGACGAGACGGACGCCTATTCGAAGGCGGTTCCGGCGACCGGATTCGGCTCCGCGCCACCGGTACTGACGGTCGGCGTGCCTGCCAAGGCAGACCTGCAGTTCTTCGGCGATACCGTGATGGAGGCCGCGTATGGCGACGCCGTGGTGATGCTGACAAGGCTCGGACACCGCATCGTCGAAGTGCCCTTCGGCGAATTCTACAAGGTCGCCAATCTTCTCTATGAAGGCGCTTGGGTGGCCGAGCGTTATGCGGCGGTAAAGCCGTTCTTCGACACCAGGGAAGAAAGCTTCCACCCGGTAACGCGAAAAATCTATGGCGGCGCCAAATCGCTCTCCGCAGCCGACGCCTTCAAGGGCTTTTATGCACTGCAGCCCCTGAAGAAGACACTGGCGCCGGTGATCGCCTCCGTCGATCTCTTCTGCGTGCCGACGGCGCCGACCCACTACACGGTTGCCGATCTGGAGGCGGAGCCGATCCGGGAAAACTCGCGGCTCGGCACCTATACCAACTTCGTCAATCTGCTCGACATGTGCGGCATCGCCGTGCCGACCGGCACCCGGGCCGACGGCCTGCCGGCAAGCGTCACGCTGCTCGCTCCCTTCGGCCACGACGGACTCACCGCGTCACTGGCCCGTGACCTTCACCAGGCGAGCGGGCTCACCCTCGGCGCCACTGGCTGGCTGCTTCCCGCGCCATCGGAAATGCCCGCAATCGTCGCCAGCGATGACCTGATCGACGTCATCGTGGTCGGTGCTCACCTTTCCGGCATGCCGCTCAACCATCAGCTTACCGATCTCGCCGGCACCTTCTCCCGCGTCGCGCACACCTCCGCCGCCTATAAGCTTTACGCGCTTGCCGGCACCGTGCCGCCGAAACCCGGTATGGTCCGCGTCGCCGAAGGCGAAGGTGGAGAAATCGAGGTCGAGGTTTGGAAACTGACCCCGGCAGCCTTCGGCCTGTTTGTCGCAGCGATCCCGTCGCCGCTCGGCATCGGCACCATCACGCTCTCGGACGGCACCTCGGCCAAGGGATTTCTCGCCGAACCGTTCGCGCTTCAGGGCGCGCTCGACATCACCGCCTTCGGCGGCTGGCGGGCCTATCTCAAGGAGTTCGCATCGCTGCCGCGGGTCGGCAAGACAGCTTGATCTGCGGCAGATGACCGCGAGGGCACACAGATCCGGAAAAGATGCGGGTGTGTGGGAACGCCTTCACGTGCCGTCCGTTCGACTGCTGCGCCAATCAGGCGCTGGAGGAGAAATCATGGGTATCGAACAGGCACCAACCGAAAAGGGACGTGAAGCGGCGCGCGGTTTGAAGCAGAGCACCCGCAAGGAAGAAAAGAAGGTCGAAGCCCAAAAGGGTTCGGATCTTGCCAAGGGCGCCGACCGGTTCGAGGAAAGGTCGAAGAGCTCGGACGGCAAGAGCGCGGGCACCAAGCAGAAATAGCCCCAGCCGTTCTGCGCTACATCGTCCATGTCTCGCTGATGCGGCGGATGCATTGCAGCAGATTGACCGTCGGCGGCGTCATCAGGCCCTTCTTGCGGCGGTAGACGCGAAACGTCCGCTGCCAGTCGAGTTCGGGCACGTTGACGCGTGCCATATTGCCCCGTTCCACCTCTTCCCGGACAAGAGGCAGCGGCATCCAGCAGCATAGCGCTTCCGAAAGCACCGCGGCCTTCAGAACCGGCACCGAGCGGGAGATGATCGAGGGCGCGCTCGGCTCCAGCGCATTGTCGTGGAAACGCCGCTGCCATTCCCGGACGGTCGGTGTTCCCGGCGGCGGCATGGCCCAGTCGAAGCCTGCCGCTTCGGCAAGCGTCACATGCTCCCGCTGGATGACAGGGTGATCGGAGCTGGCAAAGACCGAGACCGTATCGTGCATGATATCAGGCGTTGCGATGATGATATCGTCGTCGAGATAGGGCTCCGGCGAAATCGCGATATCGATCGTGCCGCCCTTCAGCCCTTCCAGCACCCGGTCCTCGAGATCCTCGATGACCTGATACCGGACTTCCGGATGCTGTTTGCGCATCTCGCGGATGACGGCGATGATGAAGCCGCTGACGACGCTCGCCACCCCGCCGATCCGTACCACGCCGCGGCTGGCGCCCCGCATCTGCTGGATGACGTCCGTCGCATTGCCGATCTCGGAAACGACCAGTTTGGCATAGGGCAGCAGCGCATCGCCGAACACGGTCGGCACCACGCCGCGGGTGGTGCGCTCGAAGAGGGGAACGCCATAGCTGTCCTCCAGCCGCTTCAGCATGCGTGTGATCGCCGGCTGGGTCATGTTCAAGGCAGTGGCGGCCGCGCCGAGGCTGCCGCGCCGCGCGCATTCCAGAACGATTTGAGCCGATCGCACATCCAAAGTCATGCCTTGATGTAATGGATTATTGGAAATTCTTCAATTCCAAGATAGGGCGCTATCTGCGACACTTCCCACGACAAGACATGCGCTCAGGGTGGGAGCCCTGAAAGGCCGGGAGGAGGCCTGGAAGCTATGAACAAGATGTCGCTGGATTTCCTATCCGGCAGCACGAAGCTGCGTGGACGGACGGTAAGCGAGGCGGTTTTCGACTTTCTGAGACAGAAGGGTATCGATCGGATTTTTGGCAATCCGGGCTCGACCGAACTGCCGATGTTCGTCAACGTGCCGGAGGATTTCTCCTATGTGCTCGGCCTGCAGGAATCGATCGTCGTCGCCATGGCCGACGCCTATGCGCAGACGACCCGCAAGCCGGCCTTTGTCAACCTGCATTCGGCCGCCGGCCTCGGCCATGCGCTCGGCAATATCTACACCGCCTATCGCAACCGCGCGCCTCTGATCATCACCACCGGCCAGCAGAGCCGTGAGCTGCTGCCGCACGATCCGTTCCTGTTTGCCGAAAGCCCGACGGAGTTTCCGAAGCCTTATGTGAAATGGGCCTGCGAACCGGCCCGCGCCGAAGACGTGCCGGCCGCCATCGCCCGCGCCTATTACATGGCGATGCAGGCACCGCGCGGCCCGGTCATGGTGTCGGTCCCGTTGAGCGACTGGCAGGCACAGGCGGCCCCGATCGCGATCCGCGATGTGGAAACGGTGATCAGCGCCCCGGCCTCAGCGATCGACGATCTGGCCCGCCGGCTGAACGATGCCCGCGAGCCGGTGCTGGTCGTCGGACCGGGCGTCGATATCGACAATGCCTGGGATGCCACCGTGCGGCTTGCGGAAATCCTGCAGGCGAAAGTCTGGGTGAGCCCGCTGTCGTCCCGCTGCAGCTTTCCGGAGCGCCATCCGCTGTTTGCCGGTTTCCTGCCGGCCTTCCAGCCGAAGCTCGCCAATTGCCTCGGTGACGCCGACCTCGTGCTGGTGCTCGGCGCGCCGGCCTTCACCTATCATTTCGCGGGCTCCGGCCCGGACATCCCGCAAGGTGCCGAACTCTGGCTGATCACCGACGACCCCGCCCAGGCGGCGAGCGCCGTCGTCGGCAACGCCATGGTCTCGAACCTGCGCGCTGCCACGGAAAGCCTCGTCTACCGCCTGCGCTGCCGTGCGCCGCGTACCGACGGCCCGGCCCGCACCATTCCGCGCCTGAAAACACCGAAGGGCATCACCCAGGAATTCTTCTACCAGACGCTGGCCGACGTCCGTTCGCCTGATAGCATCGTCTTCGAGGAAGCGCCGGGCGGCCGCGACGCGCTGCACGACTTCTTCCCGATCGAACGGCCCGGCGGCTTTTTCGCGACCGCCAGCGGCGGCTTGGGTTATGCCCTGCCTGGCTCTATCGGCGCCGCATTGACCAAGCCGGAACAGCCGGTCATCGCCGTCATCGGCGACGGATCGAGCCTCTATGCCATCCAGTCGATCTGGTCCGCGGTCGAATACGATGCCGATCTCATGATCGTCATCCTCAACAACGGCGGCTACAAGGTCCTGAAGGCGATTGCCGAAAGAAGCGGCTCCGGCCGCATCGACGGCGTCGATATCGGCCACATGGATTTCGTGAAGATCGCCGAAGCGCAGGGCTGCAAGGCCGTTCGCTGCGAAAAGGGCGAGGAATTGTCGTCATGCCTGCGGGACCTTCTGAAAATGAAGGGGCCGCGGCTTTTGGAAATCATTCTATCAGAGGAGGAGACTGAAATGAATGTCGCTGTCAGAAACGAACAGGTCCTGAAAACCCCCGAAAAGTTCTTCATCGGCGGTGAATGGGTCGCGCCACTCGGCACCAACAAGCTCGACGTCATCTCGCCGGTGACCGAAGAAGTGCTGATGAGCTATCCGGAAGCCAGCAACGCCGATATCGACAAAGCCGTTGCCGCCGCCCGCGACGCCTTCGACAACGGCCCATGGCCGCGCATGACCTTCAAGGAACGCGCCGGTTACCTGCGCAAGGTCGCAGACCTCCTGACCGCCCGCCTCGACGAGATCGCCAATGCCTGGACGACCCAGGTCGGCGCGCCGATCTTCCTGACCAAGAAGCTGGTCGGCCAGAACCCGGGTCTCTACAACTACTATGCCGGCCTGATCGAGAACGACGATTTTGTCGATCAGCGCAAGCGTGCCGATGGCGGCGAAGTCCGGGTCGTGCGCGAGCCGGTCGGCGTCTGCGCCGCGATCACCCCGTGGAATGCGCCGATGGTGCTGCTGAACTACAAGGTCTCGGCAGCGCTTGCCGCCGGCTGCACGATTGTCGCAAAACCCTCGCCGGAAACCCCGCTCGACGCCTATCTGCTCGCCGAATGCATCGAGCAGGCCGGCATTCCGAAGGGCGTCTTCAACCTGGTGCCGGCCGGCCGCGAAGGCGGCGATTACCTCGTTCGCCACAAAGGCATCGACAAGGTCTCCTTCACCGGTTCGACGATTGCCGGCAAGACCATCGCCGCCGCCTGCGCCGATCGCCTGACCCGCGTTAGCCTTGAACTCGGCGGCAAATCGGCAGCCGTGCTTCTCGACGACGCCGATTTCGCCAAGGCCCTGCCGGCGCTGATGGTCTATTCCATGCCGATCACCGGCCAGGTCTGCTTCTCGCTGACCCGCATCCTGGTGCCGGAATCCCGCAAGCAGGAATTCATCGACCTTTATGTCGGCGCGGTGAAGAACATCAAGGTCGGTGATCCATCTGATCCGACCACCCAGATGGGCCCGCTCACCATGGCCCGCCAGCTTACCCGCGTCGAAGGTTACATCGCCGCCGGCCGTGCAGGCGGTGCGACGGTTGCCTGCGGCGGTGGTCGCCCGGCCGGTCTCGACCGCGGCTACTTCATCGAGCCGACCGTCTTCACCGACGTGACGATGGACATGAAGATCGCCCAGGAGGAAATCTTCGGCCCGGTCGTCTCTATCATCAGCTACAAGGACGATGAGGAAGCGGTTAAAATCGCCAACGACACGACATACGGTCTTTCCGGCGCGGTCTTCACCTCCGATCCGGAACGCGGTTATGCGTTTGCCCGCCGCATGCGGACCGGCAGCGTTACCGTCAACGGCATGATCGTCGACATCCACCATCCGTTCGGCGGTTTCAAACAGTCAGGCATCGGCCGCGAAGGTGGACCGGAAGGTCTCGAAAACTATTTTGAGGTCAAGACGATCCATATGGCCTGAGGCCAGCTGGGTTTCATAGTGAACAAAAAGGCCGCCGGGTTCATGGTCCGGCGGCCTTTCCATTTCTCGGTGGACTGGTGGATCAGAGCACTTCGAAAACGCTGATGCGCACGGCACTTGCCAGACGCTCGCCGGTGCCGATGAAGATTGTGTGGTTCAGCCAAGCATACCGCGGATCGCCGGTCTGCAGGCGCGGCGTGGTGCGCATGTAGTAGAGCGCCGGATCGACCATCTCGCCGGCCGCCAGCCGCGCCAGCACCTCCGGCGGCCCGTGCCGGAAACCGAAATTGCGGATGTCGATCATCGCCCCGTCATGAGTTTCGATCACGTAACGCGTGTCGAGTTCCGCATAACCGGCGTCATAGACGCTCTGCCAGTCCGCGCCGAGATTGAGGACGCGCCCGGAAAGGCGCTCCCCTTCCACCACGCCGCCGATGATCGGGATGATCCGCCAGCGGCCGCCGGGACCGCCTCCCTTCTCGATCGGCGCGCCGAGTTCGGCGCGGATTTCGCAAAGTTGTCTCAGACCCGGAGCCTGCATCCTATCCTCCTATCGCATCGTCGTCGGCAACCACAGCGCGATCGCGGGGAAGAGAACGAGCAGGATGAGGCGGATGATGTCCGTCAGGATGAACGGCATCACCCCTCCATAGATCGTCGTTATCTTCACGTCCTTGGCGATCGAGTTGATAACGAAGACGTTGATCCCGACCGGCGGGGTGATCATCCCAAGTTCGCAGGAGACCACGATGATGACGCCGAACCAGATCGGATCAAAACCAAGATGGGTGATGACCGGAAAGACGATCGGTACAAGCAGGATGATCATCGCCATCTCGTCCATCAGCGCGCCGGCGATGAAGAAGATCACCAGGATCAGCGTCAGCGTGCCATAGGGGCCGAGATCCATGCCGACCAGGAAGGCCGTCAGCTTCTGCGGCGACTGGGTGATCGCCAGGAAATAGCCGAACAGGATGGCGCCGATCAGCACGCTGAACAGCGACACGGAGGTGCGTAGCGACTCGACGAGGCTCTGCATGATCAGCTTGAAGCCGAGCCGGCCACGCAGGATGCCGATGATCATCGTCAGCATCGCCCCGACCGCCGCTGCTTCGGTGGCCGTCGCAACGCCGAGATAGATGACGCCGATGACGGCGAGGAACAGGACCAACACCGCCCAGACGTCCCGCAGCGAGGTCAGGGCTTCCCTCAGATCGAACTTGGTGCCGGGCGGCAGGCGTTTGCCGTGGGCGATCAGCACCGTCGCCATGTACATCAGGGTCGCGAGGATGCCCGGAACGACGCCGGCCATCAGCAGCTGGCCGACATCGGTCTCCGTGAGGAAGGCGTAGACGACCATCATCACCGAGGGCGGGATGAGAATGCCGAGCGTGCCGCCGGCGGCGATGACGCCGGTGGACGTGGCATCGGCATAACCGGCCTTGCGCATTTCCGGAAGCGCCACGCGGGTCATGGTGGCGGCAGTCGCGATCGAACTCCCGCAGATCGCCGCAAACCCGGCGCAGGCCGCGATCGTCGAGAGCGCCAGCCCGCCGCGGAACTGCCCGAGCCAGGCATTGCCGGTCCTGAACAACTCCCGTGACATGCCGGAATTGGTGGCAAAGACGCCCATCAAGATGAAGAACGGCACCAGCGTCAGATTGAAATCGGTGATGACCCGGATCGGCGAGGTCGTCAAAAGGTTGAGCGCCGGCGAGATGCCGCGCATGGCAGCAAACCCGAAGACCCCGACAAGACCCATCGAGACGCCGAGCGGCACGCGCAGGCCCATCAGCACGAACATGGCGACAAAGCCGCCAATGGCAACGAGATCAGCGGTGTTCATACGCCATGCCCCTCGAGCGGATTGGGTTCCTCGGCCTCGCGCCGCAGGAAAGGAACGACCGCCGTGGTGACGACGGCGGAGGCGCAGCCGAGCCAGATCAGGCCGATGAGCGGCCAGACCGGTATCCGCAGATCGAAGGTGGTTTCATTACTGTTGTAAGCACTCGTCAGGCGGAAGAACATCATGTAGGCGAGCATGGCCGTGAAGGCGAGCAGTGTGCTCCAGGCGATGAAATCGAGGACCCGACGACCCTTCGGCCCGAGCGGCTCATAGAGCAGATCGACCGCGATATGGCCGCCGCGATAACCGATCGAGGCGAAACCCCACATCATGCAGGCGCCGATCAGGTAGCGGGACAGGTCGAAACTGTCCGGGATCGCCCAGGAAAAAATATAGCGGCCGATGGTGGAGACGACGATCAGGATCGTGCACAGCCCCAATAGGAGGCCGGCGATCATATCGACTGCTTCGGTGAAGCGTTCGAGATATCGGGTCATGTCTAAGCTCGAAATACGGATGATGGGAAGGGCGGGCGCCGAAACGCCCGCCCGGCTGGATCTCGATAGATCGTCACTTCACGTCGGCATTGTACTTCCTCAGCGTCTCGCCGAGGCCTGCCCAGGCAGCCTTGGCGTCGACACCGGCCTTGGTGGCAGAGGTTTCCCATTCGCCCTGCAGCGAGGCTGTCGCCTTCTTCCAGAGGCCGACTTCGTCCGCTGTCGGCTTGTAGAGGGTGTGGCCGCCCGCATCGATCATCTTCTGGCGGCCGGCGGCTTCCGCATCCGCCCATTTGGAGGCCATCTTCTCCGCCCAGTCGGGCGTGCAATGGTCGTTGATCACCTTGCGGTCGGCAGGCGACAGGCCATCGATCTTGGCCTTGTTCATCACGAAGGCGAAGGTCGTGACGTAGAAGGGCAGATCGAGATGGTGCTTGGTGACGTCCTGCAGGCCGAACGTGTAGATCGAGTTCCACGGGGAGGCCGTCATGTCGGCGGCGCCCTTGGAGATCAGCTCGCGCATGTCGCCGGCCGGAACCTGAACGGAGGCCGCGCCGAGCGAATTGACCAGCCGTGCCATGGTAGCGTGCGCCGGGCGGATGTTCTTGCCCTTGAGGTCGGCGGGAACCTGGATCGGTCCCTTGGTGCCATGCAGCGTGCCCGGATCATGAACGATCGCCATGCAGAACTGGACGTCCTTCATCTCCTTGGCGGCATACTGGGTGTACCATTCGTCGAGCGCCCGCGAACCGCCCTTGGCATTCGAGATCAGGAACGGGATTTCGCCCGCTGCGATGATCGGGAAACGGCCCGGCTGATAGCCCGGATTGATGAAGCCGATATCGACGATGCCGTCGCGCGCCATGTCGTAATGGTCAGGCGCAGCACCCAGCTGCGAGGCCGGGTATATGGTGATCTTGATGCGCCCGCCGGAAGCGTCGCTGATCGATTTCGCCCAGATCTCCATGCCGCCCGGCTGCAGCGCATGGGTGGCCGGCACCCAGTGCGACAATGTCAGTTCCACATCGGCGGCCCGTGCAGTCGTGGTCAGCGCGGACGCAGTCAGCGCCGCGAGGCAGGCCGAAGCAAGCAATGCCTTCAGTGTCATGTGTTTCTCCTCCCTTTGAGATCAGAGACCGGAGGGCTCCCTTCCCGTTCCGGCCGGCGAATATCGCTATCAATCCGCGTGGAGACTTAGCTCGCTGGCGGATCGACAAGGTCGTCGGAAATTCCGTGAAGGGGCGCAACTGCCGGATGCGGAAAGCCCGCCTGCCAGCGATGCGTCAAAGGACCTGCGGAGATCAGGCTGCGCCATCTCCGCGGCCGAAACCGAACCTGCCATGTCCATGGCAGTCGCAACTGTCTTGAACAGTCGTGTATACACCGATTTCCTCCCATGCCCGGTCTCCCAAGGTGACGCCCTCCTCCTGACATCACCTACCCGAGCATCCGAATTTCAACACATCCAGGCCGGAACGACAAGCATCCATTTCGGTTTGGGATACAAAAAATCAGGTCGCCTGAGATTTTTCCCGCGGGCTCTTCACCCCAGCTTCAAACCGTCTAGAATGTCGCAATGCACCTGCCATGCATACACGGAGGATGGAATGCGGCGGCGGAGCGGAACCGGGAGATCGGATCTACGGGAGAAAACGTTCGGCCGCGAGAATCCTTCGGCCGATCGATTGGGATACGGTCTAGGCGTTCAAAACCGTGTAGCGGAACGTAGGCTCTTCTTGCGAGCCGGCCCCGATCACCCTTGGTCGGCACGCCCGGAATGAGCCTTGGACGCGGATATTCAAATCATCATCAGGACACTGGGGAGGAAAAACACATGGATGATCTCGTCACACCGGTCAGCAAGGCGATTGCGCAACTCAAGGGCCTGCTCGGCGACAGGCTGGTGACGTCGGCCTCCGTGCGCGAACATCACAGCCACGACACCTCGCGGCTTGCCCCTCACCTGCCCGATGCAGTCGTCTTTCCACGCACCGAGGAAGAAGTCCAGGCGATCGTCTCAGCCTGTGCGGCGCATGGCGTACCGGTCGTGCCCTTCGGCGCGGGTTCCTCGATGGAAGGTCATACGATCCCGATCCGCGGCGGCATTTCGCTCGATACCCGCGAGATGAACAGGATCGTCGAGATTCGGCCGGAAGATCTGCTCGCCGTCGTGCAGCCCGGCGTCACCCGCAAGCAGCTGAATGTGGACCTGCGCGAAACCGGCCTGATGTTCTCGGTGGACCCCGGCGCCGATGCCTCGATCGGCGGCATGGCATCGACCCGCGGCAGCGGCACCACTTCGGTGCGCTACGGCACGATGCGCGAAAACGTGCTGGCTCTCCGGGTGGTGACACCGGACGGCGAGGCCATCCAGACTGGATCGCGGGCCAGAAAATCCTCGTCGGGTTACGACCTGACGCATCTCTTCGTCGGCTCGGAGGGCACGCTCGGCGTCATCACCGAATTGACGGTCCGCCTGCATCCGATCCCGGAAGCCATCTCGTCGGCGATCTGCTCCTTCCCGACGGTCGCCAACGCCGTCGAAGCGGTGATCGAGGCGGTGCAATACGGCATCCCGGTCGCCCGCGTCGAATTCCTGGACGAGGTGGCGATCGCCTCGACCAACAACTATTCGAAGCTCGGCCTGCCGGTCGCCCCCACCCTGTTTTTCGAGTTCCACGGCACCGAGGCCTGGGTGAAGGAACAAGCCCAACTCGTCGAGGAGATCACCAAGGGCCATGACGCGATCTCCTTCCGCTGGACCGCGGATGCCGACGAGCGCGCCAAACTCTGGCAGGCCCGCCACGATCTCTACTGGGCGACCAAGGCGATCATTCCCGGCTTTGAGCTCTATACCGGCGACATCTGCGTGCCGATCTCCAGGCTTGCCGAAAGCATCGTCGCGGCGCGTGCCGATATCGATGCTTCGTCGCTGAAGGGCCAGATCATCGGCCATGTCGGCGACGGCAATTTCCACACCGCCTACCTGATAGACCCGAACAATCCAGAGCATCTGAAGGAAGCCGACGAGATGGCCGATCGCGTCGTCGAACGCGCACTCGCCGTCGGCGGCACGGCGAGCGGCGAACACGGCATCGGCATCGCCAAGCTCAAATTCATGCGCAAGGAGCACGGCAAGGCGGTGGACGTGATGAAACGCATCAAGGCGGCGCTGGATCCGCTGGGGATCATGAACCCGGGCAAGATGGGGGATGCAGGGTGAGAGACAATGCCATTGCTCTCCCTCATCCCTGTGCTTGTCACTGGAATCCAGCACGCTCAAGTCCTTGAGCGCAAGGGATTCTTTTCACCGCGCAGACGCGCGGTGGCTGGATTCCTGTGACCCAGCGCAGGAATGAGGAAGTTCTTAATTCTCCGCGTCAGCATCACAGCGGCGGCAGCGACCCTCCACCAACAAAAAACGGCGCCCGAAGGCGCCGTTCTCATGTCGTATCCTGGGAGGATATCAGACCTTCTTGGTGCGCCAGCTTTCGGCATAGTTTTCACGGGCTTCGGCCGCATAAGGGGTGGGCGAGACGCGGACGCGGATCTCGGCCTGCTTGTGGCCCTTTTCGATCGAGGTCTTGCCCGTGCCGCCGTTCGGCTCGCCCCAGATCAGCGTCAGGACGTCGCCTTCCTGCACGTCGGCATCGACGATGCCGAGCGACAGCATGCAGCGTTCGTTATAGCTGTAGCCGTTGAACATCGACATGCCGACGACCTTGTCGCCATGCATGATCTTGTCGGCGCTCGAAGACGCATAGTTCGGCTGCGGCAGGTCGATCCACTTGTAGGCTTCACCGCCCGGCACGAAGTTCGAGGCGATGACCTTCATCACGTCTTCCGCGTTCCACTCGAAGGTGACCTTCTTGCGCTGCGGCTGCGACTTCATCTTTTCGAGCGCCTCACGGCCGACGAAATCGTGGTCGAACTTGACGTAGATGCCGTAGCCGAGCTCGTACGGGTTGACGTAGTAGTCTTCGATATTCTCGGAGACGAGGCTGCCGCCGATCGAGCCGGTCGCTTCATAGCTGTCTTCCGTTAACCAGTCGCGATAACCCTGCAGTTCTGCGCCGGTGTAGATGCCCGGCAGCGGCGACGGAATCCAGCCGGATTCCAGCGTGTTGGTGGAATAGGCGCGCGCACCGACGAGGTAGAGATCGACGCCCGCATCCTTGGCGGCCTTGACGATGATCTCGCGGACCTCGTCCTTCTCGGCATAGGGACCCCAGACTTCGAGACCCGGAGCACCGGCCATGCCGTGGCGCAGGGCCTGGACCTTCTTGGAGCCGATATTGATCCAGTCGACATGGAAGAACTTGATGTCGGGGATCGGGCCGCCATTCATCTTTTCAAAGATCTTCGGAGCGTCCGGGCCCTGGATCTGGAAGCGGTAATGAACGCGGTTGACTTCCTTGCCGTCCGGGCGCGAAGGCGAACGCGGGTCGTGGGTAAGCTTGACGTCGTGCTTGCCGAGCGAAGCGTTGTAGCGCAGCCAGTTGGCGGTCGGCGCACGGCCGACAAGCACGAACTTGTCATCACGCTCGCGGAAGATGATCATGTCGCCGATGACGTGTCCGGCAGGCGTCACCGGAACATAGTGCTTGGCGCGGTCGACGCCGAAATTGGCAAAGCTGTTGATCGCCAGGCTTTCCAGGAACTTGGAAGCATCCGGGCCCTCGACGATCAGCTCGTCCATGTGATGTGACTGGTCGAACAGGACCGCCGAATGGCGCCATGCCATCTGCTCGGTGCGCCAGTTCGAAAATTCCGGCGCGACGACCGGATAGATATACATGCCGATGCGCGAATTGCGCAGCATCTCGACAGTATTGCCCTTCTCTTTCAGGATCTGGGTCAGATTCTTCGGCATTTTCTTAACCTTCCCTCGGTTGCTCTCCTGCATGCCGCCCCCCGGCAAAGCCGGTTCGGGATACGATATGCATCGTCTCAAGATGTCTCATGCAATTGAGGGTCAGCGGTCTCCTCCCGCCATCTCCTCCCAACAGCCCGGTTCTCGAACCTCGCCTCGACGGCTTGGCGGAAATCGAGGCCTCCTCCCGGTCGAAGCAATTCATAGAGCAATCATTTTTGGGATACAATACCCGATTTTGGCCGCCCCGCCAAAAGTGCCGCGACAGCCCATTAGAATTGTGCCGTTGGCATAATATATGGTGATAATTGATGCGGTGCGGAAAAACAAACTGGATCCGGATTGCCACCATCCCCGAACCAAATCGGTATTTTGGGATCCCAAAGTGAATCGCTTCGGCGCCTGCAAACGTTCCTAGTCTTCGTTTTCGTCTTGCATCAGGCCATTGATATGACCGGCGGGACTATCGAGGTCGAAGATCGGCAGGATGCGCGAACCGTCGATCGCAAAAAGCCCCTTGCTGATGCCGAGGCTGATCTTCACCCCTTCCCCATGCTCGCGGAAAAGGCTTTCGGCACGGGCGCCGTCACGGGCGATCAGCGCCGAGACCATGTGATGGTGCTGCCAGTGCGCGTAGTGAAGATGCTGCGCCCGCTCCTTGCGGGTGATGTTGTCGAAGCGGATCGAATCCGGTGCGCCGAACGGCACGCGGTCGAAAAGGCTGGTGAGCTGGTGCAGCAGGTTTCCGCCGCCGGCCTCGGTGATCAGCGTGTGGAAACGCAGGTTCATCGCCGCATAGCGCCCCTCGTTGACGGGATCGTCGATACCGCCGTTCTCGAAGATGTCGTCACCTTCCCGCAGGCAATCCTTGAGTTCCGCCACCAGCGTCGGCGACGGGCCTTCGCTGGCGATCTTCTTGGCCGCATAACCTTCGATCATCGAACGCAGCTCGATCGCCTCGATCACATCGGCAACCTTGTAGGCCCTGACCCGATATCCGCGGGCGCCGACCCGCTGCAGCACGCCCTCTTCGACGAGTACGGCCAGCGCATGCCGGATCGGCGTGCGCGACACGCCGAGCGCTTCGGCAAGCCCGGATTCGGACAGCTTCTTGCGCGGATCGATCGTGCCGTCGCTCGCCCAGGTCCTGAGCTTGTCGATCACGTGCTGCTGGCGGGTTTCCTGCTTCTCAGGCCCGGGAGGGTTCGGGGGTCGGGTGCCTGTGGTCATGCTTGGGCCTCACCTGCGCCATATCGAAATGCGGATTGCGCCGGGCCAGAAAGGACGGCCCGGAACATCGCTCAATATTGAATATCTGCGACAAAACGCAAGTTTTCCCTATTGGACGCTTGGGCCCAGTCCGGACAGGCCCGGGCAGCCGGGAACGATCAGTTCCGCACGGCCCAGGCAGCCTCCACGGGTGCGGCGACCGTCACCGGGCGGCCGATATCGACGTTCGAAAGCGACGAGGCCTCGACATGCAGCGTCTGCGCCGGGGTCTTCACCATGATCGAGCGATGCGAACCACGGAAGATTGCCTGCGAAACCTCGCCCGACCAGGAGAGATCGCCGTTCACCTGGCCCGCATCGCGGACATGCAGGTTTTCCGGGCGGACCATCACCGTGACATCCGCACCCTTCGGCATTTCAGTTGCCGCATGACAGTCGCCGGACCAGCCCTGGCCTTCGACCGAGAGCTTGAAATATTGCCCGCCATTCGGACGGCAGTCCTTGACCGTGGCGTTCAAAAGGTTGGGCGTTCCGAAGAAGGCGGCGACCTGCCGGTTTTCCGGCCGGCGGTAGATCTCTTCCGGCGCGCCGACCTGCAGGATCTTGCCGCCATGCATGACGACCACCCGGTCGGACAGCGCCATGGCTTCCGCCTGGTCGTGGGTGACGTAGAGCGCGGTGATCTTCAGGCGCTGCTGCAGCGCGCGGAAATCGTCGCCCATCTGGGTGCGCAGGCGCGCGTCGAGGTTGGAGAGCGGCTCGTCGAGCAGCAGCACTTCCGGCTCGAACACCAGCGCACGGGCGATCGCCACGCGCTGCTGCTGGCCGCCGGACAGTGCCGGCGACGGACGCTCGGCATATTGCTCCATCTCGACGAGGCGCAGCGCGTTCATGACGCGATCGTTGATTTCCTTGTCCGGGCGGCGACGGATGCGCAAGGGATAGGCGACGTTGTCGAACACCGTCATATGCGGCCAGATCGCATAGGACTGGAAGACCATGCCGAGGCGGCGCCGTTCGGAGGGCACGAAATAGCCCTTCTCCGAATCCGACACGACATTGTCGCCGATCGCAATGCGGCCGCCGGTATTTTTCTCAAGGCCGGCCACCATGCGCAGCGTCGTCGTCTTGCCGCAGCCCGACGGCCCGAGCAGCGTGACGAATTCGCCGCTCTTGATCTTCAGGTTCACATTGTCCACGGCCGTTACCGCGCCATACATGCGGCTCACGTTTTCGAGCGTCACCGAAGCCATATTTCTCTTCCTTTCGGAGCGGATGCCAGAATCCGCTTAAACGACAACCAAAAATCGGCCGGCGGCCGCAGCCGCCGGGCGTGAAGCCTAAAGCTTGCTGATGCGCGATTTGATGAAGCTGAGCTGCACCCAGCGGAACACGATGACCAGGAGCATCATCATCAAGCCGATGACGCTCACCTGTTCGGCATTGCCGTTGGCCCAGAGCTTCATCAGCACGACCGCCAGCGTTTCCGATCCCACCGAATAGAGAAGGATCGACGCCGACAGCTCGCGCATGATGCCGAAGAAGGTCAGCACCCAGCCGACGGCGAAGGCCGGCCAGGCAAGCGCCACCATGATCCGCCACATGGTCTGGAACCAGCTCGCGCCGTGGACGCGCGAACATTCTTCCAGATCATAGGAAAGCTGGTGATAGGCACCGGTCATCACCCGCACGGAGACCGGCGTGCCGAGCGCGATATAGGCAAGCAGCAGCGCCCAGATGGTGCCATAGATCGGGATCGGTCCCGGCAGCATCGCAAACGCCCAGAGGAAACCGACGCCGAGCACCATGCCCGGCATCATCCACGGAAGCCAGGCCATGCTGTCGATCAGGTTGCGACCGCGCCAGCGGGTGCGCACCGAGATGTAGGCGACGATCGCGCCGAGCGCCATGGTCGCGGTGGCGCCGAGCAGGCCGAGCACCATCGTATTGCGGACCGCCCGCCAGAATTCGCTGTTGGCGAAGACGGCCCTGTAGTGCTCCAGCGTCAGCATGTCGTAGGTGTAGAAGCCGAAGAAGCGGAAAAACGAGCCGAGCATCAGCTGTCCGATCGGCAACACCACCGTGATGAAGAAGAACAGCACACAGAAGGCGAAGGTAACCCAGCGCCAGGGGCCGAGTTCCATGACGCTTGGGCGAAACCCCTTGCCGGTGACGGTCTGGAAACTCTTGCCGCGCAGCATCCACCACTGCCAGATGACGAGCAGGAACATCAGCCCCATGATCGCGAAGGAAAGCGACGTCGCGTACTGGTAGTCGGGCGTCGCGCGGTGGTTGATCGACTCGTAGATGTCGGTGGTGATCACCTTGATGCCTGCGGGCAGACCGAAGAACAGCGCCGACTCGAAGGTCTCGATGCCCTTGATGAAGCTCAGCATGAACGAGCTGGTCAGCACCGGCAGCATCAGGAGCAGGGTGATCTTGCGGAAGGTCGTCCAGCGCGAGGCGCCGCACATGCGGCTCGATTCCTCGAGCGACGGGTCCATTGCCCGGAACGCGTCGACCATGAACAGGAACAGGAACGGGATCGAATACTGGCACATGTGCCAGATGACGCCTCCATAGGAATAGATGTTGACGAGCGGATCGGTCGCGCCGGTTGCCCAGCGCCAGACCATGTTGATGACGCCCACCTGCGGGTTGGCGAGCATGCCCCAGGCCATCGCGGTCAGGATCGGCGGAATGAAGAACGGCAGCGTGATCAGCACTTCCAGCGTGCCGCGGAACGGCGTGTCGGTGCGCGCGACGATCCAGGCGAGAAACACCGCGATCGTCAGCGACGGTATGGTCTTGGCAAGCGATATGCCGATCGTGTTGGCCAGAACGATGAGGTTCTGGGTGGTCATGATCGAGCGGTAGCCGTTCAGATTGAACTCCCCGGCCATGCCGGGCGGGGTGGAATGCAGGCTGCCGTAAAGCAGCATGGCGAGCGGATAGATGGTCAGGAAGCCGAGGATCAGGATCAGCACCAGCATGCCGATCAGACGCCACAGCGATCCGCCCGAAAAGGCGCGCGTGAAAGCATTGCCGGCAATCGTCGGCGCAGTTTCGGCGATGTCGTCTAGGGGGCGATTGTGGATAATCGTCATGGGATCCTCGCGGCTCCGGGTATGAAAAACGGCACCGCCGGCCCGAACATCGGACCGGCAGCGGCCTGGGAGGCTTACTTGAAGATGTCCTTGGACTTGGCCAGCATCTCGTTCTGGCGGGTGGTGTCCGTCGTGCCGTAGAGCTTGGCTTCGGAAATCGCTTTGACGTCCGCCGGCAGGCCTTCGGTCATGCCGGAAAGGACGGGACCGTAGCCGAGGCTCGCATAGATTTTCTGCACGACCGGGCCCTGCATGAAATCGAGATAGAGTTTGGCGGCGTTCGGGTGCGGAGCCTTCTTGAGCATGACGTTGCCGTAAAGAACGTAAGGAACGCCCTCCTCCGGAATGATGAACTTGACCGGCAACCCCTTCAGATCCGAGAAATCGGTCATGATGACCGGCATGTAGATCGAATATTCGCCGCGTGCGGTGCGGCGCTGCGATTCGCGCTGGTCGCGGGTGAAGACGAGCTTCTGGCTCGCGACCTTCTTCACATAGTCCTCGCCAATCCTGTCATAGGTCGAGAAGAACCAGAGGTAGCCGGCACCGATCGCACGCGGATCATCGGACAGGATCTTGCCCTGCCATTTGGGATCGGCAACGTCTTTCCAGCTCTTCGGCTCGTCCGCAGGCTTCACGAGGCCGGTATTGATCATGATCCCGTAGGGAATGGTCATGACCGAGGCCATCGGCACCTTGAGCTTGAACTTGTCGCCGATCTTTTGCGAATTCGGGGTCACCGGCAGCGGATCGACGGACTTGTCCTCCTTGTCGTAGAGCATGGTCTGCCCTTCGCTGGTGAACATCACGTCGGCGGCGAAGCGGCCAGCGGCCTGCTCGACGCGGACGCGTTCGCGGATTTCGGAGGCGCGCGCTTCAAGCACTTCGACGGAAATTCCGTATTGCTTGGTGAAGGCCTCGGCGATCTGCTTGGTGCTCGGCTGGCCGACGAGCGCGGTATAGAGGACGAGCGAGCCCTCCTTCTTGCCCGCGTCGATCACCTTCTGCCATTCGGCATCCTGCGCGAAGGCAGGCAGGCCGGCCGCTGCCGAGATGGCAAGGCTGCCCGCAGCCGCCATGAAAAACCGGCGCGACCATTTTTGAATGGCCGAAGTCATGAATGTGTTTGTCGTCACGTGTCTCTCCTCCCTGGAACCGACGATCGAGCATCGCGCCCGGGACCTGATCCCGGCACTCGACGCTCAAAAATTTCAGCGGCCACCGACCGCAATCTCCCTTTTCACCGCAAGCGGTGCCGCTTTCCCGAACAGCTACTCAATCCCGACGGCTCACCTATCGCTTCGGAACGATCTGGCGCGCGCCCTGCAATTGACAAGGTCCCTGATAAGCATCGCATGATGCGGAACATCTGGGCCTTCGGTTTGGACGGGATTGGCCTTGGCCAACTGCGAACTCCCTTTTTGAACTCCGATCTGCGCCGGCTCTCCCTGCCAGTCGCGGTAATGCCACCCGGCATCGGAATTCCCTCATCTGTTAGATTGACCTTTTCCCGTGCAGGGGAAAAGCACCATTTTTTTACATTCACTTTTCTCGAAAATAGAAAGATGAATTGTGCTACCGTTTACGCGGAGGGCCACTCGACAGGGCGGCATGGGAGACCTAAGACATTGGATACGCTTATCAATATCCGCACGTTTCTAGCCGTTGCCCGGTCCGGCAGCTTTTCGGCGGCGGGCCGTCATCTCGGCGTCGCACCCTCGGTCGTGACGAAACGCGTCAGCCGGTTGGAGGACCAGATGCGGGTGAAACTCTTCATCCGCTCGACCCGCCAGATTATCCTGACGGAGGTCGGCGAACGCTACCTGCCCCGCTACCAATCGCTGGTCAAGGAGATCGACGATGCCATCAGCGGAGCGGCGGCCGTCGCCCAGCGGATCGAGGGACATTTGAGGATAAAGGCGCCGACGACGGTGACGATCGCCTTCCTCGCCCGCATCCTCAGCGATTTCCAGCAGGAGAATCCGAACGTCACCATGGACCTTGCGCTGGTCGACCGTTCGGTCAATCCGGCGGAAGAGGGATACGATATCGCGCTCGGCGCCCTGCCTGCCTCCTATTCGAATGTCATCGACGAGCCGCTCTGTCCCTACCCGCGAAAACTCTGCGCCGCTCCCGACTATCTCGAAAACCGCGGCCTGCCGAAACATCCGCGCGACCTCGTCGATCATATCTGCCTTACCTTCCACGCGACCGGCTCGACCTGGTCGTTCCTGAGCCCCGGCGGCCCGATCGATGTCGAGGTGCGCTCCGCCTTCAGCGCCAACGATACCCAAATCCTGCACGACCTGGCGCTCCGGGGCCGTGGCGTCGCCATGGTGGCGAGCTACGTAGCGGAGGAATCGATCCGGAGCGGCAGGCTGATCGAGTTGCTGCCGGACTTTCCCGTGGCGGAGCTCTGGCTGAAGGCGCTCATCCCCCAAACCCAGGCGCGCAAACCGACCGTGCGCGCGCTGATGGAATGGCTGCGTATCCATATGCACACGGCTCTGGTGATCGGCGACCGCGCCGCTTGAGCGTGGCACTTTTGCCTGGGAAGAAAAGCTGAAAGCCCTTTGGCTTTCTCGAATCGAGAAAGCCGCTACGATGAAAAAGCATATTCTCTTGGCTTCCTGTGCCGCTTACCCTCCCAAATCGAGGAAACGCATCGGTGATGCGAGGGTGGCCACCGTCTGTCGACGTGCCGCCCGGGAGTGAGGTTCAGGTACGCCGCGAAACGAGCGGTCGGGCCGACAGACAAGGGAGGTTTTAAGCGGTGGATACTGCTGTGACCCAGCAGCGCCCTGTGCTTTCGCAATTGGGCGCGATCGATTGTGACGTTCATCCGGACGCGCCGCTGCGCGAGGATCTTCTACCCTATTTCGACGAATACTGGCGCGAGATCGTCACGACGCGCGATGTCGACCGTCTGGAACTCACCAATTTCCCGACACGCACCAAGCCCTTCTTCCGGGAGGACTGGAAGGCGACGGAAGGCAAGGGCGTTGAAAAGCTCCGCAAGAACCTGCTCGATCCCTACGGTCTCAAATACGCGATCCTCAACTGCGTCACCGCCGTGCACGCGATCTACGATCCCTATCTCGCCACCGCCGTCTGCCGCGCCACCAACGACTGGCTGAAGGCGGAATGGCTGGACCGCGACCCGCGCCTGCGTGCCTCCCTGGTGCTGCCGATGCAGAACCCGGAAGCCGCCGTCGAGGAGATCGAGCGCTTCGCCGATGACAAGCGTTTCGTGCAGGTGCTGACGCTCTGCATGGGCGAGATGCCGCTCGGCCGCCGCATCTACTGGCCGGTCTACGAAGCGGCCCAGCGGCATGGCTTCGCGCTCGGCGTGCATGCCGGCAGCGCCTACCGCCACGCGCCGAGCCAGAGCGGTTTCCTCTCCTATCTCGCCGAGGATTACGTCCACCAGGTCCAGGGTTTTGCTACCCAGGTCGGCAGTTTCGTCGCCGAAGGCGTGCTCGGCAAATTCCCCGACATGAAGATCGTGCTGATCGAATCCGGCGTCTCCTGGCTGCCCGGCCAGATGTGGCGGATGAGCAAGGACTGGCGCGGCGCCCGCATCGAGATCCCCTGGGTGAAGGAGCCGCCGTCGGCCCTCGTCCGCCGCCAGATCCGCATGACGACGCAGCCCTTCGATGCGCCGCGCGATCCGGCCGAACTGGAACGCATCATCGAGCATCTCGATTGCGACGACATGCTGCTCTTCTCGACCGACTATCCGCATGCGCAATTCGAGGGCGATGCCGCGATCCCCGCCGGTTTCCCGGAACGCCTGATCGACCGGCTGGTTCGGGACAATGCGCTCGCCACCTATCCGCGACTGGAGGACTAAGCCATGGACCATGCCGTTCTGGACAAGGACGCCAAAGCAGACGCCAAGCTCGGGATCGTCGACTGCGATATCCATCCGGCCTTCGGTTCGCCCGCCGAACTTGCGAAATTCCTGCCCGTTCGCTGGCGTGACCATCTCGCCGATTACGGCCAGCGTAGCGCCAATCCGGTCGTCGGAACCCTGCCCTATCCGCGCATGACGCCCGGCAACGGCATGCGCCGCGACGCCTGGCCGCCGAACGGCGGACCACCGGCCTCCGACCTTGCCTTTCTGCAGGAACAGCTGCTCGACCCGCTCGGCATCGAATACGGCATCCTGCAGCCGCTGGCCGCCGGTTCGTCGACATTGAACCAGGAACTGGGTGCTGCCATGTGCGCCGCCGTCAACGACTGGCAGCTCGACAAATGGACAGGCCCCGACCCGCGCCTGAAAGCCTCAATCTCCGTCACCCAGGAAGACGTGCCGGCGGCGCTTGCCGAAATCGAAGCGCGCATCGGTGATAAGAGTTTTGCCCAGATCGCCATTCCGCCGCGCACCATCGAGCCGGCCGGCCGCCGGCGCTACTGGCCGATCTACGAGGCCGCCGAACATTACGACATGCCGATCGGCATGCATTCCGCCGCCTACGGCCAGCACGCCAACAGCGGCGCCGGCTGGCTGAACTTCTATATCGAGGAACACTATGCCTTCTCGCACAGCCTGCAGAGCGTCGTCACCAGCATGGTCTTCGAGGGCGCCTTCGAACGCTTCCCGAAGCTGAAACTGGTCGTCGTCGAAGGCGGTTTCGCATGGGCGGCGCCGCTGATGTGGCGCCTTGACAAGCAGTGGGAACGGATGCGCTCGGAGGTCCCGCATGTGAAGCGGCCGCCGTCAGAATATATCCGCGAAAACGTCTGGTTCACCACTCAGCCGATCGAGGAGCCGGAAAACAACCGCCACCTGCTCGACACGCTGCGTTGGGTCGGCACCGACCGGCTGATGTTCTCGACCGATTATCCGCACTGGGATTTCGACGATCCGCGCTACGCCTTCAAGGTGCCGCTGTCGCCGACCGAGCGCGCGCAGATCTTTCGCGATAATGCGAAGCGCGTCTACCGCCTGCCCTGAATTGAAGACAAGATCAGCTCTTCCGGAAACGCAATCAGTATCGATGGATTGAAATAGAGAATGGCCCGTCATGTCATCGCCAAGGTCGACGAACTCGACATCGGCAAGTCCAAGCTGGTGAAGGTCGCAGGCCGCGACATTGCCCTCTTCAACGTCAAGGGCGAGTTCTTCGCCATTGCCAACCGCTGCCCGCACGAAGGCGCCGACCTCTGCCGCGGCCAGGTCGTGGGGCTGGCCGAAGCGGACGAGCCCGGAAAGGTCCGCATGACGCGGCACGGAGAACTCATCCGTTGCCCCTGGCACGGCTGGGAATTCGACATCCGCACCGGAAAGTCCTGGTGCGACCCGGCCCGGACGCGTGTCAAGAGTTTCGACGTTTCCGTCGCCAAGGGCGGAGCGCTGACGGAAGGTCCTTATCAGGCCGAAACCTTTCCGGTCTCCATCGATGAGGACTACGTCGTCGTCGAGATCTGAATAAACCAAGCTCTATCCGAAAAGGTCCTCTCTGCCTGGATAGACGGAAAGCGCGGCAATCCCTCTTGCCGCGCTTTTTGCTGCTCCGATCAGATCATTTCCAGCGCCAGCGCAATGCCCTGGCCGCCGCCGATGCAGAGCGTCACCACACCGCGCTTCAGGCCGTCGCGCTGCATCGAATGCAGAAGCCGCGTCGTCAGGATGGCGCCGGTGGCGCCGATCGGATGACCGTGCGCCACCGCGCCGCCTTCGACATTGGCGATATCCTCCGGCAGGCCGAGCCCTTTCAGGACCGCAAGCGGTACCGCCGCATAGGCCTCGTTGATCTCGATCCGCTCGATATCGCCGATCGCCCAGCCGGCACGCTCCAGCGCCTGGTTGACGGCCGGGATCGGCCCAAGCGCGAACATGCCGGGTTCGACCGCGGCGACGCCATAGGATACCAGCCGCGCCATCGGGCGCAGGCCCTTGGCTTCGGCAAAGGCCCGATCCGCGACGATCATCGCCGCCGCACCGCTGTTGAGGCCGGGTGCATTGCCGGCGGTGATCGTGCCGTCGTCGCGGAAGGCTGGCTTCAGTTTGGCAAGCGCCTCTATCGTGGTATCCGGCCTTGGGGTTTCATCGACGGCAAAACTCTTCACGCTGCCCTTCACCGGAAGGTCGATGCCGACGATCTCGGCAGCGAACCTGCCCTCGGCCTGAGCGGCGCTGAAACGCTGCTGCGAACGTGCCGCCCAGCGATCCTGATCCGCGCGGCTGATCTGCTGCGAGGCAATCATGTCCTCCGTGTGCCAGCCGGAATGTCTGTCCGAAAACGCATCGTGCAGCCCGTCGAGCAGCATGCTGTCGAAGATTTCCGCATGGCCCATGCGATACCCCCAGCGGCCGCCACTCATCAGGTAGGGCGCGCGGTCCATGTTCTCCATGCCGCCGGCGATGGCCGCCTTGGCATGATCGAGCCAGATATCCTTGGCCGCACTGGCGATCGCCTCGACACCGGAACCGCAGACGCGGTTGACCGTGACGGCCGGCACCGAGACCGGCAGGCCGCCATGGATCGCCGCCTGCCGCGCTGGGTTCATTTTGTTTCCTGCCTGAACGACATTGCCCATGGTGACCGAGGCCACCTCGGCGGCATCAAGGCCGGATCGCGCGATCGTCTCACGGATCACCGCGGCGCCGAGATCGACCGCCGGGATGCCGGCGAGAGAACCGTTATATTTGCCGATCGCGGTGCGGACCGGCTGGACGATGACGACTTCGGACATGATGGTTCTCCTAGTTTGCGTTTTCGTCGAAGCGGCGCAGGATGACGCTGGCGTTCACACCGCCGAAGCCGAAGCCGTTGGACAGCGCATATTCGACCTCTGCGTGACGGGCCTGCGGGCCGATGAGATCGAGCCCTTCGGCGAGCGGATCGGGATCTTCGAGATTGAGCGTCGGCGGCAATATGCCGTCGCGCAGCGCCAGTGCGGTGATGATTGCCTCAAGTCCGCCGGCGGCACCGAGCAGATGGCCGGTCGCCGATTTGGTAGAGGAGATCGCCGGGCCTTTATTTGTGCCGAAAACGGATTTGATCGCCGCAAGCTCACCCGCGTCCCCCACCGGTGTCGATGTGGCATGCGCATTAAGATAACCGATCGCTTCCGGTTGAAGGCCTGCCATCTGCAGTGCCCGCTGGACCGCCCTTTTTGCGCCGGAACCATCGGCCGGACCAGCGGTCAGGTGATAGGCATCGGCGCTGGTGCCGTAACCGACCACTTCGACAAGCGGGGTCGCGCCGCGCGCAAGCGCGTGTTCGAGCGTTTCGATGATGACGATGCCGGCGCCTTCGCCCATGACGAAACCGTCGCGCGCGGCATCGAACGGCCGCGACGCCTTTTCAGGCGTATCGTTGAAGGCGGTGGAGAGACCACGTGCCGCCGCAAATCCACCAAGCGCTACCCGGTTGATGCAGGCCTCGGTGCCGCCGCAGAGCGCCACGTCGACTTCGCCGCTCCTGATCATCCGCACGCCGTCGCCGATCGCCTGGACGCTTGCCGCGCAAGCCGTCACCGGCGCGCCGATCGGACCTTTGAAGCCGTAGCGAATGGAGACATGGCCGGCCGCGAGATTGACGAGGAAGGACGGGACAGTGAAGGGCGAAAGCCGGCCGGCGCCGCGCGCGTCCACCGTACGCACCGCCTCGGCGATCGAATGGAACCCGCCGATGCCGGAGGCGATGATCGTCGCGGTACGGTCCTGCTTGTCGTCCGTATCGGCGATCCAGCCGGACTGCTCCAGTGCCTGCCGCGAAGCCTCAAGCGCAAATGCAATGAAACGGTCCATCTTCTTGCGCTCCTTGTGCGGCACCGCAAGGTCGATATTGAAACCGAACTCGTCCTCATCGATGCCGGGCACGACGCCGCCGACCTTGGCGTCGATATCCGGCACCATCTCGTCGGAAAGCCGGCGCAGACCGGAGCGGCTCTCTATCAGGCGTTTCCAGGTGGCTTCCACGCCGCTGGCAAGCGGCGAGACCATGCCCATGCCGGTGATCACTATTCTGTCGCTCGGTCTTGCCGGCATGTTTCACCTCGATTTAAATTTTGATCATCATTTATCCCCTTTAAATGACGATCCAAATATAAGAGTCAAGGTATTCGAAGGAGAAGACGATGAAGGTGAGCCGCCAGGAAGCCGAGGAGAACCGCGCCCGCGTGGTGTTGAAAGCGGGCGAACTGTTCCGCGAATACGGCTTTGACGGCATCGGCATCGCCGACCTGATGAAGGCGGCGGGCCTGACGCATGGTGGATTTTACGGCCAGTTCAAATCCAAGGTGGACCTGGCGGCCGAGGCAACGCGCCAGGCGCTGGCGCTCAACATCACCCTGTGGCGGGAGACGATCAACCGCACCCGCGGCAAGGCGCTCAAGGCGATCGCCGGCATGTATCTTTCCCGGCCGAACCTGCTCGTCAGGGCCAAGGGCTGCACCTTCGCCTCGCTCTGCGCCGATGCGTCTCGCCAGGGCGAAGCGGTGCAATCCGTGTTCGCCGAGGGCATCGAAAATCACCTGCGGCTGCTGCAGGAGATCGTCGACGGCGAAGGCGACGAAGAAAGGCGACGCAAGTCGATCGTCGTCCTGTCCCAGATGGTCGGCGGGCTGACGCTCGCCCGCGCGGTCGGCGATGCGCCGCTTGCAGCGGAGATCCTCGCCGCCCTTCGCGACGAGCTGGAGACACGGCACTAAACCTTTATGGCGCAACGGAAAATTCACCTTACAGCCCTGCGCATCCAAGAATTTGTTCCCGAATGCCCCGCAGAGGAATTTCCTGCCTGTGCGGCCAGCATTTTCGCTGGCAATATGCTGAAAAATGGCTGGACGCAGGAGAGCGCAATGACGATCGCCAACCTATCCCGACGGACCCTTTTGCAGGTGGGCGGTACACTGCTCGCCTCGACGGCTTTGCCGACTTTCGCCCTTGCTCAGGGCGCCGGCAACCGGCTGATCGTCGCTGCAGACTCCGAACCTAAAAACCTCAACCCGGCGATCGTCGCCTCGAACGGAGTGTTCTTCATCGCCAGCAAGGTGATCGAGCCGCTGGCAGAAGCCTCCTTCGATGGCAAGGACGGCCTGGCGCCGCGCCTCGCAACCTCCTGGGAAGGCTCGGCTGACGGTAAGTCGGTCACTTTCAAGCTGCGTGAGGGCGTGAAATGGCATGACGGCAAGCCGTTCACCTCGGCCGACGTCGCCTATTCGGCACTCAGCATCTGGAAGCCGCTGCAGAACCTCGGCCGCCTCGTCTTCGCCAATCTCGAAGCCGTCGAGACGCCGGACGCGACGACCGCGGTCTTCAAGTTCTCCAAGCCCACGCCGCTGCAGCTGATCCGCAACGCCCTGCCGGTCGTCAGCAGCGTCGTGCCGAAACATCTTTATGAAGGCACGGACATCGCCACCAATCCGGCCAATGTGAAACTGGTCGGCACCGGTCCGTTCAAACTCACAGAATACAAGCCGGGCGAATATTACCGCCTGACCAAGAACGCCGATTATTGGGGCAAGGGCGAACCTAAGATCGACGAGATCATCTTCCGCGTCCTGCCGGACCGCGCCGGCGCCGGCGCGGCGCTTGAAGCCGAAGAGATCCAACTCGCCGCTTTCTCGGCCGTGCCGCTCACCGATCTCGCCCGCATCTCCAAGGTGCCGGGCATCAAGGTGATCTCCAAGGGCTACGAGGCGCTGACCTACCAGCTCGTTGTCGAGATCAACCATCGCCGCAAGGAGCTCGGTGACGTCAAGGTGCGCCAGGCGATCGCCCATGCGATCGACAAGAAATTCGTCGTCGACACGATCTTCCTCGGTTACGCCGCTGCCTCCACCGGCCCCGTGCCGAAGAACGCGCCGGAATTCTACGATGCCAGCGTGCCGACCTACGCTTTCGACATCGCCAAGGCGAACGCCCTGCTCGACGAGGCCGGCTACAAGAAGGGCGCGGGCGGCACCCGCTTCTCGCTGAAACTGCGTCCCGCGCCCTATTTCAACGAAACCAAGCAGTTTGGCGACTACCTGCGCCAGGCGCTGGCGGCCGTCGGCATTGATGCGCAGCTCATCAATGCCGATTCCGCCGCCCACCAGAAGGCGGTCTATACGGATCACGACTACGATCTCGCCATCGGCCCACCGGTCTTCCGCGGCGACCCGGCGATCTCGACGACTATTCTCGTCCAGTCCGGCATTCCGGCCGGCGTGCCTTTCTCCAATCAGGGCGGCTACGAGAACAAGGAGCTCGACGGCATCATCGGCCGGGCCTCCGAAACTATCGACACTGCGGCCCGCACGGAACTTTACAAGCAGTTCCAGAAGATCGTCGCCACCGACCTGCCGCTGATCAACGTCGCCGAATGGGGCTTCATCACGGTAGCGCGCGATACGGTTTCGAACGTCTCCAACAATCCGCGCTGGGCAGTCTCGAACTGGTCGGATACCGCGCTGAAATCGTGATAGGCTTGACGGACTATCCGATTCAGAGGCGCTTTCCGGCGTGAACCGTGCCATTCGATTGATCCGACGTCGCGCGATCAGCAGCATTCCGGTGCTGCTGATCGTCATCGTCCTGACCTTCCTTCTGCTCGAATCCGCCTCCGGCGATGCGGTGGATGCCTATCTCCTGTCGATCGGCGGTGGCGACGCGACCATCGCCCAGTCGCTGCGGCAGGCCTATGGTCTCGACCAGTCGATGCTCGCCCGGCTGTGGCTCTATTTTTCGTCGCTGGCGAGGCTCGATCTCGGCTGGTCGGTCGCTTTCGGACGACCGGTTCTCGACCTCATTCTTGAGCGCCTGCCAAACACCCTGCTGCTGATGGGCAGCGCCACGGCACTTTCCTTCGGGCTCGGTTCCGCGCTCGGCATTGTCGCCGGTGCAAAGCCTGAAAGTATAAGGGACAGAGTGCTTTCGACCGGTTCCCTCATTCTTTACGCGATCCCCAGCTTCTGGCTGGGCCTGGTGCTCAGCATCGTCTTTGCCGTGCAGCTCCGCTGGCTGCCGACCTCGGGTATCGAGACGATCGCCTCCGGCAAAGTCGGGCTTGCCCGCGCCATGGATATCGCCCGGCACCTCGTCCTGCCGGTCGGCGCTCTGGCGCTGATCTACATGGCGCTGTTCCTGCGGGTGATGCGCTCCGGCATGGCCGAGGCCTGGACGCTGGATTTCGTGCTGTTCGCCCGCTCCAAGGGCCTCTCCCGCAGCCGCATCGTGCTGCGCCATGTGGCGCGCAATGCGCTTCTGCCGCTCGTCACCATGCTCGGCCTGCAATCGGCCGCCGTGCTCGGCGGCAGCGTCGTCATCGAGAGCATTTTTGCCATTCCCGGTTTCGGCCGGCTGGCGCAGGAGGCCGTCAGCGGCCGCGATACGCCGCTGCTGATGGGCATCATCGTCGTCAGCGCTGTGCTGGTCATCTGCGTCAATCTCCTCGTCGATCTCGTTTATGCCGCCCTCGACCCCCGTGTCGGTGCCTCGGAGCCCAATTCATGAGGCTCCTTCGCGATCTCATCCGGACGCCGGAAGGCGCGATCGGGCTCGGCATCCTGGCGGCTCTGGTGCTCGTGGCATTGTTCGCGCCGATGCTGTCCCTCGGCGATCCGTTGCGCATCGCCGGCCGGGCGCTGCTGCCGCCCTTCACCGACCCCGCCTTTCCGCTCGGCACCGACCGGCTCGGCCGCGATGTGCTGGCCGGCATCCTCCACGGAACCCGCACCTCGCTGGCGGTCGGCCTTGCGGCGGCGCTGGCGGCGATTGCCATCGGCCTATGCGTCGGCCTGACGGCCGGCTTTGCCGGCGGCCTGGTCGACGAGGGGCTGATGCGCGTCGTCGACGCCTTCCAGATCGTCCCGAGCTTCCTGCTGGCGCTCGCTTTCGTCAGTGTCATCGGCGCCTCGGTGCCGGTCGTGGTGCTGGCGATCGCGCTCGGCGCCTGGGCTGATCCGGCGCGGCTGACGCGGGCGCAGGTGCTTTCCATCCGCGAGCGGGACTATGTCGCGTCCGCCCGGGTGATCGGCATGCACCCGGCCGAAATCGCCTTCCGGGAAATCCTACCCAACGCCCTGCCACCGGTTCTGGCGCTGTCCGCGATCATCGTCGCAGCGGCGATCCTCACCGAAGCCGCCCTTTCCTTCCTCGGCCTCGGCGATCCGAACGTGGTCACCTGGGGCTCGATGATTGCAGAGGGCCGGAACATCCTGCGCTCCTCGCCGTCGCTGTCGATCATCCCGGGTATCGCCCTGGTGGTCACGGTGGTCGGCGTCTACCTCTTCAGCGAAGGCCTCACCAAGGCGCTTGGCGGTCGGAGGCTAGAGCCATGAGCACGCTTTGCCAGATCAGAAACCTGTCGGTCACCTATCGTGGCCAGACGCTGCCGGCGCTGAACCAGATCGACCTCGATATCGCCGCCGGCGAACGTCTGGCGATCATCGGCGAAAGCGGGTCCGGCAAAAGTACGCTCGCCCGCGCCTTGGCCGGCCTCTTGCCGCCGGGTGCCCGGCTGGCAGGCGAGATGCGATGGTCCTCCGGCCTGACGCCATTGCCCGGCCGCGATCTCGGCTTCGTTTTCCAGGACCCGTCCTCCAGCCTCAACCCGGTGCTCCGCGTCGGCGAACAGGTGGCCGAAGGCGCCCGCCGACATCTCCGCCTGTCCTGGACAGAGGCCTATGCCCATGCGCTAAAAATGCTGGAGCGAGTCCGCATTCCGGAGCCGGATAAGGCGATGAAAGCCTTTCCGCATCAACTTTCCGGCGGCCAGCGCCAGCGCGTCGCGATTGCCGCCGCCCTTGCCGCAAAACCGGGCATCCTGATTGCCGACGAGGCCACCAGCGCGCTCGACATGGTCGTGCAGGCCGAGATCGTCTCGCTGCTCGACGAGCTGGTAAGGGAGGCCGGCATGACGCTGATCTTCATCACCCACGATATCGCGCTGGCTTCGGGCTTTGCAGACCGCGTGGCGATCTTCAAGGATGGCAGGCTGGTGGAATCGGGCCTGACCGACTCCGTCCTCACCTCTCCCAAAGAGGCTTACACAAAAACGCTGATCGCCAGCCATCGCGACCTCACGACGCCGCCGCTCATCCGGGAGGCCGTGCTGTGACCCTGCTGGCGATCGAAAACCTCTCGAAACGTTTTTCCTCCGGCGGCCGTGAGGTCGCGGCGGTCAACGATGTTTCGTTGACGCTTGAACCCGGCGAGACGCTTGGCCTGGTCGGCGCTTCGGGCAGCGGCAAATCCACCCTCGCCCGTATCCTGATGCAGTTGCTGCCGGCCGATGCCGGCTGCATCCGGTTCGAGGGCGAGGATTGGCTCACGCTGTCCGGCGCCGACCTGCGCCGCCGCCGTGCCCGGATGCAGATGGTGTTTCAGGACGTGCTGGGCGCCTTCAACCCGCGCGCCACCGTTGCCTCGGTCTTGGATGATCCATTGCGCATCCACGACATCGTGCCGAAAGCCGAGCGAACGAGGGAGATCGCAGCGCTGCTCGATCGCGTCGGCCTGCCCGCGAACTATGCAGAGCGGTCGATCCGCGAGGTTTCCGGCGGCCAGCGGCAGCGCATCGCCATTGCCCGCGCCATCGCTACAAAACCGTCGCTGATCGTGCTCGACGAGGCTGTTTCGGCCTTGGATGTCTCCATCCGCAGCAAGATCCTCGAACTGCTGGTCGAGTTGCAGGAAGAGCGCGTCATCAGCTATCTTTTCGTCTCGCATGATCTCGCCGTCCTGCGCGCCGTCTCGCATCGGATCGCGGTCATGGAAACCGGCCGGCTGGTCGAGACCGGGCCGATGCGGCAAGTGATCGAAAACCCGCAATCTTCGGCGGCCAGGGCCCTGATTGGTGCCGTACCACGCCTTGTGACAGAGCCAACGGAAGGACCTTCCCATGACGTTTGACCGCTGGAACCCGCTGAACGACGCCCCCTCCTTCCCTGCGGCGCGTTATGCTGCGATTGCCGACCGGATCGCCAAAATCCTGAAGACCCGCAACGACGTGCTGCTGATCCAGGCGGAAGCTGTTGTCGCGCTCGAGGCGGCTGCTCTCAGTCTCGCCCGCCCCGGCCTGAAGGCGATCAACATCGTCACGAGCATGTATGGCGGCTGGTTCGGCACCTGGCTCAGGCGTGGCGGTGCGGAGGTTGTCGATCTCGCCGCAGAGCCCGCACGCCCGATCGGGCTGGAAGCGGTCGAGGCGGCGCTGAATGCACATCCGGACATCAAGGTCCTGGCCCTCGTCCATGCGGAATCGGCAAGCGGCATCCGCAACCCGCTGGAGGAGATCGTCGCGCTCGCCCGCTCGCGCGGTATCGTCACGGTGGTGGATGCGGTCGCTTCGATCGGCGGCCATGCACTTGGCATCGACGAACTCGGCATCGACATCGCCGTTATCGGACCGCAGAAGGCGCTGGCAGGACCGGCCGGGGTTTCGGCGCTCTCCGTCAGCCCTGCCGCCTGGAAACTGATTTCTGAACAAGGGGCGCCAAGGGATTCGATTCTCTCGCTTCTAGACCAGAAAGCCTGGCTCGAAACTGGCCGCGGCGCACTATCCGGCACCACCGCCCCGCTGGAATTCTTTGCGCTCGAAGCGGCCCTCGATCGCGTCGAGGCGGAAGGTATCGACGCGATCGTTGCCAGGCATGTCCGCGCGGCCCGTGCGACCCGTGCGGCGCTCGTCGCGATGGGCGGCGAACTCTGGATCGACGCCCTGCATGGCTCCAACTTGGTGACGACCGCCAAGCTTCCGGCCGCAGCCGATCCGGCCGCCGTGCTCTCCGTCGCCCCGCGCGGCATCGAGCTTTCGGCCGGCGTCGGCCCCGGCGCCGAGCGGCTGATCCGGCTGAACCATACCGGCCAGCGTGCCCGTTTCGATATCGTGCTCGGCAATCTGACCGCTTATGGCATGGCCCTTCGAAGGCGTGGGTTCAAGGCGGACATATCCGCGGCGGTTGATGCCATCGCTCTGCATTACGGCGACTAGTTAGAAGCCTTTTTCGATCAGCCAGTCACGGGCGATCATCTCGTCCTCGGTGCCGATACCATGATTGGCGTCAAGCGTTCTGGCGGTGACTTCCGCTCCGTCGGCGAAAAGCCGCTCTTCGAGTTCCCGGGCCAGCGAACCGTAAAAATCGTCGGTTGCGCTGAGCGACAGGACCTGGGCGCCCGTAAGATCGACGGCTGGCCGATCCTCCAGGCAGTTCATCGACCGCAGCAGGACCGCTCTGCGGATCAGGTCCGGATGAAGCTGCATCACCGCACCGATCATGTTGCCGCCGTTGGACCAGCCGGCAAATACCGTCCGCGCCGGATCGACGCCATAGGCTGGACCGAGTTCCTCCACGAAGGCGACGAAGGCCTCCGCTTCCGAGACGATCTCCTTCTGATCGAACGTCATCTCCGTGAAACGACGAAAATATCGCGGATGCCCCTCGTCCGTGGACCGCCCGCGCACCCCGATCAGCATGGCGTTCGGAGCCGCCTTGCGGCCGAAGGGCAGCATGGTCGTCTCATTGCCGCCGCTGCCGTGCATCAGCACCAGCGTCGAACCGTCCCATCTTTCCGGCATGTGGATGCGGTGCACGAAAGGCAGGTCGCGATAGATGATGCGTTCCTCCCCCGGCAGGCCGAATTGCGGCAGCATCACCCGCAAGACGTCGTGGTCCTCCTTGAAATGCGCCGGGATGAATAGCTCGGACCCCAGCGTTTCAACCGGCTCGTCGGCCGTGAAACCCGGCCCGTCCGTCGCAAGTTCGATCAGCGTACCGGACGGCTCGCGGACATAGAGCGAATGGAAATAATGCCGGTCATGCATGTTCATCTCGCCGGCATCTTCCGCCAGCAATCCCGCATGCACCGCCTCGACCTCGGGCCGATCGACGGCGCGAAACGCGATATGGTCGATCGTGCCGGTGCCGGGTGCCGCAGTCCAGAAACCGCCCGCATCACGGACATCGACGATATCTCGCGCATCAGACACCAGCCGCTGGATATTACCGTCCTTCGACCCGAGCCTGAGCCCCATGTGGCGTGTCAAAAACTCAGCCGTCTGCTCCGGTTTTTCGGAAAGGATCGTCGCCCCATAGAGTTTTCGGATCGCATCCACCTCGCTTATGCCGCCGCCGCTCCACCAGACCCAGGGCGTCGTCTCCTCGACGCCGACGAGCTTGACGATGATCCCGTCCGGATCGATCAGCCGCAACACCGGTTCCCCGAATTCCTGGGCCGGGCCGGAAAGCTTGACGTTGAACTGCAGCGCGCGCGTCAGCCAGAAACCGATTGCCTCGGGCGCAATCGCGAAACCGATCTCGCTCGGCGCGCCATGCCCGACACGCCCGAGCGAGCCGTCCTCCCAGGCAAGAAAGGTCACCAGCGAACCGGGTGTCGCCGCACCATCCCCGTAGAACAGATGCAGCTGGCGAGCGTCCTCGAAGCCGGCCGTCCGCTTGACGAGCCGCAGGCCGAGGAAACCTGCGTAGAAATCGACATTCGACTGGATCTTGCGGGTGATGGCGGTGATGTGATGAAGGCCGCTGGTCATGCGAAAGCCAAACCTCTTTCATGTGAGTTATGACGCGACGATATCAGGCTGGAACTGACCTAGCGATATGCACGGAGACAAAAGAAAGCGCGGTCAACATCCTGATGGGCATTCTCCCTCCCGCATCCGCATGCTCAGGCATTGGAATACCGAGAGGCCCGTTGCTGAAAATTCAGGCGACACACAGATCAAAAAATCATCACAAGGGTTTCGTTTTCGGTCCAAATCGGTTGACTGATCAGCTTCAGTATGCAGGCTAGATCCAAGTCTCGAATCTTCATCTCATAATGGCCGTCTTTCCGGATATTTTTCCGGCTCTGTAATTCATTTTGGAATAAAACCGTGAGCAGCGATGCAACAGTTCGCGTCGCGAAGCCGTCGGCTTCGTTGGCGCTGGTGAATGCGGCAGGTTGGGGCAAAGGCTTCTCGATACTGACCCGCATTACCGTCATGGCCTTCCGTCATCCGTGGCAATCGAGCTTCGCGATCGGCGCGACCCTGATCGCCTCCAGCTTCCAGCTGATGATCCCGCGGCTGCTCGGTCAGGCGGTGGATCACACGCAGGTGGCACTGACCGGCGGTGATGCCGGCCAGGCGGCCCAGGATGCGCTGTTGACGACAGCACTGCTCCTACTCGGCGCCAGCGTGCTGCGCGGCATCTTCACCCTGTTCCAGAACTATTTCAGCGAGGCGGTCGGCCATCATATGGGCTACCGCCTCAGGCTCGCCTGTTACGAAAAGATCCAGCGGCTCTCCTTCAGCTTCCATGACAGCATGCATTCGGGCGACCTGATCACCGTCGGGCTGCTCGACCTCGAAGGCGTGCGCATGTATTTCTCGACCGCGCTGGTGCGCATGGTTTTGCTGACCGTGCTGATCGGCATCGGCGCCTATCTTCTGCTGTCGACCGACGTGGTGCTCGGACTGCTGGCCCTGAGCTTCGTGCCCTTCGTCGGCTGGCGGTCGTCGGTGACCCAGCTCCGGCTACGCGCCACCTGGCTCGACCTGCAGGAACGGCTTTCGGTGCTGACCCGCGTCATGGAAGAAAACCTCGGCGGCATCCGCGTCGTGCGTGCCTTCGCCGCCCAGGACCACGAACTCGACAAGTTCGAGGTGGCGTCGAAGAGCGCGGTATCGCTGGCACATCAGCGCGTCGGCATCCGCGTCGCCAATACCAGCGCCATGACGCTGTCCTTCTTCGCCTCCATGGGCCTCGTGCTCTGGGTCGGCGGCACCAAGGTGATGGCCGGCGAAATGACCGTCGGCACGCTCACCTCCTTCCTCACCTTCATGACCATCCTGCAGATGCCGGTGCGCCAGCTCGGCCTGATGGTCAACGCTTTTGCCCGCGCCTCCACCTGCGGCGCGCGCCTGTTCGAACTGCTCGATCTCGATATCGCCATCAAGGACGAAAAGGGCGCCAAGGAGCTGAAGGTCACCGACGGCACGCTGCGGTTCGAAAATGTCGATTTCGCCTATCCAGGCGCCGAAAAGCATCAGGTCCTGACCGATGTGTCCTTGGAGGCGAAGCGCGGCGAGACGATCGGCATCGTCGGGCCGCCCGGCAGCGGCAAATCGACCATGGCGCACCTGATCCCGCGTTTCTACGATGTGACGGGCGGAAGGATCACCATCGACGGCCAGGACATCCGCCACGCCACGCTGCAGTCGCTGCGCCGGTCGGTGGCCGTGGTCCAGCAGGACAGCTTCCTGTTCACGACGACGATCGAGAACAACATCGCCTATGGCGACCCCTGGGCCAAGGAAGGCCGCATCGAGCGCGCCAGCGAAAGCGCCCAGCTCCACAATTACGTGCTCGGGCTGCCGACCGGTTACGGCACCGTCGTCGGCGAACGCGGCGTTTCGCTCTCCGGCGGCCAGCGCCAACGCCTGTCGATCGCCCGCGCGCTGATGCTGCGGCCGGCGGTGATGGTGTTCGACGACTCGACGGCGGCAATCGATGCCGGCACCGAACAGCGCATTCGTAGCGCCATGCGCAGATACGCCGCCGACCGGGTGACGATCATCGTCGCCCATCGCCTGAGCTCGCTGATGCATGCCGACCGCATCCTGTTCATGGAAGAAGGCCGCATCGTCGAAAGCGGAACGCATGACGAGCTGTTGGCGCTCGGCGGCCGCTACAAGGCGCTTTACGATCTGCAGGTACGTCCAGGCGACGACGCACTCAGCGCCTGAGGGAGGATACATGGCCGAGGAACTGGAAACCGAACGCTCCGACGTTCGTGACGACGGCAGGCGCCCGCCCCGCGCGGTGGTCGGCTCGCATCGCATCGAAGAGGAAATCTTCGGCAAGGTCTTCGACAGCGATATCGTCAGACGCATCTGGGGTTTCGTGCGGCCTTATCGTACCAAGATCTATTGGGCCGTGCTTGCGGTACTGACCTTCACGGCGATGCAGCTCCTCATCCCGCTGATCATCCGCTACGCGATCGACCACGGCATGCAGGCTGGCAGCGACAGCCAGTCGATATTGATCTGGTCGATCGTTGCCTTTCTTGTGGCGATCCTCATCAATTTCGCGGCCAGCTATGCGCAGGAAACGCTGGTCGGCGGCGTCGCCGAAGACGTGCTCTTCGATATCCGCAGGGCGATGTTCACCCATCTGCAGCGCGTCTCGCTCTCCTGGATGGACAAGACGGAAGTCGGACGACTGATGTCGCGCCTGCAGGGCGACGTCAATTCCATGCAGGAATTCCTCGAAACCTCGGTTCTCTCGGTCGGCGACATCACCCTTTTGTTCGGCATCGTCTTCGTCATGCTGACGCTCGATTTCAAACTCGGCCTGCTGACGCTCTGCGCCCTGCCCGTCCTTTTCGTCGTGCGCCTCTTCTGGCTGCCGCGGGCGCGAAAATCGTTCATGGCCGCGCATGAAACCAACTCGATCGCCAACGGCGCGCTTGCCGAAGCCATCCACGGCGTGCGCGCCGTCCAGAGCATGGACCGCCAGAGCGTCAACTTCACACTCTATGACGACAAGGCCCGCGCCAACCTCAACACGCATCTGAATGCGGCCAAATACGCCCAGGTCATGGTGCCGATCGTCGACTCGTTGACCGGCCTTGCGATGGCGCTGGTCGTCGTGGTCGGCGGCGCCCGCGTGCTCAACCAGGCGCTCGACGTCGGCGTCATGGTCGCCTTCCTGTTCTACATCCAGCGCTTCTTCGACCCGATCCGGTCGCTGACGCTGCAATATTCGGTGATGCAGCGCGCCATGGCATCCGGCCAGCGCCTGACCGAAGTGCTGGATGTACCGGTCGATGTCCAGGATGCGCCGAACGCCAAGGTCCTCACATCGGACATGGACGGCTCGGTCGAATTCAAGGACGTGGTGTTCGGCTACAATCCCAAGCACCCGGTCCTGAAACATGTGAGCTTCAAGGTGAACCCGGGCGAAACGGTCGCGCTGGTCGGCCCAACGGGCTCGGGCAAATCCAGCTGTATGTCGCTGATCCATCGTTTCTACGACGTGCAGCAGGGCCAGGTTCTGGTCGGCGGTCACGACGTGCGCGACCTGACCCAGGAATCGCTCGGCCGGCAGATCGCCATGGTATTGCAGGAGCCGTTCCTGTTCACCGGAACGGTGTTCGAGAACATCCGCTACCACAAGACGGACGCGACCCGCGAACAGGTGATCGAGGCGGCCAAGGCAGTCGGCGCCCATGATTTCATCATGCGCATGCCGGATGGTTACGAAAGCATTCTCGGCCAGCGCGGCGGCAATCTCTCGCTCGGCCAGCGCCAGCTTCTGAGCTTTGCCCGCGCGCTTGTGGCGGATGCGAAAATCCTGGTGCTCGACGAGGCGACCGCCAATATAGACAGCTATACCGAAATGCTGATCCAGAAGGCTTTGGTGAAGCTGCTCGAAGGCCGCACCGGCCTCGTCATCGCCCATCGCCTGGCAACGATCCGAGAGGCCGACCGCATCATCGTGCTGCAGAACGGCGAGCTGATCGAGAGCGGCAATCACCGCGAGCTGATGAAGAACAAAAAGCTCTATTCGAAACTCTACAATCTTAACTACTCGTCCTTCGATGATATCCCCGAGGATGTGATCGAAGAGGCGGTGACCGAGCAGGCGACGTGAAGCCGGTTTGGACCGTTCCACCCGTCGCGCCTGAAGCCGACGCGACACCAGAGCAGCCCACAAAAAAGCCCGGAGGCGTCTGACGCATCCGGGCTTTCAAGTTTCATCAGGCAATCTCGAAGGAAAGCGGCGCCTCAGCGCCGCTGGTTGTAGACGTCGACGCAGACGGCGCCGAGCAGGACCAGGCCCTTGATCACTTGCTGGTAGTCGATGCCGATGCCGAGGATCGACATGCCGTTGTTCATCACGCCCATGATGAAGGCGCCGATGACGGCACCCGTCACCTTGCCGACACCGCCATAGGCGGACGCACCACCGATGAAGCAGGCGGCAATGACGTCGAGTTCGAAACCGATGCCTGCCTTTGGCTGCGCCGTGTTGAGACGGGCTGCGACGATGAGACCACCCAGCGCCGCCAGAACGCCCATGTTGACGAATGTCCAGAAGGTCAGCCGCGTCGTCTTGATGCCCGAAAGTTCGGCGGCGCGGATATTGCCGCCGACGGCATAGATCTGCCGGCCGATGATCGTGCGGTTGGTCAGGAAGCCGTAGGCCGCGATGAGCACCGCCATGATGATCAGCACGTTCGGCATGCCGCGATGCGAGGAGATCAGGAAGGCGACGTAGCCGACGCCGGCGAAGATCAGCAGGTTCTTGGCGATGAAGAAACCGAACGGCTCCGTCTCGACGCCATGTGAAATGCGGCGTTTGCGGCTCGCGATATTCTGCACGATGAGGATCACCGCAAGAACGAGGCCGAGCAGGAGCGAAGTGATGTAGAGACCGCCGGCCGAAGAGATGAGCTCAACGATATAGCCGGACGACAGCTTCTGGAAGATCGGCGGGAACGGCCCGATCGAGCGCCCGTCGAGCACCGAAATCATCAGGCCCTTGAACACGAGCATGCCCGCAAGCGTTACGATGAAGGACGGGATCTTGAAATACGCGACCCAATATCCCTGAACGGCTCCGATCAACCCGCCGAGTGCCAGGCACAGGATCGTCGCGACAATGAAGTTGACGTCATACTGAACCATCAGAACCGCGGCGACCGCCCCGATGAAGCCGGCCACCGAACCGACCGACAGGTCGATATGGCCGGTGACGATCACCATCAGCATGCCAAGCGCCATGATGACGATATAGCTGTTCTGCAGCACCACGTTGGTGATGTTGAGCGGCATCAGAAGAACGCCGCCGGTGGCGACCTGGAAGAAGATGACGATGACAACCAGCGAGATCAGCATGCCGAAATCGCGCAGGTTGTCCTTCAGAAAACCGGCCGCGCTCTGCGGCACCGCGATTGTTTCCTGGGGGGTGCTCATACTTCTCTCCCTTTGCGCCGCATGATGGCGCGCATGATATTTTCCTGCGTGGCCTCTTCGCCGGCGACTTCGCCGACGAACGCACCTTCGTGCATGACCACGATACGGTCGCAAATGCCGATCAGCTCAGGCATTTCCGACGAGATGACGATCACCGCCTTGCCCGCATTGGCGAGCTCGTTGATGATCGTATAGATTTCATATTTCGCGCCGACATCGATGCCGCGCGTCGGTTCGTCGAGGATCAGCACGTCAGGCTCGGTGAACAGCCACTTCGACAATACCACTTTCTGCTGGTTGCCGCCCGAGAGCTTTCCGGTTTCCTGATAGACGTTATGGCTGCGGATGCGCATGCGGGTGCGGAATTCCTGAGCCACCTTCATCTCGGCGATGTCATCGATCACCCCGCGCGAGGAAACCCCGCCGAGATGGGCGAGCGAGACGTTCTTGCGGATGTCCTCCGGCAGGATGAGGCCGAGCTGCTTGCGGTCTTCGGTGACATACGCAAGTTTGGCCTTGATCGCGCGATGCACGTTGGAAAGGTCCACTTCCTTGCCGTGCAGTTTTGCGGTGCCGGTGATGTCGCGGCCCCAGGAGCGGCCGAAAACGCTCATCGCGAACTCGGTGCGGCCTGCGCCCATCAGGCCCGAAATGCCGACGATCTCGCCGGCGCGGGCTTTCAGCGACACGTTCTTGACCACCTGACGATCCGAATGCAGCGGATGGTAGACCGACCAGTTGTCGATCTCGAAAATCACCTCGCCGATCTTCGGCTCGCGCTTCGGATAGCGGCTTTCGAGGTCGCGATCGACCATGCGGCGGATGATCTCGTCTTCTTCGACAGGCCCGGCATGGCAATCGAGGGTGCCTACCGTACGGCCGTCGCGCAGCACCGTGATGCGGTCGGCGACGGCGGAGATTTCGTTGAGTTTGTGGGAAATCAGGATCGACGTGATGCCATGCGCGCGAAACTCCTTCAGGAGTTCGAGGAGCGCAGCACTGTCCGTCTCGTTGAGCGACGCGGTCGGCTCGTCGAGAATGAGCAGCCGCACATCCTTCGAAAGCGCCTTGGCGATCTCGACGAGCTGCTGCTTGCCGACGCCGATATTGGTGATCAGCGTATCTGGCCGTTCAGTAAGGCCCACCTTCGCGAGTAGCGTCTTGGTGCGCTCATGCCGCTCATGCCGCTCGATGACGCCGTAACGCGCCGGCGGGTTGGTGAGGAAAATGTTCTCCGCGATCGACATCAGCGGAATGAGCGCCAGTTCCTGATGGATGATGATAATGCCGAGCTTCTCGGAACCGTTGATGTCGCGGAAGTGGCGTTCTTCACCCGCGAAAAGGATCGAGCCTTCATAGGAGCCGTGCGGATACACACCCGACAGGACCTTCATCAGCGTCGACTTGCCGGCACCGTTTTCGCCGACGAGCGCGTGGATCTCACCTTCCTTGACGGTGAAGCTGACATCGGAAAGCGCCTTGATGGCGCCAAAGCTCTTCGAAATGCCCCGCATTTCTAGAATGGGCGGCTTTTCGGGAAGAGAGACAGGATCGAGCATAATGACTCCGGATAACAGGACCGCGCGGCGGGGTTGCCGCCGCGCGGGTGGAAAGACTTACTTGATCTGCGATTCCTTGTAGTAACCGCTGTCGACCAGAACCTGTTTCCAGTTGGACTTGTCAACCACGACTGGCTTCAGCAGGTAGGAAGGAACGACCTTCTTGCCGTTATCATAGGTCTTGGTATCGTTCACGGTCGGCTCCTTGCCGCTCATGGCCGCATCAACCATATCGACAGTCACCTTAGCAAGATCACGAGTATCCTTGAAGATGGTGGAATACTGTTCGCCGGCAAGGATCGACTTGACCGAAGGCACTTCGGCATCCTGTCCGCTCACGAGCGGCATCGCCATGTTGCCGCTTCCGTAGCCGACGCCCTTCAGGGACGAAAGGATACCGATCGAGATGCCGTCATAAGGCGACAGGACTGCATCCAGCTTCTTGTTGGAATAGGTGGAGGAGAGGATCGCGTCCATACGGGCCTGGGCGGTTGCGCCATCCCAGCGAAGCGTTGCGACCTTGTCCATGCCGACCTGTCCGCTGCCGACCTTCAGCACGCCCTTGTCGATCAGCGGCTGCAGAACGCTCATCGCGCCGTTGTAGAAGAAGAAGGCGTTGTTGTCGTCCGGCGAGCCGCCGAAGAGCTCGATGTTGAACGGGCCCTTCTCGGTGTCTGCCTTGAGACCCTTGACCAGCGAGGTCGCCTGCTGGACGCCGACCTGGAAGTTGTCGAACGTGGCGTAGTAGTCGACATTGGCGCTGTTGCGGATCAGGCGGTCATAGGCGATGACCTTGATCTTCTTGTCGGCAGCCTGCTGCAGCACGTCCGTCAGCGTCGTGCCGTCGATCGAGGCGATCACCAGCACCTTGGCGCCCTTGGTGATCATGTTCTCGATCTGCGAGAGCTGGTTCGGGATATCGTCTTCAGCGTACTGAAGGTCGGTCTTGTAACCGCGCTCTTTCAGAACCTTGACCATGTTGTCGCCGTCGGCGATCCAGCGGGCGGAAGACTTGGTCGGCATGGCGACGCCGACGAGGCCCTTTTCCTGGGCACTGGCCGGAGCCGCGACGACCAGACCGGCCAACATGGCCGCTGTCGCGAGATATTTGAACATTCGCATGGATTACTCCTCCTTTGGAGCGGCTCCCTTCGAGCCGCCAATCTTGTTGTAGGGCGGCCCCTCGCCGCCCTGAGAACCGAAACGGTCAGTGATTGTCGCGCGGAATGCCGTTGGTCTGGGCAATCCGCTGGTATTTGACGGCCGGCTCCAGCACTGCGCCGGTTTCGAGCTGGCCGACATAGTGGCGCTGTATTTCCTGCCAGGGCGTCTGATGCTCCGGATAACGGTATCCCCCGTCGGCTTCCAAAGCCTTGCGGCGCTCTGCCATCTCCTCGTCGGAGATCAGGATGTCCGCGGTGCCGCGACCGACGTCGATGCGCACCCGATCGCCGGTCCGCAGGATCGCGAGACCACCACCGGCGGCGGCTTCCGGCGAGGCATTGAGGATCGACGGGCTGCCCGAGGTTCCCGACTGGCGGCCGTCGCCGATGCAGGCGAGCGACGAGATGCCCTGCTTCAGGAGATAATCCGGGGCGCGCATGTTGACGACCTCGGCAGCACCCGGATACCCGATCGGGCCGGCGCCACGCATGAACAGGACCGTATGCGCGTCGATTTCGAGCGACGGGTCGTCGATCCGGTGATGATAATCCTCCGGCCCGTCGAACACGACCGCCCTGCCTTCGAAGGCTTCCGGATCGTTCGGGTTGGAGAGATAACGCTGACGGAATTCCGGCGAGATGACGCTGGTCTTCATGATCGCCGAAGAGAACAGGTTGCCGCGCAGCACCCGGAAACCCGCATGGGCCTTCAAAGGCTCGTCATAGCGGCGGATGACCTTCTCGTCCTCGATGATCGCGCCACGGCAATTCTCGCCGATCGTCTTGCCGTTGACCGTCATCGCGTCCTCATGGATGAGGCCCTGAGTCATCAGCTGGTTGACGACGGCCGGGACGCCGCCGGCATGATAATAGTCCTCGCCGAGATATTCGCCTGCCGGCTGCAGGTTGACGAGCAGCGGCACTTCCTCGCCGTAGGTCTGCCAGTCGTCGACGGTGAGCTCCACGCCGATGTGACGGGCGAGCGCGTTCAGATGGATCGGCGCGTTGGTCGAACCGCCGATCGCCGAATTGACGCGAATGGCGTTGATGAAGGCTTCCTTGGTCAGGATTTCGGAAGGCTTCAGGTCTTCCTTGACCATCTCGACGATGCGAAGCCCGGTCAGATAGGAGACTTCCTGCCGGTCGCGATAAGGCGCGGGGATTGCAGCAGAGCCCGGAAGCTGCATGCCGAGCGCTTCGGCGAGCGAATTCATTGTCGTCGCCGTGCCCATCGTGTTGCAATAGCCGGTGGACGGCGCCGAGGAGGCAACGAGCTTCACGAAGCCCGCATAATCGATCTCGCCCTTGGCCAGCAGTTCGCGCGCCTTCCAGACGATGGTACCGGAGCCGGTGCGCTCGCCGCGGAACCAGCCGTTCAGCATCGGGCCGACGGAGAGCGCGATCGCCGGAATGTTGACGGTTGCCGCCGCCATAAGACAGGCCGGCGTAGTCTTGTCGCAGCCGATCGTCAGCACGACGCCATCGAGCGGATAACCGTAAAGCACTTCCACAAGGCCGAGATAGGCAAGGTTGCGGTCAAGGCCGGCGGTCGGGCGCTTGCCGGTTTCCTGGATGGGATGGACCGGGAATTCGATGGCGATGCCGCCTGCTTCGCGAATACCCTCGCGCAGACGATGCGCCAGTTCCAGGTGGTGCCGATTGCACGGCGAAAGATCGGAACCCGTCTGGGCGATGCCGATGATCGGCCGGTCGGACTGCAGTTCCGCCTGGCTGAGACCGAAATTCATGTAGCGCTCAAGATAGAGCGCCGTCATATCGACATTCGACGGGTTGTCGAACCACGCGCGCGAGCGGAGCTTTCGGGCCGCCTGGCGGCTCTTGTCGGTTTCGGCGATCTCGTTCGAAGTTACGTTTTCCGAGTTGGTCATCATCAGTCCTCAAATACGTCTGTTTGAATGCGCCGGCCCAGCATAAAGGCATCGGCGACATGCACCAGCGGCGAGAAATCGGCATCGCTGCGGCTTTCGGCCACCAGCGTGACGAAATCACGATAGAGATTGCGGTATTCCCGGTCTTCTTCGACGATCGCGCTTTTGCCATCGACGAAAAGGCGGCTGCCGCCATGGGTCAGAACGATCGGACCCTCGTCGGTCTCCGCACGGATATCCCAGGTCTGCGGTCCGGTCTGGCGCCAGTCGAATTCGGCCGAAACAGGCACGCCGCTATCCGTTTCGAAAGACAGGCTTGCCGCAATCGGCGCCGCCCGGTTGGCCGGGAAGGTCAATTCGGAACGGGTGAGATGAAAGCTCTCCGGCAGGATGCGCGTGACGATCGACAGCGCGTTGATGCCGGGGTCGAAGACGCCGAGGCCACCGGGCTCCCAGATCCAGGCCTGGCCCGGATGCCAGTGGCGGACGTCTTCCTTCCATTCCACCGCAACGCTGCGAATCTTGCGTTTGGCAAGCAGCGCCCGCGCCGGCTCGACGGCAGCGGCAGCCCGCGAATGCCAGGTCGAGAACAGCGAAACGCCCTTCGCCTTGGCGAGTTTTTCCAGCGCGTACACTTCCGAAAGCGTCGCACCCGGCGGCTTTTCGAGCATCACATGCTTGCCGGCATCGAGTGCCGCCTTTGCCTGCTCGAAGCGCCCCACGGGCGGCGTACAGAGAGAGACAGCGTCGAACTTGACGTCCGAGGCGAGCAGGTCGCCGATTTCGTGGAAACAAGCGATGTCATCGAGCTTGGCGTGACGGCTGGCGACGGCGACGAGCTCGATGCCGTCGGTCGCTTCGATCGCGCCGAGATGCTGATCCCTTGCGATCTTTCCAAGCCCGACAATAGCAACGCGGATGGGAGCCATGGCCGCCTCAGAGCTTCTTGATCGTCACGGGCGTGTCCGCCGCGACAGTCAGCCGGTTGACGAGCGGCAGCTTGAAGGGAGCAGCGGAAATCTCGAAAACGTCGCCGGGCTCCGTCTTGATCCCTTCCGAGAATGACAGCGTCGCCGTGCCGAAGAAATGCACATGCAGATCGCCGGGCTGACGGAAGATGTCGTATTTGAAGTTATGGTGTTCGAGATTGGCGATCGTGTGCGACATGTTCGCCTCGCCGGACAGGAACGGCTTTTCGAAGATTACCTCGCCGCCGCGCAGCACGCGGGACGTACCCTCCACGTGGTCCGGCAGGTCACCGACCAGGAGTTCCGCGCCGAGGGCGGCCTGGCGCAGCTTGGAATGGGCGAGCCAGAGGTAGTTGCCCTTCTCCGTCACGTGGTCGGAAAATTCGTTGGCGAGACAGAAGCCCAGCCGGAAGGGCGTGCCGTCCGGACCGATCAGATAGATGCCCGCCAGTTCCGGCTCCTCGCCGCCGTCGAGCGCAAAGGCCGGCGACACGAGATCACTGCCGGTGGCGCGAAGCTGCGAGCCGTTGCCCTTATAGAACCATTCCGGCTGCACGCCGGCCTCACCGGGCTTCGGCTTGCCGCCTTCGACGCCCATCAGGAACATGCGCATGGAATCGGTCGGCTTTTCCGCCGACTGCGCCGCCTTGTGCATCTTGTCACGGCCATCGGCCGAGCCGAGATGGGTCAATCCGGTGCCGGCAACGATGAAATGCGCTGGGTCCGGATGGGTGATCGGCAGGCCAAGGCGACCCTCGCCCGCGGCCTTTTCAAGATCGACGACATCGCCGAGACCGGCCGTGTCGATACGCTGAGCCAAAGTCCGGCCGGCGGCAATCGCCTGGGAGGCGAGGTCATAGGTTGACGAAACGCCGTTGACCGCGCGGGCAGCACCTTCGCCATCCCACGCGACGACAATAGACGCACCAGCGCCATTCACGACCTGAAGAACCCGCAACATCGATTTCATCACCCAAATGCTTCCAATATCAACATGGCGTCTCCTGTCGCCATGCCACTCCTCCCATCAGAACCGTCTGGCCCGATGTAGTCATTAATACGACTATTGGATTGGCGGCGGGCTTGTCAAGGATAAGAAAAAGCGCTTTCGCCAATTCCGATATTTTTCAGAAACCCCATTTATCCTGCAGATTCAAACGATTGTTTCCCTCAATGGTAGAGGGGACGTCGCTCTTTTCAAAATTCATTCGAAAATAGCGCTTGAAAAAGTAATATTATATGCCAAACCTTGCAGCGTCAGTTCGCTTTCTCATCTCTGGGAGGATTTAAGATGAAAAGAGCTCTCGCGGCAGCTGCAGCCGCTCTCACCCTATCTTTGGCATCCGGTGTTTCCGCCGCGTCTCTAACGGTCGGCTTCTCGCAAATCGGTTCGGAATCCGGCTGGCGTGCCGCCGAAACCACGGTCACCAAGCAGGAAGCCGAAAAACGCGGCGTCACCCTAAAATTCGCCGACGCCCAGCAGAAGCAGGAAAACCAGATCAAGGCGATCCGTGGCTTCATCGCCCAAAAGGTCGACGCGATCTTCATCGCACCGGTGGTCGCCACCGGCTGGGATGCGGTTCTCAAGGAAGCCAAGGAAGAGAAAATCCCGGTCATCCTGCTCGACCGCGACATCGAATCGCCGAAGGACCTCTATCTGACCGCCGTCACGTCCGACCAGGTGTTCGAAGGTAAGGTCGCCGGCGATTGGCTGGTCAAGGAAATCGGTTCCAAGAACTGCAAGGTCGTGGAACTTCAGGGCACGACCGGCTCTTCGCCCGCCATCAACCGCAAGAAGGGTTTTGAACAGGCGATCGCCGGACATTCCAACATCAAGATCGCCCGCTCGCAGACCGGCGACTTCACCCGCACCAAGGGCAAGGAAGTCATGGAAAGCTTCATCAAGGCCGAGGGCGGCGGCAAGGATATCTGCGCGGTCTATGCCCATAACGACGACATGGCGGTCGGCGCCATCCAGGCGATCAAGGAAGCCGGCTTGAAGCCCGGTTCCGACATCAAGGTCGTCTCGATCGACGCCGTGCCGGACATCTTCCAGGCGATGGCCAAGGGCGAAGCCAATGCGACGGTCGAGCTGACCCCGAACATGGCCGGCCCCGCCTTCGAAGCCCTCAATGCCTATCTCAAGGACAAGAAGGCTCCGCCGAAGTGGATTCAGACGGAATCGAAACTCTATACCGCCAAGGATGACCCGATGAAGGTCTACGAAGCCAAGAAAGGCCTCGGTTACTGACCTCCCGCCGCCCGGCTCTACCCTTACCCCTTAGAGCCGGGCGACTCCAGCAACCGGAGCGGTGCACCTCGCCGCTCCGGTTCTTCGATAGACGCGGGACTTAGGCATGTCGGATACGAATTCACTTTTGGAAGCCCGGGGCATCGGCAAGGCCTTCCTCGGCATCACAGCGCTTGAGGGCGTGGATTTCACCCTCGAACGCGGCGAGATTCATGCTCTTCTCGGGGAAAACGGCGCCGGTAAATCAACATTGATCAAGATCCTGACCGGGGTCTATAGCCGCGATCACGGCACCATGCGCCTCGATGGCGCCGAGGTGACCCCGTCGAGCGTCGCGGAAGCACAAGGCCTCGGTATCGGCACCGTTTATCAGGAGGTCAACCTCCTCGAAAACCTGACGGTCGCGGAGAACCTTTTCCTGGGCCGCCAGCCGCGCCGGTTCGGTCTGATCGACCGCCGCGAGATGCGCCGCCGCTCAAAGGCGCTTCTGGAACGTTACGGCCTCGACATCGATGTCGACGCCCTGCTCTCGACCTATTCCGTAGCAATCCGCCAGCTTGTCGCCATCGCCCGCGCCGTCGACCTGTCCGGCAAGGTTCTGGTGCTCGACGAACCGACCGCCAGCCTCGACGCTCACGAAGTGGAGATGCTGTTTACCGTCCTGCGCCGGCTGCGCGAGGAAGGCCTCGGCATCATCATTATCACCCATTTTCTCAACCAGGTTTATGCGGTCGCCGATCGTGTCACGGTCTTACGCAACGGCCGGCTTGTCGGCACCCGCAAGCTCGCCGAATTGCCGCGGCTGGAGCTGATTTCGATGATGCTCGGCCGCGAGCTGCAGCACATCACCCGCGAACATCAGGCGCAGGAGGAAACCGTCGCCTCGACGGCCGAAGCGCCGATCCGCTTCTCAGGCTACGGCAAGCGCGGCAGCGTCGCACCTTTCGATCTGGACATCCGACCCGGCGAAGTGGTCGGCGTCGCGGGCCTGCTCGGCTCCGGCCGCACCGAGACCGCCTTCCTGCTTTTCGGCATCGACCGTGCCGACAGCGGAACGGCGACCGTCGACAACCAGCATGTCGCCCTCTCCTCCCCGGAAGCGGCGATTGCCAGCGGCTTCGGCTTCTGCCCCGAAGAACGCAAGACGGACGGCATCATCGGCGATTTTTCGGTCGCCGATAATATCGCGCTCGCGGTCCAGGCCCGCCAGGGCTGGGCAAAGCCGATCTCCTCGCGGGAAAAGGCAGCGCTCGCGGAAAACTTCATCAAGTCGCTGGATATTCGGCCGGCCGATCCCAACAGGCAGATGAAATTCCTCTCCGGCGGCAATCAGCAGAAGGCGATCCTCGCCCGCTGGCTGGCGACCGAACCCCGTCTGCTGATATTAGACGAACCGACCCGCGGCATCGATATCGGCGCGCATGCGGAAATCCTGAAAATGATCGAAAAACTCTGCGCCGACGGCATGTCGCTGGTCGTCATCTCCTCGGAACTGGAGGAACTGACCGCCATCGCCCATCGCGTCATCGTGCTTTCAGACCGCAAACATATCGCCGAACTCAAGGGCGATCGGGTGACTGCCGACAACATCATGCAGGCGATCGCAGCGCCGGCCCACACGGAGGCCGCATGATGGACCGCTTCACCCGCCGGCTGAAACGGCTGGCACCCCAGATTGTCGCGCTTGCAGTCATCCTTGCCCTTATCACGGCAGTCGCGCCCGGCTTCCTCAACGTTTCGTTCCAGAACGGCCGGCTCTACGGCAGTTTGATCGATATCCTGGTGCGCGCCGCCCCCGTCGCGCTGCTGACGATCGGCATGACGCTGGTCATCGCCACCCGCGGCATCGATCTCTCGATCGGCGCGGTGATCGCCATCTGCGGCGCAGTCGCCGCGACGCTGATCGCACACGATTATCCGCTGCCGGTCGTGATCCTGATCTCGCTCGGCGTCGGCCTCGCCTGCGGCCTCTGGAACGGCGTGCTGGTCGCCCTGCTCGACATCCAGCCGATCATCGCCACGCTGATCCTGATGGTGGCCGGCCGCGGCATCGCCCAGCTGATCACCGAAGGCGTCATCCTCACCTTCAACAATGACAGCTTTGCAGCGCTCGGTTCCGGTTCGCTGGGCGGCATCCCGATCCCGATCCTCATCTGGGTCTGCGCCGCCCTGATCATCGGCCTGCTGGTCCGCCGCTCGGCGCTCGGTTTCCTGATCGAGGCAACCGGCATCAACCGCCGCGCTGCGACCCTTGCCGGCGTGCGCGCCCGCTTCCTGCTGTTCTTCGTTTATGCGATCTCCGGCCTCTGCGCCGCCATCGCCGGCCTGATCGTCACCGCCGATATCCGCGGCGCAGATGCCAACAACGCCGGCCTCTGGCTTGAACTCGACGCCATCCTCGCCGTCGTCATCGGCGGCACCTCGCTGAACGGCGGGCGTTTCTCGATCACCGCATCCCTGATCGGCGCGCTGATCATCCAGTCGATCAACACGGGCATCCTCGTTTCCGGCTTCCCGCCGGAATTCAACCTGATCATCAAGGCCGGCATCATCATGATCGTTCTGACCCTGCAGTCGCCGGCGATCATGGCGTTGCTCGGCTTCGTCAAGGCTCCACGGCGCAAAGCCGAAACTGTATCCCGAGAGTCATCCCACAAGGCGGAGGGAACGGTCCGATGATCCATACCCGCAACCTGCCCTTCGTCACCACGCTCGGCATCTTCGTCATCGCCTATGCCCTCTGCGTTCTGCAGTTCCCGAACATGCTGTCGACCCGGGTGATCGGTAACCTTTTGACCGACAACGCCTTTCTCGGCATCGCCGCGGTCGGCATGACCTTCGTCATCCTGTCGGGCGGTATCGATCTATCGATCGGCTCGGTGATTGCCTTTACCAGCGTCTTCGTCGCCGTCCTGGTCGGTTCGCTCGGCGTCCACCCGCTGGTCGCCTTCGCTGCAGTGCTGGTCGTCTCGACATTGTTCGGCAGTCTGATGGGCGCCATGATCCGCTATCTCGGCATACCGCCCTTCGTGGTGACGCTTGCCGGCATGTTCCTGGCCCGAGGCGCTGCCTACCTGATCTCGACGGAATCCGTGCCGATCAGCCACGAGATGATCGACGCGATCCAGGGCTTCTATTTCCGCTTCCCGGGTGGCGGCAGGCTGACCGCGCTTGCCCTGCTGATGCTGCTGGTGTTCATCGTCGGAGCCTTCATCGCCGGCCGCACCCGCTTCGGCGCCAATGTCTATGCGATCGGCGGCAGCCAGCAATCAGCCGAGCTGATGGGGGTTCCGGTCGGCTCCACGACGGTCGGCATCTATGCGCTGTCCGGCTTCCTCTCGGGCCTCGCCGGCATCGCTTACACGCTTTACACCTCGTCCGGTTATTCGCTGGCGACGGTCGGCGTCGAGCTCGATGCGATCGCAGCCGTCGTCATCGGCGGCACGCTGCTCACCGGCGGCGTCGGCCTGGTCGCGGGAACATTCATCGGGATTTTGATCCAGGGGCTGATCCAGACCTACATCGTCTTCGACGGCACGCTGTCGTCCTGGTGGACGAAAATCGTCATCGGCATCCTGCTCTTCGTCTTCATTGTATTGCAGCGCGGAATCATCTGGTATTCAAACCGGCGACTGGCCGAGAGCCGGCTGAAGGAGATCTGAGTGGGACTTCTGGAAACGACGATCAGTGGGCGAAAGCGCCGCAGCAACCACGCGCATGTGGTGGCGGAGCTCGGCCGGGGGATCGTTTCCGGCAAGATCCCGGAAGGTTCCCTGCTGCCTGGTGATACCGAGCTCTCCGCCCGTTTCGGCGTCTCCCGCACGGTGTTGCGCGAATCCATGAAGACGCTCTCGGCCAAGAGGCTGGTCGAAGCCAAGGCCAAGGTCGGCACCCGCGTGCTCGACAAGGCCAGCTGGAACTTCTTCGATTCGGACGTGCTCGGCTGGCGCTTCGAATCCGGGCTGGATTTCGAATTCATCGAGCATCTGGCGGAAATGCGCATGGCGCTGGAACCGGCAGCCGCGGCCGCGGCCGCGCTGCGCGCCTCGAGCGACGACATCGTCGCGCTCTACGCGATCGCCGCGAAATTCGACGACCTATCCCATACGCCGGAAACCATCGCAAAGGTGGACCTCGAATTCCACCTTGCCATCGCCCGCATGTCCGGCAATCCGTTCATGCGCTCGGCGAGCGCACTGATCGAGGCGGCGCTTGCCATCTCCTTCCAGCTCTCCTCGCCGGCCGCCTCGCCGGAAAAGATCGACGAGGTCGCCACCAACCACCTGCGGATCGCCCATGCGGTCGCCTCCCGTGATCCTGACAAGGCGATCTTCGCCATGCGACACGTCATCGAGGTCGGCAAGAGCCGCATTGCCAACTCGTTCGAGGTGACCTTGCCGGCCTGAGACGGCTTATTTCGCTTCCAGTGAAATCATCAGGTTGGCGAGCAGCGCGGTGCGCGGTGCAACGCTGCTGACGAAGATATGCTCGTTGAACGTATGCGGGCCGGCACCATCGGCACCGAGTCCGTCGAGCGTCGGAACGCCGAGTGCTGCGGTGAAATTGCCGTCCGAGCCACCACCGGTCGCCATGCCTTCGAGCTTCATGCCAAGGCCGTCGGCGATTTCCGCCGCAACGTCGAAGAGGCGCTTGCCCTCATCCGTTTGCGCGAAGGGTGGGCGGTTCATCTGGCCGTCGATTTCGAAGGTGATGTCCGGATCGACCGGCTTCATCGCCTCGATCTTGGTCGTGATCTCCTTAGCGATCGCATCGTCGGGCACACGCACATCCACCTGCAACCGGCATTCTGCCGGCACCGTATTGCGACCCGTTCCGCCCCGGATCGTGCCGACCGTGACGGTCACGCCGCGCTCGGTATCGTTGAGTGCTTCCAATTCCAGAACCAGCCGGGCTGCGGCGCGAATGGCGCTGCGGCCATCCTGCGGCCGCGCGCCTGCATGTGCCGCACGCCCCCGGATGGTGACATCGTACATGGCGACACCCTTGCGAGCGACCACGACCTTGCCGCCGTCGCGGGCGGGCTCGACCACCAGCGTGTAACCGGCGCTCTTCGCCGCGTCTTCCATGAAGGCGCGCGATGACAGGCTGCCCATCTCCTCGTCCGGAACGAAGATCAGGTGGATCGGCATCCTGCTGCCATGCATGACGGCAAGCTTCATCGCCTCGAGCGCCATCAGCGCTCCGGATTTCATGTCGTAGATGCCAGGCCCATAGAGCTTGTCGCCTTCCTGTCGCAGCGGAAGCTGGTTGTTGATCACCCCGACCGCGTGCACGGTGTCGAGATGCGCCAGGACCAGGACGGTCTTTTCGTTGCTACCGGCCGGACGTGGCGAGCGGACCGCGAGGATATCGCCGAAACCGAGCGTGCCCGGCAGCCGCTCCGTCTCCAGACCCGCCGCCTTGCCGATCGCCTCGACCCGATCCGCCAATACATTGACCGCAACCGCATCGAGCGTCGGCGTCTCGATCTCGACCCACTGCTTCAACTCGTCGATGAGAGCCTTGTCGTCGATGTCTTTGGCGGAAATGGCAAGCGTCATGAGAAATTACCTTGGGCGTTCTTCGGCAGGCGGGGGTGATACCGCAGCAGGCGCGGCCCGGTCACTATAGTCGGCCAAGCCAGGATCGCCAGACCCGCTGCGGGGACAACGGGCAAAAATCGCCGGCGCTCAAAAAGGCGCACCTCGATCCCAAATCCGGGACCGAATGGCGTATCGTCGTGCGCGACTATGTGACGAACAGGCTTCAGGGATTTCGCTCAGGCCGCCAGTGCCTTGAAATGCTGGAGCATACGAGCCGCGTCCGGCTCCCGGCCAGTGAACAGCTGAAATACAGCCACCCGTCCAATTGGTTTGACAAGATAGCTTCCGCCGGGACCGCCTCCTCATGGATCAATCGGCAAGAACAATAAAATGTACGAACTAGTCAGTGTGCCAAGCACGATCTATTGAAAGCGACCCGCAAGCCCGTTATGATTTTGGAAAAAATGCGGAAATTCGATGTGGCCGATCGAGTATCCACAATGCCCGATTCTCTGAGCACGGGCGGTACGCAAGGGCAAAGGCGGCTTTGAGGATGGCGGCAAAACGCGAAAACGGCAGGAAAAATGATCCGCAGCGCACCCAGGAAAACATCCTGGACGTGGCGACGGAGGAGTTTGCGACTCACGGGCTTGCCGGTGGCCGCGTCGATGCGATCGCGGAGAAGACCCGCACCTCGAAGCGGATGATCTATTATTATTTCGGCAGCAAGGAAGGGCTTTACCTTGCCGTCCTCGAACGCGCCTACCGCAAGATCCGCACCCTGGAAGAGGATCTGCAGCTTTCCAACTTGCCGCCGGAACAGGCGCTGCGCGTGCTGATCTCGACCACGTTCGACCATGACGAAGCCAACCCGGATTTCGTCCGGCTGGTCAGCATCGAAAACATCCACCACGCCGCCCATATGCTGCGCTCGGACGCGATCCGCGACCTGAACGTCTCGGTCATCGAGACGATTACCGTGATCCTGGCACGCGGCGTCGCCGCCGGCGTATTCGCCCGTACGGCCGACCCGATCGACATTCACATGCTGATCAGCGCCTTCTGCTTCTTCCGCGTCTCCAACCGCTACACGTTCGGCACCATCTTCCGCCGAGATCTTTCGGAGCCGGCGACCATGGAGCGCCACAAGGGCATGATCGCCGACGCGGTGATCAGCTACCTGAAGGCTTAACCTGGTCCGGATGGGCTTTTGCGAAGGGCTTCAATTCGACGCAGCGGTCAGCGATCGCGACGAGCCTGGGGCAGGCAGAGAGATCGACGCCCCATCGCCGCGCGTTGTAGACCTGCGGCACGAGACAGATATCCGCCATGCTCGGCCGGTCGCCATGACAGAACGCGCCGGTCGAGGGTGAATCGAGCAACACTTCGAACGCCGCCAGCCCCTCGCCGATGAACTTCCGCATCCAGGCAACCCGCGCCTCTTCTCCGCCGCCGGTGATCGACATGACATGGGCGCCGACATGCGAATTGCAGACGGGGTGGATTTCCATGGCGATAACGTAGGAGAGCGCCCTCACCCGCTGTCGGCCGACAGAATCGCCCGGCAGGAAGGCGCCGCCGCGCGTCTCGTCGAGATATTCGATGACCGCCAGCGATTGGGTGAAACTGTGCCCGTCGATCTCTAGAACCGGCACCAGCCCTTGCGGATTGCGGGCGAGATGCTCCTGCGACCTGTGCTCCTTGGCGAGAATATCGACCGGAACCGTACGGAATGTTTCGGCGACCATGTTGAGGGCGATCCTCAGACGATAGCTCGCCGAGGACCGCCAGTAATCGTAGAGAACCGTGTCGCTCATCCTGCCTTCTCGTATTTCGTCACGGTCTGCTCGATCGCACCGAAAATCGAATGACCCTTGTCGTCCTTCATCTCGATCCGCACCGTATCCCCGAAATGCAGGAACGGCGTCTTTGGAACGCCGAGGTTGATCGTCTCGATGGTGCGGATCTCGGCGATGCAGGAATAACCGGCGCCGCCATCGGCGACCGGCCTGCCGGGTCCGCCGTCGAGCTTGTTGGAGACCGTGCCCGAACCGATGATCGTGCCGGCCACCAGCGGCCGCGTCTTCGCCGCATGGACGATCAGCTGCGGGAAGTCGAACGTCATATCGACGCCGGCATTGGCCCGGCCGAAGGGCTTGCCGTTCAGATCGACCTTGAGCGGTAGCGAAAGCCTACCGCCATCCCAGGCGGAACCCAACTCGTCCGGAGAGACCGCGACCGGCGAAAAGGCGGAGGACGGTTTCGACTGGAAGAAGCCGAAACCCTTGGCGAGTTCGGAGGGGATGAGCCCGCGCAGAGACACGTCGTTTACGAGAAGCACGAGACGGATCGCCTCCCGCGCCTCATCTACCGAAGCCCCCATGGGCACGTCGCCGACGATCACCGCAATCTCGCCTTCCATATCCGCACCCCAGGCCTCGTCGCCAAGCGGGATCGGATCGCGCGGTCCGAGGAAACTGTCGGAGCCGCCCTGATACATCAGCGGATCGGTCCGGAAGCTTTCCGGCATCTCCGCATTGCGCGCCCGGCGCACGAGTTCGACGTGATTGAGGTAGGCAGACCCGTCGGCCCACTGGTATGCCCGCGGCAGCGGCGACGCCGCATCATGTTCATGGAAGCGGATGGTCGGCTGCGCACCGGTCTCGATACCGTCCGCCACCCGTTCGAGCCGCGGACCGACATACGCCCAGTCGTCGAGCGCCGCCTGGAGGGTCCGGGCGATATGACCGACCTCCGAGCACTGGGTGAGGTCTTTCGAGACGACGACCAGGCGGCCGTCGCGGGTGGAATCCTTCAGTGTCGCGAGCTTCATGAATGAGTGTTTCCCGTTTTATCGTTGGTATTGCCCACAGAATGTGTGGAGATCGCGCCAGAAGGCAACCGTAATGTAACGCCGCCTCACTTGATCCCCGGCGTACCGTCGAACTTTCGCTCGAGCCCCGACCAGCAATCCACATAATTGTCCTGCAGCGTCTCCAGTTCGGCTGCAAATTTCGTCAGCTGCTGCGGGAAACGGGTCTCGAACATGAAGGCCATGGTATTCTCGAGCTTGACCGGTTTCAGCTCGCCGTTGGAGGCCTTTTCGAAGCCGGTGAAATCCGGTCCGTGCGGCAGCATCATGTTGTGCAGGCTCATGCCGCCCGGCACGAAACCCTCCTCCTTGGCGTCGTAGCGGCCCTGGATCAGGCCCATGAACTCGCTCATGATGTTGCGGTGATACCAGGGCGGCCGGAACGTGTGTTCGGCCACCAGCCAGCGTGGCGGGAAGATCACGAAATCGACATTGGCGGTCCCCTCCTCGCCGGACGGTGCGGTGAGAACCGTGAAGATCGACGGATCGGGATGGTCAAAGAGAATGGCGCCGACCGGCGAGAAAGTGCGCAAGTCGTATTTGTAAGGCGTATAATTGCCGTGCCATGCCACCACGTCGAGCGGCGAATGGCCGATCTCGGTCACATGGAAGGAGCCGCACCACTTCACCTGCACCCGGCAGGGCGTCTCCTTGTCCTCGTAGGCGGCAACCGGCGTCTTGAAGTCGCGAGGATTGGCAAGGCAGTTGGCGCCGATCGGGCCGCGATCCGGCAGCGTGAACTTGGCGCCATAATTCTCGCAGATGTAACCGCGCCACACCTTTTCCTCGCCGAGCCGGGTCACCTTGAACATCGTGCCGCGCGGGATGATGCAGATCTCCGACGGTTCGAGATCCATCTTGCCGAGTTCGGTGAAGACGCGGATCGAGCCCGCCTCCGGCACGATCATCATCTCGCCATCGGCATTGAAGAAATAATCGTCCACCATGTCGGCATTGAAGACATAGAGATGCGCCGCCATGCCGGTCTGGGAAAGCGCGTCGCCCGCCGTCGTCATCGTGCGGATGCCTTCGAGAAAATTCAGCGTTTCGCTCGGCGCCGGCACCGGGCTCCAGCGAAGCTGGCCCAGCGCCAGCGAGTGTTCGGCGATGTGAGGCGCCGTCTTCCACAGCGGATAGTCGATCTTCGTGAACCGGCCGGTATGGCGCACGCTCGGGCGGATGCGATAGAGCCAGGAGCGCTCGTTGGTACCGCGCGGGGCGGTGAACGGCGAACCCGAAAGCTGCTCGGCATAAAGCCCGTAATTGCATTTCTGGGGGCTGTTCTGGCCCTGCGGCAAGGCGCCCGGCAGGCTCTCGGTTTCGAAATCATTGCCGAAACCCGGCATATAGGCGAGCGTCTCGACATTCGCCCCGGTGAATTGCGTGGCGTTTGGATCGACCTTGTCCAGCATGGCTTGTTTCCTCCCATGATGACGACATGGTTGCAAACGTAACCATTATTTTTGTAACCATCAACGCCCGATCAACATCATGACGACCGATAGTTTCGCCCTCGAACAGTTTCTCCCCTACAGGCTCAACCGCGCCGCCGAATTCGTTGGCCTGCGCTTCGCCGCCTACTACAAGGCAAAGTACGGCCTGACCCGGCCGGAATGGCGCACGCTCGCAGCGCTCGGCAGTTCGGGCCGCATGGCGTCAAAGGCTGTCGGCACTCATTCCAGCATGCACAAGACCAAGGTCAGCCGCGCCGTCTTCGCGCTCGAACAGCGTCGCTGGCTGAAGCGCAGCCAGGACGAGGCAGACCGCCGGGTCGAGCATCTGGAACTGACCGCCGCCGGGCAGCTGGCCTACCGGGAACTGATCGAGCTCGCCCGCCGCTATCAGGCCGAACTGGAGGCGGAAATCGGCCAAGCGGGCATCAAGGCGCTTTCGACCGGCCTCGCGGCAATCGAGCAAGTCATCCGCCGCTCGGACAAGGGAAAGCGACCGGAGCCGGACGATCTTTAAGCCTTGGCGGGCTTCTGAATCGGAATCCCACCAAAATCCTTCAACACGTTGAGAACGATCGACGTTTTGACATGTTGCACGCTCTCATGCGGCAGCAATATGTCGTTGACGAAATGGGACAGGCCCGCGAGATCGCGCGTCACCACCTTCAGGTGATAGTCCATCTCGCCGGTCAGCGAGAAACACTCGAGCACTTCCGGTAGGTCCTCGACAAGGCGCGCGAACCGCTTGGCATTGTCGCGATTATGCGTGGCGAGCGTCACGGCGATCACTACGAGCAGGTCGAGACCAAGCTTCTGCCGGTTGAGATGTGCCCGATAGGTCTGGATAAACCCCTCGCCTTCGAGCCGCGCCCGGCGGCGCGAACATTGTGATGGGGAGAGCGCGACGAGTTCCGACAATTCGTTATTGGTCAGCCGCCCGTCGGTCTGCAGATGGCTCAAGATCTTCAGGTCATATCCGTCCAGCGCGTCCATCGTGCATGGAACTCCTCATGTCCGCACATTTCATGCACAAATCGAGCAGAACATCGCCAAGATTGCAAGCACAATGCGCCTCTCCTGCATCATCATGATGATCAAATGACAGGAGGAGTTTGCCATGGGTCCTTTCCCGCACGACGCACCGGTTTCGCAGATTACCGCCGATAACCCGGCCGGCACCGATGGTTTCGAATTCGTCGAATTCGCCCATCCCGAACCGCAGAAGCTGGAAGAGCTGTTCACCCGCATGGGCTACAGGCCGGTGGCGAAACACAGGACGAAGAACATCACCGTCTGGCGCCAGGGCGACATCAATTACATCGTCAATGCCGAGCCGGGCAGCCACGCCATGCGCTTCGTCGATGAGCACGGCCCCTGCGCGCCGGCGATGGCCTGGCGCGTCGTCGATGCCAAACACGCCTTCGACCACGCGGTCGCCAAGGGTGCCACGCCTTATGAGGGCAAGGACAAGACGCTCGACGTGCCGGCCATCGTCGGCATCGGCGGTTTGCTTCTCTATTTCATCGAGACCTACGGCGAGAAGGGGTCGGCCTATGAGGCTGAATTCGAATGGCTGGGCGAGCGCAACCCCAGGCCCGAAGGCGTCGGTTTCTATTACCTCGACCACCTGACCCACAATGTCTATCGCGGCAACATGGACAAGTGGTGGGACTTCTACCGCGAACTCTTCAATTTCAAGCAGATCCACTTTTTCAACATCGACGGCCGCATCACCGGCCTGACGAGCCGGGCGATCACCTCGCCCTGCGGCAAGATCCGCATCCCGCTGAACGAGTCGAAGGACGAGACCAGCCAGATCGAGGAATTCCTGAAGAAGTACAAGGGCGAAGGCATCCAGCACATCGCGGTCGGCGCAGACGGAATCTATGAGGCGACCGACAAGCTTGCCGACAATGGGTTGAAATTCATGCCCGGCCCGCCGGATACCTATTACGAAAAGTCCGGCACCCGGGTGCACGGCCATGACGAGCCGATCGACCGAATGAAGAAACACGGCATCCTGATTGACGGCGAAGGCGTGGTCGACGGCGGCATGACCAAGATCCTGCTGCAGATCTTTTCGAAAACGGTGATCGGCCCGATCTTTTTCGAGTTCATCCAGCGCAAGGGCGACGAAGGATTTGGCGAAGGCAATTTCCGCGCCCTCTTCGAATCCATCGAGGAAGACCAGATCCGCCGGGGCGTGTTGAAGCCGCAGGAAGCCGCCGAATAACAAGAGCAGCTCCGGAGGGGTGCAAGGCCCGGCGGTCATTCCGCCGGGCTTTTCGTGTCGAAAGCTCTGCCGGCTCAGGGCTTGATCGGGAAAACCTCGCCATGGGTGGCGACGTAGAATTCACCCTCCGGTGTCACCCAGCCGCGGAACATGCCGTCCGTGTTGTAAGGCGCGGTGATCGAGCCGTCGGCGCCGACCGCCACGAGCCCGGCCCCGATATCGTGCTGCTTCAGGTCCTCCTGGATGACCTTTGCGGCGGCTTTCTCAACGCTCTCACCGAGATAGGAGACGCGGGCCGCCACTTCATGGCCGACGGCATAACGCATGAAATATTCACCCTTGCCGGTGCCGGACACAGCGCAGGCGCCGTCGCGGGCGTAGGTTCCGGCGCCGATGATCGGGGTGTCGCCGATCCGGCCTTCCGGCTTGTTGTTGTATCCGCCAGTCGATGTCGCAGCCGCGAGATGCCCGGCGCTGTCGAGCGCCACGGCACCGACGGTACCGTGCTTTTCCGCCTCGCTCGCTTTCGCAGCCGTGCCGGCTGCCGCATGCGCCTTCATTGCCGCCAGAGCCTTGATGCGCCGCTCGGTGGTGAAATAGTCCGGCTCGACCATATCGAGACCGGCCTCGCGGGCGAAATCGTCGGCCGCATCGCCGCCAAGCAGGATCGCATCGCCCTTTTCCATGATCTTGCGAGCCGCCTTGATCGGATTGCGGATACGCCGAACCAGCGTCACCGCGCCGGCTTCGAGCGTGCGCCCGTCCATGATCGAAGCGTCGAGCTCATGTTTGCCGTTGGTGTTGAGGGCCGCACCGTAACCGGCGTTGAAATGCGGCGAATCCTCCATGACGACCACGGCCGCCTGCACCGCATCGAGCGCCGCACCTCCTGCCGTCAGGATTTCCCAGCCGGCTTTCAGCGCCCGTCCGAGATCGACACGGGCAGCCGTCCATTCCTCGTCGCTCAGGTCGAGTTTTGCCATGACGCCGCAGCCGCCGTGGATCGCCAGCGCAATCTTTCCCATCGGTCCTTCTCCCGTCCGAACTTGAAGGCTTTTCAGAAAAAACGGCCGGGCGAGATGCCCGGCCGGTAGCTCACAGGGCGGGATGCTTATTTCGCCGGGCGGATGTTCATTGCCAGCGTGTCCTCGTCGGAACGGGGAACGATGGTGATGCCCTTCTTCATGCCCCAGGCCGAGACGGTCGAGGCGATCGCCAGATAGGGCCGGTCGGTCGACACCAGGGCATTGGCATCCATCAGGAATTTTTCGCGCTTCTTGGGGTCCATCTCGACGGCGGCGTCCTCGATCAGCTTGTCCATCGTCTTGTTAACATAGCCGCGAAGATTGAAGGCGCCGAGCTTGGTGTTCGGGTCGTTGCTGTGTGCAAGCGACGACAGCGTGTAGTTCGATTCACCCGTCAGCGTGCCCCAGCCCGACATCGCCATCGAATAGTCGCCGCGCGTATTGGCCGGGAAGAAGACGGCACCCGGCTGCGCGTTCGCCTCCGCTTGGATGCCGACCGCCGTCAGCATCTGGGCGATCGTTGTGCCGACATCCTTGTCGCCCGGCAGGCGGTCGTTGGTGAAGGAGAAGGTCACCTTGAAGCCGTTCGGATAACCCGCTTCGGCAAGCAGCTTCTTGGCCTTTGCCGGATCGGCCTTCGTGGATTTGACGGCCGGGTTCCAGCCGAAGATGTTCGGCGTCACGAGCTGCGACTGAACCGCCCCCATGCCCTCCATGGCGATCTCGGTGATCGTTTCGCGGTCGATCGCCAGATCGAAGGCTTCGCGCACCTTGGGGTCGAGGAAGGGGTTCTTCGGCAGCGGCGAGCCGTCCTTGGCGCTCACCTGCGGCGGCTTCTCACGGAAGTCGAAGGCGATATTGAAGAGGTAGACGCTGTTCTGGCGCACGACGGTGAGCTTGGTATCCTTCTCCAGCGTCGGGACGTCGGAAGCAGGGATGCGCGAGATCAGGTCGACCTGGCCGGCCTTCAGCTGCGCAACGCGGGCCGCATCATTGGGGATCTCCTTGCGAGTCACCTTGTCCCAAGGCTCCTTTTCACCCCAGTAGCCGTCGAACTTCTGCAGCACGAGCTGCTCCTTCGGCGTCCAGGAGACGAACTTGTAGGGGCCGGTGCCGATCGCCGCCTTGCCGGAATTGAAACCCTCAGAAGCCTTGTCGGCATTGGCGGAAAAATCCTTGGCAGCCGTATGCGATACGATGAACAGGCGGATGAAATCGTTCGGCAGGTTCGGCGCAGGACCGTCGGTCTTGATCCGGATCGTCAGCGGATCGACGATCTCGATGCCCCGCACGCGGCGGACGTAGATGGTGGTCGGGTTCGGGCCCGTAACTGCCGGGATGCGCTCGATCGAGAATTTCACGTCCTCGGCCGTGAAATCGGAACCGTCATGGAATTTGACGCCCGGGCGAAGCTTGAACTCCCAGGTCGTGCTGTCAACGGCCGTCCAGCTGGTTGCAAGGCCCGGCTCGAGTTCGAGGTTGTTGCCGGATTTCACCAGCGAGTCGTAGATATGCTTGACCGCTTCGGCATGGGTGCCGGCGGCGGTGAAATGCGGGTCCACCGACAACGGGCCGGCGCGTACGCCGATCGTCAGGTCGGCGGCAAGTGCAGCACCCGAAACGCCGCCGAGCAGTACGGCGGCGAGAGCCGCCGTGCGGAATGTCTTCAAAATCGTCATTGTTCGTTCTCCTCTATATTTATCATTGGGGGCCAGTTGGGTGAGTCCACGACGACTTTCGCCAGCAGTTCGGAGAGCATCAGCTTTTCGGCAGGCGTCAGCCCCGACAGCATGACTTTTTCGCGCTCCACCATCGGCTGCATGGTTTCGTCGACAATGCGCCTTCCTTCGTCGGTGATGTAAAGGACGAAGCTTCGAAGATCCGCCGCATCGACCTCGCGCCGGATGATGTTCTTGTCGATCAGCTTCTGGATCGCCCGGCTCATCGTATTCTTGGGGAAACCGGAGGAGCTGCTGATGGCGCTTGCCGTCAGTCCGTCGGAAAGGCCGAGCGAATAGAGAACAACGAATTCCGGCCGGGCGAGCCCGTACTCTTTTTCGATCCAGCGATAGATTGGCTCGTTGAACAGCAGTGCCAGGAAATTGATGCGGAAGGAAAGCCAGCAGGGGTTCTGCCACAGCTTCACTGACACCAGATCATCGACGCCATGATTGCCGGCGGCCGCCTTGCCGCCCTGCTTGAGGAGCGCATCGAAGGATGAGATTTCCAATTGCAACGCCGTCAACTCCCGCAGAAATCCTACCTGGATTTTGTTCCGTATGGAACTTGACGATAGCTTATTTGGCTGTCAATCTCTTTTTTTAGTTCCGTATGGAACTTTACACTTGATCGGCACAGCGCCTGTCAAGGCACATTTTTTGTGCGCAGGAGTGAGATCTTGGTCAAATTTTGCGCAGTAGGGATGCAGGTGGAAATTTATGAAGATCGCGGACATGAACTGGATGCAGGTGGAGCAACGGACGGTCGAGGATGACCGTTGCGTGCTTCCGATCGGCAGCGTTGAACAGCACGCCTATCTCAGCCTCGCGACAGACATGATCCTTGCCGAAAAGGTCTCGCTCGATGCGGCAGAGCCGCTCGGCATTCCGGTCTTCCCGGTCCTCCCCTACGGCCTCGCCTCGTCGTTTGCGACCTTTCCCGGTACGCTGACACTGACGCTCTCAAGCTATGTCGGCGTGATCCGTGACCTGATGGACAGCATCCACCGCTCCGGCTTCCGGCGTGTCCTGATCGTCAACGGCCATGGCGGCAATACGCCTGCGACAGCCGTCATCTCCGAATGGCTGAATGCACATCCTGATACCTCTGTGAAATTCCATGACTGGTGGCGGGCGCCCAAAACCTGGGCAAAGGTGCAGGAAACCGATCCGGCCGCCTCGCACGCCTCCTGGATGGAGAATTTCCCCTGGACCCGCACGACCGACCAGCGCCAGCCAACGGGTGCCAAACCGAAGGTAGATTTCGCCGGCCTCGCCCGCGTCGACGCGGCCCGCAAACGTGCGCTCCTCGGCGACGGCAACTATCACGGCCTCTACCAGCGTCCCGACGAGGACATGCTGGCGATCTGGGACGTGGCCGTCGCGGAAACCCGCGAACTTCTCGAAAACGACTGGCACTGACTGCCAGGCCCTTCGGCGCTTGGCTCCACGAAACCCGCAGAAGACGGGACAGAGGGATAAGACGGGGAACATATGTTAGGTTTCATCTTGCAGCGCCTGTGGCAGGCGGCGATCGTGGTCATCGCGATGTCGGCGCTGGTCTTCTGCGGCGTCTATGCCGTCGGCAATCCCATCGACGTGCTGATCTCTCCGGATGCGACGCAGGATATTCGCGCCGCGGTGATCGCCCAATACGGGCTGGACCAGCCGCTCTGGCGTCAATATTTTGCCTTTCTCGGCAGGCTGATCGAAGGCGATTTCGGCCGCTCGCTCGTCTACAGCATGCCGGTCAGCCAGCTGATCCTCACCCGCCTGCCGGCGACGCTGGAACTGACGCTCGCAGCCGTTCTATTTGCCAGCCTCGTCGGCATCCCGATCGGCATGTATGCCGGCTACCGGCCGCATAGCCTGATTTCCCGTGCCATCATGGCGATCTCGATCCTGGGGTTCTCGGTGCCGACCTTCTGGTTCGGCCTGATGCTGATCATGGTTTTCGCCGTGCAATGCGGCTGCATGCCGGCCGGGGGGCGCGGCGAAACGGTCAGCCTGTTCGGCGTCGACTTCAGTTTCCTCACCGGCGACGGGCTTGCGCATCTCGTGCTGCCGGCACTAAACTTGGCGCTCTTCAAGTTCTCCTTGATGATCCGGCTCGCCCGTGCCGGTACCCGCGAACTGATGCTGAGCGACACGGTGAAATTCGCCCGCGCCGCCGGCCTGTCGGAATTCACGGTGCTGAGCCGGCATGTGCTGCGGCTGATCTCGATTCCGCTCGTCACCGTCTTCGGTCTGGAACTCGGCTCGACGCTCGCCTTTGCGGTCGTCACCGAAACCATCTTTTCCTGGCCCGGTCTCGGCAAGCTGATCATCGACAGCATCACCTCGCTCGACCGGCCGGTCATGGTCGCCTACCTGATGCTCGTCGCCTTCCTGTTCATCGTCATCAACCTGATCGTCGATTTGACCTATGCGCTGCTCGATCCGCGCCTGCGAAAGGGACGTGCCTGATGCGCGATACTCTGCTTGGCCGTTTCCTCGAGGAATTCTTCCGCAACAAGGTCGCGACGGGTGCGGCAATGGTCGTCCTCCTGATCGTCCTGACTGCGATCGTCGCGCCCCTGGTCACCCCGCAGGACCCGTATGACCTGACCAGCCTGGTGCTGCGCGATGCACGGCGTGCGCCGGGTTATGTCGGCACCGGCGGTTACACCCATTGGCTTGGCACGGATTCGCAAGGCCGCGACCTCCTGTCGGCGATCATCTACGGGCTGCGCATCTCGCTGCAGATGGGTGTGATTGCCGGCGGCATTGCCTTCGTCATCGGCGCGGTGGTCGGCTGCTCGGCTGCCTATATCGGCGGACGTTTCGAAAGCCTCGCGATGCGCATCATCGACCTGCAGCTGTCCTTCCCGGCAATCCTGCTCGCTTTCGTGATCGCAGCCCTTCTCGGCCAGGGCCGCTACCAGCTGATCATGGCGCTGATCTTCGCCCAATACGCCTATTTCGCCCGAACCGCCCATGGCGCGGCATCCGCCGAACGGCAGAAGGATTATGTCGAAGCGGCGCTCTCCATCCCGCTGTCGCCCTGGCGTGTCGTGCTGAAACACATCCTGCCCAATTCGCTGCCGCCGCTGATCGTCGTTGCGACGGTGCAGGTAGCGAGCGCCATTTCGCTCGAAGCCACCCTCTCCTTCCTGGGCGTCGGGCTGCCGCCAACCGAACCGTCGCTCGGCATGCTGATCGCCAACGGCTTCCAGTACCTGCTGTCCGGCCGCTACTGGATCTCGATCTATCCCGGCGTGGCGCTGATCCTGTTCATCGTCTCTCTCAACCTCGTCGGCGACCAGATCCGCGACCAGCTCAATCCGAGGCTCCGCCGATGACCGAAACGATGACTGGGCCGCTTCTCGAAGTCACCAATCTCAAGACCTGGTTCCCGAGCGGACGCGGCGAGATCAAGGCGGTCGACGGCGTCTCGTTTTCGCTGGCGCCGGGCGAAGTCCTCGGCCTCGTCGGCGAATCCGGTTCCGGCAAGTCGATCACCGGCTTCTCGATCATCGGCCTGATCGACGAGCCTGGCCGTATCGTCGAGGGTTCGATCAAACTCGAAGGCCGCGAACTGATCGGCTTATCCGCACATGAGCTGCGCGCCATCCGCGGCAAGACCATTTCGATGGTCTTCCAGGATCCGATGATGACCCTCAACCCGGTCCTGAGCATCGGCACCCAGATTAAGCTGGCCCTCGAAGCGCATGAAAACATCAGCGCAGCCGATGCCCGCGAAAGAGCTATCAAGGCGCTGGCTCAGGTCCGCATCGACGAGCCGGAACGCAAGGCGGATTTTTTCCCGCACCAATTCTCCGGCGGCATGCGCCAGCGTGTGGCGATCGCCATCGCCCTGCTGCACCGGCCGAAACTGATCATCTGCGACGAACCGACGACAGCGCTCGACGTGTCGATCCAGGCGGAAATCCTTACCGAGATGAAGGAACTGGTAGCCGAACTCGGCACCGCGCTGATCTGGATCAGCCATGACCTCGCCATCGTCTCGTCGATCGCCGACCGCGTCGCGGTGATGAGGTTCGGCAATATCGTCGAGATCGGCCCGGCGCTCGGCGTGCTCACCCGCCCGCAGCACGACTACACCAAGGCGCTGCTCGACGCGCTACCCTCACGCGCCAAGCCCGGCCAATTGCTGCTGCGCGGCAGCGGCATTGCCGATGCGGCACCGCCGCCGCGCAAGTCGGCGACATTGAACCTGCCGCCCCTCGGCAGCCCCTATCTGGTCATCGACAACGCGATGAAGCGCTTCGAAAAGCCGGCCGGCCTGTTCCGGAACCTGGCGATCAAGTCCGGCATTTCCCAGCCGCTGCCGGTCGTGCAGGCGGTCGATGGCGTCTCGATCACGTTGAAGCGCGGCGAAGTGCTCGGCCTCGTCGGCGAATCCGGTTCCGGCAAATCGACGCTCGGCCGCATGGCCGCCGGCATTACGGTCCCTACCTCGGGCACGATCCGCCTCAACGGCAAGCCGGTGATGAGCGACGGCCGCAATGCGCGAAAAATCACCACCCGCATCCAGACGATCTTCCAGGATCCATTCGCCTCGCTGAACGGCCGCATGCGGATCGGCGACATCATCGCCGAAGGTCCGCTGGCCCACAAGCTGGTGACCCGCGCCGAAGCGCCCGCCTATGTCAAAGACTGGCTGGCGGCGGTCGGGCTTGATCCCACCTTCGCCAACCGTTTCCCGCATCAATTCTCCGGCGGTCAGCGCCAGCGTATCGCGATCGCTCGCGCGCTCGCCATGCAGCCGGATGTGATTGTCTGCGACGAGCCGGTTGCCTCGCTCGACGTGTCGATCCAGGCGCAGATCATCAACCTGCTGATCCGCCTGCGCGCCGAACTCGATCTCTCGCTGATCTTCATCAGCCACGACCTGTCCGTCGTCCGCCATCTCTGCGATCGCGTAGCGATCATGTATCGCGGGAAGATCGTCGAGGAAGGCGTGGCATCGACGATCTACGCCGATCCGCAGCACGATTACACCAGGCGGCTGCTCGCAGCCGTGCCTGTCCTGCCTGAGGCAGCAGAATAACAAAAGGGAGAATGGGACATGGAACCCTGGGAGTGGGACGAAGCCACCTGGCGCGGCAAGGTCAACAAGGTGCGAGCCGGCCGCTCGCTGAAGCCGAAAGCCTGGAAGGACGGCGCGCGTTGCGCAGTCGCTCTTTCGTTCGACAGCGACCATGAGACCAACGAGCTTCGCGACGGCGGTGAATCGATCGGTCGCATGTCCCAGGGGCAATACGGCAACCGCATGGGCGTGCCGCGCATCCTCGAAACGCTGAAGAACGCGGACGTCCCGGCGACCTTCTTCGTGCCGGCCGTCGCGGCCCTCCTCTATCCGGACGAACAGCGGCGTGTCATCGCCGAAGGCCACGAGATCGGCCTGCACGGCTGGATTCACGAGGTGAACACCAAGGTTCCGGCCGACAAGGAACGCGAACTGCATTTCCGCGCCGCCGATACGCTCGAAAAGATCACCGGCATCCGCCCGGTCGGCATGCGCACGCCGTCCTGGGATTTTTCCTACGAGACGCTGAAGATCGAGCGCGAACTCGGGCTCATCTACGATTCCTCGCTGATGGCCGATGACGACCCTTATGAACTGGTCGAGGACGGCGAGCCGACCGGCATGGTCGAACTGCCGGTCGAATGGATCCGCGACGACGCGGTCTATTTCAACATGAACCGGTTTACCGCGCTCCGCCCATATACGCCGCCGACCTCCGTGCTCGATATCTTCAAGCGGGAATTCGACCGCGCCTATATCGAAGGCGGGCTGTTCCTTCTGACCATGCACCCGCACGTGTCCGGTTACCGCTCGCGCATCTTCGTGCTGGAAGAGCTGATCAGGCACATCCAGGGCCACGAGGGCGTCTGGTTCGCCACCCACGCGGATATCGCCCGTTTCGCCAGGGAGAATGGTGGTGCGTGATGTGTCCCGTAAGGTTGCGTTGATAACCGGCGGCGGACGCGGGATCGGACGGGGCTGCGCGCTCGATCTTGCCCGTCACGGCTTCGATATCGTCCTCGTCGACCTGATCGAAGACGATCTTGCCCGCACGGCGCAGGAAATCCGCGACCTGTCACGCGACGTACTGACCTTCATCGCCGATGTCCGTGACCATAAGCGCGCGGCGGAAATCGTGCGCGAGGTGGATGAGAAATGGGGCCGGATCGACGTCCTGTTCAACAATGCCGGTCGGTCGATGGCGAAAGGCATCGAGGAGATTTCCGAGGAGGAATTCGACGCGACGATCGACATCAACCTCAAGGGGGCCTTCAACTATATCCAGCCGACGGTGCCCATCATGCGCCGCAGCGGCGGCGGGCGGATCGTCAACATGTCGTCGATGAACGCCCATACCGGCGGCGTCACCAGTGCGGTGAGCAAGTTTTCCTATACGGCAGCCAAGGCCGGCATTCTCGGCATGACAAAGGCGCTCGCCAAGGAGCTCGGACCGGAGATCGTCGTCAATGCGATCTGCCCCGGCGTCATCAAGACCGAGCGCTCGAACGCGATGATCGAAGCCCGGGAGGCGCAACTCGCGGCTGGCATCACGCTGAAGCGGGTCGGAACGCCGCAGGACGTCGCAAGCGTCGTCACCTTCCTCGCGACATCCGAGCCTAACTTCCTGACGGGTCAGGACATCCAGATCGACGGGTTCCAGTGGGTCCGCTGACCCCTTAGTTCCGATCGATGAGGATTTTCATGATCGCCACCCGCTCGGGCAGCTCGACGAGATAGTGCGGGTCGCGGTCGAGGTGATGCACCTTGTTCGGATCGCCGCCGGTGACCGTCGCCATGGATTGGAAGTCCGGCCAATAGGACGTCGTCACGAATTCCGTTTCGTCGCCCAGTTCCTCGCGGAAAAGCTGGACCGCAAGCGCGGTCTTGAGGAGTGGCGGAATGCCCGTTTCGAGTAGATAGGCCTCATATTCGTCGGCTATCGCGGCACGGGTACGCCCCCGCCAGATCCTCGCAATCGTCGCCTTTGTGCTCATGGGATGCTCCTCATATCCAATTTTCGGAGCAAATAGAGCCGGAGCAGCATTTGCCAATGGAGCCGCTAACCCCTTCCCCGCCCAGGCGCGATGAAGGCAGTGATAGCCGTCTCGTCGAGTCCGGCCTCCAGCAGGAAGCGCTGGGAAAACTCGGAGGCGGACGCTTTCATCGCGTCGTTCGGACGGATCAGGTGGAAGGCGACGTGGTGATCGATGGCTCTCTCCGACACGACGACGACCCGGCCGGAGGCAAGTGCTGCGTCCGCAAGCGGCGGCCGGGCGAGCGCGATGCCGAGGCCATGCGCGCAGGCGTCGATCACCAGGTTATAATCCTCGAACCGCCGGTCCTGCCCGCGCGGCACGTAATCGAGATTCTCGACGGCCAGCCAGCGCCGCCAGGCCTCGACATTGGAATCGTGCAGGATCGGCAGCTCCAGCAGAGATTTTGCATCTGACCTTCCACCGAGACGTTCGGCGATGACCGGAGCGGCGATCGGCACCAGTTTCTCCTGCCAGAGCGGCAGGCTGCGCACGCCGGCCCATGGCCCCTTGCCGCAGCGGATCGCCAGGTCGATGCCCTCGCTGAAATCCGCCAGCCGATGCTCCAGGATCAATTCCAGATGGATGTCGGCGGCCTCCAGCTTCGGCATCCGCGAAAACAGCCAGAGCGAGGCGACCGACGGCGTCACCGAAAGCCGCACGACCGCCTTATTGCGGCGGGGCAGCCACCGCTCGTCCGTATCCCCGAGCAGGGCCAACGCTTCCTCCGCGCGGGCGAAAAACCGTGTGCCTTCCGGTGTCAGCGTCACACCCCGAGCCTCGCGGGAGAAAAGCCGCACGCCCATCCAGCGCTCCAGGCGGGATATCTGCCGAGAGACGGCACCATGGGTGACCCCGCCCTCCTCCGCCGCCGCGGAAAACGATCCGAGACGCGCGGCGCGGGCGAAGGTCTCAAGCGTATCAAGTGGTGGCAAAGTCTGCGAGCTGTGAACCATAGGCACATATGATCATCGATTGCGGTGCTTTTCAAGCACGGATGAGAAGGGCTAAATCCCAACTGGCAAGCTTCCAGGGAGAAAGAGATGAGCACCGTCGCCATGAATACGGGAACGGACGAGAGACACGGGTTTGATGTGATCGCCTTCCTGGCGATCCTGGTGACCATCGTCTTCTGGGCTTCGTCCTTCGCCGTCATCCGCATCGCGCTCGGGCCGCTGACGCCGATCGAGCTTGCGACGGCACGTTATGTCCCGGCCGCCTTGATCGCCGTAGTCTATCTTGTCGCTGCCCGACCAGCCCTTCCGGCCAGAAGCGATCTGCTTCGCCTCGGCGTCGCGGCCGTGCTCTTCATCGCGGCCTATGCCGTTCTCCTCAACATGGGTGAGCGAACCGTGGCGGCTGGCCCCGCAAGCTTCATCATCAACACCATGCCGGTCTTCACCGCCCTTATCGCCATCTTCGCGCTTGGCGAGCGGTTTGGCCGCTGGGGCTGGGTCGGAACGGCAATCTCCTTTGCCGGCGTGGCACTGATCGCTGCTTCCGGTGAAGACGGGTTCGATCTCGATCCGAATGCGATCCTCATTCTCGGCGCCGCCCTCTGTTCGGCGATTGCAAGCGTGCTGCAGAAGCCAATCCTCGGCCGCATGCCCGCTTTGGCCGTCACCGCCTGGCTGATGCTGATCGGTTCCATTCCGCTGCTGCCGGCGGTACCGTCCACCTTGCAGGCGCTTGCCGCCGCCCCGGCAGAGGTGAATTGGGGCATCGTCTATCTGGTGCTCTTCCCGACTGCGATCGGTTATGTCACCTGGGCGATCGCCTTGAAGCGACTGTCCGCCGCCCGGGCCTCCAATTTCCTTTACGGCGTTCCTCCGACCGCAACCCTGATCGGTTTCCTCTGGCTCGGCGAGGTGCCGACCCTGATCGGCGCGATCGGCGGCGTCATGGCGATCTTTGGCGTGCTCGTCGTCAATGTCATGCGCAAGAGATAGCTTCCGCAGAATTCATCGGAAAAACAGCGCCTTCCGGCCAATTTCTGAATCAATCTGCAGCAGACTATTTGCCGGTGCCGTTCACCAGTTGCAGGATGAGCTGGTGGACGTTGCCGCCCTCGCTCATCTCCATCCGATCGTAATCATTGCTGCGCTTCTGCTGCGCCTTCGAAATCTCGCCGAGCTTGGCCGTCAGTTCTGCCCTGATTTTCGTGCATTGCGGATCGTTGGCGACACTGAGACCCACGCTCATCCGCTCGATCTCCTTCACCATGTCGGTGATGATCACACCGTGAACCAGTTCGTGCTTGTAGACGCCGGCGATAAAGACATCCCATTTCTTCTTCAGATCGGGAGCAAGCGCCGATGCGGGCTTCGGCAGCGTATAGGTGATGACCAGCTTCGGCCGCGCCGAAACCAGCGTGCAGGCACCGTCAGGCTGCGGTTGGTAATCGCGGGTCCAGGTGAGCTTGAAATTGGTGTGCGCGATGGCGCGAACCTCCTTGCCGATCTTGGGACCAAGCTGTCCGATGGAAGCGTATAGATCAACGCCGGAATCTCCGGTGATGGGATAGGCCTGGACCTGCTCGACCGGCTGCCATTGGCTCTGCGCCGACGCCTCCATGGGCACCATCCCAAGGCAGAGGGCCGCGAGAATTCCTGCACCTATCTTCACTCTTTTCCTCCCAATCGCGTTGCTGCGGTGAACCTAGAGATGCCACAGCGCCGTTTCAATTCGTCAAACATGTTTTCCGTGAACGCTGTCCATCGCGACTTTTGTTCCAGGCCCTTGCCATATTTCCTTCAAAATGGATGATGACAGTTATGTGACTAAGTGTTTTGACTTGGCATGGGGGAGTTGAATGGGAGAAAAGCGAAAGGTCTACGAGGCCTTGGTCGATGGTGCGATGGATGGCCTCACCGACGACGCCTTGTTCAAATTCGTCACCAAACGCTGCCCGAAGACATCGAGCAAGAAGATCGTCCGGGCAGCGCTGCTGGGACTGACCGACCCGCACCTCCGCGACAAGAACATCCTCGATACGATCTACGCCCTTGCCATCAAACACCGCATGGATGAGTTTCGGGATGGCGAGGATGCGGATGACGAAAGAGACAGCTGGCCCGCGCCCTTCGCCCGCGAGCCCGACAAAAAGACGATCCGTCCCGACTTAGGCCCCGACTTGTCCTAGGCGTTCTTCCGCGCTGTCATCCACCATACACAAACGCGCCCTAGACTGGAGTTGTCGAGGGTGAGAACATGCACGGCCGCGCCAATCTCACAGCCATGAGGCTCATGGATGCCTGCGAGCATCTGCTTTGCGAAGCCGAGGCTCTGGAGGATCTGACCGCGCGGCGGATTGCCATCGAAGCGCATGCGACGCCTTCCGCCATCAGCTACCATTTCGGCTCGCAGGAAGAGCTTGTCGCAGCGGTCGCAGAGCGCGTCTACCGGCGGCTCAATGCCGAGAGGCTGAGCCTGCTTCGCAAAGCCGTCGACCGGCGGGCGCCCGATCCGCCCGATCTCGATGAAGTCATCGCAGCTTTGGTTGGCCCGTCGATCCGCTGGAGCCTCGACCCGACCTCCAGCTATCCCGTCCTGTCGCATTTCACCTCGATGGCGAAGACCCACCGGGAACGCGCGCCGCACTACCGCCGCATCATCGATAACGTCGAACATCACCGGGCCTTCGTCCCGCACCTGAAGCGGATCGCGCCCTGGCTGGACGACGTCGACATCGGCTGGCGGCTCAATTGCGCGCTCGGCATCCGCTCCCAAGTCACCCGCTCGCGGTCGCGCACCGAAGTGCTGACCAATTATGGCATCGACCTCGACGATCCGGACATCGTCATCGCCCGTATGGTCGAGGTGATCGCACCGATGTTCCGCCGCTGAACCGGTTTCGAACGGCATTCGAAATCCGTCACGCGCAGGAAACAAACCCCTTCTAACGGTCCTCCTGACGAAACCGTCATCCATGGAGGCATCCGGTGCGACGCGAAACGACATTCATCCATCTGACCGACCTGCATATCGGCACCGCCGACGACAGCCACCTCCACAGCGACACGACCGAGACGCTGCGTCAGGTGCTCGATCTGGTCGCGACCGTAACGCCGAAGCCGCAATTCGTGATCGCCAGCGGCGACCTTACCAACCGTGGCGATGCGGAAAGTTTTCGCCGGCTGAAGGAGATCATCGACGCCAGGATCGATGTGCCGGTCATCTATGCGCTCGGCAATCACGACACCCGCCCCGGCTTCTACGAGGGCATGGGCATCGAGACCGACGATCCGGATGCGCCCTACGACCACGACACGATCATCGACGGCATCCACATCATCACCATCGACTCGACGACGCCCGGCCTGATCGGCGGCACGATCGATCCGGAACAGTTCGACTGGCTCGCCTCGACCCTCGACAGCCACCCCGACCTGCCGAAGTTGATCGTCGTCCACCACCCGCCGGCGCTCGGCGAGGAAGCCGATGCCGCCCATTGGCGGACGATCCACTTTCCGCAGTCGGAACGTTTCCGCGAACTGCTGAAGGGCCGCAACATCATCGGCATCCTCAGCGGCCATATCCATCACGACCGCGTCTCGGTCTGGCATGGTATCCCGGTGGTGGTCGGCACCGGCCAGCATGCCGCCACCGACATCCTGCGCACGGACATCCTGCGCATGGTGCGCGGCGCCTCCTTCGGGATCGGCACCATCCGCCCGTCCGGCCTCACCATGGCCTTCGTGCCGCTGCCGTCCGACCGCGCCGAGCTCAATACCTATCCGCTGGAACTTCTGATGGCCCGGGCAATGCCCGTCGCCGCTGAATAACCCTCACCCGGAGACACGCAAAATGCTGCGCAGAACCACGCTCAAGCTGATGGCGACGCTTTCCGCCGCCTCCATTCTGCCGGTCGGTGCGTTTGCCGAAATGCCGGCAAACGTCGACAAGCCGGTCACGATCAGCTTCTACAACTACAACCTCGCGTCCGCCGGAATCGGCTCCGAGGCCACCAAGGAACTGATCGCCGGCTTCGAGAAGAAGTTCCCGAACGTGAAGGTCGAGACGGTGGCCGTTCCGTCGAACGAGATCATCAACCGCGTCCAGGCCGATATCGTCGCCGGCAAGCAGCCGGACGTCGCCCAGCTCACCTTCCGCGACCTGATCTTTATCGCCAGCGACCTCGGCGGCAATGCGCTCGAAGACATGGTGAGCCCGGCGGAACTGAAAGAACACCTTTCTGGCATGATCCCGAAGGGCCTCGAACTCGGCAAGGTCGACGGCAAGACCTATGGCCTCGCCTACACTTTCTCGACGCCCGTCCTCTATTACAACGGCGACCTCTTCAAGCAGGCCGGCCTCGACCCGAACAACCCGCCGAAGACCTGGGCCGACGTCAACATCGCGGGCAAGGCGATCAAGGAAAAGACCGGCAAGAACGGCTTCTTCCCCGGCGCCTACGGCCCGAGCGACGGCACCTTCGTCTACCAGGCAATCGTCATGTCGAACGGCGGCAAGGTACGCGACGGCAACAAGCTGACATTCGCGGACAGGAATGCCGCCGAAGCAGTCAAGATGTTGCGCGACATGGTCGATAGCGGCGCCCATGCCAAGATCGACCCGGCCAGCGGCTCGGATACGTTTGCGGCCGGTAATCTCGGCATGTTCGTCTATACCACCGCGACGCTCGGCGCCTACAAGAAGGCCGCCCAGGGCAAGTTCGACCTACGCATCGCCCCGATGCCTTCGTTCGACGAAAAGCCGACCGCTCCGACCAATTCCGGCAGCGCCCTGTTCGTCTTCAGCAAGGATCCGGCCAAGCAGCGTGCGGCCTATGAACTCCTGAAATACCTGACGAGCAAGGAAGCCTACACGATCATCACCAGCAAGATCGGCTACCTGCCGCTGCGCCTCGATATCGTTGATGATCCGAACTACCTCGGCCCGTGGGTCAAGGAGAACCCGATGTTCCGCGCCAACCTGGAACAGCTGAACCGCCTCACCGCCAACGTCGCCTTCCCCGGCCCGAACTACCGCCAGGTCGAGAAAATGATGATGGACTCGGTGCGCGAAGCCGTCTTCGGCAAGGGCGATCCGATCGCCACGCTGAAAGCCGCCCAGGACCAGGGCCAGGACCTGATGCCGTAACTGTTACGAGGAGATGCCGGGCGGGTCTCGCTTTCCTGTCCGGCATCCTTGTCCCCTCGGGATCCTTTCGGGGAAAATTCCATGACCGATATTCAGGCCGATCTCGCAAGACCGCTCATCCTTGCCCGGGTGCCCGTGGCTGCCCGCCAGCGTGGCGCATTCACCGTGCAACCCTGGCTCTATCTCTCACCGGCGCTCTGCCTTCTGATGATGTGGACCTATGTGCCGCTGCTCGAGGCGTTCCAGCTCTCCTTCTACCAATGGAACATGCTGCCGACCGCGCCGCAGCGCTATGTGGGCCTCACCAACTACCAGCGCCTGTTCGCACTGCCCGAGATGCGCGCCGCCCTCTGGAACACGCTTTTCTACATTCTCGGCCTATTCCCGATGTCGGTGATCGTTCCGCTCTTCGTGGCGATCTGGACCCAGGATCTCGAAGGCCGCGCCCGGACGATCTATCGCGCGCTAATCTTCGTGCCTATGATCGTAGCACCCGTGGTCGCCGCCATCCTCTGGCGCTGGCTGCTCAACGAGGACCAGGGGCTGATCACGCTCGGCCTGGAGACGATCGGCCTCGGCCGCATCGGCTTTCTGACCGATCCGAAATACGCGCTTGCGACGCTGACCTGGATTACCGGCTGGAAGCTGATCGGCTTTTCCACCCTGCTGTTTTCCGCCGCCAATGCCGGCATCAACCCCTCCTATATCGAAGCGGCGCGCATAGACGGCGCCAGCCGCTGGGGGATCATCCGCGATATCCGCCTGCCGCTGCTTTCGCCGACCATCCTGCTTCTGTCGATGATGACGATCCTGTTCGGGGCGCAGTGGAGCTTTGCCTATATCAACGTGCTCACCAATGGCGGCCCGCTGAAATCGACCACCAACATCTTCTACCTGCTCTGGGAATACGGTTTCCAGACCATGTCGGCCGGCTGGAGCTCGGCGGCCGGAATGATTGCCTTTGCCGGTTTTGCCGTCATCGCGGCGGGCTGCATGTGGCTGACCAAGAGGTTCGCGATCTATGACAACTGACGCCTCCCCTGACAGCATTGCGGTCGCTTCCGGCAGCCTCAAATTCGGTGGCATCCGCCGGCTTGCAGTGCATGCGGTGATGATCCTCCTGTCCTTCCTGTCCATCTTTCCGATCTACTGGATGATCGTCACCTCGCTTCGGCCGGAAAACGAGATCTTCTCCACCGCGCTCTGGCCCAGCAACCCGTCGCTCGAAAACTATGTCTTCGTGCTGACCCGCATTCCGATGATCGGGATGCTGATCAACACCACGATCGTATCCGCCGCCACCGCGATCCTGCAGGTCGTCACCGGCCTGTTTGCGGCCTATGCGCTGGTGCGCTGGCGCATGCGCCTTTCCGGCGTCATCCACGGGCTTATCGCGCTCTCGTGGCTGGTGCCTTTCCAGGTCACGATGATCCCCAACTACGTGCTCGCCTCGCGGCTCGGCCTCCTCGATACGTTGACCGGTCTGATTGTGCCGAATGCGGCGCATGCCTTCGCGATCCTGCTGCTCTACAACGCGATGCGTTCGTTCCCGACCGAGATCCTCGAAGCGGCGCGCATCGACGGCGCCAGAAGCTGGAAGATCCTCTGGCAGATCGTCGTGCCGAATATGGGCGCGCCGATTGCCTCGCTGTCGATCATCGCCTTCATCTCCGCCTGGAACGAATATTTCTGGCCGCTGCTTCTGTCGAGAAAGCCGGAGAACTCGGTCGTCCAGATCGGCCTGCAGATGTTCATGACCCAGGAGGGCAATCTCTGGGGGCCGCTGATGGCGGCTGCCGCACTCGCCAGCATGCCGATCCTGATCATCTACCTGGTCCTGCAGCGCCACGTCATCGAATCCTTCATGAAATCCGGAATCCGCTGATATGCTGAGTTACGAACGCCTGATTACGCTGGAAGGCGCCCACAATGTCCGCGACCTCGGCGGTTACCAGACCTCGAACGGCGGCCCGACCCGCTGGCGCTCGATCCTGCGCGGCGACGCATTGCACCGGTTGAGCGAGGCCGATATCGAAACCTTGCTGGACAACGGACTTGCCACCGTCATCGACCTGCGCAACGCCAACGAGATCGCCGCCGAAGCCAACCCGTTCGCCGGTCACGCTCGGGTGCGCTACTACAATACGCCGCTGTTTTCGGCGCTGGCGCCCGTCGAGATGATGGCGAATGCGGTGGCGAGCTTCGATATGGGCGACCGCTATTGCCAGGCGATCGACAACTGCCAGCCGGCCATTGCCAAAGTCCTGAAGACCATCGCCGACGCGCCGGATGGCGCCGTGCTCTTCCATTGCAGCGCCGGCAAGGACCGCACCGGTGTGATTTCGGCGCTGCTGCTCGCCAATGCCGACGTCGATGAGGCAACCATCGTTGAAGATTATGCTCTGACGGCGACCATCTCCGGACCGCTGATTGCAAGGCTACGGGAACGGGCACTTGGTCGTGGGACGACGCCGGAACTGGTCGATATCGTCCTCGCCTCCGAACCACGCAGCATGCGGCAGGCGCTGGACCATATCCGCCGTCGCCATGGCGGCGTCGAGGCCTATCTCTCTACGCTCGGCCTCGATGAAACCGAGCGGGAAAAGCTTCGCAACCGCCTGGCCTAGGACCTCAAGGTCGTGAACGAGAAGAGCAGCGCCGTGCTCAGCTCTGCGGCCGCGCGGCCGGAACCAGCACGCGGTCGACGATCCGCGAGTCGAGGTCGTAGACGGAGATCGGCGTCTGCTTGCCGATCCGGGTGCCGTCGAGAAGGCGGATCAAATCATCCGCGCCGCCGACGGGCTGGCCGTCGATCGCCAGGATGAAATCGCCCTCCTTCAGGCCAGCCAGATCGGCCGGGCTGCCGGGATCGATGCGGCGGATACGCACCGTCGTCTCCTGCAACATGCCGGCCTTTACCGCGACGCGGCGCGGCAGCGCGGTCGTATCGACGACGATGCCGATAAAGGCGCGCCGCACATGGCCGAAACGCAAAATCTCCGAGACGACGAAATTGGCCGTGTTGGAGGCGACCGCAAAGGCGATGCCCTGCGCGCCGCGGATAACCGCCGTGTTGACGCCGACCACTTCACCGGAGGCAGACACCAGCGGTCCGCCGGAATTGCCCGGATTGAGCGCCGCATCGGTCTGTACGACGTCGTCGATCAACCGGCCGGTGGACGACCGCATCGATCGACCCAGCGCAGATACGACGCCCGATGTCACCGACCAGTCGAAACCGAGCGGATTGCCGATCGCGATCGCGATATGGCCGCGCCGCAGCTTCTGGGAATCGCCGAGCCGTGCCCAGGCCTGCACGTCCATGTCGGCACGCACCAGCGCGATATCTGTGTCGGCATCGCGACCTAGAACTGCGCCCTGCCCGACCGCCCCGTTGGCGCTGCGGATACGGACGGTCTTGGCGTCTGCCACGACGTGGTGGTTGGTGATGATCAGGCCGTCGGGCGAAATCGCAAAGCCCGACCCGTGGCCTCCTTGGCCAGCAACGCCGCCCAGCCGCTCGATGCGGCTTACGGCAGGACCGACGCGGTCGACCGCGCCGGCAACCGTCTCCGAATAGGCGTCGAGAAGCACGCCATCCTCGGGGACGGGAGGATTGATATCGATAAATCCCATCACAAGAACTCCGGAAAACACCTTCTCGGAAAAGGGAAGGTTGTAGAAGAAGCTGATGTGGTGGGCCTAAAAGGCAGAAACAAGAACCCGCCGTGCGGGCTCAGTCCTCGGCGAAGATCGGGTCCTGGGTGAACATGCCGCCCTGGTAGACCGCAAGCGCCGAGGTCGGTTCCGGACGCGGAATGCTGGCTTCCAGTTCCGCGCGATAACGTTCTGCATTGTCCTTCGGCTTCCAGCCGAGATAGGACGCATGCGAATTGTCCCACCACTTGCTGTCATTGTCGGAAATGCCCCAGATGATCGGGCAGCCGAGCATCGGGGTCCGGAAGACGCAGCCGATCAGCGACACGAAGTCGTCATGTGACATCCAGCCGGACAGCATCCGGTGGTTGATCGGTTTTTCGAAGCAGCTGCCGATCCTGACTAGCGCCGTCTCCTGGCCGAATTTCTCGAAATACATGCGCGCCAGAGCCTCGCCGAAGCATTTCGAAACGCCGTAAAGCCCGTCCGGCTTCATCGGAGCCTTGACGTCGATATGCTCGTCCTGCCGGTAGAAACCGACGACATGGTTGGAACTGGCGAACAGGATGCGGGGCTGGCCGTGCGCCCGAGCCGCCTCGTAGAGATTGTAGAGGCCGAGCAGGTTGGCATTGAGGATCTTCGAAAACTTGTCCTCCACCGAAACACCGCCGAGATGCAGGATACCATCGCAGCCCTCAACCAGCTTCATGACCGCATCTGCATCCGCGAGATCGCAGACGACCAGCTCCTCATTTGGGCCGGCGGTGCCGAGATCGACGATATCGGACAGGCGAAGCGTTTCGGCGAACCCGGCAAGACGGCTACGCATGGCGCGTCCGAGGCCGCCGGCGGCACCGGTGATCAAAAGTCTTTTCAAGAAATCATCCTCCGAAAGCGGCCCGTCGGCCGCGGCAATCCAGTTCATTGGCCAACTTGTTCGTGACAAGCTTCAATACTTATCATACATGTTGAGAAAGCTCGGTCAACAAGTCGGAGCCGGCTTAGCGCGGTCGCTTAAGCTTGACACGCGTGTTGACGCGATATTGTGATGCGCCGCCGAGCAGGGAGGAATGAAATGAGCGTAGAAACCAGACTCGATACCGGCAGGGGATCGAGGACGCTAGTTTCCCGCCTCGGAGAAACGCTACGCCAGGCAATTGCTGCGGGCCAGTTTCCGCCGGGCTCGCGCCTGCCGAGCGAAGCGCAGCTGACCGAGGCGCACGGCGTCAGCCGCACCGTCGTCCGCGAGGCCATCGCATCGCTGCGCGCCGACCGGTTGGTCGAAGCGCGCCAGGGCGCCGGCGTCTTCGTGCTGGAGCCTTCGCGCAACGTGCAGCCGGTCATGCTATCCCTGTCGAATATCGATCTTGCCCGCGTATCCTCGATGATCGAGCTCCTGGAGCTTAGAACCGCGGTGGAAGTCGAGGCTGCAGGGCTTGCGGCCCTTCGCCGCTCCCCCGCACAGGAAGAGGTCATTCTCGATCGTCATTATGCGGTTCGGGCCTGTCTCGATGCGGCAAAACCGACCAGCGAGGCAGACTTTGCGCTGCATCTTGCCATTGCCGAAGCCACCAACAATCCCCGTTTCCGCGAATTCCTGACGATGATCGGCCGCAGCCTGATCCCGCGCGCAGCATTACGCCCGGACGATTCGGAGGCCGACCAGGCAGCCTATATCAAGCTGCTCGACGAGGAACATAATGCCATTGTCGTGGCGATTTCCGACGGCGACGAAGACCGTGCCCGCGACGCCATGCGCCGGCATCTGCGGGGTGCGCAGCTGCGTTATCGCACCCTCCTCCGGGAGCTTCGGGAAGCTGTAAGATGACTTGTTGACACAAGTCAGCGCAACCTGTACGACAATTTTTGTCTGGAGGAGACGCTTACAAAGGAAATCCGCATGATGACGCCTGAAGAAATCAAGGTCGCACTTGGTGCCGGCCTGCTGTCCTTTCCCGTCACCCATTTCGACAAGGAAGGCCAGTTCCAGCCGGAAAGCTATCGCCGCCATGTCGAATGGCTGTCGGGCTATGATGCACCGGTCCTGTTTGCCGCCGGCGGCACGGGCGAATTCTTCTCGCTGTCTCCCAATGAAGTCCCCACGATCGTTTCCGCAGCCAAGGAGGCCGCCGGCAAGACCGCGATCGTCTCCGGCTGCGGTTTCGGCACCCATGTGGGCGTCGAAATGGCTCGCGCGGTCGAAAAGGCCGGCGCCGACGGCATCCTGCTGCTGCCGCATTACATGATCGATGCACCGCAGGAAGGCCTCTACCAGCATGTGAAGCGCATCTGCCAGTCGGTTGGCATCGGCGTCATGGTTTATAACCGCGACAACTCGATCCTGTCGGTGGACACCCTGAAGCGCCTCTGCGACGAATGCCCGAACCTGATCGGTTTCAAGGACGGCAGCGGCGATATCGGACTTGTCCGGCAGATCACCGCCACCATGGGCGACCGGTTGATGTATCTCGGCGGCATGCCGACAGCCGAGCTCTTCGCCGAAGCCTATCTCGGCGCCGGCTTCACCACTTATTCCTCGGCTGTCTTCAACTTCGTGCCGGGCCTTGCCGTCGACTTCTACAAATCGCTTCGCGCCGGCAACCGCGCCCGCTGCGAGGAGATCCTCAAGGACTTCTTCTATCCTTTCATGGCGATCCGGAATCGCCGCAAGGGTTATGCCGTCTCGGCAATCAAGGCTGGCGTGCGCCTGCAGGGTTTTGACGCCGGCAAGGTGCGCCCGCCGCTCGACGACCTGACGGCAGAAGAAGAAGAGATGCTTCTGAAGCTCATCGGCCCCTGGAAGCGATAGTCCCATGAAGATCGCTTCCGTTCGCACCCACCTTCTCGAACACAGGCTCGACGTCGCCTTCGAAAGCGCCTCGATGCGCTTCGATCGCCGCGCTCATGTGCTCGTTGAGATCGAGTGCGATGACGGCACGATCGGCTGGGGCGAATGCCTCGGCCCGGCCCGGCCGAATGCGGCCGTGGTCGCGACCTATGCGAACTGGCTGATCGGCGAAAACCCTCTCGAAACCGAAAAGATCTGGGCGCGGCTCTATAATGCGCTGCGCGACCAGGGCCAGCGCGGCCTTGCCGTCACGGCACTGTCCGGCATCGACATCGCGCTTTGGGATATCAAGGGCAAACATTTCGGCGTGCCGGTCTCGATCCTGCTCGGCGGGCGTTTCCGCGAGAACGTCAGGGCCTATGCGACCGGCAGCTTCAAGCGCGACGGCGTCGACCGCGTCGAGGACAATGCGACGGATGTCGCCCGTTATTGGGATGAGGGTTTTCACGCCAGCAAGATCAAGATCGGCTTCGGCGTCGAGGAGGATCTGCGCGTCATCCGCGCCGTGCGCGACGCCGTCGGCCCCGACATGCGGCTGATGGTCGACGCCAACCACGGTTATGACGCCATCGAGGCGATCAGGTTCGGCCAGGCGGCGGCAGAACTCAACATCGACTGGTTCGAAGAGCCGGTCGTGCCCGAACAGCTCGCCGCCTATCGCGAAGTCCGCGCCCGCCAGCCGATCCCGGTCGCCGGCGGCGAGACCTGGCACAGCCGCTGGGGCATGCGCGAGCCGTTGGAAACCCGTGCCGTCGATATCCTGCAGCCCGACCTTGCCGGTGTCGGCGGCTTTACCGAAGCCAAGCGCGTTGCCGATATGGCCGCCCTTCACGGCATCCGCGTCGTGCCGCATGTCTGGGGCACCGCTGTCCATATCTCAGCCGCATTGCAGTTCATGGCGGCAATGATCCCGAGCCCGGTTCGTGTCAACCCGATCGAACCGATCCTCGAATTCGACCGTACCCACAATCCGTTCCGTCAGGCGGTGATCAAAACCCCGATCGAACACGAGCGCGGCGTGGTGCAGATCCCGAACGGCCCCGGCCTTGGGATCGAAATCAACCGCGATGCGCTCAAAGAATTCCGCATGGGAGATATCTGATGCTCGTCCGCACCCTTTCCGGCACGCCGCCCAAGACCAAACTGCCCAAGGGCGCGATCGACACTCAGATGCATGCATACCTGCCGGGCTTTCCCTCTCTGCCCGGCGGTCCGGGCCTTCCGGCGGGAGATTTGCCGACGCCGGCCCAGTATCTCCAGTTCATGCACTGGATCGGCATCGAGCGGGTCATCGTCACCCAGGGCAATGCCCAGCAGCGCGACAATTCCAATCTCAACGCCTGCCTTGCGGAATTCGGATCGATCGCCCGCGGCGTCTGCGTCATCGACAGCACCACATCGGACGCCGAACTGGACCGCCTTTCCACAGCCGGCAATGTCGGTGCGCGGATCATGGATCTGCCCGGCGGCGCGGTGAACCTCAGCGAACTCGAAGCCGTCGATGCCAAGGCGGCCTCGCAAGACTGGATGGTCGCTGTCCAGTTCGACGGCAGCAACATTCTCGATCACGAGGCGCGGCTCGCAAAACTGAAATCCCGCTGGGTCTTCGATCACCATGGCAAGTTCTTTTCAGGTGTGACACCGGACAGCCCGCAGATCGCAGCCGTCAAGCGGCTGATCGACCGTGGAAAATGCTGGTTCAAGTTCGCCGGCGTCTACGAATCTTCGAAGGCCGGCGGCCCGGACTATGCCGACGTCGCAGCCATCGCCCGCGAGATCGCCAGATATGCACCGGAACGGATCGTCTGGGGCACCAACTGGCCGCACAATCTCGCCCGCGAACAGGCCGATTATCCGGATGACGTGGCGCTGACCGACACCGTGCTCGGCTGGTTCCCAAACGATGCGGCACGCCAGCTCGCGCTCGTGAAAAACCCTGAAGAGCTTTACGGCCTGTCGGCCCAATAAGCGGCAAGGCAAGCCCTAGGAGACTGAGAATTTAAACGACCGGGGCACGGAGGCCCCGGCGATTAACGGAGGAGGACAACATGAAACTCACGAAATTGCTCGGCCTCGCATTCGGTCTCGCGCTCAGCGCGACCGCCGCCAATGCGCAGGTTACCCTGCGTTCCGCCGATATCCATCCGGATGGCTATCCGACCGTCGATGCCGTCAAATATATGGGCGAACTAATCTCCCAGCGCACCAACGGCCGCATCAAGATCCAGGTGATGAACAACTCGGTGCTGGGTGGTGAAAAGGACACGATCGAACAGACCCGTTTCGGCGTCATCGATTTGAACCGCGTCAATGCAGCGCCGTTCAACAATCTCGTGCCGCAAACCACCGTTCTCGGCCTGCCCTTCCTGTTTCGTTCGACCGAGCACATGCACAAGGTCGTCGACGGCCCGATCGGCGACGAAATCCTGAAAGCCTTCGAACCGCATGGCCTGATCGGTCTCGCCTACTACGATTCCGGCGCGCGCTCCTTCTACACGACCAAGAAACCGATCACCAAGCTTGCCGACCTGAAGGGCATGAAAATCCGCGTCCAGCAATCCGACCTTTGGATCGCCATGATGCAGGCCTTCGGCGCCAACCCGACGCCGATGCCGATGGGCGAAGTCTATTCCTCGCTCGAAACCGGTGTGGTCGACGGCGCAGAAAACAACTGGCCGTCCTATGAGTCCGCCCGCCACTACGAGATCGCCAAGAACTATACGCTGACGGAACATTCGCTGAACCCGGAAATCCTGGTCATGTCGAAGATCTCCTGGGACAAGCTGACACCCGAAGACCAGAAGATCTTCCGCCAGGCAGCCAAGGATTCGGTCGTCAAGATGCGCGAACTCTGGACTGCCCGCGAAAAGTCCTCGGAAGCCAAGGTTCGTGCTGCTGGCGCCAACATTATCAAGGTCAACAAGGACGAGTTCTCGGCAGCGATGAAGCCGGTCTATGACAAGTTCGTCACGGACGCGAAGCAAAAGGCTCTGCTGGAGCAGATCCAGGCCGTCAAGTAAGTTCGAAAAAGAAGCCGGCCCTCTGATCAGAGGGCCGGTTTTTCATTTCCGGCACCGGGGAACGTCGCCGGATCGTGGAGGACAGGTTCATGAGAAATTTCATGTTGGCCATCAAGCCAATTCTGGGCGGGCTCAGCCGCCTATCGCTCTATATTTCCGGCATCGGCATGATCGCCATGACCCTCATTGTCGGCTGGCAGGTCTTCGGCCGTTATATCCTGAACGACTCGCCCAGCTGGTCCGAGCCGCTGTCGCTCTACCTGATGTCCTGGTTCATCATGCTCGGAGCCGCCGTCGGCGTGCGTGAGAGCGTGCATCTCGGGCTCGATATCGTTCGTTACGTCATGCCACCGGCAATCCAGAAGGCCATGGACCTCCTGAGCCTCGGCCTGATCGTGCTGTTCGGGATAGGCATGGCCTATTATTCAACGCTGCTCGCCAAGGGCACGTGGTCGGCCACCATTCCCGTTCTCGGCTGGCCGGGCGGCACCGACTTCTTCCCGATGATCGTCGGAGGCATCATGATCTCCCTTTTCGCTCTGGAGCGCTTCGTCGACGTCGCCATCGGCGAGGAAATTGCTGCTGACGTCCTCGTGCAGGAGGCTGCGTAATGGCCTACGCCATTCTTTTCGGTTCCTTTACCTTCCTCATGCTGATCGGCATGCCGATCGCCTTCTGCCTTGGCATCGCGTCCTTCGCCACGGTCCTCTACATGGGCCTGCCGCCGATCGTCGTCTTCCAGCAGCTGAATTCCGGCATGAACGTCTTCGCCATGATGGCAATCCCGTTCTTCATCTTCGCTGGCGACCTGATGGTGCGCGGCGGCATTGCGCACAGGCTGATCCGCTTCGCAGCCGGCCTTGTCGGCCATATGCGCGGCGGTCTCGGCCAGGTCAACGTCGTCGCATCGACGCTGTTCGGCGGCATTTCCGGCTCTGCCGTGGCGGATGCATCGGCCGTCGGCGGATTGATGATCCCGCAAATGGCTGCGCGCGGCTACGACCGGGATTATGCGGTGAACGTGACAGCCAACGCCGCCATCATCGCATTGATGATCCCGCCCTCGCACAACATGATCCTTTATTCGATCGCAGCCGGCGGCAACGTCTCCGTTGCCGACCTTTTCACCGCCGGCATCATTCCCGGCCTGTTGCTGGCCGGAGCGCTGATGATCACGGCCTGGTGGGTTGCCGTCGAACGCGGTTATCCGGCCGATCCGTTCCCGGGCTTTGCCCGCATCGGTTATTACTTTCTGGCTTCGCTGCCGGGCATCCTGCTGATCGCCATCATCTTCGGCGGCGTTCGCTCCGGCGTGTTCACGGCAACCGAAAGCTCCTGCATTGCGGTCCTCTACGCGTTCCTTGTGGCCATGCTCGTTTATCGCGAACTGAACTGGGACGGTTTTGTCGAGGCCGTCATGGGCGCGGTGCGCACCACCGCGATGGTACTGCTGGTCATCGGCACCGCAGCCGCGTTCGGCTGGCTGATGGCATTCCTGCAGGTCCAGACGCTGATCATCGCGGCGATCAGCGCGGTTTCGGACAATCCGATTATCGTGCTCTTGATGATCAACGTCATCCTGCTGGTGCTCGGCACGTTCATGGACATGGCGCCGATGGTCATCATCTCGACCCCGATCCTGCTGCCAGTCGTCAAGGCCTTCGGCATCGATCCTGTCCATTTCGGCGTCATCATGATCCTCAATGCCGGCATCGGCCTCAACACGCCGCCGGTCGGAACCGTGCTCTTCGTCAGTTGCGCGGTCGGCGGCATCACGATACGTGAAGCGATGCGCACGATCTGGCCTTTCTTCGGAGCCAGCATCGCAGTATTGCTGCTCGTGACTTATATCCCTGCCCTGTCGCTCTGGCTCCCAAACGTTTTCAAATGAGCGGCTGAACAAGTTTTATCTGACGGTCCCGCCCCATGGCGGGACCTTTCACATGAGAGGAGAGGTCCATGACCATCTACCAGAACCTGATCGCCGGCGAATGGGTCGGCTCGGAAGCTTCCAAGAACATCAATCCATCCGATACCAACGATGTCGTCGGCATGTATGCCCAGGGCAGCGCCGACGATGCCAAACAGGCAATCGCTGCCGCCAAGGCCGCTTTCCCCGCCTGGTCGCGCTCCGGCATCCTGGAACGTCACGCTGTTCTTCGGAAAGCTTCCGACGAGATTCTCGCCCGTAAGGAAGAACTCGGCGCGCTCCTCGCCCGCGAGGAAGGCAAGATCCTTCCCGAAGCGATCGGCGAAGTCACCCGCGCCGCCCAGATCTTCGATTTCTTCGCAGGCGAAGCGCTGCGCCTGACCGGCGAACTGGTGCCGTCCGCGCGTCCGAACATCGGCGTCGAGATCACCCGCGAACCACTCGGCGTCATCGGCATCATCACTCCCTGGAATTTCCCGATCGCCATTCCGGCATGGAAAATCGCGCCGGCGCTCTGCTACGGCAATACCGTCGTCTTCAAGCCTGCCGATCTCGTGCCTGGCTGTGGCTGGGCGATCGTCGACATCCTCCACCGCGCTGGCCTGCCGAAGGGCGTCCTGAACCTCGTCATGGGCCGCGGCTCGGTCGTCGGCCAGGCCATGCTCGACAGCCCGGATCTCGCCGGCATCACGTTTACCGGCTCGACCGGCACCGGCAAGCGCGTCGCGCTCGCCTCGATCGAACATAACCGCAAGTTCCAGCTCGAAATGGGCGGCAAGAACCCGATGATCGTCCTCGACGACGCGGACCTCAACGTTGCCGTCGAAGCCGCCGCCAATTCGGGCTTCTTCTCGACCGGCCAGCGTTGCACCGCTTCGTCGCGCCTGATCGTGACGGAAGGCATCCACGACAAGTTCGTCGCAGCACTCACCGAAAAGCTGAAGACGCTCAACGTCGACAACGCCATGAAGGCCGGCAGCCATATCGGGCCGGTCGTCGACGACAAGCAGCTGAAGCAGGACACCGACTATATCGATATCGGCAAATCCGAAGGCGCAAAGCTCGCCTTCGGCGGCGAAATCGTCAAGCGCGACACGCCCGGCTTCTACCTCCAGCCGACGCTGTTTACCGAAGCCACCAACCAGATGCGCATCTCCCGTGAAGAGATTTTCGGACCGGTCGTATCCGTCATCCGGGTGAAAAACTACGAGGAAGCGCTGGCAACCGCCAACGACACGCCGTTCGGTCTGTCGGCGGGCATCGCGACCACCAGCCTCAAGCACGCGACGCATTTCAAGCGCAACTCGGAAGCCGGCATGGTGATGGTCAACCTGCCGACGGCAGGCGTCGATTTCCACGTGCCGTTCGGCGGCCGGAAGGCCTCATCCTTCGGCCCGCGCGAACAGGGCAAATATGCCGCCGAGTTCTTCACCGTGGTGAAGACGGCCTATACGCTCGCGTAACAAAAAAAAGGCGCTGCCATCTCGAGATGGCAGCGCCTTCAATTCGTGAATTAAGACGGGTTATTCAGCAGCAACGCTGGCGCGCTTCGGCAGTTTCCAGTTCGGGCGCGGGAAATGGCATGTATAGCCATTCGGATAACGCTCCAGGTAATCCTGATGCTCCGGTTCGGCTTGCCAGAAGTCACCAACCGGGTCCACTTCCGTCACCACCTTGCCCGGCCATAAGCCCGATGCGTTGACATCGGCGATCGTGTCTTCGGCGACGCGCTTCTGTTCATCGCTCTCGTAATAGATCGCCGAACGATAGCTCATGCCGATATCGTTGCCCTGGCGGTTCTTGGTCGACGGATCGTGGATCTGGAAGAAGAATTCCAGAATATCGCGATAGCTGGTCTTGGCCGGATCGAAGATGATCTCGATCGCTTCGGCATGGGTGCCGTGATTGCGGTAGGTCGCGTTCGGCACATCGCCTCCGCTATAGCCGACGCGGGTCGACACCACGCCGGGCAGACGCCGGATCAGGTCCTGCATGCCCCAGAAACAACCACCGGCCAGAACGGCCCGTTCGGTAGACGTCGTCATGCTTTCCTCCTTCGGTTTTGGATTTGCACCTAAAATGGCGATCCGACGGAAGAAATTCAATCCATCTCCACCACTCAGCCAGCCGCCGCGTCAACGATGGGACGCACCGCGACCTCGAGGCTTTCGGGTGTGGTGCCGGTGACGATGACACCGAGTAGCGGCGCCGCAATGCCGGCCGCCTTCAGCCTTGCCATGTCATCGGCCACGAAACGCTTCTGGCTTGGAGCGATGACCGGGATACCGGCCTTCGTGGTGATTTTTCCGTAGCAGGCAAGATCTGTTTCGGTGAGCGGCCTGCCGTAATCGGCAAACGACGCGACAGACGCCTCCATCATGGCGCCGGGAATGGCGACGATGGTCTTCAAATCCTCGTCAGTGCTTTTCTCGCCGAGCGCTGGGATCGGGCGGAGCTTCGACTGCAACAGATGCGACTGAAGATGGTCGAAATAGACGTTGAAACCTTCAAAGCCAAGATCCGCGAGAGCATCGAGCTCGTCCGGCGTCGGCACCGTCTCCTGGCCGGCCATTACCAGCAGCGGCACCCCGAGCGGCGCCAGCTTCTCGAAGAACGGTCGTTCCTCGGCAAAACTGCCGAATGTGGTGCCGGTGGCGCGATGATAGGCGTTGAGATGCACCTTGATGGCAAATGCTCCTGCCCCGATCGCCGCCTTGGCAAGGTCGAGGTCGTGGCGAGCAAGCGAGACGATGACCGGGAATTCACCGCCGCGCAGCGCCTTGGTGAGTTTGGTTTCAGGGTAATTCGGCATCACGGGCCTCAGTTCAGACGCTGGCCGCCGTCGGCGGCGAAGAGATGGATATTGCCGAGTTCCGGCCGCACCCGGATCGTCGCCCCCGGCGACAACGATACCCGCTCGCGAAACACGCCGGTCACCAGCGTCTCGCCAAGCTTCATCGTCACCTGCGTCTCGGAGCCCATCGGCTCGACCAGCACGATTTCCGCCGGCACGCCGCTCTCGTCCAGGGCGAAATGTTCGGGACGAATGCCGTAGACCATCTTTCGGTCCTTGTGCCCGTGCGCTGCGTCGGGCAGGGGCAGCAGAATACCGGGCGCGGAGAAGCCTTCCGGCGTAATGGTGCCGGTGAGGAAATTCATCGACGGCGAGCCGATGAAGCCTGCCACGAACTGGTTGGCCGGCCGGTCGTAAAGGTCGAGCGGTGCCCCGATCTGCTCGACCCTGCCGCCGTTCAGCACGACGATCTTGTCGGCCATGGTCATCGCCTCGACCTGGTCGTGGGTCACGTAGATGGTGGTCGTCTTCAGCCTCTGGTGCAGGCTTTTGATCTCGCCGCGCATGACGACGCGCAGTTTCGCGTCAAGATTGGAAAGTGGCTCATCGAACAGGAACACCTTGGGATCGCGCACGATCGCCCGGCCCATCGCAACGCGCTGGCGTTGGCCGCCGGAAAGCTGGCGTGGGTAACGGTCAAGCAGCGGCGCGAGGCCAAGGATGTCGGCGGCCCATTTGACGCGTTCGGCAATCTCCGCCTTGCTGCCGCCGCGGTGTTCCAGCGAGAATCCCATATTGGTCGCAACGGTCATGTGCGGATAAAGCGCATAGTTCTGGAAGACCATGGCGATGTCGCGATCCTTCGGATCGAGATCGTTGACCACCCGACCGCCGATATTCACCTCGCCGCCGGTAATTGTCTCCAGCCCCGCGACCATTCTGAGCAGGGTGGACTTGCCGCAGCCGGACGGGCCAACCAGCACGACGAACTCGCCGTCGGTGATGCCGAGGTCGATGCCGTGGATGATATCGACGGCGCCATAACTCTTGCGGACATTGGAAAGGGTAACTTCAGCCATCAATCAGATTTCCGTTTCTTCAGCCCCAGTGTTTCAAAAGGTGAGTTTTTCAACCCTTGAGGCCGGTATGCGCGAGCCCTTCGACGAATTGCTTCTGCGCGATGATGAAGACGAGGAGAACGGGCAGCGCCGTCAGGGTCGCGGCCGCAAGCTGGATGTTCCACATCGGCCCGCCATAGGCGTCGGTATATTGTGTCAGCGCCTGCGGCAGCGTGAATTTGTCGGCGCTCGACAGGAACACGATCGGTTCCAGATAGAGGTTCCAGGAATGCAGGAAGGTGAAGATCGCGACCGACGCGAGCGCCGGCCTTGCGAGCGGCAAGGCGATCTTGCGAAAGATCTTGAAACGCCCGAGGCCATCGACCCGCGCCGCCTCTTCAAGCTCGACAGGCAGCGCGATAAAGAACTGCCGCATCACGAATGTCGCGAACACGCTCGGCGCGCCGAAGATCGGCACCAGGATGAGTGGCCAATGGGTGTTGACCATGCCGGCCTTCAGGAACATCTGGAAGAGCGGCACGATCGTCACTTCCGACGGGATCAAGAGCCCGAGCAGCACGACCATGAAAATGGCGTTGGCAAAGGGGAATTTGATCCGCGCAAAGGCGTATCCGGCCATCGACGAGACGATCATCGTACCGATCGTCACCAGTGCGGCGATATAGGCGGAATTCCAGTACTGCTTCACGAAAGGCTGCAGTTCGAAGACCTTGGCATAGGTCGTCCAGTCGTAGCTTTCCGGCAGGAGCTGCGGCGGAAAGGCAAAAATATCGCTGATCGGCTTCACCGACGACGTCACCATCCACCACGTCGGGAAAACGAAGGGGATCAGGAGGACGCAGAGCAGGCCGTAGAGGAACACTTGTCTGCGCGGGGAGAGCTCAGCTTTCATAAAAGACGATCCTCTTGCGCATCTGCCACTGGGCGAAGGTGAGCACGGCGACGATCACGAACAGCATGATCGACAGCGTCGAGCCGTAACCGAAGAAATGGAACTGGAAGGCCTGCTGGTAGAGGTAATAGACCAGCACCGTGGTCGTTAGGCCCGGCCCGCCTTGCGTCAGCACCGCGATCTGCGCGAACACCTGCAACGAGCCGACGATGGTGATGATCGAGGTCAAAAGGATGGTCGGGCTGATCAGCGGCAGGGTGATGCGGCGGAACTGCTTGAAACGCGGCGCACCGTCGATGCGGGCCGCCTCGTAGAGTTCGTTCGGCACCCCCTGGAGGGCGGCAAGGAACAGGATCATGTTGAGGCCGACATTCTTGAACACCTGCACCACGATGACCGAGATCATCGCCGTTACCGGTTCGCGCAGCCAGTTCGGCCCATCGATGCCGAAGACGAGCAGCACACCGTTGATGCCGCCGTTCTTCTGCAACAGGAACCCCCAAACGATCGTCCAGGCGACCAGCGATACGACGACCGGCGAGAAGAACAGCGTGCGGAAGATGGTGATGCCGGCGAGCTTCTGGTTGAGCAGCACCGCAAGCAGCAATGCCAGGCTCAGGTTGAAGATTACCAGCCCGGCGGAAAAGATCGCCGTCGCCCCGAGCACCGAAGGCAGGCTCGTGTCCTCGAGCAGCATCTGGTAGTTGGTGGCTCCGGTATAGGTGAATGTATTGGCGAGCACGTTCCATTCGTGCAGCGAATACCAGAAGACGAGGCAGAGCGGGATCAGCACGAAAAGCGTGATCCCGATCAGTTGCGGGGCGATGAAGAGAAAGCCGGCGAGGCTGTCGCGCCGCGCGACCGTCCAGAATGACGATGAAGAGCGGCCTTCCGGACGGGCGGTTTGCTGCACGACAGCCATCGGCTATTTCCTTAGCGCTTCAGAAGCGGGCCGATTTGGCCGCAGATCTGCTGGAGGGCTGCCGGGATATTCGCATCCGGACGCCAGACGGCATCGAGGCCCGAACGAACCACCTGCTGGATCTGCGCAAAGCCGGTATGGCCCGGAATGACCTTGCCGGTGGCAATGCCGGAGATCACGACCTTGTCGATCTGCTCCTGGCTCAGCAGCGGATTGGTCTTCTTCAGGACTTCGGCGTTCAGCAGCGACTTGCGGGCCGACGGGAAGAACTGGCTGAGCTTGGCCGAGTTTTCCGGGTTCGTCATATAGGCGACGAATTCGGCGGCCGTCTTGGCGTTCTTGCCCGACTGCATGACGCCGACGCCGGCCTGGCCGATCAACGCATAGTTGCCTGCCGGCCCCTTCGGCAGCGGCACGAGATCCCAGGCGAACGGCTTGTCCTTCGGCAGCAACGAGGCGCGGCTGATCTGAGTGATCGTCATTGCCGCATTCCCGGCGAAGAAGTCGACGCTTTCGCCGGGACCCGGCATCGCCTTGTTCTTGAAGACGGCATCGTGAATGAAGGTCAGCGCGTCGACCATCGGCTTTTCGGTCATCGTGCAGGTCTTGCCGTCGGCGCTCCATGGCGATGCGCCCCAGCCGTTCCAGACGGAGGCAAGGTTCTGCCAGATCTGATAGTTGAAATCGCGGACGATCAGGCCACCCTTGCCAGTCTTGCCGACGGTGGATGCGGTGGCGATGGCGTTGTCCCATGTCCACTGGTTGGCGGCGATCATTTCCGCCGGGGTCTTGGCGCCGGAAGCCTTGATGAGGTCGTTGTTGACGAACATCGCAAACGGCGAGGTCGAGAACGGATAGGCAAACAGCTTGCCGTCCTTGGTCCAGCGCTCGGCGGCCGTGGCGCTCAGTTCTTCCGCGTTATAGCCCTTGGTGGCCTTGAGCGTATCGGTCAGCGGAAAGAGCGCGCCGGAATTGACGAAGTCATAGGCCGCGGTCTCGAATATCCAGGCCATATCAGGCGCATTCCCGCCGGCGATCTGGGTCGTCAGCGCCGTCGTATAGGTATCGAAGGGCAGCGACTCATAGGTCACCGTCACGTTCGGATGGTCTTTCTTGAAGCCGGCGGCGATGTCGCTGAACAGCTTCAGATGCGCCTCGTTGGCGCTCCAGATGGTCATGCGCAGGTTGACCGCGTCTTGCGCGTTGGCGATGCCACTCCAGCAGAGTGGCACGGCCACGGCCAATGCCGCGACCGCAGATTTCAAAGTCCGATGATAGTTCATTCCCGTTCCTCCTCCAAAGGTTGGTTCTGATAGACGGTCCATTGGCCGTCCTTAGTAGGCCGCGATATCCGGCCAGCGCATTTCGATGCCTTCACGGCTGAGCTCTCTCTGGAAATTCTGGAGCTTCTCGTCGCTTTTCTGGACCTGATGCGGCGTAAGATTTTTGTCGAGGCAATGGGCGGCGAGCATGCCGGCGACTTCGCCGATATTCCATTCGACCGGATGGAGCCGATAGCAGCCATTGGTGATGTGGGTGGTGCCGATATTCTTGCCGGCCGGGATGAGGTTCTTCACCCGCTCAGGCAGAAGCGCACCGAGCGGGATCTCGAACGGGCAGGAAGGCACGTCGATATAGTTGTCGCCGCCGGTCGAGGGATGCAGGTCGATCCGGTACATGCCGATGCCGATGCTGTCGCGGTAGTTGACCGCGCCCTTTTCGCCGCGCACCGAATAGGAAAGGTCCTGCTCGACGATGCGGGTCACCGGCTTGATGCGGCGGCTCTCGCGGATATAAGGGGCCATGGCAAGCCCATGCTCGGTGCCGGTAATGTCGCCGCGCAGGCGAAGTCCCGGAAAGCCCTGGCCACCGTCGACGCGCGGCGCTTCTGTCTGCAGCCAGTAGAACAGCGAATAGGAAAGGTCGGCAGCCGATTTCAGCTGTTTCGCTTTGTCCTCTTCGGAAAGGTCGATGATCGTGCCTTCCATGTAGTCGATCATCGGCCAGTTCACGAGGCAGATGTCGGAGGCGTAGGCGCCGGCCACGAAGTTGTTGCGCGCCGCGATGCGCCGGAAGATCCACAGGTTCTCGTCGCCGCCGCCCTTGCGCTGGTCGGCATCGACGGCGAGCGGATCGTCATTGGGATTGGGCGTGAACGAGCGGGTGGTGAAATCGAGCGTACGCGGATGCGGCGCGGTGAAGCCGAGCAGTGGGCCGCCCCAGAAATGCGGCTCGTACTTGCGCCAGTAGTCGTAGTTTTCCGGCTTGTCGATCGTCTGGTCGCCGTCGACATGGTCGATCGCAAAGCAGATCGATACCGCCTGGACATTGTCGGGCTGCGCTTCAGATGGCGCGCTCGGCTCTCCGGTATCGGACTGGGCCTCAAAACCCTTCACATATTCCGTGCCAGTCATCGGCAAGAGATCGCCGAGCTCCGTGGCATCGAGGATATAGGCAGCGGAGACGGTGATCTCCCGGCCGGTGTCGCGATGCCGAACGGTGACGGAGCGCACCGTATCGTCGGCCACATCAGCGGCGACCGGGCGATAGGGCTGCAGCACCTTCAGCTTGCCGGCGCCGCGATAGGGCGCAAGCATGGCTTCCATGACGGCAAGGCTGACGCGCGGTTCGGCGCAGATGCGGCTGACCCAGCCGGAACCGGGATTGAGGTCGCCCCAGGCGCGTGCGCCCTCGGTCAACGGATAGTGGTCGCGGTAGTATCGGCGGATGCCTTCCCGCAGCTTTCGGTAAGAGCGGGTAATGCCGAACTGCTCGACCCAGGTATGTTCGTCGGAGGGAACCGCCTGGCTGGTCAGCTGGCCGCCGATCCAGTCGAACTCCTCGGTCATGATCACGCTGCGGCCGGCCCGGCATGCACCGAGTGCTGCCGCAACACCGCCAAGACCGCCGCCTACCACCAGAATATCCGTATGCATCTCTGTCACGTTGATCATGTCCGTCTTTTTGCGGGTCCAAGGGTTTCCCCCTCGACCGGTTCACAGGTCAGAAGAATTTGGCCGCCGGCATCGCCGCTCTCGATGCGGCGCACCAGCATTGCAGTCGCCTGCCGGCCCATCTCCTCGCGGGGGATGTCGAAAGAGGTGAATTGCACATGGCTGCGCTCGGCGCGGATATGGCTGCCGAGCACGACGGCGGAAAAATCGCCGGGAATGGACAGGCCGCGAGCGCGGGCAGCCGCCTCGACGCGCACCGCATCGGCGAGTTCGACGAAGAAGGCGACAGTCGCACCGCTGCCGAAAAGAGCGTCCAGTATCTCGTCTGCCGCGCGGCCCACCGTTTCGATATGCAGGACAAGCTCGAGCCCGCTGCCGAAGGCTCCGTCGAAGCCCGACCACCGATCGGCGGTCGATTCCGCCGGTCCCGGTGGGCCGATATAGGCAAGCTTGGAATGCCCCAGCACCCTTGCCTTCTCGACCAGCGCCCGTGTGCCGTTCGCATAATCGCCGCCGACATAGGGAACCGGCCCGCCAGCATCCTCGCGTCGGCCGATCGCCACGAACGGATAGTCGCCGGATACCAGCCTCGTCAGCTCCGCGCGGTCGAATTCGCGGCCGAGCACGAGACAGCCATCTGCAATCCTCAGCCGATTGCCGTCGGCAAAGATTTTTCGATCCTGCCCGATGCCGGCCCCGGTCAAAAGCAGAAGGTCGTAATTCTGGATCTGCGCCTCTTCCTCGATGCCGAGCAGGAAGGGGGTGAAGAAGTCTGCCTGGGCGCTTGGAAACGCCGGCTCGTAGGTGAACACGCCGAGTATGCGGTTCAGCCCCTTCGCCATTCGGCGCGCGATCGGATCGGCAACGTAACCGGTGGTGCGGATGACCTGCTGGACGCGCTCGCGGGTCTCCTGTGGAATACGCGCCAGAGCCGTCGGCGCGCCGTTCAGCACAAGCGAAACCGTCGCCTGGCTGACGCCGGCCAGTTTTGCAATATCGTGCTGAGTCAAACGCTTAGGCGCAGCCACGCAACATCCTCCCTCTCTCCTCTTGACTGCTAATGCGTATTAGCAGCTAATACGTATAAACAAGATTAGCGCGGTTGATGTCAAGCGGGAAAATGAAGGAAGAACTGATGAGGTTTGCGGAGCATCTGAAATCGCTGGAAATTTCCGGTACCCGCGTGTTCGGCGACAGCATCACCGCTGGCTTCAACGCCTCCCGGGCCGAACTTGCCTGGCCGGCTCTGTTTGCCGATGGGGTGGATGGCTTCCCCATCCGCAATCACGCCATTCCGGGAACGGTGTTGCAGGGCTCAAGGCTCGCCGAGGGAAAGCCGAGGCTGAATAACGGAGTCGGAAGGTTTGTTGAATCACTTCTTGATCGGCCGCACGAGGACGCGATCCTGATCCTCTACGGCTACAATGACGCTCGATACACTGCGGCTCCCGAAACCATGAACGTCGCAGGCTTTGTGCGGGATTATAGCCGTATCCTGAAGGCCCTGATCGCCGCCGGACATGGGCAAAGGATCGCGATCGGCAGCCCGCCCTATATTCCGGATGCCGGGTTCTCGGTTGGAAGCGCAGGGTTCACCGGTCAGACTCGCCAGGGCTTTGAGCGTTATGTGGAAGCGGTCCGCGAGCTTGGCCGGCAATTCCCGGTTTTTTACGCCCCGGTCTACGAAAGGATGATGGACCACGGCGACGGACTTCTCGCCTCGCCCGACATCACCCACCCCAACGACGCCGGCCACCGGGTGATCTTCGAAGCATTCCGCGATGCCGCACTGTGACGATCTCTGGCTCGCCAACGCCTCCATGCGACGGCAGCCCCTTCAGCAGTCGACATCGATCCTGTCACCGCCTGACGACAAACTCGAACACGTCCTCCTTCGGCTCGACGCCGAGACCGGCACCGGTCGGCACCACATAGGTGCCCTCGCCCGAAGCCATGTCGCCCTTCGTATAGGTGAGGTTCCGGTCGAAGATAGAGTGCTGGTATTCATGATAGGGCACGTTCTGCAGCGCCGACGCGGCCTGCAGGCTGGCCGCCATGAAGATGCCGACGCTGATCGATGCGTGCGGCATGATGTTCATGTGGAAGGCCTGCGCCATCTGGCCGATGCGGATGAACTCGGTGATGCCTGTATGGCCCATTTCCGGCTGCACGATGCTCATCGCCCGCTTTTCGAACCGTGGCCTGTATTCATAGGTGGTGCGCAATTCCTCGCCGAGTGCCAGCGGCACGCCGATGCCTGCCGCCACCCGCGCTTGGCCTTCGAGGTTTTCCGGCTGTACCGGCGCTTCGGCGAAATAGAGGTTGTAGGGTTCGAGCCGGCGGATGATGCGGATCGCCTCGCCCGCTTCGAACTTCCAGTGCAGGTCGACCATCAGGTCGATGCTCGGACCTACCGCTTCGCGCAGAGCCGCCATTTCCTTGACGATATCCTCCTCGGAAACCACCGCCGCGAACTTGATGCCCTTGTAGCCCTTGCCAACCCAATGGACGGCCAGATCGCAACGCTCCTTCAGCGTCGCTTTCGGCAGACCCGAGACATAGGCGCGGATCGTATCGTGCCGCCGCCCGCCGAGCAGCGTCGAGACCGGCACATTCAGGTTCTTGCCGGTCAGGTCCCAGAGGGCGATATCGACCCCCGCCAGCGCGTCGAGATAATAGCCGCCGAAGAAACCGCGCACCCGCATCAGGTCGTAGAGGTCCTCGTGGATGACCGCCGCATCGCCCGGATCGCGGCCGATGATGACCGGGCCTAGCACGTCGTCGATGATCGCCTTGGTCGCCTCCGGCGCCACGATCCCATAACACTCGCCCCAGCCGACCTTGCCGCTCTCGCCGGTGACCTTGACCAGCAGCGTCATGTCGGTCGAGGGATAGATGGTGCGGTTGCCCTTGCGGATCAGGTAACCGCGCGCGTTGATCGCCTCGCCTTCCTTCAGAGGCCCAAGATAAGGCACCTCGCGGGGAATGGAGATGATGAAGGTCTCGACCGAGACGATCGCATCGACGAAGTTTTTCGGCATGGGGTTCCGGCTCAGTTGGGCTTGTGATTGGTATAGGGCAGATCGGCCTCGGCCAGAAGCAACGCCAGTTCCTTGGCATCGCCCTCGTCGAATTTCGGCCCCTTGCCGCGCACGAACGTGTGCTTGATGACACCGCGCCGGCGCAGCACTTCCTTGGTCATGTGCATGCGGAAGATGGCCTGGAAATTCAGGAGCGGCAGCGAGACGTTGTAGAGTTTTCGCGTGGTCGCGACATCGCCCTTCTGCCAGGCATGGATCATTTGCGCATGGATATCGGCAAGCTCGGCCGCCGGCATGGTTCCGGCGGCACCGCGCGCCAGTTCGTCGGTGACATATCGCCCGCCGGCACCGCCGAAGATCGCATCAAGCGAACCATTGGCAGCCACCTTGATCCGGGTCAGGTGCTGGCCGCAGGGTGCAGTCTCTTCCTTGACGTAGCGGATTTCCGGCACGGCATTGGCAACCGCCGCCACTTCTTCCGGCGTGAGCCCCGCGCCGATCGGCTTCGGCTGGTTCTGCAGCATGATCGGCACGCCCGCATCAGCCGCCACCTCTTTGAAATAGGCGGTCTGGGCAGCGATGTCGTTACCGAGAGACAACGGCGCCATCACCATCGCCGCCCCTGCCCCGATCTCCGCCGCCTGCGCCACGTGCTTGGCCGCGGCCTTCGGGTCCGGATCGCTGGCACCGATGATGATCGGGATGCGCCCGCCGATCCGCTCCGCCAGCAGTTCCACCTGCCGCCTGCGCTCCTCCGGCGTCAGCGTGTCCACTTCGCTGGCGACGCCAGGATAAACGACACCGTCGACATTGCTTTCCAGCGCAAAATCGATGATCGACAGGAAATCCGCCTCGTCGATCGATCCGTCGTCGCGGAACGGTGTGGGAAGAACGGGGAAAGCCCCGGCAAGGATCTTGCTCATTTGACTGCTCCGGCGGTGACGCCCTGAATGAAATAACGTTGGAGGAACATGAAGGCCACGACGATGGGCGCGGACGCGATCAGCGATGCCGCCATGGCGCCGCCCCAGTCGGAATTGACCTCGTTGAGATAGGTAAGAAGCAGGCCCGGCCCGATGGTGCGCTTCTCGTCCGAGACGATCAGCGTCATCGAATAGAGAAGGTCGTTCCACGACCACATGAAGGAATAGAGAAAGACCGTGACGATCGGCGGGATCGAGATCGGGATGACGATCGTGTGGAAGATCCTGAGATCGCTTGCCCCATCCGCCCGCGCCGCGTCGATCAGTTCGTCCGGCACCTGGGAAAAATAGCTGTAGAGCATGTAGGTGGAGACCGGCAGCGCGAAGACGATATAGCTGAGGATCAGTCCCGGCCGGGTGTCGAGCAGGTTCAGTTCGCTCATCAGCGGGTAGATCGAGATCAGCAGCAGGCCGAACGGGAACATCTGCGCCGAGAGCATGAACAGCATCACCGGTTGGCGGCCGAAATAGCGGTATTTGGCGAAGCTGAAGCCGGCATAGAGCGCCAGAAGGGTGACCAGCGCGGCGCTGCAGGTCGAGGTGATCAGGCTGTTCATCAGGTACATCGGCAGTTTGCCGGTGGTCAGCGCCCGGATGAAATGCTCAAGGCTCGGCATGGTCGGAAACGGCGTCGGCACGACCCGGTAGAGCTCGGCATTCGCCTTCAGGGACGAGATCACCAGCCAGTAGAGCGGGAAGAACAGGAAGAAGCCGATCACAGCAAGGGCGGCAAAGAAGACGATTTTTGCCTGACGGGAGGAAAGGTCGAACATCTCAGTTTCCTTTCACCAGCATGCGCAGATAGAGGAAGGCAGGCGGCAGGAGCGCCGCAACCCAGAGCACGCCGACGGCGGAGGCAAAGCCGATATCCCACTGCTCGAAAGCGCGGCGATAGACCTCGACGGACAGAACCGTCGTCGCCCGCACCGGACCACCACCGGTCAGCGCGTAAATGGTGTCGAACTGCTGCAGATTGCCGATCACGCCGAGAACCACGACGATCATCAGAACCGGGCGCAGATGCGGCAGGATATGGTCGCGCAGCACCGCCCAGTTGCCGGCGCCGTCGACGCGCGCCGCATCGATCTGCTCCTTGTCGAGGTTCTGCAGGCCGGCCAGGAAAAAGGACATGAAAAGCGGGATGGAGAGCCAGATCTTGGTCAGCACCACCGCGAGCATGGCGCCTTCGGGCGTCGACAACCAGGCCTGCGGGTAGTCGATCAGGCCAAGCTCCATCAGGAAGGCGTTCAGCACGCCGTAGCGGGAATTGAAGATCCAGCCCCAGATGAAGGCGCTGACCGTAGAGGGCAGCACCCAGGGCAGCAGCGACAGCGACCGCAGCACCGCGCGGCCGGCAAACGGCTGGTTCATGATCAGCGCCCAGCCGAGACCGGCGACCAGCGTGCCCGTTGTCGTCAACACCACATAGATGGCCGTCGTCCAGAACGCCGCCCAGACATCGGGATCCGATGCGATCTTGTAAAAATTCTCGAAGCCGATGAAACGCGGCTCCATCATCTCGACGGTGTATTCGAACAGCGACAGGCCAAGCGCCGACAGAAACGGATAGAGGATGACCGCGGCAAAGGCGATCGCCGCCGGCAGCAGCAGAAGCAGCCCGATGCGGTTCTGCCCCGCTTTCAGGCCCCCACGGTTCGCATGCGGCGAGACCGGATAGGCACCGACATTGTTTTCGATCACGGCCATAGAGGTCATTTCCTAAGAGCATGGAGATCTGCCGGCCCGCGAGATTCCGGCGTTTCAAAAAGCCCCCTCCCCAACCCCTCCCCACAAGGGGGAGGGACTTTAACCTGCCGCACCGTCCTCGAAAGGAACCGAGACGGCGCCACGAGTCTTCTCCCCCTTGTGGGGGAGATGGCCAGCAGGCCAGAGGGGTCTTCCTGTTTGAAAATTCCGGCCAATAGTAACAGCGGCCGAGTATTGCGGTGACTGTGACTATTCCGACTTCTTCGCCTTCTCCATGCTGGTCGTCAGCCTTGCCTGCATGGACTTAATGGCATCGTCGGCAGACTTCTGGCCGAGCAGCGCGCCCTGCACTTCCTCGCCGATGATGTTGGTGAGATCTGCGGCATTAGACCAGATGCCGACTTCGTTGCGGCGGGCGTCACCCGTCGCGGCCGACCAGTTCTTGAGATAGGCGTCGTCGGCAACCGCCGCGCGGGCGGACTTGGTGACCGGCAGCGCGCTCATCTTCAACGGAAGGTCCGTCTGTACCTTGTCCGAAATGATGTAGGTCAGGAACTTGTCGGCCGGGTCATCCGCCTTGGCCTTGCCGTTGGCCGCGAACTGCACGAGCAGATGGCCCCACTGGACGGAAACAGACTTGTCACCAGCCTTCAGCACAGGCGTCGGCATCGGCAGAACGTTGGCGTCGAAGGCCTGGCCTTTGCCGGAGAAATCACGCAGGAAGGTGCGGGTCTGCGGCGCGTCGAGATAGAAGGCCGAAGCGCCCTGCGCCAGCAGACGGCGCGAATCCGGACGGTCTATTTCCGGAGCCGCCAGGCGGTCCTTCATGAGACCGACCATGAAGCCGAGCGCATCGCGGCTCTGCCGGCTGTCGACAACGACCTTGCCGGCGTCATCGATGATCCGGCCACCATGCACCCAGTTCCAGACCATGAAGTCGATCAGGATCGAGCCGTTGTTCTTGGTCGCCATGGAGTACGGCACCGAGTTGGGCACCTTGTCTCGCACCGCGACCAGAGCTTTCTTGAAGTCGTCGACGGTCTTCGGAGCGTCATTGATGCCGGCCTTGGCGAGAACTTCCTTGTTGGCCACCATGCCGATCGAACCGGACAGAAGCGGCAGTGCAAGCTGCTTGCCGTTGATATTGCCCATGGCGAGCGCATCCGGCGCGAAAGCCACTTCCAGCTTGTCCTTGCCATAGACCGTGTTCAGGTCGACGAGATTATCGAGGCTCGCGAAGGTCGGCAGCCAGCGTTCGGAAAGCTGGGCGATATCGGGCAGGGTCTTCGACCGGGCGCGCAAAAAGATGTTCTTCTGCATATCGCCCCAGGCGAAGCCGAGCGGCTCGACCGTCAGCTTCTCAGCCTTCTGAAAATTGTCCAGGACACCCTGGACAATCGCCTTGTTGGCCTCTTCCGCATAAGTGAAGCTCATGAAGCTCAGGTCGGCTGCCTTGGCGGCACCCGAGCCGAGCACAAGCGCGACGGCGGCGGTGCCGATCAGTCTGGTAAAGGTGTTCATCAAATCCTCCCGAAACGATGATGATGGAACTCTGTTTCAACCCGAAAAAGGTCAAGCGGCGAGCGCCGTATCCGCCTTGCCTTTGTTAGACGACGCCGCCATCGACGATGAATGTCTGTGACGTGATGAGGCGGGAATCGTCCGCTGCCAGAAACAGCGCCATGCGGGCGATATCGGGCGGCAGCAGATGCTCCTTGAGGCACTGGACCTCGAGGTATTCGGAAAACTTGCCCTGATAGACACGCTTGGCGCGCTCCACCTGGCGCTCGGTCAGCACCCAGCCGGGCGCAATCGAGTTGACGCGGATATTGCGTGCCCCCAGTTCGCGGGCGAGCGACTTGGTCATGCCCATGACGGCGGATTTGGCGGTCGTATAGAAGATCAGGCCGGCAGCGCCGCGCATCCACGAGATCGAGCCCATGTTGATGACCGACCCGCCGCCAAGTTCCGCCATCTCCGGCACGACGGCCTGCACGGCGAAGAACTGGTGGCGCAGGTTGGTCTGGAAACGTTCGTCCCAATAGTCCGGCGTCACGTCTTCGAGCGGCATGCGGTCGTCATTGCCGGCATTGTTGACGAGCACTCGGATAGGGCCGATCTCGGATCGGAGTGCCTCGATCCCTTCCTTCAGGGCGTCGATGTCACGCAGATCCGCCGCACGATAGAACGGGGTATTGCCGGTCTTCCTGCCGACCGTTTCGGCCGTCTCGTCGGCCACATTGGCATCAAGGTCGAGAAAGCCGACCTTGCAGCCCTGGGCGCAGAAATGCTCGACAAGCGACGCGCCGATGCCCGATCCTCCGCCGGTGATCAGCACGCCCTTGTCCTTGAGGCTCGGATATGTCGCGGCCTCGACCTCAACCTTTGCAATGAGTTCGGGATGGATGGTCATGCGGCCTCCAGGGCAACGGGACGCGCAGAGGCAAGCGAAAGGCCATCGGCGGAAAAGACATGAATCATCACCGGATCGACATGCACGCCGATCGGCTCGCTGCGCTTGACGGCGCGGTCGCCGGACAGGCGGACGACGACCATCTCTTCGGAGCCTTCGAGCGCCACATAGGCATAGGTGTCGCTGCCGAGATGCTCGGTCATGGTGACGGTGCCGGCCAGCGATTCCGGCGCGCCGCGGCTCACCAGCTCCACATGCTCCGGCCGGATGCCGATCTCCGCCGGCACCGAAGACAAGTCACGCGGCAGACGCACCTCTCCGCCCGGAACGACAAAGACGCCTTCGCTCTTCCTGGCGCCGAGGCTCAGGAAATTCATGCGCGGCGAGCCGATGAAGCCCGCAACGAAGCGGTTCACCGGCTTGTTGTAGAGATCGAGCGGCGAGCCGATCTGCTCGACGCGACCGGAATTCAGCACGACGATTTTGTCGGCCAGCGTCATCGCCTCGATCTGGTCGTGGGTGACATAGACCATGGTGGTGCCGAGCGTATCCTTCATCCGGGCGATCTCGATGCGCATCTCGACGCGCAGAGAGGCGTCGAGGTTCGAAAGCGGCTCGTCGAACAGGAAGATGCGCGGTTCGCGCACGATGGCGCGGCCGATCGCGACGCGCTGGCGCTGGCCGCCGGAGAGCTGGCGGGGCTTGCGCTCCAGATAGGTGTCGATGCGGAGTTTCCTGGCCGCCTGGACGACGCGGGCATCGATCTCCTGCTTCGGCGTGCCAGCGAGTCTCAGCGCATAACCCATGTTTTCGGCAACCGTCATATGCGGATAGAGCGCGTAGGACTGGAAGACCATGGCAATGCCGCGCTTGGCCGGCGGCACGTCGTTCACCAGTTCGCCGTCGATCGCCATATGGCCCGACGTGATTTCGTCGAGGCCGCAGATGAGCCGCAGTAGCGTCGATTTTCCGCAGCCCGACGGACCGACGAAAGCGACGAATTCGCCGTCTTCGACCGTCAGGTCGATGCCCTTCAGCACCTCTGCCGAGCCGAAGGATTTGCGGATGTCTTTGAGTTCAAGCTTGGCCATGGGTGTCTCTTGATGTCTCAGCCCGCGAACATCTGGGCTGCCTGGCCCTTGATGCCGGTATCGATGGAAAACACGCTGCCGGAGAGCGGCGCTTCGGAAAGCTGCGCTGCCGACAACCGGATGCGGGCGGACGTCACGAACAGCGTCTGCATGTCGGGACCGCCGAAGACGCAGCTCGTCGGGCGCGGTATCGGCAGATTGATCACCCGCTCGACCTTGCCCTGCGGATCGTAGCGGGTAACACACCAGCCGTCCCAATGGGCGATCCAAACGAAACCTTCCGCATCGACCGTCATGCCGTCCGGCTTGCCCTCGGCTTCCGGCACCGTGATGAAGGTCCGGCGGTTTGCGACCTCACCGCTTTCGATATCGAAATCATAGGCATAGACCGTCTGCCGGTTGGTATCGGTGAAGTAGAAGGTGCGGTCGTCCGGGCTCCAGCCAAGCCCGTTCGAGACGTGGAAACCGCGATCCATCTCCCGCGACCGCCCGTCCGGATCGATCCTCCAGAGCCGACCTTGGTCCGGCGTCGTGTCGATCGCAAGCGTACCGGCCCAAAGCCTGCCGCGACGGTCGCACTTGCCGTCGTTGAAACGATTGCCGGGACGGTCTGCCTCCGGCCGCGAGATCGTCGTGATATCGCCGGTCGAAAGATCGATGCCGCGAATCTCGCCATGCATGGCGGCGACGAAACCGCCGCGAGCGCGAGGGATGACAAAACCGATCAGTTCCGGCAACTGCATGGAGGTATAGGTGCCCTTCACCGGATCGCCGGTATGCACGGCCGGCGCCAGAATATCGACGAAATAGAGCTTCTTGTGCTCGGGCGACCAGTGCGGACCTTCGCCGAGAAACGTGCTTGCCGGAATGACGCAGCGCACGTCGGCGCGATCGGGGCCGAGAGGACGCGGCTTGACCGCAAGCGACATGGGAAACTCTCCAAAATTGCCGGATGTGCGGCGGGCTGCCTCGATGACGTCCCGGCCGAAAGCGTGCAGCCGGTCGACCGGCAGGCGGAAGGACGGGCCGATAATGCCGATCGCACCAATCGGCTCCCCGCGGTGGTTGAGGACAGGGGCTGCGACCGAGGAAATGCCGATATGCTGTTCGTCGACCGAGACGGCATAACCGCGGGCCTTGGTGAGATCGAGCTGGCGGCTGAGTTCCTCGGCGTTGACGATCGTGTTCGGGGTCAGTCGCTCCAGTTCGATGCCGTCGAGCAATGCGCGGCGCTTTTCGAGCGACAGATGCGCCAGGATGGCCTTGCCCAGGCCGCTGGCATGCGGTGCTGCCCGTGAACCGACACCGTTGTTGAGGCGCAGCGGCTGCGGCACCTCCCGCTGGTCGATGTAAAGGACGCTGCCGCCGTCGAGCACGCCAAGACGGATCGCCTCGCCGGTCAGGTCGCGAAGCCGCGCCAGTTCCGGTTCGGCCGCGCCGCGCAGATCGAAATTGTCCCAGACCTTGTGGGCCCATTGGAACAGCCGCGGCGCCAACCGGTAGACTTGGTCGCGCGTATCGAAGTGGAGCAGCCGCTCGTCGACCAGCGCCTGCAGCAGCCGGTGCAGCGTGCCCTTGGGCAGTTGCGTCTGGTCGAGCAGTTCGGTGAAGCGCAGGCCGCGGGCTTCCGCCGCCACGGCATCGACGATCTGGATGCCGCGCGTCAGCGCCTGAACACCCGGCACGCCGCCCGTATCATTGGCGACATCCTTGTCGATCGCTTCCAGTTGTACCTTGGCCATGCCCTCTCCCCGAACGACGATTTTTGATGCTGCTCCCACAGCATGCCGCCTCGCTCTTGCCAAGAGAGTTATCTTGGAACTAAGTTCCATGTCAACAGCGAAACTGAAGCGGCCAGACACTGACCGCCCATGGGAGGATATCTTGCGCATTACCAAAGTGGACCACTGGTTGGTCCGTATGCCTTTTACCGAGGACATTCTCTGGGGGTCCGGCCGGCGAATCGGCACGACCCGGCTGATCTGCCGAATCGAAACGGACACGGGGATCATCGGCTGGGGGGAGACGATCTCGTTGATCGCGAACGTGCCGGCGGTGTTTGCCGATATCGTCGCGCCTCTGGCGATCGGATATCCGGTCGCGGATGCGGAACGTTTCCACCGGCATGTGCTCGGCGCCGGCTTCTACCACCACAAGCGTGCTGCGGTGATGGCGATCTGCGCCATGGAAATGGCAATGTGGGATGCGCTCGGCAAACAGGCGAGCCTGCCGCTTTATGCCATGTGGGGCGGCCGCTGGCGCAAGGATGTCGAGGCCGCAGCCTATCTCTTCACCAACGATCCCAAAGGTCTTTCCGAACGCCTGAAGCGGTTCCTCGATCTCGGATACACCACCTTCAAGGTGAAGATCGGCTTCGATGAAAGGAGCGACATCACGCTCGCCGAAACATCCCGAAAGGTGATCGGCGACCATCCGCTACGGCTCGACGTCAACGGCGCCTGGAACCCGGCGACCGCCAAACGCCAGCTCGAAAAGCTGAAAGCCTTCGATCCCGCCTATGTGGAACAGCCGCTGGAACTCGATGATATTGCCGGCCATGCGGCGCTGGTCGCAAATTCCTCCGTGCCGATCGCGCTCGACGAAAGCGCCTATACGCTGTCCGATGTCGGCAACATCATCCGCGCCAATGCAGCCGATGTCGTGCTGCTCGATCCGCACGAGGCAGGCGGTCTGTGGCAGACGATCAAGGCGGCTGCCATATGCGAGGCGGTAGGCATCCCGGTGACGCTGCATTCCGGCGCGGAACTGGCCCTGTCGCAATCGGCCTATATCCACCTCGCGGCCTCGCTTCCCAACATGTCGATCGCCATCGATACCGAACGCGCCTATCTCGGCGGCGATATCTCGCCCAATCCGCCGGTCTTGAAAGACGGCTGTTTCCAGGTGCCGGAAGGGCCGGGCCTCGGCCTCGAAGTGGATATCGAAATGCTCGAAAAATACCGCGTGCCCGGCATTGCCGGCGCTTATCTCGATACCGAGCGCAAGGACTGGTTCCCGGTCAAACCCGCCTATTAGGATTATTCTCCCCATGTATATTGCAATTGAATGGACCTCCGCTGCCTTCCGTGCGCTGCTTCTCGACGACGACACGGTGCTGGGAGAAAAGAAGAGCGACCGCGGCACAACCAAGGTCACGGCCGGCGGTTTCGAAACCGCACTCCGGGAAGAACTCGGCGATTGGAGCGAGAAAGCAGAAAAAATCCTGTTTTCCGGCATGATCACCAGCCGCAACGGCTGGATCGAAAGCCCCTTCGCCCCAGTGCCGACTGGGCCTGCGGATTTGTTGGCCCAGGCGGTTGCGCATGAGGTCGAGGGTCTGCCGCCGCTGATCTTCCTGCCCGGCATTGCCCAGACCAAACCCTTGCCCGACGTGATGCGCGGCGAGGAAATGTCGCTCTTCGGCCTCACGGAAACCGACGGCATCTTCGTGCTGCCCGGTCCGCATGCGAAATGGGTGACGATGGAGGGTGGCCGCATCACCGCCATCACCACATACATGTCCGGCGAAATCCTCAATCTGCTCAAGAAGGATTCGCTCGTCTCTCGCCTCATCCCCGCGACGTACGAGGAGCGCCCGGACGCCTTTCGCCGCGGGGTCCAGACGGCGCTTGAACAAGGGACCCTACCCGGCCGCATCCTCGCCCGCGTCTTTTCAGCGCGCAGCCTGGTCCTGTTCGATCGTCTGGCGCCGGAAGAGATCGCCGACTATCTGACCGGTCTGATGATCGGCGCGGAAATCTCGGAAGCGCTCGGGCAGGACAAACCGAGGAAAATCAACATTGTCGGTCACGCCGCGCTCGCCGAGCGTTACAAGACGGCGCTCGAGATCTTCGGTGCGCAAACAAATCTCGTCACGCCCGACATCGCCGCCGGTTTCCGCCGGGTCGCCTCTCGACAGGGTGATACGTCACGGGCTATCGAAGGGGCGAAAGCCGCTTCGGGAGAAATGTGACCATGCCAAAACCCACCTCGATCATCCTCGATTGGGGAACGAGTTCGCTGCGCGCCATGCTGGTTTCGGAAACAGGTGAAACGCTCGATACCCGCGATACGTCGAGCGGCGGCATTCAGTTCGTCAAGAACGGCGCCTTCGAGCAGGCGTTGATGGAAGCCGTGGGCGAATGGTTTTCGGCGCATGGCCCCCTGCCCGTCCTGGCAAGCGGTATGATCACCAGCCGCAACGGCTGGGTCGAAGTACCCTATGTGGACACGCCCGGCGGGATCGCCGAGCTTGCCGCCGGCACGCGCAAACTCACTCTTCAGAACGGCGCCGTCATCACCTTCCTGCCCGGCATGCGCGATCCGGCCGCCAACCCTTTTCCGGACGTGATGCGTGGCGAGGAAACCCAGATCGTCGGCTACGGCCTCGGGCGCGACCGCACCCTGGTCCTGCCCGGCACCCATAGCAAATGGGCACGGGTCAGGGACAACCGCATCGACGGTTTCCAGACCTACGCGACCGGCGAGGTATTTTCGCTTCTGACCAAACATTCGTTCATCGCCAAGGCTCTGGAGCCGCAGCCGGGCGCCGAGCCGGACTGGCAGAGCTTCGATCGCGGAGCAGAATTTGCAGCGAGCGATTCGGCCGCCGCCGATGCCTTCCTGTCGGCGATCTTCAGCGCTCGCACCGGGATTCTCGACGGCAAATTGAAGCCGGAGGATATCCTCGATTACGTTTCCGGCCTCGTCATAGGCTCGGAATTCCGCCAGGCCCGCGCTGCCGGTTGGTTCAAGAACGGCGACACGATCGGCATCGTCGGCAACAACGTGCTCAACAGCCGCTACGGCCGGATCGCGCCCCTGTTCGGCCTGATGGTCGAACCCGCTCCGGAAAACGCCGCGAAACGCGGCATCATGCTGATCGCGGCCGAAGCCGCGCAATAAAGGAGTTTCGAGATGACCTTCCAAGAGGCGCTCAAGGCATGCAATCTCGTAGCCATCCTGCGCGGCATCAAGCCGGAAGAAGCGGAAGCGGTGGGCGAGGTACTCGTCGAGGCGGGTTGGCGGATCATTGAAGTGCCGCTCAACTCCCCCGATCCGCTGAAAAGTATCGAAAAGCTCGTCAAGCGTTTCGGAGACCAGGCACTGATCGGTGCCGGCACCGTACTGACCCCGGCCCAGGTCGCCGATGTCGCCGCGACCGGCGCCAAGGTGATCATCTCGCCGAACGCGAATGTCGAAGTCATCAAGGCCAGCCGCGCGGCCGGCATGGTGAGCCTGCCGGGTGTCGCAACCCCGACGGAAGCCTTCGCGGCGATCGAGGCCGGCGCCAGCGGCATCAAGGCCTTTCCGGCGGAAGCCATCCCGCCCTATGTCATCAAGGCATGGAAGGCGGTACTGCCGAAGGACATTCCGGTTCTGGCGGTCGGCGGTGTCACGCCCGAGAACATGGCTGTCTACGCGCAGGCGGGTACCGCCGGTTTCGGCATAGGCTCCTCCCTTTACAAACCCGGTGCCGATATCGCCTCCATCGGGCAAAAGGCGAGAGAATTCATGGACGCGATGCGCGCGCTCTGACGTCTAAAACCCTGTCGCAATACCGTCGTGAAGCGGAACTATCGTTTTCCTCCTGAGTTTTAGCGCAAGCAGGGCAAACCGGAGGGGACGATCTTGGCAGTTATCCGCAACAGCGCCGAACATCAGCAGAAGGTGTATGAACGGTGGGCGCCGGTCTATGACCGGGTCTATCGAGGCTTGCTGCGCGACGGACATCGCACCGTCGCAAGGCTCGCCGCCGAAGTCGGACGGGACATCCTCGAAGTCGGCGTCGGCACCGGGCTCGTATTGCCCTATTATCCGAAACACTGCCGCGTCACCGGCATCGATCTTTCCGAACACATGATCGCCAAAGCGCGTGAGAAGGTCGCGCGCGCCGGGCTAGCCCACGTTCAGTCGCTGCATGTCATGGATGCGCACAATCTCGAATTCGCCGATCGTTCGTTCGACGCCGTCTGCCTGCCCTTCGTCATCACGCTGATCCCGGATCCCGAACGTGCTCTTGACGAGTGCGCCCGCGTGCTACACTCGGGCGGCGAGATCATCGTTGCGAGCAAGCTCGGCGACGGGCGCGGCCTGCAAGGAGCGATCGAGGAAGCCGTCGCGCCGCTGGTACATCGGGTCGGGTGGAGCTCGTCCTTCCGTATCGCCCGGATTGTCGAATGGGCAAAGCGCCGCGGCGATTTCGAAGTCGCAGAGATCCGCCGCGTCTTCCCGAACGGTTTCTTCAAGGTCATACGCCTGAAACATCGCATGGCCGCGTGAGCTTAAGGTCACTTGGCCTTCAGGACAGAGACCGCAAGTTCGCTGTTATGAACATATTCGTTGGCGTCCGGCTGGCGTTGGACGAGCAGGATGAACAGCAAGTCCGTCAGCATCAGCTGCGCATCGCGCGCCGTGATCGACGAGGACCGCACGCGCTCCTCGTCCGCAACCGTATAAAGTCGGATATCCGCCGCCTGCATCAGCGGATTGCCATTGAGACCGGTAATCGCAATCACCGTCGCGCCGCGCTGGCGCGCCAACTCGGCAATCCTCAGCGTCTCGAAACTGGTGCCGGAATAGGAAAGTGCCAGCAGCACGTCCTGACTGTTGAGCGTCGAGACATTCGCCATCTGCACATGGCTGTCGCTGTCATGCAGAACGTTGCGGCCGAGCTTCATCAGCTTGTAGGAAAAATCGCGAGCGACCAGCGACGATGCCCCGACGCCCGCCATATGGATGCGTCGCGCATCGTTGAGAGCTGTCAGGGCCCGCTCGATCTCCTGCTCGTTATTGACCGCAAGCGTCTGCTGCATGGACAACATCTTGCTGCCGATAAGCTTCTGCAGGATCGTCAGATAACTGTCGCCGACCTCGATCGAGCCGTGGATCATCCCGGGAGGCGCGTGCCATTCCTGCGCCTTCGCCTCGCTGACGGCGAGTTTCAGCTCCTGGTATCCGGCAAAACCCAGCTTCTGGCTGAATTTCACGACACTCGACTGGCTGCGCCCCGTCTCGGCCGCAAGCGCTGCGGAGGAAAGCCGCAGCATCTGGTCCGGGTTATCGAGGATGAACTGGCCGATCTCCCGGTCCGCCGGCGCCATATCCTCTATCTGCGCGTTGATCTTCTTTAAGACTGACATGCGTTCCTTCGGAAGCTTCGCGATAGGGTTGGGACGATGGAGCAGGATACCACCGCAACGCCCGTCGACAACAGCGTTTCCATTCTTAAACCGAGGATGGATTATCGCAGATAATGCCGCACAAAGGAATAAAAAATTCCGAATGATTGACAGAGACGCGCCGTGGTTTAGTTTCGAGGAAGCGCAGATTGATTTGAGATTCACCGCACCTCTTCGACAGGTTTCGTCATGGACAGATTACGGATCGTCGGCGGTCATCGGCTCCAGGGAGCCGTTACCATTGCCGGGGCGAAAAACGCGGCGCTCCCGCAGATCGCGGCAACGCTGCTCAGCCCCTACCCGGTCGAACTCACCAACCTGCCACAGGTCAGCGATGTGGAAAACATGCTGGGGGTCGTCGAGTTGCATGGCGCCGTCGTCACCCGCACCGGCCATTCCACCATCGTCGACGCCAAGGCAATCGTCTCCAAAGAAACCTCTTACGACACCGTTCGCAAGATGCGCGCCACCGTGCTCGTCCTTGCACCGCTGCTCGCCCGCTTCGGCCAGGCGCGCGTATCGCTCCCCGGCGGCTGCGCCATCGGCGCGCGTCCGGTCGACATGCATGTCAAGGCGCTGGCAGCGCTGGGCGCGGACATTGATATCGAGAGCGGCCTGATCGTTGCCTCGGCACCGGGCGGATTGAAGGGTGGCCGCATCGTGCTTCCCTCCCCATCCGTCGGTGCCACGGAGACGGCGATGATGGCCGCGACCGCCGCCAAGGGCGAAACCGAAATCCTCAACGCCGCCCGCGAACCCGAAGTCGCCGATCTTGCCGCCTGCCTGATCGCCATGGGCGCACGTATCGAAGGCGCCGGCACCCACCGCATCCTGATCCAGGGCTCAACCACCTGGCAGCCGGCGAAACATCACGGCATTCCCGACCGCATCGAAGCAGGAACCTACGCCGTGGCAGCCGCGATCACCGGCGGCATGCTGGAGCTCACCAACGCACGACTGGAAAACATGGCCTCCATCGTGCAGGTGCTAGAGACGATGGGCGTCAGCATCTGGCCGAGCGACCGCGGCCTTGTCGTTTCGCGCGAAGGACCGCTGAAGGCAACCGATATCACCACCGAACCCTATCCGGGTTTCCCGACCGATCTCCAGGCGCAGTTCATGGCGCTCGCCGCCTGTGCCGAAGGCGCTTCGCTGATCCGCGAAACTGTCTTCGAAAGCCGCTTCATGCACGTGCCGGAGCTGATGCGCCTCGGCGCTAATATCGCGCTCCAGGGGACCACCGCATTGGTACGCGGCGGAGCACCACTGAAGGGTGCGCAGGTGATGGCGACGGATTTGCGCGCCTCCGTCTCGCTGGTACTCGCCGGGTTGGTCTCGTCGGGCGAAACGACCATCAACCGCGTGTACCACCTCGACCGTGGTTACGAACAACTCGACCGTAAGCTTGGCCAATGCGGAGCCGATATCGAGCGGATCAGCGCATGACGGCCGGAACCGAACGCTTTTTCCTGGGTGTCGATGGCGGCGGTACCGGCTGCCGCGCCCGTATTGAGGACGAATCCGGCGCCGTACTCGGCCAGGGTCTTTCCGGCCCTGCAACGACGCGGCTCGGCATCGAGCAGGCCTGGGCCTCGATCTCGCGCGCCTTTAACGCCGCCCTGGACGAAGCCGGGTTCGGACCCGACAAGATGGCCCTCACCCATGTGGGCGTCGGCCTTGCAGGCACCGGTCGCAAGGGTTCCGTCGAAGCCTTGAAGGCGATCCCGCATCCGTTCGCCAGCATCGATTTCGTCAGCGACGGCATGGGTGCGTGCCTCGGCGCGCATTCGGGTCGCGACGGCGCGATCGTCATTGCCGGCACCGGCTCGATCGGGCTCGGTTTTGCAGAAGGCCGCGACCTGCGCCTCGGCGGCTACGGATTTCCCATTTCGGACGAAGGCAGCGGTGCAGATCTCGGCCTGAAAGCGGTGCAGCTGGCGCTTCGGGCTCATGACGGGCGGATCGAGAAAACCGCTCTGCTCATCGAGGTCATGCAACGTTTCCAGAACGATCCTTATGAAGCCATCGGCTGGATGGACCGGTCGTCGGCCACCGACTATGCCTCGTTGGCGCCGATGGTGATGCGCCATGCAGACCAGGGCGACTCCGTCGGCCGCCGCATCGTCCAGAGCGCCGCCGAACAGATCGATACGCTGGTGCGTACGCTGTTCGACCAGGGCGCGCCGCGCGTCACGCTGCTGGGCGGGCTGTCGAGCCCGCTCGAGGCCTGGCTGGCGCCCGACGTCCGCCGCCGTCTGAAACCCGCCGACGGCGATGCCGTCTCGGGCGCGATCATTCTCGCCCGCAAGGCCCTGCAAGCCTCCTGATCCTGATCCCGCGTCTCGGTAGGCCTAAGAAGAAATGGAATAATATATTCCAATACTCAATTGACTCATGGAATGGATGATCCTAATCCTTTGGGAAAGGCAACGAAGGGTGAGGAGCAACATCGTATGACGCAGATCCTGCGAAGCGCTGCGCCGCACCCCGATCTCGAAGGCAGGGTCATGAGCGACGAACGGCTGATATCCGAACTGGAAAGACTGGTTTCGGAAGACCGCAATCCTCGCTCCATGGATATCGATCTCCTGCCGACCATCGACGTCCTGCGCGAGATCAATGATGAAGACAAGGGCGTCGCGACCGCAGTCGAAAAGGTGATCCCGCAGATCGCCGAGGCCGTGGACGAAATCGTTCGCGCGTTCCAGAATGGCGCGCGGCTGGTCTATATCGGCGCCGGCACCAGTGGCCGCCTCGGCGTGCTCGATGCTTCCGAATGCCCCCCGACTTTCAGCGTCCCGGAAGGCATGGTCGTGGGCCTGATCGCCGGCGGCAGCCACGCCCTGCAGCACGCCGTCGAAGGCGCCGAGGACAGCCCGGAACAGGGCCAGCAGGATCTCGTCGGCATCGGCCTGACCGCAAACGACGTCGTTGTCGGCATCGCCGTCAGCGGCCGCACCCCTTACGTTATCGGCGCCCTGAACTATGCCAAGGAGATCGGGGCGAAGACCGTCGCTCTCTCCTGCAATCCCGACGCCGTCATTGCCGATATTGCCGATATCGCCATCTCGCCGGTCGTCGGCCCGGAAATCCTGACCGGTTCGACGCGGCTGAAATCGGGCACGGCCCAGAAGCTCGTACTCAACATGCTGACCACGGCGAGCATGATCCGCATCGGCAAGAGCTATCAGAACCTGATGGTCGATCTTCATGCCAGCAACCAGAAGCTCGTCGCCCGCGCCGCCCGCATCGTCATGCAGGCGACCGGCTGCACGAAGGAAGAGGCGCGCCGCGTGCTTGACCTCACCGGCAACGACGTCAAACTGGCGATCCTGATCGCGCTGACCGGAATGAATGTCGATACGGCGCGCGTAGCGCTCGACGGTGCCGGAGGCTTCCTCCGCAAGGCAATTGATGGGAAGACAGCGTAAAGCTGCTGAATGACGGCCGCTGCTCGAATGTGGCTGGGTCGAGACGACGAACAGATATCAAAAGAGGGAGAATAAAAATGGGAAGACATCTTTCGACTAAACTGCTGTCCAGCCTTGCGCTGGCTGTCGCTATCGGCGCGACCGCGATCGCCTCGCCGGCATCAGCCGCGTCGCTGAAAATGGCCTGGAAGCAGGATGCGACCGGCCTTGATCCGCACAAGCAGACCGCATTTTCCTCGATCCGCCTGCTGGAACTGATCTATGAGCCGCTCGTCCGCCTCGACAAGGACCTGCAGATCGTCCCGGCCGTCGCAGCCTCCTGGGAATTTGCAGCCGACGCCAAGCAACTGACCTTCAAGCTTAACCCGAACGCAAAATTCCAGGACGGCAAGCCGGTAACGGCCGCCGACGTGAAGGCCTCCTTCGAGCGCCTTCTCGACGAAAAGACCGCCGCTGCCGCCCGCGCCAACTTCCTGTCGATCGCCTCGATCGAGACCCCGGACCAGGCGACGGTCGTCTTCAAGCTGTCGCAGCCGGACGCACCGCTTCTGACCGCCATGGCAAGCATCAATGCCGCCATCGTACCGACGGCTGAAATCGCGGCCGGCACCATCGGCACCAAGGCGCTCGGTTCCGGCCCGTTTAAGCTCGACAAGTGGGAGCCGAATTCCAAGGAAACGCTCTCCGCCAACAAGGACTGGGCCGGCGGCAAGATCGCGATCGACGGCATCGACATCAGCGTTTTGCCGGATGAAACCGCTATCCTTGCGGCACTGCGCACCAAGCAGGTCGACTTTGCGCTGATCAACGATCCGCTGGTCGCAACCCTCGTGCCCAAGGAGCCAAGCCTTGTGCTCAACCGCACACCGGTTCTCGCCTACCACGTCCTGCAGATGAACCCGTCCCGCAAGCCGATGGACGTTCTCGCCGTGCGCCAGGCAATCTCCTGCGCCATCGACCGCAAGGACGTGCTCGACACAGCCTCGGTCGGCGAAGGCAAGGTCACCGGCCCGCTGACCATGCCCGGCTACACGTCCGATGCCAGCGCGCTGTTCTGCTACAAGCAGGATATCGCCAAGGCGAAGAAGCTGATGGCGGATGCCGGTTTTGCGAACGGCTTCACCGCGACCGTGATCGCCGCCAATGGCGAGCCTGCGACCGCAGCCGCCGAAGCGCAGGTCCTCCAGTCCCAGCTCGCCGAAATCGGCGTCAAGCTCAACATCAAGATGATGGAGCTCAACGTCTATGTCGACGCCTGGCTGAAGGGCGACTTTGACATGGCGGTGGCGCTGAACGGCGGCCGTGCCGATCCCTATTCCATGTACAACCGCTACTGGACCAAGACCGGCAACCTGCAGAAGGTCACCAACTACATCGACGATACGCTCGACAGCCTGATGCAGAAGGGCCGCGTCGAGACCGACCCTGCCAAGCGCAAGGCCATCTTCGCCGACTTCGAAAAGCACCTCGTCGAAGTCGCCCCCTGGGCCTGGCTCTACACGTCCTACAGCTACACGGCACAGCAGAAGAATGTTCAGGGCTTCGTGCCGACGCCGGAAGGCTCGCTGTTCGGCCTGAGCAAGGTCACGTTGCAGTAATCGCGAAAGCATGACGGATACGAGGTTGGTGGGCGAATGAGTTACCTGGCGCGACGGCTGTTGACGTTTCCGCTCGTGATGCTCGGGGTCTCGATCCTCGTGTTCGTCGCAATTCGACTGGTGCCGGGTGACGCGATCACCGCGATGCTCGGCACCGAAGCCGGCCTGCTGACTCCGGCGCAGAGGGCGGCGCTCTCGGCCTATTTCGGCATCGACAAGCCGATCCTGGTGCAATACTGGAGCTGGCTTCTCGGCGTTCTCCAGGGCGATCTCGGCATTTCCGTGATCCATGGCAAGCCGGCGCTCACCATCATCCTCGAACGTTTTCCGCTCACGCTGCAGCTCGCATTGATGTCGATGTGCGTGGCCCTTCTGGTCGGCCTGCCGGCCGGCGTGTTCGCCGCCACCCGCAACGAAAAAATCTCCGATCTGGCGGTGCGCATCTTCGCGATGATCGGCCAATCGACCCCTAATTTCGTCGTCGGCCTGCTGATCATCTATGCGCTGTCGGCCGGTTTCGGCATCCTGCCGACCATGGGCGAGTTCACGCCGTTCCTGACCGACCCCCTCCGCAATCTCGGGCAGATGATCTTGCCGGCGATCACGCTCGGTTTTGCCTTCGCCGCCTCGGTCACCCGCATCTCGCGCTCCGCCATGCTGGATGTCCTCTCCGACGACTATGTCCGCACGGCGCGCTCGAAAGGTGTGCCGAAACGCAGCGTCATCTGGCGCCATGCCTTGCCGAACGCACTGATCCCGGTCGTTACCTTGAGCGGCGTCGAATTCGGCTATCTGCTCGGCGGCGCCGTGCTGGTCGAGCAGATCTACGCTCTTCCAGGTCTTGGCCGCCTCGTGCTCGAAGCCATCCTGCAGCGCGACTATGCGCTGGTGCAGGGCTGTGTGCTGTTCATTGCCTTCAACTTCATGGTGGTCAACCTGCTCGTCGACCTCGCCTATGTGACGCTTGATCCACGCATCCGGCTCGGAGAGAGCAACTGATGTCGATGCTGCGTGCAATTTTCAGCCATTCCAGCGGCAGGATCGGCGGTACGATCGTGGTGATCTATGTCGTCGTCGCGCTGCTCGGCATGTTCGGCGTCACCCCTCACAATCCTCTGCAGCAGTTCCGCATCGACCGTCTGCATGCGCCGAATGCCGTCTACTGGATGGGCACCGACCTGTTCGGCCGCGATGTAGCAAGCCGGCTGATGAACGGCGTCGGCCAGTCCTTCCTCGTCGCCTTCTGCTCGGTGGCGATCGCGACGGTTGCTGGAACTGTGCTCGGCCTCACGGCCGCCTGGTTCGGAAAGGCCTGGGACGGCCTCGTGATGCGCATCATGGACGTGCTGCTCGCCTTCCCGGCCATCCTGCTCGCGCTCCTGATCATCGCCGTTGTCGGCCCCGGCACCTGGACGAGCGTGGCTGCGATCGCCATCGTCTACACGCCGATCTTCACCCGCGTGGTGCGCGGCCCGGCGCTCTCGATCAAGGCCCGCGAATTCGTCGACGCTGCCCGCACCTTCGGTTCGAGCCGCCGCTATATCCTGACCCGGCATCTGCTCCTCAACCTGGTGGCGCCACTGACCGTTCAGGTGACGCTGGCGCTCGCCTGGTCGCTGCTCACCGAGGCAGGCTTGAGCTTCCTCGGCCTCGGCACCCAGCCGCCGGCCTCTTCTCTCGGGCTGATGCTCGCCGACAGCCGCAACCTGATGGAAAACGCGCCCTGGATGCTGATCTTCCCGGCGGTCGCGATCATGATCAGCATTCTCGGCTTCAACCTGCTGGGTGATGCCTTGCGCGACATCCTCGACCCCAAGACGCGGAGGTCCGCGCCATGACGTCGCTTCTCTCGGTATCCGGCCTGCGTGTCGGTTTCGGGCGTGACCCGAAGCAGAATGAAATCGTCAAGGGCGTCAGCTTCGACCTCGATGCCGGCGAGACGCTGGCGATCGTCGGAGAAAGCGGCTCCGGCAAATCGGTGACGGCGCTCTCCATCAACCGGTTGGTCGATTTCGGCGGCGGCCGGATCATCGGCGGTTCGATCACCCTGAAGCGCGCCGACGGCAGCATTCTTGATATCACCAAGGCTGAAGAGCCGGTGCTCGAAAAAATCCGCGGTTCCGAGATCGGCATGATCTTCCAGGAGCCGATGACCTCGCTGAACCCTGTGCTGACAATCGGCCGCCAGATCGAGGAATCGTTTCGCCTGCATCGTGGCCTGACTGGCAGGCAGGCAACGGCTGCGGCCAAGGACGCGCTCGACCGCGTCCGTATTCCGGATGCCGCGCGGCGCCTCAAATACACGCCGAACCAGCTTTCCGGCGGCATGCTCCAGCGCGTCATGATCGCCATGGCGCTCGCCTGCAATCCGCGCCTGCTGATCGCCGACGAGCCGACGACCGCGCTCGACGTAACCGTCCAGGCCCAGATCATGGCTCTGCTCGGCGAATTGAAGCGTGAGACCGACATGGGGATGATCTTCATCACCCATGACATCGGCCTCGTCGCCGGCATTGCCGACAAGGTGATGGTCATGCAGGCCGGCGAAGCGGTCGAGCAGGGACCGCTCGGCGACGTCCTCGATCAGCCGAAACATCCCTATACCCGGCATCTCCTGAGCGCCGTGCCGCATTTCGAATCCGGCCGCGCCGCCCGTTCCGATTTCAGCCGGGAAAAATCCGAGGCGATTGTCCCTGCCCTGAAAGTCGATGGCCTCACAGTACGCTTCAAGGTGGCCGGCAGCATCCTCACCCGCTCGCCGGGCTCGGTCCACGCAGTCGAGAATGTCGGCTTCGACCTGATGCCGGGCGAAACGCTGGCGATCGTCGGCGAAAGCGGCTCCGGCAAATCGACCACGGCCCGCGCCATCCTCGGTCTCGTGAAGCCCACCCGCGGCAGCTTTTCCGCCAACAACGGAGCAATCGTCGACGGCAGCGATCCCTCCGTGCAGATGGTCTTCCAGAACCCTTACGCGTCGCTCAATCCGCGCCTGCGGATCGACAGCATCCTCGCCGAACCGGTGATCGCCGCCGGCGGCCGGATCGACGCGGAAACCCGGGCGAAAATGGTGGCGCTGCTGAAGCGGGTCGGCCTGCCCGAAAACAGCCTCCTGCGTTATCCCCACGAGTTCTCCGGTGGCCAGCGCCAGCGCCTCTGCATCGCCCGTGCGCTGATGCTCAATCCGTCGATCGTCGTGCTCGATGAGGCAGTCTCGGCGCTGGACGTCTCGGTCCAAGCCAAGGTTCTGGAGCTGCTGGTCGACCTGCAGCACGAATATGGCCTCGCCTATCTGTTCGTGTCGCACGACATGGCGGTCGTCGAACGTATCGCCCACCGCATCGCGGTGCTTTATGCTGGCCAGATCGTCGAGATCGGCAATGCTGCCTCGATTTTGTCCAACCCGCGGCATTCCTACACCAAGCGGCTGATTTCCGCCGTGCCGAGCATCGAGCGCCGCAACCAGCATTTCGAACTCGATACCCGCCAGGTCCCGTCTCTGGTTCGACCACCGGGTTTCGAGCCGCCGCCCGCCGAATGGCAGTCCTGTGGACCGGATCACCGGGCACGGGCGGAAGCCTGAGGATGTAACCATATGAAAGACACTGCTTCCGCCAGTCCCGAACTTGCCGCCGTCTTCGAGAGAGCCTTCGCCCCGCTCGAAAAATCCGTTACCGACAAGCGCATTCCGGGCGGCGTGCTCGGCATCGTCGACCTGAAACATGGGCGCATGACCCGCGCGACCGGCTCGGCGCAAGTCGTTCCGATTGAACGTCCGATGACCGTGGACACCTGGTTCGATCTCGCCTCGCTCACCAAGGTGATCTTCACCACGACGCGCATCCTGAAGCTCGCCGACGAAGGCACGATCGATCTCGACGCGCCGCTCACCACCCTGCTGCCGGACCTGCGCCAATACAATGCAGAGGCCTGGGAGCGGAAGATCACCTTCCGACAGTGCCTCGGCCATCAGACGCCGTTCCCGGGTGTCGAACCGATCTACACCTACGGCCGCGATCCGGACCTGCTGCGCGCCTTCATCCTGCAGCGGGAATGGAAGGCCGGTCCGCCGGTCTATTCCGACATCAACTTCATCCTGCTCGGTTTCGCGCTCGAACGGCTGGCGAAGAAGACGATCCGCGACCTCGATCCCGGCCGGGGCTTCGCCTGGTCTACCGATCCGGAAAATTCCGCCGCCACCGAAGACTGCGCCTGGCGGCAGCGGATTCTTTCGGGCGAAGCGCACGACGAAAATTGCTCGGCGCTGCAGGGTTCCGGTCATGCGGGCCTGTTCGGCACGGTAAAGTCGGTTCTGGACTTCGCCGAAAGCCTGCTCGACGGCACCGGCGCGTCCGGGAGTGCGATCGCGCTGATGCGCGCACCACTCTCGAACAGGCGCACCCACGGCTGGGAACATCCCTATGCCGACTGGTGGGGTGGAAGCCTGTGCAGCCCCGGAACGATCGGCCACACGGGCTTTACCGGCACAAGCCTGCTGATCGATTTCGACAAGGGCCGTGCCGTGACGCTGCTCACCAACCGCATTCACCCGACCCGCCATTTCGACAGCGGCATCCTGCCGCTCAGGCAGGCGGTCTGCAATCTCGTGAACCAAACCTGAGGAACTGACCATGGAGCCAATCTGGGCTGTCGGCCTGATGACCGGAACCGTTCTCGACGGAAATATAGACGTGGCGCTCCTGAAGACGGACGGCGAGACGATCGACACGTTTGGCGCCTACACGCTGGCTCCTTATCCGCCGGAAATACGCACGCTCCTGGAGGAAACGCTCGCGCAGGCCCGCGTCTGGAATTTCGAAGGACCCGATCCGGCAATCTTTCGCGAGGCCGAACAGGCGCTCACAAAGGCACAGTCCTACGCCGTCGGGGAACTGGTCGAAAGCACGGGGCTGACCATGGCCGATATCGGCATCGTCGGTTTTCACGGCCAAAGTGTGCTGCACCGGGCACCCACCAAAGACAGGCTCGGCGACACCCGCCAACTCGGCGATGGCGAACTGATGGCCTCGATCCTCGGCACCAAGGTCGCCTACGACTTCCGTTCGGCGGATGTACGAGCCGGCGGCCAGGGCGCACCGCTTGCCGCTGCCTATCATTCGGCTCTGCTGCGCGGTGTCGATACCAGCGGCGATACGGCCGTGCTCAATCTCGGCGGCGTCGCCAACGTAACGTGGTGGGATGGCAAGGATCTGATGATCGCCTTCGACACCGGCCCGGCCAATGCACCGCTCAACGATTTCATCAAGGCACGCGGCCTCGGCGAAATGGACCGTAACGGCGCGCTCGGCGCCTCCGGCAAGGTCGACGAGGAACGCCTCGCAAAGCTTCTCGAGCATCCCTATCTCGCGGCGCCTTATCCGAAATCGCTCGATCGTTTCGACTTCACGGCTGCCATGGCGGACGGTCTCGACGACGCCACCGGCGCGGCAACCCTTTCGGCCTTTACGGCGTCCGCGGTCGGCAAGGCGCTCGACCTGCTGCCGCACCGGCCGAAACGCCTCATCGTCAGCGGCGGTGGCCGCCACAACCCGACGATCATGTCGATGCTCGAAAGCCGTGCCGGCGTAAAGGCCGTTTCCGCCGATACGCTCGGCTGGCGGGGGGATGCGGTCGAGGCCGAGTGTTTCGCGTTCCTCGCGGTTCGCGTATTACGCGGCATGCCGATCAGCTTTCCGACAACCACGGGTGCACCAAAGCCCTTGCAAGGTGGTAAGCTCGCCGGGTAAGTCCGCACTTTCAAATTGCATGATCAGAGTCGGGAGCGCTCGCACAGCATGAACAAAAGAGCGGCCTCGGCGATAGCGGGCAATGCGGTACTGGCAGGCATACTGCTGATGCTGCTCGGCGATTTCATGTTTGCCCTCAACGATGCCATGGGCAAATGGCTGGTGGCGAGCTTTTCGGTTGGACAGGTCCTGCTGATCCGATCGGTCGGCGCCTTTTTCGTGCTCGGCCCGATGCTCGCCCGTCAGCCGATTTCGGCACTCTATAAGGTCGAGAAGCCGCCGCTACATGTGCTGCGGATCGTGCTGGCAACCGCCGATACCGGTCTTTTCTACGCCGCTGTTGCCTACCTGCCGCTCGCCGACGTCATGACCTTCTACATGGCCGGCCCCATCTACGTCGCGGCCCTGTCGCATTTCCTGCTCGGCGAGCGCATCGGATGGCGGCGCTGGCTCGCCGTCTTGATCGGCTTCATCGGGGTGGTGATCGCGCTGCGTCCCTCTTCCGAAATGCTGTCATTGCCGTCGATCTTCGGCCTGATCGGCAGTCTTTCCTTCGCACTGGCGCTGGTACTGAACCGCACGCTCCGGTCAACCCCGGATGCGACCCTCGTCACCTGGCAGACGCTTGCATGCCTCGTGGCCGGCGCATTCCTGACCGTCGGCAACTGGAGCCCGTTCAATACCGGGGAACTGCTGGCCCTGCTCCTGCTCGGCATCGTCTCTTGCGGCGCGCATCTGCTGATCACCCGCTCGCTGAAACTGGCGCCGGCCTCGGTGCTGGCACCGTTGCAATATACGCTGCTGCTCTGGGCGATCGTGCTCGGATGGATTTTCTTCGGCGATTTCCCGGATGTCCAGACGCTGACCGGCGCCGGCATCATCGTCATCGCCGGGCTGTTCATCTTCCATCGCGGCAACCTGAAACAGGATGTCGAACCGGTCGTACCGACCGATTCCAGCCACGGCTAGGCCGCACCTGTCCGGCGGGCGATCATGGCTTCAATCGCCGAGAGCCCATCATAGATCAACACGGCCAGCGCGCCGACGATCAGCCCGCCCTGCAGCACGAAGGCGAGGTTGTTGGACTGCAGCCCTGCAATGATCACCTCGCCGAGCGTCTTTGCCGCGACCGTCGAACCGATCGTCGCTGTGGCAAGACTGATCACCACCGACAGCCGGATGCCGGCGACGATCACCGGCAAGGACAGCGGCAACTCGACCTGAATGAGCCGCTGGAAAGGTGTCATGCCGGAACCACGCGCCGCCTCCATCACCGATCGTGGCAGGTTGGTGAGCGCCGTCAGCGTGTTTTCGAAGATCGGCAGAAGCCCGTAGAGAAACAGCGCAATCAGCGTCGGCTTCTCGCCGAAACCGACAGCCGGGACGGCAAGCGCCAGAACAGCAACCGGCGGAAACGTCTGGCCGATATTGACGAGGCTTCGGGAAAGCGCCAGGAATTCCGCCCCGAACGGCCTGGTGACGAGGATCGCCAGAAACACGGCGATGATCGTCGCAGCCAGCGTCGCGATGAAGACGGTCCGCAGATGCAGGAGCGTCAGGCTAAGTAGGCTGCCCTGATTGTAGATCGCCGGCGCGTTCGGCTGCACGAGCGGCTTCAGCAGCGGCTCGAAACTTTCCGGCGAGACCAGGAAGGCGATCAACACGAGAAGCAGAAGGCTGCGCAGGATGGTCGGCACCCAAGCCCTCATCGTGGCCTCGCGGCGCGCTTGAGGATCGCGTCAAGCGTCACCCGCCCCATCGGAGCGCCGCTCCTGGAGATGACCGGAAGCGCATCCCGACCGCTCCAGATGAGATCGGCAAGCGCCTCCTGCTGGCTCCTATCCTCGCGGATCGGTTCGCCCTCGGCCTCGCCCGGCTCTGCCGCTGCGCCAGCCTTTGCAATCGAAAGCAGCCGGAACGGCCGTTCCGCATCGCCGATCAGCGTCTCGACGAAGGGCGTTGCCGGTGCACGGACGAGTTCGGCCGGCGGCCCGTATTGCACCACCCTGCCCTTGTCCATCACGGCAATCTTGTCGGCGAGGAGGAAAGCCTCATTCATGTCATGGGTCACCAGGACAATCGTCGTGGCGAAATGTTTCTGGATCGCCAGCAGATCTTCCTGCGCCTTGGCCCGGATGATCGGATCGAGCGCCCCGAAGGGCTCGTCCATCAACAGCACGTTCGGTTCGGCCGCAAGCGCCCGCGCCACCCCGACACGCTGCTGCTGGCCGCCTGAGAGTTCGTGCGGATAACGCGGCCCGAACGTCCTCGGCTCGAGTTGGAAGAGCGTCAGCAATTCTTCGACCTTGGCGTCGGTGCGGGCCTTCGTCCAACCGAGCAGGCCAGGCACCGTCGCAATGTTCTGCGCCACTGTCCGGTGCGGGAAAAGCCCATGGCCCTGGATGGCGTAGCCGATCCGGCGCCGCAACTCGTAGCCCGGGATGGACCGGTTGTCCTCACCGTCAAGCCGGATGGCCCCTTCGGTTGCCTCCACCAGCCGGTTGATCATCCGGATCAGCGTCGTCTTGCCGGAGCCGGACGTGCCGACGACAACCGTGACGGTGCGGGGCTCGATCACCATAGAGACATTGTCGACGACGGCGATACCGTCATAGCGCTTGGTGATGGCATCGATCTCGATCATGCGGATCTGGCTCCGTTGGGGACGCGGGAGTTCATCTCGATCAGCGCGTCGAGGACGACGGCCGAAGCAAAGGCGAGCGCCACAGTCGGCACGGCGCCAAGCAGGACAAGGTCCATCGCCGTCTGGCCGATACCCTGGAAGACGAAGACGCCGAAACCACCGCCCCCGATCAAGGCAGCAATCGTCGCCATGCCGATATTCTGGACGAGCACGATGCGGATCGCGGTCAGGATCACCGGCAGCGCCAGCGGAAACTCGATCTTGAACAGCCGCTGCCGGCCGGTCATGCCGATGCCGCGGGCAGCGTCGTTTGCCGCGCGCGGCACGCCCGCAAGCCCGACGACGGTATTGGCGACGACAGGCAGCAGCGAATAGAGAAACAGCGCGACAAAGGCAGGCGCCACCCCGATGCCGCGGATGCCGATCGCCGCAGCCCCCGGCACATTGGCGGCGACCCAGCCAAGCGGCGCGATCAACAGGCCGAAAAGCGCGATCGACGGGATGGTCTGGACGAGGTTCAGCGTGTTGAGCACGCCATCCCGAAGCGGTGCCACCCGATGACAGAGAATACCGAGCGGCAGCCCGACCAGGACAGCAGCAAACAGCGATCCCAGCGCCAGTTCCACATGCTTGCCCGCTTCGACCCAGAAGACATCGGCGCGGCCGGAATATTCCTTCATGATCGACAGCCCGTTCCAGCTTCCCGACATCAGCAGAGCGCCAATCGCCGCCGCTGCCAGGACTAGAAACAGGACCCGCATCCCCGGCGGCGGATCGAGCCGCGTGATCGCATCGGCAGCCAGAAGCGCAAAGGCGAACAGCAGGATCCAAAAGCCCGAGGCGGGTGAGACGCGGGCATAGGCATTGCCGGCCGGCGTCAGGAATGTCGCCGCGTATCCGATCGAAAGCGTCAGCGCCGCAAGCGCCGCAACGGCGGCAAGCAGCTTTATCCAGGGGGAAGTGCGAAAGAGGGCTGCGGCGATCGCGACAACGAGCACGCCGACCAGGCCCCAGCCCGCCCAGGCCGGCAGCGACTGAAGCATCGCCTCCGCCTGTCCCTGCACGATGCGGTTGGGCTTGAGCGTCGCGAAGGACGACCACAGCACGCCATAGGCGGCAAGAAGGGCTATGACGATGCCGAGCTTGTCGAACCGAACTCTCAAACCGCCCCCTGCCTTACGACTGATGAAAAAGCCGGACGCTGGAGCGCCCGGCCCATGTTGACACGAAACCGCGCCGAAAAGGAATTACTTCAGGAAGCCATTCTTCTTGAGAAAATCCTCGGCAACCGCCTTGGCCGGTTCGCCACCCACCTGCACGCGACCATTGAGGTCCTGCAGCGTGACGAGATCGAGCTTGGCGAAAACCGGCTTCAGCACCGCCTCGATGGTCGGGTTCTTTTTGAGCACTGCCTCGCGGATGATCGGGGTCGGCTGATAGACCGGCTGAACGCCCTTGTCGTCTTCGAGAACAACGAGCCCGGAAGGCGCGATGCCGCCGTCGGTGCCGTAGACCATGGCGGCATTGGCATTGTTGGTCTGGTTGGCGGCCGCACCGATGGTCGCAGCCGTATCACCGCCCGAGAGCGTGATCAGCTGGTCGGGTTTCAGCTTAAAGCTGTAGGTGGTCTGGAAGGCCGGCAGGGCTGCGGCCGAATTGACGAACTCGGACGATGCCGCCAGCACGATCTTGCCGCCGCCGGCGACATATTTACCAAAATCGGTCAGCGTCTTGAGCTTGTTGGCATCCGCGACATCCTTGCGCACCGCGATTGCCCAGGTGTTATTGGCCGAAGACGGCGTCAACCAGACGATCTTGTTGGCGTCGTAGTCGAGCTTCTTGACCGCTTCATAGGCCTTTTGCGGGTTCTTCCAGGCCGGATCGTCGCCCTTTTCGAAGAAGAAGGCGCCATTGCCGGTATATTCCGGATAGATGTCGATCTCGCCGGCGGTGATCGCCTTGCGCACGACCGGCGTCGCTCCGAGCTGGATACGATCGGTGGCCTGGATGTTGTTCGCCTTCAGCATGGCAAGGATGATATTGCCCAGCACGCCGCCTTCGGTATCGATCTTGGACGAGACGACGACCTGGGCATTCGCCATGGTGGCCGAGACGCCAAACGCAAAAGCTATGCCCAAAAGCTTTTTCTTCAAAGACATGACAGAATTTCCCTCCGGATCGCCAGTCACCACCTCGTTTGACTTGGCCTGGAACACATAAAAGCCACTGTTATGTAGGGCGATTTATGCAATGTGCGAGTTCTGGAAGAGCGCATCCGACAAATATTTTGTGCGGTGCATTTTTATCCGCCGAACGGTCTAGCTCACAAGATCCGCGGCAAAAACAGAAATGATGGTTCTGTCCTCTTGCGCTCAGGAGAATCGAAGAACCATGGACCCCGCGATAGTTTCTCCAGGTGCCAACCATTCAAGGTCGCCGTATCGCGCCAGTTCCCGTCGATTGTGGACGTCGGGCACGTGGCTGACGGGCTCGACGCAGAGAATGGGCCGATCGTCGGGCACGTAGACATGCAGGTTGGTCAGGGCTCCGGTCGCCGAAAACGTCATGCTGACCCCGGCCCGTCGCCACTCGACGATGGCCTGGCGCGGTGCCCATTCCGAAAAATGTCCATCGAACCACGGCATCTTCGACGTATCGAGACCGCGGGCGAAATCGAGTCCCCTATTGGCTGGAACGGCCTCGGTCGGCAAACCTCGTTGATCACGGCCGAAACCGATCTCAGCGTCGAAGTTCAGCCAGGTTTCCTCGTCCTTGCGGAACCAGGGATGAAAACCCATCCCATAGGGAAGCGTACGGTTCGCGGTATTGGTCAGTGTCAACGACAGTTCGGCGCCATCCGGGCCGATCGAGATATGCTGCACCAGCCGATAGGCGAACGGGATCGCCTCATGGGTAAAATCGTCGGCCAGGGTCAGCGTGTTTTCTGTGGCCTCGATAACCTGCCAGGCCCTGTCGCGGGAAAATCCGTGCAGCGCCATGTTCTGTTCCGGCCGGTTGAGGGGGACCTCAACCGGTCCGTCGGCGTTCAGGAAGCGGCCGGCATCCAGCCGATTGGCAAACGGCGCCATGATGAAAGAGCCGCCGGTCAATGCGACCTGCGCCGGCGGGCAGGCATGCAGGATCTCGAACCACTCACCATCAGGCTTTCGCCACCGGAAGGAGGTGAGGCTGGCGCCATGGCCGGCATCGACAACCAGTTCGCAACGGTCAGCCTTGAGCGTGTAAATGGATGCGTCAGTCATCGATTTTGTTTGCCTTGTCGAAATTCCACGTCAAAATCCTTTCATGCGTGCCACCGGCACCCCGGCGACCGGCGAGGATGCGACCAGCACCGCGCCGCTCAAAGGATATGCCTCCAGCCTCTCCTGCGAAAGATAGCGGTGCGAGGTGACGAGCAGCGTCTTGAGATCAGGACCGCAGAAACACGGCATGGTCGGCGTCGGAACCGGCAGCGGATATTTGCCGGCCACCACTCCTTCAGGCGAATAACGATTGAGACATCCGGCAGAAACGCCGGCGCTCCAGTAGAAGCCGTCGGCATCAGTCGCGCCGCCATCCGGCCGCCCATCCGCTTCGCCGGGCGTGGCGATCCGAACACCTTCGCCGATCTCGCCCGTCGCGGCATCGAAATCATGCCGCTCGATCCACTGACCGCCCGAATCCGAATGATACATGCTCGCGCCGTCGGGCGACCAGGCGAGCCCGTTCGAGATCAGCAGCCCACTCTTCTTGACAGCAAACTTACCGTCCGCGCCGATGCGGTAGAGCGAACAGATTGGCTGCCGCTCCGGCCGCTGGTCGGTCGTGCCGACCCAGAAGGCACCGTCAGGTCCAACTTTGCCATCATTGAGCCGATTGGTTTCAAGCTCGCCGTCGAGATGTGCGAGCGTCTCACGCTCCCCGGTCTCCGGGTCGAAGAGAATAATCTCACGCGCCAGCGACACGACCAGCCGGCCGCTTTCACAAAGCCCGAGCGAACAGACATTGGTACCGAGAACCCACTCATCGACCTGGCCGTCGCCGAGCCGGATCGCCAGCAGCCGGCCGGTCGGGATGTCGCAGAGAAAGACGAGATTGCGTCTTTCGTCCCAGACCGGGCCTTCGCCAAGCCCGAGACTGAGGCGACTAACCGGTTCGAAACGCATCACAGGTCGCCGACCTTGGTGGTGCGGCGGATGACATCGGGATTGTCGAGAACGTAATCGCTGAGTTCCAGCCCGAGGCCCGCTCCTTCGAACGGATAGATCTGGCCGTTTTCGATACGCGGCATGACGGTGACGAGATCGCGGTACCAGGTCGAGTAATAGGCGCGTACCGACTCCTGGAAGACTGCGTTCGGCGCGTTGAGCGCCAGGTGGATAGAGGCGGTGAAGACGACCGGGCCGGTGCAGTCATGCGGCGCGATCGGCCGCTGAAAGGCTTCCGCCATGGTGGCGATCTTCTTCGCCTCGCTCAAACCACCGCACCAGGAAATGTCGAGCATGACGTAGTCGACGGCATTCTTGCGCAGGAGTTCGACGAACTGGGCGCGGGTTGCGAGCGTCTCGCTGGCGCAGACCGGCAGGCCCGAACGCTCCGCATAGATCACCAGCGCCTCGGTGTCCTGCATCTTGATCGGGTCCTCCATCCAGAAGGGGCGGAATTCCTTGATCTCGCGGGCGATCGCCAGCGCCGACGGCAAATCCCACATCGAATGCAACTCGACCATCACTTCCATCTTGGTGCCGACCGCATCGCGGATCTTGCGGAACGGCTCAAGCCCTTTTTCGAGGTCATCCCGATGAATGAAATTGCCGCCGCTGGCGACCGCGAACGGATCGAGCGGCCAGATCTTCATGGCGGTGATGCCTTCGGACAGCAGGCTTTCGGCAAGTGCGCCCGCATCATTGGTGAAGGCGACCTGATCATCATAGGGGCCTTGGGGCTTGTCGGCGTCGCCGATGTAGCGGCGCGAGCCGCGGCTGTTGTAGGAATAGCCGGCGCAGGTGTTGTAGGTGCGGATCGACGGCCGCGAGAGGCCACCGAGAAGCTGATGGATCGGCTGGTTCGTGACCTTGCCGAGGATGTCCCAGAGCGCGATATCGACGGCGGATGCCGCGCGGATTTCGACGCCCGAGGAACGGAAGCCCACGTAGGTTTCGGTCAGCTGCTTGGAAATCCGGTCGATCTCCAGCGGGTTCTTACCGATCAGCGCCGGCGCGACTTCCGCATGCAGGTAGGTCGCGACGGCATCCGCCCCGCGAAAGGTCTCGCCGAGGCCGATGATCCCTTCGTCCGTATGGATGCGAAGCCAGATGATATTGTTCAGGCTGGGAAGTTGGACTGTTTCAAGCGCCGTGATTTTCATGGGGTCTATCCGGATGAACGAAGGACGGGACGGCGGGTGATCCGTCGTCGCGGGATCAGTGAACGGCGCCAGGAACGCCGGTATTCGCGAGGCCTCTCCTTCGACGCTCAGGCGGCGACAGGTTCCCAGCCCTTTAAGATTTGTTCGAGGCGATCGCGGTCGGCGGCATCGAGTGCCGGCAGGCCCGGCAGACGCACCGGCCCGAGGTTTTCGCCTCGCAAGGCCAAAGCCTCCTTGACGACCGTGACATTGGCGCCGTTGTTGAACTTGGTGCGCAACATTTCGAAGCCTGCAATCTTGGCGACCAGCGCCCGCGTCCTGGCATAATCGCCCGCTTCGAGCGCATTCCAGATCGCCAGCGACCGGGTCGGATCGATATTGACGAGGCCGGACGTGAAGCCTTTGGCGCCGAGTGCGTAAAAAGGTGCCGCCCAGCCCTCGGCGAGACCGCAGATCCAGACCGCATCCGTGCCCTCGGTCGCCCGCACGCATTCGGAAAACAGCATCATATCGGTCGAGGCGAACTTGACGCCGGCAATGTTCGGATGGGTGGCAATGCGGGCAAGGTCGTCGACGGCCATCGCATTGGACCGCACATAGGCGACGAGCGGCAGTTCCGAAGCCTCGGCGATGGCGATGAAATAGTCGGCCTGCGAGCGGGGTGCGGCGAATGGATCGAGCGGGTGATGGACCATCACTCCCTGAGCGCCTTCATGCTTGGCCGACTTGGCGGTCGCAATCGCCTCGCCGACCGAACGGCCGGCTGCCGCGGTGACAACTGCCTTGCCCTCGACAGCTGCAACGCAGATAGCCTGCAGTCGAAGCACTTCCTCATGCTGAAGGCTGTAGAACTCGCCGGTATTGCCGCCGCAGACGATGTTGTGAATGCCCGCGTCGGCAATGCGGCGGATGATCTTGCCGGTCAAGTGAGGATCGATCGTCCCCTGGTTGTCGTAGGCAGTCACGTGGACGCCCGAAATGCCCGTGAGGACGCGCTTGTAATCGCGGATATTCATGTCCGTTTCCCCCATTCCCGACTTGCTACACCCGGAGAAGATGTTTCTCGCCCGAGCGAATGACGTGGTCGCGCATCAGCCGCTCGGCGAGATCCGGCTCGCGGGCGGCGATCGCGTTGGCAATGGCCTCATGTTCCTCGACCGCCAGGAAGCGCTCCCGCTCTTCCGACAGCACGCTGAGACGGGCCGCATGGGTGTAGATGTTCTGGCCGCCCTGCAGGCGACGCAGATAACCGCAACCAGATGCTTCATGGATGGCGTTGTGGAAGCGCTCGTTGAGAGCGATGAGCTGCAGCACGTCCACCGTCTCGAGGCCGGCCCGCATCTCAACGATGAGCTCGCGCATCATGGCCATATCTTCATCCTTGACCCGCTTGGCGGCCTGGCGAGCGATCATGCTTTCGAGCGCGGCACGCGCCAGCATCATCTCTTCCGCCTGACCGGCATTGAAGGTGATGTAGATCCCGCGGCGGGGCTCTGATCGTACCAAGCCTTCGGCTTCGAGTACGCGCAAGGCCTCCTTCAGCGGCGTCGTGCTGATGCCAAGCTGACTGGCGAGATGACGCTCGTTGAGCTTTTCACCACCCTTCAACCGGCCGGCAAGAATGGCGTCGCGCACTAGGCCATAGACGTGGTCGCGCAGGCTTTTCAGAAAAACCGGCTCCACGGGCAGAAGTGCGTCGTCACCTCCCATTCATATCCTCCATCCTTATGGCGCTGATCTAACACCTGAAATTTGATATATCAAGGCAGAAATCTGAAACTTGATATATCAATTTCCGCAAAGCCTGTTTAAGTTGATGCCGGGCGGGAGGAGCTCCGTCCCCGGATCGAAACATAATCGACACCGGAATGATGGCAGGATTTCTGGAAGAGCAAGCATGACTAAGCAAGCAGCCAATCTCCGCAGCGCACGTTGGTTCGCGCCGGATGATCTTCGTTCGTCGGGACATCGCTCCCGCATGATGCAGATGGGTTATGACGAGAAGGATTGGGGCAAAAAGCCGATCATCGCTATCCTCAATACCTGGTCCGACCTCAACGCCTGCCACGCCCATTTCAAGGACCGCGTCGAGCATGTGAAGCGCGGTGTCCTGCAGGCGGGCGGCTTTCCGGTGGAACTGCCGGTGCAGTCGCTCTCCGAAAGCGCGCTGAAGCCGACCTCCATGCTCTACCGCAACTTCCTCGCCATGGAGACGGAAGAGCTGTTGCGCGCCCACCCGATCGACGGGGCTGTGTTGATGGGTGGCTGCGACAAGACCACGCCAGCTCTGGTCATGGGCGCCATCAGCGCCGGTTTCCCGATGATCTTCCTGCCCGCCGGCCCGATGCTGCGCGGCAACTACAAGGGCGAATGGCTTGGCTCCGGTTCTGACGCCTGGAAATACTGGGACGAACGCCGCGCCGGCACGATTTCCGAAGAGCAGTGGACCGGTGTCGAGGAAGGCATCGCTCGCTCCTACGGCCATTGCATGACCTTCGGCACCGCAAGCACGATGACAGCGATCGCCGAGGCGCTCGGCCTAACCCTCCCCGGCGCGAGCTCCATTCCCGCCGCCGACGTCAACCATATCCGCATGAGCACGCGGTGCGGCCGCCGGATCGTCGAAATGGTCTGGGACGAGTTGACTCCGGACAAGATCATCACGGCCGACGCGGTCCACAACGCCACGACCGTCGCCATGGCGACCGGCTGTTCCACCAATGCCGTTGTCCATCTCCTGTCGATGGCTCGCCGCGCCGGCGTGCCGCTGACGCTGGACGATCTCGACAAGGCGGGACGCACGACGCCGGTTGTCGCCAACATTCGTCCGACCGGTGACAAATACCTGATGGAAGACTTCTATTACGCCGGGGGCCTGCGCGCCCTGATGTCGGAGATCAAGGATCTCCTGAAACTCGACGCCATGACCGTCAGCGGTTTCCCGCTCGGCGAAACGTTGAAGGGTGCGGAAGTCTATAACAGCGACGTCATTCGCCCGCTTTCCAACCCGATCTACCACGAGGGTTCGCTGGCGGTCCTCAAAGGCAATCTCGCGCCGGACGGCTGCGTCATGAAGCCCTCGGCCTGCGAACCGCGGCTGCGGGTTCACGAAGGCCCTGCCCTCGTCTTCGACAGCTATCCCGAAATGAAGGCGATGATCGACCGCGAGGATCTGGACGTCACCGCCGATCACGTCCTGATTCTGCGCAATGCCGGCCCGAAGGGCGGTCCCGGCATGCCGGAATGGGGCATGCTGCCAATCCCGAAGAAGATCCTGAAACAGGGTTATCGCGATATGCTGCGCATTTCCGATGCCCGCATGTCCGGCACGAGCTACGGTGCCTGCATCCTGCATGTGGCGCCGGAAGCCCATATCGGCGGGCCGCTGTCGCTGGTGCGCACCGGCGACATCATCCGCGTCGACCTGCCGAACCGCTCAATCGACATGCTGGTGGACGAAGAGACGCTCGCCAGCCGCCGCGCCGAATGGGTGGCCCCGGCCGATAAATATGAACGCGGTTATGGCTGGATGTTCTCAAAGCACATCAAGCAGGCCAACGAAGGCTGCGATTTCGATTTCCTCGAACGGCAATTCGGCGCGACCGCCGGCGAGCCCGACATTTTCTGAGTGGAGAACCCATGACCGACTACGTTCTTTCCGAGACCACGCGCAAGAAATACCAGGGCATCAGCTGCGCGACGATCTGCACCGCGCTCTTCAAGCGTGGACTGCGCAATCAGTTCATCCAGGATGTCCGGCCGCTTTCCCAAAAGCCGCAGAACATGGTCGGCCAGGCCTTCACGCTGCGTTACATCCCGGCCCGTGAAGACCTCAACCCGCTTTCGGTGTTCCAGAACCCACAGCATCCGCAGCGCGCCGCTGTCGAGCAGTGCCCGCCGGGCCATGTGATGGTCATGGACAGCCGCAGGGATCCCCGAGCCGCCTCCGCCGGTTCCATCCTCGTGTCGCGCCTGATGGTGCGCGGCGTCGCCGGCGTCGTCACCGATGGCGGATTTCGTGATAGCCCCGAAATTGCCGAACTCGGCATCCGCGCCTATCACAACCGCCCCTCCGCCCCAACCAACCTGACGCTCCATCAGGCGCTCGATATCAACGTGCCGATCGGCTGCGGCGACGTCGCGGTCTGGCCGGGCGACGTGGTTGTCGGCGACAATGAAGGCGTTGTCATCGTTCCGGCCGGCATAGCCGACGAGATCGCCGACGAGGTGATCGAGATGACCGCATTCGAGGATTTCGTCACCGAGGAGGTCTTGAGTGGCCGCTCGATCATCGGCCTCTATCCGGCGACCAGGGAAGAGACCAAGACGGATTTCGCCCGCTGGCGCCAGGCCAAGGGCCGCTGAGGCAACTTTCTCCACCGATCAAACGAAACGGCGTCGGGATCAATGGAACCCGGCTGGCAGTCTATTAACCTGTCGGCATCTCGCGCAGGTCTTTGAAAAGCACGTTTTGGTCGGTGAGGTATTTGGCAAAGATCGGCAGGCTGGCGCCGCCGATCGCCCGCGCCTGGGAGCCGACCATTCCCTCGATGATATCGGGAATGATGACGCCCTGAAGGTCGAGTCGTGCCACCGCCTCGATGGTCGAGGCGACAATTCGTTGCCGCACCCAGGCCGGAAAACCGCCGTCGATCACGGCGGCGCCAAAATCGATGATCGAGGCTGCCGCGACGATCGCCTGGGCAAGCGCATTTGCGGTCTGGAAAATCCACAGATCGAGCGGTTCCCCGAAATCGATCCAGTCGTCGGCGGAATACCAGAGCGGCTGCGGATCCAGGTTCCGCTCTTTCAGAAGGTTCTCCAGAACGAAGATCGAGGCGATGTCGAGCAATTGGCGCGTTTCGCCATCCTTGCCACGCACCGGAAGCGGCCCCACCGCGCCGGCGGTTCCGGTCCGGCCGGAGAAAATCGCGGAATTCAGAACGATCCCGCCGCCGATGAACGATCCGATGAAGAAATACACGAAATCCGGATAAGACGGGCCAACGCCGAATACCAGTTCTGCGCCGCAGGCGCTGGTCGCGTCGTTCTGCAGATAGACCGCGTGCTGGACCTGGCTTGCGATTTCCGCCTGCAGATCGAACCCGCGCCAAACCTCCATCGCCCCTTGTGGAGCGCCCACTTCCTCGGCCCAGTTCCAGAGTTCGAATGGCGCGGCGATCCCGATCCCGGCGATACGGCCGCGCTGTGCCTCATTCAACTGGCCTTCGAGCCGGGCAATGCCGGACGTGATGATCTCGATGATCTTCCCGGGAAGCGGATAGGCATAGGTCTCGTGATATTGCAGCCGTATATGACCGACGAAATCCATCAGCACCAGGTCGGCGCTACGCCGGCCGATCTTCACGCCGAACGAATAGACGGCATCCGGATTGAGGCGCATCGGTACCGAAGGTTGCCCCACCCGGCCGCGCACCGGTTCACCGCGCAACAAGAGACCGTCCTTTTCGAGCGCCCGCATGATGACCGAGACGGTCTGGGCGGAAAGCCCGCTGCGTCGCGTGATATCCGCCTTCGACATCGAGCCGTTCAGACGCACAAGCGAAAGCACGAGCCGTTCATTATAGGCCCTCACCCGCACCTGATTTGAGCCGCCGGTGAAATTGCCCAGCAGCGCGTGGCCTTGCGCCACACTATCCGAAACCGACATGGCTCTTCCTCCCAGAAGCCTTGAATCGACGGAGAAACCTCATTCGAGAAAGCAGGATATCCTCTTGATATCCCGAGCTAAACCCAAAGGTGCACAGCACACGGACCGCCCAGATTCTGAACCTCCACTTCGGCAAACTATGGCACGAGAAATAAATAATTCAATCGGAATTAATTATTGACAGGCTATTTCAACTCGTTCTTAATTAGGGTGTAAGGGCACAGGACGGCTTGGAGGAGACGCCTGTCGAACTCGGTGGCACCGGTGTCCGAACGTTGGTCCGCATGGCGGACAATCTTAACTCTGGGAGGAGACCATGAAGAAATCCGTATTGTCCGCCGCGTTCGGCGCCCTCGTCCTGGGCGTCGCGTTTTCCGCCCCTGCCCAGGCCGCCGGCGTGTCCGCCTGCCTGATCACCAAGACCGACACCAATCCCTTCTTCGTCAAGATGAAGGAAGGTGCCTCGGCCAAGGCCAAGGAACTCGGCGTGACGCTGAAATCCTATGCCGGTAAGATCGACGGCGACAGCGAAAGCCAGGTCGCAGCCATCGAAAGCTGCATCGCCGACGGCGCCAAGGGCATTCTCATCACCGCGTCCGACACCAAGGGCATCGTGCCGACCGTCAAGAAAGCCCGTGATGCCGGCGTCCTCGTCATCGCCCTCGACACCCCGCTCGACCCGATCAACGCCGCCGACGCTACCTTTGCTACCGACAATCTTCTTGCCGGCAAGCTGATCGGCCAGTGGGCCAAGGAAACCATGGGCGACAAGGCCAAGGATGCCAAGGTCGGCTTCCTCGACCTGACCCCGGATCAGCCGACGGTCGATGTCCTGCGCGACCAGGGCTTCATGATCGGCTTTGGCATCGACCCCAAGAACCCGGACAAGATCGGTGACGAAACCGACAAGCGCATCGTCGGCCACGACGTGACCAACGGCAACGAGGAAGGCGGTCGCAAGGCCATGGAAAACCTTCTCCAGAAAAATTCCGGTATCAACGTCATCCACACGATCAACGAGCCCGCCGCCGTCGGTGCCTACCAGGCCCTGAAAGCTGTCGGCATGGAAAAGAACGTGCTGATCGTCTCGGTCGACGGCGGTTGCCCGGGCGTCAAGTCAGTCAAGGAAGGCGTGATCGGCGCCACCTCGCAGCAATATCCGCTGCTGATGGCATCGCTCGGCATCGAGGCGATCAAGAAGTTCGCCGACACCAAGGAAAAGCCGAAGCCGACCGAAGGCAAGTCCTTCTTTGACACCGGCGTCTCGCTGGTCACCGACAAACCGGTTCCCGGTGTCAAGTCGATCGACGTCAAGGAAGGTACGGCCAAGTGCTGGGGTTGATCCCCGCCATCTAGCCACATCTCGGCCGGGGCGAGATCCCCGGCCGTTTTCGACCAGCGATACGCCGCTGGGAAGCAACCGGCGAAGACCGGGCGAACTCAACGGATGGTTCCTGCGCATTCGGCGCGCGGAGGAGGAAACATGAGTGGAACACAGGAATTCGAGCGTGTTCTCGACGGCAGCGACAAAAGCGTTGCCTCGTTCGAGAGCCAGGACGTCTCTCTCTTAAAACGCGCGCAGCATTTTCTGCATTCGACACCCGCTGCCGTGCCGCTGATCGTGCTGATCCTGTCCATCATTATCTTCGGCATCGCCATCGGCGGACGATTCTTCTCGTCCTATACGCTGACGCTGATCCTTCAGCAGATCGCGGTTGTCGGTATTCTCGGCTCTGCCCAGACGCTGATCATCCTCACCGCCGGCATCGATCTTTCGATCGGGGTAGTGATGGTGATATCGGCCGTCATCATGGGCAATTTCGCCGTCACCTACGGCATGCCTGCGGGCATAGCGATCCTTGTCGGCCTAATCACCGGCGGCGTCTGCGGATTTTTCAACGGGTTCCTTGTCGCGGTCATGCGGTTGCCGCCGTTCATCGTGACGCTCGGCTCTTGGAACATCATCATGGCGACGAATTTCATCTATTCCGCCAACGAGACGATCCGCGACACCGACGTGGACGAAAAGGCGCCGCTCCTCCATCTCTTCGCTCTCAATTTCAAGGTAGGCAGCGCAATTCTGACGCTGGGCGTCATCGCCATGGTCCTGCTCGTCGCAGTGCTCTGGTACATCCTCAACCATACGGCCTGGGGAAGGCATGTTTACGCCGTCGGTGACGACCCCGAAGCAGCGAAACTCTCCGGTATCCAGACCCGCAAGGTTCTGCTCAGCGTCTACACGATCGCCGGCATCATCGCCGCCTTCGCCGCCTGGGTTTCGATCGGCCGCAACGGTTCGATATCCCCCTCCTCCGCGGTGACCGACTATAACCTGCAGGCAATCACCGCAACGGTGATCGGCGGCATCTCGTTGTTCGGCGGCCGCGGCTCCATCCTCGGCACGCTGTTCGGCGCCATGCTCGTCGGCGTCATGTCGATGGGGCTCAACATGCTCGGCGCCGATCCTCAATGGAAAGTCATGCTGACCGGCTGGCTCATCATCGCCGCCGTCGCCATCGATCAGTGGATCAGAAAGGTCTCGGTGTAATCATGAGTGTCGAACCCATCCTCACAGCCCGCGGCCTGGTAAAACGTTACGGACGCGTGACCGCTCTCGACAACGCCGATTTCGATCTCTACCCCGGCGAAATCCTCGCCGTCATCGGCGACAACGGTGCCGGCAAATCCTCGCTGATCAAGGCGATCTCCGGCGCGGTGCGGCCCGACGAGGGCGAAATCACCCTGGAAGGCCGGCCGGTGCACTTCAAATCACCACTCGAAGCCCGCGATGCGGGCATCGAAACCGTCTACCAGAACCTCGCGCTCTCACCGGCGCTATCCATCGCCGACAACATGTTTCTCGGGCGCGAAATCCGCAAACCGGGCATGCTCGGACAGTGGTTCCGCATGCTCGACCGACCGACGATGGAAAAGCAGGCCCGAGACAAGCTCACCGAACTCGGGCTGATGACGATCCAGAACATCAACCAGGCCGTCGAGACCCTGTCTGGCGGGCAGCGTCAGGGCGTTGCGGTGGCCCGGGCCGCCGCCTTCGGCTCCAAGGTCATCATCCTCGACGAACCAACCGCCGCACTCGGCGTCAAGGAAAGCCGGAAAGTTCTGGAGCTTATTCTCGACGTGCGCTCGCGCGGCATTCCGATTGTACTCATCTCGCACAACATGCCGCATGTGTTCGAAGTGGCCGACCGTATCCATATTCATCGGCTTGGACGAAGGCTGACCGTCATCGATCCGAAAGAGTACACGATGTCCGACGCCGTCGCCTTCATGACGGGCGCCAAGGCGCCCGCCCAGCCAGTCGCGGCGTAACGATCGCCCCGACTAAGCTCCCGTCGGAGCCGTCCTCCGGTCGCCTGGTCCAAGAGATACAGGCGATCGGGTAACTCACGATAATATCCCGTCGCCCTATCCCACCCTCGCCCGCTTGCGGTAGAGGACGACTGCATGGTGCTGCGGACCTTGAGAAGCAGCCATTCCCCGTGGCTCGGCTCGACTGTGCTGGTCCGGGCACGGCTACTGGGCCATCTCAACCACGAGGTCTGCCACGAACACCACGGCGACCTTCCTGCCGGTAATATCCGAGCGGCCGCGCTTCCCCAACACAATCAACCGCCTGCCACTATGATGCTGGCCACCCCGATATCGGTCTTCCCGCCGATCATTCGATCGGCGATCCTTGTGACCAAAACGATTACGATAGAAAATTCCCATCAGTAAAAATATAAAGAATTTTATATTCCATTCCGCTACGCGGCATTGCCGTCGCGAGATGACCGACTCACCCGCAAATCAGGCGTGTTTCTAAGGCCTTATCGCCTGCGGCTCATTACATCCCGCACCAATGCCCATAGTAGATCCCAGACCAAAATGAAGCGAAGGCGGCAACAGCCTGTTGAAAACATCTGATACGAATAAAAAATTCCATACTTAATTGACAGGGCGGAATTATCTAATAGGTTGTTAACACTTAAGGGATGAGGGAGTGGTGCTGGAACCGGCTCATGAAGAAACGCGAAAAGCTCTTCATTTTTGATATTGGCGGCGTGTTCGTGAAGCTCGATCCGGCCTCCCGTGACCGCGCGGTATCGAAGCCTGGCGGCGCAGGCCCGTCCCTGCGGTATAGCGACGTTCCGGAGGCGATCTTCCGCGATTTCCGGCTGGGGCGGTCGACGGAGCCCGATTATGTGCAGGCGCTTGCCGGGGTATTCGGCGTGCCGGCCGAAAGCGTCTATGAAGCCGAACATGCCTATGTCGCCGAAGGTTTTGGCGAATTCATCGGTTTCGTCCGCAAGCTCAAGGAAAATCATCGCGTCGTCTGCCTCAGCAACAATCAGGCGATCCACTGGCGCTATATCAGCGACAACCTCCTGGGCGCCGGTTATTTCGATCGCGCATACCTGTCCCAGGACATGGGCCTTGAAAAACCGGACCGCATGATTTTCCAGGCGGTGTCGGAAGTCGAAGGATGTTCGGAAAAGGACGTCATCTTCATCGACGACATCGAGGAAAACGTCGTGGCGGCACACAAGCTTGGATGGCAGAATTGCATCCTTCATCGCGATCCGTTTGAAACGGCTGAATTGCTCACGGCACTTGCCGCCGAGCACACTTTGAATTGACGAGTACGGAGTTTCGGCATGGCTCGAATGACCCTCAGCGGCATCAAGAAAAGCTTCAAATCCGTTGACGTGCTGCACGGTATCGACCTCCAGATTTCCGACAGGGAATTCGTCGTTTTCGTCGGCCCGTCGGGATGCGGAAAATCGACGCTGCTGAGATTGATCGCCGGCCTTGATACGATCAGTTCCGGTGAGTTTCACCTCGATGACCGCCGGATGAACGACGTTGCCCCGTCGCGCCGCGGCATCGCCATGGTGTTTCAGTCCTATGCGCTCTATCCGCATATGGATGTCTATGAAAACATGGCTTTTGGCGCACGGCTGATGGGCCTCGAAAAGGACGAAGTCGAAAAGCGCATCGACGAGGCCTCCAAGATGCTGCGGCTCGATCCGCTCCTGAAGCGCAAGCCGCGCGAACTTTCCGGCGGCCAGCGCCAGCGCGTCGCGATCGGCCGCGCATTGGTCAGAAAGCCGAAGGTCCTGCTTCTCGACGAACCTCTTTCCAACCTCGATGCGGCGCTGCGCTCCGACGTGCGCCTGGAGATCGCCAGGCTTCACCGAGAAATCGGCGGCACCACGATTTACGTCACCCACGACCAAGTCGAGGCGATGACGCTTGCCGACCGGATCGTCGTGATGAACAACGGCAAGGTCGAACAGTTCGGCAGCCCGCGCGAACTTTACGAACGGCCGGCCAACACGTTCGTCGCGACCTTCATCGGCTCGCCCCGCATGTCGCTTCTCAATGTTGAACGCGACAGCAACAATCTCGGGCTTGCCGGATCGGGATCGGTCAGCGTTTCCCGCCTGCCGCAATCGGACGAGCGCGATCTCGTGATCGGCGTCCGGCCGGATGCGATGACGGTCTCCACGGACGAAAGCACTGAGGGTTTCAAGGGCAGCGTCGTCTACACGGAATATCTGGGCGAGAACACGTATGTGTATGTGCGTCTCGGCGACGGCACGCTGGTCGGCATCCGGTCCTCGGCCTCGGTCGACCTGCCTCCGGACACGCCGGTCGTCATCACGGTGGCTTCAGAGGAAATCCACTATTTCAGTCGCGCAACGAGGGAGAGGTTGGCGGCCTGAAAGCACTTTCGTCTCCTATAAATACCAAGAGGATGGAACCAGATGAAAAAGCTAGTTTGCAGCACGATAGTAGCCTTGGGAGCCTTGGCGACGGCCTTGCCGGCAATGGCGCAGGAATTGACCTTCTGGAGCTGGCGGCAGGAAGATAAGGCCCAGTACCAGAAATTTATCTCCGCTTTCGAGACGAAGAACCCGGGCATCACCGTCAAGTTCGAAACGTTCGAAGCGACGAACTACAACACGATCCTGTCGACCGCGCTTGCCGGCGGTTCGGGACCGGACCTGATGTTCACCCGCACCTATGGCGGCATGGAAACGATCGCGAGCGGTGGCTATCTTCTGGCTCTGGACAAGACCAATGTCCCGGCCCTCTCTACCTTCACCGCGCCGGCGCTCGCCTCCGAGACGATGCGTTCGAACAAGATCACCTACGCCGTTCCCTTTGCCAGCCAGACCATGCTGGTGATTTACAACAAGGATATCTTCGACAAGAACGGCTTGAGCGAGCCGCAGAGCTGGGATGACTTCATCAAGGCATCCGAAAAGCTGAAGGCTGCCGGCGTCATGCCGTTTGCCAACGGCACGGCAACCGCCTGGCAGAACGAAGTCGTGGTCGGCGGCCTCGTATCCTCGATCATGGGCCGCGGTTTCTACGACGACCTGATGGCCGGCAAGGCCGACTTCACCGACAAGCGTTATGTCGGGGCTCTCACCAAGCTCAAGGAAATCACCAAATATTTCCCGGACGGCTTCATCGGTCTTGATTACGCTTCCGCCCAGCAGCTCTTCTCCTCCGGCATGGCCGGCATGTTCGTCGGCGGCTCCTACGAGCTTGCCAACTTCAAGAAGCAGAACCCCAACATGAAGATGGGCATCTTCGCTGCTCCCGGCCTGAAGGCCGAGGACGAGAAGCTCGTCGCCCTCTATTTCGACGGCGGTTATGCGGCCAATGCCAAGGGCAAGAACCAGGAAGCAGCGGTCAAGTTCCTGAACTTCCTCGCCAGCCAGGAATTTGGCCAGATGTTCGCCAACGACCTGAACAACATCTCGGCCGTGCCGGGCGTGACGTTCAAGGAACCGCTGCTTGGCGAAGTCGCCGACCTCAACAAGCACTCGATCCCCTATCTGATGCTGGTCCATTTCCGTTACGGCGAGCCGTCCGGTTCGGTCCTGCTGCAGAGCGAGATCCAGAAGCTGCTTGGCGGCAAGGCGACCCCGGAAGAGGTCGGCAAGAACCTGACGACCGGCCTTGCGAACTGGTACGCCCCGTTCAAGAAGTGACCTCAAGCGGCGGGACGGTTTTACAAGCCGCCCCGCCTCCAATCTCAAGAGAGTTGTAATGCCCGGATCGCCCCTTGTTTCGCGAAGGCTCTGGATTTCGGCCCTGATCGTGCCGCCGCTTGCCTTCGTAGCGCTGTTTGTCGTCTACCCGATCATTTCGGCCTTCGCCTATGCCTTTTTCCATTGGAACGGGCTGGCGCGCGGCGAATTCGTCGGTTTCGCAAACTTCTACAAGGTGCTGTTCACCCAGCCCTATGCCGATTGGACCGTCAACGCGTTCCTTCACAACGTCTGGGTCTTCTTTGCGCTGATGGTGCTGCAGAACGGCGTCGGATTCCTGCTCGCCTACTGTCTCTGGCGCGAGCTGCCGGGTGCTGCCTTCCACCGGATTTCCGTCTTCCTGCCGGTCGTACTATCAACCATCATCGTTGGCTTTCTCTGGAAGCTCTTCCTTCATCCGCTTTTCGGCGTGGTCAACATCTCGTTCCGCGGGCTGGGCCTTGGCGGACTTGCCCAGCCCTGGCTGGGTCAGGATTCCACCGCGCTCTGGTCGTTAATATTCGCCAATGCGTGGCACATGGTCGGTTTCCCGACGCTCGTCTTCCTCGCCGGCATGCAGCGCATTCCGGGCGAAATCCTCGACGCCGTCAGGATGGAAACCGAAAGCGAGTGGACCAAGATCACCAAGATCGTCTGGCCGCTGGTGGCGCCGAGCGCAACCGTCGTTTTCACCCTTCTCTTTGTCGGCAGCTTCAACTGGTTCGAGATCCCTTACGTGATGGTCGGCCTTGAAGGCTCTCCGCACGGAGCAACCGATGTGCTCGGGCTTTATTTCTACCGCACAGCCTTCGGCAACATGTCCGGCTCGGGGCAGGATTTCGGCGCCGGCAGCGCGCTTGCCGTGCTGATCTTCGTCTTCATCGCGCTGGTGGCCGGCGTCATCACCTTCAAGCTGCGGGCCAGGGAAATTCAGATATGAGCACTGCTTCGCAAAGCTATTACGATCGGCGCGGCATGCTCGCCACGCTCGGCAAGGATGGGCTGATCCAGATCATCCTGATCCTGAACACGGTGGTGATGCTCGCTCCCATCGTCATCATGCTGTTTGCCGCGTTCAAGACCAATGCGCAGATCTTCCAGTCGCCATTCTCAATCCCGGATTTTTCCAACTTCGCCAACATCATCAAGATCTGGAGCCAGACCAACTTCCTGCGCTATCTCCTGAATTCGATGATCGTCACCGGCGCGTCGATCGTCGTGATCCTGACGCTTGGGACGATGGCGGCCTATGCGGTCGGACGCTACAAGTTCCGGGGCTCGAGCTTCGTGCTGATGTTTTTCCTGGCCGGACTGACGCTCCCCCTGAAACTCGCGATCATCCCGCTCTTCATCCTGATGCGCGATCTCGGCATCCTCAACACGCAGCTGTCGCTGATCGTCATTTATGTGGCGATGGGTCTGCCGACCACCGTCTTCATCATGACCGGCTTCATCGCCACGCTTCCGAACGAACTCGAGGACGCGGCCCGCATGGACGGCGCCAGCGAACCTCGGATCATGTGGTCGATCATGCTCCCGCTGGTGCGGCCGGCACTGGTGATCGCTGGCATCCAGAACGTCGTGCCGATCTGGAACGACTTCTTCTTTCCGCTGATCTTCATCCAGAAGGACAACCTGAAGACCCTGCCGCAAGGCCTCACGACCTTCATGGGCGAATACACGACCGATTGGGGCGTGCTGTTCGCGGGGCTTCTGTTGTCCTCGGCGCCGGTCATCATCGTCTACATCATCCTGTCCCGCCAGTTCATCAACGGCATGACGGCGGGAGCAGTGAAGTAGGGAGGCCAGGAACCACGCTTGGAATGCCCATTGAACGCAGGGACTGCCGTGAATATGGCAAGTTGAACATGGATCGATGTGCTGTTATGCACGTCTCGGATGCGGCTCGCACCCGCAACACCATAAAACAATCGCAACCCTGTAGCGGTTCAAGACGTTCAGCGGTAAAAGCAGATCCATGAACGACAACGTCATCAAATTCCGACGCCCGGAACCGCCGCCGCGAGAGCCGAATCCGTTGCTACGCAAGTTGGCAGTTGTTGCAGCCGTGATCGTATGTCTTGTTCTCGCCTGGGCGTATTTTCAGTTCCTCGGAAGCCCGGCGTAATTCCTGAGCTCGTAATCCAGAGCTCATCCGGTCCGACCAAGGCCGATATCCTGATGTCGGTCGAGTAAACATCCTGCCATCCGCTTCCGACCCGTGGCGGAGGTTGGAAACGCGTCTTCGATCGAGGCAATGCAACGTAACTCGTCGAAGCGGTTTGGTACTTGCAGCTTATTAGCTCAGCAGTATCAGAAATGAATGTACAGACAGTCCCCATAACGATACATATTTTCTACAACAACGCGTAGTTCCGAACAGCAATACAATGCTCGAAAATACGATGCTCCAAATCCGGTTGCTCGGTCGCCCCTCGCTTGAGTTGGACGGCGTGAGCATCGCTCTGCCGGAAAAGGCCTATTTTCTATTTGCCGTCGTTGCGATGGCGCCCAGGTTGACGGTCGACCGCGAAACGATACGGCGGCTGCTCTGGCCTTCCCACGATCCGGAAAAACGCGCCAACAGCCTGCGTCAGCTCCTGGCGCGCATCGCCAAGGCGGTCGGCCCGGACGCCCCGGCCATCCTCCTCACTGACGAAGAAACGTTGCGGCTTGATTGCGATCGGTTCACGGTCGATCTCCTCGCGTTGATGGAGGCAGGCCCCTTAGCCGAGAACAACTGGGACCTTGTTCATGGCGAACTGCTCGAAGCCGTGGAGGCTCCGACCGGCGGCGCGGAGGACTGGCTTCTGGACGCGCGGCGCAAGGTCGGTGACTGGCGACTGAGCCACATCGAAAGCCTGCTCGCGATATCGTCCCACCAGCAATCCTCGTCACTACCCTTGCTTGCCAACCGCCTGATCGAGCTGGATGCCTCTCACGAGGGCGCCGCGCGAGCCCTGATGAAGTATCACGTCGGCCATGGCGACTTCGCCGCCGCTCGCCAGGCTTATAGCCGATGCCGGGACCAACTGAGGGCCGATTATGGCACGCCGCCGACACCGGAGACGGTTGGGCTCGCCCACGAACTCGGCATCCTCAGCCGGCCAGGCTCGGACCGCACGCCCGAAGCGGAGGAACGCCCAAGGGGCGTCATGCCGGCACAGCCGCGCGTGGTGATCCTGCCGCCCGAGACGATCGTCCAGGATGCGCTGGTCCAGCGCCTCGGCAGAGCTCTTTTGGAAGACGTCACGATCGGTCTCAGCCACCAGCGTGTTTTCAAGATCATCGCCGCCCATACGAGTTTCGAACTGCTCAATCGATCGAGCGATCCAAATCAACGCCAATCGGCCCTCAGCGACCTTCAGTTCGACTATTCCGTGTTCGTGACGATCCAGGGTGAAGGCGACGAGATTTTTGCGACCTGTAGGCTAACGAGGGTGGGCACCGGCGAAGTGCTTTGGGCCATCAACCTGCCGCTCGACGTCCAGCAGATGAGAGCATCTTTCAGCCAGTTGGCGCGGCGTATTTCGATGTCGCTGACCGATGTCATCGAACGGCATGAAATCGCCAGGTCCCTCGACGACGTCGACCCCTCCGCCTACCGCCTTTACCTCGAAGGAAAGCGCTATCTGTCCGGCACGGACCTGCCGCATCTGCGTCAGGCGCGCAAATGGTTCAAGTCAGCGGTCAAGCGGTGTGACAGCTTTTCGCCGGCGCATGCCGGAATTTCGCGCTCGCTCGGCATGGAATGGCTGGTTCGCGGCATGAAGGACAACGAGCTGCTGGATGTGGCCAATCAATCCGCCCGCGCGTCCCGCGATCTCGATCCCGGCAGCGGCCGCGCCTTCCGCGAGCTCGGCTTCATCTCGCTTTATCGCCGACGTTTCGACGAAAGCCTGGACCTTTTTCAAGAGGCCCAGAACCTTAATCCGAGCGATGCGGATGTGCTGATAGATTATTCGGACGCTCTGTCGCATGCGGGTGACCTGGACAAGGCTCTCGATCTCGGGCTCGCGGCCTTCAAGCTGAACCCCCTGCCGCCGGATTATTACTACTGGATACTGGGCTCCACCTACTACGTGCGCCAGGAATATTCGAAGGCGATCGATACGATCGACCCGGTCCGCACCAAACACGCCACCGCGCGGCTGCTTGCCGCCAGTCACGCGATGGCAGGCGACATGCCTGCCGCGCGTAAATATGCGGCGATCGTCCGGGAAAACTTCCCCGATTTCCGCAGCGAAGATATCCGCTACTTCGTGCCGGACCGTGACCCGGCGCATGCCGAACTGCTCATTCATGGCCTCAGGCTCGCCGGGCTGCCGTAAACAGGCGTGAAAATGCCTGTCACGCTGGAATAACACCCGGTGTGGTCCTTTCTCTACGCAACGCAGCACAAGCTGCCTTTTAGCGGAGAGAAAGCATGGAAACGAAGTTCAAGACATCCAAGCCGGTTGAAGCCACTGCCTCTGCCCCAACGCTGCGGTTTTCCGCCGCTGCCGAAGCCGTGCTTGGCGGCCGGACCGAGATTGCGGCGAACGCGCTCTCTCAGGTCACGCATGCGATGAGATATCAGTAATGAGCCTGGAAGCCCAAGGTGCCGACGGTTGCCTTGGGCTTAACCACGAGCCGCGACGGCTCTGGAATGCCGCCAAGCAAAAGGTCTTTTCAGCAACCAAACTTGCCCCTTAACAAGCCTGTCACGCCCAAGTCACGGTGCCTTTGGTCTCCTCTCCCATAGAGACCCTTAGAGAGGACGATTCGACGAGATGAGTTCGGCATCGCAACCACTTTTGCAGACCCGGCAGTCGCCCGCCCGATCTCGCTCCAGGTCAGGGTCCTTCGAAATTCGGCAGCCGGAAATGATGATGCAGATCCAGTCATCGACGCAAACGATCCAGACATTCGCAACCTCCCTGACGCAGCGGGAGCAGGGTTTCAGTACGTATCATGACCGGCGCGTTTCGCCGGCGGAAACCTTCGACGCGATCAGCCCGTTTTTTAGAGATCTCGGCATTACACGGGTCGGCTTCCTGACCGGCCTCGACCGGGTCGGCATTCCCGTCGCTTTTGCGACACGGCCCAACAGCTACACTCTCTCCGTCTTCCAGGGCAAAGGCGTCGACGCCGATGCGGCGCGCACCTCGGCCGCCATGGAGGCCTTGGAGACACGGGTCGCCGAAGTCGAACCGGCATCGCTCACCTGGGCGACCGTCAACGACGTCGCGGGCTCGCAAGCGGGGGTGATCGACCTTCATTCGACCGCCCGATGCGTGCCCTCCGAAATCGGCGACCGTCAGATACCCTGGGTCCCCGGTCTGGATATCCTTTCCGGCAATCAGGTCATGGTGCCCTGGTGGCTTGCCGGAATGGACCACCGGGGCGAACGGCCGGCCGGTTTCGAACAGTCCAGCGATGGTCTTGCATCCGGAAACACCCGCGCCGAGGCACTTCTGCACGGGCTCTGCGAACTCGTCGAGCGCGACGCCTGGACCCTTGTCCAGCTCAAATCCGAACAAGAATTGAATGCCTGCCTCGTCGATCCAACCACGGTCGAGGATGCCTTGATCGACCTGCTGGTCGGCCGCCTCCGCGATGCAGGCATGCAGCTCCTCCTCCTCGACATGACGACGGACCTCCAGGTTCCGGCATTCCTGGCCGTGCTCATCCCGGATTCGACATCCAAACGATCAGACCCGCGCTGGAGCCAGATTTGCGGCGGCTGCGGCTGCCATCCCGACCCGGTGCGCGCAATGCTGCGCGCCATCACCGAAGCAGCACAGAGCCGCTTGACTGCGATTGCCGGCAGCCGCGACGATTTTTCGCCCCGCATCTATCAGCACATACGGGCGGATAACGCTCTCAGCCGCCTGGTTGCCCTGTCGTCGCTGGACAGGCGCCCGGTCGAGTATCGCGAGCTTGACGCAACCCGCCACTCCATCAACGGCACGATCGATCACATAGTCGGTCGTCTCAGGCTTGCCGGCATCAGGCAGGTGGTTGCGGTTCCCATGCAGGATGCCGGGCTTCCCGTTTCGGTCGTCCGGGTCATCGTTCCCGGCCTGGAAGTCGAACTTTCCGGACAATATTTGCAGCTCGGTATCCGCGCTGCAAATGCCATAAGGAGGTCACGGCATTGAAAGTCGTTTTCGTCGGGCCAAGCCTCGGGTCGTCGACCCGCCAGATGAAACAGCGATTCCCATCGCTGACCTTCCGTGGACCTGCGGCCCGCGGAGACATCCTGAAGGCGGTCGAGGACGGCGCCACGGCGGTCGCCCTGATCGACGGCTATTTCGGCGAGTCCGCCTCCGTGTGGCACAAGGAGATCCTTTATGCGCTGAGCCGCGATGTCTCCATCGGCGGCGGCTCGAGCATGGGGGCGCTGCGCGCTGCCGAATGCGAGGCATTCGGAATGATCGGCATCGGCCGGATATATTCCGACTATGCCGCCGGCCGGCTGATCGATGACGAGGCCGTAGCATTGATCCACGGCCCCGAGGAGCTCGGATGGATGCCGCTCTCGGTGCCGCGCGTCGACTACGAGGCGACGATCCGCAAGCTTGGGCGGATGGGGCTCATTTCAGCTGCCGAGCGGGAACGGTTTTTTCTCGCTGCCAATTTCATGCACTACACCGAGCGGACCTATCAGGCCATTCTCGAACGATGCGAGTTCAGTGATCCTCAGCGCGGTGCGGTGATCCTTCACGACATCAAACGCCACAAGGTGGAATTGAAACGTGAGGATGCGAGGGCCGTTCTCGTTTGGCTCAACGGCATTACCAGTTCCCGTAAACACTCCAAATGGACGTTCGCACAGACCGCCCATTGGGAAAAACTGCGCGACGAGATGGACTCGGCGCAAGGATCCATGAATGATTGATCTCGCCCACGACGTCGCCAGCGACGAATTTGCCCGCCTGTTCCGCATGCTTTCCGCGGTCAACAAGGAAGCGGAATCACTTCAGCTCTCCACGGTCGTCCACTTGACGAACATGGCTCTCCTTCAACTCTCGCTCGATTGGGAAGGCACCAGTCCCGAAAACGAGAGGAGCGTGAAGCTGAATGCGATATTCCGCAGCAAGACGAAGATAGCCCTCGATGAGGACGGTCCCAGGACTTAAACGTCAGGGACCGCTGACTGGGCCGGCTGTCTTTCGATATCGGCCAAAAGCGCTTCCGCCTCGAATTCCCTTGCGACAACCGCCTGAACCAATTCCAGGATGCGTTTGCGAAGAAACGGTTTGGAAATGCTCATGAATGCGGTGCTCATCAGCAGCGCTTCATGGGTGAAATCGAATTGCGGGTCTTCGAGCTGATTGTCGTTCGACGGTTCGACTGTCGGGATCCGATCGAAGAACGCCACCATCTCGACCTTCAGCGCGGTCGCGATCTCCACGAGCTTGCCGACAGCAATCCGATTAATGCCATTTTCATATTTCTGAAGCTGCTGAGACGTGATGCCCACGTGGTGGGCAAGTTGCGGCTGCGTAAGTTTTTTCTCTCGCCTGTAGAGGCGGATCCGCTTTCCAACCTCTCTGTCGGCTGCATTCGGTGCTTTGCTCACTGAGGGACCATCTCTTTGGCACTAGGATACTGACGTGTTATTTGTATCCTATCATCGATAAGTTGCCGAGTACCCCTTCAAGCATTTTCTATCTTGAGTGGATAATTAAGTAAACGTCCACCATAAATCAGGGCTTCGCAAAGGCTTGGCCTTAGATCGAAGCTTGGGTTCGGGCGACGGACTTGACGATTGCAAATTCAATAGAATCGCCGCGCGTTTTGGTGTTGCCTTTTCGGCAACCAAATATGCGAAATATTGTTCTTTATTAGAACGCGACATTGCGCCATCCTCCCCTCAATCCGGCGCTGAGACCGGCCAAGTCAAGCGAAAATGTATCAGGCCATAAGGCCAACAGGGGAACGCTATGTCTCATTTCACACTGAATCGCCGACGTTTCATATCCAACGCTGCGGCCTTGGGTGGCTTCGCCGCCGCCTCCAGCGTCCTCGGCATCCGCGCCGGCAATGCCAAGGATGTGGCCAAGGTGCGCATGCAGCTCGGCTGGCTCGTCTCGAACGGCGTGCTCGGCGAAGTCGCCGCCATCAAGAAGGGTTTCTTCGAAGAACAGGGCATCGAGCTTGAAATCGTCCCCGGCGGACCAAGCGTCGACGGCGTCGCGGGCGTCGCGTCCGGCCAGTCCGCAACCGGCCAGATTTCCTCCAGCCCGTCCGTGATGCTGGCGCGTTCGGCAGGCCTGCCGGTCAAGGCCTTCCTGTCCGGCTACCAGAAGCACCCCTTCACCTATTTCTCGCTGAAGAACAAGGCGATCAAGACCCCGAAAGACATGATCGGCAAGACGATCGCCACCCAGCCGACCGCCTTCATCCTGCTGCGCGCACTGCTCGCCCAGAACGGCATCGCCGAGGACCAGGTGAAGATGGTCAACATGGGTTCGGACATGAACCAGCTGATCACCGGCCAGGCCGATGCGGTCACCGGCTGGCTCACCAACGTCAATGCCCTCGATGTCCTCGGCGACAATCGCGTCGACATGATGCTCTGGGACAGCGGCCTGCAGCTCTATGCCAACGTCTACTACACGACCGACGACCAGATCGCCAAACACTCAGATGTTCTCGAACGTTTCACCCGCGCCGCCGCCAAGGGCTGGGGTTATGTTCGCAGCAACCAGAAGGAAGCGGTCGAGATGCTCTGCGAGTCCTATCCGATCCTCGACAAGGCCAGCGAAATGAAGGCTGTGGTCCCGTGCGTCGACTTCTCCTTCGGCGCCACCACCAAGGCATCGGGCTGGGGTACCATGTCGCGTGAAAACTGGGCGGCGCAGATCAAGGCCTATGCCGATCTCAAGCAGTTCAAGGGAACAGTTCCGACGGTCGACGACGTCGCGAACTTCTCCATCCTCGAAGCCACCAGCGACATCCGCAAACAGGTGGGGTGATAGTCATGTTAGGAACGGCGAAGTTGATGCCGAACGTTCCCCTCACAGAACCGGCAGCCACGGCGGTTTCGATCCGAAACCTCTCCGTCAGGTTCGGCGACAGGAACAACGAATTCACGGCCCTTTCCGATGTTTCCGTGGACATACCGGAAGGTGCCTTCGTCACCATGCTCGGCCCCTCCGGCTGCGGAAAATCGACCCTCCTCAGATGTGTGGCGGATCTCGTCCACATCAGCGAAGGTTCGATTTCCGTCTTTGGCCGCAGCCCGCAGGAGGCTCGCCAGAGCCGCGACTTCGCCTTCGTTTTCCAGGATGCGACGCTGCTTCCCTGGCGGAACGTACTCGACAATGTCCGCCTGCCGCTGGAAGTCGGAAAACACGCACAGAAACATACTATGCCCGGCAATTATGCGGACCCGCATGAACTGCTGGCCATGGTCGGGCTGAAGGGGCGCGAAAATTCGCTCCCTCACGAGCTCTCTGGCGGCATGCGCCAGCGCGTGGCGATCGCCCGGGCGCTGATCACGCGGCCGCGCATCCTTCTGATGGACGAGCCTTTCGGGGCGCTCGACGAAATCACCCGCGACCGTCTGAACGAGGAACTGCTGCGCGTCTGGCAGGAAACGGGAACGACGATCCTGTTCGTCACCCATTCCATCCCGGAAGCGGCTTTCCTCGGCCAGAACGTACTGATGCTTCAGGCCCATCCGGGCCGCGTCAAGGAGTTCATGAAGGTCGATCTCCCCTTCCCGCGTTCGCTCGCCGTGCGTGACACCGTCGAGTTCATCGGCGTCACCGCGCATCTGCGCCGCCTTCTGGAGGAATGCCTGTGAGCCACGTCGTTTCCTCCACCCGCAAGACCGAGGCCGATCGCAAGATCGCGCTTCTCGATGCCACCGCCGGCGTGCTCACCAAACATATGCCGGCGATATCAGCCGCTGTCGGGCTCGTCGTCCTCTGGCAGTTCGTCGTCTGGGCCTTCAAGATCCCGACCTTCATGGCCCCGAGCCCGGTCGAAGTCGCCTACGCCTTCCACGACAATGCCAAGCTGCTCTGGACCAACATGCTGCCGACGATCCTCGAGGCTTTCCTCGGCTTCGTCTTCGGCAATCTCGTCGCCATCCTGCTGGCGATCTGGTTCGTCCACAGTGCGACGGCGGAAAAAGCCTTCTACCCGATCGCCGTGTTCATCAAGGCGATCCCGATCATCGCGCTCGCTCCGATCCTCGTGCTCATCTTCGGCAACGGGCTTGCGCCAAAAATCATCATCGCCGGGCTGATCTGCTTCTTCCCGACGCTGGTCAACATGGTCCAGGGCCTGAAATCCGCGAGCCCCGCCATGCTCGATCTGATGCGGGTGCTTTCCGCCAGCAGCACGGAAATCCTCTGGAAGGTGCGGCTGCCGAGTTCGATGCCGTTCCTGTTTGCGGCACTGAAGATCGCCGCAACCAGCAGCGTCATGGGCGCCATCGTCGCCGAATGGATCGGTTCCAGCTTCGGCCTTGGAGCCCTCATCATCGAGGCGACCTACAATTTCCGCTCGCCGCTGCTTTACGCAACCGTCGTGATCGCTGCGGTCCTTGCCGTCGTCCTCTTCTTCATCGTCTCGGTGATCGAAGCCCGGATGATCCGCTGGAAGCCGGCCGGATCGCACTGAGCCCAACACACTGAGCCAACTTGTCCTCAGGCCCAACTCTTTGGGAGTTTGAACCAATGCAACAGACAATTCTTCAGGCGGCGCGCGACGTCGCAGTGGTCGACCGTTCCGATGTGGTCGTGGTCGGCGGAGGACCGGCGGGTATTTCTGCCGCCGTGTCCGCGGCCCGCAATGGCGCCAAGGTGACCCTTCTCGAGCGCTACCCCTATGTCGGCGGGCTTGCCGCCGGTGGCATGGTGCTGGTGCTCGACGACATGATCAACAACCTCGAAATCACCGTGCAGGGCATCTGCATGGAGATGATCGAGCGGATGAAGAAGTGGGATCTCTGCGTCACGCCAACCGGCCGCGACCGCGAACTCGACATCCGCGAGACGCCGGAGGCCTGGCGGCGCTGGGCGCGCTGGGGCCTGTTCGACTTCCACACCCAGTCCATGCCGCATCCGATCTGCTTTTCCGCAGCCTTCGATCCGGACGGTTTCAAGCGCGCCTCCTATGACGTGCTCACCGAAGCCGGGGTCAAGCTTCGGACCCATAGCTGGTTCTCCTCCGCGATCATGGAAGGCAAGACCATCAAGGGCGTCATCTGCCAGACCAAGTCCGGCATGGAAGCGATCCTCGGCGATATCGTCATCGACACGACCGGCGACCTCGATGTCGCCGCCTCGGCCGGCGCCTCGCATGTGGAATCGAACTTCATCCTCACCACCGTCTCCCGCTGGGGCGGCGTCGATACGGATGCTGCCGAACGTTTCGAGTTCGAGGAGCCGGAAGCCTTCAAGAAGATCGACCATGAAGCAAAACGCCTGATCGGCGGCTGCTGGTCCTTCTGGTGGCTGAAGACCCCTCTGCCCGGCGTCGTCTGGCTCAACTGTCCGCATATGCCGAACCTCTCCGGCCTCAAGACCGAAGACCTGACCAAAGCCGAACTCGAAGGCCGCAACCGCATCGCCCGCCTGCTTGATTTCACCCGCGAAAAGATGCCGGGTTTCGAAAAGGCCTATGTAGTCGATTTCGCGCCGCAGACCGGCGTGCGCCAGACGCGTCTTCTCGAAGGCGAATACGTCGTCACCAAGGATGACGTGATGAACCGTATCCACTTCTCCGACACCGTCTGCCGCGGCCGCGACTATTACACGCCCTACCGCTCAATGCTGCCGCGCGAAGTCGACCAGCTGATCGTCGCCGGACGTCACTACTCGGCGACACCGCAGGCGCAGAAATCGAGCCGCGAGATTCCGCCCTGCATGGCGATGGGCGAGGCCGCAGGCGTCGCCGCCGTCGTGGCGCTCAATGCCGGAACCACCGTTCGGAAAGCCGATGTTCGTGCGATCCAGAAACAGATGCGGGCCCAAGGTGCCGATCCCGGCGACGTGCCCTCCGACAATGCAACATTCCTGGAGGCTGCGGAATGAACTCTCTACCCCTCGACGGCATCCGCGTGATCGATTTCACGCAGGTCATGCTCGGCCCCTGCTGCACCCAGACGCTCGCCGACTACGGCGCCGAAGTCATCAAGATCGAGAAGGCCAAGATCGGTGACCTGTCGCGCTGGTCGCTCGGCTCCGACCCGGACGGCCTCAACAATCCGGTCTTCTGCTCGCTGAACCGCAACAAGAAGAGCCTGGCGCTGGACCTGAAGCTCACCGAAGCCCGCGACGCAGTGCTGACGCTGATCGCCGGCGCCGACGTGGTGGTCAACAACTTCCGCCCTGGCGTGATGGAGCGCATGGGCTTCGGTTACGAGGACCTGAAGAAGATCAACAAGCGGCTGATCTATGCCGTCGGCACCGGCTTTGGCCTCACCGGCCCCTACCAGCACAAGGGTGGCCAGGATATTCTCGCCCAGGCTCTGTCCGGCGTCATGCGCCGCAAGTCCGACAGCGCCCACCCGACCTCGATCTACGCCACCCCGCTTGCCGACTATTCCGCCGGCATGCACCTCGTCCAGGGCATCCTGCTTGCGCTCCTGCATCGAGAAAAAACCGGCGAAGGCCAGCAGGTCGCCGTCAGCCTCTACAATTCCATGCTCGCCATGCAG